>NZ_JALHKS010000001.1 GCF_022968825.1 Chryseobacterium salipaludis
GCATCCCAAAGCTCCTGAAAGCTCTGAAACACCGCGCTTCTTCCCCTTTTCCTCAATCGTACCCCTTCGCTGTCTACTCGTTTCCTTTTGACTCTGCAAAAATAGGCACATTATTTGAATGAGCAAGGGGTTTGACGTTTTATATTTTAAACGAATGTTTAAAGTGCTGATATTCTGCTCCAAAACTTTAAACTAAATAATTATTTAGGATTTCTATATTGCGATTACTTTCCAACTGTTCAAATATAAAGCATAGACGAAGTTATTTTCTCCAAGACCCTATGTTCAATCGACAAAATGCAGCTTTAATAAACAATCATATATATACTGTCAAAATTACTGCTAAGAAAATCCATTAATAATTATGGCGTACGCTCCTTAACATACATAAGCTGAAAAAACCGGTCTTTCAACCGGTAAAAAATTTGTTCGTCATTTGTGCTTTTAGAACCGGTATAAAGATATAGTGAGAAATCATACCAGTAAACCGTGAAATCACCCTATTTCTAAGAAAGCCCGTGTTTAATTGCAAACAATACGATGCCTACCCTGGTTTTCACATTAAGCTTCGCAAAAACGGAATCACGGTAGCCATCTACTGTGCGCGGGCTCACAAACATCTGGTCGGCGATTTCTTTGTACGTCAGTTCAGAGCAGGATAATTTTATAAAATCAAGCTCACGGCTTTTCAACGAATCTGTTATTTCTTTGGTTGCTTTTTCTTCCGTCTTAATTTTAAGTAAGCTTTGGGTAACAATATCTGTATAGAAAATTCCTTTTTCATGGACAATACGAATCGCATCGAATAAGGTTTCGGGTGACATGTCTTTTAATAAGTACCCCTTGGCACCGGCCTTAAGCATATTGATGATCGTCGCTTCGTCATCTTCCATCGTGAGCGCAATAATTTTCATGTCCGGGTAAAGCTCGGATACTTCGCGCGTAGTTTCAATACCATTTTGGATTGGCATGTTGATATCCATTAACACCACATCCGGCTTTTCTTCTGATTGTTTTAATGAACTGACAAAATCCTGTCCGTTAAAACAAGTCATCAGCACACGAAGATCTTCATTGGCGGAAATCATATTTTCCAAGGCTTTGGAGACCAGCTTATGGTCATCCACAATGGCTACTTTTACGGGTTCCATAATGGTTCTCTTTTATAAGTGAGGGTTATTTCAGTTCCATGATTGGCAGTTGATCGAAGGCGGAAATCCGCGTTAATAATCTTAGCCCGGTTCTTCATATTTTTCAGGCCGCTGCCATCATTTACATTCTTCTGACTAAATCCAATACCGAAATCCACCACCGTAATTACCATTTCTTCCAATTTGTCCTCGATGGTAATTTTCATTTTATTGGAACGCGAATGCTTAATGACATTTGTAATACATTCCTGGACGATCCGAAAGAGGATTAGTTCATGTTCGCGTGCAATCTGCGGTTCATGGTTATTATTGTGGTAATCCACCTGCATCAGGTTCAACCGTTCAATGCGAAAAATTTCCCGCTCGAGCGCCTCCACAAAACCCATTCTGCGCACCTGCGTGCTGATGAAAACTTTGGAAAGATTACGGATATCCTGAATGCATTCGCCCAGCAGCATATTAATTTCCTGAACGATATCTTCACGGTCACCGTCCCCGGCCGTATTAATCTTATTGGTCATCAGCCGCGCCACCGATAATTTTTGTCCCAAATCATCATGCAGTTCCTGTCCTATATAATTAAGCGTCTGTTCTTTTATTTCAACCTGTGATGTTGCCAGTTCCTGCTCAAACCTTGCTTCTTTTTTTTGTTGTGACAGCAGCAGTTCCGACTTTTTCTTTATAAAAACTCCGTATACCATCACCATGGCCAAAATAACAATCATGATAATAAAAGTGCTGATGCCCAGTACAAAATCAATTTCTGTAAGATCCACGTCGCTGACTGTTTTTTCCTTCCGCGTCGAATATGCCAATTAACAATATCGCATATCCCAGCATATTTACAATAAATAAAAGTAGGAAAAATATATTGACATTAATAATTCTGGTGGAAGAATCACCAATTACCATCAGCGGTGTAATTCCTAGATAAATAGCCATCAGGCCAATACATGCCCAAAACGGGTAATATGTCCTTATATATAGTATCTTATCTGAATTAAATGTTTCCCGCAGCACCAAAAATATGTTGGTCATCAGCAGAACAACCTCGAACAGAAAAAATCCTACTGGCAATCTGTTGAAAAAATCAGTTTCAAAATAAACAAACAGCGAATAGCCAATCACCAGGCAAACCATGCTGATCACATTTATAACCTTTGACCAATACTGCCGCAGTACTTTATGGAAGTAAATAAAAAGAATCAGAAAAGAACCGAAATTCACGCAAATGCTGTACAGTGCTTTCGTATGGAAAACGATGCCTGTCTGATGAATGATAAAAATAACAATATTAGTCGTGGTGATCAGAATATTACCGGCAATGAAACAGATGATGCCGCGCCCCAGTTGTTTATGCTTCCAGAGCAAGGCCGCCAGGAAAATCAGCAGCAGCGAAATCTGAATAATAGAACCTATGGTCTGGTCCCATTCGATAAGATTCATCATAATGGTGACATTCGGTGGTCTGAAACTACTTTAAAAAAAATTAAATTGAAAGATTCCTTTCAATCCTGCTGCAAAAGTAATCGTAGGATTCGGGAAAGTAGTTAGTGAAATCACCCTTATTATGCATAAACAGGAAGAAAACACAATTCCTCACGCGAACAGCCGTTTGCCTGAACCGTCAAAAACCCGTATTTTTAACGCCATTATTTAAAAAAATGCTTCAAACCCCTTCTGATCTGCAAAAACAATACGAAACGGTACGTGATCTATTGCCCGAAAATGTGCAGTTGGTTGCTGTATCGAAAACACACCCTGTTGAAAAAATTCAGGAAGTGTATCATCTAGGACAACGCGTATTCGGTGAAAATAAAGTTCAGGAGATGACGGAAAAAGCCGCCGTGCTTCCGGAGGATATCCGCTGGCATCTGATCGGGCATTTGCAGCGCAACAAAGTGAAATACATCACGCCTTTTGTTCATATGATTGAAAGTGTGGATTCGGAGAAACTTTTGGCTGAAATCAGCAAGGAAGCGCAGAAATGCGGGCGAACCATTAATGTTCTGCTACAAGTGAAAATCGCACAGGAAGACCAGAAATACGGTCTTGAGATTAATGAAACCAAAGAACTGCTTATGCAGCATGCGCAAGGCCATTTTCCGGGTACGCAAATAAGAGGGCTGATGGGCATGGCTACCTTTACGCAACACCGGCAGCAAATTGAAGCAGAATTCACCATGTTAAAACATTTGTACGATCAGCTCAGTGCGCGCTATCAGTTAACCACTTTATCAATGGGTATGAGCGGCGATTTCCAGCTGGCGATTAGCTGTGGAAGCAACTCTGTGCGCATCGGTTCGCTTATATTCGGCAGCCGCGCATGAGGGCTGATGGGTATGATTGTTGCTACGTTAGATGCTGAAATTCCAATAATTAAACTTACTAAAAAAATAAAATTTTTCTAATGCAAAGAATCTTGATTGTCGAGGATGAAAAAGCCATTTCCGGTGTACTCCACTCTATTTTATCCGATGAGTTGCCAGATTATGAATTTACTGTAGCTGAAGATGGCCACGAAGGATATAAATTTCTGGAAAAGGAAGATTTCGACTTGGTCCTGTCTGATATTAAAATGCCGAAGATGTCCGGAACGGATCTCCTCAAGCAAGGATTGCAGTTAAAACCTGATACGACTTTCGTCATGATTTCGGGTCACGCAGATATTGATACAGCGGTGGATTGCCTGAAAGACGGTGCATATGATTTTATCTCAAAACCAATCGATATCAACAGGCTGATCACAAGTGTGCGTAACGCGCTGGATAAAGGCAATCTGCAGAAAACCAATCAGCATCTGAAAAACGAAAACACTACTTTAAAAAAGAAGGTCAATAAGAAGTACCAAATGATCGGTGAGTCGCCGGCTTTACAAAAGATTCAGGATATGATCGCAAAAGTGGCCAGCTCCGACGCGCGGGTACTGATTACCGGTCCGAATGGTGCTGGTAAAGAACTGGTCGCGCATGCCATCCATGCACAGAGCGAAAGAAGCAAGGGCCCGATGATTGAGGTCAACTGTGCCGCCATTCCGTCTGAACTGATCGAGTCTGAATTATTCGGGCATGTGAAAGGTAGTTTCACCGGCGCAATCAAAGATAAGCAAGGGAAATTTGAACTCGCCAACAACGGTACCATTTTCCTGGATGAAATTGGGGATATGTCGCTGATTGCTCAGGCAAAGGTACTTCGCGCCCTGCAGGAAAGCAAAGTCTCACCGGTCGGCAGTGATAAGGAAATTAAAGTAGATGTGCGGGTGCTTGCGGCAACCAATAAGAATATGCAGGAAGAAATTCAGAAAGGACGGTTCCGCGAGGATTTGTACCACCGACTTTCTGTTATTGAAATCTATGTACCGCCATTGGACGAACGTAAGGAAGATATTAAACTGCTGGTGGCGCACTTCACGAAGGCCATTTCGAATGAACACGGCACAGCTCTGAAAGAGTTTGATGACGAAGCAATTAAAGCATTGGAAAGCTACAGTTGGACCGGGAACATACGTGAACTTAGAAACGTGGTGGAACGACTCATTATATTAGGATCAAATCCTGTAAGTGCTGCTGACGTAGAAAGTTTTGTGCGAAAATAACTTCACAGTTTTACATTTAATATATAACCGGAGCCAAGTGCTTCGGTTTTTTTATATTAAAGAAAAGATCATCGCAAAATATAGTCTTCCTGGTGGCAACATATTTGCTGTTCTAAGGCAAAAAATAATATTATGTCAGAATTAAATAACGTAAAAGTAGCCGTGCTGGCGACCGATGGATTTGAACAATCAGAATTGGAAAAACCGGTTCAGGCTTTGAAAGAGGCAGGCGCCGAGGTAAAAATCATCAGCCTCAAAGAAGGTAGCATCCGCGGCATGAAGGATGATCAGTGGGGCGACAGTGTACCTGTCGACGAAGCAGTAGCAAATGCGAACGCAGGAGATTATACGGCGTTGCTGTTACCAGGTGGCGTGATTAATCCTGATACCCTTCGTACGGATACGGACGCGATCAAATTTGTCCAGAACTTCTTCGACCAGCAAAAACCGGTAGCTGCCATTTGTCACGGACCGCAAACTTTAATTAATGCCGAAGTGGTAGACGGAAAGAAAATGACTTCTTACCATTCTGTTTCCAAAGATTTAAAAAATGCGGGCGCACACTGGATCGATGAGGAAGTGGTAACAGACGGAAACCTAACTACCAGCCGCTCACCAAAAGATTTGCCAGCATTTAATAAAAGAATTATCGAAGAATTTAATAAATAAAAGCACCGCCGTGAATGATAAAATTCCACCACAAAGAGACGGCGCACAGAGTAATGCCTATACAAACATTGTGTTGCCCGACGAGAACAGCGCGAAAGAATATTTCCGGCGCGTGAAAAACCGTTTCCTCAATGTGAGTTCATGGGATCACTTTGCCGGACGCGAAAAGGCTAAATTTGAATTGCGTGATCAGTACGGGAATCCAAATCCTCATGTTCCCAAAGTAGGCGATTTTATCAGCGTGCAGGTACCCCTGCTGTCCAATACTGAAAAAGACGGCTACGACTGGGTCCGCATAGAGGAGTTTGAAGACACCCAATTCGGCAGTTCGCAACGTGTTTATATGCGCCTTCGGCCCAGTCCTAGCCCGCTGGACAGTAATACTGAAGTTGCCCATTTCCTCGATGATGAAGCAACTAACAACCTTGAAATCCGGCGTGAAGGTACCCGCGTCAGTGCCGAAGTGCACGCCCGCAATGAAACACCAAACAAAGAAGAAACAAACATCGTGGAGAAAGTGCGGGATTATGTGGTAGGCTTAGGCGGCATGCTCCTCGGCAGCAAGATCCAGTGGCAATCCTTAACTGATGGATTAATTAATAATGAAGAGTAATGTAATTAAGGTAGGCTGCTCTTCCTTTTCGGTCGGCTTCTGGAAGGGGATTTTCTATCCGGATAGTTTACCGTCGCGCGAGTATTTGTCATTTTATGCGCAATACCTGCCCGCAGTGGAAATTAATACCACATTCTACGGAACGCCAACTCCGAAAACCTTGCAAAAATGGTTTGACAGCACGCCTGCCGATTTTCAGTTTTTTATAAAAATGCCAAAGGAAATCACGCATACCCGTCGTCTTGAAAACATCGGCGACCTTGCTGAAAACTTTTGCAACCATATTTCCGGTCATCTTGGGCGCAAGCTGGCCGGCTTTCTGTATCAACTGCCGCCCTCTTTTCATTACTCGGCTGAAAACCTAAAGTCCGTACTGGCCGCAGTAGTTCCTCACTATCGGAATGTCGTGGAGTTTCGGCATATTTCCTGGTGGACGGAAGAAGTTTTGCAAACGCTGGAAGAACATGGAATTATTTTTTGCGGCGTTTCATATCCCGGCAATATCCCCGATGAATTTATTATCAATAATAAGGAGGCTGCATATTACCGGATGCACGGCGTACCGCAATTATTTAAATCCAGATACGACAATTTATTTTTAGATAAGATCGCAACTGAAGCGCAGAATGCCAACCGGGAAGTATTTCTATTTTTTAATAATACCTTCGGAACGTCCGGAATTATCAATGCGATTGAAATGATGAATCTGCTCGGCTTCCCCACAGAAGTGCTCAAAGACAATTAAAACAGGAAGTCGACCGCTAAAACAGATTGTTTGCCGTATTTTTGCAGCTTAAATTTTTTCAGCTATGGCCTTTCTGAATCGTTCGTACACGAAAGCACTCCTCACACTCGCACTCCCGGTTATGGTAACCCAGGTAGGCCAGGTTTCCGTGAATCTTTTTGACAATATTATTGTCGGGAAGTTACTGGGAGCGCAGGCGCTGGCTTCGGTCTCACTGGGAAACGCGGTATTCTTTTCCATTTTTGTCTTTGCGCTTGGTTTTTCGCTCGCGATTCCGCCGCTGGTTTCAGAGGCGCATTCCCGGGGCGATCACGAAACCATTAATTCCGTTTTTCGCCATGGCTTTATTATTAATATGACGATTGGTTTACTGCTCATGATATTGCTGCTGGTCGCAATGCCCCTGCTCTATCATATGGATCAGCCGCCGGAAGTCATTCCCGATACAATTAAGTTTTTGGTGATTATGACGGTCAGCATTCTTCCGTTTATGGCGTTCCAGACCTTGCGTGAAGTTTCGGAAGGACTGTCATTTACGGTTGGGGTAACCAAAGCAACGATCATTGCCAATGTCATCAATATTGCCTTAAACTACGTTTTCATTAAAGGTCTGCTCGGCTTTCCACCGATGGGTGTTCAGGGTTCTGCATTGGCGAGCCTGATCGCGCGGATTTTTATGGTGGTATTTCTCTATTATGTATTATTAAAAGAGAAAAAAACCAGACAGTATATTAAAGCGTTTTATATTAAGTTTACCGGCTTTTCGCGCCAGATGTTCAGCAAAATGCTGCGCATCGGGTTCCCTACTGCTTTGCAAATGTTTTTTGAAGTAACGGCTTTTGCGGGCGCTGCTTTCATCTGCGGATTAATTTCTGCTAAGGACATTGCTTCCCACCAGATCGCACTTTCGATGGCTTCATTTACATTTAATTTATGCATCGGATTCAGTGTGGCTTCGACCGTATTGATCGGACGGAAATCCGGTGAAGGTGATTATGTCGGATTAAAAGGGATGGGCGTTAACAACCTGAAAATTGCCTTTATCTTTATGCTTTTCTGCGGTCTGTTCTTTATCGTAGGGCGCAATATTTTGCCGACGTTCTTCACCCAGGCGGAGGATGTTGCCGTTATTTTGCTGGCTTCAAAACTTTTAATTATTGCGGCGCTGTTTCAGTTATCGGATGGTGTGCAGGTCGTGGCCCTGGGCAGCTTACGCGGTATTCAGGATGTGAAAATCCCTTCAATTATCACCTTTATTGCCTACTGGATCATTACCATTCCGCTGGGTTATGTGTTGTGCGTCACTTTCAAAATGGGCGCCTTCGGAATGTGGATTGCCCTTGGACTTGGCCTGACGATTTCGGCAGTATTGCTGGTTAAAAGATTCTTAACGCTGGCGCAAAAAAAGATCGTAGCTGCCGGGTTATAAGGTATTATTTTAAAGATAAACTTTATAGAAAGATAAAGAGAGATTTAGTTTACACGTATTTAAATCAAAGAGAGCTGCCCGGAAACGAGCAGCTCTCTTCTTCATCAAACTAAACTAAATTAAAAACCGATTTCATTCTCGGGATGGATATGCTCATAGTCAGCAGTCATCGCGTCCTGATAATCTGTTTTCTCTTTCTTTTCAAATCGCTTCTCAATGCGAACCACGATGTAATATACCACCGGTACAATAATCAGTGTCAGGAACAGGGAGGAAATCAAACCACCGATGATCACGATCGCCAGACCATTGTTCATTTCCGCGGCTGCACCGGTAGCCATCGCAATTGGCAGCATCCCGAATACCATCGCAATGGTTGTCATCAGAATCGGTCGCAAACGGGCGTGGTTGGCCTGCACCAGCGCATTCTCTATAGTTTCCCCGGTTTCTAACCGGTGATTGGCAAAGTCAACCAAAAGGATCGCATTTTTCGCCACCAGACCAATCAACATGATGATTCCCAGAATGGTAAAGATGTTCAAACTCTGATTGGTGAGTGCCAGTGCCCACAGTGCTCCAATAAAGGAAAGCGGGATGGAGAACAATACAATAAACGGCTTCACAAAGTCATCATACAGTACCACCATAATCATATATACCAGCATAATCGCAGCAAGTAAGGCTACCCCGAGGGTACCGAAACCTTCGCTCTGGTTTTCCATGTTACCGCCCCATACCCAGTTTACGCCGGCAGGTTTCTTAACGTTTGCCAGTTTTGCTTCCCATTCAGAAGCCACTGTACCGGTCGTTTTACCCACCACTTGAGACTGAACGGTTACAGACGGGCTACGGTCATATCTTTCCAGTAAGGCCGGTCCGGATGTAAAGTTAATATCCGCAAACTGCGCCAGCTGTACTTTGTTTCCGTCATTATTAATGAAAGTAATATTACGTACGTCTTCAATGTTGCTTCGGTTCGCTTCATCCAGAATGATATTGATATCATATTCATTGTTACCGGTACGGAACTTATTGTCATTATTACCGCTAAAAGCAGTACGAAGCGTCTGTCCGACGGTGGCTACATTTAGACCAAGCGAAGTCATTTTATCGCGGTTCACGGTGACGGAAATTTCCGGGTTTCCTTCTTCCACACTTAACTTTACTTCTGAAGCACCATCAATCGACAGCAATTGCGCTTCTGCCTGTTTCGCGAAAGCCATGGCATCTTCCAGAGTGGTTCCGGTAATCGTCATTTGCAGCGGCGCCTGTTCAGCACCCATAAAGCCAACCGGAATGGTCGTTACTTTCGCACCTACCAGAATTTTCTCCAAATCGCGTTTCAGTCTTGCCGCATACACGTTTGTAGGCTCGTCCCTTTCGCTTTTGTCTGTAAGTTCCACGGAGATTTCAGATTTATAATTGGTAGACTGCACTGCGCCCATCCCACCACTGACGGAACCTACAGAGGTAATCATTTTAATGATTTCCGGTTTGGTTGCCAGATATTTCTCCGCGCGTTGGGTCAGGAAGTTAGTTTCTTCCAAAGAGGTATCTTTCGGCATTTCCATCTGCACCAGGAATTCTCCTTTATCGTTGCCCGGGAAAAAGTCGGAGCCGATATACCCCATAACCAATAATGCTATCGAGGAAGCAAACAACAGGAAAGTGACTGCAAATGTTTTAATTTTATGATGCAGACTCCACTTCAGCAGGTTTTCAATTTTGTGTGTAAACCAAGTCAGCCCTTCTTCAAATTTTAAAATAATACGGCCGAAGAAAGATTTATTACTGATGGTTTCCAGTTTACCATATCTGGAGAACAACCATGGCACCACGGTAAATGATATTAATAAAGACAACAGTGTCGCGATAATTACCGTTACACAGAACTGCTTAATAATATCGGAAACCAAACCGGTACTTAAAGCAATCGGCAGGAATACCACCACAATTACCAGCGTGATCGCCGTTACGGTAAATCCGATTTCTGAAGCTCCGTCATAAGCAGCGCGCACTTTATTTTTACCCATCTCCATGTGCCGGTGAATATTCTCAATGACCACGATCGCATCATCCACCAGAATACCTACTACCAGGGAAAGTCCCAGCAAACTCAAAAGGTTAAGGCTGTAACCGAATAAATTAAGCCCGATGAAGGTTGCAATCAAAGAGGCTGGAATTGCCACCATTACAATAAGCGCATTCCGCAAACTGTGCAGGAAAAACAACATTACAAAGGCTACCAGCCCTACCGCGATCACTAAGTCTTTGATAACAGCATTCGCGGCCTTTAATGTAAATACAGAAGTATCACTCGCTACTGTAATCTTAATGTTTTGTGCTTTGTACTGTTCTTCCAGTTGTACAATCTTCTCCTGTACCAGACGGCTCACTTCTACCGCGTTGGCGTCGGTTTGTTTCTGCACCTGCAGCAACATTGTATTTTGCTGGTTAATACGTGCCAGCTTGTCTGCCTGTTTCTGCGTATCCTGTACTTCAGCAATATCAGACAGTCTGATGTTTTGTCCGTTCTGCGAGGAAATTGTCAGGTTGCGCAACTCATCTACGGAATTAATCTTACCGGCGAGGCGAATCAGGGTACTGTTCTGGCGCGTACGCAAACTTCCGGTTGGGAAATCCAGGTTACTCATGGTGATAACCTGCTGCACCTGAGGAATGGTAAGCCCGTATCCTTCCAGTTTTTCCTGGTTCAGATTAATACGGATTTCGCGTTCCTGCCCACCGACGATATCCACTTTGGAAACCCCGGGAATACGGGAGAATTCCGGCTGAAGACGGTTGTCAATCAAATCATATAATTCGTTTTCGGTCAGGTTCGCCGTAACACCCATCCGGACAATCGGCAGGTCCGAGAGTGAGAACTGGCTGAGCGACGGTTCATCAATATCTTCCGGTAAATCAGAACGGATGGCATTGATTTTCCGCTGGGCTTCATTTAAGGCAAAGTCCACATCGGCGTCATTATTAAATTGCACAACGACTACCGAGAGACTTTCATAGGATTTAGACTGAATTTTTTTCACTCCTTCCAAGGCCGAAACGGCATCTTCTATTTTTCGGGAAACGGTATTTTCCACCTCGGCGGGCGAGGCTCCGGGATACACCGTTGCAACCGTGATGACCTTTACTTCAAACTTCGGAATAAGTTCATAGTTCAGCTGTGAATAGCTGAATAAACCACCGATGATGAGTAAGGCGAGCATCACGATGACCACACTGGGTCTTTTTATCGATACTTCTGCTAATTTCATTTAATATTTTTTCTGTTTCCTGAATGGAAATGATTATAGTTTACGAACCTTGGTTTTGTCGGTCAGGTTAATCTGTCCACTGGTCACCACTTCATCACCGGCTTTCAGGCCGCTGACCACTTGTACCTTATCACCGTAATTGGTTCCACTTTGGATTTTGGTAAGGTAGGCCACGTTATTTTTAACCACAAAAACCAGATTGTCGCTCACGCTGCCCACAAAAGCTTCACGCGGAATGGTAAGCGCCTGAGAATCTCCGCTGCGGGTAAATATGGCAGTTCCGTACATGCCTGCTTTCAACTTGTTAAAGCTGTTCGGCACCGTGATTTCAATCGGGAATTTCAGCGCTCCGGAGGCGGAGGGCGCAATGAAGGTAATGCGTCCGTCGATGGTGCCTTCTATAACGTCTGGCTTTACCTTAACCGTGTTACCAACAGCCAGATCGCTGACCAGAGACTGGTCCACATCTACCTTTAATTTAACCGAAGAAATATCCACAATCTCGATAATCGGCGTTCCCGGTGCTACCACGCTCCCTACTTCCACAAATTTCTGATTTACAATTCCGGAAACTTTAGAAATTATATTCGTGTCACCGGATTGCAGATTGGTGGACTGCAATTGTGCGCGTGCGTTCTTCACCTGCAGGCGGGCCTGATCCAGCTGAAGCGCCGTAACCCCGCCGGTTTTATATGCATTTTCATAACGGGTTAAGGCCATTTGGGCACTTTCCAGGTTGGCTTTGGCATTCGCCACATTCACGGAAATCTTTTCACCGCCCAGTCGCCCGATGCTTTGTCCGGCGCGTACATAACTTCCCTCTTTCACATTCAGTGCAACCAGCTGACCGCTGATTTCTGCCGCAATCTGCGCCTGACGGTTCGGCAAAAAGGTTCCGTTTACGGAGAATTCTCCACTCACTTCCTCCTTTTTCACAATCGCCGTACGCACGGCCACATCTGTGTTCTTTTCTGCTACAACAGCTACGTGTTCTTCATTCTTGGCTTTGTTGCGCTGCAGTATAAAAAAGAATGCAACCGCAATACCGACAACGGCCAGAATGGTAATTAATGTATTTTTCTTCATTTTAATAGTTTATTTCGCTTAAGGTTCGTAGTTTTCCCTGAGACTTCAGCAGGTCAATTTCTGCCAGTTTATAATCAAGTTGAGCGCGGGTTAAATTATTTTTAGCCTCCGTGAGGTCACGCTCCGCATCCAGAATATCGTTTAAGGTCGCCAAGCCGTACTGATAATTGCTTCGCGTATTGGAAAGCACTTCTTCTGCCAGCTTCACATTTTCCTCCTGCATGCCAATGGTGGTTTCATTATTTTCCAGCTGAGCAATGGCATTATGATATGCGAGATCCAGTCCTAAAGTAGTTTCGCGCAAGTCTGCCTGTGCTTTTTCAATCTCAATGGAGTTAAGTTCCACACGGGCTTTTGTTGCAAATCCATTGAACACCGGAATACGGATGTTCAATCCAATGGACGCAAGATCAGACCAGAAAACGCCGTTCTTCTCTCCATAAAATAAAGGAAATTTCTCACCTTGCCCCAGGAAACCATAATTTGCGGACAGTGCCACGGTAGGATAGTACTCCGCTTCCGATGCCTTTTTTTTCCAGTTCAATAATTCGATTTGCTTGTTCAGCAATTTAACTTCGGTACGCGCGGCAAAATCTGCGCTGCGGTCGGCAAGGAAAGAAGGTTCGAAAGTTTGTTCCGGTAAACTAATCTCTTCTGCGATGGGCATTCCGATCATAAACTTCAGCGCATTTTCACTCAGTTCCACCGCATTTTGCAGTTGCTTTTGACTTGAGACAATATTGTTCCTGGCAACGACTACCCGATCATAATCAATCTTGCGGGAAAGACCGGCATCAAATAAACCTTTAATAATCTTAATGGTCTCATTCGTGATTTTAAGGTTGCTCTCGGCATTGTTCAGCATCTGTTCCGCCTGATACACCTGAAAATACGCGTTCGCAACTTTTTCAATAATTTGCTCTTCGGTGAGTTGCGCATTGATTATGTAAAATTCCTGTGTAGATCTGGCCGCTTTTAAACCCACAAATACCTGCTGATTAAAGATGTTCTGGGTGAGCTGCACCATATTGCTACTGGTCCATTTCTGGCCAAAAGCAACTTTAATTTGCTGCCCGGGTGCGCCGAATATTTCGCCAGGTAACAAACTTTCTTGCACAAGTGGGTTATACGTCGTGCTGCTGTTGACGGTAATATTCGGATAGGCATTGGATTTTACTTCCGCAATCTCGGCTTCACCCTTTCGAATGTCCAGGCGCGCTTTTTCCGCATCTGCTTTATGCTGCAGCGCGTATTCAATCGCTTCCGGCAGGGTGAGGACACGCTCCTGAGCGAACAGAAAACTGCTGGCAAATACAAGACTGAAAATTAATTTCTTCATCAGTATTATTTATATTTTTTTAATAGTTTTTTACCTTCTTCTGTGGTGATTGCATTCATATAAAAATGCATAGTTTCTTTTTTATAGTGCACCAAATCAATTTCCGCACTGTCCATAAAGGGCGAACTTTCCAGTGACATCACGAGCTGGAAGAATAACTTGGTATATACTTCCGCATCGAAATCCTCGCGATACACACCTTGCTGCCTTCCTTTCTCGATATTATGAATAAGAACCTCGGCAAACTTGTGCGAAAATTCAATCATATGTCGGGAAAAAATCGCCGGGTAATATCGGATCAGTTGTTTAATGAGCAGGGAATTATTACTGTTCGCCAGTTCATCAATATCCTCATCTCGACAAAACATCCGTTCTACCGCGCACTCGATCTGCTGATTCTGCAGTTGCAACTTTGCGATTACCTCATCGAGCTTATAATGTAATACAGCTTCGATCAGTTCTTCCTTATTTCGATATTTGGTGTACAAAGTCTTTTTAGAAATTCCAAATGCTTTTGAAACATCATCCATCGTCAGCGTTTTGGCGCCATGTTCCAGAAACAAATCACAGGCTTTCGCTAAAAATTCATTTTTTTCCATAAGCAGGCACAAAAGTACGAAAGAAAACTTAGAAACAAAAATAGTTTCCTGGTTTATTTATGACATAAAAACAGATAAGTAAATACGACTTCCTCAAGTCTGTTTCGAGAAACACCTGTTTACACGGGGGTTGATTCACGCAATCATCTCCTGTAATACAACCATTTTAGCATATTACAGAAAAAAAGTGATGCTTCACATAATGCCTCCTTCTACATTTGTATCACAAACTAACCCTAAAAATTTTTTAACCATGAAAAAGTTTTCTATTGGCGTATTAGCGCTATTTGCAGTAGGTTTTTCCTACGGACAGATGAACAGTGATGTTTCTACTCAGTTGGGAAATCACAACGAAGGTGTAATTAACCAGACAGGCTACATGAATGACAATGTGCTGACCCAGGATGGGAACAGAAACAAAGCATTTATTAACCAGACAGGTGATAATAACACAAACTATGCACTAAGCATGGGTAACCGTAACCGAATTGAAGTGGACCAGATGGGTGACAGTAATGATAATATTTCGTACCAATTTGGAAACCGCAACAGAATCGACGTGGATCAAAATGGTGATTACAACTTTGCAATCCAATATCAGGACGGCAACAGAAACAGAGCTACAGTAACCCAGGACGGCACCGCCAACGAATCGCAACAGTGGCAGGTAGGCAACCGCAACCGTGCAATGGTAGACCAGGATGGTGTATGGAATGAAGCATACCAATACCAGGATGGTAACCGCAACCGTGCAGAAGCCACCCAGGACGGCTTCTGGAATATCGCTGTACAGGATCAGGTAGGAAACCGCAACGAAGCAACTTCCAGCCAAACTGGAGATATGAACGACGTGTACCAATACCAATATGGAAACCGAAATAGCGCTGACCATACGCAAAGCGGGGATTTCAACTATGCATTGTCTGATCAATCAGGAAATGACAATACAACGATCGGATGGCAGGATGGTAACAGTAACGTATTGTACCAAACTCAATCCGGTAACAATAACTTCGCTGATGATTATCAACAAGGCAACAATAACTTCGCTGATATCAACCAAAGCGGTAATGGCCATTTCCACTACGGAACCCAGATCGGAAATAACAATTCCCTTACTGTAAACCAATCAAACTAACAACAACCGGCAGGAGCAGCACAACTGCTCCTGCTTCTTTACTCTTTGTGATGAAAAGATTTCTGTTTTTATTGCTGATTATTGTGAGTGTCCGGTCTGGCGCACAAAGTATTGATGTAAAAAACATCAATAGCCATAATATTGTTGAGTTTTATGAACAGTACACCCAGGCAGCCGGCACCCAAAATAATACGCTGACTTTACAGCAGGGCAACCAGAACCATGCTGATATCCGCGACCGCGAGTACGGTAAACTGATGCTGATCCAAAACGGAAATCAAAATCTCACGCTCTTTAATAATGCCAATTCCTATCCTACCAACGCACAGATCCACATTAACGGCAACAACAATTATATTGACATTGCCGGGAGCAACAGCATTTCGGAGGGAATGAAAATAAACATCAATGCGAATGACATGACCATCTTTATGAGAAATTATTAAGAAAAACAACCCTTGAAAACTCTACTTAACAATGAAAACTCTCATTACATTTCTGGTCGCACTATGCACTTCATCACTGGCTACTGCACAGCAGCCGTCCGGTGTGAAGGGGAAAATAGTTACCGACTCACGTGAAGGTCTGCTGAGAATACGTGCTGTTTCAGAAAGCACGGACGACCTGTTTCACACCTTAAATTATATCCTCATCTCCGTAAAACAGGGAAAGAGCGGCAGTTCCAGTAACAAACAAAGCGGCAAATTCTCCCTAAAGCCTCATGAAAGCAAAACACTCTCGGAAAGCACGATCCGGATCGCTAAGGCCGATGCTGTTAAAATTTTTCTGCTCATCAAGGATGACGAGACCGACAAATTAATTGCCCGAGACAGCCTCGAGATTAACGGAGATTACTTCTCTAAAAACGTCAGTTTTATCCCGGAATCCTCCATCGAGCTTTCGGGTATCACGATCGACGAGACCAAAACACGGCCGGGCCAAATGTTTTACGAGGCTTTTTTTAAAAAGTACAATCAAATCCCAAGAAAGGTTGATGGTACCGTTACCGTTACTGAATTACCTGCCTTTGGCCGTAACAGTCGCGTGAACGTTACTATTGATGACCAGGTCATGTATTCCTTCATGACCAAACCGGATGAAGAAGCCATGGAATTTGAAGCGGACCGCGCGCTGGCAGGCATTATCAGATGGTCAGCGGAAAACCAATTGCGCAACAGAGAATTTAAATATTAATATTATGAAACCAATATTAATCCCTCTGGCATTGTGCGCGGTTTTCTGGTGCGGTGCCCAGCAGTTTGTCTACAAGCCTATTAATCCGGCTTTCGGTGGCGACACTTTTAATTACCAATGGCTCATGAGTTCTGCCAGCGCCCAGAATCAGTTCAGCGATACCAGCAGAACAGGACTTAATCTGCGTGATCAAAACTCACTGGACAGTTTTACCGATAATCTGAACCGGCAAATTCTCAACGAATTGTCGCGCAAACTTTTTGGCGACAAATTCGGTGACGGTGACCTGAAACCGGGAACCTATGTTTTTGGTTCTATTTACCTGGAAGTTCTGCAAACGGGTCAGGGCCTTCTCATTTCCATCTTAAACACCAGCACCGGTGAACAGTCGCAAATTGTGATCCCCGGTGGATAAAAAACAATACATTATGACAGCTAAAACTATAATTAAGATTATAGGCTCGCTGCTCTCTCTTTTGTTTCTGTATCAATGCACTTTATTTAATCTGCCCACCAACAGTGAAAAATCTACACTGGGTGAGTATACTTCATACACTCCGGCCATCAGAAACCTGCCACCGCCTAAAGACAAGATTGTAGTAGGCGTCTATAAATTCAGGGATCAGACGGGACAGTATAAAGCAGCAGAAAACGGATCAAACTGGAGCACAGCCGTGCCACAAGGTACCACTTCCATCCTACTTAAAGCTTTGGAAGACAGCAAATGGTTTACCGCCATCGAGCGCGAAAACATTGGGAATTTGTTGAATGAACGGCAAATCATCCGAAGCACACGTAAGGAATACGGCGGCGGAGACGCCACAGAAGCCTCGACACTCCCTCCCCTCTTATTCGCAGGTATGCTGCTGGAAGGTGGAGTTATTTCCTATGACACAAATGTAATGACCGGCGGCATCGGTGCACGCTACTTTGGATTGGGCGCGGGCGCGCAGTACAGACAAGACAGAATCACGGTGTATCTCCGTGCAGTTTCTACGTCGAGCGGTGAAATCCTAAAAACAGTGTATACATCGAAAACGATTTTATCGACGAGTATTAATGGTAACTTTTTCCGTTTTATCGATACGGAGCGGCTTCTGGAGTCCGATGTCGGCATAACCCAAAATGAACCGGTACACCTGGCGGTGACTGAAGCCATTGAGAAAGCAGTGATGTCAATTATAATCGAAGGCGTCCGGGATCAACTGTGGGATAATAAGCAGATGCATGCCGGTGATTTTAATTCTATTATCGACAAATATAATCAGGAGCAAACCATAAACGAGAAACGTATTATCGGCAACAAATTTCCCGAGCAGCAGCGCGGAAAGCTGGCACTTTTCGCTTATGGTGAAGGCTTTAAAATAAAAGGAGATTACACCGACGCCAAAATGAATCTCGGCGGAAAAGGTGGAGTAAAATATTTCATTACCGATAACCTGAACGCAGAAATCAATCTGAGTGCAGTGACACTCGAAAACAGCGGTATTTTGAAAAAGAATCTTTTGGTTTCAGAAGTAAATCTGGAATATTTGTTTTTACCGAAATATAAGCTTTCCCCATTTGTGTATGCAGGCGCCGGTTCATTCTTCTTACCCGAAAAGCCTGCCTACAAAGCGCAGTTCGGAGGTGGATTGGAATATCTGGTATCGCCCAATTTGGGAATCAGAGCAGAATCACAGTACGACCTCGGTTTTACTGATGATTGGGACGGTTTCGTAAACGGCCGCCGAAAAGACATGGGCGTACGGATTGGAGCCGGCTTGATTTATTACTTCGGTGCTAAAAAACCTCAAAGACAAAACAAATGAAAACGATAATACACTATATAGCCATGCTCTTTCTTATTCTGCTGCTGTTTTCCTGCAGTGAAGATCTTGTGGAGCAGGTACAAACCGGTACTTTAAAAGGAGTCGTTATTAAGAAAGGCACCAATCAGCCGCTGAAAAATGTAAAAATCAGCACAGCACCCACTTCTGAAACGGTATTTTCTGCAGAAGACGGAACATTTTCTATTACCAATGTTCCACTGGGCGATTATTCGGTTCGTGCAGAACTGCAGGGGTACCTCACCAATCTGCAGGGTGTAAACATTAAAAATAAGGACCAGACGGTAAGCGTTGTTTTTGAAATGGCGGATGATCAGTCACTCAATACGCCGCCCTCGGTACCGGTACTCATTTCACCGGTTGATAATGCCGTCGATCAACCACTGAATGTGCAGTTAACTTGGTCAGCGACTGATGCTGATTCTCTGGATGTGCCGAAATATACCCTCACCGTTCGGAACAGCCTTGACAACGAAGTATTGACGGTGAAGGATTTAACTGAACCAACATATTCTTTGGAAAATCTGAAATTCGGTGTTACTTATTACTGGCAGGTAGCCGTCTCCGATGGGATACATCCGGCGGTTAATAGTGCTACTTTCAGATTTACAACGAGCGCCACACCCGAAAACCGCTTCCACTACGTCAGGAAAGAAAACGGGAATTACGTAATCTACTCGAGCAATGAAGCTAATGAAAATTTCAAATTTAGTTCTGCCTCGTTTAACAGCTGGCGACCGCGGATGAACCAGAATGCCAAACTTATTGCATTTCTGAGAACGGTCGGCGGCAATGCACAGATTCATACGGCCCGTCCGGATGGTTCGGGCGTCATGCAGGTGACTGCCGTCCCGGTTGCAGGATTTAATAATGCCGAACTGGATTTTGCCTGGAGTAAAAATGGAAAAGAACTGCTCTATCCCAATTTCACGAAGCTGTACCGCATCAATAAAGACGGCAGCGGGTTGCAGCTTGTCCACACCACGCCGGACGGCAGTTTTATCACTGAGTGTGAATGGAGCTACGACGGCAGTAAAATCGCGGTGAAAACCAATGATGCCAATGGTTATAATGTTAAAATATACATTATTGATGTACTTGGAAATATGGTGCAAACAGTACTGCAAAACATTCCGGGCGCCGCAGGCGGTTTGAGCTTTTCGGTTGACGGAACCAAATTGCTGTACAGCTATGATGTTTCCGGGCATCAGGATGCAGATTACCGGCAACTGGATACTCATCTTTTCATCTATGACTTGAATGCTGCTACAGCGACCGATATCTCTGTGGAAAGTGAAAAGCCGGTCGGAATGAATGACCTGGATCCGCGTTTTTCGCCAAACGATGCAGAAGTCATATTTGTGAGCACCAGCAACGACGGTATCTCACAGCGGGAGATCATGAAAATCACCTTACAGGATTATAGTAGAACAAACTTATTCCCCGACGCAGAAATGCCAGATTGGGAGTAAAGTTTTCAAGGGGGTTGAGGAATGTATTTCCTCAACTTTCTTTTTATAAAGCTTTAAAAAAATCCACTTCAGAATTGCTGAAGTGGATTTTCTAACTATTATGAATCAATTAATATTCTACCAGGCGGTTTTCCAGTGCATACTTTACCAGCTGGTTCGAACTGTTAATATTAAATTTGAGCATCATATTGCGACGATGAGATTCCACCGTATGTGTGGAAATAAAAAGACGCTCGGCAATTTCTCGGGACCGCAAACCTTCGCAAATCAAATGCAGTACATCTTTCTCGCGCGCTGTGAGTTCTTCCACGGAACTGTGTTTTGGTTTTGCATCTTCCACACTGCAAATGTAATTAAGCAAAGCGTTTTTAGCATTTTCATTGATGTACACTTTATCTTCCAGCATACACTCGAGCGCTTCCAGAAATTCCTTACCGGTGGTATTATTTCCGAGAAAGCCTTTTGCTCCTTTATCAAAAATACGCTTGATCATTCTCGGTTCCGGAAAAGCGGAATACGTAATGATTTTCAGAGAAGGATTTAGCTCCAGCAACTGTTCAATTTCGTTTCCCACTTCGTGCGAGGTAAGCGGCGAAATATTAAAAAAGATAATGGTTCCCGGATCAGTTACCTGAGTCATCGCTGCCTGCTTTGTGTTTACCGTGATCACTTCACAACTGGTCGTAAAACGACTTTTCGAGAGGAGACAATGCAGACTTTCAGCATAGAGCAACTGGCTTTCGTACAAAATAATTTTGGTTTTCATGTTCATCGTGTTTTGTACGAATATACGAAAAATAGTTAGTAAAATATAATAATTTTAAAATATCGTACCGTGTTTTCACCCCTTTTTTACGTTTTTACTAATAAACCAATATATTAATTGAGGTAAATTTGATACTTCTGTGTTTCATTAAATACCGTAAGCAAATCGTTCGTCAGTTCCAGCTGCGTTTGCATGCTCATGAGTTCCAGCATACTGTTGTCGTCCGGATTGCGGATGAGGAAATTCAGTTTCTGCTCGCCGGTTTCCTGATTAAACTGCTGCCGGAAAAAGTTGATATCTTCTTTTCTGAGGTCGTTCACATCGATCACCACCGTCATTTTCTTAGCAAATTTATCGAAGGCTTCTTTTAAATCGATCACATCATTCACATTTACGAAAACCCGCCCATCTGAAACCTGCGCAAACTTTATTTTAAAAATCACAAAGCGCTGCAAATCAATTTTATCCCGAAGTTTCATGTAATCACGGTCACCCAGTCTGAAAGAATAGGAACCGCTATAATCTTCCAGGGTAAGGAAAGCCACCTTCTCGCCGCTGTTGCGCCCGTCGCGGATTGTGTATTCCGTAATTAGTCCGGCGACCATATATTCCGGCGTGTTATTTTTTAAAGCTTGTTTTTCTTTCCAGGTCAGTTTGTCATTATTAAATAGATCGGGTTGGGTCGGGCTGAAGGCTGTGTTTTTAAAAGCTTCAATTTCATCGAGGTTCAGAAAATTAAAAGCTCCCTTCGGCTCTGCTTTTTTCGTAGCTTCTTCCAGTACCTCATCTTCGCCATCCTCCGCGGCAGACAAATCCACCACATCATCGTCCGTATCTTCGGCTGCAGTAAGATCAGGCGAAAGCAGCACTGCTTCCATCTCTGTTTCTTCTTCCGGCTTCTTTTCCAAAACCTCTTTCCGGCTCAGCGCACCTTGCAGGAAACTGTACTGATAGCGATATTCGTCGAGCGGATGCGCAGAAAGATAGAAGCCAATGATTTCCTTTTCGCGGTTCAGCTTGTGCATATTTTGCCACTCCGGCGCCGGATTGATTTTCGGTTTTTCAATCTGCACTTCTTCGGCAAAGTCGGCAAACAATGAATTTTCAATTTCATTTTTACTTTCCTGAAAGCTTTGTCCGTAGCGAAGCAGTTTTTCCAGATTGGTTTTCCCGGACATATCGATATCAAAATACTGCGCCCGGTGGTAGCGGTCGAGTTCATCGAAAGCACCGGCGATGACCAAACTTTCAGCTACTCTTTTATTAATCTGTGAAGCCGGAATTCTTTCAAAGAAATCATAAATATCGGTAAACCTGCCCTCTTTCCTTGCCTCCACAATGGCTTCACTCGGCCCTTCGCCAATACCTTTAATAGCACCTAAGCCGAAGCGGATCTGCTCCTTATCATTTACCGCAAACTCATACTGTGATTCATTAACATCAGGTCCCAAAACATCAACGCCCATACTTTTGCAATCCTCCATAAATAAAGTAATCTGCTTGGTATTGTTAATGTTATTGGTCATCACGCTGGCCATATATTCTGCTGGATAATTGGCTTTAAGATAAGCCGTCTGATACGCGATCAGTGCATAGCACGTGGAGTGTGACTTATTAAAGGCATATTCGGCGAACGCTTCCCAGTCCTTCCATATTTTATTAAGTTTTTCTTCATCCAGATTATTGGATTTCCCGCCCTCAATAAATTTAGGATACATTTTATCCAGCACATCACGCTGTTTTTTACCCATTGCTTTTCGCAGTGTATCCGCTTCACCTTTGGTAAAGTTGGCGAGTTTTTGCGACAGAAGCATTACCTGCTCCTGATAAACGGTAATGCCGTAGGTTTCCTGCAGATATTCCTTGGTTTCCTCTAAATCGTAGGTAGTTTCCTCGGCACCGTTTTTACGGTTAATAAAGTTTGGAATGTATTTAATGGGCCCCGGGCGGTACAAAGCATTCATCGCAATGAGGTCGGCAAACTCAGTCGGCTTCAGTTCACGCATATACTTCTGCATGCCGGGACTTTCATACTGGAAAATCCCGATGGTGCGTCCTTCCTTAAACAACTGATATGTTTTGGCATCGTCCAGCGGAATCTCATCAGGATTAATATCAACGCCGTGCTTGTCTTTAATCAGCCGGATGGCGTGCTTAATAATCGTTAAAGTACGCAGGCCTAAAAAGTCCATTTTGAGCAGGCCGGCATTTTCCGCCACCGAGTTATCAAACTGCGATACTAAAATGTCCGCATCTTTGGCGGCAATCGTAATCGGAACCAGGTTCGAAATGTCTTCGGGCGTGATAATTACCCCGCAGGCGTGGATTCCGGTATTCCGGATGCATCCTTCCATGCGCTGGGCTGCAGACAGCACTTCGTAGCGCTCGTCTTCCGGATTGGCTAGGATATCTTTCATCTCCTGTGCGAGCATTTGATCTTCCGGCGCCAGCTTGTCAAATTTAGCAAGGGCTTTGGCAATGTTCATTCCCGGCGCAGGCGGAATCAGTCTTGCGATATTGTTGGTATCGGGAATGGGCAGATCCAGAACGCGGCCGGCATCCTTGATCGCAGATTTCCCACCGAGGACAGAGTATGTGATAATCTGCGCCACATTGGATTTACCGTATTTATCAATAACCCACTTAATGATTTTATCGCGTCCTTCGTCATCAAAGTCAATATCAATATCCGGCATTGAGATACGCTCCGGGTTCAGGAAACGCTCAAAAAGGAGATCGTATTTGATCGGATCCACATTGGTAATTCCGGTGCAATAGGCAACGGCTGACCCTGCGGCCGAGCCACGGCCGGGCCCAACCCAAACGCCCATCTTTCGCGCCTCATTACAGAAATCCTGCACAATCAGAAAGTAGCCCGGATAACCCGTGTTAGCTATAACCTCCAGT
Organism: Chryseobacterium salipaludis; assembly: GCF_022968825.1. GTDB lineage: Bacteria > Bacteroidota > Bacteroidia > Flavobacteriales > Weeksellaceae > Kaistella > Kaistella salipaludis. The sequence goes on from NZ_JALHKS010000001.1 coordinate 23,808, forward strand.
TCAAAGTCCAGTCGCTCTTTTATTTCATCGCTGATTTTGTCATACCGCTGTTTGGCTCCTTCATAAGTCAAATGCCGCAGGTAAGCGTTCTCCCCTCTTTTTCCGCCATCGAGCTTGTCTTCGTTGTGTATAAACTCTTCAGGAATTTCAAATTCAGGAAGCAGCACATCGCGTTTCAGGGTATAAGGTTCGAATTTAGCAACCAGTTTTTCATAGGCTTCAAAGGCATCAGGATAGGGACTGAAAGTCTGTTTTAACTCGTCGGCATCTTTAATATAAAACTGCTGAGACGGCAGCCCGCGTCTTTTTCCAAAACCTTTACCAACCGGGCTGGTCAGTTTTTCACCGTCTTTTATACAATATAAAATGTCCTGAATATGCGCATCTTTCTTTTCGGTGTAGAAAGTTTCATTTTGCGCGATGATACTGACCTCATGTTTCTCCGAGAATTTAAGCAGAATATCATTCAGGTAATCTTCTTCTTCGATATCGTGATTCTGAAGTTGGGTATAGAAATCATCTCCGAACGTATTTTTCCACCACTCGAAAATTTCCTCTCCTTTTTTTTCTCCGTATTCTAAGATGGTGTTCGGAATATCACCCATGGTGCCGGCTGTCACGGCAATCAGGTTCTGGCGGTACTGCGCTACCATTTCGCGCGAAATCCGCGGCACGCCAAAATAAAAACCGTTCACATATCCCAGGCTCGAAAGTTTTGCCAGGTTTTTATATCCATCAAAGTTTTTCGCCAACAAGACCATATGCGTACGGCGGTCCGGATCGTCTTTCGTAAACTGCTTTTGTTCGGGGCGATCAGATATATAAAACTCACAACCGATAACGGGAATTAAGGGTGCACTGCGCGGCGGAGTTTCGGTAAAAGGCTGATTATTTTCTTCCGCTTCCGCTCGACGTTTCTCATATTCTTCGAACGTTTTTTTAATCTGGTCGTTCGCCTTTTCCACTTCCGAAACAAACTTGAAAGCGCCCATCATATTGCCCAGATCCACCAGGCCCACGGCCGGAAAATTATTGTCCAGTGCTTTTTTAATTAAGTCCTGAATATGCGTGGTCGCCTGCAGCGATGAATAAATACTGTGATTGTGGAAGTTAAAATACTGCCCTAAATCAATATCCTCCGCGTTGCCGTAAGACACCTGCTTTTTGGTGCGGCGGGCAGCCACCTGCCGGCGGATAATAATCGGAAACGGCTGCACCGAATTTGGGTGGATATTTTGAAAATGCTGCAGCTCTTCCGGTGTCATCTTCAGCAGCGACGCGGGAACAATATTGATGCGCACCATTTCGAAAAAAACCTGTGCGGTAGCATTTACGTCTGCCGCGGCATTATGTGCTTCATCAAATTTGGTGTTATATAATTTCTCATATAATTCCTCCAGACGCGGCGGTTTAAACCTGCCACTTTTCCCGCCGCCCAGCTGGCAGAAATCAGTACCCAGCTGCATGGTGTCCGCATAGGGAATATCCGTCAGGCTGTTATGAATATTCTTTCTGAAAAATTCAGCGCCTACGATATTATAATCAAATTCAATGTTGTGTCCCACGATCACTTCCGAGCGCGACAAAACATCTTTAAATTCCTGTAATACTTCTTCCAGCGGCCGCCCTTCCTGCTGTGCCATTTCGGTAGAAATTCCGTGAATTCGCTGGGAAGAGAACGGAATATCGTAGCCTTCGGGTTTAATAATATAATCCTGATTTTCAAGCAGGTTTCCCTCTTTATCGTGTAACTGCCAGGCGATCTGAACCATTCTCGGCCAGTTGTCTGAATCCGACACCGGTGCGTTGAAATTTTTTGGTAAGCCGGTTGTTTCTGTATCAAATACTAAGTACATCTATAAGCACAATTTGTGTAAAATTACATCAATTTTTAACGGAAAAAAAGTTGGAAAATTTTAAAATTTGTTTCTGCTGCTGCACTTAATTTCAGCGTTTATAATTTTAAATTAAAATCAAAAAAGCGCTGTGCATTTCGCATCTTCACGAACACATTTTTACGGAATCTCCGATTTTTAATACTGCTTCAAAATAATTATATTTGTTCGCTATGGATTTAAAAACAGAAAACGCAGTTTCAGAAAAAATACTTTTGAAAGCTTTCGGACACATGATGATTGCCCGGGCAACCGCAGATGTGTACGAGGAAAACCGTCAGATTACCAAATATGTTCACTCCACTTCCCGCGGCCATGAAGCCATTCAGCTGGCAGCGGCCTACCAACTGACTCCGGATGACTGGGTTTCGCCCTATTATCGTGATGAAAGTTTGCTTCTCGGGATGGGCTGGACTCCGTTTGAACTGATGCTGCAGTTACTGGCAAAAGCAGATGATCCATTTTCCGGTGGCCGGTCTTATTACTCTCACCCCAGCAGTTTACGCGAGGATCTTCCGAAGATGATCCACCAAAGTTCAGCCACTGGCATGCAATCGATCCCAACTACAGGTGTGGCACAGGGAATCCAGTACATCGAACATTTTAAACTGAAAGAATTTGAAAACAATCCGGTTGTCATTTGCAGCCTGGGTGATAATTCAGTAACGGAAGGTGAGGTTTCCGAGGCATTTCAGTTTGCAGCACTCCACCAACTTCCGATTATCTTTCTGGTGCAGGATAATGAGTGGGGCATTTCGGTTACCAAGGAAGAAGCGCGCAGTTCTGATGCTTATGATTTTGCGGCAGGATTTGTAGGATTAAACCGTATGCGGGTCGACGGAACTGATTTTGTCGCGAGTTATCAGGCAATGCAGGAAGCAGTTACCTTCGTCCGTGAAGAGAGAAAGCCCATGTTGGTCTGCGCCAGTACGGTACTGATCGGACACCATACTTCCGGAGTGCGTCGTGAGTTTTACCGTGATGAAACAGATTTGGAAAAACACCGTGCGAAAGATCCCGGTGTAAAACTTCGGCAGCATCTTCTGGAAATGGGCGTGGAGGAAAAGACTTTAAATGATATAGAAATAAAAACGCGCCGCGAAGTTGAAGAAGCTTTTCAGCAGGCAGTCGATGCGGACGATCCTTCTCCGCTTACTGTAGCGGACCACGTTTTTGCACCGACTCCGATCACCGAAGAAACCGGAACGCGCGAACCCGCCGGCCAGGAGAAAATTGTGATGGTAGATGCAGCCATTCACGCCATTCAGGAACTGATGTGGAAACATCCCGAAGCATTGCTCTACGGCCAGGATGTGGGTGAACGCATTGGCGGTGTGTTCCGCGAGACCGTGACCCTTGGTAAAAAATTTGGCAACAAACGGGTTTTTAACACCGCAATTCAGGAAGCATATATTATCGGCTCTACGGCCGGTATGAGTGCGGTTGGTTTAAAACCTATTGTGGAAGTACAGTTCGCTGATTATATTTATCCTGCTATCAATCAGCTAATTACGGAACTATCTAAATCCTGTTATCTGAGCGCCGGTAAATTTCCGGTGAGCAGCATTTTACGGGTACCGACTGGCGCATACGGCGGCGGCGGACCCTATCACAGCGGATGCGTAGAAAGTTTACTGGCTAATATCAAAGGAATTAAAGTAGCTTATCCAAGTAACGCGGCTGATTTTAAAGGACTTTTGAAAGCAGCGTATTATGACCCCAATCCGGTGGTTATGCTGGAACATAAAGGTTTATACTGGAGCAAAGTGCCGGGCACGGAAGATGCTAAAACCGTGGAGCCTGCAGAAGATTATATTTTACCTTTAGGAAAAGCCACCGTTGCGCTGAAAGCAGATGAGCGTGCAATTACACAAGGAAACAGTCTGGTCATCATTACGTATGGAATGGGTGTCTTCTGGGCAAAAGCTGCAGCCAAAAATTTTAGTGGCAATGTGGAAGTCGTTGATCTGCGCACCCTAGTTCCGCTGGACGAAGAATTAATTTTTGAAAGAGTAAAAGCGCATGGTAAATGTCTGGTTTTAACAGAAGAACAGATTAACAACTCTTTTGCTGAAGCGGTGGCACACCGGATTTCAAAAAACTGTTTCAGATACCTCGACGCACCGGTTGAAGCAATGGGCGCTTTAAATCTGCCCGCCGTTCCGATCAATCTGGAACTGGAGAAAGCAATGCTTCCGAACGCAGAGAAAGTGCAGCAGAAAATTGAGGAAATGCTGGCGTATTAAATCAGCCCCACCAGAAGGCAGCCGCAATGATAATGTATAATCCAACCAGTGCGACGCCTTCCAGCCAGATGCTTTCGCCATCGAAAATGATGAAGGCACTTACCAAAACGGAAAGTGCCAGTGCGGCCAGCAGCAATGGACTTAGGACAAAAGATAATACCGCGCCGCCGATGAAAAATGACAGAATGATCAGCAGCGGATATAAAACCATCGCGACCTGTAGTGAGGAATTCGTGATCACACTTACCGCATAATCTGCTTTATTTTTAAACGCAAGCTGAATCCCCACCAGATTCTCGATCGCATTTCCGGCCAGCGCGACTACAATCAGACCAGCGAAAACATCATTAATTCCCAGTGTGGCCATTGCCGGCTGTAAGGCATCTACAAACCAACCTGAGACAAAACCGGCCGCTACGCCCGCAGCAGCTAATACAATCAAGGTTAAAACAAGGCTCCACGATTTTTCCGAAGGATCTGCCGCATGCTCGGGCGTAATACTTTTATCTCCTTTAATTGAAAAAATAAGGTAAGATGAAAACATCAGCAGTAAGACCACGGCTACTACAATATCCAACATATCCAGATGGCTTTCCGCGGGCGTATGAAGATAATAGGTAAGCGTAGGAACTGCCATCGCTGCAAAAGCCAGAATCATCAGAATAGCATTCGTTTTCGGCGGTTCGGAGTGGAATTTTTGCCGTCCGTTTTTAAGCCCGCCCACCAGGATCGCCATTCCCAACACAAAAACAGAATTGCCGAAAATAGACCCGACCAGCGCCGCTTTCACCACCGTATAAAGGCCTGCGCGCAGAGCAAAAATGCAAACGAAAAGCTCGGGCAGATTTCCTAAGGCAGACTGTAGAACCCCGGTTGCTGCCGGACCCATGCGGCTGCCCAACTGTTCCGTAGCTTTTCCCACGATCATGGCAACCAGGATGAGCGCAGCGGCCGCCAGAATAAACAGCAGCACAGCCGGCAAACTAAAATAGGTAGCTGCTCCTGCCACGGCCGAAACCAGTACGGCTAAGGCGATTAGTATCTTATCTTTCTTATTCATGTATGGCAAGTCTGAAATTAAACTGCTGAAAATCATCAAAGTGTGTTCCCACGCGATTTCGCATAGTCTGCGGAACTTTTATGGCAAGAGGCGAATGTGTACATTTGTGCAAAACCGACACCTATGTCAGAGAACATTCAGCAACAGATTGAAGATTTACGCGCCGAACTTCATCAGCATAATTACCGTTATTATATCGAGGACCAGCCGACAATTTCTGACCTTGAATTTGATCAGAAACTCAAACATCTTCAGGAACTCGAGCAGGCACATCCTGAGTTTTATGACCCAAACTCTCCCACCCTGCGCGTTGGCGGTACGGTTACTAAAAACTTCCCGACGGTTGAGCATAAGTTCAGAATGTACTCACTGGATAACTCCTACGATTTTAATGATCTGGAAGACTGGGAGCGCCGCATCATCCGCACCATTCCCGATCCGGTGGATTTTGTGGCAGAACTCAAATATGATGGTGCGTCCATTTCGGTTCATTACGAAAACGGTAAATTAAAGGAAGCCATTACCCGCGGTGATGGTTTTCGCGGAGATGAGATTACGGCGAATGTTAAAACCATTCCGGAAATTCCGCTGACATTGCATGGCGATTACCCTGATTCCTTTTTTATGCGGGGCGAAATTTTCCTGACCCGCAAAAGCTTCGATAAAATCAATGCGCGCCGCGCCGAGGAAGGACTTGATCTCTTTATGAATCCGCGCAATACTGCTTCAGGAACGCTGAAAATGCAGGACTCCGCTGAAGTCCGCAAACGTGGGCTGACGGCGGTTTTATATCAATACATTGCAGATGCTGCGCCGGCTGAAACGCATTGGGAATTACTGGAAAAAGCGCATAGCTGGGGATTCAAAACTTCCGGTCACGCAAAACTCTGCCGGAACCTGGAGGAGATCAAACAATATATTACGCACTGGGAAACCGCGCGGCACGAGCTGCCCTTCGAAATCGACGGCATTGTTCTAAAAGTAAATTCACTGCAGCAGCAGGCGAGACTGGGTTACACGGCCAAATCTCCGCGCTGGGCGATGGCCTATAAATTTAAAGCCGAGCAGGTGCAGACCAAATTATTATCCGTTTCCTATCAGGTGGGTCGTACCGGCGCGGTAACACCCGTGGCCAATCTGCAGCCGGTCCTGCTGGCGGGAACCACGGTGAAGCGCGCGAGTTTACATAATGAAGATATTATCCGGAAACTGGATCTGCATGAGCATGACACCGTAATGGTGGAAAAAGGCGGAGAAATTATCCCAAAAATTGTTGGAGTCAATTCCAGTTTGCGGGACAGCGGCAGCGCGGCGGTACAGTATATTACCAACTGTCCGGAGTGCGGCACACCGCTGGTAAAAATCGAAGATCAGGCCATTCATTTCTGTCCGAATGAACTGCATTGCCCGCCGCAGGTCATCGGAAAAATGATTCATTATGTTTCACGCAAAGCTTTAAATATTGAAAACCTGGGCAGCGAAACCATCGAGCAACTGTACAACGCAAAACTGATTGAAAATCCGGCAGACTTTTATACACTCACCTCAGCACAGCTTTTACCGCTGGAACGAATGGCTAAAAAATCAGTGGACAATATTCTGGCCGGTATTGATAAGTCCAAAACGGTTCCCTTTGAACGTGTGCTTTTCGGTATCGGGATCAAGCATGTCGGCGAAACAGTTGCCAAAAAACTCGCGAAGAACTTTGAATCGATTGAAGCGTTACAGAAGGCCTCGTTGGAAGAACTTATGCAGGTGGAAGATATCGGCCTTAAAATCGCAGAGAGTATTCAGCTGTATTTCGCCAATCCTGAGAACGTACTGATGATCGAAAGGCTTAAACAATACGGCATTCAGCTGGCAAAAGATCCCAACGCAGCACCGTCTGCTTTAAGTGATAAACTCGCTGGCAAAACCTTTTTATTTACAGGTAAACTTTCATTATTCAGCCGGGATCAGGCCGAAGAAATGGTAGAACAAAACGGCGGCAGGAATATATCGGCAGTTTCCAAAAATCTGAATTACCTGGTGGTTGGCGAAAAAGCCGGCAGCAAACTGAAGAAGGCGCAGCAACTGGGTACTATTGAAATACTGGATGAACAGCAGTTCCTGGATTTGATTAATGTTTAATTCCGGTGCAGGTTACGCGATAATTTAATGCCCAGATCAGTCCAGATGATCCGGGCATTTCCGTTTCGCTCTAGATGATAATCAGCTTCCGAAAGTTCGGTTAGAATTACTTCAATATTTGCTCCGCTGATAAACTGGGAAAAACGATCCCACTTGAAACCGTCCGCCGAAATTCTTTTGTACACCAGCTCCGTATTCCCGTAATTCTGCAACAGCGCCAGACGAAAAATTTCAGTGCAGTACCGAATGAAATTTAACTGCGTTTCCTTTTTCCAGCCGGCAATTTTGCGCGCCCAAAGCACAATGTTTTTCAAAAACTCAGGTTTCTTTTTTACCTGAAATGCCTCCCGCACCCACATGATGAAATAACTTTCAAATTCAGTATCCGGATCTTCGGAGCGCGCCAGTTGTGCCGCTGTGTTGGCATTCCCCTGGGCTTCAATCAAAATACTTTGCAGCAGATCCGGTGAAATTTCGTGTTCGCGCTGAAGGTAACTTTTAAGCGCTTCGTCATCAATCCGTGGAACTTCCACGATTTGCGTACGCGACAAAATTGTCTGCAGCATAGCATCTGTATGTTCGGCGGTAAGGATGATGAAAGTGTTTTCCGGAGGTTCTTCCAGGAATTTCAGGAACTTATTGGCCGCATCGGTGTTCATCCGGTCGGCCTGCCACACGATAAGAATTTTACTGCCGCCTTCAAAACTCTTTAATGAAAATTTGGATGTCAGCGCATCTGCTTCTTCCGCGTAAATGGTCAGTTTTTTATTTTCTGATTGCAAAATCCGGCTCCAGTCATCTGCATTTGCGTACGGATTCTGCATCATCAGCTCGCGGAAATCTTTTTGAAACGGAACCGAAACACTGTTTTTATCCTGTTTAAAAAAAGGGAAAGTAAAATGCAGGTCCAGATGGTTGAAGGTATCCACTTTCGAGGCCGCCGCCGGATTCTCACGCGATAATATTTCTTTCGCAAAAGCAATTGCCAGCGGCAGCGTACCATAGCCGTACGCGCCGGTAAAAAGCTGCGCGTGACTGATGCGGTTTCCGGAAATGCTCTCTTTCAGCATTGTTTTCAGCTGTTCGTGTCCTGCAATATCGTCCCAATTCATGGCTCAAAGATACTGCATTAGCAGCCTTTGGTCAAACTGTTCAGAGGTTGCGCTTTAAATTATATAATTACCAAAAAAAACATTTATCATATTAATTAAATATTTGAATCAATCAATCTTCACTGTTTTTTGCATCACCGGGAAGTGCATTGTACCGCTGTTTCAGCTTAACAAACTTTAAGATAACTTACTTTCACAGTTCAGGATTATTTAGGATATTTGCCCATTATTTTTAACAACCTGGAATGAAAAAATTATTTGTCTTACCACTCATCGCTGCCAGTTTTCTAATGGATGCGCAAACGATTGGTAATTCTCCGTACGCCGCATTCGGCATTGGCGATGTGAAGTACGATAATACCGTGGATATCAGCGCAATGGGCGGGATTTCCACAGCATACATCGGAGACTTCAATAATAATTTTAATTTCAGAAACCCGGCAGCCAACAAAATCGTGGAACTTACGACGCTTAAGGTGGAAGTTGCCAATGAAAATAATTTCTTCAAATCTGATCAGCAGGATGCGACCAAGCATTCCACCTATTTGTCGAACCTGACGATTGCTTTTCCGATTTCTTCCAAAGTGAAATTCGGATTAGGATACCAGCCGTACAGTTCCAAAAAATATTCGGTGATCAACAATGCAACTAATGCTGAAACTCAAACAACGGTGAGCAGCCTTTTCCGCGGGGAAGGTACGCTGAGTACTGTGCAAGGCGCTGTATCCTATCAGGTTACGCCGGAGTTTGCGCTAGGTCTTCGCACTAACTTTTATTTCGGAAACCTGTACGACATTAATGAACTAACCGTGAGCAATGCGGAACTGATCAACGGCTATGAAACCCGCAATAAGATCAAGACGTTTAACTTCACAGCCGGAACTGCGTATCAGAAGAAAATCCGACAGGATAATAAATTAACGCTTGGTGCTACTTACACCTTCGGAAATACGGGCCAGATGGATACGTATTTCACAAACAGTACGTACTATTATACCGCAGGGCAAACAAAGAACAACGTAAGCATTATTGCGGAAGATTACAGCAAAGATGATAACCTGATCCCAATGGAATTTTCACTCGGTGCAGGTTATGGTAAAGATGGTAAATGGTTTGCGGGAACGCAGTTTGATTACCGCCAGGGAGAAACGATCCAGTTTTTGGGTCAGCCTTTTGAACAGCAGAACTCTTACCGTATTGCCGCCGGCGGCTGGTATTTGCCGAACTACAATAACTTCAGAAATTACTTCTCACGTGTGACCTACCGCTATGGTGCTTATTACGAAAAAGGCAACCTGATGCTGAACGGCACCAACATCAACCAGTTCGCGCTGACCGCGGGTGTCACTCTGCCATTCGAGAACAGCAATGTGAACCGCATGAGCGGAATTGATGTGGGTGTTGAACTGGGACAGCGCGGCACAATGGATAACAACCTGGTTCGCCAGAATTTCATAAACCTCCGCGTCGGACTTACGTTTGCCGATAAGTGGTTTAACAAGCGTCTGTACGATTAAATCATGGTTTCAGTCCGCAACATATCTAAAAACAATATAGCCGCCCTCCTGGGATGTGCTATATTTTTTACGCTGATATCCTGTGAGGAAGACCTGGCAGAAATCAATAAGAATAAGAATGTAAATTTTCCCTCGCAGGTGATTTACAATTCTGAAATTTTGCAGCGCGATTCAGGAATGATTAAACTACGCGCCACCGCACCGCTTATTGAGAAATACGAGCTGATTGATTCACCATACATCGTTGCCCGCAAAGGCATCAATATCCTTTTTTACGATAAAAAGAAACCGGATTCACCCGGCAGCATTAAGGCAGACTTTGCCAAGTTTAATGAGCGAAAAAAGTTTTACGAAGCGCGTGGGAATATCCGCATCGTGAGCAGTGATAAGCAGATGTTTGCCATGCAATCCGTTTTCTGGGATCAGAATAAAAAACTGATCTACACGACTGATACAGTTTACGTTACCGATAAGGACGGTTCTACACTGGTGGGCGCCAATGGCATGCGCGCAAAAGACGATTTTTCAGAATACACTTTCTTTAATAACAGCGGCGACATTAATGCCGGCAAAATTCCTGAAAGTTCGCGCTAAGGTTGAAAGTGAAGCCGTATCTTTAGTACATGGAATTAAAGAAAGATTCGGTAACAGCACTTGGTTTAATGTCGGGCACGAGCCTGGACGGCCTGGATTTGTGCTATGCTGCTTTTAACCGCGAAAACAATAAGAACTGGCAATTCGAAATCATCTGCGCTGAAACGATTCAGTATGATGAGAAACTGGAACAGCAGCTGCGAAGCAGCATTTCTATGTCAGCCACGGAGTTGGCAGCATTTAATGTTGAGTATGGTTTTTACTTAGGAGAACAAATTCAGGAGTTATTAAACAAACATCAGCTCAGCAGTCCGGAAATCATCGGTTCGCATGGCCACACAGTTTTTCATCAGCCGGAAAGAAAATTCACAGTACAAATCGGCGATGGTCGCGCGATCAGGCAAGTTACCGGCACACCGGTTGTGTATGATTTCAGGATGCAGGATGTTCTGCTGGGCGGAAATGGTGCGCCGCTGGTTCCCATTGGTGATGAGTTGCTGTTCAGTGATTATCAGGCCTGCCTCAATCTGGGAGGTTTTTCCAATATTTCATTTATAAAAAATAATCAGCGTCTTGCCTTCGATATTTGTCCTGTGAATATTGTGCTTAATTCACTTTGCCGGAAACTGGGACAGCCATTTGACCACAACGGCGATATTGCGCGAAATGGTGAGGTGAATTGCAGTGTACTGGAAAAACTAAATGCCATTTCCTTTTATAATGTGCCTCCGCCCAAATCTTTGGGGATTGAATGGGTACAGCAACATATTACTGATCTCATCAAAGAGTTTAAACCGCAGGAGGCGATTGCTACAATTACGGAACACGCTGCTTCTCAGATTGCTTCTGTTCTGAATAATGAGCAGATAAAAAATATTTTAATCACCGGCGGCGGTGCAAAGAATCAGTTTTTAATCGAAAGAATTCGTGCGCATTCAACCGCAGAACTGATCCTGCCAGAGTTGGAATTAATTGATTTTAAAGAGGCGCTGATTTTTGGTTTTATGGCAGTACTTCGGCTTACTCATCAAAATAATGTGCTGTCTTCAGCAACCGGCAGCGCGCACGACCACTGTACGGGCATTTTGGTATGATGTTCCCTGTATTAACTTTTTAAAATTAAATGTATGCATATAGAAATCAGAAATCTACAAACTGATGATTACGCACAACTGTGCACAACGATGAAGAAAGCCTACCCGGACATGGCAGAGAGCGTGTGGTCGGAAAAAAGTATCCGCAAACTCATTAAAATCTTTCCGGACGGACAAATCTGTATCACCGTAGACGGGCAAATTGCCGCCGTCTGCCTTTCGCTTATAATTCAGTACGAATTGTTTGGCGACGAACATACCTATAAAGAAATCACAGGCAATTATACGTTCAATACCCACTCAGATACCGGCAATGTTTTGTACGGAATCGAAGTTTTTGTAGATCCGGAATACCGCGCGCTGCGGCTGGCCCGCCGTTTATATGATGCTAGGAAGGAACTGTGCGAAAAACTGAATTTAAAGTCTATTATCGTGGGCGGACGTATTCCGAATTACCACTTGTACCGTGATGAGTTGACGCCGCGCCAGTACATTCAGCAGGTCCGCAAAAAAGAAATTTATGATCCGGTGCTGAGTTTCCAGTTAGCGAATAATTTCCTGCCGGTACGTGTTCTGCGCGGCTACCTGCCGGATGACCAGGACTCCGGTGAAAATGCGGTGCTGCTACAATGGAACAATATCTACTACAGCAAGAAACCCAACACGATGCAGGACTCGGTGATCCGGCTGGGACTTGTGCAATGGCAGATGCGGCATTTCGATGATCTGGATGCTTTTTTTGAACAGGTGGAATTTTTCGTGAACGTCATGGCGGATTACAAATCGGATTTCATCCTGTTCCCGGAACTGTTCAACACGCCGCTGCTGGCACCGTTCAATGATCTTTCTGAGCGGGAAAGCATGTTTAAGCTTGCGGAAATGACGGAAGCCATCCGTGATAAACTGTCGCAATTTGCCGTGGCTTATAATATTAATATCATTGCGGGCAGTATGCCGCTGGCGGAAAATGAAGAACTGTACAACATCAGTTACCTGCTCCACCGTGACGGGAAAATTGATGAACACCGGAAAATTCACATTACACCGAACGAGCGGAAATATTACGGCATGCGTGGTGGCAATGACATTAGAGTGATTAACACGGACTGCGGAAAAGTTGGCTTGCTTATTTGTTATGACGTGGAATTCCCCGAGCTGCCGCGGCTGCTGGCAAAACAAGGAATGAAAATTCTGTTTGTTCCGTATCTGACTGATACCCAAAATGCCTACACAAGAGTACGAAATTGTGCTTCGGCGCGTGCTATTGAAAATGAATGTTATGTTGCGATTGCCGGTTGTGTTGGTAATTTACCCGGTGTGAATAACATGGATATCCAGTATGGCCAGGCTGCGGTTTTCACACCTTCTGATTTTGCGTTTCCGTCCAATGCCATAAAAGGAGAAGCCACGCCGAATACTGAAACGACTTTAATTGTAGATGTGGATCTTAACCTGCTCAAAGAACTGCATCACTACGGCGCAGTGAGAACCATTGGTGACCGTCGCACAGATTTATACGATGTGATTGCTCATAACGATCCTGAAAACGATTAAAATGAAATCCCTGCTGTTCAACGGCAGGGATTTTAATTATAATTTAAAGTCCAATTTCACATTAAAGAAACGCCCGGTCAGTCGAACCGGCACCGGATAATTATAGCCGGAACTCACATCATTTACCCACTGATTGGCTACCGTATTATTAATATTAAAGGCGTTATAAATCTGAACCCCTAAACTCAGTTCCCGGAAATTACTGAAAAAACCGGAAGTAACCTTGTTGTCATTCTGGTCTACAAACACTTTTGAAAGTCCGATGTCTACTCTCTTGTAGGAAGGCAGCGTGCGCTGGTACTGGTAGGCGGCATTAAAATCGGGCGTACCATCTGCCAGAAAAGTAACCGGCGTTCCGGAAGGCAGACCATTGGCATAAACCAAGGTGAGGTTCACGCGCATCGACGGGAACTTCGGCATGTAATCCTGATAGAACATACTCAGGCGCAGGCGCGGATCAGTAGGACGCGGAATATTGCCCTGACCGTTAATGTTTTCATACACTCTGGCATACGAAGCGGAAATCCAGGAATCCACACCGGGCACAAACTCCCCGAAAAGGCGCGTATCAATTCCATATGCATATCCCTCCGCATTGTTTTGTCCGCTGTACCGGATGCGCACATTATCCAGATAATATGGAATAAGATGGTCCATTTTTTTGTAGTACAACTCGGTCGTCAACTTGAAGGGCCTCTTTGCCATTCGGAATTCATAATCATTGGCTAAGATAATTTGCGCGGATCTTTGCGATTTAATATCGGAATTAAAACTGCCATCCACATCTTTGATTTCTTTATAAAACGGTGCCTGATAATAAATCCCTCCCGACAAACGGAAAAGCATATCCTGCTCCCAATCCGGTTTAATGGCAAATTGCGCGCGCGGCGACACAATCGTTTCATCATTAAAGTCCCAATGCGACGCCCGGACACCCGCGTTCACAAACACGCGGTTGGTTCCCCAATACAATTTTTGGGAGTACTGTGCATATGCCGACATTCTTGTGGGCTGGATATGATTCTGTCCGCTGATCTGATATTTTAATTTTAAATCAGCCGCATTCAACTGTCCCGGCAACACGAAGTCGCGCGGCGTGCTGTAGCCCAGTGAGTCGATCAGCTGCCATTCGTTGGTCAGATCTTTCAGATTTTCTTTTTCAATTTTTAAACCAGCTTCTATATCTGTATTCACATTGGGCGCAAATTTGGTTTTAAACTGTGCGCCGTATGTTTTTACCATTAAATCATTTCTGGCGTGATCAATTTGGCCGCCCACATCGTAAGAGGTGATCGGTGCGCCCGTGACCGGATCAAAGGTTTGCAGCATGTACGCAGAGGCAATGGTGTAGTATTCCCGCTCACGGTTTTGGTAAGCAAACGCATCCAGCGTGAAATTCCATTTTTTATTGGGCGTAAACTGAATCGTGCCGGTGCCCATCAGGTTGCGGTATTGATCGTCTTCTTTTCCGTCGTAAAATACACTAAGCTTCAAAGGGGTTTGCAGCGAACCGAAATCCACTTCCTTGACCTTAGGAATCATTTCGTAAGTATTTTCGCTCCAGTAACCTACGAAAGACAGTTTCCAGTTCGGGTGTATTTTGTAGGTCAGGTAAGACTGCAGGTCTTTATACTGCGGATTAAAATCGGTGTCTTCATTTAAGGTATTAAGCACCAGGTTAGTGTTCCGGTAGCGGCCGGAAACGAGTGCGGTAAATTTTCGGTCGCGGCTGGCAAAACCGCCGGTAAGGCGTCCGCCAATCAGACTTGCTTCTCCGGAGATTTCATTTCTTGTGGGCTGGCGGTAATACACGTTCAGCGCAGAGGACATCTTATCTCCGTACTTGGCCTCAAAGCCACCGGCAGAAAAGTTCACCGTCTGCACCATATCCGGATTGATGATACTCAGCCCTTCCTGCAAGGAGTTGCGAATGAGGAACGGGCGGTAAATCTCGATATCATTAATGTAAATTAAATTTTCATCATAATTGCCGCCACGCACCATATACTGCGAAGACAGTTCTGCATTGGAATTCACAGACGGTAAAGTTTTCAGCAAACCTTCCACCCCGCCCGATAAGGCAGCGACCTGCTGCGCTTCTTTAGCCGAGATTTCTACTGAGGTAAGATCCGTTACTTTTGGTTTTCCTTTACCCTGAAAAACAACTTCCTGAATTTCTGTTTCACGTTCCTGGCGGCGCAGCAGAATGGTTACCTGCTGTGACTTGGGAGAAGCCGGAACTGTTTTCGTAAATGTAGAATAAGCATCTTTTCGAACGGTGAGAGGCTGCTGCTGATCAGCTAAAGGGACTTGCAGTACACCTGAATCATCAGTTATAAAGTTCTGATTATTGTATTCAACTTGCGCCCCGGAAACAGGACGGCCGCCTTCATCAACGACTTTTATTTTGATCTGGGAAAAGAGCATGGCCGGCAGGGCAGCCAACAGGAGTAAAACTTTTTTCAAAACTGCAGTTTATTTTTTTTAAAGATAATAAAAAAGCGCTTTCGGGCTTCAGCTCAAAAACGCTTACTTTCAAAAAAAAGTATATTAAAGAATGGCTTCGCGCACGCGGGTCAGTTTTTCCAGCAAGTTTTCCAGCTTATCCAGTCTGAGCATATTGGCGCCATCGGAAAGTGCGCAGGACGGATCCGGATGTGTTTCAATAAAGAGTCCATCCGCTCCCACTGCGATTCCCGCCTTGGCGATGGTTTCAATGAGCTCTGGGCGGCCGCCGGTCACTCCGGCACTTTGGTTGGGCTGCTGCAGCGAGTGGGTCACATCCAAAATCACGGGCGCATACTGCTGCATGGTAGGAATCCCGCGGAAGTCTACGATTAAATCGGTATAACCGAAACTGTTGCCACGCTCGATAATGGCCGTTTTTTCGTTTCCGGAATCCAACACTTTTTGCACGGCAAACTGCATGGCTTCGGGCGAGAGAAACTGTCCTTTTTTAAGGGTGACCGCTTTTCCGGTTTTTGCAGCGGCCACCAGCAGGTCCGTCTGGCGCACCAGGAAAGCAGGAATCTGCAGTACATCCACATATTCTGCCGCCAGTGCTGCATGTTCATTTTCGTGAATATCGGTGGTTACCGGAATATCAAAAGTTTCCGCGACTTTCCTTAAGATCTGAAGCGATTTTTCTTCTCCGATTGTAGTAAATGAATCCACGCGCGAACGGTTGGCTTTTTTAAAACTTCCTTTGAAGATGTACGGAATTTTAAAACGGTCTGTAATGCGGATGACTTCTTCAGCAATCTTCAGTGCCATGTCTTCGCCTTCAATAATGCAGGGGCCGGCAATCAAAAAGAAGTTACGGGAGTCACGGTGGCTGATATTAGAAAGATGCTTTATCATTGGTTTTATGATTAAATTTTAGATTTGTAAAAATACATTTTTTAAGTAAAGGTTTCTACCTGGTTTCAGCGCACAAAAAAAGCGAATTCAAAATTCGCTTTTTACTATTTATTGCGTCGCGCGCATCAGTGCATCGGTAATCTGTGCTTCTTTTTCTTTCGCGTACGTGGAATCGAAAGGATTCATCAGGTCGAAAAGATAGGTGTAAAACGGTGTGATCTTCTGCACTTTCTCTGCTTCTTTATAAGCTTTTTCCTTGCCAAGTGTTTTCAGATCCGCAATAAAAGTACTGAACTTTTTATCGATCGGTTCGAGAGATTTCACCAGATAACTATAGGCTTTGTCGCGCTGCCCTGTCTTTTCGAAAGCATCGGTCACCGCGCCGACGACCAGTGAATATTCAAGCGGTTTCGTGCGCATCTGGCGGCCGGCAAAACGCTGCTCCTGTGGCGACAAACTTGTGTAATACTCATACTCCGTGAAGATTCCTTTCTTTAGTTCCTCGGCAAGCTTCAGCCCTTTTTGCTCTTGTCCCGCAACGATATATCCATATACTATGGAACTCAGCGAACGTGGATCATTGTATTTCTCCACCGGTATCTCGCGCGCAGCCAGATCCAGCATTTCGATTGCTTTTGCTTTTTCTCCTTTCATCGCTAAAGCTTCCGCAGCGCGGCTGGAAGAAGACCGGTAGCCCACAATATTCTGCATGGCAGTTTCATCGTAATGTACTTTCAGGTCCTTAAAATTACCCCAGCGGTAGCCTTTCACGATGTTATACAGCGCATCTGCATCCACGCGGCCCAATTCGCCGTCTTCACTTTCTTTGGTTTCAATAGGAACCAAACGGTAGCTGAAACCATCAAACTGCAGATAGTTACTTAAATAAAACAAATTATCAGGATCATATACACCACCGGAGGAAAAACTAATGTTTCGCTTCCAGTCAAAATGAGCCAGGATATCCAAGAGCGCGAGATTGTTTTTAAACATGCTGCTGCCTTTGTAGGTTACCGTAATAGCATCTACTGCCTGAGCGGCATCCTTTGCTTTGATGATTCCTGCCTGTATTGCGTTTTGCTTGTTTACAGGAAGTATAAATTTATTTACCGGCAGAAAGTTGAATTTCTCATACCGGTCTTCACCGAAAATCATCTTCAAAATTTCATCTTTGTTGTCCGATTTCATTTTCAGGAAATTCACGGCCTCTTTCATGGTCATGCTGTCCACGGTGAGGTATTTGCGGAATTCACCAAATGTTTCAGCCGGCACACCCTGCCCTTCAAGATTAGCAAAAATATTTTCCCAGTCTTTCGGCGACATAATGTAAATCTGATCATTGCTGCCGTCGCGATAGTTTTCATGTTTGAGGCTGGACGGAACTGCCATTGCATTATTGGTCCTGCGGCGTGCCTGATCAATGTTCCAGGGCGTGCTCAGAAGGGTGAAGTTCACCACTTTCACATCATTCCTGAAACCGGATGTTTCCTGCATACCCCAGATCGGATAAGTGTCATTATCACCATACACGAATAAAATCCCGTTTTTAGGAATGGAGTTCAGTGTCGAATAGGCGTAGTCATAAGCAGCGTATTGGTTGCTTCGGTCGTGTGGGGTATAATTCTGGAAACCCATCATCAGCGGAATGCCGAGAAGGACAACGCCCGCGATCCACGGCACAGCCTGTGACTTTATTTTTTGATTTAAAAAGTTTAAAATGGCACCTGCGCCCAAACCAATCCAGATGGCGAAGGCATAGAAGGAACCGACCATCGCGTAATCCCGTTCCCGCACCTCAAAAGGTTTCACACCGGTGTAGAAAATAATTCCCACACTGGTAATGATAAATAAAGATAAGATGGCATAGAACCTTCCGAAGTCGCGGTTCAGCTGAAATACAAAACCAATAATTCCCAGCAGCAACGGCAGGAAGAAGAAAGTCACCGTACTTTCATTCCGGAATTTTGCGGGCATTTGGGACTGGTCGCCATACAGCGCATTATCAATAAACGAAATCCCCGAAATCCAGTTGCCGCGGTTATTTTCCATGTTCCCTTCCAGGTCATTCTGACGACCCACAAAGTTCCACATCAGATAGCGAACGAAATAATATCCGTTCTGGAAAGTAAAGAAATAATCGAGGTTCTGCCACAGCGAAGGGCGCTGAACATTTATTAAATTATAAGGTTTCACCTGAAGGTAATCCGCAGCCTTGATAGACCCCTCGTCGTATTTTTTCCGAAGATCATCGAAAATCTGATGTGCTTCCGGGCTGTCGGCCACATCGCTGTTACTGTAATTAAAACCGAAGTCCGGTGCACCGTACATAGAAACATAATTCTCCATGACTGCTTTATCTTCATTAAACATTCTGGGCAGAATGCTGACGTGATCCGGATTATATACATAATTAAAGCGCTCCCCTACTTTACGATATGAGTTGGTGCCTTCATCTTTTTCATAAACATCGCCGCGCTTTTTTGTTTTATAACTTCCGTCTTCATTGCGCAGGATTCCATTAGCATCCAATGCAGCCGTATAGTTTTGGCCATACAAAGTCGGCCAGTCGCCATATTGCTCACGGTTGTAGTAATCCAGCATGCCGATGGCATTGTCAGGATCGTTCAGGTTCATCGGGGGATTAGCCGTTGCACGAATGGGAATCACCATCCAGCAGGAAAAACCGATCATCATAAACAAAACCGACATAATAGCCGTTTGGTATAATTTATTTCCGAGCCTGTTGGCATAGCGGATTCCGAAAATGAACAGCGCCGTTACCAGCAGGAAGGCGATAATAGTTCCGGAGTGGAAAGGCAAACCAATCCCGTTCACGGCAAAAATTTCAATGCGCCCGAACAGCGTCATTACGAGCGGAAAGATTCCTTTAAATACAATCGCCAGAATTAACAGCGTTGCCAGATTGGCCCACAGAAAACTTTTCCAGCTAAACGTATATTTCTGGGCGTAGTAAATAAAACAAACTGCGGGAATGGCCAGCATACACATCATGTGCACACCCACGGAAAGCCCGGTAATAAAAAAGATTAAGAGGATCCAGCGTTCGTTTCCAAACGCACGGTATTCATTTTCCCACTTGGTAATCAGCCAAACGAGCATCGCAATGAACATTGAAGCCATGGAATATACTTCACCTTCCACTGCTGAAAACCAAAAGGTATCAGAAAAGGTAAAGGCAAGGGCACCGATAACGCCGGCAAACAAAATTGTAATTTGCTGAACAGGCAGAATATCGGTGAAATCTTTATGAAGCAGTCTTCTTAGTAAATGCGTAATCGTCCAGAACAGGAATAAAATCGTCAGTGCACTGTACAATGCTGACATCGCATTGATCACCACTGAATACTTCTCCCCGTCTCCAAAAGCCAGCATGGCACCGACGGCTCCTACCAACTGAAAAAAGGCCGCTCCGGGCGCGTGTGTTACTTCCAGTTTTACCGCGGAAGCAATATATTCGCCGCAGTCCCAGAAACTGAAGTTGGGTTCAATCGTGGATAAGTAGGTGAAAAAAGCGATCGCAAAAACGCCCCATCCCAGGATGGTATTCCATTTCTGAAAAGTCCAGTTCTTCATAAATAAATTTTCAATTACGCGAAAATAATACAATTAACTTAGGTGATGCTTATTTTTTATTAAATTAAAATTAAGTTCTGCGCGTATACGGCTATTATTACATTTCCTTAAAGTAGTTTTACATGAGCCTTCTCATACAGCTGAAATCCCGATAACATTGCTGTTTTATTATTTTTTAGTATTTTTGTACGCGCTTTTTTAAGCGGAAAAATATCCTATAATGACGCATGTTTACGATAATATCCTGGGGCTGATAGGCCATACACCATTGGTAAAACTGAACCATGTGACGGCTGGTTTGCCGGCCACAGTGTATGCCAAGCTGGAATCTTACAATCCAGGCCACTCTACCAAGGACCGTATTGCAATTCACATCATTGAAGCTGCTGAGAAAAAAGGCCTGCTCAAACCGGGTTCAACGGTAGTGGAAACCACCTCGGGCAACACCGGATTTTCCGTCGCGATGGTTTGCATTATCAAAGGATATAAATGTATCCTCTCCGTCAGCGATAAAACTAAAAAAGAAAAGATCGCATACCTGGAAGCCTTAGGTGCCACGGTACACATCTGCCCGGCAAACGTTCCGGCAGATGATCCGCGCTCCTATTATGAAGTGGCCAAAAGAATCGCCGCCGAAACTCCAGACTCTGTGTATATCAATCAGTATTTCAATGAGCTGAATATTGATGCGCATTACCGCAGCACCGGCCCGGAAATCTGGGAACAAACAGAAGGCAAAATCACCCATCTGTTTGCCTGCACCGGCACAGGAGGAACCTTGAGCGGGTCAGCAAAATTTTTAAAAGAACAAAACCCGGATATTAAAATTATCGGTGTGGACGCGGATGGTTCTATCCTGAAAGGATATCATGAAACCGGTCAGATTAATAAAGATGACATTCACCCGTATCAGATTGAAGGGATGGGCAAAAATTTAATTCCCTCGGCCCTGCTATTTGATAAAGTGGATGAATTTGTACGTGTAACCGATGAAAAGGCCGCGCACCGTACGCGCGAAATTGCGCTTCGTGAAGCCATTATGGGCGGGTATACCTGCGGTGCCGTTACCCAGGGTTTGCTGCAATATGCCGAGCAACATCCTTTTTCTGAAAATGATGTGGTGGTTGCCATTTTCCCTGATCACGGCTCACGGTATATTACCAAAGTGTACAGCGATGAATGGATGGCAGAAATGGGTTTTCTGAACGGGCATTCCCATCCGAATGGTGAAGTTTTCCAGGCAGAAGTTTCCTGATTGTTTACTACGAAAAAATATTGAACCTGAAGACCTTTTTGTGAAGAGCGAAAGGTTTTCTTGGTTTAAAAAAGATTAACTTTGATATAATTAATACTAAAAAATAATGACAGATATTTTTGATCGTCTGAGAGGAAATCCGGGTCCGTTGGGACAATTTGCGGATTATGCTGAAGGGTATTTCGTGTTTCCTAAACTCGAGGGGCCGATCGGTCCGCGAATGAAGTTTCAGGGCCGGGAAGTGATTTTCTGGAGTGCGAATGATTATCTGGGATTGTGCAACCATCCTGAAGTAATTGAAACCGATGCAAAGGCGGCCGCAGAATATGGAATGTTCTACCCGATGGGCGCCCGCGCCATGTCTGGTGAAACGGAACAGCACCAGCAGCTGGAGCGTGAACTCGCTGAGTTTGTAGGAAAGGAAGCAGCGTATCTGCTGAACTTCGGTTATCAGGGAATGGTTTCTACTATTGATGCTTTGGTAACGCGCCATGATGTCATCGTATATGATTCGGATTCCCACGCGTGCATCGTGGATGGTGTTCGCCTGCACATGGGGAAAAGTTTTACCTATAAACACAACGATATTGCCAGCCTTGAAAAGAACCTGGCACGTGCGGAAAAAGTGGCCGAAGAAAACGGCGGTGGTATTCTGGTGATTACCGAAGGAGTATTTGGAATGCGTGGTATGCAGGGTAAGCTGAAAGAAATCTGCGCGCTGAAAGACAAGTTTAAATTCCGGTTGCTGGTAGATGATGCACACGGCTTCGGAACGCTTGGAAAAACAGGTGCCGGCGCTGGTGAGGAACAAGGCTGCCAGGATCAGATTGATGTGTACTTCTCTACTTTCGCAAAATCAATGGCCGGTTTCGGTGCTTTCATTGCGGCGGATAAAGATATTATCGGAATTTTAAAATATAACCTTCGCTCTCAGGTCTTCGCCAAGTCGCTGACCATGCCAATGGTTATCGGTGGATTAAAGCGTCTGGAATTGCTGCGTTCACGCCCGGAAATCAAAGACAAACTGTGGTATAATGTAAACCGTTTGCAAAAAGGACTTACAGACCGTGGTTTCGACTTAGGAAATACCAATACTTGTGTAACGCCGGTTATGATGAAGGGAAGCACAGTGGAAGCTACTTTGCTAGCCCGCGACCTGCGTGAAAACTTCGGCATCTTTACGTCGGTGGTTATCTACCCGGTAATTCCAAAAGGGATGATTCTGCTTCGCCTGATCCCGACGGCTTCGCACACGGATGCGGAAATCGATGAAACGCTGGCCGCCTTTGAAGCAATCCGTGAAAAACTGGATTCAGGGTTTTATAAGAAACAGGAAGAACAGCTGATGGAGGAACAAAACCTTCAGTTCAAGGCCGATTAAGAATTTTTCACAGCATGATATACATGACCGTCTGAAAAATTCAGGCGGTCATTTTTATTTTAAATCAAACACCTTATTATATGAAAGAAGTAATAATTACCAAGCAGGATTTTAACCGGATCCACCGCGCCATTACGGCAGCGAAAGCCACCAACAGCATTAAGAAGGAAGAAGCTGAAAAACTGCTGGCTGAGTTAAAAAATGCGAAAATTGTGGAACCCGAAAATATCGGTGGTGATGTGGTGACCATGAATTCGATCGTCAAAATTCATTTTCAGAATAACAAAAGTACGATGGAATTCAAACTGGTTTATCCATCGGAAGCTAATATTAAGGAAAAGAAAATCTCCATATTTTCGGCCGTGGCCGCAGCACTGATCGGTTACCGCGTAGGTGATGAAATTGACTGGCTTGTTCCTTCCGGCATGACTAAAATTGTGATCGATGAAATCGTATATCAGCCTGAAGCAGCCGGTGATTTTGATGCGTAACAGAATATGACACAATAACCGTTTCCGCTCGATGGCAGGATTTCTGCTTTATAACGGCTTTAAGACCATGATACAATGAAGTTTAATTGCTGGAAATGTGTGGTCATTCTCTCAGCTACCCTGGGTTTGATGGGAAGTATGGGGATGATCTGAAAAAGAAGCACCGCCTTTGAAACCAAAGGCGGCGCTTTTATTATGAAAGGACCAACTGATTATTCAGCCAGGATAATTCCTTTATTGTTACTGAATTCAATCACTCCACTTTTTACGGCGAAAGAAAAAACACTGTCCTTCTCATTTTCACGGGTGAAATTGCTGCTGTAAGGTTCGCTGATCGCCTCAGTGTACATTTTAATCTTTCCACCATTAAGGGAAGTTACAATCGCAGCGTGGTCTTTCATGATATGAAATTCACCGTTGCGGCCCGGCAGTAAAACGGACTTCACCTCGCCTTCGAAAATTACTGCTTCAGGAGTTAATATCTTAATGTTCATTCTTTGTCGGTTTACAGAGTCATGATAAAAAGAAAAAGAGTACTGCTACCCTTTTTCTTTTTTTATAATTGAGTACTACGCGTTTTCAGCAAGCATTTTTTCTCCTGCTTCGATCGCCTCTTCGATGGTTCCTTTCAGGTTGAAAGCTGCTTCCGGCAGGTGATCCAGCTCACCATCCAGGATCATGTTGAACCCTTTGATGGTATCCTTAATATCTACCAGAGCTCCTTTCAGACCGGTAAACTGCTCCGCAACATGGAACGGCTGAGAAAGGAAACGCTGCACTTTACGCGCACGGTACACTGACAGTTTATCTTCTTCGGAAAGTTCTTCCATCCCGAGAATGGCGATGATATCTTGAAGTGCTTTGTAACGCTGAAGAATTTCCTTCACACGCTGCGCACAGTTATAGTGCTCCTCACCCAGAATTTCCGGTGTCAGAATACGTGACGTAGATTCCAGTGGGTCTACCGCAGGGTAAATACCGAGGGAAGCAATCTTGCGGTCAAGTACCGTGGTTGCATCCAAGTGGGCAAAGGTGGTAGCCGGTGCCGGGTCGGTAAGGTCATCCGCAGGTACGTAGATCGCCTGTACGGAAGTAATGGAACCGTTCTTCGTTGAAGTAATTCTTTCCTGCATCGCCCCCATTTCAGAAGCCAGTGTTGGCTGGTATCCTACCGCAGATGGCATACGGCCGAGAAGTGCTGAAACTTCGGAACCTGCCTGTGTAAAACGGAAGATATTATCTACGAAGAAAAGTACGTCTCTTCCCTGTCCCTGTCCGTCACCATCACGGAAATATTCCGCAATCGTAAGTCCTGAAAGTGCTACACGCGCTCTTGCTCCCGGTGGTTCGTTCATCTGTCCGAAAACGAAAGTACATTTAGAGTCTTTCATTTCTTCCAGGTTCACTTTGGAAAGATCCCATCCGCCATTTTCCATGGACTCGTTGAACTCTTCACCATATTTAATAATGCCGGATTCCAGCATCTCTCTCAAAAGGTCGTTTCCTTCGCGGGTACGTTCACCTACTCCTGCGAATACGGATAAACCACCGTGTCCTTTTGCAATATTGTTAATCAATTCCTGGATCAGTACCGTTTTACCTACCCCTGCACCACCGAACAATCCAATTTTACCTCCTTTTGCATAAGGCTCTACCAGGTCAATTACCTTAATACCGGTAAAAAGAACCTCAGCAGAAGTGGAAAGCTGGTCAAATTTTGGTGCTTCGCGGTGAATCGGAAGACCGGTTTCTTTGGAAACCTGAGGAATACCGTCGATGGCATCACCTACCACGTTAAACAGTCGGCCATACACTCCTTCGCCTGTTGGCATGGTGATCTGTCTGCCCTGTGAAATTACTTCCTGACCTCTCTGCAATCCGTCGGTAGCGTCCATTGCGATACATCTTACAGAATCTTCACCAACGTGTTGTTCTACCTCCAGGATCACTTTCGTACCATCTTGTTTTGTAATTTCCAAAGCGTCATAGATCTTTGGAAGCTCCTCCACATCGGTAAAAAGCACGTCGATTACCGGACCGATGATCTGAGAAATTTTTCCTTTAATTTGGTTTGCCATTGCTAATTTTTTTCGTGTGTGCAAATATAGTCAATATTCACAGATCCGCAATTGGATGTCAAGAAGATTTTTGTCATATTTGCACTATCTTAAAAAACGCATCTTTTCTGCCGTGCGCAGGCCTGTTTTTAATAATGTTCTCTTGAAGATACACACAGATTTTAACCGTTCTGCTGATTCCCGTCCGCTGGCGCTTTCCATCGGAATGTTTGATGGTGTACACCGCGGTCATCAGGCAATTCTGGAACGTTTGAAAGATGTGGCAGCGCAGCAGAATCTGGAAACCGGAATTATTTCCTTTTGGCCGCATCCGCGAACCGTTTTTCAGCCGGATGAGGCTTTACATCTGCTCACGACCTTAGAAGAGAAACAGGAACTTCTGCAAAAAAATGGATTACTCCATCTTTTCCTGAAATCATTTGATGAGGATTTTCGTAATCTCAGCGGAGAAGAATTTGTGAGACAGGTTTTGGTGGACAAATTGAAAGTGCGTCATTTAATTGTGGGGTATGATCATACGTTCGGCAAGAACAAAAGCGGTAATTTTCAACTGCTGCAGGAGCTTGGGCCCAAATTAGGTTTTACTGTAGAGCAGGTTCCTGTCGTAGACTTCGGTGAGTTGCATATCAGCTCAACCCAGATACGAAACGCGCTTTTTAGTAAGGAAGTTCAGTTAGCCAATGACATGCTTGGTTACACCTATGCCCTAACCGGCACTGTGGTTCACGGCCGAAAAATCGGCAGAACGATTGGGTATCCAACTGCAAATCTGCAGGTCGATCCGATGAAGCTTTTACCGGGAAAAGGTGCTTATATTGTGGAAACTGAACTTGACGGCAAACTATACAAAGGAATGTTAAGCATCGGCACGAATCCGACAGTGAACGGCAAACAGGTTACGGTGGAAGTTTACATCCTGGATTTTGATGGTTTCATTTACGGCAAAACCGTCACAGTACGTTTCCGTGCATTTTTACATGAGGAAATTGCATTCACGACCATGGAGGATCTCATTTTAAAACTTGATGAAGACAAAAGACTCACCGAGGCGTTTTCTTTTTAAACTCCATTAAGTTCTGCCCGCGCCACTTTCGGCAAACTTTTAAAAACCAATTCATAACTCTGGTCAATTAATGTCTTAATAAGATTTGGTTTCAGCCCATCACAAACAACTGAATTCCAGTGTTTTTTATTCATATGATAGGCTCCGGTAATCTGCGGAAACTGTTCGCGGAGTTCCAGGCTCCAGTCCGGATCAGTTTTAACAGAGAAAGAAAGTGGGATCTGATCAAGCAGGCATAATAAAAATACTTTACCGCCGACTTTCATGACAAGAATGTCTTCGCCAAACGGAAAGGTTAGCTCTGCGCCCGGCTTTTGAAGGCAATAATCAGTCAATTGTTCGATATCCATACGCATACTTTTAATCAAATGTATTACTTTTAAGGTTTACGTTATAGAAAAATACAACAGATGAGAGTTACAGTAATTGGCGCGACCGGTGCAACAGGTAAAGATTTAATTCAGGAACTTATTACACATCCGGAATTCACAGAAATACATGTCCTGGTGCGCAGACCGCTGCTCGATAATCACCCGAAATTAATCGTTCATGAAGTTGACTTCTCTTCTCCTGATGAATGGCAAAGCAAAGTACAGGGCGAAATTGCTTTTTGCTGTATGGGTACCACACTGAAACAAGCTGGCAGTCAGGAAGCACAAATGCTGGCTGATGTTACCTATCCCACTGCTTTTGCAAAAGCTGCCAAGGACAATGATGTTGAACATTTTATCCTGGTCTCAGCCGCCGGTGCGGATGCGCACTCCAGACTTTTTTACTCCAGGTTAAAGGGTATGTTGGAAGACAATCTTCGAAAACTGAATTTTCCGAAACTCACCATTTTTCAGCCGGGTATGTTGGTGCGAAAAAATTCTGACCGTTTCGGCGAGAAAGCAGGCGCCGCTATTCTGCAGGCAATTACCAAAACAGGATTGGCAAAAAAATACCGTCCGCTGCCCACATCTGTGCTGGCCAAAGGGATGGTGAACGCAGCTTTTATCAAAAGCAGTGGTGAATCCGTAATTAAACTGGACAATATCTTTTCTTTCGCAGAAAAAAATCCTTAAAAACAAAAAAACCGCACCTGTGCGCTGCGGTTTTACATTGTAATATACAAAGCATTAAATTTTCATAATTTCTGCTTCTTTTGCTTTAAACATTTCGTCGCAGAGTTTTACGTATTTGTCTGTTAATTCCTGGATGGAAGCTTCTTCATTTTTAATAATGTCTTCAGAGATACCGTCCAGTTTTTTCAGTTCTTTCATTCCGTCCTGGCGTGCATTTCTCACGGTTACCTTAGAGTTTTCAGCTTCTGCCTTCGCTTGTTTGGCCAGATCTCGGCGGCGCTCTTCGGTCAGCGGCGGAACATTAATAATAATGCTGTCGCCGTTATTTGATGGTGCAAAACCCAGGTTGGAATTGATGATGGCTTTCTCAATCGGATTGATTGCGCCTTTATCCCAGGGCTGGATGGAAATCGTCATCGCGTCAGGCACCATCAGGTTTGCTACCTGGTTCAGCGGCGTGAGCGTGCCGTAATATTCCACCATTACATCCTGCACCATCGCCGTGGAGGCACGACCGGCACGGATTTTTTGAAAGGCATGCTCCAGATGTTTCAGTGCAGAATCCATTTCCTGCTTTGTTGTTTCTACTATGAGTTCCAGATCTTCCATGATATGTATGAATTTCTTATAATAAAATTAAGCGCAAAAATCGTGCTTTTAAATATTGACCAGCGTACCAACAGATTCGCCCTGCACCACACGCAGCAGATTGCCTTCCTTGTTCATATCAAAAACAATAATCGGCAGATTGTTTTCGCGGCTTAAGGTAAAGGCGGTCATATCCATTACTTTTAAATCTTTCGCGAATACTTCGTCATAAGACAAGGTACTGTACTTCACAGCATCTGCATTTTTCTCCGGGTCAGAATCGTAGATGCCATCCACGCGGGTACCTTTCAGAATAACTTCCGCATCGATTTCAATGGCGCGCAAAGTTGCCGCCGTGTCCGTTGTAAAATACGGGTTTCCGGTGCCGGCGCCGAAGATTACTACTCTGCCCTTTTCGAGATGACGAACTGCTTTTCTTTTAATAAAAGGTTCCGCCACCTTATCCATTTCAATGGCACTTTGCAATCTAGTGAAAATACCGGCGTCTTCCAGCGCGCCCTGCAAAGCCATTCCGTTGATAACGGTAGCCAGCATGCCCATATAATCGCCCTGTACCCGATCCATTCCGGAGGCAGCACCAGCCAACCCTCTGAAGATATTACCACCACCGATCACAATAGCTACCTGGCAGCCCAGGTCGGTGATTTTTTTAATTTCAGCAGCGTAGGCTTTCAGGCGGTCGTTATCGATGCCGTATTGCCGGCTGCCCATCAGGGCTTCGCCACTTAGTTTAAGAAGGATTCGCTGGTATTTCATTATTACAGATTTATTACTTTTTTTACGGTGCAAATATAAGGAAAGCGGCATAATTACGTTAATAGATTTATCTTTACGCTGAAAATTTTAAAACTGCTGATTTGCCGCTGTGCAAACGGTTCTTAAAAACGTTTTTTTGAAAAAACTTTTTCTTTTTTCGGGGATTCACTGTTTGTTGCTGGCCTCGGCGCAACTGGGAGACCGTGTCTATCCTTTTTTAAATACGCCTTTCTCCGCGCGGCAGGCAGCACTCGGGGGCGATGCCGTTTCCGTGCGCGATCACGATGTGAATTTTGCAGCGGTCAATCCAGCGCTGATGAATCTGGAACAGGATCAGATGATCGGGCTTAATTATACAAGCTTTCTGGCCGGCTCCCAGTACGGAACGGCGACGTATGTCCGAAATCTGGGTGAAGCACATTTGGTCGGTGCACACCTCCGCTATATGGATTACGGGCATATGCCGCGTACCGACGAAAGCGCCGAAATCAGTGGCGAATTTGGCGCCAGCGATGCTGCGGCCGGCGTGATGTACGCGTACCAGTTTGATGAGGATTTTACCATCGGTGGCAGTGTCAATATCGTCAGTTCACGGATTGATAATTATTCCTCGATGGCGGTCACCGGTACTGCGGGAATCACCTACCATAATGCGCAAAGCAAGGAAACGCTGGCCCTGGTTTTCCGGAACTTTGGTTATCAGTTCAAGACTTATAATGGTTTGCGGGAAAAAGTAGCCTTTCGCGTGGACTTGGGTTATACCAAAATACTGGATGAATTTCCGGTAGCACTGACGATCACGGCGCACGACCTGCAAAGACTGAATATTTCACAGGATTACAATGCCGACGGCCAGCCGGTGAACTGGACCCGAAAGCTGGCGGACCATTTTTCGCTGGGCGCCGAGTTGTTCCCGGAGCAGCCCTTTAACATCAGAATCGGTTACAACATACGGCGCGGAAGTGAACTTGCGGTGCTGGATCAGCGAAGCTTTGCCGGTTTGTCCGCAGGTTTCGGCATTAAAATAAGCAGCTTCCGGTTTGATTATGCCCATGTCCGCTACCATAATGCATCCAATGTAAATACAATCGGTCTGACGCTGGATCTGATTGAGCTGTCCGGCTATCGGCGATAGCAGCTTTCATAAACCCTCTGCATTATATTCCCGATTTTTTTCAGCAAATTTGCGGTATGAAAAAACCTGTTATTGCCGTAGACGGTTATTCTTCTACAGGTAAAAGTTCAATTTCAAAAGTTGTCGCCGCGCGGCTCGGCCTTATTCATTTGGATACGGGCGCGTTGTATCGCGGTATTACTTTATTTGCCCTCCGGAATTTCCGTTCGGAAGATGGAGATATTCAACTGGATGATCTATTTAAAGCTTTACCGCAACTCACGCTGGAATTCCGGCGTATCGGTGAGGAACTTGTTTTATTTATGAATGGCGAGGATATTTCGGGACCCATCCGCACGGCAGAGGTTTCATCTCAGGTCAGTCTCATCGCAAGGCAACCGGAAGTACGCAACTTTCTGTTGAAGATGCAGCGCGAAGCTGCCGAAGCCGGCGGCATTATCATGGATGGCCGTGATATCGGAACAGTGGTATTGCCCATGGCTGATTATAAGTTTTTCCTCACAGCAAGTATTGAAGAAAGAACCCAACGCCGATTCCTGGAGTTGAAAGGTCTGGGTATTGAAACTCCGCAGGAAGAAGTGCAGGCCAACCTGATGCTTCGTGATAAAATTGACAGCGAACGCGAAGTGGCTCCGCTGAAGCAGGCAGACGATGCGATCCTGATTGACAATACGTCATTAAATAAATATGAAACAATCGAATTGATGCTTTCCTACATTAAGTAGATTTTAACATACTTTTTCATAGCATCTTTTTTAATTGGTATATAAATTGTAACTTTAGGAAAAGCGGTAGAAGACCGCGGTATAACTATTATTAACTATTAAAAATCAATTAAAATGTCTAAAAAAGGAAGTAATACAGCAAGTGTACTGGCAGGTCTGTTGGCAGGAGCCGCAGCAGGAGTAGTTCTGGGAATGCTGTATGCGCCGGAAGAAGGTGCTGAAACCAGAAAGAAAATTAAAGAAAAAGCAAATGACTTGAAGGACCAGGCGGTTGACCAATACGACAGAGTAGCGGAAAAAGCAAAAGACCAGTACCAGGATGTTTCTGAAAAAGTAAAAAACCAGTACGATAATATCGCAACGCAGGTGAAGGATACTACCGATAAAGTAGTTAGCTCTGTGAAAGACGGTTATGATAAATACAAAGATCAGGCTGTTGCTACGACGAAAGATGTGGTAGGCGATGTTGAAAATGAACTGGATGGAATGAAGTCTTAATCCGGCTGATTTTCAGATTCCTATCATAAAAAAAGGGACTTATCGCAAGTTCCTTTTTTTGTAACATTAAAAAAATAACTATGATAGAAATAATAAAAGAGTATATCTCCAAACGGATTGATCTTATCAAAATGGAGATCACCGAGAAAGTCACCCTGTCCGCAGGCGTGGTGCTTTTAGGTGTGCTGATTTCTATTGCCTTTCTGTTTTTTATCATATTATTAAACATCGGGCTGGGACTGCTGATTGGGTACTGGCTGGGTAATTATGCATATGGCATGCTGATCATGGCCGGGATTTATCTACTCATTATTGTAGTGCTGTTCCTGAGCCGAAAAGCGATCAAAGATTCTGTAGCCAATATGATCATTAAAAATTTAAACTGAGAGACATGGGTGCAAAATACAACAGCCTCGAAGAATTACAGCGTAAAAAAGAACTGCTGAAAGCCGAAGTTTCGGATCTGCAGGATCTTTTAACCTTTAAAAAACCGAAGGAAAGCCTGAGCGCGATGACACACGGATTCACCGACCGGTTTATTGACGAAGTATCCGACGGCCACGGGGGCTTAAAAATGCATGTGAAAAAAAACCAGATAGTGAAGGACGTGAGCACTGGTATTAAAGACTCTGTGCTCAACCGAAATGCGATTTACGGAATGGCGAAAAGCGATACCGGATTTCATTTACTGGAGAATACACTAAAAATTGCTGCCGTTACCATGGTAGGCAATTACGCCAAGAAAAACATGAAATCGTCCAGCTGGAAGAAAAAAGCAGTGGGCCTGGCCGTAATATACCTGGCACCCATCGCACTTCGTTTCGTTCGTAAGAAACTGGAAGAATACCAGAAAACAAAAACAACCTCCAGCTTTGAACAGCTGATTTAAGATACAAGCCGGTTTTTGCCGGCTTATTTTTTTGCAAAAATCTGTCCCAGGATAATACCGGCAGACATGGCTACGTTCAGGCTTTCAGTTTGCCGGGCGTTGCCAAATCGCGGAATGGTAATTTTCTGCGATAAGTTATTTTCGATTTCCTGGCGGATGCCGTTGCCTTCATTGCCCAGTACCAGAAAAAAATCATCAGGAAATTCGTAGCTGAATAAGTTCTCGCCATCCATGTCGGTTCCAATGATCGGAATTTCGGTCTTCGCGAGCTCTTTTTCCAGGTCGCCGTACACCATATTTATCCGCAAAAAGGAACCCATGCTGGCCTGGATGACTTTTGGATTATAATAGTCCACGGTATCCTGGCTACAAAGGATCTGATCGATTCCAAACCAATCGGCCAGCCGGATAATGGTGCCCAGATTTCCCGGATCCTGAATGCCGTCGAGGACAAGTTGCGGTCCTTTGATCTTATATTTTTCCTCCTTCTTCAGTTCACAGACCGCGACTGAATCTTTCGGGTTTCGAAGAAAACTGATCTTGCGGAGTTCGTTTTCAGTAATGCTAATGACCTCAGCATCAAAACCTGAAAACGTGTCGGGAGTCGTCGTGAAAATCTGACGGATGCGGTACGGTGACTGCGGGATCTCGCGGATGGTTTTATTCCCTTCAACCAAAAACAAATTGTATTTTTGTCTGAATTTTTTTTTATCCAGCGACTGTAAAGTTTTAATTATATGGGCCGTAAGCATCTGTTGAAATATCGTCAAAATTATCATATATTTTTTTCTTCCGCAATGGTGCTTTTGCTGTTATATGCCTGCAGCACGACTCGAAAGGTTCCGGAAGGCGAATATCTGCTGACGAAAAACAATTTCCGGTATGAGGACGGTAAGTTATTTCAGGACGAAGTGCCCTCGCATGTGTTGCAGAAACCCAATCGCAAGCAATTGTTCCTGTTTCCTTTCGGACTTTGGTTTTATAATGCTACTGATCCTAAATACGATTCCATCCTGGCGGAGTATATGACCTACCCGCGTGAAGTGCGTGACCAGAAATTACGGGATTCTTTATTTATTAAATACCGTCACCCGGAATATGTTGGCAAAAGCCTGCTGTTTGAGCGTTTCTTTCAAAATATCGGGCAGCCGCCGGTGATTCTGGAACAAGGCAAAACGGAACAAAGTGCAGAATCTATCCGCAAATATTTTGTGTACCGCGGATATTGGGATGCGGATGTAAAATTCAACCATGATCTGGATTCTACTGCTAAGAAGGCGCAGGCAAACTACTTAATTACGCATAAGGATCCGACGTTTATCAGTGATTACTATTATGATATTTCGGATCCGCAGATTAAATCTGTCTATGAACAGGAATTAAACAAGTCGTTGGTGCGCGGTAAAAATGTACTCGATCAGGAAGTATTAGAAAAGGAAGTAAAGCGAATTGGTGATCTGATGAAGGATGCCGGCTATTATAAATTTAATGCTTCTAATGAAGAAATTTATTTTACTGCAGATACCTTGACCAGCCGTAAAAATGTGCCGCTGACAATGGAGATTCGCCGTGACAGCCTCGACACGCAGTACCGCAAAACAACCATCGGTGATATTAAAGTATACGTGCTGGAAAAACTGGCAGATTCGGTTGAAACTGAAAGGGATTCGCTGTTCGGCATTAATTTTTATAAACTGGATGATCAGTATAAAACCAGAGCTTTATGGCGACCCATCATTTTAAGAACGGGTGATCTGTATCAGCAGAAAAATCTGGATCTCACCAAGCGGAATATCAGTTCGATGAACAATTTCAGCGTTATTAAATATGATGAAATCCTGCGGAAAACCAATGACAGTATCCTCGATGTCAGCTATTTCCTGGCACCACTTCCGAAATTTGATTTAAAAGTCGCTACCGATATTAACTATTCGCAAATCTTAAATTTTGGTATTTCGCCGTCGGTAGATTTCACGACCAGAAATGTTTTTGGCGGTGCAGAAAACCTAACCACAAGTGTTTCAGGAATTTTTGGTTCGGTTGTTAATTCTAAAAATACCGATAAGCGCAGCCTGGCGTATGAGATTTCTGCGCAGACCTCTTTAAATGTTCCGCGTCTGATGCTGCCTTTTAAAACCTGGCGACTGATTCCCAAGCGATACTCTCCTACTTCGTCGGTGAACTTGGGAGCCAGCGTTCAGAATAATATCGGACTGGGCAGAATCGGTTTTAACGGAAGCCTGAACTATTTTGCGAACGCTAACGATATCGTTTCTCACCGTTTGTCTTTATTTAATACGCAGTTGAGTTTAACCAGAAATAAAGATCGTTATTATGACTTTTTTCCACGCGATCAGGAGGTGCGCGATGCAACCTTTGAGCTGTATTCACCAGCATTGTATCAGGATTTTAAAAATGGGTTAATTACGTCTGACGAGTTTTCTTCACTCATCGTGAACGACGGAACCTTTCAAAATAGTCTGGATGCAGATCAGCTGAATCTTTTCAACACCTTCCGGCAGTCATTAATTAATAAAGACCGGCAGACGCAGAATGTGCTTATATCCTCATTCATCTATAATTATATTTATAATGAAATTGGTAAAAAAGACCGGCCAAATCCTTTTTATTTCAACGGTAAAGTTGAGGTTGCCGGAAACGTCTTTGGACTGTTGACTGACAGCCAAAAGCAGGACGGTGTTATCGCAGAACCGACGAAGAAAATCTTTAATATTCCCTACTCGCAGTTCGTTAAATTCGATGTTGATGTGAGAAAGTATTTTACTTTTTTTAACGAGAAACACACACTGGCGTTGCGTCAGTTCATTGGGGTCGGTATTCCGTATGGGAACTCAACGACCATGCCTTTTATCCGGTCTTATTTTAATGGTGGTTCCAATGACATCCGTGCCTGGCGCGTCTTTGGCGGTTTGGGTCCGGCAGACTCACAACTCGATGAAAAGGTACGTTCTTATATTATGGACAACGTAAAACTGACGACCAACGTGGAATACCGCATGCCGTTCAATGATATGTTCGAAGGTGCAGCATTTGTAGATGCCGGTAATATCTGGAGCCTGCGCGATAATGGTTTCGGCGATGCCTTTAAGTTTAACAAATTCATCAAACAGATGGGCGTAGGAACCGGTGTTGGCGTACGGATTAATGTAGCGTATATCACGTTGCGGCTGGATGCAGCCTACAAGGTTTATGACCCGAATAAACCCATAGGCGACCGCTGGGTGATCAGCAAATGGCAACCGCTGAAGCCAACGCTGAATTTTGCTTTTGGCTATCCATTCTAAAAAATAAAAATGCCTGTTCTTGCGGACAGGCATTAATTGTATGTACTTCTTACTCCTCGGTGAAAAGATCGCCGATGGTTCCTTCTTCCGGAAAATCGCCCTCTTTCACATCTTCATCAATAAAGCTGATGTGACCGTCGGTTGTTTCTACCGTGTCAAAACCTTCATGGTCTTCCTCGGGTTCCGGCACGTGAATAATAATATTTTTCACTTTTTCTTTTATAAACTGATTTCCGATGGCTTTAATTCCTTTGACGGAGATAAAATCATCAATCGAAATCATTTCCGGCTCGCGCTCGCCTTTTTTATCCTTCGGGAAAATGATTTCGGCCGTGGCATTGTTTGCCACAATAATTCTTTCCACGAATGATTTCGGGTGATCCGAGGGCATGAACTGCTGCACATCGGTTTTATTATCGAGCAGGAAACGCTTGATAAAATAAATCTGCTTTTCACCGTCATAATAAATACAGGTAATCGGTTGGGCCGGGCGCCACTTTTCAAGCACCAGATAATCGCTATCGAACCGGTTCCCAAGATCAAAATTCGTCAGCCGGGCTTCACCCTGCGCATTAATCAGCAGTATTTTATCATCACCCTTAAAAGTGCCGAGCAATTCCCCGCGGCCGTCTGCATTGAGGCGACGCACGGTATCATCAAACCAAATCTTACGTGGCGCTAAGGTAGAAAGACCTTCTTCCTTCAGGTCCACCTTTTTCACCATGAACTTCGTCACGAGATTTCCGCGAACATCACGGCCTTTAATTCCTAGTTCGGAAAAATCGACATCTATTCTGTTTTTTCTGACACGTGCATTGGGTTTCAGGAGTACCGCTACCTTTTCTGCTTCACCATTAGGATTGGCCGAGAAATAGAGCATTTCCGAGCCTTTCTTGTCTGAAGCCAGTTTATACTCTGTGTTTCGGGTGACAGCCGTTACCGAGAAGCGCTTCATATACGTAGGGCCGTCTTTACCTTCACGATAAATCATATTGTACACCGTACGCTTGTCATTCTTTTTCCAGACGGCGACATGCTCAATATTCTTTCCGATAAATGTTTTGGCTTCCACCTTAACCACACGCATGGTACCATCTTTCTGGAAGGTAATAATGTCGTCAATATCGGAACAGTCAAACAGATATTCGTCTTTTTTCAGGGAAGTACCAATGAAACCTTCCTCCCGATTCACATAGAACTTTTCATTTGCAACCGCTACTTTTGCCGCGTCGATAGTATCAAACACGCGCAGTTCCGTACGTCTTTCCTTGCCTTTGCCGTATTTCTTTTTAATGCCGGTATAATAATCAATGGCATACGCGGTCAGGTGTGCCAAATGATGTTTTACCTCTTCAATTTTACCTTCCAGCGCCAGGATATTAGCTTTAAATTTATCCAGATCAAAACGGGAAATACGCTTAATACGAATTTCGGTCAGTTTCAAAATATCTTCTTGGGTCACAGCACGCAACAAGTGGCCGGTGTGCGGTTTCAATCCTTCTGCAATGGTTTTCAATACCTCCTCCCATGATTTCACTTCTTCAATATCGTGGTAGATCCGGTTTTCGATGAAGATACGCTCCAAAGAAGAGAAATGCCAGTTTTCCTGCAGTTCGTTTAATTCTATTTCCAGCTCTTTCTGCAACAACGAAACGGTGTGATCTGTGTTGCGGCGCAGAATTTCAGACACCGTCAGGAACATTGGTTTATCACCGACAATAACGCAGGCGTTCGGTGAAATAGAAATCTCACAATCGGTGAACGCATACAATGCATCAATTGTCTTATCCGGCGAAACTTCATTGGTCAGATAAATATTTATCTCAACGGTATCCGAAGTATTATCCTCAATTTTCTTGATTTTAATCTTTCCTTTTTCGTTGGCCTTGATAATCGAATCAATGAGATCGCTGGTATTTTTACCGTACGGCAGTTCCGTGATACATAGCGTATTTTTATCTTTTTGGATGATGCGCGCCCGCGCTCTGATTTTCCCGCCGCGTTCGCCGTCGTTGTAATTGGACACATCCAGCAGTCCTGCGGTGAGGAAATCGGGATACAGCTGAAACTTGCGCCCTTTCAGGTACAGGACCGAAGCATCAATCAGTTCATTAAAGTTGTGCGGCATAATCTTCGTGGAAAGCCCCACACCGATTCCTTCCACACCCTGTGCTAAAAGCAGCGGAAATTTTACCGGCAGATCCACCGGCTCATTGTTCCGGCCATCATATGATTTTGCCCAATGGGTGGTTTTTGGATTAAAGACCACCTCTAATGCAAAGGGTGTAAGCCGCGCTTCAATGTATCGCGGAGCTGCCGCTGCATCGCCTGTATAAATATTCCCCCAGTTTCCCTGGGTATCAATGAGCAGTTCTTTCTGACCGATTTGCACCATGGCATCGGTGATGGAAGCGTCACCGTGCGGGTGATACTTCATCGTATTTCCTACCAGGTTGGCGACTTTGTTATAGCGCCCGTCTTCCAGTTCGCGCATTGAGTGCATAATCCGTCGCTGCACGGGTTTGAAACCGTCAAACACCGAAGGAATGGCCCGGTCCAGAATTACGTAGGAGGCATAATCCAGAAACCAGTCTTTATAAAGCCCGCTGACTTTCTTCAGCGATTCTTCATGGTTGTTGTGTATATTTTCTTGCATTTAATTTATTCTCTCTAAAACAGCACGATTACCATCCACCACCTGCTGGAGTGAATTTTTCAGTTCTGCTCTTTCCTTCGCGCTGAGGTAGGAAATGTCATAGCGCAGAATGACGTTCTTATTATTACGATTGGTTACGGTTACATACAGCCGCTTCATAACCAGCAGGTTCATCATATCTTAACGAATGAGCTTGTACTTTGGAAACTCATCGGCATTTGCTCTCCCAAGCAAGCCGGTAAGACAACGGTTGCGGAAATGAATGGCTTCACCCTCACTGTCATAATCAAAAATCTGCCGGCCGCGAAGAAAGAAAATCACAGCAAACACCGCCGGAATGCCCACCAATAAGTAGTCATGCGACATATAGTTATAATGCCGGGTTTCCAGCAGATACAATCCAACACCGCCTATCAGAAAAAGCAAAACTGCGATTCCGTACATGATAAAATACGGTGTCCGCTTTTTATTATTAAGTTTCATCTGTGTTTTGAATTAACTAAGATACCGGTTCCGGAACTGCTTCTTTCTTTTCAATATCAGGATCTTCCACCACCAGGTTTTGCAGAATAAAATTCTGGCGGTCCGGTGTATTTTTGCCCATATAAAATTCAAGCAACTGCTCTGTGGTCTGGTCCTTCCCTACCACGACAGGTTCCAGACGGATATCTTTGCCGATAAAGTGCTTAAACTCATCGGGCGAAATTTCACCTAATCCCTTAAAACGGGTAATCTCCGGGTTCTTGCCAAGTTCTTTTAAAGCTTTTACTCTTTCCGCTTCGGAATAGCAATAGCGCGTTTCCTTTTTGTTTCTCACGCGGAACAAAGGCGTCTGCAGAATATATAAATGTCCGTTCTTAATCAGGTCAGGAAAGAACTGCAGAAAGAAGGTAATCATCAGCAGACGAATGTGCATACCATCAACGTCGGCATCCGTGGCAATAATCACATGATTGTACCGCAGGTCTTCCAGGGAATTTTCAATATTTAGCGCAGCCTGCAAGAGGTTGAACTCTTCATTTTCATATACTACCCGCTTGGTAAGTCCGTAGCAATTCAAAGGTTTTCCCTTGAGCGAAAAAACGGCCTGCGTTTCCACATCACGTGATTTGGTAATACTCCCGGAAGCTGAATCCCCTTCCGTAATGAAGATCATCGTTTCTCCTTTGCGTGCTGCCTTCTGGTCATTATAATGCTGGCGGCAATCACGAAGCTTTTTGTTGTGAAGCGAAACTTTCTTCGCGCGTTCACGTGCCAGTTTCTGGATGCCCGACAGTTCCTTGCGCTCTCTTTCGGAAATAATAATTTTACGGTTAATCGCTTCGGCAATTTCCTGATTTTTATGAAGGAAGTTATCCAGTTTGTTTTTCAGGAAGTTGGTCACGAAAGTCCGCACCGTCTCTTTACCCGGTTCCATTTCGTTGGAGCCCAGCTTGGTTTTGGTCTGTGATTCAAAAACCGGTTCGATGACCTTGATAGAAATCGCCGCTATGATCGATTTGCGAACATCAGACGCATCAAAGTTTTTATTATAAAACTCACGGATGGTTTTCACATACGCTTCGCGGAAGGCATTCAGGTGCGTACCGCCCTGCGTGGTGTTTTGACCGTTGACAAAGGAGAAATAGGTTTCAGACTGAGATTTGTCCGAATGGGTGATGGCCACTTCAATATCCTCATCCTGCAAATGAATAATCGGATAGAGAATGTCCCCTTCAATCTCTTCCTGCAGCAGATTACGCAGGCCGTTTTCGGAAAAGTAAGTTTCGCCGTTAAAAACTATTTTCAAACCCGGATTCAGGTAGCAATAGTTTTTCAGCATCTTCTCAATATATTCTTTTCGGAACTTGAAGTGCGTAAAAATGCTATTGTCCGGCTCGAAAGTAATTTCGGTTCCGTTTCTTTCTGTGGTATCTGCTTCGCGCTGATTTTTAGTAATGAGTCCTTTGGAAAACTCCGCTACTTTGGTACGTCCGTCGCGTACGGATTTCACGCGGAAATAATCCGACAGGGCATTCACGGCCTTGGTTCCGACCCCGTTCAAACCTACGGACTTTTTAAAAGCCTTGGAGTCATATTTACCACCGGTATTCATTTTGGATACGGCATCCACCACTTTCCCCAGCGGAATTCCGCGACCGTAATCGCGAATGGTAGCGCGGCCCTCATCGATTTTAATTTCGATGCGCTTACCGGCTTTCATCACAAACTCGTCAATTGAGTTATCGATAATTTCTTTTAAAAGAATATAAATCCCGTCATCCGCTGACGAGCCATCGCCCAGTTTTCCGATGTACATCCCCGGACGAATGCGGATATGCTCCTGCCAGTCCAGTGTACGGATGTTATCTTCGGAATATTGTACCGTGCTGTTTTGCTTCATATGTTGTAAAATACTGTCTTTTTCAGTAACCCACAAAAATAGTGAATTTTAACGGTTTTTTCAAATT
Source organism: Chryseobacterium salipaludis (assembly GCF_022968825.1). GTDB lineage: Bacteria > Bacteroidota > Bacteroidia > Flavobacteriales > Weeksellaceae > Kaistella > Kaistella salipaludis. Next base: position 64,319 of record NZ_JALHKS010000001.1, read on the forward strand.
TTAAGAACTATTTGAGCGGACAGAAATGCCTGATTTTTAACAGTTAATACGGAAACTAAATAATCTGCCAGTTCAATTTTTCGCAAAAAAAAACCGCCTGAAATTCAGACGGCGAAAAAAGAATAAAGTATTGTTAATACTTAGAAACGGTTTACCCACTTTTCAAAGGCACTCAAAAAAGTTGAGATAAACTGAGCAGTATCGTCAACCAGCGTCTGGCCATCTTCTTCGAACAGTTCATTTGCACTGCCGATATATGCTTCCGGTTGCGCCATCACCGGCATGTTCAGAGTTACCGCGGCTGCACGAATGTTATGATTTGCGCCAAAACCACCCAAGGCACTCGGCGATACCGTCACCACACCAGCCGGTTTACCGTCCCACGCACTTTTTCCCCAGGGGCGGGACCCAACGTCTAAAGCATTTTTCATCACACCGGACATGGTTCTGTTATACTCCGGCGAGAGGAACAGCAAGCCATCCATAGACTTAATCTGCTCACGAAATTCTTTCCATTCCGAAGGTGCATCTTCTTCCAGATCTTCATTGTAAAAAGGCAAATGTCCGATTTCGACCATTTCCAGTTGTAAACTTTCCGGTGCAAGCCGCATCATTTCTTTGGCTACTTTTCTGTTGTAGGAATCTTTACGCAGGCTTCCTACCAGCACTGCAATTTTCTTGGACATATATTTAAGATTTACGTTTTTATTTTTTAATTAATTTTTGCGAGTACACCTCTGCTTCGCTGTACACATTCAAAATATACATTCCGGGCGCAAAACCGGGGATAGTATGGTCGGCGCCGCTTCCTTCGTACATTTTTCTGCCATTTAAGTCAAACAGCCGCACTTTATCAATTTTATACGGTGCTTTCACAGTAAATTGATTGCTGACAGGATTAGGGAACACCGCCGGACTTTGCATTTTTTGATCAGCAGTTCCCATTAGCGGTGTGAGCCGCACAATTACATCATCCAAGCCGATGAAAGCGATATCAGTGCAGTTGTAATGTCGGAAAACAATCTGGACAGCTTGTCCCGCAAACGCAGTAATATCTACCATTACGTTTTTGGCTTCCTGGGTATAGCCGGCATCGAGCGTTTCTTCAAAAACAGGCGTTTCGGTACCGGTAAAATTTGAACCTGCCGGAATCACATACACCGCGTAATGCTCTTCAAATAACTCTTCGTCAAAAGCACCGACTTTAAAATAAAGCGTAAGATTTTCCGAGGTTGCCGGCAGATCTATAACCGGACTGGTAAGTGTATTGTCAGGCGTAAACGCCTCTAAAAACCAAGACCAAGAGGTGGCAAAACCACCGCTGAAGGCAGGCATACCGTCTTCTTCCGCATTATAAAACTCCCACTTTTCACCATCGCCGTCGCGGTCTATATTATCCCAAAGATCAACGGTTTCCTGCTGATTAAAGTCTTCTTTGAAAATAATACTTTGTGCACTGACGTTTGCCGCACCGAAACAAAATACAGCTAATAGTAAATTTGCTTTCATATTATTAAGTTTTAACTGCAATGTACGAAGTAAATTTCAAATTTCCTTGTCAATACTGTATTTCTTACCATACATCAAGACACAAAAAAAAGCGGACTCATGCCCGCTTCATATATTTAAAAGTTCAGTTTACACATTAAAACGGAAATGCATTACATCACCGTCCTGAACAATGTATTCTTTACCTTCCACTGAGAGTTTACCGGCTTCCTTTACTTTCGCTTCGGAACCGTATTGTACAAAATCGCTGTACTTAATTACTTCCGCACGAATGAAACCTTTCTCGAAATCCGTGTGAATAACGCCGGCTGCCTGTGGCGCCGTCCAGCCCTGGCCAATGGTCCAGGCGCGTACCTCTTTCACACCTGCCGTGAAATACGTCTGTAATTTTAAAAGATCATACGCCTTGCGAATCAGGCGGTTTACACCCGGCTCGTCGAGTCCAAGCTCTTCCAGAAACATTTCTCTTTCCTCGAAAGTTTCCAGTTCATTGATATCAGCTTCAATCTGCGCTGCAAGTACTACTACTTCTGCGTTTTCCCGTTCTGCCATTTCCTGGATTTTAGCAATCCATTCATTGCCGTTTTTGATGGAATTTTCATCCACATTACAAACGTACAGGACCGGTTTTTTGGTCAGCAATTGAATATCATCTATTACGCTTCTGGCAAAATCATCGGCCGGAAACTCGCGTGCATTTTTACCGTCTTCCACGAACTTCTGCAACTGCTGAAGCATTTCATACGTGAGCACATCCTCTTTCTTACCGGACTTGATAAACTTTTTCGCTTTATCTACTGCTTTGGAAATCGTTTCCAGATCTTTCAACTGCAGTTCAATATCTATAATTTCCTTGTCGCGAATCGGGTCCACAGAACCTTCCACGTGGACAATATTTCCATTCTCAAAACAGCGTAGCACATGAATGATTGCCTCACACTCGCGGATGTTAGCCAGGAATTGATTGCCAAGACCTTCGCCCTTGCTTGCTCCTTTTACCAGGCCCGCAATGTCCACGATTTCTACCACCGCCGGCAACACTCTTTCAGGCTTTACTAATTTTTCCAGTTCAAACAAACGCTGATCCGGCACGGATACCGTTCCCAGATTAGGCTCGATGGTGCAAAACGGATAGTTAGCGGATTGTGCCTTGGCATTGCTCAGGCAATTAAATAAAGTTGATTTGCCTACATTGGGTAAGCCGACAATTCCACATTTCATAAGTATAAAAATCTCTTGTTTAAAGGATATCTTCAGCGCAGTTTCCGCAGTAAATATCCGGCCGCAAAGATAAAGATTTCAACCGATTAAAGGAATAAAAAAGCCTGCGTCGCTAAAACACAGGTTTATTGAAATTCTGAATCGAAGATTATGGGTTTTCTGAATCCGCATCACGCGCCAGATCAGCTTCATCCGGTTCTTTGGCAAGTTCTCTGTCCAAAAGCAGAAGCGACTCGTCGGAAGCGCGGTCGCCGCCGGCAATTTTAAGTCGGTCGATGAGATCCATCGCCAGGGTTTCTTCCTCGATTTGTTCTTTCACAAACCATTGCAGGAAGTTCCAGGTAGCCCAGTCTTTTTCCTCCATAGACTGATCTACCAGTGCATAAATCTTTTCGGTATTCTGCACCTCATGTTTGAAAACCTGATTAAAGCATTCTGTCAGACTATTGGGATCGTCGGGTGCCTCCGCAAGCGCCATCACTTTTGGCTTACCCCCGCGGTTCAGTACATATTGCATAAATTTAATAGCATGATCGCGCTCCTCCTGGGAATGACGAAAAAGGAAATTTGCTATGCCGTCATATCCTTGGTCGGCCGCCCAGATTCCATAGGATAAATACGTATGCGACTGGTATAATTCAACATTCATCTGGCGGCTCAGGGCCTCTTCCATAGCAGAAGATAATCTTTTAGTGTCCATATTATATATTTTATTTTTAAAATGAATGCTCAAGGAACTGCAAGAATAGTTCCGTTGGGCAGCTTTCTATGCTGTACGTGCTAATTCAGAAAGAATCTAAGTAAAATTCCATTTTAGCTAAGGCATTCTTAATTATAAAGTCAAAGTATTCATCTGAATATTTTACTACATTTACACATCAATAAACCACATGGACTTACCTTCTGCTTACCGGATTATAAAAATAGATCACGATGTTGCTGCTTCTGCTGCAGGAAAACTGTACCGCCGAGAGGATCCTTATATGCTTTTCGTTCAGGAAGGAACCGCAGAAGTGCAGATACAAATCAGCCGTGTGCACCTGCGGCAGAACTCCGTTTTACTCGGCGAATCCAGATCAGTACACCATGTATTGCAAATCAGCGATAACTTTCGGGGATATATGGTGGTTTATAAGCCGACTTACTTGCAGAAACTGGGCATTAAACTGAATAAGCTGAAAGTCTTTCAGCATTTCCGCTCTTATTTAAAAGACACGACGGTTTTCCCCGCTAATGAAGTTCAATTAATCTGCAATCAATTGGCAGTCCTGGACCAACTTCCGAAAGAAATACCGTTTTTCGAGGAAATAAGTGACCATCTGTTTTCAGGGTTTATTTACACATTTGCTGGTTCCATGCTTCGGCAGGAGCAGGCCGGAAATTACCGCCTCAACCGACAGGAGGAAATTACCTTCCGCTTTGTGCAGGATGTCGCAGCGCATTTTAAAACCGAAAGAAAATTAAGTTTTTACGCGGACCGTCAGCACATGACTGTGCGGCATTTAAGTGCGGTGGTTAAAACTGTTACCGGTAAATCTGCACAGGAAATCATGGCAGAATTTCTGATGAATGAGGCAAAAATCCTACTGGAAAAAACAAAACTAACGATTAGTGAAATTGCAGGACAACTCCGCTTTTCCGACGCTTATGCCTTCTCTCATTTTTTTAAAAAACACAGTGGCGTGAGTCCGAAGCAATACAGACTGCCTTAAGGCTAATCCTACATTTGAACATTTTTTAGAGAAATCCGGGCATGGCTTCCGGTTGCATTCTGTTCTAATTTTGCATAAAAATAATGTGAAATGAAAACAAGTGTGAAAACCCTTTTCCTTGCCGGTGCGTTAAGTTTGCCAATGGCAAGCTGGGCACAAGAACGCGAACTAACGGCCAGTGAAGTGATTTCCTACGCCTTGGAGAACCACCCACAGCTGGCCGTGAGCCAGAAGAAGATGGAGGTTTCGCGGCAAAATACGGAAGTAGCCAAATTACAAAAACTTCCTACCCTGACTGCTTCGACCAGCCAGTTTTATCTGGGCAACTCTTTAATTATAGATAAAGACTTTTCTAATTCCATGTCAGTGGCGCTGCCGCACTACGGAAGTACGTATGCCGTTCAGGCAAGTCAACTTATATTTAAAGGTGGTGCGGTTAACAAATCGATAGAAATTACGGAACTGCAACAGCAACTCGCGCAATTGGATTACGAAAAGGATCAGCAGGATGTGAAATTTCTGGTTTTATCCAATTATCTGGATATCTACAAAACCATGAACCAAAACGAAGTTTATTTAAATAACAAAAAACTCGCGCAGGAAAGGCTCCGCAATACGATGAAGTTTTATGAGCAGGGAATGATTACCCGTAATGAGGTGATCCGAAGTGAACTGGCCATTAAAAACATTGATCAGGGCCTCATCGTCTTGGCGAACAACCGCAAAATTTTAAATTATAACCTGAATCAGGCGTTGGGATTCGCGGATGACATTCAGATTATTCCTGTGGAACCTGTTCATGCTGCACTGGAATTGCGTGACTTGGCTTATTATCAGCAGTTGGCGCACAGCAGCAATCCCCGGGAAAAGTCGTTGCGTACGTCAGTTGCAGTCGCGGAGAAAAACATTGAAATTATCAAGACCGAACAAATGCCGACAATCGGAGCCTTTGGCGGCTACAGCCTGAATCGTCCGATGACCAGCACGCAGCCTGTCCTGGATATGTACTCCGGCGGCTTTCAGGTGGGCGTTTCCGTAAATTATAATATTGACAATCTTTTTAAAACCAAGGAAAAGATTCAACTGGGCACCTTGCAGAAAGAACAGACCGAAGAAACTTATCGACTGGCCGCACAGGGAATCGATATGGAAGTGAATGCAGCATACACCCGTTATCAAAATGCACAGCAAAACCTGATTCTGGTAGAAGAAGCAAAAGAACTGGCTAATGAAAACTATAAAATCATTGAAGCCAAATATCTGAATCAGCTCGCCGTGCAGGCCGAAATGACCGATGCACAAAACCAGAAAATTCAGGCGGAACTCGATTATGCCAATGCTGAGATCGAGGCAATGTACCAATATTACAATCTGCTAAAAACAACAGGAACTCTTTAATAAAAAAAATAAAATATAATGGAAAATAATAACAACCAAACAACGCCAGCTGCAGAAAGCCAGCAGCCACAGGCTCCTACCAAGGTAGCGCATCCAAAAAAAGATGCACCTCAGAAAAAGAAAAAATCAAATAAAACCAAGAATGTCATTGCCAATATTTTTGTGTTTGCTATTGTAATATTTGGTTTTTACTGGCTGATGAAAGAATATTTCCATGTGGGAAAACAGGATTATACAGAAGCGGCGCAGGTGCAGGAATTTATCAATCCGGTGAATTCCCGCGTAGGCGGCTACATTAAAGAAATTAAGTTCAAAGAACATCAGGAAGTTAAAAAAGGCGATACACTGGTTGTACTGGACGACCGCGAAATCCTGACACAACTAGCGCAGGCAGAGGCCGCGTACCAAAATACGCTTGCGCAGAAAAATGCCACTAACTCCTCCGTAAATACGGTATCTAATAATATTTCGGTACTGGAAAGTAATATTGCCGGTCAGAAAGCCCGCCTGTGGAATGCAGAACAAAACCTGCAGCGCTACCAGAATCTGCTGAAAGCAGAAGCCGTGACACGACAACAGTACGACCAGGTAAAAACCGAGTATGATGCGCAGAAAGCGTCTTACCAGACCCTGCTCAACCAGCGAAATACAGCCCAACTTTCCACTTCGGAAGTTAAAAGCCGAATCGGCATCAACGATGCGGAGATTAAAAGAGCGAAAGCCGCGCTGGATATGGCACGTATCAACTTATCGTATACGGTGATTACTGCACCTAACGACGGAATCATGGGACGTCGCCTGATATCGGAAGGTCAGTTATTACAGCCCGGACAGCAGGTAGGAACCCTGGTTTTAAACGGTGAAAAATGGGTAACTGCCAACTTTCTGGAAAGCCAAATGCCAGAGATCGGTATCGGCAAAAAAATGATAATGAAGGCCGATGCATTGGGCGGACAGAAATTTGAGGGTGTCGTAACCGCTATTTCGGCAGCGACCGGCGCGCAATATTCCAATGTGCCCACCGATAACTCTACCGGTAACTTCGTGAAAGTACAGCAGCGTATTCCGGTGCGAATTGAATTTACGAAAGTCAATAAAGCGGAAGACGTGGCAAAACTTCGTGCCGGCATGAACATGACGGTCGCTGTGGAACCTCAATAAACAGCTGCAATGTTAATTATAAAAAGAAAGAATTATGTATAATCAGGGATTGTTCAGCAGTTGGGTACCCAAGCTGGTACAGCTGCTGCTGATTATCATTTTCATGAGTGTGATCATTCCGGTGAACGGCGTGTACAGTGGAAATATCACGTACATGATCGGAAGTACCGGCGCACTTAGCGAATATTTTGTCTGGGCTAATTATGCCGGAATTATCGGGATGGGTGCGGCTATGCCTTTAATCCTCCGCATGAAATTCAGGTTTAAAATCCGGGACAAGGTCACAGTTATTTTTTTATTGCTCGCCGGATTATCTTACATGAACGGAACAACACATCAGCCGCTCGTTATTGTCGTTAATTCACTCATTATCGGGTTTCTGAAAATGATTGTGATGCTGGAATTCATTATTCCCATCATGTTTATGGTGAGTCCCGACGGCAACCGCGGAAGATTTTACAGCGTTTTTTATCCGTTCTCTATTATTGCATCACAGGCAGCCGGCTATTTTCTGGCAGTGATCGCTTATCAATACAATTGGGAGCATGCGCACCTTTTGTCAGCCGCAGTTTGTTTGGTGCTGTCACTGGCAGCTTGGGTATTCATGCACGATAAATATTTTGGCTTTAAAATGCCGCTGTATTATATTGACTGGATTAGCATTATCTTATTTACTATTGTATTTATGGCGGGAGCCTACGTTTTTGCTTTCGGAAAACAACAAGACTGGTTTCATTCAGCGAGAATTATCTGGGCAAGTCTCATCAGTTTTGCTTCGATGGTCATCATGGTTGTGAGACAATATACTTTGAAACGACCGTATTTGTCATTTAAGATTTTCCGTCGCCCGAATGTGTGGCATGGACTGTTTATGTTATTGATGACCGGCATGTTTCTGGCGACCGGCGCGGTACAGAATATCTTTACGGTGGGGATCCTGCAGTATGATGTGGTTACCTCCAACAGCCTGAATCTGATGATGATTCCCGGAATCCTGGCCAGTGGTTTTTACATGGCGTACTGGTTTAAACAGGGCCGCGGACTGAAGATGTTTATTTTCCTGGGATTCGCTGCTATGCTTGGATACACTGTTATTATGTATATGTCCATGGGTTTCCAGTTCAGCTACAATATGTGGTACGTGCCGATGTTCCTGAAAGGGTTTGGAATGGGCGCACTGTTTATTGCCGTCTGGTATTACACGCTGGACAATCTGGAAATGAACTCGATGATGGCTTCCATCGGTTTGGTGCTGGTCTGGAGAACTTTCTTTTCCGTAGGCGTATTTTCCGCATTGTTTGGCTGGCTGCAATATCGTTTCCAGGTTCAGGCGATCGGTGATGCTGCCGTCTATCTGGACGGCACAACGCTCGGTTTCTCGCAGATGATGCAAAACATGAAGGCAATTCAGCTAAATGCTATTCTGGCAGCAGGGAAGAAATTGCTTGGACTGGTGAGTATTGCCGGTGTCGGTGTTTTGCTCTATGTATTAGCCTATGATTTTGAAATTAAAAGATATAACTTTTATCGTGGTCTGCGCCTGAGTCTGGCGCGCCACCGTCACCGCAAGGTGCTGGAAAAAGCACAGCTCCAGGAGCTGGAAGATGCCGCCGGTGCAGCGTTTTAATGCACCTAAGTTTTCCATTATTTTTTTTGAAGTTCCGGTATTTGTGCCGGAACTTTTTCCTTTCTATATCAGCAAGGGCCGCTTTAAATTATTTAAAATCATACCCGCTTTCCGTTTTCTTTAATCATTAATATTTTTAATTATTAAATTTTTAAAGGTGCAGAAATTTATCATTAAAAAAGTGTATTTTTGCACCGTCTAAAAACGAATATGCAAAACATCAGAAATATCGCAATCATTGCGCACGTTGACCACGGCAAAACGACCCTGGTTGATAAAATTATTCACGCAACCAGCGTTCTGCGCCAGAATCAGGACAATGGTGATCTTATTATGGACAATAATGACCTGGAGCGCGAACGCGGCATCACCATTTTGTCTAAAAACATTTCGGTTACATACAAAGACACGAAGATTAACGTAATTGATACGCCTGGTCACGCCGACTTCGGTGGTGAAGTTGAACGTGTATTGAAAATGGCAGACGGTGTTATTCTGCTCGTGGATGCGTTCGAAGGACCGATGCCACAGACGCGTTTTGTTCTGCAAAAAGCACTGCAATTAGGCCTGAGACCAATTGTAGTCATTAACAAAGTTGACAAACCCAACTGCCGTCCGGAAGAAGTTCACGATAAAGTATTTGATCTTTTCTTCAACCTGGATGCCACCGAAGAACAACTCGACTTCCCTACTTTCTACGGTTCTTCCAAACAGGGATGGTTTAATACCAGCCTCACGCCAGCCGAAGATATCAGTCCGCTTCTGGATGGGATCCTGCAGTATGTACCGGCTCCGGAAACCAAAGAAGGAAGCCTGCAGATGCAGATTACCTCCCTGGATTTCTCATCTTTCCTGGGTCGGATCGCAATCGGGAAGATTACCCGTGGTTTCCTGCGCGAAGGACAATGGATTGGCCTGGCACAGGACGGCGGCAAAATTGTGAAAGGTAAAGTAAAGGAACTGTACGTCTTCGAAGGACTTGGCAAAAAGAAAGTTCAGGAAGTGCTGGCTGGTGATATTTGTGCCGTAGTTGGTTTTGATGCGTTCCAGATTGGTGACACGTTTGTCGATATGGAAAAGCCTGAACCGTTGCCACGCACCGCGATTGATGAACCTACCCTGAACATGACGTTTAGCATCAACAATTCCCCTTTCTTCGGAAAAGACGGGAAATATGTAACCAGCAACCACCTGAAGGAAAGACTGGAAAAAGAACTGGAGAAAAACCTGGCACTACGCGTGCAGCCAACGGATGACGCCAACACCTTCCTGGTGTTCGGTCGCGGGATTCTGCACTTATCCGTTCTGATTGAAACCATGCGTCGTGAAGGATACGAAATGACCATCGGTCAGCCACAGGTGATCCTGCGCGAAATTGACGGTGTTCAGTGTGAACCTTATGAATCTATGGTGGTAGACGTGCCGGAAGAATATGCTTCCCGCGTGATTGACCTGGCGACTCAGCGCAAAGGCGACCTGCATGTAATGGAAACCAAAGGCGAAATGCAGCACATGGAATTTGAAATTCCATCCCGCGGACTGATCGGTTTGCGTTCTCAGATGCTGACTGCTACGGCCGGAGAAGCGATTATGGCGCACCGTTTTACCGATTACAAACCTTTCAAAGGAGCTATCCCGGGACGCGCGGTGGGTGTACTCATCAGCAAATCACAAGGGCCGGCCACGGAATATTCTATTGCAAAACTGCAGGACCGCGGCAAATTCTTTGTCGATCCGGGCGAGGAAATTTATGCAGGAATGATTGTGGGTGAGCAGAATAAGCCTGGTGACCTGGTAGTGAACATCGTGGAAGCCAAGCAGCTGAATAACATGCGTGCCGCCGGTAAGGACAAGGATGGCAGCATCGCACCGAAGGTATTGTTCTCACTGGAAGAATGCATGGAATACATTCAGGGTGATGAAGCGATTGAGGTGACACCGAACTTCATCCGTATGCGTAAGAAAGTACTTTCTGAAGAAGAAAGAAAACGCGCTGAACGTGTAGCGAAAGGGTAACTTTCTATTGCATAAATTTAAAAGCTCCGAAAGGGGCTTTTTTTTGTGGCTTCGGCTCCGCTTAGCCACCGGTTGCTGCACTTCAGCCACATGTTTTTTCTGGTAGATTAGGAGAGAGCCTTGCCTCTAAAAAGCAACTCCGTCGTCTGGTTTACTGTTCATCCAACCGAACGCTCCTTTACATAGTGAGGGTTGATCAAAGAGAAGTCGCAAACCAAAGCACTGGTCATTGAGCGGAGTCGATGTGACTTTATGCAAATTAACTTATTTTTGCCTTTATGAACATTCGCTTTTTTAAAATCGCTCTATTCCTGCTGGCGTTGGTGTTTAATTCCTGTGCCACCAAAAAGCCAGTAAAAAAACCTGCGGCAAAACCCGTTACCACCCAGCCTAACAAGCCGGCACCTGCGGATCCCAAAGAAGAAGTCTTTAAAGTAACGCTTCCTGAAGTGGACCGTGAATTCCGCGCTGCGTGGATCGCAACGGTGGCCAATATTAACTGGCCTTCTAAGAATAACCTGAGCACACAACAGCAGAAAGACGAAGCCATCCGGATTTTGGATATGCTGAAAGAAGCGAATTTTAATGCAGTTATTTTCCAGGCCCGTCCAGCCGGAGATGCCATGTACAACAGTTCACTCGAACCCTGGTCTTATTATCTCACCGGAACGCTCGGCAAAGCACCGGCGCCGTTTTATGACCCGCTGGCCTTCTGGATTACGGAAGCGCACAAACGCGGCATGGAATTGCATGCGTGGCTGAATCCGTACCGTGCGCACCACACGACCGGCGGCCCGGTGACCAATGCCAGCATCGTTAAAAAGATGCCACAGCAGATTTCCCGCCTGCGCAATGGAATGTACTGGATGGACCCCTCGGATGAAGTTACACAAAACCACGCCGCGGAAGTCATCCGCGATATTGTAAAAAGATATGATGTGGACGCTATTCATATTGATGATTATTTTTATCCGTATCGTGAGTACAATGGCGGAAAAGATTTTCCCGACGACCGAACCTGGAACGCTTACAAAAAGACAGGAGGAAACCTTTCAAGGGCGGACTGGCGCCGTGCGAACGTAAATAAATTCATCAAGCGAATCCACGATGAAATAAAGCAGGTAAACAAAGAAGTGCGCTTTGGAATCAGTCCGTTTGGAATCTGGAAACCGGGCTATCCTACGGGCATCAAAGGCTCTTCTCAGTTTGATGAACTGTATGCTGATGCTAGACTTTGGCTGAATGAAGGCTGGCTCGATTACTTTTCACCACAACTTTACTGGAAAAGCGAAGGTCCGCAAAGTTTCCCTGCCCTGCTGCAGTGGTGGGCCGGCGAAAATAAAGTCAACCGTCACCTTTGGCCCGGACTGAATACCGTCGGTTTAAATGGCGTGTCCGACCGTCCGGCGGAAATAATCAAACAAATTAATACCACACGCGCACTGCTGAAAAACAACAGCGGTGTTATTCATTACAGTGTTGCCGGTTTTACTAACAGTCCAGCGATGTATAATGCGGTTAAAAACGCCTATCGCACGCCAGCCCTGGTGCCGGCGACCACCTGGATTAAAACCACCGCTGCACCTAAGCCTTTGCTGTACGCAGAAAACAACGGCAGTACAGTGAAAATCAGCTGGAGTTCCAAAGAACCAACCAAAGTTTTTAACTGGCTGCTTTACAAGCGATACGGCGACAGCTGGGAAACTGAAATTTTGCCACAGGAACAACTGATTGAAAACACCGTAACCAGCAAAAACGGTAAAAAGCTGAACGCAGTGGCCGTGAAATCCGTGGATCGCCTGGGTAATGAAAGTATGTACGAAGCCGTAAAAGTGAAGTAATTTTTGTTGACAGCAATTCCGTTCAATTAATAAATTTCTTATGAGCAAGTTACTGCATCATTTTATCTTTCGCGTTAATCAGGTTTTTCGGGTATTGAATTTTAATCCAAGAGCCAGCGTACCGGTTGTATTTGTGCTGGCTCTATTCATTTTCATCGAACTGCCCCAACAGGAATGGATGGCGATGCTGTCGCTTTTTTTGGTTACCGCTTTTCATTTTAGCCGAAAAGACATTAAGTTTCTAAAAAAAGTATTACCGACAATTTGGTGGATGGTTATTATTTTTGAAACATCCATTCTGTATTTATTGCCACTAGTGATTAATATACATTATCAATTACATTCTCAAACGTTATTATGCTTAATTCCAATATTAATTTTTCCTTTTATTAAAGCCAGGCAAACTTTCTCTCTACCAATCAGCTGGACTATTATTCCGGACCCATTGTTTGAGTGGAAAAGTTTCCTGCGGCGCACTACTATTTTATTCTTTATTGTTTATGGAATTGTAATAGCCTCAGGCTTTCACAAAGCAATTTTTATTTTTACAGGACTTTTCGTACTGGAGTATGTTTCGTATATCTTTGAGCCAAATGAACCGAAAGAAATGCTGCAGTTATATTTTAAAAAATATACCTTCATTGAAAAGCTCAAACACAATGTTTTCCTTTACAATCTCTTGCTCGTGCCGGCCTATATAGTTTTCATTATTAATCACACCGCAAGTTTTGAAACATTGTTGTTTTATATATTGGTAATGAATATGTATTTGCTATTAACCATCAGCAGGAAATATAAATTATATCATCACTCAAAAAAGACAAATCAACATTCTATCGCTGTTGCCATCGAACATCTTTTCCTAAGCATTACAATTATTCCTGCTCTGTTTGTAATTAAAAATAATAGTAAGAAAGCAAAAGTAAATATTGCCGGTTATGTTGGAAATTGAATCACTGTCCGTACATTTTAAAGATAATGCAGTTTTAAATAAAATAAATCTGCAGATTAAAGCTGGACAAGTTATAGGACTGCTGGGCAGAAACGGCGCCGGTAAAACTACGTTGTTTGAAACGCTGTATGGCAATCATCTTTTTAACGGGAGTATCACTTTTAACGACCTTAAATTAAAACGAAAAGATATAGCCTATCTTGAAACAGAGAGTTACTTCTATCCGTTTATTACCGGTGAGGAATATCTCGGATATTTTAATAATGACCAGAACCAGATTTCAGAATTGCAGGAAACCTTTCAGCTGCCATTGAAAAAATATGCCCACCAATATTCGACCGGGATGAAGAAAAAACTGGCATTAATGGGCACTTTGCTGCTGGATAAACCGCTCATGATTTTGGATGAACCGTTCAACGGATTGGATTATGAAGCTGTGCATTTATTATATTCCATCATTGAACAATTAAAAACTCAACAAAAAACTATCATCATCAGCTCCCATATTATTGAAACTCTTTTTCGTACCTGCGACTACATCGCGATTTTAGAACACGGCGAAATTAACAGAATATATAAGCAGACCGACTTTCTGCAACTGCAGCAATTTGCTTTTAAGTAATTACATCGGCTGTATTCTGCTGCCCGTTTCGGTATCTTTTGTAATGTGTAGGGCGACTGGCATCTTTTCTTTCAGTTCTTCCACGTGAGAAATAATGCCGACAATCCGGTTTTCCTTTTGAAGATTGGAAAGGGTTTCAAAAACAATGTGCACCGATTCAGCGTCTTGGGTTCCGAAACCTTCATCGATAAAAAAGAAATTCTGTTTTGCTTTTGCCTGTGCCGATACACTTTCAGCGAGTGCCAGCGCCAGGCTCAACGATACCTGAAATGCCTGTCCGCCGGATAAGGTTTTCACACTGCGTCTTTTGCCTTCATTTAAATAATCCACCACCACGAAATCATTCGTGTCATTCAGTTCCAGGCTGAGCTGGTTACGCGTCATCCGGTGAAAACGAACATTTGCCATATCGCATAACTGCCGCAGATAAATGCTGGCGGCATACTGCACAAAGCCAGAACCCTTGAATAAATTGCTAAGCGTGCGAAGATTTGCATCGCGCTGCTGTATCTTTTCAAACTCTTTGAGCAGCTCAATCTTTTGGTTGTACTGCTTTTCCAGCAGGTCAATTTCAGCAGTATGACGCACACAGCGCGTCCGCGCATGCTCCAGTTCTGTCTGGCAATCCTTTAAATCCATTTCCAGCTGTTGCAATTTTTCGGGATGAAATTCGACTCCATTCAGTTTTATTTCCAGGTCACGGACGGTATGCTGCAGGGCTTCTGTTTCAATCCGGAACTGCTGAATCTGCTTGCGGTTTTCGGTCACGTCCATTTCCTGTTTGAGCACCTGCTCAATTTCCGGCAAGGAACATTTTTCCAGCACCAAAGCTGCCTCAATCGCCAGATGTGTTTCCTTTGATTCATCACGCAATTCCTGCACACGCCGCTTCGCATCTGCCAGTTCTGCCGCTGCGGTAGCCGCCAGTGGAACCAGTGATTGTTCTTGCGCCATCAGCTTTTCATATTTCTCCGAAACCGATTTGAGATGTTCGTCACAAGCCGTGCGCTGCGCAGTAATTTCTTCCACCGCTACTTTTTCGAAAGCGTTCCAGTCCAACTGCTGCAACTGCTTTTTCAGCATTTCGCCGGCAGTAATTGCTGCATGTTCTTCCACACGAAAATCAGCCAGGGATTTTGCATACCGCTCCATTTTACTGCAAAGCGCATCGAACTCCTTCTGGGTTTCCCCGAGTTGGTTGGTTTTTTCTTTAATGATTTCATTTAGTGCGAGCACCTCTTTTCGCTTCTGTTCAAAACCCTTCATATCATCCGCGCGGAACTGAGGCCAGTTAAAATTTTCGAGATGCTGCTGTATCTGCTTTTCAGTCGTTGCAGCTTTGCTTTTTTCAGCGTTGAGCTGCTGCTGAATCAGTTTCTGCTTTTCAAGCAGGCGGTCTGTCTGTCTGCGCAACTCCTGCAGATTAATCACTTGTTGATCAAGACCCGAAAGCTCTGTATGCAGAGCGAGCAAATCAGCATCAACATGTTTCGCCTCTAATATTTCGGGATGGTCCTGAGAGCCACACAGCGGACACGCTGCACCGTCGTGCAAGACATCAGCAAAGTGTGCCAGTTTCTGCTGTACCAGTAGTTCGTTTTTCCTGTCGATAAGCCGTTTTTTCAGCTGATCAATCCGTGCATGTTCTTCCTGAAAGTAAACTTCAGCTTCCTCGGAATTAAAGTTCAATTTTTTAAATTCTTCTATGATTACCTGCAATTCCCGCTCGCCTTCTGCCTGGCTTTTTTGGATTTGCTGGTGGGTTTCTTCCAGGTTTTTCTGAGTGGAAAACCAATTCTGTGCAGCCAGCAGCACGGTAGGATCCAGCTGTTCTTCCTGCAGCTGGGCGATTGCTGCCCGGACTGAATCCAATTCCGTCTTTTTCCTGTCTTTCTCAGCCTCTAAATCTTTGATGTGTTTTTGACCCTTCGCTGTCCTTTCTTTCAGTGTAGCAGTGGCGGCTGTTTTTTCTTTTATCTGAAGCAGCAAAGCTAAATCAGCGCTTTTCATCTTCATCAGTTCCAGCTGGTCATATTCAGGTTTCAAAGTCTTGATATGTTCCTGTACCTGGTGAAGCTGTGCTGTTAAATGAGTTGCTTTCGTTTCCTTGTCGGCGCGTTCTTTTTCTTTGGATTTGCAGGCAACCGACGTTTTATCGCGCTGCTGAAGTAAGGATGAAAAAGTTCGCTGTAAACCATCATAAACTTCGGTTGCTTCTTCAAGTTGTTTAAAATACGGTTGCTTTTGCTGTAAAGTATTCCAGCGATTTCTTTTCTGGATTAAAGTTTCAAAGTCAGCTTTTATATTCTGATACTGCTGAAATTCCTGTTGCGCCGTCTGATGTTTTTTTTCAGCTTCAGCAAGAACCTGCTGAAATGTCTCTAATTCTGTTTTTAAAGTAGCAATTTGCTCTGCATTTACTTCTTCAAAGCCTTTCAGTTCACCGGCAAGCTGATCGAGCACAGTTCGGTTGGCAGACTGCAATGAGGCTGTTTTCTGCTGTAAATCGAACCGCTGCAGATCGAAGATTTCCATCATCATCGTGGTGCGGTCTTTTCCGCCCAGTTCCAGAAACTCTTTAAACTGACCCTGCGGAATAATCGTCGTACGCTTGAAGTTGGCATAAGACAAACCGATAATGTCATCAACCCTGCTGCTCTCCAATGGTTCCCAGCCGTCATTTTTCCATTGGTATAACATCACTGACGGCGTACGCACGTCTTCGAAATTTTTGGAGTTCCGCCGGAATTCGCGCGTAGCCCGGAACTTATTATCTTCAAAATTCAGAAAATCCAGTTCGATGTAAGACCGCGATGATTTAAGATTCATCATATTATAAGTGCGGTTTTCGCGGCCGTTCATACGCTCGGTCTCGCCGTATAATACATACGAAATAGCTTCCAGAATGGAGGATTTCCCGGAACCTACGCCGCCAAAAATGCCGAACAGTCCGGCGGCGGTAAGTTGGGTAAAATCAATGGTTTGCCTGTGCTGATAGGAATACAGCCCTTCTATGGTTAACTGAAGCGGAATCATGTGCTCGTCAGGGATTTATAATTTCGTTGAACAGCTGCACCAGTTCCTCATTGGGTTCCTGGCCGCCGTTTTTGTGTTTGAAAAAGTCTTTGAAAAGAGGCAGCAGCTCCTGATTCAGGTCTATATTTACTGCAGAAGTTTCTGCGGTGGCACTGTGCCGAACTTTGGGGATCAGGTGCACAATCCCGGAATGGGTTTCATACAGCCGCTTACGGTCTGCCGCCGGCAGGAAATTGTCGCTTTCCAAAGTAAGTTCCACCAGACATTCAGGATTTTGACCGAGCCACTCCAGCGCTTTTTCTGTGGAAGTAAAGGTTTTGCGATGCAGTGATTTCCCTGTGGTTAAAGCGACTCTTTCGTAGGCTGCCTGCTGTGCTGGCTTTGCGGTAATCAGGCAAACATATTTTGTCTGTCCGGCCTCACTGAAACTGTAACATAAGGGAGAGGAAGCGTACACGACCGGCCGTTCTGCCGAACCGATGTTTTTATGTCCGTGCAAATGGCCCAGCGCCGTATATTGTATTTGTCCGGGAATGCTTTCGCTGTAAATCATATCGGCATTACCTATGCGGATTGGTTTTTCCCCATCGGGTTCTTCCAGCAGGGTTTCCCCTTTTTTATTCATATATAAATGCGTCATCAGCAGATTGATGCCATCTGTGTTACAATAGGTTTCCGCCAGGTGTTTCCAGCGTTCGGCCAACACGCGGTTCAGTTCTGTTTCTTTATCTTCTCCCAGAAATTCTTTCAGCCGTGTTTCATTCGCATAAGCGGTATGAAGCAGCCGTATAGGAAATTCTATGTGATGTAATTCCAGTTCCAGAAAACCTTCATCCGTCCGGCTGATTCTGAAATGTTCCAGCTCAAAAGGCTGCACCACAGCCGCCGGCGAACCGATGAGGATAATGCCACACTCCCGCGCCAGCGGATTGGGCGCATTAATAAATGAAGGTGAATCATGATTTCCGGCAATGGCAATAACCGGGCGCTTTCCGTTGGCTGAGAGTTGCTTCAGGGTTTTATAAAATAAATCCGTGGCTTCCGTGCCGGGATTAAAGTTATCAAACAGGTCGCCCGCAATCAGCACCATATCTACCTGCTCACGGTCGGCGATTTCTGTAATTTCCGCCATAACCTGTATCTGCTCCTCCAGACGGTGAAAACGGTCAAGGCGTTTTCCCAAATGCCAGTCAGCGGTATGTAGAATTTTCATAAATCAAATGTAAGAAATAGTAATGGTTTCATTCTGAGTACGTTTTTGAACTTTTAGCTGTACGGAGTTTTGTTTCTTTTAATTATAATAAAAAATCCGGTTATATTTTCCTCATCTCTTATATTTGTGCACACTTCGATGTACGTCACCTTATCTTTATTAAAAATAAAAATGAACAGAAAAGACCTGAGGTCGGTACTTCCGCTTCCGGAAGCCGCTTCCGAAACTGAAAACTTTCAGGACCAGGTGTTACGCCCGGTGCTTAAACTTCAGCATGACCTGTACCTGACTTTTTTCCTGGCGTATGCAACCCGCCACGAGCAGGAATTCCTCGCACTTTCCACCGAGAAAAAACACCGCTTCGTGGAAAACAGCCTTCAGAAAGACACCGCGCTGCGGAATACGCTGGTAGGCATGACCCTGGGAATGCTGACCGCCGACGAGCTGGAAATCTGTTGCCGGGACCTCAAGGTGTACAGCAAACGAATTATTGCCATGCTCACCCAGCGGCTCCAGAGCCAGTTGTGATTTGATTTGATTTTGCCAGGGGCGGTACATGGTGCTTAGATTGGGTACATTTTTCATATCAAAATATTTTTTTCATTTAATAATTTCATCAATTTTACTCCAGGCTTTTTTGGTTCGCTTATCGCCAGACAGAAATTCGTAACCACCGGCACGGCCGACCACGTGTTTGCCAAATCGGTTTTTGATGCGGTCCATTGCCTGATAGAGGTTAATGAGCTCTTCGGTATCTTCAAACAGATTCATCTGATAGGTTCCGTGCACCAGATTGGTAAAGCGAAGACCTACCAACCGCAGGCGCATTCTTCTTTTATAAATCTTGTCGAAAAGGTCCAGCGCAGTTTTGGATAAAGTGTGGTCCAGTGAGGTGTAGGCTGTTTTTGCCTGTTTGGTTTCAGTATCGAAATTGGCATAACGTATTTTCACAGCTACCGTGGAAGTCAGCCATTTTTCCCGCCGCAGCTGATACGCCAATGTTTCTGCCATGCCGGAAAGAATTCTTTTCACCTCAAAAACATCAATCGTATCATTGGTAAAAGTGTGCTCGGTGGAAATAGACTTCCGTTCCGAGTAAGGCACCACCGGCGATAAATCGATACCGTTGGCTTTTCTCCAGAGTTCTTCGCCGTTTTTTCCCAGCATCTGCTGCAGGATCAGCACCGGCATAGCCGACAGTGTTTCAATCGTACGGATGCCTACCCGCGACAGCAACTGAAAAGTAACATCGCCCACCATCGGAATTTTTCGCACAGACAAAGGGTTCAGGAAAGGCTGCACTTCCAGCGAAGGAATCTCCAGCCGGCCTTTTGGCTTGGCTTCACCGGTTCCGATTTTGGACACGGTTTTATTGGTGGACAAAGCGAAACTGATGGGCAGGCCGGTATGGTGCGTAACTGCCTCTGCAATTTCCTGTGTCCATTGGTAACAACCGAAGAAGCGATCCATCCCGGAAAGATCCAGATAAAATTCATCAATACTGGCTTTTTCCAGTACGGGCACTTTCTCGCGGATCACTTCGGTCACTTCCTGTGAATATTTGGAATACCGCTCGTAATCTCCGCGCACTACCCGGGCTTCGGGACAAAGCCTCAGCGCCATCTTGACCGGCATTGCGGAGCGCACCCCAAACCGGCGTGCTTCATAAGAACAGGAAGCCACCACCCCACGATCGCCGCCACCAATGATTACCGGAATGCCGGCCAGCTCCGAATGTTCCCTGCGTTCACAGGAAACAAAAAAGGTGTCCAAATCCATATGTACAATTGCACGTTCCATGTGGACAAAGCTAATAGGATTTGTATCAATTTTTCGTATGTTTGTTGCTATAATTTATACCAATGTCTGTTCTCTCCGAAAATATGCGCTACCTGAGGGCCCTGCAGAAGGCCTCTCAGCAGAAGATTGCCGATGAACTGCTCATCACCCGCGGGCGCTATGCCAAGTATGAAGACGGCTCCAGCGAACCGCCGATTGAAATCCTGTTGCGCATTTCCAAACACTATCGTGTCAGTATTGATTTACTGGTCAGCGTGGATTTAAGAAAATATTCACACGAAAAAATGATGCAGCTGCCGGACAACCGGGTGGTGCTCCCCATCGCAGTGGATGAAAAAGGAGAAAATAAAATTGAAATTATTCCGGCCAAGGCCAAGATGGGATATCTGCAGGGATACAGCGACCCCGGATACATTGAGGGATTACAAACCCTGTCGCTCCCCTTTCTGAGAAACGGAAAGTTTCGTGCTTTTCCGGCCAGCGGAGATTCTATGCCGCCATTTTCCGAAGGGACTTTTATTGTGGGTAAGTATGTGGAAGAACTCACCGAATTAAAACAAGGAAAAACATACGTATTCATTACCCAAAATGAAGGCATTGTCTATAAAAGATTGCAGCAGAAAGCTTCCCGGCATTTGCGCGTAAGTTCAGATAATCCGTTGTATCCGCCATATGAAATCCGGTTATCTGATATCTTGGAAATCTGGGAATTTGCCTGCGGAATCAATACTTCTGAGTTTGAAACCGAAACACTGGATATGATGACAGTGAAAGATATGTTCCTGAGCCTGAAGCGTGAAATAGATGACATTAAAAAAGCTAAAGTAAAGTAAGAACCTTTTTGTTTAGGTCGGATTAGCTTGGACTTCTCAAGATAAAATAATATTAGGCTCTTAGTTTAATGATAAATTAAAAGGATTTCTTGAGTTTAAATAAAGTATCAGCTGGATTAAAAATGATGCAAAGGTGTTTGACCGGCCAGCCCTAAAGTAGACGTATAAAAACAAAATAACCGGAACTGCAGCCGGTTATTTTTCTTTAAATCTGAAATAAGATACCAAAAGTGCTAGATTGACGAGCACTGCAAAGGCATTTGATAAGATAATGGGCAATTCATCCTGCAGGAAACCATACCAGACCCATAATGACAATCCGGTAATCAATACCAGAATCATCAGTAGTGAAATATCCTGCACATCTTTTTCTTTTAAGACTTTAATCAGCTGCGGCAGCATGGCTACCGACGTGAGCGCACCGGCAATCAGGCCCAGTATTTCCTCGTTCATTTATTATTTTTAAAGATAAGCTATAAGCGTTTATCGTGCCATTTTGCTAATCGCCGGTTTGGGAATCCGGTGCATCTACCGGCTTGGACTGCGAGGAACCTTTTTGCCTGAGGAATATGGATAAACACTATAATTGCAAACACCGACAGAAATTCACTCTGCCAGTTCTGCAAAGATTCAAACCAGAGCCGCGAGTCCGTCAGATATTCCTGCCACGTTTCCAGTGGCTGTCCGCGGAGTTTGTTTTCAGTATTGGTGTCTTTTAAACTTCCGTAAACGTGCAGAATAAAGGAAAGGATAAACAGTATAAATAAAGTTATAGTCGGTGATTGGTTATACATTTTCGGCCACATCCCGCCACGCCGCACGGCCCAAGGCGCATCACTCTTCCCCGGCGAAGGTTCACGGTCCACATCAATGTCTTCATCAATTTTCTTGGATTCAGAGGAGCCTTTTTGCCGCAGGAAAATAGTCAGCCAGACCAATAAAGCCATCTGCAGGAATTCGCTCTCCCAGTTTTCAAAGGTAGCCTCATAGAAATGACCTGAAGAAAGATATTCTTTCCAGATTACCGCCTGCCCACCCCACTCGTCTAAGTCTTTATTATACTCCTGCAATCCGAAATAAATCTGTTCGAAAATGGTTATGAGAAATAAACCCAGAAAGGTTAACGACAAACTGTTTTCACGAAGAAACTTTTCATATTAGAATCAGGTAATCAATATTTTAATCAAAAAAAATGTCCTGCCCAATGGCAAGACACGTTATTTAATTTTTAGCGAGCTTTCGCATCATTCCTTTTTCTTCTGTAGCATTTTTCAGTTTTTCGTGTTCCATCTCGTACACGGTGCGCCGCAGTCCGGAACTGGAGAAGCGATGGTTGCGCTCGTTATAATGCAGGGCAATATTTTTTTCCTCACAGAATTCGCGGCCGGTGAAATTATCATCTTTGTATTCATCGCCAATGATGCGCACATCAATCTGATATAATTTTAAGATATCTTCCAGATCCTGCTCAGTAGTATAAGGTACAATTTCATCCACATACTTGCAAGCTTCCAGCTGAATGTAGCGTTCTACCACCGTTTGGGTCGGTTTATTTTTTTCCGGCCGGTCAATGGTCGGATCTGTTTGCAGGCCAACGATCAGGTAATCGCATTGTGCCTTTGCTTCTGCCAGCATCCGGATGTGTCCGGCATGCAGCAAATCAAAACAGCTAAAGGTAATGCCTATCTTTTTTTTGTTACAGTTTTCCATAATTTATATTTTTTTAGTGTGGTGTTTCCGTCAGATGACGAGCGTTTCTTCTACTTTTAACTGCTGTTGCCGCAGTGATTCCAAATAAGAAACTTCGGGAATCCTGTTTTTATTTTCATCAAGGTCATACAGTCCGCAACGGCTGTAGACACTCAGGTCATCCCAATCCGGCCGGTCGGTCACCGGATAGATGCAGATACCGTGGAAGTCTACACCGCGATCCTGCGCAATCAGGCATTGCTCGGTAATTTCTTCGAGCCATTGCACACGTCCTTCTCCGAAATGTCCGGTTTCGGAAAGAAAGACCGGCTTCTCATAGCGTTGGTAGGCCTGGTACAAAATTTCGTGAAAAGGTGTACGGCAATTTTCCACATCGGGCCAGCATAAACTGTCGGCCTCGCCACGCCACTGGCAGTTCCAGTAATAATTAAAACCAAGAACTTCCAGATATGCTTCCTTCCCTCCTAATTCCGGACACATGCGTCCGCCGATGATATCCATAGCTTCAAACTGATACTGATTTCTGCGCTGAAGATCATCGGGCAGGCAGGTTTCCGTTGGATGAATGTGAATCAGCGGTTCTACCATCACAATGGTACACTCCGGATCTGTTTCTTTTAGTACTTCAATGCCGCGGATCACCGCTTTGCATAAATGATATTTAATGTCCCAGCCGTTATGATGTGTAAAAGGCACCGTTCCGCGATCGTCCCCTGAAAGCCAGGAGAGAAAGCTGATTTCATTACACGGCACCACGTACAACGGCTGACGACTGTGTTCTTTATAATATTCAGCAAAGGCGCGGCAGAGCTGCATAAACCTTGTTTCAAATTGCGGATGTGTCGGAAACAAACCGTCCGGATATCCGAAATGAATCAGGTCCCACATAACCTGCATGCCTGTTTTCTCAGCAGCGCGCATTCTGTTTAAAACTTCTGAAAAATCAAAAACGCCGGGAGCGGTTTCCACCGCGCTCCAGCAGATGCCTTCGCGAACGGTGAAAATCCCCAGATCCGCCATCAGGCGGTAGTCCTTTTCTGCACGGATATCATGTTGCGTTTCGTTTAAAAGATTAACGCGGTTCCCGTGCCGGTTTATGTGATCTGCACATTCAAATCCTCCCATGAAATAACTCCGGAAGAAAGGTTGTTTTCTCATGATGGTTGTAATTTTGCAACTTCCAGTTCTTTAAATAATTGCAGCGCATTCGCAAATGCCTGGTCCATATTAAAATATTTGTAGTTTGCCAAACGGCCCACAAAATACACGTCTTCCAGTTTATCCGCTTCCGCTTTGTACTGTTCGTAAATTTTCTGATTCTTCTCGTTCGGAACCGGATAATACGGATCGCCGTGGTCCACGGTAAATTCCTTCACGATGCTGGTTTTGTCCGACTTTTGATTACCGAAATGTTTATACTCCACAATTCTGGTGAAATCAACTTCATTGCCCGGATAATTTACCACTGAATTTTCCTGATAATATTCCTGATCTACCTGCTCGGTCACAAAATTAATTGAGCGGTATTCCAGTTTCTCATTCAGTTTTTGTTCAAACTCAAAAAAGCGGTCGATCGGCCCTGTATAAAAAAGTTTTTCGTACCCTTCGAACTGATCTTTAACATCGAAATAGTCGGTGTTCAGCATCACTGTGATATTGGGATGATCCAGCATCTTTTCAAAGATTTTGGTGTACCCGCCTTTTGGCAGCGCCTGGAATTCATCCGAGAAATAACGGTCGTCATAATTCTGTCGCACGGGAATCCTTTCCAATACAGAAGCATGCAGTTCCGCCGGGTATTTGTCCCATTGTTTTTTGGTATAATGTTTAAACATCTTTTCATACAGCACCGGTCCTACTCTGTTGAGAACGGCTTCCTCGCCATTGGTCGCCGGATCGAAAGGAATACGGTTTTCCGCGAGCCACTGCTGCATTTCCTCTTCGTTCTGTATATTTTCATCAAAGAGTGTATTTACGGTGGTAATATTTACCGGAATCGGAACTGTTTTATCATCAACACGCGCAATAACACGGTGTTCCCAAGGATACCATTCACCGAAACGATTTACGTATTCCCACACTTCTTTATCATTGGTATGGAACAGGTGTGCGCCGTATTTCGAGGTAAGAATCCCATTTTCATCATAATAATCATAGCAGTTGCCCGCAATGTGATCACGCTTTTCTAAGATTACTACTTTTTTACCGATAGAAGCATATCGCTCCGCCAGCGTCGCACCGGAAATACCGGCACCAATAATCAGGATATCTGCTTTCTTCATGCAATCATCTTTTTAATAATTAAACGCATTTTTTCCGCAGTGGTATCCCACGAAGTTTTTTCTAAAATATCTTCGTATTGCTTTTCAAAGTTTTGTTGTGGTGCCTGCACGGCTGCAGCAAAGGCTTCTGCATTATCGACCAGGGAAATACAAGATCTGTAATCACGTACCACATCTTTAATTTTAGTAGAAATAATTGGTTTACCGGCCGCCATGTATTCCAAAGTCTTGGTCGGACTTATATATTTTGTTGCATCGTTCAGGGCGAAAGGCATCATGGCGATGTCAAAGTGCTGAAGGTACACCGGCAGTTCTTCGTAGGATTTCATTCCTAAATAATGAATGTTTTTTGCACGCGGCAGGTCGGCTTCTTCAATTTTACAGATAGGACCGATCATGACAAAGGAAGTATCAGGCGCAAGTTTCGCCGTTTCTGCAAGTAAGTCCAGATCGATTCTTTCATCGATAACGCCATAGTAACCAACAATTTTTCCCGGTAAATCCGCAATATCTGCAGGTCGGGCGGTAGTTTTCGGGCTGGCAAAGTGTTTCACATCCACTGAACTTGGGAAACAAAATACGTTATGATGTTTTTGTTTTTTGGATTCATATAAAGATTTACCGCCTGTGTACACGACATCAGCGGCGGAAAGCAGTCTTTCCTCCTGCGCGATGAGCGTTGGCGAAGCGCCTTTGAACAAGGAAAGTTCATCCATGCAGTCATACACAACGGTTTCGAAATCAAGCGAATCCAGCACCGTCACAAAGGCAGCAGAATAGAACCAGCCCATGAAATAACTTCTGGTTTTTAAATGTTTTTTAAGGTAAGGCCCGAGTTCATCCAAATGGTTGATCTGCGGACGAAGAATATGCAGCTGCGGATTGATTTCCGTAACCTCAAAATTTCCTTTACCGTTCTCACCGGCTCCCACAGGCTCTTCCACGACCAGTACGCGATATTCCTCGGACATGCGGCTGATCAGATGCTGCGGCCGCTGATACACAAAGTCCCAACGGAGATGGCAAAACACAATCATGTCATACTCATGATTGTTCTGCTTTTTTAATGTTGATGTTTTCATATTTATTTTTTTTTGCTAATGTGACTTTTTTCCATGTATATGGTATCGGGATTTATTTATTAAAAATCCTGACTACTTACATCGCCCTTTAATCGAAAATAACAGTGTATAGAATATTACAGACGCCGGCAAAAGTACGATCCACAGGCAGTTTGCAACTTGAAATGCTGTATCAAACAGTGTACCACGTATTGCATAATGCCGTAAAAGCGATAATAATTTCGCACCATCGGGCTTTAATGTTAAATATTTACGGATAATTCGAATTGTCTGATTAAAAAGTTGCTGTAATTCACAATAAAAGACTGCCTTTAAACAGCAGTCTTCCAGATAAGATTAAATTTCATATGAGAAAAAGAAAATTAGTTGCTTTCTTCTTCTGCCTCGAAATTGATGTAAGATTCCGCAATATCTGTTAAATGATGGTCGGTATCTTCCTCTTCGTGCAAACTGTCTTCCAGAAGTCCGGCTGCTTTTTGCTCATCCAGTGTCAGGGCCAGCTGCACCAGGCTGCCATACGTTGCAATTTCATAATGTTCGACCTTCTGTGCTGCGATAATGAGTGCTGCGTCCCGGGTCATCGACCCTTCCGGTGTTGATTTCATGATTTCCTGACCTTCTTCAAGGAGGCCTTTAATAGCTTTGCATTCTTTTTTCTCCGCCTGTTCACCTATGCATTTAAATACTTTCTCCAATCTGGAAATTTGCTTCTTAGTGACCCATTCATGTTCTTCGAAAGCGTCCTGCAATTCTTCGGTGGTGGCTGCTTCCCGCATTTTGGGCAGCGCTTCGGAAATCGCATTTTCAGCGTAATACATATCTTTCAACGCATCGATGAAGAATTTCTTCAGGGGTTTTTTAGAACGGATTTGGTCATTTTTTTGTGAATCTGTATTCGTGTTCTCCTGAGCGTTGTTCTCCTGTTGGGGATTATTGGAATTACCGGATTTGCTGTCCTGTTTGGCGTTTTTTGCACCTCTTTTTGAGCTGTGCTCAGCAGCCGTGTTTCCGGCTTTATCTTTTGTGGTTTCCTGCATGATTTTATAATTTAAAAATTAGACTAAAAAGGAGACTTCCGCCTCCTTTCATTGTAATGGTTAACGGACATTAGTCATTCCTGCTTCTGCCACCGAAACCTGTCCGGGATGATCTTCCACTGTTGTGCGAAGATGAATTCCCCATGCGTGATGAACTCCTGTGATCGCCCATGGAGCCACCATATCCCTGGCCGGAGCCGTGGGTACGGTCGTTATTGGTTCTTTGGGAACCATATGCTTCTGAGCCATAGCTGCTGTCATGCGTACCGTAATTTCCCTGAGAGGAACGGCCGGAAGAATAGCGGTCGCTGCCGGACGAGTAATCATCATAGGAACTTCCGCGGCCGGATGAGTACGAGTCGGAATGTCCGCCGTACCCTCCTCTACCGGAAGAGCGGCCTCCTGAATTCATGGAACCGTAGTTATCGGAATCATGCTCTGATCCATAATTTCCAGAACTTCCATATCGGCCGGAATTTTCATAGCGGCCGGAGTTCCCGTAACGACCACTGTTTCCGTAATCATCAGAACTTCCATATCCGCGGGAGCTGCCATAATTGTTGGAACTTCCGTAATTGCCTCTTCTATTGTACTCGTCAGAACCTCCGTACTGTCCGGGGTGCTCCTGGTTGCCGTAATTACTTTCATCATTATACCGGCCGCCCTGACTTCTCAGATCACCGGAACCTCTTCCGGAAAAATAACCGGAACGGCTGGCTGATCTACCCATTCGGGAACTGCCGGAGTGGTCACCGTAGTTATCATCATAGCTTCCGTAGTTTTCGGAACCGTAGCTGTTTTGGTTGCTGGAGCCACCATGCATGGAACCGCTGCCGTAGCTTCCGCGGCCACGGTTTCCGTAATTATCATAGTTATCGTCATAACTGCCACGGCCGCTGTTTGAAGAGCCTCCGTTGTGGTAATCACGGTTCATATGTGACGAAGAATTCCCGTAAGACCCCTGTCCGCTTTGCGAACCGTACTCTCCACGGGAACCGTAATTATCATAATCGTTATCATAGTTATCATTATAGCCGCGGCTCTGGTTGCCGTACTCGTTGCTATATTCATTTTGATGACTTCCGCTTCTGTCGTAGTCATTGTGATGCGATTGAGATCTTGAATTTCCTGAACGAGAATCGTTCGATCTGTTGTGGTTCATAGTAATAAATTGTTTTTGGTTGGTATTTAATTAAGTACTAATTCTCTTTGCTAGCATAAGAATAAGTAACTGAGAAATATTGCAACAAATGATATGCCGAGCACAATATTAAATACGAAATCGCGCTGCATTTAACAATTTATTAACATCCATAAAGTGATTTGGTTATCCTATTAGTAACTTTAATTATAATTTAATGCTAAAATGATTATTACCACCCTTTCTTTTATTTGTAAAAACACGTAAAGACACCAGATAAAAAGAAAAAAAATTTATTTGATTTTTATTTTGAAATTTAACTAGTTTATAAAGAGTGAGCCAGCGTATTTTTATGTGCATAAATTATTACAGCTTGAATAAAAACACATACGTTTGATTCTTCTCAAATACCGCTTAAGCGAAATTCATTCAGCTAATACCAGTAGGACAAACTACTTTTAAAGAAATGTCGATCGTGCTATAACAAAAGAAAAAATTAAGCAATAATACAGTTAGCACCTTATTGATTAATATCTTAAAATGAAAACTTAAGGAAAAGCCGATTTACAGTACTTGAGCGGAGAAAGAGGATGCATTGCCTGCCGGACTTCCGACATGATGCAGGACCAAAGTTTTCAGGACTTTTTGAATGCACGTGAATTCAATCTGTCAATGATTACGAATCAAAAAAAACACACCATTTACTTATGGCTTATAATTTTCAGGGCTTTTCAAATTTAGATACATTGTGTGAATGACTACAAACCACAAAAAAACCACAACATTTTCGTTGTGGCTTTATCAGCGGAGAGAGAGGGATTCGAACCCCCGGACCTGTTACAGTCAATAGTTTTCAAGACTACCGCAATCGACCACTCTGCCATCTCTCCTAAAAACAATTTCTTGTTTTCAGTGGTGCAAATATAGAAAGGTTTTTTCTACGCTGCAAATGAATTTCGCCGATTTATACTAAGCTGTTCATTCTCAAAGCTAAAATTATGCACGCACACCGTACAAACCTGCGCTCACCGCTGCAATTCCCGCCAGAATGCTTAAGATTATATAAATAAATAAGGTGATATAATTCCCTTCCTGATATAAAGTGACATTCTCGGCAGAGAATGTTGAAAAGGTCGTAAACCCTCCGCAAAAGCCGGTGATGAAAAGAAACTTTAATGAATTGTCGGTACGCAGATAAACAGTAGTCAGTGCACCGATCAGAAAACAACCTACGATATTCACGACAAAAGTACCTAGCGGAAAATTACCCACCGGCAACAATTTGTGCGTGAGCGACGAAATATAATACCGAAACACACTGCCAATCCCGCCGCCGAGAAATATTAAAAATGCTGTTTTCATTTCTTAAAAATAAAAAAACTCCTGCAAAACAGGAGTTTATCGTATATAAAATAAGTTTTATCCCTGCAATTCGCCCAAGTATTTCTCAGCATCCATTGCCGCCATACAACCACTGCCTGCTGCGGTGATCGCCTGTCGGTAATGGCTGTCCTGAACATCCCCTGCTGCAAAGACACCTGGCAGGTTGGTCTTGCTGCTGTCCGGCAAGGTATTGATGTAGCCGTTTTCATCCAGGTTAATCTGACCGGCAAATACTTCCGTATTTGGCTTATGTCCAATTGCAATGAAAATTCCTTCCACGTCGATTTTGGAAACTTCCTGCGTCTGGTTATTAATAACTATGCCTCTTTCCACCAGGAAATTTTCTCCCTCGATGCCGATTAGCTCATGGTGATATTTGACTTCGATATTCGGTGTGCTGTTAACACGGTGAATCATCGCTTTCGAGGCGCGGAAATGATCTTTGCGCACCAGCATGGTCACTTTGCGGCAAAGTTTTGCAAGATAAGTGGCTTCTTCGGCAGCCGTATCGCCACCGCCAACAACGATTACATCTTTCCCTTTATAGAAAAATCCGTCGCAGGTTGCACAGGCAGAAACCCCGCCGCCCATATATTTTTTCTCATCTTCTAGGCCGAGATATTTCGCAGTGGCACCTGTGGAGATAATGACAGTACGCGCCTGAATTTCTTTTTCGCCGGCCCACAGTTTGTGAATGGCGCCCGGCTCCGTTGCAAATTCCGCTTTGGTGATGAGTTCATAATGAATCTTTGTATCAAAACGCTCGGCCTGCTTCTGCATATCCATCATCATTTGCGGACCAGTCACTCCCTCGGCATACCCCGGAAAGTTATCTACTTCGGTGGTCGTAGTCAATTGTCCGCCCGGCTCCAGCCCTGTGTACAGTTCCGGTTTCAGGTCTGCACGCGCTGCATAGATCGCAGCAGTAAAACCAGAGGGTCCCGAACCCACAATCACACAGTCTAAAATATTTTCTTCCATTACGTTTATTCTGTTATTGCAATTAAGTTGTCAAAAATCGTGATTTATTTTGGCTTTAAGGCTATGAAAGCCATTAATTTTGTCAATACTGCTGATGCTGCCGCAGTAGAATTCCAGTAGTTAGTACTTCTATAAAACAAAATTAAATCAGGTTTTTACTTTATACTGATGAACATTTATAATTTTATATACCAGTTCTTTCAGCAGTTCCGGTTCGGTCATATTGACTGCACCTAAGCCTTTGGACTTTAAATCCATTTCTCTCAAAACAGAAATTACGCGGGTACAATGCTTAAGGTTAAATAACCGGGCGGCGGCAGCATAATCCTTTACAAAATAAGGATTTACGCTCATTGCTGCTGCTAATTCATCCTTTGAGCTGCCGGGCATCGTATGAAAAATGATCAGGTTCGAAAAGAAATTATAAATATTGGTCATCATCATCACGAAGGGATTATTCTTCGGGGACTTTCCGATATAATGCGCAATTTTAAAAGCAGCGGCCGCATTCCTGGTACTTAAGGCATTAATAAGTTCAAAAACATTAAAATCCTTGCTGATGCCAATATGGGTTTCCACCACCTTTTCGTCCAGCTGTTCGCCGGGCTTCAGGATGAGCTTTAATTTTTGCAGTTCATTATCAATACGAGACAAATCTGTGCCGAGATACTGAGCCAGCAGCGGTGCAATGGCCGGTGTCGCAGAAAGCTGTAAGGAGGTGATCCTTTTGCTAATCCAGACAGCCACCTCGTAATCGCGCATCTTTGTGCTGGTGAACACCGCATTTTTTTTGGACAATACCGAAAGGAAGGTGGCTTTGCGCGCGTCGATTTTCTTGTGTTTATGTGCGATGACCAGCAAAGTGGAAGGAACCGGATTTTCAGCGTACATTTTTAATGCTTTAAAATCATCCGATGTGCCGTTCAGATCCTGCGCTTCCTTCACAATAATTACCTGCAGATCTCCCATCATCGGGT
Source organism: Chryseobacterium salipaludis (assembly GCF_022968825.1). GTDB lineage: Bacteria > Bacteroidota > Bacteroidia > Flavobacteriales > Weeksellaceae > Kaistella > Kaistella salipaludis. The sequence goes on from NZ_JALHKS010000001.1 coordinate 95,853, forward strand.
ATTGCCGCGCCAGCGAAAGAATGTCGCCGTAGGACGTATCCTTGCCGTACACCACCGTCTGGTTAAACGCTTTTTCATCTTCAGTCAGTACTTCATTTTCAAAAGCCTTTACCGCTACATCGATAAAATAGGGTTCTTCGCCATGAAAAAAATAAAACGGCTGAAGCTCTTTATTTTTAATATTTTTGAGGACTGAACTTAATTCTTTCATACAAATGGACCTGCCACAACTGAATTTTAATGAAACCTATCACTGGGAAATCAGGGCAGACAAAGGTAAGTTTTTTATTCATGACACGGCGCGGCGCGCCTGGCTTCAGCTGACGCCCGAGGAGTGGGTACGGCAGCACTGGCTGCATTATTTTCATTTTACAAAAAAGAGAAATCTCTCCGCACTTTTGTTGGAAAAGAAGATTGAGCTCAACGGCACAACCAAGCGAATCGACCTGCTGGTCACCGAAAAAACGCAGCCTAAAATCCTGGTGGAATGCAAAGCGCCCCATATTAAATTAACTCCCACCGTTTTTGAACAAACAGCCCGGTACAATTCGGTACTGCAAGCGGAAGAAATTATTTTAAGCAATGGTCTGCAGCATATTGTTGCAGATTTTACCGATGGAAAATATCTTTTCCGGCCGTGGGAATGGTAGGCTGATTTACGCTTCTTCCCTGTTCACCAGCTCCGGTGAAAAGGCCGGGCGGCACACGGAAATATATTCACACTCCTCGTCATACGGATTGCTGTAGCGCACGCGAACGCCCGGTTGCAACCGGATGCTTTCACCGGCTTTCAATAAAATTGTTTCCCCTTCGATTTCAAACTGCTTCCGACCACGGAGGATGTAGGTGTATTCCTCGAATTCCGGTGTTTGAAACGGTTCCGACCATTGTGGTGGTGCCACCATATGCGCGATGGAAACGGAAGCGTTATCATTGGAATTTCCCCAGATTTCCTGAATAAGTTTACCGTCTGTCGTCGGAACAATGAAGGGTTCTTTCGATATTTTGTAAGAAGACATCACGTACTTTACTTTGTTAAAATTTCATTTCCGGAATATCTCCATAGATAATAAGTTCCGCTTCTGTGGCTTTGATGATCTCCTCCACCGTAACACCGGGAGCGCGCTCCAGCAAGCGAAAGCCTTTCGGCGTCACCTCCAGCACGGCCAGTTCTGTAACCACTTTTTTCACACAGCCTACACCGGTTAGCGGCAATGTACAACGCTTCAGGATTTTACTTTCTCCGGCTTTATTCACATGCATCATTGCAACGATAATATTCTCAGCCGAAGCGACCAGATCCATGGCACCGCCCATTCCTTTCACCATTTTGCCCGGAATTTTCCAGTTGGCGATGTCACCGTTTTCAGAAACCTCCATGGCGCCAAGAATGGTGAGATCCACCTTTTGGCTCCTAATCATCCCGAAACTAAAAGCAGAATCAAAAAAGGAAGCGCCAGGTAAAGTCGTAATGGTTTGCTTTCCGGCATTAATCAGGTCCGGATCTTCGTCTCCTTCATAAGGAAAAGGGCCCATACCGAGCACACCGTTTTCACTTTGAAATTCTACTGAAATATCATCAGGAACGAAATTGGCCACGAGTGTTGGAATCCCGATTCCGAGGTTAACGTAATACCCATCTTTCACTTCCTTCGAAATACGCTGGGCGATTTGTTGTTTTGTAAGCATAGCTAAAAGTATATTTTTAAAGGCTGCTGCCGCAGCCACCGGAATGGGTTACTGGTTATTTTCAGCAGGGCGCGGACGAACGGTGCGCTGCTCTATTCTTTTTTCAAATTTTTCTCCCTGGAAAATACGCTGTACCATAATGCCCGGTATATGAATTTCGTTCGGGTCCAGTTCAGCTGGTTCCACCAGCTCCTCTACTTCGGCAATGGTGATTTTTCCGGCACCTGCCATCGGCGCATTGAAGTTGCGCGCAGTTCCGCGAAAGACAAGATTTCCGGCGTGATCACCCTTCCAGGCTTTCACGATTGAGAAATCTGCCTGAAAAGCGTGTTCCAGAATATGCATTTTACCTTTGAACTCCCGGCTTTCTTTTCCTTCCGCAACTTCGGTCCCATAGCCTGCCGGTGTGTAGAACGCGGGGATTCCGTGTTGAGCCGCGCGGCATTTCTCTGCCAGGGTTCCCTGCGGTGTAAGTTCTACCTCCAGCTCACCGGAAAGCATCTGCCGCTCGAACTCGGCATTTTCGCCGACGTAGGAGGCAATCATTTTCTTAATTTGTTTCTTCTGTAACAGCAGGCCCAGACCAAAATCATCGACACCGGCATTGTTGGAAATACAGGTCAGGTCGGTGACATTGCTGTCAACCAAAGCGGCAATACTGTTTTCGGGAATACCGCACAACCCGAAACCGCCGACAATCAGGGTCATGCCGTCGGTGATGCCTTTGATGGCTTCGGTTGCATTGGAAACTCTTTTATCTATCATTTCTCAGAGTGGTTTTTGTGGCTTGAAATTACGAATTTTTTGTGAATCTGGCGGCTTGATGTTAGCGCTTTGAGCTCTAACAGCGGTAGTGACATTATCTATCTGCGACTATTCTTGGTGCTGGGGCCTGCTGCGTGAGGGATGGAAACGGCATCCTTTTGGCGAGCTGCGCCAGCGGCGCGCCAAAAGATACAGTGGACAGCCCGGCGGGAGCGCGGGAACGGAGGCGCAGCCGGAGTGAGCAAGCGAGCGACACGCCCGGAAGAAAATGATTAAGCGGTTGCGTGAGGAATTAAGAAGTAAATAAGGGAAAATAAAGTAATTGAGTATTTGAGTGATTGAGTAAAGCATTTCGCAGGATTATTTTATAAATAAGCTGAGCTGCCGAACTTATAATTCCGCCTGATTAAGCGCATATTAAGCTATTTATTTATTGCCGGATTGCAAATTTTAGCTTATTTTTGCAGCCTGTTAATCAACCTCTGACGAAGGACGTGAACGTTGCTTAGCTTGACAACACTTTTTTTTATTTAAAAAAATGGATTTATTGAAGTATGTACAGGATAAGTACATCGCAAAAAAAGAATTCCCTGAATTCAAAGCCGGTGACACCATCACCGTGTACACAGAAATTAAAGAAGGCCAGAAAACCAGAACCCAGTTCTTCAAGGGTGTGGTAATCCAGCTTCGTGGAACCGGTGCTACCAAAACTTTCACCATCCGTAAAATGAGTGGCGATGTGGGTGTGGAGCGTGTATTCCCGATGAACCTTCCGGCGTTGCAAAAAATTGAAGTAGACCGCAGAGGTAAAGTTCGCAGAGCGAGAATCAACTACTTCAAGAAACTGCGTGGTAAGAAAGCAAGAATTAAAGACGCTTCTTACAAATAAGCCAGTCTTACGAAAAGTTAACCTGCTGTTATTTTTGACAGCAGGTTTTTTATGTTTTTTTGTGAGGCAACAAAAAACCGCTTCCCTAAAGAAGCGGCTTTGATTGTACATTAAAGGATTTATTTCTTGATCATCAGCTTGCTGGAATATTCAAAGCCTAAGCCTTCTGCTTTCACGATATACACACCGTTCGAAAGATTTTGAACGCTGATATTCTCGCGGGCTTCTACACGCTGAGTGGAAACCAGCTTACCACTCATGTCGTAGATGCTGACATTAATTTTGCCCTGGATGGTTTTAGCTGTTTGCAGCTGAAAATAATCCCTGGCAGGGTTCGGGTACAATGATACTACTTTGTCCGTGCCCGTTTCAGAAGTTGCCAGTTTACATTCTGCCGGCACATCAAAGTCCTCTACCTGATCGTTGATGTTCGTCTTACTACCGGCGGAAGCATTCACTCCCAAACCTCTTTTAGCAAAAACATCCCAGATCATACACTTATCTACACCATTGGTCGTGGCCATTTCTGCCTGCAGGATTGCGTTTCGTCCATCGATAAAGGTTGGACTGCACGCTTGCAGTTTGAGTCCGTCAGTTACCAGCTGCAGCACGCGTGTACTTCCATTGGTCGTATTGGCTGTTACGTCGGAAGAGTAGCCATATTTTTCCGCATATTTCCAGTGCAGGTCCCAAAGCATGGTAGCCCACACGAAACCGATGGAATGCACATCCGGCACCAGCTGCCCGAATTGGTTAGTGAACTGCATGCCATTCGTGTTACCATAAGTGAAGTTATTAATACCTCGGTCCGGCGAATATCTGGCAGGCCGAATTCCGTTGCCGGTAATCGCTTCTGAAGTTGAATACGTACCAATACCACGTGCAACAGAGGCATCATCGCCCGGACGGTTGGTTAACATGAGCGCGAAGAAATCGGACCAACCTTCGCCCATTTGTTCTTTGGAAGATGCGGAAGAAAGGCAGTCATACCCGCTCCCCGTGAGACGGTTAGAAATACCGTGTCCGTACTCATGCACAATAATTCCGTTATCAAAACTGGCATCGCGGATGGCCTGGGCATCCGCATCGTATTTTAAAGTGATGTTTACATTTTTACCACTTTCGATCAGATTCTTCATATACACTCCTTCCCCATTGTCGATAAGTACTGAAGGAATGGTAATGGTATTGTCCGTGCCGGCCATTCCGCCTGTAGGCGCGGAATCGGGCAAGCTGTAAATAATGGTAGCCACCGCTCCGGCTACCTGTGTGTTTTTGACCTTGGTCGTAAAGTCACATTCACCTCTTTTTACCAAACCAATGTATCCGGTGAGCGAGCCGGCAGGCAATGATGTACAGGCATTTTCAACCGGCGAAAGTTTAACATCGGCTGTTACGCCCGTGGCTGTAAGTGTTGGTCCGAATGTAGTTGAAACGACACTTGGTACGACACGGCCGACAGCTTCCGGCGGTGTATTATAAAACACGCGTTCGATGACCGCAGGATCCCACAGATACATCTGCATGCGTGGCCGGCCACCATCGGAAGGTGTGGCAAAGCTTGCATTATTCCGACGACTGCCGTCCTGTGCTTCCGCCTGGACATAATCGTTTTGAGCACCTCCTTTGCCAAAATTAAATGCCTGGAAGTTGCGTGCCGTTTCAGTGAAGCCCAGACGATAGAAAATATCGTGAATGCGGTTGTTGATATAAAAAAGATTGGTGATGGCCGCCTTCTGATTATCGTTGGTTGCATTTACGACAAAAGGAAAATCAAAAACGCGCTCAGCTCCTCCTTCTGCAAAAAGACCGGGTGCATTATTGCTGCCGGTATCTTCATAGGCAAAAACATTATTACCCTGAGTAGTGGTATACACACCGGCATACGTCCCACCGCTAACTCGGTGCCAGCCGTCCGGGGAAGCATCTGCCAGCCAGGGATTACTCACCAATTGCCGCGCACCGTGTGAAGGGCTTTCGATTGGCAATGGAAAAACCCGGTATTGCGCATTGTCCGGAGCTGCTGCTTTCAGGATTGCACTGCTCTGCAAAATTTCTGTGGCAGGACTTTGTCCGGCGTGCTGACTGTGATCGTGTATAAATGCATCTGTCGGGAAAGAACAGGATACAGTTAAGTTTTCCTGCCGAAGAATTTCACCGGTTGATGCATCGGCCAGGATTTGCCAGTAATTAGAGGTGCCGGCTTCCTCAAACATAAATTCATAGCACAACTGTAGATTTCCTTTATCAGTTGGCATGTACATCAGTTGATACTGCACCGCATGCGCTTCATTTCTGGAAGGGCTGTTGACAGGTGTCAGACGATAAGCAGTTTTTGAGCTCAATTGCATATTACCGGCAACACCGGAAAATACAGCAGCAGGATCAGCCGCCGCATTTTTGCTGCTGGCCTGGGTGTAACTTTTAGTAAAGTCTTCCGTGAGATGGAGAATGCTGTTATTTTTAACTAAAGCAGTTCCAACGGCGTTATAGACGGGAATTCCATTATACAGCTGTTGGAATTTAATCACATCGGCATTCATGGATGCAGATCTGTCTTCGTTTTTAATGGTAAAATCCTGCAGATCGCTTTTCGCAATACTGCCGGCAGCACTGAGTTTTTGTGCAATCAGTTGCTGGTAATCCTGAGCATTCGCCGCAGCAGACCATAAAAAGAAGGCAGCAGCGAAGGCAAGAGGTAATTTTCTGTTTTTCATATAAATTGATTAAGCTTCGCCGAATTTATAAATTTTCCGGAAATAATATAAGATAATCACATAAAAAAACGCCCTGCATTTGCAAGGCGTTCAATATTCAGAAAAACTTCAGGTTTATTTACCTTCCATTTTCTTTTTCAGTTCCGCAAGAACATCCAGGTCTCCCAGGGTTGCTTTTTCTTCATTTCCGGAAGTGGAAACTGATTTGGAAGCGTTGTCTCTTACGTTCTTTCTTTCGTCTTCTTTGAAGATTCCGGTGTGAGAAACTACTACTCTCTTGAATTCTTTGTTGAATTCAATTACTTTAAATTCAGCTTTCTCTCCTTTCTTGATTTTGGAACCATCTTGTTTTTCCAATAATCTGGATGGGCAGAATGCTTCCACTTCTACATCTTCAAACTGTACTTGAGCACCTTTGTCGAATACATCGGTTGCAGTACCTTCGTGTACTGTTCCCTCTGCATATTTGGTTTCAAATTTATCCCAAGGATTTTCCTGCAGTTGCTTGTGACCTAAAGAAAGTCTTCTTGCAGCTGTATCCAGTTCCAGTACTACTACTTTCAGCTTGTCGCCAACAGCACAGAATTCAGATGGATGCTTGATTTTCTTAGTCCAGGAAAGGTCAGAAATATAGATCAGACCATCGATTCCTTCTTCCAGTTCTACGAATACACCGAAGTTTGTGAAGTTTCTCACTGTTCCGATGTGCTCTGAACCTACCGGGTATTTCTGCTCGATATTTGACCAAGGATCCTGGCTCAATTGTTTCATTCCCAGAGAGATTTTGCGGTCTTCGCGATCCAGCGTCAGGATTTCAGCTTCCACCTCATCTCCCACTTTCACGAAATCACCAGCACTTCTCAGGTGTGTAGACCAGCTCATTTCGGAAACGTGGATCAGTCCTTCAACGCCTGGCGCTACTTCTACGAATGCACCATAATCAGCCAGAACAACTACTTTTCCTTTCACACGGTCACCGACTTTCATATCAGCAGAAAGTGCATCCCAAGGGTGTGCTTCCAACTGCTTCATACCTAACTGGATTCTTGTTTTCTCATCATCGAAATCAAGGATTACCACTTTCACCGTTTCACCATCAGAAAGAATTTCAGACGGATGATTTACGCGGCTCCAGGAAAGGTCTGTAATGTGGATAAGTCCGTCAACACCACCAAGGTCAACAAATACACCGTAAGAAGTAATATTCTTCACGGTTCCTTCAAGCACCTGGCCTTTTTCCAGCTGAGCGATGATTTCTTTTTTCTGTCCTTCGATATCGGCTTCGATAAGGGCTTTGTGAGATACCACAACGTTTTTGAACTCAGGGTTAATTTTAACCACTTTGAACTCCATTGTTTTACCTACATACTGATCGTAATCTTTAATAGGCTTCACATCGATCTGAGAACCTGGCAGGAACGCCTCGATTCCGTGGATGTCTACGATCATACCGCCTTTGGTACGGGACTTCACAAAACCGTTTACGATTTCTCCGGTTTCATGCAGTTCGTTTACTTTATCCCAGGCTTTCAGCGTACGCGCTTTCTTGTGAGAAAGTTGCAGCTGGCCGGATTTGTCCTCTCTGCGGTCCACCATTACTTCCACTTCGTCGCCCACAGCAAGTCCCTGGTTGTAACGGAATTCATTCAGAGAGATTACTCCTTCTGATTTAAAGTTAATGTCAACGATGGCTTCTTTGTCAGTAAGTCTTACCACTTTACCAACCAGTACATCATTGTCCTGAAGGTCCTTCAGTGAACCATTGTAAATTTCTTCCAGGTCATTTTTTTCCTGGCGTGATTCTGCATCCAATCCTGATTCGAAAGAATCCCAGTCGAATTGTTCCGGTGCTACGTTTTGGTTCAGAAGAAGCTCTTCTTTGTTTGTCGTTTCTGACATAATAAAAAAATTTGTATCCTGTATTTCCCGTTGTCTGGCTGAATGTGAAAACCGAAATATACAGAAGCAGTTAATTGTTAGTGTGTTAACTTCGCCAGACTCGCTCACAAAAAGCGGTGCAAAGATACGAAATTTTACCAGCTGCGAAACATTTTATTGACGCATTATTATCTTAATAGAGCGGTTTTAAAAATAAGTTTGAATAAAATAAAACTTCACAATATCACTGAATGGGCAATCTCTAACTTTCGTAACTTTGGCCGCATGCAAACAGACGTTATTTTAAAAAGACTTGGGATTCAGGAGTTGAATCAAATGCAGAAAAGCACCGTGAAAGCAGCTGGCAACCGGAACGATGTAATGGTGCTCTCTCCCACGGGCTCCGGAAAAACGCTCGCTTTTCTTTTGCCGGTATTTGAGAAACTGGAAAATGAAAATAAAGTTCAAACGCTAATCATTGTACCGGCGAGGGAACTGGCTTTACAGATTGAGCAGGTTTTTAAAAAGATGACCACCGAGTATAAAGTGTCTGTTTGCTATGGCGGCCACGATAAAAAATCAGAAATCAACGAACTTGCGCAAAATCCGGCAGTTGTTATTGCAACGCCGGGAAGACTTGCTTATCATATCCGTGAAAAAAGCTTTAACCCAGCCATGGTTCAGACTTTGGTTCTGGATGAATTTGATAAAGCACTGGAACTCGGGTTTGAAGACGATATGCGCGTTATCGTCAGTTCTTTAAAACAACCCTTTCAAACCATTTTAACGTCTGCCACCCGGCTTGTGCATTTTCCGAATTTTATAAATACAGATAATCAGACTGTACTGGACTTTCTGAAATCGGATACATCCGCACCTAAACTGACATTTAAACGAGTTTCCACAATCTCCGAAGAAAAGCTCGATACCTTGTTTGAATTGCTCTGCGAAATCGGAAATGAAAAGTGCCTCGTTTTTTGCAACCACCGCGAAGCTACCGATCGTATTTCTGCGCTGCTGAAAAGCAAAGGAATTGCGCGCGAAACTTTTCACGGCGGTATGGAACAGGACGAACGCGAACGGGCTTTAATTAAATTCCGTAACGGATCTTCAAATATTCTATTGACTACGGATCTGGCCGCCCGTGGCCTCGATATTCCTGAAGTGGCCGCCATCGTACATTATCAGTTACCGCCAAAGGAAGATGCGTTCATACACCGCAACGGACGCACGGCGCGGATGAAAGCCGAAGGGACGGTGTATCTGATCATTGGTGAAGATGAAAATTTTCCTTTTATCAGTTCGAAAATTCCCGAACACGAAATAAGCCGCAAACCACTGCCGGGCAAAACAAATTTTGAAACCATTTACCTCAGTGCAGGTAAAAAAGATAAAGTAAATAAAGTTGATATCGTGGGCTTCTTTATAAAAAAGGGTCAACTCGAAAAGGATGACATCGGCCTGATTGAAGTGAAAGACACTACTTCCTATGTCGCTGTCAGACGACAAAAAGTTTCATCTCTTCTGCATAATTTAAAGAACCAGAAACTTAAAAATAAAAAGCTGAAGATTGAAATTGCGTATTAATGTAAATTTGTAACAATGAAACTGAATTTACCTGATAAGTTATATTACTCCATTGGCGAAGTAGCCCGCGCTTTCGACGTAAATGCTTCCCTTTTGCGCTATTGGGAGCAGGAATTTCCGATTTTAAAACCGAAGAAAAACAAAAAAGGAAACCGCTATTTCACGCCAGAAGACATCAAAAACCTGCGTATTATTTATCACCTCGTAAAAGAAAAAGGCTATACACTCGACGGTGCGCGGGTTGCGTTGGCTACCAACAACCGGATTTCCGAAACCGTTTCCATGATTGACCGGCTGGAATTTGTGAAACTGGAACTGCAGAAACTAAAGGATTCACTGGTCGACAGTCCGGAACAAGTATAATCACGTCATTTTAGGGTATTTTAACCCTTTGTTTTACAGTGTTTTAACCCCTTGGAATATGTAGAAATAACGGTAGCTTTAGGCAAATTTTACCGTTATGAGATCTAAAATTCCTTTTTCCACGGCAAAGCATTATTTATTAGGTCTGACCACCTCGGGCGTATTCATGATTTCCGGCTTGTACTATTTCCGGGCCAATGACAATAAAACAATAGAACCGCCCGCAACGACAGCAGAATTCGTAACCTCTGAAAACCCGGGCGCGGTTAAAATCACCAAGTCTTTTGATCCTAATGCACTCTCCGCAGAGAACTGGCAGGAACTCGGTTTCACCGAGAGGCAGACCGCCACGATTTTAAAGTATAAAAATGTGGTGGGTGGCGCGTTCACGTCAAAGGCACAGCTGGCAAAATGCTATGCAATCTCGGCAGAAAAATTCAGTGAACTGGAGCCGTATCTTTTGTTACCTGAATCAGGATCCGAAAGTGAAAATACCTACCGAAATTCCTATCCATCTTACCAAAACAGAACGTATTCGAAAAAAAGTTTTTCCAAACAGCTTTCCATAAAAGGAAAATTTAATCCTGACAATTACAGCGCAGATGATTTTGTACAAATGGGATTTTCCGAAAGACAGGCAGAAAGTATTCTGAAATATAAAAGGCTTCTCGGCGGAAGTTTCGTTAGCAAAGAGAAATTTAAACAGTGCTTTATCATCAGTGATGCGCAATACCGCCAAATGGCTCCCTACTTGCTCTTACCTGAGGGAAATCCTGAAAAAACAGCGGTAAAAGTGGTTCCAAAATCTGCTGCTGCACTCCAGCCTTTTGATCCGAATGCAACAACAGTTCAGGACTGGATCAATCTGGGCTTCACCGAAAAGCAGGCACAGGTTATCATCAATTACAGAGACCGAAACCTAAAAGGCCGTTTTAAATCTGTTGAAGACGTCGGCCGGTGTTTTGTAATTTCCGAAGAAAAATTTCAGCAGCTTAAACCCTATCTTATTATCAGCACTGAAACTTCGGTTCCCAAAGCCGCCGCTACTCAGATGAACCCGGAAGATTACAGCAAAATAGATCTCAACCAGATCACTTTCCAGCAGTTGATTGACTTCGGCTTCAATGAACGTGCGGCAGCAAGTTTACTTGGTTTCCGTAAAAAACTGGGCGGCTTCGTGACCAAAAGCCAGATGATGGAAACCTATAATATCGATAAGGCACTGATGCAGAAATTACTTGACATTGCACCGCTTCACACCGATAAAGTTGAAAAGTACACGCTAACCGAAGCGCCGGAAAACTGGCTCAAGCAGCATCCCTATTTTAAATATTATGCTGATAAAATCATCTACTTCCGGCTCTCGTATCCTAATGATAAAAAGATTTTAAAGATGGTTAATGCAAAACCGGAAGCTGAACAAAAGATGAGACTTTATTTAAAATAATATTATTTCTTAATAAATTTACGCTGAGCACTGCCGTTTTTAATGATATAAACACCGGCAGGTAACTCCTTCACTTTAATGCAATCTGTAGTTTTTGAAGCGACTTTCAACAATTTTCCGGAAAGATCGTATAGATACGTTTCTTTTGTTTTGTCATAGTTTAATAAGGTGATAACCTCATTTGCCGGATTAGGATAAACCTGTAATCTAGAGTTCTGAACGAGCGCGCCGGAAGTGGAAAGCGTCCCTAGACCGTCACAGAAATCTACCGGATATGCCTGCCATTCTGCAAGGTCAAAACTTGTCGAGGGTTGCAGGAGCTGCGGCTTGCGGTATAAGGATATATCAGCCAGCGTTTCAAAATTGCTCACGTTTTTGATGCCCACCGCATCGACCGTCTGGTTCTGATAACGCAATTCCAGATACTGATGCCCGCTAAAAGACAACTGTGGCGCCGCCGATCTGAATTTCGGATCCGTGCTGTTATTACAAGACAGCGTTGCTTTCGGATTCAGAATGATAATAGATTCGTTATGCTGAATGGTACCTTCGAGTTCATAGGGCGCCGGAAAATAATAATTAGGATCATTATACATCTGAATGCTCAGTCGATAAGATTCCAGATTCACGGGATGCCCGGTGCGGTTCGTGATCTCGAGGGCTTTGTTCTCTCCCGTTCCTTCAATATATTTCGTAATTTGTAAATCTTTTGCAAATACATCTGTGGCTTCGGTAGCAACGGTCACCGGTGTGGACGTAGCGGATTCTGCGTATTGCTCATTATATGCTTTCACTGTGAAAGTATAGGAGGTTGACGGTTTTAGCCGGTCAGCATAATAATAATTGTCCGATGTCTTTCCGATAAATGTTCCGTTATTATAAATAGAATAACCAAGCGGCGCTGAACCGCTTGACGACCAGGTGAGTTTCACAAAATGCGCACCCGTTTCTTCCGCCTGCAACATGGTCGGAACTTCAGGTGCGGCAGACGTGGTCTGAGTCCAGATTGCAGAAACCCATTCCGGGTGATCGATGAACGGATTGCGGTTGTTTTGCAAAGCGTAAACCTTATTATTTCGCTCTATTTCAAAAGGCGACACCGGATCCTGCTGATGCCACTGCAGCATCAGATTAAGAAACCAGTCTTCATATGCTTTTTCATCCGTGCCGTCGAGCGGATTGGTGTCATTGGCCGGCGAACTTCCGTTATAAAATTTGAAGGTACCCAGCTTCGGCTGGTAACGGACAGCAAAATACAGCATAGCGCGCGAAATATCTCCGCGAAATTCCGGATGTGGTTCATACACGCGGCCTGTATAGGCCGAGCCCGGTGTCGCATTATTGGAAATACGTGAACTGTTGGTAAACAAATAAAAGTTTTTACTGCCACCCAAGCCATAAGGATAATTACTTCGCAGTTGATTAATCCGCGCATCTGCCGGGATCACAAAAAACAGGTCCGAATACATCGGGTAATTGCTGTTGAAGGTGCTTTGTGGCATCATGTGTTCGCGATTATAGCCCTGCCCTTCAGCAGACGCAGAGCTAATCAGATTGCCGGCGGTGTAATGATAAGCAGTGGTACCCGCGGGGTTATTAGAATAAATATCCAATAAAACCGAGTCATTCTCCGGCCCGTAATCATAGAAATGGTCCACATCTGTTTCCGTATAAAAACCCGGCAGATCACCATAATGCCAGGTAACTGTATTGGCAGAAATTATTTCATGCAATTTGGTTTTCAGGCGATACCCCGAAAGATTTTCGGTACCATTATAATATCCTTGCGGTGCCTGTCCGAAAAGCATAAACGGCACGAACACAACAGTAAATAAAAGTTTTTTCATCAGCATATAAATATAAATCAAATGTACAATTTCCTTCGTGAGCATGTTGCATCTGAATTTTAATTTCAAGATTATTTGATGTTACATTTTTCTTCTTTTAATGCAATCCATTTTTCCATTTCTGCTCAAATTAAGTATCTTTGAAATCAAATATTATATATGAATATCGAAACTACCGAGAACCTGGAAATGATCGCCGCCACGGCACGCGATTTTGCTGAAAAGAATATCAGACCGCATATTATGGAATGGGATGAAAGCCAGACTTTTCCTGTAGAACTGTTTCACCAACTAGGCGAAATGGGTTTTATGGGCATCGTTATTCCGGAAGAATATGGCGGTTCAGGGTTAGGATATCATGAATACGTTAAAATCCTGGACGAAATTTCGCAAGTGGATCCGTCGATCGGACTTTCCGTAGCGGCACATAATTCTTTGTGTACCAATCATATTTATGAATTTGGCAATGAAGAGCAGCGTCACCGCTGGTTGCCGCAACTCGCTTCGGGGAAAATAATCGGCGCCTGGGGCCTTACCGAGCATAATACCGGTTCCGACTCCGGCGGCATGAGTACCACTGCCGTAAAAGACGGTGACGACTGGATCATCAGCGGTGCCAAAAATTTTATAACCCACGCCATTTCCGGTGATATTGCCGTGGTGATGACGCGCACGGGTGAAAAAGGAGCCAAAAATAACTCGACCGCTTTTGTACTTGAAAAAGGAATGGAAGGCTTTACTTCCGGTAAAAAAGAAAATAAACTTGGGATGCGCGCGTCTGAAACGGCGGAACTTATTTTTGATCAGGTTCGCGTTCCGGACGCTAACCGGTTGGGTGAAGTAGGAAGCGGCTTTAAACAGGCAATGAAAATTCTGGATGGCGGCCGTATTTCTATTGCCGCGCTCAGTTTAGGAATTGCTAAGGGTGCCTACAAAGCTGCGCTTAAATATTCACTGGAGCGCAAGCAGTTCGGTCAGGCGATCAACAAATTCCAAGCTGTTAATTTTATGCTGGCAGACATGGCCACGGAAATTGATGCAGCGGAACTTTTGATCCAGCGTGCTTCTACCCTGAAGAACGCGAAGAAAGTAATGACCAAAGAAGGAGCTATGGCAAAATTATATGCTTCCGAGGCCTGCGTACGAATCTCTAATGATGCCGTACAGATCTTTGGCGGATATGGCTACACGAAAGACTTCCCGGTAGAGAAATTTTATCGTGATTCAAAACTTTGCACCATCGGTGAAGGAACTTCTGAAATTCAGAAACTGGTCATCGGCCGGGAAATTTCAAAATAATTTTTATTAAAGCATTGGTTCAGGCCAGTGCTTTTTTTTCTGTCTTAAATTAAATTTTAATGTTGTAGATCGTCGCTTTGGATTCTATATTTATATATTTGTCTGAAGCTTTATCAAATTTATGTACACAGATGATACAATATAAGAAAACACTCTTTGCTTTCGCCATTGCTCTTTTCACAGCACAATCTTGCCAAGGCCAGAAAACCGTCATCAACCGCGAAGTTGAAACCGCCGGTGGCAAAATGCTGCTCGGTACCCAAAGCAAAGATCAGCTGCTGAAGGAACCGTACAGCCAATGGTATAATTCTGAACACGACAGCTACCAGCTGGATCAGAAAACAATTACAGACTTAAAGAAAGAAAAATTAAACGCCTATAATATTACCCTGGTACTCGGAACCTGGTGTGGCGACAGCCATCGCGAAGTGCCCCGTCTGATGAAAATCCTGGAAGCGCTCAACTATCCCGAGGCGAAACTGCAAATGATTGCCGTGAACCGAAAATATGAGGCACCGGGCGGCGAGGAAAGCAAATATAACATCCAGCGGGTACCCACGATTATTGTGAGCCGTTACGGAAAAGAAGTAGGCCGCATTGTGGAACATCCGGCGACTGGCTATCTGGAACGTGACTTGCTTGATATTCTTAAAAAAGACCGCAGTTCGCTGACGGATATTCTTAAATAAAAATTGGCACACAAAAAAACAATTCTCGGATTCGTTGCCGGCATTTTGGTCATGCTGGTGATATACTTCGTGTGGCGCGGGCTCACCGTGAAAGAAGATGAGCAGGTGCAGAATGATTACTATATCATTACCAATCAAATCCGCAAGATGAACAAACTGGTGGTGATGGAGCAGGATTTTTCGAGTATGCAGAAAACCACGGTAACGTCGCAGTTGCTCGGCAGTTCGCTCCTGCCCTCGACCTCCAAACAGATCATCACTTTCACCAAGACCAATGCGCAGGTTTCCTACGATTTAAATAAAATGAAAATCGAGGTGGATTCAGCGAACCGCAAGTTGATTCTACGTGAAATTCCGGAGGCGCAGATCCGCATCATTCCCAGTGTGGAAATACAGTCTCTGGACGATGCCTTTTATAACCGTTTTAAACAAAAAGATTTTCAGAAAATTACCAAAGCCGCGAAGGACAATGCGTATAAAACGGTCAACCAGCAAAGGCTGCGTTCCGAAGGACGAAAGCAGCTCCTGGAAAACCTGGATCACATTTTTGTTTTGGCAAAGGCTTTGAATTATGAAATTGAAGATAAGACCGGTTTGGTCGATCCTTCGAAATTATAAAAACAAAGTCATGACTGAAAAGCAAAACACCACCGGCCAAAGTGCGCAGCCACGAAAAGAACATCAGGACCTGCCGAACATTCCGGCCTCCAGTTCCGCCCAGCCTTCCGAAGAAAAATTAAAAAAAGAAATCAAAAAAACGTCTGAACTTAATCCGGATGGCAAAACAGATAATACGGAAAAGAACAACCCACAACGGTAAACATACAAAATCCCTTCGGGGATTTTTTTATTGCAGTTACTTAAAACTCCAGTTTGATTCACGTGTGAGAGGTGCTGCTAAAAATGTAAGAAATTTCGTATTTTTGCAGATATACTCAAAAGTTTACCATGATTAAAATCACTCTTCCGGACGGAAGCATCAGGGAATTTGAAAACGCGGTTACGCCATTGGACGTAGCGCGTTCCATCAGCGAAGGTTTGGCGCGTAACACAATATCAGCGGTCGTGAACGGTACGCAGACAGAAGTGACCACGCCGATAACGGAAGACGCTACCCTGCAGCTGCTGACCTGGAATGATGATTTAGGCAAAAAAGCATTCTGGCATTCTTCTGCTCACCTGTTGGCACAGGCGATCATGGATTTCTATCCTAACGCAAAATTAACCATCGGGCCCGCCATCGAACAGGGTTTCTACTATGACGTAGATTTCGGCGATGAATCTCTGTCTGAAAAAGATTTTGAGAAAATAGAAAAGAGAATGCTGGAGCACGCCAAGAAAAACAGCACTTTTGAACTTACGCATGTTTCCAAAGCAGACGCTTTACAAGAATATGCCGATAATCCTTATAAAACAGAATTGATCTCTAATCTGAATGATGGCGAAATCACTTTCTGCACCCACGATAACTTCAGTGATCTTTGCCGCGGCGGGCACATTCCGGCGACCGGTATTGTGAAGGCCGTAAAGGTGCTGAACGCAGCGGGCGCTTACTGGCGCGGTGATGAGAAAAACAAACAGCTCACCCGAGTGTATGGAATCTCCTTCCCAAAACAGAAAGATCTGACCGAATACCTGGAGAAACTGGAGGAAGCGAAACGTCGCGACCACAGAAAGCTCGGCAAAGAACTCGGCATTTTTGCCTTCTCCGAAAAAGTGGGTGCCGGTCTTCCGCTGTGGCTGCCTAAAGGTACCGCGCTACGCAAAAAGCTGGAAAATTTCCTCTCGGAAGCGCAAAAGAAATCAGGCTACGAGTTTGTTATGAGTCCGCACATCGGTGCCAAGGAGCTATATGTAACCTCCGGTCATTGGGATAAATACGGTGCCGACAGTTTTCAGCCCATCAAAACACCAAACGACGGCGAAGAGTTCATGCTGAAACCGATGAACTGCCCGCACCATTGCGAAATTTATAAAGTAGGCCAATGGTCTTATCGCGACCTACCCAAGCGTTTTGCTGAATTTGGCACGGTTTATCGCTATGAACAGTCTGGTGAATTGCACGGTCTGACCCGAGTTCGCGGATTTACACAGGATGATGCCCATATTTTCTGTACACCGGATCAGTTGCTGGAAGAGTTTGAAAATGTAATTGATTTAACTTTATATGTATTCAAGTCTTTAGGATTTGAAGACTTCGTAACACAGGTGTCCCTTCGTGATCCGGAGAATAAGGAAAAATACATCGGTACTGATGAAAACTGGCAAAAAGCAGAAAACGCCATTATTCAGGCAGCGGAGAAAAAAGGTTTGAAAACCATTGTGGAATATGGCGAAGCCGCCTTTTATGGTCCGAAACTTGATTTCATGGTGAAGGACGCTTTGGGACGCAGCTGGCAGCTGGGCACCATTCAGGTGGACTACAATTTGCCGGAGCGTTTTGATCTTTGGTACACCGGAAATGATAATGAGAAGCACCGCCCGGTGATGATCCACCGCGCACCGTTTGGTTCCATGGAAAGATTCATCGCGATTCTGTTGGAAAATACGGCGGGTGACTTCCCATTATGGCTGGCACCGGAGCAGTTTATTATTTTGCCGATCAGTGAAAAATATGTGGACTATGCAAAAAAAGTTTCACAATTGTTGGAAAATCACGATATTTGCGGCCGAATCGATGACCGAAATGAGAAAACCGGAAAAAAGATCCGGGATGCTGAATTACAGAAGTTTCCGTTTATGCTGATCGTCGGTGAAAATGAAGAAGCGCAGGGTACGGTTTCCGTACGACGACGCGGAGAAGGCGACCTGGGCGCGATGCCTGTTGCCGACTTTGTACGGTTGTTTCAGGAAGAAGCAGCCATTTAATTGATAATAACCTTTAAAATATAAAACCATAGCACAAAAATTTCATTACAGAGGCAGAGGTCCGCAGCGACGCGTACAACAGGAAGATCTACACCAGATTAACCAAAAAATTCGTGCAAAAGAAGTACGGCTGGTAGGCGACAATGTGGAACCCGGAGTATATCCGCTGGAGAAAGCGCTGGAAATTGCAAGAAGCCAGGATCTGGACCTTGTGGTAATTTCTGATAAGGCAGAGCCCTATATCACGCGTATTCTGGATTATAAAAAATTCCTCTACGAGCAAAAGAAAAAGCAAAAGGAACTGAAAGCCAAGCAGGTTAAAGTGGTGGTGAAGGAAATTCGTTTCGGACCTCAGACGGATGAGCATGATTACGAATTTAAAAAGAAGCACGCTGAGAAGTTCCTGGAAGAAGGTTCCAAACTAAAAACCTATGTTTTCTTTAAAGGGCGTTCCATTGTGTTTAAAGACCAGGGCGAAATTCTACTACTGAAACTGGCGCAGGAGCTGGAACACGTGGGCAAGGTAGATCAGCTGCCGAAGCTGGAAGGGAAACGGATGATTATGATGATGAGTCCGAAGAAACCGGCGAAATAATTTGAGAATTTGAAAATATGAGAATTTGAGAATTTTCTGAAATATATAAAGAGGACTTAGTTGTAAGTTCTCTTTTTTTCATGTCATTCTCCTTTCAGCTTTTGAACTGTTTTGTAATTTGACGGGGAGTTTTTTGCGTGAGGGATCGTAACGGTTACCCCACAGCGAGCGCGCGGAACGCCGTGGAGCGCGCAAGCGAGGAGTATGAGTGCAGAGCCCGGCGGAAGCGAGTGAAGCGGCGGCCGGCGCAAGCCGGGTGGCGCTGAACGAGCGCGCGACACGCCCAAAACGTCCTGCCAACACCGGTACAAATACTTTTTTAATTCAGTGAAATATCGTACTTTTGCCCTCTGAAAATCATGCCGCGTATTTCCCCTAAGGAATTGCGGCGCGGTTGGAGGAATTTGATAACAGATCTAAAAGCAGCAAAAATGCCAAAATTAAAAACGAAATCAGGTGCTAAGAAGCGTTTTAAACTGACCGGAACCGGAAAGATTAAAAGAAAGAATGCTTACAAAAGCCACATTCTGACGAAGAAAGAAACCAAGCAAAAGAGAAATCTGACGCAAACTTCCTACGTTGCTACTGTGGATGAGAAAAGCGTTCTGCGCCAATTAGCCATCAAGTAGTTTTTATAAATCTAACCGGTTTATAAGAATTCTTGTAATTCAACAATTTAACCCTGAAACGGTGCTCATAAGTTTCGCTCAACGGCGGACGCCCTTTTCAAAAAAACAATTTAAATTATGCCAAGATCAGTAAATGCCGTAGCTTCCAGAGCTCGCAGAAAAAAAGTAATGAAACAGGCTAAAGGTTATTTCGGAAGAAGAAAGAACGTTTGGACTGTGGCCAAAAACGCCGTGGAAAAAGCAATGCAATATGCTTACCGCGGCAGAAAAGAGAAGAAAAGAAACTTCCGTTCCCTGTGGATCACCCGTATTAATGCAGGTGCCCGCCAGCACGGAATGTCTTACTCCCAGTTTATGGGTGCTCTGAAAACCAACAACATCGAATTGAACCGTAAAGTTCTGGCGGATTTAGCAATGAATCACCCGGAAGCGTTCAAAGCAGTTGTGGACCAAGTAAAATAATGTAGAATTTTTCTGTTATCAAGAATCAGCCTCGCACTTTTGGTGTGAGGTTTTTTTGTTATTTTTAGCAGATGAAAAAACTCTCTCTGCTGGCGCTGGCCTTGTGTTCTTTTTCCTTATCGGCGCAAAATTTCATCGAAGCTTATCAGCAACGCGCGGATCAGGTTTCGCAAACCAACATCAATTCTTATTTGACCAAATTTGCAGCCCTTGGTGTGAAAACCACCGGCTCTGTTGCGAATAACAACGCCTATGATTGGCTGCGTTCGCAATATCTGTCTTTCGGTTACGAGGAAAGCCAGCTTTCCGAAAATGCGTTCTCTTACGGTGGCAAAACCACAAAAAATTTAATACTGACGAAAACCGGCACCAAATATCCCGACACGTATGTGATTGTGTGCGGTCATTACGATACGATCGTTGGTCCCGGCGTGAACGACAACGGCAGCGGCGTGTCGCTCATCCTGGAAGTCGCGCGCATTCTGAAAGATGTTCCAACGGAATACAGCATCAAGTTTATCAACTTTAGCGGTGAGGAGCAAGGTTTGCTCGGCAGCCAGCATTATGTGAGTACTGTGGTTAACGGTACGACACCAAAAATGGATATTAAGCTGGTTTTTAATATCGATCAGGTCGGCGGTGTGGCAGGAAGCACTAACAATACGATTACCTGCGAACAGGATTTTTCGGTGCCCAATTCGAACAACGCTGCTTCTGCGCAGGTGACGCAGGAACTGATCAAGCTGGTGGGACTGTATTCTCCGCTGCAAACCATAACAGACCGCGCGTATGCTTCGGATTATATGCCATTTCAGACAAATGGCGAAGTGATTACAGGTTTTTATGAATCCAATGAAAGCACACATCCGCATACATCTTCTGATATATATGCGAATATGGATCCGGTGTATTTGTACCAAGTAACCAAAGCTGCGGTAGGTGCCGTGCAACACTTCGCTACAGCTGGTACCGCGCTCTTATCTGCAATCGATCCCGGATTGGAAAAGCTGAACGGAATCCAATTGTATCCGAATCCGGTCACAGATCTTTTGCACATTTCTTTTCCAACAGAAGTGCCGCCGAAATACACGTTGGTCCTCACCGATATGGCGGGCAAAAAAGTGCTGCAGGTACAAAATCAGTCCACTGTGAATTTATCCCGCCTGGTCAAGGGAATGTATGTAGCGACTTTAACTGCAGGTGATGAGCACATCAGCAGGAAAATCATGGTATCACCAAAATAAATTAACCGGCCGAAACGTGTCTTTGCCGTAAAACTTCTTCAATATCCCGAAGGCTACGTTCCTTTTATTTTTAATAAAATCATCAGGTGAAATAACAGATCAGCGGCCTCATTTTTAAAGAGGTCGTCATTTTTATCTTTAGCTTCAATTACTACTTCCCCGGCCTCCTCTCCCACTTTCTGAACGACTTTATTGAGTCCTTTCTGAACGAGCTGTGATATATACGAATCGGCGCTGCCGGAATCTATGCGCTGCGAAATGATTTTTTCCAGATTGTTCAGAAAATTCATTTTTTCACGTTCGCCGAAGCAACTGTACGCTCCGGTGTGACAGGTAGGTCCAGCCGGTAAACCTTTGATGAGCAGTGTGTCCTGATCGCAGTTTTCTGCGATGCATATTACCCCCAGCGTATTTCCCGAGGTTTCACCCTTTTTCCAAATCCGGTGGCGGCTGCGGCTGTAAAAATAAACCTGGTTATGTCCAGACGGTTTTGTATTGTTTTTTAATTCACTTAGTGCTATAACATAATCAACCCGTCCTTAGATGAGATGATGTTGATGGATAAAAGTGAATACGTTTTTCATAGCTGAATTAATGATGCAAAGATATTATCAAATAAAATTTAATCTCGCGCAATAACCTCCTGATATACTGTCATTAAACTTTCCGCAACAGCGCGATCTTCGAACTTTTTCACGTACTCTAGACCTATTTCTTCCCGCCTCTGGCGCTCGGCAGGGTTGTTCCACAAAAATAAAATTTTCGATTTCAAATCTTCAGGATTTTGTGGGTGTACATAGAGGGCAGCCGGTCCGCCCGCTTCGGGTAAAGAAGAGATGTTGCTGGTAATCGTTGCAGTTCCTGAAAATAAAGCTTCAATGACCGGAATACCAAAACCTTCAAAAAAACTTGGATACACAAAAATATCGGCCAGCTGATACAGGCAGGCTAAATCTTCCATCGGGACATTTTCGGGAAAACAAAGCTGGCGGCAGAGCTTATTCTTTTTGCTAGAAGTCTGAATTTTTTTAAAATATTTTGTCTTTCGTCCAACAATCACGAGAGGAATATCTGTTCCTTTTATAGCCTTTAAAATATTGAGAGTATTTTTTCTTTTTTCAATGGTACCCACATTTAAAATAAACCGCGCCGGTAACTCATATTTCTTGCGGATTTCTTCTAAGTGTTCGCGACTATATTTAATCTTAAAAGCCTGGTGACAGCCTTGATAGACCACGCTTATTTTTGCGGCGGGAATTTTTAAAAATTCAACAATATCCTGTTTTGTTTGCTCCGAAATTGCAATAATCTGATCTGCTGCAAGACAAGCTTTTTTAAATTTCCAGAAATGAATTTTACGGTCGAAAAAAGAATAATATTGCGGAAAACGGACGAAGATTAAATCATGAATGGTAACTATCTTTTTGATCGGCTTTTGGTTCCAATGCCACGGCAATTCCCCGGACAAACCATGAAAAACAGCTGCATCTTCTTCCTGCGCGCCAAGGCCCATCGTACGCTGCCTGGCTAAAAAAGAGTCAGCCAACGGAACAAAAGAAACAGACTTTCTTCCGGCAATCTCTGCCCCTAAATCAGTTTCTTTTTCATTTAAAAGCAGATACTGGTTTTCGGGATAAAAGTCGCTGAGCATGCGCACCAAGTCCCGCGAATAATTCCCCAAACCTGATCTGTTCTGAAAAAACCGTTTGGCGTCGAAAGCAATTTTCATTATAAAGCGTTAGGTACTATACATTGGGGTTTATACAACTTATTAGCACACCTATGTTTAAATATCATAATAAGAAAATAAATCCCAAAAATATATTTGGGACTCAGGATGGATTTTAAAAACTTTTCTTTCACAGTACGAACTGCAAATTGTTAAACAGCGACATTGTTTTCGCGCAGCGCATCATTCAGGCTCGTCTTCTTGTCGGTAGATTCTTTTCGCTGACCGATGATTAAAGCGCACGGCACCTGATATTCTCCGGCGGCAAATTTCTTGGTATAGCTGCCCGGAATTACAACCGAACGTGCCGGAACCCGGCCTTTCAGTTCGACCGGTGTCTCGCCGGTTACATCTATGATTTTAGTGGAAGCCGTTAAGACTACATTCGCACCCAGCACCGCTTCTTTTTCTACATGCACGCCTTCCACTACGATGCAACGGGAACCCACAAACACATCATCTTCGATAATGACCGGCGCTGCCTGCAAAGGTTCCAGCACACCGCCAATCCCGACACCACCGCTCAGGTGTACATTTTTTCCAATCTGCGCGCAGCTTCCGACAGTCGCCCAGGTGTCTACCATCGTTCCACTGTCCACGTATGCACCGATATTAACATAAGAAGGCATCAAAATGACACCGGAGGCGATAAAAGCACCTTCTCTGGCTACTGCATGCGGTACGACGCGAACGCCTTTCTCCGCATAATTTTTTTTGAGCGGCATTTTATCATGGAATTCGAAAGGGCCAACCTCAATGGTTTCCATCTGCTGAATCGGGAAGTACATCACGACTGCCTTCTTAACCCATTCGTTCACCTGCCAGCCGTTATCTGTTGGTTCCGCTACCCGCAATTCACCCAGGTCTAAAAGTCGGATGACTTCGCGGATGCTATTTTGGCTTTCAGCCTGCTGCAGAAGGTCCCGGTTTTCCCAGATATTCTCTATCGTTTCCTGTAATGTCATGTTATTTTTAATATAGTTTTATTTGATTTTATAGAATTCTGCGGGCAAATAAATAAGCCTGATTCCAGTACTTTTCGTTCAGTGACGAAATAATTACGCCTTTCGATGTAGATGAATGGATAAATTTAACTTCCCCGTCCCGACCAATGTCGTGTACAATGCCCACGTGCGTAACCCGGGATCCACCGGAAGTAGCAAAGAAAACCAGATCTCCCGGACGTGCTTCTTTAATTTTGATTTCCTTTCCCTGAGTGGACTGGTCTTCGGAACGGCGTGGCAGTTTGTATTTGTTTTCATCAAATACTTTAGACACCAGACCGGAGCAGTCAAATCCCGCGGAAGTATTGCCGGCATATTTGTAGGGAGCACCCAGGTATTTCTGGGCATCTTTCAAAAGTTCACCCACGATCGCGGAGTTTTTACCGGTATAATAGGAATCCAGTACTTTCAGGTTTGTATCGCGTTTTACAGTTTTGGTGGGCGTTTCTCTTTTCACAACAACCTTTCCCGGCGTACCACACGAAATCATACAACCGGCGGCAGCAGCGACTAACAAATATTTTCTCATTTTCTTCAACTCTGAACAGGCTCAAAATTAATGAATTTATTTCGGAAGAACAGCAGATAAAAAGATGCAGCGGTTTGCTAAAAACAGTTTTAGAAAAAAGAAAGTAATTTTAGGGCTTTGAAATGCCTATGACTCTTCACCAAATTCAGGAACTGTTTTACACCGGGCTTGCCTCCCACTATACACGCGCGGAAATCCGGATTATTTTTAATGCGGTTGCAGAAAAGATTGTCAAAACTAAACCGGATACTGACCGACAAGAAGTCAGCGAAAAAGAAATGTCGCATTTTGGTGAAATGCTGGAAGCACTTCAGTCGGGCAAACCGTATCAGCAAGTGATCGGAGAAACGGAATTTTATGGTTTGAATTTTAAAGTCAATGAACACGTTTTGATTCCGCGGCCAGAAACAGAAGAACTTTTAGAGCTAGCGCTTCAACAATTAATGAGTAAAACCAAACTGAAAATTCTGGATATCGGCACCGGCTCCGGGATTATTCCAGTGGTTTTGAAAAAGCATTTGCCGGATGCCGAAGTACGTGCCGTAGATATTTCACCGAAAGCCTTGAAAATAGCCAGTGAAAATGCGAAACTGCAGAAAGTTGACATTAAGTTTAATCAGATGGATTATTTACGCACCGAATTAGAGGGCCAGTACGATGTGTTTATATCGAATCCACCGTATATTGGCTTGGAGGAAGAAGTTGATATTCTTTCCGGTGTAAAAGATTTTGAACCGACCATTGCTTTATTTGCGCCCGTACCGGATGCGCTGGTTTTCTACCGTAAAATTGCGGAAGACTGCAAGATATTTTTAAAAAAAGGTGGATTTATTTTCCTCGAAATTAACCAGCTGCTGGGCGCGGAGACGCTGGCATTGTTTACACCGATGCTTGAGGAAGCTTCGCTAGTAAAAGATTTGTCGGGGAACGACCGGTTTGTGGTGGGGAGAAAATGAGTTGTTGGTTTTTTTGTTGATACAGTGATTTGTTGAGTGGTGTGAAGATATTACTATGGAGGCGCGAGCGAAGCGAGCGCCGAAACGAGTTTTTGTAAAGCCCGAAGGGCTGAAATTATTTCAAATTTTCGAATGAGCAATCATTACACCCCGAAGGGGTGACATAACCGGTGTAAATCTGAACAATATAATGGTTGAAGATATAAAAATGTCATCTCGTCAGGATTCTAATTGTAGCTGATGTTTTCTATAATAATGTCATCCCTTCGGGATTCTAATGGGATATGATTTATCTGTAACAATTTAATCACTTCGGAATTCAATTGAATGTTTCTCTTTCTACAATAATTTTATCCGTTCGGGATTTTCGTGATATGACGTACAATGATACAAGTCTACAATTACGTCAGGCGTTCAAGTTCATGAACCAATGCTTTCGCACAGGCGCAGATTTCGCTTGCGTAAAAAGAAGAAAGACCTATCAAAACTAGCCGCGATTGAACGGCCTGTTTGAGCTCTGCCGCGCGGGCCAAAGCCCGCGCGGCAAGCGAGTAGTGAAAGCGCGACGGTTTGCCGAAATGGAAACGACCCGTCCTGCTCCTAAAGTAAACGCTTCCGGATAAAGACCTGATACGCCATATACAGCAAAGGCAGGCTCATAATGCCCAGATACACTGCGTTCGTTACCGCCGCCGCCGGCACCGTCAGTACAGAATAGGCAAGTCCGAAAGCTGCGCCGCCCAAATGCGCCGCGTGGCCGATATTATCGTGCTGCCGCGGATTCAGCATCATATATACCGAATAGCCAAAATAAAGCGCGCCGAAAATATATCCCGGAATCGGAATCGGAATGAAAAAGAAATAAATATCGATTTGCGGATACACCGCAATAGCTGCAAACAAGATCCCGGCTACGCCCCCGCTGGCCCCAATGGCAGAATACCAGCCCTGATTTTTGTACAGGTACAATGAAAATAAATTTCCCAGCAACACCGAACCGAAATACACAATCAGAAAGGCTATATCTCCAAAGGCCTGGATCACGATTGGCCCGAAGAAATACAGCGTGAGCATATTGAAGACCAAATGCATCATGTCCGCGTGCAGAAATCCGGCCGACAGTAATCGGATATATTCCTTGTTATGACGGATGGCACCTACATTAAACTTGTATTTTTCGAAGATGCTTTGGTTATTAAAAGCTATAAAACTGATAATAGCTGTGGCAGCAATTACCCATAGCAAAACTGAAATCATAAATATGTTTTGATTTAAAAAAATGCAGCGCGGCTGCTTACACGATTTCGGAGGTCAGACTGCGGCCCAGCAACTTTTCGTGCATGGGTTTAAGATCTTCCAGACTACCGGTTTTCACGGTACATTTGCCTTTATAATGAACCAGAATGGTACACTGCTCTGCCTGCTCCAAAGTGTGGTGGCAAATTTCGATAAGCGCCTGAATTACGTAATCAAAGGTGTTGACATCATCATTCCACAAAACGAGTTTGTACACATCGTCTTCTTTTTCAAGTAAGGCAATGTCTTCCTCGTATTCACGCTGGGGATTGTAATGGTCTATATTGTAAATTGTATCAAAATACATATTGTAACTTCTATCAGATTTCACCCATTTCGTTGGCCAGTTCATTCAGGAGGCTGGGTTCTTCGTACACTAATTCCACCAGATCAACACTTTTATTCTGCATCTTCAGGATTTTAAACTTGTATTTGTTCAGTTCAAATTCCTGGTTTTCCAGCGGAATATCTTCGAGTTCGTGCAGAATAAATCCGGCAAGCGTGTTGTATTCTCCGTCTTCGGAAAGCGGGAAAGGTCTCGGCAGGCATTCGTTAATTTCATCGAGCGGCTGGGTAGCCTTGACCCAGTACACATTTTCGCCTACTTTATCTACGATGCGTTCTTCTTCATCTTCCTCGTCTTGAATTTCACCCACAAGTTCCTCCAGAATATCTTCCAGCGTTACAATCCCTTCGGTGCCGCCGAATTCGTCGATAACCACCGCAAGGTGCTGTTTCTTTTGCTGGAACACTTTGAGCAGGTCCGAAATCTTCTTGCTGCCCACCACAAAGAAGGCTTCACGCATCAGTTCTTTTAAATCATCGTGTGTTAACTCACCTTTTCTCTTAACGTATTCCCGGATGATTTCCTTCGCGTAAAAAATTCCGATGATGTTATCAATGGAGTCCTTGTACACGGGGAGCCGCGAATAGCCGCCCTCCATAATTACCGAAATAATATCCTCTACGGAATCTTCGAAATCAATAGAGGCAATATTCTGGCGCGGCACCATAATCTGCTTGGCACTATGGTCCGTGAAATCAAAAGCGTTTTTGATAATCTCGTAGTTCTCTTCCTCGATCTCACCGGAATCTGCCGATTGTTTTACGAGCAACTGCAATTCCTCCGTGGAGTGAATTTCCTGTTCCGAGGCCGGATAAATCTTAATCAAACGCAGAAACGCATTCGACATATGATTCATCGACCAGATGAAGGGTTTAAAAACCGTATAGAACGCGCGCAGCGGCATAGCGATCACCATACTGGTCTGCTCCGATTTACGAATCGCTATTGATTTGGGAATAAGTTCACCGAACACAATGTGCATTACCGTAATCAGCAGGAAACTTAAGACCAAAGAAATAGTGGTGACAACCGTTTCGGCAATATTAAAATTAAAATAATGGAAAATATTTTCGATGACATGGTGCATCGCGCTTTCACCAACCCAACCTAAGGCAAGTGAAGCCAGCGTAATTCCTAACTGCGTGGCGGAAAGATATTCATCAAGATGCTTAATAATATGCTCAGCCTGCTTTGCCATGGAATTACCTTCGGCAGCTTTCAACTGAATCTGGGAATAACGAACTTTAACGATAGAGAATTCTGCAGCTACAAAATAACCATTTAAGATCACAAGAAATAAGGCTAAAAACAGCTTAAATATGTCAGAGTCCATTCAGTAAAAATAAGAGTATATACCGACAAATATACATAAATTTAGAATATTTGAATTTTAATTAAAGTTAACCTTCGATAACCGTTACACAAAAAAAGCGCTGCAATATGCAACGCTTTTTCGTTATATTACCAAAACAGTTTAGCTGTTTTTCAAGGCTTCCGCGCCGGAAACAATTTCCAGAATTTCATTGGTAATTGCCGCCTGGCGTGCTTTGTTATAGAAGATCACCAAATCATTCTTCAGCGCCTGTGCATTATCCGTCGCTTTATGCATGGCAGTCATCCGCGCACCGTGTTCGGAAGCAATACTATCCAGAATTGCTTTGTACACCTGCGTCTTGATGGACTTCGGCATCAGCACTTCCAGGATTTCTTTGGCATTTGGTTCAAAAAGATAGTCGGTATTGGCTGTTTCCGTTTTCTCCGGCATTGCAATTGGTAATACCTGCTCGGTTTTTACCTCTTGCGTTGCAGCATTGATGAACTTATTGTACACCACAAAAACTTTATCAAAACGGCCGTCGCGATAATCGCGCATCACGTTCTCCATGAATCCGCTCACAGCCTCGAAGCTCATTCCGTCGAAAATCGCACTTTGATTATCGTACACTTTACGGTTTCGGCGAACAGCGTCATACACCTTTTTACCTACCGTCATGATTTCAATTTCATACGGTGCATTGGCGATGGACTGATTCAGAGCCTTAATTACAGAAGAGTTAAACGCGCCGGCAAGTCCCTTATTGGAGGTTACAACAACATACAACACACGTTGTACTTCACGCTGCTCGGTATAGGTGGAAACTTCTTCCAGATCTGTAGTAGCGCTTACGTTCTCGATAATTTCCTGCAATTTCTCAGAATAAGGACGCAGCATCACGATCGCATCAGTTGCTTTCTTCAGCTTTGCAGCAGAAACCATTTTCATGGCACTGGTAATCTGCATTGTGGAGGAGATGGAAGTAATTCTGCCCCGTATTTCTTTTAAGTTTGCCATTCTTTAATTTATAAATTTGAAAATAGGAGAATCAGATAATATGATTTCGCTACTTGCCTTTACCAAATTATCTAATTCTCAAATCGTCTAATTAATTATATTTGGAAGCCAGCTCCGTTGCCGCCTGTTTCAGCACACCGGTAATCTGGTCATCAATTTTCCCGGCCTTGATCGCAGCCATCGTTTCCGGATGCTTGGAACGCAGGAAGTCTACGTACTCAATCTGGAATTCCTTCACTTTATTGATAGGAACATTTCTCAGCAGGTTTTCTGTTCCGGCGTAAATCATGGCTACCTGTGAATCAACAGGAAGCGGCGAGTTAACCGGCTGCTTCAGGATTTCCACGTTGCGCTCTCCTTTGGAGATTACCGCTTGTGTAGAAGCATCCAAATCCGAACCGAATTTAGCAAACGCTTCCAGTTCTTTATATTGCGCCTGGTCCAGTTTCAGGGTACCGGAAACTTTCTTCATGGATTTAATCTGAGCGTTCCCTCCTACCCGTGATACGGAAATACCCACGTTGATTGCAGGACGAACCCCGGAGTTAAACAAGTCAGATTCCAGGAAGATCTGTCCGTCTGTAATTGAAATTACGTTGGTCGGGATATACGCAGAAACGTCACCCGCCTGTGTTTCAATGATTGGGAGTGCGGTTAAAGAACCACCTCCTTTTACGATTGGCTTCAGTGAATCCGGAAGGTCATTCATCTGCGCAGCAATTGTGTCATCTTTGATCACTTTTGCAGCTCTTTCCAACAGTCTGGAGTGCAGGTAGAATACGTCACCTGGATAAGCTTCACGCCCCGGTGGTCTTCTCAGCAATAGGGAAAGCTCACGGTACGCAACCGCCTGTTTGGACAAGTCATCATACACGATCAGTGCCGGACGACCCGTGTCACGGAAATATTCACCAATGGCAGCACCCGCCATCGGAGCATATACCTGCATTGGAGAAGGGTCAGAAGCATTCGCAGCCACTACAACGGTGTAGGCCAGAGCTCCTTTGTCTTCCAGTGTTTTAACGATTTGTGCAACGGTAGAACCTTTCTGCCCCACAGCCACATATATACAAAATACAGGTTGACCTGCATCATAAAATTCTTTCTGGTTGATGATCGTATCAATCGCCACGGTCGTTTTACCCGTCTGGCGGTCACCAATAATAAGCTCACGCTGGCCGCGTCCTACCGGAATCATGGAGTCGATCGCAACAATTCCCGTTTGCAGCGGCTCGTTTACCGGCTGACGGAAGATTACACCAGGTGCTTTGCGCTCCAATGGCATTTCATACAAATCACCGGCGATAGGTCCTTTCCCGTCGATAGGATTCCCCAGGGTATCCACTACTCTGCCCAGCATTCCTTCTCCTACTTTGATAGAAGAAATACGTTTGGTTCTGTTTACGGTGTCACCTTCTTTTACCAGTTTGGATTCGCCCAGAAGTGCTACCCCCACATTGTCTTCAGCAAGGTTCAGTACGATCCCTTCCACTCCGCTGGAGAACTTCACAAGTTCACCATACTGCACATTTTCCAAACCGTACACAAGTGCAATACCATCACCAATGGTAAGCACTGTTCCTACTTCTTCCACATTGGCCTGTGTATCAAAGTTGGCTAATTGCTGCTTAAGAATTGCAGATACTTCTGCCGGATTTATTTCTGCCATTTTATGGTTGTTTTAGTTTTAGTTTAATTGAAATTCTTTTTTCAGGCGCTCCAGCTTGGTGCGTACAGACGCATCTACCTGCTGGTCTCCCACACGAAGAATGTAGCCACCCAAAATTTCGGGATTCACTACAGAGGTCACTTCGTATTTATTGTTTAAATTAACAAGTGCTGCGGAACTCAGGATTTTCTGAATGTTCTCTTCAGCTAAAGGCGCTGCCGATGTTACTGTAACACGCTGTACACCGCGCATATCTTCCACCTTATTCACAAAGGCATTCCCGATGCCTGCCAGCTGGCTCTCGCGGCCCTGCTTAATCACCAGGTTAATCAGGTTTTGAGATACCGGTGAAAGGTTTTTAAAAATCGCTGCAGCGGCGGCTGTTTTCTTCTTTACATCAATTACCGGAGACGCCAGAAAGCTCTGTAGTTCCCGGGAACCATTGATGGTGTTCACCAATGTTTTCATCTCTGCAAACACGGTATCCGTACTGCCGGCTTCCTGCGTAAACTGCAGCAAGCCCTGCGCGTATCGTTTGGCTACTTTACTGCTTACCATGTTTAGTTCAGGTTAGAAGTATTAAGGATATTGGATACAAGTTCGTTTTGAGCGGTATCGCTATCC
Source organism: Chryseobacterium salipaludis (assembly GCF_022968825.1). Lineage (GTDB taxonomy): Bacteria > Bacteroidota > Bacteroidia > Flavobacteriales > Weeksellaceae > Kaistella > Kaistella salipaludis. Next base: position 127,306 of record NZ_JALHKS010000001.1, read on the forward strand.
AGTTTATTTTTAAGAATAGATTCTGCAATGTTCAGGGACAAAGTTCCGATCTGCGTTTTGATGTCAGCTACTGCTGCCGCTTTTTCAGAAGCGATGGTCTGGCGGGCCTGCTCGATCATTTTATCACCTTCCAGGCGTGCAGCATCTTTTGCTTCCCCTACGATACGGTCTTTGATTTCGCGTGCTTCCTTCAGAATCTGGTCACGTTCTGCTTTCGCCTCACGCAAGATCACTTCGTTTTCCGCTTTCAGGTTTTCTACTTCCTGACGTGCCAGCTTCGCCTGATTCAACGCATCTACTATGGTAACTTCTCTTTCGTTTACGGCATTTAAAATCGGCTTCCAGGCAAATTTAGCCAATAATACCAAAAGGATTACAAAGGTAAGCGTCATCCAAAACAATAAACCAATTCCAGGTTCTATCATAACTATATCTTTTTTAGTTTTTTTCTTTTTTTTATGGCTTCTCAGGAGAAAAAATTCCTGGCAGAGCCAACCGCGCTGCCGGGAATTTTATGGGGTGGAGTGTTACTTTACGAACGCTCCGAAGATGATTGCGATCAGACCTGCACCTTCAATAAGACCTGCAGCAATCAGCATTGCTCCCTGGATCTTACCAGCTTGTTCAGGTTGTCTTGCAATTGCGTCCATTGCGTGTCCACCGATTTTACCAATACCCATACCTACGCCAAGTACTGCCAAACCGATCCCTACGTAAATAAGACCAACTCCCTGTGAAATAGTTTCCATAATAAAAATATATAGAGGTTAAAAAAATGTTCTAATTAATTAATGTGCATGCTCATGTTCGTGCTCCTGTACTGCAATTCCGATAAACAGCGCTGATAATACCGTGAAGATATACGCCTGCAGCGCAGCTACCAAAAGTTCCAGCACTCCGATAAACAATCCCAGTGGTACTGAGGCAAATCCGAGCAATGGCGTTTTAAAGATAAAAATAAGGGACATAATTGCCAGCACCATAATGTGTCCTGCCGTGATATTGGCAAAAAGTCGCATCATCAATGCAAAAGGCTTAGTAAAGACCCCGATGATTTCAATAGGAACCATAATCGGATACAACAGGTACGGCACCGGTGGCATAAAGATATGCTTCCAGTAATCCTTGTTTGCACTGAAAATGGTGATCAGTAGCGTAATGATTGCCAGAACCGCTGTTGTCGCAATATTCCCGGTCAGGTTATATCCGAAAGGCGGAACAGGAATCAATCCAAACATGTTATTAATCCAGATAAAGAAGAAAACAGTCAGCAGGTACGGCATGTATTTCTTGTATTTCTTGGTACCAATATTCGGAATTGCTACTTCATCACGAATGAAAAGAATGATAGGCTCCATGAACTTACCGGCTCCTTTCGGCACCAGTGAGCTCTTATAGTTGCGCGCCATGCTTCCGAAGATCAGGAACATTGCAATAATTGAAATAAAGATCGCAGCTACGTTCTTGGTAATAGAGAAATCATAGAAGGCATTCTCGGAAGTATGCTTACCGCTCATCACGGAGAACAGTTTTGCCTGCTCCAACCCTTGTGTGGAAACAACCTGGCCGTTTTCCATCGTGTATCCATCATGCTCATGACCGTGTGCCACCGCACTGGACATGAACGTATGAAGTCCGTTTTTGTCTTTAATAATCACCGGAAGCGGAATGCTTACGTGTTTTTCCTGCGGAGTTCCCTCGTTCAGGGTCAGGATGTGCCATTCGTTCGAATCGCCGATATGACTCATGATCATATCTTTCGCATTGAATTTTTCTTCTTTACCGGCTTCAGTAACCGGCTGCGTTTCTGTGATGGCTGTCTCCGGTGCCTGTTGGGCTACCGCGGAAATACTGGAAAACGACAGAAAAACACCCAGCAATAACGAAGAAATTTTCTTGTTCATAAGTCAGATTTATCGGTGTGCAAATATACCGAATTAATTAAAACTCACCAACACCTAAAATTGATTTTTGTCAGTCATGTTTTAAAGCCTGTTTAAGTGCCGTATTACTTTATAATATATAAGAAAAGAACTGAGCAAAAAAACGAGCGTCACCATGAGGAAATTTTCTCTTTCGCGCGGCAAAATATAAATCCAATAGCCTGCCCATGCTACGTCTTTGATAATATTGATCGTCAGGAATTTCATCGCCGGCGCATTTCCCTTTACGAGATAGGTTTTAAAGAAAAGATAAACCAGTATATTTAAACACGTAGCAGACAGCAGCAGCCAGAAAAAGTTTGCAAAATTCATCCGGCAAAAATACATAAGTTTCCCGCAATTGCCCGAAAATCCGTACTTTTGCGTTTTCTTACACTTTTTATTATGTTCAACAGTTTACAGGATAAATTAGATAAGGCACTGCACAACATCTCGGGCCGCGGAAAAATCACCGAAATCAACGTTGCGGAAACCGTTAAGGAGATCCGCCGCGCGTTGGTGGATGCCGACGTTAACTATAAAGTTGCGAAAGACCTGACCAAACGTGTACAAGACAAAGCCCTGGGGCAAAATGTACTGACGAGCCTGACGCCGGGACAGCTCATGACGAAAATTGTTCATGATGAGCTGGTAGACCTGATGGGTAGCACGCACGAAGGAATTAGCCTGGCGGGGAAACCTACCGTGATTCTGATTGCCGGTTTACAAGGTTCCGGTAAAACAACTTTTTCCGGAAAATTGGCCAACTACCTGAAGGTTAAGAAAAATAAAAAGCCCCTGCTCGTTGCCTGTGACGTGTATCGTCCGGCCGCGATTGAGCAGCTGAAAGTATTGGGTGGACAGACCGGAATTCCGGTGTATACCGAAGAAGGAGCGCTGAACCCATCTGCAATTGCGGAGAACGCCGTGAAGTTTGCCAAGAGCAACAACCATGACGTGGTCATCGTGGATACCGCCGGTCGTTTGGCGGTAGATGAACAGATGATGAATGAAATTAAATCTATTCATTATTTCATTAAGCCCAACGAAACATTGTTCGTGGTGGATTCCATGACCGGTCAGGATGCTGTGAATACGGCCAAGGCGTTTAATGAAGCTTTGAACTTTGACGGTGTCGTTTTAACGAAATTAGATGGTGACACGCGCGGGGGTGCTGCCCTGACGATTCGGTCGGTGGTACATAAGCCTATTAAATTCATCTCTACCGGCGAGAAAATGGAAGCGCTGGATGTGTTCTATCCGGAACGTATGGCGGACCGTATCCTCGGCATGGGTGACGTGGTTTCCCTTGTAGAACGCGCGCAGGAGCAGTTTGACGAAGAAGAAGCCAAGAAGCTGCACAAGAAAATTGCCAAGAACGAATTTGGTTTTGATGACTTTCTGAAGCAGATTAAACAGATCAAGAAAATGGGTAACATGAAAGACCTGATCGGCATGTTACCGGGCGCAAGCAAAGGCCTGAAGGACGTGAACATGGAAGACGATCCGTTCGGACCCATCGAAGCGATGATTAACTCGATGACGCCGGAAGAAAGACGCCGCCCGTCCATCATCAATACCCAGCGCAAGAACCGGATTGCCAAAGGTTCCGGACGCAAAATCGAAGAACTGAACGCCTTAATGAAGCAGTTTGAGCAATTAGGCAAAACCATGAAAATGCTGCAGGGTCCCCAGGGAAAACAGATGATGGAAATGATGAGCAAAGGAATGCCGAAGATGCCTGGTATGGGAAATCTGTTCGGAAGATAATTTATCGATATTATAAAATAAATAATCCCGGTTCGTGAGAGCCGGGATTGTTTGTTTTTGAATTTACTTTCATTAAAAGTGTAATGCAAATCCTACGTTGCCGGAAAAGATGCCACTTGAACCTTCAGCAGTTCCTAGATCATAACGAAGACCGGGCTCGATTGAGATGTTTGGAGCAACAAACCACGCGTATCCCCCTTGGAAACCTACAGCGTTAATTGACTCTCCCTCTGATGAAATTCCATTAAAATCAACCTGAACTGGGAACATACTTGCGATGTAGTACTTAAGACCTACTTTGTAATTAAATGCTGTGGATGTTTCAGATGTAACACCGTAATAGCCGTAATATTCTTCAGTAATTGATGTAACACCCAAACCGATTTTTACAGCTAAATTATCAACTACAAAATAGCCTCCTTCACCTCCAATTTTGAAAAGCGAATTTCCATCATTGGAATAAAAGCCGATCGAAGTATTTGCTGGACTTAAAACTCCAAAGTTAGTATTCGCTTCTACCAACCATTTTCCCTTTGTTAGAGCAGGATTTTGCGACATTTGCGCTGATGCAGTTCCAAACAAGGCCAGTCCTGCCACTAATAAAATTTTCTTCATGATATTTAAAATTTAAATTGCCCCAAATATAATTGAATTATAATTTAAAATATGATGAATTTGCACACACTATTTTAAAAAAAACAATTATCAAAATTGTGGCGGTTACTTTCATAAAAACGTAAAAAAGCCGGCAAAAAGCCGGCTCTTGAATATGAAGAAACGCAATTCTTAGAACGCGTATCCTAAACGAATTCCTGTTACAACTGCTGGAGCAATGGTGAAGTTATCACCTCCCTCAATTTTTGTATCAGGCAGACCAGTTACTTTGTAAGTAACATCTCCTTCAGATTCATAGATTAATCCTAACCCAGCTTCAACTCCTAAGAATACTTTTTTAGCGAAGTAGTAATCCGCGCCAAACACGCCGCGAACTCCTGCTCTGAAGTTGTTTGGACCTTTGGTCTCTGTAATTACTGGAGTTGTATTAGGAACAGATACAGTTGACTTTGTGTTATTTGACGCAAACCCAATCATAATATCACCACCTACATACGGAGACAAACGCTCAGTACCAGTGAAATGTTTTTCAGCACCGAAACCAAGTCCTAAACCAAAAGTATTATCTTTAACAACAGTGTTGGTGGTTGCATTATCAGTTTCGCTTTGGTTAGCCACGAACAAAGTTCCTCTGTACGCGAATTTGTCAGTCACGAAATACCGTGCTTTAAACATGGTACCTGCACCAAATCCTTGGTCAGGAAGGCTAACTGAAGTATTTCCCAGTCCTCCGGAAATTCCCAGATCTACAGTTACATCACCGGCAACAGGTTTGTATTCCTGTGCGCTCATCAGTCCGAACAGTGCTACTGCACTTGCCATCAATAACTTTTTCATGTCTTTATTTCTTTTAAAGTTCTGCGCAAATGTAGCCTCTATTCTCAATCAACCGAAATATTAAACACCTGTTTTAATAAAAACTGATTCTAATCATGTATTACCATATTTTTAAGCCAAATTATTGCCGGAATCAAAAGAAAAAATAAACCTGGTACGCTTTCGACAAAAGCATTTTCACTTGAACCTGATGAATTAATTATGAATCAGTATTTTATATTTTTGTCAGGGGATTGCGTTATCTTTTTTGAACGAATAACAAAAACAAAAAACTGCCCGGGTGGACAGTTTTTATCATGTAAGTAAATACGTAAATGTTATTGCTGATCACGCAGCGCTGCTTCTGCACGGGAGTTCGGCAGATAGATTTGGAATCCTACACCTAAATAAAGATTACCTTGCGCCGTAGTATTTCCACCTCCTACAAGGCCCTGGTATTTAAGCATTCCTTCCAACCCTACATTTTGGGTAATGAAATAAGAATAACCGGCACCAATTCCCAATTCTACACCGTTGGTAGAATTACCGGCGCTGGAATTATTCCCTCCAAAACCGGCGCTTCCTTCAGCGAAGAACGCTCCGTTTCTCAGGAGGTTATCAATTTCGTTGGAAGCAAAATAATACCGTGTAAATGGTGCAATGCTCCAGGTTGTCTGGGTGTCACTGCTGCCTTCCGGACTAGCTACGTCCAAGCCGACCTGCGCACCCACAGCCCATCGGTCCTGCACAAAATAACCCAGTTTTGGAGTCAGATTCATATTGAATCCGTTTGTAAATTTAATGTTGGCGACCTGCGCACCTACCATCCAGTTTCCCTGTTGCAGCTGAGCGGCCGCATTGGTACTAAACATTGCCACAACAGCGGCGAGAATTAACTTTTTCATATTTTATTTTGATTTGGTTTTAATGTTTGTCAGGAACAACGTCTCTAAACACCATTCTTTCTATTTCCTGCACAAACCCTATCAAAACATGCTCCATTAAGAATTTTTAACGTAAAAAAGTTAATTTTTATTTATAAAATATTTCATTTAAATAATTTGAAACAGCGCGGAAACCCGTATGTTAACCCTCTTCACGCTGTCGCTGATCTTCTTTTCCATATGCTGCAATAATTTTCCGCACGACCGGGTGCCGAACCACATCTTCCTCATGCAAATACACAAAACCGATCTCTTTTACATCCTGCAAAATGCGCATTGATTCTTTTAAGCCTGATTTTTGTTTCATCGGGAGGTCCACCTGGCTTGGATCTCCGGTAATGATGAATTTTGCATTCATTCCCATTCTGGTCAGGAACATTTTCATCTGAGCATGGGTCGTGTTCTGCGCTTCATCCAGAATAACAAAGGCCTCGTCCAGCGTCCGGCCGCGCATAAACGCCAGTGGTGCGACTTCAATCACATGTTTTTCCATCAGTCCTTCCAGCTTCTCGTTGGGAATCATATCCCGCAAAGCATCATATAGCGGTTGCAGATACGGATCCAGTTTCTCTTTCAGGTCACCCGGCAGAAAACCTAAACTCTCCCCTGCTTCCACGGCCGGCCTTGTCAGAATAATCCTTTTCACCTCTTTGTCGCGCAGGGCGCGCACCGCAAGTGCCACACTGGTGTATGTTTTTCCGGTTCCGGCGGGACCAATGGCAAAGACCATATCCTTTTTTTCACTCTCGCGCACCAGTTTTTTAAGGTTGGCGGTTTTAGCTTTAATAATTTTGCCGTTCACGCCTTTCACGATAATGTCTTGGTCAAACACGAGTTCCTTTTCTTCTTCGTTTTTGAAATTGAGGATATTTTCAAAATCCTTCAGCGACACTGAACTGCTTTTGGAAATATAATCCACAATATCATCGAGCTTTTGCTTGAACAAATCCAATGCATCGCGGTTGCCGGCGGCAAAAATACTGTGGTCCCGGCCTGTGATTTTCAGTGTGGGAAATCTGGATTTAAGTAAATTAAAGTATTGGTTATTGACACCATAGAAACTGGTCAGGTCAATATCGTGGAGTTCATAATTTATTTCGTACATATGGTTTTATTTGAATTTAATCTTTGAGGTTTTGTACTAAACACCGTCAGATCCTGTATGGGATTCTAAATGTAGTTTTTTATTTCTAAATTACTTCGTATCATCAGCACGAAAGTACCAAAGCTGAAAATTTTTTTTATTCTAAATTTGCAATCCTTCTGAAAAACTCATGGCAGTAATAACTTTTACCTCGGACTATGGATTAGTTGATCATCGCGTTGCGGCGGTGAAAGGCGCCATCCTGGCCCAAAACTCCGGTGCAATGATTGTTGATATTTCACATGAGATTCAGGCTTATAATTTACTGCAAACCGCTTACATTCTGCGCAATGCGTACCCCTTCTTTCCAAAAGGCACGGTGCACATTATTTCGGTGGACAGTTTTCATGCCAAAGAACGGAAGTGTATTTTATACAAAGCCGATGGCCATTACTTTATTGCCGCCGATAATGGACTGCTCAGCCTGATCTTCAATGACATAAAACCGGAAGCTGTTTATGAAATCACATTCAACAACCGCTTTGATGATGAGATCCGGTTCACGTCTACCGATATCTTTGCGCCGGTGTCAGTACACCTGTATAACGGGGGCCTGCCGGAAATGATCGGCCGCCGCTTTGATACGCCGAAGCAGTTGTCTCAGCCCCGCGCCGTCTTTAATGAAAGCGAACAAATGCTGGTGGGTGAAATTATATATATTGACAATTTCGGCAACGTTGTCAGCAATATCAACCGCAGATTTTTCGAAAAGTGCAGTACCGGATTTGATTACTTCCTGGTGAAATTTCGGAACCTGGCACTCTCCCGCGTATACGATCAGTACACAGACCTGGTGCATGACTGGGCTGCAGAACAGGAATGCCATGGCAAAGCTGCCGCTATTTTTAATGATGCGGGTATGCTGGAACTCACCATTTATAAAGGAAATCGTGACAACGGTGCCAAAACACTCTTCGGCCTGCAGGTAGGCGAAAACATTTTTGTGGAATTTAGCCGTAAGCCATAATTTCCATTTACGTTCTTCTGAATATTTCATTTCCGCCGCAATCGCAATTCCTTAAAAAGCTGGGGAAACACTATCTTTGTGCACCATTTTTAAGTGCATGTTATATTTAATTGTTAAAGCTTTTCACGTTGTTTTTATGGTAAGCTACTTTGCCGGAATCTTTTATCTGGTGCGGCTTTTTGTCTATTATAAGGACACCGACGAGTTTGAAGCAACAAAACAACAAGTGCTCCGTGAACAATATGCCTTTATGGCCAGACGGTTGTGGAACATTATCACCGTTCCGGCCGGCGTGATTATGCTCGTAGCCGGGATTACTATGATTATACTGAACACGGGCTTACTGAAAACCCCATGGTTTCATTTAAAACTCACTTTTTTGGTTGGTCTGGCTATGTATCACTGGTGGTGCTGGAAACGGGTACAACAATTCCAGCAGCTTAACGGCAAAACACTTCCATTTAAAAATCTCGCATTGAGGCAGGCCAATGAAATCGCGACCTTAATTTTATTTTTAGTCATATTTACGGTTCTGCTTAAATCAGCAGTACTCTCCTATTGGTGGCAGCTCATCTGTGGCTTTTTGGTTTTTGCGGTACTCATTATGCTTACAGTAAAGCTGGTTAATAAGGCTAAAAACCGAAATAAATCTGAACAGTAAATAAGGCAAAAGTTTATGACGGCAATTTTTAAAAAAGAACTCTGGCAGTTTATCGGCAACCGCAGCATCTGGTTTGTGATGGCCGCCAGCACCGTGATCGGCGGACTGTTTTTATTCTGGTTTGAAAACGATTTTAATATTTTCGATATCGGCACGGCCAGCCTGCAGAGTTATTTCGTGCTGATTCCGTGGATACTTCTTTTTCTGATTCCTGCCGTTGCGATGCGCTCCATTGCCGAAGAGGAACAATCAGGCACGCTGAGCTGGCTTTTTTCGCAGCCGCTGTCCGTACTGGATATTGTCGCCGGAAAATTTCTGGCGGTTTGGTTCGTTGCGTTGCTGTGCGTGGCGCCCTCTTTTGTTTATCTTATCGCAGTTTATCAGCTTGGGTTACCGGAAGGGAATCTGGACAGCGGTGCAACGCTGGGCAGTTACCTTGGTGTTGTGGTGCTCACCGGTGCTCTTTCAGCCATCGGATTATTAGCTTCAGCGCTGGCAAAAAATCAGATTACCGCCTATTTACTGGGTGTAGTCATTTCGTTTTTTATGTATTTCGGAATAGAGCAACTAGCGAGTTACCGGCTTTTAGGCACCGCCGATTATTACCTGGGAGCGTTGGGATTCTACAAGCATTTCCTGCCTTTTACCCGCGGGTTGGTGGACAGCCGCGATGTAGCTTATTTTATTTTTATCATCATTCTTTCACTGGGCGCTGCTGCCTTTGCAGTTAGTCGTAAGAAATAACAATATCTGATGTCTAAAAAAACAATCTCGATCTCAGTTGTCCTTCTTATTCTGCTATTGGCTGCCATTTCAGGTGTTTTCGGTACGCGCCTGGACCTTACGCAGGAAAAAAGATATACACTGTCTGAACCAACCAGGAAAATTCTTAAAGAAATTGCGAAACCTCTTTCGGTAAAGGTATATCTGGAAGGTGATTTTCCCGCAAGTTTTCGGCAACTGCAGGAGGAAACGCGCTTTATGCTCGAAGAGTTCAGTAAAATAAATCCAAAGGTTTCTTATACATTTATCGATCCCATTAAAACTAAAATGTCAAAAGATACTTTGGCTGCGATGGGAATGCAACCTTCTATTTTGCCCGATATGAAGGAGGGCCGGATTTCTGAGATTGTATTGTTTCCCTATGCGGCACTGCGGTATGATGAATATGGGACTGCTGTTCCGCTGATTGTTAATCAGACCGGAATCAGTGCAGAGGAGCAACTGTCTCTTTCCATTGAAAACCTGGAGTACAATCTCATTTCGAACATCCGTAGTTTAACACAGGACAAGAGAAAAAATGTGGGTATCCTGATTAATCAGGATGAACTGCGTCCGGAAGAGTTCAGCGGTTTTATGGAAATGGCACTGGAGAATTACAATGCCGGACCGATCATTCCGTCCAATCAAAAGGAACTTACGTACGCAGATATGCCTTTACTGGAGCAGGCTCATGCACTCGTAATTGCAAAACCGCGCAAGACTTTTACCGAAAATGAAAAAGTGCTGCTGGACCAATACATAATGAAAGGCGGAAAAACGCTCTGGATGATGGATGCCGTGAATGCTGAAATGGATACACTGCTGCACACTGATAAAATCATGGCCTACCCGATCGACCTGAACATGACGGATTTTTTCTTTAATTATGGAATAAGAATTAACGCGGGTCTGGTCAAAGACAAACAAAAAGCAGCTTTGCTTAGGCTCCAAACCGGCGAAGTGGCCGGAAATCCGCAATACACCAGTTTCATGTGGCCCTATTTTCCGCTGGGAATTTCGGAAACCAAGAACAGCATTACCAAAAACCTGAACCCTGTTAAATTTGAATTCCCAACGTCCATTGATACGCTCGGCCGGCCGAATATTAAAACACAGGTTTTGTTCGAATCCAGTACACACACCCAAGTGAAACAGGTGCCAAATTATGTTGCCCTGTCGGAAATCGTGCGCGCTGATTCGGTGGCTGCCGGCGAAAGCAAATCAACGCCGAAAATTTTTGCAGTGAGCCTGGAAGGTAAATTCAGGTCTGCTTATGAAAACCGAAGCGAAAGACAAAAGTTTCCCAACTTCCGTGCAGAAAGCCCTGACAATAAAATGATCGTCATTGCTGATGGTGATGTAGGGCGGAACCAAATCTACAAAGGAACTCCGCTGCCGCTCGGTGAGGATCTTCTCACTAAGCAATCTTATGGAAACCGGCAGTTTCTGCAAAACGCGCTGGATTTTCTGCTGGACGATGATAATCTGATGGAACTCCGGAACCGCGATTTGCAGATTCGCCTGCTGGACCGGGCAAAAGTAGATGAAGAACGTTCCTACTGGCGCTGGATGACCATTTTTATACCATTGGCGATTGTAGCAGCAGTTGGCGGTCTGTTTCATTATCTGAGACAGCGCCGGTTTGCCTGAAGTCACATGTCTTTAATGTAATCTTCGTACTCCAGAAAGACACGTTCAAAACCCTCCATCTTTTCAATAAAGAATTCGAAAATGTCACGCCAGGTATTTTTATTATAAATAGAAACGCCTGTTAGCTCCGTCCAGAAGCGTGCGATTACTTTGCCATTTTCCAGTGTATAAAATTCATTTTTATAAACGTAACCAACTTCCTCCTGCAGCATATTTTCCAGGGACTCCATCTTTTCATAGTACGCATTACGAAACAGTTCGTCTTTCATTTCGATATCGAGAGATACCTCTGCTTTCTTGTTGTCTGCATTGAATTTAAATGAAAAGTCCTTAATCTGGGTATCATAAAGAATCCACTGCCGCGGAAAAGATTTTCCAAAAGCGGTCCAGAATTCTTTCTTCATCGCCTGTGCTTCCTGTTTGCTAAACATAGTTCGTCCGGGTTTACCGCTAAGATAGTTTTATATTTTAAAATGTCGGATTTGTGAATTTAAAAAGTCCCGAAACCAGTGGCGACGGGACTTTATAAGTTATATTACATGTCAATCAGGAAATCACGCCGAGCTCCTTACCTACTTTCGTAAACGCTTCGATCGCCTGATCCAGTTGTTCACGGGTATGCGCGGCTGATAACTGCACCCGGATTCTGGCCTTTCCGCGCGGCACCACCGGGAAGAAGAAACCTATCACGTAAATTCCTTCATCCATTAATTTTTCAGCCATTTTCTGAGCTAGAGGTGCATCGTACAACATCACCGGTACAATGGCAGCGTCACCGTCCGGGATATCAAATCCTTTGACTTTCATTTCTGCCCGGAAATATTCGGCATTTTCCATTACTTTATCACGTAAGGAAGTATCTTCTGTCAACATATCCAGCACTTCGATGGCCGCACCCACAATACCGGGTGCCAGCGAGTTGGAGAACAAATACGGACGCGAACGCTGACGAAGCATATCAATAATTTCTTTTTTACCGGACGTAAAACCGCCCAGCGCACCGCCCAGTGCTTTTCCTAAAGTAGATGTAATAATATCGACCCGGCCCATCACATCATTTGCCTCATGCGTACCGCGGCCTGTTTTACCTATAAAACCGGTGGCGTGGGAATCATCCACCATCACCAGACACTTATATTTTTCTGCCAGGTCACAGATGCCTTTCAAATCTGCTACGATTCCGTCCATTGAGAAAACGCCGTCGGTCACAATAATTTTGAAACGGTGCTCTTTCTCAGAAGCAATTTTTAACTGCTCTTCCAGATCCCGGAGGTCATTATTTTTATAGCGATATCGCGCTGCTTTACACAAACGAACGCCATCAATAATGGAAGCGTGATTCAGTTCATCAGAAATAATGGCATCTTCCGCCGTGAACAAAGGTTCGAATACACCGCCGTTTGCATCAAAACAAGCTGCGTACAGAATAGTGTCCTCCAAGCCTAAAAAGTCGGATATTTTCTTTTCCAGTTCTTTATGAATATCCTGCGTACCACAGATAAAACGCACAGACGACATTCCGTATCCATGTGAATCTACAGCCGCCTTGGAAGCATTCATCACCCGTTCATTATTAGAAAGACCGAGGTAGTTATTGGCGCAAAAATTCAGCAGTTGCTTTCCGTTCGCCTCGATTACCGCACTCTGTGGGGAAGTAATGATTCTTTCGGTTTTATACAGCCCGTCCTGTTTAATATTTTCAAGCTCTGATTGCAGTGATTGCAGAAATTCATTGGAGATCATAGTAATAATTTAGTGTCGCTAAAATACGAAAAAAAGCCCGCATGCGCAGGCTCTGAAATCTATGTATGTATAAAGATTAGGTCATCTATTCTTTAATAAATTTAAATGTTTGCCGGTCTAATTTCAGCAGGTAAAGTCCGGCCGGAAGTGAACGGACATTAATCATATTTGACGTTTTGCCATCTAAAATTTGTTTTCCGTCGATGCTGTAGATTTCAAACTGTTCTGTGTTTTTTAATCCTTTGATATATAAAAGATCACGAACCGGATTGGGAAATACAGCCATCTTTTCAGCAGTTGGATCCGTTGCAGATAATAAAGTCCCATCTTTCGTTACCGTGGAGTTCCGGGTCACCAAATGTTTCTCGTCATTAAAGGTAACTGTACTGACAGTGAAGTTGACCGGAACGGTAAAACTCTGGCCATTCATAGAATTTTCAAGTTTCAGGTTGAGGACTTCACCATTGGTGCCTTTAATTCTGACCGGCAACGGAAGTTCAAAATAATTTACAGAGGAATGACTCTGGGTTTGATTCACTTTTATAACGAGCTGCTGCGCCGTGGTCTGATTCCATTTAATCTGATAGGACGGGTACCCCTGACCGTAAATCCAGTCCTGGAAAAAACCTGATAAATCAACCCCGGAAGTCTGCAAAACAGAGTTTTCCAAATCTTCTGTTCCGGCGTAGGAATAGGCCAGTTGCGGCCGGTTGTGAAAATCTTTGAGTGCCTGATAAAATACCTCTTCACCTAAAATCCATTTCATCATGCGAACAACGTAGCCTGCTTTTGAGTAGCTTAAACGCCCGCTGAAAACAGCGTCTGTATTGCCAAGCTGCGAATCGGCCACGTACACCGATCCTCCCGCTGAGGAAGTGATATAATCCATCTCTCCCTGCAGATAATTTTGAAACTGCGACGCGGACATCAGCAGTTTTTCATTCACGAGATGTTCGCCGAAGGTAGCGAAACCTTCATTGAGCCAGATCTCATTCCAGGTTTTGCAGGTGACTTTATCCCCAAACCACTGATGCGCCAGTTCATGCGCGATGAGCCCTTTACCAAAACTGCCCATAGACGACATGGTAGCATGCTCCATTCCGCCGCCCCAGTTGAACTGCATGTGGCCGTACTTTTCCTCGCGGTAGGGATAAGGACCGAAATAAGTTTCGAAGAGATTCATCGCTTCTTTTGTCCACGCAATATTATTCATCGCCGAATTGTTATTTGCCGTGGAAGGATAAACGTAGTTCACAAATGGAAAAGGCGGCGTGCCCATCGTGTCGTTTATTTTGACGTAATTCGTAATACCTACAGCAATAAGGTATGCCGGAATCGGATAATTGGTCTGCCAGAAGGTGCGTCTTTTACCATCGGGTAGCGTAGTTTCCGATACGAGTTTCCCGTTTCCGGCAACGCTGTACGCGCCCGGAGTTGTAATAACCAGATCCACTTTTTCAATCTTATCATTCATGCTCTGCTTGGTGGGAAACCATTCCTGCGCGCCATAAGGTTCATTTAAAGTATAGAGGACCGGCGTTCCTCCCTGGGTGGAAATGGCAAATGCGTCTCCGGCACTGCCGTAGGCTCCCGGCGTTCCGGCGTACGAAATCGTCAGCGAATCAACGGCACCCGCCGCTAAAGACTGCCCGAGCTGAATTTTGATCTCCTTGGTGGATAATTGACTGAATGAGACCGGCTGCCCTTTATATTTTACCTGTGATACGGTGAGATTTGTAGAAAAGTCAAAATACATTTCAGACATCACCGAGTTTGCTTTAAAATGACTGGTCACATCGCCGCTGATATAGCGCGCTGCCGGATCCAGGTTGAGCTCCAGCCTTTGGTATAGTAAATCGTAATTAAGTGTATTTGGATTTACGTTATAAGTAATCATTTTAGAATACCGGTTTGCTTCTGCGGCACGCATTTTCTGTACGTCCATCTGCTGCGCCACGACACTCAAACCGCAGCACGACAACATCAACAGATATATTTGTTTCATATAAAATTTTTAATAAAGATAAAAAAACCTTCCGGTTTGGGAAGGTTTTTCAAATATTTAAGAATTATTCTACAATTGCAGCGCAGGTTCCAGGATTTGCTCCATCCGCGATTTCACCTGATCTACGGAACCGCTGTAATTATTAATCAGCAGTGAGAAAACAAGGGTCCGGCCGGTATTGGTTTCCATGTATCCGGCAAGTGTCTTCACACGGTTCAGCGTACCGGTTTTTGCAAAGATTTGTCCGTTACCCACCGTGTTGAAAGTGCGGCGAAGCGTACCGGTTTGTCCGCCAACAGGCAAGGTATTACGGAACGTGCGGTAGTAATTCTCGTTCATCAGATTGGCAAGAAACTTCACCTGGGAGATTGGAGTAACCACGTTATTACGGGAAAGTCCGCTGCCGTCAAAATAATTCAGACCATCGGTATCGAATGAAACTGCTCTCAGGTGACTCATCACCGCGTTACGGCCGCTTTCCAGTGTTTGGTCACCGTATTTTTGAAACCCCACCATTCTCAGCATTGCTTCTGATAAAGCGTTATCGCTGTGCAGATTGGTATACCCGATGATTTCCGCCAAAGTGGGACTCTCGTATCTGGTAATCACTGTTCTTTTTTCCGGGTTGGGATCAGCCGTGCGTGTCACCACTTTTCCGGTTACCGGCAAACCACTTTTTACAAGCGTAGTTCTTAAGTTATTGGCCAGGTACGCCGGTGCATCAGGGAGTTTAGTAGTGAGATAGCCGCCTTCAAACTGATCAGCGTACACAATTTTCTGAATATAAGGTGAAATGTAGTAGTAGCTTTTGTGATCAGAGAATGGATTTTTCTGCCGCGCTACCAGTTTCTCATTTTTAGGATTGATTTCATAGGTTGTTCCGGCCGGCAGATAATAATTTCCGTTTTCCAGCCAAACAATATTTTCCGGCAGGTTCTGGTTTTTATTAACTTTAAAGAGTGCCGTCTGGATTATGATATCACCCGCCACTTTTTTGATACCCCGGTCGGCCATAGCGCCGGCAAAATCAGCAATAATTTGTCGGTAGGCATAAGCGCCGCCTTTATTGGTTCCCAAGGACGGATCACCGCTTCCGATAATGTGTAGATTTCCCTGCAATACGCCGTTCGCATCAATTTCTCCGGAATATTCCAGCTGCGTGATCCAGCGGAAATCTTCACCGAGCATACTCATCGCCGTATCCGTTGTAAGTAGTTTCGTGGTGGAAGCCGGGATGAGCGAAGCATGCTCATTATACGAACTGATGACTTTCTTGGTCTTCGGATCATATACGACAAAACCCCAGTTTGCATTTCGCAGCACCGGATCATTCATCATGGCATTAAGCTTGATATCTACAAGCTCCTTCGCTGAAAGTAACTTTTCCGGAGCAGCTTCAGAAGAAGCGGTATTATAATTGGACGGAAGATTAGTGAAGGTTCCCTGACTGTAAAAGATTGCTGAAAAGGCAAGAGCAGAACCGGTCAGTAGTTTTTTAAGATTAATCATTTAAACGTAAGTTTCTTATTTTTAAATGGTAAAAGAAAAGGTTTATCAAAACAAATTTTCTTTCAAACGCTCAAAAGTACTGATTATTGCCAACGGATACCCGCCTGGCAACGGTAAAACTTTGTAAACTTTGTTAATATTTGTTAAAAGTCAACATATACCGACCGCTTGATGCTTTGGTACGCAGTTACTTCTTCAAACTCTTCGAAACTTTTGAGCACCAGCTTTTTATATTCCGGATATTTTTTTCCGCGCGGCAATTTCAGCATCAGCTGATATTGATACATAAGATTGAGTCGGGCAATTGGCGCTTTTTCAGGACCCAGCACACATTCCTCCGGCAGATATTTTCTTAAGACAGAACCCATGAACTGCGCGGCCCGGTTTACTTTATCTTCCCGCCGGTGCTTCAGCTCAATAAGAATAAGTTTGACGAAGGGCGGATAATGAAACTTTTTCCTTTCCTCCAGCATGTGATCGTATAAAGCTTCCACATTCTGCTCTTTGAGCAACTGAAAGACCTGATGCTGCGGATTGAAAGTCTGTACCAAGACCCTCCCTTTGCCCGAAACCCTACCGGCACGTCCCGCAACCTGCGTCAGCAGTTGGTAAGCGCGTTCTTCTGCCCGAAAATCCTGAACGTACAACATCGAGTCTGCACGCGGCACGGCCACCAGTTCAATATTTTCGAAGTCCAGACCTTTGGCGATCATCTGGGTGCCCACCAGAATATCAGTTTCGCCTTTCTCCAGTTTTTCGTAGAGTTTTTCATAGGCATATTTGCGACGCATCGAGTCCACATCCATGCGATCAACTTCAGCATCCGGAAAAAGCCTTTCGGCTTCCTCGTGAATCTGCTCAACGCCCACGCCGCGCACATTCAGGTTTTCCGAATGGCATTTGGGACAAATGGCAGGCTTTGCCGCCTTGTGGCCGCAGTAATGGCATTTCATCTCATTGGTGGACTTGTGGTACGTCATTACCACATCACAATTGGAGCAGTAGGTTACGTGACCACAACTCTCGCACTCCACCACATTCGCATAGCCACGGCGGTTATGCAGCACCATGGTTTGCTTCTGTTCATCAAGCTCTTGCTGAATCGATTTAATCAAGGGTTGCGAGAAACTGCCGAAAACGGTTTTTGCGTCCTGCTCTTCCTTGAAATCTATGAGTTCGAAGTTGGGAACCGCAACCTTACCATATCGCTCGCCTAAATACACATAGTGCAGAACCCCTTTCCGCGCGGCATAATACGTTTCCACCGACGGCGTGGCAGAACCCAGAATAACATGTGCGCCGTAATATTTCGCAAAAACCTGCGCCGCATCCCGCGCATTGAAATAAGGATTCACTTCGCGGGGTTTATAGGCAGTGTCATGTTCTTCATCAACTACTACAAGTCCGAGATTTGTAAAAGGCAGGAATAAAGCATTACGCGTACCTATCAAAATCCGGATTTCATTATTGTGCACTTTGCGCCAGACCTCTACCCTTTCAAAGTCAGTGAGTTTCTGATGGTAATAGCCGAGTTGATTTCCGTATTTTTTTTCAAGCCGGCGTACGATTTGTTTGGTCAGTGCAATCTCAGGTAATAGCAATAACACGTTTTTTCCTTGTGCCGCAATTTCCTCGATCTTTTCGGCATACAGGTGCGTTTTGCCCGAAGAAGTAATGCCGTGCAGGAGTACATTTTTATCTTCTTTAAAAGCACCGGTAATTTCAGCCAGCGCTTCCAGTTGAGAAGGGGTAAGCGGTTCCAACTCTTCCTGTTCGCCAGCGTACTGATCCAGGCGGTCTTCCTGTTGCACGTGCTCCGTAACCAGTCCTTTTTCAGCCAGCCCTTTTAGCTGTGCATAAGCAAAATGAGCATCTGAAAATAAATCCGACTTTTTAATCGGCACACCGGTTTCCGTTTCTTCATGCAGGATATGCAGAAAAAGTTCCTGCTGCTTTGGTGACCGTTTCAGGAAAGACAATACTTCCGGCAAGAACTCCGGCGTCACGCGGTCACGGTTAATTTGCACATAAGCCACTTCCCTGGCTTTATATTTCTCCTTTATCTTCTCATCAATTTCTATATACTGCAGGTCAATCAGTGAATTGATGGTGCGGATGATATCTTTTTTTGGGATGAAAGCTTCAATATCGGTAAGGTTAATGACTTGCCGCACTTCCAGCGCCTGGATAAGATACACTTCATTCACCTCCAGCTGTTCAAGCTTTATGACTGCGTTTGGTTTTAATTTAAGATATGTTTCGCTTTCGAGCTTAAGGGAAGCAGGAAAGGCAAAGCGGTAAATTTCTCCCAGGTTACATAGATAGTACTCGGACAGCCAGTTCCAGAATTTCAACTGCTCCGGTGGTAAAATCGGCTGTTCATCCAGAAGAGTGATCAGTTCTCGCGGCACGAAGGTTTCCGGCTTTTGCTGATGAATACCAAATACGATCCCTGTATAAATTTTCTTGCCACGAAATGGAACCAGCACCCGCATCCCGGGCTGTAATTTTTTGACCAGATCTTCCGGCACTGTATAGGTAAAAGTTCCCGAAAGATTTAATGGTAATATGATCTGAGCGTATGTTAACATGTATATTTTCGTAAAATAATAATTCAAAAACAGCAGCAAAGTACTACTAGATGCTACTTACAAATTTACTAAAATTAAGGCATTTTTCTTTCTTAAAATATCATAAAAAAAGACGGATACACTCCGTCTTTATACTTCAAAAAGCATTATAACAAAATTATACGCAATTAGCTTTTCTGTTCGTGTCGTCTTTTAAGTTCCTTCGCGATCAAGCCCAGCTCACGGCCGGTTTGCCCTGCTACGGAGGTGTTCTCCTGTGCACGTCTTGTAAGGTAAGGCACCACATCTTTTACTGGTCCGTACGGAAGGTATTTGCAAACATTGTATTTCTTCGCGCCCAGCACATAGGTAATATTATCACTCATACCGTAGAGCTGACCAAACCACACATTCGGATGATCATTCGGCAGATTCATTTCAGCCATTTTTTTCATTACCAAAGCGGTCGACTCCTCGTTATGGGTTCCAAAGAAGGCAGAAACACGGTCGAGGTGATTCATGGTAAATTCAATCGCGGCATTGTAATTATCATCGGAAGCCTGCTTGGTTGGCTGGATCGGATCCGGGTAATTTCTTTCGGACGCACGCAATCGTTCTTTTTCCATATAAGCGCCGCGCACAAACTTATACCCAAGGTAATATCCTTTTTCAGTCGCGCGGGCAAGGTCTTTTTCTAAATATTCAATACGTCCGGTGCGGTACATCTGAATGGTGTTCCAAACAATTGCTTTTTGTTTATTAAAGCGCTCCATCATTTGATTTACCAATTCGTCCGTGGCGTCCTGCATCCAGGTTTCTTCCGCATCGACCATAATAACCACATACTGATCAAACGCCAGCTGGCAAACTTCTTCATAGCGCTTCACGACGCGGTTCCATTCCTGTTGCTCCGCTTCGGTCAGTTGCTTATTTGCACCTACCTTTTCATAAATATCGATATGGCCGAAACCGGTTGGTTTAAAAACCACAAAAGGAATGGCAGGATTTCCGGCTGCGAATCTGATGTTTTCCTTGATTTCACGGCAGGTCTGGTCAAAAACTGCTTCCTCTGCCTTTCCTTCAATCGCGTAATCGAAGATACTGCCAATATGGTGTTTGTACATTTGGTCCACCACCTTCATACTTTCTTCGCGGGTTTCACCGCCGCAAAACTGTTCGAATAAGGTGTTCTTCACAATGCCGGTCACGAATGGAAGGCTGCTTTTCACACTAAAATTAAGTGCTGAAATACCAAAGCGTGTAAGTGTTGGTTTTTCAATGGCTTTGAACATCCAGAAAGCTTTCTTGAGTTGCGCATCAGACTTGTCTGCAAAAGCAGTCTGGGTATCATTAAAAATGTTCATTTCGGGAATTAAAAAAGTAACGCAAATTTAGCAATATAACGCCAATGCCGAAACTAAATTAAACCTTATTTTTGTGAGAAATTTCATCATATGATTTCTTCCCTGGATCGCAGTTTCATGCAGCTCAACCAATATTTGAAAACCGAAAAACCTTCAAAAATATTTATCCTGTGCGATGAGCATACGCACGAGAATTGTCTGCCTGTTTTGCTGCCGGAGCTGGAAACTGAAATTCCGTTTGAAATCATAGAAATTGCCGCAGGTGAAGAAATGAAAACGCTCGACACAGCAGCGCAATTGTGGGATATCCTGATCCACTTTAAGGCTGACCGAAAAGCGCTGATGATCAATGTGGGTGGCGGCGTTATTACAGATATGGGCGGCTTTATTGCTGCTACTTATAAACGTGGCCTGCGGTTCGTGCACTTACCAACCACCCTGCTGGCGATGTGCGATGCTTCGATCGGTGGCAAAACCGGGATTGATCACGCTTTTCTTAAAAATGTCATCGGCACCTTTTCTCTCCCGAAGCAAATTTTCCTTTTTCCCGATTTCCTGAAGACCCTTCCTTTTGAACAACTTCGCAGTGGTTTTGCGGAAATGCTGAAGCATGGTTTAATTGCAGATGCCAAACACTGGCAGGCGCTTAGCCAATTAAGAGAGCTTACCACAGATCAGCTCGCGCCACACATTCAAACCTCAATGAATATTAAAAAACAGGTGGTGGAATCTGACTTTACCGAGCAGGGCCAACGCAAAATTTTAAATTTCGGTCATACCATCGGTCACGCCATAGAAAGTTTGTTCCTCGCAGAAAACCGTCCGCTGCTGCATGGCGAGGCAGTGGCTGCCGGCATGATTTGCGAAACGTATTTGTCTGTACAGGCCGGCTCGCTGGAGCAGGAAACCGCGGAAGAAATCATCAGTGCACTGATGCGATGGTTTCCGCTGATCGATTTAGCTGAAATCAATGAAGAGGAACTGATGCAACTGATGCAGAACGACAAAAAGAACAATCAAAATCAAATTCTTTTCGTGCTGTTAAAAGCGATCGGAACGGCCGTTTTTGATGTAGAAATCAGAGCAGATTTAGTTTTAGAATCTATTACATTTTATAAAACACTAGCGAAAAAGAGCTAGTTCTTTTCTGGCACAAAACGATCTGTTATTTATAGAATACTATTTTGACCAAAACTTAATCACTTGATTATAAGGTTCTTATAAAATTATTTGATTAAACACGCGTTTAATTTTTCATTTTTTAAAATTTCTTTGGCACAGCGTTTGCGAATGTTGTTGTCGTAAAACAAAAAATTTAAAAAAGGCTGGCGCCTGATTATTTAATCAACCCAGCCAAAACAATTTGAAAATTTGAAATTATGAAAAAGTTATTTTTAAGTGCAGCTGTCGTAATGGGATCATTAGCATTTGCACAACAATTCGGGATCAAAGCTGGTATGAACGTTTCATCACTTTCTGACGATGCAACGCTGAGCGACCAAAGTTCAAAAATTGGTTTCAATGCGGGTGTGTTTATGAATGCACCAATTGCAGAAAACTTCAGCATTCAGCCGGAAATTTTGTACAATAATTTAGGTTCTAAAGTAACATTAACAAAAACTGACGTTGGTAATACAACCTACAGAACTGAATATGCCAGACATTTAGATTATATTACTGTACCTGTTATGTTCCAGTATAACGCTACCCCAGCATTTTACCTGGAAGCAGGTCCTGAGTTTGGTCTGATGGTCAGTGCAAAAGATAAATTAAAAAGCACTGAGAACGGCAATACAACTGGAACTGTAACAAGTGATATTAGTACTGACAATTTCAACACCTTTAACTTTGGTGTAGGTTTAGGTGCAGGATATTACTTTACACCAAACGTAGGTCTGACTGCAAGATATACCGCAGGTTTATCAGATATTGCCAAGGACCGTCCAAGTGGTTCCGATGCAGTAAAGAACAACGTATTCCAGGTAGGTCTGGCTTACAAATTCTAAAACACAACCCTTATATATAACAAAAGGAAGGTTGAGCTTAATGCTCAACCTTTTTTATTTAAAACATAACAATGTCCTCTCCTTTCGGCACCGGATATTCGCCGGTGAAACAACCGAAGCAGTGATTGGAACTGCCCAAAATTTCACGCAGACTGTCCATGCTCAGAAATTCCAGTGAATCCACGCCGAGATACTCACGCAGTTCTTCTTTGGTCATGTTAGCGGAAATTAAATCATCTTTGGAAGGCGTATCAATTCCCAGATAACACGGTGCGATAATCGGCGGCGAAACGCTGCGGAAATGGATTTCCTTGACACCCGCATCTTTCAGAATTTTCACCAGTCTTTTAGACGTGGTCCCACGCACGATCGAATCGTCAATAATCACCACGCGTTTATCTTTAATTTCAGAAATAATGGGATTAAGCTTCAGGTTCACGATCCGCTCGCGCATTTCCTGCGTCGGAATAATGAAACTGCGCCCGATATACCTGTTCTTAATTAAAACAGGCCGGAACGGAATGCCCGAGGCTACTGAGAAACCAATAGCTGCCGGCACGCCCGAGTCAGGAACACCTAAAACCAAATCTGCTTCCACGGGTGCCTGCTCCCAGATCTTCGCACCGGATTTTTCCCGGATTTCGTGAACGTTAATTCCCTCCAATGTGGAATCCGGGCGCGCGAAATAAATGTATTCGAAAGCGCAGATACGTTGCTCACAATTTTCCTTCACGACGAAACTTTGCAGGCCCGGTTCATTTTCATGGGTAAAAACAATTTCGCCTGGCAAAATATCCCGCACAAACTGGGCACCAACCGCATCCAGTGCCACCGTTTCCGATGCTACTACATAGGTTTTTTCGTCAATGGCACCCAGCACCAGCGGACGAATACCGTGGAAATCCCGAAAGGCAAAAAATTTATTTCGTGTCATACCTACAACAGAATAGGCACCTTTGATTTTTTCCATTGTTGTCCGGATGGCCGCGCGCAGTCCTAAGTCCAGGTTTTTCTGAATCAGGCGCAGAATAACTTCTGAATCCGAGGTTGCTTTAAACACCACGCCTTCTGTTTCCAGCTCTGCTTTGAGTTCGCGCGCGTTGGTTAGATTACCGTTGTGAGCGATAGATAGAATAATCTGGTCGTACTCGTTTTTGGCAAAGAA
Organism: Chryseobacterium salipaludis; assembly: GCF_022968825.1. GTDB lineage: Bacteria > Bacteroidota > Bacteroidia > Flavobacteriales > Weeksellaceae > Kaistella > Kaistella salipaludis. The sequence continues at coordinate 150,919 of NZ_JALHKS010000001.1, forward strand.
AGGTTGGTAGTTGTATTTTTTCTTATCGCCGGCTGTTGTGTATCGGGTATGGCCAATCGCTGCATTACCCATAAATGTTTCCGGATCGCGAATTTCTTTATAAACGTCCAGCACCAGGCCTTCATCTTTTAAGTTAAAGATTTTGCTTTTATTCATTACCGAAATCCCACAGGCTTCCTGCCCGCGATGCTGCAGGGCAAACAGACCAAACTGCGACAGTGAGAAGGTATCCAGATCTTCACTGGAATACAACCCAAAAATACCGCACTCTTCCTGCGGCGCGTCCCAGGGATCTTCTGTTTTGAGCAGATTTCGGCCGTATGTATTTTCTTTAAAAGAGTTCAGATACTCCGTTCTGAACTTTGCAATGTTTTTCATTAAAGAGTTGATTTCTTTATGCGCCGTGCAAATGTTTTTTCAGGCGCTCATATATTTCCACATAAGCTTCGGTGACCTCACCTAAGTCTCGGCGGAAACGGTCTTTATCGAGTTTTTTCATGGTGTCGCGGTCCCAGAGGCGGCAGGTATCCGGCGAGATTTCATCTGCCAGAATTATTTTACCGTCCGGTGTGCGGCCCAGTTCAATTTTAAAGTCCACCAGTATGATATTAATTTGCGCAAAAAGTTCAATTAATATATCATTAATGTCGGAGGTGAGTTCATACATTTCATCGAGTTCATCGTAGGTGGCGGCACCCAGAAAAACAGCATGATGGTCATTAATCAGCGGATCGCCCAACTCATCTTTTTTATAACAAAGATCGAAAATGGTCACCGGCGATTTGATCCCCTCTGCTACCCCGAGGCGCTGCGCCATGCTGCCGGCTGAATAATTGCGCACCACCATTTCCAGCGGAATGATCTGTACCTTTTTTACCAACTGTTCGCGTTCATCCAGTTGCTTAATGAAATGGGTGGGAATTCCTTTTTTATTTAAGTATTCAAAGATCAGCGTGGTAATGGCATTGTTCATTTCGCCTTTCAGGTCCACGTTGCCTTTCTTTTGTGCGTTGAAGGCGGTAGCATCATCTTTAAAACGGACAATCACTTCATTGGGATTATCAGTTTCAAAAACCTGCTTTGCCTTTCCTTCATAAAGCATGTTTCCTTTAGTCATAGTACTTTTATATTAGTTTCATTTTAGATAATATTGTACGGCAAGTGCCGTTACTACGGCTGCACCGAAACTGAGCAAGGTACCAATCAGCACATACTCGGTAAGCTTTCGCTGTCGTGCCTGCGCTAAATCACTGAAACGAAATACTGATTTGGCAGCAATCATAAATCCTACGCCTTCCCAGTGTCCGGTGAGCACAAAAATATAGACGAGCAGTCTTTCCAGCATGCCGATATATTTTCCGGCATTAGCCAGCGAATCGGTTTCGAGTTGTTCGGGTGGCAATGCCGTAGGAGTCCAGCCGGAAATAGCCGTTTTGATCATAATAGAAGAGGGCAACAACAGGAAGAGCGCTCCGGTTACCACCGTAATTATTTCGGGAGTTACGAAGAACTTTATTTTTGTCCAGCCTATGATTCCTAAACTAATTGCTGCAATCACCAGCAGATGTGCCAGCTGATCCAGAAAAAACCACCTCCTTTTGGTTTTCGGTTTTTGAAAAGTGATTTTCAGCCAGTCAATAATCCCATGGCTGATTCCGATAAACAGTACTACCCACCACAGCCCGACATTCCACAGCTCGGCATTCCACAGGAATACTGCGGCCAGCGCCATATGAAGCAGGACATGCAGATACAGATATTTACTTCTGGCTCCTTTTCGCTCTTTATCCCGCACCCAATGATCCGGCTGTAAAAAGAAGTCACCGAGCAAATGCGCTAATATCAGTGGGATGAATATCATTGCAACTGTTGGATTTTGGTTCTGTAATACGTGTCGGTTTGCTTTATTAAGTCAAAATGAGCACGCTTCAAGCGCTGGCTTACGGAAGACTGCGAGATCGTTAATTCCCGAGCCAAGCTTTCCTGGGTCGCACCGGGATTCAGCAATAACCGATGAATGATCTGAGCCACCGCGGGAGTCCACTGATCAAACTGCAAAAGTGCCCAGCGCAGCATGATATTGATATCGGCATCCAGTAACGGATCGTCTGTGCTGATGGCCAGCGTATCACCGGAAACAGTAAGCGTATCCAGTAGTCGGCCGGAATTCACGTACGCTGTTCCGTTGGATTCAGTAATGCTTGCACCGGTAAACGTTTCCTCACCGACTCCAATGGCTATTCTGGCGTCGAGTTGTGCGGTAGTTCGCAGCAAAGATTTAATGAGCAAACTGCATTGCAGCGCATCTTCTGTTTTGCATTTCAACTGAAACTCGTCTCCCCGGTAAAGATCCCAGTCAGCAGGTGTACTGCCCCATTGCTGAAGCAGGCTTTTCAGAGCCGGCAGCCATTTTTCTGCCGGTTTGCTTTCTGAATTAATAATATCTCCCGTGATAACAGCAATCATCTTTCAAATATAAGCAAAAGAGCTTTTAAATGCATTATATAATATTAATAGCTTATATTATTTAAAATACTCTACTCCGTTTTTAAAAATATTGTGGTAAGAAGCGTCCGGAATGTTTTTCATCAGGCCGGCACTGAATCTTTCGGTATGTCCCATTCGTCCATAAATCTGTCCGCTGGCCGAAGTGATTCCTTCAATCCCAAACAAAGAATTATTTGGATTAAACGGCATTCCATGTGCAATATTTCCTGCCAGGTCTATGTACTGCGTTGCAATCTGGCCTTGTTCATACAGATTTTTAAGCACTTGCTCCGGCGCCATAAAGCGTCCTTCCCCGTGCGAGATCGGAATTGTGTACTCCTGCCCTTGCATCCCTGAAAGCCACGGACTGTTATCGCTGGTCACACGTACGCGGACCATTTGGGAAATATGCCGGCCGATGGCATTATGCGCTAAAGTCGGTGACTCCTGATCCAGATCGCGGATTTCACCATACGGCAGCAAACCTGATTTAACCAAAGCCTGGAATCCATTACAAATTCCCAAAATCAACCCGTCACGTTCCAGAAGTTTGTGAATCGCTTCGCGCATGGCTTCATTCTTAAGTGCGTTCACGATAAACTTCGCCGACCCGTCGGGCTCATCCCCTGCTGAAAACCCACCGGAGAAAACTAAGATCTGCGACCGATTAATTTCTGTCACCCACTGATCAAGGGTTTCCTGCAGCAAATCATTATTCAGATTTACCAGCGGCAAACTATGGACGTCCGCACCTTCTTTTCTGAAAGCATTTTGTGTCTCGTACTCACAGTTGGTCCCGGGGAAAAGTGGCAGAAAGACCCGTGGCGCAGCTGTAGGATGTGCTGCTTTTCTTCTGATGTTTCTCGCCTGAATCTGGGTTACTTCCGGGAACTCCACCATGATCTGGCTTGGTTCACGCGTTGGGAAAATACTCTTAAATGTCCCGGTCCATGCTTCATGTAATTTTTGGGTATCGTATTCTTTTCCATTGATTATGAGCGCTTTTTGATGCTGTACTTCACCTATTAATTGAAGAAGAAGATGATCGAGCCGCACCGTAGATTCAACGACCAGGCTTCCACATTCTTTCTTTAAAAGGAAGCTTTCGTTAATGTCAATGCGGGCACCCAACTGATTACCAAAAGTCATCTTGGCAAGCGCAACAGCAAGGCCGCCTTCTTTAACGGTCTTCACTGAAACTATACTTTTCGCTTCGATATTTTCATGCAAAAACTCAAAAATATTTTTCAGCTGGTCGTAATCCGGCAAACCATTTTCCTGAGGAATATGCTGGAAGTAGTAGATATAATTACCGCTCTTTTTAAACTCCGGTGAAATGATATCTGACTTGTTACCGGGCGCACATGCGAACGAAATCAGCGTCGGTGGCACATGAAGATTCTGGTAGGTGCCGCTCATGGAGTCTTTACCACCAATAGCTGCCACGCCAAGATGCATTTGTGCATCATATGCTCCCAGCAAAGAGGCCAACGGCTTCCCCCACTTGTACGGATCATCGCCCAGCTTTTCAAAATACTCCTGAAAGCTTAAACGGATACGGCGATAATCACCGCCCATTGCCACAATTTTTGCCACACTTTCCACCACTGCATTGGCAGCACCGATCATCGAGTTTTGCGCGGAGATCTCCGCATCAAAACCCCAGCTGGCCAGCGATACGGTTTCCACCGAGGTGGCGTTTTGTACCGGTAATGTTTGCACACTGCCTTCCATCGGTGTTTGCTGGAATCGGCCGCCGAACGGCATCGCTACCGTTGTGCCGCCCACGGAGGCATCAAACATTTCCGAAAGTCCTTTTTGGGAGGCAATATTCTTTTCTGCCAGCGCTTCCAGGAAATTTTCTTCTGTAAACAAAGGTTCTTCCAGCTGAACTGGTTGTAAATGGCCAATTTCTACCTGCTGTTGTTTCTGGCATCCGTTGGTATCCAGAAACGAGCGCTGCAGATCCACGATCTTCTTTCCGCGCCAGTACATCTGCATGCGGCCGCTGTCCGTGACCTTGGCAACTTCAACAGCTTTAATGTTTTCTTTTGCGCAGAAACGGATAAATTTATCAGCATCGGTGGCAGCCACCACCACTGCCATTCGCTCCTGAGATTCGGAAATAGCGAGTTCTGTTCCGTTCAGGCCTTCATATTTTAAGGGCAGTACATCCAGGTTGACTTCAAGCGAATCCGCTATTTCACCAATAGCGACTGAAACACCGCCGGCACCAAAATCATTTGATTTTTTAATTAAAGTGGTTACCTCCGGATGACGGAACAACCGCTGAACCTTTCGTTCTTCCACCGGATTACCTTTCTGAACTTCGGTCGCCAGTGTATGAATAGAAGTTTCATCCTGCTCCTTTGAACTGCCGGTAGCACCGCCTACACCATCCCTTCCTGTGGCACCGCCCAAAAGAATGACTACATCACCGGGCTGAGGTTTTTCCCGACGAACGGCATCCTGAGGCACCGCACCGACAACGAAGCCAACTTCCATGCGTTTAGCGCGGTATCCTTCGTGATAAATTTCGCTAACCTGCGTTGTGGCAAGTCCGATCTGATTGCCGTAGGACGAATAACCGTTCGCTGCCTGCTGGCTGATCTGCCGTTGCGGCAGTTTTCCGGGAATGGTGGAAGATACAGGTTCCAGAATATCTGCAGCGCCGGATAAGCGCATAGCCTGATACACGAACGCGCGACCGGATAAAGGATCACGAATCGCTCCGCCGAGACAGGTTGAGGCTCCGCCAAATGGCTCAATCTCAGTTGGATGATTATGGGTTTCATTTTTAAATAACAAATACCATGGTTCTGACTTTCCGTCGTATTCCACATCTACCTTAATGGTGCAGGCGTTAATTTCATCAGAAATCACCAAATCCTCCAGCTGTCCGGTTTTTCTGAAATATCTGCCGCATACGGTCGCTAAATCCATCAGCGTGAGTGGTTTCTGCTCACGGCCCAGCTCTGCTCTTGTGGAAAGATAGTGGGCAAATATATTTTCTAAAGTTTCCTTAAAATCCCCTTCAAAGGTAATGTCGGTCAGTTCTGTTTCAAAAGTGGTATGCCGGCAGTGGTCGCTCCAATAAGTATCGAGGACCTTCAGCTCTGTTTCGGTCGGGTTACGGTTTTCAGACTTAAAATAATTTTGAATTAAAGCCAGATCATCCAGTCCGAAAGCAAAACCTTCTTTTTCATAAAAAGTAGAAAGTTCCTCTTGGGAAAAATTGATGAAATCATCATAAATAACAATTTCTTCCGGCGCGCTCTGTTGCGGTATTTCCAGCTGATGAAGGTCTTTTTCCTGCGACTCAACTTTATTAATAATAAAATCTTTGACTGTGCGAAGTTCCCGCTCGTTGATACCCGCAAAATCGTACAGTTTTCCGCTGCGAACCACGGATTGATTATTGCCGGTAAGCAAGGTTATACACTGCTGTGCGGAATCGGCCCGCTGATCAAACTGTCCGGGTAAAAATTCGGAGGCAAAAAATTGGTTCTGGGCAGGATTTTCTTCATGCAAAATATCGGTAACCGGATCAGCAAATGTATTATAGACTACCTGCTGAAACTCTTCGTCGGTTACACCAAAAACATCATAGATGTTATATACCTTCAGATCCCGCGCAGAAGGTGCAATATCTTTAATTTCATGCATCAGCTTTGGGCTTTCCACATCAAACAGGCCACGCTTTTCTACAAAAATTCTTTTTTTCATGTAATTTATATCTAAAAACTGCAACTGTAATTTCTTAAAAACAGGAACAGCATTTAATTAAAAATGCAGCCGAAGAAGCTGCATGATTTTATTTAAACTTTAAGGTCGATTTCGCCGTCAGATACAAGGTCGCTGTATCGCTCCAGCACAGGCTGAACCTCATGCCGGATAAACTCTTCAGTCTGCACCGGCGCAAACCCTATGAAATTGACGGGATCCATGATTTTTCCCAATTCCGATTTGTCCATTTTAAGACTGCTGTCATTCTGCAGCCTTTCCATCAGGTCGTTCGCTTTTCCTTCCATCTTCACCTGTTTGCTGGCTTCCATGGAATGCACGCGAATGGTTTCATGAATTTCCTGGCGGTCACCACCGGCTTTCACCTCTTCCATAATTACGTACTCGGTTGCCATGAACGGTAACTCTTCCATAATATGTTTATTAATGCGGTTTTCATAGACCACCAATCCGGACATGATATTATTCCAGATCAGCAAAATAGCATCTACAGCCAAGAAAGCCTGCGGAATCGTTAATCTCTTATTAGCCGAATCATCCAGTGTTCGTTCAAACCACTGGGTAGAAGCAACCATGGCCGAACTGGACGATAAGGACATCACGAATTTTGCCAGAGCGCCGATTCTTTCGGAACGCATCGGGTTTCGTTTATAGGCCATCGCCGAGGAACCAATCTGATCTTTCTCAAAAGGCTCTTCAAGTTCTTTCAGATTTTGCAGCAAGCGCAAATCGTTTGAAAATTTATGTGCAGACTGTGCGATATTAGACAGCAAGGCCGTGACTTTCGCATCAATCTTGCGGTCGTAAGTCTGCCCCGAAACGCCAAATACTTTGGTAAAACCAAACCGGGCAGACAGTTCTTTGTCCAGATGCTTTACCTTGGAGTAGTCACCTTCAAACAATTCCAGAAAGCTGGCTGCTGTACCAGTAGTACCTTTCACTCCGCGAAAACGAAGCGTTTCCAGGAAAAATTCCAGCTCTTCAAAATCCAGCAACAAAGACTGCAGCCAGAGCGTCGCACGTTTTCCTACGGTGGTGAGCTGCGCCGGCTGATAATGTGTGAAACCAAGAGTCGGTAAATCCTTATATTGAAGTGCGAAATCAGACAACTTTTTCATCAGGCTGACCATCTGGCGGCGGATTAACTGCAAACCATCCCGGAGCTGAATTAAATCCGTATTGTCTCCTACGAAGGCAGACGTGGCGCCAAGGTGAATAATTCCTTTCGCGGAAGGCGCGGCATCACCATACGTGTGAACTTGTGCCATCACATCATGCCGAAACTTTTTTTCATAAACAGCTGCCGCTTCAAAATCGATTTCTTCGGCTTTTGCCTTTAATTCAGCAATCTGTTCCTCCGAGATATCCAGTCCAAGGTCACGCTGAATTTCTGCCAGTGCAATCCACAGCTTTCGCCAAGTGCGAAATTTATTTTCGGGCGAGAAATTATACAGCATTTCCCTGCTTGAATAGCGCTCTTCAAGGGGATTTTTGTACGAATTCATTCTTTCTTTTTACTTTTTTAGATGCACAAATTTACGTAAAATATCTGACCGTGCCTTCTCTTTTGGTGACAGTTTTGCATCAGAATAGGGCGCTGAAAAGTTGTTTTCGTGCAGCATCAAGTCTTGATTATTTAACCTTCGTACACTCAGCAATTCTTATCTATATAACAATATATCTACTGATTTTCCGACCTTATGAATTACCAGATCCTTTTAGATAAACAAAAATCATATTTCCGCTCCGGTGCCACACGACCGGTTGCCTTTAGACTGCAACAGCTAAAAAAATTAAAAGAAATTCTCCGGCAGAATGAAGAAAAACTGAACGAAGCAATCTATAGGGATTTTAAGAAGCCAGCCTTTGACACGTACACGACCGAGATTGGATTTCTTTTGAATGATATCAACTATTATTTAAAACACTCTCATAAACTCGCCAAATCTAAACGCGTTCGCACCAATCTGGCAAACATGCGGGGGCGCAGCACCATCTATCAGGAGCCACTCGGCAGCGTCCTGGTAATCGGCGCGTGGAATTACCCGTATCAGCTTTCGTTATCACCTGCAATTGCCGCGATCGCTGCCGGGAATACCGTCATCATCAAACCCAGTGAAACTGCACCGGCAACCATGAAAATGATGGCGGAACTCATTAACAACAACTTTGATGAAGCATTTTTAAAAGTAATTACTGCCGACGAAAATACCGGTCAGCAGCTTACACAACTGCCGTTTGATAAAATTTTCTTCACAGGGAGCACCGCCACCGGCCGGAAAGTGTACGAAGCCGCCGCGAAAAATCTGGTCCCCGTGACCCTTGAGCTCGGCGGAAAAAGCCCGGCCTTCATTTCAGAAATTGCAGATCTGGAAATTGCAGCCAGGAGAATTATCTGGGGTAAATTTTTAAATGCCGGGCAAACTTGCGTGGCACCCGACTATATTCTTGTGCATGAAAGCGTTGCAGAAAAGCTTTTAAAATTGCTTGTTCATTTCATCGAGAAATTTGACTATAACGCTGAAGCTGCGCATTACACTCAAATTATTAACGAAAAAGAATTCAGTCGTTTACAAAAACTGCTCAATCGATCACCAATTTATTATGAGGAGAAACTCATGCGCAGCAAAGATATATTGCTCCTACCCTTATTTTCCCTGCAAAGCCTGAGGATGAAATTATGCAGGCGGAAATTTTCGGACCGCTGCTGCCTATACTGACATATAAAGACTTTAGGGACGCACTGAATCTGATTTCCGAAAAACCTGCACCGCTGTCTGCATATCTTTTTAACAACGACAAAAAAGAGCAGGAACAATTTATCAACAATGTCCGATTCGGTGGCGGGTGCATTAATGATACCATTATGCATCTGAGCAATCCCAATCTGCCTTTTGGCGGTGTAGGAAATTCCGGGCTGGGGAACTACCACGGTAAATTTGGCTTTGAAACCTTTTCTCATCAAAAAGGGGTTTTGAAAAGAGCAACCTGGGGCGAACCAAATCTAAAATATCCGCCGTACGCGCAAAAAAAGTTTAGCTGGATCCGGAAACTATTGGGATAAAAAAGGCCGGAAATCATCCGGCCATGTGTTATTTCTTTGGCGCATAGGCCAGGAAAAAATCTTTCACTTTTTGCAGGCTGTAGCCTTTTCCTTCTTCCAGTACGGCACTGTCCTGGGTGTGAATTTGCTTGCCATTCTGATCCAAGACAACAAAAACGGGATAACCGTATTTCGCGCCCGGATTGCCGAGTTGCTCAAATACTTTTTCGTTCTTGTTCTCCGGAGAATAGTTCAGATGCCAGTACAGATAGTTAGTATCCACGATCTCTTTTAATTCAGGCGTTTTTTGTACATAATCATTAAAACGAAGGCACCAGATGCACCAGTTCCCACCGGCCTGAATCATAATGTTTTTATTTTCAGCTTTGGCCTGTTTAATAAGTTCGGCAAGTCTGCTTTCTGCATTTTCAGAAGGGTTATAGGGTTTGGCCAGCTTGGCTTTTTCCATTTCGGCAGCTTTTTTCCTGGCAGCCAGTTCCGCAGCACTGTCACTTACCGCTGTTTTTTGAGCAGTATCCGCAGGTGCCGGCGCTGTGTTCTGGGAGCATGCAGAAGCAGCTGTAAGAAAAAGTGCACCGACAACTAAACTTTTCAAAGTGTAATTCATATTTCTAAAATATTAGTATTGCAAATTAATAAAACGACTGTAAAAATAAACTTTATTATGATTAAATTTGCGTTTCGCCTATGAACTTTTTATTTAAATTCCTGCTGCTGTTCTCCCGGTTACCGCTGAAGATCCTGTACATTTTCTCCGACCTTATTTTTATGGTGACCTATTACCTGATTGGTTACAGGCGGAAAGTCATTCAAAATAATTTAAAAAATTCATTCCCGGAAAAGAGCACAGAGGAATTGCGCAAAATTGAAAAGCAGTTTTACCGTAATTTCTGCGATTATATTGTGGAAACTTTTAAATCGTTTACCATCAGTTCAACGGAATTACGGGTTCGGGTGCAACATTTAAACCGCGATGTTTTTAAAGAAGCCAAAGCCGAGGGGCGAAATGTCATCATGTTATCCGGTCATATTTTCAACTGGGAATGGTACAATGCGCTTGCTTTACTAATTCCACAGGAACACAGCATTGCCGTGTACCGCAAAGTACAAAATGGTTTTTGGGAAGACCAGATCAAGAGTTTACGCAATCGTTTCGGGAATACGGCGGTAGAAGCCAGAGAGGTGATTCGTCACATCTTCCGTACTCCTAATGATGGCAACTCGGTTTATATGTTCGTGGCCGATCAAACACCGCATTATTCAGAAATAAATCTCGGACTTCGTTTTTTAAATCAAAGAACACCCGTTTTTATCGGATATGATAAAATTGCAACACGCATGGATATGGCCTTTGTTTTCTGTGAAATGAAGAAAGTTAAGCGTGGATTTTACCAGGTAAATTACCATCGCATCTATCCGGATGGTGAGCGGTTTGAGCCGTATGAAGTAGTGACTAAGTTTCACACTTTACTCGAAAATACAATCCGGAAACATCCGGACAATTATTTATGGTCGCACCGCCGCTGGAAATATGATCACGCCATTAAAACGATGAGAGAAACCGAAAATACCGTTTCCCATGTCTGATACGCTGGCGGTCGTAATACTGAACTGGAACGGAAAATCCTGGCTGGAAAAGTTTTTGCCCACCGTAATCCGCCATTCTGCACAGGCCGAAGTATATGTTATTGACAATGCGTCCACAGACGATTCCATTTTATATTTACAGGAATATTTCCCAGAGGTTCAGATTGTCGTCAATCCCACAAATGCGGGTTTTGCCGCCGGGTACAATCAGGGTTTGCAGCATATTGAAGCAGAATATTATTGCCTGTTGAATTCCGATGTGGAAGTTACTGAAGGCTGGCTGGAGCCCGTTTTAAACTTATTTAAAAGTGACCGCTCCATTGCTGCCATACAGCCCAAGGTTTTAGATTATCATCAGAAGGATCAATTTGAGTTTGCCGGTGCGGCGGGCGGACTGATTGACAATTTAGGTTTTCCTTACTGTCGCGGACGCATTTTTGAAAATATTGAAAAAGACGAAGGTCAATATAATAGCAATGCGCAAATATTCTGGGCGAGCGGCTGTTGCCTGTTTATTCGCAGTCAGGAGTTTCTCGAGATGGGCGGTTTTGATGAACGGTTCTTCGCGCATCAGGAAGAAATTGATTTGTGCTGGAGGCTTCAGAATGCCGGAAAAAAAATATATTATTGCGCGGACAGTACCGTCTATCACGTTGGTGGCGGTACCTTAACAAAGCAAAATCCGCGAAAAACCTATCTCAACATTAGGAATAATCTTTCTATGCTCGCCAAAAATCTGCCTGCGGATAAGCTTTTTCCGGTCATCTTCAGCCGGCTGGTGCTGGATGCCTTCACCGCATTTTATTTTGGTTTAAAGTTAGGACCGAAGCATTTTATTGCTGTTTTAAAAGGACATTTTGCTTTTTACCGAATGTTGCCGGGAAATATCAAGAGAAGACAAAAAAAGCAGATTACACACTACTACAGCGAAAAATGGCTTGTGTTTAAGAGCTTTTTAGGTAAATAAAATTCCAGATACAGAGTTATATTTAGCAACTATTTATCGTTATACTTTTTAGATTCTCAGTACCTTTGCGTTTTAGCGAAATATTAATTCGCAATTATATTTTATGATTGATTTTTGCGCTATAGATTTTGAAACGGCTACTTTCGAACGGAACTCAGCCTGTGAACTGGGTATTTGTGTGGTGGAAAACGGCGAAGTGAAACAGACGAAAACCTGGCTCATCAAGCCGCCCAGCTACCCGTATTTTAGTCCCAGAAATATCGCCGTCCACGGAATCACACCTGATGAGGTTAAGGACGCGCCCACCTTTGAAGAAATGTGGCACGAGGCGGAAGAACTGATGTATGGCTCCTTAATGATTGCGCACAATGCCAGCTTTGATGCCGGCGTACTAAGAAGCTGCCTGGACCACTATGGTTTTTTCCGGCCAAAGATGAACTACCTCTGCAGTATTTCCATTGCAAAAAAGTCCTGGAAACATTTACCGAAATATGGTTTAAAGAGCCTGGCAGATCACCACCAGTTAAGTTTCAATCACCACCGCGCGGGGGATGATGCTGAAGTTTGTGCGAAAATAGCGCTGCTTGCTTTTGATCAGATGATGGTCACACGTACCGACGAAATCCACAGTGTGATGCAGAAAAACTTGAAAGTTCTGTAAATATTAATTGCTCAGAATATCAGCAATCAGGTTGAAGCGCGGAACTTCTATTTCCAGTTGTTCACTGGTATTCAGGTTGGTGCAATAATAAATTCCAAACATACTTCCCACGCCGGAGCGCAGCATTACATTGGAAAAATAGGAGAAGTTCTCGCCCGGCATGATTTCAGGGGTCAATCCAATCACACCGTCGCCGGAGACTTCTGTAAAACCATATCCTAAATCATAAATCATCCATTTGCGTCGCAGCAGCTGAATGGGTTCCTTTCCCAGGTTTTCAATAATGATATTGTACCTGAAAACAAAACGGTTTTCCGAAGGATAACTGTTCATGATATCGTATTCCGGAACAACTGAAACTTTAATGTCAAAAGAGGTAGTGGAAAACATGGCAGCAATATTTAGGGCAAGAGATACAAAAATCCCGCCTTTATCAGCGGGATCTTGAATATTTATTTTTCGGTAATAAAAATTACAGTTCCAGACCGCGTCTTTCATCACCGTTCATCAGGATTTCCACGGGATTGTCAATTCCTTCTTTCACAGCCACCAGGAAGCCTACAGACTCACGGCCGTCAATGATTCTGTGGTCATACGACATAGCAAGATACATCATCGGGCGAATCACCACCTGACCATCTACCGCTACCGGACGCTGGATAATGTTATGCATTCCCAGAATCGCAGACTGCGGCGGGTTGATAATCGGTGTGGAAAGCATGGAGCCAAATACACCACCGTTGGTAATGGTAAAGGTGCCACCGGTCATTTCATCAACGGTGATTTTGCCATCGCGTACGCGTTCCGCCAGATTTTTAATGTTGGCTTCAATTCCGCGGAAAGACATATTTTCTGCATTTCTGAGCACCGGCACCATCAGGCCTTTCGGACCGGAAACTGCTACGGAGATATCGCAGAAATCATAGTTAATTTTATAATCACCATCAATACTGGCATTCACATCAGGATACATTTGCAAAGCGCGCGTAACCGCTTTTGTAAAGAAGGACATGAAGCCTAAACCTACGCCATGCTTTTGTGCAAATTCTTCTTTGTATTGTTTTCTCAAACGGAAGATCTCGGACATGTCCACTTCATTGAACGTCGTCAGCATCGCGGTTTCATTTTTCACTGAAACCAAACGGGCCGCCACTTTTCTGCGCAGTACGGACAGTTTGCTGGTGCTGGTGCTGCGGGAACCGCCGTTGTCAGCAGATCCCATCGCCGGAACGGATGCCGTTTGTGCATCTTCTTTCGTGATGCGTCCGTCGCGTCCGGTACCGGTAACCTGTGCAGCATTTACTCCTTTTTCGTCCAGGATTTTCTTGGCCGCTGGAGACGGAGTTCCGGTTGCATACGTTTCCTGTTTTTTAGGTTCTTCCTTTTTCTCTACCTGTTTTGGCGCAGGAGCAGCCGGAGCTTCTTCTTTTTTCTCTTCTTTCGCTTCCCCATCGGCAGGTTTGGCAGCAGACATATCAATCAGGCAGACCACCTGACCCACTTCTACTGTGTCTCCCTCCTCGGCTTTCAGGGTAATCACGCCGCTTTCTTCCGCGGGCAGTTCCAGTGTCGCTTTATCGGAGTCGACTTCGGCAATGGGCTGGTCTTTTTCTACATAATCGCCGTCCTGTACAAGCCACGTTGCGATTTCAACTTCGGTGATGGATTCTCCCGGAGAGGGAACTTTCATTTCTAATATGGACATCGGATATATTTTTTATAATATTAAAACTAAAGATACAATTACGCAGTTACCGGACGTTTTTCAGGTTCATCATTACGGTCGAACACGCGGTTGATTACATCATTCTGGTTACGCTCAAACATTTTATGGCTTCCCGGTGCCGGTGTACCGCTGGCTACCGGTGCAATTACCTGAATACCGGTTTCACGGAAGTTGCGCAGGATGAATGTCCACGCACCCATATTTTCCGGCTCCTCCTGTACCCACAGCAATTGCTTGCGCTTGCCGTATTTCTCCAAGATGGCGTTGATCTTTTTAAAATCAAGCGGATATAACTGTTCCAGACGAACCAGCGCAATATTATCTACGCCGAGATCTTCTTTTTTGGCCAGTAATTCATAATAGATTTTACCGGAGCACAGCACCAGTTTTTCAATTTTCGGTGCATCTGCAGAGTGATCATCAATGATTGGTTGGAAAGATCCGTTGGCCAGTTCCTCCAGCGTTGAAACTACCTTCGGATGGCGGAGCAATGATTTTGGAGACATTACCACAAGTGGTTTGCGGAAGTTCCATTTCATCTGCCGGCGCATCAGGTGGAAGTAGTTGGCCGGCGTGGTCGCGTTGGCTACGGTGATATTATCATTGGCACAAAGTGTCAGGAAACGCTCCAGACGTGCGGAACTGTGTTCAGCACCCTGGCCTTCGAAGCCGTGTGGCAACAGCATCACCAGACCGCTCTGAATTTTCCATTTTTCTTCAGCAGCTACCAGATACTGGTCAATAATAATCTGTGCACCATTCATAAAGTCACCAAACTGCGCTTCCCAAACCGTCAGTGTGCTCGGGGATGCCATGGCGTACCCGTAGTCAAAACCAAGTACTCCATATTCAGAAAGGTGAGAGTTATAAATATCAAATCGGCTGTCGGAGATATGACGCAGCGGGATGTATTCTTCTTCGGTGTCTTCTGTTTTAATTAAAGCATGACGGTGCGAGAAGGTACCACGCTCCACATCTTCCCCGGAAATACGAACATTTTGCCCTTCTGAAAGAAGCGTAGCATACACCAGCCATTCGCCCAAAGCCCAGTCCAGCTGGTTGTTCTCAATCATCTTCAGACGATTTTCGAACAAGCGGCTTACTTTTTTAATAAAGTTTTTGTCAGCCGGCAACGTGCTCATTTTGATGGCGAGCTCTTTCAGTTTTGTCAGATCAAAACTTGTATCAACAGGATTCAGAGCAGTATCGCGGGCTGCCAGCGGAAAGTCTTTCCATGCTTCTTCCATGAACAGATCCAGGGCGTTCTTTTCAATTTCTTTAGATGCATCGAAATCAGCATCCAGAAGTTTTTTGAAACTGCTTTCCATTTCCTTCATTTTCTCGCTGGAAACGATGCCTTCCTTCATCAGCTGATCTTTGTAAATCTCACGCGGATTCGGATGCTTGGAAATCAGTTTATAAAGATTCGGCTGTGTGAACCGCGGTTCATCACCTTCGTTATGACCATATTTACGGTAGCCCAACAAGTCAATGTACACGTCCTTGCCAAACTTCGCACGGAAATCCGCTGCAAAACGAATCGCATGTACCACCGCTTCCACGTCATCAGCATTCACGTGCATCACCGGAGATTCGGTTACTTTCGCGATATCGGTGCTATAGACGGAAGAACGCGCGTCCTGATAATTGGTGGTAAACGAAACCTGGTTATTCACCACAATGTGAACAGTTCCGCCGGTGCGGTAACCTTCCAAAGTCATCATCTGCGCCACCTCATATACGATTCCCTGACCTGCAATCGCACCGTCGCCATGAATCACAATCGGAAGTACTTTTCCGAAATCTTTGTAGATATTGTCCACTTTTGCGCGACAGATTCCTTCGACCAAAGCCGCGACTGTTTCCAGGTGCGACGGATTCGGTGTGAGGTTAATCGCAACTTCTTCGCCTTTAGCGGTTTTTATTTTTTTAGATGATCCCAGGTGGTATTTCACATCACCGGAGAACACATCTTCTTCAAATTCTTTCCCCTCGAATTCAGAAAAGATTTGTTTATACGATTTACCGAAAATATTGGTGAGTACATTCAGTCGTCCGCGGTGTGCCATCCCCAGCACCACCTCATCAACTCCCAATTCAGAAGAACGGGTAATAAGCTGATCCAATGCCGGAATTAAAGACTCGCCTCCTTCCAGCGAAAAACGCTTTTGGCCCACAAACTTCGTGTGCAGGTAATTTTCAAAAGCAACGGCCTGGTTTAGTTTTTCCAGAATTTCCACTTTCTCATCTGCGTTCAGCTTCGGGCGATTGCTGTTTACGTGAATCCACTCGCGGATGAACTGGCGCTCTTCCACATTACCGATGTGCATATATTCCAGTCCGATGGAGCTGCAATAAATCTGCTGCAAATGGTCTATGATTTCCTGCAAAGTAGCAGGTCCGGACATCCCGGTTTCTTTGGCAGAGCTGAATCTTTTAGTCAGGTCCTGCTTGCTAAGCCCAAAATTCTCGATAGCCAGCGTTGGCTCAAAGTGCCGGCGCTCGCGCACGGGATTGGTATTTGTAAAAAGATGGCCGCGGGTGCGATAGGCTTCAATTAGGTTCAGCACCTTGAACTCCTTTTCAATCTCTTCGGGAATCTGCCCTTGCGCAGCAGCCTGTTCAGTCGCTTGCACCGGAGCCGAAGCCTGTGTTCCGCCGCTGTACCCTGCTTCCTCACCATAATTTTCCAACGCGAAATCGAAGCCCTGGAAAAAAGACTTCCAGGAAGGCTCCAGTGAATCCGGATACTTCAGATATTGTTGGTATAAGTCGTCGATTAACTGTGCGTGTACAGCATTTAGGAACGAAAATTTGTCCATCATTTACAAATTATCTGGGGTTATAATTTAAGAGAACAAATTTAACAAAAATATGTGAACTGATGAACAGCAATAATCCGCGCTGCAGGTGACTTTCTAAGATACAGGCATTGATATTTTCAATAAGACCTTGTCCTCGGAAACCGGTTCTTCCAGAAAGGTAATGATAATTTTGCCCGGAATCAGATTTTCGGACTTCGCCTTTTCGCGTAACTGCTGAACGGCACGCAGGCGACCTGCGAAATTTCCTTTATAATACATCACATACGAAGTGCCGGCCTGAGTTTCGCGATAGGTGAAATTATTGTCAAATATTTTTTCACGGCGCAGCATCGGAATGCCGTAATAAAAGGAAATGATTTTATCCTTGAACTGATCACCATCTGCCAGCAACTGCGGTTCGCCGAACTCATCTTCTTCTTTACCTAAATCGAGTTTCGCATAGTTGGTGACTTTGTTATGGTGCTGCACAATACTCTGGAAGAACGCCCCTTTGTTGTTTTTCACATTGGCACTGATGCCCAGAAGCAAGGCACTTTCCTGGCGATCGACAAAGATACTGTCGAAGACTACTGCATTGCGCCGGTTTTCGCGTTGAACTTTGTTCCCCATCATTTGAGAAAGCTGCGCCATGCTTTTATCTACGGAGCCGGCCCAGTCATCTTCTTCAATTAGATTTACAGAACGTTTCAGATATGGTTGTGCTGGCGTGTGGATGTACCAGATTACTTTGGTTTTATTTCCGGAAGGAATAAATTTAATATCAATATGATACGGCATATTATCCTCCCCTTCAAAAAGTTCCAGCTTTAAAGTACGGTTGGGATTAATATATCGCACGAACAGTTCGCCTCCCTTTTTATCTCCTTTTGCACTGCGATAGGTCATGGAACTCCCCTGCCCTTCGTACGGCGCGAAAAACTGAAAAGAAAGATTTTTCTCTTTGGAAAAAAAGGTATTCCAGCGTGCAAAATTCTGGAGGTTGACAAATTGTGGAAATACTTTATCCACAGGATACGGCAACTCCTTCTCTACAGTGAAATCCTGACTTTCATCCACCACAGACATAAGTGCAGCGTACACACCGCCGAGTAGGATAATAATAACGAGAAAAATTTTCAGCCAGCGCATCGGGCAAAAATAGGAAAAAATGGGCAGTGGATGTGATGTAGAATGTATAATGTATAAAGTAAAATGTACACTGTAGAAAGCGCTAAATATAATGTGTGAAGTATGTTGTACTGAGTATAAAGTTTTGGTATGAATCGTATGCCTTATTGAAAATGCGAAGGTGGAGGGAATACTGCGCACATTAAAGCATTGCAGCAGAACCATTTATGTCGAAAATGAAGGTTTTAAACTTTCATTATATTTTATTTTTTCCTCTTTACTCTTTCTTCTTTTTCTACAGTAAATGGCTAAAACTTTCCACGGCAGCGGGAGTTGCGTGAGGGATTGCAGCGGAAATCCCGGACCGGCCGACGATAGGAGGCCGGGAGGAATTGCAGTGAAAAGCCCGACGCGCGCCGCAGCGCAGCGAAGGCGCGGGGCACGCCCAAATAAAAAGCAGACCGATTACGATCTGCTTTTCAAATTTTATAGAGGTCGAACCTGCTCCAGGAACCAGCTGAGCACTTCGCCCTGCAGCTGGCCTTCCAGCTTTTCGCGGCACCAAGCATGGTAACCGTTCAGCCAGTCTTTTTCAGGCTCTGTCAGCAATTCTGTTTTAATGACCTTCCGATCAAACGGACAAATAGTCAATGTTTCAAATTCATAGAAAGTTCCGAATTCAGTGGTTTCGACTTCCTGCACCGCAATCAGGTTCTCATGACGGATCCCGTAATGGTTTTCCCAGTAAAAGCCCGGCTCGTTGGACAGCACCATGCCCGGCAACAGTTCCTGGAAATTCATATCCTTGCGGATGTTTTGCGGCCCCTCGTGCACGTTCATGAAACTGCCGACGCCATGACCGGTGCCGTGGTTATAGTCTTTCCCTTCTTTCCACAAAGCCAGGCGCGCGAAAGCATCGAGCTGCACACCACGTGTTCCTTTGGGAAATTTGACCATGGAAAGCTGAATGAGCCCTTTGAGCGCCAGCGTGCAATTGTGTTTAAATTCATCAGAAGGCGTACCGAGTGCCAGCGTACGAGTAATATCAGTGGTTCCCTCGAGGTACTGGCCGCCGGAATCTACGAGGATGGTATCCTGGTTGGTTACGTCTTTACTTCCTTCTTTCTTGGCAGAATAATGCATGATGGCGCCGTTTTCACGAAAGCCCACAATACTGCCAAAACTCTCGCCGACAAAGTTTTCTCCTTCGGCGCGGAAACCGAGTAGTTTTTCGCCGATGCTGTATTCAGTCATCGCTTCTTTTCCGGCCTGATGCGTAAGCCAGTAGAGGAATTTCACCATCGCTACCCCATCGCGTTTCATGACGGTACGGAAGCCGGCGAGTTCGGTTTCGTTTTTCACGGCTTTCATCAGATTGCCGGGAACGGGTGCTTTGATGAAAGTGTTTTTTTCTTTTAAGGCTTCAAAAATAGCCTGGTTGCTGGTAGGTGAAACCAATACGGTTTCGTTTTCACAGGTACCCAGTTCTTCATAAAACTTTTCGTATGGCAGAATTTTCACCCAGGCTTCCTGCAGCTGTTCGCGCGATTCAGCATCAAGCTTTTCAAGGTCTACAAAAAGCTTGGTTTCATTTTTTGTTAAAATAATATACGCTAAAAACACAGGATTGGACTGCACATCGCTGCCACGAAGATTGAGGGTCCAAGCAACGTCATCCAGACTGGAAATAATATGAACGGAGGCACACATTTCTTCCATTTTGTGTCGAATGTCGGCCACTTTCTCGGTCACTGATTTCCCGGCGCGCTCCACGGGATGTACAAAAATCGGGTTCTTTACCGCATTGGGATTGCGATCGGTCCAAAGGTCTTTAAGCAAAGGTTCGTCAATCAGCATTTTGTCTGCTGCCTTTAGTTTTTCGCTGAGTTTCTCCCAGTTGGCGTGCGAAGTTGCCAGTGCGTTCACAGCGACGACACCGTGCTCCGGCGTATTGTCGATGATCCAGTCGATATAATCCGGCGTGCCTTCCATGCCGTCTTTAAACAAATCAATGCCGGAACCTGCCAGTTCAATGGGTGCCTGCGTAAAATACCGGCCATCGGTCCAGAGGCCTGCTTTCTCTTTTGTTACCACCACAAATCCTGCGGAGCCGGTAAAGCCCGACAGCCAGGAACGTTCCTGCCATTCCGCCGGAAGGTATTCGCTCATGTGCGGATCTGCGGAGTACACGATAAATGCATCTATATTTTCATCGGCCATCTTCTGGCGCAAACTTGCTATTCTTTCTGCTGGATTCATAAAAAAGGTAATTTGAAGGTGAATTTACGAAGAAAATGACAGCCAGCCTTTTTTTACGCCTTAAAAATTTCAGATGCTGTGCTAAAAAAAGCACACCTTATATAATAAAGTGTGCTTTTGCAATTGGTAGTTAGTGGTAACTACATTATTTCTTTTTGCTCAATTCAGCTTCTTTCGCTTTGAATTCCTGATATTTTGCATCATTCTTTGTGGATAAGTAGAGACCGCGCAGCAATGAAACTACGTCGAGGTTGCCCGGATCCTGCTTGTACCACATTTCAGCGTATGGCAATGTATTGGCCAGGCGTACACGACGTGCTTCGATGATCTGGTTCGCCAATTCGGTTTTACCCGCTGTACGTGCAGCATTATAATCATCAATAGCTTTGGCGTCATCCCCCATGGTCAAATAGGTGAGGTTCTGATGCGCCTGAATCAGGTCCGGTTTCAGTTCGATTGCTTTCTTATAAGAAGCAGTAGCTTCTGCCTGCAGGGCCGGATCTTTACTTTGCAGTACGCCCAGATTGTACCAGTTGGTGGCATCGTTCGGATTTTTAGCGAGCTGTGCTTTCAGGCTTTTGGTAAACTCATCCGTTTTTCCGGCTTTGTAATACGCTGTTCCCTGAAGTTCGCCCAGTTTCGCATTGGTCGGGAATTTTTTCAGTCCCTGCTCGATCAAGGCTAACGCTTCATCGGAGCGTTCGCTGTCTAACAACAGGGCCACTGTGGTTTCATACAGTTCCTGTTCCATGCTCGGAGAAGTTTCTGTTTTGAAATCAACATACTCTCCGGAAGCTCCCATTTTCTTATACAGTTCCCAAGTGCTTTTTTCCAGGTTTTCAGTTTCGCCGGTCTTCTTGTTTTTCGCCGTGTAGGTGGTTTCTACGCCATTGTAATTACTGTCAATCAGCTGCTTATATACTTTGATAGCGTCGTCTTTTTTATCTGCCAAGGCATAGGCCAGACCTGCGTAGTACAAGTACTTTTTATTATCCTGACCTGCCGCGTTGAGAAGATTATACACTTCTGCAAACTTCGGTGCTGCTTCCGCGTACTTTTTAGCATTGTAAGCGTCGAGTGCCTGCTTGTTGGCAGTTTCGATCACCGGATTGATGGAACCGGCAAGCTTAGACATCAGGACCGGAGTATAGCGCTCTTCTTTCAAACTACTCAGGCCGGAAGCATCTGCTGCTGCTTTTCCAACAAAGTACATCTTGGTACGTCCGTCTTTTCCTACGTAGACAGGATTTTTTGCAAGGTCATTAATTTTCGAAAGGTACTGTGCGCCTTCGGCTGTTTTACCGGATTTCAATAGGGCAAGGCCTTTTGCATAGTAATACTGCTCCAAAACGGCTGGCTCCAGAACGGCAATATTATTATTCATCGCACTTTCTGCTTGGCTGATTTGCGCATTGGCACCGGCAAGGTCGCCGGAATCAACTGCTTTTACAGCGGCAGCAATTTCTTTTTTCTGCCCGAAAACGGTAACAGCTGCCAGAAGGGTTGCGGTTAAAAATATTTTTTTCATTTCAAGTTATTTTAAAGTTGACTTTTATTCGTTAGTTTCAGCAGTATCATCAGATGCCTCGGTAGCTTCATTATTAATATCTGCAGAGGGCTCTTCGGAAATTGCTACCTCACCATTCAGTTCAGGATTTTCGACCGTTTCTTCTTCGGCAACCTCACTATCCATTTCTACCTTGGCAATGGCTGCGATTTCGTCGTTTTTCTTTAAGTTGATGAGTTTAACACCCTGGGTATTACGACCCATGACGCGCATTTCGTCCAAGCCCATACGGATGGCTACCCCTGATTTATTGATAATCATCAGACCATCTTCGTCCGTAACGCTTTGAATGGCGATCAGGTTTCCGGTTTTTTCGGTGATATTTAAGGTAATAACACCTTTGCCGCCACGGTTGGTGATACGATAATCTTCCACGGCTGTACGCTTACCATATCCTTTTTCGGATACCACCAGCACTGATTCATTTTCAACATCATTCACAGCAATCATACCGATCACTTCATCGCCATCTTCCAGCGTAATTCCGCGAACACCGATGGAACCCCGGCCCACGGCACGCGCTTTCTCTTCAGGGAAACGAATACATTTTCCGTTTTTGGTCGCGATCATAATTTCAGATGCGCCATTGGTCAGTCTTGCGCCCAACAACTGATCGTTATCACGGATTTCAATTGCATTTACCCCATTGGTTCGCGGACGGGAATATGCTTCGAGCGAAGTTTTCTTGATGGTCCCGTTTTTCGTGATCATCACCACGTTCATCTGATTCACATACTCAGCATCCTTTAGATCATTGGTCCTGATATACGCTTTAATTTTATCGTCTGGCTCAATATTAATCAGGTTTTGAACGGCGCGGCCCTTGGCTGTTTTGGAGCCCTCCGGGATTTCGAAAACACGCAGCCAGAAACAGCGTCCTTTTTCCGTAAAGAACAGCATGTACTGGTGATTGGTTGCCGCTACAATATATTCCAGGAAGTCCTCATCCCGGGTCGTGGCAGCACGGTTTCCTACGCCACCGCGGCTTTGAATTTTGTATTCGGAAAGTGATGTCCTTTTAATATAACCAGCATGAGAAATGGTCAGAACCACTTTTTCATCCGGAATCAAATCTTCAATGGACATTTCGCCACCGGAGTAATCAATTTCAGTCCGGCGTTCATCGCCGTATTTTTCCTTAATCTCAAGCAGTTCTTCCTTAATGATTTCAAATCTACGCCCTTCATTGGCCAGAATATCTTCCAGGTTATTGATGAGGTTCATGATCTCGTCATATTCCGCGCGGATTTTATCCAGCTCCATACCGGTCAGCCTTGCCAACCGGAGGTCCAGAATAGCCTGTGCCTGAATATCGGAAAGCTCAAACTCAGCCATCAGGCCTTCCTTCGCATCATTCGGGCTGGCACTGTGACGAATAATGGCGATTGCACGATCCAGCGCATCCTGTGTACCGATTACCTTCATGAACCCTTCGAGGATATGCGCACGCTCACGGGCCTTCCTCAGTTCATATTCGGTACGGCGCACCACTACTTCGTGACGGTGATCCACAAAATGACGAATCAGGTCCTTCACATTCAGCTGCTCCGGACGGCCATTTACAAGGGCAATATTGTTAACGCTAAAACTCGTTTGCAGTGAAGTATACTTATACAGCATATTCAACACGACATTCGGAATTGCATCATTTTTAAGTTCATAAACTACGCGCAGTCCTGACCGATCAGACTCATCGCGGATTTCCACGATCCCCGGAATTTTGTCATCCTTTACCAATTCAGCGGTACGCGCAATCATTTCGGCTTTGTTTACCAGATACGGAATTTCGGTTACGACAATCGCATTGCGGTTTCCGATTTCCTCGAAGCCAACGCGTGCACGCAAAATAATGCGCCCCCGTCCGGTATGCAGCGCATCGCGCACGCCGTCATAGCCATAAATAATTCCGCCGGTTGGGAAATCCGGTGCTACGATATGACGCATCAGTTCATCAATCGTAATCTCGCGGTCATCGATATAAGCGCAAATAGCGTCCACCGACTCGGACAGGTTATGCGGCGCCATATTAGTCGCCATCCCCACGGCAATACCGGAAGTTCCGTTGACTAGCAGATTTGGAATCTTGGTAGGAAGCACCTTTGGCTCCGTCAGGGAATCATCAAAGTTATTTTGAAAATCAACCGTGTCTTTATCCAGGTCCGCCAGGATTTCATCAGAAATCTTTTTCAGGCGCGCCTCGGTATAACGCATTGCTGCCGGCGGGTCACCATCCATGGAACCGAAGTTCCCCTGACCGTCCACCTGCGTATAACGCAAACTCCAAGGCTGGGCCATACGAACCATCGCATCATACACGGAAGTATCCCCGTGCGGGTGATATTTACCCAATACATCCCCAACGATTCTGGCAGACTTTAAATATTTTCTGTTTGAAAAAACTCCAAGGCCGTACATTCCGTACAATACGCGCCTGTGCACCGGCTTCAATCCGTCGCGCACATCAGGCAACGCCCGGGAAACGATTACCGACATCGAATAGTCAATGTATGATGACTTCATCTCATCGACAATGTTAATCGGAATTAACTTTTCTCCTTCTGTATGCATAATGATTCTATAATCTCACAGCCAGGCAATTAAGCAGACACCCGCGCTGTGCTTTTCTTTCAATTTTAATAACGTGCTAAATTACGAAAAATTACCGACTTTTGCAGCAGCAGCAACTGTTTTACGTCATAAAAATTAGTTAAAAAAGATGAGTATTTTAAGTGTCACCTTTCACTCCACGGCAGATCTGCAGGAGCGCTGGGAAAAGTATCTTAACGAAGAATTGAAGAACATGGCCGATAACCTGCTGGAAGCCGAGAAATACGTGCTTTCCACCGTGGAAACCGATATGGTCCGGGAAGGACAAAACACAAATCTTCTGCTCTTCTTCGCTGATGATGAAAAACGCTCAGAATTTATGCAGAACGAATTGGTGAACATCAGCGAACTGATTGCTGCCGCGTTCGGCGATCAGGTGATGATTTTTGCGACGCTGCTCAATCCGCAGCACAGCCGCTGGGATTAAAATAAAGTTTTAAATAACTTCGAGAAAACGCATGGTGTCCACACGGTCAGCATATTCATCCAATGCAGGATGTTGCGCTTCACCAAAAGAGACTTTCTCGGGAATAAAACCGGCTTCGCTGACCACCGCCTGAATATCATGCTCGTGGTTTCGAAGGTACGCTAACACCTCTTCAGGATTACTGTATCGGCTGAAATTAATAACAGACAGCGGCGAAAATAAAGCATCGTCCTGCCGAAGCATCACGAAATTATTATCCCAAAACGGCTCCTGGTTCAGCAGATAGACGGCACGGTTGTATTCGTAATTATTGGCATATTTGTGATGATTGATCACCTCTTTAAAATCAAGAAAATTTTCAAACAGGCGATCGAGTTTAAAATCTGCAGGGATAAAAAGCCGCGTTACATTGCGGCAGCCTAAACCGAAATAACGGAAAATATCTTCTGCCAGTAACCGCAGTTGTTCGTTCGTTTCCTCTCCCGTCAGTACTGCGACAGAAGTGCGGTTTTTGCGAATGATGCTCAAATGGTCTTTAAAATAATATTCCAGATAGCGTGCTGTATTATTGCTGCCGGTTGCAATTACCGCGTCAAAATCAGTGAGCTTTTCCACAATTTCATATTGAAGAGTGTCATTGGAAAGTGCTGCCCAGCGTTTCATCAGATACGGCAGAATGACTTTGTCCTTAGAAGACAATTTAATCAACGGAATATGGTTACTGAGCACTACCGAGAGTACATCGTGGAAGCCGACCATGGGAATATTTCCGGCCAGGATGAGACCTACTTTTTTCGGTTGAGCAGCAGGTTTGTAATGCGAAAGCCAGTTCTTCAGTGGCTCTTCCTGTAACAGTTTGCCCCACTCCGCAAAAGCGAATTTTTGGTTTTCGAGCGTGAACCAGGAATTTTCGATTTCAGCTTTGCGGCACAACGCGAGAAGATACTGCTCTCCCTCGTTGTACGAATTCTGATCCTTTTCTGCAAATTCCCTGAGTTCTGCACCAAGCTGTACCAGGGCAGCCATATTTTGCGCTCTATCCATTTTAAATTCCTGCCGTTTTTGTAGCAGGCGCAAATTTACGCAGTTTTAATTTAAAAAAATACTGCACCAGGGAAACACGCTTTCATTCCTTGTAATCTTAAAACGATTTACTGTTCTGAATTCTTACCGCATTTAAGACAGCCAGCAAGGCGACTCCCACATCGGCAAAAACTGCTTCCCACATGGTGGCCAGCCCACCCGCACCCAGCACGAGTACAGCCGCTTTAACACCAAAGGCTAAAATAATATTCTGCCACACAATCTGTCTCGTTTTGCGACCCACCATAATGGCCGAAGCAAGCCGCGACGGTTTATCGTCCTGTATCACCACGTCCGCCGTTTCAATGGTCGCATCGCTGCCGAGACCGCCCATGGCAATCCCCACATCACTGAGCGCCACTACCGGCGCATCATTCACACCATCACCCACAAAGGCAACCGCGGCGTGTTGTGCTTTTATTTCCTTTAACTTCTGTACTTTATCTTCCGGTAAGAGATTTCCAAACGCGATATCGATCCCAAGTTTCTGAGCAACAGACTGCACTACCTGATCCTTGTCACCGCTCAGCATGGCGACGTGAACGCCCAATTGTTTCAGGCGCTGCACTGCGTGGGCTGCATCGGCCCGGATTTCATCTGCTACGGTGAGGTAACCCGCAAATTGTCCGTCCACGGCAATTGCCACGACTGTTCCCACAATATTTTCGGGATTAAGGTCATACGAAACGCCAAACTGGTCCAGCAGGTTAAAATTACCGGCCAATATTATCTTACCTTCTTTTTCAGCTTGTCAACCTTTCCCCGGAATTTCCCTGATTTCATTTAGATTAATAAACGGCGCTTCCGTTCCCGCATAATTTTTAATCGCCGTTGCAATGGGATGGCTGGAAGCAGATTCAATCGCGTTCAGCAAGCTCAGTACTTCATCCTGGTTAAAGCCATTATTAATAACCGCTTCCTGTACCTTAAAAACGCCTTCAGTCAGTGTGCCGGTTTTGTCCATCACGACCGCGTCTATTTTCGCCATCAGGTCAAGATAATTTCCGCCTTTAAATAAAATACCGTTGCGGCTCGCAGCACCAATCCCACCGAAATATCCAAGCGGAATACTGATCACGAGCGCACATGGACAGGAAATTACCAGAAAGACCAGCGCCCGATATAACCAGTCCCGAAAGATATAATCAGAAACAAAAAAATACGGCAACAAACAAATTCCGACGGCCAGAAAGAAAACAATTGGCGAATAAATTTTGGCGAATTTGCGAATAAATAATTCAGTCGGTGCTTTCTGGCTGCTTGCCTGCTGTACCATTTCCAGAATACGGGAGAGTTTGCTGTCCTCATACGGAGTGGTAACTTCCAAGGTGGCAACAGAATCCATGTTGATCATCCCTGCCAGTATTTCACTTCCTTTTTCTTTTCGCTGGGGCACGCTTTCGCCGGTGAGCGCGGCCGTGTTGAAAAATGATTGTTCAGACTGCAGGCGCCCGTCCAGAGCTACTTTTTCACCGGGTTTCAGACGAATGATCTGGCCAGGCAAAATTTCGCGCGCGTGCATTTCGCAAAAGGTGCCATCCGGCAGAATTATTGTCGCTTCATCCGGTCTTTGATCGAGTAAAGCAGCAATATTTCCTTTGGCGCGGTTCACGGCCATTCCCTGAAAAATTTCGCCAATGGTATAGAAAAGCATCACCGCGACTCCCTCCGGATACTCACCGATGGCAAAAGCCCCAAGGGTGGCCAGGCCCATCAGGAAAAACTCAGAAAACACATCGCAGTGACGCATGCTCTTCGCGGCCTGACCGAGCACCGGCAACCCTACCGGCAGATACGCGGCCCCATACCAGAAAAGCCTTAGATAGCCGGTAAACCAATCTGCTTTCATACCGTAGTCGAATAGCAAACCGGTACCGAGCAGTATTAATGACATTGCTGCTGGCAAGAACACCTTTATTTTTTCAAATGTAGTTTCGGGTACTTCATGCACGTGATCATGGTCCTGGGTTACGCTTTTTCTATTTTTTCCAGTACTGCATCCCGAATCAGAACAGCAGCCGGTATCAGTTGAAGAAGCGAGTGTATGTTTGTCCATTAATTTTAGAATAAAAAATATAAAAAAAGACTTAAATCAAATGCTTAAAAACGGATTGATCTTTCTCCTTTTTTTTTTAAAGTTTAAAGATACGGTTTTATGCAAAAATAATGCTGTGGCGTATTTCAGACCAGGTTATAGACAGTGGACGGACGTTCTTCTTAAAAGTTAAAGTTTCTGCTCCGCTGTGAAGTAAGTAAACTTTAGCCTGCATCTTGCCAATGCTTTCAGGTGCTATTTTAAAGCAAACCAACCCGGCTGAATCGCCCTGAATGCGAAGGATTTTTTTTATCTTTGTACAAATTATAAATTAAGTAGCTATGGCTATCAGAATAACCGACGAATGTATTAACTGCGGTGCTTGCGAACCCGAATGCCCCAACAACGCGATCTATGAAGGAGCGGTGGATTGGAAGGCGTCTGACGGTACGGCACTGAAAGGAACAGTCGTCATGAAATCCGGATTAACTATTGATGCAGATGCACCACAGGAACCGGTAAGTGATGACATTTATTTTATCGTAACCGATAAATGTACGGAATGTATGGGCTTCCACGAAGAGCCTCAATGTGCGGCTGTATGCCCGGTGGACTGCTGTATTCCGGATGAAGACCATGTGGAAAGCGAAGAAGCGCTACTGGAGAAGAAGGCATTCCTGCACAACGAATAAAATCCTCTGCAAAAAACAGATATCTCACTGATTCCGCTCAACCAAATCCAAAAAATAATGAGCAAAAAACACAATTTCAGCGCCGGCCCGTGCATTTTACCGCAGGAAGTGCTGAAACAATCCGCAGAAGCAATTTTAGATTTTAATGGGATCGGCCTTTCGCTGCTCGAGATTTCCCACCGAAGCAAGGACTTTGTTCCGGTAATGGAAGAAGCCCGCGCCATTGTAAAACGCCTGATGAACCTCGACGACTCGTATGAGGTTCTGTATTTAGGGGGAGGTGCCAGCCTGCAGTTTGTAATGGTTCCTTTCAACCTGATGAAACAGGAAAACGGAAAGGCTGTGTATCTCGATACCGGTGTGTGGGCTGCCGGAGCGATTAAGGAAGCTAAAAAGCTCGGCACTGTTGAAATTGCCGGTTCGTCCAGAGAAGAGAAATACAGTTTCATTCCAAAAGACTACGAAGTAGATCCGGCCGCAGACTATTTCCACTGCACGAGCAATAATACTATTTACGGCACGCAGATGAAGAGTTTCCCAAAAGTGGATATTCCAATGGTGTGTGATATGAGTTCCGATATTTTCTCCCGCCAGCTGGATTTTTCGCAGTTTGATGTAATTTATGCCGGTGCCCAAAAAAACATGGGTCCTGCAGGAACGACCTTAGTGGTGGTTAAAAAAGAGGTTTTAGGCAAAACCGGACGTGACATTCCTTCATACCTGGACTATTCGCTGCACATTGCAAAAGAATCCATGTTCAATACGCCGCCTGTTTTTCCCGTTTACGCATCATTGCTCACCTTGCAGCAACTGGAGCGCACCGGTGGAATTGCAGCTGCCGAACAGCGCAATAGCGCCAAAGCAGAATTGCTGTATCAGGAAATCGACCGTAACCCGCTGTTTGAAACTATCTGCAATAAGGAAGACCGTTCCCTGATGAACGTATCTTTCCGCTTACTTGATGACAGCAAGAAGGAAAGTTTTGATGAAGCATGGAAAAACGCCGGTCTCAACGGTCTGAACGGACACCGTACCCTCGGCGGATACAGAGCCAGTTTATATAATGCCCTGCCTATTGAAAGTGTGCAGGTATTAGTAGATATAATGAAAAGCCTCAACTGATTTTTATGAAAGTACTTGCAAACGACGGCATTTCACAGGCCGGAATCGATATGCTTGAGCAAGCCGGGATTGAACTCGTATCCTCGAAGGTCTCACAAGAACATCTGGCGAAGTTTATTAATGATAATCAAATCGAGACCTTACTAGTACGCAGCGCAACGAAAGTTCGCCGTGATTTAATCGATGCGTGCCCGGACTTAAAAATTATCGGTCGCGGCGGTGTCGGTATGGATAATATTGACGCAGCCTACGCGATTGAAAAAGGACTTTATGTTATTAACACGCCGAAAGCCTCTTCACGCTCTGTGGCTGAACTGGTCTTCGGGCATTTCTTTTCACTCGCGCGTTTCCTGCACGAGTCCAACCGGCTAATGCCGCTGGAAGGGGAAACTCATTTTGCAGCATTGAAAAAGTCATTTGCCGGCGCCGTGGAATTGCAGGGCAAAACGCTGGGCGTTATTGGTTTCGGTGCCATTGGTAAAGAAGTTTTGCAAATGGGAATCGGGCTGGGAATGAAAGTGAAAGTACTGACCCGTAAACCCAGGACCGAAGAAGTAATGCTTGAATTCTTCGACGGTCAGGAGGTTTCTTTTGCAATCAGTTCCGAAACCAATATGGAAACTTTCCTCGCGGACGTAGATTTCCTGAGCATCAATATTCCTACAACCGACGGATATCTGCTGGATGACGAACAGTTTGAAATGATGAAGGACGGCGTATTTATAGTGAACACAGCGCGCGGCGGTGTACTAAACGAAGTATCCCTGCTGAATCATCTGGAATCAGGGAAAATTGCCGGTGCCGCGCTGGATGTTTTCGAGAATGAACCGACGCCCGAACTGGCTTTGCTGATGAACCCCAACCTGTCGCTGTCGCCGCACGTAGGCGGAAGCACGCTGGATGCACAGGACAAAATCGGGCGCGAACTCGCGGAACAGATTATCGATATTACTAACCAACTGTAAACTTGCATGCCGATCTTTAAGCCGTTTCGCGGAATCCGGCCAAGTGATGAGTACGTGGATATTTTCCCGACGCATCCGCTGGACAACTTTTCCGAAGAAGAAATCCACCTGAAATCCGAGCAGGATTCCAGTTACATAAAAATGATTCAGCCGTACGTAGCGAATAAAACGAAAGACCTGGACCGCAACCTGCGCAAAATCCGTCAGAACTTTGAAGAGCTTTTGGAAAACCGCACGCTGGTTCAGGATAATTCAGCATATTACCTGTACGAGCAAATCCGGAAAGATAAAACGTCCTTCCGCGGACTCATGGGGCTCTCCAGTGTGGAAGATTTCCGCCAGGGAAAAATTAAAAAACATGAATCTACGCTGACACATAAAAAAGAAAACCTTGCTTATTATTTAGATAAGGTAAATGTGCAGGCGGAGCCGGTGTTACTGACCTATCTTGCCAACCCAAAGGTAGAACTCCTGATGAATCATGAGCAGAAAAATGTCCCCATCCTGAACTATGTGGATGAGGCGGGTACACGACACAAGATCTGGCGCATTGATAACCGGCTGAAAATGCAGCAGTTCAAAGAAGTGCTGGAACAAACCGATTTCTTCTATATTGCAGACGGCCACCACCGCATTGGTTCAGCTGCTTTACACGCAGACAAACAACAGCAGAAGTCTAAAAAACATAATGGCAATGAGCCTTATAATTATGTGCTGAGTTTTATCGTCTCGAACCAGTCGATTAAAATTCATGATTATAACCGTTTGCTGGAAGATTTGAACGGATTAAGCAGTGAAGAATTCCTGGCACAAATAGAAAAGAGTTTCCAGATTCATCAGAAAGAAGACGGCCTGTACTTCCCTTCCCAAAAGTTTCATATGTCCATGTATCTGGACGGAAAATTTTATTCACTTCACGTAAAACCGGAACTGCGCAGTCATCCGGGTGATATGATCGATCTGGATCATTACCTTCTGGAGGAATATATTTTTAAAGATATCCTCGGAATAGAAGATCCGAAAACGACGGAGAAAATCACCTATATCAAAGGAAATTCGACGACAACAGGAATTCAGGCCATTAAAGATCAGGTGGATTCCGGTAAGTATAAAGTTGGGTTCGGACTTTATCCTGTGAGCTTCAATGATTTGCTTAAAGTTTCAGACCGCAACATTAAAATGCCGCCAAAGTGCACGTATATTGAACCGAAGTTGGTTACCGCACTTTTAATGTACGATATGAAGAGTTAATTTTTTTAAAATTTTGCTTACATTTGATTAGATTTCCAAACTAATCCTATGAAAAAACATATTCTATCCCTTATTCCGCTCTTCCTGGGCGGAATTTTATTTGCACAAACTTCTTATAAAAATGATTCAGTACAGTTCCGCAAAATTGCAGATGAGGTTCTGACCAACGGAACCGCCTATAGCAACCTGCATGATTTAACTAAAAATATCGGAGCGCGGCTTAGCGGTTCCGATGCCTACGAAAAAGCGGTGGACTGGGCCGTATTAAAATTAAAAGAAGCCGGTGCAGACAAAGTCTGGAAACAGCCGGTGATGGTTCCGGTCTGGTACCGAGGCGCTGAATCTTTATATATCAAGGAGAAAAACGGTCGCTGGACTACCGTGAATATGCTCTCCCTGGGAAATTCAGAAGGTACCGGTGGTAAAGATGTGACGGCGCAAATCATTGCGGTGAAAGACAAAGCAGAATTCGACCGTTTACCGGCAGATCAGGTGAAAGGTAAAATTGTGCTGTTCAATTATCCGTTCAACCCGAGATTCGTCAGTACGGGTGAAGCATATGGCGATGCCGGGATCTACCGCCGGTCTGCCGCATCATGGGCCGGGAAGAACGGCGCGGTGGCAGTTATTATTCGCTCACTTTCTTCAGCAGAAGATGATGTTCCGCATACCGGTGCCATGCGTTATGATGCCGATGATATACACAAAATTCCGGCCGTTGCTATTGGTCCGCAGAGCGCAGACCGGCTGGAAAAACTGGCGCGGACGCAGGTAGTTACGGCGAAGTTAAACTCCAATTGTACCATGAAGGGTGAGGTGAGCTCGTACAGCGTCATCGGGGAAATTACCGGTAAAAAAGATAAAAAAGTGATTGCAGTCGCCGGCCACCTGGATTCATGGGATGTGGGCGAAGGCGCACAGGACGACGGTGCCGGGATTGTACAAAGTATTGAAGTACTGCGCACTTTTAAAAAGCTTAATCTGCAACCGAACCATACCATCCGCGTGATTTGCTATGCCAACGAGGAAAATGGCGTCCGTGGCGGAAACAGCTATGCTGATGAAGTGCAAAAAAGCGGTGAAGCTCACGTACTGGCCATGGAAAGTGATGGTGGTGGATTTACACCGAGAGGCATTGGATTAGTAATGGACGAGGCCAAACGTAAACAGGCGCAGTCCTGGCAACCTCTCTTTCTGCCATATGGCGTTTACAATTTCGACCTACAATATGCCGGGACCGACATTATGCCTCTGCGCAAGCTGGGTGTGCCGCTTGCTGAGTTAATTGTGGATCCGCAAAGATATTTTGACATTCACCATTCGGCGGAAGATACTTTTGATAAAGTGAATAAACGCGAACTGCTGCTGGGTGCCACGGCCATGGCTCAGTTTATTTATATGGCTGATCAATACTGGTAAGCCGGCGCGATTTTTTTTAAAGCTGATTTATGACTTAAATAGCTTAAAAATGCTGCGTCGTGCAGAGCAGAATTTCGCTGGAACCTATAAGCTCAAGTTTTTCAGGAAATGAGTGTGTGGTGGACGGAAACAAATAATGGAATCGGCTTTATTTATATTCTTTGTTCGCAGCAAAAATAGTTTCCTTAAAGGAGGCTTTGGCTGCTTCATACCCTATATTAAATATTTCTTCAAGCCGGCTGGCTTTCCGCTCGAAGGTTCCGTACTGTGCCAGCTCCTGCGAAGTGACCAGCCAGTCGCAATAAGCAAACTTATACAGTTCGGTGCGGTGCGAAAGTAATTCGTAAGCGCGGGTGGTTACCGCTTTGATCGTGTTTAAATCATTCAGCTCCACAATTTGCGGTGGTGAAACGTAAACGCCGATTATGCGCTCACATTCATTGTGAATAATATCTGCCGGAAAATTATTAAGAACACCGCCATCACAAAACATCTCCTCTCCTACGAGGTACGGTGTCGTGACACCGGGAATGGAACAGGAAGCGATAACAGCATCTACTACCTTATCATTTGGTCCAAATACTTTTTGCTCGCCGGAGACCAGCTCAGTTGCGATAATGCGTAAATCAGTTTCCAGGTCGCCGATGGTTCGATTCCCAAAAACGGGTTGCAGATATGTCGAAAATATCAGCGACGATACCAGTCCCGGCTTGTTAAAAGTAAAATGCCGCCAATGAAAAAAATACACTGATTTAAAGAAATCCAAAATTTCATCCGGAGACTTACCGACGGTATATAATGCGCCCACAATAGAACCGGCACTGCAACAGGCAAATATCTCGGGCTGCAGCTGCTGTTCCTGCATAAATTTTAAGAAACCCGCATGCGCCACACCACGCGTTCCACCACCGGATAACACCAGTCCCAAAGGATATTTTTTATCTGCCATAGTTACAAAAATAAGAAACCGCCAGATTTCCGACGGTTTCTCTTTTATTTAATTTAATAAATATTCCTGCATAAAACGGATGACCGCCAAACGCTGAAAGTCCACGTTTTCTTTTTTGCGGAAACCGTGACCCTCATTCTTTGCCTCAAGGTACCAAACGGTATTGCCCTGTGCCTTCAGTTTATCGCGCATCTGCACGGCTTCTGTTACAGGGACACGCGGATCATTGGTTCCCTGAATAATAAACATCGGTTTTTTAATTTTGGCCGTATTATTCAGTGGTGCAATTTTAGTGAAGAACGCGCTCATTTTAGGATCGCGCTCATCGCCATATTCCGCACGTCGCAGATCCCGGCGGTACTCTTCGGTGTTTTTCAGGAAGGTATTAAAATCCGAAATACCAACGACGTCCACGGAGCAGCGTATTCTGTCAGCGTATTCATACGCAGTTGCCAGCGTCATAAAGCCACCATAACTTCCGCCCATAATCATAATGCGGTCTTTATCCAGTTCCGGCTGCTTGGCAATCCAGTCCAGCAGGGCACCGATGTCTTTAACGGAATTCATCCTGTTGAAACCATTATCACTGGCCAGGAAACTCTTACCAAAACCGGCCGAGCCACGCACATTTGGATAGATTACAGCTACGCCCATTTCGTTGGTGTAGTAATTATTCGAGCCCAGCGATGAAGCTTTGGACTGGCCTTCCGGCCCGCCATGAATACTGATCAGCACTGGTCTTTTGCCCGTGAACTTAGACGAGGCAGGATAATAGAAACCGCTAATTTTCATTTTATCAAAGGAAGTCCATTCAATGAACCTGGGTTCAGACATGTCCTGCTTCTGCATTTCTCCCTGCTCACTGTCTGTCCATCTTTCTGTTTTCATCGTGGCCAGATCCAGGCGATAAATGTCGGAGCTGGAATCGTAAGTGGACTGCGAGAAAAATAAACTCTGACCGTCTTTACTAAATTTTGTACTTCCGATGAGACCTACCGCTAAACCGGGCACCTCCTGATATTTTTTGGTATTCAGATCCATCAGGTATATTTTATCTAAACCTCCTTCATTGGTTTTAAATACAAGCTTACCGGCTTTTTTGGATTGGCTGAACGATTCCACGCCCCAGGGAATATCAGTGGTCAGATATTGCACTTTGCCGGTTTTTAAGTTCATCTGCGCTAATCGGGTAAACTCGTTATTTCGGTCGGTGAGATAAAAGATCTCATCAGGATCGCTGGTAAATTTAGCACCGGACTGGATGATTTGTTTATCCTTGCGGTTTGTAATCGCTTCCAGCTTTTTAGAAACCGTATCAAACAAATAAAGATGCGATTCGTTGGCCGAAATATACTCGCCGATAATCAGCTTTGTGCCGTCTTTCGAAATGTCGCTGATGCTCCATCCGCCACCTTTTACCTGCAAAATCAGTTCTGCGCTTTCGGGCTTCAGAGGATCCATATAATAAATATCACGGTCGCCGCCGTTTCTTTTGGTCGAAGTAAAGTAGAAGCCGGAACCATCTTTCTTCCATTTCATGCCGCCATTTTGGGAACGTCCGCCGTCGGTAAGAAGCGTTGACTCCATGGTTGCCAAATCGAAACGGAACAACTGCCCAAATTCATTTCCACCAATATCGCGGCTATAGACCAGAAAATTTCCATGGACCGGCTGATACGATGCCGTATTGACCGGCTCATCAAAAAAAGTAAGTTGTTTTCTGGCACCCATCGGCTGGGATAACTGATGTAACTGATTGGTCGAAGCAAAACGCGTCACTATAATCATTTCCCGTCCGTTTGGGTGAAGTGCGGTGATGCTGGCACCACGGCTTTCGGAATACTTCTTAATTTTCTGGCTAAGCGACTTTGGGATTGCGGGAATATTTTGTGCAATCAGGTTTTCATTAGGAACAATGACACTTTCTGCTGATTGCGCGAAAAGAAAAGAAGTTCCGCACAAAAAAGCAGCCGGCAACAAATAACGAATTTTCATTGACAATAATTTTTCCGGTTAAGATACTCAAATTAGACAAAAAAAACCACCGCCAAGGCGATGGTTTCATATGATATAAAAGAATATTGAGTTTTAAATGTGAATTACTTCACCGTACGCAGCTGCAACTGCTTCCATGACTGCTTCCGAAATGGTTGGGTGCGGGTGAATTGCTTTCAGCACTTCGTGACCGGTGGTTTCCAGTTTTCTGGCCACTACTGCTTCCGCAATCATATCGGTAACGCCATCGCCTACCATGTGGCAGCCGAGCCATTCGCCGTACTTGGCATCAAAAATAACTTTAATGAATCCATCAGTATCGCCATTGGCTGTCGCCTTTCCGGAGGCAGAGAACGGAAACTTACCAACTTTCAGTTCGTAACCTTTTTCTTTTGCCTGTTTTTCGGTTAGACCAACAGAGGCTACTTCAGGATGACAATAGGTACAACCCGGAACATTGCCGTAATCAATTTTTTCCACGTGCATTCCTTTAATTTTTTCCACGCAGGTGATTCCTTCCGCGGACGCAACGTGCGCCAGAGCCTGTGTCGGCAAAATATCTCCGATGGCATAATAACCGGGAACAGAAGTTTCATACCATTCATTCACCAGTACTTTGCCTTTTTCTGTTTTAATGCCTACTTCTTCAAAGCCTTGTCCTTCCACATTAGAAGCAATTCCAACTGCAGACAGCAGAATATCAGCTTCCAGTGTTTCCGTGCCTTTGGCCGTTTTCACTGTCGCTTTTACACCGTTTCCGGAAGTATCTACCGCTTCAACGGAAGAATTGGTCATAATGTTGATGCCCGCTTTTTTCAAAGATTTTTCCATGTGTTTGGAAACATCTTCATCTTCCACCGGCAGGATAGTCGGCATAAATTCAACGATGGTCACCTTGGTTCCCATGGCGTTATAAAAATCAGCAAATTCCACCCCGATCGCGCCGGAACCTACAACTATCATCGATTTTGGCTGCTCAGGTAAGTTTAAGGCCTGACGGTATCCAATCACCTTTTTACCATCTTGTGGCAAGTTCGGCAGTTCACGTGAGCGTGCACCGGTTGCGATGATGATATGCTGAGCGCTGTATTCTGTAGCTTTTCCGTTTTCATCGGTCACAGAAACTTTTTTTCCTTTCTGAACTTTAGCCGTTCCCATGATGACATCAATTTTATTCTTCTTCATCAGGAAAGAGATACCACCACTCATCTTCTGCGCTACACCGCGGCTGCGTTGTACTACTTTGGAAAAATCAAAACCCGGGTTTTCTACTTTATTTAAACCATACTGCTCAGCCTCCTGCAGGTATTTGAAAACATGCGCGGATTTCAGCAGGGCTTTGGTAGGGATACAACCCCAGTTCAGGCAGATCCCGCCGAGGCTTTCTTTTTCGATGACAGCAGTTTTAAATCCGAGCTGTGCTGCTCTGATGGCAGCTACATAACCGCCGGGACCGCTTCCGATGACAATGATATCGTAGTTCATTATTAATAAAATTTTATGCGAATTTACGGAAAATATTTCAGCCCTGAGGCCTGGGAGGCAGATAGAGAGCTTCTTTCCCGCTGAGATTTTATGACATGAAAAAAGCAGGCTTTCACCTGCTTTATTTCATATGTTTTGTTTAAATCTGCGGAAACTTCTGCGGGTTTAGTTCCGTGAACATGGCATAAATTTTCTCGACCATATCATCAGTGCTTGGTTTGCTGAAATAATCGCCGTCACTTGCATACGGTGGCCGGTGATTTTCCGCAGAAATGGTGAGCGGATCAGAATCCAGATAGCGGAAAGCTTTCTGTTTTTCCAGAATTTGCTGCAGGATAAAGGCCGAGGCACCACCTTCCACATCTTCATCAATCACCATGAGGCGATTGGTTTTTTTCACGCTTTCCAGAATATCATGACTTAAATCAAACGGAATTAAAGATTGAATATCAATTACTTCCGCAGAAATCCCTAATTCCTCCAATTGTTCTGCCGCTTCCATCACCAGTCGCCAGGTGGAGCCGTAGGTAACCAGCGTAACATCCGTACCGGATTTAGTCACTTCCACTTTTCCAACTGGAACGGTAAATTCACCGAGATTATCCGGTTGTTTTTCTTTGAGTCGATATCCGTTCAGACATTCCACAATCAGGGCCGGCTCATCCGACTGTAACATGGTATTGTAGAAGCCGGCAGCCTTGGTGAGGTTTCTTGGCACCAATACCAGAATTCCTTTCGACAGGTTCAGAATTCCCGCCATTGGTGAACCGGAATGCCAAATGCCTTCCAGGCGGTGGCCTCTCGTTCTGATAATCAAAGGCGCTTTCTGTCCTCCTCGTGTGCGATATTGTACTGTAGCCAGGTCATCGCTCATGCCCTGCAGGCAGTATAGAATATAATCCAGATACTGAATCTCCGCAATCGGTCTCAGTCCGCGCATTGCCATTCCAATCCCCTGGCCCAGAATGGTAGCTTCCCGGATGCCAGTATCAGCAATCCGGAGTTCGCCATATTTTTCCTGCAATCCTTCCAGCCCCTGGTTCACATCACCAATATTTCCCGTGTCTTCACCGAAAATTAAAGTTTCCGGATACTTACTGAAAATTTGGTCGAAGTTATTTCTGATGACTACTCTGCCATCTACCGTTTCCGAACCTTCAGAATACACCGGTTCAACTTCGGCTACGTTCGTCGCTTTCCATTCAGACTGTGAATACAGGTGAGAAGAGTAATTCTGTTTTTCTTCTGCTAAAAGCTGCTCGTATTTTTCGGCCAGCGCCGTACGGGAATGCGTGTTATTTTTTCTGGTCAGCAATGATGCTCGTCGTACCAAATGGAAAATATCGCGTTTGGCGACGGAAACGAGTTTCGTGAATTTCTCAATTTCCGCAGAAACTTCAGTTTGCTCGGCGGCAAGAGTTTTAACCAGCGGCAGCAATTCTTCCACCAGATGATCAATGG
The DNA here is from genome assembly GCF_022968825.1 of Chryseobacterium salipaludis. Taxonomy (GTDB): domain Bacteria; phylum Bacteroidota; class Bacteroidia; order Flavobacteriales; family Weeksellaceae; genus Kaistella; species Kaistella salipaludis. The sequence goes on from NZ_JALHKS010000001.1 coordinate 190,404, forward strand.
TTGCGCGATAGGCTTCCCAGGCTTTTTTCTGACCGTCCTTTACAACTTTTTTGGCTTCCGCATCCAACGCGTCCAGCTCCTCAGTAGTTGCCAGTTGCTGTTCTGCGCCTTCAATTTCAATAGAGTAATTCAGAATCCATTCACGGAATTTTAAGAGCCCGTCATATTCTCCTTCCCACTTCAAGCGGTCTCCGCTTTTGTAGCGTTCATGGGAACCGGAAGTCGAGTGGCCTTGCGGCTGTGTTACCTCTACCACATGCACCACTACCGGAATACTCTCGGTACGTGCAAAATGTTCCGCGCGCGCATACGCGTCCAGCAACGACGGGTAATCCCAGGCTTTTACCTGAATAATTTCGCATCCCTGCTCTTCTCCCTCTTTACGCTGGAAACCCGACAGCATTTCGGCGATATCCGCCTTCGCACGCTGGTTTTGGGTGGGAACGGAAATTCCGTAGCCATCATCCCAGATAGAAACAATCATCGGCACCTGCAATGCACAAGCCGCGTTCAGGGTTTCCCAGAAGTGGCCTTCCGCGGTGGAAGCATCGCCAATGGTTCCAAAAGCTACTTCATTTCCGCCGTTCGAAAACTTCTCGGAACCATCGAACTGTACAGATTTATAAATTTTAGAAGCCTGTGCCAGTCCCAATAAGCGTGGCATCTGGCCGGCGGTGGGAGAAATATCTGAAGATATGTTTTTTTGCTTGGTCAGGTCCTTCCAGCTGCCGTCCTCATTCAGACTGCGGGTAGCGTAGTGACCGTTCATCTGGCGTCCGGCGGAAGCGGGTTCGCGCTCGATGTTAGTATCTGCATATAATTGTGCAAAGAAACTTTCTACCGTTAAGGCATCGATGGCCATAGCAAAAGTCTGGTCACGATAGTATCCGGACCTGAAATCACCATCGCGGAATACTTTGGCCATTGCCAGCTGTGGGAGCTCCTTACCATCGCCAAAAATACCAAACTTCGCTTTACCGGTAAGAACCTCGCGGCGGCCCAGTAATGACATCTCGCGGGAAATTCGTCCCAGTCGGTAATCAGCAAGAATCTGTTCCTTAAAATCCTGAAAACTGATTTGCTGTGTTTCTATATAAGTAGTTTGCATAGATGCTATATTTTTACAAAGATAATAATTTTACCCATGATTTTGCAGCTTTCGAAATACAGTGGCCTTACCGTATAAAAACAAAAAACCGAAGTTTCAACAGAGAAACTTCGATTTCTGTAAAACGTAAAAATTTAAAAAATATGAAGGTGTATTTGGTTTAAAGGTTATATAACAAATCTTTACTAAGTGCCTCATCCACAATACGGAGCGCCTCCCGCTCCTGCTCTAAAGTGACATAAACAGCAATCGTTTCGCTCGTAGATAACATCGACTGAGAAGGTCCTGCCACGGCGGAAATCCCTTCCTGCTCCAGCAAATTCTGCACCTTTTTTATCAGTGCCGGCATCTCGCTCTCGAAGATTGCGGCTGTGCTTTTCTCTTCCATAGCTGCATTTGTTTGCTAAAGGTACAAAAAAAACTGAATTTTTGCACCTTTAGCATATAAATTTTTATAAAAGTTTAAGATCTATATTTTTCATTACTAAAAAAACATTAAGATCCCATTTTGTTAAGGCATTTTTCAATAAGGTTCAGCGACATCTGCAGTTCCTCTCGGCTTACGTTCAGATGCGGACGATATCGGATGGATTTCTCACCGCAACCCAAGATAATCATGTACTCCTCATACAGCATTTGCTGCAGCGTATTTCGCATCTCCGGCGTGGCCAGATCAAAAGCGCACATGAGTCCGCGGCCGCGGGCATTGGAAATTTTATCCGGATATTTCGCCTGCAAATCCTGCAAACCTTCCAGCAGAAACGCACCTGCTTCTGCCGCATATTCCACCAGATTTTCTTTTTCAATGATTTCCAGAATTAACTGAAAACGCAGCATGTCAATCAGATTGCCGCCAAATGTGGAGTTGATCCGTGAACTTTCACGAAAAACATTGTTAGGAATTTCATCAAACTTTTCTTTATTGGCCAACACACCGCAAACCTGGGTTTTCTTACCAAACGCAATAATATCCGGAGCTACGCTGAAATTTTCATACGCCCACATTTTACCGGTGAGCCCGATGCCTGTTTGTACTTCATCAAAAATAAGCAGCACTTCATTTTCATCGCAAATTTTTCGTAAGCCCTGGAAGAACTCATCACGGAAATGGTGATCGCCTCCTTCAGCCTGAATAGGTTCAATGATGATGCACGCCACTCTGTTTGGATTGGCCAGAATGGCTTCGGTAATATTTAGCAGCGCACGGTTTTCCTGGGTGATTGTTTCCTTCAGATTTTCTTCTGTAACCGGGAAATTCAAATGCGGGTTTACGATACGCGGCCAGTCAAATTTGGGAAAATACTCATATTTACGCGGGTCTGCAGTATTGGTTAAACTCAGTGTATATCCGCTTCGCCCGTGAAATGCCTGTTTAAAGTGGATACAGATGCCGGCTTCCACATCGATCCCTTTTTCAAAATTTTTCCGGGTCTTCCAGTCGAAACACGCTTTCATGGCATTTTCCACTGCCAGTGTTCCACCCGATATAAAGAAAGCATACTGCAGTTCTTTCGGGATGGCTACGCGCTCGAAGGTTTCCATAAAATCGGCAAATTCCTGCGAATACACATCAGCGAGGGTTGGTTTATTGATGGCCATTTTACCAAGCCATTCGGCTTTCTCTACGATATGCGGATGGTTGTAACCGACTGCCATGGACGCAAACATAGAAAACATATCCAGGAAATTCTTGCCGCTGCGGCGGTCGTGAATCCAGGAGCCATGCGACTTTTCAATATCCATAACAAAATCGAAACCGTCTGCCAGCAAATGCCGGGAAAGGGTTTCTTTCACAGCATTGGCGGAGACTGGTTGGGGTGCAGTTGTATTATTCATATTAATATATTGATTTAGAGGTGATTGGTGATTAGATATTAAATTTGATTCCCTGCGCCAGTGGCAACGTATCCGTATAATTAATGGTGTTGGTCTGACGGCGCATGTAGTATTTCCAGACATCGGAGCCGGATTCGCGGCCGCCGCCTGTTTCCTTTTCGCCGCCGAAAGCGCCACCAATTTCAGCACCGGAGGTACCGATATTTACATTGGCAATTCCACAGTCGGAGCCATTCTGGGAAAGGAATAATTCTGCCTGCCGCAAATCCTGCGTCATGATAGCGGAGCTTAATCCCTGCGGAACATCATTCTGCATAGCAATGGCATCTTCCAGATTCTGGTATTTCATGATATATAGAATCGGGGCAAAGGTTTCGTGCTGCACGATTTCGTAGTGATTTTCAACTTCAGCAATACATGGTTTCACATAACAACCAGAGCCATACACCTCACCTTCGAGTACGCCGCCTTCAACAATAAAATTCCCGCCCTCGGCTTTGCATTTTTCAATGGAATCAAGATATTGCTGCACGGCATCTTTGTCAATCAAAGGTCCAACGTGGTTATTTTCATCCAACGGATTTCCGATACTAAGCTGTCCATATGCATTGATAAGGCGTTTCCTAACTTCCTCATAAACAGAGTCATGGACAATAAGTCTTCGTGTGGACGTACAACGTTGGCCCGCCGTACCGACTGCGCCGAATACCGCTCCTATAATGGACATATCCAGATCTGCATTTTCGGTAATGATAATGGCATTATTCCCACCAAGTTCCAGAATGGATTTTCCAAAACGTTTGGCGACGTTCACTCCTACCGTACGCCCCACTTTTGTGGAACCGGTGAAGGAAACCAGCGCGACATTTTTGTCGTTAACCAAACGGTCACCGATAATATGGTCGCCTACGAGCATGGAAGAAACTCCTTCCGGCATATCGTTCTCGCGCAGTACTTCACTGATAATATTCTGGCACGCAATGGCGCAAAGCGGTGTTTTTTCCGAAGGTTTCCAAACCGTGACGTTTCCGCAAATCCAGGAGAGCGTGGTGTTCCAGGACCAAACCGCCACCGGGAAATTAAATGCCGAGATAATCCCGACAATGCCCAGCGGGTGATATTGTTCGTACATTCGGTGCCCGGGTCTTTCCGAATGCATGGTGAAGCCGTGCAACTGGCGCGACAGCCCGACCGCAAAATCGCAGATGTCAATCATTTCCTGAACTTCGCCCAAGCCTTCCTGCAGGGATTTTCCCATTTCATAGGAAACTAGTTTTCCGAGGTCTTCTTTATATTCACGCAGTTTTAAGCCAAACTGACGAACCAGCTCCCCTCTTTTGGGTGCAGGAATCTGGCGAAACTGCAGCGCAGCTTTTTTCGCCGTACTTATTACTTTATCATAATCTTCTGTGGTTGCTGTAGTTACCGAGGCAATCAGTTCGCCATCGGTAGGAGAATAACTTTCGAGCGCGAAACCGGTGGCAAAATAGTCGCCTCCGGTGGACACGCCTTTATTATTGCTTTGAATCCCCAGTTTTTCCAGAGATTTTCCGATGCCGAATTCTTTGTTTTGTTGAGACATAATTTTTTATTGAGTTGACCTTAAAGATAGAAAATTTAGCTAAAAGCAAAAAACTTTAGCAATTTATCGTGTCTTTAATTCTTTTATTTATAATTGTGTAAAACCGCCACTTTTTCTTTAATCAATGGCGTTTCGCCCATTGTTCTTTATTAATCCTGAAGATGATATTAATTTTTGGTGCTTCGCCATAATATGCAATTTCCTGCTCACCGGTATTTTCAGCACCTAATTTTTCCATGGCGCGCACGGAGCGAAGATTATCGCGGCCGACGTGAAAATCAACTGTATCGACAAACCGGAAAATATAATCCAGCATCAGTTTTTTAACCTGTGCATTAAATCCGCGACCCCAGTATGCTTTGCCGTAAAAAGTATATCCTATTAAAATCGATTTAGATTCAGCATCATAATCATAAAAACGGGTACTGCCGATTACCGCATTGTCGGATTTATTTATAATTAAAAAAGCACCACCACTTTCCAGCGCACCTTTGAAAAAATTTTGGAATACTTCTCTTTTATACCGGTCTTTATTAGGATGCATGGACCAAACTTCTGGATCACGCGCTACTTCGTATAATTTTTCAAAATCAGAGGATTTCAAAGACTGCAGCAGCACGCTATCATTTTCAAGTCCAGGCTGCAGATTAATATGGGTCATAAAAAAGAATTAAAGGAAAACGTAATTTACTGTGAGCGTACATAAGGAGAAGAAAAGAATTCCGCGGTGAATTTCCTAAAGTCAATTAGCTTTCTATAATGGATGTAAATCGCCGCTGAAATTAAAGAAATCACCGAAACGTACATAACTGTAAATAGTACATTTGCCGCTGTAGGCCACAAAAACACAAACGCCGCGGTTAAAAAAAGACACATGATTACGTTATAAACAAAAGCGCTTTTAAATTTCATGGGAATCAAACCGGTCAAGAAATTCCATGGGACCATCCGGTCGGTTATTTCAGGCCGGGCATCATGAGTGAAATCAACCATAGCCCGTTGTGAAAATCCAATCCGTACTTCTATTATGTCTCCTTGCGCATTAAACTTGTATTTGCTGTTTCGGAGATATTCTAAAAAAGGTTCTTTATTCATAATGCAGTATCAGTCGCTTAAGTTTATTTCTTCGAGGCTTCTTTTTCAATCGCTCTGATTTCAGTCAGTTTTTCAACGATTCGGTCAGTCGTTTTGGTATCAGCCCCCGTGATAGGCACGTCCACGCGAACATCTGCCCACATACAGGAAAGCTGAATCTGATTTCCGGACGGAGTCAGAAGCCAGGTTAAAACTTCTTGGGCCGGCATTAATTTCTGTACCGGCACGGTGATTTCCGCCACATTCAAATCAGCTTTGTAATTGTAGGCGCCCCACTGTTCTGCTTCTTTATTAAATAAAACACGCCAAGAGGTCGCCTGCGGAATCACAAAGACAGCATACGAACCCGGCGGCAAAACAGTATTTCCTACTTTCACCGGCTGTCCAAAAGTAATCTTAGTGGCACTGTTTGCACCGGCGCGCCACACTTCACCATAAGGAACCAACGCTCCAAAAATTTTCCTGTTGTTAACCGAAGGCCGGCCATAATCCAGGCTGACTTTTGAAACTGAAAACTGCTGCTCGATGGTTTGCCGCGGACTTGCCGCGGGCAAATTATATTGCGCAAAGGCAGAAACACCTGCACTTAAAGCAATAAAAAAGAATAATTTTTTCATTTTAATTTATGATTGTTCGTTTTTAATGAGATAAATGTACATAAAAACAAAATAAAAAAGCCAGCCGAATTCGCATCCGGCTGGCTCCCACATTAAAAATAAAACTATGAAAACTATGGCATCAGCACATGATCAATCACATGAATCACACCATTTGACTGGTTTACATCGGCAATGGTAACTGCAGCGTTGTTTCCTTTTGCGTCAGTAACATATATTTTGTTTCCTTTCATCCAGAAAGTAAGTTCCTCTCCCTGAACCGTTTTTACCATGTATTTACCGTTGTTTTTCTTGATCCAGGTCATCAGATCCTTTGCGGAAATACGTCCGGGAACTACGTGATAGGTAAGGATAGAAGTCAGCATCGCTTTGTTCTCCGGCATCACAAGTTTATCGACTGTACCGGCCGGTAGTTTATCAAAGGCTGCGTTGGTCGGTGCAAAAACGGTGAAAGGGCCGGCTGACTGCAGCGTTTCTACCAGACCTGCGGCTTTTACAGCTGCAACCAGTGTGGTGCGGTCTTTTGAGTTCACTGCATTCTCCACAATATTCTTGCTCGGATACATGACAGCACCACCTACCATTACGGTTTTCTCTTTCATTTTAGATTAAGCGGAAATGGTCTGTGTTATTCCCAGTGCCAGGGATCCGCAGGCGTTTGCCATTACCGTTGAGCCGGAAGGCGGAAGCAAAGTTCCTACTTTGGAAGAAATGGTCGTGATGGGAGAAATGTAGCGAAAAAGAACTAAAGATAAAAAAGCCACTCAATCGAGTGACTTTCATCTTATCTTATGTTCGGCGGTTTACAGATGTGTACTGTTTCCGGTGTTTCCGTACCATGTATCGTAAGTAGAACGGGCATCATCTTCGTGTCTTGGTTTAAAGCCCATATAGATTCCGCCTTCTTTCACGCGGTCTCTGTAACGTTCTGCTTCATCTTCCGGCACGCCTACTCCCGTCAGAGCGCCAATAAGCCCTCCGGCTGCTGCTCCGGTTCCTGCGCCGGCAAGACCTGCCGCAAGCGGTCCTGCTACGATCAGTCCCAGACCCGGCAGCAATACATTGGTACCAATCGCAGCTACTGCTCCTACCACGGCACCGATTCCACCACCGATCAGGGATCCTGTACCGGCGTTCTCAGCTACTTTGTCGCCAAGAGCGGTGTCATCATTATCGTGATCTTTGAAATATCTATTGCGGGTGTCGTCGGACATCATCACGTTGATTTCATCCTGGGTATACCCTTTATTTTTCAACTCGTTGTAGGCCGCATCAGCCTCCTCACGGGTGTTAAAAACTTTTGACACATAATTGCTTCTGTACTCCGGTACGTAATTCGTGTTACTTTCCATAGTGTTTAAATTTTTTAATGGATTAATAAATGATTTGTTGGTGCTAACAGGGATTCAATAAAAATGCCATGTAAAATATCCTGCTGAAGTTTAACCTTTTTTAAGAATAAAAGAAACATTCTACTGCTAAGGACTTTAAGGCAGTTTACGAAACATAAAATCAAAAAAGACAGACTGAAGTCTGTCTTTAAAATGTTCATTATTCACTCATTACATGGCTTCCATTTTGAAACTCATGCTTTCAATTACTTTTAGAATAGCTTCTACTGTATCCATGGAAGTCAGACACGGCACTCCGTTTTCTACAGAAGTCCGGCGGATCTGGAAACCGTCGCGTTCGGATTGTTTTCCCTTGGTCATGGTATTTACAATGTACTGCACTTTCCCTTTCTGAATCAGATCAATCAGGTTGATTTCCGGATTTTCCTCGATTTTATATCCAATCTTGGTAGATACACCATGTTCTTCAAAATAGCGTGCTGTCCCTTCTGTCGCCCAGATACGGAATCCGATCTCCTGGAAACGGCGCGCAAGGTCGCAGGCTTCTGCCTTATGTTTATCAGCAACCGTAAACAAGATGGCACCGTGCAGCGGCACTTTTCTGCCCGCTCCTACCAGGCCTTTATACAGCGCTTTTTCCAATGTCTGATCTTTGCCCATCACTTCACCGGTCGATTTCATCTCAGGACCCAGCGAAATGTCTACTCTTGCCATTTTAGAGAAAGAGAAAACAGGTACTTTCACATACACACCTTCCTGCACCGGCGCGAGCCCATTTCGGTATCCGAGCTCTTTAAGACTTTTACCCAAGATCGCTTTCGTGGCCACATTTGCCATGGGAATATTGGTAATCTTCGAAAGGAAGGGAACAGTCCGGCTGGCACGCGGATTTACTTCAATCACATAGACTTCTCCTTCGTATAAAACGTACTGGATGTTCATCAGTCCGACAACATTCAGTCCTCTGGCCAGACGTTCCGTATAATCCACCAGTTTTTTCAGCTGCTCTTCCGTAATATTCTGCGGCGGATACACGGCGATAGAATCTCCCGAGTGCACGCCCGCCCTTTCGATATGTTCCATAATTCCAGGAATCACGACCGTTTCACCATCCGAAATGGCATCCACTTCTACTTCTTTTCCGGTCAGGTACCGGTCAATCAAAATCGGATGATCCGAGAACTCGCGTACGGCGTTCTCCATATAGTGACGCAACTCTGAGGAATCGTACACAATTTCCATGGCGCGCCCACCGAGCACATAACTTGGTCTCACGAGTACCGGGAAACCGATTTCCTGCGCAATTTCCTGTGCTTCTGTTTCGGTAAAACATGTTTTTCCCATCGGCTGCGGAATGCCGAGTTCCTGCAAAGCAGCTTCAAATTTATTACGGTTTTCCGCACGATCCAGATCTTCCAGCGATGTTCCCAAAATCTCAACACCGTGTGCCGCCAGCTTTTCTGCGAGGTTAATCGCCGTCTGGCCACCGAACTGAACCACCACGCCTTTAGGTTTTTCGAGTTCGATGATGTTCATTACATCTTCTTCCGTCAGCGGCTCGAAGTAGAGTTTATCAGAAATTGAGAAGTCGGTGGAAACGGTTTCCGGGTTATTATTAATGATGATGGCCTCGTAACCCATTTCCTTGATAGCCCACACCGAATGTACGGTTGCATAATCAAACTCCACTCCCTGCCCGATGCGGATTGGTCCCGAACCCAGCACGATAATCTTTTCTTTATCAGAAGGTACGCTTTCATTTTCTTCTTCATACGTTCCGTAGAAATACGGTGTATCACTTTCAAACTCAGCCGCGCAGGTATCGACCATTTTGTAAACCGGCATAATTCCTCTGCTTTTTCTAAACTCAAAAACAGCGCGCTGGTCGGTGTTCCATAAGTGGGCAATACTTAAATCAGAAAAGCCCAGCTTTTTGGCTTGCAGCGTAATTTCAGGTTCATATTGGCTGGCTGCAATCGCCTTTTCAAAATCGATCAGTTTTTTAATTTTATATATAAAGAAAGGATCGATCTGGCTCCATTCCACAATCTGTTTCCAATCGTAGCCCTGCCGCAAAGCATCGCCGATAATGAAAAGCCGCTCATCATCACAGACGCGGATGCGCTGTTCAATTTCCTCCGGTGTCAATGCAGCAGCGCGGTCGCGATTCAGGCCGATATGCCTTAGTCCAGTTTCAAGGGAGCGAATTGCTTTTTGTAAGGATTCCTCAAAGTTGCGGCCGATCGCCATCACCTCGCCGGTGGCTTTCATCTGGGTAGAGAGGCGGCGATCGGCAGTTTCAAATTTATCAAAAGGAAAACGCGGGAATTTGGTAACCACATAATCCAGCGCCGGTTCAAAGGAAGCATACGTCTTTCCGGTTACCGGATTTAAAATTTCATCGAGGGTAAGGCCCACCGCGATTTTTGCCGCAATCTTGGCAATTGGATAGCCGGTGGCTTTACTGGCCAGCGCGGAAGAGCGAGAAACTCTTGGATTAACTTCAATGATGTAATAATTATAAGAATGCGGATCGAGCGCCAACTGTACATTACAGCCACCTTCAATGCCCAGCGCACGAATAATTTTTAAGGATGAATTACGCAACATCTGGTATTCTCTGTCAGACAAAGTCTGCGAGGGCGCCACTACGATAGAGTCACCGGTGTGCACGCCGACCGGATCGATATTCTCCATGTTGCAGACGACGATCGCATTGTCATTGCTGTCGCGCATCACTTCGTATTCAATCTCCTTATAACCCGCGATAGATTTTTCAATTAAACACTGGGTAACGGGACTGTATTTTAGCCCAAACGCAGTGATCTCCTTTAATTCTGCTTCGTTACCTGCAATACCGCCGCCGGTGCCACCCATGGTAAAAGCAGGACGCACAATCACCGGATAACCAATCCGCTCAGCGAAATCAAGTGCAGCCTCCACGGTCATTACAATATCGGAATCCGGTACCGGCTCGTTTAGTTCTTTCATCAGGCTGCGGAACAGGTCGCGGTCTTCCGCCTGGTTAATGGCGGAAAGTTTGGTGCCGAGCACTTCCACTTTGCATTCGTCCAGAATCCCGGATTTTTCCAATTCAACCGCCATGTTTAAACCGGTTTGTCCGCCCAAAGTTGGCAGCAGCGCATCGGGTCTTTCTTTGCGGATAATATGACTCACGAATTCCAGGGAAATGGGTTCAATGTACACTTTATCAGCAATTTCCACATCCGTCATAATCGTTGCCGGATTGGAGTTTATAAGGATGACCCGATAGCCTTCTTCTTTCAGCGAAAGACATGCCTGGGTTCCGGCATAATCAAATTCTGCCGCCTGGCCGATGATGATGGGTCCCGAGCCGATGACGAGGATGGTTTTTATATCGTTTCTTTTCATTTTTACTTTTTATTTAGAGCAGATTTTATGTGTGTTTAAGGATGTAACTGAATCCATCGGAGCATTAATCTTCTGAAATTCAGAAATTGACTTTATTTATTTTTAAAGTTTTCCATCATCAAAATAAAATCATCGAAGAGAAATCCGGTATCTTCCGGACCGGGACTTGCTTCCGGGTGGAACTGCACGGACATGCAGGGATACTGCTCATGTAAAAGTCCCTGATTTGTATTGTCATTAATCGCTGTATGCGTTTCCACCAAGCCGGTACCTGCAAGCGAAGGTGAAGCTACGGCATAGCTGTGATTCTGGGAAGTGATCGCAACCTTTCCTGTTTTTAGATTTTTAACGGGATGATTCCCGCCACGGTGACCAAACTTCAGTTTAAATGTTTTGGCACCGCAGGCCAGCGCAATCAGCTGATGCCCCATGCAGATGCCGAAAAGCGGAACTTTGCCCATCAGCTCACGAATCATTTCCGGCGCACTTTCCACATCTTCCGGGTTGCCGGGGCCGTTGGACAGAACAACGCCATCCGGATTCATCTGCAGGATTTCCGGCGCAGACGTATCATAAGGAACCACCGTTACATCACAATTCCGAAGAGAAAGCTCACGCAGAATACCGAGTTTCGAACCAAAATCCACCAGCACGACTTTCAGTCCGCGGCCGGGGCTGGCATATGGCGTTTTCGTAGAAACCTGTGCAATCAGATCTTTGCGATACTCATTATCAACGGTAGCGGTTTCATTATCAGCATCCACTATTTTACCCTGAATGGTACCGTGATTTCGGAGTACGCGCGTAAGCCGCCGCGTGTCAATACCCGAAAGTCCTGCAATGTTGTGCTGCTTCAAAAACGCATCGAGCGACATCTGACTTCTGAAGTTCGACGGAAAGTCGCAAACTTCCTTCACAATCACCGCTTTCACGACGGGCACAATCGCTTCGTTGTCATCACGGTTAATTCCGTAATTGCCAATGAGCGGATAGGTCAGGCAAACCATTTGCCCGCAATTGGACGGATCGGTGAGCAGTTCTTGGTAACCGCTCATCGACGTGTTGAAAACCACTTCTCCGGAAGCATCCTGGCCGCCGCCGAAGGCCTCGCCATAAAACACTTCGCCGGAAGCTAATATTAGTTTCTTTTTCATTTTTACTTTTTATCCTTTTCTTTCTATTTTCGATTGTTTCAGGCAGTCATCAGTGAATGCTTTCTGCCGGCGAGTTCGGTTCCGAGAAAGTGAAACCTCGTTTTTCCAAAGCAGTTTTTAAAATAGCCATGCGCGCAAACACCCCATTTTCCATCTGCTTAAAGATTCTGGAACGGCTGCTTTCCACTAATTCATCTGCAATCTCAACACCCCGGTTGATCGGTGCCGGGTGCATAATGATGGCATTTTCTTTCATGGCCGCGGCGCGTTCTGTAGTAAGTCCGAATTTACGGTGGTAGCGCTCAGCCGGCAGATTCAGTTTCTCGTCCTGGTTGTGTCTTTCGTGCTGAATCCGCAACAGCAGCAGGACATCCACCTCTTTCACCAGATCATCGATGGGCAGATAAGTTCCGTTGATCAGGGTTCCTTCATCAAACCATTTTTCCGGGCCGGAGAAATATACCTTAGCGCCCAGTTTACGTAATACTTCTGCATTCGAATTAGCTACGCGGCTGTGTTTGATATCGCCCACAATCCCCACTTTCAAACCTTCAAACTTTCCGAATTCCTGGCGGATGGTCATCAGGTCCAGCATATTCTGGGAAGGATGATTGCCGGTACCATCGCCACCGTTTATAATCGACATATCGATGCCATTGAACTCATCATAAAATTTTTCTTTGTGATGACGAATGACGCACAATTCAAGGCCCAGGCTTTTCAGCGTTTTTACCGTATCGTACATGGATTCGCCTTTGTTCACACTGCTGGAAGAAATATCAAATGGAATGACCTGCAATCCCAGTTTCCGTTCTGCGACTTCAAAACTTGTTTTGGTGCGCGTACTGTTTTCGAAAAAGAGATTGGCCACATAAATTTCCTGGTCGGCTTTCAGGATTTTACCCTTGGCAAATTCTTCGGCGTCCTGCAGTAATCTGTTAATTTTCTCAACGGATAAATCAGCGGTTCTCAGCATAATCTTAAAGTTTTAAAATAAAAAAAACGAAGCCGGCAGGGCTTCGTTTCATAAAAAAATATTGTTATCAGCGGCAACACCGCTTTTCTCTGTCTCGTGAAAAAGGAAATAATCTTTCATCGGCTACAAAGATAAAACATAATTCAGGAAACGAGAAAACTTTTAAAAAATATTTTAAGTGACTCGCTGAAAACCCATCAAATTCTTAAATAATACCTACATTTAACTTTCTTTTAAAATTAAGCCAGATGAATAACTACACTGTTGAGAACCTGCCGGATTACTTTAAACAATACAAGAAATCAATCAAGAACCCGAAAAAATTCTGGGACAAAATTGCTGATGAAAACTTTGTATGGTATCAGCGCTGGTCGAAAGTGGTGGATTATGACATGGAAGAGGCCAAAATTAAATGGTTTAAAAATGCCAAGCTCAACATCACCAAAAACTGTATTGATCGGCATTTGCAGGAACGGGGAGATAAAACCGCCATTATTTTTGAGCCTAATAATCCTGAGGAAGCCGCACAGCATATTTCGTACAGTGAACTGCGCGAGCGTGTCTGCAAAATAGCGAACGTTTTGCGCGATCTGGGCGTAGAAAAAGGCGACCGAGTCTGCATCTATTTACCGATGATCCCGGAACTTGCCGTGACCATGCTGGCTTGTGCAAGACTTGGTGCGGTACATTCCGTGATATTCGCAGGATTTTCTGCTGCTGCAGTACGTTCGCGCGTGAATGACTGTGGCGCCAAACTCGTTATCTGCTCCGACGGAAGTTTCCGCGGATCAAAAGCCATTGATCTGAAAGGCATCATCGATGAAGCAGTAGACCAGTGTCCAAGCGTGGAAAAAGTGCTGGTCGTGAAACGCACGAATTCCGATGTTGAAATGAAAGAAGGCCGCGACCTTTGGCTGGAACCCTTGTACAAAGCGGCGGCGCCTGATTTTATTTCTGTCATCATGGATGCGGAGGATCCATTGTTTATTTTATACACGTCGGGTTCCACCGGAAAACCGAAAGGAATGCTGCACACCACGGCCGGCTACATGGTGTACACTGCATATACTTTTAAAAATGTTTTTAATTATAGAGAAAATGACATTTATTGGTGTACGGCAGATATCGGCTGGATTACCGGCCATTCTTATATTTTGTATGGGCCGCTGCTCAACGGAGCAACAACCGTCATCTTCGAGGGCGTGCCAACGTATCCTCAGCCCGACCGCTTCTGGGAAGTCATTGAAAAGCACAAAGTTACTCAGTTTTATACGGCGCCAACTGCCATCCGGTCCCTGGCCAAGGAATCCTACGAATGGGTGGAGAAACATGACCTGTCCAGTCTGCGGGTGATAGGATCCGTAGGCGAACCGATTAATGATGAAGCCTGGCACTGGTATAACGATCATGTAGGCAAGAAAAAATGCCCGATTGTCGATACATGGTGGCAAACCGAAACCGGCGGCATTATGATTTCGCCCATTCCTTTTGTAACACCGACAAAACCCACCTATGCGACCTTGCCGTTGCCGGGCATTCAACCAGTTTTAATGGATGACAAGCGAAATGAAATTACAGGCAATCAGGTGAACGGCAACCTTTGTATCCGCTTTCCGTGGCCGGGAATTGCACGCACCATCTGGGGTGACCACCAGCGTTATAAAGAAACTTACTTTACCGCATTTCCGGGCAAGTATTTTACGGGCGACGGTGCCCTGCGTGATGAAGTGGGCTATTACCGCATTACCGGCCGTGTGGATGATGTAATTATCGTTAGCGGTCACAATCTGGGGACTGCGCCTATAGAGGACAGCATCAATCTGCATCCGGCTGTGGCAGAATCAGCCATTGTAGGTTTCCCGCACGAAGTGAAAGGAAGCGGGCTGTATGGCTATGTGATGCTGAAAGATACCGGTGAAAGCCGCGACAAGGATAACCTGCGCAAGGAAATTAATAACCTGATTGCCGAGACCGTCGGGCCGATCGCGAAACTGGATAAGATTCAGTTTGTCTCTGCCTTGCCTAAAACGCGTTCCGGTAAAATTATGCGCCGTATTTTAAGAAAGATTGCCGAAGGTGATTTTGCCAATTTCGGCGACACGTCTACCCTCCTCAATCCCGAAATTGTAGAAGAAATTAAAGAAGAAAGAATTTAAAATTTACTGTTGGACAATAAGCATTCAGATATCATTATTGTTGGCGGCGGCCTGGCTGGTTTATCGGCTGCACTTCATTTGCTGCACGAGGGATTTAGCGTTACGGTGATAGAGAAAAGCAGCTATCCGAAACACAAGGTTTGCGGGGAATACATTTCCAATGAAGTGCGAAGTTATCTGCAGTGGCTCGGTCTTGATCTCGAGAAACTTCAGCCCGCTGAAATTACCCATCTGCAGTTTTCCTCTGTGTCCGGAAAAGTTTTACATACCCAACTTCCGCTGGGCGGATTCGGGGTAAGCCGCTACACGCTGGATGACGCCATGATGAAACTGGTGATTGCCCTAGGCGGAAAAATAGTGCAGGAACAGGTAAATGATATTATTTTTAATGATAATCTTTTTACCGTCAGAACAGATAAAAACAGTGAACTAACGGCACCGGTAGTTCTGGGCGCTTTCGGAAAGCGTTCCAATCTGGATATTAAGCTGGAGCGTACTTTTCTAAAGAAGAGAACACCCTGGCTGGCGGTCAAAGCGCACTATCAGGGAGATTTTGATGATACACTTGTCGGGTTGCATAATTTTCGCGGCGGCTACTGCGGGGTTTCTAAGTTGGAAAATGGCAGCATAAACATCTGTTATCTTGCGCACTTTAAAACTTTTAAAAAGCATAAAAACATTGAAGAATACCAGCGCGAAATTGTGAGACAGAATCCGCATTTAGATAAAATTTTAAGTGGCGCTACGATGATATTTGAAAAACCTTTAACCATCAGTCAGATTTCTTTTGCACCGAAAACGGCGGTAGAAAATCATGTCCTGATGATGGGCGATACGGCAGGGCTAATTCATCCGCTGTGCGGCAACGGAATGGCCATGGCGATCCACAGTGCGAAACTGGCGGCAGAAGGAGTTACTTTATTTTTACATAAAAAAATCAACCGCGCACAGCTGGAAAATGAGTATCGAAAACAATGGCAGAAGAACTTTAGCGGAAGACTCAGCATTGGCAGACTTTTAGGTAAACTGCTGGAGCATGCAAAACTGGCGGAAATTGGCACCGGCCTGCTCATGTACTTTCCTTTTCTGCTGCCGATTATTATCCGTAAGACCCACGGAAAAGAACTTATGACGACAAAATAAATGGCTATAGATACCACATACCGGACGGATGCAGAGGAAATGATGGATGATTTTTCTCTGAGTAACGAGGCACTGATTACAGCGCTGAAGGATTTGTCGCGTATTAATTTATTGCTTGGCGGCAACAATGTAACGAGAAATGGTGTTTCGCAACTCTTGAAAAATATTCCGCGCGACCGGGAAATCACCATTGTGGATTTTGGTTGTGGCGGCGGTGACCTGCTGCGGATGCTGGCAGATTTTGGCCAAAAAAATAACAGAAAATTCCGGCTTATTGGTGTAGATGCCAACGAAACAGCCATTCGGTTTGCAAGTGAGCATTCGGTCGCTTATCCTAACATAGAATTTATCACGGCTGATATTTTTAAAACTGATTTTAAGGGTTTTCAGCCGGACATCGCTTTGCTTACCCTCACGCTTCATCATTTCAAAGATCCGGACATCAAAGAAATTCTGCATATTTTGTATGAAGACGTTTCGTTGGGAATCGTGGTAAATGATTTGCAGCGCAGCAAGCTCGCCTACCGTTTGTTTCAGGCAGTTATTTTTGTCTTCAGGCTGGAACCGATGACCGCGCAGGATGGATTAATTTCCATACTAAGAGGATTTAAACGAAAAGATTTAGTACTTTTCTCTAAGCAATTAAACTTTACCAAATACCGCATCCGCTGGAAATGGGCCTTCCGATGGCAGTGGATTATACATAAATTATGAGTGTACACATTGTAACGGTGGCCAGGCAGCTGCCACAATATTCCCGTAAAACAGCCGACATTCTTCCCTTCGTTGACCAGTGGATGGAAGACCAAGACAGTCGTTTTGCACGAAAAGTAAAAAAGATTTTCGAAGGTGCAGCGGTGGATCAGCGCTACTCTATTATGGATCCTGTCGAAGTATTTACGGCAACTTCCTTTGAAGAGAAAAATGATATTTACACCCGGGAAGCCATCATCATCGGTGAGCAGGTCTTAAGCAAAGCACTGGCCAAGGCCGGCTGGGAACCTGAGTCGCTGGATTATATTATCACGGTAAGCTGCACGGGAATTATGATTCCCTCACTGGACGCCTATCTGATTAACCGTTTAAAATTAAAACAAGATATCGTGCGCCTGCCCGTGACCGAAATGGGTTGTGCGGCGGGTGTTTCCGGTACTATTTACGCCAAAAACTTTCTGAAAGCAAATCCCGGCAAGCGTGCCGCGGTTATTGCCGTGGAAAGCCCCACCGCTACTTTTCAGCTGCAGGACTACTCAATGGCAAATGTGGTAAGCGCTGCTATCTTCGGGGATGGTGCTGCCTGTATGCTCCTGTCTTCTGAAGAAGAGGCCCCCGGTCCGGAAATTATAGCGGAAGGCATGTATCATTTTTATGAAAATGATCATATGATGGGTTTTAAATTGACCAATTCCGGTCTGCAGATGGTACTGGATGTGGAAGTTCCGGAAACCATTGCCGAACATTTCCCACAAATTTTGCATCCCTTCCTGGCTGCGGAAGATTTAGGCATTGCTGATATTGACCACCTTATTTTTCATCCGGGCGGAAAGAAAATAGTCCAGATGGTGGAAGATTTATTCTCAGATTTAGGAAAGGATATTAACATGACCAAAGAAGTACTGCGGCTCTACGGAAATATGTCCAGCGCCACCGTGCTATATGTATTGGAAGAAATTATGAAGCAGAATCCGCAGAAAGGCGAGCGCGGTTTAATGCTGAGTTTCGGGCCGGGCTTTTCTGCCCAACGTGTTTTACTGCAATGGTAGAAACTAAAGTAAAAAATCAGTGGGCTTTGATACTGGGCGGCAGTTCCGGTCTGGGCCTGGCATCTGCACAAAAACTGGCCTTGGACGGTTTTAATATCATCATCGTTCACCGAAGTCCGAGAAGTGAATTAACCGGAATTCAAAAAGAGTTTGATGTCATCCGCGAAACCGGTGTGCGCCTGATTGATTTCAATAAAGATGCTTTAAATCCCGTGCAGCAGAAAAACATGGTCGCGGAAATACGAAAAGAAATAAGTCCCGAAGGAAAAATCAACTGTTTGTTACACAGCATTGCCAAAGGAAATCTGAAACCGATGACCGGTGAAAATGCACTGAGCACGGAAGATTTTTCAATTACGCTACAAGCGATGGCGACCAGTTTTTATGATTGGGTGCGGCTGATTTTCAACGCCAGTTTATTCGCCAAAGATGCGCGTTTGCTCGCTTTTACCAGCGAAGGAAGTTCACGCCCGTTACCAAATTATGCTGCCATTTCAGCAGCAAAAGCGGCGCTGGAAGCGATGATGCGAAGTATCGCCCTGGAATTTGCTCCGTACGGAATCCGCGCGAATTGTATTCAAGCGGGCGTAACGGATACACGGTCGCTGCAAATGATCCCGGGCAGCGACGAAATAAAAAAAGTAACCCAAAACCGAAATCCGTTTGGCCGCTTAACCACACCGCGGGATGTGGCCGACGTGGTCAGTCTCTTGTGCCTTCCGGAAGCAGCCTGGATCAACGGCTGCGTTATTCCTGTAGACGGCGGCGAACATCTTTGCTAATATGAAATTTCAGGAAATCATACATCATCTTCCATACACCGAACCATTCCTGTTTGTAGACGAACTGCTGCACGTGGATGAAAACGGTGCAAAGGGAACTTATACTTTCAGCGAAACACTCGACTTTTATAAAGGTCATTTTAAAAACTTTCCCGTAACACCCGGGGTTATCCTGACCGAAACCATGGCGCAGATTGGCGTGGTTTGCTTAGGGTTATATTTATGTAAAGATGACCTTAATTCAAAAAAATCGATCGGTCTGACCTCTACGCAGATTGAATTTTTAAAACCTGTATTTCCCGGTGAAAAAGTAACCGTGGAATCCAGAAAAGTTTACTTCAGATTTAACAAACTTAAATGCGCTGTAACCATGTATAACGCGGCCGGCGAAGTGGTATGTGAAGGAGAAATCGCCGGAATTATCGCAAATTAAATGCCAGCATGATGAATAAGAGACGTGTAGTGATTACGGGAATGGGCGCTGTTTCACCAAATGGTGTGGGACTGGCCGCCTTCGAAGAAGCAATAAAAAAAGGCACCTCGGGAATACGTTTCGACCAGCAATTGGCGGACCTGCAATTCTCCTGTCAGGTGGCCGGTACGCCGCAGCTTTCGGAGGAGATCATCAATCATTATTTTACGCCACTGGAACTTCGGAATTTCGCTGCAACCGGCATCATGTATGGTGTGATTGCCGGAATGGAAGCCTGGAATGATGCGAGCTTAACGATCGCTGGTTCGGAGGAACCGCTGTGGCACGCCGGAACCATTTTCGGCGCGGGTACCTCGGGGATCGAAAAGTTTCGCGAGAGTATTTATAAGATTGATGATCTGCAAACCCGGCGGCTGGGCAGTACGGCCGTTGTACAAACCATGAACAGTGGTGTTTCGGCATTTTTGGCAGGCAAACTTGGTTTGGGCAATATGGTAACCACCAATTCGTCTGCCTGCACTACCGGCACCGAAAGTATACTGATGGCTTTTGACCGAATTCAGTCCGGGCAGGCAGATATCATGCTGGCGGGCAGCACGAGTGACTCCGGTCCGTATATCTGGGGCGGCTTCGATGCGATGAAGGTATGTAATTTTAAGAGCAATGAGGAGCCCGAAGCGGCATCGCGGCCGATGAGTGCGTCTGCCGCCGGATTTATACCGGGCAGCGGTGCGGGTGCTTTGGTCCTGGAAGAACTGGAGAGCGCCGTGGCGCGCGGGGTGAGGATTTATGCCGAAGTTCTCGGCGGAAATATTAATAACGGCGGTCAGCGCGGTGGAGGTACCATGACGGCGCCTAATTCTACCGCGGTACAGAAATCTGTACAAGATGCGCTTAAGGCAGCAGGTGTGCACGCACAGGATATTGATTACATCAGCGGGCATCTCACCGCAACTTCCAAAGACAGTACTGAGATTCAGAATCTCGCAACCGCTCTGAAACGGAAGGGCAAGAACTTTCCTTATATCAACTCGCTGAAATCGCTCACGGGCCATTGCCTGTCCGCGGCCGGCAGCCTGGAAAGTGTGGCAGCAGTACTCCAGCTGGCCCATGATTATGTAGCACCCAATCGTAACTGCCAGGATTTGCATCCGGAAATCGCAGAAACTATTGACCGCACCTGCGTGCCGCAAGAACTGATCCGAACCTCTATTGAAATAGCCGCAAAAGTGAGTTTTGGTTTTGGCGATGTGAACGGATGTGTTATCTTTAAAAAATATAAAAACTAAAAAATTATGAGCCGGGAAGATTATCTGTTGCAGCTGAAAGAAATTGTGAAGCCGTATGTGAAAGAGGAACAGGCACTGGAAAACCTGAATGAAAATACCGATTTCCTGAATGACCTGAACATCAATTCTGCCAATCTCGTGGACGTGGTGCTGGACGTGGAGGAAGCTTTCGACATTGAGATAGACAATGAATCCATGGAGACGATGCGTGATGTGAAATCAGCACTCGCGGTGATAGAAGCAAAATTAAATTCAAAATAAAAAACCGTTAAGCCGTGCGGGTAAAATCCTGAATTGATAAGTGAAGGCTCCGCGCGAAGTTGTACCTTTGCAAAAAATATTTTTAATATGAAATTTTTTATTGACACAGCGAATCTGGACCAAATCCGTGAAGCACAGGACCTGGGAATTCTGGATGGAGTAACCACCAATCCCTCCCTGATGGCGAAAGAAGGCATCAGCGGAAAAGAGGCTATTCTGAATCACTATAAAACAATCTGCGAAATCGTGGATGGTGATATCTCCGCAGAAGTACTGAGCACGACCTATGATGAAATGATTGCAGAGGGCGAAGAACTGGCCGCTATTCATCCTAATATCGTTGTGAAAATCCCAATGATTAAAGACGGAATCAAAGCGTTAAAATATTTCTCGGACAAAGGAATTAAGACTAACTGTACCCTGATCTTCTCTGCAGGTCAGGCGCTTTTAGCGGCAAAGGCAGGTGCAACCTATGTGTCGCCTTTCCTGGGAAGACTGGATGATATCTCGGTAGACGGCATTAATCTGATTGAAGAAATCCGGGTAATCTTCGATAACTATCTATTTGATACCGAAATTCTGGCAGCGTCAATCCGTTCTCCTATGCATATTATCAACTGTGCGAAAATTGGGGCAGATGTGGTAACCTCTCCGCTGGCTTCTATTTTGAACCTGCTGAACCACCCGCTGACCGACAAAGGTTTGGAACAATTCGTGGCTGATGCCAAGAAAATGGGATAACCTTTTTGATTTAAATTATATTTCGAAACCGTCACTTGCTGGCGGTTTTTTTATATCAATGATGCTTATTTAAATTTTAAA
This sequence comes from Chryseobacterium salipaludis, assembly GCF_022968825.1. Lineage (GTDB taxonomy): Bacteria > Bacteroidota > Bacteroidia > Flavobacteriales > Weeksellaceae > Kaistella > Kaistella salipaludis. The sequence continues at coordinate 212,166 of NZ_JALHKS010000001.1, forward strand.
TTGTAAAAAATTTAATTGTTGCCTATCTTTGTATTGATATTAACTTTTAAAAATTTAAAATGTCTTTAATAGAAAATTTACAATGGCGCCATGCCGTAAAAGCGTATGATCCAACGAAGAAAGTAGCTGAAGAAGATGTTCAGAAAATATTGGAAGCCGCCCGCCTGGCGCCGACTTCTTCGGGTTTACAACCATTTCGGATTATTGTTGTGGAAAGTCAGGAACTAAAAGAAAAAATGGTGGCCGGCGCTCTGAATCCGGAAGTGATGAAAGAATGTTCTCATGTGCTCGTGTTTGCTGCCTGGGATCATTATTCAGATGAAAAAATTGACCGTGTGTATGACCGCCACACTGATGAGCGCAATTTACCGCGCGGCCGCTTCGGAAGTTATACGGATAAGCTGAAAGAACTGTATAACGGCCAGACCCCTGAGCAGCACTTTGCCCACGCGGCAAGACAAACGTATATCGCCCTTGGGCTCGCCATGGCACAGGCAGCTGAATTGAAGATTGACAGCACGCCGGCGGAAGGTTTCAGCAATGAAGTGGTCGACGAAATTCTGGAGCTCAAAGAATTAGGTCTGAAAAGCGTTACTTTGCTCTATCTTGGCTATCGCGATTTGGAACGCGATTATCTTTCGCACATGAAAAAAGTAAGAATTCCGATGGAGGAATTTATTATTGCAAAATAACTGCTGCCTGATTAAAACAATCATCTCATGGACAAAACACCAAAACTGAGCGAGCAATTATGTTTTCCGTTTTATCTGATGGCAAAAGAAATCACGGGGATGTACCGGCCTTTTCTGGAAGAACTTGATATAACGTATTCTCAGTATCTGGTAATGATGGTTCTGTGGGAATACGAACGGCTTACCGTCAATCAAATTGGTGAAAAACTGCACCTGGACAGCGGCACACTGACGCCGCTGCTCAAACGGCTGGAAGCAAAATCATATCTCATCCGCCACCGCTGCCGCGAAGATGAACGCGTGGTAGAAGTGTTCCTGACAGACAAAGGAATTGCGCTGCAGGAAAAAGCCTGCCTGATCCCGGGAAAAATGCAGGAAAAATTAAATTTATCTGATAACGAAATTTCGGACTTGAAAGAAACCGTGCAAAAATTAATGCGGATTATTGAGAAATGAAACAACCGTTTTGAAACGTAAGCACAGTTTAATTTAATACAAAGCGTCAAAACTTATTAGAATTTTGACGCTTTTTTGTCTTACCCTTTTGCTGTTAAATTCGGACGAGTATTCCTTTTACTAATGTTAAAATTATAAATCAGCCTTGACAAGCCGTTTATAAAAAACAAAAAGGATAAAAACTAATTTATCCTTTTTGTGACCGCGGAGGGATTCGAACCCCCAACCCTCAGAGCCGAAATCTGATATTCTATCCAGTTGAACTACGCAGCCTCTTATTTTTAAACCAACTTTTGCTATCTAAAAAACAAGTTCGGTTTTTTTTTAGGTTTAGAAGGAAATTTTCACTCCACCCAAGACCTGTGCGCCAAGTACTTTATAGCCTTTGAAGGTCTGATAATGGTTGTTCAGGAGGTTATTACCGTGGGCAAAAATACTAAAATTTTTGTGAACCTGGTACTCCGCCGATAAATTTAAATCCGCAAAACCGGAAACCTTATCATTGGTGTTTTGTTCGCTTGCATAGAGCAGCGGATTCAGCGCATCCTCCGTCACGGTGAAGGAATTGATAGTCAGGTCCGAACGGAAAAATGCCTGCGCACCCAAATGCAGTTTTTTATCGAACAGCAGATATTTTGCACCAATATGGGCATCCACCAGCGGTACATTATAAATATGATCGTAGGTATCCAGCTTATATTTTCTGAAGTTAACTTCTGCATCAAAAGTCAGATTCGCCAACGGAAAATACTGCACGCTTCCACTCGCTTCGCTCACCGTACCGTTATCGTATAGCGCCGAGAATGTATTTGCATAATCATAAGGAGCGCGTTCTGCCTCCGTATTTTTATTAAAGATATCATTGGCGCCAAAAAAGAGGATATTGTTGATTTTCCCGTATCCGGCGCGGAAGTTATATTTAATTTGCTGATCCACATCACCGCGCAGTCCCACATAAAACTTATATTTTGTTTCGGTTGGGCGGATGTCCTGATCAGACAACAGGAACGCATTTACCTCAAGCATTTCACCGTAGGAATTCAGGTGCAGTCCGCCGTCAACGCCGGCATAAAACTTAAATTCATCTGCCGCGGCAAACTGTGCTTCCGCCTGCGGGAACCAATAGGTTTTGTTGGTTTTTTCCTGTTCAGGTAAAAGAAGTCCGTTGTAGGTTGAATTTAAAAACGAAAAGCCCGAGCCCAGTTTCACATAAGAATCATCCAGCCGGAACGTGATGGCCGGCGTGAGCGTCATATTCAAAAACTGAGAGGCGTGTTTCTCCATAATATCGAAATTGCTTTTCTGGGTTTCCAGCATCGCGCCCAGATCCACATAGAAATTAACGGTTCCGAGTTCCACGCCGTGTTTTGATAAATTCACCGCTACTGATGCCTGATTTTCCTTTGCATCAAACCCGTCAGACAAAAAAGAAGATTTCACACGGACGTCGTTCAGGATTTCATTGGAATAAAAATCGTAATATCCGTTGACTTTAAATTGATTGGTTCGCTGTTTTAAGTCAATATCTGATGAAGGCGCCAGCGCATAAATCCCATAATAGCGATAATCATTCAGCGAATAATTAGCGTCCACGCTCAGTTTACCGACTTCGCCAAAACTGTTCAGAAACACGCCAACTGTTCCGCTGTTCTGTTTTGAGTCCCAGGGATATTCTTTTTTCAGGCCTTTCGTGGAGAGCAAATGCACATCGGCGCCTACTTCCATATTATTTTCCAGTAGACCGGAAATCAAGCCATCCGCCAGAATTTTTCCGTAATTGCCCATGCCGACCTGAAAGTAATTGTTGCGATACTCGGCATCGAATTTTGGTGAAATGTCTTCGCCCTGAATCACCGAGGTACGGAAATCAGAAGCAGCGGGAACATTGGTGATATCGTAGGTAGGCGGGTTCGCCGATTTTTCCTCCGGCGGATAATTTTTCTCGGCCGGTACGGAAGTTTTTTTCTTTTCAATCTTGCGGACTTCCGGCTCGCGTTTGCGGTCCAGGATTAGTTTTTCTTCTTTAATCTGTCCGAAGGCTGCGGCGGAAGAAACCATTAGCCCAAGTAAAAATATATGCTGAATTCTTTTGTTCATGGAAAGTGTATGTTTAGCGTTATGACCGTCTTATAGAAGACAGTCCACAGCTTGTACGGATTACTTTTTAATTTGTTTTTTAAGGTCGCGTGCTTCGGCTACGATATCCGGGAAATCCTGATAATTTTCTATCAGCTGATCTGCCGTGTAACTCGCCTGATAATTATCTTTCAGTCCCATGTAGTTGCGCACCATCAGTACCAAAGCTTTCGCGCCCCAATATTCTTCGGAAGCGTAATTATTAGCCAGTTTAAAGATGGTTTCATTGGATGTTTTAAAAGCTTTCGCCTTATTCTGATAGAACGCCTTTGCATACAAGGCTTCAGCCGCTACTTCCGTATTGGCTGATTTTTCCAGCGCGGCATAGGCGCTTTTGGCGTCATTATCCTTGCCGCTGTTCATCAGGCTGCGCGCTTTGATTACTTTTGCCAGCTCCAGCACCGAGGCAGAGTTTTTAGCATTTTTTAAGACCTGGTCAGCCAGCGCCTCGGCCTTGCGGAAATCTTTATCATGCGCGTACAGTTTCATCAGCTCCACATTGGCAAAATTCCGGATGTTTACGTTGGTCGAAGAAGCCAGCGGCTCCAAATATTTGCGCGCTTCGCGGGTATTGTTCTGTGCCAGGTAGATTTGCGCGAGTCTGGTTTGTGCATCTTCCTGATAGTCATTTTGTACCGCCGCAACTTCCTGGAGGACCAGCAATGCTTTCGCCGTATTTTGTGTTTGGTAATAACTTTCACCCAGTTCATACTGCGATTGGTACAAGCCCTCTCCTACCGGATTCTGGGTCAGGTATTTTTCATACAAAGGAATGGCTTTCTTAAAATCCTTCGCAGCATACAGGCTGCGGGCCGTATTCAGATTGATCTCATCAATTTCGGAAGCATTCAGGCTGATACCCACACTTTGTGCAAACGCCTGATAGCCTGCCACATCATTATTCTTCAAAAATAAAGGTCTGGCAGCCTGCACCACTTTCGCGGCATAGGCCGTGTTGCGGTATTGGTTGGCCAGCACTTTTAATTCTGAAAGTGCTTTCGCATCCTGGTTTTGGTCAATATAATTCTGAGCGCGGTAAATCTGTGCATTTGCTACCAGATCACGATCCGGACTGGTTTTTATCACCTGTGAGAAATAATCATTGGAACTCGCAAAGTCATCATTGGCTGCATAGGCCGTTGCGATCTCAAACTGAGCATCATCCGCATATTCGGAATTTTTATATTGTGCCAGCAGTTTCTTCAGTTCTGCGATTTTGGCAACGGTATCGCCTTTGAAACCAAGTGCCATTGCTTTCTGGAACAGTGTATAATCATCCGCCTGGTCTGTTTTATCATAGATGGCAATCGCTTCATTCAGATTATTTTCAGCATAATACGTATCCGCTAACCGCAATTCCGCATCTGCTTTAAATTCCGGTTTTGGATTGTTCAGATAAGCCTGGAAATGCTGCTGTGCTTTGTCGAACTTTTTAGATTTAAAATAAGCATAGCCTAAATCATAATTCAGCTGTTGCTTCTCGGGGAATTCCGCCGTTTTCAGTTGTTCCAGGCGCACAACAGCAGAGGGATAGTTCCCTTTTAAGTAATACGTTTGGGCAACCCAGTAACGGGCGCGGGCATTAAATTCTTTATTAATATTAAATTCCAGGCTGCGCAGGAAATATTTTTCAGCTTCGTCCAGGTTCCCTTTGTTAAACTCTTCCGTTCCCAAAAGGAACGAAACTTCCTGGTCAATACGGTCGGTTTCCGGTGTGGAATCAGGCATTTTATCAATGGCCGCCAGCGTTCCGCGGTAATCACCGGAATAAACATAAGATTTAACCAATAAAGATTTCAGCGCCGGCGTGTCGGCACTCTTGGGATATTTGGTAATATAATTCTGAATAACCGTTGAGGCAGATTCGAACGGGTTTCCGAGTTCGTAACTCAATTTTGCATATTGCAGGTGCGCCAATTGCTGCACCCTTGCATCATACGTCATCTGATAAGCAGAACGGAAAGCGGACAAGGCTTCCTGTTTTTTACCTACTTCCAGATAGGCATTCCCTAACTGGTAATACGCGTTTTGCGCCGTCGCTGAATTGCTGTTAATGAGCTGATTGTAATACGAAACCGCCTCATCATATTTATGAAGCTGCGCCGTCACAAAACCCATTTCATACAAATCACTTTCGGAAGGATTGGAATTACTGTCCAGATAGATTTTGAGATGCGGATAAGCAGAGCTGTAATCCGACTTCATAAAATAACTTTCGCCAATAATCTTATGTACCTCAGCCTTATATTCCTCCGAAATATTTTCATTTAAAAGCGCATTGCCTTCATAAATGGCCTGGTCATAATTTTTATCATTAAAATACAGCTGCACATAGTAAGGCTTGACGATGCGGGCGTATTTGCCGTTTTCTTTTATCTGGTCGAAGTACGAAAAGGCACGGTCGTTTTGCCCGTCGGCGTAATACAAATGGCCGAGCATATAGGTGATGTCATCGCGGTCGGTGGCGGTGGCGGTATCATAGGCTTCAGCAAGCGCTTCAATGGCTCCCTGAGAGTCACCGGTCATGAAACGGGCATACCCCAGTTTCATCACATACTGTGTATTTTCTTCCCGCGAAAGCTGATACTGATTGACTTTCTGCAGGGTTTCCAGCACTTTATCAAAATCTTTCTGTGCTAAATAAAAATCAGCCAGCGGCAGATTGGCCTGTGCGAAATAAGCGGAGTTCGGATACTCTCTGATAAAAGCATCCAAGCCCTGCTCTGCATGGTTGCGGCGCAGGATGACACCGATTACGTTGTCAAAAAAGCGAGCGGCTTCTGCTTTGGAGGCCGTGAGATGGCGGTTATAAAAATACTGACGCGCATATTCATGCTGCGCAGCACCATATATTTTTTGTTCATATAAATTTTCAGCCAGCCGGAAACGGTAATTTTCACGGTCGCTGTAGAAAGCAGACTGCTGAGCCTGGGACCAGCCCATGAGCAGGAACGCGGCGGCAGCTAAAACTTTTTGTGACTTCATGTACTCCTGATTTAATTGTGAGCGCTGCCACACCAAAGTGCTGGCAGCGCCATAATTTTAAAGAAACGAAAATACAGAAAAGTTATTGCCTGAGCAACGCGGCGGCGCGCGGCGGTTACCGCTGATTTTTGAGAAGAATCCAGCCCTGGCGCTGCTCGGAAGTGCGGGTAACAGGGTCCGTCCAGGATACTAAATACCAATAAGTACCGGTGGGCACCGCCTGTCCGGCGGCGGTTCCGTTCCAGGCCGCATCTGCTCCGGAATCAGCCTGATACATTACATTTCCAAACCGGTCGGTGATGGTTAACTTTACATCATTCATACGGTCGAGATAATCGATTTTCCAGACATCATTTTTACCGTCGGCGTTGGGTGTGAAGGCGTTATTAATTTTAATAAAATAAACGGTTTTCGGCGGACCGAAACAGCCAGCTGCAGATTTTACCTGGATTTCGTAGCTGATCGGTTCCGGATTAAGGAGGACATGGGAGTTCTGCGGCTTACCATTAAAATAGTAAGTGTACGGCTGGGTGCCGCCTTCGGCAGTCACTTCGATGGACGTATTGCTTTGTTTAATGGCGGTTATCTTCGGCTGGTTACGATCCGAAGGTGTGAACGGATATTCAGTGACACAACCGTTTTCATTGATGGCTACCACTTTATATTCATACCCAAAGTCAATGTCAGCATAAGACAAAGTGAGCGAATCACCGGATGTGAGCAGATCGCCATTCGGCGCAAGCCATCTGATTTCATTGAAATCGGAGTCGTTCGGCACCTGAAGCCAAAGAGTTTCGCCATAGCAGATATTAAGATTGCCGGAGAGATTGAGGGTGGTGGGCGTGTTGACAATTAAATTTACCGGAATTACCACCGGACAAAATCCTGGTTCTTCAACCTGAATATAAATGATCTGGAAAAATGCGGTTTCATTGGTATAAACAGAGGGAATCGGCTGAGTCAGTGAAGAATCCTTGTAGTACCGAAACGTTGCACTTTGAGCAGAACTTATTTCAAAATGCAGTGTTTTTAAATCAAATTCTGTGAAGCCGTCACTGTCAGCATCACAAAGCGGATATTTTAAATCATGGTTTAGAACAGGCGTAAGGCTTCCATTTTCGAAGGTAACAGTTTGCAACGTGCTTTTACATCCTGTCGCTCTATTTTCCATATAAAACTTCAAGTCAAACGGGAGAATCGAGACAGAAAAATCACCCGATAACTCATTGCCGTTTTCATCGGTGAAAATAAAATCTTCAGGGGTTGAGATGGCTTTAGATTTAAAATCAGACAGTGCATAAGAGGTCTGACCGCAAATTATGATGGAGGAAATTTGCGCGACGGGAATTTCTTGATACTTCAGATCAAACTGAATGATATCTGAACAACCAGTAAGATTATTAGTGGTATTATAAATAAACTGCATGTAAGGCTGTCCGCGCAAGTCGGGATTATAATTTTTCCACTCGGCTTCATCTAATTCAATACCGTTTTCGTCAAAATACTTTGTAATCGTTTGGTATGGAAAACTGCCAATATAATCGTGAATATCAGTCGTTAAGTCAAAGGTTCGCTGGCCGCATGCAGAAAACTTCTGCTCCGGTGTTTGCTTAATAAGTTTTGGAGGATTGTAAACCACTAAATTAAGTATCGGTGGATCCTGCGCAAGACATCCCGTCGCCGTATTTTCTATTTTTACGTAAACTTTTCCTTTGCCTCTGTACTGCAGATCAAATATCTGATCCGTCATAGCTGTATCTCTATAGAACGTCACCAGAATATCCGGACCGTATGTCAGTTCCCGCTCTGTTATTTCTAAATCAAAATATTCATCGTCACTCCTGCAATGCGGCGGAAACTCCGTATATGGACGCACCTCTACTTCAGGGTGGTAGTTAAACTTTAGAGTAAAAACAGATTCACAGGTTACATCAGGATGTTGGATTTTCACCAACACCTGATCATGAGCCGCTAAATCAATTTGCTGCAGCGCTGAAAACGTGTTTCCATTATCAATTGAATACAGGAAACTAAAATTCAGCTCATTATATCTGCTTTCAAAACTACTTAGGCTATAAGTAGGCGTGCCAATACAAATATTATTCGATAAGACAACCTCACCATCTGCGGGCGTGCTTAGCAAAACCACTTTTAAAGGAAAGTCCTGGGTGCAGTTTGCTACGTTTTGTGAGGTTACTCTCACAGTTAGCTGAGCCGGTTGATTTGCGACAAGAAGATACTCCTCGGGATTTTGAATCAGGGCATTTCCTTCAAAAAACTCCACCTTGTACTGCGCCGGATTTGTGGGATAGTAGTCAATAAGATTAATTAGTCGCTGGCTTTCGCCAGAGGTTGCGCAGAGGTGATAAGATGATGGATTGAGAGGCGGAAAATCACTGGCCAGCGTAACGGTTTCAGCGTCAGACTCCACATAGCAACTGCTGTTAGTTTTACCAACCCGGACAAAATAATTTCCGTTCGCAGTCACCGTAACTTTATTCGAAGTGGAAGAAAACGGGTTGGCATCGCCGGCTTTATACCATGTATAGGTCATCCCGGTGATGGCTGGTGTTTCCAGTGTAACACTGCCGCAGGTTTGATTTTGAATCTGGATTGCTGGCTTTTGCAATTTGTGAAAAACAACTTCACCAGTTTGTACGACGCTCGGATCTTCCGCATAGGTAACCTGCACTTTAAGCTGATCACCATCCAGTGGCTCGAAGCTGGGGAGTGCAGCTGAGGTTGCACCAGGTATTTCGACATTGTTGCGTAACCATTTTACCTGTGGAGTGAGTTGTTGCTTAGGAGTGAACAACCACGCTTCAGAACCGGAGGTAAAAGTACCGTTATTATACGGAGAACTGAGTTCGTTATTTATGGGCCAGCGCCCTTTGGTGGCATCTGAGTTTTGCAGGCCAAGAATCGCATTGCTATTACTGCTGGATTTAATAACTTTAATAATGATTCGCCCGTCTTCTAGCAACACAATCTGGTTGCTTAACGGGCTTGTATATCCTCCACCGACTAACCTTTCGTTTATATTGGTAAAACTTACGATTAAAGCAGTCTTGCCTTCATAGTTGGTGTCACCATAAGTTATTTTATCATAAATAGAATCACTGTTATATTTTAACTCCGTAAAACCGGCAAAAATGTGAGCAAGATTTAAACTCTGTGCCGGGTCCAAGGTATTTACTTTATTATATTCAATAGACGGAATTTTATACTGGTTTGATTGCCCCAGATTTCCACTATGTACCTGATCTGCATAAATATTATTCTGTAATAGAGACAATTCACTTTGCTCACCGAAGACCAGCCGGCCATTTGAACCAACGACCAAATGTGAATAACTTTTCCCAAAATAACTGAAGGTAAACGGAATTGGTACAGATTCGCTGAAATGGTCTTCTCCTATTTTATTTTTAAAAGGAACCGGGTTGGAACGGTTACTAATGTTGAAAGATGAAAGGCTGGTCATCGCATAATCCCCGGTAGAAGTCGCCGTTGCGTTCACTTTTACATGAAAGGTTTCACCGTTACAAAACAATTGTGGCGACGATAAAACACTTCCATCATTTGCGTTCAATATGGAAATATTCTGCCCGTAAATCGTTGAAATAAATAAAAATAAATAAAGCTGTAAAAACCGATACACCGTCTTTTTTTGTTTAAAAGTATTGTTTCTTTTCAAATGAACCTGTAGACCTAACGGCATAAAAGCTTTTATTAATACACTTTTTCCGAATTTTCTTTTACATTTGTGTAAATCTTGAATTTTATGAATCAGCTCTTCCGACGAAAACAATACAGTGAAAGTGGCCATTCTTCCGGCCTGGTGCGTGCCCTGGGAATGTGGGATATTGTTTTTTTCGGGATTGCGGCGATTATCGGGGCCGGAAGTTTTTCCTCGCTGGGTGAAGCTGTTTTTCGTGGCGGACCGGGCGTAATTGTGCTCTATATCATCTGCGGGATCGCCTGTGGTTTTACGGCCTTATGCTACGCGGAATTCGCCAGCCGTATTCCCACGGCAGGTTCTGCGTACACGTATGCCTATGCCAGTTTTGGGGAATTAATGGCCTGGATCATCGGTTGGGCGCTGATTATGGAATATTCTTTTGGGAATATATATGTAGCGTTTTCGTGGTCGGATTATTTTACCAGTTTTATGGGGAGAATTGGCGTGCACATTCCGGATTATCTGACCTGCAGTTACACGGAAGCCAGGAAAGCCATGCTGGCCGGTTCGCAAAACCGCGAATTGCTGAGCGCCTGGAAAAATGCACCAATGCTCGGCAATCTGCGTGTGATTTTTGATCTGCCGGCGCTCGTGATTAACGGGTTAATTACCTGGCTGGTGTACATCGGCGTGCGCGAATCAAAGAATTTCAATAACCTGTTTGTCATCTTAAAGCTGTTTATTATCCTGCTCGTCATCGCCGTAGGGATGGCTTTTGTGGATACGGATAACTGGCTGCCGGTAAGTACAGTGACCGGCGAACCTTCTTTGATGCCCAATGGTTTTGCCGGCGTAATGAGTGCCGTTTCCGGGGTGTTCTTTGCCTATATTGGCTTTGATGCACTCAGTGTTCTGTCCGAAGAAACCAAAAATCCGCAACGCAATCTGCCACGCGGAATGATTATCTCGCTTATTCTTTGTACCGTAATTTATATTATTCTGACGCTCGTGCTGACCGGTATGGTGGATTACCGGCGCTTTGACGGCGTGGGCGACCCACTGGCATTCATCTTTGAAAAAACCAATGCCAATATTGCCTGGATGGAACTGGTGGTTTCACTTGGTGCCATCGTCGCAATTACGACTGTACTTTTAGTGTTCCAGATGGGCCAGCCGAGAATCTGGTACGCTATGAGCCGTGACGGTCTGATGCCGAAGAAGTTCCTCACCATTCACCCGAAATATAAAACACCTTCTTTCGCTACCATCATTACGGGAATCGTAGTAGGAATTCCGATCTTTTTCACCGACAAAAGCTTTATTCTGGATTTTACCAGTATCGGGACGATCTTTGCCTTTGTACTGGTTTGCGGAGGAGTTTTGCTGCTGCCGGCCAAGCAAAAACTGCCGGGCAGATTCCATCTTCCCTACATCAGCTCCAGGTTTGCATTTCCGGTTATTTTCCTGGGCGGACTGATCTTTTTCTACTTCTGGCAGCCGGAATTTTTCGCCAATCTGATGGATTGGAAGGACCCGAACGAAGGTGAATTCCGGATTTCAATTTTCTTTTTTATCATCATTAATATTATTCTGTGCATTGTCACGCTGATCAGAAACCTTTCCCTGATTCCTTTGCTGGGGCTTAGTTCCTGCCTATACCTTTTAACGGGGATGACGCATGATAACTGGTTTTATTTTGCGGTTTGGTTTGGAATTGGTTTGGTGATTTATTTTGTATATGGCTACCGTCACAGCAAATTGCGGGCGGAGCAAACTGCAGAATAAATGATGACAAAGAATTTTAAAACCTTCGACGAATTTTATCGTTTTTACCTGACACAGCATCAGCACGCCGGCACGCGGATGATGCATTTCGCGGGCACGCTTGTAATTTTGACCGCGGTGATTTATGTGCTGCTTACCGGCAAAACTAAGTTCCTGTGGTATATTCCCATCCTGGGTTTTGGGCTACAATGGCTTTCACATTTCATGTTCGAAGGAAATAAGCCTGTGATGATGCGTTACTTCTTCCCGGAAGTTATGGCAGATTTCCGGATGTTCTGGGAATTGCTGAGCCGCAAACAACATTTCCGGTCACAAAAAAACCCGGCGTAAGGTCCGGGTTTGTTTCTATTTTTTCATAAAAGTTTTTCGTTCCGCTTCGATGGTTTTATCAACCGCTTCACGAATTTTTCCGGCAGCATTTTCGTATGCAGGCGGCGTATTCCATTTTCCTTTAATGACAATTGACTGCGCTTCGGGGTTCGAATAGTAGAGCGACTGGTCATCCAGGTTTACCACCTTGGTGTCGATATAGGCAAAAGCTGCACGACCAGTTTCAATCATGCTGTAATAGCTTACCATAATCCCCCAGTTCATATTCACAAAAATAACATTATCTACATTATATTTGTTTTTCAGGTATCCAAGGTCATAAGTACTGTACTTTTTACCTTCTGCTTTTTCACCTTTAAATTTGCTTGCATTTTTTGCATCAAATTCTTCGTCGATAACCACCACTTCCTGTCCACGATCACGCATTGCCTGCACATATAAGGTAATCAGATCCTGTTTTGGATTAATCTGTCCCTTCACATAATCGAGCAACGTCTGGTACTTATCGCCGGAGGTTACTGCCAAGTCCAGCAACCCTTGGGAACCTTCCCGGTATTTCTGGGGCTCAGTTACATTCACAAAAATCCCCACCTTGCCGGGTTTCTGTAAATAATCTTCGTTCATCGGCACTTTAACCGCACAGGAAACAGTCATCCACAAAACGGATAACAGCATTAAATAATTAAGTTTTTTCATTTAAATAAATTTCGCCAAAAGTAAGTTAAAAATGAATATGGGAACTATATTATTTTTACATTCTAAACTAATTTTAATTAATTAAAAATGGCAACCTCTTTTCGAAATTGCCAATAATATATTTTAAAAAAGTAAAAATTTTAGTTCCGGTCACGTCGCTGATCATCATTGCCCAGTTTATTATTCTGCAGATCATCCATTTTCTGGGTGGCTGCCATGGAAACCATTAGATCGTTTAGCAAGGTGCTGGCAGAACTTGGCGAGTTTGGCAGTAAGACAAGGTTGCTGCGGTTATTCCCTCCAATAGCCTGCAGCGTATCATAATGCTGTGTCACCACGATCAGAGCGGAAGCTTCCTGCGCATTGATATCTGCAGCATTCAGCATTTTCACCGATTCCTCAAGACCTTTGGCGATCTCCCGGCGCTGGTCTGCAATCCCCTGCCCCTGCAATTTCTTGGATTCAGCCTCTGCTTTTGCCACGGCAACAATCCGGATTTTCTGTGCTTCGGATTCATATTCAGCAGCGGTTTTTTCGCGTTCCGCAGCGTTGATGCGGTTCATGGCGTGCTTCACCTGCTCATCCGGATCAATATCGGTTACGAGTGCTTTGATGATATCATAGCCATAACTCTGCATCGCGTCCTGTAATTCGCTTTTCACCGCGATGGCCACATCATCTTTGCGCACAAAAACGTCGTCGAGTTTTAATTTCGGAACCTCTGCGCGCACGACGTCGAAAACATAAGAAGTAATCTGATTTTCGGGATTCTCCAACTGATAAAAGGAATCTGCCACCTGGCCCTTAATGACCTGATACTGCACAGATACTTTCATTCGCACAAATACATTGTCCAGCGTTTTGGTATCAATGATGACATCGAGTTGCTGAATCCGCAAATTCACGCGCTTGGCAACCTGATCAATAAAAGGAATTTTAAGATGAAGCCCGGGATGACGCACAACTAAAAATTTACCCAGCCGTTCCACCACCGCAGCCGTTGCCTGCTTCACCGTGAAAAACGATGCAAAAAGGACTACCAGTCCGAAAAATACTATAAATCCAAGAAATGCCATATAATGATTGTTTAAAATTTTAAATATATTTCTGCTAAAGATACTGGATTTACATGGTCATTCCAATATCAATTCCTTTTATTTTACGATATAAATCGGTGGCAAAATTATCCGTCATCCCCGACACGTAATCCAGTACGCCAAGCACTTTCTGGTAGTCGCTTCCCTGTTCATAGCGGAACTGCTCCGGCAATAACTTCAGCGCCATTTTATGATATGATTTCTTCTGATCTTCGAGCACAGCAGGAACGAAATGATCCAGGAGTTCGTACATTACATTATAACCCGCATTTTCGATTTCCACTACGGCCCGGTGATTGTAAATTTTATCAAAGGAAAAACGCTCAATCTCCGCAAGCGCCTCACTTTCTTTTTTAAATATATCCAGCAAACCTTCGGTTAAATTACCCGCAACAATCGTTTCAAAGTTACTGCAGTAGAGGTGAATGCTTTTGTTAATGAGCGCATTGATCACCTTGGCGCGCAAATAGGAAACCCTTTCATTGGCATTGCGGATCACGGCCAACTTATCGGTAATCTTTTTTTCTTCCGCGGGATTCACCGCACAGATCAGATCTGTAAAAAGATTTTCACAATCTTTGGAATGCACAATGCCCAGCCGGTGCGCATCTTCCATATCAATGATATTATAGCAAATATCATCTGCCGCTTCCACGAGCCACACAAACGGATGACGCCGGAAAATAACGGGCTCGGTACTTTCCTGTTGTAAGCCTGTTTCGGCGGCAATGTGCAGAAAGGTATTTTTCTGATCCTGAAAGAAACCAAATTTCTTGCGGTGCAGTCTGGATTTATCACGCGCCACCGCTTCACAGGGATATTTGGCAATCGCGGCCAAGGTGGTAAAAGTCAGCTGCGTGCCACCATCGTCTTTTCCGGTTTGCTGATGTGTCAGTACACGGATGGCGTTGGCATTCCCTTCGAAGTTAATTAAATCTGCCCATTGTTTTTCATTAAACTTATGTTGAAACTGGGATTCATTCCTTTCGAAGTAGCTGGCGATGGCATCTTCTCCGCTGTGGCCAAACGCGGGATTACCCACATCGTGGCAAAGGCAGGCGGCGGCAATTACATTATGCAACTGGTGGCGGTAAAACTCCGCGGCGTCTGCAGAAATATCCTGGCCGTAATTTTCTACAACAAATTCACCGGCCAGTGTGCCGAGACTGCGACCGACTGAAGCTACTTCCAGGGAATGTGTAAGCCGGTTGTGCACAAAGACACTGCCGGGCAGCGGAAATACCTGGGTCTTATTTTGCATGCGCCGGAAAGCAGAGGAGAAAATAATCCGGTCAAAATCCCGCTGAAAATCGGTGCGTGACACCCGGGTGGCCGAATCGGTACCGGTACGACGGTGGTAAATGATTTATTTAAATCCATAGCACGTCAAAAATACGGGATTTAAGATGAAGAAGTTTTTAATTTATTTTATACTTAAATACATTAATAATCAGAACTATCGGATTAAAACTTCTTTTTAAAACATGGCAATACTTTAGTGGGAAACGCTGCTGCTTACTCAAAAAACAAATGTTAAAACCTCCCTCACAATTGGTTCTGCTCTAATTTATCGGTATTATTGGCAAAATTTAATTTTAATGAAGAAAAAGTACTTTTTTATTTTAACAATGTGTTCGACGATGGCCTGGTCACAGCAAACTATCTCATTTGAAACATCGGAAGGGTATGCTTTAGGGGACCTCAACGGCCAAAACGGCTGGACCGTTACTGAAAGCAGCGATGGTTTTATCACCAATCAGATCATCACAAACGAGAAATCGAAAGACGGAAACTATTCTTTTAAAAATGCATATCTGGATGGAACCGGCCCACAATGGGTTCCTATTATTGGCGCTGAAAAAACTTTTCCGCAACCACTCGATCACAGAAACACCACCATTTCGTATGATTTTCTGTCACCCGAGCAAGACGGCGCAGATTACGAATTTGCTGTCTATGCGATCAACGAGCAGGAAGAAACGTTTGACATTATGACGGCGGTCGGATTTCAGAATGAAGGGAAAATGTATTTTTACACGGAACCTAATTTTGACGGATATGTTCGTATGGATGATGTTACATGGCAGCCAAACCAATGGTACACTATGGAAGTGCGCTTTACCGCTGATAAACTCATTTATCTGCTGAATGGAACGCAAGTCCTGGAAGCACCAAATACCAGTACTTTTGATTTGATAGGCTTTACTTTATTGCATAACAATTATGGTGGCGATGCTTATTATGATAATATTAAAATCAACAGCCAGCCGCTGGCCGTTCATGACCTGACTTCTGCTAAGATAACGGTATATCCGAACCCGGTCGAAAAGACACTTCATCTGACTTTCCCTGCGAATGAAAAAGCCGTGGAAATCGCGGTCTACAATACTGCCGGTCAGTTGCTGCATAAGGTTGCAGGCGCAGACACGGTAGATGTTTCAGCTTTTGCAAAAGGAATGTATATCATCATAGCCAAAACAGATAAGAACCGATCTTACCAGACAAAATTCATCAAAAAATAATATTAAAAAACGGCCGCTCGAAAAGAGCGGCCGTTTTCTATTTGTAGTACGAACGATTAGTTCATATAACTTTCAATCGGAGCACAGGTACAGATCAAGTTTCTGTCACCGTACGCTTCATCCACACGGGAAACCGAGGCAAAGAATTTGCGCTCACGTACCCATTCCAGCGGATAGGCCGCTTTTTCACGGGAATATGGTTTATCCCAATTATCTGAAATCACCAGCTGTTCTGTGTGCGGTGCGTTCTTTAGCACATTGTTCCCAAGATCAGCGCCGCCTTCTGCGATTTCATCAATTTCTCTTTTAATAGAAATCAAAGCTTCCGCGAAACGGTCGATTTCCTCCTTGCTTTCGGATTCAGTTGGCTCGATCATCAGCGTACCGGCTACCGGGAAGCTCACAGTTGGCGCGTGATATCCGTAGTCCATCAAACGCTTGGCGACATCTGCCACTTCAATCCCCAGAGATTTGAACTGCCGGAAATCCACGATACATTCGTGTGCGACACGGCCGTTTGCATTTGCATACAAAATCGGGAAATGCTCAGACAATACTTCTTTCAGGTAATTGGCATTGAGGATTGCGTGTTCCGTAGCCTTCTTCAATCCGTCGGTTCCGAGCATCTTAATATAAGCATAGGAAATATTTAGTACCAAAGAAGAACCGTAAGGCGCTCCTGAGATCGCTTTAATGGCTTCCGAACCGCCGGTTTCAATGTTTGGATTTGCCGGCAGGAAAGGCACCAGGTGTTCTGCCACGCAGATCGGCCCTACACCGGGACCACCGCCACCATGGGGTATCGCAAAGGTTTTATGGAGATTCAGGTGACAAACATCGGCGCCGATATTTCCCGGAGAGGTAAATCCAACCTGTGCATTCATGTTGGCACCGTCCATGTAAATCTGTCCGCCATGCTCGTGAATCAGCGCGGTAATTTCTTTAATATTATCATCGAAGAAACCGTAAGTAGAAGGATAAGTAATCATCACCGCACCTAGATTTTCACTGTGCTGTTCTGCTTTCGCTTTCAGATCCTCGAAATCGATTTCACCGTTTTCCAGGTTTTTCACCACGACCACCTTCATGCCGGCAATCACTGCAGAAGCCGGGTTAGTGCCGTGCGCCGACTGCGGAATCAACACAATATTACGATGTGCTTCCCCACGGGATTTGTGGTACTCGCGAATAACCATCAGGCCGGCATATTCACCCTGCGCCCCGGAATTGGGCTGCAAGGAAGTTCCCGCAAAACCGGTAATTTCAGCCAAGTCCTTTTCCAGTTCTTTAATCAGTTTCTGATAACCCTGCGCCTGCTCCACCGGCACAAATGGATGCACACTGCCCCACTCTGCCCAGGAAAGCGGTAACATTTCGGTGGCTGCATTCAGCTTCATGGTGCACGAGCCCAAAGAAATCATGGAATGCGTGAGCGATAAATCTTTGCGCTCCAGCCTTTTGATGTAGCGCATCAGCTCAGTTTCTGTGTGGTATTTATTAAACACCTCTTCCTGAAGAATCGCATCAGTACGAAGGTTTTCTTCCGGAATCTGAAGCTCCTCGCGGAAATCCAGTTCGAAACTTTCTTTATTCTTAAATGCTGCTAATGCGTTAAACAACTGCTGAACTTTTTCCTGCGTAGAAGCTTCGTTTAACGAAATGCTGACAATGTCTTCGGAGAAATAATTCAGATTAATTCGCTTTTCTTCCAGCAATTCTTTCAGTTTTGCTTTATCTGCTTCCGGGAGCGTAAATTTAACGGTATCGAAGATCGGTTCATCGGCAATCTCATATCCTAACTGCTGAAGCCCGTTACGAAGTGCTACCGCTTTATAGTGAATTTGTGACGCAATGAAATCCAGTCCCTGCGGACCGTGATATACGGCATACATACCGGCCATTACAGCCAATAATACCTGTGCCGTGCAAATGTTTGAAGTTGCTTTTTCACGTTTGATATGCTGTTCACGAGTTTGGAGCGCCATTCTCAGCGCGCGTTTCCCGTACATATCCTGAGACACGCCGATGATTCTGCCGGGAATATCTCTTTTATAGCTGGATTTACAAGTAAAGAAAGCAGCATGCGGACCACCATAGCCCATCGGAATGCCGAAACGCTGGGTCGTTCCAACGGCACAGTCTGCCCCCATATCAGCCGGTGATTTCAATTTCACCAAAGCCATCGGGTCACAGGCAACCGCTACCTGCAGATCATTGTTTTTATATTCTGCAATCGCCTCCGTGTAGTCGATGATAATCCCATTTTTACCCGGATACTGCAACAATACGCCGAAAAATCCTTCGGACGTAGATACAGTTGCGTGATCGGCGACAACAATTTCAATTCCCAATCCTTCCGCTTTTGTCTGCAGTACCGCAACAGTCTGGGGCAACACCAGGTCTGAAATTAAAAATTTATTGGCACCCGCTTTTTTCTGGTCACGGCTGCGGCTTTCAAAGAACATGTGCATCGCTTCAGCAGCGGCAGTAGATTCATCAAGCAAAGAGGCATTGGCCAGTTCAAAACCAGTCAGATTGGCAACAACGGTTTGGAAGTTAAGCAGCGCTTCCAGTCTGCCTTGTGCGATTTCTGCCTGATAAGGTGTGTATGCGGTGTACCAGGAAGGATTTTCCAGGATATTGCGCTGGATGACACTTGGCAGGATGGTATTATGGTACCCAAAACCAATGTAATTGTCAAACATCTTATTTTGGGAAGCAAGGTCTTTGGAATGTGCCAGCATTTCGTGCTCGGATAAAGCAGGTGTAATGTCCAGATCCTGTTGCAGGCGAATGGAATCGGGAATGGTTTGTGAGATTAATTCTTCCATTCCGGAAACGCCTGTGCGGTCCAGCATCGCCTGTGTGTCGGCTTCGTTCAGCGAAATGTGACGGTTAACAAACTGAGTAGTATTCATATAATTTTACTAGATTTTTCTGCTTGGAAAAGGTTCGTAAAAATACAACTAATTCAGAGAAGATACAATGCAATATGGCAGCACTAAAGATGCTGAAAATCATTTCTTTTTTATTTTGACTTAGTCTAAATAACCTTTATATTTGCACCATGAATTTGCAGATTATCCCCTTCAAAATACAACCGCTCGCGCCGGCGGTTTCCTGGTCCAAAGAAATGATGTGCGGCAAAAAGAAATGCTGTAAAAAATTTAAGAAAGGCAAACGGTGCAAGAAATGCCCGGGCCGGCTGAAGATGGAATAATTCTTTAAGCAGAAGTGAAGAACTTCCAGGCAATAATGAGCAACACAATGACCATAAAAATTCCGAGGGTCATTTGTAAAACTCTGGGCATGCCGGATGGATTGGTGTAAGACGGACGTTCCGGACGAAACATTTCTTCCACTTCGCTTTTGAACTGTTCGGTTTTATTTTCAAAAACTTCTGTGATCGTGATTCCCTGCACCACCGTTTTATTCAGCAGCGTGTTTGTTGCATGCAGCAGCAGCTGAAATTTCCCATCTTTGAATTCAGTAATCCTGATGACCCGCTCGCCATATCCTTTTTCGAGGCCAAAAGGCAGCACTTTTACGACATCTGCATTTTGGGTCTGCCAGGTAATAATCACTTCCTCGCCTTTTTGTACCCGGATTTTATTCACTGTAAATGATTTGATCACCGGTGGCAAAGCCGGACGGTAACTGCGTTGTTCGTGGGCTAAGTTTTCATCATAAATTCTCCGCTTATCGGTGTCATTCAGCATTTCATAGGCTTCCTGCGCTTCCCGGAACCGGTCTTCAAAAAATTCGTCCCCGGGATTTTTATCGGGATGGTATTTCAGAGAGAGTTTACGATAAGCCTTTTTTACTTCTTCAGCAGAAGCATTTTCAGGAATACCGAGAAAATAATAATAATTCTTCATTCAGGAAAAAAGGCCGGCAGCTCGGATGATTTAGGATCACCGGAATTTGATTACAAATTTGCGCATTAATCTCTTGTTAAAAAAACGAAGGTAAAAAAATTACAGTTTGCAAACCGGAGCAAGGTCAGATTTGTTCAGACTCGGCAATTTGCTTCAGCAGTTCCAGGCCTTTATTAAACCCATCCATGATACGTTCATCATAAATCTGGTAGGTATGAACCACAATCCGAAGTTCGGTGAGGCGCGGTTCTATTTCTCGCAGAAAATATTTTTCTTCAATTCCGCTCCACTCCATTACCGGCTGGCTTTTAATGTCGACCACGCCGTTCTTATAGGTTCCTAAATGCTGAAAAATTACTTCTTTCGGTTCCTGCATCTGCTCAATGGTGGAAAAAAGGCCGTTGTTTTCATCATCTAAAAAAAGAGTGGTTCCGCCCAGTTTCCAGTCGCTTTCAATTTTGGTAATCTTTCCGATGTACTGTGTCCATTGCCGGTAGGTTTCCGGTGACCATAGCAGTTTCCAGAGTTCCTCGGCGCTCGTTGCTATTCGGATTTTAAATTCCAGTGTTTCCATGTATAAACTTTAAACCAACTTCAACAAACACGTTGCCAATGGTAGTTTTAGAATAATCTTAGGTTAAATTTATTGCTAACACTCTATTTAGAACTCATATTTTTAACCTAAAAGTAAAGAATAGCCGCAAGCGCAAGAACAGAAATAGCAACCCACAGAATCGTTCCCTGCACCACCGGCCTATGACCTACCGCTTTTAATAATGTCCAGGACAGGCCACTGCCGATCAGAAACAAGGTTAAGGTTAAGCCGGCTTTAGAAATCATTACGATATACGGGCTGATCGTCTGCACACCCGGTACGTAAGTATTCACCAAAATGGCCACCACGAAAAGTCCGATGAAATAAGGGATTTTGATTTTCGCATCCTTGCTTTTAAAGATTCCGGCACTTATTAAGGACAAAGGAATAATCCACAGTGCCCGCGCCAGTTTTACGGTGGTAGCCACCTGCAGAGCTTCATCACCATATTTCGCTGCGGCACCAACCACAGAACTCGTATCATGAATGGCGATCGCGCACCACAGGCCGAAATCATTCTGTGACATGTGCAGAAAATGACCGGCAGCCGGAAACACAAACAGCGCGACACTATTTAATATAAATATAACACCTAAGGCAACGCTGACCTGTTTTTCATTGGCGCGAATCACCGGCGTTAAGGCAGCGATTGCACTTCCTCCACAAATGGCCGTACCGCCGGAAATCAGGTAGGAAATAATCTTTTCGATTTTTAAGATCTTACCCAGCAACAACCCGAAAGTTAAGGTACCAAGAATGGAAACAACGGTAAACATAAATCCCTCACTGCCAGCCTGTAGCGCTGCCGTTACATTCATGCCGAAACCGAGACCAACCACGGAGAACTGCAGCAAGAAATGAATAGACCGTTTCGCCAGTTTTTCATACGGGTGACGAAGCACCTGCGCCACGATGATACCCATCAGTAAAGCAATCGGTGGCGAAACGTAGGGTGTGAGGCAAAACACAGCGAGCAGTATAAACAAAAATCCGGACCAACTCAGGGTGAGATTTGATGATATCTTTTGCATAAAATAATTTTATACAAAGCTCCGAAATGCAGTTGCTTTTACCTAATACAAGTAGCTATCACCAATAACTACAGGTTATGGGGGAGGTAGTTAAAGAACAGATTTGCGAGCGGGTTTCTGTCCGCTTTTTTACGAACGAGATAGAAATATCGTTCGATGACGAGATCTTCCACATCAACGATTTTTAACGTATTATTTTTCAGTTCCTTCACCATTGCGGCTACTGAAAGAAAGGCGAAAGCATCTGAGTACAGGAGATAGTTTTTTATACTTTCGGTGTTCTCCAAAACAATTTCCGTGTGGAAATCAGAACTTTTTAACTGATGGGAAGACAGCCCTTTGTGGATGACCTCCAGCGAGCCCGAACCTGCTTCTCTCCAAACCATTGGAAAACGCCGAACCTCTGAAAGTGTTACCGTGGGATTCACCGGATTGGAAGCACGCGTACAAAGCACAATTTCATCCCGCAGGAAAGGCTGATACTCCAATTCCGCGCGGCGGCTGTTGCCCTCCACAATTCCGATATTGACAGAGCTATTCTGCAGCAGTTGTTCTATCTTTTGGCTGTTCCCAGTGGAAAGTTCTGCCTGTACCGAGGGATGGTCTTTTCTGAAAGCGGCCAGAAATTCAGGTATGATATATTGCCCGGCCGTAGAGCTGGCACCGATTTTCAAGACGCCGCCCTGCTGATTTTGTAAAGCGGCCATTTCAGCGTCCAGCTGACGGTAGCGTGAAAATATTTCACCTGCGTATCTCAGCAACACCTTTCCTGCCGCCGTCAGGCGGATAGAAGAGGCACTGCGGTCAAACAACCGGACCTGATACTCTTTCTCCAGTTCGCGGATGTGCCGGGACACGGCAGGCTGCGAAATATCCAGCTCGTCGGCAGCACGGCTGAAACTCAGGCGCTGCGCCACAGTATAAAAGACCTGTAACCGGTAATCCCGCATATCTTAACATGTGAAAGCTGAAACTACTGTTTCAGCCCGTCGGTTCATTATTAATAAAAGTTATTCTGCTGCTGTAGCTTATTTAGCATTTTCAACATGCTTATGAAAGCGGTCCAGGATCGCATACCAAGCCATCCGCTGCATTTCGCGGGAGTATTTATGTTCCGGCTCAAAGATCTGCACAATTTCTGTCATTTCCGGATCCAGCTCATTGAAGAACACTTCCACGGTGCGCCCGTCGGTGAGTTTTGTTCGTACATATTCCTTTTCTCTGATTTCCTCGATCGTGCCGGCAAAATCATATCCGTAACTTTTATCCCGGTATTCCATGCGATAATTAAAGTGGCCACCCACCCGGAAATCAATGGAAGCTTTGGGACAATGCCACTTGGGTGTTGCAAAATTCCACTTCATAATATGCTTCGGATGATAGAAATAATCCCAAACTTTCTGCAACGGTTCCAATATTGTAATTTTAATAGTAATAGGTTCCATTCTGATTGTTTTCGCTAAAAATACAGAATATTTTTTAAATAACCTATAAGCTATTGTGTTTTTACACGCGGAATGCTTACTTTTCCTCCAGGTATTTCTGCAGGTGATACAGCAATCCGTACCAGGTATCATACTCCATACTGCGCATATTTCGCGGATCCGGCTGAAACTCAGTATTGATCACGGTAGTTGACGGATCTGCCTGCCGCATGGTGGTTACCGCTTCGCGGCCATCGGTAAGGCGAAGACTTATTTTGCGCTGTGGTTCAATCTCTGTAAAAATCCCTTCAAACTCTCGCGTGTAATCGCCATTGTGTTCGATTTGATACAGGAAATGCCCGTCCACCCTGAAGTCATGCTCGGCTTTGCTGCACTCCCAATCATCGGTAGGACGAAACCATTTTTTGATTTCCTCTGTATCAGTGTAGGCGTTCCAGGTCGTTTCGAGCGGTTTCAGTATTGTAATTTCCAGCTGAATAGTTTCCATAAGTTTTATTTAATTTAATATAGTACAATGCTCCTTTTAACTGTGCATAACCATACTAAAAACCTTGCCATTTCCGGGCAAGGTTTATTGTTGAGTACTTTCTGCAGTACTTATTTCACTGCTTCCAGCGCTTTCTCATAATCCGGTTCCTGTGCAATTTCCGAAACTTGTTCGGAATATACTACTTTGCCATTTTCATCGGTAACAATCACCGCGCGGCTCAGCAGGCCTTTCATCGGGGAATCGGTTATAGTTACACCGTAATCTTCGCCAAAACTTCCTCGG
This sequence comes from Chryseobacterium salipaludis, assembly GCF_022968825.1. Classification (GTDB taxonomy): domain Bacteria; phylum Bacteroidota; class Bacteroidia; order Flavobacteriales; family Weeksellaceae; genus Kaistella; species Kaistella salipaludis. The sequence continues at coordinate 236,265 of NZ_JALHKS010000001.1, forward strand.
AAATCGGAAAAGGTTTCCACATGATCCAGTCCCTCTGCAGCACAAAAACGCTTGAGCGCAAACGGCAGGTCGCGGGAAACATTAATAACTACCGTATTATCCAGGTCGCCGGCTTTTTCATTAAACTCACGAGCAGCTGCGGCACAAACACCGGTATCAATACTGGGGAAAATATTAAAAATGATTTTCTTGCCGGAAAACTCATCCAGTGTTCTGTTTTTTAAATCTGTATCTACCAGTTCAAAAGATTTTACGCTGGTTCCGTTTTCGGGAAGTTCGCCGGTAGTGGTAACCGAATCGCCGTGTAATGTAATTTTTGCCATGATATTTTTTTTAAATGTTCTTCAAATATAAGGCTTACAGCGCAGAAAAGCGAGCCAACAGCCGTTAAACAATTCTTAAAATATCAGGATTTAATCTTGACTTCTCTAAGTAGTTCAGCCAGTTCCGAAGCTTTCAGAAAGCCATTGTACCGAAAAATAACCTTGAGATCGGGGGTTAAAATAAGCAAAGCCGGATAGCCGGCTTCGCCCTCCTGTTCTGCTAATTTTGCAGCCAGCTCATGGTAGCCGCTGCCCACACCGGTCGGTTTATATTCGTACAGCTCACTTCCAAAATAAATAGGCTGTTTTTCCGCTGCATCCAGTTTTGCAAAATAATAATCCTCCGTCAGCAGCTTTTTAACCTCAGGATTATTAAAAGTAGTTTTCTGCATGGCTTTGCAGTAATTGCACCAATCCGTATGCAGAAAAAGCACCACTGGTTTGGATGCTTTCTGCGTTTGCTGCACTACGATCTCCACAGGATGCTGCTGCGCCCTGACTGCCGCGGAAAACAGCAGCAGGAACAGCAGGTTTCGTGTTAAATGAAAACAGCGATTTTTCATACTTTATTTAAAATGATATTTAATTCCCAGAAAACCGCGGATGCCCTGATTGGGTGCATACACATATTCCGGGTCAAAGGTTAATTTATATGGGTTGTCCGGTGTCTGGATCACCTGGCCATCCGGACCGAAAACGACGTTGTTATCAAAGGGGTCTTCTGTTCGTGCAATGATAAACGGATTCCCTTTGTTCGGTGTCCAGTTCAAAAGATTTTTTACACCCGCATAGAATTCAAAGTTCCTCCTGCCGCCGTAGGTAAACTGGATATTCTGAATACTCCACCACGGTGAATACGGCTTCCGCGGGTCCAAATCACTCAGCAGTGGCAGGCGCATCGGGCTGTAAATATTTCCGGTGTAATCAATCGTAAGCTGCCAGGGCTGTATTTTGTAGGATACCGCCCAGGTTCCCATAAACTTCTCCGTCAGGATCTGGTGCGTAGTTTCTCCTTCGGTGGTAATGGTATTTTTCATTAAGGTTGCGCCCAAAATAAACTTCAGGCCGTTGGCAAAGTTCAGATCGGCATTTAGGGTAAGTCCCTTGCTGATGGCGTGACCGTCGATATTATTATAAATAATCTTGTTCGGATCCGTTTCGTAATCCGGCACAATTCTGTTCGTGAAATACGTAAAGAACGCAGACGCATCCAAACCGATCATACTGCCGGAATCCAAAAAGATTTTTTTAATATAATTCAGGTTGACGTTATACGACTGCTCTGGTTTCAGATCGCTGAGGATTTCCACCTCGCGCGCACCAGTTAGCGCGGCATGTTCTTCCGTGAAAAGGTTCACCACCCGGAAACCAGTCCCGGCATTGAGGCGGAAGACATCGCTGTGATTGAGTGTCCATTTGTAGGCAACTCTCGGCGTAAAGATATTTCCCTGAATGCTGTTGTAATCATATCGGGCGCCCAGCAATAATTTATGCCTTTCTGCCAGTGTAATTTCATCCTGAATAAATACACCGGGCAGGAATGTTTTTTCCGGCTGATTTACGCCATCTGCATCAGAAGTACCGGGCGTGTTATCATCATAATACGTGTACCGCAAGGCTGTACCCGCAAGCAGGTCGTGGCGGCCGATTTTTTTATCCCAGGTTAACTGACCAAAGGCAATTTTCTGGTTGGCAATATAGGATTCGGTGCCATAGCGACTGTCCTGATCGTGGTTTACAAAAGAAAACCCAAAGAACATTTTCTCATATACCGGCAACTGGTAATTCCCGAAAACTTCGGAGCGGCTGGTGTAAATACTTTCACCATATACCTCATCACCACCGCGGTAGGATTTTTTCCAGTTCATTTCACCGCCCCACCGGTCTTCGTACATATAACGTCCCGCTATGCTGAACAATTTGCTGTCGCGACGGTTAAAATTATACTTCTGGTAGACGGAAATGCGATGCTGCAGGGTGACGTCGGTGAAGTTGTCATTATTATTATCAATCGGATTGCTGTAATTGTAGTAGTTAATTCCCGTCAACACATCTACATTTTTGCCGAGGCTAAACTTAAATCCTAAATCGGTGTTATATTCTCCCCAGGTGGTCGAAAATAAATCGGCGCTGAATCTGGGCGCGGTCTTGGCGTTTTTGGTTATGATATTAATTAAACCACCTACTGCTTCACTTCCGTACAAAGAAGAAGCCGGCCCTTTCACAACCTCTACCTGCTCAATGAGTGAGTTCGGAATCCCGGATAATCCGTAGACCGTTCCCAGTGAGCTGACGATGGGCATACCGTCAATGAGAATTATGGTGTAAGGTCCTTCCAGGCCATTAATGTGAATATCGCCCGTGCTGCAGATATTGCAGTTCAATTGCGGCCTCACGCCGTTCACATTCTGCAAGGCATCAAATATATTAGGCGTCGGGTTTTTCTTAAAGTAAGTCTGCGAATACACTTCCACGGCTACCGGGCTTTCGGATCTGCGCACAGCTTTCATTGTACCCGTAATCACAACATCTTCAATGTCCGTGGCTTTTTCATTTGACTTTAAATTAATATCTAAAGCCGCCTGCTCATTTTCAGCAACGGTGATGGATTTACTGAAAGGCTGGTGACTTTCGATGCGCGCTTTTATTTTATAAGTCCCGGCGGGAATACTGTCAAAACGGTACAGACCCTCATTATCAGTAAATGTGGCATAATCTGTTCCGTCTAAAAAAACACCCACTGCTACGTTAGGTTCACCTTCTGCAGTTAAAGTGCCGGAAATAGAAGAAGTCTGCGCCTGAAAAATTCCGGCGGTTGCCAAAGCCACTACAGAGAACACTACTCTTTTCATATAAAACTATCATTTTACGTTTCAAATGTAAAAGTAACAAGGTTAGTATTATCTAACAATTATTTTTAATTATAATATTTAAAGTATTTTATGATTATAAGTCAGAATAAAAACAACAAAAAAGCAGCTCCGAACGAAACTGCTTTTTTTTATATTGTTAAGGCTTACTGTGTTATGCCTCTTCTTTCTTGCCGCCGAAGAAAAATTTAATAATAATCGGGAGGGTGGTAATCAGCACAATGATGATAATTATCATCTCCAGATGTGATTTCAAATCAATATCAAACTGATTTTTAAATAAAGCATCCAGATAATGCCCGGCAAAAATAAGCGAGAATGACCAAAGCACCGCACCGATGATATTATCAACCAAAAATCTTTTTTTATCCATTTTCACAATTCCCGCAACAATCGGCGTGAAAGTCCGTACGATAGGAAGGAAGCGCGCCATAATCACCGCCAGGGCACCATGTTGCTCAAAAAAATCATGAGCCTGGAAAAGGTATTTCTTTTTAAAAAGGAAAGAATCTTCTCTTTTATACAGCGCAGGACCGGCCTTAATGCCAAACCAGTACCCAATCTCGTTTCCGATAATGGCTGCGAGCGAAACAGCTGAAGCTAAAATGGTAGTATCGAGCAAATCACTGCCGGTGGAGCCGAAAGTTTCCCTGATAATATCGACGGCATAAATACCGGACACAAAAAGAAGACTGTCGCCAGGTAGGAAAAAGCCGACAAATAAACCCGTTTCTGCAAAGACAATAAATAAGATGAGCCAAAATCCACCCATCTTAATATAAAACTCCGGATTGAGTAAATCCTTCCAGCTCTCGAAATTTTCCATACGCGCAAAGATAATAAAAGCGGCCGCCGGCCGGGCGTGATAATTTGTTAAAGTTTACTAAAGTTTAAAGACTGTCTTCCTCGTCGGAAACCGCCGTTCCATCGGCCATGAGGAAAGCTTTGAGGAAAGGTGTGAGCTCGCCGTTCATCACCGAATCCACATCCGAAGTTTCGTAGCCGGACCGAACATCTTTTACCAGTTTGTACGGATGCATCACGTAATTTCGGATCTGGCTGCCCCATTCGATCTTCATTTTGTTGGCTTCAATTTCATTTCTGGCTTTCATACGTTCTTCAAGCTCAATCTCATACAGGCGGGACCGCAGCAACTGCATTGCCTTTTCCTTGTTCTGAAGCTGTGAACGCGATTCCGAGTTTTCAATGATAATTCCCGTTGGCGCATGACGAAGACGGACGGCTGTTTCTACCTTATTCACGTTCTGGCCACCCGCGCCGCTGGAACGCATGGTTTCAAAAGAAATATCGGCCGGATTAATATGAATTTCAATTGTATCGTCGACCAACGGATACACGTAGACGGAAACAAAGCTCGTATGACGCTTCGCATTGGAGTCAAACGGAGAAATACGCACCAGGCGATGAACGCCGTTTTCGCCGCGCAGATAACCAAACGCAAATTCACCATCAATTTCGAGTGTCACGGTCTTCACACCAGCCACATCACCTTCCTGGAAGTTGAGTTCTTTTACTTTGTAACCCTGGTGCTCAGCCCACATGGTGTACATTCGCATCAGCATGCCGGCCCAATCGCAGCTTTCAGTGCCGCCGGCACCGGCCGTAATCTGCAGCACGGCGGAAAGTTCGTCGCCTTCATTGGAGAGCATATTTTTAAACTCGAGGTTTTCGATTTTTTCGAGCAGCACCGCAAACGCTTCGTCCAGTTCTGCAGCGGACTCAGGATCTTCCTTTGCAAATTCCTGCAAAACCTGAACATCTTCAAACCGCGAGAAAATTTCCTCGTAATCATCCACCCATTTCTTTTTGGATCGGAGTTGTTTCATAAAAGCTTCTGCTTCCTTGGGCTGATCCCAGAATTCAGGCGCCAGTGTTTTTTCTTCATCGTTCGCGATTTCTACTTTTTTTCTTTCGATCTGTAGAAATTTATAGAGTTCTGCAATTCTTTGCTGGGCGTCTTTTATTTGGTCGCTGTTCGTCATTTTGCAAATTTACTGTTTTTTCCGCATGGAATACAGCAGAGATTGAACCGGAATCTGACAGTAAAGGCCGTGATTATAGTTCGGAACTATTCTTATCCTCAATCATTGAATCCGAACAATATCCTGACTTTAGGACCGCGTACTGTTGAACACAACAGTCAGTACAAAAACAATAATGGATAATAAGAGAACCGTATAATACAAAGCCAAAGCTCCCACTGTTCTTACGACCGTCTGCACCCGTGGCTTGGGAGAAAAATACTGCGTGACGGTCCAGATGATGTATATATTTATTAATAGAAAAAAAAGAAAACTAAGATCCAGCCATTGTTTGTGCAGCAGCATCAACATTATATAAAGAAACATTCCCTGTCCCGTGATGAAGGTGAAAATAACCAGCCATTCCGGTAAGATCTGTCGGTAGGGCCGGAACACCAGCCATAAGCAAAACGCCAGCAACGGAACCATCAGCAACGCACTCACAGCGTAGTGACTGTTGATCCACTCCATTACGGCAGACACGTTATGAATAACCGACTGAGCAGTTTTAACGACCTGTTTCTGGTAAAGATCGACCGCCTCCGCCGACTGGCTTAGTTCAACTTTTCCCTGGAGAAGCACCGCACCGCTATTCAACCAATGATTCAGCAAAATAGTAACAGTAGCCAAAACCATGATGAGTAAGGCAGGTTCAAAGTGGTCTTTCCGTTTGCCGACCACATATTCACGGATCGTGTGCCCGGGTTTGATAAGCAGCTCCTTCAGGGTGTAAATAATTCCTTTATCCACATGAAAAACCCCGTGCTGCACTTCATGCACCAGAAAATGATAGTCGATTCTGTGCGTATCGGTACGCTGTCCGCATTCATGGCAAAATTTCTGCTGCAGATGTAAAGACTGGCTACAGTTCCGGCAGCGGATATGTACTGGAGACATGGTGTTAGGTTTTTATCAAATTTAAATATTTTATTTGCTAAATGCCTGCCGCACAGCCTACTATTTTCAGTTTTAGTACCTTTAAGACGAAATGGATATCCACGAAGTTTTTAAAATATATAAAAATACAGGCGATACGGCCCTGGCTCAGTTAGCGCCTGCTGATATAGAACTGCAGATTCCGGAACCTTTTGCGAAGATGGCCGGATTAAAAAGGTCTTCATTGGAACTTAAGAGCCTTGATCAGATTACATCAGTCTGGAAGATCTTATCGAGTAAAATGGAGGAACATTTATGTGATAATAAAAAATCCGATGATTCTGAAAATTTCCTGCTGGTAGCAGCTTGCGCTTTTGTGGCCGGGCAACTGCACGCCAGGTCAAAGTTTGCAGAAAGTGATCGAAAAGGAAAAACACCAGGTGAACCTGAAAATGCTTCTCCTGTCTGTTTTTTGGGCAGTGATGAAATTCGGGACGAGTACCGGTAATGACTTATGTCAGTTACTTGTAAACGCTTTGCCGCCGCCTCCATAAATTAGGACAAAAAATAATCCGTAAATTTGCGGCCTTAGTATTATGAAGAATTTAATCCCGAAAACTGCTGCTTTTCATACACTTGGCTGTAAACTTAACTTCGCTGAAACTTCTACCATCGCGCGCCAGCTGACCGGTGCCGGTTATGATAAGGTAAGCTTTGATGAGCGTGCGGATGTCTATGTGATCAATACCTGCTCTGTAACTGATAATGCAGACCGCGAGTGCAAATTCCACGTAAAACGTGCACAGAAAGCCAACCCAGATGGTTTGGTGGTAATTTTAGGTTGCTATGCACAGCTGAAACCTGAGGAAATTGCCGGGATCGAGGGAGTGGATCTGGTTCTGGGTGCAAAAGAAAAATTTAATATACTGAGCTATCTCGATGATTTGCAGAAAACCACCAGCCACGGTGTCATTCATTCCTGCGAGATTGAGGCTGCTGATACTTTTATCGGCTCCTACTCCATCGGTGACCGCACACGCGCCTTTCTGAAGGTGCAGGATGGCTGTGATTATAAATGTACGTACTGCACCATTCCGCTCGCCAGAGGAATTTCCAGAAGTGATACCATCGCCAGCGTAGTTGGCAATGCGCGTGAAATTGCTTCACGTGATATTAAAGAAATCGTACTAACCGGTGTGAATATCGGTGATTACGGCAAGGGAGAGTTCGGGAATAAGAAACATGAGCACACCTTTCTGGATTTAATTCAGGAACTGGATAAAGTGGACGGGATTGAGCGCATCCGCATTTCATCGATTGAACCCAACCTATTGAAAGACGAAAGCATTGATCTGGTAGCGAACAGCCGCCGTTTCGTGCCGCATTTTCATATACCGCTGCAAAGTGGCTGCGACGATCTTCTGAAAAAGATGAAGCGTCGTTACCTGACTTCTTTATACAGAAACCGCGTTGAAAAAATCAGAGAAGTGATGCCGCATGCCTGCATCGGCGTTGATGTGATTGTGGGTTTCCCCGGTGAAACGGAAGAAAAATTTATGGAAACGTACCGCTTTATTCAGGAGCTTCCGATCTCCTATCTGCATGTTTTCACCTACTCCGAAAGAGAAAATACAGAAGCTGCAGAGATGGATCAGGTGGTTCCCATCCCTGAACGGAAAAGAAGAAATAAAATGCTGCGCATCCTGTCCGAAAAGAAGAAACACGCTTTCTATGAAAGTCAGCTGGGCACGGTGCAGCCCGTCCTTTGGGAACATGAAAATAAGGATGGTTACATGCTGGGCTTTAGCAGCAATTATGTTCGTGTGAAAAAACCTTTCGACCCGGACAGTGTGAACCAGATTGAAAATTTAAAATTAGTCAAAATGGACAACGACGGCACTGTAACAGTAGCCGCCGCGTTCGAAGATTTTCTGGCCCGGGTTTAATTTTCTACCGGTTGCACATCTCCTGTAGGCAGTTCATTAAAATAATCATTAAAGAAAGGCCCCAGAATGAAGTAAGAAATGATGGCAATGATAATGGCTACAATCCCGATAATAACAATGGGCGCGGGTTTATTTTTTTTAGACGGTTCCATATTTTATTTTTTTTAGTTAAAAAATAACTTGCAATTTCTGAACCATATTGTATCTGCTGAATCGTTGCGTGAGAATTATTCTTAAGGCAATGGCCTAGTAATATTTCTTTTCGTATTTCACACCGGCCGGAATGGCAACGGCAAGCCTGTTTTCTGCAGGTACCAGTGGACAGCTGTAATCGAAAGCATTATAAGCACAATACGGATGATAGGCTTTATTAAAGTCAATCATTACTGTTTTTCCTGTTGATTTTTTAATGTCCAGATAACGGCCGCCACCATAAGTCTCCTCATCATTAGTCAGGTCCCGGAAAGGCAAAAAGAGTGAGGTCGCATCGCGCACGGTGCCATCGGGTTTCAGGCTTTCATACAACGTAAGCTGATATTCTTTTGCATCCAACAAAAACGTGGCAATACCAAAGCTCCTGAACTTTTTATTCTGTCCGCTGGACGTAGGTATTTCAAAAGGCAGCGCTTCAGGCGTTCGCTTCAGATGCGCCTGCACCGCATATTTTTTATTCACAGGAAAAAAAGGCAATTCTGTAAATTCTTTCAGGTGCCGGCCACGCAAAGGCGTGTGCGCGGAATCGCGAAAGGAAGCGTTTAGTTCCTGACGGAAGGCTGTTATTTCGTCTTCATACGAATGGTGGCGGGCGGTCGCGCAGGAAGTCAACGACATTAAAAGCACCGAAATACAAAATAAAAAGCTACTTTTTTTCATGTATTAAAAATAGCTTAAATTTATGATATGCTATATGAGGTCTACATTGTAAATATCGGTATTGTTTCGCGTAATAGCGGGAACAAAAAAGCCGCCTTCCTGTGGAATATCTTCGAGCAGATCGAAAGAAGTACAGTTGTCCGGCAGCCCGGAAAAAATTAAGGTAAAAGTATAACCAACGCCACCGGGCAGCAAAGTCCAGTACGGGTAGAGCGTAATATGTTCATGATGCACCAGTTTACTGCGATGTCCGCTGACCCGGTCAACCAAAAAAGTAGTGGGCCAGATTCTGATCAGCAGATCCTCCATCGAAGCATTTTTAACCTTGCAGTGCACAATCACCTGCTTCTCCTGCAAAGTCTGATTCTGAATTTCATGTAAAAGCTCCGGTGCAATTTTCACCGGAGCTATTGTTTCGTTTCTAATCATTTGGATACAAAGATACTAATAATGCAGATCTAGTTTTTCTTTTGTGTAGGCTCGGATTTTCTGCACCATTTCGGGGTGCTCTGCTAATTTGTAGCCATAACTCGGAATCATCTCTTTCAGTTTCTCGCGCCACTCGCCGTTCATCTTTTCCGGGAAACATTTTTCCAACACCTGCGTCATCGCATAGGCAGCCGTGGACGCACCCGGAGAAGCGCCCAGCAGAGAAGCAATCGTTCCTTTTTTATTCACAACGACTTCGGTTCCGAATTCCAGTTTTCCGCCTTCAATTTCGTCACGCTTGATGATTTGTACCCGCTGTCCTGCCACCATCAGTTCCCAGTCTTCTTCGCGCGCCTCCTTCACGAACTCACGCAAATGCTGGATGCGCTGAGATTTCGTCATCGCCACCTGCCGCACAAGATATTGGGTTAACGGTAAATTATGCCACCATGCACCAAATAAAGAGCGGATGTTTTTAAAGTTGACACTTTCAGGCAAATCAAGATAACTACCCTGCTTCAGAAACTTGGTGGAAAAGCCTGCAAAAGGTCCGAATAATAGCGCTTCTTTTCCGTCGATAATTCTAAGGTCCAGGTGTGGAACACTCATCGGCGGCGCATCCACGGTTGCCTGGGTATATACTTTGGTTTGATGCTTTGCAATCAGTTCGGGATTGTGGGACACCAGCCACTGGCCTGAAACGGGGAAACCGCCGTAACCTTCGCTTTCACGAATATCCGTACTGTCAAGCAAGGGCAAAGCATAACCACCCGCACCAATAAAAACAAAATCTGCGGTTACATCGTGCATTTTATGCTGCAGCCTGTCTTTTACTTTTACCAGCCATTTATCGTCGTCCGTAGGATCGATATCTTTTACGTTATAATATAAAAAGACTTCCACATTACTGTCGTCCACAAGGAAGCGGCCCATTTTTCTGGTCAGCGAACCGAAATTTACATCTGTACCCAAATCCATTTTCGTGGCTGCCAACTGCTCACTTTTCTTACGCTTTTCCATGATCAGCGGAATCCATTCCCGTAATTTATCATGATCAGTGGTAAACTGCATTCCCTTGAACAATTCAGACTGCGTAAGTTTTTCATGACGGCGGCGCAGGAATTCAGCATCACCTTTCCCGAAAACGAGACTCATGTGCGGGCAGGAGTTGATGAATTCATGCGGGTTGGATATATACCCTTTTGATAATAAGAAAGACCAGAACTGCTTAGAAATTTCAAATTGTTCCGCGATGGTTTCTGCCTTAGAAATGTCGATGCTACCATCTTCACGCTGCGGCGTATAATTCAGTTCACAGAAAGCGGAGTGGCCCGTGCCGGCATTATTCCAGGCAGCGGAACTCTCCCGCGCGAAGCGGCCCAGCCGTTCGAATATGACGATTTTCAAAGTTGGATCCAGTTCGTGCAGCAGCGTGCCCAAAGTGGCACTCATAATACCGCCTCCGATCAGGATCACATCGTAATGAGATTTTGGAGTTTTGTGTGTAGACATAAATTATTTTTTTCTTAGAAACAGCGAAATACATTGTGCAGTAGTTTAGTACTTATTGCATTTTCGCCGGACCCAAAATACAGCAAATAGGCCGCCAAATAAAAATGGCGGCCCGGAGATATTTTGTTATCTATAAAAGAGTAAACCTAATTAAGCAGCAGCGTCAGTTTTTCGTACTCTGTTTCTGCATTCTTCTCTTCATATAACACGCCATAAATAGTATCGATAATTGGCGTGTTCATGTTTTTTTCGCGTGCGGTGTGATACACAGAATCCGCAGCATAATACCCTTCTGCAATCATATTCATCGATTGGATCGCTGATTTTACGGTGTAGCCTTTACCAATCAGGTTACCCAAATTGCGATTTCGCGAGAAAAGTGAGTAAGCCGTAACCAGCAAATCTCCTAAATAAGCACTTTCATTCACATCGCGTGGGACTTCGTACACGCCTTCCAGGAAGGTTTCCATTTCGCGGATGGCGTTGGAAACGAACACTGCCGTGAAGTTATCTCCATAACCCAGTCCGCTGGCAATACCGGCTCCGACAGCATAAATATTTTTCAAAATAGCGCTGTACTCGTTGCCCAGAATATCTTTGCTGCAGTGAACTTTTATAAAGTCAGAATTGAAGAGTGTATGCAGTTTTTCACTCACCTCATCCTCAGCCGCCGCAATGGTTAAATAAGAAAGACGTTCCATCGCGACTTCTTCCGCGTGGCAAGGTCCAGCAATGACGGCCTGCTGCCTGAAACCAATCCCGAAATCATTGCGAAGATAATGCGCCACCACATCATTTGCTTTCGGCACAATTCCCTTAATCGCAGAAACAAAGATTTTCCCATCACAGCCGCAGGACATTTTCTCCAGTGTATCAGAAAGGTAAATAGAAGGCGTTGCCAGAACAATCACATCACAAGCCGAAACCAACTCATTAATATCGGTGGTGACTGCCAGCATATCTGCATCAAAGGAAACTGAAGTAAGATACGTTGGATTATGGCCCCGCATTTCAATGGCGCCTTTCACATATTCATTCCGTACGCACCAATGCACCTTCTCACTGTTTTCCACCAGCATTTTTACAATGGCCGTTGCGAAACTTCCGCTTCCTACCACGCCTACTTTAATCTGATGGTCAGGTTTCGATCGAGCTGTTTTTTCTTTTTTCATAGTTTAAGGTTTATCGCCGCGCGGGTTCCCGGCGGTGCGACGCTGCAAATATATTAAGACTTTATCATAGTACTTGCCAAGGCCAGGCATAGATGAACAGTAATAGGCGGCAGCAAAATGCTAATATTTATCAGGATTCGTCCTGATCCTTTAAGTTTTTGTAAATTTGCACCGCTTTTTTTGAATTTAAAATAGATCATTTATGAAATACCTCTTAGCGCGATTAAAAAATTCCGTGGTCGTCATTGTGCTGCTTTCTGCAGTAATCATTGCACAGGGCCTGCTTATCGGAAAACTTTATGCGGAGAAAGACCATAAAAACTATGCAGTAAATTTAATTCCGGTGCAAACTGAGAAAGACAGTGTGGACTTTGCCGGAATGAAATCGAATTTAACGCTCATCGAACAGTCGGTTCAGCAACTCAACAATTTCCTTGCCGCGAAAAATGTTCCGGCGGTGCAACTTGAGAAGCTTTCCAAGGACAGTTTGCAGAATGCGGTCTACGTAGGCCGCCAAACCCGGCGCTACAGTCAGTATCTGGCGGAGCTGCAGCAAAAATTACAGTTTGTGCCACTTGGTATTCCGGCTGACGGATATATTTCTTCACAATTTGGAAAACGAACCAATCCGATCCCGACCAAAACGGTCTTACTGGCTTCTGTTGCAGCGAAAAACAAAGCGACAGCTTCCGACAGTACTTCCACCGGCACAAAAGAACTGAACAATGTCCCGGCCGAAAAGGAACAGATTCAGTTTCACAAGGGACTTGATATTGCGGTTGCGCACGGTTCGCCAGTTCGCTGCGCGGCAGCAGGTCGTGTTATTTTTGCCGGCTTCAAAGGAGGCTATGGGAACTGCATCATTATTTCACACGGCAACGGTCTGGACACGTTATACGGCCATCTTTCTGAAATCAATGTAAAAACGAATGATGAAGTCACCGTAAATCAGGTGATTGCCAAATCCGGAAATACAGGACGTTCCACCGGTCCGCATCTGCATTATGAAGTGCACAAGAATAATAAACCGGTCAATCCGAAGTTATTTTTGAACCTATAATACAAAGCCGCTCCAGAGTATGAAGCGGCTTCTTATGTTTTGAAGATATCAGCAAAGATCTTTTTAAGCAAAGAATGATTATCGTACAAAGATAGAACATCTTAGGCGAGAATAGAATTCTCCCGGAAAGAGAAAGAATCTTGTTCTTTCATATCGCCGATGCTAATTAAGCGTACATCGGGCGGAAGAATATGATCGCGGAGGTTTTGCAGAAAGACGCGGCTTCTTTTGCCGAATATGTCGGTATCAATTACGACTGCAGAAATATCTTCTGATTTACAGATATTGAAAATACTTTCGGTTTCTTTTGGTTTTATGATTTCAAACTGGCGACGTTTAAAAAAACGGCGAATTTTAGATAACGGTTTGTTTTCGTGGTCGATAATAAGTACTTTGCTTTTCATTTCTTTTCCTTTCCGAGGCGGAATCCAAAAGCATGCCAGAAACAAACTGTCGCTATAATTACCTCAAGGTCAAACCCATGGATGATAAGATAAAATTTTGAAGGTGCAGAATGCAGTCCTAAGATGGCTATTATTTCGAATCAGCAACCATATTGCTTTATTGCATACAAGTCGTAATTCTGCAAAATTAAAGAGTAAAGCAGAATGTTATATACCTTTCAAAACAACTGCCAAAAAGAAAAAGCACCTGCTCAAAAACAGATGCTTTATTATTACCCGGTGGCCCCACCTGGGCTCGAACCAGGGACTTGCTGATTATGAGTCAGCTACTCTAACCAGCTGAGTTATAGGGCCTATCATCATAACCGTTGCCGGTTATTCATTCAGTTGGGTGTGCAAAAATAATCTTTTTTGCGGACCTGCAAAATATTTCAGGGTTTTTCCTGGCACAATTCCACCAATACCCCATTGGTGGATTTCGGATGGAGAAAAACAACCAGCTTATTATCGGCACCTTCTTTAGGTTCTTCGGAAATGAAGATAAACCCACTTGCCTTTAGCCTTTCAATTTCCGCCGAAATGTCTTCCACACCAAATGCAATATGATGGATGCCCTCTCCTCTTTTTTCAATAAATCTGGCAATGGGGCTGTCCTCACGGCTGGCTTCGAGCAGTTCGATTTTGCTGTCGCCGGCCTCATAAAAGGAAGTGGTAACGCCTTCGCGCTCGACCGTTTCCTGTTTGTAAGGCGCTTTTCCCAGAAGGCGGCTAAATACATCTTCGGACAGTCCGAGGTTTTTCACGGCAATGCCGAGGTGTTCAATTTTCATATATCTTTCTTTCAAGGGTGGCGTACACCGCGTGAGGGCGGAGTGCATTGTTGGAGCTCTTTTGTGGCGGCACCGCCAGGTGCCGCCACAAAAAGCGACTGCACGCAGACCGACCTGCTCCGGACTCCGCTGAGAGGCGGAGGACGGAAAGGGCACGCCCCGGTAATTGAAACAAAAATAGTAAATTTGCCGCATGAACGAAAGCAACAGACAGCGAAAAGTCGCTCAGATTATACGGGAAGATTTTGCCGAATTTTTCCGTAAACAGGCCTCGCAAAGTGCCCAGCAATTTTTGATCACCGTTTCGGATGTCCGCGTGACACCCGACCTGAGCATCGCCAAGATTTACCTGAGTGTTTTCCCGGTGGAATACCGCAAAGCAATTATGAAGGAAATCGAAGAAAACAAATCACAGTACCGCAATTTCCTGGGCCAGAAAATGGGCAAGCAGGTGCGTATCATTCCGGAACTGCAGTTTTACCTGGATACGTCGCTGGATGATGTGGAACGCATTGAAAGAGAATTAAAAGGACAAGGCGATAACCCGATTCTTTAACTCCTATTCTTGAAGAATACTTCTTTTTATATTGCTGCACGGTACCTGCTTGCCCGCAAAGGAAGCACGGCAGTTACCTTCATCACCTGGCTGGCGGCGGTGGCGATGCTGGTGGCGGTGGCAGCGATGTTTATTATTATTTCTGTCTTTTCTGCGCTGGAAGATCTCAATAAAGACCTGATCGCCAATCTCCATGCAGATATAACCATTAAAAGCACCCAGGGGAAAACGCTGCCGAATATCGCTTCCGCAGAAAAAATTCTGCGTAAGGAAACTGCTGTTGCACATTACTCGAAAGTGATTGAGGAGAAAGCTTATATCAACTTTCACGGAAACGGTGATATTGCCATTCTGCGCGGCGTGGATTCTGCCTACACGATGGTGAATCCGGTGAACGAGCACATTCTTTATGGCTCCTATCCCACTTTTAAATATTCCAATGAAGTCCTGATGGAAAACAAGCTGAACAACCGGCTGACGATTCCCGTAGGAGAAAGTTCGGAGTATGCCAGTGTGATGGTTCCTAAACCCGGTACAGGCATTATCAGCAAAGAAGAAGATATTTTCACGAAGCGCGATATTTTTGTATCCGGTGTATTTCCCGGTAATGACCAGCTGGATAACACGATTATTGCACCGTTGGAATTAGCGCAGGAACTCCTGCAACTCCCTAAAGATGCCGCCTATGAATTTGTAATAAAACTTCACGATCCGGAACAGGCAGATGCGGTGAAACAAAGACTCCAGCAGCAGCTCGGCAAAAGTTATGACCTGAAAACAAAGCAGGAAGAAAATGCGGCTTTCTGGAAGATGATCAATACCGAGAAACTGTTTATTTATCTAATTTTCGCGCTCGTTATTTTCATCACGACTTTTAATCTGGCTGGCGCCATTATTATTCTGCAACTTGACAAGCGCGTGCAAAGCCAAAGCCTGATTTCACTGGGAATGGATAAGCGTTCGCTCCGCAATATTTATTTTTATACCGGCTTACTCATCGTCCTTTTCGGGATTATCTGCGGACTGCTTCTAGGCACGGCGGTGTGTTACTTCCAAATTTCCACGGGCATTTTTAAGGCAGGTGCCAATACAGATCTGGCCTTTCCGGTTCGGGTTACGGCCATCAACTATGTAATTGTGGCCGGTACAGCCGCAGCTTTCGGTATTGTGGTTGCCCGCGTCTTTTCACGACTTAATAAGTTTGGTTCGTAAGCGGACAGTTCTTGTCGTTTTCGTACTTTTGTTGCTTAATACTTTTCAATATGAAAAAACTATCAACTTTTTTGCTTAGCCTGTTTTTCTTGCAGGCTATAGCGCAGATACCAGCTGGATATTACGACGGTACAGCAACACTGGCCGGTCCCCAGCTGAAAACAAAACTCAGCCAGATTATCACAAACGGTCATAAAGACAAAGGATATGATGGCTTATACACGGCGTATCCAACTACTGATACAGACCGCTATTACGAAAACGACGGCACTGTGCTGGATATGTATTCAGAAAATCCTACCGGTCCGGATCCTTATAATTTTCAGCACGGTAAGAAAAAGTGCGGAAATTATTCCAATGAAGGTGATTGCTATAACCGCGAGCACGTAGTTCCGCAAAGTCTTTTTGGTAAAAAAGCTCCGATGGTTTCCGATGTTCACCACATACGTCCCACCGACGGAAAAGTAAACGGTATCCGCAGCAATTATCCTTTCGGAAAAGTAGAGTCTGCCACTACTGTAACGAAAAATGGCAGTAAACTCGGCAGCTCCGGCTCGGCAGGTTTTGGAGGCACTGTGTTTGAGCCTATCGATGAATTCAAAGGCGACGTCGCGCGAATGATCTTTTATTTTGTGACCCGATATGAAAGTCAACTTTCCAACTTTAACAGCGGTGGCATGCTGGGTGGATCCCCTTACCCTGGCCTGGACAAGTGGGAGTTAAATGTACTTTTGCAATGGGCGCAACAGGATCCGGTTTCTCCGGCCGAGATCGACAGAAACAATGCTTCCTACACCTTCCAGGGAAACAGAAACCCTTTTATTGACCACCCAGAATGGATCGACCGGATTTGGGGAACCCAAATTGTTGACAACGACGCACCGACAGCACCAGCAAATTTTGCGGTAAGCGAAGTTACAACCAACAGCGCTACACTTACCTGGACAGCTTCTACCGATAATATTGGAGTAACAGCATATAAAATTTTTGCAAACGGAGAATTTAAGCAATCAGTCAGCGGCACTACGGCGGTGGTTACTGGTTTGAATCAGGGAACGGAATACAGCTTTTACGTAATTGCAGCGGATGCAGCCGGCAATGAATCCGCACCTTCAGGCACAGTGACAGCAACTACGCTGGTGGATACTGAAGCACCGACGGCCCCAACCAACCTGACTGTAGTAAATACCGGCAGTAATGAGGTGAAAATTCAGTGGACCGCTTCTACCGATAATGTAGCTGTAACCGGATATGAAATTTTTGTAAATAATGTTTCTTTTGGCTCCGCTTCCGGGGTAACTGCTACGGTAACAGATCTTCAGCCGCTAACTACCTACACGATGTATGTGGTTGCCAAAGATGCCGCCGGCAATGTTTCCGCTGCCAGCAATATGATAACGGTAACCACCGGTGAAGTCGGCACAGATTGCGGAAGTGAAACTTTTGATAATATTCCTGAAGCGAGCGGAAGTTCGTACACGGTACGCGAATGGTCCAGCAACGGATTGGACTGGACTGCTACCTTTGCGAGAACTGATCAAACGATTGATGGAAAAGCAATAACGGTGCGTACAGGCTATCTGGAAGTAGAAGATGCGCCCAATGGAATCGGCGATCTTACCGTCACCACGCAACTTAAATTTGGCGGAACTTCCGGTACATTCAAAGTTTTTGTGAACGACGTGGATACCGGAAAAACTATTCCTTATTCAGCGGCAGTGACAACTACGACAATCACAGGAATTAATATTGCCGGCCCGGTTACGATCCGATTGGATAAATCCGGTGACAACAATCGTGTGGCGGTTGATAATATGATGTGGACCTGCTTTAGCACGATGGGAACTGATGAGTCATCTAAAAACCAGAACGTGCTCAGAGTATATCCGAACCCGGTTCGCAATGGCATTTTGAAACTGGAAGGTGCACAACTTGACACCATTAAATCCGTTCAGATTTACGACATGAGCGGAAAACTGATGCAGACCTTGAAACAGCCATTTAAAACATCCAACAGTATTCGTTTGCAGAATCTGCCAAAAGGAGTTTATATATTAAAAGCTGATGAACAAAGCACCAAGTTTATTGTTCAGTAAGCGAATCAAAATATTTTAATCTTAAGAGACCGGTGAACTGCCGGTCTTTTTCTATTTTTGTTTTTATGGAAAACACCGTGGAACTTGGGCTGCTTGGCAGAAATATCTCTTATTCCTTTTCAAAAACATTCTTTGAAAAAAAATTTAAAGACCTTGGATTGAAAGATTATCATTACCGCATTTTTGACAGGGAAAATATTTCTGAAGTTACCTCTCTGTTTTCGAGGGAAAACCTGCGTGGCTTTAATGTGACGATTCCGTATAAACAACAGATCATCCCCTATCTCGACGAACTGAGCCCGGAAGCACAGGAGATTGGCGCCGTTAATACAGTTCTTGTTTTTAATGGAAAGAGAAAAGGGTTTAATACAGACGCGTACGGTTTCGAAAAAACATTAATTCAGTCGGGCGGATTAACGCATCAGAAAGCCTTGGTTCTGGGCGATGGTGGCGCTGCTAAAGCAATACAGTACGTGCTGAGAAAACATAACTTTTCTTTTAAAACAATTAGTCGCAAAGGTACCTTCACTTTTGAGGATCTTAGTTCTGAGGTCATTTCTGAACACACGTTGGTTATTCAGTGCACACCGGTTGGTACTTTTCCGGATACCGAAAAATCAGTGCCCTTTCCTTTTGAACATGTTACCAGCGATCATCTGATGATTGATCTTATTTATAACCCGGCGGAAACCCTATTCCTTCGTCAGGCCCGGCTGCGCGGTGCAAAAACCATCAACGGTGCCCTGATGTTGGAGCAGCAGGCAGAAAAAGCCTGGGAAATTTGGAACATTGAAAAAAAATAGGTTAATTTAGGCGGTAGATTGCCATCAACCCCAGGCATTTAATGCCTGATTATAAAAAGTTTGCTATGAGTACAGAAAAGCCGGTTTCTGAAAATGAGGAAATGAATACCGATCCACATACGGAAAACATGCAACCCGCTGCGGACGGAAACAGCCCAACCGATGCTGCGGCACCGGAACTGACAGATCCAACTTCTGCTGAAAATCAGCCGAACGAAAATAGAGCCGAACCTGCACCGGATATCGCTGAAGCCTTTGTTGAAGAAGCGAAAGCAAGCGAAGATTTCGGTCAAAATACGGACACTGCCGATGCAACTACCGATATTGCAGCCGCTTTTGTAGAAGAAGCAGCCGAAAATGAAACAGTCGCAAAAGATACAGAAGAAACCGTACCCGCTGAGCCCGAAACATCTCCGTATGAGCACATGTCGCTCAATGAGCTTTTCGAGCAAATGGAAAAAATTATCAACCGGGACGACGCTCATTCTAAAAATAAAGAATTTCACGCGCTGAAAGACGCTGCAAATCATAAAATGCAGGCAGAGACAGAAGCGCTGCGGCAGCAGTCTGCGGAAAGCGCGGAAGAAAGCACGCTGGATATTGGTGAACACCCTAAGCACCACACACTGACCGGACTCACCGGCTTGTACCGCCAGAAGATGGATGCGCACCAGCAGCAGGTAGAAGAACAACAGCAGCAGCACAAGCAGCAACGCCAGGATATTATCGAGAAGCTCCGGAATCTGTACACCAATACCGAACCCGGCACCAATCTTTTCAAAGCCATCCGCGAAATCAAAGAAGAATGGAAAAATGCCGGACAGGTAGCCAAATCTGAATTTAAAATTTTAAATAATAATTACTTCCATCACCTGAACCAGTTCTATCAGATGCTCGATCTGAATAAGGAATATATGGAACAGGAGTTTGCGCACAATCTGGAAAAGCGCCGTCAGATTATTGACCGGGCAAAGGAGCTGGAAACAGAACCTTCTGTGCAAAAAGCTTTAAACGAGCTTCAGTATCTGCACCGCCTTTGGAAAGAAGAAGCCGAGCCGGTTGCCGAAGAGTTCCGTGAAAATACCTGGGAAGAATTCCGCGAAATTTCGAACCGAATTCATGACCGCAAAGGTGAACTCAATAAACAGATTGAGCAGGAACAGCAGGAAAACCTGACCAAGAAAAGCGGCATTATTGAAGAAATTAAAAAACTGACCGAAACTGCTACCGGGGGAAATCACAGCCAATGGCAAAATGCGATTCGTCGCGTGGAAGAACTGCGGACAGAATTTCTGCAACTCGGTAATGTGCCACGGAAATTATCCAGCCAGACCTGGAATGATTTTAAACAATATCTGCGTGCGTTTAATGCAGGCAAAAATGAGTTTTATAAAACCCTGAAAAATTCCCAGCAGTCCAATCTGGAACAGAAACAGAATTTGGTGCAGATTGCCCGGGAAAACATGAATTCCGAAGACTGGGAAACCGCTGTCCCTTTGTTTAAAAAACTACAGGAAGACTGGAAGAAGATCGGACATGTTCCGCGCAGCATGACAAACCAGGTGTGGAATGATTTCCGCGAAGCCTGCAACACTTTCTTCAACGCTTACCGGGAAAAAAATAATGCTTCCGGTGATAACTGGAAACAGAATTACAAGGTCAAGAAACAATTGCTCGAAGATCTTCGCAGCATAACAGACGAAGAAGGCAGCGTGGAAAAAATTGAGGAAATCAAAAACACCTGGAACAAAACAGGGAAAGTTCCGCGCGAGAAAATCGGGATTAATAGCGAGTTTAATAAATTACTTCGCGAAAAACTGAAACTTAATAAAGTTTCGGAATACAGCCTGAACGAGAAAAACCTCACGGAAGATCAGCTGAGCGACAAAGCCAGAAAAATGAAAAACCAGATCGCTGATCTGGAAGCGGAAGTTGTGAAGATGGAGAACAACCTTGGTTTCTTCAGCGATGATTCCCGTGATAACCCGTTATTGGCTCATACCTACGCCCGCATCGATGAAAAGAAGAAACAGCTCGAAGACCTGAAAAGCTCTCTTCATCAGATTTTATCTGCAGAAAAAGAATAGAATTTTATATGCTTAAAAATTTACTAACGGCAGTAACGTTTGCGGCCGCTGTATTTGGCAGTGCACAACAGGCGGAAGATCTGCTTAACATTCCGGGACCAGTTGACTTCGGCGGAGAAGAATTGTTTCTTGTCTGGAGCAAACCTGTCTCGCAGACTTTCTACAAACAACAGTATCTGCCCGCGGATGAAAACTTCGATAATATCACGAAGATGCTGGACTTTTCCTATTTTAATAAAAAAATAGAACTGGAACTCGCCGTGCGTCAAAAGGTAGAGCAAATACAACATAGGCAGGAAACCGATAAATTTGCAAAAGTGAACGTTGCGGAAAACCCGGCCGGCAATGAGTTTTTGGTGGATTATTATATTTCGGAAACACCGGAAACCGGCGAACCCTATATGGAATACGTGATTGATCGTTTCCGCGCCACCAATGCACCGCAGGGATCCAACTTCCTCATTCTTTCCTACGTAACACGTGTATATGGCGAGCCTCGCAAAATAGCCAAAGCGCTGTCTACCCAACGTGATGCGCTGATGATCAAAATGATTGAGTTCCCGATTCCTGAAATTAAGTTCAAACAGATTAATAATTAATACATATAAAGCACCTTTTCCGGTGCTTTCTTTTTATGACAGATGAATTTTATATGCGCCGTTGCTTGGTGCTTGCTCAAAAGGCAGAAGGTTACACCTATCCTAATCCGCTGGTAGGCGCTGTTATCGTGCACGACGACCGGATCATTGGCGAAGGATACCATCATAAGGCCGGCGAAGCGCATGCAGAAATAAACGCTATTAATTTCGTAGATAACAAAGCACTTCTTAAAGAAAGTACTATTTATGTTTCTTTGGAACCCTGCGCACATTTCGGGCGAACGCCACCGTGTGCACTTGCTTTAGTTCAGCATCAGTTCAAAAAAGTAGTGATTGGTTGTGTGGATTCCAACACGCTGGTGCATGGCAAGGGCATTGAAATCCTGCGCGACGCCGGTATCGAAGTTAAAATCGGTGTGCTGGAAAAAGAATGCCGCGAACTGAACAGAAGATTTTTTACTTTCCATCAACAAGGCAGGCCTTATATAATCTTAAAATGGGCTGAGTCTGCAGATGGTTTTATTGATAAAAACGGACAGCCGACGCAGATCAGCAATACACTCAGCCGCCAATTCGTACACGATATGCGCAGCCGGGAACATGCTATCCTTGTGGGCAGGGGCACCGCACTGGCAGATAATCCCTCGCTGACGACCCGGGAAATTATCGGCCGGAATCCAATCCGGATCGTACTGGACCGGTATCTGAAAGTGCCCACAACTCATAACTTATATAATGAGGATGCACAGACTTTAGTGTTAAATACCATTCGCGAAGACGATGACAACAATATATCCTTTCAAAAAATAAAGGCAGATGACTCACTGTCGGATATGCTTTCTTTGCTGCACCGGCAAGGAATTCAATCTGTATTGGTTGAGGGCGGCCGCGCAACATTGGAGCGTTTCATTGAGGAAGATTTATGGGATGAAGCCTATGTTATTTCAAATCCGAATCTCCGTTTAGCTTCAGGTACCCAAGCGCCGTTGTTTGCAAAGAATGCACGTAACACATTTAATCTACGCGATAATACGGTGGCTTTTTATAAAAACAACCAGTAATGGCTTTTGAATTTCAAACCATAAAACAACCTGTGGCGGACATCATCATCCGGGAGAAAGGGAGCAAATTCATTGGCTTTGCTTTTCCGGTCGCCGATGAAGATGAGGTACGCACAGCTTTAGAAAAAATCCGCGAACTGCACCCCAAAGCAACGCATCACTGTTATGCCTACAGGATTGGTGTGGAAGGTCAGCTCTATCGCGCGAATGACGACGGCGAACCCTCGGGCAGCGCCGGCCTGCCGATCTATAATCAGCTGCTGGCACATGAAATTACCAATGTTCTTGTCATCAGTGTGCGGTATTACGGCGGAACCAAACTCGGTGTGTCGGGACTGGTACGAACCTATAAAGAGTCTGCGAAAGAAACCATCGAAGCGGCAGAAATTGTTACGCGTGAACTAGAATCGGTACTGACGGTCCATTTCAATTTCGAAAAACAGAATGTGATTTTTACTTTATTAAATAAATGTGATGCACAGGTGCTGGACTTCACCTCTGATCAGAAATGCAGTATTAAAGCGCGTATTCGCCTGGCGGAAAAAGAAAACATCTCAGCGCAATTGGCTGAGATGCATGATATTGATTTTGAAATAAATTGATTTAATCCCGTCGGCCCATCAGCAGAGATGCCCAGTAAAGCAACTGCGCCAGGGAACCGATCGCGGCCACAACGTACGTACGCGCTGCCCACTTCAGTGAATCCTGTACGCCCACATATTCTTCTGCCGTCACCGTGCCGGTACTTTTCAGCCATTTCATGGCGCGGTTACTCGCGTCATACTCCACCGGCAGCGTTACAAAAGCAAACAAAGTTGTAGCGGCAAACATCGCAACACCGATGGCGAGCACTGTCGTATTTCCCTGAGGATTGTCGATGGTTTGTGTTCCCACCATAATCATAATTCCTGCAATTAATACAAACTGCATCAAACGAGAACTGATGTTAACTACCGGTACCAGTTTGGAACGGAGCGTCAGCATGGAATAACCTACCGCGTGCTGAACTGCATGGCCGCATTCGTGCGCAGCTACGGCGGCAGCGGCGGCATTTCGCTGCATATATACACCTTCCGAAAGATTTACGGTCTTGTCGGCAGGATTGTAATGATCTGTCAGTTGCCCCGGCACCGAAATTACCTGCACATCGTGGATGCCGTTATCTCTCAGCATTTTTTCCGCTACTTCTTTTCCGGACATGCCGTTTCGCAAATGTACCTGCGAATAATACTCAAACTTGGACTTCAGCCTGGAAGACACCCACCAGCTTGCCAGCATCATGAGTATAAGAATCAAATAATACCCTGTCATTTTTACTTAAATTTTATAAAATACATAAACTCCAACAAGATCGTAAAAAGTATGCCAAAGTTTTGCCTGTGCAGGGAAACCAGTATCTTTGTTCACCCAAATATCTCAGGGATGCCAGTAGAAATTATTGAAGTTAAAAATTCTGCACAGGTGCGGCAGTTCATTTCCTTTCCAAACCACCTGTATCGCCATAATCCAAATTATGTTCCACCGCTGACGCAGGATGAAATCAACATCTGGGATCGCAAAGAAAATGCCGCGCTTGCCTTTTCTGAATTCAAAAGATATATCGCGCTGAAAGACGGAAAGATAGCCGGACGAATTGCTGTGATGATCAACCACAAAGAGGTGGAGGAAATGGGTTTGCGAAAGGTTCGTTTTGGCTGGCTGGACTTTATTGATGACAGAGAGGTTTCCCGCGCTTTACTGCAAAAAGCGGTGGATTATGCCCAGCAACACCAGATGGAAATGATCGAGGGCCCGATGGGTTTTACCAATCTGGACAAAGCTGGCATGCTGACCATGGGATATGACAGATTGGCAACGATGATCGGTTTATACAACGCGCCGTACTATCCGCAGCATTTGGAAGCTTTAGGACTGCACAAGGAAAAAGAATGGGTGGAATATGAACTGGAATTCCCCGAAATCTTACCCGAAAAGGTGAAAAAATTCAGTGCGCTCATCGCAGAAAAATATGGTTTACAGGTTCTTCATTTTAAAAACAAAAAGGAAATTCTGCCCTATGTTTTTCCGATGTTTAAATTACTGGATGAAACCTACCGTTCGCTGTCCACCTACACCCCCATCACGGATGAGCAGATTCAGACGTATAAGGATAAGTATTTTAAACTTCTTCATAAAGATTACATTGTCTGCATTGCCAACAGCCAGGGGGAACTGGTTTCCTTTGCGATCACCATGCCCAGTTATTCTGAAGCATTGCAGAAGGCCAAAGGCTCGCTCTTTCCGTTCGGCTGGTATCACTTCCTGCAGGCCGGCAAGAAAAACACGCGTGCTAATTTCTACCTGATCGGTATTCATCCGGATTATCAGCGCCGGGGCGTGACGTCGCTTATCTTCCAGGAAATCTGGCGCAATTTTAGCAAAAAAGGAATTAAATATCTGGAAACCAATCCGGAACTGGAAGAAAACAAAAGTGTTCAGGTCCTCTGGCAGGATTATCATCCCGTTAATCACAAGCGCCGCCGCACCTATTCACTCACTGTTACCGAACAAACGAATCTGTTACTATGAAAAAGCAATTATACATATATGCCGCACTGGTCCTGGTCTTTATCGTTTATAATCAGTTCTTTGCTGTCGAAGACGAGCGGATCCATTCGCTGATCAATATCGTGTACGCCAGTGTTTTATTTTTATATATTGCCTATCTGGCCTATGAAGTTTTAAAGCGCCTGAAAAATACGCGCAGTAAGTAAAGACCGAGTTTTACGGCGATAATTTTTTATATATTACTTAATTCCGTAAATTTGCCAGGATAAGAAAAAATGAAGCTACAATGAATGTTCCTGCCGATTACATCCCGATTTTTATTCAGGTTGCCGTAGGTGCCGGTTTTGTGCTGCTCTCCATTCTGGGCACGCACTTTCTCGGCCCGAGACAAAAATCTGACGCTGTCCGAAAGAATGAAAGTTTCGAATGCGGGGTGGATGTGGAAGGAAACGCACGTACTCCGTTCTCTGTAAAATATTTCCTTACGGCTGTTCTCTTCGTATTGTTCGACATTGAGATCGTTTTTTTCTATCCGTATGCGGTGAATATCCGTGAATTTGGTGTGGAAGGCTTTTTGGCTGTTCTTACCTTTATTTCCGTTTTCTTCATTGCATTCTTTTATGTCTGGAAGCGCGGTGCGCTGGACTGGGACAAATAATTCCCGGCAGACTATTTATTAACTTTAAAGAAAAAATCATGTCTGATAATAAACCTGTAATAAGGATGGATGCTCCGGCGCCGGAAGGCTACGAGGGCGAAGGCTTTTTTGCAACAAAACTCAGCAGCGTGATCGGCCTTGCCCGTGCGCACTCTCTGTGGCCTTTACCGTTTGCCACTTCCTGCTGTGGTATTGAGTTCATGGCCGTGCTAAACCCTACCTATGATGCGTCGCGCTTTGGGATGGAACGAAACTCGTTTTCACCGCGCCAGGCAGATATGCTGATGGTGTGCGGTACCATTGCCAAAAAACTCGGGCCTGTACTCAAGCAGGTCTATACCCAGATGGCAGAACCCAAATGGGTAGTTGCCGTAGGTGCATGTGCCTGCAGCGGTGGTATTTTCGACAGCTATTCGGTACTCCAGGGAATTGATAAGATTATTCCTGTGGATGTATATGTGCCGGGTTGTCCGCCAAGACCGGAACAAATCATTGAAGGGGTGATGCAGGTACAGGCGCTGTGCGAAAATGAAAGTATCCGCCGCCGTGATATGCCGGAATATCAGCATTTGCTGCAATCCTACGATATTAAATAAAGGAATATGACGAACGAGTTTGTGCTGGAGGCCATTACGCGCGAATTTCCGGAGTCGGTTGTTGCGGCGACTGAATCATACGGAATGCTGACGGTAGAAATTAAAAAACAGGATATCAAAAAGGTAATTCATTATCTGCGCGATTCCTCACTGCAGATTAATTTCCTCACCGACCTGTGCGGAATTCATTATCCCGAAAATCCTGAAGCTGAACTGGGCGTTGTGTATCATCTTCATAATATGATGACCAACTTCCGTTTGCGCCTGAAAACTTTTATGCCACGGGAAAACGCTGAAGTCGATTCAATGACCGAACTGTATGCCGGTGCCAACTGGATGGAGCGTGAAACCTTTGAGTTTTACGGAATCCGCTTTAAAGGCCATCCTGACCTGCGCGTGATTTTAAATGTGGAAGACATCGGGTATCATCCTATGCTGAAGGAGTACCGCCTGGAAGATGGAACCCGCACCGATAAGGACGATACCATGTTTGGCCGCTAATCCGCTGGCAACAACAGCGGTTAAAAGTAACTTAACATTATGAAAGACAACGCACTCTCCAATATATTAAATCAACACGATTCCAAAGAGAATATTGACGGGCAGCTCTATACGCTGAACCTGGGCCCAACCCACCCGGCAACACACGGAATCTTCCAGAATGTGCTGACGATGGACGGCGAACGCATCCTGCACTCGGAACAAACGATTGGTTATATACACCGTGCTTTTGAAAAAATTTCTGAAAGACGGAATTTTACGCAGATCACCACGCTGACTGACCGTATGAATTACTGCAGCGCACCCATCAACAACCTGGGCTGGCACATGACTGTGGAAAAACTCATTGGTTGCGAAGTTCCCAAACGCGTAGATTACATGCGCGTCATTATGATGGAACTGGCTCGCATTGCCGATCACATGGTTTGCAACGGGGTAACTGCCATGGATGCCGGTGCTATTACCGGACTCACCTATCTTTTCCAGGAGCGTGAGAAGATTTATGAAATGTACGAGCAAATCTGCGGGGCGAGGATGACGACCAATATGGGACGTATCGGTGGCTTCGAAAGAGATTTTTCTCCGAAGTTTCATGAATTCCTGCAGACCTGGCTGAAGAAGTTCCCAAAAATCTGGGGCGAGTTCTGCGCACTGAACGAGCGTAACCGTATTTTCATGGATCGTACAATTGATGCAGGGCCGATCTCTGCAGAACGTGCTTTGAGTTATGGATTCACGGGACCAAACCTGCGCGCAGCGGGTGTGGATTATGATGTTCGTGTTGCAAATCCATATTCATCTTACCAGGATTTTGATTTCATAATTCCGGTCGGAACTTCCGGTGATACGTATGACCGGTTCATGGTACGCCAGCAGGAAGTTTGGGAAAGCCTGAAAATCATTAATGAAGCCTATAAAAACCTGCCCGACGGGCCATTCCATGCGGATGTTCCGGAGTTTTATCTGCCGGAAAAGGCAGATGTGTACAATAACATGGAGGCGCTTATTTATCACTTTAAAATTGTGATGGGTGAAACCGATGTTCCGAAGGGTGAAGTATATCACTCCGTGGAAGGCGGTAACGGTGAACTTGGGTTCTATCTGGTAAGCGACGGCGGACGAACTCCGTACCGGCTGCACTTCCGCAGACCTTGCTTCATTTATTACCAGGCGTATCCGGAAATGATTCGTGGCTCCATGATCTCAGACGCGATTGTTACCATGTGCAGCATGAATGTTATCGCAGGAGAACTGGATGCCTGATATATTTTATAAATAGTTAAAACAGAAACCTGCAAATCAGGTTGAAAGAAATAAAATGACCGAAACAATTGCGTTTTCTCCGGAATCAATGGCACAGGTGGAAAAAATTATCCGCCGCTATCCGGCAGAACATAAAAAGTCTGCACTGATTCCCGTTTTGCATATTGCACAAAAAGAGTTTGGTGGCTGGCTGCAGGTTCCCGTAATGGATTACGTGGCAAGCGTGCTGGAAATTCAGCCTATCGAAGTGTACGAAGTGGCTACTTTCTACACGATGTTCAACATGAAGCCGGTAGGTAAATATGTATTGGAAGTTTGTCGCACCGGGCCATGCATGGTAAATGGCAGCGATGGTATCCTCGAACACTTGTGTACGACGCTGGGCATCAACATCGGCGAAACAACGGCCGACGGAATGTTCACCATTAAGGCGGTTGAGTGCCTCGGCGCGTGTGGCTATGCACCCATGCTGCAACTGGGCAAATTCTATCATGAGTTTTTAACGAATGAAAAAGTGGATGATATCCTGAGGCTGTGCCGGGAAGGAAGCATCGCGATTGATTAATTTTAAAGAAAGTCATGAAGAAGCTTTTATTAAAAGACGCACACGTTGAAGGCATCAGAACCTACGACGTTTACCGAAAGCAAGGCGGATATACTGCTGCTGAAAAAGCGTTTAAAATGCAACCGGATGAAATTACCGAAGAAGTAAAAACTTCCGGACTGCGCGGACGCGGCGGCGCGGGTTTCCCGACCGGCCTGAAATGGAGCTTTCTGGCCAAGCCGGAAGGTGTGCCGAGATACCTGGTAGTAAACGCTGATGAATCTGAGCCGGGAACATTTAAAGACCGGTATCTGATGGAGTTTATTCCGCATATCCTGATCGAAGGGATGCTGATCTCTTCTTATGCTCTGGGTGCAAACACCGCCTATATTTATATCCGCGGAGAATATTCCTGGATTCCCGACATTCTGGAACAGGCCATTGATGAAGCAAAAGCGGCCGGCTTTTTAGGAAAGAATATTCTGGGCACAGGTTACGATCTGGAAATTTACGTGCACCGCGGTGCCGGCGCCTACATTTGTGGTGAGGAAACCGCGCTGTTGGAATCACTCGAAGGAAAGCGTGGGAATCCACGTTTAAAACCACCTTTCCCAGCGGTTAAAGGTCTTTGGGCCTGCCCTACTGTGGTAAATAATGTGGAAACCATTGCAGCCGTAGTTCCCATCCTGGATATGGGTGGCAGTGAATACGCCAAAATTGGTGTTGGTAAATCTACCGGAACAAAACTGATCTCCGCATGTGGAAATATTAACAAGCCGGGAGTTTACGAGATTGATATGACCATCACCGTGGAAGAATTTATCTACAGTGATGAATATTGCGGCGGTATTCCGAATGGTAAAAAGCTAAAAGCCTGTATTCCGGGTGGAAGCTCCGTTCCGATTGTACCTGCGAATCTTTTATTGCAAACGATCAGCGGCGCACCGCGATATATGAATTATGAATCCCTGGCAGACGGTGGTTTTGCCACCGGCACCATGATGGGATCCGGTGGATTCATTGTGCTGGATGAAGATCAGAGTGTCGTACAACACACCCTGACCCTCGCTCGTTTCTATGCCCATGAAAGTTGCGGCCAGTGTACACCGTGCCGTGAGGGAACGCCATGGATGTTTAAGATTTTACAGAAAATTTATTCCGGAAACGGAACGATGGCAGACATTGATCTGTTGTGGGATATTCAGAGAAAAATAGAGGGTAATACCATTTGTCCGCTCGGAGATGCGGCAGCCTGGCCGGTAGCGGCCGCGATCCGCCATTTCCGGGATGAGTTTGAGTGGTATATAGATAATCCTGAGTCACAGACGAGGAATTACGGTATCGGAAATTATGCCGATCCGCTTCCGGTGGTGGCGAAGGCAGAGTAAGATGCAATAACGCTTCAGAATGCTGCACTGACTGTTTTTCAGATAAGACCTGGTCTGGAGCAGCAAATCAATGGACGGTAACGCAGTTGCTTTGAAGAGAAAAATTGACAGAGTCAAAGCAAATTCTTATTTAGAAAATAAACAAAGGAAGAATACAAGCCGCTGCTTGCTCACCAAATGAAGTTGAAAAGCAGTCAATGAGTAGCGCAGGCGTTTTTTTCCTAAAATCAATAAAAAGTTATTCGAACGTCGAAGAATTCATTGCAATCCGTAGCCAGTTACAGCTGGATAGGCAGGCAAATAATATTGTGATGTCTGAAGCAATTTTAAAAGACGGATGAGCGCAGAAAAGAACACATCAATATCATTGATATGGCAGTGCCTGGCTAGCAGCCTGAGAAAGCATTACAACATTTGATATTGAGTAGCATGATTCTTAAATTGGATATCTTTTTATAAATAATTAATATAAGCATCAGCGTAAAGCTAAAAGCTAAAGATATGAGCGAAGAGCTAAAAAAAATAAAAGTGATCATAGACGGACAGGAAACAGAAGTGCTTCCCGGCACCACCATTCTGGAAGCTGCCCGTCAGATCGGTGGGAAATCGGTTCCGCCGGCGATGTGTTATTACAAACCACTTGAAAACAGTGGCGGACGTTGCCGTACCTGCCTTGTAGAAGTTTCCAAAGGATCTGATGCCGACCCGCGTCCGATGCCAAAACTGGTCGCAAGCTGCCGTACTGCCGTGATGGAAGGAATGGAAATTAAAAACCTGACCTCCGAGAAAACCCAGGAAGCACGCCATGCTGTAACGGAGTTTCTTTTGGTTAACCACCCGCTGGATTGTCCTGTTTGTGACCAGGCTGGTGAGTGCCACCTTCAGGACCTGGCGTATGAACACGGTTTGGAGCGAACACGTACGGAATTTGAAAGACGCACTTTCGAGCCGGAGGATATCGGTCCGTACATCAAACTAAATATGAACCGCTGCATTCTTTGTGCACGTTGTGTTTTAGTAGCGAATCAACTGACTGAAAAGCGCGAGCACGGTATCCTGTTCCGAGGCGACCATGCGGAAATTTCCACGTATCTTAACAAAGCGTTGGATAATGATTTTATTGGGAATGTGATCGACGTTTGTCCGGTAGGGGCGCTTACAGATCGTACTTCCCGCTTTGCCAGCCGCGTGTGGTTTACAAAACCGGTAAACGCTACCTGCAGCTGCGATAAGTGCTCCGGAAGAGCGGTGCTCTGGATGAAGGGCGACGAAATTATCCGCGTAACCACGCGTCAGGATCAGTACGGTGAAGCCGAAGAATGGATTTGCAACGAGTGCCGATTTGAGCGTAAGGATTTAAAATACTGGAATATAGAAGGACCCCGACATATTGACCGTCATTCCGTTATTTCCCTCAACCATTACGAAAAACCGAAAAACACGATCAATTTGCTTGATAATGCTGAAGCAAAGCAGATCAGTGAAAAAGACATAAAATAATTATGGAGTTATTAACTTTTAAGCTTATTCTCGTAGCTGCCCTGTTTGCCCTCTCACTGGGCATCGCAGCCTACTCCACCTGGGGCGAGCGTAAAGTAGCAGCCATCCTGCAGGACCGTATTGGTCCGAACCGTGCGGGGCCGTTTGGTATTTTACAGCCGCTGGCAGACGGTGGTAAACTTTTCTTTAAGGAAGGTTTTGTGCCGCAAAATGCCGATAAATTCCTGTTCTACATTGGGCCGGCTATTACCATGTTTATCTCACTGATTACCGGAGCCGTAATACCGTGGGGCAAGTCGCTGAATATCGGCGGAACTTCTTTTGAAGTGCAGGTAGCGAATATCGATGTAGGCGTACTTTATCTGATCGGGATGGTTTCCATCGGTGTGTACGGGATGATGATCGGAGGCTGGGCTTCCAATAACAAATATTCCCTGATTGGTGCTATTCGTGCTTCGTCTCAGATGATTTCCTACGAACTCGCCATGGGTCTTTCCTTGCTGTCTATTATTTTAATGGCAGGCAGCCTGGATTTATATCATATTACGTCCACACAAGGAACGGGCAAAATCTGGGGCTTTATTCCCGCAGATGGAATGAACTGGAATATTTTCTATCAGCCGCTGGCCTTTATTATTTTCTTTGTGGCGGCCATGGCAGAAACCAACCGGCACCCATTTGACCTGCCGGAATGTGAGTCGGAGCTTGTGAACGGGTATATGACAGAATATTCATCGATGAACTTCGGACAGTATATGTTCGGTGAATATGTAAACATGTTTATCTCCAACGCTTTAATCGTTACCTTGTTCTTTGGTGGTTTTAACTATCCGGGAATTAACTGGGTGAGCGAAAACTGGGGAGAAAACACCGCCGGAATTTTAAGTATTGTGGCCATGCTGGCGAAAGTAGTTATCGGGATTTTAATTTTTATGTGGATTCGCTGGACTATTCCACGCTTCCGCTACGACCAGCTGATGCACCTGGGGTGGAAAACCCTGATTCCGCTGGCTTTGGTAAACCTGATTATTACCGCAGGCGTCATTGTATTTTTCGCCTGATAAAAAAATGAGAAGTTGAATGTGCCGCTTCACTGCGCACTAGGAACCTATTAATATGAAACTGACGAACCGATCCAAAGTTGTTTCTGATAAAGAAATGACGTTTATGGAAAAACTATATCTCCCGGAGATCTTCAAGGGAATGGCGATTACGTTGCGCCACGCGTTGCAGGGTCCGAAAGGAAAAGTATATGCTTACCCGGAACAGCAGCGTCCGCGCGCCAAAGTATGGCGGGGACTGCACGTGCTGAAGCGCGACGAGGAGGGGCGCGAACGCTGTACCGCGTGCGGTCTTTGTGCTGTAGCCTGCCCGGCAGAAGCCATTACCATGACCGCAGCAGAACGCACACGTGATGAAAAACATTTGTACCGCGAAGAAAAATATGCAGCCGTATATGAAATCAATATGCTCCGCTGTATCTTCTGCGGCTTGTGCGAAGAAGCCTGCCCCAAATCAGCCATTTACCTGACAGACCGTCTGGTAGATGTGGAAACCAACCGCGGCAGCTTCGTGTACGGTAAAGACAAACTGGTGGAAGACATCAACCGCAGAATTGATATTACCGAGAGACAAAGTGAACTGCAAAAAAAATCAGTGAAATAATATGGAGCAGATTATTTTCTTTGCCGTGGCTGCGCTGGCCATTTTAAGTGCTGCTTATTTTGTATTCGCAAGAAATGCTCTGTATGCAATTCTGTCACTCATTATTACTTTCTTTTCCATTGCGGGATTGTACATTCTTTTAAATGCGCAGTTCCTGGGAATCGTTCAGATCATCGTTTACGCGGGCGCCATCATGGTTTTGTTCCTTTATATCCTGATGATGCTGAACCTGAATAAAGAGGATGAAAGCCGCAAGCATAACCTGCCGAAATTCATCGGGATCTTCAGTGGCGGTTTACTGCTCGTTGGCATCCTGGGTGCCTTCCGCGGGCTGAACCAACATCAGGTAGCGCAGAATGTTGATACTTCTGCCGGTCTGACGAAGAACCTCGGAAAACTGTTGTTTAATGAATATGTACTGCCTTTCGAACTTGCTTCCATTTTGATTTTAGCCGGAATTGTAGGCGCGGTATTAATTGGTAAAAAAGATTTATAAATACAGCATGGAAAACGTAAACTCATTTATACAGTCGGTTCCGCTGGATTATTTCATCATCCTGAGTACGATTCTTTTCTGTCTGGGCGTCGTCGGCGTACTGGTGCGTAAGAATGCGATTGTAATCCTGGGATGTGTGGAGCTGATGCTTAATTCGGTGAATCTGATGCTGGCTGCTTTTTCAAGTTATAAAGGTGACGGAAACGGCCAGATCCTGGTCTTCTTTATCATGGTGGTCGCTGCGGCTGAAGTAGCGGTGGGCCTGGCCATTATCGCCATGCTGTTCCGCAATACCAAATCGGTAGACATCAGTATTTTTAATAAACTAAGAGGGTGATTATTTACATGGAAAATATTATTTATACAATTGTCCTGCTGCCACTGATCGGGTTTCTGATCAACGGGCTCTTCGGTAAGAATTTACCGAAAGTTCTGGTGGGCGGACTGGCGACTGCGGTCGTTTTCGGAGCATTCTGCCTGGCGCTGAGCATTTTCTTTTCTTATGATGCGGGTTCGCCTCCTACGGTGATCCGCGCCTTCGAATGGTTCCGTTTTAACGGAGTGCAGGTGAATTTCGGTTTTCAGGTCGATCAGCTGTCACTGATGATGGTGTTGATCATTACCGGAATCGGTTCTTTAATTCATCTTTACTCCATGGGGTATATGGCAACGGATAAAGGATATTATAAGTTCTTCACCTACCTGAACCTCTTTATTTTCTCTATGTTATTGCTGGTTCTGGGAAGCAACTACCTCATCCTCTTCATCGGCTGGGAAGGTGTTGGTTTATGCTCCTACCTGCTCATCGGTTTCTGGTATGAAAACAAAGAGTACGGCGCGGCGGCCCGTAAGGCTTTCATCATGAACCGTATCGGTGACCTGGGAATGATTATCGGAATTATGGCAATCGCGTATCAGACCAATGCGATTGATTTCCTTTCGGTTGCCCAAAACTCTGCGAAATTTGAACTGGATTCACCGGTGGTAATCTTCATCACGGCCAGTTTATTTATCGGGGCTATGGGTAAATCCGCGCAGGTTCCTTTATTCACTTGGTTACCGGATGCGATGGCAGGGCCTACACCGGTGTCTGCACTTATCCACGCGGCGACCATGGTGACGGCGGGGATTTATTTGGTGGTTCGTTCCAACTTCCTGTTCTCTCTGGCTCCTACTACCATGGATGGCATTATGCTTATCGGACTAATTACTGCGCTGATTGCCGCCTTCATCGGTTTAAGACAAAATGATATCAAAAAAGTACTCGCCTACTCCACTGTTTCACAGCTTGGGTTTATGTTTGTGGCCGTGGGAATTGGTGCTTATACTACCGCCATGTTCCACCTGATGACACATGCATTTTTCAAGGCGTTGCTGTTCCTTGGTTCCGGCTCGGTAATCCACGCCATGAGCGGCGAACAGGATATGCGATTTATGGGTGGCCTGAAAAAATATATCCCGATCACGCATATTACTTTCCTGATCGGAACCTTTGCCATCTCCGGTTTCCCTTTCCTCTCCGGAATGATTTCCAAAGATGAAATTCTGGCGAGCGCGTACGGAAAGAATCCGATCGTTTGGGGATTTCTCTTTCTGGCGGCAACTTTAACGGCTATCTATATGTTCCGTGCATACTACCTGACTTTTCATGGCAACTTCCGTGGGACCGATGCTCAAAAGAGCCACTTGCATGAAAGCCCGTTGAGCATGACGATTCCTTTAATCGTGCTGGCTGTTCTTTCTGTAGTAGGAGGTTTTATCCAACTGCCGCATTTCGTCGGACATGGTGAATATGGTAACCTTGGGAAATGGCTGCAGAATATCTATGTATATGATGTGAAACTGGCAGAAGTTCCTTTCAGTACCGAAATGATTTTGCTGGCACTTACCGTTATTATGTTTTTCACGGTATGGTTTGCCGTGTATCATATCTATATTAAAAAAGGCAAAATGGCGCTGCCCGATGCCGAATACACCGGCTGGCAAAGACTTTCCAACCGCAAGCTGTTCTTTGATGAATTGAACAATGTCACTTTTGTAAAAATGATTGAAGGAATGGGCGTTGGTGGAAATATGTTCGACAAGGGCATCCTGAACCGCTTTGTGGATTTCATCGGCTGGGGTGCAGAAGATTCCGGTCATGCCGCCAAAAGACTGCAGAATGGCAGTGTGGAAAATTATGTCCTGATCATGTCGCTGGCAATCGGGCTCATACTAATCGTTAACTTTATATTACAGTAATACATGTCATATCTATTATTAACGTTGCTGCTCTTGCCGCTTGCGGGTGCCTTGCTTCTTTTTGCCTGGAAAAAACCGACGGCTAAGTTTGTCGCGTTCGCGCTGGCGCTGGTGCAGATGTTTGTCGCATTTTATATGCTTTCAGGCCTGGATTTTAAACCTACCGTGGACGGTGTGCTGCAGTATGAGATTAACTATCCGTGGTCTAATTATATTAAAAGTAACCTTCATTTCGGGATTGACGGCATGAGTATGCTGATGGTGCTGCTTACCAATATCCTGGCACCACTGATCATTCTTTCCGCCTTTGATGAAAAACCGGGGTACAGCAATAATTTTTATGCCCTGATTCTGCTGATGCAGTTTGGCCTGATCGGTCTGTTCACTTCGCTGGACGGATTGCTGTTCTATATCTTCTGGGAAATTACTTTGATCCCGATCTGGCTGATTGCCGGTATCTGGGGACAGGAAAACAAAAAGATTCAGTTCACAACGCGTTTCTTTGTGTACACCTTTGTTGGTTCCCTCTTCATGCTTTTGGGGCTGATTTATCTGTACACTCAATCTGCTTCTTTCGCACTGACGGATCTGTACAATGCCAACCTGAATGAAACCGCACAAACAGTCGTTTTCTGGTTCATTTTCTTTGCATTCGCTGTGAAGCTGCCGATCTTCCCTTTCCATTCGTGGCAGAGTGATACCTATACGTATTCTCCGGCGCAGGGCTCCATGCTGCTTTCCGGGATTATGCTGAAGATGGCTGTGTTTGGAATGCTGCGGTATTTGTTGCCGATTACGCCACTGCCGGTTTTGGGAATTTCAGGAAAAATCATTTTAGGGCTTGCCATTATTGGTGTGGTTCACGGAGCGATGATTGCCATCATTCAAAATGATGCGAAAAGACTGATTGCGTATTCCTCCCTGTCGCACGTAGGCTTAATTACCGCCGGGATGATGGCTTCTGCCATTCTTACGGTCAACGGAAACTTCCTAATTGAAGGGGGCGAAGGGTCTTTGATTCAGTCATTTGCACACGGGATCAACGTGGTTGGTTTATTTGTATGCGCAGATGTACTCTACAGAAGATTTAAAACCAGAGACATTCGCAAGATGGGCGGCCTGGCAAAGGTGGCACCGAAGTTTGCGATTCTGTTTTTAATCCTGGTATTGGGTTCCATCGCACTGCCTTTGACCAATGGTTTCATCGGTGAATTTATTTTGATTAAATCTATCTTTGATTATAGTACGGCAGCCGCGGTAATCGCAGGGTTGACCATGATTTTCTCGTCGGCCTATATGTTCCGGTTTTATGCAAAAGCCATGCTTGGTCCTATCGATGATGTGACGGCAGAAACAGCAACCGACGTTTCAGCAACGGAATTTTCAGTACTGGCCAGCCTCGTCGTATTCGTGATTCTGCTGGGGATTTTCCCGCAAATCATCCTGAACATGGTGGACAGCCCGCTGCGATTTATCTTTAATCAGATGTTACCTTAAAATAACCTAACCAATAAAGAAAACGGAGCCCGTTTCACGAAACGGTTTCCTGATTAAAATACATACTTTACATGAGCGTTTTAATTATCATTTTCCTGACCGCCATTGCTGCTCTATATGCGGGCGTGTATCATCAGGGGAAATTCTCCAGATACATCAGCATTCTGGGGCTGCTGATTGCATTTGTGGTCAGTTTCCGGGCAGATGCAGCTTTCTTCGCGCAGTATCAGCACATGTTTCACTTTACGGCCAATGCCGCACTCTTTACGCGGGTTACCATTGTGACGACGATTTTACTGTTCTTCCTCGGCGGTTTTGCTTTTAGTAATCACCGCAGTCATCAGTCGGAACTGTATGCGCTGATGTTATTTTCACTGTGTGGCGGGATCGTACTGTTCGGTTTCCAGAACATGGTAACGCTGTTCCTGGGTATTGAAATACTTTCTATTCCTTTATATGTACTGGCCGGAAGTGCCAAAAACGACCTTCGTTCCAACGAAGCGGCGATCAAGTATTTCCTGATGGGCGCCTTTGCAACCGGTTTCCTTCTTTTTGGTGTCGCATTGGTGTACGGAAGCAGCGGCAGTTTCGATTTATACCAAATCCATGAGTTCGCCGTGAATAACGCCGATAATACCATGCTGATCCTCGGTGCCGTACTGATGCTTGTTGCTTTAGGGTTTAAGGTGTCCCTGGCACCGTTCCACATGTGGAGCCCGGACGTATATCAGGGATCGCCGTCACTGATTACTGCTTTCATGATGTCTGTCGTTAAAATTGCGGCCTTCTTTGCTTTCTATAAATTAATGACATTGGCTTTTGCCGGTATCTTCAGTTCGTGGATTAACATCCTGGGTGTATTGATTATCATTACGCTGCTACTGGCGAACGTCATGGGTCTGGCGCAAAGCAATGTAAAGAGAATGCTTGCCTATTCCTCCGTTTCGCATGTGGGTTATTTATGTTTAATATTTTACGGTATTAACAGCCTTTCCAGTTATAATCTGGCTTTCTATCTTTTCGCCTACTCACTGGCCACTGTGGGTGTGATGATGTGCCTGATCTGGGTGGAAAAAATTAAGCGTGACACTTCCTATGTTGCTTTTAAAGGCCTGGGCCGCACCGAACCAATTCTGGCAGTAGCTGCTTCAGTATCTTTACTATCGATGGCGGGGATTCCGCTTACGGCGGGATTCATGGGTAAGTTTGCCATCTTTACACAGGCTATTGGCGATACCCCGTTTCTTGTACTGATGGCGGTACTTGGTTCTGCTATCTCGATTGCCTACTATTTACGTCTCATTATGGTAATGTTCTTCCCGCGTGAAAGCAGTTTTAAAACCTCTGAAACCGTTTCAATGACCTACAATGTGGTAGCTGTGGTTGTGGTAGTAGCCCTGATCGCCATCGGAATTTTCCCCGATTTGTTTGCGAAGCAATTTGGGATTTAATTTTATCTTTTAAAAATATAAACCGCGCAGTGCCATCGGCACTGCGCGGTTTTTTTTATATCTGATTACCTTTAAAAAAAATTATTTACTTTCCTGTTTCTTAGCTTCCTCCCACAGCGCATCCATTTCCTCGATTGTCAGATCTGCTACTGATGTTTTTTGTGCAACGGCCAGTTGCTCCATTTGCTGAAAGCGTCGGATGAATTTCTGATTGGTTCTTTCCAGAGCTGCGTCAGGATTAATTCCCTGCAGGCGCGCATAGTTAATCAGCGAAAAGAAGACATCTCCCAGTTCCATTTCACGACGGCCCGGCTCTGTCTCTGCCTTAAATTCCTGCAACTCCTCCTCTACTTTTACCCAGGCATCATCAGCGGAACCAAACTCGAAACCCACTCCTTTTACTTTATCCTGAATCCGATACGCTTTATCCATACTCGGCAAGCCTTTCGGGACGCCGGCCAGGATTGATTTGTTGCCTTCCTTTAATTTAAGCTTTTCCCAATTCTGCTTTACTGCCTCTTCATCAGCTGCTTCTGCATTACCATAAATGTGCGGATGCCTGAAGATAAGTTTCTCATTAAGGCTGTTAATCACATCAGCAATATCAAAGCTGTTTTTCTCGGCTCCTATTTTTGCATAAAACACCAGGTGCAGCAGCACATCGCCCAGCTCTTTTTTGATTTCAGTCAGATCTTCCTCAAGCAGAGCATCAGAAAGCTCATAAACTTCCTCCAGGGTCAGATGTCGCAATGACTGCAGCGTTTGTTTGCGGTCCCACGGACACTTTTCGCGCAGGTCATCCATAATATCAAGCAGGCGTCCAAAAGCTTCCAACTGTTCTTTGCGGCTGTTCATAATTTAAATTTTAAATAAATAAAAATCCTGCCCGAAGGTACGGACAGGATGGTATAGTTGAAAAACGGCCACTTGTGCAGCCATCAGTTTTTTTAATACTATTTTTCCGCAGTTTCAGCAGCTTCGGCAGTTTCGTTTTCGGCAGTTGCTTCTTCGGGTTTAACGAAGCTTTCCGGTGTAATGTATCCTGCTTTGTGCAAAATATTGTACCATTGTGCCAGCTTCTTCATATCAGAAATATAAACACGACCGGTGTCATAATTTGGTAGGGCTTTGCTCATCAGGTCACGCAGTTCCGCATCGGAAGATTTGTGAGAAATCGTTTCTTTGTAATCTTCTGCCTTTGCCAGATTTTCGAAAACATCAAACAAAGGAACTTCATTATCCACGGTGAACATCGCAATATTATCCAGCAGGCTCACCTGTGAAGAATTGGCAATGCTTGCTTTCTTTTTGGTAAGGACATCTTCCACGATGAATCCGCTTTTCAGCTGCGAAATCAACTTATAAAGGCCCGGCTTTCCGGAAATGGAAATTATTTTTTCTAACTGCATTTTCTTTATTTTAAATTTTTAAGCTTTCAATTATCTGTTTTTGACGGTTATTTCGGGAACCGCATCTTGTAATTCACCGCAACATCGCCGTGGCTGATCTTCATCAGTTTGCCTTTCACCAGTTTCTTTTTTAAAGAACTGATGCGGTCAGTGAAAAGGATTCCTTCGATATGATCATATTCATGCTGAATAACGCGGGCACGAATATCCGAAAAAGTTTCGGTTCGTTTCTCGAAATTTTCATCATAATATTCGATCAGGATGGTTTCTTTTCTTTTTACATCTTCGCGCACATCGGGGATGGAAAGGCAACCTTCGTTAAACTTCCATTCCTCACCGCTTTCTTCCAGAATTCTGGCGTTGATAAACACCTTGCGGAAATCTTTCAGTTCCTCCGCGATATCTTCGTAATCCTCATCTTCGGCCAGCGGACGCACATCAATCACAAAAAGGCGAATATCCAAGCCGATCTGAGGTGCTGCCAGGCCGATTCCATTCGCGCTTTGCATCGTTTCAAACATATTGCTGATCAGTTCTTCCAGCCCCGGATAATCGGGCGTAATATCTGTACATTTTTTGCGCAGCACGGCATCGCCGAATGCTCTGATGGGTAGTATCATTTCTGTATCTGTTCTAAATAATTTTGCAAAATCAGTGTGGCACTGACTTTATCAATGAGTCCTTTTTCCTGCCTTTTCTTTTTATTCTTGCCACTTTGCGAAATGTAGTACGACGCAATCCGCGATGTAAACCGTTCATCAAAACGTTTGATCTGCAACAGCGGAAACTTTTTTTCGAGCTCCGCTATAAAGGCAAGAATATCCTCTTCCACGGCAGACATATTTCCGCGCAGGTCAACCGGCTGCCCGATGACCACTGTTTCTACTTTATTTAAAGCAAAATATTGCTCCAGAAAAGTAAATATGGCAGACGTAGGAACCGTTTCCAAACCACTGGCAATCATCTGAAGATCATCAGTAGCTGCCAGCCCGCAGCGCGCTTTTCCATAATCAATAGCCAGAATTTGGGACATGCCTGCAAATTTAATAAATTTTTGAGAGAAAGGATGCGGCCACATTTACAGAATCAATCATGCAGGTCCGGAAATATTGCCTATTTTTAAACCACCAAAAAACAGCTGTCATGAAAACATTAATCCTGGTACGCCATGCCAGAGCCGACTGGCCGGAAAACACCGAAGACTTCGACCGCCCGCTTACTGCGCAGGGTGCGGATAATGCAGCACGGATGGCACGCTATCTTTGCGAACAACAGATTACAATTGATCGCTTTTATACCAGCCCGGCACGGCGCACTTCGGATACCTGTGATATTTTTAATAAAGAATTTGGAATTGAAGTAAAATCTGATCAGCGCTTATATCACCCGTCCGAAGAGAATTTCGAATCGGTGATTACAGAAGTTGAAGACCGTCTGGAAACCATCGCTTTATTTTCACACAACAACGGTATTTCCAATTTTGCCAATCACATGTCCGAGGATGTTTTTATGTTTCCTACCTGTGGCGTGGCGGGCTTTAGAATTCACTGCGAAGAATGGTCCCAGTTTCACGGCGCAAAGAAAGAACTCATCTTCTTTTACGAGCCGAAGAAATTGCTGGATGCAGCGAAATAGATCGGCACTAAAATAAAATCCTCAGCCGGCGGCTGAGGATTTTTGTATTCTTATTTAGACTTTTTATCTTCTACTTTTTTGAAGTCAAGGTCATCAAAGTCAAAACTGAAATCAGTAACATCAGAAATGGCTTTCATGGTAGCTCCCGTCGCCTGACCGTTTTCGTCCAACTGGAAATTCACAAAAGCATCAGCATCGTAGCTGCGGTCATCCCAGCGGACAATCATCACATTGGGTGTGTACGGCAACAGATCACCCTTAAGTCTTGGCGAAGTCTTACTTACAAAACGCAGCGCTTTTCCTTCGCGCGAAACAGTAACATCACCAAACCACGGATCGCGGTAAGTTCCGGTAATCTGTCCATCGGCGATCTGCTGCTTTTTGTCTTTGGCGAATTTGGCAGAACGGTCGTAGATGTCTTTCTTCTCTTTTTCGTAACCTGCGTTAATTTTCGCCATTCTTTCACCGTAAGTCGTAAGCCAGTTACGGTCGTTTAATCCCAAATAAGCGTCTTTGATCGTGTTGGTAATAGCTGTGAAAGCAGCACCGCTCTGCTGGTTGGTCAGTACCGTGATTCCCAGTTTCATATCAGGGATCAAGGTGAACTGCGTTACAGTTCCAATAAGTCCACCGGTATGATATACTTGCTTATGTCCTTTCACATCGGTCAGGAACCAGCCCAGCCCATAACCGCCAAAATTGGAATCATAGGGGTTTTTAAGCGCCACAGGAGTCGGCATCTGCAGATTCCAGAGTTGCTGGATCTGGCGGTCCGAAACCAGCTTTTTGCCGTCGCGTGTCGTAAAGCCGTTCATCAGGAATTCTGCCCAGGTATTCATATCCGTGATATTACTCACAATACCACCGGCTGCATTCGCCGTTTCGTTCCAGTCGTGCGGAACTGCAATTGCCTTCCCATCTACGGGGGCGTGTGCGGAAATGATATTGGATACGCTGGCAGCCATCGCACGGTTGTAGCTTCCATAACTGGAATTCATACCGACAGGTTTTAAAATGCGCTGTTCAATAAACTCAGCCCAGGAAAGACCGGAAAGACGCGTAATCACTTCTCCCGCTACAATAAACATGATATTATTATAATCCAGAGAGTTGCGGAATTTATTTTCCGGTTTGAGGTATCGAACATTATGGATGATATCCGCAATCGTTTGTGTGCCGCCTTCCGGGAAAAACATCAGGTCTCCCTGCCCCAGCCCCAGGCCGGTGCGGTGCGTAATGAGATCTTTAACGGTTACCTGCTGCGAAACATACGGATCATACATTTGAAATTCCGGAATGAACTTAGTCACCGGATCGTCAAAGCTTAATTTTCCTTCATCGGCCAGAATTGCCAGCGCAGTGGCCGTGAATCCTTTTGAATTGGAAGCAATACCAACCAAAGTGTTCGCATCCATCGGCTGATTGTTGATCATGCTCCGGATCCCAAACCCTTTGGCATAGACGGTTTTTCCGTCTTTCACAATTCCAACGGAAATACCGGGTACGTCAAAAGTCTTCAGGGTTTCCTGAATCAGCTGATCCAGTCTTTGCTCCGCAATCTGCGCAAAATTTAAAACTACTGCAAATAACAGCAGAAAAGAGATTTTTGATTTCATTAATACAGTTTTTTCAAAGGTAAAGATTTTTTAAAAGAGCATTTCAGCTTTCCCTCGCTAATCTGATTGTATTCAATATAACTTTAATTATGTAAAGCTAACCGAGGCACTAATCTTGCTCGGTAGGAAGAGCAGTTTTACAGAAAAAAATAAAAACAAGTGCGCGAAATGACGATGAACTGCTGCTTTAAAATCGCACGTAAAACATTAACTTTGTGCTAAACCCACCCTACATGGAAAATAAGAAATCTTTTTTTCTCGAGTGCTATGAGCTCGGCATTATTAAATTTGGTCGCTTTACCTTAAAATCCGGCATTGAAAGTCCGTTCTATGTGGATTTGCGCCCGCTGGCGTCAGACCCGAAAATCCTGAAAAAACTGGCCAATTATCTGCTGGATATGCTTCCGCTGGATAATTTTGATTTAATCTGCGGGGTACCTTATGCCGCCTTACCGATGGCAACTGCCATGTCGCTGGAAAGTTATCTGCCGCTCATCATTAAAAGAAAAGAAGCAAAAAAGTACGGCACGGCAAAAATGATCGAAGGGATTTATACGAAGGGACAAAACTGCCTGCTGGTGGAAGATGTGATTACCTCGGGTGCTTCGCTGCTGGAAACAATTCCCGATATTGAAGAAGAAGGAATCACCGTTTCTGATATTGTCGTAGTACTGGATCGCCAGCAAGGTGGGAAAGAACGGCTGGAAAAACGCGGGTACCGGGTACACACTTTATTTACTATTTCCGAAATCTGCGGCTGGCTGAAGGAAGAAGGCCATCTCGCGGATGATGAAATCCTGCGCATCCGTGAATTTCTGAATGGTGATACGGTGCACTTCGAAGAGGAAAAA
This sequence comes from Chryseobacterium salipaludis, assembly GCF_022968825.1. GTDB lineage: Bacteria > Bacteroidota > Bacteroidia > Flavobacteriales > Weeksellaceae > Kaistella > Kaistella salipaludis. The sequence continues at coordinate 280,874 of NZ_JALHKS010000001.1, forward strand.
CGCCTCTCTTACGAGCAGAAGCTCGAAATCTGTGATCATTCTGTCGCGCAGAAACTGCTTAATATCGCCATTGAAAAGAAAACGAATCTGATTGTTTCGGCAGATGTAACCACCACACAGCAATTGCTGGAACTGGCTGAAAAAGTGGGACCTCATATCGCCGCGCTTAAAACCCATATTGATGTCATCCTGGATTTTGATCCGGACCAAACAATCTTGCCTCTTAAAGACCTGGCAAGCAAATATAATTTCCTGCTTATGGAGGACCGCAAGTTCGCGGACATTGGCAATACCCAGGAATTACAGTTCTCCTACGGGATGTACAAGATTTCCAACTGGGCAGATTTTGTGACGGCGCAGGTTATTGCCGGCTATGACTCACTGGACTGTTTCCGAAATGTAGGCGTGGTTGCTATTCTGGGCATGTCTTCTTCCGGGACGCTGACCCACAAATTGTATCGTGACGAAGCGACCGGGATCGCCATTTCGCACCCCAATGTTTTCGGTGGTGTGGCCCAAAACCAGGTGCCGCCGGAGTTGCTTCTGTTTACGCCGGGTATCAGCATGCAGGACCAGGGCGACGGAAAGGGGCAGCAATATAATACGCCTGAGCACGCTTTCGGTCAATTGCACACAGACTTTATGATTGTGGGACGCGGTATTTATAAAAGTGATGATCCCGAGAAAGCCGCGCTGGATTACAAGATCGCGGGTTGGAATGCGTATGCCTCCAGTCTATAATTAATTTAAAATAAGAATATGAATATTGATATCTGGAGCGACATTCGTTGCCCGTTTTGTTATATCGGAAAGAAAAACTTTGAAGAGGCACTTAGCAAATTTCCCGACAAAGAGCAGGTGAAAGTAACCTGGCACAGTTTCCAGCTGGATCCGCAGTTGCAAACCCAACCGGAAGCAAATGCACGCGAACACTTTATTAAAACAAAAGGAATCAGCGCTGAAGATGCGCAGGGTATGTTTCAGCATGTGGAACAAGTCGGGAAACAGGCAGGAATTAATTTTGACCTGGCGAACCAGAAGGTAGCAAATTCCTACCGGGCGCATCTGCTGCTGCAATTAGCTTCGTCCAAAAACAAAGCGGATCAGGTCGAAGAATTGCTTTTCAGAGCGCAGCTTACCGACAGCAAAAATATCGATGATGAAAATACTTTAATCGAAATTGGTCAGGAAGCCGGATTCTCAGAAACAGAAATCAAAGCAGCGCTGGAGTCCGAGATATTTGCAGCAGGCGTTTCCCGCGACATGTTGCTTGCCAGTCAAATGGGCATTAATTCAGTGCCTTTCTTTGTAGTTAATGATAAATACGGCGTTTCCGGTGCACAGCCCGCCAATGTTTTTCAGGAAGTGCTGGAGAAATCCTGGAACGAATACAAAGAAGGAGACCACGGCCTGAATATTCTATATGAAGGCAAAAGTTGCGACACCGATGGCAACTGTGATTAATTCGTAGAGATCTGCAAGCGCGGGTCTTTTTTATTTGGAGCAGGAATTGCAGGTTCAGCCGTAACTTTAAATAAAGACAGATTATGAGTCGCGGATTTGTAAAAGAAGATGATCAGGAAGAAGTTCCGCTGGTACCGCCCAGAGCTGACCTGCCGGCAGGCACAGAAAATCTGGTGACACCAGACGGAATGAACCAGTTATTGCAGGAACGCACAATTCTCCTCGAGGAACAGGAAGCGCTGGATAGTTCCCAGGAGAAGGAATACCGCATTGCTTTTAACCATTTAAATGCGCGCCTACAGCTGCTGAACGAACGAATTGCTTCGGCAAAGGTGATGGATTTACAGAAATATCCTCAGGATGAAGTTCATTTCGGTGCGACGGTTACTTTTAAAAATCACGAAACAGGACAGACCCAGACTTTCCAGTTGGTCGGCGTGGACGAAGCCAGCATCGCGCAAAAAAAGATTGCCTTCATCACACCTTTAGCAAAAGCTTTGCTTAACAAAAAAACAGGAGAAACGGCGATACTGGCCTTAGGAAATAAAAATGTGCCGCTGGAAATACTTGATATCCAATATCAGTAAATGCTTTTTTTTCCAAAGATAATTAACAGTAACATCGCTACTGCAAACGCAAGGCCCAACAGCGAAACGCCCGCCCAGCCGCCCAGATGCCAGGCAATGGCGCCCAGACTGGTTCCTGCTGCGCCGCCGATAAAAAAGCCCACCATATAAATCGTGTTTACACGGTTTCTTGCTTCAGAGTTTCGCGAGAAGACGATGTTCTGATTGGTAATATGCACCGCCTGCACACCGAGATCGATAACAATAATTCCGATAATCAGCCCAATCAGAGAATAGGTTGAAAAGAAAAATAAAATCCAGGAAGCGGTAATAAGTCCTGCACCTACAAGCAACAGTTTCCTTTTCGGAACGCGGCTGTTGAGTTTCCCGAAATAGGTTGCGCCCAGCGCACCGGCAATTCCAAAAAGTCCGAGTCCGCCGGCAACTGCACTCCCATACCCGAAAGAATCTTCGAGCATAAAGACAATGGTGGTCCAGAAAATACTTAAACTGCCGAACGCAAGCGCACCGCGAAGCGTAGCCATTTGCAGTGATTGTTCAGTACGCAGGTAAAAAGCCAGCGAGCGCATCAGTTTGCCGTAACTTTCCGTGAAAACAGGTTTAATAACGGGCAACGCTTTATTCAGTAATATAAATAATAACACCATGAGTACCGCTGCGCCGTAAAAAACACTACACCAGCCAAAGTATTCACCGGTAATTCCGCTCAGCACGCGACTCCCCAAAATACCGATGAGCAGCCCACTCATTACAATTCCAATTGATTTTCCGCGCGCTTCGATGGTACTTAAATGCGCCACCATAGGCACAAAGAGTTGCGGCAGCGTGGAGCTGAATCCAATAACGAAGCTGCAGAAAACCAATACTTCCACGTTGGGCGCCGCCGCCGCACCTATCAAAGAAGCGATCAGTACCAGGAAATCCCACCGCACAATTTTCAGATTAGAAATCTTGTCGCCCAGCGGAATAATCAGCAACAGACCGAGTGCATATCCGATTTGGGTGGAAAGTGCCACATGGCTTATTTGCGCTTCTGTTACCTGAAGCATTTCAGACATCTGTTGCAGCAAAGGCTGATTATAGTACAGGTTAGCGACAATAAGGCCTGCGGAAATACTGAGCAAGTATAAGGTGGAACTTGGCAGGCTTTTCTTCATAAAATCATTATAAGCCTGCAAAAATACAGCTTCTGAATTTTTCCCACCTTATTTTGCAAGTACGTATCGGCGGATTTCTATTGGACTAAAGGTATAGCGTTCGGTTTCCATTTCTTTCGCGCTAACACCGATCTCATACCAGGGCGAATCGGTTTTACTTCGCGGATTCTTAAGAATACGAATATCCTGTGCAGGCATAAAAGATTCCGCGAGCAGGTATTTTCTTTTACCTTGCGTATCTTCCGCTACCGCCATGATGATCACAAGATGACCGGGGCTTCCGGGTTTTATAATAAAATCACCGGCCTCAATTTCGGTTTCAGCTGGCACGGGTTGAGAATCCTGATATAAAGAAATAGTACCCGCATACTGAAAAACCAAATCCAGATAGGACCGGAAATTCTCGTAGGTATCAAGAATCGATGGAGTATTAATAAACTGAACGCGCTTCCCGGTTTCCACCGTTCGGGTGCCATTCAGATATTCCTGCAGACTCAGCCTCTGACCGCTGGTGAAAGCGAAAGAAATTTCTGCCCGGCGGCCGCTGTGATACAAATGTTCCGCATACAGCCGGATCCAGGCATCTGCACACTGCTGCAGATCACGGGATCCGGTATCAATTCGGAGCAAGCCTGTATTTGCGGAATGGGTCTGCAGAATCTTTCCCCGGTGATCTCGTGCAGGAATACCAGCAGGATGCATGGGAAAATGTTGAAGGAAATCTGCGAAGCTGCCGTCTGCTTCCTCTTTCCAGTGATACCCTGCGGGCAGTTGGAATCTGGTTCGGATGCTGTTTTGCCTTTCGTTTATTACCAAAAGCCGGGTTTCTTCCAGAATCTGCGCATGAAACAGAGTCGACAGCAAAATGATAAGAAGAGATAAAAATTTTGGCATAATATTTACCGCGCCTGTGTCAAATTTAGTGGATATTTCGGTAATGCCGGTTGATACATTAAAAACATCATTATATTTGAAAACCATATGAGGAAGAGATACTGCTGGCCCGCCCTTTTTTTATTTTTCTCTGCCGGGCTCCAGGCTCAGCAGGACAGCATTTACATAGATGCTGGATTATCCGACGACCGCAGAATGCTGAATGTCTCGCAGAAGATCTTTTATATTAATACCAGCGAACAACCCCTTTCTCAAATCAAACTGCTGAACTGGAACGCCGGCTACCGCACCCGCCGAACGCCGCTGCTGAAAAGAACGCTGCAGGACCGAAAAAATGAATTGTATTTTGCCGAAGAGAATGAACTGGCGCAGGTAAAGAATCTTAGTGTTGAAATTGCAAACGAAGCTGTTACGGCCAGTTCGCAGGAAGAAAACATATATCTTCCTTTGCAAGAGGAACTGCAGCCGGGCGAAAGCGTATGGCTGCAGCTCAATTATCAGGTAGAGCTGCCTTTACGGAAATTCACAGGCTATGGAACCGATGAGGAACGAACCCATTTAAAATACTTCTTTATCGTACCGGATACGGTTGAACCGCTCTATTCGCGACACTACAAAAATATTGAGGAAAATCAAAGCCCCGGAAATCACTGGAATTTTACATTCGATTTGCCACCCGGCTTTTTCATCGATGGGAATTTAGAAAGAACGGGGAATACTACGTTGCAGGGCAATTTGACAGAGGATCCGGAATTTCTCATTACACGGACCGAATATACACCGCTGCAGTTTTCAGTGAACGGACAAAACATAACGGTGCAGGCCGGGTATGGCATTTCAGAGGAAGAAAAACAGAGACTGAATTTTCTGATTCCATTACAGCTCGATTTTATCCGGCAACATATCGGAACCTTGCCTTCAAAAATATTTTTAAGTGAACGGTTTAAAAAACAGGAAAGTTTCGTGGGAATCGATGACCTGCATTTCTGGAAATTTCACTATTCCTTATTCAGTAAAGCTGAGCAAACAGACCTGAATTATTTCAGCATGCTTTCGAAAGCGGTATTGCAGGAAACTGCTGTTTTCGAACAGGAAGAAAATCACTGGCTGCTCAATGGATTAAAAACGTACCTGGAAATTCAGTATCTGCAAAGAAATTATCCGGATCGCAAACTGCTGGGAAATCTGCCGGAACAGGTGAAAATCTTTGGGATGAAACCACTGAAAATATTTCATGCTTCGCGCCTGAAACTGCTGGAACGCTATGGGTTGGCGTATCAGTACATGCAAACGCAGAATCTGGATCAGGCCATTGATACTCCTTTTTCAGAACTCAGTAATTTCAATGGGACTGCCATAAGCCATTTTGAAACGGGCACGTTATTTAATTTCCTCGCCGAAAAATTGGGGACACACCAGTTTAACGATTTCATCAAAACATATTTAAAGGAAACTGACGGAAAAATTGCAGAAAAACAGAAATTCCTCGATGAATTAACGCTCGCTTCCGGCTATTCGGCGGATTTTATGGATCGGTTTGTACTGCACAAAAACAGGGTTAATTTTAAATTAAAACGCTTTAAGAAAAACAACGACGAGTACCTTCTAAAGATTGCTAAGAATACCAGCATGACTGTTCCGTTTCAGGTGCAGACGCAGGATAAGGAAGGGAACAAAAAGAAATATTGGTTTGATACGGATGACCGGAAGCGCGCCGTGGAATACCGGATTCCACAGTCCGCCGCAGAAAAAATTATTTTAAATGATGATTATATCTTCCCGGAAACCAACTTCAGGGATAACTACCGCTACACGACGGGGCTGTTTGCCAACACGAAAAAAATCCGGCTGAAAATTCTGACTGACGTTCCTAATCCCGAATACAATGAAATTTATCTGAACCCACGCCTGAACTTTAACGCGTATGATAAAGTTTTGCTGGGCCTTAACATCCGGAATACGGCATTATTTGACCGGCGGTTTAAATATTCATTCACACCCTATTTCAGTACGGGCACCGGGAAGTTAACGGGTTCCGGAAGTGTGGGCTATTCCTTTCAGCCGGCCGAGGCGTTCTTCCGCAGTCTGGATGTGGGCGTGTCTGCATCGCATTTTCATTATGATTATGACCTGACGTACCAAAAATTTACCGCATTTGCCAACCTTAATTTTGCTAAAAACCCAAGATCAGATATCGGACGCAGTATTCAGTTTGCGTATAACTATCTCGAAAAAGATCTGAATCCGGAACTTGTGCTGCAGAATGAATATGGCAAATATAATTTATGGAACATCGGTTATGCGTATTCGGACCGCCGATTGATTCATGAACGTTTTTTCAGTACCGGTTTGCAATGGATGGAGGATTTCCAGAAAATCTCCAGTGAGTTTTCCTATCGTTGGGAGTATGCTGAAGACAAAAAAATCCTGCTCAGGTGGTTCGGTGGCTATTTCTTCACCAACAAAACCAAGAATGATCTTTTTGATTACGGGATCGCGCGCGTGTCCAACTATGCGTTTTCATATGGACTGCTCGGCCAGAGTGCTACTTCCGGACTGCTGGCACAGCAGGCTATTATCGCGGAAGGCGGCTTTAAATCATTCGTAGGTGATAAAGCAAATCAATGGATAACGACGGTAAATGTGGATAGCCACGTCTGGAAATGGTTTAATGTCTATGCAGATGCAGGAATGTATAAAAACAGGGATGCCGGTGCACAGTTTATCTGGGATTCCGGCGTAAAGCTAAAAGTAATTCCCGACTTTCTGGAAGTCTACTTCCCTATTCAGAGTTCACTCGGGTTTGAGCCGGGTTTTAAAGATTACGGTAAGCGAATCCGTTTCACCCTGAATCTGAATATTTCCGCGCTGACCAGCTATTTCCGCCGCGGCTGGTTCTAACAAAAAAACGCTCCCGGAACCAACCGGGAGCGCACGACAACACATAAATAAAAAATTATGAAAAGTAGGGTACTATGGATTGCAGACTCGCAGTACCTTGTACTTTTTTCCGCAGGCAACCCTAAGCTCTCACATAAAATATTTAACAAATTCCGTGCTACTTTTTTATTTTTGGTATATTTTTATACCTTTAAGTTCTGCCATAAAAAAAACTGCCTTTATAAAAGGCAGTTAGTAATCTGTGAAACAGGATTATTTTTTAATAATCTTTTGAGTAACCGCTTTACCGTTTACAGTTCCGGTAACAATGTACACTCCTTTTGGAAGGGAAGAAACATTTACTCTGCCATTTTCCGCAGCTGAAAGTGATTTAACAACCTGACCGTTTAGGTTAAGTACTTTCACATCATCAGATTTTGCTCCAAAAATAAGTTCGTTTGAAACGGAAGTGTTTTTAACAAGAGTGGAATTTACTTGCGCAAAATCTGCTACTGCAAGCGTCGCAGAACCTTTAATATCATCTACGAATAATGCATTAGTTGAGTTCTTTTGCAGTTTAATAGAAAAAGTTGGCGTTGTTCCCCAATTTACATCTGTAACGTCTAATCTAACCGTTATCCAGTCAGCAGCATTGATTGACCCTGTATAAGCATTTGATCCAGAAGAAGTTATAGTAATATTACTGGTCGTACCGGCAGGAACGTTAAAAAACTTGTCTCCGGCGTTGAAAGAAACTCCTCCAGAAACCCCTTTCATTTTCAGAGTAACATACTTAACACCTGTAACATTCATGTTTTTGTTGGCAGTCATAACGTAGATGTTCTGATTTGTTGAATTGTTAACAATCTTAAGAGCACCTGTTCCACCAACCCCTCCGTCAGTACTTTGTTCTGCAGATTTAAGGGCAAATCCCAAACTTGAGTCAAAAGCCGCCCAGTCGTTAAAATCTGAACCAACAAATAAATTTGATTGTGCATTAACCGCCAAAGACATTGCAGCCACTGCAAATAAAGAATAAAGTTTTTTCATGATATAAAATTTTAAAATTGTATTGCAAATTTACACTTTCCAATTCATATACACACTGTCCATTAATGAAACTTAATACTTTCCCGCGCCTCTTTTCGTTACATTTACAGCCCAAAATTTTCCTGCTTGAAAATTACCTTTCCGGCACTGGTTTTATGTCTCTTTGCATCGAGCTTTTTCCATGCACAGATCTTTCGTTGGGATAATCCCAATTTTCGAAAAGACAGTATTTCGGCAGATTCGGTAATTGCCCAAAAACTAAATCATGATGTTTTTACCAGGGATACGCTGGATTATATTCAACTGACGCCGCAGCCCGCCCTGGATGAAGGGGTGCGGGTAACCGTTCCCGGTAAGCAGGCTTTAGCTCAGCTTAATTCAAAAGGTTCGATTATCCGCGGGATTACCTTTGGAAATAATCAGGGCCAAAGCGTGCAAAGTTCGATGGATCTGCAGATAACCGGGCGGCTTTCAAATGACGTTACGATTCTGGCTTCAGTTTCCGATCATAATTTGCCCATCCAGGCCGACGGTTATACCCAAACCCTGGAGGAATTCGACCGCATTTATTTACAGCTCAATATCCGCGATTGCTCTGTTTTGCAAGGCGGACATCTCGAACTTAATGATAACACCGCCCATTTCGCCCGTTACCAGCGCAGAAGCATGGGTTTGCAATATTCTACCCTTTTTGGGAATGAGCACACCACCGCATTCAATGTTTCCGCAGGAATTGCCCGAAGTGAGTTTTTACGAATCCGTTTCGAGGCCGTGGAAGGCAACCAGGGACCGTATCGGTTGCGCGGGAAAAACGGTGAACAATTCATAACCGTTCTTTCCGGTTCGGAACAGGTATATATCGACGGGATTTTAATGAAGCGCGGCGAGGACCAGGATTATGTTATTAATTACAATACCGGCGAGATTACCTTCACCAGCTTCCGGCCAATTTTCCGGCAGAATTTTATTACGATTTCATATAATTACACCAACCGCAATTACACCCGTTTTCTGGTTACCGGAAACATCAGTCATAAACGCGAAAAATTTCAGGCCGGTTTTAACTGGTTCGTGGAAAATGACAGCAAAAATGCGCCGCTCGCCCTGAACCTTTCTAAAGAGGATCAGCAGATACTTGCGGCGGCCGGTAACAATTCGGATAAGATGTATGCACCCTCCGGAACGGTTACAGAATACGATGTCAATAAAATCCTCTACGAACTCGTCACTGATGTTTCGGAAACATATTACCGCTACTCCACCGACGAATCAAAAACACTGTACCAGGTCGCCTTTACCCAGTTTGGGGCAAATAACGGGGATTATATTTTAAAGCAAAGCATTGCCAACGGTCGCGTTTTCGAATATGTCGGCAGCGGGATGGGAAGTTACCGCGCGGTCCGGAAATTACCGGCACCGGAGAAAACCCATGTCTATTCGGCCAATGCTGTTCTGCAACTGAACGAAGGGGCAGTCGGCGGCGATGTATCCTTAAGCAACCATGACCGCAATTTATTTTCTTCTCTGGATGCGGAAGAAAACCTGGGCTATGCCGCGCGTATTTTTGGGTACAAAACCTTTCATAAAGGGAGTTGGCAGGGAACACCGCGTTTTGAATACCAGCATCTGAGTGACCGTTTTTATGTACTGGACCGGATTAATGACACTGAGTTTGCGCGCGACTTCAACCTTCAAGAAGAATTTAATAACATCCGGCAGGATCGGCTAATTTTTGATTTTAAAAATTCCTGGCAGCAGGCCGGCTTCCTGAATTATACTTTAAATTATCTTACAGAAAAGAACTTTTATAAAGGGCTGAAAAACGAACTTGCTTTCGGGTGGACACGAAATAAATGGAGCGCCGAAGGTGCCGCCTCTTATTTAAAAACTGATGGCAAAGAATTAAAAACTCATTATGCACGAGGCAACACTTCCGTTTCCTATATATCGCGAACGGGCGTCTGGAGTTCGGGTGGCGGGTTCGAAGAAAACAGCAGAAAACTGGTTTCAACAGGTTTGCTCGATGCGGAGAGTTTCCGCTGGAAAGAAATTTTCCTTCAAAACAAAATAGCCGATTCAGCAAGAACCAAATTGCTGGCAAAAATCTATCTGCGTGAAAATGATTCAGCGCGGAATGATCAGTTGATTACCCTGAATCAGGTGCTGGGAATCAAAGCAGAAAGCCAGCTGATTAAGACAGAGCGGACACAGCTGGGAGTGCTGCTGCACTACCGCAAATTTTTTAACAAAGAAAATTCACCCTCAGCTTTATATAACCGCGATTATATCATCGGCAATATCTCCTACAGCCAGCAATTTCTGAATAACGGACTACGGCTGCAGGCTTTTTATGAATTAGGAAACGGACAGGAAGCGCGCCGGGAATTTCAGTACATTAAAGTTACCGACGGACAGGGAGTTTATAAATGGACCGACTACAACGGCGACGGCATTCAGCAACTGGATGAGTTCGAAATCGCAGAGTACGCCGACCTTGCACAATATATCCGCATTTACACCAACACGATTACCTATGTTCCCTCCAATAAAAACAAGCTGGAACTTGCCTTGTACGTGCAGCCTTCTTTTATATTTAACTCAGAAAACCGCTTTTTGAAACGATGGAACCTGAACCTTTCGGTGAACTCGCAAAATTCTTATTTAAAAGAAAATGATGCGGTAGCCTGGAATCCTTTTGAGAAAAACGCGGCACAGTTGCTTAAAAATCAGTCACTGCTGGCTGCGGTTCAGTTCCATAACACCGATGTTTCCGGCTGGAACGGAGGGTACCGGTTTGTGGCGACAGATAATTTAATCAATGCAAACTACAGTAATGAGGAACGCCGGCAATCTTCGCACTTTGTAAATATCGGATACTGGTTTGGCAGAAGTTTAAAAATCGACTGGCAGAACAGCCTGCAGGACACAGGGAACACTTCGCAACTGTTTGACAGCCGAAACTTCTTAATACAGTCTCTGGAAAGCCGCCCGAAAGCAACTTATCAACTGTCGGAGCATATACAGGCAGAAGCGTCTGCCGCAGTAAGACATAAAAACAGGCAGGACGGCCCCGAAAATTTAAAAACCTATGAACTCACTGGCACACTTCAGTGGGAACGCAGAAAGACCTCGCTTCGTGGAAACTTTTCTTTTATTAACCACGACTTTACCGGCAATAGTTTCTCGATCGTCGGGAACCAAATGCTCGACGGACTGAAGGCCGGAAAAAACCAGGTCTGGTCGCTTTTCCTGCAGCAAAGCATCAATTCATTCCTGCAGTTAAATGTAAATTATGAAGGCAGAAACAGTGGCGAGCGCACCATCCACATCGGCTCCATGCAGGTGAAGGCTGTTTTTTAAATTAATCCGGATAGATCACATACCTCTGGCGAATGCGTTCAAAATCAGCCAGTCCTTTTTGCCATGATTTTCTGATTTCATTTTCGGATTTGCCACTGATGATTTGCTTTCTGAGTTCATCGGTGCCCGCTAGTTTATCGAAAAAAAGGTTTTTCAGGAAAAAACTTTGCGACGGATTGTTATAAGCCTGATACGCTTTTAATAACCACTGCAACTCCAGCTGTCGCAAATCGCGGGCAGGGGCTGAGAGATTTTCACCATAACACAATTTACCGTTCAGAAAAGGATCTTTTGCTCCCGCAGTAGGCCTCGGTGTGAAGGTGTACGGCAATGATTTGGTCCAGGGTGAACCATATACCTGAAACGGCAGTGCTGTACCGCGGCCGACGGAAACCTGTGTTCCTTCAAAAAAACAAAGACTTGGGTAGAGCACTATTGATTGGGCATTCGGCAGATTCGGCGAGGGTTTTTCGTCAATCGGATAGCGCTGTGTTTTATGATAATTCAGCATGGGAATTACGGTGTAGTCTGCCTGGATTCCATTGGCCAGCCATTTTTCGCCATTGACCATTTTTCCATATTCTCCAATGGTTAGTCCATAAACAACCGGCACCGGATGCATGCCCACAAAACTTTCGAAACCCGACTGCAGGACAGGACCATCGGTATATCCGTCATGCGGATTCGGGCGATCCAGTACGATCACGGCCACCTGATTTTCCGCGGCAGCTTCCATCACATACGCTAGTGTGGAAATGTAGGTATAAAATCGCACCCCTACATCCTGAATATCAAACAGGATCACATCCAGATCTTCTACCTGGTCGCGCGAAGGTTTTTTGTTTTTACCATAAAGCGAAATAATGGGAAGGCCGGTAGCAGTGTCCCGCCCGTTTCGGATTTGCTCGCCGGCATCAGCTTCTCCTCTGAAACCGTGCTCGGGCGCAAAAATCCTGGTAACGCTTATTCCGTTTTTAAGAAGGAAGTCCACCACGTGCTGCTTATCCTGCATCACGCCGGTGTGATTGGTAACTATGCCCACCTTTTTCCCGGCCAGCAGCGGCAAGTATAAAGCAGGACGGTCAGCGCCCTTCTGAAAACAGTTTTTTCCGGTCTGCTGCGCCTGCATGTGAAGTGCGGCGCCAAAATAAATTAGCAGAATCAGAAGTAAATCTTTAATTTTGGCTGTTAAACATCTGCCGTTGAATTTTCCGCTGTATTTTTCCAAAAAGATTGCTTTTTCCAAAGATAACAAAAATAACCTCTCACGGGTGATTGTGTTTATCGGTCGCCTGTCGGTGGCTTTGGGCGTGGTGGTTTCGCTGATTACAGTTTCCACAGGCCTCGGTTCCAAAAGAGCAATCAAAGAAAGAATGGCTGATTTTTCGGGACACATTTCCATTAAATCAAAGCAATCCAACAACTCTTATAATTCCTCGGTGCTCGACACCTCTGAGCTGAAGCTGCAGCAAATCAAAAATCTTAGCGGTGTGGCCGCCACTCAGAAATATGCGTCGGTAAGCGGGATCTTACGGAATGAACATAATTTTGCAGGAATCATTCTGAAAGGCATCGGAAAAGATTTCGATGCCGCAAGATTTAAAAAATTTCTGGTCGCCGGTGAAATCCCAAACTATCAGGAAAAAGGGTATAACAACGGAATTATTATTTCAGAAAAGATTGCCGCTGATCTTCATTTAAAAGTAATGGACAGCATTGTCGCCATTTTCTCCAAGGAGAACCAAAGTCCGCTTTATCGGAACTTTGAAGTGAAAGGGATTTATAAAACGGAGATCAAGATGATCGATGACCTGTATATCATCGGCGATATCAACCACGCACGGAAAATTCAGGGAATGACCAACCAGCAACTGGGCGGTCTGGATGTTTTCATGAAAAACATCGACGATATTGATGAATACGCGCCGGACATCGACCGGCTAGCGGGTTATAAAAATTACACCGTAAAAGCAACTGATGAATATCCGCAAATCATGGATTTCATTGCGATCTTCGATACCAATATTATGTTGATTATCAGCATAATGCTTGTGGTCGTCATTATTAATATCATTATGCTGCTGCTGATCCTGATCATCGAGCGCACCAATTCCATCGGAATGCTCAAAACACTGGGCGCGACCAATGCACAGATCCGCACCATTTTCATTAACTACACTTTGCTGATCATGGTGCCCGGCCTGGTGATTGGTAATTTGATCGGGCTGAGCTTTTTATTTATTCAGAAATATTTTGGGCTGATTACTTTAAATCCCGAAAACTATTATCTGAGTGTCGTACCGGTTGAAATTAACTTCCTGCACATTATTTGTATCTCGGCGGGAATTTTACTTGTGTCCGCAATTTCCCTTATTTTACCGAGTTATCTCATCAGTAAAATCTCTCCGGTGAAGGCTATTAAATATAATTAAAGTTTAAAATTCCTTACCTTTGCAACACTAAAATGCGCGTAATAGAGCATTGCAATTTTCATAAAAATAATCAGAATGAATTACGCTGAAAATATATTGGAAACCATTGGGAACACCCCTTTGGTTAAATTAAATAAAGTCCTGGGAGACGACTTTCCGGCCTTGGTGCTGGCAAAGGTAGAAACCTTCAATCCCGGCAATTCCGTGAAAGACAGAATGGCGGTTAAAATGGTGGAAGATGCAGAGAAAGACGGACGGCTGAAACCGGGCGGAACCATTATCGAGGGAACATCCGGCAATACCGGGATGGGCCTGGCACTGGCAGCCATCGTGAAAGGATACAAATGTATTTTTGTGACCAACTCCAAACAATCAAAAGAAAAGTGCGATATTCTGCGTGCGGTGGGTGCCGAAGTGATTGTGTGCCCAACGGATGTAACGCCTGATGATCCGCAGTCTTACTACAGCGTTTCCCGACGCCTGGCCGAAGAAACCGAAAATTCCTGGTACGTAAACCAGTACGACAACCTCTCCAACCGCCTGGCGCATTATGAATCAACGGCTCCCGAAATCTGGGCGCAGACTGAGGGCAAGCTTACGCATTTTGTTGCCGGTGCCGGCACAGGCGGAACAGTGACCGGCTGCGGTCGTTTCTTTAAAGAAAAAAATGAAAATATCAAGATCATCGGGGTGGATACCTATGGCTCCATTCTGAAAGAATATCACGAAACAGGTGAATTTATTCCAGCGAATGCCTATTCCTACATCACGGAAGGTATCGGTGAAGATATTATCCCCGAAAACTACGATATGGCAGTCATTGACCATTTTGAAAAAGTGACCGACAAAGACGGTGCGGTTTATGCGCGCAAACTGGCCAAAGAAGAAGGCATCTTCTGCGGGTATTCCGCCGGAAGTGCTATTGCTGCTTTAGTTCAGATGAAAGACCAGTTCACCAAAGATGACATTATTGTCGTATTGCTGCACGATCACGGTTCCCGCTACGTGGCCAAAGTCTATAACGATGACTGGATGAAGGAAATGGGTTGGCTCTAGACAACAGAAGCCGGTTGCACCACGCAGCCGGTTTTTTTATGAAGCTAAAGTATTCAGCAGTTCAGCAAGCTTTCCGGTCAGGTTCTTTCTCGTAAACTGATCGATATGCCGCTTTTCTTTCAGTTCTTCTCTCCGCTTCCACCGCTCATACTGCTGCAGAATGAAGGCTGAAACCTCTTGCTCCTCGGTATAAGAAAAATGACGGCCGGCTTTCGTTTCCAGGAGAATGCGTGCGACATCGCTTTCGGCCGGGCCAAAGGAAATAATCTCTGTTCCGGAAGCCAGATACTCGAACAGTTTTCCTGGAATAATTCCTCTGGACGTTGGTTGCGTGAAGTTGGTTAATAAAAGTAAATCTGCCTTTCGCATTTGCTCATTAGCCTGCTGATGCGGAAGATAGCCCGGTGTTTCAACAGAATCCGACAAAGAACTGTTTTTCAAATCATGGAGGATATGCTCATCTGCCCGACCGGCAAAAACAATTTTTAAATCTTCTTTGAAAGCTAAGTTCTGATCAGCTAGTTGCTGCAGCTCCGACCATAATATTTCGGGATTGCGCAGCTGCTCCAACACGCCGGCATAACAAATGGTAAACTTTTCTGAATGCGCCTCCTTTCCTTTTTTATAAGGACTGCCGTCAAAACCATTGGTGATGCAATACGCATTTGCGCCGAGGTTTCGGAAGTTTTCCGCATCGCTATAACTGGTGGCGAGCGTCAAATCCGCTTTTTGAAAGACCTGCTTTTCCAGCCGGCGGTGTTTACGGTCGGCGGCGGCGGTGAGCTTTAAATGTTTATAATAGGAAATCTCCGTCCAGGGATCACGGAAGTCTGCCACCCAGCGCAGGTCGGGAAAATCTTTTTTTAACTGTAGTCCGATCAGATGCATGGAATGCGGCGGACCGGTGGTCACGAGCACCTCCACGGGATGTTCAGCGAGATATTTCTTTAGTTTTTTAACGGATGGCCGTACCCAAAACACGCGGGCATCCGGAATAAAAAAATTACCGCGGATCCAGATGGAAATTTTTGACTTCCAGGATTGTTTTTTACCTACATCAAACTGGCCGGCTTTGAACTTCTTATTTTGTTTTCCAAAGAGTTCTGCCAACTGATAGGGTTCCCAGATTGGACTTTTGATCACCTCTAAGTCCGCAGGAACTTCTGAACAAAGCGTTTCATCCGTAAGCGGATAACTTGGATTTTCCGGAATAAAAACAGCCGGTTTCCAACCGAAGTCCGGCAGGTATTTCACAAATTTCAGCCATCGCTGTACGCCCGGTCCGCCCGCTGGTGGCCAGTAGTAGGAAACAATCAGTATTTTTTTATCTTTTTTAATGATGAGTGTTGTGATTTAAATTATGCCTTTTCCGGTGCAATCCTCGCTTTATAATTACGATAAAGCAGGAATAAACCAGCCAGCGAAAGCAGTATAAATAACGCAAACGCAATCAATGAA
This sequence comes from Chryseobacterium salipaludis, assembly GCF_022968825.1. Taxonomy (GTDB): domain Bacteria; phylum Bacteroidota; class Bacteroidia; order Flavobacteriales; family Weeksellaceae; genus Kaistella; species Kaistella salipaludis. Next base: position 297,212 of record NZ_JALHKS010000001.1, read on the forward strand.
ACGGTTTTGCCGGTCTCAATTACTTTAGGCGCGAAAATCATTTCTACTGTATGTTTTCCTGCCGGCACATGTACGGCACGAAGCAGGTAATTGGCTTTTATATAAGGTACTTCGGAACCGTCGATGAGCATTTTCCAGCCGTGCGGATAGTATATCTCTGAGAAAACAGCCAGCTGCGGCGTAGCCGACACAGAACTGAAAGTCAAATGATTGGGTTCGTACGATTTGAGCTCCAGATACGCCGTGGAATCGCTTTGCATCTTTTTGCCTTTAAAGTATGCTGCATCGTCTTTACCTATGATTGCGGTCTTGCGCGTATCCATTTCTCCGATAAGATCGATCTCCTGATTTGGATTTTCTGCCATGACTACTTCAGATACGAACCAGGCATTTCCGTTTGCCGTCGGGTTCGCTACTGCCTGCGGTTCCTGGGCACTGCCGAAAATCATATACTTTGTGTTCAGCATATTCAAAATGCGCGGCACCTTCACCGTATCCATCCTGGAAAAGTAATGATCAATCAAATCGTCATAGCGACGCAGCTTTACTGCGTGATAGCCGCCCACTGATGACTTAAAATAGGAAGTATTAGTTTCGCTGAATGTGCCAAGTGTCTGGTTATAAATCCGGTAATGACTCTGGTCTTTTTCTGCAATTTCTTCCAGTGTTTTATTGACGTTCACGTTGCTGAGCAGTCCCATTAAATTTGAATTGTCCCCCACTTTCTGAAAGAGCAAATCGCTGGTCTCCGTTTGAAACGGATTTTCTGTAAAGGTTTTATCAATAAAATTATCTGAATTTAAATAACGGTGATCCACGGACCATAAATCGACAAAACTTACCAGACCGATAATAATCAGCGCAACGTTCTGCGAAATTTTATCTTTTATAAATAACCATAAGGAACCCGCAACGGCCAGCACGAAGAGAATGGCTTTTACGGCATCTGCGGCAAACATGCTGTATCGCTCCCCAACCAAATACTCAAGCAGGTAAGGCGGCAGATAAGTTTTTTCCTGAGCCGTGTGAAATCCAAGAATACTTTTGCCGAAAATTAAGAGCAGGACCGTAATCCCGAGGACAGCAGCGGTAACTCTTATTAAGGTTTTCTCCTTAACATCAGCTGTAAGCAGCGGTTCATTCGCCAGATCTGTATTGTTTCCTGAACTGTTTTTTCCGGAATTAAAATACCGGTATAAGCCAATAATCGCAATCAGCGGGAACAATAATTCCACCACCACCAGAATCGAACTTGGTGCACGGAATTTATTGTAAAAAGGAACAAAATCAATAAACAGATCCGAAACGATCATGAAGTTGCTTCCCCATGCCAGTAATATCGTCAAAACAGAAGCTCCCAGAATCCAGTATCTGTATTTCTTCCAACCCAGGAAGAATCCGAGCACTGCCAGAAAACAAACGACTGCGCCCTGATACGCCGGCCCCGAAGTTCCGGGTTGTTCGCCCCAGTACGTTAACGAACTGAACCCCTGCGCAATTCGGTTCACTTCTTCCTGCGAGCTGGCATTTTCCTGCACCAGTTGCTGAACCTGCGCCATCATTTCGTCGGAGCCTTTTTCATTGCTGGCTCCGCCCATCAGCCGTGGAATAAACAGATTTAAGGTTTCCAGTTTTCCGTAGCTCCACATCAGCATACTTTCTTTATCCATACCTGCTTTCCCGCCATCGTGACGCTCATTGGTCAGGATCTGCTTTCCGCGCACCGTTTCGCCCACATATTCAGAGTTGGCCATCAAACGCTGGGAATTCATCCCGACGCCGAGAACCATCGCCACAGCCAGAATGCCGCTGCTCAGCCCGAAGTGTTTCCAGTCACGCGTCACCCGAATCGCGCGCACAAGTTCTGACAGGAACAGGAATGCCAGTGCCAGAAACAGGTAGTACGTCATCTGCGGGTGGTTTGATGATATCTGCAAACCCATAAACAAAGCGGTTACAATAAACCCAGCCACATAATTCCGGCGAATATACACCAGCAAAATTCCGGCAAGCAGCGGCGCAAAGTACGCCACCGTATGGATTTTGCCATTGTGCCCGGCCGCCAGCGCGATATAAAAATAGGTTGACAGCCCGAAGAACGACGCACCCAGCAAGGCAAATTTCCAGTTGCGGACGGCAACCCAGCCTAAAAGATAAAAACCTGCAAACAGCAGAAAGATGTAATTCGCCGGTTTTGGCAGGAAATTCAGCCAACCGTCAATATTGCGTATCAGGTCGCCGCGGAACTGTGCGCCCATCTGATAGGTAGGCATTCCGCCAAACATGGAGTCGCTCCAGTAGGTTTCTTTTCCGTGTTCGGCGCGGTAATCCAGCAATTCTTTGGCTCCGCCTTTATATTGTACAATATCGTGCTGAAACAACTGCTTTCCTGTGAGCACCGGATGTGCATAAAGCACCGCGATGAGCACAAAAACAACAAGGCTTGCGGCTGCGAAAATCAGGTTTTTATTTTTTTTCATGGTTGCGGATATAATCACAAAAACCCTCCGGCAACAGCCAGAGGATTTATTATTACTTTTTAGTTTCGTCTATTTCCTCGTAATCCACGGTTTCAGCATCCCAGTGAATTTTTGACTTTGAATCTTTTTTCTTCTGCGAAGTTGCCGGCTGCTCCCGTCGCGGCGGGCGCGTATAGCGGAAAATGCTGTTCACAAAAAGCCGCTTCAGGATATTCCAGACGAAGAACACAATGACCGTGGTTAGAATCAGTTCTAAAACGTATTTCATAAAATATTAATCAAAAAAATAACAGCAACTGCACACTTTATTTGCCTTTCACCGACACGGTGGAGTTGGACACAGATTTCATGGTCTGGCTTTGTTTTCCGTCGGACAGGGTTTCTGACTGTGTTGTCTTTACGGTCACGTTTTGATTTTTCACCCAGCCGGTCGCTTCATCCAGTACAATATTTCCGTTTTGAGAAAGCTCAGAACTCATTGTTCTGGTAATGCCTTCCTGTGTGTTTTTATCTGATTTTTTCGGAATACCACCCGCAACGGTAATCTCGGCCGTACCATCACCTGCGCTTTTCAGCGTGTATTTTGTCGTCAGTTTTATCTTGCCATCAGGCGTGGCATTTTCGCTTTCAGTCCAGCTCTCACCTTTCTTCACTCCTTTCGCCGGCAGAAGGACCAGGTTTTTAGCAAACTGATCTTTCAGCATTTTTTCATTAAAGCTTTGTTTAAAGCTGCCTGCAAATGCATTTTTTTCCTTGGCGTCTTTGAGCACGGTTCCGACCGCCGCGGTTACTTTGGTATAAATCGGGTCAAAACCTGTGATTGAAACCACCTCACCGTTCTGTTTCATTTTCATGTTTAAGGAATTACCGATCAATGCCTTATTCACATTCCACATCATCTTCAGCTGCTCATCTTTTGGTGCCGCCTGCTTCGTATCCACAGTCACCGTCTGCCCGTTGGCCGTCTGGCTGTTTCGCTTGCCCAGCAGATTGACAGAAATATCATAAACGCCGTCTTTAAAATCATTTACGGTGAAAGACATTTCATCGGTCATTTCGCTGGTGCCGCTCTGTGCTTTTCCGTCCGGACCGGTGAGTGTCTGCACATCCTTTTGATGCGTTATCAGCGGATAGGTCTGGCCTTTTTCAAGCTTAAAACTTTGTTTGTACACTCCATTCTCTGCGTACACTGCCGGCTGACCGCTTACGATCGTGGCATCATTTGTATTCGATGCAGTGGCACTGTCGGCCGGAACTTCCACCGTAATGGTTTCGCCTGTGGCCGGATCTGTTTTGGTTATCGTTTTTGTTTCTTTCTTACAGGCAGTTAAAGTAAGAACCAAAACTGCCAGTACGGATACTTTTTTCATTAAAATAGTTTTCAGCAATTGCATCCGGGCTGTACCGGAAAATTCTACGAAGCACAAATTTAAACTAATTATTTAAGCTGTTTTAAAACTTGTGTTTATTTTAACGCTTGCCGAGAAATGCTTTTTCAGGAGGGGCGCCTGGAAACGGACTCAGAGGGAAAGCATTAAATTTTAGTTAAATTTGCTTTTTAACAAATCCTGACCTTATTTTTATGAATAATATTTTGCTCCGCCCATTTGAAACGGCTTATGCGTCCGCTCCTTTTTCAGCCATTAAAGAAGAAAATTTTGTACCTGCTTTTAAAGAACTTATATCTGAAGCAGAGCAGGAAATCGAACAAATAGTGAATAATCCTGCCGCACCGGATTTCGCTAATGTAATTGAAGCCATGGCCTATTCCGGACAACAGCTCGAAATTGTTTCATCCCTGTTCTTTAATTTAAATTCAGCCGAAACCAACGATACCATCCAGCAAATTGCGCAGGAAGTTTCGCCGATGCTTACCGAATTTTCCGCGAAAATTTCCCAGAACGAAAAGCTTTTTGAAAAAATTAAAAAAGTATATGAAGAATGCGACCGTGCGAAACTTACGGAAGAGCAGAATACTTTATTGCTTGAAACGTACAAAGGGTTTGTAAGAAGCGGTGCTTTGCTGAATAAAGAAGATAAAGCCCGGTTCAAGGAAATCAGCATGGAACTCTCCCGCAAATCCTTACAGTTTGGGCAAAATGTACTGGCAGAAACAAATGACTATTTTAAGCATATTACTGATGTTTCCGAGCTCGAAGGTATTCCGGAAGCGGTTCTGGAACAATACCGCGCAGAAGCGAAAGAGCGCGGCCTCGAAGGGTATGTGATTACTTTGCATTACCCGAGTTATGTGCCGCTGATTACTTATGCACGCAACCGCGAACTTCGCCGCGAACTCGCTCTAGCCAATGGAAAAAAAGGTTTTCAGAACAACAGTTATGATAATCAGGGCCTGATTCGTGACCTCATTCTATTAAAACAGGAAAAAGCAAAATTGCTGGGCTACGACAGTTATGCTGATTTTGTGCTGGAAGAAAGGATGGCTAAATCTCCAGCAGAGGTTACCTCATTTCTGAACGAACTGCTGGAAAAAGCAAAACCGTTCGCAATTCAGGAAACAGATGAACTGAAAAAGCTGGCTGCAGAAGACGGCATTGAAGAAATGCACAGTTATGACCACGCCTATTATGCTGAAAAGCTGCGCCGAGTGAAATTTGATATTGATGATGAAGAACTGAAACCTTTCTTCCCGCTGGAAAAAGTGCAGGCAGCCGTGTTTACCCTTGCCGGCAAACTGTTTAACCTGGAGTTCCGCGAAACATCGGACGTGGATAAATATCATCCGGAAGTGCGCACCTATGAAATTTATGAAGACGGCCGTTACAAGGCTCTGCTGTACGCCGATTATTTCCCGCGCAAGGGCAAACGCGCCGGTGCCTGGATGACCAGTTTCCGAAGCCAATATCGAAAAGACGGCGAAAATTACCGTCCTCACATCTCAGTGGTCTGCAATTTTTCGCGCCCGTCGGCAGATACGCCCAGCCTGCTCACCTTTCAGGAAGTAACCACGCTTTTCCATGAGTTCGGGCATGCGCTCCACGGCGTACTGGCCGATACGGTGTATCCCAATTTATCAGGCACTTCGGTGAAATGGGATTTTGTGGAATTACCTTCTCAGTTCCTGGAAAATTATTGCTATGAACCGGAATTCCTGCAAACTTTTGCGCACCATTACCAAACAGGTGAAGTATTGCCCATGGAGAAAATCGAGAAAATTGCTGCCTCCAAAAATTTTATGGAAGGCTACCAAACCTTACGGCAAATTGGTTTTGGAATCCTGGATATGGCCTATCATACCCAGCCGGAAAAAGTTGGCGATATTCAAACCTTTGAAACGGAAGAAACCAAAGCGACCCACCTCTACCCGAGCAATCCGGAAACGGTGATGAGCACCAGCTTTTCGCATATTTTCCAGGGCGGATATTCCGCAGGATATTATTCCTACAAGTGGGCCGAGGTACTGGATGCAGATGCTTTCCAGTTTTTTAAAGACAATGGGATCTTCAACGAAGATATCGCCGCGCGTTATAAAAAAATGCTGTCACTCGGCGGCACCCAAGACCCGATGCAACTATACCGCGATTTCCGCGGTCGTGAGCCGCAGGTGGAAAGCCTGCTCAAAAGAGCTTTTAATCTAAATTAAAAAACAAAGCCGCACTACTTTTCAAAAGGTGCGGCTTTTTACTATATAGAAGTAATTTTAAGAACGTTTACGGCTGCGTTCCCGCGCCAGCACCGGTATAGCGATAACGCCCATGACCAGCATAATTACCAACTGCATGGTATGTGAAATAAAACCATAAGATAAACCGACTTCGCCTCCCTCTTCCGGGTCCAAACCCAAGGACAGAAACAGCGCCATAATCCCGAACTTCAGGGCCAGGTGATACGCGCCAATGCCGCCGGAGGCCGGTACCATCATGCCCATGGTTCCCACCACGATAATGAAAAAGCCATCGGCCCAGGTGAAGCCGGAAGTTTCCGGCAACGCAAAACAAACCAGATAGGCTGCCAGATAATAGGAAACCCAGATGCCAGCCGTATAAAAAATAAATTTCTTTTTTTCTTTCATACGGAAAACGGACATCAAACCATCACCGATTCCGCGCAAAAAACCGACTATTTTCTGATACAGCGGTAACTGCTGCAGCTTCTTACGCAGTACAAAAAATATAATGATTACCACGGTCAGCGCGCCGGCGATCAGAAGCCAGCGATTACCTGTGCTTTGTGTATCAGTTTTCTGCTGCGTTATATATTTATAAAAAGCAATAAATGCGTCGTATTTGAAGATCAAGGTCAGAATGAGAAAGACTACCATACAGAGCAAATCAATTACACGCTCCAGGATAATCGTTCCGAAAGATTTGTCGACCGGAACATCTTCTACACTGTACAAGGCCGTGGCACGTGCCACTTCGCCACTGCGCGGAATGGTAAGATTCATCAGATAACCGAACGACAGTGTCCAAAAAGCGTTAGACGTTTTCACCGTATAACCCATCGGCTGCAGAAGCAAATTCCAGCGAACCGCGCGGAACCAGTATGCGGCGATTCCAAAGGCCGCCGCCAGCAAAACCCAGAAATAATTGGCCTTTGCAAAATAACCGGCAATGCGGGAAAACTCAATTCCCTTCAGCGCCCACCACATAAACACGGCTGCGATTGCCAGGGAAATAACAATGGTTACAGCTGTTTTAAGCGCGGACTTCTTCGGTTTTTCTTCCAAGATATTTTATTTACGTAAGCAGATTGGTTCGTTCATCCGGGAAGATAATTTTAGGCTGGAAAGTTTGTGCTTCTTCCGGCGTCATATGCGCATAGGCAATGATAATGATGATATCATCTTTCTGTACGCGCCTCGCGGCAGGCCCGTTCAGGCACACTTCACCGGAGCCACGCTTGCCTTTGATGGCATAGGTATCGAACCGTTCCCCATTATTGACGTTTACGATATAGACCCTTTCGCCCACAAAAATACCGGCGGCTTCCAGCAAATCTTCATCAATGGTGATGCTGCCAATATAATTAAGGTCTGATTCCGTTACGCGTACGCGGTGAATCTTGGATTTGAATACTTCAAGTAACATGGCGCAAATTTACTTATTTTTAATAAAAGCCCGGAGACAATATTGAAATTGAAACGGAAATTAACACAGTCGCTCATTAATTATAAAGTGTTGATTTACCAGCTTTTATAAAATTAAAAAATTATGGGAAACGAGTAATTATATTTTGTATTATTCGTAATTTCGAAATTAAAACAGCCGTTTGATTAAAAGGCCGTTCCCTATTGCTTTACCGGAAACTGCCCCCACCGCAAACGCCATAGAATGGCAGCGTGCTGATTTTGAAGGTTTTGGTTAAAATTCCCTAATTATTGATGTTTGGTCAGAAAATTGCAAAAGATTTGTGCAATATGAAAAATGTTTTATATTTGCTATAGAATCAAACTAACCTAAATACCATTTACTATGAACAAGTCGGAATTAATTGATGCAATGGCAAAAGATGCCAATATTTCTAAAGTACAAGCAAAAGCTGCTTTGGAATCGTTTATTTCCAATGTAACTGAAACGTTGAAAGAAGCAGATGGCAAAGTGTCATTGGTAGGTTTCGGAACATTCTCCGTGTCTGAAAGAGCTGCACGTCAGGGAATCAACCCTGCAACCAAGCAACCTATTAAAATCGCTGCCAAGAAAGTAGCTAAATTTAAGCCGGGCGCAGAACTGTCTGACTCTGTAATGGGTGGCAGCAAGAAGAAATAATTTTGCTCTGCAGAAAAGAATAATCCCGGCTCCAGGCCGGGATTTTTTTTATGGTGCGAGGCGGCTGATTTTCCAGTCGAGTCCGTTCTCCAGACGATAGATAATCCGGTCGTGCAAACGGTTGGGCCTGCCCTGCCAGAATTCAATTTCGTCCGGTTTTGCCAGATAACCGCCCCAATTACCGGGCCGCGGAATCTCTTTGTCGCTGTAAGCGGACTCCAGCTCATGCAAACGGTTTTCCAGGAACTCGCGGTCAGGAATTTCCTGGCTTTGCGGCGAAACAACTGCGCCGAGCTGACTTCCTTTCGGTCTCGCGTGGAAATAACCATCACTTAGGTTTTCGGCCAGCCGCTCCGCGCGAGCGCGGATGATTACCTGCCGCTCCAGCATGGGCCAGAAAAAATGCAGGCAGATTTGCGGATGTGCCTCAATAGCTTTTCCTTTCCGGCTTTCATAATTTGTATAGAAGACAAATCCCTGCCAGTCATAACTCTTCAGCAAAACCATGCGGCTGCGCGGATACCCGTCCGGCTCCACGGTACAAAGAGCCACGGCATTGGCTTCAGCAATCTGCGGATGCTCCTCTGCTTGCATAAACCAATTGCGGAACTGCTCCATCGGATTGTCGCGGACCATGCTCTCCAAAAGTTCTCCGCGCTCGTAAGATTTTCTTTTATCGTGCAGGTTTTCCATATAATTTTTATTAATTTTGATTTACGTTTGCTTTATTCAAAGGTTATTTACACATGAGTTACTCTTACAAAGGTAAAATTTTAATATCCACTCCCGACCTCGGCGGCGACATTTTTTCACGCTCCGTGGTACTGATTATCGCCCACAATGATGACGGCGCTTTCGGCCTTATCCTGAATAAAAAGAATGATGAAATGAGCAACAAACTGCTCGACATTTTTGGCTTCCAGATGCCGGTGTACGAGGGCGGCCCGGTGGAAAACGATAAAATATTTTTTATCTGTAAAGGAGAACAGGTGACCGACACCTATACCGAAATCTCAGACGATTACTACCTGACCGAAGATGTGGAAAATGTGGTTTCAGCACTTATTGAACTTCGCCTGCCCATCAGTGATGTAAAGATATTTTCCGGTTACAGCGGCTGGGGTAGCCAGCAGCTTGACCGCGAAATCCAACAGAAAATGTGGACACCGGTGGATGTGTATAACCTGGATTACACCTCTCCTAACGACCAGAGTCTCTGGAAAAATATTATGCAGAATCTCGGCGGTGAATTCCTGCTTTGGGCCAATGCTCCGACTGACGTGTCGATGAACTGATATTATCCCAACAGAAAACTATTGGTCCAGTCTGCTGCCCACTGCTCAAAACGGCTGTATCCAAAACTTTTGTTTCTGATTTTCTGCACCGGATGCAGGCCGGATGCGTCTGATATCAAAAGAAGCTCCTCGGCTTTCTGGGTTTCAAATCCGTTGATCTCTGCTTCTTCGATGGTGATTCGTTCCTTCTTATTCAGCCAGGTCACGAAGTTTTCCATCAGCGGAGAAATATAAGCACCTTCTGTTTGCGTCGGGATCCGGATGGTATCTTCATTTAAAAGCAACAGATTTCCTGTGCCGCAACGTGCAATTCTCTTGTGCGGGTTCAGCAAAATGACATCATCCAGTTCATTTTCCGCTGCATACACCGCGGCGTAGTGATTCTCCGGACAAGGCGTGTGGATCTGGCTTAGAATATGTGTATTTACAGAAATTTCGCGCAACACATCAATTTCCACCGGAGATTTTAAACCTAATACAGATTGTGTTGAAGAAATATTAATATGTAACTCGGTTTGTTTTGACGATGGTTCAACGAACGCATATAAATCCACAATACCACTTTCCAACTTCTGCGCAGAAACCGCAGCAGTGATCAGCTCCGTAAAATATTCGAGCGTATAAGACAACGGAATGGGCATTCTCATTTTGCGCATGGATGCCATAAGGTAGAAATAGCATTCCTCTGCCATAATTAATTGCTGCTGTTGGAAATAGAATGCAACACGAACTACCGGGCCGTACTGAAGTAAAGAAGTGGAGGCTGCAGACAAAACAGTATTCATAAAAAGAAGTATAAGAAACTAAACAGGTACAAAAAATGAACGCCGGGCGTTCATTTATAAATTGATCAGCAGCGCGCTTACGACGCTCCGAGTTTAATTTTTAAGTTTTCAATCAGATTTTCCCAGTACAGGCGATTTTCTTCCTCATCACCTTCATCGCAGAAATCCACAACAATCAGCGCCAGATCCTCCGTGATATCATCAATCACGATGGTCATTTCAAAATAATTTTTCGTGCCTTCATCTTCTTCCCAGCGGAAGCGCACAAAGCTTTCCGGCTTATACCGGATCAGCGTTGCCTTCTCGGCAGGGCCACCACCCCAGCTGAAAAAGAAATCATCACCCTTTTCCACAACCTCATCTGCAAACCATTCCGACAGTCCCTCCTCACTCGCCAAGTATTCATACAAAATCTCTGACTGACAGTGCATTGGGAATTCGTACTGCACTTTGGTTTTCGCCATATTACTCCTAGTTTTTAATGTGTCGCAATATATAAATTAATTTCTGATATATACCATAGATTCCCGGAAAAAGCGTATATTCTCAGGAGCAGGCAGCGCCGTATTTTTGTGGCAGGTTCGTCCCGCTGTCCGCTATATCTCCCGGCAGCGCTGCCGCGCCACCGCGAGGATGCCACTTCCATCGGGGCTATTTTGGAAAAGCCGGGCTTTTTTTGAAATTAAGCAGGTTGCATTTCCTGTAGAACCTCCAGAATAATTTGACAGCCTTCGCGTATTTCCGCCTCAGAAATCGTCAGCGGCGGCGAGAGGCGCAGATATTCATTGCGATACAGTTGCCAGAAAACAATCAGTCTTTTTTCCATGCAGCGTCTTGCTACTTCCAGTGTGAATTCGGGTGTACCCAGGTTTACTGCGAGCATCAATCCTTTTCCGTTCACGTTCTTAATGGCAGGGTGTACCAGCATTTCGCGGTAAATCTGTTCTTTCGCGGCTGTTTCTGCCATCAGATTGCTGTGCAATACTTCTTTTAGCGTCGCAAGGCTGGCCGCAGCGATAAGGGGATTGCCGCCAAAGGTCGTAATATGCCCAAGCTTGGGTGTATGAGAAAGCGTTTCCATGATTTCGCGGGAACTCATGAAAGCGCCCACCGGAACACCGCCGCCCATTCCTTTGCCCATCACCAGAATATCGGGCACCATTCCATAATGTTCGAAGGCAAACAATTTTCCGGTCCGGCCGAAGCCCGGCTGTATTTCATCCAGAATGAGCAGCGCACCGACTTCCTCGCAGCGTTTTTTCAGCCTCATAAAATAATCCTGGTCCGGCATCAGAAAGCCCGCAGCTCCCTGAATGGTTTCAGCAATGACACAGGCCGTTTTTTCCGTGATTTTGGAAAACTCGTCTGTATTATTGAACTCAATAAAATCCACCAGCGGCAGCAACGGCCGAAACTCACGTTTGTGCAATTCATTCCCGGATACTGACAAAGCACCGTGGGTATTCCCGTGGTAGGACTGCTTCATCGAAATAATTTCTTCGCGGCCGGTGTAACGCTTTGCCAGTTTCAGCGCACCATCAATCGCTTCCGCACCGGAATTTACAAGATACGTCACTTCCAGCGGTTCTGGCGTGGCTTCGGCCAGCAGTTTACAAAGTTGCACCGGCATTTCCTGCGCATATTCGCCGTAGACCATCACGTGCAGGTATTTGTCTGCCTGATTTTTAATTGCATTAATTACTTTAGGATGAGAATGTCCCAAGGTATTAGCAGAAACACCTGCTACAAAATCCAGGTATTTTTTGCCATCGGTTCCGTAGATATAGGAACCTTCGGCGCGCTCAACTTCAAAGCCGGCAGCGAACCGGGTAGTTTGAGCCTGATAAGTAAAAAAATCTTTTTGCACTGCGCTATTCTATTTGGCTGCAAAGGTCGGAAAAAATTGCAATGAACTGGCCGTGGCACTTACAAAAGAGAAAGGAAAATGCAGTCAGAAATTACTTCCTCGTCCGTTTCGGCTTTTTCGCTTCTTCTTTTGCGCGTTCATCTTCAATCGCTTTCTGCGCAGCGTTGTAGAGCTGATCGCTACTTTGGTATTGTGTTTCCGGATAGTTGGGTGACTCGACAAATATATCCTGCCAACGCCGCAAGCGGTCCGTGGTATTCCAGTTAAAATCGGCGAAAAAGCGCTTTTCACGGGAAATTAAACTCATGGGATAGGTTTGTACATCCGCGCCGATATTGCAGGAAATAATTTGTACGCGGCGGTCTTCAAACTCCGCTTCGATAATCCCGCAGGTCGATAAAGCTACCCCGATGCGTTCGACTTCTTTTGTTTTTTCGTTTTGGTCATCTGCATACGTGATTGCCTGCGCATTGCCGATAACACGTGCGGTTTTAATTTCGTTCTGCTCGTAATATACCGTCATCAGCTTACCTTTCACCTGATTGAATTCATCTTTCAGATTCAGGGAATCTGCTTTGCTGATGGCAAATGCATCGCCCACCACGCGCAGGGAATCCAGGTATTCTTTTTCTGTATCAAAATACGCTTCAATCACATTGCCGGTTACCTGCTTCTCGCCGCTCCAGGCAATGGGTTTGCCGTGCAAATGCATAATACCGTCCGTTTCATCGAAGCTCAGAGAATCTGCCCGCACCTGAATATTGGTTTTAAACATCCGCGCCTGACGATATGCGCGAAGAAAACTTTTCTTTTTTAATGGCTGCACTGAATCCGGTCGCTGAAATGCAAGAATACGCTGCGCCGCAAAATACATGGAATCTTTCTCCAGAATCTTGACGGCATACGGTTTCTCGGTCATCATCGCGGAATCTTTCTTTTCATAAATCTCACCATAGCCGCCTTTCAGATAGCGGTTTTCGGCCGGATCGCGCAAGGTAACATTTCCGCGTGCGGTACCAAAACCGGTGATCTGATTGAAATACATATCATCACCAGTGAGGGTTTTGCCGTTATAATGAATACGCGCGTTTTTTTTCAGATATACCTCTTTCGTATTCATGTTGTAGGTGCCCTTTTCGGTGTAGATCAGGTTGCCGGGATTCTGGCGGTTGGTAATGGTGGTCGGGCCGTTAAAGGTGGCTGTATTGCTGTTTTGATTTTGAATAATATTCGCACCTTCGACAATATACTCCGGATTTTCAATTTTTACATTTCCCGTGAAATCAATCAGGCGGCTGTTTAAATCGTAAGTAGCCGAGCGGGTGTACATCACATTTCCATCTTTGGAAATAACACCGCCGGTATTAAAATAAGCTTTATTGGAAATGCGGTCGTAGTAAAGCGTTTGTGTTTTTATCGTCTGCCCCGGATCCGTCAGAACGACATCTTTACGGGCAATTCCTCTTTGGGTGTTGCCGTCATATTCCATCTCTCCGGAGGTGATAACAGATCCATCGGCGTTTTGCAGACGCACATTTCCAAGTGCTTTTACGAAATTTTGGTCCTGATAGAAAATCACCTCATCAGCCGTCAGTACCGAACCCTGATGCGCAAACTGAACATTACCGCTGAAATACGGGTTGCCGCTATATTTTTCGGGATTTTTATCAAAGCGGTCAGAGTGCACCAATTTCACCTTTTCCGGAGTGCCGGCCGGTTGTTGCGTGTTGAAATAGGGATCCTTAACCAGATCGTTTTTAGGGGTAAACTGGCCGGAAAGTGCCGCACTGAAGAGCAGCAGAAATGCAATAAGATGCTTCATTAATCCTTCTTGGTTCCGTAGAAGTAAAGCGAGTGTGAATCAATCTGCACGTTAAATGCCTGTTCGATAGACTCTTTAATCCCCTGAATACGCGGATCGCAGAACTCAATGATTTCAGCAATTTCTTTTCCGCTGTCTTTTTTATAGATCACCAGATGGTCGTGTTGCTTGTCGAAATAAGACTTCTCATAGGAAGAAGATGTGAGAGTTTTCTCGCCAAACTGATGTTTACGGATCAGGCCCGCATCCAGAAAAATTTCGATGGTATTGTAAATCGTCGCTTTGGACACGTGATATTTCTTCTGCATCATAATCAGGTACAGATCGTCCACATTGAAATGGTGCTCCAGCTCATAAATTTCCTCTAGAATGGTGTAGCGCTCCGGTGTATTCCGCAGCCCGCGTTCCTGAAGGTACTGGCGCAATACTTCCTTAATGGTGGTAAGATTCAACTGTTTCTGTTTCGGGTCCATCATCATCTCAAATAGTTATATGCAAATTTAGCCTATTTTAAATAAACGTGAATCTTACTCCCGGTGTTTAAAACCGACCTGACTGATGCGCTGAGTCATAATTACCCGCTGATCAATGAGCGGTGCAGATTCCACCGTGACATTGTGCGCAGACATGCCCCAGGCTTTGAAATCATCGCTGCCGATGTACTTCACGAAGTTATAAATATTAAGGGTAATTTTCTCCTTCACCGTAAGCAGCGTATCGTTAATGTAGGTATTATCGATAATCACATAGCGCAGATCCGGCGGAATGTTATAGTCTCTCAGGGAAGGATGGCTGCTGCGGGACGGAATCGTTCCTTCGGCCATCAGATCTTCCAGTACCTGATCAAAATAATCATTGATGCGGCGGTCTACTTTAAATCCTAATAAAAAATTAATGCGGTACACGGTTCCCGGCATCACTTCGTCCACCGTATATTTGAAAGTGTACGGATCCTCCTGGTTGGTAATATTCAGAATGAAGTAGTGATCCGCACGTTTCGGCTGCTTGCGCATGATCGAATAAATGATCTTGGATTCCACTTCATCCGCTTTCTTGGCGCGGCTCAGGAAAGCCAGGTTGGTCGCATATTTCGGAATGGTTTCATCCAGTTTCAGTTCCCGGATTACCGGCACGTACTTTTCGAGTTTGACGAATTTGACGAACTTACTTTTGATGGAGCGCCCATTATACCAAGCGTACATACAGGTTGCGATGAATCCTCCCAGCACCATGGTCAGCCAGCCGCCATCAAAGAATTTAATGACATTCGCATAGAAAAAGCCAAGCTCAATAAATAGATACATGGTAATAAATCCAATCGCAAACACCTTGGAGACCTGCGTGCGGCTCAGCCAGAAGAACAGCAGCACCGTGGTCATCAGCATCGTGATGGTAATCGTCAGCCCATACGCAGCTTCCATCGCTTCGGATTTCTGAAAATAGATTACAACGATAAAACAAAAAAACATCAGTCCCCAGTTGATCCGCGGAATATACATTTGACCTTTGACTCCCGAGGGATAATCGATCTGCTGGTTCGGCCAGAATGTTACCGACATCGCCTCTGAGAACATCGTGAACGAACCGGTAATTACCGACTGGCTCGCAATGATAGCCGCCGCAGTCCCCAGAATAACGCCCGGCAAAACAGCCCACTCCGGCATAATCCCGAAAATAGGGTTGATTCCTTGTGCCACACTGTTGGGATTGTCCAGCAGCCACGCGCCCTGTCCTAGGTAATTAAGGATCAGCATCAGTTTCACAAAAACCCAGCTGACCCGGATATTTTGTTTACCACAGTGCCCCAGATCGGAGTACAACGCTTCCGCACCCGTAGTACAAAGGAACACCGCGCCCATAATTACAATAGCACTCGGTGAATGTGTAATCAAATTATAAGCATAATACGGGTTAAATGCTTTGATAATTTCCACATGGTCCACAATATGAATCGAGCCGAAAACACCCAAAGTCAAAAACCACAAAACCATCACCGGCCCGAAAAACTTACCGATCGAAGCGGTACCAAACTGCTGCACAAAAAAGACAATCGCAAGAATAACAAGCGTGATCCCCACCACCGGCGTGTGTGGCGAAAATATCTTCAGCCCTTCCACCGCCGACATCACGGTTAATGACGGTGTAATCACACTATCAGCCACCAAGGTGGAGGCGCCAATAATGGCGATGACATAGAGCCATTTTTTTTTAAGTCTTTTTACTAAGGAATACAAGGACAAAATTCCACCCTCGCCTTTGTTATCAGCACGCAGTGCAATAATTACATATTTAACAGTGGTCTGCAGGGTAAGCGTCCAGATGATACAGGACAAAGCCCCTTCGATATATTCCTCAAACGGTAGATTATTGGTTTCGCGCCGGGCATTCACGATGGCTTTCATCACGTAAAGCGGCGAAGTCCCGATGTCGCCGAAAACAATTCCCAGGGAAACCAAAACTCCGATGGCCGTGAGTTTTTTCGTGTCGAAATGTGCGCCGGTTGTATCAGCCATAGCTTAAAAAAAATTTCGTCAAAGGTAAATGATTGGCAGATTTCCTGAATTAAATTTTTTAGATTTTTTTCTGTACTTATTTAAAGTTTTAGAAAATATACCGTTCAGCCTTTTTTCGTGGCTGAAAGTATGCCAAAAAGAAAACCGCTGCAAAAGTTTTTGCAGCGGTTTATGTAAAGTTCTTCTGAGTTAAGCCTTAATGTACATTGCTTTTTTCAGTTCTTCTTTCACTTTTTCCAGTTTCGGGAACCATTCCGCAAATAAGGGTGCGGAATACGGTGCCGGTGCATCCGGTGTGGTAATTCTCTTAATCGGCGCATCCAGGTAATCAAAGGCTTTCTGCTGCACCATATAAGTAATCTCGGAAGCTACGGAAGCAAACGGCCAGGCTTCTTCCAGGACAACCAGTCGGTTTGTCTTTTTCACTGAAGCCAGGATCGTGTCATAATCCAACGGACGCACCGTACGCAGGTCAATTACTTCCACAGAGATTCCTTCTTTCTCCAGATCTTCTGCAGCCTGGATGGCTAACTTCATGATCTTTCCGAAAGAAACCAGAGTCACATCGGAACCCTCTTTTTTAATATCTGCTTTACCCAGCGGGATGTAATATTCTTCTTCCGGAATCTCCATTTTGTCGCCATACATCTGCTCGGATTCCATGAAGATTACGGGATCATTATCCTGAATGGCGGTTTTCAGCAATCCTTTTGCATCGTATGGGTTGGAAGGAACCACCACTTTAAGTCCCGGGCAGTTGGCATACCAGCTCTCCAAAGCCTGAGAGTGCGTAGCACCCAGCTGTCCTGCAGAAGCAGTCGGACCGCGGAAAACGATCGGACAGTTCCACTGACCGCCGCTCATCTGGCGGATCTTCGCTGCGTTATTGATGATCTGATCAATTCCTACCAGGGAGAAGTTAAAGGTCATGAATTCCACAATCGGGCGGTTGCCGTTCATAGCAGAACCTACTGCAATACCGGAAAAGCCCAGCTCGGCAATCGGCGTATCGATCACACGCTTGGGACCAAATTCGTCCAGCATGCCTTTGGAAGCTTTGTAGGCGCCGTTATATTCTGCGACTTCCTCCCCCATCAGATAAATGGATTCATCCTTTCGCATTTCCTCGCTCATCGCCTGTGCAATCACTTCTCTAAACGTATATTCCTTCATGATCTTTCTTGAATAATTATAAAATACAAAAGTAAAGATTTTTTCGCTAAAATAGGAATACAAAAAGCACCCGTTGCCGGATGCTTTGTAATATAAAAAAGGTGACGGTATTTATTTAACGGCCTGCCAGGTTTGTGTACGGCCAATCAGGGAGATGCCCATGTATCCGCGCACATTTAGTTTATCGCCATCACGGGTGATCAGGCATTTATACATTTTTCCGGTTTTCGGATCGGTAATGGTTCCGCCGGTAAATTCGTTTCCTTCTTTTTTAATATCGCGGATTACTTCCATGCCCAGAATGGGTTTTCCTTTTCGGTCATCCTTACAGCCGGTGCAGTTCGGGTCGGCAGGTTTAATGAGGAGCTGGGTCACTTTCCCGTAGTACTTACCATTGGGCTTTTTGGTAATCTCTACGATGGATTTTGCCTGTCCGGTTTCATCATCAATGGTTTTCCATTTCCCTTCAATCTGAGCATAAGAGAAAGTGGCAAACAGCAGCGCCGCGAAGGCAGAAAATATTCTTTTCATTGTAAGGTTTGTTTTTAAGTTATCTTTGGATAAAAGTAACTAAAAAAAGTTAAACCCCAACACCTCTGCAACTGCGCAAAAAAAATAATGGCATCTTCGTAAAAATGCCATTATGATTTATCGGGAAAGATGAATAAATTATGCTTCCTGCTGATTGAATTTTTCGCGGTAAAACTTAATTAGTTCTTTCAATACCTCGATTTGTTCATCTTTGGATTGCAAAAGTTTTTGCATTACTTCTTTGTTTTCATCATGCGCAAGCTGAAGTTCTTCCAGTTGCTGCGCGCTGGCACTGCTGCCGCTTGCCTGTGGCCAGCCCAAAAGCTCTGCTCCACTCACCCCCAGAATCTGTGCCATTTTATCCAACTTGTCAATGGAAAGCTGCGCACTGTTTTTCTCAATTTTACCATAAGTTGCCTGAGACACACCCAGTTGAGAAGCTACCGCACCTTGTGACAAACCTTTACTCTTACGAATTTCTTTAATGCGGTTTCCGATTTCAGTCATAATTATATATTATTTTACGTCAAAAATACAAATTTATTAATCAAATCAAAAACGTCAATGCAGCTTTAAAGTAAATTAGGGTGATTTCCACAGAAAATAGGTAGCGAAAAATTGGATGCGTGATAAACAGCAGTATGGCAGAACCCTATTTCTTTTATACCCTTTATTTAAATGCTTAAAATATTGAAATAAACAAAAATAAGCTAAGCCAGTAACCGTAGCAAACTATCCAAAATATTTAGGTTTGGAATAAAATAAAGTTATGATTACGCACACTCATAGAAATTTTAAATGGTTATAATTGATGCAGATTTACTTCTTTTTTAAGCTTAAAACTCTACCGCAGTTTATGATTGATAATGCGATCCATATAATCCTGATACCAGGCTTTAGTTTTTTGGATGCCTAATTTCATTTCCTGAGTTAAAGTGTTTGAAAGTAAATTATCGAGCAATGCTTTATCATTGATAGAATACACACCAGTCACCTCGCTGCCATCGAAAACATAGATATAATTTCCTGTCATCACCCGCATGCTAAGGCCATCCGAATTCACGATAAAATAAGGTTCCTGCCGTGAAAGGAGTGAACGTCCCCAGCTGCGAAGAGGTTGTTGATAACCCATCAGATCGGCCAGCGTGGGATAAATATCTATCTGCTGTGCCGGCTCTTTTATTTCGCCTTTCAGGCCATAGTCGCTGTTCGGTGAATAAAACATAATGGGAACGGCGGCGCGGTTTACTGCTTTTTCATATTCCGGATAGGCGATCTGGTTGGGATGGTCGGCCACAAAAACAAAAATGGTGTTCCTGAACCACGGCATCGCGGAAGCTGTTTTAAAAAATTGCTTTAAGGCATAATCGGTGTAGCCCACCGGCTCGTGAATTTCAAGTGTTCCTTTTTTAAATTTACCCTGATATTTCTCCGGAATCTTGAAAGGATGGTGCGATGACACGGAAAACAGTGTCGCCATAAACGGATCTTTCTTTGTGTTCAGCGTTTGCGCGAAATATTGGAAGAACGGTTCGTCCCAAATCCCCCACATCCCATCAAAGTCGGCATCGTTATTATATTCCGTTTTACCGTAGTAATGATCAAAGCCCAGAATATTTCCAAAACCGAGGAATCCCATTGAACCATTGGGCGCACCATGAAAGAAACTGGTGTCATACCCCATTTCCTTCGAAACAGAAACGATGGACTGAATCTTTTGGTTGGCATACGGCGAAGAGGTGAACGCATCGCGCAGGCTCGGGATCCCGGCCAGGACCGAACTCATGCCGTGAATAGATTGTCGTCCGTTGGCAAAAGCATTGGTCGCAATTAAACTTTCCTGTGCCAGGCTGTCCAGGAAAGGTGTATAGGAAACGTAACCCGGAATATCAGCCTCTTTATTAAACGCGCCGATATACTCACGCCCGAAACTTTCCAGAATAAAAATGACCACATTAGGTTTCGGCTGCGGCACTTCGCGATGATATTGTTTATATGGTTTAATGTATTCCTCAATAAAAGAATCATCCACGAAATGAACTTCCTTAAAATTATTACTTCCCAAAGTCCTGAAAAAAGAAAATACACTGTTTAAAACCAGATTGCCCTGCGCCGGCTGTGCCACATGCCTGTTTGCATCCACAAGGTTGATGGGCCTGGTGGAATGTTTAAAATCACCTCGTATTCCGCCGACGGCCAGCAAAGCAGTGAGCGCCAGTCCCACGATACTCGAAAGAAAATACGGAAGCAGTTTGCGGGGCAGACCTGCGGTCACTTTCACTTTTTTGTACAACCAAATCCAAAGCACCAGCAAGCCGACATATAATAAAAGCACCAGCGGATGCGACAGCACAGAAGCTAAAAAAACACCGGCAATATTGGTTTCATTCTGTGCCACACTCAGCGCAGCCGTCGTCAGGCGCGCCTGTGAAAACGGATAATATAGAACATCGCCGAAATTAAGACTGAAAGCGATTGAGTTGGTAATAAAATAAAGCCAGAACAAGAACTTCTGATAGCCGTGTCTGGTATTAACTGTTAAAGGCAACACGCTCAGCAATATAAACAAAGCGTTCACATACAGAATGGCCGTTGTATCAAACGCAATCCCATAATACGCCAGTTTCAGGTATTCGCCGACGCCGGAGACCGGGATTAGATTTTGATTATAAAAATAAAAAATAAGGCGGGCAGCCTGATAGAAAAAATAAACGAGCAGCAGCCGGTACAGAAGCGCGCACCATTCGCTGACTCTCAGATTGTTTTTCAACATCATACGTTGCAATAATAAGCCTGCAAAATTACAATAAAATCTGCGGCGGTTGCCCACGCCCATGCATACAGCCGAATGCAGAAAAAACGTACTTTTGCCCACATGAACTTTGTACGAAACAATCTCGCCAATGTGCTCACGCTTGGAAATCTGCTGGCTGGCAGCATCGGCGTGATTCATCTTCTTAGCGGAGAATATGCGATTACGGCCCTTTGCCTGGTGATTTCTTTGGTGCTTGATTTTTTTGACGGCTTCGTCGCGCGCGCACTCAAAGCTAATTCTGCGCTCGGTGTGCAGCTGGATTCACTGGCGGATATGGTGAGTTTCGGCGTGCTGCCGGGCATGGTGATGTACATGGCACTGGAACCGTTCGGGAACAATATTTCCGGCTTTGATCTCGGATTTCCAATACAGTATATCGGATTGGTAGTTACCTTATTTTCATGTTTACGTTTAGCCATCTTTAATCTGGACGACGAACAAACTTATTATTTTAAAGGCCTGAATACACCTACCAATACCCTGCTTCTTTTTGGGTTATACTATGCCTGGCAGGAAAGCAGTTCATTTTCATTTTTATTTGCAAGCCCGCTGTTACTTATTTTCTTATCCATTGTCTGCTCACTTTTGCTGGTCAGTCCGGTAAAAATGATTTCACTAAAGTTCCGATCCCTGAAACTGCAGGACAATTATCCGAAACTGGCGCTGCTGGCAGGCATTATCGTACTGCTGATCCTCTTTAAAACGAGCGCAATTCCGCTGGCTGTGCTTTATTATATTCTGGTTTCGCTCGCGTTCCAGAAACAACTTTAAACCGTATCATGAATTTACATTTACATAAACCGCTGTGCACATTTGACCTGGAAACAACCGGGACGCAAATCAGCAAAGACCGCATCGTAGAAATCTGTATTCTCAAAGTATTTCCTGATGGCTCGCGCGAAAGCCGGACCTGGCGTGTGAACCCGGAGATGCCGATTCCTCGCGAATCAACCGCCATTCACGGCATCAGCGATGACGACGTACGCGACTCGCCCGTTTTCCGGGAAATTGCCCCTAAAGTTCTGGAAATGATTCAGGGTTCCGATCTGGCGGGTTTTAACAGCAATCGTTTTGATGTTCCGGTTCTGGCTGAAGAACTACTGCGCGCCGGTCATGATTTTGACTTAAGCAAATATAAACTCATTGATGCACAAACCATTTTCCACAAAATGGAACCCCGTAACCTGACGGCGGCCTACCAGTTCTACTGCCGTAAAACGCTGGAAAACGCCCACTCTGCGGAAGCAGATGTACTGGCAACTTTCGAAGTGCTGGACGCCCAGGTTGGCCACTACCCGGACTTGCCAAAAGACACAGCCGGGCTCAGCGAGTTTTCTTATCACCAGAAATGTGCGGACCTCGCCGGTTTTATAGGCTATGACGCCGAGGGATTTGAGGTATTCTCTTTTGGAAAGTACCGTAACCAGCGTGTGGCAGATGTCTTTAAAAAAGACCTGGGCTATTTCGGCTGGCTGCAGAATGCTGATTTCCCGCTGTACACAAAAAGAGTGCTGACCGCCATTCAGCTGCGCGGCCGGTTTTAAAACCATAAAAAAAACTATACATGAAAATAATTTGCATCGGAAGAAACTACGCGGAACATGCGCGCGAACTGGGAAATGAAATACCGGAGAATCCCGTCATCTTCATGAAACCGGATACTGCGGTTTTAAAAGGAAGCGATTTTTATATCCCCGAATTTTCACAGGAAATTCATTACGAACTGGAAGTGGTACTGAAGATTTCCAAAGGCGGGAAATACATACAAAAAGAAAATGCCCACAAGCATTACGACGAAATAAGCTTAGGAATTGATTTCACTGCGCGTGATCTGCAAAGTAAACTGAAGAGCAAAGGATTGCCGTGGGAATTGGCGAAAGGTTTCGATGGTTCTGCCGTCGTCGGCGCCTTCTATGATAAAAATGACTACGACCTGAAAAACCTGAATTTTTCTTTACTTATTAATAAAGATGAAGTGCAGCTGGGAAACACGCGGCACATGATTTTTGGCTTTGATGATATCATCGCTTTCGTGTCGCAATATTTTACATTACGAACCGGAGATTTAATTTTTACCGGCACTCCGGAAGGGGTGGGCAAAGTCAATGAAAAAGACCGCCTGCAGGCTTACCTGGAAGAAAAGAAGATGCTGGACATCAATATTTTATAATTTTTTCGATCTAATATACCTTCAATAAACAATAGCAACCGCTCGACCTGCAGAAAGCATCCTGAGCTGACTAATTTTTTTCACCAATACTTATCCACTTCTTTACTCTTAATACAGTCACATTTAGCGAAGGATTTTGAATGCTTATATTTCTGAAATTATATCAGCCCAGTTTATTTTCGGATAACCGAATAAATGTGTACTTTTAAGAAACTAAAAAAATGTAAGGCTATGGTACATATTATTCTTCCGGTTGATTTCTCGGATGCTACAGAAAAGCTGGTAGACGGCGCACTTCGCTTCGCCAGAGAAACCAACGGCAAAATCTGCCTGATTCACGTCGCTCCTTCTGATATTGGTTTTGCTATTGGTGATATGGGTTTCCAGTACTTCCCGGAGGTGGAAGAAAATGAAATCAAGCATGAGCTGATGGAGCTTAATAAACTGGAGCAGCGCATTATTGCCCAGGGAATTGACTGCGAACATCTGCTGAAACAAGGTGTCGCCGGCGATGTAATCCTGGAATATGCCAAAGAAAAGGATGCAAACTATATTGTGATGGGTTCCCACGGACGTAGCAATATGTATGATGTTTTCGTAGGTAGCCTGACCAAAGAACTGACCCGCCGTTCGCCGGTGCCGGTTTTGGTGATTCCCGTTCATACACAGGATAAATAATTTGACATCTTATCATAAAATAACAATCCCGGAGCGAAAACACTCCGGGATTTTTACCGTTCGATGAAAAACGTATCAATTATTTATTTTCCTTATTATAAATACGGGGATCATAATACGGGTGATGACCTTCTGTTGGTGAATGGTATTCTTTATCCTTATTTCCGCCCAGCTTAGCCACCAGTACCCAGCACCAATAGCAGAACAGGATGCTTCCCACGATAAACAAAATCCAGTTGATTACATATCCAAATGCATCAAAAAATCCAAAAGCCCACTTGAAAACACCGCTTAAGAATAACCAGAATGCCGTCATTATTTTCCTTTTTTAATTTTTAACTTTGCACAAATTTAAGTAAAATGTTTCGATTACTTTCCAAGGAAAGCAATATTTTTTCAATACCGGTCTATATCGGGGTGCTTCTGGTAATCGTCATTAGCTTTAATATATTGGATTACAACACGCTGGACATTATTTCAGCTATGATCACATTCCTGGGCGTAGCACTCGGGTATTTCTGTTTTCACGCGATGGCGCTGAACTATCAGACGCATCTACCACTCTTTCTTTACACCTTTTTCATTTTTGCCCTTTACCCCGGCGACCTAGATATTGGCATTGCGGTATCCCTATTTACAAATGCCATTATTTTACTTCAGCTGACGGCAGATAACCTCTCCGTGCGGAATAATTCTTATTTACTGGTCGGAGCACTGCTGGCTTTAAATTTTATTTTTCTGCCGACAACCTGGCCTATGTTTATCTTTGTACTCTTTCATATTGTGGCCACCGGCACGAATATCGGGAGACAGCTCGGGCAGTTTTTCTTAGGCATCGTGCTCGTGGCGCTTTCCTATTTTAGCATTGCTTATTTTCTGCATCTTGGCAGTTGGGACACTGCCTACTTTCCGTTTGGTAAATTTACCTTTACACAAAATTTCGGTTATTTATGGTGGCTCAGCCCAATCCTGATTTTACTGTTGCATTCAGTAGGCGACCACTTTCGGTTTTATAACAGAAAAAGCCCGTCCAGCCGTTTTAAATATACTTTTCTGCTTGTGTATTCCGTAGCGCAGCTGATTACCATTGTGCTGTATATGGGCAAGACTTACGAATATCTTTTACTGCTGGCTTTGCCGGCGTCCATCATCCTGAGCCGTATGCTTCGTTTTGCGAAAAAATACTGGGTTCGGGAGGCAGGTTTATGGCTGATTATCGGCTGCCTGCTTTTATTTAAACTTTCTTCTTATTTTAATTTTTACTGAACATGATTCAAATTGACGATAAACTGATTTCCGAGGACATTTTTACCGAGGAATTTGTGTGTAACCTGAGCCGCTGCAAAGGCGCGTGCTGTGTGGAAGGTGATGTGGGTGCTCCGCTGGATAAAGAAGAGACGGTGATTCTGGATCGTATTTTCGATCAGGTAAAACCATACCTCCGCCCGGAAGGCGTGGCTGCGCTGGAAGAACAAGGAACCTGGACGCTGGATCCGAATGATGGTGATTACGTAACTCCGATGGTCGCCGGCCGGGAATGCGCGTATGTTATCTTTGATGAAAACGGTGTGACCAAATGCGGAATTGAAAAGGCGTACGAGGCCGGTGCAGTTGATTGGCAAAAACCCATTTCCTGTCATCTGTATCCGATTCGCGTGGATGTGTACCGCACTTTTTCCGCACTTAATTATCATCGGTGGGAAATTTGCAGTGATGCTTGTGCACTGGGCAAAGAACTGCAGGTGCCGATTTATAAATTTGTAAAAACACCACTCATCCGCAAATACGGTGAAGAATTTTACCAGACGCTTACCGAAGCGGCGGAGGAATGGAAGCGTGAATTCTCATCTTAAAGAAAATGTATCTTTAAATAAAAAAAATAAGATGTCGGAACATTTCGAAATGATGGATATGTACAAGGCAGTGATCGCACTGGTCGCCGGCCTGATCCTGGGTTTCGAAAGGGAAATGAAAGACAAGTCCGCCGGCCTGAAAACGATTACCGTTATCTGCCTGGGTTCTACCCTGTTTGCCATTTTATCTTATAAGATGTCTGGCTCTGGTGATCCGACGCGGATTGCATCGTATGTTGTCAGCGGCATTGGCTTTCTGGGCGCTGGTGTTATTTTTAAAGAAGGTTTTAACGTGTATGGCTTAACCACGGCGGGCATCATCTGGATTGCGGCCGCAGTAGGGCTTGCCATTGGTTTTGGTGAAATTTATATCGCTTTTACCTTTCTGATTTCAGCACTGATTGTTATTTATTTATCTAAAATTTTAACGCGTCATTTCCTGGCGCAGCATCATAATAAAATTTTAAAGTTCAGCTTGCTGCCGGAACATTTTGATCAAAAACAGGCGATTGTTGCAGACCTGATTAAAATCTCAAAACGCGGTTATCAGATTCAGTTAGAAAAAGAACCGGGCGAAATGATGGTGACACTGGAACTTTTCATCACCGACCGGCAGCTGAAAGAACTGGAGCGATATCTGATTCACAACTTTTATATTAATGATTTTAAGTTTTGATTTTATAGCTTTTTAAAAAGTAATATTTAAGCAAATATTTCCCTTTAATAAATCTGCTCCCCGTAACCGGAGCAGATTTTTTTATTCAGAATAGAAACCAACTCCGTCAACACGCCAAAAAAAATTCCGCTCTGCACAGGCAAAGCGGAATTTAATATATAAAGCGACAATCTTACTTTTTCAGTTCCTCCAGGAATTCATCGTGGGAAATGGCTGTTTCGTTTTTCTTGGCTTTTTCCAGGATCACGTCTTTCAGTTTAGCCATGGCAACCTCAGATGAAATCTGACGAACCTGCTCCTGCTCTTTCAGCATTTCCACTGCGTACTTCTGAACTTCTTCATCCGGCAAATGGTGGATTCCGTAGATCGCCAGCTGGTTGCGTACCAGTTGCTCAGCCTGCGCCAGAACATCGGCATAATCAATCTGGATATCATTGTCATTCATCAGCTTACCTTCCAGAATCTGGTTTTTCAGCTGATTCTTTTCTGCTTCCAGGATTTCTTTCGCCTGCTCTTCTGTCTGTACCTGCTCGTTGCTGTGTACTAACCATTTTACCAGGAAAGTCTCCGGCAGTTTCACCTCTTCTTTCTCATTGATCTGAGCAAGAATCTGGTTTACGAAGTGTACATCTGCATTCTGCTGGAAATACTCATCGAGCTCCGTTTTCACTTTTTCGCGAAGTTCTTCTTCAGACTTCACGGTGTCTTCACCATATACTTTGTTGAACAGTTCCTGATTTAACTCAGCGAGCTTCAGACCATAAAAATCCTTCACCTTCACTTCGATTTCATCGTGGTGAAGATGCTCGACTTCTTCTTTACTGAAGCCCAGCTCTTTGGCCAGCTCTTCATTTTTCTGAAGTTCTTCTTTAGATACTTTCACGGAACCATCCATTTTAAGATCTTTCACCAGTTGGAAAGCCTCTTTTTTAGAAGAATCAATGGTTACGTTTTTCGGAGCGTGGTGATGTTCACCTTCAGCGCCTTCTTCTACCACCTGGCTGATTTCCAGTGCTACGTGAGAATCGTCACCGATTGCATCCTGTGGCTGCTGTTCTGCGAAACGCTTCTGCATGTTTTCGATGCTTTGGTTGATTTCCTTGTCAGAAGCTTCCACTTTATAATGCGGTGCTTCGTACTGGCTCAGATCCACGGTGAAATCCGGTTCGTATCCGATCTCGAAAGCAACTGTCAGCTGTTCCGCATTGTGGTTCAGCTCATCCACTGGTTGTGGTACAGGCTGACCTACCAGACGCAGTTTATGCTCGTTTACATAATTATTCAGCGCCTCAGAAACCTGCTTATTGATTTCTTCGAAAGCAATGCCTGCTTCGTACTGCTTACGCACCATGCTCAATGGCACTTTCCCCTTACGGAAACCTGGCACCTGTGCATTTTTAGCGTAGTTGATCAGTTGTTTTTCAACTTTATCTTTATAATCGGATTTCTCTAAAGTTACTGTAAGTAATGCACTTACATCATCATGCTGAGTCGCTGTAACGTTCATGGTAATTTATTCAAAATTTAGGTTGCAAAAATAGTAATTTTTTTTAATTGAGTGGGAAACGGTGCAAGACTTCCTCTGAACTTACGGTTGTACCTTCAGACTGAAAACTGCCAGCGCATCGGTTTCGCCTCCCTCCACCGTTCCGTAAGTTGCACCCTCCTTTGTTTCGGAAACCGACATCGGATCATGCACTAAAGTGAGTACGAGCTGCGGTTTGGCGCCATTTGCTACATTAATTATATTCCAACGCGTTTTCAGGCCCAGGCGTGCTCCATCGTTCCGGGTGCTTTCTTCATCATCCAGCCGTTCCAGTTCAATTTCAGACTGCTCAAAACGGTACAAAAGGAAATGTTCTTCTTTCGCTTCAATGATACTTTCGGTTTCGTCCTCATTGCCATTCAGGAAAACAGCACGAACGATATAGTTTCGTCCGTTCTTCAGTTTGATTTCCGGCTGCACAGGCGCATTCATGGTGTAATTATAAGTTTCTGCCACACCGGTCAGTTCGTCTTTCACCACCAGAATAATATTGGAAATATCTTCCTGAGAGAGCACATCATCTTCTTCATCAGCGCGGCTGCACTGCACAAGTACCCATGCTGAAAACAGCAGCATTAAAAATCTGTATATATAAGCTTGTCGCATTTTAATTAAAATTTATAGTGTAAGGTAAGTATTGCGTTTCTGCCCGTATCGTAGGAAAAATAACGAAGGCGGTTTAAGTAGTCTTTGTATTTCGTGTTAAAAACATTGTGAACATTCAGCATCACAGAAAAGTTTTTTGCAATATCCGCTCCTGCCTGTACAGACCATAAAGTATAAGCCGGCGGCGGTGTTGACAGATCAAGTGTTTTCTCGGCTTGCTCCCCATTCTCAAAAACAGTAACGGTCGGATTGTACACCGGAAAGCGGTCTTGCCCTAAGACGGTTTGCTGCTGAACTTTTATAAATAAATTATTCAGCTGTTCATTTTTAAATTCCAGGCTGTTATTAAAATTGGTGGGCAACATTAATATCAGTGGCTGGTCGTTGCTCAGATCCTGACCGTATAAGTAAGAAAAGGCTCCCTGATACTTTAGCTGCGGCGTTATCTCGAGCGACAAGTCTGCATCCAGTCCGTACATCTTGGCTTCTACCTGTTGATACGCCCACACCGGAAATACACCGCGAATGGTATTCTGAATATCCACCGGCACTTCCGTTATGAAATTATGGGTCCGGAATACATAAGGATTGAAACTTAACCGCGCACCTTCCAGCACATTGATTTTGGCATCGATATTAAGATTAAGCTGGTGTCCGTCTTCCTTCTTTAGGGAAAGATCACCGCGCTCGATCACTGCTGCCGAATGGTGCAAACCGTCTGCAAACAATTCCGCGACATTAGGCGTTCGCCCCACGTGGGCATAGTTTAATTTAATATCCAGTTCCGGAACTGGCTGATAATCGATTCCAGCATTAAAAGAAACATGATTAAAAGTAAGTTCCGGCTGCGTGAACACGCGGTTTCCTTCCGTACGACGGTAAAACGCCGGGAAACGTTCGGCATATTGCCGCTCCCAGTCACTCAGGTCATACCATTTATTCACCTGATACTTTGTATAATCATACCGGGCACCGGCTTCTGCGGTAATTTTCGGCAAAATTTTATATTTACCAATAGCATAGGCCCCGCCACCGTATTGTTCGTAGTTCGGAACCAACCTGCGCGCCATGGTTTCGGGCGTAGAGTAATTGTATTGATATTTAAAATCCAGACCGGTTTCCAGGCTCCATTTTGCCCTCTCGATCAAATCATTCAACCGCAGCTGATTAGTAAAAAGTTCCAGATCCAGCGAAGGCAATTGAGCCAGCTCACCACGGCGGATGTCGTATTCCTTGCGGTGGTTATACTGAAAACTGTAATCCAAGGAAACCTTTCCTAATTTCTCCAGACGGCGGAAGGCAGAAATCTTGGCAATATGATGCTGCACTTCCTGCTTCGGGTTCTGAATTTTATAAGAAAAATGACCGGTGTACAGAGGAATATCAGAAGTCAGGGCTTTATAAAAATCTTCGAGATTTCCCAGGTCGGAGCCGCGGTAGATGCCGGTTTCCTGCGCCGTCAGTGTATAATCAAATGAAATTCCCTGCAGGAAAGAATTGTTCTGTACCGTGAAGGCAAGCGACTGTTGTTCCGCGCCGGTATTCATTAAGTAATAATCAGGCGTTTTCAGGTCTCCTGTTTTGCGGTAGCCCCCGGCCGTTTTCACTGCCCAACCGTTTTCCCAGGTTTTCAGTACATCCAGCGCCAGCGCACCGCCGCGACCATTAGAAATCCCCGAAAATTTCGCATTTCCCTGCAGTGTGTCGCGCTTCTTGAACACAGACGGCTCCAGCACCACCACACCGCCTACCGCATCACTGCCGTATTTCAGTGCAGAGGCTCCTTTAATGACATCAAGATGGTCATAATGATTGATGTCCACATTCGGCGCATGTTCCACGCCCCACTCCTGCTCGGCCAGCTTCACACCATTGCTGATGATCGGCACACGACTTCCATACAGTCCATGAATTATCGGTTTGGAAATCTGGTTACCGGTTTTCAGTGCGCCCACACCGGATAAGGAACTTAGCGCGTTTCCGAGATTCTCGGTTGTATTGCGTTCAATCTCCTGCCGGTCAAGTGTTTTAACGATCAATGAATTGGCATTTTTGTGCGGGATGTGCAGCGTAATGGTTTCGATCTCTTCCACATGATGTTCCATCTGGATCGTTATTTCCAGATCCGCATGAACGTTCAGTGTTTCCAGGTAGGGTTCGCAGGAAGGGTGCGTTGCCTGCAGGTTGTGAGCGCCGACAGGAATTTTTTTAAAGGTGAAGGAGCCGGAATTGTCGCTTTGGGTTTGTTTGCCGGCCAGCGAAATGCGTGCTTCTTTGAGTGGAATTTTATCGTGATAGTCCAGGATTTTTCCGCGGACGGTAAAAGTTTGTTGCGCCTGCATCCATAAACCACAAAGCAGCGCCGTGAAACTAAATATAAATTTCATTTAATAATTTTTAAACAGTAAAAAGGTGAAACAGGACAAAGCTCAATGTACAAGCCGTCCTTTCAACGAAAAAATTAAATGAAATATGCCGGTGGCCCGCGCGCCGGATAGGGGTGCTGCGAAACGGCAGCCCAGAAACTGGATTGTAAACTAAAATCCTGCGCAAAGGAAACAGATGTAAAGATTTCGAAAGGCGCGCCAAAGCTTGGAATGAATTTCGCGTCGTGCAGCAGGTGGCAGGACAAACAATCCGAGTACGCAAAATCAGTAGTAGTTTTGTACTTCTTTTCCGTACCGCGGAGCTGCAAATCTTTCAGCACCGCACCACTGCCGTGCTCATGGAAATTTTGCGAGAAAAGGGCCACGAAAAGATACAGCGCTGCAAACAGCATCGCCGAGTATTTCCTGTAATCCTTTTTTACGCACATGCCGCAAAAATACAAAATTATACCAACCTTGGCCCAGAAAAATCTAGACCCGATCTCTTATGGTATTTTGTCTGAAAATAAACGAAACAAAGATGGCTGGCGAGCGCAGGGTTTTATTGACCGATATTTCGTAAATTCGCACTGAATTTTTTTTCTATGGAAAACAGTGCAGTCAAAAAGATTGTAGTTCTTACTTCCGGCGGTGATGCACCGGGCATGAATGCCGCGCTGCGCGCCGTGGTCCGCACGGCGAGCCACTACAAAATCGATTGTTATGGCGTTCGTGAAGGCTTCAACGGCCTGATGACGGACAGCCTTATTAAGATGGGCCCGCGCTCTGTGAAACATATTATTTCCGAAGGGGGTACCATCCTGAAATCTGCCCGCTCCGCAGAATTTAAAACCTACGAAGGACGCAAAAAAGCGTTTGAAAATTGCCGGAAACACGGCATTGATGGCATGGTCTGCATCGGTGGTGACGGAACCTTTAAAGGTGCCAATGTTTTCAGCGAAGAATTCGGTATCAAGGTCATCGGCGTACCGGGAACCATTGATAATGACATTTTCGGCACTGATAATACCATCGGCTATGATACTGCGCTCAATACCGCGATGGAAGCCATTGATAAAATTCGTGACACAGCAACCTCGCATAACCGAGTTTTCTTTGTGGAAGTCATGGGCCGCGACGCCGGTTTCATTGCACTGAACAGCGGCATGGCCACCGGTGCGGTAGACATCCTGATTCCCGAACGCAAAGACAGCATTGAGGATCTTTTTGCCACTTTTGAGCGTGCTGAAAAAGCAGGCAAAGCCTCCAGCATTGTCGTGGTGGCCGAAGGGGAGCAACTGGGCAGCATTTATGATATCGCGAAAGCGACACAGGCCGGCTTCCCGGATTATGACATTCGTGTGGCCGTACTGGGGCACATGCAGCGCGGCGGTTCTCCCAGTTGTGCCGACCGTGTACTCGCCAGCCGCCTGGGCTACGGCGCTGTCATCGGTTTAATGCAGGGCAAATCCAATGTCATGGCGGGGATGCAATCCAACAGACTGGTGTTCACGCCCATCGTGGAAGCTATTAAAAAACATAACGAACTCGATCAGGAACTTTTAAAAATATCAGAAATCCTGGCTATTTAAATACATCTAATTTTAAACTAAAAATTATGTCAACAATCAAAGTAGGAATTAACGGATTTGGGCGTATCGGCCGCCTCGTGTTCAGAGCAATGGCTGAGCGCGACAATATCGAAGTAGTGGGGATCAATGACCTGATCAACGCTGAGTATATGGCCTACATGCTGAAGTATGACTCTGTGCACGGAGAGTTTAAAGGAGACGTTTCCGTGGAAGGAAATGACCTGGTCGTGAACGGAAAAAGAATCCGCGTAACTGCAGAAAAAGACCCAAACAACCTGAAATGGAACGAGGTAGGTGCTGAATACATCGTGGAATCTACCGGTTTATTCCTGTCCAAGGAAGCTGCGCAGGCACACATTAACGCCGGTGCAAAAAAAGTAGTTCTGTCTGCTCCCTCCAAAGATGATACCCCAATGTTCGTAATGGGCGTAAACCATAAGGATCTGACGGATGATATCAAAATCTTCTCCAACGCTTCCTGTACGACGAACTGTCTGGCACCCGTAGCCAAAGTACTTCATGATAACTTCGGCATCGTGGAAGGACTGATGACTACCGTACACGCTACCACCGCTACCCAAAAAACAGTAGACGGGCCTTCCATGAAAGACTGGAGAGGCGGACGCTCTGCACTGAACAATATCATCCCTTCCTCCACCGGTGCTGCCAAAGCAGTAGGAAAAGTAATTCCTTCGCTGAACGGTAAGCTCACCGGGATGTCATTCCGCGTACCGACCGTAGACGTTTCTGTGGTGGACTTAACCGTTCGTCTGGAAAAAGCAACTTCCTACGAGGAAATCTGCGCAGCTATGAAAAATGCAGCAGAAGGTGACCTGAAAGGAATTTTGGGATATACCGAAGATGCCGTAGTTTCTCAGGATTTCGTGGGTGAAAAACGAACTTCCGTGTTTGATAAAGATGCCGGAATCATGCTGTCACCAAACTTCGTGAAAGTGGTTTCCTGGTATGACAACGAAATGGGTTATTCCAACAAACTGGCCGATCTGCTCGTGCATTCAGCTTCTTTATAGACAAGAAACATATAAGAATAAACCTTCCGCTTCCGTGGGAGGTTTTTTATTTGGGCAATCCCCTCGCCTGCGCGGGTGCCGACGCGCGGGTCGGGCTTTACACTACAATTCCTCCCGTCCTCCTGCCGTCGGCCGGTCCGGGATTTCCGCTGCAATCCCTATTGCAGGGAAGTTTTTACCTTGCTGCAACGGCTCAAAAATTGCAGCCATCAACCCCGTATGATCACTCCGAAATTTCAGCATTCACCGCACTTTCAGCAATTCTGGCAACAGGGAAACGGCCAGGAGCTTCTGGTTCAGGCACAGGTTCAGCCAAACGCGGAAATTTTCAGCCGCTATAGTCCGCTCTATCACTCGGTAGATGAATTGGGCGATGAGGTGGTCCGGCAAACCTATCACCGGATGCCTTTCAAAGAAGCCGAAAAACTCATCAGCAGCGCCCTTCAGAACCCGACCGCTGAAACTCCTGAGGCACTCACCACCATGCTGCAACAGATGCGCGCATTACCACAGTGGTATCAGCCGGAGCTGGCCAAAGCAGGCGCCCGGCTGTGCATGCGCGCCGGTACAAATGCGCTCATCATTCTGCGCGACTTTTCACTGATGGGTGGCTATGATTTTGCAAACCTTGCCAAACCGCTTGTCATGACCGGTGCCCTGAAAAAGGGAGCGGTCAAGCGTTTGAAAGACACCCTTGAATTCTGGGTTCATGTCACCCGCGAGGACGCACAGCAGAATCCCCGCACATTTGAACTGCTGGTCCGCACCCGGCTGATGCATTCCTACGCGCGGCTGGAAATCCGCAAGCGCCTGCCCGACTGGAATTACGAAGCCTGGGGTGAACCGATTAACCTTTGGGATATGATTGCTACCTACACCGGTTTTTCTCTCGTATTTATGCAGGGTCTGAAAAAGCTTGGGCTGCACATCTCCGCAACCGAAGAAAAAGGATTATTTCATTTGTGGAAACACATCGGCTATCAGCTGGGAATACCGGCAGCGTTTATTCCGGAAGACCGGCAAACAGCTACACAGCAGTTCTACTGGTGGGCCACCTTGCAGGACCACGCCGATGCCGATGCCGCGCAACTGGCCCGCGCGCTCCTTGATGAGAATATGGAAAACACCATTTACAAATACCGGTTTCAGCGCAGCATGCTCCGAAACCTGCACCAGAGCATGAACTGGTTTTTACTGGACCCGGAAGTTAACAGGCGCCTGGAAATTCCAAAACCTGCTGCTCCTTTTCGCGTTTTTCCGCGACTGATAAAAGCGGCAAACCGCGTGAGTCAGAAAGTATATGCTTTGGATAATCCTGTGAAATATGAAAAACTGGTACAGATCGGAAATGAGCAGCAAATGAAAGTGCTGGCTGATTATCTGGAACACACACCGGCTTAGGATTCAGCAGGACTTGTCGGCGGCAGCGCCTGCGGCGCTGCCGCCGACGATATCAATTCAGGATTCTGCAAAGAAAGTCCTTTCGCCGACAGAAGCTCCGTCAGCAAAGTACGCATCTGCTCCGCCGCAACCATGGGTAGCCGTGACTGTTTGGCTGCCTCAATTACCTGCTTTTTGCCGTTATTCTGAATATTCGAAAGATCTTCGCGGCTGAACAGGTTGAAAAACTGTTCTTCGATATTATAGTATTTATAATCGGTTTCGGTGGAAAGAATTTCCGGCGGCGGAAAATGAATCAACCTGACATGTTGCTGTTCGGAATCCAGTTCCCATTTCAGCTTTTCAAAGTCATAACCAATCAAAACTTTAGCTTCCACGATCACCAGTGCTTTCTTTTTGGAAGGAATAAACTTCAGCAGTTTCGTGGTGTCTTCGTAATTATAAATTGCGCTGAACTGGCCTTCTGCCGTAACAACTTTAAAAACTTTTCGTAAGCTTTCCGCCAGCGTGTGCGATTCCACGCGAACCGCAGGTGCCTCCGGTTTCATGTTGCGCACGATTAAATACACAATCACACCGCCGAGCACCAGGCCCACGACCAGCATTCCGAAAATGAGCATCGGGCTCAACGCGCCGGGTGCAGATGGTTTAAACAACAGCCCCACGATCAGTAAAATGATAAATGCTGCGAAAACAATCAGAAACAGTTTGCCTTTAGATAATTTCATAAACCGAATTTAAGTAAAAATCCAAAAGCGCCAAATCCTGTACCGAAGCAAACTCCTACTTTTTCATGGAAGCTTTCGGTGGAAGAATAAGTTCTTCAAACCGTCCTTTCGCTTCGAGTTTTTTGTAAAAGAAATTGCGCGCCATCGTTCTCAACATTAAATCTTTATCAAACAAAGTCCAGAACGAATCTCCGTGCACCGTTTTGGCCGGCCGCACCACGTGGAAACTGGTTTCCCAGGCATCGGGATTGTGATAAAATTCAATAATGCCGCAATACGGCGGAATTTCGTCTGCTTCCACCATTCCCTGCGGAATCAGGAAACTAAAACTATTACACGGATAGTCACCACATGCGATCTTGTCGTGTTTCAAAAATTTCTGGCCGGTCTGGTGGTGCTCATATTTCTTTTTGAAATCATTTTTAAAATCAGCACGCGACAGTTTAATTTCAATTTCGTGGCTGCATCCGTCTTCGCCAATAACGAGAATATCTGCTTCCCAATCAGAATGGAAATGATTGGTCAGAACGACATCTTTCTCGAAATCGCAAAAGGTGCAAATATAGTTGTAGGTAAGTTCCTCTACTTTTAACATCATAATAAATTCTCAGGAAACCAGCAGGCTGCACCCGCGGATATCGGAATGATCAATTCGTCCCATCACCTGAAACTCCTGCTGCAAGCCGCTGCCGCCCGTAATTTTACCTAAATCCTGTGTCGCAATAAAACTGCAGGAATGGCGGTTGGCCAGATCGATAATATTCACCGCACCGTTTCGTCCGGCGGGCATATAGGAAAAAGGGTCTTCGGTATTCCGGATCAGAATACGCATCCAGGGCGGGCACTGATACACATTCCCTCCCAAAGAATACGCCTGCGACAAAAGTTCTGTCATCGAATATTCCGAGAAAATCCGTTCCGTACCTAAACCTTTCTGCAACATACTGAGCAACTCATCTTTGGTCATTTCTTCCTTGCGGCCTTTCATTCCGCCGGTTTCGATGACCGTCAGTTCCGGGTTGTACGGCAACTCTGCCGGCAGCGCTTCCATAAAATCCAATAGCGCAAAGGAAACACCAAATAAAATCACTCTTTTCTTTTCTGCCGCCAGCTGATTCAGTATCTCGAACAGGTCCGCATGGTTGTATAAATAATAACCATTTTCGGGTTTGCCGGAGATATTCATCAGGTGATTCACCATATAAATCAATGATGAATGCTGCTTTTCCAGATAACTCGGCAACAGCCCTAAAAAAATATAGTCGGACGGTTTGCCTAAAAACCGGGAAAAGCTCTGCACAATGCTTTCCTCATACAAAGCCGGCTCTGCAATATAGTGTTTGGACAAATTCTGTTGTGTGGTGCCTGAACTTTGAAAGTACAGATCCGAAGTGAAAGACCCGTCCGTAATCTGATGTTTTTTAAACATTTCAATCGGGAGAAACGGAATCTCTTCCACTTGGTTAATACCTGCCGGATCTATCTGTAAATAATCCACAAATTTACGGTAAACACCAACGTTTTTATATTGATATTCAAAGGTTTCCAGACAATGCGCACGGAAATCTGCGTCGGTTATAATTTTAAAAAAAGAATGCATGCAATAGGTCCTGCAAAGTTCCTAAAACCAAGGCAGATATCAAAACATTTAGATAAACTATGCCTTTTTAATTTCCTCTATAGGTAGAATACCCGTAGGGCGATACCGTGATCGGTAGGTGGTAATGCGCCTCATCAGCTATTTTGAAGATAACTTCGATATAGGGATAAAAACTGTCTGTCTTCTGCTGCTGGAAATAAGGCTGTGTGAAAAACGTCAGTTTATAAATCCCGGCATTATCCGCAGTGGAAGGAAGGAAATCGCCTACGCGGCCGTTTTTATCAGTTGCGCGACGATCCACTACCGCCCAGGTTTTGGAAGTTTCATTCATTTTTTCGAGCTGAATCTGTACACCGGGTGCCGGCTGACCTTTACCAATATCGAGAATATGGCTGGAAAGCTGGCAGGAAGTTTTTTGCGCGGACGGTAAAAGAACAAAACAAACAAAGAAGAATGTCAATAATTTTTCATGATATTTTTTTGTCCTTCTGTATCACGTCAAATGCTATAAGATTTCAAATCCGATAGAAAACATCTATTCAGATTTTAGCCTCGGTATTCCTTTAATTCAAAATTATGCTGAAAGACGCCATAAGTAAAGTATCCAATCCAGTCGCCCAGGTTGATATACTGTGCCGCTCCTTCATTCAGATCCAACACCATCGGCAAATGGCGGTGACCGAAAACGAAATAATCGATTTGTTCGTTTTTGAGTTTTTCCTTCGCATATAATATCAAAAACTCTTTGTCTTCACCAAGGAATGCTTTATCCTCTTCGCCGGAGATGAGTTTATTTTTAGTGGAAAAATACACTGCCAGGCGCATTGCCAAATCAGGATGAAACCACCGGAATAACCACTGCGCCACCGGATTGGTAAAAAGTTTCTTCATCCGTTTATAACCTTTGTCGCCGGGACCCAGACCGTCGCCGTGTGCCAGTAAGAAGTTCTTGCCGTTAATAATGAAATATTGTTTTTCAAAATAAACTTTGCAACCGATTTCTGTTTCAAAGTAGTCTTTCATCCACAAGTCGTGATTGCCAACAAAAAGGTACAGCTCCACTCCACGATCTTTCAATTCCGCAAGCTTGCCCAACACCCGCACATAGCCGCGGGGAATTACATATTTCCACTCGTGCCAGAAATCAAACAGGTCGCCCATGAGAAAGAGAACCTGGGCATCGTCTTTAATCTCATCCAGCCAGCGCACAAACTTTTCTTCGCGTGGCCGGCTTTTTTCCGGTGTCGGCGCTCCGAAATGCTGATCACTGGCGAAATATACTTTCTTTCCGGGCTGCAGGTCAATCGTCATCAAAGGAATTTTATAGCACAAAGCGGCTGATAAGAAATTAAATATTTACACAGGATTTTCATCTGCGAACCATTCACCGTACGAGTTTTCGGTTTCGTGAAGTTTCAGATATGCGAGGGAAACAGTTTCCGGCAGGCGTTCGCGCAGGATATCAGCAATCGCGTACAGCATATTTTCGCAGGTGGGCTGATAATCACAATAAATAACGTTATGCCCCTGGCGCTGCAACTCTTCACCCAATTCGCGGTGCGGTGAAAGGCCGTTCAACAAAACTGCGTGATCCCAGATGTTCACAATATGTTCTTTTACGATCTTTTTAATATCACCAAAATCGACCACCATGCCGTTTTTCGGGTCTTGCAGATTATTAATCGGCGCACCTTTCACAGTCACAAACAATTTATAGGAATGGCCGTGCATATTTTTACATTTACCATCGTAATTGTATAACACATGCGCGGTTTCGAAGGTGAATATTTTCGTAATTCGTATCATGGCGCAAAGATAAAGATTAAAGGACGATCCATAACATTTGCAGCGAATTGAAAAATCCGGCTTTCAGGTTGCGGCTGTACATATTGTTAGCAGAAAAAGCGTAACTTTCACCATTATAGCCGGTTATGTTTTTACTGAACACTTTCTTCCCGAACCGTTGCCTGGAATGCCGTCGGATTATTTCCGGTCGCGATTTAATTTGCGGTTTGTGTTATCAGCAGATCAGTTTTCTGCATCATAACTGGGGCAATGCCAATATTTTTACTGAAGAATGCCGCCTGCTGTTTCCGGTGCACCATGCTTTTGCCTTATTGCAGTTTGAGAAAGAAGGAATCGCCAGAAAGTTAATCCATCAGCTGAAGTATAACCATCGGGCGGATGTCGGTGCCTTACTGGCCGGCTGGGTCACCGAGCGTCTTCATTTTAAAAATGATATTCCTACACGAATCGTAACCGTGCCATTGCATCCGAAGAAAGAAAAATTACGAGGTTACAATCAGCTACACTCCTTCGCCAATGCGCTGTCGGGACATTATAAAATTCCCTGTGACCACAATTTATTAAAAAGAAA
Source organism: Chryseobacterium salipaludis (assembly GCF_022968825.1). Lineage (GTDB taxonomy): Bacteria > Bacteroidota > Bacteroidia > Flavobacteriales > Weeksellaceae > Kaistella > Kaistella salipaludis. The sequence goes on from NZ_JALHKS010000001.1 coordinate 336,846, forward strand.
CTTTCACAAAAAAGCGCAGGCAAAAAAGAAGCGTGAACAACGAAGTGTGCGCCAGGATTTGTTCAGTTGTACGCAAAAGGTCAGCGGCGAGCATATTCTGCTCATCGACGATGTTTTTACGACAGGCAATACACTGAGTACCATCGCCTGGGAAATTTTAGAACAAGGAAAAAATAAAGTCAGCGTGCTCGTGATGGCACTGGACTAATCAGCGCTGCAGTTTTTCGCCGTACGAGAGATCGCCGGCGTCGCCCAGCCCGGGAGAAATATATCCCTTCTCAGTTAATTCCGGATCCACAACACCTATCCAGAGATGCGCTTCAGGATACGCTTCTTCAATGGTTTTCACACCAAGTTCGCTGGCAATCGCTACCACGATATGCAGCTGAGATGGTGTTCCGTGATTCAGTAAATCCTTAATCGCCTCAATTAAACTGGCACCGGTGGCGAGCATCGGATCGGCAACAATCAGCGGCCGGCCTTCAATATTGGGACACGTCAGATAATCCTGTTTGATGGAAAAATAATCGTTGGCATCATGCTTACGGTACGCGGCTACGAAACCGCAATCTGCACCATCGAAATAATTCAGAACGCCCTGAAACAGCGGTACGCCTGCCCGCAGGATCGTAGTGATCACCGGCTGCACGGCAATTTCCTGCGCTTCCACTGACGCAAGCGGCGTTTGAATGGCTACCGTTTTATATTCCAGCTTTTTACTGATTTCGAAAGCGGCAATTTCCCCAATTCGTTCCATATTACGGCGAAAGCGCAATCTGTCCTGCTGAATTTCCACGTTCCGAAGTTCATTAATCCAGGTATTAACAAGGGAAGAAGTTGCTGATAAAACGGTAGTCATAAATTATTTTTAAATGATAAAAAGATGCAGGTTTTATTTTTGTCGGAAATATACTTCAATCGGCACACCGGTAAACCCGAAATGCTTGCGAAGCTGGTTTTCCGTAAAACGCTTGTAGGGTTCCTTCACATACTGCGGCAGGTTACAGAAGAATACGAACTGCGGGCTCGGTGTCGGTAACTGCACACAATATTTAATTTTCACATATTTGCCCTTCAGCGCAGGTGGCGGCGTATTTTCGAAAACCGGCAACATCACTTCATTCAGTTTTGAAGTTTTTATTTTTTTCGCGCGGTTCTCGTACACTTCCATTGCGACTTCTACTGCTTTCAGGATACGCTGTTTCGTGAGTGCGGAAATAAACAGTATAGGAATATCCGTGAACTGTCCGATTCTCTCCTTGATTACATTTTCAAAGTCGCGCATGGTATTGGTTGATTTCTCCACCAAATCCCACTTGTTAACCAGAATCACGATGCCTTTCCGGTTCTTCTGCGCCAGCCCGAAAATATTCATATCCTGGGATTCCCAGCCAAGAGTAGCATCCACCATGATGATAACCACATCAGAATATTCAATGGAACGTATGGAACGCATCACCGAATAAAACTCCAGGTCTTCTTTTACTTTGGCTTTCCGGCGCATCCCGGCGGTATCCACCAGCACAAACTCATGACCGAATTTGTTATATAATGTTTCAATGGAATCCCGCGTGGTACCGGCAATATCAGTTACAATATTTCTTTCAACATCCAGCAAGGCGTTTGTCAGCGTGGACTTCCCTACGTTGGGACGGCCGGCAATCGTAATTTTAGGCAGGCCCTCAAAAGGATCCTTGTATTCAGTCGTCGGGAAACCTTTTACGATATCATCCAGCAGTTCCCCTGTGCCCGAACCGGTGGCAGAGGCAAGTGTATAGTATTTTTCTATACCCAACTGGTAAAATTCCGTAGCATCAAGTTCTTCCTTGGCAGAATCAACCTTGTTCACGACAATATAGACAGGCTTATTTGACCGGCGCAGCATTTCATAAATCTCGCGGTCCGTATCGGTAAGGCCATCTGCCACGCTCATCATAAAGATAATCGAAGTAGCTTCATCTACGGCTAATGCAACCTGCTTGGAAATTTCTTCCTGGAAGATGTCTTCGGTATTCACCTCATATCCACCGGTGTCAATCACCGTGAAATCAACTCCGTTCCAGTCGGATTTGCCGTAATGGCGGTCTCTGGTGACGCCGGCAGTGGCATCTACAATGGCTTCCCTGCGTTCCAGCAGACGGTTGAACAGTGTGGACTTTCCTACGTTGGGACGTCCGACTATGGCGACAATATTCGACATAAAAATTTGTTTAATAAAAAGATTATTAATGGGTTACCCGGACACTCCGAGCCCAAAATTTTTGCAAAGATAGTGTATTTCACTGCTTTATACGGCAGCAGCCGACAAGAACTGCCGGCTGCTGCTGAAAATCAGACGATTTTCTGTGAATTATATTAAAATTCCTATGATTTCTTCTCTTCACATTGTTGTTTAATATATTCAAACAGCAAACGTACACCGGCACCGGTGCCGCCACTTTGTTTGTAGCCTTCGGCTTTCTTCAGGAAAGACGGGCCGGCAATATCCAGGTGAATCCACGGGTAATCCGTAAAATGCTGAAGAAATGCTGAAGAAGTACTCACACCGCCAACCGGACCTCCCAGGTTGGAAATGTCTGCTATCTTAGAATTCAGCAATTCGCGGTATTCTTTCCAAAGGGGCAGTTGCACCAGGCGCTCATACACCTGTTCACCGGTTTGTTTTAATTCTTCAATTTTTTCCTGCGCGGTGCCCAGTACTGCAATTCCGTAACTTCCGGTAATGGCGGCAGCGGCACCGGTCAAGGTTGCCAGATCGATAACGAGTTCCGGAGCATACCGCTTTGCATACGTGAGTGCATCTGCCAGCACCAGGCGGCCTTCCGCGTCCGTGTTCTGAACTTCTACCGTGGTTCCGTCCATCATGGTGATCACATCATCTACCACCAAAGCATTGGCTGAAATTTTATTATCCGTTGCGGGCACCAGACCGATCACGTGATACGGCAGTTTATTGGCAGCCACTGCCGCCAGGGTTCCCAAAACTGCTGCACCACCCGCCATATCAGATTTCATCGTCAGCATGTTTCCACTGATTTTTAAGGAATAACCGCCGGTGTCAAACATGACGCCTTTACCTACCAAAACCAACGGCTTTTCGTTGATCGTATTTTCGGGTTTGTATTCGAAGATATTGAACGTAGGCGGCGTTTCGGAACCTTTGTTAACAGCCAACAGACCGCCCATCTTCAATTCCCTGATTTCCTCTAAGTGAAGCACTTCCGTGCTAAAACCAAAGTCCTCACCTGCCTGTTTTGCCACTTCCGCAAAAGAAAGCGCATCCAGCACATTCACCGGTTCGTTCACAAGTGTTTTGGTCAGTGAAACAGCTTTGGTCAGCAATTGAAGTTCCTCCAGCTGCTTTTCAGTCAATATGTTATCTTCTACATAAAGTTTTATTTCTTGTGTTTCCTGCTCTTTTTTATATTTATTAAAATCATAAGAGGCCAGCAGAAACCCTTCCATAAAAGCATAGCACTGCCGAGCAGAAAGAATTTTGTTATTCTTAAAAATCAGCTGCTCCTCTTTATGTTCCTTAACTTTCTTATACAGCGTTGCACCTGCTTTGCGCAACGCTTCCAGGTCCAGATCAGGTAAAAACTGCAGATATTGATTGGCCTCATTGTGGAAAACAAATAGCGCGTTTTTATCACTGTCCAGCGTTTTTTTCACAGACGCAAAAGAGGTTTCTTCAAAATCACCTGCATTTCTGGTTGACATAATGTCAACCGCCGCTGCGTTCTGAGCAAGATTAGCATCGTCAGATAGTAAGGAAATGGACGCCTGATTGTAATTTAATTTCATTAAAACAATTTTAAAATAGTAAGATTTACACGCAAAGGTACTTAATACCTTTCCGGCCTTTAGCAAATACATTTTTATTTTTCTTTATATTTACTTTTATAAAATAAAAAACTATGATTGCTTTACTCATCGTGGCTGCTATTGCAGTACTTATTATTTTCTACGGCGTTTCCATCTACAACCGGCTCGTACGGCTGCGCACGCTGGTGCAGGAAGCATGGAGCAGTATTGATGTAATGCTGAAAAAAAGACATGACCTGATTCCCAACCTGGTGGAAACAGTGAAAGGATACGCCTCGCACGAGCGTGAAACTTTTGATTCCGTAACCCGTGCCCGGGCAGCAGCCATGAGCGCCAACTCGGTGCAGGAAAAAGAAGCTGCCGAAAAAAACCTGAGTCAGGCGATGATGCACCTGAACGCGGTGGCCGAACAATATCCGGATCTTAAAGCGAACACGAACTTTATGCAACTGCAAGGCGAACTTTCAGCGCTGGAAGGAGATATTGAAAAAGCGCGCCGATACTACAACGGAACCGTACGCGAGAATAATATCATGGTGGAAACCTTCCCCAGCAATATTATTGCAAACATGTACAAGTTCGAAAAAGCCACCTTCTTCGAACTGGAAAATACGGCTGAAAGAAATGTGCCGTCAGTGAAATTTTAAAACACAGCATGCGGCAGTCTTTTTTAATACTTATATTATTTCTGGCGGGTTTCATCAGTCCGGCGCAGGAACCCTACTCTGCCGAAGACAGCCGAAATCAGTATGAGCACATTCTTTCTTTTGATTCAGATATCATACTGGAGAAAAGCGGAAAAGTGACGATTACGGAAAAAATCCGCGTATATGCGGCCGGTTATAATATCCGCCGCGGTATTTTCCGGACGCTGCCGCGTTGGCGAAATCTGAATAACCGGCGAAAGCGTGTGAAGTATGACATCACCTCTGTACAGCGCGATGGCCAGAAAGAGTCTTTTCATACGGAGTCTTCCAACGACAATCTCGTGATTTACTTCGGAAGCAAAAACCGCCAGCTCGAAACTGGCGTGCATGAATATGTTCTAACATATGAAACCGAAAATCAGGTTGGCTTTTTCGACACATATGACGAGTTTTACTGGAATGTAAACGGTACTATGTGGGATTTCGCGACGGACAGAGTAAGCGCGCGGCTGCATCTGCCGGAGGGAGCCACTATTCTGCAGTCGAGCTGTTACACTGGTTCATATGGCAATACAAACCAACAGTGTTCAAAGGATAAAGAAAGTGCCTCCACCATTTCCTTCATCGCCAACGGGCTTGAACAAAATGAGGGTTTGACCATTGCGGTTGGTTTTAATAAAGGCGTAATCGCAGCACCGCCGCCACCTACTTTGCTGGAAAAATTTGGAATTCCTTTATTACTGCTGTTTTCGGCAGTTGGTTTTCTTATGTATTTCTATATGACCTGGAATAAATACGGCCGTGACCCTGAAAGGCCGGTGGTCTATCCCCAGTTTAATCCACCCGCAGAAATTTCGCCCGCTTCTTTAGGTTTTATTAAAGATGAATATTACAAGTCCCAGTTTATCTCTGCAAGCTTGGTGAATCTCGCTGTGAAAGGTTATGTGAAAATAATCGAGAAAGACAAACGCGTGCTCGGGATTTTCGGAAGCACCAGCTACAATGTTGAAAAATTAAAAGACAGCGACGACACCCTCCCGACCGAGGAAAAACAGCTGATGGACAAATTATTTGGCGGCAAGCGCACCCAGGTTTCTTTTGACGGCACCTACCGCTCTTACGTGGAAAACGCTGTCAGCAATTTCCAGGCGAACCTGAAATATCAGCATCAAACGTTTTTAAATAAAGGAAATAACACGAAGCTTGCAGTTACGCCCTTATTACTGATGATAGGACTTGTGGCGCTTTGTGTATTTTTAATTCAGGCTTTTGATCTGGCAGAAATTTCTTTCTTCTTACTTGGTGTTACCGCAGTTCCTTTACTAATTGCCGGCGTGGTACTGGTCGCCCTTTTTGACCGCTCTGTCTGGCCAAAGATCATGTACGGTATTGTCAGTGTTGTGCTGATTATTGCATTTTTCAGCATTGGCAACCTCGTTTCTGCCTCTCTGAATGTGCAGGCTTTGTTTGGTTTTATTATTTTCAGTTTTATCACGCTGGTGCTCTATAGTTATCTGATTAAAAAACCAAGTCCTGAAAAGCTGGAAATGCAGTCGCTGATCGAAGGTTTTAAAATGTATTTATCGGCAGCCGAGGAAAAAACCCTGCAGTTCCACAATCCGCCGAAACTCACGCCGGAAGTTTTCGAAAAGATGCTTCCCTATGCGATGGTGCTCGGGGTGGAAAAAATATGGGGTGAAAAGTTTCAGTCTGCACTTGCCAAGTCTGCCGTGGGTGGCAGCGCCGAATATCACAGTGGCTGGTTTATCGGAAATTCAATTACCAACATGCATTTCGCCTCTGCTCTGAATCAGTCGTTGACTTCGTCCATTGCAAGCACGGCTACGGAGCCTTCCAGTTCGGGAAGCGGCTCCGGTGGCGGTGGTTTTTCCGGCGGTGGCGGCGGCGGTGGCGGTGGCGGTGGCTGGTAATGTGCTGCTTTTGGATAAAATAAAGAGGCTGTCTTGCGGAAGACAGCCTCTTTATTTAGCTAGATTATATTTTATATCCTTTCGATATCAGCACCGATGGCGCGCAAACGTCCGTCAATATTTTCATAACCGCGGTCAATCTGCTCAATATTCTGGATCACCGACTTTCCTTTGGCACTCAGCGCGGCGATCAGCAGGGCGTTACCGGCACGAATATCGGGAGATACCAAAGTGGTTCCGCGCAACGGATATTCATGGTTTAAGCCAACCACCGTCGCACGGTGCGGATCACACAGGATGATCTGCGCGCCCATATCGATCAGTTTATCCACGAAAAACAATCTGGATTCAAACATTTTCTGATGAACCAGCAGCGTTCCCTTGGCCTGAGTGGCCACCACCAGAATAATGGAAAGTAAATCCGGTGTAAAGCCCGGCCATGGCGCATCGGAAACCGTCAAGATAGAACCGTCAATAAATTTTTGGATTTTATAATCTTCCTGTGCCGGAATGAAAATATCATCGCCACGCAACTCCATATCAATTCCCAACTTGCGGAATGTGTCCGGGATGAGACCCAACTCTTTATAGCAAACATTCTTTATGGTAATTTCGGAACGGGTCATGGCGGCCAGCCCGATCCACGAACCGATCTCCACCATATCAGGAAGAATGCGGTGTTCTGTTCCGTGCAATTCATCCACCCCTTCGATTGTGAGTAAATTGGAGCCAATGCCAGAAATCTGGGCGCCCATGCGATTCAGCATTTTGCAAAGTTGCTGCAAATAGGGTTCACAGGCGGCATTATAAATCGTCGTCTTTCCGGTGGCTAAAGCGGCTGCCATAATAATATTGGCGGTTCCCGTCACGGAAGCTTCTTCAAGCAGAATATAGGTCCCTTTTAATTCCTGGCAATGCAGACTGTAGAAGCCGTGTTTTTCATCATATTCAAAGCCGGCACCTAAGCTTACCAATCCCTGGAAGTGAGTATCCAGGCGTCGACGGCCAATCTTGTCGCCACCGGGCGTTGGCATATAGGCTTCTCCGAATCTGGCCAGCATCGGACCCAGCAGCATGATCGAACCACGCAGTTTGGTGCCATCCTGCTTGAAGTCATCAGATTTCACATAATCAAAATCAACCTCATCTGCCTGGAAAGTATAATCACCTGTGCCATGCTTCGTAATTTTCACATTAAAATCACCCAGAATTTCGATAAGACGGTTGACATCATGGATATCGGGGATATTCGCAATGCGGACTTGATCTTTGGTTAAAAGCACAGCGCATAATATCTGCAAAGCTTCATTTTTGGCACCCTGCGGTGTAATTTCTCCGTGCAGCTTTTTGCCGCCATGTATTACAAAACTTCCGCTCATCTTTATTTGCGGTTTTTATTGTTTTGGTAATTCCTTCTTTTCCCCTGCATATTCTGATAATTTCTGCCGTTATTTTTATTTGTGCGGTTGTTGCCGTAGTAAATCTTGCTTTTCTCCAGTGAATCAAGGCTGGTGAGATCTAAGCGGTTTTGCGATAAATCTTTCAGGTGGCGGAAAATCACATCGTCCTGCACATGCTCACGGTTGTACACATTGTAGGATTTTTTCATATTATTGGCAATCACCTGAATCAGCGCATCTTTCTCTTCACCGTCTTCCAGTTGAATGGCTTTATCGATTAACTGAAGAATGCTTTTTCCGTAGAATTTAAATTCGCCCTGCAATGCCGGGTAGGCCATCGGTGCAGGCTTCACGTGCAATTCTTCCCGTGTAGGAATGCGGTAGGGGCTGTCCACATCCAGATCATAATCCGCAAGGATGAACAGATGATCCCATAATTTATGACGGTAATTCTCTTCATCGCGCAATTGCGGGTTTCGCTGGCCCATGAACTCCACGATGGCTACGGCCATTTCGTTTCGTTCGGTGCGGTCTGCCACTTCTTTGCAGCGTTCAACCAATTGCTGGGTTATGCGCCCGTATTCCGGCATATGCAGCCGGGTTTTTTGTGTGTTGTATTGCATAGATTGCAAATATAAGGATTTGTAAGGCTATTTTTATATCCCCCTTAACCTCTGTCCCTGCGTAGAGAGACTGCTGATAATTAAAACTAAAACGGAAGCAATTCGCCGTCCTGCCGGAGTATCATTTTCCCATTGAGATACACGATCAGCGATACTGCTGCACTACCGGCTTCCCGAAGATATGCACGATAGATCTCATACTTGTATCTGCCGTTTGTGAAGATGAAGACGTGGTTGCCACCTGAGCCCTGCATATCTACAGTGCCGTTATTAATTGTAAGATCCGGTCTTGCACTTGTGGCTTTTTCTTTTTTCCAGGAGGCGTACCGATAGAAGCCATTTGAAATTTCATCAATTCTGATTCGGTAGGTTTTTGTCGTTACTAAATAAACAGGTTCCTTGTACTCCCGTAACGAAGGATGAAGAGCGGCTTTATCAGCCCGTATCAACTGTGATTTTTTTCGCTGCTCAGCGGAGGAACTGTAGTTGATGGCACGGATAAATTTTGCCGAATCATCTAACCAAAGGAGGCCGTCATTCAGCATGATTCCACGCCAGCCCCTGGCGGACCAGTTGTCAGCGCCGGAGTTTGCAATGATGGCAAGAAGCTCTTCGTCAAATACTTCATCAAAGTGCGCCAGCATTTCTATTTTCGACTTTATATCAGGAACAGGCGTTTGCCTCTTAAGCGGATACTGTATGTGGTTCGCTATCTGCGTGCGATCTGCTTTTTTAAATAAATCTGTTATAATCTGAATATTACGCTGCTGTTCTGGCCGCAAATCCTGACCCGAGAATAGCAGTGCAGCACACACCAGAAGCCCACTGAAGATCGTTTTTATTCCGGTCATTGAAAGCTCTAAAATGTGAGACCCATCAGGCAATAAACTTTTTTCGCTCTTCAGGTGTCGGAATTTCGCAAGCACCGGTTCCGATTTTTTTACGGTTAGCAGCGACACGGTCATACATAAAATCAGTAATAAATGTAGGCAGATAGCGCAGGTAAGAAATCAGCTTATATTTTCCGCCGAGCACTTCCGCAATTTTGAAAACCGCATGAGATTTTTGCAGATAATATTTGCCCGGCTTCCAAAGGTATAAAGTATCCAGATCATGCAGTTTGCGGCCGCGTTCACTTAGAAACTTTTGTCCAAAGTCAGATTGCAGCGAAGCAAAAAGAAAACGGTCGGAAACATCGCGCTTCAGGATCCAGTGTACCCAGAAATTGCAGAAACCGCACTCACCGTCATAAAAAACATAAAATTTTTCGTCCTGTATTGTCATGGTTGTCCAATTTTAAAATCCGACGGCTCTGCAGTGAACGGTGGTTCGCCCACTATCTTTAGATCTTGGGCCACTTTGCGAAAATAGGCACTGAGTTGCTGCCGATCCTGCGCCGAAAGATTTGCTTCCCCATGCGCGAGCAAATACGAGTCCAAAGGCATGTCGCCCTGCTCCACCATCTCCGCCGCTTCCTCGAGTTTTTTAAGTTGACGTTCATAATCGTATGTAGCGAAGGTGGAAAAGTTCAGTTCCTTTCGTCCTTCCCGAATATGGTTCTGCACAAACCAACCCAGCGGTTGAATTCGTGCATAAGCGGGGTATTTTGTTTCATTGCTGTGGCAGTCATAGCAGCTGCTGCGGATTTTTTCAGCAATGGGCGCAGGTGTTTGTTTGATGGAAAGAAAATCAAGTTGGGGCGTGGCAGCCGGAATTTCGCGGTCAATCGGAAAAAACTGCAGAAATATAAAGATGATAATCAGTGCAATAATGATTTTTTTCATAGGACTAACTTTGCTATTGTGAATGTAATGCTTTATCTTTAAACCATCAACATCTGTAACGGTTATAGATTTTATTAATCGGTTTTTATTTTTTGATTGATGAAAACTTTATATCTTTGCATTATAATTTTAAAACCATAAAAAATATGTCACTAGTAGGAAAAAAATTCCCGAACAGCACAATCGATGCCATGTCTGAAATGGGCGATGACTTAAGAATCAACGTACTTGAAGAAGCTACCAAAAACCAGAGCAAAGTTCTTCTTTTCTGGTATCCAAAAGACTTTACTTTTGTATGCCCGACAGAACTTCACGCATTCCAGGAGGCACTGGGTGAGTTTGAAAAAAGAAACACAAAGGTAATTGGCGCTTCCTGCGATACCAACGAAGTACACTTCGCATGGCTGAATACCCCGAAAGACAATGGCGGTATCGAAGGCGTTACGTACCCGATCCTGGCAGATACACACCGTCAGCTGGCGAACCAACTGGGAATTGTGGATCAGGATTTTGATTATGATGAAGAAGGAAATGAGACCTGCACCGGCTCCAACGTTACCTACCGCGCTACTTACCTGATTGATGAAGAAGGCAAAGTATTCCATGAATCTGTAAATGATATGCCACTGGGCCGTAATGTAAAAGAATTCTTGAGAATGATTGATGCCTACGCTCACGTACAAAAACACGGCGAAGTGTGCCCGGCCAACTGGGAAGAAGGAAAAGATGCGATGCAGGCCAACAGAAAATCTACAGCAGAATATCTGGCTCAACAAAAATAAAAACCGAAAATTATGTACACAGAATTAGCAGAAGACAACCTGCAGCAGTTGGTTGCAGATCATGACAAAGTCGTGGTGCAGTACGGTGCTACTTGGTGCGGTAACTGCAGAATTATGAAGCCGAAGTTCAAGAAACTGGCTTCTGAAAACGAGGACATCCCTTTCCTGTACGTGGATGCCGAGAAATATCCGGAAAGCCGCAAACTAGCAACCGTGGATAACCTGCCAACGTTTGCAATTTTCCAGAATGGTGAACTTGTGAACCAGGTACAGAGCAATCAGGCAGAAAGCCTCACGAACCTTTTTAACGAATTTAAGTAATGAAGCTTCCGATTATCAGACAATTTTATCAGAACCAGTCTGCGGAGAACCTGGAGAAAACCCTGGAAGTCCTGGAGTCTTTCTCGGAGTTTCGAGGCACGACTGAAGAGGATCTGAACGTTACAGGCGAGCTGATTACCAACATTTGCGGCGCGCTGGAGGTGCATGCAAAAGTGGCCGAAGGAATGGCCGAGCGTGATGCGCTTAATTCCTTTGCACAAAAGGTATTGGGGTCGATTGACCGGTAAATTACCGGAATTAGTATAAAAGAAAAGCAGCGGAAATTTTCCGCTGCTTTTTTTCTGTTAATGTTTATATTTCTTCTGGCCTTTCTTGTACTTTTTATCATTGTACTTGTAGCCGTTGTCATTGTATTTGTACTGTTTGTACTTCTTTTTTTGCTGGCCTTTGGCATAGTCTTTAGCGCTGCCGCCATAAATCTTTTTTGCTTGTCCCGGCGGTAAGTTCCGTGCATTTCTGTTCGGATAATATACCGTGGACTGATTGCCGCGCGTAATCACACCTGGGCGTCCATAGACATCTCCTCTCCGGATGACACGTCCGTTCTGGTACACATTCCCATTACGGTCACGATATACTTCTCCGCGGTTATATACATTGCCGTCGCCGGCGCGATAAACAGTTCCATTAGAAGGATAATTATTTCTATCACTTACGCCGGGATTTGCGGAACATGAGGCTAGGCTTAGTGCCAATCCTGCGCCGGCGATGAGGTTAAATACTTTTTTCATTTCTACAATTTAAACAATTGCTCTTATAGTTCAATCTTAATGCCAAACAGTCGTTTAAATTGAACACAATATAATGCCCGCCATAAAAACAGCGGGCATTTAAGCATTATTTTACAATGAAATTATTTTGACGGCAGTTCTTTTTTAAGAAAGCGCGCCGTTAATGATTTGCGGGACCGCGCCACTTCTTCGGGTGTGCCTTTCGCAATGATTTCCCCACCATTCTTTCCACCTTCGGGACCTACATCGATGATATAATCTGCCAGCTTAATCACATCCATATTATGTTCAATAATAATAAAGGAGTTCCCCAAGTCCACCAGTTTATTAATCGCGTCCATTAAAACTTTCACATCTTCAAAGTGCAGTCCGGTGGTCGGCTCATCCAGAATGTACAGCGTGTTTCCTGTTTGCCTTTTAGACAATTCGGTGGCCAGTTTAATGCGCTGCGCCTCACCGCCGCTCAGGGTAGTGGATTGCTGGCCAAGCGTAATATATCCCAAACCGACGTCCTGCAAGGTTTTCACTTTTGCATAAATCTTGGGAATCGGCTGGAAGAATTCGGTTGCTTCATCGTTGGTCATCTCCAATACATCCGAAATAGATTTTCCTTTGTAGCGTACTTCCAGCGTTTCGCGATTGAACCGCTTTCCGTTACAGGTTTCGCAATGCACGTAAACATCGGGCAGGAAATTCATTTCAATGACTTTCAGCCCGCCGCCCTGACAGGTTTCGCAGCGTCCGCCCTTTACGTTAAATGAAAAACGCCCTGCTTTATACCCGCGGATTTTAGACTCCGGCAATTCCGCAAAAAGGTTACGAATATCGGTGAACATTCCGGTGTAGGTAGCCGGATTGGAGCGTGGCGTCCGTCCGATAGGCGTCTGGTCCACATCTACAATCTTGTCAATATTGTCGATGCCTTCAATCTTTTTATAAGGCAAAGGCTCCTGTACACTTCGGTAAAAATGACGGTTCAGAATGGGATACAGCGTACCGTTAATCAACGAAGATTTTCCGCTTCCGCTGATGCCTGTTACCACCACCAGTTTTCCCAACGGGATTTCAAGTGTTACATTCTTCAGGTTATTTCCCGTTGCACCTTTTAAGATTAAAGATTTACCGTTGCCTTTCCGTCTTTCAGCCGGCACTTCAATTTCCCGCTTTCCGGTTAAGTAATCTGCTGTAATGGTATCAGCTTTCAGCAGGTCGGCCGGTTTGCCCTGCCAAAGCACTTCACCACCGAACTTTCCGGCGCGTGGGCCTACATCCAGGACTTCATCTGCCTCCAGAATCATATCCTTATCATGCTCCACGACCAGCACAGAATTTCCGATATCGCGCAGGTTTTTAAGCGAATTAATGAGCCGCTCATTATCGCGCTGATGCAAACCGATAGAAGGCTCATCCAGAATATAAAGCACATTAACGAGTTGCGATCCGATTTGCGTTGCCAAGCGAATGCGCTGCGATTCGCCACCGGACAACGTTCTGGTACTGCGGCTCAGGCTTAAATATTCCAATCCCACATCCAGCAAAAACTGCAATCGCGTGCGCAATTCTTTCAGGATTTCATGAGCGATGATTTTATTTTTATTGCTAAAATGATCTTCAATTTCCACCAGCCATACCATAAAATCAGACAAAGACATCGCGCTTACTTCCGCAATATTTTTATCTGCTATTTTAAAACTCAAGCTCGAAGGCTGCAATCGTGTTCCCTTACATTCCGGGCAGTTTTCTTCAGTGGTGAAATGGCGTTCCAGCAACACCGCATCATAACTGTCTTTATCATCAATCAGTTCGTTGATCATAGGCACCAGGCCATCAAAACTGATTTTAATTTTTTTATTTACACCGGCGTATTTCAGGTCTTTATTAAATTCTTTATGACAACCGTTGTAGATATAATCCAACGCTTCTTTCGGAATATCCTTCATCGGAGTAGACAAAGACAAACCGAAGATTTCCAGAATATTCTTAATCTGGGAAAGAATCCATTTATTAGATTTAATATCCTCCAGCGGCAGTAAACCACCCTGATTAATGGACAGTTTGGGGTTCTCCACAAAATAATCCGTGTTCACCTTCTTCACCGTGCCCAAACCTTTGCAATAAAAACAGCTTCCTTTTGGAGAATTAAAAGAGAAAGTATTTGGCTCCGGAAGGGCCAAGGAATGACCGCTTTCCGCATCCATCAGATTTCGCGAAAAGTATTCGATATGGTCACTATCGAGCTTCTGAATGCCAATAATCCCATCGCCCATTTGCAGGGCAGTAGATAAGGATTTCTCCATGCGGCTCTCGGACGACGCTTCGCCGATAATCCAGCGGTCGATCACAATGTCGATATCGTGGGTTTTGTACCGGTCCAGTTTCAGATTGTATTCCAGTTCACGGATCTCTCCATCAATTCTTGCCTGGCCGTATCCTTTCTTGGCCATCTGCACAAAAAGCTCGTGGTAATGTCCCTTCCGCGACCGCACCACGGGCGCGAGCAGCATGACTTTTTCGTTTTTATAATTATTCTGAATAGCTTGCAGGATTTGCTCTTCCGTATAACTCACCAGTTTTTTACCGGAGGTTAAGGAATAGGCATCGGAAACACGGGCAAATAACAAGCGGAGAAAGTCATACAGTTCTGTAACCGTTCCCACGGTTGAGCGCGGATTTTTGCTGGTCGTTTTCTGTTCAATGGCGATCACCGGCGAGAGGCCGTCAATCTTATCGACATCCGGCCGTTCCAGACCACCGAGAAACTGCCTGGCGTAGGCAGAAAAGGTTTCAATGTAGCGGCGCTGGCCTTCCGCGAAAATGGTATCAAACGCCAGCGAGGATTTTCCACTCCCGGAAAGGCCGGTAATCACGACGAGTTCGTTGCGCGGAATCTTTACGTTTATGTTTTTAAGGTTGTGTTCACGGGCTCCGTAAACTTCTATATACTCTTTGGAATCTTTCATGTATTAAGTAGTCGCGAAAGCAATTTTTTCGCGGTGCAAATTTACGGATTTTTTAGCGCATTATAAATTAAGACAGGCATTTATGAAACTGCGGTATCTGCCGCGGCAGGCAGCGAATGACCAGCGGCTGAAGGGTTGCAAAATGTGTGCTAAGCCGGATCCGGTTTGCGGATTCGCTCCAATACTTCATTAAACAGAAATACGATTAGTTATTCTATTTCAAAAAAATTAAAACTTAAAAACAGATACGAGTGAAATTTTATAGAGATATAGGCAAACGTACTACATCAACCACAGGAATGCCAGCCTTATTACGTGCAGGTTCCCACCGAATATGATCGGTTACCTGGTGTGCCGCTTTTTTTATAGTATTATTTAATGCTTCGTCTGGAGCATAAACAGATATATTCTGAACCTCCCCTTCAGGTGATATTTTTAGGATTAAAGTAGCTTTGTACTTTGGTACAACTTTATGATCAAAAGAGATATTCTCTTTTACTTTTGTCACAAAAGTTTTGTTACCGCCCGGATATGCAGCCGGATGAAGCATCACCGGTGGCGCAGGAACATCAGGAGCCGACGGGCGAGACTGTTCGAATTTTTGCTGAACGGTACCAGAATTTTGAGCTGCGCAAATCGCGGTGAAACTGATGCATATCAATAAGATAACCCTGCTCATAATTAAATCTTTAATCATTAAAGATAGTTGATAAAAACATCATCTGCTACCTCTTTCTTGGAAAAAATAAAAAGCAAACCTTTCAGCTTGCTTCTACATATTAAATCGTCATCGAAAAAATCCGGGTTTCCGGTTTGTTGCGCATCATTCGTAAATCGAAGGTCATGGCTACATTCCGCGTGAAAGCACGCCCCTTTTCAGTTATTTTAATAGTATTCTCACCGATCTCAACCAGGCCGTCTTTTTCCATTTCTTTCAGTGCGCCCAATGCTTGCTCCAGTTCCGGGAAGCTCGTTTGCAAATCCCAGGAAGTTTCCAGGCGGCACATCAGGTTCAGGATATGCTTACGGATGACCAAATCCTCATCACTCAAAATATGACCGCGAACCACCGGAATGATCCCCTGCTCCACCATTTCCTGATATTTTTCCACGCTTTTCTCGTTCTGTGCGAAAGCGTACCAAGAATCTGAAATCGAGGACATTCCCAAACCAACCATCAACTGTGTTTTCCCGGAGGAATAGCCCATAAAATTCCGGTGAATATCGCCTGATAGCATCGCCTGGTATAAATCGTCGTGTTCCAGCGCAAAGTGATCCATCCCTACTTCGCGGTAACCGAGTTCTTCCAGCAACCGTTTGCCGTTTTCATACAGTTTTCGTTTTTCTTCGCCGCTCGGCAAATCATTTTCATCAAAACCGCGCTGGCCCACACCCTTGATCCAGGGCACGTGTGCATAGGAATAGAAAGCAAGACGATCGGGTTTTAGTTCCAGGGTTTTACGAATGGTGTATTCCATTTTTTCCCAGGTATGGAAAGGCAGCCCGAAGACCAGGTCATGAGAAATGCCGCGATAACCGATTTCACGCGCCCACTCCGTTACATTTTTCACATTTTCGAAAGGCTGGATGCGGTTAATGGCTTTTTGTACTTTCGGGTCGTAATCCTGTACGCCAAAACTGCAGCGGCGGAAACCTAAATCATACAAAGTCTGTAAATGCTCGCGCGTCGTATTATTCGGATGGCCTTCGAAAGAAAATTCAGGATTTTCTGCAATTTCCGCTTTAGCAAAAATTCCTTCTAGCATTCGTTTCAGATTTGCCGGCGAGAAGAATGTCGGTGTTCCCCCACCCAAATGCAGTTCTTTGATTTTAGGACGACGACCAAACAGTTCGACATACAAATCCCATTCTTTCAAAACCGTATCGATGTAAGGTGTTTCCACCGAATGCTGCTTGGTAATCCGCTTATGGCAGGCACAGAAGGTACACAGCGCTTCGCAAAACGGCAGGTGAATATAAATGGAGATTCCTTCTTCGTCATTAGTTTCATTGAAGGTCCGAAGTACGGATTCCTTCCAAAGTTCCGGCGTGAAACCGGCATCATCCCAGTAAGGAACCGTTGGATACGAGGTATATCTTGGCCCGGGAATATTATATTTATCAATTAAAGATTGCATGTGCTCACTTGATTTAAGGTACAAGTGGCAAAATTACGAAATTAGAAACCGGCAGCCCAGCAACGGCACCTGACATATTATTGCTTTTGACAAATACCGCTATAGACAGAAACCAATAGCACATGGACTTCTTAAAGTACAATCGTTCGTGTTTCAATTTCACTTTTACTAATTTTGCACCACTTTAATTAAAAATACGATAACAGCCTGTGCGCCAAATGGACAGACATCAGATTAAAAACCGACACCTGCTTAAACTCCTGGCAGCTTCTGCTGTAGTAAGTTGCGTTACCATTCTATTGATTTACGGGGTCAAACTAGTCACTGAACATTTGGAAGAAATACTGTTTGATTGGCTCTTCAGCCGTTCTGCTCTACTGTTTATCATCACACCTACCATCGGTATTACCGCCATATATTTTTTGAGGAAATACGCTTTCAAAGGCAGAAAGAACAAGGGAATTACTGAAATCTACAAAACGCTGGATCAGCGCAAGGAACATTTGCCTTTCTTCAAGATACCTTCGCATTTACTGAACGGAATGCTTACGGTGATATTCGGTGGTTCCACCGGCATCGAGGTATCTTCGGTCGTAGCATCTGCCACAGTCGGAAATCAGATTCACATTCGCAATTTTGCGGCGAATCAATATAAAAGAGAACTCGTTTGTGCCGGCGTGACGGCTGCCGTGGCGATACTTTTCGTGAGTCCCATAGCCGGAATGCTTTTCGCGCTGGAAGTTATTTCCCGCAAGGTTCGCAGCACCCTTCTTCTATCCTGTGGAACAGCAGCGCTGCTCTCGTGGGCGTTTATCTACGTTGCCGGACTTGAACCGCTACTGGCGTTTGAGGACTTCGCGTGGAGTTGGCACGCGATGCCCGGCTTCATTATTTTAAGTTTACTGGGTGCACTTCTTTCCGTTTATTTTACGCTGCTGGTAACAAGAATGAAAAGGCTGTTCGGCAATATCAACAACAATTTTATCCGGGTGAATACGGGTGCCATTGCTGTTGGAGTCGGCTTGTGTGTTTTTCCGGCACTGTACGGTGATTCCTACCATGGTATGCAGGAGGCCATGACCGCTACCGGCATTTCTCTGGGTACGCTGGCCATCCTGGCGCTGCTGAAACCATTGGCTGCTTCGCTTACGCTGGGCGCGGGTGGCGACGGCGGTGTCTTTGCGCCGAGCATTGTTGCCGGTGCGTTTTTAGGCTTACTGGTCGCGAAGGCGGGAAATATCTATTTAGACTTGAATCTCATCCCGCTGAATTTTGCGTTAGTGGGTGCTGCTGCTACATTATCCGCCTCTATTTATGCTCCTTTTACCGCGCTTATTCTGGTATGCGGCCTGGCGCCCGGAGGTTTTCAGCTTTTTGTGCCGGTACTGGTGGGTTGTATTATTGCACGTTACTTTGCGCAGAAAGTGTTGCCTTATAATGTGTACACTTATGATTTCTATCTGAATACACAGGCCTTAAAAAAGACGGAATAAACAAGCTAATTTATATAGGCTCAAAGGTCATTTTCAGGATTTTGTTTTTGCCGGCGAGCACAGCTGTGTTCCGGTCCACCCAGGCGCAGACATATAATCCTTTCTCATCAGAAATAATGTTCCAGGATTTTCCGCCATCTGCAGAATATTCCACCATTTGGTCTCCGACTGCGAGGATATCGTTGCCATGCGATCCGGGCCGGTATTGTACACACGTTTTATAGCCACCATTCTTTCCGGAAGCACGAATCTGCCAGGTTTTACCGCCATCGCTGGTTGTGGCGATATTGTTACGATTTTCCTTCTGTTTCCTATAATCACCACCGACCGCAATCCCTTTTTTAGCGTTATAAAAATCAATAGCATAGATTCCCTGCGTAGAATTTCCCTGCACAAAAGGCGTTTCAAAGATTTGCGTCGCGCCGGTCTTTTTATGATATCGAAAAATCCGTGCAACTGCGCCTCCTGTTGCGAGCCAGACATAATCACCGGCTGAGGCAATGTTGGAATTACTGGCCGCAAAGGCTGCTTCTCCCGTTTTCATTTGTAAAACAGGTGCCAGGGGTTTTAATTCAGGAAAATCAGCATCTTTAAGACGGCTCCATTGCAAGACCAGATCTTCCGCCGGATCGCTGAAGGTATAAAAGTATCCGTCTGAATAATGCAGGGCATCATAAAAAGCAGTAGCAGCCGCATCTGTTACGCCGGACGTTACTGTCAGGTCTTTTTTAGCAATACGAAAAATGTGGGCGGGGCTTTCGATATTAATGATATAAAAAGCAGCATCATTCTGTGCCAGGGTACGAAACTGAAGATCTGTCGGCGCTACTTTGATTTGCTTGCGCTCCGCCGGATTGGCAATATCTACGTACCCAAACTTAGAAGCGGTCCCGGTGTACCAAACTTTACCGTCCCAGATTTCGAGTGCGCGAATAGAAACATCATCTTCCAGCAGTGTTTCTTTACGGACTTTTTGACCAAATGAAATTGCCAATGTGTTCACTAAACAAAGAAATATCAAAACCTTTTTCATGGTATAAACTTAAAAAAAATCCCGCTGCAGGAGCGGGAATATAAACTGTTATTTCTTTTTGTACTTAAGGAAATAATATCCGTACAATACCGTGTGCACAACTATCATTATAACCGAGAAGATAATCAGTCCGCTGTCATCGGTTTCTGCATTCTGATGGTGCAGATACGTCAGAACGGCCAGCACGATGGTGAGAATCGCTCCCGAAATAGCACTTACGGTGTAATTCTTCGGATTTTCGGTGGTGCTGTTATGCTTCCCTAAGATTGAGTTGCGAATGCCGCGGTACAGATACACATCCAGACCAATCATCATCCAGCAGACCAAGCGGATCCAGGTATCAAACGGCAGGAAGGCCATCATCCCGAAACATACCAGAATTCCCAGAACCGGAATAAGCGGTACGAGTGGCGTACGGAAAGCACGCGGCGCATCTGGCTGCGTTTTTCTGAGTACCAGAACACCGGCACAAACCAGGATGAAGGCAAACAGAGTTCCGATACTCGTCATCTCGCCGACCACACGACCCGGAATAAACGCCGCAAATAAACTCACGAAAACAAGGAAGAAAATATTGGATTTGTACGGTGTACGGAATTTCGGATGCACTTCACTAAATACTTTTGGCAACAGGCCATCTTTACTCATGGAATAAAAAACACGGCTTTGCCCCATCAGCATTACCAGAATTACCGAAGCGTATCCTAACAAAATTGCTAAAATAATAGAGGTATTCAACCACGGATAAGCAGGTACAACCGTACCGTTCACCACCTCGCCCATCGCATCAATCGCAATAGCTACCGGTGCCAGGTGATCGCCACCGCCGCCGGCCGTAAAGGTTTTGTAGTGCGTAACACCCACCATTACATAAGCGAAAATAATATAGAGTACGGTACAAATCAAAAGGGAACCCATGATCCCGATCGGCATCGACTTTTTCGGATCTTTTGTTTCCTGGGCAGCGGTAGATACGGCATCAAACCCGATGTAGGCAAAGAAGACGACCGCGGCAGCCCGTATGACGCCGGTCCAGCCGTATTCACCGAACTTGCCGGTGTTCTCCGGAATCAGCGGTGTCAGGTTTTCCGGACGCACATATTTAAAACCAACTACGATGAAGACAATAACAATGGAAACCTTCAGGATAACAATCAATGTATTCACAAACGCAGACTCGCTGGTGCCTTTGATCAGCACCAAGGACATGATGGTCACGATGAACACGGCCGGCAGGTTGATGAGCCCCATCTCGCCGGTAGAGGTTACATCAAACGGCGTTGTCATCAGCGCTTCCGGCAAGGCGACGCCAAAATTGGAGAAGAATTTTCCGAGATAGCCGGACCAACTCGAGGCTACCGTGGCAGCGCCCACCGCGTATTCCAGCACCAGGTCCCAGCCGATAATCCAGGCAATAAATTCGCCCATGGTGGCATACGAATAGGTATAGGCACTCCCGGCTACAGGAATCATCGAGGCGAATTCCGCATAACACAGACCGGCGAAAGCACAGCCGATGGCAGCGATGATAAATGAGATCATAATTCCGGGACCCGCATAATTTGCGGCGGCCATGCCGGTAATCGAAAAAAGGCCGGCTCCGATGATGGCACCGATTCCTAAGGCGACCAGCGAAGCAGAAGAGAGGGTTTTTTTCAGCCCCTTTTCCGATTCATCTGCTTCTGACAGCAACTGCGTAAGGGACTTCGTTCTCCAAAGATTTGACATTTGATTTTTTTTAAGATTTCCAAAAATATAAAATTTAATAAATATTAACGTATTTTCGGCATATTCTTTTCAGATTTAGTTTCTCCGCGCACTCTTTAGCACTGAAACACACTGCGAACGTGCAATCTATTATTTTATTCTCTTTTGTTTTATTAAAAGTGATTTCGGCAACAAACCGCACTTCCGGCAGCAAAATGTAAGATTAATTGTAGTTCGCCCACTTTCATTTTATACTATCTTTGGCTTCATGAATTTTTATGAACTCTTCCTGCAGCCGTATGAATCCTATGCCGGGTATCAGATTGCGCTGGAGGCCATTGCTACTATTTTTGGTTTACTGAGTGTTTTCTTTTCGATCAGAAAAAACATCTGGGTGTATCCCACCGGCATTATCTCCACCGCGATTTATGTTTATATTTTGTTTGTGTTTGGGCTGCTGGGCGATATGATGATTAACGTGTATTACACAGCAATGAGTATTTACGGCTGGATACTCTGGTCTAAAAGTTCGGACGATCACGTTCATGTTTTTGTATCCAAAACCACACGCCGGGAGTGGATATATTCCTCACTTTTGTTCGTACTCAGCCTGGCACTGGTTACTTTGGTCTATTATTATAAACCGATTTTGGATGACGGTTATGCCTCGGCGCAACTGGGTCTGTATCACCTGGATTGGGCGAATTGGCTGGATGTCTTCACGACGGCAATCTTCCTGGTTGGAATGTTTTTAATGGCACGACGCCGGATCGAAAACTGGATTTTCTGGATTGTGGGCGACCTGATCAGTGTTCCGATGATGATTTACAAGGGTCTGGGAATAACTTCCGTGCAATACTTTATTTTCACCATCATGGCAGTGATCGGTTACCGCGAATGGCTCCGGAGCGCCCGATCCAAAGCCTGATTTTGGGAAGTATTTAACACCTTGGCTTTTCCGCTGCTTTACCGCATTAATTATCTTTGCGTCCGTTCGCAATGCCTCTCCGGCATGTGAGCTTAAAAAAATATAATGTATGGTACAGTTTCATAAATACCAGGGCACCGGTAATGACTTCATTATGGTGGACAACCGCAGCCTGGAATTCTACAAAGAGAAAGCGTATATCAGAAAATTATGCGACCGCCGTTTCGGGATTGGTGCTGATGGCCTGATCCTGCTCGAAAATACGCCGGAAGCTGATTTTAAAATGGTATATTATAATGCCGATGGCGGCGAAAGTTCCATGTGTGGTAACGGCGGACGTTGTATTGTTGCCTTCGCGGCTTATTTGGAAATCATTACCTACGCTACCCGCTTTATTGCTGCAGATGGTTTGCACGAGGCTACATTAAAAAACGGAAAGGTAAAACTTAAAATGTCTGATGTAGCTGAGTGGCATACGGACGGTGATGATTTTGTCCTGAATACCGGCTCACCGCATTATGTGCGCTTTGTGGAGGACGCAAAAAACACAGATGTGCCGGTACTTGGTAACAAAATCAGGAATTCTGCGACATACTGTGCTGAAGGTATTAATGTGAACTTTGCCGAAAAGCGCGGAAACAATGAATTGTTCGTAAGAACGTACGAGCGCGGTGTGGAAGATGAAACTTACAGCTGCGGAACCGGTGCCACTGCCGCCGCACTGATGTTTCTGAAAGACCATGACACAGACCATGTGACTGTGGAAGTCCCCGGCGGGCGTTTGTTCGTCTATGCAAAGCAAAACGGCGCAGGATTTTCCGACATCTGGCTGGAAGGGCCGGCCGCTCATGTTTTTACCGGATTTATTAACTGATTTTGAGATTGTATGAAATACAGTAAAGTGCTGCTTGCCGTGATAGCGGTTGTTTTCGCGGTTGCTGCTTTCTTCGGATATCGTTATTACCAGCTTTATTTTGCTAATAACGTCGCGAAAGAAGGATACGTGCTGATTCCGCATACGGCTACTTTTGCCTCCATCCTGGACAGCATTACTCCCTACGTGGAAGACCGCGAAGCATTTAAAAAAGTGGCAAAAGATAAAAATATGGACCGGGTATTTAAGGCGGGGCGCTATAAAATAAATGCCGGCACCGGAAATACCGATCTCGTCAATATGATCAAAGCCGGAAACCAGACAGAAGATAAATTCCGGATTGGTGATTTTTACAGCGTGTACCAGATGGTAGGACGCGTAGCCAAGAAAACGGAAGCGGATTCTGCCACCTTCGCAAAAGAACTGAACCAAATCGCCGTGGAGAAAGGTTTCAGCGATGCAGAAGATTTGAAGAGATATTTCTTTATCGATACCTATCATTTTTTCTGGACCGTATCGCCCGCGGAATTCTTCAAAACTTTCGAAAAACAATATGAAGATTTCTGGACACCGGAAAGACTTCAGAAAGAAAAAGAACTTGGTTTATCCAGAGCGCAGGTGTATGCACTTGCCTCTTTAGTTTATAAAGAAACCGGCGGCAAGCCCGATGAGATGAAAACTGTGGCCGGCCTGTACCTGAACCGCCACCGCAAAGGGATGAAACTGCAAAGTGACCCAACGGTTATTTACGCTGTCAGCAAGGCAGAAAACTTTAAAAACCCGCCTTTGAAAAGAGTTTTTTATAAACACCTGCGAGAACCATCACCTTATAACACCTACTATTCTGCCGGAATTCCGCCGGGGCCGATTTGCGTGGTTGACCAGTCTTCGGTAGAAGCTGTGCTGAATGCGGAAAATAACAATCACATTTATATGTGCGCTGATCCCGCGCGGCCGGGTTATCACAAATTTACGGCGAGTGCAGAAGAGCATGCCATCAATGCCAAAGAATACCAGGACTGGCTGAATGCCAGAAACATCCGGTGAGGCGCTGTTTGATATTATGTTAAAAACCCTTTATTCATCGCTGTTTGCGTGAAAACTGGATTTAACTTTTTAAGGAAAAGACAATCTGTATACTTTAAACTATCTATATGAGGAACAAAACTGAGATTTCAACCGTCGTGAGAAAGCGGGCCCTGGGTCTTACTTTTGTGCTGAGCGCCGCGAGTCTGGCCTTCGCACAGGAAAAATTAAACATCAATGGGAAAATTGTGGACAAGCAGAACCAGCCGGTTCCCTACGCTTCAGTTACTTTCAGTAACAAGGCCAATAAAATGTTCAGCGATGCTGCTTTGACCGATGAGAAAGGAAACTATCAGCTTAATCTGGTCCCGGGCAATTATGATGTAATCATTGAAGCTATTGATTATAAAAAGAGTACCGTAGCACGGGATATCAGAACAGGCGGCAGCCTGGGTTCCTTTACCATTGAAAGCGAAAGTTCCGCAACATTAACGAAAACGCAGGATATCCAGGGTGTCACCATTACCGCAGCCAGCTCCAAGCCGTACCGCGTGGAACTGGACAAAAAAGTATATGACCCGTCAACCGATGTGATCAGCAAGGGCGGAAACCTGCAGGATGTTTTGAATAATGTTCCTTCTGTTTCAGTAGATGCAGATGGAACGGTAAATATGCGCGGAAGCTCGAATGTGAAATTCCTGATCAACGGAAAACCTTCTTCTTTACTGGGTATTGATGATGGCGCGAACGCCCTGCAATCTATCCCGGCGGAGCAAATTGAGCGGATTGAAGTGATTACCAATCCATCTTCGAAGTTTGAAGCCAGCGGAACGGCAGGGATCTTAAATATTATTTTAAAGAAAACAGCCCGCGTTGGGTTTAACGGAAGTGTAACAGGCGCCCTGGGGTATTTACCACAAACCAGCCTGAACACCAACTTAAGCTGGAGACGCGGCGACTGGATCTGGTTTGTGAACGGCGGCGGCGGTTACCGCGAGCGTGAAGGTAAAAATGACACCTTTACGACCAATTTATTGAATGGACAGGCTACTGATTTTGAAGCCTCTAACAGTACTAGCAACAGTAAGAGCGAATTCTATAATATTAATACCGGATTCAGCCGCGATCTTTCGGAAAAAACATCTGTAAACCTGTCCGTGCTGGCCAGAACTTTTAATAACAACAATGAGAACACGGTGGAGAATATTGCCTATGACGGTAATATGAATCTTCTTCGTGCTGAAAATACCTTAAGCAAAGGAAATTCTGAATCCACTGCGCTGCAGGGAGATGTGGGTCTGGACCATAAATTCAATGAGCAGGGCCACCAGATTTCTGTTTCGTTCAGTGCCCAGTCCAACAAGTCGAACGGAGATGAGAATGTGGATAATTCCGTTCTCTTCGACCTTCCGTACAACAGCACTTCCTTTAACAATAACCGCAGTACTACCTATATTGGCAAGATAGATTATGAGCTTCCGATTGGGGAAGCCTCGAAAATTGAAGCAGGTTACCGCCTGGATGCGAATGACAACAAATACAGCTTTACGAATGCGGACGATTTCAACAGTGCCGGCGTAGTTGCAGTACTGCCTGATTTCAGCGGTGATTCCCGCTACGATGAAAAGATAAATGCACTCTACGGACAGTTTAAGAGCAAAACCGGAAAGCTCGGTTATCAGCTTGGTTTGCGTGCGGAGTTTACTAATCTGGATATTGACTTCAGCAATCAGGCAGGCAAAAGTTTCGATAAAAACAAAAACTATGTTGATTTCTTCCCAAGCGTTTTCCTGAGTTATGACCTGGGCGAAAAAAACAATCAACTATTGGTGAACTACAGCCGCCGGATCAACCGTCCGCGTTCCTGGTTCCTGACGCCTTTCCCAAACAGCATTTCGAACAGAAGAAACATCTTCCAGGGAAATCCGGATCTGGATCCGCAATACACTGACTCTTTCGAAGTGGGTTACGCTTTCCAAAAGAAGAGCATCACTATTAACCCAACTGTATATTACCGCCACACCAGTGGAGAAACGCAAATCGTTGTGAAAAGAGATGCAGATGACCCTCGTTTTTTCATGAGTATGCCGTTTAATGTGGGCCAGGCGCAGCGTTATGGTTTGGATATCAACGGAACCGCAGACCTCTTCAAATGGTGGAAAATTATGGGGAGTGTGGATCTGTACGGATATAAAGTAGAAGGTGTTTTCGATGACTTAACCTATGTTGATGAGCCGATAGATTATGCCGGAACAGGTTTTTCCACGCGTGCCAGATTGAGCAACACGTTCAGAATTGACAAAACATTCAGCGTACAGCTACAAGGCTTTTACCGCGGTGGCGAAAAAACGGCAGCCAGTGAGCGCGAACCAATGTATATGGCCAGTTTGGGACTATCCAAAACCGTGTGGAACGGCAACGGAACATTTACCTTTAATGTTCAGGACTTGTTCAACACCGGAGGTTTCAACCGTACGCAGATCAACCCGACCTTTATCCGCGAAACTACAATGAAGTGGAATCCGCGACAGGTGAATCTGTCCTTTACCTACCGTTTTAAACAGGGTGATAAAGTGGAACAGAAACGCAAGCCGCGTAATGACCGTGCTGAAATGGGCGACGACGAGATGCCGCCAATGTGATAAATAGCAAGCCCCGAAATATTTCGGGGCTTGCTTTATTTTGAATTAAAACCTTTTAATTTCTGGACTCCAGATATTTTTGCCATTGCCAGGTCGTGCGCAAAGCTTCTTCCAGCGGCGTATCGGCCGTCCAGCCGAGCTCTGCGGCAGCTTTATCTGCATTCGCGTAAGCTATCGTAATATCGCCGGCGCGGCGGTCACAGATTTTGTACGTAACTTCTACGTCATTTGCAGCTTCGAAGGCATGAACTACTTCCAGTACGGATGAACCTTTTCCGGTTCCCAGATTATAGATATCAATCACGGTTCCTTCGGCCTCATTCAGGAGTTTCTGCAAAGCTTTCACGTGTGCTTTGGCCAGATCTACCACATAGATATAATCACGGATGGCAGTGCCGTCTGGCGTCGGATAATCATCTCCGAATACGGAGAGGTTTTCGCGGATTCCGGCAGCCGTCTGGGTAACAAAAGGCACGAGGTTATTTGGTACACCAATCGGAAGCTCACCCAGCAAAGCTGAAGGATGGGCGCCAATCGGATTAAAGTACCGCAACAAAGAAATTTTGCGGCCGTAGCCAATTGCAAAGTCTTTCAGGATTTCCTCGCCCATTTGCTTGGTCTTGCCATACACCGATTCGGGCATCTTCAGCGGCGTTTCTTCGTGAATCGGCATTTCGTCTGCCTGGCCGTACACGGTACAGGAGGAACTGAAAATGAAATTGGATATATTTCTGTTTTTAAATTCCTGTAATATATTAATTAAGGAAAACAAATTATTCTCATAATAATCCAGCGGTTTCTCCTGGCTCTCTCCTACTGCCTTGAACGCCGCGAAATTGATACAGCCGTCTATCTGATGAGCTTCAAACAGCTGCGCCAGCAGCTCTTTTCGCTTTAAATCAAAAGGATAAAAAATAGGTTTATTCCCGGCTACCTTTTCAATATTATCAAGAATAAACTTTTCAGAATTAGACAAATCGTCTACGATGATCACCTCAAATCCACTCGCCAGCAGTTCCACCACGGTATGCGAGCCGATATAACCCAATCCGCCGGTAACTAAAATCGTTTTGCTCATGCGTCCGTGTTCTGTTTTTCCATAAACTCCAGCACAGCATCGGTAATGTATTTCAGCTGTTCTTCGTCCAGTTCGGTATGCATCGGTAAAGAAATCACTTCATCCAGTAAACGGTCCGTATTGCGGAACTCAGCATCATCACTTTCCTGGAAATACGCTTTCTGTTTGCGAAGCGCCACCGGATAATAAATCATCGCCGGAATTTCCTTTTCGGTCAGGAATTGCTGCAGCTCATTTCTTTTTCCGTTTAGGATGCGCAGCGTGTATTGGTGGAAAACATGGGAAGAATAAGAAGCGCGGGCCGGCGTGAGAATCTGATCGTGTCCGGCAAAGGCTTCATCATAAAAATCTGCTGCTTTGCGGCGTGCCTCGTTGTAGGAATCCAGCAGTGGCAGCTTTTTTCTCAGCACCGCAGCCTGCAGGCTGTCCAGTCGGGAGTTTACTCCCACTTCGTCATGGTAATATCTTTCGTACATCCCGTGGTTCACAATGCCTCGGATTTTGTGCGCGAGTTCATCATCACTGGTGAAAATCGCACCACCGTCTCCATAGCAACCCAGGTTTTTGGACGGAAAGAAAGAAGTGGTACCGATGATTCCCATGGTCCCGGATTTTTTAACCGTACCATCGCTGAAGGTATAATCAGCACCAATGGCCTGTGCATTATCCTCAATCACGTACAGCTTATGCTCTTTGGCAATTTTCAGGATGGCTTCCATATTGGCGCACTGTCCGAAAAGGTGCACCGGAATAATCGCTTTTGTCTTATTAGTAATAGCCGCTTTCAGCTTTTCGGTATCCATGGTGAAAGTATCATAATCCACATCCACCAGCACAGCTTTCAGTTTCAGCAGATGGATTACCTCCACTGTTGCAGCAAAGGTGAAATCAGCCGTAATTACTTGATCGCCTTCTTTCAGATCCAGCGCCATCAGTGCAATCTGCAGCGCATCAGTACCATTGGCACACGGAATTACGTGCGGAATATCGAGATAGCTTTCGAGTTCGGACTGAAAGAATTTTACTTCAGGACCATTAATAAAAGATGCCGAATCCAGCACATTCAGCATTGCGTTATCCACTTCAGGTTTTATCTTGTAATACTGACTCACCAGGTCAACCATCTGAATCTTTTTCATAAATAATATTTGCTCAAATTTAGCAAATTTAAATTTTGGATAAAATTTTTATTCACAGCGGTTTCAATTAACAGGTAAAACGAGCGACTGTATTTTTGATTTTAATCTGAATAAATTACAAATGCTCACAAATAATCCGCAAGGGAGGGGGCTATTCAAAAATAAATTATAGTAAAATCAGGCTACATCAATACAAATTCGAAAATATCTCTTTAATTTTATTGAGAGATTATTTACATTTGTTATTAAACCCAATCAATTCCTCATGAAAAGACTGATCCTTTTCTTTCTTATCGCAGCTTCCCTGAACAGTTTTGGACAAACAGAACTGGTATTTGTTTATTTTAAGGACAAACCGAACAAAGCCAGCTTTTATCAGCAGCCATTAACGGAGCTCAGCCAGAAATCGCTGGATCGCCGTTCGCGGTTGGGAATTTCGCTGAATGATCAGGATGTGCCCATAGAGCCTTCTTACATCGCTGCCGTTCGCGATCTCGGCTTTACGGTAAAAGACCAGTCAAAATGGATGAACGGTGTCGCAGTGCAGGCCACTGCTTCCCAGATTTCGCAGCTGGCCGCGCTGTCATTTGTGCGGGCAGTCGAAAGTTTTATTAAACATCCCGGCGCCGTTCCGGTCTGGAAAAAAACAAATAAGTTCGACGAATTCAACCGTACCGTCAGTAAAACGGAATTTAATTACGGACAAGGCCTGGAGCAAATCACTCAGGTCAACCTGCGTCCGCTGCATGTGGCAGGTTTCACTGGCGCGGGAATGACCATCGCCGTGCTGGATACCGGTTTTCCCTATGTTAATACCGGCTCCGCCTACGAGCGTTTGCGCAGCCGCGGGCAGATAAAAGGCGGCTATAATTTTATTAATAAATCGACGAATATCTACAGTACTTCGCTCAACAATCACGGCAGCTACTGTCTTGGTGTCATCGGCGGATACATTCAAAATGGCTTTGCCGGTTCGGCACCCGACGCTGATTTTTATCTGTATGCCACCGAAGATGCTGCAAACGAAATCCCGGAAGAGCAGTTGTACTGGGCGCAGGCCGCCGAAGAAGCCGACCGGGTGGGCGCTGATGTCATTACAAGCTCTCTGGGGTATTATGATTTTGATGACCCGCGCTACAACCTTGTATTTGCGGACATGAACGGAACTACGTCTTTCATTGCGCGCTCAGCCCAGATTGCAGTGGAAAAAGGAATATTTGTGGTGACCGCTGCCGGCAACGAAGGAACCAACGCCTGGAAACGAATTGTGACACCGGGTGACAATGAGAAGGTCTTCACCATAGGCTCGGTAACCTCCACAGGCAGCAGCTCCTCATTTTCCTCTTACGGGCCAAATGCCAACGGCCGCATTAAACCGGATGCCAGCGCCCGGGGCTCCAATACAGCAATTGCCTATAATAACTCTGTGACGTACGGCAGCGGAACTTCTTTTGCGACACCGCTCGCCGCCGGCGGAATTGCCTGCCTGATCCAGGCGTTTCCCGACAAGCCGCTGCAGGATTTGCAAAATACGCTGCGGCAGACTGCCTCTCTTTACCCAAATACGAATGCACAACAGGGATACGGAATTTTAAATTTTGAAAAAGCGCGGCAACAAAGTCAACTGAATGTTTCTGAATTGCAAACAGCCAAAATACAACTGTATCCGAATCCGGTGGACCACACTTTCGGTGTGAAGACGGCAGAAAAAGTAAAAGGTATCGAACTGTATAATACACTGGGGCAGCGCATCAAAACATTTGAACCTGCCGATGAATATAAAGTAAATGATCTGCCAGCCGGAATTTATTTTCTAAAGATTTCAACAGCGTCGCAAACGGTCATTGAAAAGATGGTTAAAAAATAAAAAAACAGACCCACTCACGATATGAAACTGCTCTTGTTGCTTTCACTGATTTGCTTTACCCGCGGCTTTGCACAGCCGGGCTTTTCGGTGCTGAGCGACAGGAAAACAACCATTAAGTTTCAGTTTATCAATAACCTGATTTTGATTCCGGTCTCGGTCAACGGAACGCAGCTCACTTTTTTGCTGGACTCGGGTGTCAGCGAAACAATCTTATTTAGTCTCGGTGACGAGACACTCGATCTAAAAGAAGTAGAGAAAATTAAATTTTCCGGTCTCGGCGAGAGCCGCCAACTGGAGGGTTTGCGCGCTGTGCACAACACGCTAATGATTGGTAAATCACTGCAGGATCCTGATCATACCATTTATGTGATTCCGGATGAAAGCATCAATTTTTCCTCACATATCGGGATTCCGGTACACGGCATTATCGGCTATCATTTCTTTAAAAACCATCCGGTGCAAATAGATTACGGCCGACGGAAAATTACGGTATATAAAGAACCGCAACACCTCCCCAGGAATCTGGCTCGCTTTAAAAGATTCGACCTCAGCATTGAAGGAAATAAACCTTACCTGCAAACACAATCCGCTGTCCGCGACGATTTTTATGATACTAAAATGCTGCTGGACCTCGGTAACAGTGACGGGGTTTGGCTTTTCCCAAAATACCGCGCGCTTCTTCCTTCCGCGGCCGTCATTTTTACCGACTATCTGGGCCGCGGGTTTAACGGAGATATTTACGGGCAGCGAAGCCGGATTAAAAATGTGCAAATCGGTGATTTTCATTTCAATAAACCACTGGCTGCTTTCCCGGACAGTACTTCCTTGGAACATCTGAAAATGGCTGCCGGCCGCTCCGGTTCCATCGGCAATGAAATTTTGCGCCGTTTCACCATCGTTTTTGATTATCCTGATCAGCACTTGTATTTAAAAAAGAACAGCCATTACCGTGATCCGTTCCGGTTCAACAGCAGCGGTCTGGAAGTACAGCATAGCGGCATGGAGTGGCAGCAGGATGTGGTTCGCATTCAGGTGAAACCCGCCGGTGAGCAAAATCCTGTTTATGAAAGTCAGGATGTATTTCGTTATAATTTTGTTTTAAAGCCTGTTTATTCCATCGCCGGCTGCCGGAAAGATTCGCCCTGCGATACCGCCGGCCTTCGGAAAAATGATCAGATAGAAACCATCAACCGGCAAAAAACCGCCAACATGACCCTGCAAAAAATCAATGATTTACTGAAGGGCGAAGACGGCACGCAGCTCCGGTTTGAAGTAAGACGTGCCGGCGAACTCCTGAAATCCACCGTTACACTGAAAGACCCATTACCCTATGAAGATTGAACAAAGCATTCTGGACAGCATCCGTTCGCGACCCCGCTTTAAAATACACACCGACATCAGTAAAGAAAATTACGCGCAGTATCTTAAATCCTATATTCAGGAAAACGAGCGAGCCTATACCGGTAATATCAATACCGAAATATCCATCATTTGTGCAAAAACTGATAAAGATGCGTACTGGAAACCCTGCCTGACCCTGCGGGCGGAACAGGATGAGGATGAACGAAAAACAGTAATCACGGGAATATTCGGACCTACCTCCGCGGTCTGGACTTTTTTCATGTTCTTATATTTCATCCTGGCGATTTTGTGGATGGTGTTCTTCACGCTGTGGTTTGTGGAAAGACAAATTAAAAGCGACGATTTCCCCTGGGCGCTTCCGGTGTCTTTCGTCATGCTCGGGTTACTGGCGGCCACTTATATCGCCTCCAGGATCGGAAAACTAAGTGCAAAGAAAGAAATGCAGCATTTGAGGAAATTTGCAGAGGAAAGCATCATCCGTTTTGAGCGGGATCATGCTGCTGATCAGGCGGACTGAGTGCTTTTCACAGCGTGGCGTTTTTCCTGTTCAGCAAGGATTTTGTCTAAATGTTCGTCGACGAGACTGTTCAGTTCATCGGCAGAAACGATATTGCTTTCCGGCTCATTTTCCAGGTGCTTCCAAGGCTTTTTCTGTCCCCAGCCATAATCACCAAAGACTATGACCGGCGTCCCGTTTGCCTTGACAGTGGCACCGCCTTTATTAAGTACCCAGGTGTCTGCCCAATTGTATAAATATTTTGCATCATCATGCAGCAAACGCAGGCAGGAATGCGAAGCCGGATAGCCGGGCAGGTCATACTCATGCCAGCCGATGCCCAGCGTATTATGGATATTAAAGTTATAGGGCAATTTCCAGTCGCTTTCCACAGTTGAGATAGCGAGTTCTTTCTTCCAGTTGGCAAACATGAGTCCGCGCTTGGTCTGAGCGTTTTTTTTGCCCATGCTGGTAGGCCCCCATTTCACTAATTTACCGTGCTCATACAACGCATACGCCTGAATAGGATAAGAGAAAAATGCAATCTTGTCCACCTTATCCAACTTTGCAATGTGGGCCGGAAACGGAGAATAGCGCATCAGCGTTTCGTCAAATTTATCGGGAACAGAAAGCGTATCTGCACGCCATTTATTGTCCATGTCCAGCCGGTTCAGAGCAAGTATAATGCGTTGCTGGTCTTTATCAAACTCTTCATTAAACGCTTTCATTACCGAATCCTTTTTCTTTTTTGGGAAAATAATGGTTCGGTAGGTGATCCGGTTCTTTTCAATGGAATCCTGAATCAGGGATTCTTTTTTGGCTTTTGCGATGGAATCCTGCCGTGCAGTTTCTGCCGGATTCGGGCCACCGGGCGTTGTTTCTTTATTACATTGCATCATCAACATTGAAAACAACGAAAGACAGATGACACTTTTAAAAACTTTGACAAGATCCTTCTTCATAATTTTATTTTCACAAGGCTTTACAATTTTAAGACCAGAACGGAAAAAACAATCCGGTGACAGCCACAGGATTTCAGGTATGGTACAATAAAAAACAGCTACTTATTTTCTTTTTCTTTAATAACTTCCTTGAGCTCAGTATCTTTCAGTTTCGCTTCTATTTTTTCAGCTTTCAGGTTTTGACGCAGGAATCCGAACAGGCTCATGTACAGGTTGGCGATGTACACCACAGTGAAAAAGGACAGCAGATAGCCGCGCCAGTCTTCGAAATACAATTTAAATCCTGTTACAATTAAAAAGAATGCCGTGACGTAATGACTAAAACAGTACTCGCAGGTAAAGAGGTAGAAAAACTTGCGTTTCAGGAGCGTTGCTGAGTTTTGGGACCGTTTTACACAATATTCACGAGGCTCACGGAAAATCTCTTCGTGCGTGACCGTCCATGCAACACAGGCCACGGGAATGGCCAAAGCAAAAGCGGCAAAAAGCTGGGTATAAATACTTTCCATCAGTGTATTTTTTAATTCCACATGAAAGGCAAATTGTATGCAACTGTAGGAAGTTTCATAAAAGATTTATGAAATTATATAAAGATGACACTTCCAGACAGAATGTTCAAGCAACTTTCAATGAACATATAGCTTGAACTTAGAATCATCAGTGATTTTATACTTTAGCTTAAGAGTATCCAGCTCAAACGAACAACCGTATTAACTCGGTAAATTTTCTTATTTTTAGGCAAATTTTTGAACAATGAATAAAAGGAATATTTTGCTTTCGGCGCTGTTGTTTCCGGCTGTCATGGCTTTTGCACAGCAATACGGCGGCATGTGGATTCCCACGGAGCTGAATGAAAAAGAAATGAAGGAACTGGGAATGAAAATTTCTGCCAAAGATATTTTCGACCCGTCCAAACCAAGTATAAAAGATGCGGTTGTGCAGTTCAACGGAGGCTGTACTGCTGAAATGATCTCGCCTCAGGGACTTTTGCTGACAAACCACCACTGCGGCTACGGCCAGATTCAGAAGCACTCCTCTGTGGAAAATGACTATCTGAGCAATGGTTTTTGGGCCAGCAATATGACAGCTGAACTTCCGAACCCGGGTGTTACGGTAGACTTTATTGCAGATATTCACGAGGTAACTGCTGAAGTGCTCAAGGGTACACAAAAACTGCAGGGAAAAGCGGCAGATGATAAAATCAATGCCAACATTGAAAAAGTTAAGGCCGGTTTTAAATTAAAAGCCTGGCAGAAAGCCGTAGTGAAACCAGTGTACTACGGCAATAAATACTACGCGTATATTATTGAAACCTTTAAGGATGTGCGTCTGGTAGGAGCCCCGCCGAGCTCCATCGGGAAATTTGGTTCGGATACGGATAACTGGACATGGCCAAGACATACGGGCGACTTTGCTATGTTCCGCGTATACGCCGATAAAAACAATATGCCGGCGGAATATTCCAAAGACAATGTTCCCTACAAACCAAAACACTTCCTGCCGATTTCCATTAAGGACAAAAAGGAAAACGATTTCACTTTTGTATTTGGGTTCCCGGGACGAACTACCGAATATCTTCCGGCCATCGCAGTAGAAAAAATCATGAATGAAACCGATCCGGCCATGATTTCTGTGCGTGAAGTAGCGTTGAAGATTCTGAACGAAAAGATGCGCGCCGATGATGAAACGCGTATTAAGTACGCCTCCAAATATGCTTCGGTTGCCAACTACTGGAAAAAGTGGATCGGCGAAGTGGAAGGCCTGAAAAAATCTGATGCGGTCGGGAAGAAAAAGCAATATGAACAAATGCTGGCCGGCAAAAACCCGGCGATCAGCAAGACGATTGACCAGCTGAATGCCTTGTACACCGAGCAAGGTCCGTATGCCCTGAACCGTGCTTACTTCGGTGAACTAATGCGCAACGCGGAGACGCTTTCGCTGGCGAGCCAGTTCATTAATTATATTCAGAGTTACGAGGAAGGCAAAGTGAATGAGCAGTCACTCAACAACTTTAAAAAACGCCTGACGAACATCTACCGCGACTACAGCGGCGAACTGGACGCAAAAGTAACCGCAGAGCTTTTGGCTTTATATAATGCCAAAACACCCAAGCAGTTCCTGCCGGCAGGATTTGATCAGTTCAGCGACGGGAAGAAAAACCTGGAAACCGTGGAAAACTGGTCCCGCAATTCTATCGTGAGCGGACGCGGCAGCCTGAATGGCGCTACTACGATTTCTGATATTGATAAGGTATTTGCAAACCAGGCGGAACTCATTAAAACACTGAAAAACGATCCGCTGATCCAGTTGACTGCTGCAATCCGTAACCAGTACGCGGTAAATACAGAAGCGAAATACAATGCGCTGCAGCAGCAAATTGATGCACTGCAGAAAACATACATGGCGCAGCAAATGGAAACCGACAAAGACCGCCAGTTCTTCCCGGATGCCAACTCTACGCTGCGTGTCACCTACGGACAGGTGAAAGGCAGTAATCCGCGTGACGCTGTATATTACGGCTACCAAACGCACCTAAGCGGCGTGATGGAAAAATACGTTCCAGGCGATTACGAGTTTGATGTGCCGGCCAAGCTGGTTAACCTGTACAATACCAAAGATTATGGGATGTATAAGGATCAAACGGGTGATGTTCCGGTTAACTTTACGGCCACGAATCACACGACCGGCGGCAATTCCGGTTCTCCGGCACTGGATGCAGAGGGTAATCTGATCGGCCTGAATTTCGACCGCCAGTGGGAAGGAACGATGAGCGACATTAACTTCGATCCGCGCTTCAGCCGAAACATTATGGTGGATTCCAAATATATTCTGTTTATTGTTGATAAATACGCAGATGCCAAATGGCTGCTGAACGAGATGAAGATTGTGAAATAATCTATATTAAGTAAGTACAAAAGAAAACCTTGAAGCAAATGCTTCAAGGTTTTTATACCTGAACTCGTCAGGTTGCGACAAGACCGGAGCGTGGTCCGCGATCAGGTTCGCACGGTTATTAGTTTCATCATTTGACTGGAACAAAGGTGCACAAAAGCAGATTTAGATTCAAGCTGAAAATCGCCCATTTTAGTATCGTTTAATCACCTGATTTTACCTCACCAAATAAAATATAACATAAAAAAAGCCGCTTTAATTACAAGCGGCTTCCATTTGATTTAAATAAAATTAATACCCAAAAATCTCCTCCAGACTCACTTCATGGAAAGTGCCCAGTTTAGCAAGTGCAGCCATATCCAAGTTTTCTTTTTTGCCAATGATGGCCGTGTTGTACTTCATCGGTTTCATTTGGTTATTGTAGAAATCGGTAAGTTCCGGCAGGGTCAGGTTTTCAATCTCAGCATAGAGATTTTTTCTGATGTCGTAATCCACACCCAGCTTTTTCAGGTTTAACTGATTGAAGAATAAATTGGTTCTCGTAATGCGGCTGCTGGCAATCTGTTTCAGCGCGGAGTTGCGCGCATTTTCAAACTGTGCCGGGATTTGCGGTAAATCTGCCATCAGTTCATCCATCGCGTGTACGGCCTGCGGAAGTTTGTTTGCCTGTGTGCCAATATAGGTAGTTACATAATCAGCATACCCCAGTTCTGCGGCAGTTGCATAGGAAACGTAGGCGCTGTAGGCCAAGCTCTTACTCTCGCGGATTTCCTGGAAAACAATGGAGGACAATCCGCGCCCGAAATATTCGTTGAAAACGCTGATCTTTCCGAAATTGTTCAGATTAACCACCGGTCCTTTGGCCACCCGCGCCATTTCCGTTTGCACCATATCATAATTGGTGAAATAGACCTGGTTCTGGGTTGCCGGTTCCGGATAAACTTTCTTAGCCGGTGCTGTTTTGGTTTCTTTTTCTATGAAAGGTTTCGCATAATTCTTAAATGAATTGAAATCCTGTCCGTAAAAGAAAATCTCATACGGCATCGCCAGCATTTCTTTAATTTTCGCTGTAAGCTGTGCGGGATTCATGGTTTTCATTTGCTCTGCAGAAATCACATCGGTAAAGCGGGAATTTTTGCCATATTTTGCATAATTACTCAATGCAGCCATAATGCGGCCTTTGTCCTTTTTCGCAACTTCGCGGCTTTCCAGAATGGTATTGACGGTTTTTTGATAAACCTCCTGATCGGCCTTGGCGGTACTCAGCCAGTCCTTTAATAAGGTAATGGCTTTTGGCATATTCTGCTCCAGTCCGCTCAGCGAAACGCGGATTTGATCCGGCATCACACGGATGTTATGCGAAATTCCAAGTTTGAAAAATTCTTCCTTCAGTTTTTCTGCGCTTAGCTTTTCAGTGCCGAGATAATCCAGATACTGTGCTGCCAGCGCCAGTTCCTTATCATTGTCGCTGCCGAATGGGAAAATAAAATAAGCCTGGGCAATATCATTGTACTTATTATGGACGAAACTTGCTTTCTTGCCGGCAATTTTATCGGTTTTAATCACCGCGTTGTAGTCAATGAACTCGGGACGGATGTCGGTGGATTTTGTACTCATCAAGTCCTTCAGGAAAACGGACTGGCTGTCGCGGTTGAGTTTAATCGGTGTAATACCGGGATTTTCCACGCGTACTAACTTATCATTTACACCTTTTTCTTTGCGGATCACCACATAATTATCCTTGAAGAAATCGTTTGCAAATTTCACCACATCTGCTTTGGTGATTTTTTCGTATTCATTAATTTCATTCAGTTCATCCTGCCACGTGCGGTCGTTAATGTAGGCACCGTATAAACTGGTGGCCAGACCATCTGCCGTTTCATAGGTTTTCATGCGCTGAATTTTCATATCTGTAACAATCGCCGGAATGAGCCAGTCCGGGAACTGTCCTTTTTTTACCAGATCGAGCTGCGCGAGCAACAGTTGTTTTGCTTCGTCCAGGGTTTGGTCATTTTTAGGCACAATCACCATGGAGAAGCCGCCGTATTGCTTGAACGCAGATTCGTAAGCAGCCGCTCTCAGCGCTTTCTGGCTTTGATTAATATTTAAGTCAATCAGTCCCGTTTCGCCGGAGTTCGTGAGGATGTTCGCCACCATATCTGCCAGGCGCGCTTCCTGTGTTCCGTACGAATCGGTTCTCCAGGCAAGCTGCAAACGTGGCGTGGATGGACTTTTGACGGTACGCTCCACAATTTTGGTCATCGGCTGTTCGGTAATTTTCGCTTTTTTTGGTAAATCTTTGTATTTAAAACTTCCAAAGTACTGATCGACCAGCTTGATGGTTTTGTCATAATCCAGATCACCTACGAGCACCATTGCGTAATTATTAGGCACGTAATATTCATCGAAATATTTGTGAATCGCTTCCATGGAAGGATTTTTCAGGTGCTCGGATTTTCCGATGGTGGTTTGTTGTCCGTTGGGATGGGTCGGGAACAAAGCGTCCATCAATTCGTAGTTTACCAGGCGGCCATCATTGTCCTGCGCGCGGTTAAACTCTTCATACACTGCCTCCAGTTCTGTGTGGAACAAACGCAAAGTAAGTTCCGAAAATCTTTCTTTTTCTACTTTGAGCCAGCGCTCTAGTTCATTGTTGGGAATATTGTTCTTGTAAACAGTCTCATCCAGCCAGGTATGGGCGTTGGTTCCGCTCGCCCCAAGGGAGGAGATGGCTTTGTCATATTCATTGGCAAGTGCATATTTACTTGCTTCCTGAGATACCGCATCGATTTGTTTATAAATCTCCTTTTTCTTTTCGGGATCTTTCTCGGCTTTGTGCTGCTCGTATAAATCCGAAATCTTTTTCAGCAAGGGTTTCTCCTTGTTCCAGTCGGAGCTGGCGAGTTTAGAAGTTCCTTTAAACATCATGTGCTCCAGGTAATGCGCCAAGCCGGTATTATTTGCCGGGTCATTATTGCTTCCGGTTCGAACAGGAATATAGGTTTGTATTCTGGGTGCATCATCATTTTTTGCCAGATACACTTTAAGGCCGTTTTTAAGCGTATAGATTCGTACGCCGGTTTTATCATTCAGTACCGTTTCGTAGCGGTAACCGGCAGGGTCTGTTGCGGTTTTGGTTTCAAATTGCTGTGCGTTGGTCATCATCAGGGTTCCAATCAGGGTTAAGGTGGTAATGATTTTTTTCATGCAAAAGTTTTTATGGTTTGGTTTATATAGAAAAGCCGACCTGTATTTCTCTTTAGCCCGGCTTTTATTTGTCATTTACATCGGCTGATGCGGTTTCAGCATATTCACCGGATCAAGAATTTCATTGAGTCTTTCTTCAGATAAGATACCGCGCTCCAAAACGAGGTCATAAACGCTTCTTCCGGTTTCAAGTGCTTCCTTTGCAATCGTCGTGGAGGTTTTATACCCAATATAGGGGTTCAGCGCCGTCACAATTCCGATACTGTGGCGCACCATCTGCAGGCAGATATCTTTATTGGCGGTGATCCCGGTGATACATTTTTCACGCAGCGTGTCCATTGCATTCCCCAGGAAATTGATGCTTTCCATAATGGAATGCGCCAGTACCGGTTCCATCACATTCAGCTGTAATTGTCCGGCTTCCGCAGCGAAGGTTACGGTAAGATCATTCCCGATTACTTTAAAACATACCTGATTCACTACTTCCGGAATTACAGGATTCACTTTACCGGGCATAATGGAAGAACCGGGCTGCATCGCCGGAAGATTGATTTCAAACAAACCCGCACGCGGGCCCGACGCCAGTAAACGCAGGTCATTACAGATTTTCGATAACTTGACTGCCAGCCTTTTTAATGCAGAAGAATAGATTACATAAGAGCCGGTATCAGGCGTAGCTTCCACCAGATTCGGTGCGGACACGATCGGGAAACCGGTGATCGCAGCGAGATTTTCCGCACATTTTACTGCATATCCTACCGGTGCATTTAAGCCGGTTCCAATAGCGGTAGCACCCATATTAATTTCCACAAACAAACCGGCGTTGGCGTTGAGTTTTGAAATATCTTCCTCTAAGGTAGCAGCAAAGGCTTCGAACTCCTGCCCCAGCGTCATCGGAACCGCATCCTGCAGCTGGGTGCGCCCCATTTTAATCACTTCGGCAAACTCCTTCCCTTTTTCGCGGAAGGCTTGCACAATTTTTTCAAGCTTCTGAACCAGCGCTGCGTTCATGGTTAATAAAGCCATTTTAAGCGCTGTTGGATACGCATCATTGGTTGACTGCGACAGGTTTACATGGTCGTTGGGAGAGCAGTATTGGTACTCACCCTTCTGGTGGCCCATCATT
Source organism: Chryseobacterium salipaludis (assembly GCF_022968825.1). GTDB lineage: Bacteria > Bacteroidota > Bacteroidia > Flavobacteriales > Weeksellaceae > Kaistella > Kaistella salipaludis. The sequence continues at coordinate 377,841 of NZ_JALHKS010000001.1, forward strand.
TCGAGTACCCGGTTCGCTATCACTTCATTGGCATTCATGTTTACAGAAGTGCCGGCACCGCCCTGAATCATATCAATCGGAAACTGATCATGCAGTTCACCGCTCATGAGTTCGTCGCATGCTTTGACAATATCGCGGAACAGTTCTTCTTCCAGCAAGCCTAATTCATGATTCGTCTGTGCAGCAGCTTTCTTAACTGCGGCCAGCGCATTGATCATGTGCGGATAGGAAGACAGGGTTTGCCCTGATATTTTGAAATTATGCATCGCGCGCTGCGTTTGCACGCCATAATATGCTTGTACCGGAACCTGAAGTGTGCCCAGCAAATCACTTTCATTTCTGTAGTTTTCCATAAAAGCAGGAATTGTATAGAGTTATAATTTAATTTTATTTACGCGGATATTTCTGCAGCAGTGCCTGCAGAATTGCCCAGGTTTCCGCATCCACCATACCGGAATAATTCTGCGGCCGGAAATGATACTGGAATGCTTCCACTGTTTTTTTGGTTGCATCGTCATATATTCCCGTCGGGTTGACATCATAACCAAAATCGCGAAGTGCGGTTTGTATTTTAAAAACAAAAGAAGGTACCGTCATTTGCTGCACATAATCCTCTGTCATCGCGGTCTGCATGAAAAGATCTTTGGTGCTTTCATCATACCACATCCCGATCTGATGTTTTTCATATAGCTGCTTCCAGGGGAATGTAGGTCCCGGATCCTGCTTGCGCGTTGGTGCAATATCGGAGTGCCCCAGGATATTGGTAGCAGGAATCATATATCGTTCTGCGAGATCTTTTACGAGGGAGGCCACTTTATCCACTTGCTCCGGCGGGAACAGTGTGAAAATCTTCGTTCCGCCGGCATCAGTGGTATACCCTGCATTGACAATTTCAATACCGATCGAGGTATCATTTAAATTACGGTCATTTCGCCAGGCACTGATCCCTGCGTGGTATGCGCGTTTGTTTTCATCAACCAACTGATAGATTTCATTATCATCGAGTTCATTTACCAAATAGTGGGCACTGACGGCCTGCTGGGTGAGTACGCGAACGGATTTCTCATGATCGAGCGCAGTGTAATGCAGAATAATATAGCGCTGACGGAAATTTTGCGCAATTGCCGGGAAGTAATCTTTCACCACTTTGTACCCTGGTGTTTCCGCCGTGACGATAGAACCGTAGCTGGCGGTGTTATCGTTCTTGCCTCGTTCTGCAATATTTTCCCGGAAAAACTCCGCTCCTGCCTGCCGCTGTACTTTGGGTTTTTGGACCGGTTCGGCTTTAGGTTTAGGCGCCGGGGTTGGTGTTTTAACCGTGGTTGGTGCTTTTTTTACAGGTTGCTTCGCGGGCTTCTGAGTACCGCAGGAAATTGTTAAAATTCCTAAAGCTATGAGCGCGAATGGTTTACGCATATATTCTGTGATTAATCGGTTATTAAGTCAAAAATACAATTATTTTTTAGGAAAAAGTTTTGGTTTGTAATGAAAACTCTTCTATATTTGCACTCGCAATTACAGAGGAAACGTTCTTATAAATATTGCAAGGAGAGGTGCCGGAGTGGTAACGGAGCAGATTGCTAATCTGTCGACGGGCAACCGTCGCCAGGGTTCGAGTCCCTGTCTCTCCGCAATCCTTTGGACTGATTTTCTCGGGGCGTAGCGTAGTCCGGTCATCGCGCCTGGTTTGGGACCAGGAGGTCGCAGGTTCGAATCCTGCCGCCCCGACAATTTAAAAATTCCTTCGGGAATTTTTTAGTTTATACCCTGTTGGTAGACACTTTTTAAAGCACGAAGGGTGCGTAGCTCAGCTGGATAGAGCATCTGCCTTCTAAGCAGACGGTCCCAGGTTCGAATCCTGGCGCGCTCACCAAGAGAAATCTATTTTTTAGGTTTCTCTTTTTTTTATGTTTACCGTTTATATTCTCTTTTCAGAAACAACAGCTAAATTCTACATTGGTTTTACCTCAGAACCGGCGGAAAAACGGTTGCAAAGAAACTTTGGAAAATTATTTTAGAGTATAAGTAGCAGATCGAAATTGTACCCGTCTTTATGTACCTTTGCGCAAACTGCTTATAAATGTCGCTTCAGATTAATAACCTAACGAAGAACTACGGGAGCCAGACGGCACTTAACCAAATCAATCTGACCATCGATCGTCATGAAATCATCGGCTTGCTGGGTCCAAATGGTGCCGGAAAATCCACGTTGATGAAATCGATCGTCGGCGCGCTGGATATCGAAGCAGGTGAGATTATTTTTAACGGGGCAGATATTCGCACTAATCCCAAACAAACTAAAAAACAAATAGGATTCCTACCGGAAAATAATCCTTTGTACACTGATATGTACGTGCAGGAATTTTTGGGTTTTGCAGCGCAGCTCCATCAGGTACAGACTACAAGGGTTCAGGAAGTCATCGAACTGGTCGGACTGCAGCCGGAGCGAAACAAAAAAATCGGGCAGTTATCCAAGGGATACCGTCAGCGCGTGGGCCTGGCACATGCCATTCTGCATGAGCCGGAACTGCTGATTCTGGACGAACCGACAAACGGTTTGGATCCGAACCAGATTCTGGAAATACGCAGCGTTATCCGCGAGATTGGTAGGCACAAAACGGTGCTGCTCTCCACCCATCTCATGCAGGAAGTGGACGCACTGTGCACGCGCGTTATTTTGTTGCACAAAGGCTCGGTGATCCAGGATACGAGCATTGAGGATTTCCGAGGAAAATATGAAAGTCTGGAACAGGCTTTTGCCACCTATACCAACTAAAAAACTCCGGCGGGACCGGAGTTTATATATTGATTTAGAAGACGAATTACAGTTTCTCGATATTATCTGTAAGAGTTTCCAGGAAAGATTTTAAAGGCTTCTCCACCATCATTTTGATAAAGGGATTGAATTTTCCTTCAAACAGCAACTGAACCTCGGTTTTATTGGCATCTAACGGAGTCATCACGCCTCGCAGTTCGAAGTCCAGGCTGGGATTGGCAGATTTCAGGATGGCCTGCTGCTCATTAACTTCGGCAATCTTCAGGGCGATTTCCGGCATACCTTTAAGGCTGAATTTAAAGCCATCTTCACGTGCCTCGAAATTTTGCAGCGAATCCGGCATTAAGCTTTTATAATCCTCGGGATTCTTCAGCATTTCAACCAGTTCAGCCGGCGATTTATTTACTGTTATCTTACGTCCTTCTAAATTCATTTTTATATTTTTGTATTAATTAAAGCCTTACAAATGTATAAAGTTTTTGTGAATGAAAAAAAACTGACGCTGAGTAAATATCCGGAAGATATTGAAAAAAAGCTGCGTTTTGAAGGTTTTGCCACACTGGAAATCGGTGTGGATCTTTTAGAGAATACTTCGTGTCCGGAGCTGAATGTGTACGCTGATAATATCGAAGAAATGTGGGAAGATTTCACCCATATGTTCAAAGTGATCGAAGCAGCCGGCGGTGTGGTCTATAACCAAAAAAAGGAAGTACTTTTTATTCAGCGTCTCGGTCGCTGGGACTTGCCGAAAGGAAAAATTGAAGACGGTGAATCGCTGGAACAAACTGCCCTGCGGGAAGTTGAAGAAGAAACAGCGCTGAAAGATCTGATGCTGGAAGAATATTTAAACACCACCTTTCATATTTATACCGAACGCAACGGAACCAAGGTTTTGAAAACGACCCACTGGTTTCAGATGAAATATCTGGGCTCCGCCGAGCCTGTTCCCCAAACGGAAGAAGGAATTTCTGATGTGCAATGGAAAAATGAACAACAGATCCAGAAGGAAGTGTTTCCCGGTACTTTTGAAAACATAAAACTTATCCTGAATCAGTACTGGAATTACTGCTAAACCAGGTCCAGAATTTTCTCGAGCGCAATCCCGCGTGAACCTTTTACCAAAACATTCTCGGCGGTAAGCGGGTGCTTTTTCAGATAATTCCCCAATTCAGTTACGGTATCGAAATGCTTTGTGGCTCCATGGGAATTTCCGAAATGCTTTCCTACCGTAAACATTGATTCGAAACTAAGTTCCTGTGCTAAATCAAGTATTTGCTGATGTTCGGTTTCTGCCTCCGTTCCCAATTCAAGCATATCCCCGATAATCACTATTTTAGTCCCTTTGAATTGCGAAAAATTCTGAAGCGCCTCACGCATCGAGCTTGGGTTGGCGTTGTAGGTATCCAAAACCCAGGTGGCGTTATTCTTTTTTAATAACTGAGAGCGCATGTTGGTTGGCGTATACTTTTCCAGCGCAGCCTTGATCTCGGGGAAAGCGATTCCAAAATGTAAACCCAACGCCGCCGCCGCCGCCATATTCGTAAAATTATACTTCCCGGTGAGTTGCGACACCGCAGTTTCATTATTATAATTTAGACCCACATAAGGTGGCTGACTGACTGGTTCAAAAATATAATTTCCGGCAGCGGTTCCGAAACTTATCGTATCTGCGTACTCCCCTGCTTTTTCCTGCTGTAAGGGGTCATCATTATTTATAAGAAGTGTCTGTTGGTTCTCCTTCAAAAAGTCATATAACTCCGACTTTCCTTTAATTACACCTTCATAACCGCCAAATCCTTCGAGGTGCGCTTTTCCGAAATTAGTGATATAACCGATGGTTGGTCTTGCCAGCCCGGACAGAAAAGCGATTTCTCCCTGGTGGTTGGCACCCATTTCAACAACCGCCATTTCGTGTTGCCGGCGAATACTTAAGACCGTTAAAGGAACACCGATATGGTTATTCAGATTTCCTTTTGTGTACTGAACGTTGAACTTGCGGCTGAGAACGGCGTGCATCAGTTCTTTGGTTGTCGTTTTGCCGTTGCTGCCGGTCAGGCCAATAACCGGAATTGACAGTTGCGCACGGTGATGCCTGGCTAAATCCTGAAGAAACTGCAACGTGGACGGCACAAAATAAATATGCTGCTTGGGATCACTGAACTCTTCCCTTTCGACAATTACAGCCATGGCTCCGTTTGCTATCGCTTCCTGCGCTTTTTCAGCGGCATTAAAGTTTTCACCCGAAAACGCAAAAAACACAGAACCTTGCTGTGCCGTACGGCTGTCAATAGTTACCGAAGAAGACTCCAAAAAAAGCGGATAAAAAGCAGTTGCATTCATGCTGCAAAAATAAAGAATCCTTCCCGAAAGCGGGAAGGATTTGTAAGTTGTTTACGGTTGAGATATTATCTCTTGGTGCGTCCTTTGGAGTTGGATTTAGCATCCTGAGCGACCCGGAAGCCAACCCAGCCAAATGCTTTACCTTCATCACGGTAGCGGCGCTGTCCCGGATCCAGCCAGTATGCTGCATCCTGCCAGGAACCACCTTTGATGACACGAACCTCATTTGAAATTCGGGTGGTGCGCATAGAATTATCTTTCTCCAGAATCACACGTCCGCGGTCATCCACGAAGAACCGTTTTTGCTTAGAGTTGTACATGTTGTATCCAACCGTAGAACTGTCCTCTGCGCGGCCGTACCCTGCATCAAGTGAAGACTGGAAGTCACCATCACGGAAGTTGCGGTTATCCGCTACCACTTCGCGCTCATACTGACCCGGAAGCCCTCTGTACACCAAGCGCCCGTCAGCCAGCGTATCATACTTTACTTCGTCGATTTTCTTCACGGTGCCATCTGCATTCTTCACAACAGCGCGGCTTACATTTCCGCGGTAGTAATTAAAGTCACTTGCTTCTTCATCGATAATCGGACGATACACGTCAGCGGTCCATTCGGACACGTTACCGAACATTCCGTAAATACCCAGGTTGTTGGACGGATACTGGCGAACATCAGAAGTGGTTGGTGAACCATCATTTTTCCAACCCGGCACGCCGGAGTAGTCACCACGCCCCTGTTTGAAGTTTTCCAGGTACATTCCGCGGTTGCGGCCTTTCTTGCCTTTCAGCTTTTCAATCTCCGGTTTTTTATTGGTGAAGAGGTTATACTCACGTTCTTTCTGCATTCCCAGGGCAGCGAATTCCCACTCCACTTCTGTCGGAAGACGGAATTTGGTTACAACACCTGCATTGGCATTGCGGTTCGCGGCAAGAATTCTTTGATTAGTGGTTTTGATTCCCGTTTTTTGCTGGAGACGCTGCGTATTAATGTAGGCTTGCATTTCGGGATCATTGCCTTTAAATTTGTCCAAATTAAAAGCAGAACCACCAACATTATTGCTTTCATTAAGATATAAGTCTTTGGAAAGCACTCCTTGATCCATCAAAGTTTTTTCTGCTGCCCGATCAGTTAACCATTCGCAATAGCGCGACGCCTGCAACCAGGAAACACCTACTACCGGATAATAATCAAACTCCGGTGATCTAAAATAGGTCTCTGCAAAATCATTACGTGACAATTTATTATTCCAAACTAAAGTATCTGGCAGCGCACCTGTATAAATATCCTTATAGTTCGGATCAGACGGTGGAAATACATATTTAAGCCAGGTTACATATTCACGGTATTCGTAGTTGGTAATCTCGGTTTCACCTATAAAGAAAGAGCTTACCTGCATTCTTTTCGGCGTGTTGTTCCAATCGTGCATCACATCATCCTTTACCATACCCATAGTAAAAGTTCCTCCTTCCACATATACCATACCTGGCCACCCTTTTTGCTTTTGTTCCTTACCGCTAAAGAACCAACCTTTCGGATCGTTAGGTTTCCAACCGGTTTTACTGATAAACCTTTTTGTTCCCCCACCTTTTTTAGTGTTATTTCCGCTCCCACAACTAATAACAAGTGCAGATGCCATCAGTAACAATAAGGGAAAGAGGTTAAATTTGTTCATAAATTTATATATAATTAGAAGATACAAAGAAAATAAATTTTAAAGACTAAGCAACCTATTATGTTATTTTGCAAAACGATAACCTCTTAATTTTATTGCACACTGAATATTATAATTTTTTTTTCGTTTAATTTGTAATCCTTCTAAAACAGCCTTGATGAAACGTCTGCTTACGCTGGCCTTTTTTTGCAGTATCTGCTCTTTTATTCTTGCACAAAAAATTACTATCGACTGGAAAGGAACCACGGTAGTAGATTATGGAAGTTCACAGGTAACGCTTCCCCATTTCAGTAATGCGGGTTTCGCTTATGAAAACCATTCTGTGGTGATAAGAGTAACGCAGCCTTATACCGGCAGTTTAAAAACAGTCAGCAATTTAGTTTGGGAAGCTGTTTCGCCATCGGCTTTATATGATCTGAACGCGCAGTTTTTGCCGGAAGATGAAATAACCGATATTGCTGTAAATAAAAATCCTTTTACCGGAGCGCACACCACTTCTATCCTCGTCAACACTTTTAGAAAAGAAAACGGAAAAGTCTACCGCCTGTCGTCTTTTACCATTACCGACCAAAGTACCGCCCGAGGTCTGGCAGAGCAAATTCCAGCTCCGCTCGGCACCACTGACAATCCGCTGAAGACCGGAACTTTTTATAAAATTAAAGTAGATAAATCCGGAATATTCAAAATCACTTCCAAGTTCTTGAGAGATAATGGCATCAATCCAGCCAATATTAACCCGCAAAATTTCAGAATATACGGAAACGGTGGCCTGATGTTGCCCGAACACAACCTCGAGCCACGCTTTGGCGGCTTACAGGAAATGGCGATTCAAATAAATGATGAGGCAGCTACTACCTGGACTGAAAATACCTTTGCGCTTTTTTATGCGCAGGGCCCGCACGGCTTTCATGTCTTTGACAAAAACAGTCCCGGCCGAAGAAAACAGGATTTTCGAAGTGATAAGCCGGACAATTTCATCAATATATATGATGACTTCGCCTATTACTTTATCAATTTTGATCTCGGACCAGGTAAAAGATTTCCGGAAGCAGCCGATATTGCCGGCGGTCCACTGATTACGCGCTATGATGATTTTCAGTTTGTAAACGAGGAAAAATACAATCTGCTGAAGCTGGGCCGCATCTGGACAGGCGACATTATCAAGCCCAATCAGGTCCAAACATTTACTACCCGTGAGCCCCTACAACCTACAGACGAGGTGAAATACCGGACTCGTGTAATTGCCTTCCAGTCGCAGGGAAATAAAATTTCGATAGGCTTCACCGGCGCGGAAACCTCTTCTCACGCTTCCGGAAACAGCGCCGGATATCCCTTTGCTTCTCCCCTAAAAGAAGGAACGGTCACCGGCGTTAGAGGAAACACCCTGACTTTTACCTACAATCCCGATACGTCAGCGAATCCCACCGGGAATTTCTATTTTGATTATGCCGAAGTTTCCTACCCGCAGAACCTGACTTTTAACGGCAGCCAGATGAGTTTCAGGAAATTTAATCTTCCTTTGGGTAACGCGACTTTCGTTCTTTCCAACGCGGGAACTGCCGAACAGGTTTGGGATGTATCTGATCTTACCAATGCCGTGCGCACAAAAAACAATTCCGGTACGGCAGGAGTTCACCAGTTTAATTATCAGCAAACTGAAACGTTCCCTAATGAGTTCGTGGCGTTTCGTCATCAGGACGCATATGCCCCTCAATTTGTCGGGAGGATCGACAATCAGGATTTGGCCGGACTTTCAGGGATTGATTATGTCATGATTACCCAAACCGAAATGCTGGGCCAGGCGCAGCGGCTGGCAGATTATTATAAGGACCAGTTTAGTGTCGCTGTTGTAGACGTAAATAAGATTTATAACGAATACAGCAGTGGCAGGAAAGACCTCACCGCTATCCGCGACTTCATCAGCCAGATGCACGAGAAAACGCCCTTAAAATATGTTTTCCTGTTGGGCGATACCTCTTTTGATTTCCGTGGACGAATTTATCCTGGGTCTGATATTATTCCTTCCTACCAAAGTGAAGAAAGCGGCAGTTTCTCCACTTCTTTTGTCACCGATGATTATTTTGTGATGACAGAACCTCAGACTAACGGTAGCACCATGATCAGCAATCAGTTACCGGATATCCCGATCGGTCGCCTGCCGGCCTCTAACATTTCGGAAGCAAAACTATTGATCGATAAAACGCTGGCCTATTATAACGCGTTGCCCGGGCAGTCTACACCTTTTGGAGAATGGCGGATGAAACTTGATTTTGTGGTAGATGATGACAAGGATGCCGGCACACCTTTCCACGAAACAATGGAAGAAACCCTGAAAGCAGAATTTGAGCAGGGAACCCGCAGCGAGTATAATGTGCGCAAACTCTATATTGATGCCTTCCCGGCCGAAACAGCAGCCGGCGGGCAGCGTTACCCGGCTGTGAACCAGGCCATTTCCAATGATATGGGAAATACTTTATATATGTTTTATTTCGGCCATGGCGGGATTAATGGCTGGGCGCAGGAGCGGATCCTGACCATTGATATGATCCGTAATTTCCGGAATTATAATAATGTCTATTCCAGGCTTCCGCTGGTTTCCACCATCACCTGTGAATTTACCCTTTGGGATGAGCCGGGCACTTTCTCCGCAGGTGAACAGGTGATTAAATCGAAAGAAGGCGGTGCAGCTACGATGATTACTTCCAGCCGCGCTATTGGGGTTGGATACGGTGAAAGTTTCACCAAATTGTTTACCACCGAAATTTTCCGCTTCACGAACAATCATGATTTCGATACGCTGGGTAATGCTTTTTTAGAGGCAAAAGAGAAAAAAGGAACACAACAGGACCATCTTCGGGTTAATTTCCTGGGTGATCCCGCAATGAAACTGGCCCGGCCGACACAGAATATTATTATTAATGAAATTATTGCGGACGGACAATCCAATCCGGATAAACTCCGGGCGCTGGATTTCGTCACTGTCAAAGGAATTGTTACAAAAGCTGATGGTAGTACCGATACTGATTTCACCGGACGAATTGCGGTAAACGTTTTTGATAAAAAAGTAAAAAAGAAAACTTTAAATAACGATGGCGGCATGGGTGTCATGGAGTTTCAGGAAGAGCCCGGTACCCTTGTGAAATCATCGGCCGAAGTAGTAAATGGCGAGTTCACCGTGGAGTTTTATATGCCCAAAGACATTAACTATACCGATGGTGACGGACGGATTTTGCTGTACGCAGATAATAAAAAGTTTGATGTTTTCACCAATAAAGTTCAAAAAATCGGCGGTATCAATCCAAACGGAATTGATGACAATGAACCACCCAAGGTGAAGCTCTACATGAATAACACCAATTTTGCCGATGGTGGTATTACGGACCAAAACCCTACCCTGCTCGCCTGTGTGAGCGACAATACCGGAATTAATTCGACCGGCGCCGGTATCGGACACGATATTACGGTGGTACTTGATGGGAAAATCATCGATACAACTGTGCTCAATGATTTCTACTTTTCCGGAGATAATAACGGTTGCCTTAATCCTTCTTTAAAAGACTATCAGAAAGGCGCTGTTTCTTATCCGTTCCGCAACCTGAGCCCCGGCGAACACCAGCTGAGCTTTAAAGTATGGGACATCAATAATAATTCAACCACTGCTACGTTAAACTTTATAGTTCAGGACGAAGCTGACCGGAAACTGGTCTTAAACAGACTGCTGAACTGGCCGAATCCGTTCACCAGCAAAACATACGTTCATTTTGAACATAATTGTGATGATATGCTGGATGTGCATGTGCAAATCTTTACCATCACCGGGAAACTGGTTCGCACACTGAATACCACGGTGACTGCGGAACCTTTTTTCCAAGGGTACCGTACACCGCGCACTGCAATTGAATGGGATGGCACCGATGATTTTGGTGATACCGTCGGGAAAGGAACTTATATTTTTAAGGTTTTTGCCCGCAGCCAGAATCAGGACAAATGCCCGGGCAGTGCTACGGCAGTGGAAAAAATGGTTTTACTTAAATAACAAACAACGATAAAAAAACTTTACTTTATGGCAATTACAAAAAAGCTCCTGTTGGGCCTGGGAATCGGGATGGGCGTTGCAGCACAGGCGCAGGTAGGCGACATTCAGCCTGTTCTTACCGGTGCTCCTTTCCTGCGTATTTCACCGGATGCCCGCGCAGGTGGAATGGGTGATCAGGGGGTAGCAACTACATCTGATGCATTCTCCCAGTTCTGGAACGCAGCGAAATATCCGTTCAGCAAAACAACTTCCGCCATCGGACTGAATTACACACCTTACATGGGTAAGGTAACCAATGATGTGTTCCTGCTTTACGGTGCGTACCATCAGTTTCTTGGTGATGAGGAGCGTTCCACCATTTCTGCGAGTATCTATTACTTCAATATGGGTTCTGTGGACCTGACAAAATTAGTAGGTTCCGAAGTAGTTACGGAAGGTACTGCCAAGCCAAACGAATTTTCAATCGACGTGGCGTATGGTCTGAAATTATCGGATTACTACTCCATGGCGGTTACCGGCCGATTTATCCGTTCCGATTTGTCCGGCGGATTCAATTCAGATAACACTTTGAAAGCAGCAAATTCCTTTGCCGTAGATGTTTCGGGATATTTCCAGTCCGAAAAACACACTTCCTTCGGTGATTACGAAGGCCGCGCGCGTGGAGGTTTCGCAGTTCAAAATCTGGGGCCAAGGCTTGACTATACCGGCGATGATGAATCCCGCTCCTACCTGCCGACCATGGCGAGAATCGGTGCGGGATATGACCTTTTCATTGATGACCTGAACCGCGTGGGCGTAAACCTGGAAGCTTCCAAACTGCTTGTAGCCGGACCGGATGCTTCCGGAGACGTTCCGAATGTGGGCGTGATTGAAGGAATCGGAAAATCATTCAGCAATAAAAAAAGCTTGATGTTCAGCGGCGCGCTTGAATATGAGTATGATAATGCCTTCGCGGTGCGTGGTGGTTATTTTTATGAAAGTCCTGAGCAAGGTGCCAGACAATACGCTACCTTGGGCGTTGGTCTGAAATATCAGTCTTTTGGGCTGGATATGTCTTACCTGATCAACACGTCCAAATTAAATTCAGCATTGGATAACACACTTCGTTTCGGGCTGACCTGGAATATTGGTGAGGAATCTTCCAACGCAGACTATTAATATTATTGTTAAAAAAATTAACCCAAACCCGGAAACCTCATCCGGGTTTTTTGTACTTAAAAACGTAGCTTTGTAAGATGAACCTTGCCACAGAATTCAGAAAATTTGCCACCAGCCAGGCGATTTACTCTGCGGTACGGATTACTTTATCCATTGTGCTGCCCAGTGTCGTGCTGGCCCATTTCGGTGTACTGAAAGAATATTTCCTTTTTCCGCTGGCGACCAGTTTTGTGGGTCTTACCGATCAGGCCGGGCCGTTTGTCCGCCGGCGCAATGCTTTGCTCATTGCAGTCGCGCTGTTTTTTATAGTGGCGGTGACCGCCAACCTGCTGATGAATTATCCGCTGCTGATTTATGCGGAGCTTATTTTCTTCGGAATTGTGCTGACGATGATTGGCGTTTTCGGACAACGGATGGCAGCGGTGGGCGGACTTGCGCTGGTGGTTTTAGCCATTTTTATTGATGGGCACCTAACGGGTGGTGATGTGATTCACAGTTCGCTGGTTTTTCTGGCCGGATCATTCTGCTATTTTTTTATTTTTCTCATCGTTTCTAAAATTCAGCCGTATAAACTCGCCGGACAGATGATCGGTGAAAATTATATGGCACTGGCCCGCTATCTAACTTTAAAATCAAAATTTTATAACCGTCAGCCGGATTTTGATGAACTCTACCGCGAAGTCATTTCGCAGCAGATTGCTATCAAAAATCTGCAGGAAGAAACGCGCGAAACCGTTTTTAAGACCAGACAAATCGTAAACGAATCCACACGTACCAGCCGTCTGCTGATGCTGATGTTCCTGAATTCCATTGACCTACACGAAAAGTTGATGACCTCTGAGAGTGATTACCGGAAGATCCACGAGCAGTTTGGCGATTCCGGCTTTCTGGATCAGCTTAGTACCTATCTGCAGGAGATTGCGGAAGAAATGAACCACATCGGAGTAGCACTTCAGGGCGCACGCCGCGCCCGGCCATTGTATGATCTGGATGAGGAACTGGAAAATATTTATAACCAATATTTCAATCTCAGAAACAGAAGGCTGAAACCCGAAAATCTGGAATATTTCATGACCTTGCGGCTGATTTTAAACCGGGTCACCTCTATTTCAGATGATATCAAAACCATCTATAAAGTTTTCGATCAGGAACAGTCGGTACAAAAAACCGGAAAAGACAGACTGGATTACCAGAAGTTTGTGTCACCGGAAGAAAAACTGAACTGGCGGATTTTCCGCAGTAACTTTTCTTTGCAGTCCGCGCATTTCCGGCATGCCTTGCGCGTGACTACGGCGCTGGTGGTTGGCTATTTTATCTCTACGTTCGAAGTGCTGGGAATCGGGCATTCCTATTGGATTTTGATTACGGTGATTGCGATTATGCGGCCGGCTTTTGCCACAACCAAACACCGGAACATGCTGCGGTTGTACGGTACCATCAGCGGTGCGATCGTTGCCTATGCCATGATTTACTTTATCAGTAATTCCAGCGTGCTCTTCTCATTGTTGTTACTGTCCATGATTCTTTGCTTTTCAATGCTAAAAAACAAGTATGCCTGGGCTGTATTTTTTATGACCATTTACATTTTCCTGGCCTTTAATTTTTTAAATCCCGGTAACTTAAATACTATTTTTAAAGACAGAATTCTGGATACTTTTATCGCCGGTGGTGTGGCGTATCTGGTCTCCTACCTCGTCTTGCCTGTCTGGGAGCATACACACAACCGGCAGTTTATGAAGCGTGCGGCCCGCAGCAACCTTGCCTATTTCGAAAGCGCCGTGCGGCGATTCACCAGCGGCGTGAGTGAGGAGCAGCAGTACAAACTTACCAGAAAAGCGGCCGTAATAGATCTTGCCAATCTTTCGGATAATTTCCAGCGGATGATCTCCGATCCGAAAAACCAGCAGAAGAAAATGGAATACCTTCATCAGTTTGTGATTACCGCCCATTTGATCACGGCGTATATCGCTTCTTTTGCGCAGTATGCACGGCCCGGAAAATCCTATCCGGAAATTGATTTTGAAAGCTGGCATACGAAAATATCAGCGGAGCTCACACGAACTGATTTATTACTGAACGAACTGAATGAAGACGAAACCGTGAAACAGGATGCTGCACTGCAACCCCATGACTCCGTGGAAAAACTTCTGCAAAAACGAAAAAAAGAACTTCAGGAAAATGAGTTTTTCGATCGCCGTGATCCTTCTCACATGACACATTTAACCGAAGTTAAGAGCCTGCGCGAGGTATTGGAACTCATCTTCGATGCCGCCCGGGAACAAAGAAAGGTAACGGAAAAAATTCATTCCGGGGGTCAGTGAACGATGGTCAGGCAGTAATTGTCAAAAAATTCCACGCGCGCTTCGAACAGATCAGAAACAGTTTCATCGTGTACGCGGCATTTCAGCCGTTCAGATTGTCCTAAGGTAAAAGGCTTCACTTCGTAATGCTTCTTCAGCGACCAATAGTTGGAATGATGCAATTTATAAAGGCTTTCCTTTACCGACCAAATAACGGTCAGGTATTCTGTTTGCTGTTCTTCCGGAAAAAAAGCATCTTCTTCGGGTTGAATAAACTTGTGGCGGATTCGCTTTATTTTTGGGTTGAAAGGTTCCACGTCAATACCGGTTTTGTCTTTTGAAACAGCCAGTGCGGCATAGGGAAACGAATGCGTGATCGATATTTCCAATCCTGGCGGCGACAAATAAGGTTCACGGTCATTGTACAGAATTTTATGCTCCGGTAAAATCATTTTCAACAGCCCGCGCACCATCAGCACTTCTTTAATTTTAACCGGATGATAGTCTAAAATCCGCTCTTTATTTTCCGGTTCCAGCAATTTTTCATCAAGCGCATCGTTATCATCATATTTCCACACAAGTACTGTCGTTTGATCGTCGGAAAAATCACGGAAGAGTGGCATATTTTACTTTAATTTTAATACAAAAATAAACAGTTTTTATATTAATATAAGTTCGTCCACAACCTGCCGCTTCGTGCATCAGTTTATTCCTTATCATGGGCTCACGGCTACTGCACAGAATACAAAGCCTTCCGCACCTTTTCCGTATCTTTGCATCAAATTTTATTTCAAATGGAAACCAAAACACAATATCTTCCTTACAAAGTAAAGGACATCTCCCTGGCAGATTGGGGGCGCAAGGAAATTGCACTGGCGGAAGCAGAAATGCCCGGCCTGATGGCAATTCGCGAAGAATACGGACCTTCCCAGCCACTGAAAGGTGCTCGCATCGCCGGCTGTCTTCACATGACGATCCAAACTGCCGTTTTGATTGAAACGCTGGTAGCGCTTGGTGCTGAAGTTACCTGGTCGTCCTGCAATATTTTCTCAACCCAGGACCACGCTGCCGCGGCAATTGCGGCTGCCGGTATTCCGGTGTACGCCTGGAAAGGAATGAACGAGGAAGAATTTAACTGGTGTATCGAACAAACCTTATTTTTCGGGGAAGAAAGAAAACCGCTGAACTTGATTCTGGATGACGGCGGCGACCTGACGAATATGGTTTTCGATCAATATCCTGAACTGGCTGAAGGCATCAAAGGTCTTTCGGAAGAAACAACCACTGGTGTTCACCGTCTGTATGAGCGCATGAAAAACGGCACGCTGGTCATGCCCGCGATCAACGTAAACGATTCTGTAACAAAATCTAAATTCGATAATAAATATGGCTGCCGTGAGTCTGCGGTTGATGCTATTCGTCGTGCAACCGATGTAATGCTGGCCGGCAAACGCGTGGTCGTTTGTGGTTATGGTGACGTGGGCAAAGGAACGGCGGCTTCTTTCCGTGGCGCCGGTTCTATCGTAACCGTAACTGAAATTGACCCGATCTGCGCACTGCAGGCTGCGATGGAAGGTTTCGAAGTGAAGAAGCTGGAAACGGTAGTGGACAATGCTGATATCGTGATTACAACAACCGGTAACTATAATATCGTGAAAGCGGAGCACTTCAAAAAAATGAAGGACAAAACCATCGTTTGTAATATCGGTCACTTCGATAATGAAATTGATATGGCGTGGCTGAATGAAAATTACGGCGATACCAAAACCGAGGTAAAACCACAGGTTGACATCTATACGATTGACGGGAAAGAAATCATCATTCTGGCAGAAGGCCGTTTGGTGAACCTGGGCTGTGCTACCGGACACCCAAGTTTTGTGATGAGTAACTCCTTTACCAACCAAACGCTGGCGCAGATTGAACTGTGGACCAACCGCGAGGCATATGAAAATAAAGTGTATACTTTACCAAAACATCTGGATGAGAAAGTAGCTGCGTTGCACCTGAGCAAACTGGGTGTGGAACTGGAAACACTTTCGCAGGAACAGGCTGATTATATTGGTGTAACGGTAGATGGGCCATTCAAGCCGGAGTATTATCGTTATTAAAATTTGCTTTTCTTAAAGCAAATTTTGCCATACAACCGGACTTTTTCAGTCCGGTTTTTTTATTTAAAAAACTGCAATTCTATTTTTAATAAACCTTTAACGCAGCATCCGCGCATCATTTTGTAAATTTGAGAAAAAGATATTACGATGCTGAACTTCGAATTTAAAAATCCGACAAAAATATTATTCGGCGCGGGACAAATTGCACACCTGCGCGATGAGATTTCTCCCCGCGAAAATATACTGATGCTGTATGGCGGCGGGAGCATAAAAAAGAATGGCATTTACGAACAGGTTATGGAGGGCCTGCAGGGCTTTACGGTTCATGAATTTGGTGGTATTCCCGCCAATCCCGAATATGAAGTTTTGCTCGAGGCACTGGCTTATATTCGCGAACATCATATCACCTACCTATTAGCTGTTGGTGGCGGATCCGTAATCGACGGCACAAAGTTTCTGGCGGCAGCGGCAAAATATGAAGGTGCCGATCCGTGGGATATTTTAACGAAAAACATTCGTACGGCGGAAGGCGAAGGCCTGCCTTTTGCAACGGTGCTTACCATTCCCGCGACCGGCTCCGAGATGAATTCCGGCTATGTGGTTTCGCGTCGCAGCACCAATGAGAAACTCTCTACCGGCGGCCCGGGGCTGTTCCCGCAGTTTTCCGTACTGGACCCGAACGTCATTTATTCACTGCCTAAAAAGCAGGTAGCCAATGGTATTGCTGATGCCTATTCCCATGTCCTGGAACAATACATGACCTTTCCGACGTCGGCCACGTTGCAGGAACGTTTCATGGAAAGTATTTTCCAGACTTTGCAGGAAGTGGCTCCGAAAGTAATGGCGGATGAATTTAATTATGACGCCGCGGCTAATTTTATGTGGTGCTGTACCATGGCGCTCAATGGCCTGGTTTCAAAAGGCGTGAAAACCGACTGGGCTGTACACTCCATGGGCCACGAGCTTACCGCACACTTCGGCATCGACCATGCGCGCACACTGGCAATCATTGCACCTTCGCATTACCGCTATTTCTTTGATAATAAAAAAGAAAAACTCGCGCAGTACGCGGAGCGTGTCTGGAATGTGCAAAACGGAAGTCTGGAAGAAAAGGCAGAAGCCGGCATCCAAAAACTGACGGAGTTTTTCCAAAGTCTGGGAATTCAGACTCGACTTTCGGATTACACCTCAGAATACCAGGGAACGGCCGAAAAAGTGGAACAGGCATTTGCCGGGCGTAACTGGACCGGACTTGGTGAACACAAAGCACTTACCCCGCAGGATGCTGCGAAGATTGTGGAGATGAGTTACTAATCATTTCTGCTTTAAAAAATAGTACTGATGAAAAGACATGAAGCACTGGTTCAGCTCAGCCGCGATCATCATTTTGGCTTACTGCTCTGCTGGAAACTAAAAAAGGGGTTGAAGAAAGAAATCGACGTGGACAGGATGGCTAAATATATTGAGCTGTTTTACCACCATAATTTAAAGCCGCATTTTGCAGAAGAGGAGCAGGATTTATTTCCGCTGCTGGGCGCAGAACATCCGCTGATTGCGGAAGCCATTGCCGAGCATCATGAGTTTGCTGAAATGGTTGCCCGTGGATTCACGACAGCGGAAGAGATTCAGCATTTCCGGGATCTGCTGGAGAAACACATTCGTACCGAGGAACGGCAGATTTTTCCGGCCATTGAGGAAGCTGCTACCGAAGAACAGCTGCAGGCGCTACTCGAGCAGGAACATGCTGCGCTGAAAGAACCGGAATACGATGATGAATTCTGGAAATAAATGAAGGAACTAAGTCCGGCAAATAGGCCGGGCTTATTTTTTTCGGCGTGCTTTGGATTTGGCTTTTTGCTGGGCACGATTGGCACCCACTTTTTTGGCAGGCTTACGTTTGTGCGGTCCGCCCCAATTTTCTTTTTTGTTTTTCTCTTTCTTTTCGTGAAACGCTCCGCCGCCTTCTTCCAGTTTTACAGTGTGTGCATTTTTCATCACCACTTCATCTTTCTCGGAAGCAATTTTCACCGGATTCACTTTGACTTGTTCCGGCAGAATTTGCAGCGGCACTTCTTTATCCATCAGCACCTCAATTTCCAGCAGAGCGGCTTCTTCTTTTTTTGTCACAAAAGAGATAGCGATACCCGGTTTATCGGCACGGCCGGTTCGTCCGATACGGTGAATATATTGCTCGGGAACTTCCGGTATTTCGAAATTAATGACATGGGTAATATCTGTAATATCAAGCCCACGCGCCATAATATCCGTGGTAATAAGCCCGCGCACCTGCTGATTTTCAAACTGCCGCATGGCATTCAGCCGGTAGTTTTGTGATTTATTAGAATGGATCACATCAAACGCACCAGGGAAAAGTTCCTCGATTTTTGTGTACAGGTAATCCGCGTGTTTTTTGTTATTACAGAAAACCAGCACTTTCGAGAAATCCTCTTCTGTCTCCAGAAGATGTTGTAAGAGATTAATCTTGGTATTGAAATTCGTCACCTGATAGCCGTACTGCTCTATTTTTTCCAGTGGCGTTCCGGATTTGGCCAGGGAGATTTCTACCGGATTCATGAAGTAGTCATCGAGCATGGCATCAACAGCCTCTGTCATGGTTGCGGAGAAGAGAATGTTCTGCCGCTTCTCCTTCATCATTTCAAAAATGTGGGTCAACTGTGCTTTGAATCCGAGATTCAGCATTTCATCAAACTCATCGATAATTAACTTCTGTACTTCACGCAAAGAAATGGCGTTGTCAATAGAAAGGTCCATCACACGCCCCGGCGTTCCTACCAGAATATCGCAGCCGTCATTAAATAATAATTTCTGCGTATTGATATTTTTACCACCATACACGCCAATGACTCTTGCCGTCAGATTTTCCGTAAGCTTTTCAAGAATTTCAGTCACCTGTACAACCAGTTCGCGCGTGGGAACCAGCACCAATACGGTGGGATTCCCGCTTTTGTTGTACTTCCAGAGATGAAGTACCGGCAGCAGATACGCCAGTGTCTTCCCGGTGCCGGTTTGAGCAATGCCCATTACATCCCGTCCGGAAAGAATCGGTTTAAAAGCCTTTTCCTGGATAGGGGTTGGTTCAAATAATTCAAGATCCGCAAGAACATCCAGGATTTTTCCAGATAAGTCGAAATCGGCAAAGGTGGTGGTATTCATCCCGCAAAGATACGCGAAATCTATTTTTTCAGCAGGCGCAGCACTAAGACCGGAATCAGGATAGCCGAAAGCAATAAACTGAAAATAAGAAAACCTGCTTTGGAGGGATGCTCAGCCGGCCATCCGTCGGTTAATAACAAAGCTGATGAAACGATATTGGCGCACAACACCAAAGAAAGGATTAGATTAACCATCAGCGTTTTAAGCAGTTGTTGTTGCTTTTCCAGCCCTTTTTGTTCCGTCTGAATAGTGAAACGGTTTTCATCCAGTTTTAGTAATATCGATCGTAGTTCGGCCGGAATTTCCTCGAGGCTTTCTGCGAGCAGCGCCAT
The DNA here is from genome assembly GCF_022968825.1 of Chryseobacterium salipaludis. Taxonomy (GTDB): domain Bacteria; phylum Bacteroidota; class Bacteroidia; order Flavobacteriales; family Weeksellaceae; genus Kaistella; species Kaistella salipaludis. Next base: position 397,738 of record NZ_JALHKS010000001.1, read on the forward strand.
CTTCTGAGTGCCGGATTTCAGCAAATGCTGTGGCGACAGTTTTTTAAATAGCATCTTTCTGGTGAAGGGTTGCAGACTCTTCACCACATCGAGATCGGGATTGATGGTTCGTCCGACGCCTTCAATTAAGCTGATTCCTTTCAATAACAAATACAGATACTCCGGCATCAGGATGCGGTTATTCTTCAGCGTGTCGGTCATCATTGCGAGCAACGCCGGCACTTCAATTTCCTGCAAAGAAGTACGGTGCACATAATCAAGTACGGTTTGTACATCTTTCTGGAAACCGCGTTCGTCGGGAATATCGTATTCGATGGCCAACTTTTTCAAATACTTGACAATCCGGGAGGCATTGGCAGAAACAAAAGCAATGATCAGCTGCTCCAGAATTTCCTTTTCATTGGGCTGAATACTTCCCACTGCACCAAAATCGATGAAGACAATCCGCCCATCCCGCAAGACCAGAATATTGCCGGCGTGCGGATCGGCATGAAAGAAACCATAATCCAGAATTTGTGAAACGAACAACTGCAAACCGGCTTCCGACAATTGTACCGGATTCAGGTCTGCTTCCTGCAACTGCGCAATATCGGTAATTTTGATTCCGTCAATAAACTCCATGCAAAGCACGCTGTTGCTGCAAAACTCATCGTACACTTTCGGCACATAGGTCTTCGGATTTTCACGGAAATTTAAAGCAAAACGACGGATATTATTTTTCTCATTCGAAAGTGAAAGTTCTTCCAGCAATGATTTTTCAAAAGTATTAATGGCCTGTTTCAGATTCAGCCGTTCACCGATATCGGAATAGGTTGTAATTACTTTAACCAGATCATGAATAAGCAGCAGGTCGTCCTGAATCTGCTCGTCCACACCGGGCTTTTTTATTTTCAGAATAACCGGTGAGCCATCTGTAAGCACGGCACGATACACTTGCGCAATGGAAGCCACGGCAATCGGAGCAGAATCTATTTCCTGAAAAAAATCAGCCGGCTCGATGTTGAACTGCTGCGCGAGCACACCAGACGGGTCCAGCGCTACCGGTTCCACCTTATCCTGCAGTTTCTGCAGTTCCAAAATAAGTTCAGGTGGCAGCAGATCTTCGCGATTGGAAAAAGCCTGGCCCAGTTTCACGAAAGTAGGTCCCAGCTCCTCGATGGCGAGGCGGATACGTTCATATACAGAATGATTGCCGGTCAGGTCATCAGCCGGCTCATTCCCGCTGCGTACATTCATACGCGCCAGGATATCCCGGAAACCATATTTGCTGAGAATACCAATCAGTTTGGCGGAGCGGCGGAACTTGCGCTGCTGTTTATCGAACATAAAAAAGCTTTTGCAGGGTGCCGCAAAAAGTATTCCCCGACCATGGGCCGGGGAATTTGTTAAGAAGGATGGTTTGTTATTCCCATTCAATCGTTGCAGGCGGTTTGCTGCTGATATCGTAGGTAACCCGGTTGATTCCGCGCACCTCATTGATAATCCGGCTGGAAACGGTATCCAGGAATTCGTATGGCAGGCGGCTCCAGGTGGCCGTCATAAAATCAATAGTATTAGCCGAGCGAACCACCGCCGTGTATTCATAAGTACGTTCATCACCCATTACGCCCACGGATTTAACCGGCAATAACACCACGAAGGCCTGAGAAACTGTGTCGTATAATTTATTTTTATATAATTCTTCAATGAAGATATCATCGGCTTCCTGCAGAATGCGTACTTTTTCTGCATCCACTTCGCCCAAAATACGAATGCCCAGACCTGGGCCCGGGAACGGATGACGATGTACCAGATGCGCCGGAATGCCCAGCTCCTCGCCTACTTTGCGAACTTCATCTTTAAAGAGTTCACGCAGCGGTTCCAGTAACTCAAACTCCATTTCCTCCGGCAACCCGCCCACATTGTGGTGTGATTTAATGACAGAAGAAGGCCCTTTGACAGACTGGCTTTCTATCACATCAGGATAAATAGTTCCCTGCGCCAGAAACTTAGCGCCGGCAAAATCATGTTTCTGTTCATCAAAAACAGCCACGAATTCATTGCCGATAATCTTCCGTTTCTCTTCCGGATCCGAAACGTCTTTCAGTTTGTTCAGAAAGCGGTCCGCAGCATCAATCATTTTAATGTTCAGATGAAAATGCTCGCCGTAATTTTCCATTACTTTTTTGCCTTCATCCTTGCGGAGTAAGCCGGTATCCACGAAGATGCACTGCAACTGGTCGCCAATTGCTTTGTGAATCAGTACGGCGGCCACAGAAGAATCCACCCCGCCGGAAAGGCCCAGAATAACTTTCTGGTCACCTACTTTCTCACGGATTTGTTCGATCGTCGTTTCAATATAATTGGTCAGTTTCCAGTTTTTCGGTGCCTGGCAGATCGTGAAGACAAAATTCTCGAGCATGCGCAAGCCTTCCTCGGTATGAGATACTTCAGGATGAAACTGAACGCCATAAATCTTGCGGGACGGATCGCTGATGGCGGAAATCACATCACTGACGGCATTAATCGCAAAGCCGGACGGAACTTCCTGCACTTCATCAAAATGGCTCATCCAGACGGTAGAAAAGCGGCCAACACCGGCCAGCAAATCATTTGATCTCTGAATTTGCAAAGTAGCTTTGCCGTATTCGCCTTTCACGCCCTTTTTCACCACGCCGCCCAGGAGATGGGTGGTAAGCTGCATACCGTAGCAAATTCCCAGGATAGGAATACGCTGGTCAAAAATTTCCTTTTCGATGAGGTGGGCATTTTCTACATTGACGGAACTCGGTCCGCCGGACAAAATAATGCCCGAAGGTTCACGCGCCAGGATTTCGCTGAGCGGTGTGTAATACGGAAGGACTTCGGAGTACACACCCATTTCGCGGATTCTGCGGCCGATGAGCTGATTGTACTGGGAACCAAAGTCGAGGATGATAATTCCGTTTTGCATAATGATGTTGATGGTTTTATATAAATGCGGATACTTTGTAAGCGCCCTATTTTCTGAAGGGTTAAAGATACGACGGCCCGCGGTTTTTAAAAAGTATTTAAAGTAATAAAGAGCAGACTATAAACTGCACCTAAATATATTGCTGGTTTTTCAAAAGCAAACTACCCTCTTAGCCCGGCTCGAAATCTCATCCATAAACGAGACAAACTGGCATCCTTCTGCGAAACATCGTGGAGCAAAAGATACAGTGGAGAGCCGGAGGAAACTCCTGAAAAGAAAAGACGCGGAAAAATTCCCGCGTCCTGGTTTATTAATAATCACCGATATCTTCCCGGTAATACTCATAATCATAGTGAATGGTTCGGGCATCAGTGTACACCTTATCACGTGCTTCCTGGAAGGAATTGGCGGTTGCCACGAGGCTGAGCACACGGCCGCCGGTGGTCACAATACGGTCACCGCGGTGCTGTGCGCCCGCAAAGAGAATCTGACTATGCGTGACTTTCTCCGTATTGCGGATTTCAAAACCGGTTTCAATGCGGCGCGGGTAACCACCTGAGCACATCACGAGACAGACTGCTTTCTGTCCGCTGAAGCGAAGTTCAATATCGTTTCCAGCGAGACAGTCCGTAATAACATCATAAAGATTGTTTTCCAGGAGCGCGAAGATGACCTGCGTTTCCGGATCGCCGAGGCGCATGTTATATTCCAGTAAGTACGTTCCGCGGTCGGTAACCATCAGGCCAAAGAAAATAAACCCTTTGAAATGGATGTTGTGGGAATGCAAACCTTCCAGCGTGGGCTGCAGGATATGCTGCTCGAAATCCTGCATATGCGCTTCGGTAAATTCGGGACTGGGAGCCACAGCACCCATACCACCGGTGTTCGGGCCGGTGTCGCCGTTTCCGGCTTTCTTGTAATCCTTGACCGGAATACACGGGAACAATTTCTTTCCGTTGGAAAACGCAATAATGGATGCTTCGAAGCCGCGAAGATATTCCTCGATCACCAGCTGAATGCCGGCATCGCCGTGAATACGTTCAATCATAAAGCTGTGAATGGTTGCTTCCGCTTCCTCCAAATCGTCGGCAATCACTACTCCTTTTCCGCCTGCCAGGCCGCTCGCCTTGATGACGATCGGGAACTCCTGCTGTCGTACATAATCAATCGCATCATGATACGCATCGAACACCACGGCTTTTGCAGTCTTGATGTTGTGGGTCTGCATAAAGCGTTTAGAGAAAGCTTTGCTGCCTTCCAGTTCGGCGGTGCGTTTCCGCGGACCGAAGATATTCAGACTATGGCTTTTGAACTCGTCCACGATGCCTTCCACTAAAGGAGCCTCGGGGCCCACGATGGTTAAATCTATCTGTTCTTTGATGGCAAAGTCGCGCAGACCTTCAATGCTCTCTTCATGCACATTCTGTCCAAGCAAATCCGTGGTCGCATTTCCTTTGGCAAAATAAAGTTTAGAAATGCGGGTATCGCTTTTCAGCTTCATGGCCAGCGCAGACTCACGTGCGCCGTTTCCTACGATTAATATTTTCATTTTTTTAATGTTTATTATTACTGTTCAGGCAGATAGCACAAGCGGCGGTCAGTCCGCCGGCAGTACTCATTCTGCCTGCCCGGATATACAGCAAAATCAGTGCAGAAAATGACGCATGCCGGTAAACTGCATCGGAATCTGATGTTCATCAGCTGCCTGGATACTCTCCTCATCGCGCATGCTGCCGCCGGGCTGGATAATCGCGGTAATGCCTTCTGCGGCACAGAAATCCACCACATCGCGGAAAGGGAAGAAAGCATCGGAAGCCAGTACCAGCTCACCATCGAACTTTGCTTTGGCTCTTTCCACGGCGTGCTGCGTAGCCCAGATGCGGTTCACCTGCCCGCCGCCGATGCCCAGCGCCTGGCGACCATCTGAAACAACAATCGCATTGGACTTCACATATTTAACTACACGCTGCGCGAACAAAAGAGCTGATTTCTGCGCGTCGGTAGGTTCAGTTTTGGTAACGGTTTTTATGTCTTCCGAGAACTGATTGTCATTATCCTGTACCAGCATTCCGCCATCAGTTTTCACCCAGGTTTGCTTATCGGATACCGGATTTTTTATCTTAATAATCCGAAGGTTCTTTTTCTGACGCAGAATTTCCAGCGCTTCATCCTCAAAATCGGGAGCCATTACGATTTCCAGAAATGTTTTGTTCAGTTCTTCGGCAGTGGCTGCATCCACAGTAAAGTTCATCCCGACAATGCCGCCGAAAATAGAAACGGGGTCGCATTCAAAAGTCAGTTTATAAGTTTCCACCGCGGTATTGCCGGTAGCTACACCACAAGGCGTAGAATGTTTTACGGCACAACACGCCATTTCATTTTTAAATTCCTGCACGACTTTCCAGCATAAGTCCATATCGCGCAGGTTATTAAAGGAAAGTTCCTTTCCGCCGAGAATTTCGAAATCCTTCATTGCACCGTTTTCAGTGGTCGAAACGTAATAGGCAGCAGACTGATGCGGATTTTCACCGTAGCGCAGGTCCGACACTTTGCGATAGGAAGCATTCAGGTACTGCGGATAGTTTTCTTCTAAAAGAATATCTGCAATGGCAGCGTCATAAGCGGAAGTCAGATTAAATACTTTACCGGCCAGGCGGCGGCGGGTTTCCAGTGTGGTTTCTCCGTTTGCAGCCAATTCCTGTTGCACAGTTTCATAATCGTTTACATCGGTAATTACGGTCACGGACTTGAAATTCTTCGCGCCGGAACGCAACATGGAGGGACCGCCAATATCAATGAATTCCACTTTTTCGTCCAGTGAAATATCCTCGGTAGCATGGTCAAAGAAGGGATAGAGATTTACGATCACCATATCGATCAGGCCGATTCCGTGTTCTTCCGCCGTACGCATGTGTTCCGCATTATCGCGCACAGCCAGCAATCCGCCGTGAACTTTAGGGTGAAGTGTTTTCACGCGGCCGTCCAGCATTTCGGGAAATCCGGTGACCTCATCAATCTGAATGGGATGCAAACCCGCTTCCTCCAGATGGCGAAAGGTGCCGCCAGTGGAAACGAGTTCGTAGCCGCGCTTTTCTAAAAATTCAGCAAAAGCCAGCAAGCCGCTTTTGTCTGATACTGAAATAAGTGCTCTTTTCTTTGACATTTCTTTTTCTTTCTTTTTACTTTTTATATGGACAGCCGGAGCTGATCTTTCTTTTTAAGAAGTTTCGTTTAAAACTTTTTCGATGGCCTGCGGATAGATCCGGTGTTCCACTTGCTGCACTTTTCGGGCAAGTGCCGCCAAATCGTCACCAGGTTCCACGGTAAAACATTCCTGGAGGATAACAGCGCCCTCATCAATTCCGGCTGTAACGTAATGCACGGTGGCGCCACTTTGTAGTTCCTGTGCATTTAAAACTGCCTGGTGTACATGATGGCCCCACATCCCTTTACCACCATATTTAGGTAAAAGTGCCGGGTGTATATTGATGATTTTGCCTGCGTGGGCGCGACAGAATTCTTCACTGAGGATGGAAAGGAAACCGGCTAGCACAATCAGTGCGGTATCTTCCGGCAACGCAGCCTCCAATTGTGCGGAAAAATCTTTACCGCGAGGAATGAGCAGAGTTTTGAAACCCTGTGCTGCTGCGCGCTCAATCCCATAGCAAGCCCGGTCTGCCACTACCAGAGCGATTTCAGCGTTGGTAATTTCTTCTGCAGCTACCGCCTCAATGATGCGCTGCAAATTAGAGCCACTCCCCGAAACCAGAATAACCAGCTTTTTCATTGTTTTTAGACCAATTCTATTTTCTCGGCTCCTTCTGTGATTTCGCCGATCAGGTACGCATCTTCCAACAGGTTCAGCACTTTGCCGTAATGCTTTTCATCTGCAACGATAACCATCCCCACGCCCATATTGAAGGTGCCATACATTTCCATACGGTCAATATTTCCGCGACGCTCCAGTTCGAGCATCACGGAAGGGATTTTAATTTTATCGGTTTCCACACGGGCGCACAAACCTTCGGGAATGACACGCGGGATATTCTCAATAATTCCCCCGCCGGTGATATGCGCAATGCCGCACACCTTCATTTCTTCCAGAATTTTATGTACCGGCTGATAATATAATCTCGTTGGTTCGAGCAGCGTTTCATACAGCGGCCTGCCTTCAAACTCTTCATTAAAATCCGTGAATATTTTGCGTACGAGCGAGAAACCATTGGAATGAAAACCGGAACTCGGCAAGGCAATGATTTTGCAACCGGCTTTAATGGCTGAACCATCGATGATTCGGTTATTTTCGACAATACCTACACAGAAACCTGCCACGTCATAATCGCCCGGCTGGTACATGCCCGGCATTTCGGCTGTTTCGCCACCAATGAGAGCGCACTGGTTGTCTTTGCAAGCTTTTACCATTCCCAAAACGATCTCTGCTGCGATATCAGCATCGAGCTTTCCGCAGGCCAGGTAATCCAGAAAGAACAGTGGTTTCGCGCCATGACATAAGATATCATTGGCACACATGGCAAAGCAGTCAATCCCTATTGAATCGTATTTCTTCGCATCCAGCGCTACTTTCAGTTTGGTACCTACCCCATCGGTGCCGCTAACGAGAACGGGATTCTGGTAGCCGGCAATTTCATAGAAAGCACCAAAACTGCCCAGGCTGTTCAGCACATGGCTGTTATGGGTTTCAGCAACCGCAGATTTAATTTTATCTACCGTTCTGTAGCCTTCTTCTTTATCGACACCGGCGGATTTATATGTATTGCTCATGACTGTTTTTTTCTCTGGTTAAGGTAAATAAAAAGGCCGACAATCATTCAGACGGTCGGCTTGCATTTATTTTATTTTTGCGGCGCAGCTTGTATTTCCATAATCCTGGAACGGTTCGTTCGGAGATGATACGCAGGTACGCTTCACTTTTATTAATATTAAGTGTTGCGAAAATACGGCTTTTATGTCAAAACTGAAAATTTATATTTTAAAAATGTGCGACACAGCCAGGGCGGTACTATGCTTGCTAATAACTTAGATTAAAAATAAAAACTACAAATATGGCTTCAGGATTTTTTGCAGTACTGGATGATATCGCTGCACTGATGGACGACGTGGCTGTTTCCTCGAAAATCGCCACGCGGCAAACAGCAGGTATTCTGGGAGATGACCTGGCGGTGAACGCGGAAAAAGCCACAGGGTTTCTGGCCTCGCGTGAACTGCCGGTACTGTGGGCGATCACCAAAGGTTCTTTTTTAAATAAACTGATTATTATTCCGCTGGCTTTTATTCTGCAGGCGATCTACGCGCCGGCAATACAAATTGTTCTTATTCTGGGTGGGTTATACCTCGCTTATGAAGGGATGGAAAAAATTGTGGAAGCCATTTTCCACCGGGCAGAAAAAGCCGAAGAAGTGGAAGAAGAACTTATCGGCGCCGATGCAGCCACCATTGAAAAAAGCAAAGTGAAATCGGCGATTGCCACGGATTTTATTTTATCGCTGGAGATTGTGATTATCGCCTTAGGGTCCGTATTGCATCAAAGCCTGATTACCCAGATTGTAACGGTGGCCATCGTCGCCATTCTTGCTACAGTCGGCGTCTATGGCATTGTGGCCCTTATTGTCCGGATGGATGATGCAGGACGCCACCTGATTCGCAAGTCAAAAAACAAAGGATTTTTCACCTCGCTGGGCACGTTACTGGTGAAGGCATTGCCGGTCGTCATAAAAACACTTGGAATTGTGGGAACCATCGCCCTGCTACTGGTTTCGGGCGGCATCTTTGAGCATAATATTCCCGCTGTTCATCACTGGCTGCCGGAAGTACCGGGAATGCTGAAGCAGGCAATTTTGGGAATCTTAGCGGGACTGGCCATGGTACTGATTATAACGGTATTTAAAAAAGTAAAAAACAGTTTTGCAAAACAATAACATCCTGAACTTTTACATTTAAATAAGAAAGGCTGCCTTGTTTCCAAGACAGCCTTCCTTTTCACTTTTACTTATTTATATTAATATCCGAAGATTTCTTTCAAGCTTAATTTGCGGTAAGCACCAAGCTTTTGCAGATCTGCTTTGGACAGATTTTTCTCGGACGCTACCACAGAATACGTGTACGGTCTAACGGCAATATTCTTTTTATAGAACTCATTCAGTTCTGCGAGTGTAATCGTACCTGCTTTTTCGTACACCTTACGGCGGATATCATAATTGATGCCCAGATCGCGTGCGGCGAGGTAATCAAAGATGATATCATCCTGAGTGATACGCTCATTCTCAATATCCTGCAGGGTCTGACTTTTTGCCAGCGCCAGGTTTTCCGGGTATTGTGGGAACGTGGTGAGCAATTCGTTCATCGCTTTTGAGGCTTCGGGGAATTTATCTGCCTGAGAACCCACATAAGCGGTCACGAAATAATGGTCGTTCTTTTTCTTTGGTGTCACAAACACCGCATATGTACTATATGCCAGCGCTTTACTTTCGCGAATCGTCTGGTTAACAATGGTACCCATACCACCGCCGAAATAATTATTAAATACAGTTACTTCGGGCTGCAGGTCCGGATTAAATGTTCCGGCTGTGCGGGTCCACTGGGTTTCAGACTGCACCATATCATAATCTGCAAAAAGCACTTCAGCGGTTTTCGGAGTTTGCTGCCTGAACACTTTTGGTTCCGGCGAAGTGGCAAATCTGGACGGTACTTTGTGCATTTTCTTCAGACTTTTCTGAAGTTTCGCCAAAGGCTCCGGCCCATAATACAATACCGATTGCTGATAGCTGTTAAGGCTTTTTATAATGGAAACCAGCTCTTCCGCGGTTACAGCCTGCAGTTGTTCATCGGTGAAGGTATAGTTGAACTTATTCTCCGGGCCGTACATGGAGTAGTTAATCAGGCCCTGCATGATGGCACCTTTATTCTTTTTCAGGTCGCCGCGGGATTTCATCATGCGTGCCTTTAAAGATTGCAAAGCTTCAGCATCGGGCTTTGCATTGCGCACCAGGTCTTCATATAAAGCCACCGCTTTGGTGAAATTCTCCTGCAAACCTTCGATGGTAACCAGGGTAAAATCTTCGCCGGTGAAAATGCTGAAACTGCCCGCAATATCGTAAAACTCTTTCGAGATTTGTTCCGCAGACTTTTTGTTCGTGCCCAGGAACTGCAGATATTTCGCGGCAAGGTCCAGTTTCAGGTTGTTATTCTTGCCGATATCATAACGGTAGCGCAGGCGGAATAACTGGTTTGTGGTATTAGGTACATACAGAATTTCTGCTTTGCCTAAGGTACTGTGCTTAATATCTTTATCATAATCCAGGAACAAAGGCTCAATCTTAGTGGACGGCATTTCCTCAATCATTTTTACAAAAGCACTTTGCTTATCAGCATTGGTTTCTACCGGTGTGATGGCCGGTTTTTCAATTTTAGCCATTGCCGGACTTTCGCCCTGTCTTTTATAGACCGCTACATAATTATTTTTAAAATAACGGTTCGCGAAGTCCACTACCTGCTGTTTGGTAATTTTAGACATGGTTTCAGTAGCCGCAATCTGGTCGCGCCAATCGAGTTCGCTGGTGAACGCTTCCATCAGAGCATTGGCCCGCGTGCTGTAATGCTCGCTTTCTGTGATTTCGCTTTTCTTGATATTATTGACGATGGAGGTAATCAGGCTTTCATCAAAATCACCTGCTTTCAGTTTAGCAATCTGCTCCATCAGGAGCGCCTGTACCTGTTCCAGTGTCTGGCCCTCTGTGGGTGCGGCCTGAACGGTGAAAATTCCGTAGTCAATCAGTGGCATCACACTCACGGAGGCCCACAGTACTTTCTGTTTTTTAACCAGGTTTAAATCCAATAATCCTGCGCGGCCATTGCTTAAAATTTCGCCCACGAGTTCGGCAATCAGAATGTCTTTGTCCTTATTATTTGGCAAACGGTAGCCGAGCATCAGTTTCTCCGCATTCGGGCCGGTTACTTCTTTAATGATCGGCTGCTCCAGTGCTTTTTCGGGTGTAAATTTATACGGCTGCACCGGCTTGTTTTTCAGGAAAGAAAAATCGCGATCGATATCAGCAATGACCTGATCGGGATTAAAATCACCCGATAAAATCAGTCCGATATTGTTCGGCACGTAGTAGTTATTAAAATATTTGCGGATTTCCAGCAACGATGGATTCTTCAGGTGTTCCACCACACCGATGGTGGTCTGCTGCCCGTAATTATGATTCTGGAACATATTTTCCAGCATGGTTTCGAAAGCACGCGCGCCATCATTATCTAGATTGCGGTTCTTCTCTTCGTACACGGCTTCCAGCTCCGTATGGAAAATACGGAATACCGGATTGCGCAATCTTTCTGCCTGCACGGCCAGGTATTTATTTAATGAATTGCCGGGAACATCATCGGTGTACACCGTTTCCTCAAAACTGGTCCAGGCATTGGTGCCTTGTGCGCCCATGGAGGACATTAATTTATCATACTCATTCGCAATGGCATATTTGGAAGCTACGCCGGAGATAGAATCAATCTGATGATAAATCTGCTTGCGGCGGCTTTCATCTTTGGTTTTGTTGTACTGCTCGTACAGCGCATCGATTTTATCGAGTTCCGGTTTTTCTTTTGCCCAGTTTAGAGATCCGTATTTATCTGTTCCTTTAAACATCAGGTGCTCCAGATAGTGCGCAAGACCGGTGTGCGTGGACGGGTCGGTTTTGCTTCCCGCTTTCACGGCGACGAATGCCTGCACGCGCGGATCTTTTTTGGTGGGACTCAGGATGACGGTCAGGCCGTTTTTTAAAGTATAAAAGCGCGCCTGCATCGGGTCATTGGTCACATACCGATACGTGTAGCCGCCGGAAGTTGCTGTTTTCCATTCATGCTGCTGCTGCGCGCTGAGCTGCATAAAAAAGCCCACTAACAGCGACAACATGCTGAATTTTGAGATAAGTTTCATTTATTTATTATAATTATTTTTAAAGTAATCCAAGCCGCATTGCAGGAAATTCCGGAAATCTTCTTTCGGCATATATCCGGAAACCGGCGTGTTGATCAACTGACCCTCCGGTGTTAGCAATACGTAGTGTGGCTGGGAATTATTATTGAAGTTAATCTGCTGGAACAAACTCCATTTGTCGCCGATGGATTTCATCTTCTTCAGTTTACCATTGCCCATGTCAATCATTTTCTGATCTGCTTCGGGCAGCGCTTCCTTATCATCCACATACAGAGAAGCGAGAATAAATTCGTTCTGAAGCAAAGGCAAAACATCCGGCTGGTTCCAGACGAATTCTTCCATCTTACGGCAGTTTTCGCAACCGTAGCCGGTGAAGTCGATCAGGATCGGTTTGTTTTGTTTGGAAGCTTCGGCCAGCGCAGCATCAAAGTCATGTTTTGGCTCAAGTCCGAAGAGACCTTCATCTGCATCGTGGAAATAACTCACATTTAGCGGCGGCAAAATACCGGAGAGCATCTGCAGCTTCGGCTTTTCAGAAGGGATAAGCCCCTGAATTAAATACACTAAAAATGCAACACTGATCAAACCGAAAATTTTACGGCCGGTGCTGATTTTAGGTTTGCGGGCGTCATGCGGAAATCTGATTAATCCGAACAGATACAGCACCAACCCAATGGTGATGATGATCCACAGAACGATAAACAATTCACGCTTCAGCAAGAAGGTTTTTGTAACCAGGTCTGCTTTTGATAAAAACTTCAGCGCCAGGCCCAGTTCGATAAATCCTAAAACTACTTTCACGGTATTCATCCAGCCGCCGGACTTCGGCAAAGACTGCAATGCCTGCGGGAACAGTGCTAACAAGCCAAAGACAATTGCCCAGGAAAAACCAAAGCCTGCCAGTGCAAAGGTCAGCAGCATGGGCACATCAGACGAACCCGTCACGGCGCTTCCCAGCAAACTGCCCAAAATAGGACCTGTACAGGAAAAAGAAACGATGACCAGCGTGAGTGCCATGAAGAAAATACCAATCAGTCCGCCTGCTTCTTCCGCGCGGGAGGATTTATTGGCAATCGCGCTTGGCAGCGTAATATCATAATATCCGAAGAAGCTTCCCGCAAAGAACAGGAAGATAACAAAGAAGAAGATATTCAGCCAGACTGAGGTAGATATTTCATTAAATATATTTCCGGCAATACCATCAATCAAATGGAAAGGCACACTCAGCAGAACGAAAATCAACAGGATAAAGAAACCATATAATAACGCATCTTTTTTCCCTTTTCCGTTGGCACCTTTATCGGCACTTTTCGTGAAGAAGGAGACTGTGAGCGGAATCATCGGGAAAACGCAAGGGGTGAGCAAAGCAATCAGTCCACCGATAAAACCTAGCAGCAGGTAAGACCAGTAATTTTCAGAGCTTTCCTGTGCGGCAATTCCGCAGTCGGTGAGTGGTGAATCCACTTTCAGATTAGAAAGACGCAGATCATCGCCGGTACCGGCATTTTCAGCGGCAGCAGCGGCAGCTTCAACGACCTGTCCGTTCTCAATTTTCTTCTGGAACACCAGTGTATTGGGCGCGAGACAGATTTTATCATCACAGGTCTGGTAATAAATTTCTGCCTCAACTTCAGTGACTTTGGACGGATCAGTGAGTTTAAATTTCTGAACAATATCCACCGTATTGGAATAATAGACAATACGTGCTTTGAAGGCTTCTGAATATTCATCTATCTTCTCACCGCGTTCTTCAACGCTGCCCACGAGTTCCACCCCGTCGCCGGAAACCGTAATTTCCGTTGGGATCCCGGAATCGGGCGGCAGGTCTTTGGAATAAATGTGCCAGCCATTGTCGATCTTGGCGTGAAATACAGCTTCATAAACATCGTCGCCCAGAGAATTGATTTTAAAATCTACCTTCACGGGATCCTTGACCTGCGCGGTAAACAGATAGCTTACCAAGGCCATAAAGATCAGGAGTAATTTCTTCATTAGAGTAAAAATCTTGGAAATAAAAAACTGCCGGAAGAAGGAGCGGGTTACAGTGAAAAAAAGCGATATGAAGTCACCCGTATTCCTGCAGCCGGCAGTTTCGTTTTTATATGTTATTTAAGATGCTGAGACAGTGTGCGGTCCAGCGCGAACTCACGAAGTTCATCATTGGATGCCACGATGGTCCCGTTCTGATCAATCAGGTAAGAAGCAGGAATTCCCACGATACCGTATTTTGCTACTTCAGGGTTGCGGAACTCACCTTCCACCAGCACGTTTGGCCAGTTTTGTTTTTCCTCGTCCATTGCTTTCAGCCAGGCAGCTTCTTTGGAGTCCAGGGAAACGGAATAGATTTCCAGTCCTTTGTCCTTGTATTTGCCATAGGCTGCTTTCAGGTTCGGAATTTCACCACGGCACGGTCCGCACCAGCTGGCCCAGAATTCCAGGATGGTGTATTTATTTTTCGCTACCAGGTCTGATAGTTTGATTACGTTTCCATCACGGTCTTTCCCGGAGATGTCCATATACTTATTTCCAACGGAAGCGTTTTTGGCGTTTTCTTCCATCTGCTGATATTCCTTCATCATTTTCTCGTAATACGTAATATAGCCGTTCTCCCCAGTTTCTTTTTTATATTTCTCCAGGTTCGCCAGCATTTTATCAGCGGTGTATTCGCGGTCGCTGTACATGGTTGCTGCAATTGCTTTGGCGATGGCAGGATTGTTTCCCTCCATTACTTCCTTAAGGCTCGCATTTTTGATTTTAAACATTTTATCAGCCACTGTATTCACGATTTTGCGGGCTTCTTCCACCTTCGCTTCGTCGTTCATGTCCAGGTTGGTGAAATGCTTTTTCATCAGTTCCTTACGCTCGGCATCCAGCTTTTGGTATTCCGGATTATTCTCGTATTTATATACAAGCTCATGAATTTTACCCCCTTTGATATCAGTGGTTTTTTGTTTATCCTTTACATTGATCGTAATATCATCATTTTCAAGAATGAAGGGAATATAGAGATTGGATTTTTCATGCAGAATTCCGGCTGGCACAATCTCTTTGGCTTTTCCTTTAAATACGAATTGCTTTTCTGCATTGGGTGCCGCACCCTGCATTTTTTCACCCTCGTAGTTTACCAGGTACAGAGAGTCTACCTGAATTTCGGCCGGCATTGTTACCGTTACCTGATAATCTGATTTCTCCTTGTTACAGGACGCGAGTAGCAAAGCGACCAGCGACATAACAAGAAATACTCCTTTAAATTTATTCATTTTTTATTTTAAATTTCTGATTGATAATTTTTTAATTCTGTGGCATGCTCGGGTTGAACTTCAGCACCTGCGCAGGAATAGGCAAAATGAGCTTGCCGCTGTTGGGTTCAGCTGTAATTTCCAACGGGTTATTTCCTACCACTTTGTGCACGGTTGTTTTCGCGTAAGCACTTTCCAGATTTTCACGTTTCAGGTCGAAAAGGCGTGTATTGGTATACACCATTTCACGTCGGCGTTCCTCTAAGCAGAATTTCACCAGATCGGTCTGACCCGCGAAATCTCCCAGCGTAAGTTCCACGTTGCCATCCACGCGGTTATTGCGAAGTGTATTCAGCAAGGTTACGGCTGTCCCGAGATTGCCCAAACGCGCTTCGGCTTCTGCCAGCGTAATGTACATTTCCGGCACCGAAACGGAAGTGGAACCTCGGTAATTGTAATCATAGGATCCCATCGTGTAGCGTACGCCAACCACCTGACCGTCTTCGGTTACCTCTCTCGGAATAAACTGCTCAGACAGACGCTTGTCATCAAAACCACTTTCTTCGAAAAGTGACACCATTTCATCATTCAGGAAACCGCTGCCGGGCAGCGCCATATAATGTTGTGTGTACTGCTCAGCATATTTCAGTGACAGGGAATAATTGCTGAAATCCGGCTGGGTATAATCTACCAGATCAGATTTTTCTTCCAGCGCCATTTCCGCATACTTTTTTGCATTAGCGTAGTCACTTTGATACAGATAGGTTCGCGCCATCAGGGCATAACCCGCACCCAATGTCGGCAGCAATTGAATCTGAGATTCCTCCGGCAGATATTTCACTGCTTCACCCAGATCGCTCAGGATTTGGTTATACACTCCTTCCACCGTTCCGCGGGACGGCAAAGTCTGGGTCACATCTGCCTGCAAAACCAGCGGAACACCCGGATCAGAACCGGCTGTGGACTGATTGTACTGCTTGGCAAAGGTATTTACCAGAAATAGGTATTCATACGCGCGGCCGTAATACGCCTGTGCTTTCACGCGCCGGCGTTTTTCTTCGGTATCTCCTACTTCAAAAGTAGCTTCATCAATTTCATTGATGATTTTGTTATAGGTATAAATATTCTTGTATCCGTCATTCCAGGCAGGATTGGGAACGGAAGAATCCGAAAAGCGGTAATTGCTCCAGGAATACAGCGCAAAATTGATGTTGCCGGTATTGTTGGTATCCCCTACTTCCTGAGAAGTCAGGAAGAAGTTATCATTGGTCAGGTGCAGAACCGTTTCATTTTTGGTACGGTGCGGCCCGTTGTCACCACCGATCAGCAGCAATTCATACTCCTTCACCGAGGTCGGGATCACATATCCTTTGGGTACTACGTCCAGGTAATCGCGGCAGGAAAAAAGCAGCAGCGAACCGGCGAGCAGAGTGAGATATTTTTTCATTGTCTTTTTAAAATTAATAGGTTAGAAAGTAACATTTAAACCAAGGCTCACCGTGCGCGGAATTTTGTAATAGCGCATTCCAAGGCCGTGAGATTCCGGATCAATTCCTTCTTTGTTTTTGGTCCAAAGTGCCAGGTTATTTCCGCGAAGGTTAACTGTGAACTCAGAGAAACCAAAGCTTTTGCTCATTTCCTGTGGAATGGTATAGCTCAGGATCACGTCTCTCAAACGAATGAAGTCACCATCCACGATATTCTTTGTAGAATATGCCACGTACGAGTACGGGAAGGTACTGTTCAGGCGCGGAACATCAGTAAAGGCTTCATCACCCGGCGCTGCCCAGGCGTTGGCTGCATCTTTATTGATCATCGCAATTTCATCCATTACAGACTCTCCGTTGTAGCTATCCTTCAGCAGGGAGAAGCCACCCTGATACACAAACATAAATGATAAACCGAATCCTTTATAGAACAGGTTATTGTTCAGGGAAGCGGTATACTTCGGCAAGGTAGTTCCACCGGAAATCAGGTCGCTCTGCGCAAATCGCACACTGAAAGTATCATCATTCACGCGAACCAGTGAACCGTCTGCTTTACGGATCAAACCGTACCCTTCGTCATCCAGGCCGGCATAATCCAGCACCAGAATAGAATTAGGTTCAAAGCCTTTCACATTCTGCACGCGGCCCAGCACGGTGCGCACTTCGGTATTATTGGTATAAGACTCCGTTACTTTTCCTTTGTTATAGCGGAAGTTGAATTGAGTATCCCAACGCAAGTTTTCCGTATCCACGTTGCGTGAAGTTAAAGACGCTTCATATCCGTTGTTAATGATAGAGGCCGTGTTCTTGAATACCGGTGAAGCTCCCAAAGTCGGATCCGCTTCGATAATCGATAACAGGTCATGAGAATCTTTTCGGTAATAATCCAGGTTCAGGTTGAGACGCTTGTTTAATAAAGACAAGTCAGCTCCCACGTTCAGGATATCAGTACGTTCCCAGCGCAGGTCAGAGATTTTATAGTTCTCAATCTGCAGTCCCGGAATATAATTGGTGATAGAACCTTGCACGATACGGCCCACATCATAGGGTCCGTACTTATTGGCAATGTTACCATTCACCCCATAAGAAGCACGCAGGTCAATGGTTTGCTTACCGTTTCCGGCAAACTCTTCATTCCCCAAACGCCATTTCGCAGCCACGGACCAGAATGGTTTGTACCGGTAGTTAGGATCCGTTCCGAAGAAGTTGGACTGATCAATACGCGCACTACCAGTCAGGATATATTTATTCTTAAAGGAATAATTCGCATTGGCATAGAAGGAAACAAAACGGTCATCAATGTCCACAAGTTCATCAAAGAAGCGAATACCTTCGATATATTCTCCCGGATTGTACACAAAGAAAATAAGATCCTGAGAAGCCAGTTGCTTATTCACCGGCACGAAAGTATTGCTCGCTCGGTTGTACCCGAACTTATCTGTTACGGTGCTGGTCGTGTGCTGGCGCTGGACTTCAGAACCTGCAATGGCACTCAGATAGTGATCGCCGAAACGCTTGTCATAATCTGCCTGCAAACGAAGCAAATAGTTCGTCTGGTCGGTACGTGTCTCAATCATGCGGCCACCTTCCGGCAACAGCATTTCCTTCACCCCGCCGGTGTATTCCAGCATGGTGGTGGTATTGTTCAGCAAAGAGGCCATTTCCCAGGAATCACCATCAGCGATACGCCGGTTGGTGAAGCTGTTACGCATGAACTGTCCGCCGAAGTTCAGTTTCAGGTCATTGGTGATTTTATAATTGAAAAGCCCTTGCACGCGGGAGGTCCAGGTATCTGTGGTGTTAGTATACTTTCCAAAGTCAGCAGCCGGACGATAGGTTTCATCATATAAACCCAAATCCTTCAAACGCTGAATTTCATACGGCTCCTTTCCACCAAAACTATATGTGGTGTCATAGTTGAAAGGTTTATACACAGCCAGTGCGGAAGCGTCCGGGCCATAGAAATTCTGGTAGGAGCTGATATCAAAAACACTGCTCAGATCATCCGGATTCACGTTGTAGAAGTCAATTGGTTTTGAATCTTCTTTCTGCAAAGAGAAATTCGTTTCCAGATCAAGGGTTAATCTTGGCGAAAGACGGGCTTCGGTAACAAAGTCGAAAATTCCTTTATTGTCTTCCGAACCATTAATGTTTCCAAACTGCTTGGTATAATTTAAGGACGTACGGTACTTAAATCCTTCCGTACCACCGGAGGCAGACAGGTTGTGCTGCGCAATCATCGGGGTCTGCAGATACAGCTTACGGATATCATTGGTATTGTCGCGGGTACGAAGCAACGCCAGGCGCGCATTCAGTTCCGCTTCGGTGATACGCCCCTGCTGATAACTTGCATACAATAAATACACTTCGTTCTTAGCATAAGCAAACATGTTTCCGAAGAAATTATACGGATCATTGAATTCACTTTCATAATCCGTGAGCAAACCACCGGACTCAATCACAGATCTTGGGTAAGCACTTTGGGCATCTACCAGTTGCGAAGAGTTTACGCGGTTCATGGCATATCCCAGATCAATTTTATCACTGATGGAATAATTGGTTGTATAGCGGAACACCGTATCGCCTTTGCGGCCTTTCTTGGTAGAAATTACGATTACCCCGTTGCTGGACTTAGCACCATAGATCGAAGCAGAGGCCGCATCTTTCAGTAAAGTAATGCTTTCCACTTCATAAGGGTTAATGCTGCTGAGATCGCCATCATACTGGAAGCCATCCACTACAATCAGGGGCTTGGTATTTCCGGAAAGGGTGGCCACGCCACGCAGGTTAAACAATTTGGAGCCTGGATTTGAGGGATCAGAATATACCGTAAGTGCCGGCGTGAGTCCTTCCAGAGAAGAGACAATATCCGGATTTCCGCGGCGCTCGAAGTTCTGCATATTCACCGTGGTGTAGGAAGCAGCGGCGCGGTTCGGATCCACCTTCTGGTATCCAGTAATCAGTACGCCTTCAATGGCGGTTTCATTATCGCTTTCGGTAACGGCAAACTGTGGTTGCAGTGTCACCTCTACGGCGTTGCCGTCAACCGTTGCATTTTCTGCATACACCCCATTGCTGATCTGCAGGCGGTCACCCAGTTTTGCCTGAATCGTGAAATTACCGCTTGCATCGGAGGTAGCAGTAGTTCCGCCGGTCAGGTTGGTAATCTTCGCATTGGCAATTCCCTGTTGTGCCGCATCGGAAACAGTACCGGTTACGGACATCGCTTCGATTTCGCTGGCGATAATCTGCTTACCGATCACGGTAAATTTCAGACCGGTTTTGCGGGTCAGTTCGGCCAGGTAGGCCTCAATGTCGCCATTGTGGTCCTGCAGGCTGATGCGCGCATCGGCATTCAGCAGTTCTTTTTTGTAAAAGATGCTGTAGCCGGTTTTTTGTTCCACCTTTTTAAATGCATTTTCGATCGTCATAGTCCGACTGCTGTCGGTGATTTGCGCCTGCGAGAGACCGAAAATCAAAAAACTGGCAGCAATTCCCAGTCGCACATTCGGGATGCGCGTTGGGCGGTACTTCGTTTTCTTCATGTTTAATGGATTGGTTTTTATTAATTTTTAGAAAGAAGGATCAGCTTATGACCATCTTTCCGGATTTTGCAGTTGAGCAGCACTTCCAGGCTGTGGGTAATTTCGTCCAGATTTTCAATTTTAAAGGTTCCGGAGAAATGGAAGTTTTCTACTTCCACGCGGTTGCGGATAATCTGCAGGCCGTAGACCCGTTCGATTTTTGTCAGCACTTCGTCGGTCGTATTATTATCAAAGGCGATTTCGCGGTGCAGCCAGTCCATATCCTGAACCGGACGCGCGGGCTGAACTACCGCTGTTTTTTCTTCAGGAATAAAAGTCATCTTCTGGCCGGGCGTCAGCACCTTGGAAGTTCCGCTGTTTCCCTGCACAGCAATGCTGCCTTCCACGAGGTTCACATACGGCTGTCTTTCATTCTTATAGGAAGATACATTGAACTTAGTTCCGAGTACTTTGGTGGTGAACTCATCCGTTTTCACATAAAAAGGATGCGCTTTATCCGAAGCCACATGAAAGAAAGCCTGCCCGGAAAGGCTGACTTCGCGCGGGCCTTTTTTGCCAAAGTCAGCATCAAAGGACAAGCGCGTACCAGCATTAAGCAAGATTTTAGAACCATCGGAAAGAAGAACTTTCAGGTTTTTGCCGTTGGGTACGTGAACGGTCATTTCATTGGACGACGAATTCCGGAGCAACTCCAGCGTTCCTTTTTCCACTTTGGCAAGCTGTACTTTATTTTTATCATCAATGCGTTGAGAAGTTTCCACATCTTGGAGCACGGTATAATTTCCATTAATACCTACACTGACAAATTCGTTGCTTGGCGCCTGTTTTTCGGGCAGACTCCATCTCCAGATTCCGGCCGCGGACAGTAACAGCAGCAGCACCGCCGCAATTCTAAGCAGCGGGCGAAGCGTCCGTAGTTTTCCGATCTTTTTTTCTTCTTCCTGATATGGTGTGGCCGCCGCCAGATAATTGGCTTTGGCGTAGGATTTAAAAAGCTCTTTATTTGCCGGGTTCTTCAGCCATTCGTTTAAGTTTTCACGCTGCCGGTCTGAAATTTCTCCCGTAAAATAACCGGTTATTATGCTGAAAATTTCCGGGTTATCATTCATAAGGTTTACTTTTGTTTAATGATATGATGCAGCCGTTTTGATAATCCCCTATCTTTTTTTGAAAAATTATAATTTTGTCTTAAATTTTTATCCGCTTTGTTTGGCATAACCAACGATATTGCCCTTTTTAACTCGATAAAGAATAATTCAGAACCTGCGTTTAAGGTTGTTTATAATGAATACTTTGGGCAGTTGCAGCAATTTATTTCGAGGATGAGCCAGGACCAGGATCTGGCCGAGGAAGTTGT
The DNA here is from genome assembly GCF_022968825.1 of Chryseobacterium salipaludis. Lineage (GTDB taxonomy): Bacteria > Bacteroidota > Bacteroidia > Flavobacteriales > Weeksellaceae > Kaistella > Kaistella salipaludis. The sequence goes on from NZ_JALHKS010000001.1 coordinate 419,248, forward strand.
GCAGCGCACGATGGTGAAAGTCTGGGAACAACGAGATAAAATTGTGCTGAAAACATCGCTCAAGGCGTATCTTTATAAAATAGCCTACCACGAATACCTGATGTATCTGCGCAAAAAAAGCCGGTTTCCCGCCATTGAAGATGCCGCTATGGAAGCGATTGATGAAATAGAAGATGAACAGGAGAATCAGCTCCTGCTTGAAAAGATCCGGCAGGAGATTGATAAACTGCCGCCCAAGTGCCGCGAAGTTTTTATCATGAGCAAAGTACGCGGAATGAAATACAAGGAAATCGCTGAAGAACTCGGCATCTCGACCAAGACGATTGAAAATCACATGACCAAAGCCGTGCGCAGCATCCGCGAGGCGCTTTCACAATCTTAGTGTTTCATTTCTTCGATCAGCGGTTCTTCCAGAGGCGTTTTCAGTTTCACGACTTCTTTGCTTAAAGCATTCGGAATTGCCATGGACAGCACGTATTGCCGCACTTTCCAGCCTTCTTTTGTCTTTTCGAGCACACCGCTGCCGCGGCAGATTTTCATTTGGGTATCCAACATTTCATCGAACCAGGCGATGGTGCCGTCGTTGCTGAGCGTTACCTGCCTTTTCAGTGGGGTGAAAGACCAGGAGCGGCCTTTATCGAAGTGTGGTTTTGCATACGCCATAAACTGGGCCTTGGTCCAGACTTCAGTCGCATCAGTCCCGATGAACACTGACTCATCAGCATATAAATTGAAATAATCATTAAAGTTTGCTGCCGCCGCGAGCCGGTGTAAGTCATCCAGCACAGCATTCACCGGAGCTACAGCCTCAGCACCGGAAGATTTATTGGTTGGGGAAACAGAACAGGAACTTATGACAACAGACAGAAAAAAGAAGACGAAAAGCCGGCGCAGATTCATAACGAAATATTTGATGGCAATTTAAGGCATCCTCCGTTAACATTCTTTCATTTATTATAAAGATTTCTGCAGGCGTTGCTTCTTGCTGTTTTCGCGGACAGGCCAGAACCCTTATCTTTGCAAAAAATTAAAAAGCATGTCTCAAAAGAAGATTATTACGGCAGCCCTTCCCTATGCCAACGGCCCGGTGCATATCGGCCATCTTGCAGGAGTGTATATTCCGGCAGATGTGTATGCGCGTTTTCAGCGGCGGCAGGGGCGCGAAGTTGCTTTCATCTGCGGTTCCGATGAGCATGGGATTCCCATTACCATCCGCGCCAAGAAAGAAGGAGTAACGCCACAGGATATTGTAGATAAATACCACGTCCTGATCAAAGATTCTTTTGAGCAACTGGGGATTTCCTTTGATGAATATTCCCGCACCACTTCGCCGCGGCACCATGAAGTGAGCCAGGATTTTTTCAGGACGCTGTATGATAAAGGTGCGTTTACCGAGGAAGTTTCTGAGCAGTATTATGATGAGCAGGCCCAGGAGTTTCTGGCGGACCGTTACATTACCGGAACCTGCCCAAGTTGCGGAAATGATAATGCGTACGGTGACCAGTGCGAGAAGTGCGGTGCCACCCTGTCGCCCACAGAACTCATTAATCCTAAATCAGCCCTCAGCGGAAATGTGCCCGTTTTAAAAGAAACCAAAAACTGGTATCTGCCACTGAATCAATATGAAGATTTTCTGAACGATTGGATTATTAAAGGTCATCAGGAAGACTGGAAAACCAATGTGTACGGACAGGTGAAATCCTGGCTGAATGACGGGCTGAAGCCGCGTGCCATGACCCGCGACCTGAACTGGGGCGTGCCGGTACCATTGCCGGGTGCAGACGGGAAAGTATTATATGTCTGGTTTGATGCACCTATCGGCTATATCTCTTTCACGCAGGAATGGGCGGAGAAAAACGGCAAGAACTGGAAGGACTTCTGGCAAAGCGATGAGGCAGATTTAATCCACTTTATCGGAAAAGACAATATTGTGTTTCACTGTATTATTTTCCCGATTATGATGAAAGCGCACGGCGATTACAAAATGCCGGTAAATGTACCTGCTTTTGAATTTCTGAACTTGGAAAATGATAAAATTTCCACTTCCCGAAACTGGGCTGTCTGGGCACATGAATATTTGCAGGACTTCCCGGGACAGCAGGATGTGCTGCGCTATGCTCTTCTTTCCTCCGCGCCGGAAACCAAGGATAATAACTTTACATGGAAAGATTTCCAGACTAAAAACAACTCTGAACTGGTCGGCATTTTTGGCAACTTTATTAACCGCGTGGCAGTGCTGATGCATAAATATTACGACGGTGTCATTCCCGAGGCGACAATTCAGCCGGAAATGCTGGAGCAGATTGCTCAGACAGCAAAAGAGATTGAACACGCGCTGGAACATTATGAATTCAGAAACGCGTTGACAGCGCTGATGAATCTGGCGCGCACCGGAAACCAGTATCTGCAGACCGAAGAGCCATGGAAAACAATCAAAGACCAGCCTGAAAAAGCAGCTGAAGCCTTGGCAACGGCAGCGCAAATTGCGGTGGGACTCGCGCAGATGTGCGAACCATTCCTGCCTTTCAGCGCTGAAAAATTACTGACGATGTTTAACGTCCCGGCAGCTAACTGGCCCGCATTGAAAGAAGCACATATTCTGATCGAACCGGGCCACAAAATTAATCCGGCGGAACTGCTCTTTTCCAAAATCGAAGACAACGCCATTGAGGCACAGCTGCAGAAGCTGGAACAAACCAAACAAAATAACAAGCGCACCAATCCTAACGCAAAACCTATGAAAGACGAAATACAATACGACGATTTTACCAAAGTGGACCTGCGCACCGCCACCATTCTGGAAGCTGAGAAAGTTGAAAAAGCAGACAAGCTTTTAAAGTTTAAAGTGGATACCGGTGTGGACGTACGCACTGTAATTTCGGGCGTAGCAGAAAGCTTTACTCCCGAAGAATGTGTGGGCAAGCAGGTGATGATATTGCTGAATCTGGCACCGCGCAAAATCCGTGGGATTGAATCGCAGGGCATGCTGCTGCTCACGACAAAACCTGACGGAAAACTGGCTTTTGTAACGCCTGAAGTTCCGGTAGAAAATGGAATTGAAATCAGCTAATAGGTTGAATTTAAAATAAAAGATGAAACGCGCGGCCTGACGGCCGCGCGTTTTTTAATAATACTTTTAACACAACCATTTCTGGAACTTCACTACATGTTCAGCTGGTTTTTTAAGATAAGTTTGTATAAATTTGTATCCAGGTGAATACATTTCGAGATGTTTCAAATTGAAAAGACAGCTGAATTCGACAAGTGGTTTCGCAGGCTTAAAGATCTGAAAGCAAAAGCAAAAATTTTGTTCCGGCTTCAGAAGTTAGCTGAGGATGAGCATTTTGGTGATTATAAAAATATCCGGGAAGGCATCAAAGAATTAAGAATAAATTATGCGAAAGGATATAGAATATACTTTGTTGAAAAAAGTGGAAAGATCATAATACTCCTCACAGGCGGTGATAAATCCACGCAGGAAAAAGATATTGAAAAAGCACTAAAAATCTGGAATACTTTAAAAGCAAACAGAAAATGAATACGACAACATTTGATATTACAGATTACCTCGACAGTCAGGAAATGATTGCAGAATACCTTAATACGGTCCTGGAAGAAGGCACAGATAAAGATATTATTGTGGCCATTGGAAATGTTGCAAAAGCTATAGGAATGACCAAGATTGCCGAGGAAACAGGACTGAGCCGGCCAAGCCTTTATAAAGCATTGTCCGAAGACGCAAAGCCTCAGTTTACGACCATCATGAAAGTGTTAAAAGCAATTGGCGGACAACTACAGATAAATCCAACGGCCGTTTAGCTCTAATTTCCCAACACAAACACCACCGGAACCTTATGCAAATCCGGCTTTTCTTTTTGCCACAGTTTTATCGGTAAGGTACGGATGTATTCTCCTCCGGGATTATTAATATCTGCTGCGATGCACAACTGCGTTTTGGGTGATAAGATTTTGCACAAATCTTCCAACAGCTGGAGGTTTCGGTAAGGGGTTTCCATAAAAATCTGCGTATAACCTGTCTTTTGTACCTGCGCTTCCAGCCATTGGATTTTAGCTTTTTTCTCGGCTTTATCAATCGGCAGATATCCGTGAAAAGTAAACTGCTGGCCATTAAATCCGCTCGAAATCAGCGCCAGAATAATCGATGAAGGCCCGTTAACCGGCACCACGCGGATGTTTTGCTCATGGCACCACTTCACCATGATATTTCCCGGATCTGCAATACATGGCAGGCCCGCCTCGGAAAGCAGTCCGAAATCCTGTCCTTTCTTCATCAGCTCTCTGGCTTCATGCAGGTCTTCTGCCGCCGAATGCTTATTGAGCAGAAATAATTTCAGGTCCGGCTGTTTCTTCTCCGGCGCGAAAAATTTGATGACACGCCGCGAGGTTTTTTCATTTTCCACGAAAAAATAATCGGTCTTCATGATATACTCTTGGATGACCGGCGCAAAATGGGTGAGCGGCGACTTTTCGGAAAGGTAGGCAGGAATCAGAAACAACATGGGCAGAACTTATGATTGCAGCAGTTCAGCTGCTATTTTTTTGGACGCGTCATCCAGTAGTTTGTACACATCTTCGAAGTCAGCATGTTCGCCCCAATACGGATCCGGCACTTCTGCGTCGGGTAAAATTAATTCCACTTTTCGGCGGTCTTCTTCATTACGTGCTAATTTTAAGACATCATTCAGGTTGCTGCGGTCCATGCAGTAAATACGGTCATACGCATCAAAATCTTCTACCGTAAACGGCCGCGACTGCTGCGCGGAAATGTCCAGGCCGAACTGGTCTGCTACTTTAATGGAACGGTGGTCAGGGACCTGCCCCTGGTGCATATCAATTGTGCCGGCAGAATCCACGGTGTACCCTTCCGGTAGTTTTGATTGCAGGATTCCCTCTGCCAGCGGACTGCGGCAAATATTGCCTAAACAAACCATCAGTATCTTCATAGTCGTTTTTTTATATAAAAAAAGGAACCGCACCGTTCCTTTTATGTTTATTTCATTATTGTTTAATTCTTTCGGTGAGGTCTTTCACATATTTCTTGACCTCTTTATCAATCTTGGAAACATCCTTAATCGTGTCGCAGGCGTACATCACCGTAGAGTGGTCTTTACCGCCCATTTCTTCACCGATTTTATTATAGGTCGCATTGGTGTATTCTTTTGCAAAATACATGGCCAGCTGACGCGGCAAAGCGATTTCACGTTTGCGCGTTTTAGACAGCAACTGCTCGCGCTGGATGCCAAAATATTCGCAAACGACTTCCTGAATGTACGGAATATTGATCACCTTCTTCTGATTAGAGGCAATTTTATTAATCGTCTCCTTCAGCAGTTCCAGCGACAAATCCGATTTGTAAATCGTGGAATAGGCAATCACCGAATTGATCACACCGATGAGTTCGCGCACGTTGGTCTTCACTTCCGAGGCCAGAAAATCCAGCATATCTTCGGTCAGTTCAATTCCGTCGCGGCTTAATTTATCGACAATAATTTTACGTCGCGTCTCGAAGTCCGGCGATTTAATTTCGGCACTTAAACCCCATTTAAAGCGGGAAACAATCCGGTCCTGAATATCCAGGATGTCCACCGGCGCTTTATCAGAAGTCAGGATAATCTGCTTTCCGTTCTGGTGCAGGTAATCAAAAATGTGGAAGAAACTGTCCTGGGTAGATTTTTTACCGGAGAGGAACTGAATATCATCGATAATCAGCACATCCACCATTTGGTAAAAATTGGCAAATTCTGTTTGCTTATGCGCTTTGGCGGCAGCAACGAACTGCTGAATAAATTTTTCGGACGAAAGATATAAAACAACTTTATCGGGAAAAGAGTTTTTCACTTCCAGACCTACGGCATGTCCCAGGTGGGTTTTTCCGACACCATACCCACCGTATAAAAACAAGGGGTTAAAAGCCGTAGCACCCGGACGCTTGGCGATCGAGCGTGCTACCTTTGCCGCAAAACTATTGCTCTCGCCTTCCACATAACTGTCGAAAGAAAAATCAGCTTTCAAGTTGGAATCAATGGTAACTTTCTTAGGTTCCGGCGCGGTAAAAGGATTGACAACATTGGTGGCGAACTGCGGCGGAATGGTTTCCTGCACGCGTGGTGTGGCTACGCTCTTCCCCTTCATGTTCATGGTGACCTGCTTTTCCTGGGCGGCCGGTTTATTTTCCATGACACTGTACCACAGTTTTACGCCACGACCGATGTTCTTTTTCAGCGCAGCGGACAGCAACGAAAGATAATTATCCTCAATATATTCTTTATAAAAATCACTGGGAACCAGCAGCGTAAGATTATTATTGACCAATGACACGGGCTGCACATTGTCAAATAATAAATCAAAGGAATTTTCAAGTTTTTTCAGGTCCGAACTGTCTTCCGCAGCATTGAGATTGTCTCTCATAAACTGCAGACACCGTCCCCAAATCAAAGTTAAATTATCATCCATTTTCTGCTGCAATTAGTCCTTCTTTCGTTAAATTTCACGGGAAGACAAATATGAGCTTTTATATCCTTAAAAAAAAGTTTTTGCGGTATTGGTTATTTCAAAATATATTTGTATGATTATATACAACCGCCTATGATTCACACAAAACACTCAATACGAGTACGTTACAGCGAAACCGATTCCATGAAATATGTGTATTACGGCAACTATGCAACCTACTTTGAGGTGGCCCGTGTGGAGCTGTTCCGCACCCTCGGAATGTCCTATGCGGAGATCGAAGAGCGCGGCATCTGGCTGCCCGTGGCGGACTATAAAATCAAATATCTGAAGCCGGCTTTTTATGATCAGGAGCTGCAGATTCATACCACCATCCGCACCCTGCCCGGTGTCAAAATTTTATTTGAATACGAAGTGTATAATCCCGAGGGAATCAAAATTACCGAAGCCAGCACAACCCTCTTTTTCCTCGATGCGGTGACCGGAAAAGTGACGCGTTGCCCTGAGTTTTTATTAGAGTTAATGAAACCTTACTTCGAAAATCAGTAACTAACTCAATACACTTCCTGGTTCGATTTCATACGGTTCTTTATTGCGCTCAAAAATCCGGGTGCTTTCGCTGCCCTGCACCGTCATGTGATTTCCTTCGCGGCGGATCCAGTTTCCTTCCCGCAACCCGACCACTTTTGTATCGTTTTGCGTTAAAAATTCCAGAATGCGGGTTTCGCGGGTTTCGCCATTGTGCTGCAGATCCGGATTCGGGTCCAGGTAATGCGGATTCAGGTTAAACGGAACCAAGCCCATACAGTCAAAACTTGGCGGATATACAATCGGCATATCATTGGTCGTTTTCATATTCAGCCCGCCAATATTGGAACCTGCGCTGGTGCCCAGGTATGGTTTTCCCCTCTTTACTTCATCTGCCAGCACATTCATCAAACCATGTTCATGCAAAGTGCGGACGAGCAGAAAGGTATTTCCACCACCGGTAAAATAAGCTTCCGCATTGGTGATGGCGGCCGCCATATCTTCGAATTCATGCAGACCGCGCACAGAGAGGCCCAGCTCTGCGAAAAAGCTTCCCGCCTTTTCCGTGTACGCTTCGTGAGAAATCCCGCCCGGACGGGCAAAAGGAACGAATAAAATTTCAGAAACGCCGCGAAATAAAACCGGAAGTTCATCGCGCAAATAGTCCAGATATTTCCCACCGTAGAGTGTGGAAGTAGAAGCCAGCAAAATATTCATAAATTGAAATGTAAGTGTAGAGACAAAGGTAAGAAATCAGTACACAATGCTGCGCCAGACCATAGCCGGCTGTTCGCAAATACATTTCGGAACCGGATTCTGTGCGCTGCAAAGATTTATAAAACTGTATTTTTGCTTCTTTTAATTTGAATTTTCCTTACCTTAAATGATAAATATGACGTTCACCAGAACTTTATTTTTTATACTTGTTACAGCCGTTTGTTTCCGCGCGCAACAGCCTGGCGCAGCCAAATTTAATGCGGCACGGGAACGGCAAACCATTCCCGGTCAGACGATGGGACAGAAAATGGAAAGCCTGCTGTTCTGGACACAACCGGAAAAAAACGATCGCTTTCCGCAGATGCACACCATTTTTCCAAGCTTTGAAGTACCGACCGGCAAAACAACAAAACCCTTGTCCAAGGGAGTTTCACTTGAAAAGACAATGGGCGGTGATAAATTAGACACATACTTTAAAGAAAATCATATTGCAGGAGTCGTTGTTTTAAAGAACGGAAAAATACGGCTGGAGAAATATGGCCCGAACGCGGACCAAAGTACAAAGTGGACGTCCTTCTCTGTGGCAAAATCAGTCACCTCGATGCTATTGGGTGCAGCGCTCAAAGATGGCTCTATTCAAAATATGGATGATCCGCTGGAAAAGTACATTAAAGCCTTTGTAAACGAAGATTACGGAAAAGTAACCGTTCGCCAGCTGCTCACCATGACCTCCGGCATTGCGTGGAATGAAGATTACGCTGATGCGCATTCCGATGTGGCTCAAATGTACCGCGAGCCGTGCCACGGAAAGGAAGCGCACATTATCAGTTATATGAAAAAACTAAAATCTGCGCAGCCGGCCGGCAGTGCATTTAATTACAGTACCGGCGAAACTGATTTGCTGGGCATTCTGATTCAGGAAGCGACCGGTAAAAACCTGGCGGCCTATTTATCCGAAAAGATCTGGCAGCCGTGGGGCATGGAACACAGTGCGTACTGGCTCGCCGACGAATGCAGCGGACAGAATATCGGTGGCAGCGGCCTTTCAGCTACCTTGCGGGATTTTGCGCGCCTGGGCGAAGCGATGCTCTATCGCGATACGAACGGACATCACCCCTTCCTGGCTGATGAATACCTGCAAAATGCCACTTCGCTTTTAATTCCGACCGGAAAAGACGGTAGTGGTTACGGGTATTTGTGGTGGCGTTTCCCGAACGGAAGTTATGCCGCATTTGGAATTTTCGGGCAGATGATTTACATCAATCCGGCCACCAAGGTAGTGATTGCCCAGAATGCAGCCTGGCCGGCAGCCGGCTCGAAGGAACTTTCAGCAAGACGGGCGGCATTTATTGAGGAAGTTGAACGCGCTTTGAAATAGAGAAGTGTCTGTTATTTTGTTTTATTTATGATTTTTCGGAAAAATGTTTTGTTTACGCTTTCGTCACATACGGTTTTCAGCGTCACCATATCCTGTGTAAACCAACCTCTAATTTTTCCATTCCGTGTAGGTAACAGGCTCTGCAGCTCCCTCCCATAAAATAACCAGCTGCTGATGTGTTAGCGACAGAATGCTTCCCTTTTGAACGTGGCTGTCATAGAAGACAGAAAGCTGATTGCCATCCACTTTATATTTACGGGAACCGTTTCCGTCAAAGTCGACTACATAAAACTCATGAGGTTTTATAACAAAATCAGCATGTGGCGCCTGAGGATCTGCGGTCCATATTTTGAAGAGTAAAGAATTGTTAACCGGTACGATTTTTTTGCTTATATTTAAATTATGGTCAGCTCTGCTTTCGTTTCTTCGCGCGGTATCCGATTTTTCTTCTACTAAAATTCGCCGGACTGGCGCTATCTTGTTAGTAAATGCTTTTAGCTTTTTTTGTTCTATCTCGCAGTTGCAATTACTTGTTTTTTCGTTCCAACTGCAACCTTTGTCGAGACATTCATTCTGTGCAATATAAGTGCGAATTGTTGGATAGCATACTACTGCAACCAGCACTAACACAATCGCTGAACAGAAGGCAATAAATATAATCTTGCGCATGAAAGAATATTTTCCGTGAAATTTTCCCTTAAATGTATAAAGCTAAATGTAATAATTTAACCGTACTTTAAATTTAATTTTAAAATCTAAATTATTGTACAGAAAGATCTGCAAATATCAGCGCTCGCAACCTTTAATCCGCCAGAATTTCTTCGATTTGCCCAATATGCCGTTTCATATGATATACATAAAACTGCAGGAAATCGCCCAACCGCAATCTTATCAGGCTTGAAAAAGACGTGGTAATTTTAATCCTATTTAAATTCTTATCCTCCGCAAGTTTTAAAATTTTCTGCAAAGAATACTGCTGCAGAAGAAAGGTATGGATTATATCCTTGTTCACTGTGTAATTAAGCGGATCCATTTGAGCAAGTGTTTTCATCGGTTTCATTTTTCTGTCCGATAATATCATTTTAATAAAATACCTGCCAAGCAGCCCTGACTTTAAAAAATCGTCAGCAGGATCTGTTGACTGCTCTAATGCACTTTCAATTTCTGGCAAATAATGTTCTGCATAAAGTGTTAAATGCTTTAAACATTCCAAAACATTCCAACTACCAGCAGTTTTCCTTTTGCATAAAATATCCTCAGGGTAAGTCTGAAGCCGTTGTATGCTTTCTGTTATTTCATTTACTGTTTGCTGCAATTCATAAAGGCAAGCCACTGTTTTCATAGGGATGATATTTTTTTGCAATCTACAGCTGATGTATGAAATAATTCTTGATTACAGTCAAGATTTCCGAAGCCGTGACAATGTTTCTGCTGTTACACCTATGTAATTAGCTATATATTTTAAAGGTATATGTTGAAACAACTGTGGACTTCGGTCAAGTACGCTTTTGTAACGCTCTGCAGGGTTATCTTTAAGTAAATCCATCTCCCGTTCAAATTGCTGCAGTGCGAGTTCCTCAAGTAGTAGGATCCATTTTTCACGGAAGGTTGGATCCTTTAGCTTTTGTAAAAGATCTTCCTTTGTGATAATCTTAACTGCAGTTTTCTTTAAGGCTTGAATATATAAATCAGAAGGCCTGCCGGTCAGAAAGGAATCCAACGCAACGAGAATATTATCGTCATATGCAAAACGCACGGTCCTTTCTATATTGTCATTGACGATGTACATCCGCAGACTACCTTTTATAATGTAATACAAGTTTCCATCTGCTGTTCCTCCGGTTTTCAGGTAATAGTTTCTTGCAAAGGTTACTGTTTTACCGGCCATATTTTTGAGTTCATCTGTAATCATCAATACAGCTTTTGTAAAATATATTCGTTGCTTTTAAGAAGCCTAAAAACATTGTAAAATAAATGTATCATTTATACTTCCCCTTCCACTTTTCCTCCAGCTGTTTCGCGATCTTGTCTTCGGTGGAGTTGCGGCCCGGTGTGTAGAAACGGGTACCGCTGACTTCTTCCGGCAGAAATTCCTGATCCACGAAATTGCCTTCGTGCGCGTGTGCATAACCGTAGTTTTTGCCGTAATCCAAATCTTTCATCAGTTTGGTAGGCGCATTGCGCAGGTGCAAAGGCACGGGCAGGTTTCCGGTTTTTTTCACGAAAGCCAAAGCTTCGTTGATGGCTGTGTAGGTGGAATTGCTCTTGGGTGACACGGCAAGATAGACTGCTGTTTCGCTCAGGATAATGCGCGCTTCGGGATTACCGATCACGTTTACCGCCTGGAAACAGGCGTTGGCCATCATCAGGCCATTTGGATTGGCCAAACCAATATCTTCGGAAGCGAGAATCACGAGCCGCCGCGCAATAAATTTAATATCCTCACCGCCGGCCAGCATCCGTGCCAGCCAGTACACTGCAGCATTTGGATCGGAACCGCGAATGGACTTAATAAAAGCCGAAATAATGTCATAATGCTGCTCGCCGTTTTTGTCATAAAGCGCCATATTCTCCTGCAGCACCTCCAGCACTTCTTCATTACCAATTTGCTGGGTTTTGGTGTTCAGATATTGGTTCAGCACATTCTCTACGGCATTGATGAGTTTACGCGCATCCCCGCCGGAATACTGAATCAGCGCTTCATGTTCGGTAATCGTGAATTGCGAGCAGTGCAGCTGATTGTATTTTTCTAAAGCCGTGGTCAGCAATTCTTCCAGTTGCGTGTAGTCCAGCGCTTTTAAAATATAAACCTGCGAACGGGACAATAAGGCGGACACAATCTCAAAACTCGGATTTTCGGTAGTGGCGCCCATCAGAATTACCCAGCCTTTTTCCACCGCGTGCAATAGCGAATCCTGTTGCGATTTATTAAAACGGTGAATTTCATCAATAAAAAGAATCGGTGATTTTCCAGAAAATAAGTGCTGTTTCTTCGCATCCTCGATGACTTCCCGCACATCTTTCACGCCGCTGGAAACGGCGGATAACTTATAAAACCGTCTGCCTGAAGTTTCGGAGATAATTTCAGCCAATGTGGTTTTTCCGGTACCGGGCGGCCCCCAGAAAATCAGCGAATTCAGGGTGTCGTTTTGCAGCATTTTCCGGATCGGGCCATTCGGGCCGGTGAGATGCTGCTGGCCTACCACCTGGTCGAGCGTTTTCGGGCGCAGGATTTCTGCCAAAGGCGTATTGCTATTCTGCATTCTGATAGTCTAAAGTACAAAGGTAAGTGAACTCTCAGGAATTCTAAATTTATGCCGCCTTGCCGGAAGATTTGCAACTATTTGGTTACTTTTGCACCTATGCTGAACAGGATTCTCACATTCCCGCTGATTCTGCTGGTGCGGTTCTACCAGGGCGCGATTTCGCCACTGCTGCCGAAAAGCTGCCGCTACGAACCCACTTGTTCGCAGTATATGGTGACCGCGCTGCAGCGCCACGGCCTCATCAAAGGACTCTGGCTGGGAACCAAACGTATTGCACGCTGCCATCCATGGGGCGGCGAAGGGTACGACCCGGTTCCACCGAAAAAAATGTAATCATTCCTAAATTTTAATAAAAGAAACTATTATATGCTCACATTGCTCTACACTACCTGGGACCCGTCTACCGGCATACCTCTGGGGCCGATCACACTTCACTATTACAGTCTGATGTTCATTCTGGCGTTCGGGTTGGGTTATATGCTGATGACCAAAATTTACAAAATCGACAATGTAAATGAAAAATATGTAGAGCCGCTTTTTACCTGGACATTAATCGGAACCATTCTGGGAGCCCGGCTGGGACATGTGATTTTTTATCAGCCGGAACTTTTTAAGGAAGATTTCTGGTCTGTCTTTCTGCCTATCCGGACCAAGCCTACTTTGGAGTTTACCGGATTTATGGGACTTGCAAGCCACGGAGCAACCATTGCTTTAATTTTCACGACACTTTATTACGCTTATAAAATTATCCGCAAAAATCCGTTCTGGGTGTACGACCGCATCGGAATTCCGGTGGCGCTGGGCGGTGCTTTTGTGCGGATGGGAAACTTTTTCAATTCCGAAATTATCGGGAAACCGGCACCGGCGGACTCACCTTTTGCCATTCTCTTTCCGCAACAAAGTTCGGAATACGGCGCTATCGTGCCGCGATATCCCACCCAGTTATTTGAAGCGACCGGCTATTTTCTGCTCTTTATTTTGCTTTGGATCCTTTACCGGTACACACGCAAAAAATACCAGCAAGGCTGGCTGTTTGGTTTATTCTTCATCATCCTTTGGGCAGTACGTTTCTTTGTGGAATTCCTGAAAGAACCGCAAGGCGATGAGTTTATTCAGCTGGGCGGCCTGAACACCGGACAGGTACTTTCGATTCCGTTTATGCTGGCCGGCTTTGTGATCATGTACACCTCTAAAAACCGGACGATTACCGAAGCAGAAAACGAAAAACCGGAATAATTAATAATAGTATAATCCACTTCTCACAAGGTGGATTTTTTCTTTGCAAGCTGCCGGAATACTTCTCCTATCGAATCGATCAGATTTCCGGGCAGCATGGCTTCCTGAGAATAACGGGCAGCTGCAACGTCGCCGGCAGCGCCATGCAACCAGACACCGAACAAAGCAGTTTCTGCCGGCGAATAATTTTGTGCCAGTAAAGAAACGAGCATTCCGGTCAGCACATCACCGCTTCCGCCTTTTGCCATGCCGGCATTGCCAGTCGTGTTATAACAAACAGTACCATCCGGCAGAATAACCTGTGTGCGATGTCCCTTGAGAATAATGATTAACTGATGTTCCGCCGCTTTTTCGGAAGCCAGTTTTTGCTGCTCCATTGAATTTTCTGTCGGGCTAAATAGCCGTTCAAATTCCTTCGGATGCGGCGTCAGAATGCTTTGGGCAGGGATGTAGTTAAGAAGCTCCGGTTCTTTTGCAATTAAATTTAAAGCATCTGCATCGAGCACGCAGGGCTTTTTCCATCCTTTTAGAAATTTCTCCAGTGCTTTTGCCGTTTCGGGTTCTGTGCCAATACCGGGCCCGACGGCAACGGTCAGTTCCTCCCCTGGCTCAATGGTAGTGAGATGTTTTTCACCGCCGGCAGTAAACATCGCTTCGGGACAAGATATTTGCAGGATTTCATGCCCGCAGGAAGGTGCCAATGTTGTCGTCAGGCCCGCGCCGGTATGCAGCGCGGCGCGCGTTGCCAGAACGGCAGCGCCCATTTTGCCGTAACTGCCGGCAGCTATGAGCACTTTGCCAAAAGTGCCTTTGTGAGAAAAAGACGGCCGCGGCCGGTATATATTTTCTGCCGCCTGCTGATTGAAAGCAAACAAATAAGTTTGCGGCGCGAGGCTTCTTTCAAATCCTAGATCCAGCAAGGTAATTTTGCCGTACAGCGGCGCCGTTTCCGGCTGCAGCATGGTTTTCTTGAGTGACTGGAAAGTAAAGGTTTCATTTGCACAGAAAATAGCTGACTCTTTTTCAGGAACAGTATCAGCAGACATCCCGGACGGAAGATCGACCGCTATTTTATATTGAGTGGAATTATTTGCTGCCTTGATAACCACTGCAAACATTCCGGTGAACGGCCGATTGAGTCCGAGGCCAAAAAGCGCATCAATCAACAGCGCGGACGCATTGGAGGACGCTGGAAAGTTTTCCAGGGGATAAATATTTGTGTTGTCATGTGCTTTATATTGCTGACGGTAATATTCCGCGGCATTGCTTTGTTTCGCGCCGGAATCTGCAAAAACTGAAACTGCTACCCCTTCCCTTTTAAGCAGCGCAGCAATCGCCCAGCCATCTGCTCCGTTGTTGCCATTACCGCAAAGCATCTGCACAGGTTTTTCTTTTCCGAACTGCTGCAGAAATTTGTCGGTAAAGGCCGCTGCGGCTTGTTGCACCAAATCAATTTCAGTGCAGTGCGTTTCCTTCATCACAGTGTCCTCCCAGTTGCGGATTTGAATGGCGCTGTAAATCGGGTAGCAGTTCTCTTTTATTGTTTCTGCACGGTTGTTCATCTTTTTATTTTTAAGGTCAGTTTAAAAATACAAGAAGTTCACCAGCCGTACACCATGCGATTTTTTTAATTAAAATAAATATCTTAGCCCTCGTTTTTAAGAATAAACAGAATGAAACTTTTAGATGAATTTAAGGCGTTTGCCTTCAAGGGAAATGTCATGGACCTGGCGGTGGGTGTGATTATCGGGGCAGCGTTTGGCAAAATTGTCTCGTCGCTGGTGGAAGATGTCATCACACCTTTGCTGCTGAATCCTGCGCTGAAGGCAGCCGGCGCAGAAAACATTGCCAAGCTGAGCTGGAACGGCGTTGCGTACGGAAACTTCCTGTCAGCGGTGATCAGTTTTCTGTGTATTGCCGTGGTGCTGTTCTGGCTCATGAAAGGTGCCCACAGCCTGCAGCGCAGCGCCGAAGCCAAGAAAGCGGAAGAGCCGGCCAAACCGGTACAGCCCACCCAGGAAGAACTGCTGATGCAGATCCGCGATATCCTGAAGGAAAAACAAACACCTTAACCGAAAAACAAACACAACGTTTGCTCCTTACGCACCGGAATAATATTTCGGCAATCGCGTAATTAACGCTACTTTTGTAAGGATGGAAGAACAAGTTGTTTTAATCTCGGAACAGGATGAAGTCCTGGGCCTGATGGATAAGATGCAGGCACACCAAAGCGGCCTGCTACACCGCGCTTTCTCGGTATTTTTATTTAATGATACCGGCGAACTTCTGCTTCAGCGCCGCGCCGACAGCAAATACCACTCACCCGGCCAATGGACCAATGCGGTTTGCTCCCACCCGCGCGATGGTGAAACTTATGAAGAGGCAGCGCACCGCCGGCTACAGGAAGAACTGGGTATTGAGGCGGAACTCACTCACCGTTTCTTTTTTATTTATAAAGCAGAAGTGGGCGGCAATCTCTGGGAACACGAGCTGGATCATGTGTTCACCGGAACGTATAACGGCGCTTTCCAGCTTAATCCGGAAGAAGTTTCCGAAATCCGTTTTATCACTATGGAAGACCTGGATCGTGAAATGGCGGCGCACCCGGAACAGTTCACCGAATGGTTTAAGATTATCCTGAACGAATACAAACATCATTTATAAAAAACTGCAGGTACAGCACGAGGCGACCACAATAGCCCCGATTGCAGCGGGTACCCCGCAGCAGGCAGCTGGGCAGGCGCGGGCGCGAGGAGTATGAGCGGAAAGCGGGACTGTACTTTAAAAGAGGCGTACCCTGCCTGCTCCTAACAAGAAAAATCTAATTATAAGTTATATGAAAAAGACGGCTTTATTTGATAAGCATCAGGCGCTGGGCGCAAAAATAGTAGATTTTGCCGGTTTTGAAATGCCGGTGCAATATGCGGGTGTCACGCAGGAACACTTTGCGGTGCGCGAAAAAGCAGGACTGTTTGACGTGTCGCACATGGGACAGTTTTATGTGGAAGGGCCTGAAGCCAAGGATTTGCTGCAATATGTAGGGACGAACAACATCGAAACGCTGCATGACGGCAAGGCGCAATATACCTGCTGGCCGAACGGCGAGGGCGGAATTGTGGATGACCTGATCATCTATAAAATGGGAGATGAAAAATATTTCCTGGTGGTGAATGCTTCCAATATTGAAAAAGACTGGAATCACCTCACAAAGCATAATGAGAAATTTGGCGCGACGCTGCGCAACGTGTCCGATGAAATGTCGCTACTGGCAATTCAGGGCCCGGAAGCCACTTCTATTTTGCAGAGACTGACCGAGGTGCAGTTGAGCGATTTACCCTATTATCATTTTACGACCGGAACTGTGGCCGGTGTAGAGGATGTCATTATTTCCAACACCGGATATACCGGCAGCGGCGGTTTTGAGATTTATTTTAAAAATGAAGCGGCAGAACAACTGTGGGATGCGCTGATGGAAGCCGGTGCAGAATACGGAATGATTCCTTGTGGACTGGCGGCGCGTGATACGCTGAGACTGGAGAAAGGGTTTTGCCTCTACGGAAACGATATTGATGATACCACTTCCCCACTGGAAGCCGGCCTGGGCTGGATTACCAAACTGGACACGGATTTTGTGGACAAAGAACGTTTTGCACAGCAAAAAGCAGAAGGCCTGAAGAAAAAGCTGGTGGGCTTCGAAATGCAGGAACGCGCGATCCCGCGTCATGGTTATGCAATCGTGGATAAAAACGGTACTGAAATCGGCCACGTAACCAGTGGTACCATGAGCCCGATGAAGAATATCGGCATCGGTCTGGCGTATGTGAATACGGAATTCAGCAAGCCGGGAGATGATATTTTTATTGCCATCCGCAACAAACAAGTTCCGGCGAAGGTGGTGAAAACGCCGTTTGTGTAACACATCACAGCGTGGTGCTGGCACCATTTTCGCACTCGGCTGTGCATATTAAAATAAACGATTATGTCTTATATTAACAGAAGTATTGCGGGACTGGCCGGTGCGCTGGCGCTGACTGGTGTTCACCAGTTATTTAAAAAATGTATGGACGATGCGCCACACCTGGAGCAGGTAGGCGAAGAAGCAGTGAAGGAGTCACTGGAAGCCGTGGACGTGGAATTGAGCGATGAGGACCAAGTGTACAATGCTGCTTTGGGCGGAAATATTCTGTCGAATGCGGTGTTGTTTTCCACACTGGCTACGTCGACGAGTCCGACGCAGATTGTGACGAAATCTTTGGGTACCGGTTTGCTGGGTGCGGCGGGAACGCTGGGACTGGCAGAGCAACTGCTTGGGAACAACAAAGCCACCAATACCGATAAAAAGAAATGGATGACCGCCGGCTATTATCTGCTGGGGGCACTGGTGACGGTAGGTGTTTATAACGTACTGGAACGAAATAAGAAATAACATTTTCTCATAAGAATAAAGACCGGCGGCGAGAACGAATGTTCCCGCCGCCGGCTTTTTTGGCTCCGCTGCCGGGAGCTGCTTATTTAATCTCGATCGTCTTCATTGGTTGGGAAGCCGGTGATTTTTTGGGCACGGCAATATTCAGAATGCCGTTTTTATACTCAGCTCCAATGCCGTCCTGCTCCACCGTGTCGGGCAACACAAAGGAACGGGTAAACGAACTGTAATTAAACTCGCGTCGCGTGTAATGCTGATGCTGCTCGTCCTGCTCGCCCTTTGCAGTTCCGGAAATAGTCAGCCGGTTTTTATCCAAGCTTACACTGAAGTTTTCTTTTTCCATGCCCGGCGCTGCCACATGAATTTCATAACGGTCTTCCAGATCCTGAACGTTGACCGACGGAATTGTTACATTGGGCTGAGAAAAATTGTTACTGTTAAAATCAAACAAATCCTTCGTGAAGAAGTCATCAAAAAAATTGCTTCGTTTCATTAATCCGTTCATAGCATTTCATTTTTAAGGTTAGATTTGTTAAGATGCCCACAAACAATGTTCCAGTGCTATTTTTATAGGTAACATACTGCCATATAGAACATTATGACATATTTAAAATGAAAGTTTGACATTTTTGGTGAAAAAATGTCAATGCTTTTACAGGGAAATTTAACAGGTTATTATCTGCAGACGCTGCATTTCCCTTTATCTTTTGCGCAGTGCTTGCAACCGGTACAGTTTTTACAGGCGGTGCATTTTCCGGTCGGGCTGCACTTACGGCCATAGTCTGCTTTGTCCGTGGCAATGGCGGCGCCCGCCAGGCCGAGATACGAAATAAAAAATATAGCGGTAAACAGGTTTTTCATCTTTGTATTTTAATTCAGTTAAATAATAGATTCTTCTCGTAAATATTGTCGAAGGATTGTATAAAGTTTATCAATATCAGCTTCCCGGATATTTTCCAAATCGATGATTTTGTTTTTGGTGTACAGCATTTTGAGAATAAGTTTTTCGTTATTATACTGAAAACTATGAACTGCGGAAAACTTAACTGAGGTACCGAAAAATGAATTTATTTTAATGGAGGCACCTTTGTTATTCCATTGCACAATGTTTTTGTACGAGAAAATTTTGGACTGTATAAACGTGATAATGAGAAACGGCAGCACAAAGGTCAGTTTATTGACAGTTTTACTTTCAAACTGAATTAATTCAAACATCTGTAACAACAGGGGAAGTAGTCCCACTATTAATAGAATGAAATAAGGAATTTGCTTTTTTAAAATTAGATGGTCAAAGTGGATGAGTTTCATAAAATTTCCTTCTTTACCGCACCGGGTAGGTGATCATTTTATCTTTCTCGATGGGGTTGTTGTTTTTTCGGATGCGTTCCTGTTCGTTTCGCGTAATTTCACTCAAGCCTTCCACCGTATTGATGGTTTTGCCATTTTGCGTAATTCCCCAACTGCCGGCCTGCATGCTGCGGTACTTATTATACGGATCATTATAATGTGTGACCAGAATTTCCTGATATTTTTTGAAGGGTATTTTTAAGGCATTCTGCCGGAAAAGTGTTTCCACTATATCGGGATTGGTAACTTTTAGTTTTTTAACAGCACTGAGGGCGTATACAAAATTGCTTTCAGCATCACTCACGTCTGTTACCAAGCCGGGCAGGCCCGTAAATTTATAAGGACCTTCTGAAAATGGCAGATCGGCGGTAAACCAGGCAGTCCACTGCCGTCCACCGAATTGAGCAACCGCTTTTTGCACTTTGAAACCATCTCTATCTTTAGTGTCGTTCGTTATTTTCCACGTAATCGGATCAGTTGAATCCCAAGTATAGTACTGGCTGCCTTTCAGCTGATAATTCCGGTTTGCTGAACTGCCGGTCGTGCGAACCAATTTTTCGTAGGGAAATTCATATGTATAAAAATCAGAGGTGGTTCTGTTCAGCGAATCCATTTTCAGGGCTTTGAATTCATAGAACTGTGTCTTGTCACCATCAACATCCAAAACCATTTTCACAGTGCGGCCGTCTTTCTGCGTGGAATCTGCTTTATAGGTAAAGTCATAAATAAAACGGTGGGTCTGCGCGCTGGTAAGGCCGAACAGCAACGAGCAGACGAGCGCAAAAATATTTTTCATTTTAATCCCTGTCTTTACGGTAAAAATACTGGTCCAGCCGTTCAATGGTATGGTGGCTGTTGCCGACGAAAATCTCATTTTCAGTAACAAATACCGGCCGCTTCAAAAAAGAATAATGGCTGAGCAGCAATGCCCGGAAGTCGCTGTCCGTGAGATCATTCAGGATCAGTCCGCGCGCTTTAATCTGGGCAGACCGCTTACTGAATAAAGATTCGTAGGAATGCGTATGTTGATATAAATCCTGCAGTTCTTCTGCCGATAAAGGCTGGCTTTTCAGTTCGCGCAGTTCCCATCCGGTGAGGTCGAAACGGCTCATAATACGGGTACAGGTTGAACAGGTTTTGAGATAATATACTGTTGGCATACTTCAAATATAGGTATTATTCTATCTACTAAGCACTCTGTATAGTTAAAATCGACATTTATGAAAATTATATTTCCTTACATTGTTATACTATGTATTTTGTTATATATTTGAAGTATGGATTTTATTGAAAAGTGGCAGTCACAGCTTAAGAAGGGAACACTTTCTTTTATAATTCTTCTTATTTTAAAGGAAGATGAATGTTATGGTTACGAACTTATTGAAAAAGTGAAAGACTATACTCAGATTGAAATCGCCGAAGGCACCCTCTATCCGCTGCTTAACAGATTAAAAACAGACGAGTTGCTGAACTCAAAGTGGGTTGAACAGAAAACCGGAATTCCACGTAAATACTACTTCTTGACAGAAACCGGTGGGGAAACATTGTCACAGATGACAGAACACTGGAAAAACCTGGAACGTAACTTAAAAAAAATTATATAATGATGAACTTTAAAAAAATTCAGTTTGAGAGTGAGAATGCCAAAGCACTTTATGAGCGTTATGTACACAAGATAATAGCCGTTTCCAAAAGATTACCCGAAGAAGACCGGCAGGATATTTTGATGGAACTTAACAGCCACATCTACGAAAGTTTTCAAAGAGCAAAAAAAATCAATTCAGAATTTTCCGTATTGTCGGATATTATACAACGAATGGGTGAGCCAGACATTATATTAAAACCCATTATTGCAGAAAAGAAACTCCAGCAAGCTGCCGTTACCTTCAACCCTGTTCATGTGTTTCAGGCAATCATCTTAAATATTTCCTCCGGCGCCATTTATTTTATATTTTTTATTCTGTATATGATGCTCGTATCTTTTATGATTCTGATTCCGGCAAAGGTTTTCTTCCCGGCTAACGTTGGTTTCTTTTACAAGAATGGTGAATTCTTTCAGTATGGATTTACTTCGAGCAGTGCGTTACAACATTATGAAATATTAGGCTCCTGGTTTATACCGGTTACATTGATCATCGGCATCATACTATACTTATTTATCACCCAGTTATTACGGGTGAAACAATTCTTCAAAAGAAAAAAAACAAGCAGGACCATATTGTTGAATTAATACATAATATTAAATAATTATGATTCACACAATGGTTCTATATTTGTTAGAAAGCAGCTGATTATCAACCAAACACTTACTTTATGAAAACCTACTTCACCCTTGCAGCCGCCAGTGCTTTTATTACGCTGAGCGCCTGCGAAAAGAAAACAACCGAGTATCAGGCGGAAAATATGAACCCCACGCAAGCCACCACAGCTCCTGCCACAACAGCTCCGGCAGCTTCAACCGCCACCACAGAACCGGCAAACGCTGATACCAGCGTAAGCAATGCTGCACAGGAATTACCGTCGAAAATCCATGATTTCCTGAAACAGCATTATCCCAATATTGCCATTGCAAAGTATCAAGTAAAAAACGAAAAGGCGACCGGCAGAGAATATGAGGTTAAACTCAATAATGGCGTGGAAGCGGAATTTGACGGCGACGGGAATTTAAAGGAAATTAAAGACTACCAGGGCGTACACACTGCTTTAGTTCCGCAAAAAATTCAGGCCTACGCTTCGAAAAACTATCCTAATATCAAAATTAAAAAAGTCGACTGGAAATCCACAAAGAATAAAATCAAAGTGGAACTTTTAAATGATACCGACCTTGAGTTTGATATGGATGGTAATTTCCTGAGAATTGATTAATTTTTTAAACTACTGAAAAAGCAAGGCGTAACCGTCTTGCTTTTTTGTTTTCTGTAAGCAATAGTCACATCCCCCCAAATAAACTTAAAAACAATTGTTTCCTATTTCGGAAACAATTAACTTTGTGATAAACTTTTCGGGATGAACGATTATAAATTTCGCGTTCAGTTTTTAGAGGATGCAAAGACTTTTCTGGATGGCTTGGAAAATAATGCTCGAAAAAAAATATTATATAATATCTGGAAAGCGCGTTATACAAATGATAAAGTCTTGTTGAAGAAACTGCAAAACGAAATCTGGGAATTCAGAACTAAGTATAACAAAAGCTATTTTCGGCTGTTTGCATTTTGGGATAAAACAACAAAAGAAGATAGTGTGGTTATTTGCACCCATGGGTTTATTAAGAAAACAGACAAAATTTCTAAAAACGATTTGCAGCGCGCGGAAGATTTACGAAGGAAATATTTCAAAAGTAAAGGTTATGAAAACATATGATTTAGAAGATCTAACCAACGAATACATTGGTAATAAAGGCTCGAAAGAACGTGATTCTTTTGAGAATGAATTGCGATTAGATTTGCTGGGAAAAGCAATCAGGCAGGCCCGCCTCGAGCGCAACTTAAGCCAGGAGGAGCTAGGAGCACTTGTAGGAGTAAGAAGAGCGCAGATCTCTAAGATAGAAAACAGTACAACGGACGCTCGATTTACGACGGTTTTAAAGGTTTTCGAAGCTTTAGGTGCTCATGTGCGCTTTCAGGTAGAACTTGACAACTAACAGATCGTGTACTGATCTTTTATAAGCAGTTCACTGTTTAATTTTTGTCAGTTCTTATTTCTTCAGAAGTTCAACCAGCCCATTTTCCTGCAATACTAACACGCCCTCGATGAGGGCTGCCGGATGCGAAGTGAACCCTTTCAACTTCGAGGTTTTCTTTTTCTGCACCAGATCCAGCAATTGCTTTTCCGACAGTTTTTTACCAAACACCTCGAACGGAATTTTAAAACCACATTGCTGATAATCTGCGCAGCCGACGGCAGTTTTTCCCTTACGCAATTTCTGCGCGGCACATTTAGGACAAACCGTTTCCTCCCAGGCGATTGCCGTACTCTTTTTGGGTGCAGCGGCTTTTTTCTCTTTACCCTGCGACTCCTCTACGGCGATGACCTTTGGTTTTTCATTAATCACTTTGCGCGTCAGATTGGTCACCAGTTCAATGAGCTCTTCCTTAAATCGTGCCGCTTCATATTCGCCGCGTTCAATCATTCGCAGCTTCAGTTCCCATTCGCCCGTAAGTTCCGGGCTTTTTAACACCTCATCTTCAATGGTATCAATCAGGTCCACGCCGGTTGCCGTGGCGAAGAGGTTTTTCTTTTTACGTTCAATATATTTCCGCCGAAACAGCATTTCGATAATATTCGCACGCGTTGAGGGCCGGCCGATGCCGTTGTTTTTGAGCAGTTCACGCAGTTCTTCGTCTTCCACCTGTTTGCCGGCAGTTTCCATCGCGCGGAGTAAAGTCGCTTCCGTGTAAGGTTTAGGCGCGCTTGTTTTTCCCTGATGAATTAAGGGTTCATGTGGGCCCTGCTCGCCGACAGTAAACCCCGGAATAAGCTGTTCTTCGTCTTTTTCTTTTTTATCGGTTTCGTCCTTTTTGTCGCGTGCGTACACTTCGCGCCAGCCGGGTTCGAGGATTTGTTTTCCGGTTGCTTTAAACGGAATGGTGCCCACCTTTCCTTCCACGAGCGTATTAGAGATTTTACATTCCGGATAGAATACTGCGATGAAGCGGCGCGCTACCAGATCATACACCAGTTTCTCCTCACGGGAAATTCCGGTGGAAGAAGGTGTAATTTCCGTGGGAATAATCGCGTGGTGGTCCGTGACTTTGGTATCATCAAAAACATTTTTAGATTTTGGAATCGGCAGTGCCAGTACGGGTGCCGTCAAATCAGCGTACATGGTCAGGCTGCGCAGGATATCCCCCACCTGGTCATACAAACTTTCGGAGAGATAGGTAGTATCCACACGCGGATAAGTGGTGTGTTTTTTCTCGTAAAGACTCTGGATGTACTTGAGCGTATTGTCGGCAGAAAAACCGTATTTCCGGTTGGCTTCCACTTGCAGTGCCGTCAGGTCGAACAGGCGTGGATTTTTTTCGCGGCCTTCTTTAATATCGAAAGAAACAATTTCAAAGGGATGCTGCTTCAGGTATTCCAGTCCTTTACCGGCTTTTTCCTGGCTTTTCAGCCGGTCGATGGTGGCATTAAATAAAACTTCGCGGTATTTGGTTTTTAATTCCCAATATTCTTCCGCCGTGAAGGCATCTATTTCTTTCTGCCGTTTCACCAACATGGCCAGCGTAGGCGTCTGCACCCTACCCACGGAGAGCACCATCTTCTGGCTACCGAATTTCCGGGTAAATAAGCGTGTTGCATTAATGCCCAACAGCCAGTCACCCACTGCGCGGGCGTTGCCTGCCTGATATAAATTATCATACTGCTCCGCCGGTTTCAGCTTTTTAAAACCTTCGCGAATCGCCTGTTCTGTGAGCGAGGAAATCCAAAGGCGATAGACCGGCTTGCGGCAGCGCGCTTTTTGCAGGACCCATCGCTGAATCAGTTCCCCTTCCTGGCCGGCATCCCCGCAATTGATCACCTCTTCGCAATCATTGACCAACTGCTCGATAATGAAAAACTGCTTTTCCACCCCGGCATTGGGAATCAGCTTAATACCAAATGAATCCGGAATGATGGGCAGAGTGAAAAGATTCCAGCTTTTCAGGTGTGGACCGTAATCATGCGGCTCCTTGAGTGTGCACAAATGCCCAAAAGTCCAGGTAACCCAATAGCCATTGCCTTCATAATATCCCTGTTTCGGCATATCCGCACCAATTACTTTAGCAATATCCCGCGCCACGCTGGGTTTTTCGGCAATACATAATTTCATAGGTCAGCTTCATTTAGGAACCGCTGCAAATTTCCGTAAATTTTTAGGATTGGGGAAAGGTTGGTAGGAAAGAGGAAGATATTGGAAAAAATGAAGAAAGAAGATAGAGGAAAGAGGAAAAATAAAAGAGAATAGCTGAAAGAATTTGCGGCTGTTGGTGCAAATTCTAAATGGTAAGTAATGAATTTTACATTCAAATTAGGAAAGTAATAAGTATATGACTTTTGAATTTATATTTCCCGCCGGTGTTTAAAAATAAAAAAAGCGCAGTTTTTTTGCTGCGCTTTTCCCTGTTATTCAGTTTGTTTTTGCGTTTCCGCTTTTTGTTTTCGTCGGTAAAACCAGTAGAGTCCACCACCGATTGCTACCAACGGCCAGATACGGAAAATACCAATGATAAGGAGTTGCAGCATCTCATAACCACCGCTGAGCGCGTTTTTCAGATCGTACCAAAAATTGACTGAATACAATTGATCCGAGGTACTGGTGTTGACCACCGGAATCTGCGCAACGCTGTGGCCGGGCGCTTTCAGGTCAATTTGGACTACGCTGTATTTCACATCATGCGCCAGATTTGCCTTTTGAATTGTTTGATCGTATTTCTCCGTTTTATTTTCATCGGTCAGCTGCACCTTTTTTTCTCCGGGTTTGAGCTGGTTAATCTGCGCTGCCGTTCGGCGGTTCCGGTCGGCTTCCATTTCTGCATATTTAATACTTGCGGTAACATCATCAGCATTGATCACGCGGGAATTCAGAAAAATATTCTGATCGCCGAGACTCTTCAAGAAGCCGCCTAATTCTTCCGTTGGCACACGCACTTCCATTTTATTCGCCGACTGGAACTTGCGCACAATTACGGCTTCCGTATCGGAAGTATTGTAGGTTTTCTCACTCACCACAAAATTTTCGAGATTGCTGTGCACCACAAAGCCGCCCAGACCGGCGAGAGACTTTTCAATAGCCATCGTGGCTTCGTACACATTTTGAACTTCCATATCGACTTGTGCCGTTTTTACAAACTGCCGGCCGGGCACCTTAAAACTGGCTGCCGATGACACTGCATTTTCTGCCGATAAGGAAGAGTCAGAATCAGCTACAATTTCAGCAGAAGCCTCATTTTGATTTTGCTGACAGGAATATACAATTGCCACAACGGCTGCCGCCAGCATTACTTTTTGAATCTTTGTTTTCATAACAATATAACTTTTGAGATTTGTTACCCCAAAGTTTGGCTTAATTAGGAAGACGGCTTTGTAAATGCTTTGTGAAAGGCTTGTAAAGTTCGATTGTCTGTTTTAAAACATTATATATCCGTGTATTGTAAAATAAAATAAAACTTGCCCAGGTTGCTATGTATAGCTAATTGCTGTTTGGTTTCACTAAATTAGTTTCTTTATAACCATGATATTTTTTTGCCGAAAATTGTAAATTAAACTTCTGTCCATAATATCTGTAGAAAACACAAACTATTTTATAAGGTGCCTTTTGAGAAAAACAGTACGCAGATAAGCTACGTTTTTCTTTTAAAAATTAATTGTAATTATGCGCTGGTTATTATAAAATGAATCTATGAATAATAAAAGATTGGTCGTGTTATCTCTTCTGCTGATAATTTATCTTGCATCTATAGGAGTTGATCCTATTCTGGGCGACAGTTTAGTTTTTACGGTAACAGCAGCGCAAGAATTTGATTTGGCAACAAATGCCACCAACCATTTTTTATATGTTAACTTCCTTGCGCTGATTTATAAACTTTTCCCTGGTTTTAACGCGCATTACGTTTTTGCCGTTTTCAGCAGTATATGTTCCGTGACCGCGCTGTATTTTATCGCTAAATGGTTGGATCTGCAAGAACTAAAAAAGAAAACCACCAATCTGTTACTGCTGCTGTTCGGTCTTAGTTTTACTTTTTGGCGAATTTCCGTGATTACTGAAGTTTACAGTTTCTATTTACTCTTTGTCAGTATTTTTTTATATAAAAGTTTGCTCTACCAATTGCGGAGAAAGACAGCAGATGCATACGCAAGCGCGATTATTTTCGGACTTTTATTCCTCATTCATATTCAAACCATATTACTTGTTCCATTTTATCTGTATTTTCTGTATTGCAATTTCCGGCAAGACTGGCGTAAAGTCATCATTCTGTTAGTCCTTCCCGCAGCGGTCGCTTCTATCCTAATTATTCCCGTTATGTTTGGCGATCAAAGCTTTATGGCTATTTTAACGGATGATGCCTGGGGAAAATCATTTTTTAGTCTGGATATAATACAATCTTTAAAAAGTCTCATTCGAAACGCAGGTTTTCTGGTTTACAATTTTTTATTCATCCTCTTCTTTATCGTTATTGGTATAAAAAATGTCACAAACAAATGGTCGACCACCATCGTTATGGTGCCCTACCTTTTTTTTATCTTAAAACATGATGTATCAGATTCCTATGTTTTCCATCTTGTTCCGTACCTTTTCATTTTACTTGCAGCAGGAAAGGGTTTTGAAAGATTTAATAAATTTAATAAAGGGTACCTGGTCTTACTAATGCCTTTAATTTATTTGATTTGCTGGAAAACTGTTGAGCAAACCAGCATTGGAAAAAGCATTAATCAAAAAACCGGATTTAAAGGCGGCACAAAGTATTTATTATTTCCATCGTTAAACGGAAACCCAGGGTTGGAAGAATTTACCAGGGCGTACGAAAATGGAGAACTGAATGACACCCTGCTTTATGAAAGGCAGTACCGATATGCAAAACAGTGGTTAACATTGAAAGAAAAAAAATAAATCTGGAAATACTATTTCTTAAAAATGCTGTTTAGACCAAATATTTCATTTGCAAAAAATCCTGATAGAGAAGAAATCAGAATGACGAACTAGCAATAAGACACCTTCCTTAATTTTCTTACTTTTACCCATATTCGCAATAGATGATGAACCGCATTTTCAACCTCGAGCAGGGAGAAGAACAAAAAGAGAAAGTATTGGCCAATGTGCAGGCGAGTATTGTATTCTCGGGAGCCAATTTATGGATTCTGGCCTGCGCGATTATGATTGCATCTGTAGGTTTAAATGTGAATTCAACTGCGGTGGTAATTGGTGCGATGCTTATTTCACCACTGATGGGTCCGATTGTCGGAGCCGGGTTTGCGCTGGCGATGTTCAATTTTGTTCTATTGCGGAAAGCGCTTAAAAACCTGGGTATTTCTACCTTGATTGGGCTGGTGGTTTCGTTTGTTTATTTTAGCGTCAGCCCATTTAAAGAAGCACAATCGGAAATTCTGTCGCGCACGGCTCCTAATATTTATGATGTGCTGATTGCTTTCTTCGGTGGTCTGGTGGGCGTCATTGCAGTTACGCGCGTTGAAAAAGGTAATCCGATTCCCGGCGTTGCAATTGCGACCGCACTGATGCCTCCGCTCTGCACAGCAGGTTACGGACTGGCAACCGGAAATTTCACCTTCCTTGCAGGCGCTCTATTTTTATATACCATTAACTGTGTATTTATTTGTCTGGCCACCTACTTTATTGCGAAACTGCTGAAATATCCGGCCATTGGATTTGTAGATGAAAAACAGGAACGCCGTATTCGCACCTGGGTTTCGGTTATCACAGTTTCCATGATTGTTCCCAGTGTGTATTTCGCCTATCAGTTCATCCAGGAACAAAGGTTTAAGGAAAAAGTAAACCAGTTTGTAAGCCAGGAATTTGAGAGCCGGGGTTATACGATTTTATATCGCAAAACCAGTTACGCACCGGCCGGGCCGCGAAAACTGGAACTGGCCTTCCTGTCGAGAAAGTTCACCGGAGAAGAAATCAAAGCCGAAAATGAGAAGCTCGCGCATTACGGTTTGCATCAAACGCAACTAATCATTCGGCAGGACAGTGCCTTCCTGGCCCGTGCATCTGCGGGAAAGATCGAAACCAATGAAGCAGATCCGGCGCAGAACCGCATGATAAATGAATTAAAAACAGAACTGGACCAGTATCGCATTGATGCTGAAAACATCCTCCCGGAAGCACGCGCAATTATTCCCGAGCTGCAGTCACTCTCGGTAAGCAGGCAAAAAATTCTCACCGCGCAGGATTCCGCTTATTTTATGCCCGTCGCTTTATACCAAACCGAGAAACCACTAAAAACCGCACAGGAAGAAATACTGCGCACCTGGTTAAAAGTAAAAATGAAGACTGATACGGTAGAAATTTTTCGAAGAAAATAAAGGAGAAATTTTAGATTTTATATTATAAATTCTTTAAAATTAAAAATGACAGCCTTGGTAAATGTCCAGCGTTCCGGCATTTAAAACTGTATAAAATTTAATATTTTAGAAAACAAAGCTGTTGATCTGCTGCTTATAACCATTAAACATGAAATACGATGAAACATTTTAAAAAAGCTCAGCCCAAAAACTTTCGAAGTAAAAGGCAACCCACTCTGCTGCCCGGTATGTGACAACAAATATTTCTGGTCGCGAAAGGCTCTGCTTAACTCTGCCGTTTCTACCTTTTTCAATCTGGACTGGACGGACCGTAATGCGACCTGCTTTGCCTGTTCGGAGAATGTACGTATGTATTTGGTTTTTAGCTTAAGATTAAAATAAAACCAACGTAAACCTGTACAGACCTTTCTAATTTGCCTACATATTTTTATACAAGAAAGTCCGGCAGCTACCGGACTTTCCATGTTTATTTATATAAAACTATCTCGCAATATTCACCGTGCGTGTTTCACGAATAACCGTGACGCGAACCTGCCCCGGATAGGTCAGTTCATTCTGAATTTTTTCAGAGATGTCGTATGATAACTGCGCGGACTGATCGTCGTTGACTTTGCCGCTTTCTACCATCACACGCAGCTCGCGTCCCGCCTGAATTGCATAGGCACTTGAAACACCGTCAAAGCTCAGCGCCGCTGCTTCCAAATCTTTCAATCGCTGAATATAAGATTCCAGCACCTGCCGTCTGGCACCCGGTCTGGCGCCGGAAATGGCGTCCGCTACCTGAATGATGGGTGACAGTAATGATGTCATTTCAATCTCATCGTGGTGTGCTCCGATGGCGTTTACCACCTCTGCATTTTCACCAAATTTCTCCGCCCATTGCATTCCCAGCAGTGCGTGTGGCAGTTCGGATTCCTGCTCCGGCACTTTCCCGATGTCGTGCAGCAAACCGGCCCGTTTCGCAAGTTTCACATTCAGTCCCAGTTCAGCAGCCATGGTCGCTGCGATATTCGCTACCTCCCGCGAGTGCTGCAACAGGTTTTGGCCATAAGAAGAACGGTATTTCATGCGTCCCACAATCTTCACCAGCTCCGGATGCAGTCCATGGATACCAAGGTCAATAATGGTTCTCTTTCCTACTTCAATGATTTCCTCTTCGATTTGTTTTTTTGTTTTATCGACTACTTCCTCGATACGAGCCGGGTGAATACGGCCATCCGTTACCAGGCGGTGCAGGGACAGGCGGGCAATCTCGCGACGCACCGGATCAAAGCAGGAAAGCAGGATCGCTTCCGGGGTATCATCCACGATGATTTCTACGCCGGTAGCTGCTTCCAGCGCACGTATATTACGTCCTTCGCGGCCGATGATACGACCTTTTACTTCATCAGATTCAATGTTGAATACCGACACCGAATTTTCAATCGCCTGCTCCGTACCGATTCTTTGGATGGTCTGAATTACGATTTTACGTGCTTCCTGTTTGGCATTCAGCTGTGCTTCTTCCATAATGGTCTGCACGTGGCTTTGCGCCTTGGTTTTAGCTTCCGCTTTCAGTGCATCCACCAGTTCGTTTTTGGCATCTTCCGCGGAATATCCCGAGATGCGCTCCAGGATTTCCACTTTCTGTGCCGTGATCACTTCCAGCTCCTGTTGCTTGCGGTCCAGCACTTCATTTTTCTTTGCATATTCTGCGAGCTGGCGGTTCAGGTCTTTCTCCAGTTTGCCGGTTTTGCTCAGTTCGTCATTCAGTTTATGCTCTTTATCTTTAATCCGTTTTTCGGACTCGGTCATTTTCTTTTCGCGCTGCTGAATATCGGCGTCGTGCTGGCTTTTAAGTTCCATAAACTTTTCCTTGGCCTGCAGTTGTTTTTCCTTCTTCACGGATTCTGCCTGCACGGTTGCTTTCTCGATCAGGTTTTCCGCATTCTTTTTTGCATCATCAATGATAAAGCGCGCTTTGGTATTGAGTGAGCTTTTGCAGTACATCATGCCGGCTACAGCACCGATGACCAGGCAAACCAAGCCCACGAGTATTGTGGTTGTTCCCATATATTTGTTTTAATTTTTAATGTTATTTGTTATCCATCTTCTTCAGAAAGGAACTTGCCCTTCTGTTTTTTGCACAAAAAAAACCTACAACAGTTCAGTGATAAAGAGTAAACTCCTGATCTACACGATTTGGACTGATTTTCACTTTCTGTAATCCGGGCAGGCCGGCACGCCATTAAGTGAACTTTCGTCCGGTAATTGTTTAGCGTTGAGTTTACCTATAATGTGTTAGAACTATTGTAGGCAGCGTTTCCGGAAAAGAATAATCTACTTTTCCAGCTCATCCAGGAGGCGGCCGTATTGCTGCAGCCGTTCCGTGGTCTGATGTATGTTTTTCTCATTAAGGATTTTGGTGGTTTCCGCATCGGTTCCCAGCCGCAGGGCGCACATGGCCAGCGCATCCTGTTTATCCCTAATATCAAAATTCTTTTCAAAATCTTTAATCATCGCTTCAATGTTTTTCCCCACGCGCCTCAGCACTTCTTCATCATCTGCGGGTACATTCAGCGGGTAATTCCGGCCGGCAATAGAGATATTAATTCTGCGCATGCTGCTCATTACAATCCACTGTTTTGAAGCTCTGCAATACAGTAATCCACTTCTTTGATGAGCCTGTTCAGGTGATGTTTCATCAACCGGTTATGCTCCGGATTTCCCGATATCGCTGAGTAAAGTTTTATATTTCTCTGTTCTTCTGCCAATACCTGATTTTGCCGGCGCTCCTCTTCATACTTCGTTTTCATCTCCTGGTAATCGCGCTCCAGTTCGGCTAATTTTTCCTGTAGCAGGCGGTAATTTTTCTGTACCGCAAAGATTTTTTTTTCGAGCTCGGAAAAATTTTTATCTAAATCTTCAGGCATTTTGGCAGCTTACTATATTCTAACTCCTGAGCAAAAATAGAAAAAATAAATGAGTAAACATGATAATTTCCTATGATTTTGACCAAGAAGAATAAGTTCCGAAAGGCTGGTTTATTTTTATTTTAAGTTACTCAAATTTTAAAACAAACATAAAAGCGCGGCTCTTGAGCACGGAAATAGCATCCGCCCAATACGGCGGCGTGTCAGGATTATCTTCCACCAGTTCATTATTGATCATAAAAGTACCGCGGAAGGCCGGTGTCAGTTTAAAACGGTTGAAGTAAAACTGAATCCCGATTTCACCCGAGTACGCAAAGTTGCTCATGGTGCTGCGGAAAATTCCCTGCTGATTATCGTCCTCAGAATTGCGGTTGGACTGCAGGTTGAGCAGGTAATTGATTCCGGCAGCAGCATACGGCCGTGAGTTATACCAGCGGTCGCCGTGAATTTCTACCAATACCGGAATATCAACATACGTGGATTTTATGGTGCGCAGTTTATCGGCCGCTGATAAATCTCTAGGATCAAAAGGCTCATTTGCGGGTGTACCGTCAGCATACTGTCTGTTACTATCGGTGTCAAAATAAATCTCCCGCTGCACAAAATGTAAACCCGGTTCCACGCGCAGGTCCACATTATTATGCAAACGCATGCGCCCGATCAGGCCGGCACCAAAACTGTAGGTGGACTTCGGTGTGACGAGACTTTTTTGTCCATCCATCCCGAACTTTGGATGCTGTACAATTTTATAATCAAAGTTATTGGCTGCCAGATAAAAACCGTAGCTGAACTTTTGCATGTCAAAACTTTCCAGGTTATCCGGACGGTCTTTTGTGCGGAAGAGCTGCGCCGGCAACAAGTTGATGGCTCCCAAAAGCAAGGCGGCACCCAAGCCCAAAAGTTGTCTTTTCATATTATTTGGTCGCTTTATAAATGGTAGCAATACCCAGGCTTAATTTTTTATATTCTACTTTGCTGTACCCCACATTCAGCAGAATCTGTTTCATCTTTTCACCAAAAGGAAATGCATTCACGGAATCCGGCAGATAAGTATAGGCTCTGTTGTCCTTTGAAACCAGGCGGCCGATGAGCGGAAGAATGTTTTTAAAATAAAACATATACAGCGGGCCCATAAAACCTTCCACTTTGGAAAACTCCAGAATATAGACGCTTTTTTGCTCCTTCAGCACCCGCCGGATTTCAGCCAGGCCTTTTTCCAGGTTTTCAAAATTCCGCACCCCAAATGCCACACAGGCTGCATCGAAGGCGTTATCCTCAAAAGGCAGATGTTCGGCATCGCCTTTAATCATATCGATCTCACCGGACAGTTGCTGCTTTTTAATTTTCTCAATACCCACGTTCAGCATTTGCTGGGACAAGTCCAGGCCGGTAATATGTGCACCGGTTCCCTTCTGTACCGCGAGCGCTAAATCACCTGTTCCGGTGGCGACGTCCAGCACCTTTTTCGGCTGGTCGGCTTTCATCCACTTTACCAGGGTGTTGCGCCAGAGCACATCAATCTTCAGCGAAAGCACGTGATTCAGCAGGTCATATTTCGGAGCGATATTATCAAACATATCTTCGACCTCCTTTTTCTTGCCGGCTTGTGTATTATAGGGAGTTACTTGTTTCAAAACCTGTAATTAAAATTGGTAATATTCTTTGTAGTACTTCAGGAAATCAGCTTTACGGAAAATTTTCGTGCGCGATTCTACCTGCTGAACGTTTTTAATGACTCTATCGTATTCCTCATCAATATTATAATAAAAGTCATCGGTATATAATTTATTAAAAAGCTTCGGATCATTTACGTATAACTTACCATCAATCTTAGTCTGGGGCCGCACGGCGATCAGCGAGTCTTTATCAAGGTTGTAGCCATAAAACTGCTCATTAATGTAATAATCCTGGTGCGCAATATTCACCAGTCCGCGGTTCTTTTTCACTGTAAACGCAGAATCATATAAATCCTTTTTTTGTGCATCCATCACCCGGATGTGGTTTTGCCCTTCTTCCAGATCCACTTTCACAAACTGTCCGGCTGCCAGAATCTGCTCGGAGCCATTATTAATTTTAAAGTAATAGGTATGGCCGGTTGGATTATCTACCAGATAGTAATTTCTCTTTGCCAAAAACAGAAAATAAATTCCAAAGGCCAGAAGCACGGTAACGGCAGAAATTAGGAGTCCACGGGTGGACGGACTGAGTTTCATATGCAGGAGTTTAGCCACAAAGCGCTACAAATTTAATAATAAATTTGTTTCTTGAAGGAACAATATTAATTGCTAACTTTGCCTCGAATTTTCAGAAAAAACAGAATGTCCAATACAATTATAATAGGTTCAGGCAGTTATATTCCGTCACGTGTGATCGGCAGAGATCATTTTATGGATTCCGTATTTTACGGGGAAGACGGGCTGAAGATTGACAAGCCTAATGATGAAGTAATTCAGAAATTTGTTGACATTACTGAAATTGAAAACCGCCGATACCTGGAAGATCATGAGGTAAATTCTGACCTTGGTTATCACGCGGCGAAAGCAGCGATTGAAGATGCCGGAATTGATCCCGAAACGCTGGACTATATTATTTACGCCAGTAACTTCGGTGATGTGGGCCTGAGCGGCCGCAGCAACTTTATGCCATCTATGTCTGCACGGCTGAAAAACAAGTTGGGGATCAAAAACCGCCACACCGTGAATTACGATATGATTTTCGGGTGCCCGGGCTGGGTTGAGGGGATGATTATGGCCGATACGTTAATTAAAGCCGGCCGCGCCAAACGAATTCTGGTGGTAGGTTCCGAAACACTAAGCCGCGTAACTGATGCTTACGACCGCAACCGGATGATTTTCGCCGATGGAGCCGGCGCTGTGGTAGTGGAAGCAACCGAGCAGGAAAATGTGGGTATGATTGCAGATGCCACTCTTTGCGACAACAGTCAGGAAATTGGTTATCTGGAAAGTGCTCCTTCTCTGAAAGAAGATGAAAACCGGGACGAACTGTTTATCCGCATGCACGGCCGGAAGATCTATGAATATGCGCTGAAAAATGTACCGGTCGCCATTAAGGAAACTATTGACAAAGCCGGTCTTTCCATTGAAGATATAGATAAAATCCTGATTCATCAGGCAAACGCCAAAATGGACTATGCGATGATTTCGCGCCTCTTCCGTTTATATGGCATCAAAGATTATAATCACGACATCGCACCGATGACGATTCAGGAGTTTGGAAACTCTTCCGTGGCCACCATTCCCACAATGTTTGATCTGATCCGCCGCGGTGAAATGCAGCCGCATCAATTTGCCGAAAAAGGAAACATCGTTTTTGCTTCTGTGGGTGCTGGCATGAATATTAATGCAATTGTATATCGCTTTCCCTAAAACAACACTTTACCTCAGCCGTAATATGCTGCGGTCATTTCATAACTAAAGGATTAAAGCTGTTTTCATCATCAAAGGAAACGGCTTTTCTATTTTACATATTATGCAAAAAAACATACTCATTTTTACCGGACTTCTTTTCCTACTGGAGTTTTATATTTATCAGGCTTTTAAAACCATCACGTCCAATCAGATACTCCGGATCGGGTATTGGGTGGTGACTGTGCTGGTCTATGCCTTTTTGATTTACGAAATAGTCGGTTTTGACCGCACGGAGCGCGATCAGCATCGCGTACAGCTGATCGCTTCTGTATTTCTTATTTTCTTTTTGCCTAAACTGTTGGTGATCGTCTTTTTATTAATTGATGATTTGCTACGCGTGGTAACCTGGGCCAGCCGGAAAATGCAGAATCAGCACACGCATTATCCGGAAAGGCGTTCCTTTCTGGCTTTTATAGGCTTAGGTACTGCCGCCGTATTATCAGCGTTGTTTGTGGATGGAATTATCTTTGGAAAATACCGGCATTTTGCGCGGAAGGTGAAACTTAAAATCAAAGGTTTGCCACAGAACTTTGCCGGTTACCGCATCGTCCAAATTTCCGATGTGCACTCAGGCAGCTTTTTTCATCCCGAAAAATTACAGAAAGCGATTGACCTTATTAACGAACAAAATGCAGATCTCGTTTTATTCACCGGGGATATGGTAAATAATTACGCCACTGAATTTGAACCTTTTGTTGATCTCTTCAGCACCATCACCGCAAAAGACGGTAAACTGAGCGTGTTGGGAAATCATGATTATGGTGATTATGGAAGCTGGACGTCGGCAGAAGAAAAAGCCCAGAATATCCCTCACCTGGCCGCCCTTCAAAAGACTGCCGGTTTCCGGCTGCTGAGGAACGAACATGTCGTACTGGAGCGCGCTGGTGAAAAATTATATATCATCGGTGTCGAAAACTGGGGAGAAAAACCTTTCCCCCAGTATGGAGATCTGGATAAGGCTGCTGCCGGCATTCCGGCCGAGGCTGCCAAAGTGCTGATGAGCCACGACCCTACTCACTTTGATGCTATCGTGAAGCACCACCCTTCCAATGTGCAGCTCACTTTGTCCGGACATACGCATGGGATGCAGTTCGGCCTGGACCTGAAAAATGTGAAATGGTCGCCGGTGCAATATCGCTATCCGAAATGGGCAGATTTGTACGAAAGCGCCGGAAAATATCTGTACGTCAACCGCGGTTTTGGCGTGATCGGATATCCCGGCCGCGTAGGCATCAACCCTGAAATTACGGTCTTCGAACTTTATCCGGAAGTATAATGGTTAGATTCAGGAAAGCGACCAGCGCCGATATCGCGCTGATTCAGGAGCTGGCAGAAAAATCGTGGCGTGCAGCGTACACTGAAATTCTCTCTGCCGCACAGATTGATTATATGTTGGGAACCATGTATTCCGTGGTTGAATTAGAAAAGCAAATTAAAAATCCTAATCTCAGCTATGAAATTATTCTCTGCGATCATGAGTCCGCCGGTTTTATGGGTTATGAACTGAACGTAGAAAGCGGCACAGCCAAGCTGCACAAACTTTATCTCCTGGCGGAGTTCAAAGGAAGAAAAATTGGTGTTGCGGCGATGAATCATTTAAAAGAGGAAGTTCTTGCTGTGGGTAATACACGGCTGATTTTAAATGTAAACAAATACAACCCCGCATTGCACTTTTATAAAAGCCAGGGATTTACGGTATATGCTGAAGGTGTTTTTGATATTGGCAACGGCTTCGTGATGGATGATTTTTTGATGGAATGTATTTTAAAATAAGGTCATTTTAAAGGTGATTTTTCATTTTGGTACAGTTATAGAAGGTAAGGTTTTCAATAACATTAAAAAACATAAAATTATGGCACGTACTAATTTGATCTCGAAAATGCAGTTGTTTGCACTGGCTATAGTGGCTAATCTGGTAACCGTTTGGGTAAAAGCACAGGACGCAGCTCCGGACTTGAAAGTAGATATGGATGTTGATAAAGGAAGTGATGCCGGTTTCATGTCTGGCCCGCTGCTCTGGGTAATTATCGCACTGGCTGTGATCATTCTTATTGCAGTAGTCGCTCGCGGTAACGGCAATAAATAAAAAAATTACACGACAACAAAAATCCCGACTACTCTACATACGAGCGTCGGGATTTTTTGTATTTAATAGTATAGTTACTGAATTACAGTTCAAGCGCTTTTTCATAGGCCGCTTGAAGGCCGGCCGGATTTTTTCCTCCTGCCGTGGCAAAGCCGGGGTTACCGCCACCGCCGCCTTGGATTTCACGTGCCAGGTCCTTTACAATGGCGCCCGCTTGATATTCTTTTTCAAGGTCAGCAGAAACGCCTACCGTGATCATCGGTTTTCCTTCATTTTCTGAAAGGATAACAATTAAAGCGCGTGGTGTTTCTTTTTTTAGTTTGAAAACGAGATCCTTCACCGCTGCCGCCGGCAGGTTTGCTTTTTTCACCAGCAGGTTTTTTCCGCTTTTCTCCTGGAAATCTTTGCCCCAATCTGCAGTTTCGGCCTGTACTTTTTCGCGTTTTAATGTATCGTTTTCTGCTTTTAAAGCAGCGTTTTCCTCCATGAGTTTTTGCACTGCCTTGCTGATGTCCTTAGATTTTAAAAGCGCAGTGACTTCCTGAAATTTACTTTCCAGCTCCGAGAAATACGCAGTCGCACGATCACGGGAAATCGCTTCAATACGGCGGATGCCTGCTGCCGTGGAGCTCTCGGCCTGAATTTTAAAGTGCCCGATTTCACCGGTGTTCTGCACGTGTGTTCCCCCGCAAAGTTCACGTGAATGGCCAAATTGAATCATACGCACCTTGTCACCATATTTTTCACCGAATAAGGCCATAGCTCCTTTTTCAATAGCCTCTGCCATTGGGATCTCGCGGTGCTCTTCAAGTGCAATATTTTCTTTAATCCGTTCGTTGACCTGTGTTTCAATCTGCGCCAGTTCTTCTTCAGAAAGTTTCGAGAAGTGCGAAAAGTCGAACCGCAGATAGTCCGGGCCCACATACGAACCTTTCTGCTCCACGTGTGTTCCCAACACATCGCGCAGCGCCTCATGAAGCAAATGGGTCACTGAGTGATTCGCCTGCGTATTGCGGCGGTCATTCTCATTGACCTTAGCGTAAAACCTGGCTCCAACATCTTTTGGCAATTCACGCACGGTAGAGACGATCAGGTTATTTTCTTTCTTCGTATCCAGCACTTCGATGATTTCCGCGGAGTCTTCCACCGCATGTACATTCGGACTGGAAATATCAAATCCACGCGCGTAACTCGGAATCAGAATTCCGCGGTCGCCTACCTGGCCGCCACCTTCCGGATAGAATGGAGTTTGTGCGAGCACGATCTGATAGAAATCGCCATCATTATTTTCAATCCTGCGGTAGCGCGTGATGTACGTTTCTGCCGCCATCTGGTCATAACCAATAAACTTTTCCGGCGTTTCTTCCAGCACCACCCAGTCATGAACTTTCTGCGCAGATGATTTACGCGAACGCTGCTTTTGCTTTTCCATTTCAGCTTCAAAGCCGGCTTCATCCACGGTCAGGTGTTTTTCCTCCGCGATGATTCGCGACAGGTCTGCCGGGAAACCGTACGTGTCATACAGTTCGAAAACTGCGGTGCCGGGCAGCATTTTCTCGCCTTTCGCCACTGTTTCGCTGATCACAGCATCAATTCTTTTGAGGCCGTGCTCAATTGTTTTCAGGAAAGAAGTCTCTTCCTCGCGAACGACCTCCGTAACCAGTTGCTGCTGCTTTTTCAGCTCCGGGAAGAAGTCGCCCATTTCTGCAGCGAGTACGCCCACCAACTGAAACAGGAACGGCTCTTTAGCACCCAGAAAACGGTAGGCATAGGAAATGGCGCGTCTCAGAATACGGCGGATTACATACCCGGCTCCTCCGTTGGACGGCAGCTGCCCGTCGGCAATTGCGAAGGCAACTGCGCGAATATGGTCTACCACCACCCGAATGGCGATATCCTGGTCATTTTCCAGAACGCCTGTATATTTTTTACCGGAGAGTTCTTCCACTTTCTGAATCAGTGGCGTGAACACATCGGTATCATAGTTTGATTTTTTATGCTGCAAAGCCATGCACAAACGCTCGAAACCCATTCCGGTATCCACGTGTTGTTTCGGAAGTTTCTCCAGCAAACCGTCCGCTTTCCGGTTAAACTCCATGAAAACGAGGTTCCAGATTTCCACCACCTGCGGATGATCGTTGTTCACCAGTTGAATTCCGGGTACAGCTGCTTTTTCTTCCTCCGAGCGCAGGTCCACATGGATTTCCGAACACGGGCCGCAAGGACCGGTCTCTCCCATTTCCCAGAAGTTGTCTTTCTTGTTTCCGTTGATGATACGGTCTTCTGCGATATGCTGTTTCCAGAAATCATAGGCCTGCTGGTCACGCGCGAGATTCTCGGTAACATCTCCTTCAAAGATGGTTACGTACAGATTTTCTTTCGGAATTTTATAAACATCCGTCAATAGTTCCCACGCGAAAGCAATCGCATCTTCCTTGAAATAATCACCGAAAGACCAGTTACCGAGCATTTCGAACATGGTATGGTGATAGGTATCGCGGCCTACGTCATCCAAGTCGTTATGTTTCCCCGACACGCGCAGGCACTTCTGGGTATCAGCCACGCGCACATCTGCCGGTTGTTTGTAGCCCAGAAAGTAATCTTTGAACTGGGTCATTCCGGAGTTGGAAAACATCAGGGTGGGATCATCTTTCAGCACAATCGGTGCAGAGGATACGATCCGGTGCCCTTTTGATTTAAAAAAGTCCAGAAATTGCCGGCGGATTTGTTGTGACGTCATAGTTGTGTAATTCTCTCTAATTAAGCAGCAAATTTAATCAATTTTAAGCAATATCCGGATGTGTTGCCAACGGCGTAATTGCACAAAAAAAGCAGGAAAACGCTTCCTGCTCTTTTACATTTAGAATAAACTGTTGTTATTTTTTCTCCTGCGCCTTGATGTAAATCTGAACGTTGATTTCGTCCTTGATTACTCCGTTTGCCAATGGCATCTGGAATTTCACACCAAACTGCTCGCGGCTGATGTCTTTCGGTTCCGTGGCGATGGTTACTTCGTTATCAGTTACCGATACATTTGCCCGGAACTGTACCGGCTTGGTAATCCCTTTCAGAGTCAGGTTTCCGTCCAGCAAGGTATTATAATCTCCTTCCGTTTGCTTTGATACTTTGGTGATTTCAAAAGTAGCATTCGGGAACTTTTCAGTCTCGAAGAAATCTTCGCTGCGCAGGTGTCCGTTCAGCTTATTTTGCTGCTCGGCATCGTCTTTTAAATCAAGCGCGGTCATTGACGTCATATCTGCTACAAAGGAACCGCTTTCCAGCATTCCGTCATGCACAGTTACCTCTCCGCTTTCGAACATAATGGTTCCAAAATGGCTGGTCTGGTCTGACTTAACCACTTTGTACCCTTTCCACTCAATCTTACTGGCCGTGGTATCGATCGCATAGGAAGCACCATTTGTAGTGGTGGTTACGTCGTTGCTTTCACTGGTCACCGCCTGCTCTTTACTGCACGCCGCCAGAATAAACGAACCCGCCATCAGCGATAAAAAAGTAGTTTTAATTGTGTTTTTCATTATCTGTTTTATTAATGTTGGATGCTAAAATACTAAATTAAAATTTTATCCTGCGAAATATCTTACTTTTGTCTTATGCTTGTTACGATTCGCCAGCTTAATTTTTCATACTTGCCCGAGCGGCCGCTCTTCCGGAATTTTACGCTGGAAATTGCAGCCGGCCAGACGGTGGCGATTGCCGGCGAAAGTGGTTGCGGAAAATCAACGCTACTGAGTTTACTGTATGGGCTGCTGGACTTCAAAGAAGGAGAAATCCTGTTTGAAGGGAAGCCCATCCTGGGACCAAAAAACAATCTGGTACCCGGCGAGCCGCAAATGAAAATGGTGGCGCAAAATTATGACCTGATGCCGTATGCAACCGTGGCAGAGAATATCGGTAAATATATTACCAATATCAATCTGGCGGATAAAAAAGCACAGGTTAACGAACTGCTGGACCTTATTGAATTAACAATCTTTCGCGATACTTTGCCGAAATACCTGAGTGGCGGCCAGCAGCAGCGTGTTGCCCTAGCGCGCGCACTCGCCGTCATGCCTAAATTGTTGCTGCTCGATGAACCCTTCAGCAACCTGGATTTTGCGCGGACGAGTAAACTGCGGGAAAATCTGTTCCGCTACGTAAAGGAAAAGGAAATCGGATTGATTATTTCCACGCACGACCTGCAGGAAGTTCTTCCCTGGCTGGACCGGATTGTGGTCTTGCAGGACGGCCGTCTGATTCAGAACGATACGCCGGCAGAAACTTTTCACCAACCGTATAATGCATACGTGGCGCGACTGTTTGGTGAAGTTAATGAACTGACAGAAGAAGCGAGAATTCAGTGGCAACTCCCGAAAAATCTTTATTATGCGCATGA
This sequence comes from Chryseobacterium salipaludis, assembly GCF_022968825.1. GTDB lineage: Bacteria > Bacteroidota > Bacteroidia > Flavobacteriales > Weeksellaceae > Kaistella > Kaistella salipaludis. The sequence goes on from NZ_JALHKS010000001.1 coordinate 461,459, forward strand.
GATCGTGCCAGATTCCGAAGGCCTGCAAATGGAAGTACTGGAAAGTCGCTTTGCCGGCAGCCATTTTCGAACACTGCTTTCGCTCGGGAATACCAAGCTGATCAGCTATACCGCTGAGAAACTGCACGGTACAATACACGTGCGGTTTAAATAAAAATCCGGACCAAAATACAGCAGTCCTGTTGTTTTATTCCGGAAATATTCTGTAGCTTTGTATTTGTATCGCTTAAGGAAATCTTTGGTTAATTCTCTTTCTGCCCTGAGACGAAATTAGTACCATCCGGCACAACTAGTCTTCGAAACGGAACCCTGTCCAATTTTTTCCTTTTTTTATGCTTTTTTCACAAATTCTGATTTCAGTGCCATTGACCCGAAACCTTCTATTTTACAGTCGATATTATGGTCGCTGTCCGGGCGCAGGCGGATATTCTTCACTTTAGTTCCGGCTTTCACCGGTTTCGGCGCTCCTTTTACGGGCAGGTCTTTGATGACCGTTACGGAATCACCATCTTTCAGCTCATTACCGTTGGCATCCAGAATCTTATCTTCTTCGGCGGTTTCACCAGGCACCCATTCGTGGAAGCACTGCGAGCACACCATCTGGTTATCCTGCTCATACGTGAACTCCGACTGGCATTTCGGACAAAGTACTGTATCACTCATAATTTTAGATTTCGCGCAAAGGTACCATTATTAAAACCCGGTTGCAAGATAGCGGCCTGCAAACGTGGCAGGCCCCTGCCTCTCACAATCTGCCTGCCGGGCGCGGCGGTTGTTGCGCCCCGGCTTGAGCGGAGCTCTCCCGCGCCTGCGAAGGCGCGGGAAGCGGGAGCGGAAGACGGATCCAGGCGCCCAAATAAAAAGAAAGCACACCCCTGAAAAAAACCGTATTTTTGCACCAAATTCAGAAACCGGCGATGGAACTTATACACAGAAACTTACTTATCGGAATACACGACGCTTTGCAGGAAACCTTTTTTGGCGACCGGAAATACGCAGATAAAGTCCTGGAAAGACTGCTGAAAGCCCACAAAAAATGGGGCAGCGAAGACCGCAAAGTGGTATCCGAAATCTTTTACAATATCATCCGCTGGAAGAAAAGGCTGGAATATTACATGGGCGAAGGCGCCAAGCCGGGCAATATTTATAAAATGATTCTGGCATACTGCCTCTGGAGCCAGACGCACTATAAAAAGTTTGTGGAATTCGATGGCATTAAAACCGCGGATATCCTGACCAAACTGAAGAAAAACACCGTACCTACGAAAGCCATTCAGCACTCTGTGCCGGAGTGGCTGGCGGAAACATTGGAAAAGGAACTCGGCGACAACTGGGAAAGAGAAATGACAGCCCTGAACGAGCAGGCGCCTACCATCCTGCGTGCCAACACACTGAAAACGACCGCGCGCGAACTGGTGGAAGACCTGAAACACGAAAATGTGGACAGCTTCCAGGTGCCGCACTACCCTGCCGCCGTTCAGCTTGAAGAAAAGAAAAATGTATTCCTGACCTCTGCGTTCAAGGATGGCCTCTTCGAAGTGCAGGACGCTTCCTCACAACGCATTGGTGAACTGCTGGATGTGCAGGAAGGGATGCGCGTGGTAGATGCCTGCGCCGGCGCCGGCGGAAAAACGCTGCACCTGGCCGCGCTGATGAAGAACAAAGGCCAGATTATCGCGCTGGATATCTATGAGTGGAAACTCGCGGAACTGAAACGCCGCGCCAAGAGGGCTGGTGCACACAATATTGAAGCGCGCGTGATCGATGATAATAAAGTAATCAAAAGACTCCACGAAAAAGCAGACCGGCTGCTGATCGACGCGCCCTGCTCGGGGCTCGGTGTACTGAAGCGCAACCCGGATTCCAAGTGGAAAATCGACCAGGACTTCATTGACCGGATCCGTGGCGAGCAGCAGCAGATCCTGCAGGATTATGCAAAGATTCTGAAAAAGGGCGGCAAAATGATCTATGCTACCTGCTCGATCTTGCCGAGTGAAAACAGCGCCCAGGTGCGCACTTTTCTGGAAAACAATCCGGGCTACGCACTGATCAAGGAGGAGCACATCATGCCGAGCGAAGGCTTTGATGGATTCTATATGGCGCTGATGAGCCGCAATTCCTGATTTATTTTTTGGAGCAGGACGGTTACGCTTTTTTTGAAGAGCCGTCCGGCTGTCCGCTGTATCTCCCGGCGGGGCTGGCGCGCCGCCGGGAGGATGCCACTTCCATCCGGGCTATGGTGGCAGCAATGTTTTGTTCCTGCAGGAGATTAACCTTAAAACTACAATGCATTTCACAGCAAATTTATTTTCGCAGCAGCGTCCTGTACGCTTTTTGCAAGGGTTGCGGCATGAACCGCAAAGATTTTTTACAACTGAGCGGCCTGAGTATGGCTGCTTTTTTCTTTTTGGGGACCCGCGCCTTTGCCGGCATTCAGCCCACCGTTCAGAGCGAACCCACCCTAATTGATTCCGACAAACGGGTGATCATCATTGGCAGTGGCTACGGCGGTGCCGTTGCTGCCCTTAGGTTATGCGAAGCCGGCATTCCGGTAACTATGCTGGAAATGGGACTGAACTGGGAAAAGTCCGGCGAAAAGTTCTCCACCATGATTAAACCCGGTCATTCAGCAGCTTGGTTCCGAAGCCGAACCATTGCGCCGTTCTTTAATGTCTTTCATTTGGAAAAATTTACGGGTGCACTGGACCGGCTAGATTTCGAACATATTAAAATCTGGCTGGGACGCGGCGTGGGTGGCGGTTCACTGGTCAATGGCGGCATGGCGGTAACGCCCAAGCGCGCCTATTTCTCGGAAATATTTCCGGACCTGGACGCGGATGCTTTTTATAACCATTATTTCCCGCTGGCCAACCGTGAACTGAAAACAAATGTCATCGATGAGAAATTTTTAAATGAGTGCGAGTTTTATAAATTCAATAAAGTAGGTGAAGCCGAAGCACATAAAGCCGGGTTTAAAACAGTGCGTGTTCCCAACGTGTACGATTTCGATTATATGGAGCGCGAATACCGAAATGAAGTTCCCCGCTCCGCGCTGGCCGGTGAAGTGATTTATGGCAATAACCACGGCAAAAACTCACTGGACAAAACCTACCTGAAAAAAGCGCTGGCCACCGGTCTGCTGGAAATTCTGGATTTGCACAAAGTGAATCACATTACGCATCAGCCGGATCATTCCTATACCTTGGACGTTTCCGTGATCAACACCAGCGGCGAGCAGGTACAGCACAAAATAATGCACGCTGCAAAGCTGTTCCTGGCGGCCGGTACCATGGGAACGCTGGAGCTGCTGCTGAAATCTAAAGCGCAGAACCGCCTCACAACGGATGAGCACGTTGGAAAAGATTGGGGTAATAATGGTAACTTTATGACGGGCCGCAACTGGGTGCGCGCTTTCTCGGGCGGTACCGGTTTCCGGCAGTCGACGATTCCGGTGGGCGGCATTGACCACTGGGAAGATAAAAAGCATCCCTTCTTTGTGGAAATCGCGCCACTGCCGATGGGAATGAATGTGGCCACCTCACTCTACCTGATGGTGAATAAAGTTCCCAAGCCCGGCAAGGTTTCCTACGACCCGCAGCGGCAGAAACTGGAACTCACCTGGAACACTTCGCATACGGCGCACATGCGGAACAATGCCCAATATTTTATACGCAAAATGAATAAAGCCAATGGCGGCACACGCTCACATTTGCTGTTTCACAACGGTTACGGTGCCGATATCTGCTATCATCCGCTGGGCGGTGTTGTGCTTGGGAAAGCGACCAATGAATTCGGAAAACTGAATGCGCATGAAAACTTATATGTTATCGACGGTTCGCTGATTCCGGCCAGCATTGGGGTTAATCCTTTTGTGACCATTACCGCGCTGGCTGAATACTGTATGGAACAAATCATTAAACAGGATTTCAAGATAACAGGCGAGATGATTTCCGCTAAATAACCTTAAAACAGGTAAAATGTAAACGTATTAATGAAGATAACGTGTTGCTTCACCTGTAAATAAATTAATGTAGTTTAAAATTTACGTTATAACATCGTGCTTTATATCTATAAGTTTATATTATAAAACCATATTTATTTTTTTTACACTATTTTTTAACCAAATTAAAATAAACATTGTAATATATTCACACATTAAATACGTTTGTAGCATAAACAAAACTAATTACCAATCTAAAAAGAAAAGTTATGTGTGGAATTGTATGCGCTTTTGACCTTCAGCAGCCCGCCGATTTGCTGCGCCAGCAGATTTTAACAATGTCTAAAAAGATCCGCCACCGTGGTCCGGATTGGAGCGGAATCTTTCAGCACCAAAACGCATTGTTTGCGCACGAACGGCTGGCGATTGTCGACCCGGCTTCCGGCAAGCAACCCCTTTTATCAGCTGATAAAAAAATCGTTTTGGCTATTAATGGTGAAATTTATAACCATCGGGACCTGCGTGGAGAGTTTCCGGATTATGCCTTCCAAACCGCTTCTGACTGCGAAGTTATTATTCCTTTGTACCAGAAATACGGCGCCGATTTCATCGATAAACTGAACGGGATTTTCGCCTTTGCACTTTACGATCTGGAAAATGAAGTGTATCTGATTGCCCGCGATCACATGGGGATTTGCCCGCTCTATCAGGGACGTGACGCTGCCGGCACATATTATATTGCGTCTGAACTGAAAGCCCTGCAAGACGTTTGCAAAACGGTAGATACCTTTCCACCGGGGCATTATTTGTTCAGTGCGGAAAGCCAGGAAGCGAAACAGTGGTATCAGCGTGATTGGGAAATGTATGAAAACGTAAAAGATAACGCCACTGATATTCAAGAATTACGTACTGCGCTGGAAGAGGCCGTAAAACGCCAGCTTATGAGTGATGTACCGTACGGCGTGTTGTTGTCCGGCGGCCTGGATTCTTCCATCATTTCTGCCGTTACGGCAAAATATGCACCTCGCCGCATTGAAACCGAAGACAGTCAGGAAGCGTGGTATCCGCGTTTGCACAGTTTCGCGGTCGGACTCGAGGGCAGTCCGGATTTAGCCGCCGCGAGAAAAGCAGCAGACCACATCGGCTCTATTCACCACGAGGTTCACTTTACCGTACAGGAAGGTCTGGATGCCATTCGCGATGTAATCTATCATCTGGAAACCTACGATGTAACGACCGTTCGTGCCTCCACGCCGATGTATTTGCTGGCAAGGGTCATTAAATCAATGGGAATCAAAATGGTGTTGTCCGGTGAAGGCAGTGATGAGCTATTCGGAGGTTACCTTTATTTCCACAAAGCACCGAACGCACAGGAATTTCACGAAGAAAACGTCCGCAAACTGGGCAAACTCCATCTCTACGATTGCCTACGCGCCAATAAAGCACTGATGAGTTGGGGAATTGAAGGACGCGTACCTTTCCTGGATAAAGAATTTATGGATGTGGCGATGCGGCTGAACCCGGCGGACAAAATGGTGAGCGCGCACGAGCCGAGAATTGAAAAATGGGTGCTGCGTGAAGCCTTCAGCGATATGCTGCCGGAAGATATTGCCTGGCGGCAAAAAGAACAATTTTCAGATGGCGTCGGGTACTCCTGGATTGATTCGCTTAAAGATAAAGCGGAAGAAGAAGTGACTGATACCATGATGGCGACCGCGCATTTCCGGTTTCCGGTGCATACGCCACAGAATAAAGAGGAGTATCGCTACCGTGCCATATTCGAAGAGTTTTTCCCTGGTGACAGTGCCGCGAAAACAGTTCCCTCGGTTCCGTCTGTGGCCTGTTCCACACCGATTGCTTTGGAATGGGATGCAGCCTTTAAAGCAATGAACGACCCCAGCGGCCGCGCGGTACTGTCAGTTCACGCGGACTCATATTAAAATACTATTTATATTCATCCATAAAAACGATGAACTAAAACACAGCAATGGCAATGCCTTTGCTGTGTTTGTGCGTAAAAATATTCCGAATGAATGAAACTGCATCTGCCTCTGTGAAAAAATTCCTGCCACTAATTCTGGCAACTTCTATTTTCATGCAGATGCTCGACTCTACCATCCTGAACACCAGTCTTCCGTCTATTGCGGCTGATTTACAGGAATCGCCGCTGGATATGCAAAATGCCATTATCAGTTACGTGCTGACGCTGGCGGTTTTTATGCCGGTCAGCGGTTTTTTGGCGGACAAGTTTGGAACACGCCGTGTTTTTATGGCTGCGCTGATTATTTTCGTGCTGGGTTCCATTTTCTGCGCGATGTCGCAAAGCCTGAACCAACTGGTGCTGGCGAGAGTTGTGCAGGGCCTCGGCGGCAGTTTGATGACACCGGTCGGCCGGCTGGCGCTGATCAAAACATTTCATAAGAATGAACTCGTACAGGCAATGAATTATGCCATTGTACCCGCGCTGATTGGACCCGTGCTTGGTCCGCTGGTGGGTGGTTACATGGTAGATTACCTGTCCTGGCACTGGATATTTTTGATTAATGTACCGATCGGCCTGCTCGGTATTATTCTAAGTTTAAAATACATGCCGGAATACAATGCAAGGGATACCCACTTTGATTTGAAGGGCTTCTTAATTTTTGCCGGTGCATCGCTTTTTTTATCGGTAGCGCTGGAAATGTTTGGGAATACAACGCATACCACACTTATTTTATTAGTGTTTATTCTTGGGTTTTTACTGATTTATTACTATTATCGTCATGCGAAGAAAGTACAGAATCCTTTATTTCCCCTGAACTTATTTCAGGTACGGACCTTCCGGGTGGGAATTGTGGGGAACCTGGCTACCCGACTGGGAATTAGTTCCATTCCGCTGCTGTTGCCGCTGATGATTCAGATTGCGTATGGCGAGACCGCCGTGGTTTCCGGGTGGATTGTGGCACCGATGGCACTCACCGCGATGTTCGGTAAATCAAAAGTAATACAGATTCTGGATTATTTCGGGTACCGCAGAACGCTAATGACGAACACCATTATCATCGGATTGCTGATTGCAGCACTGGGTATTCCGGGCATTCATACTTCGATTTACTGGTTTATTCCGATTATTGCGATTCTCGGCTTTTTTAATTCGATTCAGTTTACGAGCATGAACACGATTGCTATTGCAGATCTGCGGGCATCGCATACCAGCAGTGGCAACTCTTTACTCGCCGTTAATCAGCAACTCGCCGTTGGTTTCGGTATTGCCTGCGGATTAATTGCGCTGAAACTCTTCGAAAACAGAATTACTGCGATGGGCGCGCCGGTGCATCTGGCCTTCCGGTACACCTTTTATTTTGTGGGCGTTCTGACCATGCTATCAGGATTTGTCTTTCGGAAATTGCATTCGCGCGATGGTGAGAATATGAAATCCCAGGCGTAAATGCAGGTTACTATTTACCATAGATCAATGGTTTAAAACACTGGTTCGCAATATCTTTGAATAAAGTTTACAAGATGGAAACAATTAAAAAAACAGCATTTATTGCAGCGCCCCGTCCGGCACATTTTGTTGGCGACGGCTTCCGCGTTCATAATTTTATACCGGGCGACAGCCGCCTGAGCATGGAGCGAATGGATCCCTTTATCCTGCTGGATTACAACTCAAAGTTCCATTTCGGGCCGACGCAGGTACCGCGCGGAGTGGATGTCCACCCGCACCGCGGTTTCGAAACAGTGACGATTGCGTACCAAGGGAAAGTGGAACATCATGATTCCGCAGGTGGCGGCGGCATCATCGGTCAGGGTGATGTGCAATGGATGACGGCAGCCAGCGGTGTATTGCATAAAGAATTCCACGAAACGGAATGGGCAAAAGCCGGCGGAATTTTCCAGATGGTACAATTATGGGTGAATCTTCCCAGCAAAGACAAAATGGGCACCCCGCGCTATCAGGCGATTGAAAATCAGATGATGGGAAAAGCGGATTTAGGTGAAAACGGGTATATCGAAGTGATTGCAGGCGATTATAAAGGAACAGCAGGGCCGGCTAAAACCTACAGCCCGGTGCAGATGATGAACGCCAAATTGAAAGCCGGCGGAAAGGCGGACTTTGCATTTCCGGCCGACTGGAATACGGCCGCTTTGGTTATTGAAGGCAGCATTACGGTGAATGAGAGTGAGACCGCAGCAGCAGACCATCTGGTCGTTTTCGAAAATGGGGGCGAAAAATTCAGTATTACGGCGAAGGAAGAAAGCGTAGTGCTTATCCTGAGCGGGCAACCGCTTCGTGAACCGATTGCCGCCCATGGCCCTTTTGTAATGAACACAAGAAAAGAAATTATGCAGGCATTCGCAGATTTCCAAAGCGGAAAGTTTGGCGACCTGTAAAGCACAGATTTAAAATAAATATAAAATATCATGGCAGAAGTTACTAAATCAGGCGACCGTTTCATTGTGTCGGTGGATGGGAAAGAAGCCGGAACCATTGAATTCAACTGGCTGGGCGACGACAAAATCGACATTATCCACACAGAGGTGGACAGCGAATACAGCGGACAAGGCTTAGGCAAACAACTGGTGGAAGCCGTTGCGCAGTTCGCGGATAAAAACTCGCACAAACTGCAGGCATCGTGCCCGTATGCGAAAAAGACCTTGCAAAGGATGCCTGAATACGAACATCTGCTGCAATAAAGGAATGACCTACTTCCCGCAACACCTTGCTGCGGGATTTTGCTTATAAAATCCAACGGTTTCTACCTATTTCCGCGTACACTCCGGGGAGAGCGTTCCCTGCGCCCCGGCCTAAGCGGAGCTCTTTTTTGCAGAGCGCAGCGGCGCGAAAAAAGCGGGAGCGGAGGACGGATGAAGGCGCCCATATCAGGCTAAAAAAACTATATTTGTGGAAATTTTTTCCAAATGAATCCACTTGTTCTGCTCCTGATTATCCTCGCTTATTTCGGACTTTTATTTTGGGTCGCGTATAAAACGGGAAAGGACAGCAACAATGACAGTTTTTTCATCGGGAACCGCAAGAGCAACTGGATGCTGGTGGCTTTTGGGATGATTGGCACTTCCTTATCGGGTGTTACCTTTGTCTCAGTGCCCGGCGCAGTGGGTGCAGATCAGTTTCATTACCTGCAAATTACCATCGGCTATCTCATTGGCTATGTGGTTATTGCCTATGTGCTTTTGCCGCTCTACTACCGGCTGCAGCTTACTTCTATCTACGGCTACCTGCAACACCGGATGGGCCATTTGTCCTATAAATCGGGTGCCTGGATTTTCATTGTTTCGCGCCTGGTGGGAGCTACTGCCCGCTTGTATCTGGTGGTGAATATTCTGCAGGTGGCGATTCTGGACAGCCTGGGTGTTCCGTTTATTGTGACCACACTGGTGATTCTGGCGATGATTATTTTGTACACTTACGAGGGCGGTGTGAAAACCATTGTCTGGACGGATACGCTGCAGACCACCTGTATGCTGCTGGGACTGATTATCTGCTCTGTGTATATGATGAATCACCTGGGCCTGGATTTCATGGAGAGTATTTCGGAAATGAACCGCCTGGGTTACACGGAAGTATTTAATACGGATGTGAACAGCAAGGCTTTTTTCTTCAAGCAGGTGCTGGCGGGCGCTTTTATTACCATTACGATGACGGGTATTGATCAGGAAATGATGCAGAAATCGCTATCGGTAACCAAACTGAAGGATTCGCAAAAGAACATGGTGACATTAGGTTTTATTCTGGTGGGTGTAATCGCTTTGTTCTTGTTTATGGGCGGGTTACTTCACTTGTACGGAAATACAGAACATGTGGTTTCCTCGGGAGATCAGCTGTTCCCGGATATTGCGCTGAACCACATGCCTCCGGTGATTTCCATTATCTTTATTATCGCCCTTATTTCTGCGCTGTTCCCGAGTGCGGACGGCGCGATGACCGCACTCACCTCTTCACTCTGTATTGATATTTTCGGTTTGAAAGACAAACACATGGCCGCAACCGATAAAGAAAAATTCCGGAAGCGCGTTCACCTGATTGTTGCAGTAGCCTTCCTGGTGATGGTGATTATCTTTAAACTGATTAATGACAACTCGATGATCGGTCTGATCCTGAAAATGGCCGGCTTTACGTATGGACCTTTGCTCGGCTTATTCGCTTTCGGGATTTTCACTAAGTTTAAAGTACAGGACCGCCTGGTTCCCTATGTTTGTGTGGCAGCGCCAGTGGTATCGTATCTCATCGATAAATACCAGGAAAACATTTTCGGTGACTTTAAGATTGGGTTGGAACTTTTGATTATTAATGGCTTGCTGACCTTTGTGGGATTGTGGTTGATTCGGAGGAACTAGGATTCTTAGCACTACTACTATTTATTTTCCTTGTCTGGTAATTATTTAATAAAATGTTGTGCAGTCAAACAATAACCTGCTGTATTGAGTTTTGAGATATTCTCTTTTGGTAAGTCTAGCACGAGTCTGATCCTATCCATGCAGCATCACAAATCCCTCGAAAATTCGTAAATTCGCTGCTGAATAAATCCAATAAAATGAGTAAATCAATTGAAGAGCTGAAATCGCTGACTACCCAGATCCGACGCGATATTCTGCGCATGGTTCATGCCGTGAACTCTGGGCATCCGGGCGGCAGTTTAGGGTGTACTGAATATTTTACGGCGCTGTATGGCAAAGTGATGAATTATTCTCTGCCCTTTAGCATGGAAGGCAAAAACGAAGACCTGTTCTTTTTGTCCAACGGTCATATTTCGCCGGTCTTTTATTCCACGCTGGCGCGCTTTGGCTTCTTCCCTGTTTCCGAACTGGCTACTTTCAGAAAGCTGGATTCCCGCCTGCAGGGCCACCCTACCACACACGAAGGCCTGCCGGGCATCCGCGTAGCTTCCGGCTCGTTGGGACAGGGATTATCCGTGGGAATCGGTGCTGCCTTAGGCAAAAAACTGGATGGTGACGAAGGTTTAATCTACACCCTTCACGGTGATGGTGAATTACAGGAAGGCCAAATCTGGGAAGCACTGATGTTTGCGGCCGCTAAAAAGGTGGATAATATAATTGCAACCATTGACTATAACGGACGGCAGATTGATGGTGACACTGACGATGTACTGAGCCTCGGCGACCTACACGCTAAACTCGAAGCTTTCGGCTGGCTGGTATTAAATGAAAAGAACGGCAACGACCTGGAAGCAGTAATTGCTATTCTGGAAAAAGCAAAAGCAGAAACCGGAAACGGAAAACCGGTCGTTATTATTTTAAATACAGAGATGGGCTTTGGTGTAGATTTCATGACCGGAACACACGCCTGGCATGGAAAAGCGCCGAATGATGAACAACTGGAAACCGCTTTCAAACAATTATATCTGGAAGCACCGGCTGATTATTAAAAAGTTATAACAGCTGTTAATCCTCTACATACCCATTGGTTATTTAAAATAAAAGAAAATGAAATTTACATATACAGAACAAAAAGATACACGCAGCGGATTCGGCGCCGGCCTGGCCGAACTGGCTGAGAAAAACCCGAATGTAGTTGCTCTTTGCGCGGACCTGATCGGTTCGCTCAAAATGGAGAAATTCATTGAGAAAGCACCGGAACGCTTTTTCCAGGTAGGAATCGCTGAAGCCAACATGATGGGCATCGCGGCAGGACTTACCATTAATGGTAAAATACCCTTCACGGGCACTTTTGCCAACTTTTCCACCTCGCGCGTGTACGACCAGATTCGTCAGTCCATTGCCTACTCAAATAAAAACGTGAAAATTTGCGCTTCGCACGCGGGGCTGACATTGGGCGAAGATGGCGCCACGCACCAGGTACTGGAAGATATCGGAATGATGAAAATGCTTCCCGGAATGGTGGTCATCAATCCGTGCGATTACAACCAAACCAAAGCAGCTACTTTGGCAATTGCTGAATACGAAGGACCCGTTTATTTGCGTTTCGGCCGCCCGGTCGTTCCGGTATTCATGCCCGAAGATATGCCGTTTGAGATCGGAAAAGGAATTATGCTCCAAGAAGGCACTGATGTAACTATTGTGGCAACAGGCCATCTCGTTTGGGAATCTCTGCAGGCTGCCGAGGAGCTGGAAAAAGAAGGTATTTCCTGTGAGGTAATTAACATCCACACCATTAAACCACTGGATGAGGAAATTATTTTAAAATCCGTGGAAAAAACCGGCCGTATCGTTACTGCTGAGGAGCATAACTATCTGGGTGGCTTAGGTGAATCCGTAGCAGGAATGTTATCGCGGAAACGTCCGACACCACAGGAGTACGTTGCCGTGAATGACACTTTTGGTGAATCTGCAACACCGGCCGAGCTCATGAAGAAATATAAAATTGATGCTGAGGCCGTGAAAGAGGCCGTGAAGCGTGCCCTCGCCCGATAAACTTTTTATCACAATACGATCAATCCGCTGGTTTTTGCCCGCGGATTTTTTGTTGAAATGAAGTACGGCACTTTTTATGTTGAGTTTGCAGTCATGATTACGGAATTACCTCTTTACACAATCGGACACTCTACCCATCCCATCGAAACGTTTTTGGAAATGCTGATTTCTTTTGACATCAAGGTTTTAGCAGATGTGCGCAGCATGCCGGGTTCCCGAAAGTTTCCGCAATATGATCAGGAAACTCTTGCCGCAACGTTGGCGGAACATGATATTCAGTATATATATTTTGATAAACTGGGTGGCCGGCGCCGTCAGAAAGATGCACCCACTGATACTTTGTGGAGAAACAAGTCATTTGCTGCCTACGCAGGTTATATGCGTACCGGGGAATTTAAAGAAGGCGCCGATGAACTGGCCGCCACGGCACAAAAAAACGCGACTGCCATGATGTGTTCCGAAGCTGTCTGGTGGCGCTGCCACCGCAGTATGGTCGCTGATTATTTTAAAGCAAAAAAATGGGATGTTCAGCACATTATGGGGATTGGTAAGGCAACGGAACATCCATACACGTCGCCGGCACGAGTAGTGGGCGGGGAAGTATATTATACTGAAAAATAAAATAAAATGAGCAAAGAATTTAAGGCCGGTGACCAAGTTTCCTGGAATTATGCCGGTAACACCGTTAAGGGAAAAGTAATAAAAGTACACACCAAAGATTTCACCTTTAAAGGAAAACAGCGGTGCTGCTCGAAGGAAGATCCGCAATACGAAGTAGAAAGCGATGAAACTGGCGAGACCGCCGTGTATACACCGGATGCTCTGACGAAGAAGTAAAGTCTGTCAAATAAAAAGCCTGCCGCAGAATTACTCCGCAACAGGCCCCTCAAAAAACAGATAGTTTAGTTTATTAAAAAGTTTTCTCCAGTTCGATGGCTTTCGGGAACAGGATGTTATTTTCCAAGTGAATGTGTTTGTGCAGATCCTGCTCAAAATCTTCCAGCATCCGGAAAGTTACCTGATACGTTCCGCACGCATCTTCCGGAAACTGATAATTGTTCGTGAGTTCGGCAATTTTCTGGAAGCGCTCACCTTCTGTAGTATGCTCGTGCTTCATCATCGCCACAGGATTCTCCACGGTTCCGAAATGCGGTTTTGGCAGTTCTTCACCGTTTTGTTTCGCAGCTACCATTCTTTTAATGAAAGGGAAAAGAATTAATTCTTCCTTCTTCATGTGTGCTGCCAGTTCTTGCGCGCTTTCGGTAAACAGTTTGTTGATTTCAAACAGTTCCGGATGGCGGTCGCCGTGTACCTTGCACAGCTTATTCAGATACTGCAGCAGCACGGTAGAATTTTCTTCCACATAGCGGTGGTGCGTTTTCTCTACATAATCTGCCAGTAAATCCAGTGGCCAGGAGTTAAAATCAATATCGCCTGCCTTTGCCTGGTTCAGTGCATCCAGGTCTTTATAAATTTCTTCGGGGGTCACTTTTTTATTATCGCAGGCTTCTTCGATGGTTCTGTTGCCTTTGCAGCAGAAATCGATTTTATATTTTCTGAATACAGCAGCGGCGCGGAAATCTTCTGCTACCATCTGGCCGATTGTTTTTTCTTGTACTAACATGTGGGTGTCGTTTTTAATTTTGATGATACAAATGTACGCAAATTTTTAATTCGGACAAATTTATCTTATTTAAAATGATAAAAAACATGTTTCGTTTTTGAGCCTTCTTTTTTTGCTATTTAAGCCAAGCGAGTCCGCTTTCGGTTTTTTGTGCTAAATCGTAGAAAGTGTGCTCTTTTACAAGCTGCGTCAGTCCTTCGCGGATGACTTTAAATTCGTTGTGAACCGGACAAGGGTTTTCAGAAGAACATCTGTGCAGACCGAGGCCGCACTTCGTGAAAATCCCCGGACCATCAATGAGGACCACTACCTCGTAGATTGTGATGCTTTTCTGTTTTTCAATATCAAAGAGGAAACCGCCCTGCTTTCCTCGTGTGGAAGTAAGAATATTTTCGCGGCAAAGCTGCTGCAGTAATTTGGCGGTAAATGCTTCGGGCGCATCTACGGCCGTGGCAGCTTCCTTTACATTCACACGGCGGCCCTGCCCGGTTTGCTGGGCAATATAGATCGCAGTCTTCAGCGCGTACTCACAGGCTTTGGAGAACATCAAGGAATATTATTTATAAAATCGCCATTTGGGAATAATTACGAACAATCCCAAGGTACAATACAAGAACATATTAGTCACGTCGGTGTACAGAAACGTGGACAGATAATAGTTGTGCGCCAGAAAATGAATAATCAGTGCCGCCGGGAACAAATACACGGCAAACTTCCGGTAAAAGAAAATGAAGAGCAGCGAAGCGACCATCACCGCATCAATAAAGAATATGAAGTAAAAATAGGACGTCGGAATATTGAGGTCTGGGTGTTGTATAAATTCATCCGCATCAATCCCAATTCCCATAAAGGTAAAGAGGAACAAAGCTGCCAGCGCCAGACTGAAGCCTAATCCTTTACGCGGCGTTTCATCTGAAAAATCGTTATTCATAAATGTAAAAATAAAGAAACTTTCGACAGCAGATCGAAAGTTTCCATAAAAGTTGAGAAATATCAGTCTTAAATCAGGACTGCATCAATCAGACGGTTTTTGTCAGAAATATATTCTTCCATGGAAATCATACTTTCTGTGCGCATCACGTCCTGGATGTCATCAATCTGATAAATAATGCGTTTGGCATCTTCTGTATTCTTTGCGCGAACCTTGCAGAAAATGTTGTATTTGCCGGAGATCACGCTTGCTTCGGTTACATTTGGAATGGTAGCCAGTTCTTTCAGGACTTCCTGCGTACGGTTAGACTTGGTCAGCAAAATCCCGATAAAAGCGGTAAAATGATAATCCAGTTTGCCGTAGTCGATATTAAGAGATGAACCCAGGATAATACCTGCATCCTCCATCTTTTTCACACGCACGTGGATTGTTCCTGCGGAAACGTCCATTTGTTTTGCGATTTCTGTAAAAGGCATTCGTGTATTTTCTACCAGGAAATCAAGAATCTTCTTGTCTATTTCGTCTAATTGATAGTTCATTTTTCTGTATTAATAATATTAAATGTAGTCTTCTAAATTTTTTGCAAAAATACATAAAAATATTATAAAGAGAAAATTATCTCAAACATTAATACATTTTAACTATTTATTACACATCAACATGATTTTTATCAGTGATTATTGATATTTTTCACAGAATCATTTTTGATGGAATCTTTTGGCTTCTGCGAAGTCGCTGCTTTCTTACGCCGTCTGAAGATGGTATTAAAACTCTTGCTGTACACCACACCCACGCCATAGCTTTGGTTTGCACCTGCATTGGCAGCAGCTGCACCGTTCAGGCCAATGTTGGTTGGCTTACTGTAGGCGCGCAGCAATCGGGAGCCGTCATTTTTCCGTGACCAGTCATATTCGATGATGCCTTCGCCGGACAGATAATCATAAGCGGTGTTCTCTGATTTGGAAATAGGAATGCCGAGGCCTGTTTTCACCGTCACTCGCGGAGACAAGGCGAAACTCACGCTGGCATTGGCACGGTCACCGGTATTGGAGTTGGGATCCCCTTTCAGATAATTCAAATCCACCTGGAATTCATTGCTAATGGTATTCAGGACAGAGCCCAGCTGCTTAAAGAGTAGATTATAACCGGAAGTTTCCAGGGTGTTTCCTAAATTAATATCAAAGGCGGAGTTGCCGACATTGAAACTATTCAGCACCAGGATAGAACCGAACTGGACAATTTTCTCGTCCTCATTGCTCATTTTCTCAGCCAGCGTTTCTTTCAGGTTAGAGGACACATCCTGTGCTTCCACGCCCAGCTCGATTTTAGGATTATTGAGCGTCTGCGTAATTCTGGTACTCAACAGCACATTAATCGGCTGCAGGCTTCCCACATTGAGGTATTGCCCGGCATTGCTGACCGTTCGAAGATACGTTGCATTAATATCCAACTGCGGTGCCAGCGCATCACCGTCCCAGCGGATGGAACTTCCCTTGGCAATCTGGAAGGTGCGGTTCAGAATCGCTTTGGAAACAAAGGTTCCGCTGTCCACGAAGTAATTTCCGTTCATGCTGATGGACCCATTTCTGGCCAAAACAAACCGGAGCCGCTCGGAATTACCACGTACCGAGATATCGCCGATATCATCACCCACCAAAACATTTACCGTTGTTCCGCGGTCCACCGCCAGGTTGAAATCCACATTCATGTTGGCACCGGATTTCACCGGTTTTTCCACGGTTACTGTACCGCCTTCGTCACGTTGCAGGAAGCGCAGCATCTTAAATTCTTCCACATTGGACGTGGAATTGGAATTAAAGGTAAAAACCGAATTGCTCAGCGCCCGCATTTCCGGGGTGGAGATGCTCAAGCCGCTCACCGGGCCGTCCACATACACGGTTCCGGTTCCATACACTCGGCCCCAGAAAAGGTCGTAGTCTTTCTGGGTTGTGTTCAGCAGCATGAGGTTATCAGCACGCATCACGAGGTTGACGCCCATGGAAGATAAGGTTTCAAACTGAATCGCCCCGGAGATTGAGCCGCGGGAACCGGTACGTCCGTCACGCACTCCAATGTCATTGAGAATCGCCAGTCCACGCGAAAGTGAAACCACGGTATCATCAAATGAGTAATCCACGCCGGTGAAATCCAGCTTCAGCCCAAATTCCGTGAGTGCAATATCACCACTGTAATCGATATCGTTCAGCGGACCACTGATCTGCAGATCGCCGGTGGCCTTTCCTCTTAGATTAGAAAATACTCCGGTGAGGAACTGCTGGGCAAAACCTAAGTCAAACCCTTTCATCTCAGCGGTGAGATCCAGTTCCGGCGAGGCGGTGTTATTGTCAATGGTGCCGGTCAGGTGCAAATCATTAGCGCCCATTATTCCGGTTGAAATTACTTTGGCATCCACATCAAAAACATTGCGGCGACTGCTTTTTTGGGTTTGTACTTCAATGCGGCCCATTTCGCGGCCGTTCATGGAAATGCCGGTCACCTGCAAATCCAGCAATGGCTCCAGGTTGCTTTTATCCATCATGATATTAAAGGTTCCGTTGGCTTTCCCCGTAAGTTCCATATCATTATTGGTTTGCGCCAGCGCGAAAACTTTCCCGATATCGAGATTATCTATTCTGCCTTCCGCAAAGAAATCACTGCCCGATTTAAATACAGCATCTTCCACGAGCAAAGCACTGTCATCAGAAATAATTTTAAGATTATGAATCAGAAAGTTGCCCGTCTTTTTCTGATACGTAATGCTGTGCTCAAGCGAAGGGTCCGTATCCACACTCCAGGCAACATCATTAAACCGGACCGTGGTCGGCTCAAACCTGAACACCAAATCTCCAGCACCGTCTACAGACTGGTTAAAGTTGACGGCGTATTCTTTGAGGTTTTGCTTTACTTCCTCCTCAGGCGTGCCGTGTTTAAAGCTGGCCGCAACGTGGAGCAACTGCTGATTTTCATTGCGTCCGCTGAGGGTAATATCCTTGAAAATATTGTTATTGTACGCCAGTCTGTAAACAGAGGCGGCAATTTGCTCTTCGGCTTTCGAGGTGTTAATCCGCACCTGAAGTTGTTCGGCCATCGCACTGTCCCGTGTTACCTGCTGTCTTTCCGTGAGGCGGTAAGCAGGATTTGCTATTACCAAAGCACGATCTGCATCGGTGATTTCTTTTTTGCTGGTCAGTACATATTTTAACTGCTGCGCGTCCAGATTCAGAATTAAATTATTGCTGCTGCCATCGTACGCGCCGTCCATCGTGGCACCGGCAGGCAGATATAAATCCGGCACGAAATAAGCGATTAAATCCTGCTTCACGTCGAAAGCCATGGTGAAGTGCTGGCCACGGTACAATTTTTTAGGTGCGGGCCCGACCAGAATTTTATCCAAGCCATTTTCTATCATACCCGGTAAATCAGCCAAATTGAAGCGTCCCGAGATCCGGCCATTCACTACATTGGGCGCATTCACGGCCAGCACGCGGTTTCCGTCTTCGAAGAAAGCTTTTACGCTGCCGTCCGGAATATTGAATTTGTGTTTCCCGTCATTAAAACTCACGTGCCGAAGATTGGCATCCAGCGTTAAATCGTTCAGGTCTTTCATCGCCAGTTTTCCGTCCACGTAACCCGAAACAATCTGACTGCCTTTGGCTCCTGTGAAATAATTGATGTTTAAGTAATCAATATCGGCTTTAATATCGGCCAGCAGACGTGGCTGGCTAAAGTTGATAAGACCGCGTACAACGCCGCGCGCTGGTGCGTCATTAATCGCTACCAGACCATTATATTTCATATGGTCCAGTTCGCCGTCCAATTTTATATTTCTTAATGTTTTACCTAAAATCTGAATACTGGAAATATCCGAACGGGTGCGGATTTTCATAGTCGGCACGTCGAAACTTTGTCCCTGCAAGGTAAAGTTACCGCTGATGAGGCCCACTTCAGGACTTTTGCTGATGACTGTACTATTAAAATCTTTCAGGATGGCATTACCGCGATATTTTGGTACATCAGTACTGTAATCTTCGAGATAGAAATTCCGAACCTGCGCCTGTCCGATGCCGGTCATAATGTTGGCCGACGGCACATACACCTGCCGCGGATTTACCCTCGCTGCGCCGCTGTAGCGGATACGCCCGAAATCATCGGCAAAGTTTTTCATTTTTTCAGCAATGAAAGTTGGCATCATCGCCTTCAGGTTCTTATAGGCAAAGTCCGTGTTCAGGCTGTTGGTTTCAATCTGGAAATCACTTTTGAGAATACGCGCCACCTTCATCGTGCTGGTCCGGATGTTTACCTGCGGATTGCTGATCCGGAAATCGTCCAGATAAAACATATTCAGCGGACCGGTCATCGTCCCGGAAACATTGATCGGTTTATAATTATCCCAATCCGTTACAAAATAACTAATGTCATAACCACTGATCTGGCTGCCCGGTTTCAGCACCATATCCCAGCGTACTTTGTCAGTAAAATCAGCAAAGGAACCATTCGGAAGATTAAATTTTAAATCTCCCTGCAGCAGACTGTGATCGGTATTTAAAGTTAAATCCTTTAATGAAAGAAACTGTTTGGTAAGCGCAAACTCTGCGGAGAATGTGTCCACGAAATGTTTCTTGCCCCAGCGTTCTGTCTCAAAACGGAAATTGTTGATTTTTGCATGAATGTTTGCACCATTTACACGAAGTTCGGGCACAATCAGGTTTACATTATTGGCCTGGAGCCATTTGCCGTCCTCTCCTGCCGAATTCTGATTAATGATAGAAACCTTGGAATCGGAAACAAAAACGCGGGATTTAAGCTGAAATGGTTCGCGGCCGGGCTCCGTGGGCGTATCTGAATCAAATAAATCGATGAACCGGATAAAATTGGAAATACTGTCATTCTTATAGGTAATGACTTTCAGGTCCAGTTTTTTTAAAGACAAAGACTGAAACTGCAGGTTGCGCGAATCGCTGATAATGGAAAACCAGTCGGAATCTGCATATAACTCTTCAGCGCGCAGGAATTTATAGTCTTTATGATCTCTTACCGCTACGTTATGAATGTGGATATCACCAAAATAACTCACCTCCACACTTTCGAAGGACATCTGGGATTTCAGGTCTTTATTGAGTTTGGTAATCACCTTTTGGGCTACCCAGTTTTTAGTGGCCGGTAAATTAACCACAATAATAAAAGAGACAACGATGAACAGAGCGGACCAGAACAGTACCAACAAGAGCTTAGCCCACCAGGTATAACTCGTGACATCACGGGCGGCCTGCTGCACAAATTCGCCGGCAGTTTCCACCGGATGCGTAATGGCATCAGAGGCAAGATTAGCCGCGTCCTTCACGGTTTCCTTCACGGTCTCGCCTACGCTTTCCACGCCTTTCTGCAGCGAGTCACCGAGCTGTCCGGCGCGCGATTTTTTATCTTCCTTATCGTTATTATTCTCTAAATTTGCCATGTGATGAGTGACTCAATAATTTTAGGGATAGAATCATCCTGCGACGATACCTCGGCAGCGGTAATCCGCGGAAATACCATCCTTTCTAACGTGGCGGCCAGCCAGGAAATTCACCGCCTGTACGGAGGTGTAGTACCGGAACTGGCTTCGCGCGCGCACCAGCAAAACATTATTCCCGTGGTTGCTCAGGCGCTGCGGCAAGCAAATATACAACAAAAAGACATTTCTGCGGTGGGCTTTACCCGCGGTCCGGGCCTGCTGGGCTCGCTGCTGGTAGGTACTTCTTTCGCTAAATCCTTGGCCATGAGCCTGGAGGTTCCGCTGATTGAGGTGAACCATTTGCAGGCGCATATTTTGGCGCATTTTATTGCAGATGCCAATCCGCAGCCGCCGAAGTTTCCTTTCCTTTGCCTGACTGTTTCGGGTGGCCATACGATGATTGTGGTGGTTCGTGATTATTTCGACATGCAGATTGTGGGCAAGACCATCGATGATGCGGCCGGAGAAGCATTTGACAAAATCGGTAAAATTTTCGGACTGGATTATCCGGCCGGACCGATTATCGATAAACTGGCTAAATCAGGAAACCCCGGGAAGTTTTCATTCGGGAAGCCCAAGGTCGATGGCTACGACTATTCTTTCAGCGGTATTAAAACCTCGGTGCTTTATTTTACACAAAAAGAAGTACAGAAGAATCCTGATTTTATTAAAGAAAACCTAAACGACCTCTGTGCCTCCGTCCAGCAATCGATTATCGATATCCTGATGCAAAAGCTGGTGAAAGCTGCCGAAGATTTCGGAATCCAGGAAGTGGCCATTGCCGGTGGTGTTTCAGCCAATTCAGGTTTGCGCGCAGCCATGAAACAGCAGGAAGAAGCCCGTGGCTGGAAAACCTATATTCCCAAATTCGAATATACAACGGATAATGCCGCTATGATTGCCATGACGGCAGCGTTAAAAAGAGAGCGCGGACAGTTTGCTGATCTCAGCATTGCGGCGACGGCCCGCTATGATCTGGAGCAGGATTTCAATAACACGACAACTGCGCCGGAGCAATGAAACTATTCTTTGGAAAAATTACCGATGGCGAAGTAAAGATTGCCGACGAAGAACAGCAGCACATCTCGAAAGTACTGAGAATGCGCAGTGGTGATGAAATCTATGTGACGGATGGTGAGGGCACACTTGCCCGTGGCGACATCCGGCTGGAAGGCAAAAAAGTTTTGCTTGACACGAAGGAGATTCAGCGTGAGCTGCCCCCTTTTTCACGAAGGTTGCATATTGCCATTGCACCCACGAAAAACATTGATCGCATCGAGTTTTTCGTAGAAAAAGCTACCGAAATGGGCGTGATGGAAATCACGCTTTTGCAGACTGAGAAAACGGAACGCAAGAACGTAAACATTGAAAAGCTTCGCAAACAGGTCATTGCTGCCTCGAAGCAGAGTCTGCGCACGCATTTCCCCATAGTGAACGACCTAACAAGGTTTTCCGAGTTCATAAAAATCACGGATCCTAAAGAAACTTTTGTGGCGCACTGCCATGAAGATCTGGAACGAACAGCCCTGAATAACATTCTGGTGGCGGAGAATATTACCTTTTTAATCGGCCCGGAAGGCGACTTTTCGGAGAAGGAAATCGGGCTGTTAGCTGAACAGCGGATTTTGGCCGTTTCTCTTGGCACACAACGTCTGCGCACGGAAACAGCGGGTGTGTTTATTGCAGCGTGGAATTATATGATGTTTTAAGTAGCCTGACCCGCCTCCAAAAAGGATAAAAGAGATGGTAGGGAAATAAGGCTACTGCGACAAAGTTCTTTGCATCACGAAAGTCTGCCAAAATGAAGTATTCCGTGTACAAGTGAAAAGCGTAAAGGAAAAGCATGATGACTGTCAGCATTCGCCGATTGAAAGCACCCAGGAAACAAAAAGCCTGCGTGAAAATTCCCAAAATTGTAATCAGAACCCATGCGTTTTCGTAAGCATACAGCTGAATTATCCAATCGGGTATGGGAAGATCAGCTATACGATAGCTATCCAACGTATTGAGCTGTGCAGCATTTTTATCCAACCAAGTCATTTTACCGCTTCGTGTGATAATATTTTTTGCAATTCCCAGAAACTTGGAGAAACCGGCCAAACTATACGTTGATAACAAACCAAGATAAAAGTACTGTACCCATTTATAATCTTCTTTGCTCGTAAGATTCTTTGGCAGAAGAAAAATTGACATGAAGAAACCAATAATCACCAAATGATTGTGATGGCCTATGCTAAAGTTCATTGCAACAGGAAAATTAAGAACAGCTACGACGATAAAGATCATCACGTTCAGAATATAACTCTGTTTAAAAATGGTACAGATAAGCAGACCTGCACATAAAATTGACAGACCTCCGTAGAAAAAGACATCCGGATAAGCAGGGAAAACCAGACGCTGAACACTCAGGACCGGCTCGTAAATCTCCGCTGGCCACTGGCTGATACGCTGAACTTCCTGATACTGCCTGAAAAGCCAATACAAACCAAAGAGACGGATCATATAATAAGCCACTTTATAGTTGAAAACGGTAAGTTCTTTATAGCCCATCATAACTTGTTACCCTAGTTTTACGAATTTGATAAGAAGGCCGTCCGAGCAGGCGCGTGTCGAACGACTCCCGGTACAGGACCAGACCATCGCCTGAAAGTCCGGTGCTTTGTAAGAAAAGGCGAAACTTAGCTTTATTTGCTTCAGCTTGATCACCGTGCTCGATTTTAGCTCCATAGAAATCTGTAATTTTCGCCAGTTCATTCTCGTCATATAACGGTGTAGCACGATGCGAAAGCCGCATGGTATCATTCTTCTGTATACGATACATCCGATACTGTTCTGTAACTTTGCTGTTGCCACTCGGGTTTGTAAAAAGTTTCCAGCTGAAAAAAGGATAAATTTCGTATCCCCCTCGCTCAATAAGCACCATTGATGATAATGCAAGCAGGATGGAAACGAAAAACAACAGTTTAGTATATTTCTGCATATTGTATTTTAAAATGATGAAAAACCAGCTTGCCTGTCCCACAGATACTTTTCCAGGATCTGTCGCCCGCTTGGTATTGAATTAGCGGCCCACCGCACTTTTATTTCCCACAGTTTATCGTCTGAAAGTTTATATTGAATCCCCGAATTTATCAGCTTTTGTTTCAGATCATAAATACAAATGGCGGCAGCTACAGAAACATTGAAGCTTCTCGTGAACCCATACATCGGGATGGCTACCGTTTCATCAGCAAAGTCGAGCATTTCTGGGGTAACCCCTTCCTTCTCAGTTCCAAAAACCAATGCTACCGGTCCGGTGATCTCAAAGTCCGGCAACGGTGTGGCGTTTATCTCCGGTGAAACGGCCGTGATTTTATATCCCTGGTTGCGAATGTTTTGCAGTGTTTCCAACGTGTGCGGCAGCCGTTGCACTTCTACCCAGGTTTCAGCGCCTTTCGTTACCCGAAGATTCGGATTGAACACATTCTCGCTCTCCATCGCAACGATCTTATGAAATCCGCACGCTTCCACGGAGCGCACAATGGCTGCGGCATTCCGGAACTGATATACATCCTCGATCACCGGCAGCACAAAATCAGAACTGGCTGCGGCAAAGTGATTGATTTTCTGCAGCCGTTCTTCGGTAAGGAATTGCTGAAGATAGTGGAAGGTTTGCTGGTGATTCATGGAGGCAAAAATAGGGATTTAGACTAATAGAGTATAGACTTTTAGATAATAGACCTTTAGATAACAGACGGGTTTGGATTTTAGATTTTAGATTTTAGAAAGAGGAAGGAGGCAAGACCGTTTTGGTTTTAAATTTTAAATTAGACAGAAGATGATAGACGGGGAGATGATCGACTTTTTAATGATAGATAGATCAATACGGTGCAGAGGCGACAGCAACCAGCTGGTTATGTGCTTTTCTTGAAAGTGATTATGTTGGTTGTACATTTAAAATCTAAAATTTACAATTTAGAATTCGTCGGTAAAGGGATTTGTAGTTTGGATGAAAGAGCGCGAGCTTCGACTGAGGCGTACGCTGCGATAGGGATTGCAGTGGAAATCCCGGACCGGCCGACGCCAGGCGGACGGGAGGATTTGGAACGAAAAGCCCGGTCTCGTCGCAGGTTGTGAAACCTGTGACGAGAATCGCCCGGAAAATTGGCTTTCCCAGTGCGATTAATTACCGTATTTTTGGGCATATGAAAAGAAAAGTACTGCTGATTTATACGGGCGGCACCATCGGGATGGAAAAGGATTACGAAACGGGAAGCCTGCATCCGTTTGACTTTCACCGTATTTTCGACCGGCTGCCGGAAATGCAGTTGCTGGAGTGCGCGGTTTCGGTATATCCGTTCCGGAAACCACTCGATTCGTCGGATATGGGCCCGCAGCAATGGCGCCTGATCGCACGGTATATTGCCAAAAACTACGACGCCTACGACGGCTTTCTGATTCTGCACGGTACCGACACCATGTCCTACACCGCTTCGGCACTGAGTTTTATGCTGCAGCATCTGCGCAAGCCGGTCATCCTGACGGGTTCGCAACTGCCGATTGGTGACCTGCGCACCGATGCCCGTGAAAATTTGCTGACGAGCCTGTACTACGCGAGCCTGTATGAGAATGACGAGGCGGTGATTCAGGAAGTGGCGGTTTATTTTGAGTACAAACTGCTGCGCGGCAACCGTACGCTGAAATATTCGGCCGAGTATTTTGATGCGTATATGTCGCCTAATTATCCGGTGCTGGGACAGTCGGGTGTGCATCTGAACACTGAGAAAGATTTTCTGTGGAGGCCGCCGGCTGGCTCAAAGTTTCGACTGGATACGCATTTATCCCAAGATGTTTTATTCTGGCGCATTTTTCCGGGGATGCACTTGAATCATTTTGCAGAACTGCCGCAGGTGAAAGTGCTGGTGCTGCAGGTATTTGGGTCCGGTACGATTTTCAATACCGCAGAGACGGGAAAAGTGTTGCGCGCGCTGCGCGAGAACGGGACCGAAATTGTGGTGATATCGCAGTGTATTTCGGGCGGCATCAGTTTCGGGAAGTACAGCAATTCCAATATCTTCCGCGAAATCGGAGCGATCAGTGGCGGCGACCTGACGGCGGAAAGTGCACTGACTAAGGCGATGCACCTGCTGGACAATCCGAATTACACCGGCACCTTTGCCAAGAATTTCAGCCGCAGCCTGTGCGGGGAAATTTCGGAGTAAGTGCATTTATTTTCAGCTTTGCATTTTTTAGTTTCAGGAAAATACGTTACTTTTGCACTCACCATTTAGAGAGGTGTCCGAGTGGTCGAAGGAGCCAGCCTGGAAAGTTGGTATACGGGCAACTGTATCGAGGGTTCGAATCCCTTCCTCTCTGCTTTTATCGAAACAAAGTACACGAGAACCCTTTAAAACGCATGTTTTAAGGGTTTTTTTCTTGAGAAGCCGTATGGAAAACAACGAATGATTACCAGAAGTGCGGTGAGCGATTCCGTAAGCGCAATTATTCATCATGTGGATTTCTAATTTAAATTCGAGAAATCCCAATATTTGTTAATTCTTTCAAACCGGTAAGCCTTTGGCGGAGCGTTTGTTGCAACTTTTATCTAAATTACAAATTATGAAAGCAGCAGTTATCCACGGTCCCGGTAAAATTACCTGTGACACGGTAGATGATCCTACCATCAAAGAACCAACAGACGTTATACTGAAAGTAACAGCCACCGCCATTTGCGGAAGCGACCTGCACATGTACTCCGGTGCGATTCCACAACCCCGCCCGATGGTGATGGGCCATGAGTTTATGGGTATTGTCGAAGAAGTAGGCAGTGAAGTAAAAAACCTGCGCGGCGGTGACCGGGTTGTTGTGCCGTTTCCGGTGGCGTGTGGTGCATGTTATTTTTGCCAGCACGATCTTCCCTCGGCGTGCGAACACAGCAATGAAGAAAATTACGGACCCGAAGGCGGCCTGGTAACCGAAAAAGGCGGAGGACTGTTTGGCTACACCGACTTATACGGCGGCTACGATGGTGGACAGGCGCAATATGTCCGCGTGCCGTATGCTGACTTCGGACCGCGTGTGGTACCGGATCATCTGACCGATGAGCAGGCACTTTTTCTTACTGATATTTTCCCGACGGGATACACCGGTGTCATGTGGGCCGATCTAAAAGGAGGCGAAACCGTTGCGGTTTTCGGTGCCGGCCCTGTAGGCAGTATGGCGGCTAAAAGTGCGATTCTGAAAAAAGCCGGTCAGGTTATCGTCATTGATACGGTGCAATACCGCCTGGATCAGATTAAGACGCTTACCGGTTGCGAAACCATTCTGTGGAAGAATGCAGATGATGTGGTGGAGCAAATTCGCAGCATGACCCACGGCCGCGGTGCCGACGTTTGTATCGATGCCGTTGGTTTTGAACCTGACCGAAATTTAATAGACCGCGCCAAGGCCGTCATCAATTTTGAGAAAGGCTCCATCAAAGTAGTAGAAGCCTGCTTTAGTGCGGTGCGACGCGGTGGCCGGGTCTCTATTTTAGGGGTTTACCCTTATAATTACGATAAATTTAAGCTGGGGCAGATATTTGACAAAGGCCTTCGAATCCAGGCCGGACAGGCGCCGGTGCAGGCAGTTATTGACGAACTGATGCAATACGTACAGAACGGCGATATTATCTTAGATGATATTATCACGCACCGGATGTCACTCGATGAGGTAGCGAAAGGCTATGAAATATTTGATAAGAAGGAAGATAACTGCGTTAAGGTGGTCTTGGATCCGTGGAGCTGATCAATGATTATTGAATCGTTGCAGGTCTACTTCAGGAGGCACCGGTTTTCCGGTTTCGATAAAATCAAATAATTCCCGGGAGAACCAGCTGCCGTTCAAAATACCGCGCGCTCCCAGCCCATTAAACACATACATATTTGCAATACTGTGATGGCGGCCGAGAATCGGCCGTCTGTCTTTTACGGTAGGCCGATAGCCAAGATGCACTTCTTCTACCGTAAAAGGATACGGATAAAATTCTGCCAGTCCATTGGTTAATTGTGCGACGGCCGTTTCATCGACCTCCGCGCCGGAACCTTCACGGTCATAAGTACCGCCGTAATAATGAGTGCCGTTTCCTAAAGGAAAGAGGAAATGCTTCTTTTTAACAGTATAAGCAAATGGTAGCGGCTTGCTTAACCTAACAATCAGATGATGCCCTTTGTTCGGATAGACAGGCAGCGATGAGAAATATGGATTATCATGTACTGCTGTTCCCTCACAAAAAACAATGTGCTGGTATTCCAGTTTGCCGTAAGTATGATCTTTTAGCTGATCATGGTTGAAAGCTTCGTGACACAGATTTCCATTTGTATCAAGATATTCATAAAAATCTGTAAAAAAGCGCTGCACGTCCCAGCGGGCACTTTGCATCACCCGACCGGAACCGGAAGGATTTTTAACTACATCTAAACGCCCGGTCTCTTTGGATAAGAACGGTTGCAGTTCTTCTGTCTCCGCTTTTTTCAGCCATAAGGCTTTTTCATTTTCATCATGGAAGATACGGCGAATATTTTCTCGGATGATATAATTATGCCCCGTAAAGGCCGCGATCTCTTCGGCAACAGTGCTCAGGTATTCAATCTGCTCAGCAGCTTTCCAAAAGGTGGTAAATTTCTTAAGAATCGCAGGATTAATAATGCCGGCTGAAACTTGGGAGGCACTTTCCTGATGCTTGCTAAACAGGATAAACGACTTATTATTTCTAATGAGCTGATGTGCAAAAAACAATCCGGCATACCCGCCGCCAACAATAATATAATCTACCTTTTTCATACAAAAAAACCTGAGCAAAGATACTCAGGTTTTAGTATAGAAGAATGAAATTTTTAGTAATTCCACATATCGCTTTCCATCTGCAGGATTTGCGCTTTAATACGCTCACTTTCTTCCAGCTGTGCATCTGCATCATTAGGAATGTAATCCTTAATCACACCGTTGCCCAAGCCGTTATCGGACTTGTAAATCACGGTACTGAAACGGCGTGCATTCAGAAGGTCATCAAAGGTAATATCAGAACTCAGGTTTTTATTATTAAAAACAACAGCGTTCGCCAACACTTCACGTGCATCAGGATAGAACACCCAGAAGAGATCGATCAGTTCATCTTTGGAAGCGAGCGGCTGCCCGTCTGGCCCGAACTGTCCCATGGTTGAAGGATCCTGGCCCATAGCGGCGATGCCCAGCAGACGGTATTTCATTTCACCATCGCGACGGTCGATGTACCACATGCCTTTAATCTTAAGAACCTTCACGTTTTCCGTTTTGGTCTCATAGACGTTGGTGTACTGCAGTTTCTGATCTTCGGTCAGATAGCCTTGTTCATTGATCACATCAACCCCTGCGTCACTCAGAATTGAATTTTTAATACGCGCCTGAATTGCTTCCGGGCTTAAGCGGGTTTCGAAGAGTTCATCATCATACACTTCCGTAATACGGCCATCATTGATCGCATCGAAAAGCAGCTGATACAGCGAACGGTTCTGCGTTACAAGACCGTCACCGTTATGATAGAAAGGCTGGTTGATCTTATCATTCATATCAATGATTTCCCAAACGACCATACTTTTCAGAATGTCCTTGTCTTCGATGAATCCATAATCCAGTGGCGTTACTTTTGTCGAAACAATAGAATCACCTTTCTGAATCATGTTCAGTTCGCGATACTTGCGGAATGCTTCCGGAGATTTCGCGTTCAGAATCGACATCGAAGCCGGCGGGGTATCATGCACATTTCCACCTGCGGTCTCCTGCGGGACTTCTGCCACCGGTTCCGGCTCAGGTGCTGGTTGCTGAACCGCAGCAGCTTTTGGTTTGCTGCTGCGTTTCGCTTTTTTCTTCGTCTGTGCGCCCATTGTCAAACAACTAAAAGCAGCCAATACGAATATGATTTTTTTCATTCTATTTTATTTATACAATAAAGTTGTCCTTTTGCAATAACGCAATTATTGTACGTTTATTACCACAGGCGGAATCTGTTTTAATGTTTGCCCGCCTAATCCTGAGGCTGATGCCTGGATGTTGAAAACATACGCAATATCGCCGTTTCTCAGGTTCTTCACGAGGTTTTCAACCGATCTCATGGAACTTCCGTTCACCTGCATTGCAGCTTTGCCCGGAACTTTAAACATGAAACTGTTCACCGTGAAGCTTACCGGGAAATCGAAATCAGGCATATCTACCGTCACCTGCTGATTCGGGATAGAACTTGTAGGCAATGACACGACCGTTTTACCCTGAATCATACCTACCGGTGGCGGTACGTTTTTGATTCGGAACGGGAATGCCTGCGAAATAACGCCGCCTTTCGGATCACGTCCGGAAATTGTCAGCGTGGCTGTACTACCCGTGCCCGGAGTTACCGTCCATTTTCCACCGCCGCCGCTTACACTAGCGCCCGAAGCCGTCAGTGAAATTCCTGACATGTCGGCACCAAGGATGGAGCCGGAGATCGGGTTTGGTAATCCGCGGTACAGTACATTCATTTTGTCCGCAGTTACGATGGCGCCTTTCTGCGCTTTCAGTTCCTGAGCACCGGCCACTACTCTATACGTGTGGCTGTATGGCAATGGAATTGATTTTCCGTTTACATCATGGAAACTGATGGTCCCCGCAAAGGTGTGGTCACCTAATGCTGAACTGTTCAGGCTGGCAATTCCTTGTCCGTTTTGGACACTAAGACCCGGCATGGATAAGCCCGGCACGTTGCTCGAATAGTTTCCGATCGTAACTTTAGCCTGAGCCGGTTCCCCCTGGATAATAACCGTCGGTGCAGAAACGATTGCCTGATATGCATCAAATTTAATGTCCGCATCAATTTTTTCCTGCAGCATTACTGATAAGGCGTCACCCTGAATTGCACGCACTGAAGACTGAATAATTTCCAGGTTGGAAAGTGCGGCGATCAGTGGCTGATTGTAAAATTTATACTGCAGCCAGTTTTTATTGTTTCTTTTCTCCTTGAATTCAGTGATCATCTGCTGATTGGTGCGGTTCACCACTTCCTTCATCATTTTATTGCCACCGAATGTCTGGTTTACATACGTTTTAAAATCTTCGATTTTTGCCTTGAGATCAGCGGCGCGTTTCGAAGGAATGTTTTCATCTCCTTTCTCAAAGAAAATAGAGGTTGCCGGTTCTGTATTTCCCAGTGCGGCGTAACTTTCCTCGATTTCAGCTTCGCGGTTGTATTCCGCTTCTTTCGACAGATCAGTTTTCAGACCTTCGATCACTTTTACGAGTTCATTTGCTTTGGTAGCGAGTCCTTTATAATTATTTAAAGGTTGTTCAAAACTTTCTGGCGTGTTTTTCGCCTTTTCTTCAAGGACAGTTTCGAAAATGCCGTTGTTATTTTCGGTAAGTCCTCGTGTTTCTTCCAGTGAGTACGTGGTATCTTTATAGGAGCGGATGATTTCCTGATCGATCTGCATTGCAAGCATTGCAATGAAAACCAGGTACATCAGGTTGATCATCTTCTGACGAGGTGTCTGTTTTCCCTGTGCCATTCTTATTTAATAAAAGTTGATAATAAGTTGATATTTAAAAGGGTAAACAGTTTATGATTTCATTGCCGTCAGCATGCCACCGTACACGCGGTTCAGGCTGTTCAGGTTGTCAGTAAGGCCGGAAAGTTCCTGGTTGAAGCGCTCAGACTGCGCTGCTGATTTCTGCATATCTTCCACGTACTTTTTGCTGTATTCGGTTTGTGTTTTACCATGCTCCAGCTGCAGTGCGTACAGTGCATTCATGCTTTCCAGGTGGCTGGCCGCCAGCATCAGCTGATCGTTGTATTTTTGGGTAGAACCGGTAACGTCTACGGTTTGGTTAATCTGGTCAACGGAGGTCGAAAATTTCTCGATTCCGGTACGCAGTCTTTCGAAAAGAGTCACATCAAGTTTGGCATCTTTCAGCATCTCATCCAGTTTGTCAGATAAAGAAACTTCAAGCTCTTTCACATTTTCGGGCTGCATTACAGCGTTTGTTCTTTTCACCGGTACGCCATCTGCTTCCAGGAGTTCAGGATATACATTTTCCCACGCATATTTGCTTTCTGTAGAATCAGGAAAAAATGCCATAAAAAGAAACACCAGCACTTCCGCACCGAGCCCAATTCCGAGCATCAGGTTACCACCCAGGGGGCCGATGCTCCAGTGCGTCATTTTAAATAATGCACCCAATAAAACGATTGCAGCAAAAAAGGAGTAAACAAAGTTGGTTATATAGGATCTTGTGAACATATAATAAAAATTAGGTTATAGTTTATTTTGTGCGTTTTTTGAATTTAGCAGTTCCTTCCGGTATGTCCTGTATGGTTCGGAAACCGATGTAACTGCGCGCTGAATCTTTTCTTTCGTAGTCGCGATAACCCGTCATCAGCAGATAACCGATATCTTTCCATGAACCACCACGAACTGATTTGCGAGGTTCCCGGTACGCCTGATTAGATAAGTGTGGATTTAGTGTTGATGCAAATTGATAGGTTGCATTGTTGTAAGGCGACTCCGTCCATTCAGCTACGTTTCCAGCCATATCATAAAGACCGAATCCATTTTTTTGATAGGTTTTCACCGGCGCCGTATATGTATAACCTACCTTTTCATCCTCGATGTAATTTCCGCGTTTCGGTTTAAAGTTCGCAAGATAGCATCCTCTGTCATCTTGCAGATATGGGCCACCCCAAGGATAGGTTGCATTTTCCTTTCCTCCGCGTGCTGCATATTCCCACTCAGCTTCGGTCGGAAGCCTAAAAGCCATCGGTTTTTGCTTTTTCTTTTTTAAAGATTCATTATAATCTGACTTTAATTTCGATTTGAAATTACAGAACGCGCGGGCCTGATCCCAGGTTACGCCCACAACAGGATAATTCTTGTAAGCACTGTGCCAAAAATAACCGTCATACAATGGTTCGTTGTACGCATAGTTAAAGTCTCTTAGCCATACGGTGGTATCCGGATAAACTGCGATACTTTCTCTCTTGAGGTATTTATCACCGCGAGCTTTGTCTCTTACAGCAGATTCAATATCTTCCCAAGCGTACGAGTACATTAACTTTCGCGTGTCAATTATACGTTCGTTATTTATACGTTCCGCGGGTGGCAAATAAATAGATTCCAGAATTTCAGCATATTCTGCATCAGGATAATCGCTTGTTCTCCAATGCAGTGGTACTGACCAGTCTAACTTTTTTGATTCGTCGTACCCATCACGACCGCCCTTGGACTCCAAGTATTCTTGGTAAGCAGTAGCATTACCATTTTTTCTCGAAGCATAAGCATAATCATTAATTGAAGTTCCGTTGCCGGAAGATCCGCCGTCTCCAGCTGCTTCCGCTAAAAGAGTACGAACAATCGAATCTCTCACATAATTAATAAAGACGCGGTACTCTGCGTTGGTGACTTCCGTTTCATCCATGAAAAACGAAGAAACAGTAACAGTTTTTAACGGGGCTTTTTCGGGCATGTTTGTAAAATCCTGATCAGCCAATCCCATTACAAATGAGCCTGCCGGAATAGCTACCATCCCGTATGGTCTTTCTGAAACAAAAGATTTGGTTTTTGTGCGCGCGATTAATTCACCTTTAACACCAGGCTTACCGGCTGAGGTGCTGCCACGTTTTCCGCAGGACATAAAAATCACAGATAAAGCGAGTAGAAAAATTTTTCTCATTAGAATTCCAATTGAAGATTCAATTTAAATATTTTATTTAATATACAATCTTTCTACGAAACGCAATATCTGTAATATTATTTTACATGAAGAATATTTTATTCTACCGTTACAGATTTTGCCAGGTTACGCGGCTGGTCCACATTTGCGCCGCGGTACACTGCTACATAATACGACAGTAACTGCAACGGAACGGATGCTATAATCGGAGAGAAACATTCAGATGTTTCCGGGAATTCAATCACATAATCCGCGACAGACGCTACCTGCGTATCTCCTTTGTTTACCACTGCGATCACCTGTCCTTTTCTGGCTTTGATTTCCTGAACATTGCTCACGATTTTGTCGTAATGCCCTTGCTTTGGTGCAATAATCACGATCGGCATATTTTCATC
Organism: Chryseobacterium salipaludis; assembly: GCF_022968825.1. Taxonomy (GTDB): domain Bacteria; phylum Bacteroidota; class Bacteroidia; order Flavobacteriales; family Weeksellaceae; genus Kaistella; species Kaistella salipaludis. The sequence continues at coordinate 494,927 of NZ_JALHKS010000001.1, forward strand.
GATCAGGGCGATCGGTCCGTGCTTCATTTCGGCAGCCGGATATCCTTCCGCGTGGATATAGGAAATTTCTTTCAGTTTTAAGGCTCCTTCCAGCGCAGCCGGGAAGTTATAGCCACGGCCTAAGTATAAGAAGTTTTGTGCATCCACGAAATTGCGGGAAATTTCTTTCACCGTTTCTTGCGTGGATTCCAGCACTTCCTGCACGCGTTGTGGAATAGCATCTAGCTCGGCAATGAGTTCCATAAATTCCTGATGACCCAGGTTACCGTTGTGTTTACCTAATTTAAGTGCAATCAGGGACAAAATAGTCAGCTGCGCAGTAAAGGCCTTAGTAGAAGCTACGCCAATTTCAGGACCGGCGTGCGTGTAAGAACCGGCATCGGTAACACGCGCAATGGAGGAATCTACTACGTTGCAAATACCATAAATAAAAGCACCTTTTTCTTTCGCCAGTTTGATAGCTGCCATGGTGTCAGCAGTTTCCCCGGATTGGGAAATGGCGATCACTACGTCTTTCTCGCTGATGATTGGATTTCGGTAGCGGAATTCGGAAGCATATTCTACTTCCACCGGGATACGGGCAAACTCTTCAATCAGATATTCCCCAATCAAACCGGCATGCCAAGAAGTTCCGCAGGCAATAATGATGATCCTTTCCGCACGGTTAATTCTCTCCAGGTGATCCCAGATCCCGGCCATTTTGATAATTCCCTCTTCTACCAACAGTCGTCCGCGAAGGGTATCCTGAATTGATTTAGGCTGCTCGAAAATTTCCTTCAACATGAAATGTTCGTAACCTCCCTTTTCTATTTGCTCCAGACTCATTTTTAACTCCTGAACCTGTGGCGTAATCTTTACGTTGTCTTTAATATTGCGGATATCCACGCCACCTTCCAGAGAGATGGTCGCCATGTGTCCTTCTTCCAGATAAACAGCCTGTTTGGTAAATTCTACAAATGGAGACGCATCAGAAGCGATGAAATATTCATTTTCACCCAGACCAATAGCAAGCGGCGAACCGAGTCTCGCAACGACCAGCAAGCCCGGATAATCATCGTGCATTACGGTGATGGCGTAGGCACCGAAGACTTCGTTCAAGGCATAGCGAACGGCAGTTGGGAAATCGAGTTCCGGATTGGAAACCATAATATACTCGATCAGGTTCACCAGCACTTCTGTATCCGTTTCTGAATGGAAAACATATCCTTTCTCGGTCAGCATGGTTTTAATGGTATCGTAGTTTTCGATAATACCATTATGCACCAGCGCTATCTTCCCATTATTGGATAGGTGCGGATGCGAATTCTGATCGCTCGGTACGCCGTGGGTAGCCCATCGGGTGTGGCCCATCCCTACTCTACTGGTCCCGGCCAGGTTTTCAGAAATCGCTACCAGGTCATCCACTTTTCCTTTGGTTTTTGCTACCTGAAAAGTTTCTCCTTTGTCATCCAGCACAATTCCTGCACTGTCATATCCTCTGTATTCCAATCTGCGCAATCCATTGATCACCACTTCATAAGCATCCTGAAAGCCGGTGTACCCTACAATTCCACACATAATTATTGTCTCTGTTTAAGTTTTTTTATTTTTTGCCGTAAGTTAAAATCAGGCTTGCGCTTTTGGCATTGCCCGGGTCTGTACCAACAAGTACCACGCGGTTCGGCGTAAAACTTCTGGTATTGTATTGCTGTGCTTTTGTGGGATACTGCATACCCAGCAGCGAACCATTGCCGTCCTGCAGATAGGCGCCTACATTCACAATGAAAGGTGCAGCCGTAGCTTCTTTTTCAATAATATTTTTAAAGGTTTGCGTAATGCTGATGTCATAATACGCATTGCTTTTCTCCAGATCAACGCCACGAATCAATTGATAAAGTCCGGTGCCGTAGAGGGTTTTCAGATCTTCGAGGAACGTATCAAGTCCGTCGCCTTCCTGCTGGACCGTGAATTCCTGCGGCTTTCTGTATGTATTGTTCCACACATCTTCAGCAACATACAGGCGCATCTTCGCGGAAATGATGCCGATCTGCTGATTTTTATACATTTCTTTAATATCAGCTATCGTTTGTGCCGGGATCTTCAAAGCAAAACCGGGTCCTCCCATTCCCTGCGCATATAATCTGGCATCACCTGTCTCTGAATTTGCAGAGGCGGCAGCAGTTTGTGCATTGGAACCTGCACTAAATTCGATTTGGCTGAAGTGCGTGTTGGCCGCACCGGCATTCAAATCAAAAACTTTGTTTATGCGTGTGGTCGTAGTGCCTTCTGTTTTATCGTTTTTATAATATAATTTAAGCTCAACAGAATTTGGATCGAAACTGAAAATATAACCGTCATTTTCCTGAACGGAAACTCTGATTCCTTTGAAGTAACGGATAAAAGAAGCAGCATCGGTCAGCTGTGGCGCGTTTCCTTTGGTAATGATTTTATTCTGGAAGAAGGCACTGTCTAGCGGAATACGGATTCCTGCGGCGCGCTCAAACAGCAGATTGGTGTCATCTGTCTTTTTGGTAATTTTAATGGAAGAAACGTTGCCATCAAAAACCTTCGTGCCAAGTTCTGCTCCTGTATTAACCGTTTTATCAGAATTAAATTCTTCATCAGGCGAATACAGGAAATCAGTTACTTCCTGTACTTTTATGTTAAAAATCGTTTTGCCGTTCAGTTTCGCTTTACCGTATTTCGCAATCGGATAGGTATTTACCACTTTTTTGGCAGCAACAGAATCCTGTGGCCAGATGTAATCCTCATTGGTCGTTGTAGTTACAGAATCTGCGGCATAATACGGCTTAATCACCAGCACCGCCGAATCCAAAACCGGATTGGTTCCGAAATCAGGACTGTAGGAAGACAAACGCAATTGGGTTACGTACGAAGACTTCTGCATCCCGAACTGCGGCTCATTAAAGGCGCCCAGTGTGGCACTTTGCAGCCGGTCATCATCCGAGCGGATCTTTTGACCGTTGCTTACATTATATGCAGTTAATCCAAAAGTTTTAATAATCCCCTCGGCGCCGTCACCAAAAAACTGGGATCCCAGCCCGTCGGTTTCAGGTTCACAGGCAAGCAGCACAAAGCTCCCGATTGCCAGCGCTGCTGCAGTCCGGAAGCTGTTCTTAATAAATCTTATCATCAAAGTAAGTCTTGTATTAGTAGATGTTCATGATGGACTCCGGGTCCAGGTATTCAGACTTGGGTGTAGTGGTTTTCTCGAAAGCTTCTTTCAGGTCATCCTGCAGAAACTCATCGCCTTTAACTACTTTATCGACCAGCCCCATACTTTCGACCACAAAGTTGTGAAAGTTCGGTTGCTTAAACGCGGAAAGATCCGAAATATTATCAAAATTCATTTTTTCTTCCACGGAAGCATCCAGCGGCAGGTTCTCTTCGTTGTACACAGAAAGCACCAGTTTGGAATCATTAAAGTATGAATCGTTTTTATAGAAAGTTTTCAGATACACCGGAATAAAGGACGCCATCCAGCCATTCAGGTGAATCACATCCGGCACCCAGTTGAGCTTTTTAATGGTTTCGATAACACCGCGCGCAAAGAAAATGGCACGCTCATCATTGTCATCAAAAGCTTTTCCGTCGGCATCAGTATAAAAATGCTTGCGCTTGAAATACTCCTCATTATCAATAAAATAAACCTGCAAACGCTCACCGGGCAAAGAGGCCACTTTGATAATCAGCGGCTGGTCCAGATCATTAATAATAATATTCATCCCCGAAAGGCGGATTACTTCATGCAACTGGAATTTGCGCTCACTAATCTGGCCAAAACGCGGCATAAATACTCGGACATCATTTCCCTCCTGGTGCATCTTCAGGGCCATCTTACTTACCATCGTCGCCATATTACTGTCTTCCTGATACGGAAACATCTCGGTGGTAACGTACAAAATCTTTTGGTTTTGCATAAATTCTCTCTTTCTTCTTAGTGTTAAGGCAGAATATTCTACGGCGCAAAAATACGAAATTTTAAACTAATAAATTTTACGATAGATATTATTAATCAATATTATAATTAATGGAAATCAGGTACCTAAAATATCAGCATTGGCAGTAGGAAACGATGTGGATTTTATCTTACATTTACGCCGGAAAAGAATTTTTATATGGAAGTTTTCAGGGATCGAAATACGTTCAGAGCGTACATTGAAAGACACAAAGAAATGGGATTGCGCATTGGTTTTGCACCAACTATGGGCGCACTGCATGAAGGCCATTTATCATTATATGACAAAGCAGCCCGTGAAAATGATCTGGTTATTTCTTCCATATTTGTGAATCCGACACAGTTTAACAACGCGGCCGACCTGGAAAAATATCCGCGCGATGTGGAACGAGACCTTAAACTCCTTCGGGAAACCGGTCAGGTGGATGCTGTGTATGTACCTTCTGAAACCGATCTGTATCCGGACGGACTCAAAAGCAAGAACTATAACTTCGGTGGTATGGAAAACGAAATGGAAGGAAAATTCCGGCCGGGACATTTTGATGGTGTAGGTACCGTGGTGGAAGAATTGCTGCGACAAGTGCAGCCGGATCATGCTTATTTCGGTGAGAAAGACTTTCAGCAACTGGCCATCATCCGGGAGCTAGTGAAACAACTGGAACTTCCTGTGAAAATTCATGGTGTGGCTACCTTTCGCGAAAAGTCGGGCCTGGCGATGAGCTCACGCAATATGCGCCTCTCCGAAACCCAGCGCGCGGCTGCGGCGGTTATTTATGAAACACTGCAAAAAGTAAACGATTGGTTCCGTGTGATCAGCGTTGAAGAAATCAACAAAAGAGTGAAAGACATCTTTGATGATCAGCGCGGCATGCAACTGGAATATTTTGAAATTGCCGACGAAAACACTTTAAAGCAGACGGATTTTTTCTATAAAGACCACTCCTATCGTGCTTTCATTGTAGTTTTTGTGAATGATGTGCGCCTGATTGACAATATGCACCTGGATTAGGAACGGACCGAAAAATCAAAAGTCTTCCGGAAGGAAGACTTTTGAACACCAAATCACAAAATATTAATATGAAAAAAATTCACTTTGATAAAGTAAACTTGTGACCTGGCTGGGATTCGAACCCAGGACCCATACATTAAAAGTGTATTGCTCTACCAGCTGAGCTACCAGGTCTTTCTGCCTCGGAACTGATTTGAAATTCCTTAACAAAAAATATTTTTAGTTGTGCCTGCGACTGGACTCGAACCAGCACATCCGTAGGAAACCACCCCCTCAAGATGGCGTGTCTACCAATTTCACCACGCAGGCAAAAAAGTCCGCTGCCAATAATAAGGAAGCTTTCCTTTGAGTGACCTGGCTGGGATTCGAACCCAGGACCCATACATTAAAAGTGTATTGCTCTACCAGCTGAGCTACCAGGTCGGCCACCTCATAAACCGGAATTTCTTCCCTGTTTTAAAGTGGTGCAAAGATACTTCTTTTTTTAAACTCTCAAAATTTTTTTGGTAATTTGTACAAAATAAAAATATGATCATTTCCCTGCTGGGATATATGGGGAGCGGCAAGTCCCACATTTCCAAAATATTGAGTCAAAAAACCAATTATTCCTGCATTGATCTGGATAAAGAAATTTCTCAGCGTCACAAACTTTCGATAGCCGAAATTTTTGCCCAGCGCGGTGAATTGTTCTTCCGGCGACAGGAAAGACTGATGCTGGAAGAGATTCTTGAGACGCGTGAAAACTGTATCATGAGCCTGGGTGGCGGTACACCGGCCTATTATGACAATATGGCTTTATTAAAGGACAAGACAACGACGGTGTACCTGCGGGCATCCATTGCTACCTTAGTGAGCAGATTATCGAAACATAAAGAACGACGCCCCATGATCGCGCGCCTGTCGGATGAGGAACTGCCCGAGTATATTGCCAAGCACCTTTTCGAGCGGCAGACATTCTATACCCAGGCGGAATACACCGTTATTACGGACAATAAAACGCCTGAAGAAATCGCAGCGGAGATTGCAGCACTGGTTTAGTCCTCATCGTCGCGAAAGAAGGCATCCCAGTCTTCCACTTCACCGGGACTGGTTTCCACAAAATCATCAATGTCACGACGGTCCTTTTTGGTAGGCCGGCCCTCGCCCTTATTGCGGTAGTGCTCCTGGCTGAGGCGGCGCATCTGCAGCAGTTCGTACTGATCCGGTGCGGTGCGGTCGGCAATATAATCTGCGACCAGTTTCGCGCCTACGCGGCTTTTCGGGAACTGCAGGACTTTCAGCTGGTAATCGATCTGGTTCTTTCGGATGGTGATCAGGTCGCCCTCTTTCACCTCCCGGGATGATTTTACGGTTTGCCCGCCGATCGACACACGGTTTTTCTTGATTTCATCAGCAGCCAGGCTTCTTGTTTTATAAAAACGCACACACCATAAAAACTTATCGATTCTCATATTTTATTTATACTTTTGCTGGACTTTTAATTGCAGCAATTTACTGATAATATACTTATGAAAAAAGCAATCCTCTGCCTCGTGATGTTTGCCCTGGCTACGGTTTCCTGCCGTAAAGATGAAGATACCATTGTTCCTGAGGTGGAAATGACAACACAGAATTCCTATGATGACCAGGCGGTCCAGAAATACCTGCAGACGCATTATCTGGACAGCAAAGGCAATGTGAAAGATTTTGCGGAAGGAGACACGGTAAATGTGAAGCTGATCGATATGGAACCGGTAACTTTGCCTTCAGGTGTGGTATATATCGTGCGTCCTGGCGCACAGCCTGAGCCGGGAACTCCAATTGGCAGCACGGATATCATTCATTTAATGGGTAGCATCATGACCTATGTCGCTACCGAAACGGAAGGTAAAGTAGGATTTAATTCCCCCTACCCTTTTATTAATACCTTGACGCAAACGGGCGTTCCACAGGAAGACCCTGCTTATTATTACGTAAAACAAAGTGTGCTGGACGCCGCCTCTGCCGGTGTTGCCAAGGAGCGCAGCTATTACGAAATCGAGGGGTTCCGCGAAGCTTTACAGAAGTTTAAAGCGTTCGATCTGCCGGAAGATGCTGATTATAATTTGCAGGGCGTGATCATAGTGCCTTCCCGGGCTGCTTTTGCGCGCGATGCTCATTTTAATTACAATAATATTTCCCTGCGCAACCGAAGTTTTGTTTTTAATTTCCAGGTATATAAATCAATGACAAGACCGTAAGGAATCTTTTATAAAAATCTAGACGCTTCTGCTGACCGCAGGAGCGTTTTTTTAATCAAAGATTTCACGAACCACAGCCAGCGACTGCGGGATATGAAAACCGGTAATGTGGTATTGACAGTACAACATCAGCGAATCCAGGAAAGCGCTGCGTTGCCGGCGTTTTAATGTGACATTATAAATAGGGTCGGCTTTTAAAAACTGCTGCCAGATGGCTGAGATCTGTTCATCAAAAAAAGTGTGGGAAATTTCATCTTCAAAAACGCCACTTTCCGGATTAAGAAAAGGTTTGGAACCAGAAAGCGGCGCAACACCTGAGATTTGCAAATACCGGATAATAAAGGCCAGATAAGCATCAGACTTCTTGGAAGAAATAGCTTCACGTACGGCTTCTATTTCAAGAAATAAACGGCCATTGGCACCTTCATCGCGCAGCACCTGATTGAGAAAGTCTGCAACGAAGAAGAGCACCGTGCTTACCGCAATATTTTGGTCACCGTAAAAACTGCCGGTACTTTCTATTTTGCTCATCCGCAACATGGTATCTTGGGAACCACGGCGCGACACGGTAATGAATAGCTGATTTAAGGGAAAGAGATAAGGTTTCTTTTTATTCTTCGCCGCGTAGATTCCTCTGGCAAAAAAACTCAGGTAACCGTGATCTTCTGTGAAACAATGCAGGATGGCATCGTGATCGCCGTATTTTAAATAAGAAAGTAAATAAGAGTTGTAGGTTTCCATCAGTTCACGACGGCAATTTTGGCTGTAGCTGTATCGGTTCCGTCTTCGTTGGTCATCAGAACAAAATACACGCCGCTGGCAACGCGAGTCCCGCGACCATTCAGTAAGTTCCATTCATAAGAGCCGCCGCGGGCTATCGCCTGATGGACCAGATTTCCGGCGGCGTCTGTAATCCGGATATTGGTTTTGGCGGCCAGCCCCCGGATTTTCACATTGCCTTTAAACTGAGCATGCACCACAGGATTTGGATATACCAGGACATCACCAAAATTTTCGGTTACTTCCAGCACATCACCCTGGTAAACGACAATGCCGTCGAGGGTAGCGAAATATACTTTGCCGGTTTTTGGATCTATTTTAATATCAGTTGCACTGTTGGTCGGCAGCGGTGAGTTTTCTTTGGTGAAATGCAGTTTGGTTTGAGTTCCGTCCGCGCTCAGATAGAAGACACCACCGCCTTCGGTAGATACCCACTTTTGATTTCCGTTATCCACGGCGATTTGCAAAATTTCGGTATCGCGAAAAAGTTCTTCCCCGACGCCGTTTTCTTCGATGATGATGGGTTCTGCCTGCGGATTGTTCTTTACAGCAGAAGGCGCTGATCGCAAAATGCGCAATCCACGATCTGTTCCTATCCAGGCGTCGTCCGTTTTATCCAGCACCACGGAAATAACTCCTTCTGCATTGGAGGGCAAGCCATTATTTTTTACCACTGCAAAAAACTGATCATCGGAAAAAGTCGCTGTTTTTTTATAATCAATAACGGATAAGTGTGTAGAGCGCGGCACCGGGTACCAGATATATCCCTCAGCGATTAAAGGTTTTTGCGCACCTTCGCTTACATTGATGCTTTTAAATTTAAAAGTATCGGCAGCACGGTCATAGGTAAAATAAGCGGATTCAGTAGTTCCATTATAAAAAGCCAGGGTTCCTAAAAGCAAACTGTTTTCATCAAACACCAGCCCGGCCGGTCGGTTATAACTTGCTCCTACGGTCTGATTGAAGTTATAGTATTTCTGAGGTTCGAAATCTTCAATCGTCTCATTAAATCTAAATTTATAAATCCCCTGCCCGGTGGTCTGACTATAGTTTGCAAAAAAAACTTCTGCGGGATCAGATGGATTGGCTGCTACATCGAGTACATTTAAACGAGGCGGATTGTTCAGAAAGAATGAAGAATAATACCATTTTGTGCCATTAAAATAATAAAATCCCAGATTGTTCGGATCCGCATTCGCATTATTCAGACGGTCTTTCCGTTTACCGGTAGAAACAAAAAATTTGTCTCCCAACATCGTAATTTTATACGAAACATTGCTATACGGCCCATCCGGTTTAATCATCTCATTAGCCTGATCGGTAATCCCGGAAGTTTTAGTACCGCCGTACAGTTGATTGTTAAAATAAAATCCGGTGGTAAAACTTTGACCTGATAAAGATTCTAATTGCTGCCCGCTTTCATTGAAAACAGATATTTGATTTGCATCTGCGACAATAACATTCGCACCCGAAACCGACAGATCTTGTATCTCACCAAATCCGGCGCCTACTGTAGTTCCGGCTTCCGTATATACGGCATTCCCGGTAGTATAGTATAAACTTACGTTCGTTGCCGTTATATTTGTATAAACACCACTTTTAAAAGGATTCCAGGTGCTGTAGACAGGGAAATCATTTGCAGCCAGACTTTTCGATTTGATACCACCGGTAGTGATGACGTATATATTTTCATTAAAAATCACTGCTTTCTTAGCCTCATCAAAGCCGGCTCCATTAGTGAAAAAAGTGGACTCACCAAATTCCTTATTTTCAAGATTAAATAAAGAAACGCCATATCCTGAGGAGATTACCGCAGTTTTGCCGCTGATGAATATATGATTGATCTTTTTATCGCCCATATAACCGGTGGCCAGCGGAATATCAACCACATACGTAATTCCTTCCGGCGTAATGACATCCAAGGCCCCGGACTTATAGCCAATCAATCCATACCCGATTTCGCCGTTGAAATCAAAAGCAGAGATTTTAACCTCATGTAAACCATTGGTTTTAGAAAGCTTAGAGATCTCCCCTGTTTGCGGCGTATAAAAAAACAATCCGTTTTCTGTTGCAGCTACCAGCCTGTTACCGTCATCGCGGATCGCGAGCACGTTATTGTACGAAAACAAATCTGTCCAGCGCTTGGAAGATATTTGCTGCGCTGCGGAATGCAGGCAAAATAACAGAAACAGAACCGGGAAGAGTTTTTTCATAATTTAAGCAAGGATGCGATCATCTATAACCTGATTGTGCCAGGAAATATTGTGAACCTGGCGGTGCTTATCAAAATAAAAATCAATTTTACCCAGCAGCAGCCCGGCCCAGCCCACCTGATTCACCAGCATATTTTTCCCAGCTTTGTTTTGAAATACTTGCGGTTCGGGCAGGAACGTGTGGGTGTGACCGCCTAAGATGACATCAATTCCCTCGGTTTGCGCGGCCAGATGTTTATCCGAAATTTTATTCGGTTCCTTATCATAATCGTAGCCAAGGTGCGACAGGCAGATCACCAGATCACACTTCTTTTCTTTACGAAGCAAATCTGCATAATGCTGGGAAATTTCCACCGGATCGAGATATTCAGTTTCGCCGTATTGCTTTTTGCCTACCAGGCCCGCCAGTTGAATCCCGACACCAAAAATGCCGACGCGGATCCCGTTTTTATCGAACACTTTATACGGTTGCGTGAGTCCTTCCAGCATGGTGTTTTTAAAATCGTAATTGGCGCACAGGAAGGGAAACTTTGCATTAGGCAATACTTTTTTGAATCCTTCCAGGCCATTATCAAAATCGTGATTCCCCATGGTGGAAGCGTCATATCCCATCATGGACATCAGTTTGAATTCCAGTTCACCACCAAAGAAATTAAAATAAGGCGTTCCCTGAAAGGTATCTCCTGAATCCAGCAACAGTACATTCTTTTCTTCTTTGCGAATCTTTTGCACCAGTGCAGCCCGCCGGGCAAATCCGCCCTGATTTGGATTTTTGGTATAACTGGCATCAAAGGGTTCAATGCGGCTGTGCTGATCATTTGTATGAAGTACGGTGAGCTTGCGCGAGGATGGAGCCTCCAGCAAAGAACTGGTTTCGCCAAACATCAGATTGGGTGCAAGCGTGGCAGCCAATGTTCCGCCGCCTATGGTTTTCAGAAATTGTTTTCTGTTCATTTTTTAATTTTATTTTTAAAGAGCAGGCGCACATCATCCGGCACTGTTACTTTTGGATTTGCCTGAAATTTTTCCAGAAAGAGGTCACGGAGTTTCAGGCCGGTACCGATCATTTCTCCTTTTTTAAAAAAGTCCATGTAGTCGCCGCCGTATGCCAGATAATCTGAAGTCGCGATGTAATAAGTCTTCTGCGGGTCCAGCGGTTTGCCGTCGATCAGTTGCTTTGTTATCTGGTCTCCGTCTGTTTCGATCTGCAGGCGGGCGACCGGATTATTTACTTGTGTTTTAAGATAATAATCAAAAAGTCCCTGCAGATCGGAACCTTTCATCTTCATAATCATCACCTCGTTTTCAAAAGGCATTACTTCATAAATCTGACGGGTGTGAATATCGCCGGCCGCAATTGTGGTCCGGATTCCGCCGATGTTAATCACCGCCGCATCAATATGCGCAATACCGTTGGCTTTTGCCCAGGTTTCTGCACCTTCCAAAGTGTAATCTGCCAGCAGATTCCCGAGATTGCTGTTATCTCCTGCTTTGGTAAGGTCTACCGGTGTATAGGAAATCACCGTATTCATAATGCCTTCCAGCTCGGCTTTGTATGGCGCAATGGTTTTATTGAATTCCGGGTCTTCCGGCAAGCCATCCGCAATGGATATATTTTGTTCCGGCTGCACCCCCGATACCGCCAGCGGTGCCTTGCAGGAAGTTGCAAGCATCAGCGCTGCTGCCGCATAAAGTGAGTGTTTTAAATATATTTTCCTCATCCTGCAAATATAAAGATATGAATATAAACTAAAATAAAGCAACGGAAAATCGCCGCTTAAATTTTGTACATTTACGACTTTAAAAACCTTTGGAATGAATCAACTCAAAGGCCTCGGCGTGGCATTGGTAACGCCCTTTCAGCAGGATTGGTCCATCGATTTCGATGCGCTCACCCGGTTAATCGAGTACAACATCAGCAACGGCACGAACTATCTGGTGGTGCTGGGAACCACGGCAGAAGCTGCAACCCTCTCCGCAGAGGAGAAGCAACAGGTGATCGATCATATTATTAAAGTGAATAATAAACGGCTGCCGCTTGTCCTCGGCATCGGGGGAAATAATACGCTCGAAGTTAAAAAGCAGATTGAAGAAACGGACCTTTCAGATTTCACAGCAGTTCTGTCAGTTTCACCTTATTATAACAGGCCAAATCAGGAAGGTTTGTATCAGCACTATAAAATGCTGGCGCAAACAGGGAAAAACATTATCATCTATAATGTCCCTTCCCGCACCGGTCAAAACATCGAGGCTTCCACCACATTGCGGTTGGCTGAAGAGTTCCCGAATCTTGTGATGATCAAAGAAGCTGCCCCCAATATTCTTCAATATTTTGATATCCTGCGCCTGAAACCCTCATCTTTCAATTTGGTTTCTGGTGATGATGAGTTTACTTTGCCGGTAACGCTGGCAGGCGGAAACGGCGTCATCTCGGTGATTGGTCAGGCGTATCCGCGGGAATTTACAAACATGCTGAAACATGCATTTGAAGGAAATATTGCAGAAGCATACAAAATTCATAACCGTCTGGTTGAGATCACACGCCTGATTTTTGCCGAAGGAAACCCGGCCGGCATTAAAACTGTGCTCGCTGAAATGGGCATTATTCAAAATTATGTGCGCCTGCCGTTGGTTCAGGCCAGCGAATCATTGCAGAAAAGAATAAAACAGGAAATGCTGCACGTAAGGCCAGCATAAACTAAAAAAAAGAGATTCGTTGAGTCTCTTTTTTTGTTTTTAAACTATTTCAAAAGTCTGCTGCGCAATTCCTCAAAGTACTGACCGGCACTTGCCAAATGGCTCCCAAACCAGGAAAAAGCTTCGCCATCCACCAGCTCAATCTGTGCATGCGGAAATTTTTGTTTCATTTCCCCGATATGTTTTTCTTTGAAAGGATACGGTTCTGATGACAGCAAAATAAGTTCTGCTTCGGTCAGGTCTTCCTCTTCAATCTGCGGATAGCGCGTGCGGTTTCTGAAGATATTTTCGAAGCCGAGCGTGCGCAAAATATCGTGGATAAAAGTGTCATTCCCAACGGTCATCATTGGGTTTTGCCAGATCAGATAGGCGGTCTTCGGTTTTTTTAAGGCATAACCGCTCAGCGCTGTATTAATGCTGTTACTAAATTCTTTCGCTTTATCCGGCTGATTCAGCAGCGTTCCCAAGTCAGAAAGAAAGATTTTATTTTCTGCAATGGTCGAAACATCTGTTACCCACACGCGGTGTGTTTTCATAAGTTCCTCTATCTGGCTGCGTTCATTTTCCTCTTTATTGGCCATAATAAGGTCCGGTTGTAAGGCTGCAATTTTATCAATATGAATGTTTTTCGTACCACCAACTATGGCAACCTGCTGCACTTCCCCAGCCGGATGAATACAGAACTTAGTGCGTCCCACGACTTCAGCAGACGTCAGTCCAAAATCAAACAGGGTTTCCGTAATGCTGGGAACCAGGGAAACAATACGCATCAGATATTTCTTTTAAAGAAGTTTGCCTGCCAGGAACATTCCGGCAACACTGAAATAGATAATCAGTCCCGTTACGTCTACAAGGGTAGCTACGAACGGCGCAGAAGAAGTGGCAGGATCCAGCTTCAGTTTTTTGAGCACGAACGGAATCATCGAGCCGGAAAGCGTGCCCCAAAGAACAATCAAAACCAGCGAAACAGAGATACTCAAAGCAATAAAAACCCAATATTCACCGTAGTCAAACAGGCCGGCTTTCTGCCACATCATAATCCGGATGAAACCGATGAAGCCCAGAATTCCGCCTAAACATAAACCCGAGATAATTTCCTTGCGCATCACATACCACCAGTCCCGAAGCGTGATTTCCTGCAGTGCCATCGCCCGGATTATCAGCGTAGCCGCCTGCGAGCCGGAGTTTCCGCCACTGGAAATGATTAGCGGAACAAATAAAGCCAGCACCACGGCCTTTTCAATTTCATGCTCAAAATAACCCATCGCCGAGGCTGTCAGCATTTCTGAAAAGAAAAGAATTACGAGCCAGGTGGCGCGCTTCTTAATCATTTCTGTCCAGCTGGTTTGGGTATAGGGCAAATCCAGCGCTTCCAGACCCCCGAATTTCTGAATATCTTCGGTATTCTGCTGGGCAATCTGGTCCAGGATATCGTCGATGGTTACGATTCCCACCAACACACCATTCTCTGTTACAATAGGCAAAGCCGAACGGTCATATTTTTCAAAATAAGGAACCGCATCTTCTTTGGATGTGGTCGTGGTAATAGCCACGAAATGATTATCGGTAATATCCGAAATCAACGTATCTTCTTCTGCCAGCAGTAAAGACCCGATGGCAATATCATCAATCAGCCGGTTCGCTTCATCCACCACGTACAGGTGGTTCATGGTTTCCACCTTGCGGCCGACTTTTTTTATCTGTTCAAAACATCTTTTCACCGTCCATTCCTTGCGGATCTGGATGTAATACGGCGTCATCAGACGTGCAATAGAATCGGAATCATAACCGAGCAGTTTCAGCGCCACCCTTCTTTCCTGCGGATTCAGGTGATTAATGGAATACTTGATCAGCTCATCCGGAAAATCTTCGAAAAGCGCGGTACGGTCATCCGGCGACATGGCATTCAGAATCTCCGAAACCTGCTCACTGCCAATACCCCGAATGGTATCTTCCTGGAAATCAGGATCCAGGTGCGAAAACACATCAGCCTTGTACTGCTTGGGAACTTTCAGAAATGCAATCAGCCGCTCATCTGCCGGAAGCTCACTCAGTCTTTCAGCAATATCAGCGGGATTAAAAATCATTTCTTTCGTTGGCACCTTTTCTCTTTAAACACTGCAAAAGTAACTAAATTTAAAAGGAATTCGCAAGTAGCCGGACAATCACGCGCAGGTTCATTTTTGTTTTCTAAAGTTTATCAGTAACATAAACTTCTCATTCGCACGACGAAAAATTAAATGGTTGTTTTATTTTAACAATTGTTAACCTGCCCTGGCCTGCGCAATTATGTATATTTGAGAGATGAAAAATTTTGGCAGAAATTTGTTGGCGAAAATCCGGGAAGCGGACCTGCAGGGTGAAAATGCGCATAAAATATATTCACCGCCCTACCGCCCTTTGTTTACGTATGAGGAAATCCTGCAGCGCAATCCTAAATTTGCGGCAGTAAATATTTTACTGTATTGGAAAAATGATGAATGGTTCCTGCCACTGATTGTGCGCAGCAAAAATGAACGCGACCGGCACAGCGGGCAAATCTCCCTACCCGGCGGAAAAAAAGAAACCTACGATATCGACTTTGCTGCAACAGCGAAAAGAGAAACGTCCGAGGAAGTGGGAATTGATCCGTATTACATACGCATGATCCGCCAGTTGTCGCCGATTTACATTCCACCCAGTAACTTTTATGTAAATGCTTTTGTATCTTATACCGGTAAAAACCCGCTTTTTGCTTTGCAGGAAACCGAAGCCGCGGAACTGATTGAATTTCCTGTATCAGCCGTGCTGGATCTGCCGCAGGAACCGGAAATGCGCGTGCTGCCGTCCTCGCGCGGCGCTGCTGTTCCGGTTATAGATTTCAACGGGTACATCATCTGGGGTGCCACTTCCATGATCCTGAGCGAATTCAGCCACTTGCTTAAAAATTTGTAAATTTGCCACCTGTTATGCAGTTACCCTAATGGCGAAAAAAAACATATTTACCGATGCTTTCGGAAACCTTTATTTTCTGAAACGACTGATTATTTTCGTACTGGGAATCGTTTCCTACCGCCGCTTTAATGGCTTTAATAAACTGAAAATCAGCGGCACGGAACATCTGGTGGACCTGCCGGATTCCAATGTACTGTTCGTCTCCAATCACCAGACCTATTTCGCGGATGTGGCCGCCATGTATCACGCCTTTTGTGCGGTGAACAATGGGTACTTAAACTCCATTAAAAATCCGGTATACCTTCTTAATCCCAAAGTGGATTTCTATTATGTCGCGGCAGAAGAAACCATGAATAAGGGTTTAATGACTAAAATATTTAAGCTGGCCGGCGCTGTTACGGTGAAGCGAACCTGGCGTGCCGAAGGTCAGAATGTGAACCGAATGGTGGATTTAACCGAGGTTGAAAACATTATGAAAGCGCTGGATAACGGCTGGGTAATTACCTTTCCGCAAGGCACTACTTCCGCTTTTGCGCAGGGCCGAAAGGGAACCGCAAAACTGGTGAAGAACCAGAAACCGATTGTAGTTCCGATTAAAATTAACGGTTTCCGTCGCGCTTTCGATAAAAAAGGATTAAAAGTTAAGGTGACCGGTGTGAAACCGACGATGGAATTTAAACCACCCATCGACATTGATTATGATGAAGATAATGCACAAACAATTCTGAATAAAATTATGGTCGCTATCGAACAGACCGAGGATTTCAATGTGCTCCACGAATATGATGAAGAACTGAAAGCTCAGAAAGCTGCCAACCCAAAAAGCAACTGATCGCATGAAGAAACTTATTTTTTTATTTTCTGTTATACTGCTGGCCTCTTGTGCCACCAAGAAGCCCTATACCAATTTTGATTACAGCTATGCCCGCAGCGGCGGTTTTGATCCGATTTATGAAAACTTATGGATCAAAGGCCACCAGGCGCATTATTCCTTTGAGGGACGCATGCAGAAGATCAAAAAGAATTTCAGGCTAAGCACACACGATCTGAAGGTCATTGAAACCGTTTTAACTACCAATAATTTCCGAACTATTCAGGAGGATTACAAAAAGCAGTACGACAATATTGCCATAGCCATCAACGTGAAGAAAGGGCCGAACTCCGGTAGCAAAAGCAATGCGTCCGATATTATGGATCCGGACCGTGAACGCTGGAATAACGTAGCCGCTGTCTTTCAGAAAATAATCGAAGAAAAAGTGCAGCCCGCACCTGCCCGGTAATTCAGATGAAAAAAAAGAAAACCCGTGTTCTGCTGCTGGATACCAACAGTGAATCAGCAGACTTACTTTTGCGGATTTTGGATTTTCATGGCATCCAGACTGCAACTTCTGCGAAGGCGGCAGAAACTGGTGACTTTCTGGTTCAATATACCGCAAATGCTGAGGCAGTTTCAACTGCAAAACCTAATATCCTGTTTGCAGGCAGCAGCTGTACGGATGATATGCTTTCCGCGGCTGTACCTTTTATTTCGGATGGTGGCGTACTGATATTCCCGACGCCCTTCGCTGATTGCAACTGGGAAACCTCCACTTTTTTTCGCAAACTAACTTATGAGGCGCGCATTTTAATCTCATCAGATATGATGGAAAGCCCGATTGGTCCCGTGCCGGTCTCGTTTCCCACCGCCGCACTAGAAAATATAATAGGACTGCAATTGCTGGCGCAGCAGTTCGGCATTATGGAAGAACCGTTTTACGAATCACTGACAGAAATTCAGTAAGCATTCAGTCATCCTGTTCGTAAGATTCCGGCAGCCTTTCTTCTGTTATTTCTAAAATGGTTAAATTTACTACGCTTAAATTGTAACCCATGAGATATCAGCAGGTCGGCACTATTCCACCAAAAAGACACACCGTTTTTAAATCACCCGACGATCGCTTTTATTATGAACAGCTTTTCGGGACCGAAGGATTTCACGGTATTTCGTCCTTGTTATACCATATCCATCGTCCCACGCAGATTCGCAGCATTGGTGAACCAAAGGATGTGACGCCCCGGATCGCCGTCAGCCGCAATGTGACACCGCGCATGTTCAAGGGAATGAATGTTTCCGCGGAAGACGATTTCCTGGACAGCCGCAAGGTGTTGCTGATTAATAATGACCTGAAACTGGGCCTTGCCAAACCACGCCGCTCCACTGATTATTTCTATAAAAATGCGGAGTGTGATGAGCTTTTGTTCGTTCATCAGGGCAAAGGCATTCTGCACACCTTTCTGGGCGATTTACCGTTTGTGCCGGGTGATTATTTAATCATTCCGCGCGGCACCATATATACTATTGAGCTTAAAGGCGAAGAGAATGTGCTCATGTTTATTGAAAGTCATTCGCCTATTTACACACCGAAGCGCTACCGCAACGAATTCGGGCAACTTCTGGAACATTCGCCTTTCTGTGAACGCGACATGGTAGCACCTGTATTTCAGGAACCGGTTGATGAAAAAGGCGATTTCCTGATCCGGGTCAAAAAACAAAATCAAATCTGGGATTTTATTTATGCCACGCATCCGTTTGATGTTGTGGGCTGGGACGGTTATTTCTATCCATACAAATTCAGCATTAAAAATTTTGAGCCGATTACCGGCCGGATCCACCTGCCGCCACCGATTCACCAGAATTTCGAAGCGCACAATTTTGTAGTCTGCTCTTTTGTGGCGCGTATGTATGATTACCATCCGCAGGCGATTCCCGCGCCGTACAATCATTCCAATATCGATTCAGATGAAGTGCTTTTTTATACCGAAGGAGATTTCATGAGTCGCAATCATATTGACTTAATGGATTTTACGCTTCATCCCGGTGGTGTCGTGCATGGTCCACATCCCGGTGCCATGGAACGCAGTATTGGTAAAAAATTCACCGAGGAATACGCCGTCATGGTAGATCCCTTCCGTCCGTTTCAGATTACGGAGGAAGCCATGAAGATAGAAGATCCTTCTTATCTCACTTCGTGGCTGGAAGAAAATAATCATGGCCAAAAAGACCGGCTGCAGGAGTAATAAATATCATCTTTTTATTTGCCCGAAACCTGACTTTGCTCACCTGTACTGAGCAGCATTAACCTTATTTTTGATTAACAATAAAAACACGTAAATAACAACCGATATGATTTCATTTGTCAGTGCTGACGAAGCTGTAAGCGTAGTGAAAAGTGGCGACCGAATTTTTTCCCATGGCAGTGCCTGTACTCCCAATCTGCTGATCGATGCGCTGGCAAAGCAAGCCGACCGGCTGCGCGATGTGGAATTTGTTTCCATTACCCAGCAGGGGCGGGTGGAAATTGCAAAACCGGAATATCAGAACAGTTTTTATATCAACTCTCTTTTTGTCTCTACACCGGTGCGTGAAGCCGTGAACTCCGAGCGCGGTGATTTCGTGCCCGTATTTTTAAGTGAAATTCCAACGCTTTTTAAAAATAATGTAATGCCGATCGATGTGGCAATGGTCACAGTTTCTCCGCCGGATGCCCATGGATATTGTACCC
This sequence comes from Chryseobacterium salipaludis, assembly GCF_022968825.1. Lineage (GTDB taxonomy): Bacteria > Bacteroidota > Bacteroidia > Flavobacteriales > Weeksellaceae > Kaistella > Kaistella salipaludis. The sequence continues at coordinate 514,279 of NZ_JALHKS010000001.1, forward strand.
TGGGAACTTCGGTTGATATCTCCCGAAGCGCAGTGGACAATGCAAAAATCATTATTGCACAGGTTAATCCGCGCATGCCCAGAACGCATGGCGACGGTATGATTCACTACAGCCGCATCAGTAAAATGGTCTGGCACGAAGAAGAATTGCTCACCATTGATTATGGCGCGAAAGTCGGTGAAGAAGAAATGCTTATCGGGAAGAATGTTGCCGAGCTGATTGACGACCGCTCAACGCTGCAAATGGGTATCGGGACCATTCCGGATGCTGTGCTGAAATGCCTTAACAACCACAAAGATCTCGGTATTCATACCGAAATGATCAGCGATGGCATTGTGGATCTGGTAGCCAATGATGTGATTACCAATAAATTCAAAGGCACCCACTCCAACCGCACCATTACCAGTTTTGCCTTTGGGACCCGCCGTTTGTATGATTACATTGATGACAATCCGTCTTTCGCATTTATGGATGTGGAGCATGTGAACTATCCGATTAATATTATGAAAAATAAGAAGATGGTCGCCATTAACTCCGCAATTGAAATCGACCTTACGGGACAGGTTTGCGCGGATTCTATCGGCACGTATCAGTTCAGCGGTATCGGAGGTCAGATGGACTTTATGCGTGGAGCTGCTTTATCCGAGGGCGGAAAACCCATTATTGCCATTTCCTCACGCACGAAGAAAGGAGTGCCGCGCATTACGCCTTTCCTGAAACAGGGCGCCGGCGTGGTGACCACACGCGGCCACATGCATTATGTTGTAACGGAATATGGTGTTGCCTATCTCTATGGCAAAAATCTTCGCCAGCGCGCGAAAGCATTGATTGAAATCTCGCACCCGGATGACCGTGAAATGCTGGAAGAAGCAGCGTTCAACCGATTCCAGACGGCCGTTCGGTAATGATGATGTTTCAAGTTGCTAAAGCCTGCCTCTTTTGTGCAGGCTTTTTTCGTTTTTAATGGTGACTTTTCACAAATTCAAATTTTTGTAATTTGCAGGATATAAAAAGAAAAACACATGTCAACACTCACATTTGCTGAAAAGATTGCGCAGGCCGAAAATTTTCTGCCAATCAACGGAACAGATTACATCGAGTTCTATGTGGGCAATGCCAAGCAGGCAGCACACTATTATAAAACAGCCTTCGGCTTCCAGTCCGTGGCGTATGCAGGACCGGAAACGGGCGTGCGCGATCGCGCTTCCTACGTTCTGCAACAGGGAAAAATCAGACTGGTTTTAACGTCTGGCTTGAAATCAGATTCACCGATTTGTGAACATCAAAGAACCCACGGCGATGGTGTGAAAGTTCTGGCATTATGGGTGGAAGATGCGTATGCTGCATTTGAGGAAACAACCAAAAGAGGCGGTAAACCGTATCTGGAACCGATGACTTTGACAGATGAGCACGGCGAAGTACGCATGTCGGGCATCTATACCTATGGTGAAACGGTTCATATGTTTATCGAAAGAAAAAACTACTCCGGCGCCTTTATGCCGGGCTATGAGAAATGGGAAAGTGATTACAATCCATCGGATGTAGGTTTGCTTTACGTGGATCACTGTGTGGGGAATGTAGGCTGGGACCGCATGATTCCGGTCGTGCGCTGGTACGAGGAAGTGATGGGCTTTGTGAATATTCTGAGCTTTGATGACAAACAGATTAACACCGAATATTCGGCCCTGATGTCGAAGGTAATGAGCAATGGAAACGGATACGCCAAATTTCCTATTAATGAACCCGCCGAAGGAAAGAAAAAATCTCAGGTGGAAGAATACCTGGACTTTTATGAAGGCGAAGGCGTACAGCACATCGCGGTGGCCACCAAAGATATCATCCGTACGGTGACTGAACTGAAAGCGCGCGGCGTGGAATTCCTGTCGCCACCACCCGAAGCGTATTATGAAATGGTTCCTGAGCGCGTTGGCAATATTGATGAAGACATTAAAAAACTGCAGGAACTTGGCATTTTGATTGACCATGATGAAGAAGGATACCTGCTGCAAATCTTTACCAAACCGGTGGAAGACCGCCCTACCCTGTTTTATGAAATCATTGAACGCCACGGAGCCCAGAGTTTTGGCGCCGGAAACTTTAAGGCACTTTTTGAAGCACTGGAAAGAGAACAGGCCCGCCGCGGAAATTTATAAACAATGATGAAAAAACAATTGCTGGCGACCCTGCTGCTTCTGGCAGGATTTATGGCGCAGGCGCAATACGGCGCGATCAATGATATCCTCACTAAACTGGAAGAAAGGCGCGGCTTTGCGAAGAATCTCGCCGGTGAGAATTTAGATGACCGCAGATTTGTCTTAATTAAAGAATTTGATGACCACACGGAACGGCACTTCATCGTATTAAAAGGAAATGCTGCTACCTACGTGGAAGTATTTGATGACAAGGCAACCGGACAAAGCACCTCCAATGTTTTCAGCGGCGATTATGTGCGCACACCGCAGCAGATAATTTCCCTGAGAGCGGACAAACTGGAAGGCCGGAAGATTGCCATGCCCATCACGCGTACACTGCTTCTAAACAAACAAAAGAAAATTTTATATCTCATCGATGTTAATACCCGCGAGCGCTGGATTGACGAGAAAGCGCTGAGCAAAAGCTAAATTAAATTAATGGCACTACAAAGTATCGCCCGGTGCGGGCGGTACTTTCTTTTAAATACTATTATGAAATCATTTATTGACTATTCTGAAAACTCTGATTTTTCCATCCACAATATCCCGTTTGGTGTGGGTGTTTTTAATAATGAATATATTGCCTGCTGCACGCGCATCGGTGACCAGGTTGCTGATTTGGCAGCGGTATATGAACTGGGATACCTCGACGGAATCACAGGTCTGGAGGAAAATATCTTTGAAGCCTATACGCTCAATGAATTTATCGGCTTAGGAAAAGGGGTAACCGTTCCTGTACGCGAACGTCTGCAGCAGCTCTTCGCCGCGGGATCCGACTTAGCGAAAAATGAAGAACATTTGCAGGAATGCCTGCATCCGGCCGACAGCGTTCAGATGATTATGCCGCTCCACGTGCCGAACTACACCGACTTTTACAGCAGCATCGAGCATGCCACGAACGTCGGCAAAATGTTTCGTGGCGAAGAAAACGCGCTCCTGCCAAATTGGAAACATTTACCGGTGGGCTATCACGGCCGTGCTTCCTCTATCGTGGTTTCCGGGATGGAATTCCACCGCCCGAAAGGACAGATGAAACCTGCCGACGCTGATAAACCGGTGTTCGGGCCGTGTAAACAATTGGATTTCGAACTGGAGATGGCATTTGTAGTAAACCAGAATACAGAAATGGGCGATTCCATCAGCGCGAAAGAGGCAGAGGGTGCGATCTTCGGTCTGGTTTTATTTAATGACTGGTCAGCGCGTGATATCCAGAGTTGGGAATATGTTCCGCTTGGACCCTTCTTAGGGAAAAACTTCTGTTCCTCCATTTCACCATGGATTGTCACGCTGGAAGCGCTGGCGCCTTTCCGCACAGAAACTCCAAGGCAGGAACCTGAGGTATTGGATTATTTAAAAACCGATGGCAAGCGCAACATCGATATTAATTTGCAGGTGCTCCTGCAGCCGGAAGGCGGCCGGGAAACCCTTATTTGCGAAAGCAATTATAAGTACATGTACTGGAACATGGCGCAGCAGCTGGCGCACCATACAGTGAACGGCTGCAATGTGGAAGTAGGCGATCTGTACGCCTCCGGAACTATTTCCGGTCCGGACAAAGAATCTTTTGGTTCCATGCTGGAGCTCACCTGGCGCGGCACCGACCCGCTGAAACTGGAAGATGGCAGCGAGCGAAAATTCATCCATGATATGGACACGGTGATTATGCGCGGCTATGCGGAGAAAGATGGCGTGCGCGTCGGCTTCGGGGAAGTAACCGGAAAAGTTTTACCGGCAAAAGCCTGAGCCATGACGAAGACTATCTACCCGGCTGAGGTGTCGGGGCAGGATTTGCAGTTTCTGTTGCAGACCGCCATTGCGCCGCGGCCGATTGCGCTGGCTTCCACTGTAGATGCCGCGGGACGCAGTAACCTGAGTCCGTTCAGTTTCTTTAATATGTTCAGTTCCAATCCGCCGGTGGTCATCTTCTCACCGGCACGCCGCGTGCGCGATAATACCACAAAACACACGCTGGAAAATGTGCGTGCAGTGCCGGAAGTAGTGATTGGCATTGTCAATTATCCGATTGTTCAGCAGATTTCTTTAGCTTCTACGGAATATGACGCCGACACCAATGAGTTTATTAAAGCCGGGCTCACGATGCAGGACGCGGAGAAAGTAAAGCCGAAGCTCATTGCTGAATGTCCTGTGAATCTGGAGTGCAAAGTGTTAGAGATAAAAGAACTGGGCACGGGTGGCGGTGCCGGAAATCTGGTCATTTGCGAAGTAATTGCCCTGCATGTTCGCACCGAATACCTGGACGAAAACGGCAAACTGGATGGCCTGAAACTCGATCTCGTAGCGAGACTGGGTGGCAACTGGTACTCCCGGAATAACACTGATAATATGTTTGAAGTCCCTAAACCTCTGGCAACAAAAGGAATCGGCTTTGACGGACTGCCGCCTGAAATTCTGAGCAGCACCGTTTTTACCGGGAATGATCTGGGCATGCTGGCAAACACAGAAGCACTCCCGCAAGGTAGTTTTTCAGCTAAAGCGGAAATCCATCAGCAGGCTAAGGAATTATTAAAAGAAAACAATATCCAGGGTGCGTGGGAACGCCTTCTCCTATAACTTCATACCTTATTTTACCAATGGGCAGCGTGACAGGTTCACGCTGCTTTTTTATGCGTTTACTTTCCCCACAGTCAGTTAGTTACCAGCCTTTTTTGTAGTTTACAAGCTTTATAAACTGCAGACATAATGGACTTTAAGAGACCGTCTTATTAGGAATTACGCAAAATTTTTCGTATATTGCAAACATAACTACTTTTCATTTCTTTTGAAAAGCCTTGCCTCGAACCGTACTGCTTTAGTGGCAGCACCTGTATTGATGGCACCATCAGCTGTTCGACACAGCTTTAAAACTAATTTAAGTCCGTTACAGTATTTTCCTTTTTGGAAGGGATTTTCTGTGTAATATTTAAAATATAAAATTTTTATGAGTACGAGTATGAAAGACAAAAGAGTTGGTATTATTGGAGCAGGTCCCAGTGGCCTGGCACAGATCCGCGCTTTTGAAGCAATGAAGGCGAAGGGAAATGAAATTCCCGAAATCGTGTGTTTTGAAAAACAAAGCAACTGGGGTGGCATGTGGAATTACACCTGGCGTACCGGTGTCGGAAAGTATGGCGAACCGATCCACGGCAGTATGTATAAGTACCTGTGGTCCAATGGTCCGAAAGAGTGTCTGGAATTTTCTGACTATTCTTTCGATGAGCATTTTAAAAAACCGATTTCTTCTTATCCGCCGCGTCCGGTGCTGTTTGACTATATCGAGGGCCGTATCAAGAAAAGCGGTGCGCGCGATTATATCCGGTTTGATACCACCGTGCGCTGGGTTTCCTTTGATGAGGACACGCAAAAATTTAAAGTAATCCTGGACGATCTTAAAATCAACAAAACATATGAGGAAGAATTCGATTATCTGGTTGTGGCCTCCGGTCACTTCTCCACTCCGAATATGCCTTATTTCAAAGGGATCGAAAACTTCCCGGGCACGGTGATGCATGCACACGATTTCCGTGGTGCAGACCAGTTTAAGGACCGTCGCCTGCTCCTGATCGGCAGCAGCTATTCCGCGGAAGATATCGGAATCCAGTGTTACAAGCACGGTTCGCAGTCCGTCACCTTAAGCTACAGAAGCAACCCAATCGGGCACGACTGGCCGGAAGGTATTGAGGAACGTCCGCTGGTCACCCATTTTGAGGACAACAAAGCTTTCTTTAAAGATGGCAGCAGCGAAGAGTATGACGCTGTGATCATGTGCACCGGTTATCAGCATAAATTCCCGTTTCTGCCGGATGAACTTCGACTGAAAACCAAAAACAATCTGTATCCTGATCATTTGTACAAAGGTATTTTCTTCAATGCGTTGCCTCAGTTAATTTATCTGGGAATGCAGGATCAGTATTATACCTTTAATATGTTTGATGCCCAGGCCTGGGTGGCCCGTGATTTCATGATGGACAAGCTGGAAATCCCTTCTGAAGCGGAACGCCGTATCGATATGGACAAATGGTTGAAAGCAAATGAGGAGGCTGTCACAGGTCCGGAACATGTGGATTTCCAGTCAGATTATATTAAAGATTTACTGAGCATGTCCGATTATCCGGATTTCAGTGTGGATAAAGTAGCGGCTATGTTCAAGGAATGGCTGGAGGACAAGGAAGAAAACATCCTGACCTACCGCGACAAAACCTATCAGAGCGTGGTTACCGGCACGATGGCTGCTGAGCACCATACGGAATGGATGGAAGAACTGGACGATAGTAAGGAACGCTATCTCTACGCCGCTGAAGAGGAAGAACTCATTCCTGAACGAATCTAAACACAAACACCATTTATATATAGAAAAACCTGCCGGATACGCTCCGGCAGGTTTTATTTTATGGGTATTAATTCGGTATCTAAAAGTGAATACTGTCTTTCACCAATCCGCGGTTTTCCGCAAACGGCATCAGTTCTTTTAAAATAAACTCCTGAATTTTTACAGACTCATTATTATCAGGGAAGAGCAAATGTACATTGGCACCGGCATCCAGGGTGAAGAATAGTGGCAACTGCGTCTCCTTGCGGAACTGCCAGATTTTGTTGATGACGGAGAGTGTTCCGTTTTTCATTAAAATAAAAGCAGGCTCGCTCATCATCATCATCGCGTGCAAAGTCAGTGCTTCATGCTCTACCAACCGGATGAAAGCAGCCATATTACCTGATCTCAGAATGTCCTGCATTTTGGCCATATTTTCATGCGCCTCGCGGAAACGACGCTCCGCATATGGATGTCCTTCCATTAACTTGTGGCCCACCGTGGAGCTTACCTCTTTGGTACCTTCATGAATCAGCAGCACCCAGTCATTAAAACGGCGAAAGACCGCATGTACTTCTGAGGCAGGATATGGAACCGCAAATAAATCAGAGCTTGCCGCCACGGTTTCCGTTTTGCCCCAAACAATTAAACCGTTGTATAAACTGCGGCAGGCACTCCCACTCCCCAGCCGCGCCAGGAAACTCGCTTTTTGCATCAATGTGTCCTTGCACGTGCACCCCGACAATTCGGTTTCAATTTCCATCAGCGCGAGCGCTAGCGCACCAAATCCTGAGGCAGAACTGGCAATACCGGAACTGTGCGGAAAGGTATTTTCGGTATGAATGGTATAAGCACCTTGCAGAATCCACGGCAAATAAATCTCTATTGAACGGAAATACTTTTCAATTTTTTCAGCAAAGGCAGGTTGTGCTTCACCGGACAAATAGGTAGTCACGCTAAATGGTTTTCCCGCCTGAAATTCCATTTTCGTTTCTGTGCGGCAGTGATTCAGGGTATAGCTAATACTGGGGTTGGCCGGCAGCTGAGGTTCATATTTTCCCCAGTATTTTATCAGTGCGATATTGGACGGACAAACGGCCTGGACCGTGCAGTCTTTAATTTCGTTGGGAAGTTGTCCTTCAAAAATGGCTGTATCTTGAGTTGATGTCATTATATTTTAAATTGAGTGGTTACCGCTGTACATATTTTCGATCAGCGCTGCGTATTTTTTCAGAACCACATTCCGTTTTACTTTCAGTGTGGGCGTTATTTCGCCCGTACTGATTTCAAATTCCGACGGCATCAGCACAAATTTCTTAATCTTCTCGAAGCCCGGAAGGTGCTGCTGAATTTCATCAATCTTCTGGCGGTACAGATCGCGGATGGTTTCGGTGTTAACCATCTCGGCCCAGTTGGTAAATGCCAAACGCCTGCGCTCAATTTCCTGTTGCAACGCTTCAAAATTGGGAATAATCAGCGCGGTGACGTACGGACGGTCTTCCGCCACGATCATCGCCTGCTGAATATAATTATTGTCTGACAGCATATTTTCAATCGGCTGCGGCACCACATATTTACCGTTCGAGGTTTTCATTAAATCCTTGATGCGGTCCGTAATCGTCAGGTTTCCTTCTTCATCGATTTTTCCGGCGTCACCGGTGCGGAACCAGCCATCCTCTGTGAAGACCGCCGCAGTTTCTTCAGGTTTCAGGTAATATCCTTTCATAATACCACTTCCTTTTGCCTGAATCTCATCATTTTCCCCGATCCGGATTTCGGTGTCGCCAAACGGTTGCCCGGCAGAACCATGAATATAGTGATCAAGCGGAAAAGCAGTCAGTGTCGCCGTGGTTTCCGTAAGTCCGTAGCCCACGGTAATGTGGTGCCCCATAGCTTCAAAGAAGCGGGTTACATCCGCCGAAACAGAGGCACCGCCACACGGCATAAACCAAAGCCGACCACCCATTTTCTGATGAATTTTATTGAAGACCAGCGTATGTGCCAGATGAGTTCGGAATCTTAACAGGAAAGGCATCTTTTTGTTTACGCGCCGGTATTCCGCGGCCTGCGTTCCCACTTCCAGTGCCCAGTTAAAAATCTTCTTTTTCAGGCCGCCGCCGGAGGCTGCCATCTCCAGCACGCCGGCGTATATTTTTTGATAAAATCTCGGCACCGCACACATCATGGTCGGCTTCACTTCCGTCAGTGCACTGGCGATAAGCTTGGTGTTTTCCAGGAAGTACACTTTGGCACCGCCGAATAAGGAAAGTAAAGTCCAGCTGCGTTCGAATACGTGTGTGAGTGGCAGGAACGCGAGTGAGACTTCATTTTCAAAATTTTTAAATTTAAAATAATCGAAATGCGCTTCAATACAACTAATGAAATTTCCGTGGGTGAGCATCACGCCTTTCGGCACACCGGTGGTGCCACTTGTATAAATCAGGGTGGCCAGTTCGCCGGGCCGGCGCTCGATTATCTCAAAATTTTCATCTGCCTCTTTGATAAAATCTTCCAGATAGACTGAATGTTCTTTTTTTATCCAGGTAGCTTTTTTAGCCACGATAATTTTTTCCAGAGCCGTTTCGCCACCGGTCAGCAAGTTCGCCGCCGCATCATATTGTTCCTGATTTCCGGTCAGGATTATTTTGCACGCCGCTTCCTTTAAGATGTAAGCCGCCTGCTCTTCTGTATTGGTCGCGTACACCGGTACGGTGATGCCGCCCAGTGCCAGCACGGCAAGATCCATCACAATCCATTCGGCAGAATTATCGGAGAAAATTGCCACACGGTCACCTTCCCCTATTCCGCTGCTGCGCAGCGCATTGGCTGTTTTAAACACCAAGCGCCGGAACGCGTTCCAGCTGATCTCCGTCCATTTATCTTTCTTCTTAAAACCAATGGCTCCTTTGGTCGGAAAACGTTCACAATTCTTATTAAGCAGTTCTGCTATGTTCATAATTCAGGATGGTCTGACAAATAATTATTTAAATGAAATTCTAGGCTTTCACGCACCGGTATAAAACTGGTATTCAGTCGTTCGCGTATCTTCACATTAGAAACAATCCGCGTACCGGTAATACTTTCCAGGTTTACTTTGTTAAGCATCCTCAGGGCAGGAATCAGCCAGCCCAACAGCAAATTCAGAATATAGCCTGCATATAAAACCCACTTTGGTAGAATGCCGGCCGGCTTTTTCCCAATGCATGTACGCACCAGCGCGGCCACTTCCGGAAAAGGCACCGTTTCGGATACCAGGATATACCGTTCGCCGGAGTCGTTCTGGTTCATGAGTTCTATACAAATCCGGGAAACATCGCGCACGTCCACATAGGTTACGCTGCCGGGCGGCACAAGAGGCATTTTGCGAAGGCGGTCGAATAAGGTTCCGCTGCTGGATTGCCAGTTGCCACTGCCGATGATCACGCCGGGATTCACGATCACAGTCTGCATGCCTTCCGCAGATGCGCGCCAAACTTCCATTTCGGAGAAATGTTTGGAACTTGCATACGCCGAATGTGCTTCCTTCGGGTTATAGTTGGAATCTTCCGTAATGAATCCCTGCTCGTTTGCCCCATCCAAAACCGACATGGAACTGATAAAGCAAAACTTCTGCACCGTGCTTTGCTCGCAGGCATACAAGAGATTTCGCGTACCCTGGATGTTGCTGCGGTACATCAGCCTTTTATATTTAGGGTGAAAACTGACAAACGCTGCCGTGTGGTAGACTTCAGTAACACCTTGTAACACTTCCTGCAGCCGGTCCTGGTCTTCAAAATCAACTTCTACCCATTCAATCTGATTAAAGTAGAAGTCCGGCTGGTTCGTATAAAACCGAAAGGATTTGCGGACATCGTCGAGGTTACTGGTGTGCCGCTTAGTGGCACGAACAGTTCTGCCCTGCTTCAGTAAATCCAAAACAAGCACGCGCCCCAACAAACCCGTAGCTCCCGTCACCAAAACCATATCAGTTCGTTTTGTTTATTATTCTTCCGCTAAAAAATCGCGCACCACCCTGTTGAAATCAGTCGGGTTTTCGGCCTGCACCCAGTGTCCGGCATTGGCGATGGAAACCACTTCTGCTTTCGGAAACTGCTGCCGGATCTGAAAATGATCCTGTGGTAAAATATAATTTGATCTGGCACCGGCAATGAACAGCGAGGGGCCATCAAAAGTACCAAAGCGTACCGCATTGGAAACAAATTCCGCATACTTTTCTGCGAGCACGGGCAGATTGAAACGCCAGTTCAGCTGTTTATCGTCGGTCCAGTACAGATTTTTGGTGAGAAACTGAATAACACTTTTCTCCGGGATGTATTGCGCCAGGATATCTTCCACTTCATGACGCGAAGTATCCTGCAAAAAATCCACGCTCTGCAGTGCTTTCATAATTCCCTGGTGATGTGGCGGATAAGCTTTCGGCGTAATATCAACCACGATCAGCTTTTCTACTTTGTCGCCATAGGTTAAAGCAAACTGCATCACAGCTTTCCCACCGAGGGAATGGCCGAGGATGTTAGCCTTCGGAATCTGATGAGCCTCCATATAGCGCAGGATATCATCTGCCAAATCGGTATGGGACATGCTTCCGCTGTGAAAACTTTTACCGTGGTTCCTTAAATCAATCAGGTGCACCGGAAACGCATCAGAAAGCTCGCGCCCGAAACTGCCCCAGTTATCCAGCATGCCGAATAATCCATGGAATACCAATAACGGAATTCCCGGCTGACCGGCACCATATATTTTTGAATGTAAAACTTCCATTTTCAATATTTAACGAACTACAGCAAGCCTTTTACGGTACGCCTGCACGGTATTTTCCAGACCCATATACAATGCTTCCGAGATCAGCGCATGCCCGATCGAAACTTCGAGCAGGTTCGGAATCTGCTGGGCGAAATAGGCAACATTATCCAAACTTAAATCATGGCCGGCATTCAGGCCGAGATTATATTTTTGCGCTTCTTCGGCTGTGGCGATATAGGGTGCAATCGCCTTTTCTTTATCTTGCGGATATCCGGTGGCATAGGCCTCTGTGTAGAGCTCAATCCGGTCGGTTCCGGTTTCCGCTGCATAGCGCACCATTTCCGGATCAGGGTCTAAAAAAATGGACGTGCGAATGCCTGCCTGCTTGAATTCGGCAATAACATTTTTAAGGAAACCGGCATGTTTGCGGCAATCCCAACCCGCATTGGAGGTAATGGCATCTTCCGCATCCGGCACCAGGGTCACCTGTTCAGGCTTAACTTCCAGCACCATATCCAGAAAAGGCCGGTGCGGATTACCTTCAATATTAAACTCAGTGGTAATCAGCGGTTTTAAATCGTACACGTCCTGGCGCGTAATGTGACGCTGATCCGGACGCGGATGCACGGTAATGCCTTCTGCCCCGAAATTCTGCAGACGGACGGCCGCCTCGGTTACACTGGGAAGCGTGCCGCCGCGGGCATTGCGGATGGTCGCTATTTTATTAATATTTACGCTAAGCTTTGTCATCGTTTTTTAGATTTTATGGAACTGCATAATTTCCAGCCCGAATTCCTTGGAGGCCACGAGCAGGTGGTCGAAAATATCAGACTGAATTTCCTCGTAGGAAGTCCATTCGGATTTATTGGTGAAACAATAGATCTCCAGGGGCATTCCCTGCGGCGTATTCTCTAACTGCCGCACCATTACCGGATTTTCCTGGTCGATATTCGGGTTGTTCTTTAGAAAATTAAAAGCATATTCGCGGAACACGCCAATATTCGTCAGCTGACGGCCATTGATCAGCAGATCCGGGTTGGCCAGCCGGCTTCGCTCTTTTTCCAGTTCTTTTTTCTTTTGGGTCAGATAGGAATGGATGAGGTTCACCTTCGAAAGCTCGTCCACTTTTTCCAGGCTTAAAAACGCAAACGAATTAATATTAAAAATGATAGAACGCTTAATGCGGCGCCGGTTGCTTTCGGAAATTACCTGTAGATTTCTGATTTCCGTCGTCAGCAAGTCGTAGGTGGGAATAGTGGAAATCGTCTTATCGAAATTCTTGATTTTCGTAGTTAAAAGGTTCAGATCTTCGATGGTACCTTCCAGATTGTATTTGGGAATACCGATCCAGTCGCCTACTTTCAGGTTCTTGGATGTAGCTACGTGAATACCGGTGACAAAACCTAAAATCGTATCCCGGAAAACCAAAACCAGCACGGCCGTAATAGCACCCAAACTGCCGACAATAGTAGAACCGCTGATTCCAAAGATCACCGATATGGCAACGACCGTGGAAACAAATATCCCGAAAGTTTTCAGTGTTTGCGAAACGGCATTCAGTGCGATGATCTTATAATACTCCTTTTTGATCATGTAAAAGTTCCGCAGCGCGTTCAGCCCTTTGTAAAACATATTGGCCACTACGATGACGATAATCAGCATCAGCATCCTTTCCAGGAAGCCGTGACTTTGAGGATGTCGCGCGAAAAAAGATTCTACGGTGCCGGAGGCAAACAGTAAAGCGATCAGGTGCGATAAGGAATTGGTAATCTTCGCCGCGTAAATCGATTTCAGAACCGGATATTTATCATTATCGTAAAAAAGGCGGAAGAAGCTGTTGATCACCAGTCTGCAGATAAAATCCACCAACCAGATTAAAACAACAAAAAAGGCGAATTTGAAAAAGATCTGGAAGACCAGAACCCAGCCGTCCGGGAAATAATCCCGCACAGTATAATGAATCACATCACTGATGTTTTCCAGAAAGTTTTTCGTTTCTTTCAGCTCGTTTTTCATGCAGGCAAAAGTACGCAATCTGTTTGTCTTTCCCTGATTTATCAGTACATTTAACAAAATTTACCACCTGAAATGGACACTACTTTAATCACCTTGGTCAGCCTTGTTTTGCTCGTACTCGGCATCATCGGAACTTTTTTGCCGGTTTTGCCTGGCTTATTGCTCAGCCTGTGCGGACTTTTAATTTATAAATTCGGGACGGATGCGCCGCTGTCGATGGTGTACATCTGGATATTTGCCATACTCACTGCGCTTTCGGTTGTGCTGAATTACGTAATTCCCGCGCGAACTACCCGAAAATACGGTGGTACCCGCTGGGGCAGTATCGGCTCGGTGCTCGGAACCTTCTTCGGAATGTTTTTTATTCCATTGCCGTTCGGCTTTTTAATCGGGATGTTTCTGGGTGTTTTTCTGGGTGAACTGATGCATGATATGACAGACAGCAAAAAGGCCTGGAATTCAACCAAAGGTGCCTTTATCGGTTTTATTTATGGCACTGGCTTCAATTTCGTTGTAGGACTGGCAATGTTTTTGGTAGTTTTATTTGATATTTTATAAAAACCCCAAGGCAATGATTTTCAGATTAGCATTAAGCACACTCAGTCTCTTCGCGCTCAGCAACTGCGATACCCAGAAAAAGGCAGTTGAGGCCGCAGCCGATTCCGCAACTACTTCACACGCCGGCAATAGTTCCGCCACTCAAACCATGAATACAAATTCCAACGATAAAAACCAAAAGGTAATTTATCTGAAAGAAGGTGAAAATAAATTCCTGAAGGAATACGAAATGAACATCACCTTTAAAAAAATTACGGAAGACAGCCGCTGCCCGAAAGACGCCAACTGCGTCTGGATTGGAAATGCTACCGCCGAGATTGAAGTCATGGGATTGTACACACGCCCAATGACACTGCAACTCAGCACACAGCCGGACACAAAGAAGGGACGTTATACCACGCAACAGTTTAACGGATATGCGGTCTCACTGGTACAGGTTTCGCCCGAGCCGGCAAGCGCAACTTCTTTCAAAAGCATGAAAGGCAGTTACACAATCGGAATCAGACTGCAGAAATCAACAGATGGCGGTACTGAAACCGGTACTACCACTCGATAGGCTTCTCATGATGCTCGGTGAGGTACGCGTTGATTTTTGAAAACGGACGACTGCCGAAAAAACCGCGGTGCACTGAAAACGGCGACGGGTGCGCCGATTTAATAATGTAATGTTTACCAGGGTCGATAAGTGCCTCTTTCTTTTGTGCAAAGGCGCCCCACAACACAAAGACCACATGCTCGCGGTGTTTTGAAATCTGTTCAATAATGTAATTGGTGAATTTCTCCCAACCCAGATCTTTGTGAGAGTTAGGCGTATGCGCTTTCACCGTCAGTGTTGCATTTAAAAGCAGTACGCCTTGTTCCGCCCAGTCTTCCAGATCTTTGCGGATACGTTTAATTTGCAGATCATCTTCCAGCTCCTTAAAAATATTTTTTAAAGAGGGCGGCGCGGTAACCGATTCAGATACGGAAAAAGAAAGCCCGTTGGCCTGGCCCATATTGTGATACGGATCCTGTCCAATAATCACTACTTTCACCTCCTCAAACGGTGTTAACTGAATGGCGCGGAAAATCTGATTTTTGGGCGGATACACCGCAGCGGTACTGTACTCCTGTTTCACTTTTTCCCAAAGATCGGTGAAATAGGGCGTTTCTTTAATCGGTGCAAGAATTTCAGTCCAGGTCATTTTTTAAATTTAAAAACACATATTTTTTGATAGCAAATACGCAACCGAAGCAGTTTCGTTTAAAAACAAACAAATGTCTTTTGCTGTTTTCACCGTTTTTGGCTGGTCCTGCTGTCAAAACATTTTCGTAAAAATACAGTAATTTTGTACAGTGCACATACAAACAGAAGATTTACAAGAACTGGAATTTCAGGAACTTCTCGCTGAAATTACACCCCATGCTTTTTCACCAAAAACAGCGGAGCGGATATTGAACATGCGGCCGCTGGAGATGGCTGAAGCACTGCCTCCATTGCAGAAAACTTCCGAATATCTGACGAGTTTCGAAAGTGAAAACGCGATTCCGTTTCATGAGTATGAAGACATTGAAGCGGAACTGAAACTGATGCATATCGAAAATTTCCGGCTGGAGAATGCAGCATTTCTGCGCATTAAAAGTCTCGCAGAACAAATTGCGCGGCTGCAAAAATTCTTTCCGGCGTACGCTGCCATCTTCCCAAATCTGGCGGCCGAGGCGGCGGCGCTGGAGTATAAAAAGGAAATTACCGATAAAATTGACCGGGTTTTCAACCGTTTTGGTGAAGTTAAAAGTGAGGCATCTGCAACGCTGAAAGAGCTGCGCACCGGCATTTCGCATGCGCGCAAAGCCATTCAGGAAAATTTTAACCGCGTGCTCAGTTCCCTTACCTCGACAGACTTCCTGGATGACATCCGCGAGAGTATTATTGAAGACCAGCGGGTCCTGGCCGTTAAATCAGGATATAAAAAGCGTATTCCGGGCCGGATCCTGGGCGTTTCCAAAACTGGTTCGATCACTTACATCCAGCCGGAATCTGTTCTAAAACATCAGTTTGCGCTGCGTGAAAATCTGGAAGAAGAAAAGAAGGAAACCGACCGCATTTTGCGGGCACTCACAGCTGAATTAGCTATATTTCAGCCGGAACTGCAAACGTATCAGGATTTTATTTTCGAGCTGGATTTCACCCGCGCAAAAGCCAAATTTGCAGAAAGAATAAAAGGGATATTGCCCAAAATTAATAAACACAAAACCTTGCGGCTGGTGCAGGCGTACCACCCGTTGCTTTTGTTGCGAAACCAGGTTGAAGGAAAACAAATTTATCCGCAAACGCTGACGCTGACGGAGCAGAACCGCATTCTGTGCATCTCCGGTCCCAACGCCGGCGGTAAATCGATAACGCTGAAAACGGTGGGTTTGCTGCAGGTCATGATTCAAAGCGGTTTACTGGTACCGGTACATCCAAAATCGGAAATGTTTTTCTTCGGGAAATTAATGACCGATATCGGCGACAATCAGTCGATTGAGAATCATCTATCCACCTACTCTTCGCGATTAAAAAAAATGTCGAAGATTATCCGCGAAGCCGATGCCAACACACTTTTGCTCATCGATGAATTCGGAACCGGTTCGGATCCTGAGCTTGGCGGTGCGCTGGCGGAAAGCTTTCTGGAATTCTTTTATGACAAGAAAGCCTTCAGCATTATCACGACGCACTACACCAACATTAAACTGGTGGTGGAACAGTTGCCGCATGCGACCAATGCGGCGATGCTTTTTGATGAATATTCCTTGGAGCCGCTGTATAAGCTGGAAGTTGGACAAGCCGGAAGTTCTTTTACTTTTGAAGTGGCCGAAAAAAACCGCATTCCCAGATTCATCATCCAGTCGGCGAAGAAAAAGGTAGAACATGATATTGTGAACCTGGACAAAACCATTGTTAAACTGCAGCAGGAAAAATTTGAAGTAGAAAAACTCAAATCTGACTTGGCAGAAAAACGGGACTCCACTCAGAATAAAAAGCAAAATCTGGAAAAGCTCAATGAGCAGCTGGAACAAAAACTATTTAACTTCCAGAAGCTGTACGAAGAAGAACACCGCAAACTTCAGTTCGGGAACAAGATTGAAACTTTTATTGAAGCTTATATCAAAGGAAAGCCACGAAAAACGGTGGTAGCTGATTTTGTGAAAATTCTGGAGCAGGAAAAATTCCGAAAACTGGGTGCAGATAAAGACGAATCCAAAAAACTGCAAATCGTTAAACGTAAAATAACGCAGCAGCTTAAAAAAGAAAAGATCCAGGAAAAAATTGTGGAAACCAACGAAAAGCTGGAAGACAAGCGCAAAAAAGAGCGCGCCGTCTGGATGAAGGTAGGACAGCGTGTGCGAATTCCCGGCAGTACGAGCGTAGGTACCATTGAAAAGATTGAAAAGAACGGAAAGGTGACCGTGAACTACGGAACTTTCAAAACGCAGATCAGCGGCGAGCAGCTGGAAAGAATTTGATTTAATTAAAATAAATAACAACTGCTTTACTTAACGGTGAAGCAGTTTTTTTTAAATCAAGCCATAAAAAAATCACCTGCAAAGCTGCAGGTGATTTAAAAGTGGTTTCTCCAGGAATCGAACCAGGGACACATGGATTTTCAATCCATTGCTCTACCAACTGAGCTAAGAAACCGTCTCTCTGATTGAGTGGTGCAAAAATAGAAACATTTTCAATACAAAGCAAGTCCTTTGGCAGAATATTTCTTTTTAAAAGCTGACCTTACTGATTTTCAGCCTCATTATTTTCCTCCCGGCGCATCTGTTCGCTCATTTCTTCCAGTACCGGTTTGATGGTGCTCTCCGGCAGCTCGCTGATCCGGATGTACATTAAACCATCAATCGCATCATTAAAACTTGGGTCCACATTAAACGAAATTACTTTCGCATTCTGCTTAATATATTTTTTAATGAGCACCGGCAAACGCATTTCCGGTTCCAGGTCGTCGATCACTTTATCCAGCTTGTTAAGATCCGCCTCCACATCATCAAAAAACAAATGCTTATCTCGTTCCTTTAGTTTTACTTTAAATTCATGCTTGGGATGCACATATTGCGCCACAGCAGAATCGTAATAATTGGAGCGCATAAACTCAATCATCAGCGACTTTGAGAATTCAGAGAACTTATCGCTGATGCTGACGCCGCCCATCAGGAATTTATGTTCAGGATTACGCAGGCACACATGTACAATGCCGCGCCACAGCAGGAATAAGGGCAAAGGACGCTGCTGATATTCCGTGGAAATATAAGCGCGGCCCATTTCTATCACCTTTCGGAAGAACGGCCGCAGTTCGGGATCAAATTCAAAAAGCGAACTGGTATAAAAGCCCTGTAAGCCGTGTTTTTTCATCACCTCGCTGCCCAGCGCCATACGGTAGGCGCCCACCAGACACTCCGCCTCGCTGTCCCAAAGGAAAAGATGGTGGTAATGCTCATCATATTCATCCAGGTCAAAAGGAAGGTTGCTCCCCTCACCTACCTGACGAAAAGTAAGTTCGCGCTGCCGGCCAATCTCCCGCATGATAGACGGGATCGCTTGGTACTGCGCAAAATACACTTCATAGTTGGCATTGCGGAACATCATTTTATCCTCTTTCTGCAGGGCTGCTATTTCGCGCAGGAGATCTTCCTTCGGTGTGGGATCAATGATATTCTGCACAACATTCGCTTCCTTCATCAGCGGGAAATTCAGCTTCAGGTTGGGCAGATTAAGCCGCTCAGCCAAGGACTTTCTTTTGTCGTAATAGGATTTAAGCAAATGGATTTTCTTTTGCAGAAACTCACCCATTTCTTCCACGCTGTCATGATCTTCCAGCATTTTAACCGACACCGGTTTGCCGATACGCACGCGGATGGGTTCTTCGCGCTTGTTCATCATTTCCGCCGGCAGCAGGAGTGTCTGCAAATCGGGGTGTACTTTCGCTACCTGATAGAAAAGGCGGCTGTTTTTTGCATGAAAGTACATCGGCACTACCGGAACTTTCGCTTTTTTAATCAGTTTCAGCGCCGGTGTTTCCCAGGCTTTTTCCAGCACTTCACCATAGGAATTATTCATGTTAGAAACTTCGCCGGCCGGAAAAATGCCCACGCAACCGCCTTCCTGCAAATGCTGAAGCGTACCGCGCATGCCGGACGCACTGCTGCGCAATTCCTTTCGTTTTTCAAACGGATTCACCGGAATAACATACGGACGCATCGGTTCAATTTTTTCCAATAAGAAATTGCCCATAATTTTAAAATCAGGACGAATCTCCGTCAGAATTTTTGTCATTAAAATCCCGTCGATCGCGCCCAGTGGGTGGTTGGACACCAAAATAAAAGGACCGGTTCTGGGAACGCGCGCCAGGTCTTCTTCAAAAACAATGTATTTCAGTTCCCGCTCGCGAACAAAGGAATCAAAAAAGTCCGGGCCTTTCTTATCTTTCAGCACGTCATACAACTTATTCACTTCGTTCAGTTTCGTAAGCCGCATCAGCGCAGATGCTACCGGATTTTTCAGAAAGCCGATGCGCGAAAGGCCACTGGCCTGTATCAGGTCATTTTTGGAAATAAGGCTCATGGGCACTTTTATTTAATGACTACCTGTACCGTCTTGCGGGAAATTTGTTCCAGCAAAACATTGCGGTGCAGATAATATTGGTTTGACTGCTCTAAATTAGCATTTCTTATGGTAAACAAAGAAACCCCATCGGTCACCTGAATTTCAAAACCCTGTTCCAGGTCACGCGCAAAATCTGCCGTGTGGCCGTATAAATCTTCTACACACAGATCCAGCGAAATGGCGGAGTTCTGCATTAGCGAAATTTTAATTTTATATTTCGCCAGCAGTGAAAAAATCAGGCTCATGTGTTCCTCTGCGATAAAGGAAAAGTCGCGCGTGGCAATCCGCAGGAAATGCTGATTTTCTTTTAAAATAAAGGATTCCTTCAGCACAGGATCTCCGCCGCTTCCTACGCGCGTTCCGGCCTCTTCTGGCTTCACAAAAGAGCGCACGAAAAAAGGAATATTTTTCTGCTGCAGAGGCTGCAGGGTTTTCGGGTGGATAACACTGGCTCCGTAATAAGCCATTTCAATTGCTTCTTCGTAGGAAATATGCGTCAGGAGTTCCACGTCCTTAAACTTGCGTGGGTCACCGGTCATCACGCCGGGCACATCCTTCCAGATCGTCATCGAGTCGGCGCCGAGACAGTAGGCGAAAATAGCCGCTGAATAATCTGACCCTTCGCGGCCCAGTGTTACGGTGTAATTATTGGCATCCGAACCAATGAAACCTTGCGTAATATAACAGGTGTTACGGTCGAGTTTCTGAATTCGGCTTTCCGTTTCTGCCCAGTTTACATTTGCTTCACGGTAAGTATTGTCTGTCTTAATGTAATCCCGCACATCGTTCCAGTTGACTTTAAAACCAATACTGTTCAGATAGGCGCTCAATAGTTTGGAGCTGGCCCATTCGCCGCTGCTTACGACCTGATCATAGATAAAATTATAATCCGGCGACTTATTTCTTTCCAGGAAGAAAATAACTTCCTCAAAAAACTTCTGAATCTCAGCAAATAAAGGATGGTCTGTTTCTGTAAATAGTTCAGCTGCTACCTGCAGATGATTTTCTACAATAGCCTGCAGAAGTTCCTGATACGGCTGCTGATCCGCATATGCGCGCACGACCGCTTCCAGCGCATTGGTGGTTTTCCCCATAGCGGAAATGATGACGACACGGCCGCCTTGCGGCTGCATTCTGAGAATTTCGGCAACGTTTCGGATTCCGTCCGCATCTTTCACAGAAGCTCCTCCAAATTTAAAAACATTCATGGGCACAAAGATTTACAGCAACACAGCAGAGAAAAGCACAGGCTGCCGGGCGCAAAATTAATGATTTCCCGATGGATATCAGCGTGGTTGTACAAGACAAATCATGTCTGAAGAATAAAGCAAAAGTTCAATCCGTAAAGCTTTCAGGCTATTCGTTTTAAGCGGAAATTCATAGTCCGGATATAAAAGAATTTTCCGAAATTTGCGCAAATCTAAAAGTAAAAGTAATGTCAGAACAGTCGTTTCAAACCCTCGGTGAATTTATCATTGATAAGCAGGAGGATTTCATGTATTCTACCGGTGAACTCTCCCGCCTGCTCAGCGCCATCCGCCTGGCTTCCAAAGTGGTGAACCGCGAAGTAAACAAAGCAGGAATTGCAAATATCATCGGCAAAGCCGGCAATGAAAACATCCAGGGTGAGGAACAGCAAAAACTGGACGTTTTGGCCAATGAAATCTTCATCGAAGCCCTGTCCCAGCGCGAGGTGGTCTGCGGCATTGCTTCCGAGGAAAACGATGACTTTATTGAAATTCAGGCCGGCTGCAATGCGCATCTGAGTAAATATGTGGTATTAATAGACCCGCTGGACGGCTCCTCAAATATCGACGTGAATGTTTCTGTGGGAACTATTTTCTCGATTTACCGACGCGTTTCTGAACCGGGCACACCGGTGGTGATTGATGACTTCCTGCAAAAAGGAGTGAATCAGATCGCAGCAGGATACGTTGTTTATGGTTCCTCTACCATGATTGTGTTTACAACCGGCCGCGGCGTTAATGGCTTCACGCTAGACCCGAGCCTCGGCACTTATTACCTGTCGCATCCCAACATGCAGTTTTCACGCACAGGAAAAATTTATTCCATTAATGAAGGAAATTATATTAAGTTCCCGCAGGGCGTAAAAGATTATTTAAAATACTGCCAGATGGAAGAGGATGGGCGCCCGTACACTTCCCGCTACATCGGCAGTTTGGTTTCCGACTTTCACCGGAATATGATTAAAGGCGGAATTTATATTTATCCTTCCACTTCGCAATCACCGAACGGAAAACTGCGCCTGCTGTACGAATGCAACCCGATGGCATTTATTGCAGAGCAGGCGGGCGGCAAGGCAACCGACGGTTTCCAGCGCATCATGGAAATAGAACCTACGGAACTGCACCAGCGCGTCCCGTTTTTCTGCGGCAGCTACGAGATGGTGGAAAAAGCAGAAGAATTTATGAAAAACGCCGAAACGAAATAATTTTTTATTTAAATCAATACATTTGTCAGAGCCTAACGCTCTGACATTTTTTTTATGAAACAAGCTACTTACCGTCGCCATGAGTTGATTTTTAAACGACCGGGCGGCACTTCGCGCGGCATTTTAAAAACGAAAGAAACCTTTTTCCTGGAAGTAACCGAAAATGGCAAAACCGGTTTAGGAGAATGCGCCGTCTTTCGTGGTTTAAGTTATGACGACACACCGGATTACGAAGAGATGCTGCAATGGCTATGCGATCACATTAATGAAGAAAAAGAGCAGCTTGAAACTGCGCTTACAGAGTACCCTTCCATTTGGTTCGGCTATGAACAGGCACTTCTCAACCTGAAACATGGAAGCGACCTATATTTCCCCAGCGCTTTCACGAATGGTGAGGCTTTTATAAAAATCAACGGTTTAATCTGGATGGGCAATGCGGCTTTTATGCAGGAGCAGATTCAGGAAAAACTGCAGCTGGGCTTTGATTGTATTAAATTAAAAATAGGCGTTAACTGGAGGGAAGAATGGAACATCCTGACGCAGTTGCGGACACAGTTTCCGGAAGATCAACTGGAACTTCGGGTGGATGCCAATGGCGGCTTTACCCCAATCGAAGCTATTGAAGTGCTGCAGCAACTCTCCGATTTGGGCATACATTCGATTGAGCAACCCATTAAAGCGGGGCAGGCCGGAGAAATGAAAAAACTCTGTGCCACCACGCCCACGCCGATTGCACTGGATGAAGAACTGATCGGGGTTGTAAAAAATGAGGATAAAATTGCGCTGCTGGAAAACATCAGGCCGCAATATATTATATTAAAACCTTCGTTGGTCGGTGGAATTTCCGGAACGGATGAATGGATAAACGCCGCGGAAGATTTGCAAATTGGCTGGTGGATTACCTCCGCGCTGGAGAGCAATGTAGGACTGAATGCAATTGCGCAATATACATACACGAAGAACCCGATGCTTCCGCAGGGACTGGGAACCGGCGCGTTGTTTACAAACAACACGCCTTCGCCGCTGGAACTCACCGGCGATGAATTGAGGATGTGTAAAAGCTAAACGGTCTTATTTTTACGTATAATATCGGCCATGATTAAATTAGCGTGAATGCGCGAGTTTTCTATAAACCATAAATGGGTATCCATTCCGCCGCAGACCACACCTGCCAAATATAATCCCGGCACGTTGGTCTCCATGGTTTTTTCATCAAAAACGGGATTAAGGCAATCGCCCTGTAATTCGATGCCGCAGCGCGACAGCAAGTCAAAGTTGGGCA
Source organism: Chryseobacterium salipaludis (assembly GCF_022968825.1). GTDB lineage: Bacteria > Bacteroidota > Bacteroidia > Flavobacteriales > Weeksellaceae > Kaistella > Kaistella salipaludis. The sequence goes on from NZ_JALHKS010000001.1 coordinate 537,457, forward strand.
GATAGCCCGTCATCGCCAAAACAAAATCATTTTCAATTTCCTGCGTTTTGCCGTCGGCCGTGCGGAACACTACGGACCGTTCTTTAATTTCCAGCAGTTCTGCGCCGAAGTGTGCGGCAATACTTCCTTCCGCAATCCGGTTGTCAATGTCCGGGCGCACCCAGTATTTTACGCTGTCGGAAATGGTTTGATGGCGTACAATCATGGTAACCTCTGCCCCTTTCCGGTAGGTTTCCAGCGCAGCATCCACGGCGGAATTACTACCGCCGATTACCACGACTTTTTGTGCAGCATACGGATACGGTTCCGAATAGTAATGTTTCACTTTCGGCAAATCCTCGCCGGGAATATTCATTAATTTGGGAATATCATAAAAACCGGTCGCGAGGATGACGTGTGCCGCTGCATATTCAGCTTTATTGGTTTTTACCTGAAAACCCTCTTTGCGCTTTTCCACCGTCTGCACTTCTTCGTACAGATGCAGCCGGATTTCACGCTGGCGAGCAATGCCCTGATAATATTCCAAGGCCTCGCGCCGCCCGGGTTTTGGTGCAGTAGAAATAAAGGGAATTCCGGCAATTTCCAGTTTCTCCGCCGTGGAGAAAAAAGTCATATACAGCGGATAATTAAAAAGTGAATTCACAATGGTTCCCTTTTCAATAATCAAATAACTCAATCCTGCTTTTTCCGCCTCCAGCGCACAGTTCAGACCGATCGGACCTGCGCCTACAATAATGACATCCCAGTTTTTCATACTGCAAAGATACGAACCTGCTTTTTTTCGTTTCAGACCTTACATTAATTTCGGTCTTTCACCATAATCCAGCCGGTGAAGACGCGGCCGTCTGCCAGTGTCAGAACGTACCAGTAGGAATCAGTCGGCACGACACGTGAGGCGGTTTTCCCGTTCCATTCCAATCGGGTGGCGCTGTCCTGTTCATAAATTTTCTGCTGGTAACGGTTGTATATTTTCAGATTGGTTGTTTTGCCGTCGAATACATATAAATCGTCAATAACCCAGGTGTCATTCCGGCCATCGTCATTGGGCGTAAAGGCATTTTTCACATTTAAAATCAGGCCCTGCTTCATTTCGCCCAAACATTCGCGATCCGCAAACTTCACGTAGAAATCGATGACGCCTGCCGGCAAATTGGTAAAGACATTGCTTTCCTGGAAGTTTTTACCATCGATGGAATACAAAATTTTCCGGCTGCCGTTAGCAATTACGGTGTAGGTATTTCCTTCCGCCACCAATTTCGTAATAACCGGAACTTCGTAGGCAAATACTTTTACCGGAGCGGTAAACGTGCAGCCATTGCGCGCCGTGACGGTAAGATGGTACGTTCCCTCACTCTTCACGTTCGGAAGTTTCGCCGTGGTGCCCACTACCTGATTCGCCGGGTTGCGCCATTCATATCCGGTGAGGTCTAATTCTGACAGGTCCGGTGCGATGGTAATCGGAACGCCCGGGCAGAAATATTGGTCCGGAACAGTGAACATCGGCGTAGTCCTGAGCTTCAAAGTAATTTCTGATTTTTCAGGGCAGAAACCGGGTGCATTTACTTTGACCACAACGGTATTTCTGCCGGATTTCTGGTTAAACAGATACGCGTTCGGTACCAGAATCTGGTTCTGATTTTTCTTTAAATCCTCAAAAGTCGGATAGTAGGTAAACTGCGCGGTTCCGGCAAACAATTGTCGTTCAAACTGTGTCAGATCCACGGTTTCCAACTGGTCATTACCCGCATCACATTCATCAATAAGATAAGGGCCCGGATTGAGGGTTACTTTTTTACCGGTCCGAAGATCCACCGTCGCAACATCAAAACAGCCGGGAATATTTTCCACGCGCACCCAGATTCGGGTCAGAGACGGCTCAAATTCAAACTGAGCAGGATTTTCAATTTGATTTACATTCCGCTCTGCGTCTGCTTTCGTTTTATAAAATTTAAAAATATTGTTCTGGCTGGCCTGATACACCATACCGGCCGTATGCGCTGTAAGATCCAATTCATATAAACCATCCAGGTTACGGTCGCAGATATCAGCAATGGTTGAATTTCGTGCTTTCGGCGGCATATAGCTCTGAAGTTCCACCGGCGCTACGGAATAGCAGCCATTTGTTTTGGAAGTAAACCTTGCCCAAACAGTAATAAGCGAGCGCGCTGTTACAAAAGGACTCTTAATTTGCGGGCCGCCTGCGTCCGCAGCTTCTTTTGTTTTATGATACGTTATAGTTAAATCCGATAAAGGATAGGTATTTTCCGCCGGCTGATATAATTGAGAAACTGCGTCGGATAACACGAAAGATTCATTATTATTGAAATCATAATCACACTTCTGAAGTGCAGCTGGCTGCAGCACAATAGCCGGCAGGAAGTGAAGCCTGATATTAATTTCGCTGGCGGAAGAACAGCCACCAGCGTACGATACGCGTACAAATACTTTCCCGGCACCGGCCACCACGTACGCTTTGGGATCAGAAATCGGTTCACTAAACGCATGGGTATCCGGGTTATACTTTTTAAAATAAGCAAAAGAAACGCCTGCATCGCTAAATATTTCCTTTTCCATCACCGCCAGATTCACCGGCTCTTCGCCATCGTTATTATTATCACACACTGCGTTTTTAGTCAGGGTGACAACCGGCTTCACATCAGGCGTTGGTGTTAATTTAATCTCAATCGGGAATATATTAAAACAACCATAGCTCGTGATTCTCACATACAAAGTAAGTGTACCGTTCACTTCTGCTTTGCTGATAGGACCGGTATTACTATTCGCCTGATCCTGGGTTTTAAAATAAGAAACCACTGCATTCTGATTTCCGGCAATCTCTTTACTATAGTCAGCTAAAGTCACTTCCTCCCGGCCATCATTTTTCAGGTCACAGGCGGTGAAGGCATCTTTGGCAATGACCACGTGCACCAGGTTAACAGTCAGTCGTTTCACCGCAAAGCAATCGGTGGCATCGGCAAACCGGATATAGAAAACCTTGGTAATCAGATTTCCGTTATCCGTAATCAACTGCTGTGGCGAAATTTCATTCTGATTTTGTTCGGCATCTGCTTCCGACTTGAAATATCCGGTGGTAATCCCTACGGGCGACTGCTTCAGCATCAGCGGTGCATATTGGGATAAATCAACCGCGACATCTTCGGTTCCGTCGAAACAAAGGCTCGCGGTATAATGGATCGATTCTACTTTGGTAAAGAAAACATCCATTTCAATAACCGCAATACTATAGCAACCGGCACTGTTTTCCACGCGGGCATAGACTTCATATTTTCCTTCCCGAATGGTCGTCAGGCTTGGGCCGCTGCCACTGAGTGCCTGCGCTCTGGTTTGGTAGAATGTAATCGTAAAGTCAGGATTTGTAGTAATCTTCGGACCGACTACGGCAAGAAAATCGTACGGTTCCGTATTGTCTCTTTTAAAGTCGCAGGTTGAAACCTTCACTTGTATCGGCGATGTGATATCAGGCGACGCCGTAAAGTTAATGGTAACCGGCCCGAAAACCTGATTACAGTTCTGTGTCTTATAATTCACAAATAACTGCATTCCGGCCGTCAGGTCCGCGCGTTTCAGCTCGTTTGTACCGGCAGTTGCATCCTGCTCTGTTCTGTAGTATTGCAGCGTACCGTTCAGCGGTGCCGCAAATAATTTGTCATTTAACTGAGCCAGCAGATAATTACGTTCAACGCCATCATTTTCATTATCACACAACGTCACCTGATGGGTAAGCATACTTTGTGATATAAGGTTGAAATTTAGTTCGGCCACGCGATAGCAATCGGGATCGCCGGGGTTCTGAACACGCACATAATAGGTGCGGGCGGCAGTTACCTGCGCTTGGTCGGGCTGTGGATTCGCACCGCTCACGGCATCATCCCCGGTTAAGTGGAAAGTGAACAGCAAATCATCCGGATTCTGACTGGTGAGCTGGCTGCGGTAATCGCGCAGGTTCACCGTCTGGCTGGCGGAGCCGCAAAAAACATGGTTGTAATTTCGGGCCAGCGGAAAATCCGGCGCGAAGGTTACCGTGGCTGTATCTTCGAGCACAAAATCCTGCGCCCCGCACAGCGGATAGCTGACTTTGGCAGTGTATTTCTTATTCTGGTCCGGGCATACCGTTACCGTATCACCGGAACCGACCTGCTTGCCGGTTTCATCAAGCCAATGAACGGAAGGCGTAACAGCATCGCCGGAAGGAGCAAAGCGGTATGCTTCATTCTGCGCCATCCAAACACCGGAGTTTCTGTCCTCCGGTGAATAACCGACGGTACGATCGAAATTAATAATCCCGATTAAGGCATTTTTAAATTTGGCCGTACTGCAGGGCAACGGCTTGTTCTCCACAAAGATTTCGATGATGTTCGAACCTTCGTGCAAGACGATCTGGGAAGATATGAGCTGTTCGCAGCCAACCAAGCGCCCGCGATAAAAATTAACCACAAGTTTGCGGCAGGGTGCCACGCCGGTAATACTGTAATAAATCTCGGAATCATTATCCGGCCGGAACACCATATCGTTGAAGGCCCCGAAAATACTGGCACGCGGAAGTGCCTCGCTAGGGTTCTGTTCCTCTACATTCGGATAATTAATGGACCCAAACTGCGCACTTTCAAACGTCAGCATACCGTTGGTTCCGATCACCACCTCGCGGTAATTATTGCCAAAGAAGCAGAAGTCAAAAGGCAGCGTTACTTTCTTCAAAAATAAATCATCCGCATCCGCGTGCAGCGGTGTTCCTTCGTTGAATTGTCCGTACGGCTGGAAATTCGCAGGCGATACTTCATAGGTCTCCGTACGGTGAAAGGTGGGATACGCCACTTTAAGGGAGAGACACTCGCCCTGCAACGGATACGCACAATTAATCAGGACATCCTCATTCCCGAGCGCATCCGTCACTTTTGCATTATTGCAATACTGCTGAGCCGGCATCAGAGATGCAAAGCAGAGGCTTATAAAAAAGAGTACTAATTTCTGCATGTTGGTTTTGGTTATTAATGACACAAAAACGCCGCAGAAACCGAGAAAGTAAACCAAGGCAGATTAAGGCTCTGCCGGGCACATGTACTCATTTTTTTTCATCAGATAATCAGGATTGATTGTTGTGTTTTGAAGTTGTGTCCCTTCTCAATTCCCGTTGTAATCATAATGCCGTAATGGCAAATTATGCACCATTCAGTTATCAACCTGCTATGCCAAAACCTTTATTACAAAGTCTTTTTACAGCCATATTATGATTATGCTTATTTTTTGTCGGTTTTTAAGAGTGCAAATTTCAGCAAATAATCTGAATCTGCATAGCACTTTTTGATGCAGTTACATGATTTTTAGCATACTGCAGTTTTGCGTAAATTTGCCGCAAGAACATTTCCATGGAAGAAGAAAAAAGATCCCTCAATTTTATTGAACAAATTATAGAAGATGACCTGGCAGCGGGTATGCCGAAAGAACAACTGCGCTTTCGGTTTCCGCCGGAGCCGAATGGTTATCTGCACATCGGCCACACCAAAGCCATCTGTATTAATTTCGGGCTGGGCGAAAAATATAACGCACCGGTCAATCTGCGGTTTGATGACACCAATCCCGAGAAAGAAGAACAGGAATTCGTGGATTCCATTAAAGCTGATATTGACTGGCTGGGTTTCAAATATGATAAAGAAGTGTATGCTTCTGATTATTTCGGACAGTTATATAAGTGGGCGGTGCAAATGATTAAAGACGGGAAAGCCTACGTGGATGAGCAATCGTCGGAAATGATTACGGCGCAGCGCAAAACGCCATTTGAGCCCGGCATTGAATCACCATACCGCAACCGTCCCGTGGCAGAAAGCCTGGACTTGTTTGAAAAAATGAAAAACGGAGCGTTCGAGGAAGGCAGCATGTCACTGCGTGCAAAAATCGATATGGCTTCACCAAATATGAATATGCGCGATCCGGTGATGTACCGGATCCTGCGCCGGCCGCACCACCGTACCGGTACCGACTGGAAGATTTATCCGATGTACGACTGGGCACACGGAGAGTCTGATTATATCGAACAAATTTCGCACTCGCTGTGTTCGCTGGAATTTGAAAACCACCGTCCGCTGTACAACTGGTACCTGGATCAGGTGTACGCTGAAGGAACCGTGCGCAACAAACAGCGCGAATTTGCCAGGCTGAATGTTACCTATATGATAACCTCCAAGCGCAAACTCCAGAGGCTGGTGGCAGAGAACGCCGTGACCGGCTGGGACGATCCCAGGATGCCGACCATTTCCGGCATGAGAAGGTTGGGTTATACACCGGCCGCGCTGAAGAACTTTATTGACCGTGTGGGCGTTGCCAAGCGTGAGAACATGATTGACATTCAGCTGCTGGAATTTTTTGTGCGCGAAGACCTGAACAAAATCGCAACCCGGGTGATGGCCGTGGTGGATCCGGTGAAACTGGTGATTACCAACTATCCCGAAGGCCCGGAAGAATGGCTGGAAACGGAAAACAACCCGGAAGACCAAAATGCCGGCACACGCCAGGTGCCTTTTTCACGGGAACTGTACATCGAGCGCGAAGACTTTAAAGAAGAAGCCAACAAAAAATTCTTCCGTTTGAAACTGGGCGGTGAAGTGCGCCTGAAATCTGCCTATATTATTAAAGCAGAAAGCGTAGACAAAGACGAGAATGGCGAGATTACGACCATTTATGCGACCTATGACCCGCTGAGCAAATCGGGCAGCGGCACGGAAGAAAGCTTAAGAAAAGTAAAAGGTACCCTGCACTGGGTTTCAGCAGCACATGCCCTGCCGCTAGAAGTCCGCATCTATGACCGACTGTTTACCCATCCGGAACCGGACGCCGAAAAAGAAACTGATTTCATGGACCTGCTGAATCCGGAAAGTTTAAAAACAGTACAGGGATTTGCGGAACCAAGCCTGAAGGATGCCAGGGTAGGCGCACCGTATCAGTTCCAGCGCATCGGCTACTTTACCAAAGACCGCGACTCCAGCGAGGAAAAACTGGTATTCAACAGAACGGTTACCTTAAAAGATTCTTATAAACCAGAATAAAAACTGAAACTCCGGCCGGCCCGGAGTTTTTTTTTGTGAGTATACCATATTTCGTAATGCACGCTTCTTTCTTACTAATTTCAATTGACTGCGTCTGCCTTGTTTAATACAATGAAAGCCACGCGTTTTCTGCCTACTTTATTTTTTATAAGTATCTTCGCAGGAAATTTTCACACTAAAAATGCAATGAAAAAGGCCCTGTCTCTCGTTCTTTTCTGTACAGCCGTTTTATGGTACGCGCAGGAGGGAATCACGTTCCGCGACGGCGATTTTAAAACCGCGCTCGCACAGGCAAAAAAGGAAAAGAAACTCATCTTCATGGACGCTTTTGCTGCCTGGTGCGGCCCATGTAAACTGATGGAGAAAAATGTGTTTACGCAACCGGCTGTCGGTAAATATTATAATGACAATTTTATCAACGTGCGCTATGATATGGAAAAAGGGGAAGGCCGCGAAATCGCTCAAAAATATGGCGTGCGTTCCTATCCTTCCTTTTTATTTCTGAATGGTGATGGCGAAGTCGTGCTTCAAAGCTATGGCTATATGGTGGAAAATGATTTCCTGCAGGTCGGCCGGGAAGCCAATCAGCCGAAACTTGCCACAAAATCCTCACGCGAACTTTTTAACGAAGGAGAGAAAAATCCTGAACTGCTGCTGAACATGATGCGTGCCAATGCACAGACCGATTATGATTTTGCCAAAAAAGTATCTGAGCGTTATTTTCAGGTTAAAAAAGGTCAGCCGCTGACGCGTGATGAAATCGGCACTTTGCTTTTCTTCCTGAAATCACCGGATGATGCGAACTACGCTATTTTCCGCGAACGGAAAGCTGAGATCGAGCAGATCATGTCACCAGATATTTACCATCAGTTTGATGTGAATATTAAAATCTCCGCGGTAATGGAAAAAGCAGTGGACCAGACGACAGGTTTGATTAATGACGCTTACTTCCGGCAGCAAGCCACACCGCTGGTCGGGAAAACCGATGCTGAAACGGCATTGCAGCGAATGAAGGTGATTTATTACCCGACCATTGGAAAGTTTGACGAATATGAGCAGGCCGCCCTGGCATATTATAAAAACACCGAAGAATTTAATCCGGACGAGCTCTTGAAAGCCGCCTGGATTTTCAGCGAATATGTGAAGACGCCCGCTTCCCTTAAAAAAGCGGTGATCTGGGCCGAAAAAGCCGTGATGAAAGCCGAAAGTGCGGATAATACATTTGTGCTCGCACGTCTTTATGCTAAAACTGGAAACAAAGAAGGCGCAAAAATGTACGCCGAACAATCCCTCAACCTCGCTGCCCGCACCGGTGCCGATGCTACCGCTGCCCGCCAATTGCTGGAAAGCCTGTAACAATTACCTGTGAAAAAACTGCTGCTATCTGCTGTCCTCGTGCAGTCTGCGCTCCTGAGCGCTCAATCGGAACCCGTTTCAAAAAAGCCTGAAAACGTTATAAAAGCCAATGGGGTGTTTCTGCCGGCAGGAATCCTGAATGCCGCGTTGGAACATCAGCTCGGTGAGAAGTACACTCTGCAGGGCGACGTTTTTATTTCACCATGGAAATCTTTTTTTGGCCGTTATCTGCAGGTATATTCTGCCGGCGTGGAAGGCCGGTATTATTTTACCGAAGCTTTTGATAAATGGTATATGGGCGCCAATATTTCCGGTATCCGTTTCATTATGGAAAAATGGAATTACTGGGGCGACGGCACGTATCAATATAAAGAAGGTCAGCCTGTTTATAATGTGAAAGACCTTTACCAGGATGGTTTCGGTTTTATGTTGGGCGCAACCGTCGGCTATCAGGTACCGCTCAGCGAGCATTGGAAGCTGGATTTCTTTCTGACCGGCGGCAGCGTGCAGACTTTCTATAAAGGCAAACACAAAACGCTGCCCGTTCGCTACGATGACGAACCCGGCCGCACCTGGAACCGCAGCGGCGAATGGCTACCGTACCGCGGCGGCATTATGATTGGATACACCCTTTAACTATGGATATTAAAAGCACCCGATACCTTATTATTGCGGCCATTACGTTTGTGGTCCTTTTCCTGTTCAATTATCTGGGCAATCAGCTCCCCGATAAGCTGGAGCGCGCGCTGATGACCGCCTTTGCCGGCGTGGTGGGCCTCACCATCGGGATGTGGTTTGTACACCGCAACTCGAAGGATGACACGCATCATGATTTTGATTAAAAAAGTACCGCTTTAACTGGTACTTGCTACTAAAGACTTCAGACGCAAGCTCCTGTTGGATTATTCCTGCGAATGATGTTCTGCGTTTATCTGCAAACGCTTTCTCGAGGCCATTTTTTTTCTTTTATGATTAGGCGGACATTTCGCGCTGTACGCTCCTGCGCAAGGGTCGCAAGTTTCACTCGTTCCGCTTCTGGCCTATTATTTAATTTTATAATCTTAAGCAGGTTAAGTATGGAACATTAAAACATGATTTTATGAAGATCACAACATTCTTTTTAACATGCATTTGTTCATTTATAGGTATGCACTCAGCTGCGCAAAGGACAGTGGACGCTACTTTTCCACAAAATAACAAATTACTGTATGACAACGAGGAGCTCGTTTACTCCTTTACAACAAAAAATCAGAAAAAGGTCGTTATAGCAAAAGACAGAAGCAACCGCTATATCCAATACCGGTATGGCAGTTCAGGAAAAGTTGAACTCGAATTTCCGAAGGATCGCACCCCGGAAAGCTGGAATAGGTTTCAGTATAACTCCTATCGCAGAGGTGGTGGCAAACAAAATGCAGGGATGGAAATAGATAATCTCCGATTTTCAAACAATGGGTACACTTATCTGATATACAGAACCTATTTTTCAGAAGATGACACCAAAAGCGCCGGAATTATAATTACCGACCCGCAGAACAAAGAAGTCAAAATCAAAGGCATTCCTCAGACAATAAAAGGTTGTATCTGCAATCTTGAGTATATAGGCCTTATTGAAAATACAGACATCGGACTAAGCTTTTAATCCGGAAAGAAAATGCTTAGCATTTGTTTGAAAAATCTTTGCATTACCAACCACATCATATTTTTGGAAGCGGAGGTTTGTGTATTGAACTACGCAATCTTGAAAACAGTATAATAGGCATAATCATTGGGGCGGACATTTCGCGCTGTACGTTCATACTCCTCGCTCGGTCGGGTCCGCTGCGCTCCGCCGCCTCGCTGTGGGGTAACCACTGCCATCGCGGCCGCGGGAAGTGCAACTTGGGTAAAGATCTGTTAATTGACGGTAATATCGCTTCTCTTAAGAAACTGCTCTGCTTCACACGCTATCGCTTGCCATCCGCATCACGTAGCGACATGGCCTGAGTTACGGTCTGAACTTTGCTCCGGCTTCTCCATGCAGCATTTGCGGTTGTTTAAGTGCCAACGAAACCTGCAGGGCAATTTTAATCTGTTGTTTAAATTCTTTAATGAATGTCAGATGATTGTTTTGAGGTTTGGTCCTGATTTTAGGTAACTAGAAATTTGTTTCATTTACCTATTTTTAATTGACCAAAACAGCGCGATGCACACGCAGTCATAAAAATAATTATAAGATCCATCTATATGAACCAGCCTCCCATTGACGAGAATTCCGAACGCAGCACACCCTCCGGAAAAACACCGTTTGAACGCAGCCGTTTTGGCGGCACCGTGCGTACTCCGAAAACAGAGGACGAAGTTCCGGTATCCAAAAAGTGACTTGGGCAGGGGCGCTGAAGAACTGTCGCAGAACAAAACGACCCAGGTGAACTGGAGCGTGCTGATTATTTCTTCGCTGGTCATTACCGCCTTTTCAGTCTGGGCGATCATCACGCCGGGCCAGGCCAGCGCAACCATGGAACGGGTGTTTCGCCCGGCGCTGGACGAAGTGGCCGCCGAGTTTCGCGGCCAGGGCTATGAAGCCGAACGCCGGAACGCTGATCACGATAAAACGGTATCAACCATTGACTCCACCCGACCGTCGGATCAGCTGCTGCGGGTTTCCACGGAAAGCGGCCACGACTTCTACTATCAGGTTGCCATGATTCCCACGCCTACCCCAACCTTCAGCGGCAAAATGGCTTTGGATCACGATGTCTATTATCGTCTCGAAGTCACCACCCAAACCGGCTCGGGCGGCTACGACCTGATGGGCCTCACCAAACAACAGGTCATTGATGATGTACTGGAGCAGTATGAAGCGTATTTAACGTATGTGCGGGAATTGGGTGAAGGAGGTGATCTCAAGACATAGCATCAGCGATGATCGCAATTTCGAAGCTTTCGAATAGAAATTAGACAAAGGCTTGCTGATTATGTTGATATCAATTTACTACCAAAAAGAACTACTCTCTTGCACTCTAATTAATTTAAGATGAAGAAGAACCTGCAGGCATTAAATTAATTGATCCTGCATTGAAGAAAAAATTTGGAAATAATTGAATTAATAAACGAGCGCACGCAATATAAACTTCATTATATTTAACTGCTAATAATATAGTATTATTTACTGCACACTCAATACTACCATTTCACCTCTTACACAAAGCGTTATGAAAAGTTCCAAAATTTTACTACTTTCTTTGTTATTAAGCCTTGTCTACTGCAAATCAAAACCAGCCAGCAATGAATCGCAGGAGAAACGATATACTTTGGTTGCAGACGAAGACGGTGTCGTAGCTGAAGTTTTCGACTCCGCTGTGACAGATAAAAATAAATATAATGACAACAACATTATTTTCAAGGTCGGCAAGACCTTTCATTATAATTTTAAGCATATAACGCCCGAAGGTAGAACGCAATATTTCCGCGAGACCGGGATAGAAGATCAATGGGAATTTGTTGCCGCGGCGGCCGCTGATTCTGCTACCATTACTTCCGTAAAAATTGAGGTTTTGAATGGCAATCCAATGGCGGATCATCTTCCGGACTACAACCAAACCGTTTTAGCGTATCAAATGAAAAACAAGAACAGGCGGTCCATGTCCGGCGTAATTGAAAACGAAGCCAATGTGTGGATGCACCCACCACGCGATCTGTATTTTGAAATTCTGGAGTTGAACCCGTTTCCATATATAAAAGCCCCTTACCAAATCGGAACCAGCTGGACCTGGCATCTTACCATTGGGGATGGTTGGAGCGACAAACGCTGGAAGTTGTGGACCGGTCAAATTGAAAATAAATACAGGTATCAGATTACCGGCAAACAGACTCTAAAAAACAAAAATGGGGAAAATACGATGCTTTGTGGTAGAGTCGACGGCTGTCAGCAGGATCGGAAAAACGAAATTGATCGCATATTTTAATCCTCAGTATGGTTTTGTGAAGCTGGACTATACCAATATTGATAACAGCAAGACGATACTGGAGTTAACAAATGTGGAAAACAGGCTACAGCACGATAAAACACTGTAGGCAGGCGGGATATTTTTATGTTTTTTGGGCGGACATTTCGCGCTGTTCGTTCTTACTCCTCGCTCGGTCGGCTCCACTGTGTTCCGCCGCCTCGCTGCGGGGTACCCACTGCCATCGCGGCCGCGGGAAGTGCACCTCTTTACATCTGCATTTATTGAAACATGGGTTTTTATAATAGAGCGCAAGTAAACTGAATTGTACAGAAGTTTTTGAAAATCATATTGATAAAAGAATTACTTTTAGCGGAAACAAGGCTCATCAATTATCATCTTTAAGTTACGAGTTATCGTATCGACATTTACCCTTATAAGATTTTAAAAAAGAACCGCTGCGGTAGGAAGAACTCGCATATTTTAATATTTATTTACAATTTTATAATTAAAAAATAAAAACAATGACTGAACTAACATCTGAGTTTTGGAACACTCTAGCGAGCCAATTGATTCTGATCAGTACTTTATTAGGTGGGTTTTCATTTTCAAATTTATACATCATTGACGGAACGAAAACAGATTCCAAATTAAAAAGTTCGCTTTTCAAAGCTTTAACATTGGCTTGTGCTGGGTTTATTATTTCAATCTTTGCGATGACCAATATAATAATGCGCACCACCCCCGGGTATCCATTTGAAACAACCAACACAGATTTGCTTTTGCCAAGAATTATTGGAACAGCTTCTTTTCTGATTGGACTCATTTCAATTCTCTATGCTATCGCGATTTCAGGACGAATTAAAGATTATAGTTCAAAGACATTTTCATTAATTGTGGGAGTAGTCGCTTTTATACTCATTTTACTAATGCTCAATTAGCAAATCAGATAACACCCGCATGACAAAAGCAATTGATGAATGATTTCTGGGGAAAAGTCTATTACATTGTACTGAACATTAGCAAAGGATTTCTATATCCAGCAGAAAACATCAGTAAAAATTTTGGATAGAAGCAAAAAAATTGATCAGCAGTAAAAACGGTAGGAATAAGCATTTAACGAATGTGGGCCGGCTAGACCATTCCTAAGAATATTATTTATAGTGATTTAAACGATTTTCAGAACTTTATTCTTAACTTTTTATTTTGCTGCGTTTCAGAAAATCATTTTATTAAAGAAGGATAAATCAAAGTCATTTTATGGATATTATTTGTAAAAACTGCGGTGATGTAATTACTAAAAATTACTGCGCGAATTGCGGAGACAATGATTCCGTTCGAAGGATTGACCGAAATTACGCGGTACAGGAAGTTTTGTATTTAATTGGCTTTGAGAAAGGTTTTCTCTACACTGCTAAATTACTGCTGCTTAAGCCTGGACTTTTGTTGCGTACCTATATTCATGAGAGCCGACAAAAAATCACAAAGCCAATTACGTTTCTTGTAATAACTTCCGTAATCTATACGGTGATATCTAAATTTTTCGGCACGGATAAAATAGCTTCAGATTTTTCGGCCAAAGCGTACGGAGACTCTAGTTTAACATCTATCAACATCTGGATTCAGGAAAACATGGGGTATGCTAATATACTGATGATTATGCCAATAACATTTTGGGCCAGAATATTTTTTAAAAAATATGGATATAATTTTTACGAAACGTTTCTTGTCATTTCTTTCGTGATGGGTTTTGGCATGTTAATATTTTCACTAGAACCGCCTATCGCTAATCTTTTTCCCTCAAAAATATTGGTGACTAATAGTTTGCTAGCCTTTTTGGCTTTCATTTATGCAGGATGGGCGATTGGGCAATTTTACGGCAAAACAATTAAAAATTATTTCAAGGCATTTCTGAGTTATATTTTCGGTTTTATAACATTCCAAATCGTAGTTACTATTATTGCGGTAGTGAACAATATGATTCTTAAAAAGTAAAATTATCATCAGATATATATTGTCTTTGAGAATTCAGTTAGCAATATCCGCAAAAATGTTTTACCTTCTTAATTTTTACTTTTTTTAGTGGAATCGGAGAATCTTCGATTTCATTTTTCTTTTTTTTCAGTAATTTATAAGATCTGTAAAAGCATTTGCTCAGGTCGGTTTTCCTTTGAAATTATCTGCAAAGTAGCCCGTCCTTCGCCAATACTTTTTCCGTTGGGTACAATATCAAACCAAAACACAATCAAAATGAAAAAAAATTTACATAAACTTTTTCTGATACTTATCGGAATTGTCTTAATCGGCAAATTATCAAGTTGGTTTTTGAATTACAATGACGAAACAAATCACATTCTCAACATAGGAATGTTCACTCTGATCGGAATCGCATATTTAGTTGGAGGTTTTGTCTGGGGCAAAAAACCGGTTAATATAATTTTTCTGACTTGCGGAACTTATTTAATTATAATGAATTTTATAGGAGATTTCGGATTGAAACCAATAATTGGAATTGTTTGTATTTTAACACCAATGTTAATTGCACGGTTCTCACGTGATGAGACTGATGAAAATGAGCTAGCTGATAAATAAAAAACTGTAGCCAACACTGTATGATTGCAATTACGGCGTATTCGACGGCGTCCGGATTTATTCAGAACTTCTAAAGAAAGTTGGACACCTGCAACTGAATCGTAACTGAAGATTATACGAAACCGTTATGCACAATTAAAACCCACAATATAAATGAAATTTAAACTGATCATATCATTAACGGCATTACTATTCGGTTTTACTGTTTTTGCTCAAAACATCGATATTGAAAAAATTGACAGATTTATAAGCTACATTGAAAATAACGACAGAGGAATTGGAAGCGTTTCCATCTTCAAAGACGGGAAAGAAGTTTACAACAGAAGTTTCGGGCAGTCAAAACTCACAGACATTCAGTATAACGCTGACACGAAATATCATATTGGTTCCATAACCAAAACGATTACAGCAACTTTGATATTTAAACTTATTGAAAGTAACAAGCTACAATTAGACGACAAACTCTCGAAGTTTTATCCAGAAATTCCAAACTCCGATCACATTACAATCAAAAATTTATTGGAACATTCCAGTGGTTTAGGCGATTTTACAAGGAAAAACGACAGCGTAACCTGGCTGACGGAAAAAATAAGCGAGAAAGAAACTTTTGATGAAATTATTAAACAAGGCGTTTCCTTTCAGCCAAGCGAAAAAGTTAATTATTCTAATTCAGGTTATTTTCTCTTGACAAAAATTGTAGCAAAACTCTATAAGAAAGAGTATGCTGCAGTCGTTGCAAAAGAAATTGTCAAACCGTTAAATCTTAATAATTTCTCATCAATAACCTCAAAAACCAAGAACGTTTTTCCGTCTTATGGTTACAACGGAAAATGGGAAAAAGTTACAGATTTTGAGTTTTCAAATGTAATCGGAGTTGGCGATATGGTTGCTACCACAGCGGATTTAAACACATTTCTATATCATTTATTTCAGAGCAAAATCCTGAAAAAAGAAAGTGTGAAGCAGATGAAGCCGGACGTTGCGAGAAAAGAAACCTTTGGCAGAGGATTGATGCGCATCCCTTTTCAGGAGCATATTTTTTCCGGACACGGAGGCACCACCTACGGTACCCACTCAGCAGTGGCGTATAATGAAAAGGATGGGTTGGGATTTAGTCTTATTTTGAACGGAGAACGGTTTCCACATAATGATTTTGCGATTGAGATTTTAAGTATCATTTACGAAAAACCTTATGAAATTCCAGTATTTGCTACTTACAACTTGACATCGGAAGAATTAGACAAGTATTTAGGTGTTTATGTTTCTCTACAAATTCCTTTAAAAATCACAATTACGAAAGAGGGAAACGCTTTGGTTGCACAGGGAACAGGACAGCCAGCGTTTCCGCTTGAAGCAACGGGTAAGCACAAATTTAAGTTTGACCAGGCAGGAGTAAAAGTTGAATTTAACCCGATGGACTATAAAATGATTTTATTTCAAGGCGGAAAACAAATTGAGTTCAGAAGAGAATAACTGTGCATATAATACTAGATTCACTATTGCGCTGTTACCTCAAACATTTCTCTTCAAAGCGATGCATGCTTACTGGCTTGAAAATTAATATATATATATGATGATAAAAATCTTGCCTGCATTATTAATTTTTGCAGTAATCTCCTGTCAAACGGCGGCAGAAGAAAAAGGGATTGCGTTTTCTGTTGAAAACAAATCGGACCATGCTATTGAAAACGTGCGGTTCACAACTTCTGAACATCTGCACGAATGCGTTTTCGACCTTATACAACCGAATGATAAAGTTTTCGATTTTCTGAAGATGCAGGAAAATCAGATTGATGCGAATTATATCCTCGAATTCAGCCGAAAAGGCAAAAGCAAAACCGTGAAAATTTTCGGATACTACACGAACGGCGGACCTTTAGACAAACGGGTAAATATTCAAATAAAAAACGATATAATACTTTCAGATTTTAAAGGCATACCCTATTAGATTCGCCGGCTCAATTACTATTTTCATTGGTGCGATTACCATTTACTTTGTAAATCATATCACAAGCCTCAGGTGAATGGAAAAATATTAAATATGCGATCCGACCAATGCGAATATTAACCTTGGGCAACATTTTTTTACTTAGCAAAGTTCAGGAGGCAGGACGTCGTAACATCACGTTTGGAGTATCCGCCACTGTATATCCATATCCTTCAACGAATAACAAGTTCTGATTTATAAAGGTTGGGCTCGTCATCATTAATTAAAAATATCCCTCTGTGGAATTTCCATCTTTTTTTAAAACAAGCTGACATTTAATATCTTTGCAGTATGATAAAAATCGGCCCGATCCAATTGCCCGAATTTCCGCTGCTGCTGGCTCCTATGGAGGATGTTTCTGATCCGCCCTTTCGCCGTTTGTGCAAAATGCACGGCGCAGACCTGATGTATTCTGAGTTTATTTCCTCGGAAGGCCTGATCCGCGATGCGATGAAAAGCCGTAAGAAACTGGATATTTTCGATTATGAAAGACCGGTGGGCATCCAGATTTTCGGCGGTGATGAGGAAGCCATGGCACTCTCGGCCAAAATTGTGGAAACCGTGAATCCCGACCTGGTGGACATTAACTTCGGCTGCCCGGTGAAAAAAGTGGTATCCAAAGGTGCCGGCGCCGGTGTGCTGAAAGATATTGACCTGATGGTACGGCTAACCAAAGCGGTCGTCAATTCCACCCATCTGCCCGTGACGGTAAAAACGCGGCTGGGCTGGGACACCGAAACCATTAATATTATGGAAGTAGCGGAGCGGCTGCAGGAAACCGGCATCAAAGCGCTGACCATCCACGCCCGCACGCGCGCGCAGATGTATAAAGGCGAAGCCGACTGGAACTACATCTCTGCCGTAAAAAACAATCCGAATATTGAAATTCCGATTTTCGGAAACGGCGATATCGACTCACCGCAGAAAGCTTTGGAATACCGCCAAAAATTTGACTGCGACGGTGTGATGATTGGCCGCGGTGCGATTGGCTATCCCTGGATTTTTAATGAAATCAAACATTTCTTCGAGACAGGCGAAATCCTGCCCGAACCTACGGTGGACCAGCGCCTGGAAGCCGTGCGCCAGCACGCCGAATGGAGCGCCGAATGGAAAGGCGAGCGGCTCGGCCTGATTGAAATGCGCCAGCATTACAGCAATTACTTCCGCGGCATTCCGCACTTCAAAGAGTTCAGAAGAAAATTCCTGGAGGTATTTACACTGGAGGAAATGGATGAAGTGATTGCAGAGGCGGCAGATTTTTACAGTGATTTCGTTTTGCCGAGGTAAAATTTTTTATTGCAGCTGATAATTCCGGGCGCATTTGTGATTCTTTACCAATCGATATAAAAATTCCCAAATAAAACGACTCCCCTAGCCCCGATTGCAGCGGTTACCCCACAGCAGGCGATGGCCCCAGCGTGGGCGCGAGGAGTATGAGCGGAAAGCGGGTTCCCGGCTCCTGAAAAATCCGTACCTTTCTAGCCTTTAATTTTCAACGAAAAATACGAGTCTATGCTCACTGCAGAACACGTAACCAAAACCTATAACGCCGGTAAAAAGCTGGCACTGTCTGATTTTTCCATCCACGTGCCGACCGGCAGCATCTATGGCCTGCTGGGCCCGAACGGTGCCGGCAAAACTACCTTTATCCGCATCATTAACCAGATTACCCAGGCGGATTCCGGAACCATCCGCTTGAACGGCGAACCGCTAAATCCGGATCATATTCGCCAGATCGGCTATATGCCGGAAGAACGCGGCCTCTATAAAAATATGACCGTGGGTGACCAGCTGATTTATTTCGGTGCGCTGAAAGGGATGACCAAACACGATGCGCGCAAGGAAGCGCAGTACTGGTTTGAGCAACTGCAGATTGACCAGTGGTGGAAAAAGAAGCTCAGCGAACTTTCCAAAGGAATGGCACAGAAGATCCAATTTGTGGTCACAGTGCTGCACCGACCGAAACTGCTGATTCTGGATGAGCCTTTCTCCGGTTTTGATCCGGTGAACGCGAACCTGATCAAAGATCAGATTCTGGCGCTGCGCAATAACGGCACAACCATCATCCTCTCCACCCACCGCATGGAAAGTGTGGAAGAAATGTGCGATTCGGTAGCGCTGATCAATCATTCCCGCAAAGTGCTGGACGGTGAAGTGTTCCGGGTGCGCGAACAGTTTAAGAAAAACATTTTTAATATTACACTGGCGGACGCTGATATGGAGCGGTTCCGGACGTTCCGCGAACATTTTGATATTGCTGATATTTCTGAGCGCAACGAACTGCTGAGCTTCACCATCCGCAATGACAGTGACCAGCGTGCGCTGCTGCAGGCACTGCTCGACATCGGCACCATTCGCTCCTTTGACGAGAAAATTCCGGGCATGAATGAAGTCTTCATCAATGCGGTACGCGGCCATGAACCGGCGGCGGCTGAACTTCTGTAAACAAAACTTTAGAACTTTTCCATGAAAAATATTCTGCTGATTACGCAACGCGAATACCTCACGCAGGTGAAGAAAAAATCCTTTGTGCTGCTGACCATTCTGGCGCCGGTGCTGATGATCGGTTTCGGCTTTCTGATTGCTTTTATGCTGAAGGCAAATTCCTCCTCGAGCACCTTTCACGTCATCGACAAGAGCGGCCTGTTTGAAGGCAAACTGGAAAACCGTAAATCGGTCACCTACGTTTTAGTGCCTGAAAACAATGAACAGGCACTGCGCAGCACGCTGAAAGATATGACCGATATTGAAGGACTGCTGATTATTCCAAAGTTGCAGGACCACAATTACGAGCAGTTGCAGAAAAACACGACCTTGCTGGTCAACAAAAAGATTGGATTTGATACAAAAACTGCGGTAGCCTCTGATTTAGGTAAAGTAATCCGTCAGGAAAAAATCCGTGACCTGGGCCTGGAGGAAGCTGAGTTAAAAAGCTTGGACGAAGGATTCGAGCTGCGAACGCAGAATATCGTGGACGAAAAAGACGGCGACAACAGTCTTGCCTTCAGTGTGAAATCCGGATTTGCGCTGGTGATGATGTATGCGGTATTTATGTTTATTATCATCTATGGCGTGCGCGTGATGCGCAGTGTGCTGGAGGAAAAGAACAACCGCGTGGTGGAAATTATTATTTCGTCGGTCAAGCCTTTCGAACTGATGATGGGAAAAATTCTGGGAGTGACCTTTGTGGCGCTGACGCAGTTTTTGGTCTGGATTACCATGGCCGTGCTCGGTGCGCTGTTTCTGAATACAGGCTTAGGGAGTTTGCAACAACAACTGCCGGGCGCCGGTGAGGAAGCCGTGGCACAACTGGACTTCCGGCAGATGGCGGGCGAAATTTCGGGCATTCTGCTGGATATGAATGTGCCGGTGGTCATTGGCGTATTCATCGTCTTCTTTCTGCTCGGCTATGTATTTTACAGCTCGATGTATGCGGCCATCGGTTCCGCGGTGGACAACGAAACCGAAACGCAGCAGTTTACGCTGTTTGCCATCATCCCGCTGATGCTGGGCATGTATGGCAGCATTACCATTATGAACAATCCGGAAGGCCCGCTGGGTTTCTGGTTGTCTATGATTCCGTTTACCTCACCGGTGGCGATGATTGCCCGCATTCCGTTCGGTGTCCCGATGTCGCAGATCCTGCTCTCAGCGGGCTTACTGCTTGCTTCTACCCTTTTCATGGTATTCTTAGCCGGCAAAGTGTACCGCATTGGCATTCTGATGTACGGCAATAAGGCCACGGTGAAGGAATTGTGGAAGTGGATCAGGAGTTAGAACCAGAGCAATTACATTATTATAACAGATGTACAATAAGCGGGCGAGCTACTTGTAATAAGTTGCCCTATATTTTATAAAAAAACGGAGCCACCTGCAATCAGTAGCTCCGCTTGTTTTTACGTACTCCGGAAATGATTATCCCAGCACTTTGGCCACAGTAGCCCCGATTTCTGCCGGAGAATCTACCACGTGGATCCCGTTTTCGCGCATGATGGCCATTTTTGCCTGCGCTGTATCATCAGCACCACCTACGATCGCACCTGCGTGGCCCATGGTTCTTCCCTTAGGAGCTGTTTGTCCTGCAATAAAGCCAACCACCGGCTTGGTAGAACCGGATGCTTTGTACCAGCGGGCTGCTTCTGCTTCCAGGTTTCCGCCGATTTCGCCGATCATCACGACTGCTTCCGTTTCATCATCATTAATGAACAGTTCCAGTGCTTCCTTAGTCGTTGTCCCGATAATCGGGTCTCCGCCGATACCGATTGCCGTGGATACGCCATAACCGGCTTTCACTACCTGATCTGCCGCTTCGTAGGTTAAGGTTCCTGATTTGGACACAATACCGATTTTTCCTTTCTTGAAAACGAAGCCCGGCATAATACCAATTTTCGCTTCATCAGAAGTAATGATTCCCGGGCAGTTAGGCCCGATCAGTCGGCATTCTTTATCAGCGATATATGCTTTTACTTTTACCATGTCTTCCACCGGAATTCCTTCGGTGATGCACACGATTACTTTAATTCCAGCTTCTGCAGCTTCCATGATCGCATCTGCGGCAAACGCCGGCGGTACGAAAATAATGCTCACATTAGCGCCGGCTTTTTCTACCGCGTCAGCAACGGTGTTGAATACAGGTTTGCCCAGGTGCTCAGAACCTCCTTTGCCCGGTGTTACACCACCTACCACGTTGGTTCCGTATTCAATCATTTGTCCGGCGTGGAAAGTTCCCTCGTTTCCGGTGAAACCCTGCACGATTACTTTAGAATCTTTGTTTACTAATACTGACATTTTTTATGCTTTTAGTTTATATAAAATTTTAATGCTTACAAAATTACTTAATAATATTGAAATCAAACGGACCGCTGCCGCTTATTTCAGGTTTTTAAGCTTTACCTCCTTGCGAAGATATTGCTTGAACTCTTCGGCAATCGGGCCGAAATAGGTTCCTTTTTTCAGGTCGCGGTTCACGCCGCATTTCGCCAGCAGAACAGTTCCGCTTTCAATCCGCACGCCCGAAGCCATGCCGACCTGCCCCCAGATGGTTACCTCGTCTTCGATGATGCAGCAGCCTGCAATTCCGGTTTGTGCCGCGATGAGGCATTTTTTACCGATGATGGTATCGTGACCAATCTGAATCTGATTGTCCAGCACGCTGCCTTCCCCAATAATAGTGGAATCCGTTACGCCGCGGTCAATGGTGCAGCCGTTGCCGATCTCAACAAAATCTTCTATAATGACATCGCCCACTGAAAGCAACCGGTCGAACATTCCGTCTTTCTTACGATAATAAAAAGCGTCGCCGCCGATGACCGTGTTGGACTGAATGATCACATTATCGCCGATGACCGTGCGGTCACCAATCACCACGTTCGGATAAATGATGCAGTTGGACCCGATTTTTACATTGGCACCGATGACCGCACTCGGGTGAATATGCGTGTTTTCCCCCACCTGCAAATCATGCAGCATTTCTGCAAACGGCTGCAGTCTGGTAAAGTGGCTGTTTATTTTATTAAAGTCGCCAAACGGATCAGCGGAAACCAGCAAGGCTTTACCGGCAGGGCACGGCACCTCTTTATCAATCAGTATCACCGTCGCAGCGGACTGCAATGCTTTGTCGTAATATTTTGGGTGGTTCACAAAAACAATATCACCGCTTTTTACGCGGTGTATTTCATTGGTTCCCAATACTGGAAAGTCAGCAGGCCCCACCATTTGTGCGCCGATCAGTTCAGCGATGGACAGCAGGGTCTGCGGTTGTTCAAATATCATAAAGCTTTTTACTTAACGCGTTCCAGGTACGAGCCGTCCTCGGTATTTACTTTAATTTTGTCTCCCGGTTCAATGAACAGGGGAACCATCACGCGGGCACCCGTTTCCACCGTTGCATTCTTCAGTGCGTTGGTCGCCGTGTTACCTTTCACGCCGGGATCTGCTTCCACGACATCCAGATATACCGTTGGTGGAAGATCTGCTGACAGCGGCGTTTCATCGGAATCCTTCAGAATGATGGTTACTTCTTCACCAGCTTTCATAAACTGCGAATTCTCAATCATTTCCTTGTTCAGGTAGATTTGGGAGTAATCTTCATTGTTCATAAAGTGGAAACCGTTGTCATCATCGTACAGATACTGAAACTTGCGGGTAATTACTTTTACCTCGTCAATTTTGTGGCCGGCAGAAAAAGTATTTTCCAATACTTTTCCGTTCGTTACCGATTTCATTTTGGTACGCACGAAAGCCGGCCCTTTGCCGGGTTTCACGTGAAGGAATTCAATAATCTTATAGATGTCATTGCTGTATTCAATGCACATCCCTTTCTTAATATCGTTGCTTGTCGCCATTGGGTATGTATGTCTTTTTTAATAGTATATAATCGGGAACAAAATTATTCTTTGCCGGTGCCGTAGCCTTTCACGATTCCGCGCGGGGAATTGCGGATGAATTCCAGAATTTCATCGCGCTCAGCGGTGGGCAGCATTTCTTTTTCAATGTAACCGGCTGCCTGGGAAACGTTCATTTTCATCTGGAAAATGGCACGGTAAATTTTCTGAATCTCAAAGATTTTATCATTGCTGAAACCTCTGCGGCGAAGTCCGATACTGTTGATACCGGCGTAGGCCATCGGTTCGCGCGCTACTTTAATATACGGAGGAATATCTTTACGGACCAGGGTACCGCCCGAAATCATCACATGCTTGCCTATTTTTCCGAACTGGTGTACGGCAGATAATCCGCCCATCACGGTATGGTCGCCGATTTCCACATGTCCGGCAATTCCGCAGCCATTTACGATGATCACGTGGTCGCCGATAACGCAGTCATGCGCTATGTGGGAAGTCGCCATAATGAGACAGTCATCCCCAATTTTGGTGTAGCCCAGCGCTTTAGTTCCCCGGTTGATGGTCACACACTCGCGGACGGTCGTCCCATCACCGATGATGACCTGGGTATCTTCACCGTCAAATTTCAGGTCCTGCGGGATCGCAGATATTACGGTTCCCGGAAAAATGCGGCAGTTCCGGCCGATGCGCGCGCCGTCCATAATGGTGACATTCGGCCCGATCCACGTACCTTCTCCGATTTCGACATCTCCCGCAATGGTGGTAAATGCTTCGATCGTCACATTTTTGCTGATATTGGCACGTTTGTCAACGGCTGCTAGCTGATGAATCATTTATTCTGCTTTGTTTTTAGCTACCTGCGCCATCAGTTCGGCTTCCACCACAACACTGTCGCCTACGTAGCCAAAGCCCTGCATGTGTACAATTCCTCTTCGGATGGGTGAGATGAGTTCAATTTTGAAAACAAGCGTATCACCGGGAACTACTTTTTTCTTAAACTTAACTTTATCTATTTTAATAAAATAAGTGGAATAGTTTTCCGGATCCGGCACGCTTGCCAGCACCAGGATACCACCCGTCTGCGCCAGCGCTTCGACCTGTAGTACACCCGGCATCACCGGTTCTTTCGGGAAGTGGCCCACGAAGAACGGCTCGTTCATCGTCACGTTCTTTAAACCTACCACATGCGAATCCGACAGTTCCAGCACTTTATCGATGAGCAGGAAAGGCGGACGGTGCGGCATCAGTTTCATAATGCCGTTGATATCGAATACCGGTTCTTTGTTAATGTCAATATCCGGTACGTTTTTCTTTTTCTGAAGTTTCCACTGGCGGTTCAGTTTCTTTGCAAACTGGGTATTTACGAAATGCCCTGGCTTATTCGCGATTACTTTCCCTTTAATTTTAACGCCTACCAGCGCCAAATCGCCCACCACATCCAGCAGTTTGTGCCGTGCAGCTTCGTTTGGGAAGTTAAGCGTCAGATTATCCAGAATACCGTTCGGACGAATGGACACCTGATCTTTGCCAAAAGCATCTTTCAGTTTCTCCGCGGTTTCCGGCGTCAGGTCTTTATCTACATAAACAATTGCGTTGGAAATATCGCCGCCTTTAATCAGGCCGGCGTCCAGCAGCATTTCCAGTTCGTGCAGGAAAGAGAATGTGCGCGCCGGCGCAATCTCATCCTTGAATTCCGAAATATCTTTCAGTGTTGCGTTTTGTGTACCCAAAACTTTGGTACCGAAATCCACCATGGTGGTGACTTCATAATTCTCTGACGGGATAATGGTGATTTCAGAACCTGTATTGCTGTCGGTGTAGGTCATCACCTCTTTGACCACCAGATATTCTCGGGCCGCGCTTTGTTCTTCCACGCCCGCTTTTTCAATCGCCTCAACGAACAAGCGTGCTGAACCGTCGAGGATCGGCGGTTCAGCACTGTTCATTTCCAGTACGGCATTATCAATATCGCAGCCAACCAAAGCGGCCAGCAGATGCTCACAGGTGTGGATGCGCACGCCCAGTTTTTCCAGGGTGGTGCCACGCTCTGTGGTCGTTACATAATTTACATCGGCTTCCACATGCGGATGGCCTTCCAGATCGGTACGCACAAACACAAAACCGGTATTTTCCTTACCTGGTTTCATGGTCAGCAGGACCTCGCGCCCTGTATGCAGCCCGATGCCGGACAGGGAAATTTCTTCCCTCAGGGTTTTTTGTTTATCACTCATTAGGTTGCTCTTTTGAGTTTTGCTCAAGATTATTTAGTCTTTTGACGATATTGGTGAAATTTCGGAAATGCACATAGTTACGGCGGTATTCGCTGGCACTGATGGCCGGCGATCCGTAGAGGATTTCGCCGTCTTTAGCTGAAGAGTTCACCCCGCTTTGTGCCTGTATTTTCACCTGATTTCCTATATTAATATGGCCTACGATGCCTGCCTGGCCGCCAATCTGATTCCAGTTGCCGATGACCGTGGAGCCTGCAATTCCGGCCTGCGCGGCAATCACATTATGCTGCCCGATCTGTACATTGTGGGCGATCTGGATCAGGTTATCGATTTTGGTTCCTTTCCCGATGCGGGTAGATCCTATGGTACCGCGGTCAATACTGCAGTTGCTGCCAATTTCCACATCATCCTCCAGGACTACATTGCCCAGTTGCGGAATCTTCTTAAAACCATCTTTTGTCGGCTGGAAACCGAAGCCATCGGCGCCGATTACAGTGTTGCTGTGCAAGATGCAGTTATCACCAATCACACAGTAGTCGTAGATCCGGACCCCGCTATACAGAACACAGTTTTTACCGATCTTCACATTTTTACCGATATACACATGCGGATACACCTGCGTACCATCGCCGATTTTTACCTTCTCGGATACACAGGAGAACGCACCCACATATACATCCTCACCAACGGTGGCAGTTTCATGGAACACAGCACCCTGCTCAATTCCGGTACGGCGCTCCTGCATCTGCTGATACAGGTTCATAAGCACCTGAAAAGAAAGGTACGCGTCTTCAACGACAATTACAGTGGGAGTATAGGGCTGGTCTTTCAGCAGTTTTTCCGATACGATGAGTACCGAACATTCTGAATGGGGAATCAGGTCTGCAAACCGCTCCTGCGCCACGAAAGAAAGATGCCCTTTGGCACCGCTTTCAATGGGGGAAACGCCTGTTATCAGCGCTTCGGGGTTTCCGATAATTTTTCCGTCAATAAATTCAGCAATCTGCGAAGCGGTAAATTCCATATCGTGCAAAGATAGCAATTTCCCAAATATTGCCAACGCGCGATCTTGTTATTTGCCAGGCCTTACTGCCGTGGAAATGAGAGTATATATTTGGTAGTCAGTGCATCCATACAGCCGGAGAGAATCTGGTTTTCCGATTGCTCCAGTTTGACCGTAGTGCCATCTTTCTGGAGCAGGCAGATCGGCTGCCGCGCCGGGTCATACGGCAGCAGGGAACGCTTCAGTTCCACGACCAGATCACTGCCGGTGCCGGGGCCATACATCTCTTCTGCCTTCGCCTGCTTTTCAGCAATCAGTTCAGCCTCAAACGGTTTCGATGAAATAATGGTGCGCGGAAAACTTCGCTGCACCACGCAATTGCATAAATAAGATAAAATAACATCATCGCTTTTCGCCCAAAGTTTCATTGCCTGCAGAATATCATTGTCATCCAGCTGTGTAAACCGGCCGATGTCTTCCCGGGTGGCTTTTCCTTCGCGGTCGCGTTTTAAAAAATGCAGGAGATTTTCCGAGGCCTGCAGTTCCACACCTGCGGCAGTGAGCTGCTTGGCCCGTGCCAGAATACGGACCAGCAGATATTCCGCAATGGCGGCCGTCTTGTGATAATACACCTGCCAGTACATAAACATCCGGGCCGTCAGAAAGTTTTCAATACTGTAAATTCCCTTTGCATCAATCACCAGCTCTTCACCGCAAACATTCATCATCGATATAATTCGCTGGGTATTAACATTTCCTTCGGCAACACCGGTATAAAAACTGTCGCGTTTCAGGTAATCCAACCGGTCCACATCCAGCTGCGAGGAAATAAGCTGATTGAAAAAAGCGCGGTGGTACTGCCCCCGGAACATTTGAATCGCAACTGATAATTGCCCGTCGAATTCCGCATTGAGCTCCTCCATTAATAATAAAGACAAATGCTCATGATGCCAGTCATTCATGATCATATTTTCCAGTGCGTGGGAAAAGGGCCCGTGGCCCACATCGTGGAGCAGAATGGCCAGCATGGCGGCTTTTTCTTCTTCTTTGCTGATCTTCACACCTTTCATCCGCAGTGTATCGAGCGCAGTGTACATCAGATGCATGGCACCCAGCGCGTGGTGAAAACGGGTATGGGTGGCGCCCGGAAAGATCAGACTCAGTAAGCCCGTTTGCGATATACGGCGCAGCCGCTGAAAATAGGGATGTTCAATAACATCAAATAAAATTTCATGCGGAATGTGAATAAATCCGTGCACCGGATCATTAATGATTTTAAACTTGTTGGTCATATCCTTTCTTAAAACGGGCCTAGAGAACAAAAGTACGGTTTTGCTGCTGACTGCTCCTTATCTGTACGCCTTGTGGCTTTAATTTATGTCTCCCGACCGTACTTTAACGGAACTTTAACGACCTTTTACCAAAAACTTAGCAGCAAGTGGTCGTACTTTTGGACGAAGATGAAGCAGCTCAACCGGGCTGTATTGAGAAGAAGAACAAATCCCCCTAATTTTAAACTATGCCAAAACTGATCTGGATTGATGATGAAGTAGATTTACTTAAACCTCATATTGTATTTTTAGAAAGCAAAGGCTACGAGGTAGCGCCGGTGAACAATGTGAATGAAGCACTGGAAATGATGGAGAACGACAAATATGAACTGGCCCTCCTGGATGAAAACATGCCGGGCATCTCTGGTCTGGAAGCCATTCCGATGATTAAAGAACTGGACTCCGCTATTAAAATAGTAATGGTGACCAAAAATGAGGAAGAGCAGATCATGGAGCAGGCGATCGGCAGCCAGATTGCCGATTATATCCTGAAACCGGTCAATCCGCACCAGGTGCTTTTGTCTCTAAAGAAAAACCTGCAGGAAGATTCCTTGGTCGAGCAGAAAACCATTCTGGAATATCAGCAGGAATTCCGCAACCTCTCGATGGAACTCTCCTACCTGAAGACGTATGAGGAATGGGCAGAGTACTACAAGAAAATCCTGAACTGGGAGATTAAATTTGATAAGGTTTCCGACAGTGAATTTGCGGATCTTCTGCAGTCTCAGAAGGAAGAAGCCAATATTCAGTTTGCCAAATTTATCGAGAATAATTACGAAGACTGGCTGACCTCTTCTGACAAGCCGATGATGAGCCATACTTTATTTAAAGACAAAGTAAAGCCGGAACTGGAAAAGGACAAAGTGTTATTATTGATGATTGACAATCTGCGCTATGATCAGTGGAAGGTGATTGAACCGCTGTTCACACGTTTTTATAACAAAACATCTGAGGATTATTACTACAGCATTCTGCCGACAGCAACACAGTATGCCCGGAATTCCTTTTTCGCGGGCCTGATGCCCTCGGAAATCGAGAAACGTTTCCCGCAGTATTGGTTTAATGATAATGAAGAAGGCAATAAAAACGAGCACGAGCGCGATTTCCTGGAAGATCAGCTGAAGCGCCTGGGAATGTCCAACAAGAACATGAAATACCTCAAAATCCTGAATGCCGATTTTGAACGTAAGATTTTCGATGATTTCAATCAGCATAAAAACAATGACCTGCTGGCCATTGTATACAACTTCATTGATATATTAAGCCACGCCAAGACGGATAACGTGATCGTCAACCAACTGATTCGCGATGATAAAACGTTCCGGTCGCTGACCTACAACTGGTTTGAAAATTCCTCACTGATGAAGATTATCAAAGCGGCAGCGGAGAACGGTTTTAAACTGGTGATTACCACTGATCACGGTACGATCTACGTGAAGAAACCGAGCAAGGTGGTAGGTGACCGCGAAACATCCACCAACATCCGCTACAAAACCGGGCGCAGCTTAACCTACGAAGACAGCGATGTGTGGGCGATTTCCAATCCTGAAAAGCTGTTTTTGCCGAAAGGAAATTTAAGTTCAAAATACATATTCGCCAAGAACAACACTTTCCTGGCATACCCTAAAAACTACAATCACTTTGTGAATTATTATAAGGATACTTATCAACACGGTGGCATTTCGCTGGAGGAATGCATCATCCCGATTGCGATACTGGAGCCTAAATAGTTTTTTTTCATAGTTTATTTCTATAAGGCTTCTGGGGCGGAAGAGATCAGTGATCTTTCCCGCCTTTTTTATTTATTTTTGCCAAAGGCAGGACGCACGGTTTCCTGTACTGTTCCATTAATATAAATCTAATTTTTTGTGAGAGTTATTTCTTATAATGTAAACGGCATCCGGGCTGCGTTTACCAAAGATTTTCTGGGCTGGCTGCAAACTGCCGCGCCGGATGTTATTTGCATCCAGGAAAGCAAAGCCGGCCAGGACCAGATCGACATCGACAGCCTGCAGGAGCTGGGCTACCACAGTTACTGGCACTGCGCCGAAAGAAAAGGGTATTCCGGGGTGGGAATCGCCTCCAAGCAGAAACCGCTGCACGTGGAGTACGGCTGCGGCATTGATTGTTATGATGTGGAAGGGCGCATCATCCGCGCGGATTTTGAGAACTGCTCGGTATTATCTGTGTACGTTCCGTCGGCCTCGAATATCGAACGGCTGGAATTTAAAATGCAGTTCTGCGAAGATTTCCTGAGCTATATTAAAGAGTTAAAACAAACGATTCCCAACCTCATCATCTGCGGCGATTTTAATATTTGTCATCAGGAGATCGACATTCACAATCCGGATGGGCTGAAAAACACCTCGGGCTTCCTGCCGATGGAACGCGACTGGCTGACCCGCTTTCTCAGCGAGTGTGAAATGATCGACAGTTTCCGCCACTTTAACTCTGAACCGGATCATTATTCCTGGTGGAGTTACCGCCAGAATTCGCGGGCCCGGAATAAAGGCTGGCGCCTGGATTATAATTTTGTGTCGCATACGCTGAAAGAAAAGCTGGCACGCGCCGTGATTCTGAAAGAAGCGGTGCATTCGGATCATTGCCCGGTGCTGGTGGAGTTGCATCAGATTTCATAAGATTGCTTTATCGCTCCGTATAAACGGAGCGTTTTTTATTTATAATAAAACATGTTAGTACGCTGCATTAATTTCAATCAACTTATTATTATACATTACTTCTTTTAACTGATGAGGCACTTTACTTTATAATTACAAATAACTAATTAAAAGACACCATTGTACAAAATTGTACAATGGCTGTGAATGTTTGGATCTCTTATCTTATAAACCTAGTTTTGCGGGAATTTTATTTAAACGTTATGTTAAGAAGATCTACATTTTTTCTATTGCTGTTAATTTCAGCCTGTTTTATGTCTCAGCAGAAACTTGTAATTCCTAAAGAGTTCTACAAAGTCGATGTTGCGAAAAAAATGATTTTATCCAATTATGATCTATCCAGCATTAATGGAAATTCTGGTATCAATACGATTACTTTGGATCAGGATTATGCTTTCAAGTCACCTGCCAATAATGTGGAGGTAGGCGAAAGCTATGAATTGTTCGCCATCAAAAATGGAAACGAGTACGTGCTTTATTTTACCGAATTACCTATTGTCACTATTAATACACCTTCTGTTATTGTAGATACTCCAAAAGTATTGGCAGAGTTTTCACTTTCAGAAACTGGTAAGCCTGAAATAAAATCAAAAATCGGCATCGAATACCGCGGAGCTTCTTCGCAGGCTTATCCTAAAAAATCATTGGAAATTGAATTTTGGGAAGATAATGATGGAACTAGTACTAAAGACATTCCAATCTTGGGTATGATGAATCACGATTCATTTAATCTGCAGGCGATGTATTCTGAAGACAGCCGTGTCCGTAGCAAAACCGGAAATGACCTTTGGCTGCAGATGAGTACACTGTCTTATCAGGAGAAAGAGCCGGAAGGTAAAAATGGCATCTTAGGTCACTTTGTTGAAATGTTTATGAATGGTGAATATTACGGCGTCTACAATTTATCAGAAAAAGTAAACAGGAAGAACCTGAAGCTAAAAAAATATAAAGATGGGATCCGGGGAGAACTGTATAAAGGGAAAGATTGGGGTGGCACCACCCTATACAGCTACGATACAAGCTTTGATAACACTTCCGCTATGTGGTCCTCATTTGAGTTCAAACATCCAAAAGGGTATTTCGACTGGCAAAATCTATACAATTTCGTAAGTTTTGTAGTAGACGCTGATCACACGACTTTTGCGCAGCAGATTGCCTCGAAATTTGAAGTTGATAATGCAATTGATTATTATATATTCCTCAACGTCCTGCGTGCCATCGATAACACCGGAAAAAATTTGTATATAGCCAAATACGATAAAAACACAAAATATTTTTATGTTCCGTGGGACTTGGACGCTGCTTTTGGCTACAGCTGGGACAGCACCCAATTAAATGATTATGGCGGACTGCTTACAAATGGCCTCTATGACAAGTTATTCAAAAATACGCAGACAGATATATTCCGTCAGCAGTTAGGCAAACGCTGGCAAGAACTTCGACAAACCTTTATTACGCATGAAAATATTATGTCGTTGTTTAATGAAAACCATGAATATCTGGTACGCAATAAGGTTCTTGAACGGGAAGCTAAAGCTTGGGATTATACAGAAAATCCTACTGCATTAAATTATATGAGCGAGTGGCTACAAAACAGAATAAACTATCTGGACGGTCAGTTTGGCCCAATGCTGGCGACTGAAAACATTTCTAAAGCAACAGAAAAATCTATTGTTTATTATCCAAACCCGGTGAAGGACCAACTTTCGATCGTAAATAAGTACGGTGAGAAAGGTATTATCAAGATCTATTCTGCAACCGGGCAGTTAGTATATCTCTCATATGCTTTTAAAGGCGAAGAAACAGTTGATACCTCAAAACTACCGGACGGGATTTATTTTGGAAAATTTGAAACCGGTGATCGCAGCGAAAGTTTTAAAATTATCGTCGCAAAATAGATTTAGCTTTAATAGGGATTGTACTCATATAATATAAACCTTAAAGGTTTACAACTGACATAAAAAAGCTGTCCTGCAATTATTGCAGGACAGCTTTTGTATAGAGCAGAAAAGAAAGTTTATCCTTCGCCTTCCACTATTTCGTATTCTACAGGCATGGTGCCTCTTGCCGGGTTGCCGATGGCTTCATACGCAGCGCGCGAAAGATCCAGGGCGCGGGAAGCGTGGAAAGGTCCACGGTCGTTGATTTCTACGATAACGCTTTTTCCGGAACGAAGATTGGTTACTTTAATTTTAGTTCCGAAAGGCAAAGACCGATTGGCGGCGGTGAGTTTCGAGTTATCGAAGATATCTCCGCTGGCAGTTCGTCTGCCGTTGAACTTGTCGTGATAATAGGAAGCAAAACTTGTTCGCTTCCCTTCTTCGTTGTTACTGTTCTTAAACGAAGATAAACCAAGACTTGAAATCATCATTATGATTACGAGAATACCTCTTTTCATCATGTTGAATATATTTATGGGTTTTGACGGGGCAAATGTATTTCTAAATCGAAATACGCCCTATTCCATCTGTTAAATTCTGTTAACAGTTTCCTAAATATATCTTAAAGACTGTCTGAAACTCCCTGTTTACGCAGGTTTACAAAGTTTCTTAAAAAGTGTTAAAATTAAAGATCTGATGTTAATACTTTTAACTATTTATGGCAGCTTACCTGTATAATTTTCGTCACTACGCGTTGACAATCATCTCGTTACAAATAAAAACTCCCTCATAAAAGGAAGTTTGTTTTTTTTCTTGATAATTACTATTTTATACCAATTCACCGTATAAATCGAATTCTTCTGCATTGGTGATTCTCACATTGGCGAAGTCACCGATGGAAATATACGTATCAGTTACCTCCACCAAAACAGTATTGTCTACATCCGGAGAATCATACTCGGTACGTCCAATGAAATAATTGCCCTCCTTGCGGTCGAAAATGCAACGGTAAGTTTTGCCGATTCTCTCTTGGTTCTTTTCCCAGGAAATCTGTGACTGCAACTCCATGATTTCTTCTACCCGGGCTTCCTTTAATTCTTGTGGAACATCATCTTCCAGCACATAGGCGCTGGTATTTTCTTCATGTGAATAGGTAAAGCAGCCCAGCCGGTCAAATCGCTGGGTTCGCACCCACTCTTTTAATTCCTGAAAACGCTCCTCGGTTTCACCCGGGAATCCTACGATCAGGGTGGTACGGATGGCCATGTCGGGTACCTGTGTACGGAATTTGTCCAGCAGCGCATTGGTCTTCTCAAACGTTGTTCCGCGCTTCATGGCTTTCAGAATATCGGTGTTAATATGCTGCAAAGGAATATCCAGGTAATTACACACCTTAGGCTCTGTACGGATAATTTCCAGTACATCTTCCGGAAAGCCGCTGGGAAACGCATAATGCAGACGGATCCATTCAATCCCGTCTATTTTCACCAGTTCTTTGAGGAGATCACCGAGTGCGCGTTTTTTATAAAGGTCCAGGCCGTAATATGTTAAATCCTGCGCGATCAGGATGAGTTCCTTCACGCCTTTCCGGGCCAGTTTCTGGGCTTCGGTCACCAGGTTTTCAATGGGAGTGGACACATTTTTACCCCGCATCAGCGGAATCGCACAAAATGCACAAGGGCGATCGCAGCCTTCGGCGATCTTCAGGTACGCGTAATGGCGCGGCGTGGTCGTTAACCGCTCCCCTACCAGTTCATGTTTATAATCTGCACCGAGGTGCTTGAGCAGTACCGGCAAATCACGGGTCCCGAAATACTGATCCACGTCGGGAATCTCGCGCATCAGATCCGGTTTGTACCGCTCAGAAAGACAACCGGTCACAAAAACCTGCTCCACTTCGCCGCGCTTTTTTGCCTCCACAAAATCCAGGATGGTGTTGATGGATTCTTCCTTGGCATTATCGATAAAGCCGCAGGTGTTGATGACCACGATATCGCCACGGTCTTCGTGGACGACCTCTTTGCCATTGGCTTCGAGCTGGCCCATCAGGACTTCAGAGTCATAGACATTCTTAGAGCAGCCGAGGGTTACAATATTTATTTTCTTTTTTCCGGTGGATTTTGTACGCATAAGTAACTGATTATGAAACTACCGGGCGGCAGTTTTTTTGTGGCTGCAAATTTAGTGAATTATTTGCAGGGAGCAGTGCCTGAATTAAAGGTCATTTAAAAAGAACCTTCGACCAATAGATCATCTTCCATGAGATTAACTGGAAGGCTTCTTTATTTCATATGAGTATATCTGTGGAATCTGTTTCTGCGAAACGCTATGTGTGTAAGGTTGATCGCAGATCCGTGTATATCTGTGAAATCTGTGTGATTCACAATGCAGTTTCCGTGTTCCGGAGGAACATCATCTGTGTAGAATAAAGATTTATAGTGAAGACGTATTCCGGCGGAACACTATCTGTGTGAGAAGTTGGCTTAAAGGTTCGTGTATATCTGTAGAATGCAGTTTTTTATTATGTCCTTTTGCCTTGATGCAAACGGACCAAAAAATCAAGGACTGGAAACTCGGCTGAAATCGGAAATTATTTTCTAAAATTTACCAAACTCGGGCGGAAATAAAGGTTTGTCTTCGATGTTAGACTTTAGCAGACACTCGAACAGGTAAATTTTTTAACGAAAATAATTTTCGCATTTTAATCGCCTCCGTTTCCTATGTCCCTGTTTGATTAATCGATATAAATCCAATGTGCTCTTGTAACTTGTCGAGCTATCAATATGTATAATGCTGACATATGGTGTAGATACAGCATGATCTATTCATATCGGTAAGATTAATAGGCTATAACAACGCATTCAGCAGAGTATGATGCAAGATGCAAGGAGCAAGGGACGGGATGCATCTGTGGATTTACGTGCGATTCATTTTGCAATTTCTGCGTTCACGGAGGAATATCATCTGTGTAGAATAAAGATTTATAGTGGAGACGCGTTCCGGCGGAACGCTATCTGTGTGAGAAGTTGGCTTAAAGATCCGTGTATATCTGTGCAATCTGTGCGCTTCTATTATGTCCTTTTGCTTCATCTTTTTATTTATTTTTAAAGGAATCAGCGAACCCGCGAAGGCGGGTTTGCCTTGATGCAATTGCGAAGCATATCACGAATACAAATAAACAATGAAAAGGAATGAGTAAACGGACCAAAAAATGACTCTCCGATTATAATATTTTTATAGGAATATCTTCGATTTCAAGGACTGGAAACTCGGCTGAAATTTTAAAACGTATCCTAAAATTCATAAAACTCGGGCGGAAAGAATAATGAGTCTTCGATGTTAGATTTTTGCCGCCACTCGAACAGATGAATTTTTTAACGGATACTTATTTAAAATTTTTAATCGCCTCTGTCTCCTAAGTCCGGAGCTTATTGTTAGCTTGAGGACTGATGATTGATTGGTGCAAGCTGCAGGGTGCGGAATAATCCGTGTACATCTGTGGAATCTGTGCGCCAAAATAATTTAACTTACGCTGCAGAACGCTTGCAACTTGCTGATCGCTTCTTTTCTGCGACAGCCATCTACGCAAATCTCTGCACATCCGATCTTTTATAACCAACTCTTTGCACAAAAAATCCTCTCCGTAAAAGGAAAGGATTCTGTAAACTTATATGATAACCTTAAATCAGATTCTTAAGATAGGAACCATAGCCGCTTTTACCATATTTTTCAGCGGCCTGCAAGAGCTGTTCTTCATTAATAAAGCCTTTCTTGAAAGCAATCTCTTCGATACAGGAAATCTTAAAACCCTGTCGTTTCTCCAGAACTTTCACAAATTCAGAGGCTTCGTGCAGCGAATCGAAAGTACCGGTATCCAACCAGGCGGTACCGCGCGACATGACACCGACTTCCAGTTTGCCCTGCTCGAGGTAAATTTTATTGACATCCGTAATTTCCAGTTCTCCGCGCGGAGAAGGTTCCAAATTTTTTGCGATTTCCACTACTGAGTTATCATAGAAGTACAAGCCCGGCACGGCATAATGCGATTTGGGGTTTTCCGGTTTTTCTTCAATGGAAACGGCTTTCAGGTTGTCATCAAATTCCACCACGCCATAGCGCTCCGGATCGGCCACCTGATACGCAAAGACACAACCGCCCTGCACTTGGGTTTTACTGGCCAGCAATTCCGCCAGGCCGGTGCCGTAAAAAATGTTGTCACCCAGCACCAGCGCCACCGAATCATCGCCGATAAACTCTTCACCCAGAATAAACGCCTGCGCCAAGCCATCGGGGCTGGGCTGCACTTTGTATTGAATACTACAGCCAAGAGCGGAGCCATCACCGAGCAGTTTTTTAAATCCTTCCTGATCATGCGGCGTGGTGATAATGAGAATATCCCGTATCCCGGCCAACAGTAAAGTGGACAACGGATAGTAAATCATCGGTTTATCGTACACCGGCATCAGTTGCTTACTGACCGCGATGGTTAACGGATAGAGTCTGGTGCCGGAACCGCCGGCGAGGATAATGCCCTTCATATTAAGTAAGTGAATTTTTGAGTAATTAACTGATTGAGTAGTTGAGTGATTAAGTTTCTGGAGTAATTATATTTTAGGATGGAATGTCCACTTTTTCGAGTTGGTAACCATGGATACCAGCATGGCTAATATTTCGTCGTATTCTGCGTAAAGTGAATCATAGATCTGCTGATCGATGTAATGACAAGCCAGGGCATAATCCAACCAGTTCTGCGTTTCGGCTGCCTCGCCATCGGCATCGGTAATCTTACTTACAAACATCTTTTCGTATCTCCTCTTGCGCCAGGCCTCTGCAATATTAGCGCTGACTGAACGGGACGATCTTAAAATCTGGTCGGTGAGTGAATATGTTTCCTCTTTAGGGAATGTACGTGTAACATGATAAATCTCCATGGCACAGGAAAATGATTTTTGGTAGACAATTAAGTCCTTATGAAATTTAATGAAACTCATACCGAATGATTTATTCTTAAAAATACAAAAAACCCCGTTTATCGAGCAGTCAGCGAGCGTTAAACACCTGCAACCTTAACTACTCCCAACTCAATTACTCCCGACTCAATAACTCCTCAATTATTATACTGCTCTTGATAGTATTTCTGGTACGCTCCAGTTGTGACGCTTTCCAGCCATTCCTTATTTTCCAGGAACCAGTCGATGGTTTTACTGAGGCCCTGTTCGAAGGTGACGGAAGGTTTCCAGCCCAGGTCGTTGGCCAGTTTGGTGGCGTCGATGGCGTAGCGTTTGTCATGGCCGGGTCTGTCTTTTACGTAGGTGATCAGTTTTTCGGAATATCCGGCCGGCTTGCCGGTTTTCTCATCAACCTGTTTGATGAGTTCTTTGACTAAATCAATGTTCTGCCACTCGTTCCAGCCACCAATGTTGTAGGTTTCGCCCGTTTTGGCTTCATGGAAAATCTGGAAAATGGCTTTAGCGTGGTCGATTACATACAGCCAGTCACGTGTATATTTTCCGTCGCCGTAGATGGGCAGCGGTTTTTCATTCAGAATATTGTGAATACACAGGGGAATCAGTTTTTCCGGGAAATGGTTGGGCCCATAGTTATTGGAGCAGTTCGACACAATAAAAGGAAGGCCATACGTATTTCCGTAGGCACGCACCAGGTGATCTGAGGCAGCTTTAGAAGCTGAATACGGAGATTTTGGATCATACGATGTTTCTTCGGTGAAGAAGCCGGTTTCGCCCAATGCGCCATAAACTTCGTCCGTGGATACGTGATAAAACAAATGTTCTCTTTTTCCTGCCGGGAAATTTCCGTGCTGATGATCCGGGTTTAAAGTCCAGAATTCCCGTGCCGTGTTGAGCAGGTTCGCGGTGCCGATGACGTTGGTATTGATGAATGCATTCGGATCGGTAATGCTGCGGTCCACGTGGCTTTCTGCGGCGAGGTGAATGACCGCGTCCGGGCGGTGTTTTTCAAAAACGGTGCGTATGGCGTTTGCATCGGTAATGTCGGCTTTTTCAAAGATATAGTTGGGTTCGTTTTCAATATCTTTCAGGTTCTCCAGATTGCCTGCGTAGGTGAGTGCATCGAGGTTAATAATCGTGGTGTTCGGCAAATTCTTTACAAATTCACGCACGACGTGAGAACCGATGAAGCCGGCGCCGCCGGTGATGAGTATGGATTTCATTTTTGAGTAGTTAGCAAGTGATTAGGTTAAAGAGGTTACGAAGTGAAGCAGACTTTATAATCGTAGACTTTCAGATGATAGACTTTAAGAGAATAGACAATTAAATCATAGACTCTTCAACAACAAATAATATAAAGCGCGTACATCTAAACATGCAGGCTGTTCCTAAAAATTCCCGTCTGCAAAGGTTGGCTGAATCCTGTCTTTATCTGAGAGTATGATGGCTTCTTTCGGCAGTTTCCAGTCGATATTTAAATCCGAATCATTCCAGAGGACACCGCCTTCGGATTCTTTATGATAATAATTATCACATTTATAAGAGAATACAGCAGTCTCCGATAAGACGGAAAAACCATGGCCAAAACCGCGCGGCACATAGAACTGGCGTTTATTTTCCGCCGTCAATTCCACACCGTACCATTGCCCGAAGGTTTCAGAGTCACGCCGTAAGTCAACGGCCACATCAAACACACGGCCTTCCAGACAGGAAACCAATTTAGCCTGTGCGTGATCGCCTTTCTGCAAATGCAGGCCCCGCAAAACACCATACGAAGAACGGGAAATATTATCCTGAACAAAATGGCCGTTCCGGCCCGTCAGTTCTTCAAATTTTTGTTCATTAAACTTTTCATAAAAATACCCGCGCTCATCTTCAAACACGGTGGGATCTATGATATAACAGTCGCGCAGCGGCGTTGGGTGTATAATCATTCTGAGACTTTATATAAACGATGGCTGTCGTACACAGCTTCAATTAATTCAATCAGGCGCTGTCCATCAGCTGCTGCCACTTCCGGTGCTGCTGTTCCCTGGAGGACCTGCACTATATTTTCATAATGATGGTGGTGGTTCTGGGCCGAGCCTTTATAAGTACCATAGTCATTGCAGGCATTGGTCGTAGCCAGTTCCGGCAGTTCATAATCGCGGATGTGGCATTTCTCTACCTGGTCCATGTACTGGCCGCCGACTTTCACAGAGCCGTTTTCGGCAATGATGGTCAGCGAACTCTCCAGATTTTCCTGCCAGACGGAAGTGGAAAAGCTAAAACTTCCGATGCCGCCGCTGGCGATATCAAAGGTAATAATACCGCTGTCTTCCGTTTCGGTGAGATGGCTGTGGTTAAAATTCTCCAGTTTCGTGACCAGATTGCTCAGGTCACCAAACAACCACAGCAGGATATCCAGAAAATGGGAAAACTGCGTATACAAAGTGCCGCCATCCAAATCCTTTGTTCCGCGCCAGGAATTGCCGGTATAATACCGTTCGTCCCGGTTCCAGTAGCAGGAAACCTGCACCATATAGATTTTGCCCAGACGGCCCGAGTCCAGCAATTCCTTCAGCCACTGCGACGGAGGTGAAAAGCGGTTTTGCATCACCGGGAAAATGTGGAGATTCTGTTCGTCTGCGATTGCGCTCAGTTCCATAGCCTGCACAGCAGTCAGCGTCAGTGGCTTTTCGATAATGACATGCATGCCGTGTTCCAATACAGCGCGTGATTGCTCGTAATGCAAGCCATTTGGCGTACACACGGCCACAAGGTTCGCGGTGGTCGGTGCCTCAAGAAATGTCTGCAGTGAGTTATAAACAGCAGCGCCGGTGCGCGCAGCATCTGCTCTTTTATCTGCATCTGTTTCAATAACGGCCGTCAGTTCCAAGTGCGGATGCTGCAAAACAAGGGCGGCATGCCGTCGGCCGATATGGCCATAACCGAGAACTGCAATTTGAATGGGCGTGTGCATTAATTTTACTATAATATAAGTTCAAATATACTATATTTTCAAGCTAACAAAAGGATGTGGAGACAGACGAATATACAGACTTACTGCATCACTTTTGCGCCGGTCTTTTTTAAAATTAAAGTTTTGGAAAGCAGGTACACCAGAATGACCGGGCTCAGGACGATCATGAAAATTAACGAATCAGCGCCGTTGAATGAAATAACAACAGCATTCATGACCACCTGCAGCGCAGCATACACAAAACTGATCAGCCGGTGATCCTGTGCTTTTTCATTAACAAACAGCTGATACAAATGCCGGCGATGGGCTTCAAATATATTTTCACGCCGGTAGATTCTTTCGATTAAAGTAAGAATGGTTTCCACGCCGTACACCCCTAAAAGCAGGAACCATTTGTAGGAGCCGCTTTCAATGATAAGCATCGATAAAAGCGCCAAAATCCAGAAGGCAACCGACATACTGCCGACATCGCCCATGAAACATTTGGCTTTTTTTCTGAAATTAAAGAAGAGAAATACAAAACTCGCCAATAGCGGATACACAATAAAATCCGGATCTGCAAAAGAAATCAGGTACGCATTTACATACCACAAAGTACCGAGCAATACGAAACTGTAGAGGCCGGACATTCCATTGATGCCGTCCATAAAATTATAAGCATTTAAGATGCCGATGGCCAGAATGTACACCAGCACAACCGCCCAAACCGGAAGCAGACTAAAAACGCCCACAGAATACAGCAGCAGCGAAACCGCCAGAAACTGAAAAATAACGCGCACGCGTGAAGGCAAATCGACAAGATCATCCACAAAGCTGAGCACGGAAATGAGAAGCAGTCCTCCCCCGAACCTCAGAAAATGAATGTGCCCAAACCTCCCCGAAAAGCCTCCAGGATCTGCGAACATCGTTACCGCCAGCAAAATAAAAGCGATCGGATAAATTACGCCGCCACCGCGCAGTGTAATCTCCGAATGGGCACTGCGGTGATTGGGTTTATCGATGATATTATAACGGTCAGCAATCTTAAAATACACCAGCAGTGCTACAAATAAAATCGCTGCAATAAGCGCATACTGCATTATTCACTAAAACTTTTAATGGTTTTGGCCAGCCCTTCCTTCGCGGTAAGCGGCAGGCGGGTGATGTTCAGGGCTTGCTTTATTTTGTGGTTGGAGACCGTTAAACTGCTGGTCAATTTCTTCAGTTTTCTGGAGTTCAGCGGCAAAGGTAGCACATCACCGATGAATGCCATACTTTTTATTAAAAACTTTGGCAAAACCAGTTTAGAGACTTTTGTTTTAGTTTCTTTACTTATAATTGCTATAATCTCCTTGGTGGATACCGATTCATCGTCCGCGAGATGATAGATGCCTGACTCCAGTGAATTTGATTTTTCAATAATTTGCTGGACAAAAAAGATAAAGTTGTCGATTGACAAAAAAGATCTTTCATTGTTAAAGGCTAAAAGAGGATAAGGAATTCCCTTTGAAATAAATTTATAAAGCAGTTTCAGGTTGCCTTTATCGCGCGGGCCGTGAATCATCGGCGGCCGCAAGATGATTACTTTTTTTCCAGCAGGCATATTCTGACTCATTAGCCACTCCTCCGCTTCTTTTTTGCTTTTGCCATAATCAGACACTGAATGAGATGCTGCAGACTCCTCAAGCGGTTTCTGCGACTCAAACTCTTCTATTGCCGCGATAGAACTGATATGTATACACAAGTGCGCCTCTGAATTTTTAAACGCATGGAAAATCTCCTGAACCAACTTAACATTTGCGTTCTGGTAATCTTCTCTAGTTGCAGTTCCCTGGTGATCGTGGGCTTTGCCGATTAGATTCAGATAGATGTTTGTACGCGGATTAATCAAAGATTTCCACTGATCGTTTCTTAGAGAAATTTCCTGAACACGCTCACTTGAGCCAAAACTTGTGACGAGATTTTGACCTAGAAATCCTGAAGCGCCGAAGACTGCTATATTCATTTTTTTCTGTACATTGGTTTTAGGAATAGTGGTGAGGTTAATTCAAAAACTTCCTTAATCCAGCCTTCTAGCGACATTCGATTAATAGTTTCTTCGTCTATTGGTTTAAATTCAGTTTTAAAAAAAGAGTCTTCTACGACGACCTTCGAACGATCAATTATCGAAATATTTTGAGGATCGTAGAAAGAATAATTTCTAACTTCTGGGTTGGTAGTAATTAACTTCCTTCCAGCCCCTAAAGTTTCGAAAGTCCTCATGGTCAGGCCATTTTGCCCCGGATGATTAATATCTAATATGGCTTTGGAATCAGCGTAAAGATCAATAATTTGATTATGTGTGAGACTAGTAAAAGAAACCTTCTTTATATCAAACCCCTTAAAATTCGTGTCCGTCAGTTGCTTAAATTTAAATAGTGTCTTACTGGGCGAAAAGTAGAAGCAAAACATTTTCAATTTATGCTTCTGACAAAATTGCCGTACTTTTTCACTTATTGTATAACGGTCAGAGTGTGCTGTTCCAATAAACACTACATCATATTTAAGAACTGTAGGTCGATAAGACAAATTTTGATAATCTTTTGAAAAGAAAAGAGGCCTGAATTTCATCTTATATTGCAAAGCATCATAATTATCAAAAGTAAACTTACTATCAAAATAATGTAGTATGCTCAAGCCATTTGAATTGTTCTTTATAGAGTCGTAAGTGTAATAGATCAAATGAATTTGAGGATAGTTACTTCTTAAAAAGTCAAGAAAAAAGGCGGGTGTTACCTCACCTTTTATTAGCAAAAAATAATCATACTTCTTCTGCTTAATCTTTTGAATTATACTTTTAAAATGCTGATTAATTTTTTTTTTGATAAATTCCTTTTTTATTCTGATTATCGCCTTTGTAAAAAAGGTATTAGAAGGTCGCTCATCAAAAAGATCAACTGTTGCTCCCATGGTTTCCAGTTGGCTTTTTATCAGGTTTTCATAATTGAAAAACTGCACAGATATGATTAAAATATTTTTGCCCTCTAACATGTTATTACTTATACAAACCTTTTGCTTTCATTTCATTAATGGATTTTTGG
The DNA here is from genome assembly GCF_022968825.1 of Chryseobacterium salipaludis. GTDB lineage: Bacteria > Bacteroidota > Bacteroidia > Flavobacteriales > Weeksellaceae > Kaistella > Kaistella salipaludis. Next base: position 580,828 of record NZ_JALHKS010000001.1, read on the forward strand.
TAAGTGTCCTTCTCTACTTCCTGAGTATTCACCCACTCCGTGAACCTACACAATCCTTCATCAAATGAGACTTTGGGTTCAAAGCCCAGTTTTGCTTTAATTTTAGTCAAATCCGCATAATTATGTCTGATATCGCCCAACCTGTAATTTCCTGAAATTATAATCGGAACTTCCACTCCGTAGTTGATCGACAATTGTTTTGCCACAGTCATTACGTCGGTTGCTACTCCTGTACCGACATTGAATACTTCATTATTTGCTTCCTCTTTTTCCAAAGCTAAAATAGTTGCCTCCACTACATCATCAATATAGACAAAGTCGCGGCTTTCTTTTCCGTCTTCAAAAATGGTAATGCCGTTTCCATTTTTTATCTGTGTGGAAAAAATAGAAAGAATTCCTGTGTACGGATTTTTCAGCGATTGGCCGGGACCGTACACATTCTGGTATCTGAGTGCAACGGCTGCAATTCCTGCCGTTGGACAAACGGTTAAGACCATTTGTTCCTGATTTTGTTTGGTAATTCCGTATACAGAGGAAGGATGGATTTTCGAATTTTCATCAGTGGCTACAAGCGTAAGTGATGATGATCCTTTATAATTCGGTTCAAAATCTCCCTGATCCATATCTTCGGCAATACGGTGTTCGGGGTAAACTGCACCTAATTCTTTACTAATATATTTTCCTTCTCCATAAATTGACCGGGATGAAGCTACTACGACCTTTTTAATAGCTGTACTGCTGTTTACCAATAGATCCAGCAGAATGGCTGTCCCGGTAATGTTGACCTCAGTATAACGCTGCACTTCATACATTGACTGCCCGGTTCCAGTTTCGGCTGCATAATGAACAACAGCATCTTGTCCTTCTAACGCCTCTTGCCAATCTGCGACGCTGGTAACAGAACCGCGGATAAATTTAACGCGATCTTTTATACTTAAATAGAGGGGTGATGAATCTTCCGGATTCTCACCATGAATCTGTGGAGAAAGATTATCCAGTACAGTAACTGAATACCCTTTTTCTATGAGCTTTAACGCTAAGTTTGATCCGATGAATCCGGCTCCTCCTGTGATGAGTATATTTTTCATTGTTGTAAATTTACTTTAATCAATCACTTTATTTATTTTCTTAAAAATGAAAAATACCTTAGATAAGATATATTACGTTTATTAACTATATTATTTTTTATTAAAAAAAATAAGCTTTTTTCTGAAAAAGTCATCATTTGACGGCTTTTTATTTTTGAGCTAAATGCTTCCTTGAAAAAATGATGATTAAAAGTATATTCAACAACTTGCTCTGATAACGGCTTGTCCCGTGTTTTTGTTATTGCACTATAAATAATTGAAAAAACCATTCGAATATATAGAACTTTAAATCTATCATAAAATTTATCTAACGCGTTTTGACTTTTTAAGAATTGAAACAAATTATCTAAGATATCCAATTTATCTAAAATCTTAAATGAAATTGTTTGCATAATCGAATTTGCTCTTTGCCTATAACCCAATAAGACATTTTCTGTTTTATTAATTTTTGACGCAAAATAGAAACATTTAAATATATAATCTAAATCCTCAAACCATTTTCCTTCCAAAAAAGTAATTTGATACCTTTCCAGAAATGAAATTTTATACATTTTATTCCATACAGCCAATGAAGCGGTATTTGCAAAAATAGAATTCATTTTTTCCTCAAGCTTAACCATCTGCGAGGGAAAAGCATGTCTGTCGTTTCTTAGTTTCTTTTTTTCTATAATTTCAAATTCATAATATGGCGCTACTACGATATCGGAATCATTCGTAATTGCTATATTATACATTTCTCTGATTACATCCTTATTTTCAATATAATCATCACTATCAAAAAAAATAATGTGTGTTCCAATCGCGTGTTTCGCACCATGGTTGCGAGCTGAACTTAATCCGCCATTAGGCTTTCTTAAAAGCCTTACATTAGGATAAACTGCTACATATTCCTCAGCTATTGCGGTTGAATTATCAACTGATCCATCGTCAACTAAAATAACTTCTATATTATCGTCAAGTGGCAGTAAACTCTCCAAAAAAGTTTTGAAATACTCTTCAACATTGTAAAAAGGCACAACAATACTAATATCCATAATATCTATCTCTTTATTTTGTGTGTATAAAAGTAATTGAAGATTAAAGGCCATAAAAGGATAGTTCCTGCATTATACCACATGTTATTAAACATACTTAATAAAATAATAGAATTAAGCGAAGCTAAAGAGATCATATAATACGGACTACTATTTTCTATTAATTTTGGATAAATGAAAGCACTTACCATTATTACAGCAAAAACTATAATCATTCCACCAGAACCCAATTCAAAATAAGGCCTAAAATAAGTGGTTGGAGCATTCAAACTAATGGTAACAAGGTATCTCGAACTAAGATCTTTTTCGACAATTTTATCATATTCCAGGGCGGAGCTGATTCGCTTGCTTATAAAGTCTGGGAAAAGCTCAGTTGCTACAAAAAATCCAAAATTTTCTGTATCAAAATCATCCTTTTTTTTATCTATCAGATTTTGCAAGTTACCCATTGGAGAAATCATGTAGATGTAACTCCAGTAAAATTCTGCAGGCACACCACTTTCCAAAAATCTATCTGTAGCACCCCCAACACGCAATAAGTATGTGTTATCAGTTTTAGTCTGCTTTTGTCGCACATTGCCTATAACCCCAAACAAATATAAAATTACCGCTAAAATAGAAATTGCCTTTAAAACACTTTTGAAATTAATGGATTTTATTTTTGATAAATATATAAAAATTACAGCACAGAATACAATCATAAATGCGCCCCGATTTAAAATCAATACATAGGGTAGCATACTAGCAATGAAAATAAAAAAGTTTTTCTTGGTCTTATAGGACGTATAGTGCAAAAACATTGCAATAGAAAAAAACATATTGAATGTTGCTAATACAGCATGCAAAGTCGGTACTCCTTTAAAATCATCATAGGAATAACTCGCGTCTGAGAAAGTTCTTAAAAGCGGGACTGTGGATTCATAAATAAAATCGAGTGAATACCCTATCAACAAAAAGACAATGGACTTTTTAATAAATCCCCTTTTGAAAGTAATTTTTTCCGTAGGAATATGTAGGTTCTTACTTTGTACTAATGCATATATTAAAGAGATTATAACAGTGCAAATGATAAAGTACATTAAAAAACCGTGGAGTTCAGGGTAAAAATCAGACCATCCTATTTGATATAAAAGGAGTATTGAAGTAAATGAGAATGCGTAAACGAAAAAAGGAGATAAAAGTATTTTATGCTTCATTACTGCTTTCAAATATTAGTGATATCCATTGGTCTATTGACAAAACAATATTTTTTTCTGTAGTAGTGTTTTTTGAAATAAACGCTCTGCTAATATTAATATTATCTAAATTAAAAAATTCAACCATGCCAGATTCTAAAACCTTTCGATCTTTTTTGAAGTGAATATTATTGGTAATTACTTTTGTATTGCAGGCTAAAGATTCTATCACTCTCATTGCTAAACCTGTTTGTCTTGGATTACTTACATCTACCATAATACGACTTTTGGAAAGTATATCCAGATAGGTTTCCCGATCCATATGTTTTGAAGATACAATTCTGATATCTATTTTTTTGTTTAAAAAAAAATATTTCACCCGCGTACTAAAAGGCATAAATAAAAATGGTTTGAGTGAAAAACCGTTATCTGCACAAAACTTACTAAACTTAAGAACTGCCTGATAACGTTCTTCAAAGAAAAACCCCATAAAAAAAAAGTCCTGTTCAAATGAAGATGTTGTCATGCGGTAAGGCTCTACGTCATCGGTGTAAAATAATGGAATATAATCTAATCCTAACTGCGCGCTGTCCTCAAAATCAAATGTTGTTACTCTATCAAAATAAGGGATGAGGTGTCTAAAATAGTTCGTTCGCTGAGAATCCCACTGATACATGATTGTCTTGGCTACAGGATTACGTTTTTTAAAAGATTTCAGAAAATCTACTGGCAGCATATATCCCCTAATAACAAACAGGTAATCAAATGAATGCTCTTTTGTTTCTCTGGTGATCTTAGCATAATGCAACTTCTGATAGAATGGCATCTTTTTTTTAAAAAAATTATTTACCATACTAAAAGCGAGTGAATAGGGTCTTTCAGCAAAAAAAACAACTTCTGCTCCTTTCTTTTCAAGTTTATCTTTAATCATTTTTTCATAATTATGAAAAAGTGGACAGATAAACAGAATTTTTTTTCCTTCTAAATTCTTCATTAATTTTGCTTAAAAGTAGGTCCCGTTAATACTTATTCGATTTACTGCTATTTTAAATATGCAGTCTTAGCCATTTATAAATGATTCTTCTGATTACAGATTTCTTTTCTAATGTTATAAATTGCACTGAAATATCACTTTTTTTTTCAGGAATATAATTTTTATAGATTATAATGAATTCTTTTATCTGCAAGATATTAGGTAGCAGATAGGTTTTCTCCTTTAATCGTGCAGCAAAACTTTGCACTCTCTCTCTAAAATTTATTTTCTCTTTATAAGTAACGCTTGATGAATGGCTTCTATAATACATGAGTGGTTGATCATGATATATTACAGTCCCAAAACTATATGCTATCAATGCAATTAAGTAATCGTGCATTATAATATTAGTCATATTAGATTTGAGCAATTCAGTTTTCATTCTCCGGTTGATTAGACAAGTGCAACCTGTGACAATATTATATAAAAAAAGATCCTGATATGAGAATTTTGCTGCATTAAATTGATGTAATTGCCAAAATGAATTGTGTATAACCTGGTTCACTGTGTCAATCAGTTGAAGATCGTGATAGGCGACAAGGGGCTTTGAGAAGGGATCATCCAGTTTCATTACAGAAGTGATCTGCACTTCTAATTTATTATCATACCATATATCATCTTGATCACATAATGCGATGAAGTTATTAGATGTATAAGAAATCGCTTTTCTAAAAGATAAATTAGAGCCTATATTGTAATCATTGAAAACCGATTTTACAATTGAATATTTTCTTTCATATTTCGCAATTATATCTCTCGTGTCATCTGTAGAACAGTCATCAACAATAATAATTTCGTCGGGTTGAAAGGTCTGTTTTAATATAGAATTTAATTGTCTATCGAGATACTCACTTCCGTTATAAGTACAGAGCGCTACACTAATTTTAAACATTTTTCTATCTTTCATAATGCTTCAATAAGTTAATTTAAGTGAGTTATTTGTTCCAAATCCCTTTCGCATTACCTCTGACAACAATATTATACTGAATAACATTTAGTATTAAACCCGACAAATTTACAAGTGATAGAGAAACAATTATTCCATATATTCCCAGTTTATTACCAAAATAGAAAGTAAGCGGTAGAAAAAATATTGAACAAATTACAATATTAATCATCTGTACACGAAGTTTACCTAATCCATTAAGAAAGGAAGAGTAACTTAAACTAGCGACCAATAAAAACACATATATTGCTATTGAAACAGAAAGTTTCAAAGGAATTCCAATTTCATTCCCAACCCATAACGTATATATTCGATCACTAACGAGGGTCATTATGATCAAAAGTAATAAAGTAAACAACAACAAAATGTTGATTTTTTTCATACTCTTAGTAATCCAGGTAAAATCGCCTTGTTTAAAAGCATCAGTAGTTGCCGACCACATAGGAGTTAGTATGATTGTAAACAATAGCGGAATTACATTGAAGTATCTAAATGCAATATTATACTTTGTAACCATCTCTGGTCCAAACATGTATGAAATAATTAGATTAGAAGTTGAAAAGATAATTAAAGCTGCAATTTGAAGAACAAAAAATTGTACTCCTAAGCTCATAATTGTTTTTGCGTAGTCCATTTTAAAAAATTTTACACGCGGAAACAATTCATTGTACTCGCCCTTAAAAACATAAATATATGACAGCGCGTAAATAATCGCTGGACAAATTGAGTAAATTAAAGCTACTTGAAGTAGTGTGCCCGATGAATTTAAACTTAATATAAAGATAATAATTAGAGATAAAACCTGACCTAACATAATTAGCAAATTCTCAAGTGCAGCTTTTTGCATTGCTAATAATATACTACCAATCAGCTTCAACACAAATGTCAAACAGAACAAAGCAAATGATAACGAAATAATTGTCCGTAGGTTAGGAACTAATTTTGGAGATACGTTTAGAATTATGTTCCAGTCAATAAAATAATTAACAATTTGAAATAAGCAAAAAAGAACGCTCATTATTATAAAAATAACAACGTAAGCAGTAGAAATATAGTGTTTAGCTTTTACAAAATCTTTTTCTGCAAATGATTCAGCAAGTTTATTTCTTAAACCATTTCCTAGCCCGATGTCAAATGAATTGATCCAAAGTAAAATTGAATTAAGAGTAATCCATATACCGTACTCAGTGGGATTCAAAAATTTAAGTGTTATAGGCACTAATAAAAGTGACGTAAAAACCCCAAACGATTTTACAAAAAAAGAGTAGAATATATTTTTTCTTGTAATAAATGTCCTACGATCCCAGCTACTGATTTTAGCAAAAACACACTTTCTAATCATTAAATTAAAATCGCTCCTTTAACCTTCCCCACCATCCTTTCTCTTCCGCGTGATATCCATACCCATACTTATTTCCATACCCGAAATACTCGCGTTTTACATCGTTTAAGACGAAACCGACATTATGAATACGATCTGTCTTGATTTGCTTATTCGCAAAATCAATCAGTTGCTTCTCCGTATGGCCCGAGCGCGTTACATACACCGTGGCTTCCGCCATATCTGCTAAAAGGAAGGTGTCCGTCACCAGCATCAGCGGCGCGGTATCAAGGATGATATAATCATACAACGGTTTCATTTCCTCAATCAGTTGTTCATAGCGTCCGTTAGACAATAGTTCTGTTGGATTCGGCGGGATCACGCCTGAATAAATGACGTCGCAGTTGGGATTAAACGGAGACTGGTGAATAATAGCTGCAGCCTGCATATCCGGGTCATACAAATATTCTGATAAACCCGCCAGCGATTTCGTAGAAGGCTGGTAGCGCTGCAGTTGCGGGTTCCGTATATCGGAGCCAATTATGAGCACCTTCTGCCGGGATGTGGCCAGCGTTAAAGCCATATTCACCGACACAAATGTTTTCCCTTCACCTTTAATCGTGGAAGTCACAAAAACAACCTTGCCTCTCTCCTTTTTAGGCAACATGAAATTCAGATTCGTTATAGCAATCCGGAACGCTTCTGCCATAGGCGACAAATCGTTGGTCTGGATGAGTTCCGGCTGGCCCGGTTGCAGACTGGGCAGTTCACCCAGAATAGAAACAGGAGAAAGCTTTTCCAGATCGTGCTTGGAGCGAATTTTATTATTAAGAAGCTCGCGCAGGTAAATAAATGCAAAAGGAATCAGCAGACCAATGATCAGCGCTGCTGCCGCAAATATTAATTTCTTCGGCGACACCGGTTTTTCAGAAGGATACGCCATATCAATGACCCGTGCTTTTGGAGAGGTAATGGCCAGGGAAATCGCTGCCTCTTCCCGCTTCTGTAAGAGCAGCAGATACAGATTTTCTTTAATCTGCTGTTGTCTTTCAATACTGCGGAACAGCTTTTCCTGCGCCGGTACTTTGGCAATTTTACTGTTAAAGACATTTTGCTCAGAAACCATTTGCGCGCGCGCAGCTTCCAGCGCCAACCGGTTCTTCGTCAGGTTATCCAGCACAGACGCCCGCAGCGCCGAAATCTGTTTGTTAAGGTCTGCGACCACCGGGTTTTCCGGTGTCGCGCTTTGCAATAAGGCATTTCGTTCCAACACTAGCTGGTTATAAGCAGTGATGCTTGCCGTGGACGTGGGATTGCTCAGGCCCACACTGGAAGGGAGGGTTTCATTACTGCCCAGACGCTTGGTGTAAGCAATTAAATCGTTCGTAAGTTGTAATTGAGTTTCAGACTCAATGGCTTCAGCACGGGCTTTGGCAGAACTTGTTAATGCGAGCTCTGCCTCTGTTCCAATATCAGTTATTTTGTTAGCAATTTTAAACTGTTCTTTTCTGCTCTCCACTTGGCCCAATTCTTCACCAATGATATTGATGCGTTCATCAATAAACTCTTTCGTTTTCTTAGACTCCGTATTTTTGTCGCTGATCGCATCTTCATTGTATGCCGCCACCAGCGTGTTTAAGATATCACGGCCCTTCTCAATATTTTCGTAATCAAGGGTAAACTCCACCACCGTCGCATCTTTATCTGTTAAGTCAACAGTAGTTTGCTTTTGAAAAGAGTTCACCGTTTTAAAAGTCGGGCTGTAATGCAGCGTAAGTTCATCAAACACTCCTTTTCCAACATACTCAGTATTTTTCCGCAGCATGATGTTCGCGTACGGTAGGCTGACGGTTTTATTATAGGTGGTTACAACAGGCTTCGGAAAATCTTCGGATATCAGTTCGATCTTGTCTCCTTTGATGTTTACCTGGATGGGCTGGATATTATCTGCTTTATATTCTTTTTCGCTGATGAGCTGAACAAGCAGCGGTGCCGCTTCTCCATAGAGTTCACGCGTACGCATTCCGTCCTTATGGGTGAGCTTTGTTTGCAGTCCGAGGCTGGTCACCACGTCATGCATCAGTTTTTTAGATTTCAGGACTTCCAGCTCATTCTCAATACTGTTGCTCCCCATACTGCCAAAACCGCCCAACTGCGAAAGCATCCCCATATCTGCGGAGGGTGCTTTTTTTGTGTCTTTAATAAGCGCGGTAGACGTAATCCGGTACTTCGGGGTGGTTGATTTCAGATACAATACCGCGAGGGCAAGAACTGCAATTACAGAAAGAACAAACCACCACCATCGGCGGAAGTATGGTTTTAAAAGTTCATTCAGATCAATTTCCTCAGCTACGGATGAGTCTGAGTTGGTTAAATCACTCATTAACTGCTAATTATTTTTTAAAGATAGTAATAAAGATCCCCGCCAAACCAATCAGTGTTCCGGCAATGGCAATGTAGGTTCCTGTATTAGGATTGAGCTTAGCTGTTCTTTCCTTGGTTTCATTCGCTGAAACATATAGAACATCACCCTGTTTTAAAAAGAAATAAGGGGAATTAATAAAGTCAGATTGCAACAGATCAATTCTGTGTTTCATCATCTGGCCATTTTCATTCCGGATCAGCAGCACATCGTTCCTTTTGCCATAGATGGTAAGATCCCCCGCCAGGCCCAGTACATTCAGGATCGTAGCCTGCGCGTCAGGCACAATGTATTGCCCGGGCATTTTCACTTCGCCGAGCACCGTAATTTTATAATTGGTTAAACGGATGTTAACCGAAGGCTCAATAACATATCTTTTCAGTTCTGCACGTAAATCATCCTGTAGTTGGGTAACTGTTTTGCCGGCAACCTGCACTTTTCTGATCACCGGAAAATCAATCTCACCGTGCTGATCAACGGTGTAAGTAGGTCCGCTTGTCAGCGTTTGATTCTGCGTAGGTGCATTTCCGCTGCCCTTGGAAAACTCTGAACTGGCTGAGGAATAATTTTGGTTAAAAGGTTTTACTACCTCCATGTTTTTAGCAGTTACCAAAATAACAAGCTGATCGCCAGTCTGCAAAACAGGAGTCTGGTAATTTGATGCATTTTCAATGGCCAGCTGTTCGATATCCTGCATATAATTGAGTTCACTCGTTTTAGTACGCGTTGTGCAGGAATTTAATAAAAAAAGAAAAATAACAATATAAACCGGAAAAATTCTGTTCATTACAGGAAAATAAAAGGAAGGTTTGCAAATATACAATTCTCCGTCACTTGTCCAAGACTTCGTAGATGGAATTGTTGCTTTTAAACTCGGGTACGATTTCTTTAAGGATTTGTACGACCTCCGTTTTCTCGCGGCGAAGCGCAGCCTTGATGATGCGCGTGCAGAATACATCAATGCTTTCAAAGGCCATATCGGGATCTTTGGAAATCAGGATTTTTTCGTGATGCGTGGGCAGCGTCGTTGCATCATCACTGAGCAGCTCTTCATACAGTTTTTCGCCGGGCCTCAGGCCGGTGTACACAATCTTAATATCAATATCAGGATCCAGGCCTGAGAGTTTAATCATACGCGTCGCCAGGTCCAGAATCTTAACCGGCTGGCCCATATCGAAGACAAAAATTTCACCGCCTTTCCCCATCGAGCCTGCCTGCAGCACCAGATCGCAGGCTTCCGGAATGGTCATGAAATACCGGACGATATCCGGGTGGGTAATGGTGACCGGGCCGCCCCTTTCAATCTGTTTGCGGAAGTGCGGAATCACCGAGCCATTGGAACCTAACACATTTCCAAAACGGGTGGTGATAAATTTGGTGCGGTTGTGCGCATCATTCTGCAGCGCCTGAACATACAGCTCAGCCGCACGCTTGGAGGCACCCATTACATTCGTGGGTTTCACGGCCTTATCGGTGGAAACCATCACAAAACGATCAACCCGGAACTGAGAAGCTAACAGTGCCAGATTTCGGCTGCCCAGGATATTCACTAAAATCGCTTCATGCGGATTCTCCTCAATCAACGGTACATGTTTGTACGCGGCCGCATGATACACAACTGAAAACTCATATTTGCGGAACAAAGGCTCGATCCGGTGGCGATTGGAAATATCACCTAGCACAAACTTGAAATTCAAATGCGGAAACAGAGCGCGCACTTCCATTTCAATTTCATACAGAGGTGTTTCCGCCTGATCCAAAACCACGATTAAAGCCGGGTCAAACTGCGCCACCTGACGCACGATTTCACTGCCGATCGAACCGGCACCACCTGTGATCAGGATGTTTTTTTGATGCAAATTATTGCGGACCTCGTGATTATCAACCACAATTGGCTTTCGGTTCAGCAGGTCTTCAATCTGCAGCTTTTTCAGCCTTCCGTCCTGATCATTGCTGCGGAGCTTTTGCACAGAGGGTGCTTTAAACACCTGCAAATCCTTTTCCAGGAAAAGCGTAACCCAATAATTGATTTCCTCCCGGGTCATCTGGTCCTTTATGATAAGAACACCATCAATATGCAGCTGCTCTTTTGAATGCGCTTCAATCTTCTCACGCGTGTAAATCTTTTTTCCCAACAGACTTGCACGTTTAGAATCCGCTCGCTGCGTTAAGAAACCGACAATATAATAGGGCAGGTTCGCATTGTCCATCACCGCTCGCGCCACCGCAACGGAGGGTTCTGCAATACCCAGTACTAATATGCGCTTTTTTTGACTGCTACGACGAAATTCCCGCACAAGATGAAAAAATTCCTTCACCGCGAGCCGGAACATAAATAATAACATGAAAGAACTTGCAAAAAACAGCGCTAAAAAGGGAACGGACATGTAAATCAGCCGCGTATCAGTGAAAACTAAATACAGAAAATTAAAAGCACCTACAGTGACAGTAGTAGAAAATGTTGCCAGGAAAAGTTTAAACAGATCAATAAAAGTAGAATGCCTGATGATACCTGCATACGTTCGGAAGATATACATATATACCAGTCCCGTCAGCATGATTACGAAGTGCATCTGCGCATTGTGTTCAAACACACGATGCGCTCCCAGTGCCAATTTTTCAATTAGATATCGGGAAAGCGAAATAGAAAGGGCCAGAAATAAAAGGTCGATCACCAATATGACCCATCGCGGTAGGTAACGAATATCGGTTAAATTCACCAGGTTATCTCCGCTGTAAATCCTGCGATGCAGTGTACGGTGTATTTTCATCTGACTCAATAGAAAAGGTGCTTTTTAAGGCTTGTGAAAAATAAATGCGCAATTGGGCAATTGGTCGCCCCGCCGGCCATTCCTTACCGCTCCAGTACTTTGCTGAGGGTTTCACTGATTCGGGTGCGGTCGTCATCGGTAAGGTTAGATCCCGATGGGAGACATAAACCTGTATTAAATAAATGTTCTGCAACATTTCCGCCGACATACAGTTCCTTTTTAAAAACAGGTTGTAAATGCATAGGTTTCCACAAGGGCCGTGTTTCAATGTTTTGTCTTTTAAACTTCTGCATCATTTCTTTGTGCGTTACCGGACTGTCAGGTCCCACTGTAATCGCACTTAACCAGTGGTTGGAGAAAAAATCATCGCTGGGCTCCGTATGGAGGCGTACAAAGGAATAACCCTTAAAAAGCTCCTCATAAAATGCATGGTTTGCCCGCCGTTGTGCAACCCGCTCATTGAGTACTTCCATCTGCCCCCGGCCGATACCGGCGCACACGTTACTCATACGATAATTGTAACCGATCTTGGTATGCTCGTAATGAGGTGCATCGTCTTTGGCCTGCGTCGAAAGAAATACTGCTTTCTTCTTATACTCTTCATGCTTCAGTGTTAAAGCACCTCCGCCCGAGGTCGTGATAATCTTGTTACCGTTAAAACTTAGAACCCCCAGGTCTCCGAAGGTACCGCACTTTTGGGTCTTGTATGTACTGCCAAGTGCTTCAGCACTGTCTTCAATAACCGGAATGCCATACCTGGCAGACAAATCAGCAATCGCTTCAACCTGGTACGGCATTCCGTATAAATCAACCGCGATAATAGCTTTGGGCTTTTTCCCTTTGGATATTCCCAGCTCGATCGCCTCTTCCACCGCTTGTGGACATAAATTCCAGGTATCTTTCTCGCTGTCCACAAAAATGGGATGTGCACCGATATACGCAATCGGGTTAGCGGAAGCAGAAAACGTCAGGCTCTGACAGATCACATAATCGCCTGGCTTTACGCCCAGTAAAACCAGCGCCAGGTGAATGGCAGCGGTGCCGGAGCTTAGCGCCGCCACATACACCTCGTCATTCAGAAACTGCTCCAGATCACGCTCCAGGCCGTTAACATTAGGCCCTAAGGGCGCAATCCAGTTTTCCGCAAAAGCTTGTTCAATATATTTCATTTCTCGTCCGCTCATATGAGGCGAGGATAACCAGACTTTTTCTTTAGTTAGAGAGGATGACATGCAGGCTTTATGCTTTGTTTAATAATTTACAATCATGAAGTAAGTGAGGGAAAGAGGTTACAGCAGGTACTAAAAGCAGTTAATAATAAACCTCTTCTGACCTGATCTTGACTCACTTCCGGGCATGCGCAAAATTACCACTTTTTTTTCTAAAACAACTGTTTAATTTGCTTTTGTACAATTTTGTACAGGTAATATCGATCACCTCCACCTATCGGACCCAAATCCATACAAATGATTGAAAATTAAAAGAAACAGCTTGCCCCTCAGGCAAGCTGTTTACATGCGTACGAATCGGCTTCCTCATTCGCTTAGCTTATCGGATTAATACTTTCTTCGACACCTGTTTTCCGTCCGCCTCGGTAAGCACCAGAATATAAACAGCCGGCAGCAGGCCTGCTGTAGACAGGAAAGAACTCCTGTCCGTTTTCTTTACCTGGATTCCGTTTATATTGTATAATACCGCATTTTGAGACTTCGTAAACCAGCGCAGTTCTCGCGCCTTAGCATCGTGATACGCTTTCAGTTCCTGCTGAGGCCCTGCTTCGCCGGTTCCCAGAACCGCAAAAGGCAAATCATAAAAGTCTACTGTATAAAAATAATTTCCGGTGGTGTACAGCAGCGCCAGCTGGTTCACCTGGCCCGCCTCATCGCTCAGGTGATTACTGCCCACCAGATTTCCTTTGTCGCCGTCCCCCTGAATTTCAAACAGAATATCGTCTGCATTGCGTGCAATCCGGAACTTATTAAAGGTCGCACCTTTGCTGGCATGTCGGGTGGCATAAGAAAACTCCCGCGCGGCGTCCGCCTGATACAAATGCGGATCAATAGCTTCCGTAAACAGCTGCGGCGTGAAACTGATGGCATCCGCCCCCAGTCGTAACGCCGTCTGGTCCAGGTAAGCTCCCTGCGCTGAATAGCGGTTGATATGGCCAAACATGTCGCCGTTGTTTTCTTCAATATCCGGCAGCGCTATCAGATAATCATACCCCTGCGCAGCCGGAATACGGTTAAGGTTCAAAGTGAGCAGCTGATCCTGATGTACTGCGTTGAAGGTATACGCCGTTTTCCATTCCGGAATATTGAACATACGGAGGGCACTCACGAAATCTCCTTCGCCAATATACAGCGCAACCTGGTCCTGCTGGCCGGGAAGTTCCTGCAACGGGGCACTGCCGACAATATCATCCTCCAATGAAAGAATGCGCTCCCCGGCTTCATTTCCTACAAAATAGTGATTCCAGGTTTTATCACCCATCAGGTCGAAATAGGAAATACTGTACATAAATTCCAGCGCGTCATCGGTATTAAAGGTGTGGTCGGTTACTTCATATTTGCCGTAATTGTAGAACATCCCAAATTCCGCCATTGGTAATGTATAAGGCTCTTCGGGATAGGCACTTGTAATATCAAGCAGTACTTTTTTCTGCAGATTCAGCTGCATATCATAAATGCCCACCACCAGATGGTTACCGGGATATACTTCAAAGGTATCATTATCCATGAAGACTTTTTCGTAATGCGCCAAAACCAGCGACGGCTGCCCCTTAACCGTCAGGAAATTAACCGGATTTCCTGCCATATAGTTAAGTAACTCGGTCGGTACCGTCATCGTTTCTTCAGTCTCGAAAGTTACCGTATCATAATTCGTTACAATCATTTCAGCGTCGGTATCGCTGAACACCATTAGTTTCGCAGCTTCACCGCCGACAACCACTTTTGCACTGGAACCATCGAGCATTCTGATGATTTCTCCGTTCTCATTGACCACAAAAATGCTGTGTACCTGATCTTCCGGTCCGCCGTTCCCGGTGAAATGGTGTACATAAAAAAGGAAATTCCGTACACCGTCTGTACCGGTATAATATTCATTTAAAAGAGAAAAACCATTGGCTGATTCAGGCAATGCAAAACTAAAGGCTTTGGTGACCTGCGCGTGGGCATCGAGCAGTTTCATGTCCACTTTGGCACCTGCGCCGTACTGATAATTGAGTTGGTAGCGGATTTTGCCTCCCACTTCTGCGGTCCCGGTTTCCCCCCAAAGCTGTGCATATAAACTACCTGAGGGTGCTACGGCACTTTTACCCGCCGCCGGCACATACCCGTTTTTGGACTCCGGTGCGCCATATACTTTTGCGCGGTTAAATTCCAGACTGCGTTTCGCATTTTTAAGAGTAACCGTCTTTTTCGCATTCAATGCCGACGAGAGTGGAATGGTGTTTTGCGCGGTGGCCGTAAAAAACAAAGCGGCTGTTAAAATCGTTGATAAGACTTTTTTCATAAATATATAATAAATTTGAGTTGCCCTAAAACTACAGGTTATCACGGACAGCCACCACAAAAGGTCTTGCAAAATTCATGAATTTCGCAAATCTTCAAATCATATTCATCTGATTTACTGATACATATTAATTCCAACCTGTTTCTGACCTAAGTGCCGGCATTAACGATTAAAATGGTCTGCTACATCAAAAGTCGCCCGCTGAACTTTGCAGCGACAGCCAGATCTTCCTTATCTTTGTTCAAAATTAAACTGCTGATGCTGCTGATCGATTCACCCTCCCACAACGCGTATTTTAATATTGCTTCAGAAGAATATTTGCTCAAACAATTCCCAACCGAGGATATTTTTCTGCTCTATGTGAATGCACCTTCTATTATTGTCGGGAAGTTTCAGAATACGCTGGCAGAAATCAACCTGGAGTATGTGGAAGCCAACGGTATTAAAGTCGTCCGGCGCATGTCGGGCGGCGGCACGGTGTATCACGACCTCGGCAACCTGAACTTTTCTTTCCACACCCTGCTGGGGCAGCACGACTTTATGGACTTCTCTGTCTTCACGAAACCGGTGCTGACCTTGCTCAACCGCCTGGGCGTTCCCGCCGTGCTGGAAGGGCGGAACGATTTGCTTGTGGAAGGTAAAAAATTCAGCGGCAATGCCAAGCTGGCGCGCCACGGCAAAATGATTCAGCACGGGACCATCCTGCTGGATTCCGAAATGCAGATTCTCGGCGAGGCACTGAAAGTCAATCCCTTAAAATACACCGATAAAGCCATTAAATCCAACCGGGCACGCGTCACCAACCTGAAGCCCTACCTTCCCGAAGGAACGACCACCGAAACGCTGAAACGTTTGCTGACGGAAGAAATACTGCGCACCAACCCGACCGCTGAGCGGTACGAATTTACGGCAGACGATCTGGCGGGCATTAAAGCTTTGCAAAAGGAGAAATACGAAACCTGGGACTGGAACTTCGGTTTTTCGCCGCAGTATAATTTTAAGAAAGCCATTAAAATTCCGGCCGGCTTCATCGAAGTGCATCTGGATGTGGTACACGGTCTCATCGACAAAGCGCGGATCTTCGGTGACTTCTTTGCCTCGGAACCGATTGAAGATCTGGAAGCAAAACTGATCGGGCAGAAACATGAGGTTGCGGCGTTGCGTGATTTATTTGCTACATTGGACCTGACCCAATACTTCGGAAAGGTGCAGGCGGAGGAGGTGCTGGAGGGGTTTAGGTAGCTGTGACACGGATTCCACGAATATACGCGGATCAGGCTGCATTACATATCGCACACAGATTTCACAGATGTACACAGATTACCCGCATCTTGTATCTTGCACCTCGCACCTCGCACCCTGCACCTCGCAACGTATCGCACAGATGCCACAGATATACACAGATTATCTGCATCCCACACCTTGCGCCTCGTAACCTAGCGCACAGATTCTACAGATGCACACGTATCAGCCTGTCAGGCATCCCGCACCTGGCGCCGCTCAATCCCTCAAACCACCAATAAGCCCCGGACTCAGGAAACGGAGGCGATTAAAAATTTTAAATAAGTATCCGTTTAAAAATTCATCTGTTCGAGTGGCGGCAGAAACTTACCATCGAAGGGAAATTTTTATTTCCGCCCGAGTTCATGAATTTTAGGATACGTTTTAAAATTTCAGCCGAGTTTCCAGTCCTTGATTTTTTGGTCCGTTTGCATCAAGGCAAAAGGACGTAATAGAAGCACACAGATTCTACAGATGCACACGGATCATGCTGCATTAGATATCGCGTACAGATTTCACATATCATCCTGTTTCTGCGTCATACATCAATAATTAGCGATTTAATAGGTAGATAGCTTATATAAATACAAGTTCTATATGGAATATCCGCACCTGGACATAGGAAACGGAGGCGATTAAAAATTGGAAATTATTTTCGTTAAGAAATTTACCTGTTTGAGTGGTGGCAAAAACTTAGCATCGAAGACAAACTTTTATTTCCACCCGAAACCCAACGAAGTGGTTCGGCGACCAGCGGGAGTCAAACCTAACGAAGTGGTTCGGCGACCAGCGGGAGTCAAACCTAACGAAGTGGTTCGACGACCAGCGGGAGTCAAACCTAACGAAGTGGTTCGACGACCAGCGGGAGTCAAACCCAACGAAGTGGTTCGGCGACCAGCGGGAGTCAAACCCAACGAAGTGGTTCGGCGACCAGCGGGAGTCAAACCCAACGAAGTGGTTCGACGACCAGCGGGAGTCAAACCTAACGAAGTGGTTCGACGAACGAAGAGAGTCAATTCGGTAAATTTTAGAAAATAATTTTCAATTTCAGCCGAGTTTCCAGTCCTTGAAATCGAAGATATTCCTATAAAAATATTATAATCGGAGAGTCATTTTTTTGGTCCGTTTACTCATTACTTTTCATTGTTTATTTGTATTCGTGATATGCTTCGCAATTGCATCAAGGCAAACCCGCCTTAGCGGGTTCGCTGATTCCTTTAAAAATAAATAAAATGATGAAGCAAAAGGACACAATAGAAGCGCACAGATTCTACAGATGCACACGGATCAGCCTGTCAGGCATCCCGCACCTGGCACCACTCAATCCCTCAAACCACCAATAAGCCTCGGACTCAGGAAACGGAGGCGATTAAAAATTTTAAATAAGTATCCGTTTAAAAATTCATCTGTTCGAGTGGCGGCAGAAACTTACCATCGAAAGGAAATTTTTATTTCCGCCCGAAACCCCACGAAGTGGTTCGACGACCAGCGGGAGTCAGTTCATGAATTTTAGGATACGTTTTAAAATTTCAGCCGAGTTTCCAGTCCTTGATTTTTTGGTCCGTTTACTCATTCCTTTTAATTGTTTATTTGTATTCGTGATATGCTCCGCAATTGCATCAAGGCAAACCCGCCTTAGCGTGTTCGCTGATTCCTTTAAAAATAAATAAAATGATGAAGCAAAAGGACACAATAGAAGCGCACAGATTCTACAGATGCACACGGATCAGCCTGTTCAGGCATCCCGCACCTGGCACCACTCAATCCCTCAAACCACCAATAAGCCCCGGACTCAGGAAACGGAGGCGGTTAAAAATTGGGAATTATTTTCGTAAAGAAATTTACCTGTTTGAGTGGTGGCAAAAACTTAGCATCGAAGGGAAATTTTTATTTCCGCCCGAGTTCATGAATTTTAGGATACGTTTTAAAATTTCAGCCGAGTTTCCAGTCCTTGATTTTTTGGTCCGTTTGCATCAAGGCAAACCCGCCTTAGTGGGTTCGCTGATTCCTTTAAAAAAAACAAAAAGATGAAGCAAAAGGACACAATAGAAGCGCACAGATTCTACAGATGCACACGGATCAGCCTGTTCAGGCATCCCGCACCTGGCACCACTCAATCCCTCAAACCACCAATAAGCCTCGGACTCAGGAAACGGAGGCGATTAAAAATTTTAAATAAGCATCCGTTTAAAAATTCATCTATTCGAGTGGCGGCAGAAACTTACCATCGAAGACAAATTTTTATTTCCGCCCGAAACCCAACGAAGTGGTTCGGCGACCAGCGGGAGTCAAACCCAACGAAGTGGTTCGACGACCAACGGGAGTCAAACCCAACGAAGTGGTTCGACGACCAACGGGAGTCAAACCCAACGAAGTGGTTCGACGAACGAAGAGAGTCAATTCGGTAAATTTTAGAAAATAATTTTCAATTTCAGCCGAGTTTCCAGTCCTTGAAATCGAAGATATTCCTATAAAATATTAAAATCGGAGAGTCACTTTTTGGTCCGTTTACTCATTCCTTTTCATTGTTTATTCGCATTCGTGATATGCTCCGCAATTGCATCAAGGCAAACCCGCCTTAGCGGGTTCGCTGATTCCTTTAAAAAAAACAAAAAGATGAAGCAAAAGGACATAATAGTAACGCACGTAGATTCCACAGATGCACACGGATCAGCCTGTTCAGGCATCCCGCACCCTGCACCACTCAATTACTCAATCACCCCCGACTACTTATCTCTGTCTTCAGACTCCTGAGCTTGCACCTTGCAGCCTGCACATCCTCTACTCCTAACTCCTAACTCCTCCACTCCCCATTCTGGTACCATCCTTGCATCCTACCCGCTAACCCTTATAAAATATCTATGAATACCATATCGATTCCCACACAACAACAACTCGAAGAACAGTACCGGAAATTTATCCTGGAGCGCGAACATCCGTGTATTATGGCGAAGTCTGTCATTAAAATGAACCACCACAGTCTGCATGCGTACGGCGGTATGCATGACCCGGCTGCGCTGAAAAAACTGCTCGCAGATCTGGAAGCCTATCTGCAATCCTATGACCGCAACAGCCATAAGTTCCAGTCTTTTCTCGCTTCCTTTCCGGCCGAAAGTTTTGACAGTGAAATTGATTTTGAAAAGAATTTATGGCAAACCCTGCAGCAGCTGCATGAACTCGATGACCAGCCCTGGGATCCGGCAGTGAGCAGCGATCCGGAGTCTGCAGATTTCAGCTTTAGTTTGAAAGGTACTGCTTTCTATGTGGTGGGCATGCATCCGAAAAGTTCACGCCTTGCGCGTCGGGCTCCGTATCCGACTTTGGTCTTTAACCTCCACGGACAATTTGAGAAGCTGCGCGGTATGGGGACTTATGAAACGGTGCGCGATACCATTCGAAAGAATGACGAGGCGCTGCAGGGAAGCATTAACCCCGTCCTACAGGATTTCGGCGAGGAATCGGAGACGCGCCAATACAGCGGCCGCCACGTGGAAGCCGCCTGGAAATGCCCTTTTCATCATAAATAAAAATACATGAACGAAAGAATTGAAAAACAATCCGCCAAAGCCTTTTACCTGAAAAAAGGCCAGATCCTGACCGTGACTGATCCGGAAGGCGGACAGGTCTCGGATATGGTCCTGTTCAACAGTCAGGACCTTAAAGAAAAAATATCCTCGGGAAAAACGCTGGATTTTGAGGAAAGCATTTTGCTGACCACCGGAAATTACCTTTGGAGCAACCGCTCCCAGAAAATGGCCAAAATCATCGCAGACACCAATGGACGCAATGATTTCCTGCTGGCGCCCTGCAGTAAGGAAACTTTTGAAATTATGTACAATTATGAAGGTTACCATCCCAGCTGCCTGGAAAACCTGGCACGCAACCTGCAGCCCAAGGGCATTGCCCAGGATGACATTCCGAATGCCTTTAATATTTTCATGAATGTTCAGTTTGATGCCGCCGGAAAAATATCGGTTTTGCCCCCGACCTCGAAGGCGGGAGATTATGTACAGTTTGAAGCCCTGATGGATTTGCTGGTCTGCCTCACCGCCTGCTCGGCCGAGGACAGCAATGGCGGTACCTTTAAGCCGATTGAATATTCAGTGGCTGATTCTGTTTGATAAGAAAAGTCTTTAAAAAAACAAACCTTCACGGACACAAACCTTGAAGGTTTTTTTTGCATTGTCCACAGATAAACAACTGAACAACGCCACACTACGTAACTCCCTTACTGCGCCATCTCATAACTTCTTTCGGCACACAGATTTCATCGATTTACACAGATATTGCCGCGCCATAACTAAAATCCTGAGCAACTTAACGACTTTACGAATAAACAGATAAACAAATAAACGACTAAACACCTAATTAGCTCCACACTTCAGCACTTCGTCACCTCATCACTTCTTACTGCACCCTGCATCCTTTATCGTCTCATCACCTCCCAGCTCCTCCACTCCTTCATTCACCACCATCGATCCCGCAACCCGCAACCACCAATTACCCACCACCCACCACCGACCACTGGCCACTCCTTGCAACCCGCAACCCGCAACCACCAATTACCCACCACCACCGACCACTGGCCACTCCTTGCACCCCGCAACCCGCAACTCGCAACTCACCACTCAACCACTCAACCACTCACCACTCCTCTCCTCTGACCACCCACCACCCACCACCCACCACCCACCACCCACCACCCACCACCGACCACTGGCCACTCCTTGCAACCCGCAACCCGCAACCCGCAACCCGCACCTTGCACCCCGCACCCCGCATCACTCAATCACCCCCTACTCCCCTACCCGGACCAATCACCGCCGACCACCCATCACTGACCACCGA
>NZ_JALHKS010000002.1 GCF_022968825.1 Chryseobacterium salipaludis
GTAGAATAAATTCCATTCTTCTTTTGTGAAAAACTTATTTCGAAGTCATCTGTTATATCACTGCCCAAACGTTCATAACTCCCATAAAACACGCCGCGCTCAACTCCGTGATCTCTGACCTCGCTTGCTGCGTTGGAAATAATATTTCCCTCAGCAGAAATATAGTGATCCCCTGCAGAAATTTTAACGTATTTACCTTTTACAATTCTGGTACGAGACATAACTAATGATTTTTGCTTTTCTCACCACTGTTGTTTTTTACTTCCTGCTGCGCATTCTTTGTGATGTTTTTGCTGGAAGAAATTTCAATATCATGTGAAATCTCGTTTCTGATTTGGTTCGTTTCACTATGCACATCTCCCTCAATCATCTCCATCAGTTTCCCGGTGATGAACACACTGGCATCACCCATCACGGAGGTCATCTTCATGGAACCGACACTTTGGGTAGCATTCATTCCGATGGATTGTGAACTGTTCATGCCAATGGTCTCACTGCTGTTCATTCCCACACTCGTGGTCATATTCTCACCCACATTAATATTCATGTTCCTGCAGTTCAGCGTCATGGTTTCCGGTGCGGTGATGCTGATATTGCTGCTGGTGGTATCCAAATGGATTTCATTGCCACTCTTGTCGGTGATGACAATACTTTCATCTTCCGTAAAGATAATCCGGTGTCCACTTCTTGTCTGGATGGATTTAACGCGGTTATCAGAGCCTCCAAGACCCACCTGCCCGTGGAACATGCCACCCATCACAAACGGTGGGTCGGGGTGATTGTGTACAAAGCCGACCATTACTTGATCCCTAACTTGCAGGATGGCGACATAGCCACGGTTTTGGGTGATCTGATCGGTGCCACCGGCATCGGGACTCATCATGCGGATAAAGCTGGTGGTGTCATGCAGCTGCCAGTCAAAGCGCACTGTAACTCTACCCTGGCCCTGCGGGTCTGCATTGCTAATGACCGTGGCCATCTGCGGCTGAGCAGTCGGTGTGGTGAACTCGGGCTGGGGCAGATAACCCGTGTCGCTGGCAATGGCTTTAAAACTGCCTTTGTATTTTCCCGTGGCATCCAGATCGTGGGTTACTTCGGTAATCATAATGCGCGTGAAGTAAGAGGTCTCGGTGCTGTCGGTTTTTCGCATCTCCAGATCACAGACACAGCCCGGATACAGAAACGAGATGTAATTAACCTATTTAACCTTATTACAGCAGACCCGTTGTCTAAACGTTTTATTGTGAGAAACAACAACGGCAGCCAATTTATTGCAGCCGAAGTACAGGCGCTTTTGCAGAGAAAAACATCATCCAAGAGTTCAGCAAATCTTCCACACCACAGCAAAACACACGCATTGAAAGCTATCATTCCATCATGGAAAGCAGTAGATGCCACCGGTTCAGATTGCAAAAAGTATGAATAACATTAACGACTCGCGGTTTTCGAACTATACAAAATGTTGTATATTAAAAAGTCTGCCAGCCAATTAATACGAACTAATTACAAATCTGACTGAATGGTTATTAATATCTATTAATTGGAAACTCCGCAGTGTTTTCATTACCATATATTGTTTATCATCAGGCATGAAAACTGTCGCATAAATTGTAGGAGGATTAATAATCTTATTTTTAAAAACAACAGGAAATCCTGCATTAATTTTAATCTTTAATATATTGTCTTCTGTTACGCACAGGACTGCTGTTTTAGAATAGTTTAGCCTGACGACAGCAGGCTTTTTATATTTTTCACTTAAGTCGGACAGGAATAGTGACGAATTTTCGAGCAGTTCTGGCGGGAAATAAGTTGATGTAATATTCTGCTCTATTTCTCCAGTTTCCTGCTTAGTAAATTTTTTCGTTCGTGTGCTATCATGTGTATCATTCACTGCAAGGGTGTCATTAATTATCCGAAAAGTCCGCCCATTCGAAACATAATGGTTCCCCACACGGTAAAACTTATCAAACTCTACTTGCGCAGGTTCAGCTTTATAAAAAGCAGCTATTTCGTCCGTTTCTGTAATGTAAAAGAGAGGCAGCAGTTCTGTTGGATTTACTTCCAAATCGGGATTACGGATGTAATCCAAAACTGCGCTATTCACCCATATATTTCTCGCTACACCTTTCGTTTTCAATAGCGAATCATTTTGTGCAAATTCGGCTGAATCTGTTTTGAATAATAAATCCATTTTATCTTTCAAATTGTTGCCTTGTTTTTCCGCTGTTGTGTTATGACAGTTAGAGAATACTAGGAAAATAGACACCGCAAAAATCTTTTTCATGTTAATAAATTTCCCAAAATTTTATAATTGTGGCACCAAACATTTGAAAGTCAAACCCACTAACAAGTCTATCTCCATTCCAAACCTCTATATGTCGGAATTCATTGCTCCGACTATTAACTCCCCTGACTTCCTCTTCAAAATTTTCAAAAAATAAAATTCCAGTTTTATGTCGAAGCAACTGTCGGACATTTTGCTTAGTTCCATCAAATTGTTTGAAATTTCCAAAAACACCTGTATTAGATAGATATTCGGATAGGTTATAAGCACCTAAAACGTGACCATGCTTACAATAGGTTTGACCACCAGGATTTGACTTATTCTTGACATTTTTTAGTGAGATATCTGCTCCGGCAAGCGCAATACTCATTCTAATAGCACATTGATTATAAAAATCACCGTCGCAAGGTTTATATGAGTAAGGTTTCGGATAACTCTCATAAATCTTACGGAAAAGACTATCCTGTACTTTAACAGCGCCACAAAAAACATTTGAAACTCCTCCGTCAAAAAACCAATCATTGTCGTCAGCATAAAACTGAACTTGTGAATAACCTTTCGTTTTATCCCATTTTATATCAAAGCTGTCGCCGTACTTTAGATTTTTAAAAACTTGTTTTTCAGTGCTTCTCTTTGATGTCGTGAAGAAATACGCAGTGATATTCCCACCGTCACTATCGTTTGCAGCAGGATTTCCCTGTTTTACATTAAAACGGACTGGTACAATTTTATCTTCCGTTTTAAATTGCATTGCCTTTACTAACGGTTTTCTTAACGACTCTTCTATATGCTCGCTTAGCGTCCAGTGATTTCCTTTGATAGTTTTAACCCTAAAAAGCACATCTGAACCTTCGCTAATTTCTACTACCGGCACATACGAATTTTCCCAAGCAGCTTCAGATTCTGATTGTGGGCTTCCAAAAATGGTTTCTTCTGCAGCACTGAAATGGCTAAAGTTGCCAGCCGATGCTTCAAAGACATCTGTAAAAACCGTCCAATTACCTTCAATATATGTAATATGTTCGCCCTCCGTTATTCGTATAATAGACATAATTAATGATGTTTAGAGTTCTCGCCACTGTTATTGTTGAAAGTTTTCCTAGAATGAATATTATTGTTTCCTTGCGAAATGATTTCTCGTCTTTTAGAATTTTCTTTAACTTCCTTTGCTTTTGATTCTCTGTTACCTTTTACGAATTCCACCAAGCTTCCAAAAACATTTGTCAGGAAGTTCCCACCAACTGAAAGGGTTTTCAGAAAGCCAATACTTTCTATTTGATTCATACCCACGGAGTTTGACTGATTTTGCCCAACTGAGGTACTCTGATTATTGCCGATCGTAGATGTCATATTCTCCCCCACATTAATATTCATATTCTTGCAGTTAAGTGTCATCGTCTCCGGCGCGGTGATGCTGATATTACTGCCGGTGGTATCCAAATGGATTTCATTGCCACTCTTGTCGGTGATGACAATACTTTCATCTTCCGTAAAGATAATACGGTGGCCGCTTCGGGTCTGGATGGATTTAACGCGGTTATCAGAGCCTCCACCCAGCCCCACCTGCCCGTGGAACATGCCACCCATCACAAAAGGCCGGTCCGGGTGGTTGTGTACAAAACCGACCATCACCTGATCGCCTACTTCCGGGATGGCGACATAGCCTCTGTTCTGGGTGACCTGATCGGTGCCGCCGGCATCGGGAGACATCATGCGGATAAAGCTGGTGGTATCGTGCAGCTGCCAGTCAAAGCGCACTGTAACTCTACCCTGGCCCTGTGGGTCAGCATTGCTGATGACCGTGGCCATCTGCGGCTGAGCAGTCGGTGTGGTGAACTCTGGCTCGGGCAGATAACCCGTGTCGCTGGCAATGGCTTTAAAACTGCCTTTGTATCTTCCCGTGGCATCCAGATCGTGGGTTACTTCGGTAATCATAATGCGCGTGAAGTAGGAGGTTTCGGTACTGTCGGTTTTTCGCATCTCCAGATCGCAGACACAACCCGGATACAGAAAAGGAATCGAAGTATCTCCGCTCACCGTAAAGACATCCACCGCGCGGTGCCCCCAGGCGCTCTGCTGGGAGCTGACCACATCCTGATCGGTCTGCGCTCTTAGGGGCGCTACCTGAAGCGAGCGGGTCTTGAAAATCTGGTCGTTATTGCGGTAGGCTGTTTTGGCCAGATCTGATTTATGGCTGGCCGGTGTTTCTCCCGAGGTAAGTTTTGTATGCTGGGAAGAATTATAGCCGTAGAACTCAGGCTTTATGTGCACGGCATTCAGGTCCACCTGAATGTTGCTCACATTACTGCCATAGTGCAGCGTCAGCGGCGCTTCAGGCGCGGGGAGTTTTCCTAAGTGCAGTATTTCCCCGTCATAGTAGAACTGCTCACCATAAGCCACGGCCATACGGCAGAGGTAATTGTAATGGGTTTCCTCATACTGCGCTGAATAAGGAATCTGGCAGTGGTCATTTGCCTCGATACGGAGGTCAAACTTCTCACGGCTCAGCGCCTGAGAGATGACTTCCCGGGCAATAATACTCATGTTCACGCTCTGGTCGCCGCCAAAGCTCTGGGTATGGGGCGCGGCGTCCATCAAAAGCGTGGGACTCCCGCCGGAGAGAATTACAGTTCCCAGACCTCCTTTCTGTTGGCGGTAGCTTACTTTGGTGATCACCCCCACAAAGGTGCGCTCGGGGCTGTCTTCCACCTCGCGGTATTTTTGAATCAGAGTAATGCGTTTGCCTAAAAAGCTGTTGGCGCTCTGCAGCTGATGGTTTTCCTCAGCGCCCAGGGTATCGTGCGAGAGTTCGAGCTCAAAATGATGATGGGTATGGCTGTACTGCTCCAGGCTTAAATGCCGGTAATGCGAGATAACTCTGCCCTCGATGATCACCGAGAGTTTTACCTGGCGGTTGATGCCGCGCAGCTGATGCTCAGAAACAGCGCGCGCCGTGTGGGAGGATTTTAGGTTGAGGGAAGACATAGGCAGGAGGTTTGGGTTAAAGTTGAGGAGTTGTGCAGTGATTGAGTTGTTGAGTTGTTAAGTTGTTTATTTGTTTATCTATCTATTTGTTCTGCCGTTAAGGTATCTGGTCGTTAAGGTGTTTATTTGTGTATTTGTTGAGGCCTGTATCTGTTGATTGGTTTATCTGTGTATCTGTTGATTGGTTTATTGACAAGGCGTTCAAGTTTAGCGCGTTATTTTGCTCACAACATTATTTTTTACCTTTCTGTCCACGTTAACTTTATAATTAAATTTTGCTTACCGCACAAAATATTGAACACTTTAAGCAATTATTGCTAATAAAATTAAGGTATTATTTTTAATTACATAGCATAATTCCAAATCCACCAGCTTTCGGGACACTGCCGCGGATGAATTGCACCTTTAACATGCAACTGGTCTTATCGAGATATCATGACAGTAAATAAAATATTGTTTTCCTTTTATTTCGATATAAACTCAAGGGATGGTAGGATTTCCCTCACCTGTTTACCAAAAAGAAGCTCAACTCTTCATCCTGCAAAAAAACTTCCCGACCGGATGACTACCAAAGCAGCCGGACCGTATCGGGAAGCGGTTAACACAAATGATGAATGTTTTTTTTAGAGGTTAGAGGGTTAGAAATTAGAGGTTAGATTTGAAAGTGATAAACTTTTGGGGTTTGTATATTTGTTTATTCGTTTATCTGTCTATTATTTTAGTCGTCTGGTCGCTTTTTATCGCTAAGTCTTGTTTCAAAGATGGACCTCGTTTTGCCCGGACCTTTATTCTTAAGCTTTCATCTGCTAGCTTACAGACTCATACTTCAGACTTTCCGCTCCGGACTTCCGGCTTCCGACTTCTAACTTCCAACTTCAGACTTCCAACTTCCAATATCTAACTTTCTAATATCTAATTTCTAATCTATTTTTGTGGCCAGATTCCATCGTAGGAAGAGTTGCCGTAGTCGATCTTCTCAGCACTCACTACAAAGGATACCTGCATATTGTCTTCGTTCAGAGCATCGTAATCTACTTCGTGCTGGATCACGTAGCCGTTTTCCCATTTCAGGGTGGTGAGTGCACCTTCTTCGTGTGCCTTGTTAAAGGTCACCTCGCCGCTGGTAGGTTTGTACTTGCCGTTCAAAAGGCTTTCCAGAATGCCGCTGTCTTCAGTAGCTTCCACGGTGATTTTAATCAGCGCGTTGTTGGGATCCGAAGCTACGCGTCCGGAAACATCCGTAGATCTGGAGACGCCATAATTTAATTTTAATACTTTCTGCTCGTTACCGCCGTTGAATTTTAATACGGCTCTTGAATTGTTTGCCATGATGGTAGGTTTTTAAGTGTTATATGAATTGATTTGGTTTTTTAATTCAGAAGTTAGAGGTTAGAGGGTTAGAAATTAGAGGAGACTTGGACTTGTTGAGTTGTTTATTCGTTGATCTGTTTATCCGTCAATCTGTTTTTCTCTTTTTTCTTTCTTCTTTTTTCTTTCTTCGCTTCAGACTTCCTTCTTCAGACTTCCGGCTTCTGTCCTCCCGCTTCCGTCTTCTGTCCTCCTGTTTCCTGCTTTCTACATATCAAACTTACGCGCATCTTTTTCATAAATCAACCAAACGGAGCGAAACTTTGAAAAGTGTAGTAGTTTTACGACTTTTTATCGGGGATTCGGGCGTTTGCTGTATAATGTATAACGTACAAAGTATAATGATAGGCGATGGAAAATTGAATGCTGTATAATGTATAACGTACAATGTATAATGATAGGCAATGGAAATTGTATGCAGCATGCTGTTATTTATAAGCAACAGGCTACGCACCAAGCTTTAGTAAGCCCTTATTTCATAGATGATTGCGCACAGAACTCGCACCTTGCACCTCGCAACCTGCACCACGCACGGAGCACTTTCTAACCTCAACAACCCGTAACTTTAAACACGCACGGATTTCACAGATAAAAACGGATTAATGCCACATTTTTAAAATTGCAACACGTAACTTATATAATAAACGGAGCTCTTTGAATAATGGAAACCGACTTATAAACACAAGGATTTCACAAATAATTGTGCATAGACCTTGCACCTTGTATCCTGCACCTCGAGCTAAGTCGCACAGATTCCACAGATTTACACAGAACAATTGCGCACATGCAACAGTTTATCTTATAGCTCTAGCATTAAACTCTGCACCCTACACCTTGCAACCTGCACCCATTAATTTCAACAACTCGTAACCTAATAACTTCATAACCTCGAATTGCACCTTACACCTTGCACCAAAAAAACAGCCGCTCTGCCCGTTCCCGCTGCTCTTGAAAACAATTTCCCCTTGCGGCCGCGATGGAAATGGTTACCCCGCAGGGAGGCGGTGGAGCGCAGCGGAAACGACCGACCGAGGAGTATGAGTGGACAGCGCGAATTGTCCGCCCAAAAAAAAATTCCTCCGATATAAACCGAAGGAATTTCTGAGAAACAATTTAAAATATTATAACTGTGGCCCTGCTGCTACCAGACGCTTGGCTTCGTCGTTGTCGCAGTACTGCTCAAAGTTTTTAATGTATCGCGCAGCCAGGTCACGGGCTTTTTCTTCCCACTCAGCTGCATCGTTGTACGTATCACGCGGATCCAGAATTCCTTCGGACACATTTGGCAAAGCCGTCGGGATCTCCAGATTCATTACCGGAATGGTTGTTTTCTCTGCACTGTCAATGGAACCATCAATAATGGCATCAATAATCGCGCGCGTGTCCTTCAATGAAATACGCTTGCCGGTACCGTTCCAGCCAGTGTTCACCAAATAGGCTTTGGCACCGTGCTCTTTCATTTTCCCGATCAGAGTTTTGGAGTACATGGTTGGGTGCAGTGTCAGGAACGCTTCTCCAAACGCCGGAGAGAAGGACGGTTGCGGCTCGGTAATCCCACGCTCAGTTCCCGCCAGCTTGGAGGTGTACCCGCACAGGAAGTGATACTGTGCCTGATCATCGTTCAGCAGAGAAACCGGTGGCAATACGCCGAATGCATCCGCCGACAGATAGACGATTTTCTTGGCATGTCCAGCTTTGGAAGGCAATACAATTTTGCTGATATGGTAAATCGGGTAAGAAACGCGGGTATTTTCCGTAATGGAATTATCAGCGTAATCTGCTTCGCCGTCTTCTTTAACCACCACATTTTCCAGCAGGGCATCACGACGGATCGCGCGGTAAATATCCGGTTCTTTTTCTTCACTCAGGTCAATTACTTTTGCGTAGCATCCGCCTTCGAAATTGAAAACTCCGTTATCATCCCAGCCGTGCTCGTCATCACCGATCAGATATCTTTTCGGGTCTGCAGACAAAGTCGTTTTCCCGGTACCGGAAAGACCAAAGAATAAGGCAACATCACCTTCCTCGCCCACGTTGGCTGAGCAGTGCATGGAGGCCATTCCTTTCAGCGGCAGATAGTAATTCATCATGGCGAACATTCCTTTCTTCATTTCACCGCCATACCAGGTTCCACCGATGATCTGCATTTTTTCCGTCAGGTTGAACATCACGAAGTTTTCGGAATGCAGGCCTTGCTTTTCCCAATCTGGGTTGGTGGCTTTGGAACCGTTGATCACGATGAAATCAGGCTCGCCGAAATGCTCCAGCTCGTAGTTCGAAGGACGAATGAACATATTCGTCACAAAATGTGCCTGCCAGGCTACTTCCATCACGAAACGAACTTTCAGGCGGGTATCCGGATTGGTACCGCAGAAAGCATCCACCACATAAATCTTTTTGGAAGAAGAAAGTTGTTTCAGCACCAGCTGTTTGCAGCTTTCAAAAATCTCCGGTGTCGTCGGCTGGTTTACTTTGCCATCCCAGTGAATGGTGTCACGGGTTACATCATCTTTCACAATGAAACGGTCTTTCGGCGAACGGCCGGTAAAGATTCCGGTTTCTACTGCGACAGCTCCGGACTGTGTAACGATTCCTTTTTCAAACCCGGAATTTTCGGGTGCTACCTCAGCCTGATACAGTTCTTCATAACTTGGGTTGTAGGCTACTTCTTCGTATCCTGTGATGCCCAGATCATGGAGCTGCTGGATGATTTTGATGTTCTTCATGATGTCTTTTTATTACTTATTTTTATTAAAAAACAAATTTAACGAATTCTGTTTAGTTGGACTGTGCCGATTTGCTGATATTCGTCAGCGCATACTATTTTTATTGATTTCCTGTTCAATTCACTCATACTCAAAGAATTATTTCGCTCCATTTAAAAACAGTGCTAAAGCCCCGCTGCGCAAAATATTCACGATATCCGCTGAACTGATGGCTCATCACAAAATCTCCGCCCCAGGCGCCCAGACTTTTAACAAAGGCAGGGCAATCGCTGAAATACTGTTTTTTCACCGTTTTTAAGCCCAGGAAATCCGCCAGCGTTTGCTCATGTTCGGTCATGATTTGGGAGAAAGTTTCAAGGTCCTGCGCCAAGCGTGTGCGCTCCGTTAGCTCAGTACATTGCGCGAGTAAAGCCTCGGAAGTCGGCCGGCTCCGATACAGGGAAATTCCTTCCCTGCTGTTTTGTTTCTGATTAAGATGAATAAAAATCAGTTCTTCCTTAAAAGGCCAGTCGAGCGCCACAGGCTCCACCGTGCGAACCGGTCGGGCCATATACAGAATTGACGTCTGCTGTTGCGCCACGGCAATATCATAACCGCTGCCGCCCAGGCACTTTTCATTCAGTTCAAAAGCGTCGACGCCTGCCCACTGCGCCAGGTTGTTCATTAAAGTGGAACTGCTGCCCAGCCCGTAATTTGCGGGGAACTGCAGGTTCGTTTTCAGGGACCAGCTTTTATTTTCCGTCAGCGAAGCGGATTGCAAATGCTTCAGGGTTTGGATTACCTTTAAGACAAAGGCAGCAGCTTCGGGATTATTGCTGTTGATTATGGTCTCCGTTTGATAATCAATACTTGCTTCCAGCCATAAATCATGCTGATGAAATGCTTTCCAGTGAATCCGGGAGGAATTTTCCGTTAAGGGTTCAACAAAAAGCTCCTGCCCCCATTTGGTCGGAAGGGCAAGAGCTTTTGCACCGTCTAGGACGGCATATTCGGAAGTGAGCAACAACTTTCCGGGCGAAAAAATCATGATATCAGTTTAAAATCAAATCGCCGAGGAAACCAGCACATCACTGTTTATTTTCTTAATAAGCCCCTGCAGCGTTTTTCCGGGCCCTACTTCCACAAAAGAAGTTGCGCCTTTTTTAATCATATTCTGCACAGACTGGGTCCATTTCACCGGGCCGGTCAGCTGCGCAATCAGGTTTTGCTTGATTTCTTCCGGGTCTTCCACGGCGGTGGTGGTGATGTTCTGATACACGTCCATGGTAGGCTTATAAAACTTGGTTTCTTCAATGGCCTTGGCCAGCGTTTCCTGTGCCGGCTGCATCAGCGGCGAATGAAAGGCTCCGTTCACCGGCAGAAGCAAAGCACGCTTGGCGCCGGCTTCCTTCATTTTGGCACAGGCTTCTTCCACCGCTTCGGTCTCGCCGGAAATCACCAGCTGGCCGGGACAGTTATAATTTGCCGGAACCACAATACCGGGTGTGGCCTCACAAATCTGTTCCACCATTTCATCTGCCAGGCCAAGAATGGCTGCCATCGAACTTGGGTGCGCATCACAGGCTTCTTGCATCGCTTTCGCCCGAGTGGAAACCAGCTTTAAGCCATCCTGAAAGCTCAGTACGCCGTTGGCCACCAGGGCAGAAAATTCGCCGAGCGAGTGGCCGGCTACCATCGAAGGTGAGGTGCCGCTTACCGCTGCTTTGAGTGCCGCTACGGAATAAATAAAAATAGCAGGCTGGGTTACCTCGGTTTTTTTCAGATCTTCTGCCGTTCCTTTGAACATGACAGAGAGAATATCGAAACCAAGGATATCATTAGCAGAATCCATCAGGTCTTTAATGTCTTTTCGCGAGGCATACAGGTCTGTACCCATACCGACATACTGTGAACCCTGCCCGGGAAATACAAGTGCTTTCATATATAAATTTACAGTTCAGTCCGAAGACCGGATTTTTCTTTTGTTGTTGCAGTACTAAATTTAATTGGGAAGCAAACGCACTACGCGGTATCCCTTGTTAACATAAGCGCCGGAACGGGTTTTCTCGAATTCGAATTTCGTTGCCAGCTGGGTCTGCACTTTATTTATTTGTTTAAAAATTTCGCCTTTTTTGTTTTCGCGGGTCAGCATATCATTGGTCACATCGAAGCCAATCACAGCATATTTAGAGGGAGCCTTGCAGTACTTCGCGCGATACGCCGCCAGGATTTCTTTTTCGAAATTCCCTTCTGTATTGATGGTACGGTCCATCAGGTACACCAGTCCGGAAGGATTCAGTTCTTCAACTTTCTTTTCAAAAATCGGTGCGTAGTACATACTGAAGGCGCGGGTGCCCGGTGCTTCCTGGGCCAGGGTAATCAGGCGGTTTCCGAAGGCTTCACCCAAATTATCATTTTTACTGGCCAGTACCGCAATCACTGGCGCTGCCTGTCCTGTCATCATGTTTTGTTCCGGACGGATGTCTGCCGCGGAACGAACGATTTGTACCGTCGCATTGCGCAGTTGTTTTTCCAGGCCTGCTTTCAGATATTTAGCCTGAGTTTCATCGGAATCCGTCAGGATGTAAATCTTCTGTTCAGCGTACACGTCTTTCACTTCTTTCACAATGCGGTCTGCATACACCTCATCCTGAGTTTCGATGATGATGAGATTGTTGTAGCCCATCAGATCGTCGGAATTGGCAAAAGGCGCAACAACCGGAATTTTGTTGGTTTTCACAAAGTCCAGCACTTCCAGAACGCTTGATTTAAAGAACGGGCCGATAATTAAATCGGTATTATCTTTATTAATTTGTGTTAAAGAGTTTTTGAAACTTTTCTCGTTCCCGGCATCAATAACTTTGATGTCGAGCTGCTGGCCTGCCCTAGCGTTTCTTTCAATCGCAAGTTTAGCCCCGGCCAGGAAATCCAGCGAGAGGGAGCGGTATTTGGCATCGCCGGTATCAAATCCGAACGGAAGCATGAGCACCACATTCAGTGCATTGCCCGATTTCTTAACATAAGCGGCGTCCATTTTTTTAATTTTAATGATCATGCCTGCTTTTAAGCCCTGCGTAATGTTTGGGTTTAAAGAAAGCAGATCATCGAGCGTAATCCCGAATTTATTTAAAATTCCGAACACGGTATCTCCCGCCTGAACGGTGTAAGTTACATAGTCATCACCGGCGACCGCTGTTTCAGTAACAGGAGCAGCAGCAGAAGAAGAAGAAGAAGAAGAAGAAGCAGAACTATCCATGTTTGCACCTTCCTTCACGATAATCACATCCCCTGCCTGAAGCCCTCTGGCTTCCAGACCCGGATTCAGGTCATACAGTTTCTTTTGGGTGATTTTAAACTGACGGGTAATTTTGAAATAATTGTCTTTCGGCTTTACTTCATATTCATTTTCTGACAGCGCCACCACTGCAGGCTCAGTTGAAACCGGGGACGAAACTTCTGCCACCACCCGATCGGTATTGGTTTCTGCAGGCTGAACTGCCGGGGCATCGCCATATTTTTGGATGGCTGCCAGCGGAAGGGTTACCTGATCACCGATTCGCATGTGCGAATCCAGTTCCGGATTCAGCGCGCGCAATTCGGTTTCGGAGATATGATACTGTTTGGTGAGGCCGTAAATGGTTTGTTTTGGTTTTAAAACAATACGTCCCAGCGTCGCCTGGTTGTTGCCGGAAGCCGCCGGAGCCGCTTTGCCGTTAACCTGCAGCACTTCGCCAAGGGAGACCTGCCCTTCTCGGGTAGTAGGGTTGAGATTCTGGAGTTCCGCAATGGTAAGGCCATAGCGCCGTGCAATATTATACAGGGTATCACCTTTTACGACGGTGTGGGTACTTTGCGCGCCGGCATTGACTGTGAAGGCAAGCCCAGCTGCCAGAAAAAACTTTTTAATCATCTCTCTCGATAAATTATGCACAAAAATACTTCTTTTAAATTTAAACGCTAAAAATTATGAGTTGCGTTTTCCCGATTTCAACTGCGTCATAACATGCCTTCAGCCAGCCGGAACCAAGGTCACGATAGAAGACAGAAAAATTCCATTGCCGTTCCTGCCAGGAATTGTCAGGATGAACTTCAGAGAAAATTGTTTGCAGCCGCTGCACACGGTCCTGCTGTCGGATTTTCTCGGCACGGCGCAATCGCTTGCGCATCCGGACAAATGATTTAAGTTGCCTGGCCCGTTCTGCCTCCACCAGCGTTCTGAAGGTAACATCCGTCATTGCAGCCAGGTTTGCTAAATCTTCAAACTGCTCCACAAGTGCCGCTTCCTGGGCGTCCAGCACTGCCGCGATGGGATGCAGTTCCAGCAACTGACCGGCAATAACTTCTTCGCGGTTCCGGAAAAAATCTTCTGTGCGAAGGCCTAACTTTTCCGCCCGGTTTTGGATTTTTTCAGTTAACATTAAAAACGAATCACGCGGCAGCAACAGCGGAAACGGCAGTTCCAGCACCTCGAAAAAGGCAGGCAGTTCCAGCCAGTACATGATTTCAGCATTACCGCCGATATAAACCAGATTAGGCAATACCGTTTCCTGATAAGCCGGGCGCAGCACTGCGTTCGGACTGAACCTCTCGGGATGCAGCTGCAACTCTGCCAGAATTTCTTCGTTCGAGAAACTGATCTCACTGTCAACGACCACGAAACGGCCATTAAATTTAGTAAGGCGCCGGCGCTGTCCTTCCTGGAGATAAAACAAGTTTATATCGCGCGGATTCACCTGTACTTTTCCGTACCGGTTACTTAAGTTTTCAACAGCAGCTGCGGTGGTTTTTTCCAGTAGTCCTTCCTGCAGTTCGCGTGCAAAGGTTTCGAGCATCTGCTGCTTGAGCAGCGGACTGTCACCATCTAAAGCCAGCAGCCCGTAGTCTGCAAATAAATGCTGAACCAGAGAACGCGTGGCGTCGGTGAACGTCTGGCCGGGATGGTACGCCTTCTTTGCCATTTCGAGCAGTTCGTTTTCAAAGCGGGTGTCTTTTAATTCTTCTTTTAATTTAGAGATAAAGGAAAAATCAGTGAGTTCCAGGCGGCCAACGGCATTACCGGCTGTGCCTGCGGTGGCGTAGGTATTTTGTTTTGTTTTAAAGTGATTGATTTCCTCAAAATCGTGGTCCTCCGAAGCGAGCCAGAAAAGCGGCACGAAGCGATATTGCGGAAATTCTTTCGTTAAGGTATCAGCCAGTTTGATGGTCTGGACAATTTTATAAATAAAATAAACAGGCCCGGTGAAAAGATTCAGCTGGTGGCCGGTGGTAACGGTGAAAGTATTTTGAGCAGAAAGCGCCTGGAGATGTTCCTGCTGCTTTTCTGAAAGCCGGATGCCCTCGTATTGCGCATGCTGCACTTTTGCCAACACTTTTCGTTTATCAGTGCTAAAGTTTTTCTGAGCAATTTGTGCGGGAATCCGATTCAGCTCAAACCTGTACTTTTCTGCGCCAGGCAATTCATCCTGCAGAAAATCGCGGATTAACTGAGGAATGCTCGGAAGTTCGGTAAACGGTATGTTTGCAATTTCTTTCAAAAATAGTTTTTAACTAAATAAATACCACACAATACCCAGGTTCAGCCTGAAATCGTGCACCGGATAATACGGTGCAGCAAAAGACTTATTGCCCGTGAGTGCGGCATTGAAATGTTGCCCTTCAATAAAGAAGAACATTTTCTTTACCTTTAAATTTACATAAACATCCGCAATTGGCTTGCCACCGATGGCGTACCCGGTGGCACCCGGTAAAATAAACTCATTCAGCACCGGTGAAAATTCACGACTGTTAAATCTGGAAAAGTAATAAGCCTTGAGTCCGGCCTGAACTTCGGCAGCACCTTTGAAAACGCGTGACTGCCAGTACAGGTTGGCGCGGCCAATAAACGCAGGCATCGGATACAGGTCTTTTCCGGACAGCGCTGACTGAAAAAGTACGCGCGGATTCAGATGAAATTTGCCCCAGGAGAAAGTAGCCTCACCGCCCAACTGCGAGATGCTCAAGGCATCGGTACTCTGTTGTGGCTGCGCAGCTGCATTGAGGTACGTATAATTTTCAACACGGATGAAGTTGGCCATCGCCACCGTATTAAACCATTTTAAACCCAATTGTCCGCCTACTTCGGTAATCTGCTCATTCTTCGGGTCAGTCAAGCGGTAGTTGAACTGGCGGTAGACGGAAGGATTCAGCAGTAAATTAAAGGTGGGGCTGCCGCTTTGGAAATTGACATGTGCAGTGACGGCATAGTCCGGGATAGGTTCAAGACGCAGGTTGTTACGCGAACGAATGAAACTTCCGAATTCTTTTCCGCCCGAGATTTCCAGGCCGGCATTTAAAGCAACGCGCTCCCAGAGATTCATTTGCAGTTTCCCGACGACCCCTAATCGCTCTTCGGACTGCTTCGGCGGAATACCAAAAGTTTCGGGCAGTGCATCACCGATTCCCAGCACGATATGCTGATGGCGTACACCGGCTTCGAGTAAAAAGTTCTGCGTATCCAGCAGGGCTGAAACGGTATTGCTCAGGTTGACGGAATACTTTTTAGAAGACAACGGATACGGAATCAGGTCATCCGGGCTGCTAGAGAGAAAAGGCTCCGGCTGTTCCTGGCTGAAATAATACTTATTGCTCTGCCGATAAATGGTATGGCGCAGCCTGAAAGGAAACCGCGCCGAGGAGAAAGGCCGGAACTCATGGCTGTAATAAAAGCGCCGGTAGGCAAAGCGGGAGTTGGCCGTGGTCAGATTTACCGGAATATTTTCACGGTTGTTAAAATCGGAAGCATCATTTAGAAAAAGGTCTACATCCGCGATCCCTCCGTTTTCCTGATTGTTGATATTGGTATGCAAAAAGTGCCCAAAGGCGCGGTACTTTTCGTTGGGCGATTCGTAATGCGCAGACAGCTGGGTATTGTTATTGGCGGCCAGGAAATTCTGATAAAATCCCTGGGAGCGCAGGCCGGTGTACTCTATGGCAAAATTAAACTGCTTGCCGATGTTCTGGGTATAAGTCGACTGCAGCACGGCGCCATTGCGCATGGCATTGTGATAGACGAAAGCGGTGGTCGGTGTTTTGACGTCGTAATACTTGATTTCATCAGCCGTCCGGATGAGAAAGGATTTGCGAACCGGCAGCAGTGCCAAATCCTGCTCCGGATGATGAGTGAAGACCAGCGGCTGAAAACCGGCACCCACATTGGCAAACGGCGCGCGCCCGAAATTATCCTGATTGTTGTATTGTGAAAAGATAAATGTTTTATCGGCGGTCAGCACGGTATCAAACACTTTCTTTTCGGAGAACCGGGTTTGCCAGGTATAATCCTGAATGGTGGGTTTAAATACTTTCAGGCTGTCCTTGAAGCCGGAATCGATGACGAGTGTATCACCGGGTCTGACGCGGTTGGAGTCCGTTTTGTTGCGGATTTGGGCACCCACGGCGGCACTACACAAAACGAGAAAAAGCAGGAACCTCATGCAGTAGATTTGGGCTACAAATGTAAGGAATTGGAAATAAAGCAAGGAGAATGCTCATGCTTTGCCATAAAAAAGCCGCCCGGTGAGGGGCGGCTTGAAAAACATTATATTACTTAGAATAACCTGTATTCTGCTGGATATTGGGGTTTCCGGCTGTTTCACTAATCGGTATTGGTAAAGTGTACTTATAACTTCCGTTAGGAAGATTAGAAACGGTAACGATATCATCAGTTGGATTTCTATCCATTTCTACACCTGCATCAACTGCTAGTCTTTTCAAGTCAATTAGACGATGTCCTTCGAACGCAAGTTCAACTCGTCGTTCCTTCAAAATATCCGCCAATGCTACCTGCTTGCTGCTATAAGCAGGAGTCGTAGCAGTGCCCTTATAATTTCTTGCAACCCTAACCTGTTGTATATAATCTGCAGCTGCGCCGAGATTATTTTCGCTAACTGCACATTCTGCTAAGATGAAATAAATCTCAGACAGTCTGATAACCTTAATGTCATTTCTAGTTGCAGCGTTTGGAATACCAGGATATTTATCAATAATGATCTGGTCTGAGGTAATTGGCGAAGGCGATGTCAAATAATTTGGATCAATCGTACTTGTCGGATCAATAAATGCATATCTCCTTATGTCACCATCTGTATTATCAATTATGTTAAACAAGTTTCTACCCATGTTCCACATTGGAGAACCAGTAATATTAGACTGGTTTGTATTCCATCTGGTTCCGATCGAAAAACCTACTCCTGTCGCCTGACGATTTAGCGCAAAAATCACCTCGCCTCTGCTGGAATCATTCCAAATATTACGGTATGGATTAAAGGATCCTCCAGTTTTATAAAATTCAGCGTTCCATTCTGCTGATCCAATTGGTGGCGTCTGGTCATCATTCGGATAGATAGGTGTAGCAGGAGTCAAAGCAAGACCAGAATTGTTTAGAACACTCAGTGCATTAATTTTTGCTTCAGCATATTTACCTCTATATAAATTAACACGAGCTGCTAGCGCTTCAACAAAATTTAAATCTGCATAGTAACGGTTACTGCCACGTTTTAATATCCCGCGAGCGTATTCCAGGTCAGCATTAATTACATCAAAAACTTCTTTATTACTGCTGCGCGGAGTTTGGTTTGCTGTTTCCGGAACACCTTCGACAATAATCACACCCAGGCCGTTATCATCTTTCATATTTTCAGAGAAATATGTTTGTAGTTCCAAATAGGCAAACGCTCTCAAAAGACGTGCTTGCGCAAGTATACTATTATATTTGGCTAGTTCGGACGATGCCGGCGTAAATTTTGTTGCACCTTCCAGCAGCCTATTTACTCTGTTTATAACTGTATAATTGGATAACCAAATATTACTTGTCAAGGCATCTCCCTTGTCGAGAAAAAATCTATGCAATTGGAATTCTTGTCCTCCACTAGATTTTCCAGGTTTTACTTCGTCGGTTAGTACAGCCGATAGATAGATTTCATAGTTAGGTTCAACTGCTGCGTAAACGGCACCATTTAAAAACCCTTCCAAATTAGACACGTTGGTAAAAACTGCATCTGGATTCAATTCACCAGGCTGCACAATCTCCAGTGCATCTTTACAGCTGTTTAGTGTTGAGACTCCTGCAGTAGTTAGCAGAATTAATCCAACATTTATAACAAGTTTCTTCATTTCTGTAATTTTTATTAAAATTCAACATTAAATCCTACCGAAAAAGTCTTAGGATTCGGGTATATTCCTAAAGAGAACTGCCCGATAGGTTCGGGATCAAAACCTTTCCATTCTGTCCATGTATAGATATTCTCTGCCTGCGCAAATACCCTTAGTGCTTTTATAGGCAGGTTACCTAATTGATCTTTCGTAAATCCATAGCCTATGGAAGCATTTTTAAGTCGAAGGTAATCAGACTTATACAAAAATCTGTCAGATGAACCTTCAGTTCCCGCATTGTAGGCATCAATGGCTGGAATATTTGTATTGGTATTATTAGGAGTCCAGCTATTTAACAGATCCGCAGATCCATTATATGATGCAGCAGTAG
Organism: Chryseobacterium salipaludis; assembly: GCF_022968825.1. Lineage (GTDB taxonomy): Bacteria > Bacteroidota > Bacteroidia > Flavobacteriales > Weeksellaceae > Kaistella > Kaistella salipaludis. The sequence continues at coordinate 18,860 of NZ_JALHKS010000002.1, forward strand.
AAGGATCCATTAGCCAGCTATACAAATTATCATAAATCCATCCGCCGGTTTGGTAAGTAAATAAGGCATTAAAGTAGAATCCTTTATAATCTAGGTCTACTCCAAACCCTCCTGACAATTTTGGCAAGTATGATTTACCTGTTAATCTGCGGTCACCCTCAGTTGGCTCTTCAGTGATATTTCCATTAATATCCAAGAATTGTTGCTCACCTGTATCAGGATTTACTCCTACAAATGGATACAAATGCCATTGATATGCAACACCTCCGATGGCATTAACGATATCATCTTGAAGATCTTCAGTATCCATCGCTAATATTTTATTTTTATTATACGCTGCATTTGCAAATACTGAAACTTTTATATCATTGTTGCGTATTACATTGTAACGCAGCAATCCCTCAACTCCACGGTTTTCCATTTCGCCATTGTTACCATTGATAGTGTATAAACTCGTAACAGCTGAAATAGAGATATCATTAAACATGTCGCTGGTTTTTTTGATATAATAATCAAAATTACCCTCAAGCTTATTGTTAAATAAGCCAAAATCGAGTCCAACATTAAACTGAGAAATTTTTTCCCATTTCAAGTTTTCGTTTGCGATTACTCCTACGCCAAATCCTGGTAAATTGCCATAACCTGTATTTGTTGATAAAACATCTCTAACCATATTTGGCCGCACAAATAGAGGATTCATGTTGTTAGTACCCTTAAATAAGTTTTGGTTTCCTTGAGTACCGTAAGACGCTCTCAGTTTGAGCATTCGCACACTTGAGCCCTCAAGAAAGTCTTCGCGATCTATATTCCATCGTCCTGCAACTGACCAAAATGTTTCCCATCTGTTTTCTTCACTGAATCGATAAGACCCATCTCTTCTTACAACACCACTTAATCCATATTTACTTGCATAGTCGTAATCCACTGTAGCAAAATAAGCTAATGTCCCAGCGTTATATTTAAAAGCATTAACGGTAGGTCTATATAAATTCGGAGTAGCCGGATTGAATGGCACGTAGCCAGTACCCGCTCCAAGCTCCCAATTTAGGGGATTTAAACCATTTTGCCGCTGTCCTTTAGATATATAGTGTCCTTTAATATAATCTAAATACGCTCCTACGGTAAGGCTATGTTCATCAAATGATTGATTATATGTCAAATTAGTAACAGAACTCACTGTAAAATCTTTCGTATTCGTCAAATCCTCCAGACCGCCATACTGCGCCTGCTGACCTGCTGCCACATTTACTGACAGGTATCCAGTTGGAGTTCTTGCAAATTCTCGATCTGACTCCTTAAAGTCAATACCCGTTTTATTACCTACGCTTAAGTAGTCTGTAAGCTTATAATCTGCTGCAGCATTTGCTAAAACGCTAGTTTCCGTAAACTTGTTTGCTATTCCTCCCCGAATAATATCCTGTAAAATCCAAGTACTTCTTCCAGATGTAGATCCTTTAATCTGATTGTACATATCCTGTCCATTAATAAATGGATATGGTTGTAGTGTTGCGGGTGCTAACACTGGGCCAAACAATGGGTTTTGTACAACGTTATTGGAGATATCTCCGTTTGTTTCCTGATCTAATTGGTGTCTTTTAGAGTATCCAACTGCTAACTGCGAGTTGTAAGTAAAGCGGTTGTTTTTTGATTTCCCATTCAGATTATTTCGGAAGGTAAATCTTTTAAAATCTGTACCCAATAAGGAACCTTCGCTATCTAAATATCCTAGAGACGAATAAGCAGCAATATTTTCTCCACCAAATCTAATACCTAAGTTATGTTGCTGGAGCATTCCGACTCGGAAAAACTCCTTATTCCAGTCAGTATTAGTTGGGTAATTATTAATCTGCTCATCAGTAAGAGTGGCACCTAGTCCTGCTCCGTAATTCTTATGAATAGTTAATAATTGTTTAGCGTCAGCAAGATTGTAATCTGACTCCGGATAGGTTGAAAAGCTCGTCAAAGCGTCATAGCTTAATCGAAGTCCAGAATTGAATCTCCCTCCTTTAGTAGTAATAATTACCACTCCGTTTGCTCCTCTGTTACCGTAAATAGACGTAGCCTGCGCATCTCTGAGTACAGAGATAGTTTCGATGTCATTTGGATTCAGATTTCTAAACTGGTTACCGGACGTTGCAAGACCGTCAATAACATACAATGGGTCTGTTGAGGCATTGAGTGACGCTAAACCTCTAATTCTAACATCAATCTTTCCTGAGCCTGGTGAACCTGAAGCAGCATTAATCTGGATTCCTGGCGCAGCACCTTGAACTGAGTTAAGGAATGAAATGTTTGGCCTATTTTCTAGAACCTCTGAGCTAATTGTTGTACTCGCAGCTGTAGATTTGGCTTTTGTGGAGGTCTTACTATAGCCTAAAACTACAACCTCTTCGATGTCTTCGGTCTTTACAGAATCTCTCTTCTGCTGAGCAAAAGCTGCCTGGGTTCCAACAAAGAAAAGAACTCCGGCGCTTAGCACTCTTAATTTCACATTCATATTAACACTATTTAATATTATATTTCTGCAAATATGTTAAAAATTCTTAACACTGCCAAACTTTATTTTCTTTTTGATTTTTTTAGCTGTATTAAGGCTTAAAGGCGGCAGCACTTTGCTTTTTATTTTGCGGAATTGGTATTTTGAAGTCATTATATGAAAGTGTTTTTGTCAGATCTTTATTATTTTGAAATTTTTATTTCTGAAAGCGTAGTGACCTTTCGGCTTATTTAGACCGGAGTTCTTTTCACAACAGAAAAAAACCCGCCTTCCAGCGGGTTTCTATCATGTATTACAGCTTATTTCAGCTTTTTCTTAACAGCTACTTCTTCGTAGACTTCCAGGATGTCACCGATTTCGATGTCGTTGTAGCCTTTCAGGTTGAGACCACATTCGTATCCTTTGGTTACTTCTTTCACATCGTCTTTGAAACGTTTTAAGCTTTCCAGTTCACCGTCGTATTTCACAATACCGTCACGCAGTAAGCGGATTTTGGAGTTGCGCGTTACTTTTCCGGTCAGGACCATACATCCTGCAATGGAACCTACTTTGGAAATCTTAAAGACTTCACGGATCTCTACGTTACCAATGACCTGCTCGCGGATTTCCGGAGAGAGCATTCCTTCCATCGCTTCTTTCACATCGTCGATGGCGTCATAGATCACGGAATAGGTTCTGATTTCAATCTCTTCTTTATCTGCCAGATCTTTTGCGTTGACACCGGCTCTTACATTAAAGCCAATCATAATCGCATCGGAAGCAGCTGCCAGGAGTACGTCGGATTCGGTAATCTGACCCACGCCCTGGTGAATGATCTTCACGCTGATTTCCTCGGTAGACAAGCTTTGCAGCTGATCGGAAAGTGCTTCCACCGAACCGTCCACGTCCCCTTTCAGAATGATGTTCAGTTCCTTGAAGTCGCCCAGTGCAATACGGCGTCCGAGTTCGTCCAGCGTAAGGTGCTTCTTCGTACGGATCGATTGCTCACGCTGCAATTGCTCACGCTTGGTCGCAATGGATTTTGCTTCGCGCTCGTCTTCGAACACGCGGAAACGGTCACCTGCCGTAGGAGCGCCATCCAGTCCCAGAATGGTTACCGGAATCGACGGACCGGCGGCTTTCATAGGCTTGCCTCTTTCGTCCAGCATTGCCTTTACTTTACCATGGTTCTTACCGGCCAGTACGTAATCTCCGACACGGAGCGTACCCGCCTGTACGAGCATGGTAGAGATATAACCACGTCCTTTATCCAAAGATGCTTCAATGACCACACCACTTGCGTTTTTATCCGGGTTGGCTTTCAGTTCCAGTAATTCAGCCTGCAGCAATACTTTTTCCAGCAGGAGATCCATATTGTTACCAAATTTGGCAGACACTTCCTGAGACTGCACGTTACCACCCCATTCTTCCACCAGAATATTCATAGAAGACAGTTGCTGGCGAATATTATCCGGATTGGAATTTGGTTTATCTACTTTGTTCAGTGCAATGATCATCGGTACACCGGCTGCCTGCGCGTGGGAAATCGCTTCCTTCGTTTGCGGCATCACATCGTCATCCGCCGCAATTACGATAATGGCGATATCGGTGATCTGGGCACCACGTGCACGCATCGCGGTAAACGCTTCGTGACCCGGGGTATCCAGGAAGGTGATGCGCTGGCCGTTTTCCAGCTGTACGTTGTAAGCACCGATGTGCTGGGTAATCCCTCCGGATTCTCCGGCGATCACGTTGGTTTTTCTGATGTAATCCAGCAAGGAAGTTTTACCGTGGTCCACGTGGCCCATCACCGTCACGATGGGTGCTCTTGGCTCCATATCCTCTTCGGTATCGGTATCTTCTTCCATCGCGGATTCTTCCACGTCAGCATCCGAAAATTCAATCTTATAACCGAATTCGTCAGCTACCAATGTCAGCGTATCTGCTTCCAGACGTTGGTTCATAGTTACCATTACGCCTAAAGAGAAGCAGGCAGAGATCACTTCGGTCGGGCTCACGTTCATCAGGCTGGCCAGTTCACCCACGGTGATAAACTCGGTTACCTTCAGTGTGCGGTCTTCCGCATCCAGCATTTCCTGACGCTCGTCCTGCTCACGACGGAATACTCTTTTTTCCTTACGATATTTTGCACCCTTGTTTTTACCGGCCTTACTGGTCAGTTTTTCCAGGGTTTCTTTAATCTGATTTTTAACCTGTTCATCGGTTAGTTCAACCGGCATGACAGGTCCTCGACGGTTGCCGCCTTTTCTGTTTCCGCCTGCATTACCGCCACGGTTCCCCTGGTTGCCGCCACCCGGACGGTTCCCCTGGTTTCCGCCGCCACCCGGCCGATTGCCTTGTGCCTGACCTGTACCGGTTCCGGCTGCAGGTTTTTCGATGCGTTTTCTTTTTTTCTTCGCACCGGCGGATTTAGGCTTATTAAACTGAGAAAGGTCTACCTTTTCTTTCAGGATTTTAGGCCCGTCCAGTTTCTGGTACACCGTTTCTATTTTTTGTGGCTCGCTGCTTTCGGCCGGTTTTTCCGTTCCAGCTTCTGCTGCCGGTGTTTGCGGTGCAACTGGTGCAGCGGGCTCAGCCGGTTTATCTTCGGCTTTTGGTGCCGGAGCAGGTGTTTCCGCAGCAGCCGGTTTTTCAGCAGCCGGTTTTTTGCCTCGTGGCTTGCCGCTTTCAATCTGAGAAAGGTCTATTTTATCCAGCACCTTAAACTCCTGTTTTTGCGGAGTTGCTTCTTCAGCAGGTTTTGCTTCCTCTGCCGGTGTTGCAAGAGCTGCCGGCGTTTCCGGTTCCGGTGCAGTTTCCGGCTTACCGGTGGCCAGATCGATTTTGCCCAGGATTTTGGCTTCAGGCCGGGCGCCTGCTTTGGCTCTTATCACCTCAGGTTTAGCCGGCTCAATTTCCAGTTTTTCATCCGGAACCTTGGCCATCACCACCTCATCGGAAGCTTTGCGCTGCTCGCCGTCTTTGCGAAACTCCGCTTCCAATGCAGAATATGCCGATTCTTCCAATTTAGCATTGGGGTTACTTTCCACTTCATATCCTTTGTCCTGCAGAAACTCCACAAGCCTGGGGATTGAAATATTAAATTCCCGCGCCGCTTTATTTAATCTAATTTTTGGCATGTATATTTTATACTTTTTTATAAATTTTTGGCAAAGTTAACCTATTTTAACTTTAAATACATATTGCAGAGGCAGTTAATCCTCAAATTCATCCCGCAGGATCGCCTTCACCTCTTCGATGGTTTCTTCTTCCAGGTCGGTGAGGTGCAACAGGGCTTCTGTTTCTTTATCCAACACGCTCTTCGCTGTATTCAAACCGATTTTCTGGAACTCATCGATGATCCATTGCTCGATATCCCCTTCTTCGGTACCCACGAATTCTTTCAGTTCCACATCATCTTCCTCGCTGGATTCGCGGTACACATCAATATCGAAGCCACTTAACCAGGAAGCCAGACGAATATTCTGTCCCTGCTTTCCAATCACGCGGGAAATCTCCTCTACCGGTGTATGAACCAGCGCGTAGTTGGTTTCTTCATTAATATCAATTTTATTAATGGTGATATTTCCTAAGGCACGCTTTACCAGAATTTCAGGGTTCTTGGACCATTGAATCACGTCGATGTTTTCATTGCGCAGTTCGCGAACCACGCCATGAATACGGGAACCTTTCACACCGACGCAGGCTCCTACCGGGTCAATACGGTCATCATACGCATCTACCGCAATCTTCGCTTTTTCACCCGGAATGCGCACTACTTTTTTCAGCATAATGGTTCCGTCCTGGATTTCCGGAATTTCCAGCTCCAGGAGCTTCTCCAGGAAACGAGGCGCCGTGCGGGAAACCACAATCTGCGGCTTGCTTCCCTTAAAATCTACGCTTTCCACAATCGCACGGATGCTTTCTCCTTTTTTAAAAAAGTCAGATGGAATTTGTTTTTCCTTCGGCAGAATGAACTCATTGTCTTCATCATCCAGCAGAATAACGTGCTTATGACGGATATGGTGCACTTCGCCAATAACGATTTCACCAATACGGTCGCGGAACTGCTCGTACAGGGCCGCATTATTATATTCCTGCAGTTTGGTCGCCAGGATTTGCTTTAAAGTCAGAATGCTGCGGCGACCGAGTTGTTCGATTGGAATTTCCACGGTGTAATCTTCACCCACTTCAAAGGTTGGGTCGAGTTTACGCGCTTCAGAAAGTTCAATTTCCAGGTCATCGTCTTCAGACATTTCATCTTCCACGATGGTTTTGTTCAGGAAAATCTGAAAGTCACCTTTATCCGGGTTCACGATAACATCAAAGTGGTCATCGGAATCAAATCTTTTTCTTAATAAAGTTTTCAACGAATCTTCGATGATGGCCATCAGGTCAATTTTACTGATGCTTTTTTCTTCTTTGAAATCGCCAAATGCTTCAATCAATGCTAAACCGTTCATCTATATCATGTTTGTTTTTAGGTTGCTCAGGGCAGGATGTACTGCCGGTATCTTTTTAATTATAACTAATGGCGCAGCGCAGCTTCATTAAAATTTGATCGCTACGAGGGCTTTTTTAATATCGGTGTAGGGAATCTCTTTTTCTTCCACCACATCTACTTTTCCTTTGCCCACTTCTTTCGGCTTTCTGTACCGAAGGATGAGCACAATTTTTTCGTCATCTGCCAATGTGAGTTCACCTTCCACCTTGGTATCATCTGTTAAAAGCACGTCCAGGTCGCGACCGATATTCTTGCGGTACTGACGCGGTGACGATAAAGGCTCGCTCAAACCGGCGCTGGTGACCTGCAAAGAGAAATCGTGCTGCTCGCGGTCCATATTAAACTCAATGGCGCGGCTGGCATCCAGGCAATCCTGCAGATTCACACCATTGTCGCCGTCCAACACTATGGTAATATCATCGGACGCTGAAAATTTCAGGTCGATTAAAAATAAATCCGGGCGCGTCGCCAGAAACTCTTGTAACAGGTTTTCAATCTGTGTTCTAAATTCCATAAAAATCGTTCAACTACTGTTACGAAAAAAGGCATTCTTGCGAAGGCCTTGTCATTATTTTTCCGTAAATCCACCGCAAATATACGAACTTAATATGAAACTGCAAAAAAAATGCTGATTTTTCAACACAGTCTGCAAGGCTGCGCGGCTGAATTATTATTACCTTTGCAGCCACAAATCTGAAAAGGAGTGAATATTACTATTGTTGGAACCGGCTATGTGGGCCTGGTAACCGGAACGACCCTGGCAGAACTCGGGAATACCGTATTTTGTGTGGATATTGATGCGCAGAAAGTGGAACGCATGAAGCAGGGCGTAGTTCCTATCTACGAACCCGGCCTGGAAGAAATTTTCCTGCGCAACATTCAGGCGCAGCGTTTATTTTTTACCACAGACCTGAAAGAAGCGCTGGACCAAAGCGAAGTTATTTATCTGGCGTTACCCACGCCACCCGGTGAGGATGGTTCCGCAGACCTTTCCTATGTATTATCAGTCGCGGAGCAAATCGGCACGCTGATGACCGAATATAAAGTCATTGTCAACAAATCCACTGTGCCAGTAGGCACGGCAACCAAAGTGCAGGAAACGATTGAGTCCAGAACTGATATTCCTTTCGATGTAGTTTCCAACCCTGAATTCTTAAGAGAAGGTTTCGCCGTTGAAGACTCCATGAATCCCGCCCGTGTTATCGTGGGGAGCGAATCTGAGCAGGCGCGCGAAATTATGGCCAAGATTTACCAGCCGTTTACCAATACCGGTGTGCCGATTATCTTCATGGACGAAAAGTCATCGGAACTCACGAAATACGCAGCGAATTCCTTCCTGGCGGTAAAAATCACCTTTATGAATGAAATCGCGAACTACTGTGAAAAAGTAGGCGCAGATGTGGATAAGGTGAGGCTCGGCATGGGTTCGGACGACCGTATCGGGCACCGTTTCCTGTTTCCGGGCATCGGGTACGGCGGCAGCTGCTTCCCGAAAGATGTGAAGGCGCTGATTCGCTCCGGCCGTCAGGCTGATTTCAACTTCCAGCTCTTGGAAGCCACCGAAGAGGTGAATCAGGCACAAAAAGTAATTCTTGTTTCCGAGATTGAGCAGTATTTCAATGGCGACCTGAACGGTAAAAAAATCGCCCTGTGGGGGCTCGCCTTTAAAGCAAATACCGATGACATCCGCGAAGCTTCCTCTTTAGACAATATTCGACTGCTTTTGGAGAAAGGTGCAGACATCACTGCGTACGATGCCATTGCAGAAGAAAATGTACGCAAAATACTGGGCGACCGAATCAGCTACGCACCGGATATGTACAGCGCGCTGCAGGACGCAGATTGCCTGCTGATTGCCACGGAATGGAGCGAGTTCCAGAATCCCAACTTCAGTCTGATGGCAGAGCGCATGACCGGCCGCGCCATTTTCGACGGCCGAAACATGTTCGCACTGGAACAGGTGGAGGATACGGGTTTCTATTATAAGTCGATTGGGCGGAAAACCGTGAATGCTTCCGCAGTCGTAAACCGAGAGCCAACCTTGTAAAAAACATTGTACTCCGATTTTACTTCAGTTACATGTCACAAAAAAAGGCAGGCACTGTGCGCTTTTGAACCTTTACATGATTTGTAAATTCTTTAATTATCGTTATTTCTTTGATTTTTTAAGCGCCAGCCCTTACTTTTACAGTATCAAAAAACAAGCGCATGAGAAAGTCCTACGACAAAATATTTGAAAAGAACAAAGCCTGGGTAGAAGCCCAATGTGCCGAGAATCCCGATTTCTTTAAAAATCTTTCGATTACCCAAACCCCGGAATTTCTGTATATCGGTTGCTCGGACAGCCGCGTCTCTGCAGAGGAAATGATGGGCATGAAACCGGGCGAACTCTTTGTTCACCGCAATATCGCGAACGTGGTGAATACGCTGGACATGAGCGCAACGGCCGTGATCCAGTATGCGGTGGAACACCTGCAGGTAAAACATATTATTGTGTGCGGACATTACGGTTGCGGCGGGATCAAAGCGGCTATGACGGCGGAAGACCTGGGACTTTTAAATCCGTGGCTGCGAACGATTCGTGATGTATACCGGCTGCATCAGACCGAGCTGGATGCGATTGGAGATGAACAAAAGCGCTACGACCGGCTGGTGGAACTGAATGTGCAGGAACAGTGTATCAATGTCATTAAAATGGCCGTGGTACAGGAAGAATACCTGGTGGATGAATATCCGATTGTACACGGCTGGGTCTTTGACATGCGCACCGGTAAAATCATCGACCTGGAAATTGATTTTGAAAATATCCTGAAAGACATCCAGAAAATTTACAACCTCACCAACTCCAACTGGGTGATGAGCCGCCAGAACAATAAGAATATGCAGTAATTACTTGCCGTTGAACGCCGTCATGGTGTTCTGGATTCCGGCAAAGACAAACGATAAACACGCTTTGGAAAACTTCTCGATTCGCTCGGGGAGTTTTTCTTTTTCCGCTTCAGTCCATTTCCCAAGTACATAATCTACCTGCCGGCCCTCGGCAAAATCAGCGGAAATGCCAAAGCGCAGCCGCGGATACTGTTGTGTATTAAGTTGCTGCTGGATACTTTTCAGGCCATTGTGGCCCGCATCCGAACCTTTCATTTTCATGCGAAGGGTTCCGAAAGGCAGCGCCAGATCATCCGTAATAATCATCAGGTTTTCAACCGGGATATTTTCTTTCTGCAACCAAAAGCGCACGGCATTTCCGGAGAGGTTCATATAGGTATCCGGCTTCAGAATGAGAACTTTCCGCCCTTTATATTTCCCTTCAGCCAGCCAGCCGAAATTTGCAGATTTAAAGGGCACTTCCAGCTCGGCAGCAATTTTATCAGCTACTTTAAAACCAATATTATGGCGCGTTTCAGCGTATTCTTCCCCTTTATTTCCGAGCCCGACGATGAGGTATTTCATACACTTTAATTCTTATATAAAAATGTAAACTTTTTCCCGGTAGTGCTGGCTTCGGTCGGGTATTTTTTTGGGTCGTATTTGTAAATGTATTCAGCGCTTTCCCCGTCCACCGTTATTTTCGTAAAATTATTTATTGAAAAACCTGCCACGGCCCACGGCCCTTCATTATATACCGTTGAAAGGATTCGGTACACCATCGGAAGCTGTGCGAAGCCATTTGGATTATCGTCGAATAGATCAAAAGTAATCATTTCGTCAGAATTAGTTCCTGACGAAGTAATGGTCTTTTCCCACGAAGTAAGCTGATCACCACTGTACCCTAATTCATTTTTAGTTTGAATGGAATCAGCAGGTGTGATTACAGGCGTAACTGTAGAAGTAATCGTAGTCGGTTTTTTATTGCTGTAAATTACTTCGATTGAAATATCTGAAACTGCATTAGCTCCTTGCTTAATAGTCCCTTTAGCTCTACTTACTAATTTATCGGTGTTATACTCAAAAGTAAAATCAGACGTGAAAATACCGTTTGAATCCTCATAAGTAACTGCCGCGCTTTTAACCGAATCAGCAGCATAGGTGAATTTGAACTGGCTTGTGCTGTTCTGGGTTGAATTCACTTCTGTCAGACGATTGGCACCATCATAACTGTACGTTGTATTCCCGCCCGCACTGTCTTCAACTTTAGATAAAAAACGCGGCTCCCAATCGTAGCTGGGTTCATTTACATTAAATAAAAGATCACCGTTCTCATCACGGCCGGGTTCACAGGAAAACAGCACGACCACAGAAAGTACGGTTCCCAATATATACAGAAGTTTCTTCATCAGAATTTAATTTTAGGCAAAAATACGGTATTCCGGTAACTTATTTTTTTAACGCTGATTTGTGTAATAGCGTATCATGTTTTTCTTTCTACATTAAAATCATGTATTTTAAAAACTTGCTAAGTAGCAAGTTGCCGGTCGGCAAGTTCATAGTGGCGTAAATAAATTGTAATTCTTACGACTGTTTCATAATCTCCAATTGCAAAATCCGGTGCAGCACCGCATTGATGTCTTCCACGTTCTTCACCCCTTCCTTGCGCATCATCAGCTGATTGCCTTCCTTGCTGGATTTTTCTTTTAATACCGCTTCCGTCGGGTTGGATGTTAAGTACGAAATAATGTTCTTAAACCTTTCACTCTGATAAAAGCGGTCCTGCGGATTGGAGGGGAAATACCCGATAAAAATGCCGCTCTTCACCACCAGTCTTTCAAAGCCGACATCGGCTGCAATCCATTTGAGCTCCACGGATTTCAACAGGTTTTTAGCTTCTTCCGGCAGTTCCCCAAAACGGTCTTTCAGTTCCTCCTCAAACTGCTTGAGCTGCTGCGGACTTTCCGTATCGGCCAGTTTCTGGTATAAGGACAAACGCTCTTCAATGCTTTGCACGTAGGAATCGGGAAGCATCAGTTCCAGATCGGTATCAATGTTGACTTCCTTGGTGGATTTAAAGAGTTTCTTCCGTTCTTCCTCATTTTCAAAAAGGTCTTCGAATTCCGCATCGCTCTGCAATTCCTCCAGCGCTTCCTGCATGATTTTCTGATAGGTATCAAAGCCCATTTCATTAATGAAACCACTCTGTTCCCCACCCAGCAAATCACCGGCACCGCGGATTTCCAAGTCTTTCATGGCAATCTGAAAACCGCTGCCCAGGTCCGAAAACTGCTCAATCGCTTCCAGCCTTTTTCTTGCGTCAGAAGTTACCATATCAAACGGCGGCGTAATCAGGTAGCAGAACGCTTTTCTGTTGCTCCGGCCCACGCGCCCGCGCATCTGGTGAATATCTGCCATGCCGAAACGCTGGGCATCATTAATGAAAATCGTGTTGGCATTCGGTACATCTACTCCACTTTCCACAATCGTGGTGGAAACCAGCACGTCATATTTTCCTTCTATGAAATCCAGGACATTTTTTTCAAGTTGCTTTCCTTCCATTTGTCCGTGGCCGGTAATCACCCGCGCATCCGGCACCAGTCTTTGAATCAAGCCGGCGATATCTTTCAGGTTTTCCACCCGGTTGTTAATGAAGTATACCTGGCCGTCCCGCTGCAGTTCATAGGAAATCGCATCACGGATAATTTCTTCATTAAAACCAACGATCTGCGTTTCCACCGGCTGGCGGTTGGGCGGTGGCGTTTTAATCACCGATAGGTCACGCGCGGCCATCAGCGAAAACTGGAGCGTCCGCGGAATCGGCGTGGCCGTCAGTGTCAGTGTATCAATATTACTTTTGAGGGTCTTTAATTTATCTTTTACGGAAACGCCGAATTTATGTTCCTCGTCAATAATCAATAAGCCTAGGTCTTTAAATTTCACACTGCTGCCCACCAGCTGATGGGTTCCGATCACAATATCCACACTGCCGTCCCTTAAACCTGCCAGCGTTTCTGCTTTTTGCTTGGCCGTCCGGAACCGGTTGAGATAAGAGATGTTTACCGGGAAATCTTTAAGCCTTTCCTTAAAACTGCGGTAATGCTGGAAGGCAAGAATTGTGGTCGGCACCAAAATCGCTACCTGTTTCCCGTCGGTAGCTGCTTTGAAAGCGGCGCGGATGGCAATTTCCGTTTTCCCGAAACCAACGTCACCGCAGATCAGCCGGTCCATCACGGTGTTGTTTTCCATGTCCTTTTTCACATCTACCGTAGCTTTTTCCTGGTCGGGCGTATCTTCATAAATAAAGCTAGCTTCCAGCTCATTCTGCAGGTAGGAATCGGGTGCAAACGCAAAACCTTTGGCGGTTTTTCGCTCGGCGTAGAGTTTAATTAAGTCAAAAGCAATCTGTTTTACTTTCGCTTTCGTTTTCTGTTTTAATGTTTTCCAGGCCGGCGACCCCAGTTTGGAAAGCACGATTTCTTTGCCTTCCGGGCCGTTGTACTTTGATATTTTATGAAGCGAGTGAATGCTGACATACAGCAGATCTCCGTTTTTATAGGTGAGTTTAAAACATTCCTGCACTTTGCCATCATTATTCACTTTCACCAAGCCCATAAACTTCCCGATGCCATGGTCGATATGCGTAATGTAATCGCCCACTTTCATCTGCATCAGATCTTTCAGTGTAATCTGTTCGGATTTGGCAAATGAATTCTTGGCTTTAAAGCGCTGATAACGTTCGAAAATCTGGTGGTCTGTGTACACCGAAATTTTGTGATCGTGGTCCACAAAGCCTTCGTGGAGTTCAGACTTAAATGATCGAAAAGGAACATCTTTTTCCAGTTCTTCAAAAATGGCTTCGAGTCTTTCCTTCTGTTTCTCACCGGAAAAGGAAATCCAGGTTTCATATTCCTGTTGCTGTTTGGCATCCAGGTCTTCCTGCAGCAGGTCAAACTTTTTATTGAAGGTAGGCTGCGCTGTTTGGTTCAGTGTTATAATTTCTGAGCCGGGAATTTCCTGCAGTGTGAAATCCACCCAGTCAAAGCGGCGGACATTGGACATAAATTCTTCCTCCGGCACAAACAGTTCTTCCGGCGTGGAATGCTTGATGTCTCTGCTCAGTTTCAGGAAATTTTCTTCGGCTTTTGCATAAAAGTTTTTAATAACCGTAAAACCTAAAAAAGCATTTTTGGTAACCACCAGCAAGTTCTCCGGTGCCAAATCAAACAGCGGCACACGACTGCTGACCACGGTGTAATTCATGTTTGACACCAGCTGAAACTCCTCCACCTTTTCTTTGGTAAGCTGTGTTTCAATATCAAAAGTTTTAATGCTTTCCACCTCATTGCCAAAAAAGGAGATGCGGTAAGGCTCCTCGTTAGAATAGGAAAACACGTCCACAATTCCACCTCTCACCGAAAACTCGCCCGGCTCGGAAACGAAATCCGTCAGCTGAAACTGAAACTGCTCCAGCAATTCTTCGGTAAAATTAAAATCGAGTTTATCGCCTGCTTTAATGGTGTGTGAAATCGCTTTGAAATCCTCTTTCCTTATCACCTTTTCGGCCAGTGACACAAATGGCGCCACCATCACCTGCGGCTTTTTATTGGTGTGAATTTTATTAAGGACTTCTGTGCGAAGCACCAGGTTTGCATTCTGTGTTTTTTCCGTCTGATAGGGGTCCAGATGGCTGGGCGGGAAATACAGCACATTCTCACGGCCGAGTAATTCCTCCAGTTCTGCCGTCAGGTAGAGCGCATCCTCTTTATCATCCGCCAGGAAAAGTATCGACGTTTTTCTCAGCAGAAACAGTTCCGCCGCCAGTATGGAAGGTGCCGAGCCGGCGGAAGATTTCACCGCCAGTGGCTTTTTGTTATCTAAAGCAGTACATATATTTTTTCCAAAATCACGTTGCAGCAGCGAGGGCAGCAAGGTTTCGGTGATGTTTTTCAGTTGCATAGTCGTTCGTAAAAGCTAAAATAAGGCCATCAGCCTATAAATGCAGATGCGGCACCGGGAGTTTTCCGGCGCCGTTTTGCAGCCGTAAATTTACAATTATTTTCGGGCATTTCATCTTGGCAAGGGCTGGCGGTCCTTAAACAAACTTCGTGCGACAAAAATTTATTTGGATTATCTTCACCACGAAAAACACATTTTAAAACTTATGAAAAAAAGGTTTTCTGCTCACTGCTTTTCTGGTCAGTTCCCTGCACTTTATTTCCGCGCAAAAGAAATCTGCCACAGCTGATATAACAGCAAATATCGGTACGTACGCTGTTTTCATGAAACCGGCAGGAAGCGATATTTTAGCACAGCACCTGCAGCCGTTTTACGGATTTGGCGTACAAACAAATCTGATGACACCGCAGAGCCTTTCGCTGGCGGCAGTTTTTACCGGCTGACCACCCGGCCTGAAGAAAACAAGAGCACTTACGCCGTTAATATGGCCGGATTTACCGGTGGCATTACTTTTCTCCACCCTATCGACCGCGAAGAACAGCAGTCATTATTTGTGACACCCAAGATCAATGTCATGTTTCCGCCGTCAGCGGACAAACATCCCTTTTCACTCGTGCGAAGAGAAACGGTATTGCTGAGCATCAGTGCCGGCTACCGCTATCAGTTCTGAGAAAACCAAGCTGCCCGGTGTGGCTAAAAAACTTTTACATTTGCAACATGCTTTCTATTATAAAAAGAAATATTGCACTGCTTTGGGCGAAAAAGCATGTGAAGAAAGCAGCCGCTTTTAAAACCAACGCGGTTGCCGACCAGCAGAAACTGCTGTTATCCCTGGTGAAAACCGCCGAGAAAACTTTATTTGGCCGCCTGCATCAGTTTGAAAATATCCGTACGGTGGAAGACTTTCAGCGGCAGGTACCGGTTGCGGACTATGAAGATTTAAAACCATTTATCGATAAAGTTAAACGGGGGCAGCGCCATATTCTGTGGCCGGAAACGCCGCTGTATTTCGCCAAAACTTCGGGGACCACTTCCGGCGCGAAATATATTCCTATTTCCCAGGAAGGAATGCCGTATCAGGTAAGCGCCGCGCAGAGTGCTATTTTTCATTATATCGCGCAGAAAAACAATGCTGATTTTGTTTCCGGGAAAATGATTTTCCTGCAGGGAAGTCCGGAGCTCGAAGAAGTGTACGGCATCAAAACCGGGCGCCTTTCCGGTATTGTCGCACATCATATCCCCGATTATCTTCAAAAAAACCGCCTGCCCAGCCTGGAAACAAACCTGATTGAAGACTGGGAAACAAAAGTGGATGCCATTGTGCGCGAAACAGAACATGAAAACATGACGCTCATTTCGGGGATTCCGCCCTGGCTGATTATGTATTTTGAAAAACTCGTGGCGCGGCATAATAAAAAAATCACGGCACTTTTCCCAAACCTGCAATTGCTGATTACCGGCGGTGTGAACTACGAACCTTACCGCGAAAAAATGGAAGAACTGCTCGGCAAGCCGGTGGACACCCTGCAGACCTTTCCCGCCAGCGAAGGTTTCTTTGCTTTTCAGGACGATTACCGAAAAGAAGGGTTATTGCTGCTGACCAACCACGGAATTTTTTACGAGTTTATTCCACTGGAGGAGTTTGGCAAACCGAATGCAAAACGTCTGACTTTGGGAGAAATTGAACTTGAAAAAGATTATGCCTTACTTCTTACCACCAATTCCGGGTTGTGGGCCTATTCTATCGGGGACGTGGTACGTTTTATTTCCAAAGAGCCGTACCGGGTGCTGGTGTCCGGCCGCACCAAGCATTTCACCTCAGCGTTTGGAGAGCACGTGATTGCGTATGAAGTAGAGGAAGCCCTGAAAGCCACCATCGCGCAACATCCGGCGCAGATTACAGAGTTTCATCTCGCACCTCAGGTAAATCCTCGCGAAGGCCTTCCTTATCATGAGTGGCTGATTGAATTTGCCAAAAAGCCTGAACATATAGAGCAGTTTAGCGCCACACTTGATGCCGAGATGCGCAAGAGAAACAGTTACTATGATGATCTGATTTCAGGACATGTTTTGCGCCCCTTGGTGATTACGACTTTAGCATCAAATTCATTCCTTAACTACGCAAAATCACAAGGAAAACTGGGAGGTCAAAATAAAATCCCCAGATTAGCAAATGACCGCAGGATTGCCGATTTCCTATAGGAAGATTACTTTTATTAAATTATAATTTATATATTAGCCAATCATTAATTATAATTTATCAAAATGAAAAAAATCTATTTACTAGCTGCGACTGCGTTGACTTTGTCTTTTGCAAGCGGGCAGAAAATTAACAAATCAAAAACAGTTCAAAACTATGCAGGAAACTCTTTTGTAACTTCAAAAGCACCGTCTCAGTTATTTATCCAAATTGCAAACGGGCAGAACGGTTACGGAGTAGGAAATCTTTCTGCTTTTGGTGGTGCTATTTATCTAGCAGATGATTTTGAAATCCTGAACCCTGCTACTATTACTAAAATCACAACTTATGGTTTTACAACCGTGGCACCAACTGATTTGCTCGCTGAAGAAATAACTGAGGTTAAAATCCATATTTTTGAGAATAATAATGGAGTACCAGCTACAAAACCGGCAAATGCATTTAAAACTATTACTGTAGCGAAAGGCAGTCCTGGTCTCATTATCAATAATAATTTGGAGAGCAGCGGACAGCTTTATGAAATTTCTGTAGATCTGGCAGCTGCAGGAATTGATTTGCAATTAGAAAATAAAAAAAGATATTGGTTTTCAATAGTACCTTCGGTCGATTTTGAAGATGATTTAAGGTACGCTTGGTTTAAAGCCGAAGACAATAAATTTCCCGGAAAAGTCCACTTAATTGACCCTTCAGATTTGTTTGAAGAAGGTTTTACCGAATGGATATCTCTCGATGATTTCTTTTCAGAACCTTGGGGAGATTTCGGTTTGGCTTTCAGTATAACAGGCGACACGGCGCTCGGCACCAGTGAACTGTACAGCAACGTAAAACCCGTAATGGCCACACAACAAGGCGACCTTTTGCATATTTTCACAAAGAACGATAAGCTGAAATCTGCGGATATTTACGCCACTGATGGCAAAAAAGTAGCTTCCGGAACGGTGGATAAACTCAACATCGGCCAACTGCCCAAAGGTGTATACATCCTGAATGTAACCCTTGCCAGCGGAAAAACAGAATCTACCAAATTTATCAAGAGATAATCAAAACTTACCTCAACAAAATATCCGGGCATCTCACCCGGATATTTCTTTTATATAAAGCCGCACAAACTTAATTCGATACCGCCTTCAGTCCGACCACCGACGCAATCAGCGTGAGCGCAAAGAAAATCCGCCAAAAGGTCGCCGGCTCATTAAAAAAGAAAATGCCCATTACTACCGCGCCCACAGCGCCAATGCCGGTCCAGACCGCATACGCCGTACCGATCGGAATGGGATTACTGCCATAGGATATCGCTTTGTAGAGCAAGAACATGCTTAAAAACAAAGAGGCAGCAAAACCGGCCCACCAAAAATAACTTTCACGGCCCGTGGTTTCCTGCGCCCTGCCGAGACAGGTGGCAAACGCAGTTTCAAACAAGCCGCCGATAATCAGAATAATCCAGTTCATGCGCCAAAGATAGAAATTTAAACAGCGACCTGATTTTTAAATTATCTTCCCGGCGGTTAGCTTACTTTTGCACCATGATTTCATTACAGCCTGTTCAGACGCTGAAAATCCCCGAATTCCGCAACCTGATGGCGGGCCGTTTCTTTCTCGTTTTAGCCTTTCGCATGCTTGCCACCCTCATGGGCTGGTGGATTTATCAACTCACCAAAGATCCGTTTGCCATCGGGCTCATCGGACTTTCCGAGGTCATCCCGGCCGTTTCTACCGCGCTGTACGCCGGCCATGTCATCGATAATTCGAATAAGAAAAAACTGCTGCTCATCTGCAACTATGCGTATGTCCTGCTGATTGGCTTGCTTACACTGCCTGCCTTTTTCGGACACTCTCTTTTGGGACTTTCCAGCACCGGCATTTCCTATTTTATTTACGGTGTTATTTTTCTCACGGGCTTTTGCCGCGCCTTCATCGGACCGATTATCCCAACCATCATTCCCAAAGTCGTTTCCCGCGAAACCCTGCCCAATGCCATTACCCTCAACCAGGCGACTTTTCTCACCGCTTCCGTTTCCGGGCACGCCATCGGCGGCTTCCTGATTCACTGGCTGGACATTGGCGGCACTTTGCTGGTTATTCTCAGTGTCATGACGATCGCTTCCTTCTTCTTCTGGTTCCTGAGCGCACATCCGTCCGAAAACACCGGTCCGCAACTCAGCGTGATGAAAAGCATGCGCGAAGGAATGGCGTACATTTACAAAACCCGCGAAATCCTGGGCGCCCTTTGCCTGGATATGTTTGCCGTGCTGTTTGGTGGCGCCGTCGCCATGATCCCGGTTTTTGCGACCGATATCCTGAAGGTTGGCGCGGAAGGTTTTGGTTTGCTCAATGCCGCCACTGACATTGGCGCCATGATTATGATTATCATTCTCGCCCTGATTCCGCTCAAACGAGCGCAGGGTAAAATTCTGCTGGGCGCGGTGGCAGGCTTCGGACTGTGTATTATTGGTTTCGGACTGTCGGAACTGTACTGGCTATCCTTCGGGCTGCTGGTGCTCAGCGGTATGCTCGATGGCATTTCCGTAGTCATCCGCGGGACCATTGTTCAGCTTAAAACACCGGACCACATTCGCGGCCGCGTGCTGAGCGTGAATTCCATTTTCATTATGTCCAGCAACGAAATGGGCCAATTCGAAAGCGGTCTGGCGGCGCGTTGGCTCGGCGTGGTGCGTTCTGTGATTTTCGGGGGAACCATGACGGTGCTCATTGCGCTGGTCGTGGGCCGCAGCATTCCGAAACTGCGCCGGATGGAATATTGATTTTCGGGAGCAACGAGCGCGGTGCTCTTCCCCAAGACCGGTTCCGGCTTTCCGTTGCAATTCCTCGGCCCACCCTGGCGGGCGGTCCTGCGGGATTTCCACTGCAATCCGGGCTAGAGGAGAATTTCGTTTGCCTTTGACTTATCAACAGATTTAACATTTGATAACCAATTATTTACCCTGATCAAAACGGGGAATGTTAGTTAAATTTCTGCCACCTGGATTTAAAAAAACTATCTTTGTACCATGACTCAGAAGGACACTTTATCATCGCTTATTCACGGCACTTTCGCCCGGGAACTGTCGATTTCCGATGGTAAAATGCCGCCCAATGCAGTAGATTTCGAGCGGCTCGTCATCGGTACTTTTTTGATTGATAAGAAAGGACTGGACTATTCCATTGACCTGCTGACCGCCGACGTTTTTTACGATCCGCGCCACCAGGAAATCTTCCGCGCCATCACGCGGCTGTTTGAAGCCAATCATCCGGTGGATTTAATGACCGTGATTCAGGAACTGAAGAAAAGCGAGAAACTGGCCTTTGCAGGCGGTGATCATTATATCATCGACCTGACGATGGGCATCTCTTCCAGTGCGCACATCGAATATCACGTTCGCGTGATTCTGGAAAAGTTTATTCTGCGCAGCCTTATCAATGTGTCGGCGAATGTGATCGACAGTTCTTATAAGGAAACCACCGATGTGTTTGAACTGCTCGACAAAGCCGAACAGGCCTTTTTTGATATTACCAACGGAACCATTAAAAAAGGGTTTGACACTGCGAATAACCTCGTGAAGGAAGCGATTGAAACCATCAAATCCCTCAAAGACAAAGAAGGACTTTCCGGTATTCCGTCCGGCTTCCGTGATATTGACAAAGAAACCGGCGGCTGGCAGAATTCTGACCTCATTATCATCGCGGCGCGTCCGGCGATGGGTAAAACTGCTTTTCTTCTCTCCATGGCCCGAAACATTGCCGTGGAACACAATATTCCCATGGCGCTATTCTCCCTGGAGATGGCTTCTGTACAGCTGATCACCCGGATGATTGCCAGCGAAACCGGCATTTCCTCCGAAAAATTACGGAAAGGCCAGATGTCAGACGAAGAATGGCAGCGGCTGTTCTCTAACGTTTCCGCGTTGGAAAATGCGCCGCTCTACATTGATGAAACGCCATCTCTATCGGTGTTTGATTTCCGTGCAAAATGCCGCCGTCTCGTGATGCAGCACGGCGTGCGGATCATCATGGTGGATTACCTGCAGCTGATGACCGCCAGTTCCGGCAAAGGCGCCGGGAACCGTGAGCAGGAAATCGCGACCATTTCCCGCTCCCTGAAAGCGATTGCGAAGGAACTGAACGTACCGGTAATTGCGCTCTCTCAGCTTTCGAGAAGTGTGGAAACGCGCCCGGGCAAACGTCCGCAACTTTCCGACCTGCGGGAATCCGGAGCGATCGAGCAGGATGCGGATATTGTCTCTTTTATCTTCCGCCCGGAATACTACAAAATCACAACTTGGGACAACGATGAAGACGGCATGGAAAGCTCCACGGAGAACCAGGCAGAACTTATTATTGCAAAACACAGGAACGGTGCAACGGCAGATGTGCGGATGTCTTTCTTCAAGAATATCGCCAAGTTTGCCGACCTGGATCTGTATGGTGACGGCGGTGGCTATGGCGGATATCAGCCGTCCAGCTTCGCACAACAGGAAACCCCGAGCGGCTTCGATAAAATCCGGACGACCATCGATCCGGGCGCAGCTTTCGACATCGGCGACCCACAAAAACTGTCCGGCTCTTCCATGAACGACCAGGATGACGATGACGAGTTTATGTTCTGATAGATGAGTCTCATAATCAACATTTACACAGACGGGGCCTGCAGCGGCAATCCGGGCCGTGGCGGCTACGGTATCGTGATGAAAGTTCCCGAAAAGAACTACGAAAAACGCTACGCACAGGGGTTCCGGCGCACCACCAACAACCGGATGGAATTACTGGCTGTAATCACCGCACTGGAAAAACTAAAGTCTACTGAAAACGATATCCATGTTTTCACGGACAGTAAATATGTTTCGGATGCCATTAACCAAAAATGGATTTACGGCTGGATTCGCAAAGGTTTTAAAAACGTAAAGAACCCCGACCTGTGGCAACGCCTTGTTCCGCTCCTCAAAGCGCACACCCCTACTTTCCACTGGATAAAAGGCCACGCCGGCCACACCGAAAACGAAATCTGCGACCAACTGGCCGTGAAAGCGGCCCAAACTGAACCTTTGCTTGTGGACACCTTTTTTGAGCAGCAGGGAAAGGGCGGGCTCTTCGACAAATAAGGCTGCAACCCGCTTATAAACCCGTCTTTTAAAACCTTCTTTTTCATAACAGCCAAAGAAGGCAAACTCATTAAAAATCAATTTCTTATATTTAGCCAGGCAGCAGCATGCTGCTCAGCGTATTTGTTTTATATAATCAATTTAAAGCAACAGTATGGAATTGAAGCATATGATACTTATTTTTGCCGTGGTTCTTTTCACCGTTTTACTTTTTGTAAACATGCAACTGCTACAAAATAAAAAGGTAACCCCAGAAACCGGCCTGTTTTTGTTTATTTTATCCGTTCTCTTCCCTCCTTTGGGATTCATTATCTTGAAAATTATGAGATTCAGACAGCGATAGTCTGCCCCAAAGCAATTGACGGCATGATCTGCTCACTTTATTTCGAGGATTTCAGCAGCATTCGACACTTTGAACTTTTTTTCATTATTAGCCCCCAGTTCAAAGTTTTCGTTTTCAGTTTTTACGGTTAAAACGGAATTCTTGTCTATTGTAAAACTTGTTTTTTCCACGACCACGTCGTTTTCCGGCTCATGTAGTTCACCTTCCACATAAAGGCTGGAAACTACAGCCTTGTCATAGATTGAAATTAATTTGACAAAATAATCTTATCCAAATTTAATGTTCCTCAAAAAGAAAAACCCATTTGCCACCTTTCCGCAATCCTATGCTCCGAGCATCATCACCCGCTTCGTTTTGCACATCCACGTTTGCCCCTTTTTCCAACAGTCTTTTTGTTAAGCTAAAGTTATTATTTTCCAAAGCCACTAGCAGAGGTGTAATAATATATTCGCTGTTTCCAAGTATAATACCATTTACGTTGGCTTCTTTTGGAATTAGCTTTTCGGCAATTAGATCACGATTAAGCTTACAGGCCAACGTAAGCGGTGTTAATCCTTCTTCAGTATAAATCCGACTAATGTCCACATCTTCCGTCAAAATATAATTAACTAAAGCCACATGATTGTTTTCAATGGCGACATACAGCGCATCAAACTCGTAGATGTCATCTGTTTTGGCTAATTGTATATCTGCGCCCGCTCTTAAAAGTTTTTTGACTTTATTGATATCATTATTCTTGCAAGCGCTACCCAGCAATGTGTACCGATCGCCCTGTTCCTGAATTACAAATTGGTTTATCTGCAAAGAATCAATCTTTTCACCGGAAGTGCCGGTTATGGCCGGATTCTTCTGCATGCAGCTGATGAAAAGGACTATCGAACAGAGCATTATTCTTCGCATATTTCATTATTTATTGGCCGAACAATTTAATAATCAGGTGTCATTATTTGGCTTTAATTTTTATTCATAAGAGAAAAGAGCTACAGACACGGAATATTGTTAAATACAATTTTCAGGTATATACTACTTGCGGGCACATTTGGGAAAACACCTTCTAATCCATATTTTTTTCCTCGTAAGAAAGAATGTCCCAACGGCTAGCATTAGCTAATTTATAAACAATGGTTCGAATGGTGCAGCAGCCACTTGGCTTCATCGTTGTTAAAGTTTTGTTTTTGTCATCAATTTCAGCTGGAAAATAGCCTGCATTCAACGGGAAAGTTTTATCAACATTAAACATACCTGCCTCGTTTTGAAAATAATACAAGTAAGACGGTCCGGATTCCCGCCGAGGTCATACAGTATTGCAAAGTCTTCCCGTCCATCGAAATTAAAATCACCGATGATAAAGTCATGGTAGCTCTCTACACCTTCATCAATCTCGGTACTTTTATTAAAGTAATCAACCTGGCTTACTTGAAAAGGACCTTCTTCTATCGCCAATAATTTGGCTTATGGGTGATAATTTGCTTTATCTGATGTTCGTTTTTAATTTGTATTTCTATCTGTGCAGGTCTGCCATCCTCATCTGTTTTGCGTAAGGTGAAAAGAAAGGACGGTCTCCCTGCAGGTTGTCTATCAAAACGTGTTTCTCTAACCACGGCATTCTGTGTAGCCATCCCCATCTTTACCGGCTTTTTGCAGCTGTACAAAGAAATCAGAAGTATACAGGATAAAAATATTGGAAGTTTCATATTAGGGAATTAAGTTTAGATAATAAACTTCTAGTAAAGTTTATACTGCTGCATTTCAGCTTCGAAGGATTCATCTAAATAATAAAGAGAATCAGTTCGGATTTTCCCATCAGTTCTTATTGTTCTCTTTAAATAACAAATGGTTACAGGAGCATCAAACTTCGATTGGTGGAAATACTTTGCCTGCCAGATTTCGCCTTTTTTGAGGTCAAGATAGCTGAGACAAGTATATTGATTAAATCCGGCCGTTTCATTATATACTTCTGAATTTCGGTAGAACACGACTGAATCCACCTTAGTATTGTTCACGTAAGTAAATAAGACAATTCCAGCATCAGAACTATGTAAAAGTTGTTTTTGCAATTTTGAGTGAACATTCTTTCCAGGTAATTTCAGCACATTCGAATCATTTAAAGCACGAAAGTTTTCCTCATATAACGCACATTGCGTCATTAAACTATTGTGGTTTTTTGCAACCTGCTCAAAGAAATTGGGCTCTTCAAGTCGTTTATTTCCTAAAAATGATGATGAAGGATTTTCACCATTATATTTTATATACTCCTTGCAGCTCGCGGTAAGAAGCGCAAAAATCATCAGAAATCCTATATACGCTCTGTTAATTTTCATAATTAGTAGCAAAAATTAAGTTTCACCGTTTTGCAGGAGTTATTTTTCCATCGTATCCATTTTGTGACATCCTGATAATTTTCAATGTAATCACATTCTGTTTCGGGAACTGATTTAACCTGCATCGAATCTCCCTTTATTTGCAGCACTTCGTACCAGTATCCTTTTTCAGCAATTGTGGCATTTACCACAGCTTGCGTCAATTCAATATAAGCACTTTTTGCATAGTTTTCCCAAGAATCGAAGTGGTATTTATGTTTTTTACTAATCTTCTTTTTTTCTTTATTTATGTACACAATTAAATAATCATCATCCGTCTGCGGATCCTCTGCATCAAAACTAAAGGTACTAAACTCTTCATAGGGAATGATTTCCCGGGAAATTACAATTTTTGGAAAGTTAATTTTTAGCGCAGCATCATCGGCGGTGGTATTTACGGATACGCTTGCAAATGAAGTATTGTCGAGATTTAATATTTTGAAACTAATTCCCGGTGCCATGGTAACAACTCCTGTTCCCCGCAAAACATTCTCTGTGAAGAATTGTGTCCCTTCATATTGCGCTGTCTGTAACTGCAGTGAGTCAAAAGCGCAATTTTTTATTTTAGGAAATTGCTCCTCTAGAGCGGCAGTCACTTTTTCACCTGAACCTTTTACCAATGTAGATTCTATCTGCATATGATCAATTTTCTGGGAGCAGGAATTTATTATTACAGCAACACACAGTGCACCAAATAAGGTTTTCATAAGACTAATCTTTTAATTCTTTGTACTTAGGGTTATAACCCTCTTTTCTAACATGTAAATGATGGTGGTGGTCCGTTAAACTTGTGGAGTTCTTCAAAATAAAATTCTTACCATTTACTTTAATATTGTAACTATAAAATTGCGAGTATCCGAACTTGATTAGCGCATCTAAAAATTTTTCTTGTCTATGGATATCAAATAGGTCGGGATCTTTATCAATATGAAGATTGTTTCCGGTTTTGTCCTTTCGTAAATACCTAAAGTCAAATGACACGCCATTGACGTGAGTAACACTGGGAGCCCCTGTTCCGTCTGCTGAAGTAGAACCATTAAAATGAAAGTCTTCAAAACCGCATTCTGCCACAGCTCCCAATAGAGACGCAAATGATACCGGGTTAATATATTCACGCGATGTATTATCTTCAATTCTTATCCTTACTTCGTCTTTTTGATAATTGATTGGAAAAGTCATCTTTACCAACTCGCCCAGACCATTCGCTTTTTGGTAGTATCTGGCGGTCTTTCCAATGACCCTTTTCTCCCATCCTGGACCACCATCTTTTTTCGAACCAACAATCCACTTTTGAGCTAATTTGAATTCTAGGGTACATATGTTATGCTGGTTACCTTTAGCATCGTGATAAACATATTTATATTTATCTTCAGCATCGGGATGTATTGTTCTTGGAAAACGTTTTTCGATATTTCCATCTTGATAAATATGGAAGGTTATAGTACCGCTGTTACTTATTGTTTTTGACGGTATTTTGTGATAATGATCATATTTGAAGAAAACTGTTTTAAGTAAATTATAATTGCTCTTACGCTTTTCCCACCCATTTGGCATTTTAGTATTTTTATTTCTACCGTTTAGCAAAACTGAAATCAATTCCAAATACTTATCTGCGAAAATTGCCAACTCATTAAGAGTCTTTCCCGAAGTTTCCTCTCCCCATCGATCAACCGCTTCAGACGGGGCTTTTGGCATCTTTTTGTAAATACTCCACATCCACCCACCGCTATCGACACAATAATCAACTGTATTGGCTACTACTTCAGGATTTCTTACAATTTTCTTGTCTCCTATATATTCTGCGTAATCTTGATATGGCCCGGGCTTGTCAAACGGAGATTTTGGATCGTTTGAATTAACTCTTACACCGGTTAATTGTAGCAAACCTCTTCCTTTATATATGCTTTGACTTGAGATAAAAACACTCTTTGTTTCCTCTGATAAAGAAAAGACACCAGTTTCTTCACAAACCTGTGCTAGAAAATGCATTTTTTGCGCACAGTGGTTGATTTTATACTTATTGAAACAGTGATTTAAAGATTTTGTTAAAACCGCAAACGATTTATCATTAATATTGCAGCCAACTCGCCTTCCACCCTTTAAAGCTTGCCCCTCCCAAATCCTTTCTGAACCTTTAAGGAGCCTAATAAATGTTCTAACATCTTTTTCTTTGAAGTCCCTGTTACAAAAGCATAAATCCTCTTTTGGCTTGTCTGGTTTCCTTTCATTCACCTTCGCCGCACTCCGTACCACCTCCAGCGGTTTTTCAGCGCTATTCGCCAGGCCAAATTTGCTGGAAGGAACATTAAGCTTCAATGGGATGACCTCAATGAAATACTGCTGTCGCTCCCGGTCAGGATCCTTGAGGTATCTGGAATCAATTCCTTTATTAAAAAGCGCCTGTGTTATGGTAACGGCAGGCATATCCATTGAATCACCTTTTATCGTAATGGCCGGGCTTGTATGAATCCTGTCATCTGAAAACACATCATATTCCCAAATGACAAACTGGATCCGTTGATTCAGCATATTACGGGTCCGGATGCGCACTTTAATCGTATCTCCCACTTTTACCTTTGTGACGGGATTTCCTTTCAGGTCCACAAAATAGGCATGGGTGATTTTCTTTTCCTGATCAGCACGCGGGCTTTTTGCAGAGGTGCCGGGAAAAATAGCACTGTTGTCTTTTGGTTTAGATTTGTGCGCAGGATTAACCACGTTTACATTTACCTGACTTGCGCCCCGGATTTTCCCCTCATAGGAAGCCGTGACATAATATTCATGGTAGGCACCTTCATCTTGGTCCCCTTTCATTAAAAATTTATCAGCAATCGCCTGCAATACTCTTGGATTGGAGGTCAAAGGGATTTTAGCTTCTGCAATGCCGTTTTTATTTACGCGCGCTTTAAAAACACCCGGCATTTGATTTTGTTTATTAATCTCCGCATGATGGCCTGGGCCGGGAGCATCATCTTCCCACAGCTGGAAAGTAATCTCACGGTTAAATAAACCTACACAATGCGCCCGGGCAATGAGCGTATCCTGATAGCTGGCCTTGTTAATGTCTTTTACACCACGATTAAAAAGAACCACTTTTACTATCTTGGACTCGGAAGCTCTCCCGGGAATTACAGTGAGGCTGCCTGCTTTTTTCGCTTCCCATTCATTGGACAACAGTTTCTTTTGCGCTTTAAAAACATCCAGCCGGAACTCTGTGCCGGTTACTTTTTCGCCAAATGTAAACGGGACGCGCATGCCGGTTTTAGGTGGTTTTTGGTGTAATATCTTTCCACGTGCCGTTTTTCTGCTTTTTCCAGATGTTCCAAACATACTGTACGTCCGCACTCGGCAGGTAATGTCCTGTGTCATGCACGGTGTACAACTCCTGTTTACCGACTTCTGGATTCTGATTACCGGTTATCATACAAAATGTCTTTATAAAATCACAGTTAACCTATTTATATCTTCATATATGCCTCAGGATTTTTCACCCAATACCTTATAACCCACGTTCTATTCCGGCTCGCCTTTATTGTGGTTCAATAAAACAGCTGCACGGCTCAGCGATCATGACAAGGCCGCCATAACATGCATTAATTTTGTTAAAGATAATAAAGAGCCAGATATAAAACAGTAGTAATACTACGACAAATTAGTATTACTTTTAAATTATTTTCACAACACATTCTTCCTTCAAAGCAAATGCAGCTATTTCACTAAGGAAATTTGACGATGAAAGCGCAATTATTTCTACTTGTCTTAGCTTTAAACCAATTTACCTTCATTTATTTACCTTTGTCTTATGAACTACCTTGAAGCACTGAACCGCCGCTATTCGGTAAAGAAGTTTGATACTGAACGTCAGGTAGCGCCGGAGGTGCTGCACAATATTCTGCAGGCTGGCAAGCTCTCGGCCAGTTCGCTGGGTTTGCAGCCGTATAAAATTTATGTGGCGGAAAGCGCGGCCATTCGCCGGGAACTGGTTCCGGCTTTTTATAATCCCTCGCAGGCAGAAACCTGTTCGCATTTGCTGATACTGACATCCAAAACAAAAGTGGAACAGGAATATATCGACGGTTATTTTCGTCACATTACGGAAGTGCGCGGTACACCCGATGAACAACTACAAGCGTTCAAAGCGAGTGTTGAAGGCTGGACGGAAGCGCAGGAACTCGAAGAGCAGCAGCATTGGGCGGAAAAGCAAAGTTATATTGCACTGGCCAATCTGATGTTCGCCGCTGCGCTGGAAGGCGTGGATACCTGCCCGATGGAAGGCTTCCGCGAAGAAGTATTAGCCCGCGTTCTGCAACTTAATCCTGAAAAAGAAAAAGTATCCGTTACGCTGGCCTTGGGATACCGCTCGGCAGAAGATGCTTTTCAGAACATGAAAAAGGTGCGCAAACCGGCAGAAAAGCTTTTTAAATTTTTATAAAAAGATCTATGATTAAAGCGGACGTCCTGGTAATCGGGTCCGGTATTTCCGGCCTGTCGTATGCTATCAAAGTTTCACAGCAAATGCCTGAGGCGAAGATTATCATCGTAACCAAAGCCGATGAGGACGAAAGCAATACCAAATACGCGCAGGGCGGCCTGGCTGTCGTCACCGATTTCAGCAAAGATAATTTCACCAAGCACATTGAGGATACCCTCCGCGCCGGCGATGGCGAGAACGATCCCGCCATTGTGAAAATGGTGATTGAGGAAGGCCCGGACCGCTTTCGGGAACTCGTGGACTGGGGAACCCAATTCGACCGCAAAGACGGGCACCTGATGCTCGGCCGCGAAGGCGGACATACCGAGAACAGAATTGTTCACCACAAAGACATTACCGGCCGCGAAATCGAGCGCGCCCTGCTGCAAACACTCCGCAGTTTGCCCAACGTGGAGATGATGAGCCACCATTATGTCATCGACCTTATCACCCAGCACCATATTCCCGGCAAACAATTCGACGAAAACTCAATTGACTGCTACGGTGCCTACATTCTGGATGAGCAGCAAAAGATAATTAAAAAAATTACGGCTAAAATTACGCTGGTCGCTACCGGTGGCGCCGGCCATGTGTATAAAAACACCACCAATCCCCTCATCGCGACCGGTGATGGGATTGCTTTCGTGCACCGGGCGCGCGGACGGATTTCCAATATGCAGTATTATCAATTCCACCCTACTGCGTTATTCTCCCGCCGCGACGGGATGCTGTTCCTGATCTCTGAGGCGGTGCGTGGTGATGGTGCCAAGCTCCGAACAAAAGACGGAAAACCCTTCATGCATAAATATGATGAGCGCGAAGAGCTGGCTTCCCGTGATATTGTGGCACGCGCCATTGATAACGAACTGAAAATATCCGGTGATGATTATGTAGGGCTGGATTGCCGGCAAATGAACCGGGAACGATTTATTGAGCACTTCCCCAATATATATCAGAAATGCCTGGAAGAAGGCATTGATCCTTTTAAAGAATTGATTCCGGTCGTGCCCGCCTGCCACTATCTGATGGGCGGCATTGACATTGATGAAGACGGACAGAGTTCGATCCGTCACCTTTTTGCCGTGGGCGAATGTACTAATTCCGGTTTACACGGCGCCAACCGGCTTGCCTCCAATTCCTTGCTGGAAGGCCTGGTCTTTGGCCATAAAGCCGCCATGAAGACCACAGAACTCCTGCAGGAAAACAATTTTAATTTTGAGGACTTAAAAGCCGTTCCGGAATGGAATGAAGAAGGCATGAAAATGATGGATGAAATGGTGATTGTCTCCTATCTCCGCCGCCAATTGCAGGAAATGATGAGCGACCTGGTGAGCATTGTCCGCAGCAATGAACGATTGCAGATTGCAGCCCGGAAGCAGCGTGAAATCCACGAAGCCGTGACCGAGTTGTACAGCTATTCGATCATCTCGCCGCAACTGGCAGAACTGCGCAATCTGGTGAACATCTCGTATCTCATCATCCGCCAGTCTCTTGAAATGAAAGAAAACAAAGGCGCTTTTTTCAATAAGGATCTATCGTAAACCATTATGGTTCTGATGTTTAAATGCATATTGCGAAATAAGATTCGGTTTTGTATCTTTGCCGCAAGTTTGCAACAGGTGCTGAGGAAACCAGCCGGCAGATTAAATAAAAAAGAAATGGAGCATCAGTTCAGGAATACAAAGTCTTTTCGTTATTGGCTTTCCCGTGACTTTTGCTGTGCGATAAACTTATAAACTTCAAGGTGTGCTGCCCTGAAGTTTTTTTATTTTAAAAAACCATGAAAAGACCTGCATACATTACCGATGCTGCGTTAAAAACTTTTATCAGCCGTGCGCTGGAGGAAGACTTGGGCCCCGGAGACCACTCTACCCTGGCTACTATTCCGAAAGACCT
The DNA here is from genome assembly GCF_022968825.1 of Chryseobacterium salipaludis. Classification (GTDB taxonomy): domain Bacteria; phylum Bacteroidota; class Bacteroidia; order Flavobacteriales; family Weeksellaceae; genus Kaistella; species Kaistella salipaludis. Next base: position 50,033 of record NZ_JALHKS010000002.1, read on the forward strand.
GCAGCAGAAAGCAAAACTTTTGGTTAAAGAAGATTGCATTCTGGCAGGCGTTGAACTCGCTGAGATCATTTTCCGCCAGTTTGATCCTTCGCTTTCTGTAGAAGTTTTAATGAAAGACGGACAGCAGGCAAAAGCAGGCGATATCGTTTTGAATATATCAGGCAGTGCCCGCTCCATTCTTTCTACCGAGCGCTTCGTTTTGAACTGCATGCAGCGCATGAGCGGTATTGCCACCCTCACTCACGAATGGGATGCACGTCTGGTCGGTACTAAAACCAAATTACTCGATACCCGTAAAACCACGCCCAACTTCCGTCTTTGCGAAAAATGGGCAGTTGCTATCGGCGGCGGAACCAATCACCGCTTTGGGTTGTATGATATGATCATGCTGAAGGATAACCATATCGATTATAACGGCAGTATTAAAAATGCAGTTTCAGCCGCACGCGAATATATCGCACAGAATGAGCTGGAACTTAAAGTAGAAGTAGAAACCCGTACGCTGCAGGAAGTCCGCGAAGCCCTGGATGCCGGCGCAGACCGCATTATGCTAGACAATATGGACATAGCTACCATGCGTGAAGCTGTGGCAATCATTGGCAAGAAAAGCGAAACCGAAGCGTCCGGCGGCATCACCCGCGACATGCTGAAGGAAATCGCGGATACTGGCGTTGATTACATTTCAGCCGGGGCACTTACGCATTCAGCGAAGAACATTGACCTCAGCTTAAAAGCAGTTACAGTCTGATTATATATCCAATAATTAAATCGCGTTATCAGGCAAAACTAAACAAGCGTTTACAAGCTGAAAATTGATTTTATATCTTTTTTAAAATACTGTCTGACACTTATTTAAAGGCTTTTTTTAACAAAATTTTAAAATTTAACATTTTCTTAATCAAAGTCCCGTTTAAATTAAATATTTTTGCACCATAATTTTAGCTTAATAAATCTATAATTAAAACTAATATGATTTTTAATCCATTAAAGAAATCTGTACTGGTTGCGGCACTTGCTTTTGCAGGCTATGGTACACTGCAGGCACAGGTTACTACCAGTAACTTGTCTGGTATTGTAACGGCTACTGCGGGTAAGTCTGTAAGTAATGCAACGATCAAGGCTACACACTTACCTTCTGGAACTGTGTACACTGCTACTGCCAATGCCTCCGGCGCGTTTAACATCGCAAACATGCGTGTGGGTGGTCCTTACCGCGTGGAAGTTACTTCCGGAAGTGAGCAGCCTATCATCTATGAAGATGTGTATCTGGAACTGGGACAACCATTTGTGGTAAACCCTGTATTTGGAGAAAAAACAGCGACTATTGCTGAGGTAGTTTTAACAGGCGCCCGCGGCAGAAACGTAAACCAAACCGGTGCTGCCACCAATGTTGGCCAAAAGCAGATTCAGGAACTTCCGCAGGTATCAAGAAGTATTACTGAATTTACCCGACTTACACCACAGGCAAATGGAAACTCATTCGCAGGTCGAGATGCACGTTATAACAACCTGCAGATTGACGGGGCTAACTTTAATAACGGCTTTGGCCTAAGCAGCAACCCACTGCCGGGGGGTAACGCTCAGCCAATTTCCCTGGACGCAATTCAGGAAATCTCTGTTAACATCGCTCCTTTTGATGTGACGCAGTCCGGATTTACAGGTGCAGGTATTAACGCTGTAACCAAGTCTGGTACCAACCGTTTCCACGGATCTCTTTATGGCTATTATAATGGTAAAGATCTGAACGGCTGGAAAATAAACGGAAATGAAATTCAAAAAGTTTCCGGAGCTAAAATGACCAACGGTTTAACAGTCGGCGGACCTATTGTTCAGAATAAATTATTCTTCTTCGTCAGCGGAGAGCGTGAAACTGCTACTGGAGCTAATGCATCCGGCGCTAACTTATGGAAAGCATCGCAGGATGGGATTGCTGATCCTGCCAACAACATTTCCCGTGTGAAGGAATCTGACCTTATCGCTGTTAAAAATCACCTGATCAACAGATGGGGATATGATCCGGGAAGATATCAGGGATATGCTGATGAAGCAATGCAACAGGGTGATAAATTCCTGACCCGACTCGACTGGAACATTAGCGACAAGCATAAATTTGCGGTACGATATAACTATTTGAAAGGAACCTCCATGCAGGTTGCAAACGCTACATCAGGACCTGCTCCAAGATCAGCTTGGGGACGTGTGAGCGATAAAGCGATGACTTTCGAAAACGGAAACTACAGCTTCGAAAACTATGTACAGTCTGTAACTGCGGAATTAAACTCAACGTTTAGTTCAGACCTTTCTAATAAATTCCTCTTTACGTACTCGAAAATTCAGGATACCAGAAAGTCACCATCTGACAAGCTTTTCCCATTTGTTGATATTTGGGACGGATCGGCGAGTGGAGGAAACTATATCAGCTTCGGTACTGAATTGTTTACTTATCTGAATGACGTTTATAACGACAACTTCTCCTTTACCAATAACCTGACTTATAACTTAGGCAGAAACAGCTTTACAGTAGGTGCTGCTTACGAAGTACAGAAATTTGGTAACTCCTATACCAGAATGGGTACTGGTTATTACCGCTACGCATCGGTAGAGGATTTCCTTTCTACCGGAACAGCAAACGAAGTAGCGCCAATTTCTTTTGGTCTAACATATCCGTATGCTAACCAGGATACATACTCAAGAGTAAACTTTGGACTTCTATCAGCTTATCTGCAGGATAGGATTACACTGACAGATAAATTTAACGTAACCGTTGGCTTGAGAGCTGAATTGCCAAGCTACCTGAACGATCTGACAGCGAACCCATCAATTGATGCGTTGACTCTATTAGACAAAAACGGCAATCCTAAAAATTACTCTTCAGGTGAATGGCCAAAGTCACGCGTAATGCTTTCACCAAGGTTAGGATTCAACTACGACGTTCTGGGTGATCGTAGCCTTACCTTACGAGGTGGTACCGGAATCTTTACCGGTCGTGTACCATTCGTTTGGTTAACGAACATGCCTACGAATGCCGGTGTATTGCAAAATACGGTAGAGCTTGACTATGCAGGTGTTGCTCCATGGATTGGAAACATCAGATTCCATCCGGAAGACATTTACTATTATGTAAATAATGTTCCGGCCGGCGGAGAAAATGTATTTATCAGCACTCCTAAGGAAGGTGCACCAACAACTTTTGCATTGGTAGACAGTGATTTCAAAATGCCTTCCGTTTGGAGAAGCAGCTTTGGAGCTGACTTTAAGATTCCAAACACACCGATCACGCTGACAACTGATATTCTTTATACTAAGGATGTAAATTCAGTTTTTCAGTACGGTGCTAACAGAAAGGAATCAACTTTCCGCATGACCAACCAGGATCGCGCCTTCTATCCTGACGAAAAGTCATACCGTTATAATGACAAGATTGGTGCAAACAGTGCAGTTGTTTTAACCAACTCTGACACAAAAGGTACTGCATTCTCCGCTACTTTTGGAGCGTCTGTTCGTCCTTGGCATGGCCTTTCTGGATCTGTATTCTATACGTATTCGGAAGCAAAAGAAATCTCTGCCAATTCAGGTTCGAGTGCCAGCTCTGCTTGGCAGGCTTCACCAACTGTGGATTCACCAAACCAACAGTCGCTTAGTATCTCCAATTACTCTATTCCTCACCGTGTAGTGGCAAATTTGAGTTATACGATTGGTAAAACTACCATTGGTGCCTACTACAACGGCGAGAACCAAGGCAGATATTCTTACTACTATTCCAATGATGTGAATGGTGACGGAATCGCTAATGACCTTATGTACATTCCTAAGGTAGGAGAAACAGTGAAGTTTGCAGACATCAAACAAGGAAGTACTGTCTTATTTACTGCTGCACAACAGCAAGAGGCATTTGACAAGTTTATCGCAGATAACGGATTGGAAAAATACCGTGGTACTATTCTGCCGAGAAACGAATTCTTGCTTCCATGGATAAACCGTGTTGACCTGAGAATCGCACAAAGTTTATTCACTGATATGGTTCAAAAAGGAGATAAAGTTCAGATTACCTTGGATATTATTAACTTTGGAAACCTTCTTAATTCCAAATGGGGAATTCAGGATTATACTGTAAGCAGCTACGGTGCAGCGATATTAGGTCGCTCCGGTGCTGTATCTGCAGATCCTTCTTTCACCATGTTGCGTGATGGTCAGTCTTTGGTAGCGTCTCCATACAGAGCTTCCAGCTCCCGAGGTACTACATTTAGTGCAGTTTTAGGATTTAAATATTCTTTCTAAGAAGATTAATTCTTTCTAATAAAGTGATCCCGGTCTGTGACCGGGATTTTTTTATCTTTGTGCTACATTAAAAAAATAAAACAATGGATTTCAACATCATGCTTAATGCACACCGTGGGTTTGCGTATTTGATTTTGCTGGCAACGGCCATTTTTGTAATTGCACTGCTGATGACGATGTTCGGCTATTCCGGCCGGATCACCAAACTGCTGCGTAAATCAACGCTGTTCACCATGATCTTCTTCCATGTCCAGGCGCTGATCGGACTGGTGATGCTGTTCTTCTTTTCGCCGGGCTTTCAGGCCGCGCGTGAATCAGGAACTTTAATGAAAGATGCCACCGCCAGAAATACCTTTGTGGAGCATCCCTTTGCCATGATTGTAGCTGCGGTACTGCTCACCATCGTGAACAAGAAATTTAAGATGAATGAAAAGCTGAACATGAGCTGGGTAATTATGTCCTTTATCGCACTTGCACTGATGCTGTGGGCTTTCCAGTGGACGAGACTTTTCGGTTAATTAACTTTAATACTTTCTGATATTATATGAAAATAGCACTTGTGGGCGCTACCGGTATGGTAGGCCAGGTAATGCTGAAGGTTCTGGAAGAACGAAACTTTCCGGTGACGGAACTCTATCCCGTGGCTTCCGAGAAATCAATCGGCAAAACCATCGTTTTTTGCGGCAAAGAATATCCTGTCGTTTCAATGGAAGAAGCGATCCGTAAGAAACCACAAATTGCGCTGTTTTCAGCGGGCGGCAGCACGTCGGCAGCATTTGCTCCGAAGTTTGCCGAAAACGGCACTACTGTTATTGACAACTCTTCCCACTTCCGGATGGAGGCGGATAAGAAACTAATCGTTCCGGAGATTAATGCAGCGTCTCTGACGAAGGAAGATAAAATTATTGCCAATCCGAATTGCTCCACTATTCAGCTAGTGCTGGCGCTCGCGCCCCTTCATCAGAAATACGGCCTGAAACGCGTGATTGTGTCAACCTATCAGTCTGTCACCGGTACCGGTAAAAAAGCAGTTGATCAGCTCAACGCAGAAATCGCCGGAAACGACAGCGGCGAAAAGGTGTATCCTCATCATATTTTTAAGAACGCACTGCCACACTGCGATGTGTTCAGTGAAGATGATTACACAAAGGAAGAGATCAAGCTGATGACGGAACCGCATAAAATCATGCAGGACGATTCTTTTAAAATCACAGCCACAGCCGTGCGGGTGCCTGTGCAGGGCGGCCACTCCGAAAGTGTAAATATCGAGTTTAATAAAGACTTTGACCTTTCAGAAGTGCGGAACCTGCTGGCAGATAGCCCGGGTATTGAAGTGGTTGATGATGTAGCCAATAATCAATATCCGATGCCTTTGTATGCCGAAGGTAAAGACGAGGTTTTTGTGGGCAGAATCCGCCGCGACAATTCCCAGCCAAATACGCTGAATATGTGGATTGTGGCCGATAACCTGCGGAAAGGTGCCGCCACCAATGCGGTACAAATTGCAGAATATCTGCATCAGCATCAATTATTATAAACAAACAGCCCGCTCCACAGCGGGCTTTTTTATTATTAGACAGAGCGAACTTTTGCAACTACTATTTTAAAACATATGTCAAATCATCATACAAATACGCACATCCGTTTCCAGTGGCTCATCGCCGCTGCCGGCGTTGTGCTTTTCGCCGTCAAAATCGTCGCCTGGCGGCTGACTTGTTCCGATGCTGTATTCTCCGATGGGATGGAGAGTATCGTGAACATTATGGCTGCCTTCATGGGGTTGTACGCACTTGCTCTGGCAGCTAAGCCACGTGACCCCGAGCATCCGTACGGGCACGGTAAAGTGGAGTTTATCACTTCGGGTATTGAGGGCGGACTGATTATGGTGGCCGGTGCCATCATCATCGTGCAAAGTGCAGTTTCGCTCATCAATGGGAATACGCCCCAAAAGCTGGAATGGGGAATCCTGATCATCGCGGGCACGGCCGTTGTCAATTACATTCTGGGGCATATTTCCTGGCTGCGCGGCGTGCGCGAGAACTCACTGGTATTGCAGAGCTCCGGGAAACATTTGAAAACAGATACGCTGACCACTGTCGCAATTGTAGCTGGACTTCTCATCGTCCATCTCACCGGATGGTACTGGGCGGACCCTGCTATTGCCGCATGTTTTGGCCTCTACATTATTTATGTGGGATACAGGATTCTGCGCACGGCGCTGAGCGGAATAATGGACGAGGCTGATGAAACACTGCTTGCTGATCTGGCGGTACTGCTGGAAGAACACCGAAAGCCACAGTGGATTGATCTGCACAACGTCCGTATTCAGCAGCATGGCAGCCGGCTGCATATTGATGCGCACATGACTTTGCCCTGGTATTATGAATTACGGCGCGCACATCAGGAACTGGAGGAAGTATACCAGCTGATCGGCGCGAACGCCAGCAGGCCGGTGGAACTTAATTTCCATATTGATGACTGCCGCAAAATTTCCTGTTCAATTTGCACCATGCAAAATTGCCCTGTCCGGCAGCTGCCTTTGAAGAAAAAAATTCCCTGGACTTCGGAAACGCTTAGCCAGCACCGTAAACACGGCCTTTAAGCTGCATTTTGAGCAAGACGCGAACGGTAATAAAACAACGGCACCAATAATAAAACCGTTAAAGGCTGTATGACAAACCTCCGCATATAAAAAGAGAAAAGGTAGCCGATTTCAAACTGAGTGTGTACTGCGTATAAATACAAGGGAAATGTAATCAGGAAAACAAGTGCGATCAGAAGTGCAGCCTGTTTCGTCCAGACCTTATTCCGGAAAAGCACCTGAATTAACAGTAAAGAAAAGAAGAGATTTAATGCAAACCTGAACAAGTGATTCAGCACCAGCTTAGGCATTTCATACGGCGGAAAAACGGCATGCCGGTCTGCCAGCAGAAAATAGTCGCGCAACGGATCATAAAACACTTTGGTTTCCAGCATGCGCACAGCCACCAGCCCGGCCAGGGCAACTATCATTAAAAGCCAGCGCACCCATTTCATTTGGCCGCACTTTTAAGAACAAAACCTTTAATCCAAAGAAGCCAGAGCAGCACGACGGTTCCATAAATAATGGCGGGAAAGAAATAGTCGTGTCCGATTTTGGTGTAATGCGGATAATGCAGCACCAGGAGATTAAGCCCGGCAATTCGCAACACATTGATGATATGTAATATAATTACACCGCCAAATGCAAATAAAAAGGTGCGCAACCCACTGTAAAAAGCAAAAATAAAAGCAAGGAATAAAATAATGACAGACACGGCGTTGCAGCCTTCCACCATCCGGGTCACATATTGCCCGTTTATGTAGAAATAGGTGGTTTCCTCCAGCGGTTGACCGGGCACCAGCAAAGTGGTATACCCCAACCATTCCTGGACCATCGCTACCTGGCGCATCACCCAATCAGAAAGCGGATCCAGACCGTGATCGCGGTGGCCGTTCAGATAAAGCTGATACGCGCCCACCAGCACCACATACAGCAGTACAAACCGCAGCAGCATTTTCAGTACCGGCTTGAAATCCTTCCACATAGGCGCAAATATACTGCTTTAAAACAGGAAATTGCTATATTTGTGACCCTATGACTACCGACGAAGCCCGCCAGTTTTTCGAAAATTTTGCCGGCAGTGCTGCAGATGTTTTTCAGCCACTGGCAGCCAGCGGCTCAGCGCGGATGAATTACGTTGCGTCTGCAAATAATACCAGATACATCCTTACCGCCAATCATCATATTGCGGAGAATGAAAGTTTTCTCTATCTGTCCCAGGTCTTTCAGAATTTAAAACTCAACACGCCCAAAATCTTCACCGTTTCTGCGGACCGCACGATGTACGTGCAGGAGTTTCTGGGCACACAGACACTGGCAGAATGGTTTAAGACAAATCCGCCAGTTGATGAAATAAAAACGACGGTGCAGCAGGTTCTTCGTAAATTATATCATCTGCAGAAAGCAACGTTTGGTAAAATAAATTTCAGCAGGTCCTATGAGTACGCCTCTTATGATGAACTGCCGGTTACCAGCGATCTATATTACTTTAAAGCCTATATCGCTGATATGCTGGAGCTTCCTTATCATAAAGGAAAACTGCTTGCGGAATTCCGGGAAATTATTGAGCGGGTAAGTAAACTGCAACCCAGGGGCATTATGATGCGCGACTTTCAGGCGAGGAATATCATGCTTAATGACAAAGCGGATGTTTTCTTTATCGATTACCAGGCCGCGATGGAAGGCCCGCTGATGTACGATGTCATTTCCTTTCTTTATCAGGCAAGTGCGCCGTTTACGCAAGCGTTCCGAACTGAGATGGTTTCTTACTACTACTCCTTGTGGAAGGAGGAAGAAACTGTGAGCGTTTTGCAGCAATCCTTTATGCCGCTAAAACTCATTCGTTTTCTGCAGGTGCTCGGCGCGTATGGTTTCCGTGGCTTGGTCCAACGAAAACCCCACTTCATCAGCAGCCTCAGACCCGGTATTCTTAATCTGGTCAACTTTACGGAAGAATGGGAAGAAATGCCACAATATCCGGAACTCAGAAATTTAATTCAAACTTTAAACAGCGAAGATACCGCTGCGAAAATAGCAACCTTAATAAACAGCCGTCAGCGCTGATTTTAAAAATATATCTTATGAGTTTAACCATAGAAGTACACAGTTTTTCATATAAAAAGGGAGGCATTCCCAAAGATAGTTCCGGCAACGGCGGCGGTTTTGCCTTCGATTGCCGCGGAATCCTGAATCCGGGCCGGCAACAGGAATATTGCGACCAGACCGGCTGCGATGTGGGTGTGCAGGAATTCCTGGAAACACAAACCGATATGCCGCAGTTCCTAAAATTGGTGCAAGACCTTATTTCCATTAATGTAGAAAATTATTTATCCCGCGGTTTTGAACATCTGCAGGTTAATTTCGGCTGCACCGGCGGACAGCACCGTTCGGTATATGCCGCAGATCAAACGGCTGCTTTTCTTCGGAAGAAATATCCGCAGGCGACCGTTAAACTGATTCATGATGAGCAACCGCAGTTGTGTATTGCTGATTCCGGGTTGTAATGAAAGCATTAATTTTCGCGGCCGGAAAGGGAACCAGGTTGCGCCCTTTCACTGATCACCATCCGAAAGCGTTGGCTCCCGTGAACGGTGTGCCGCTGCTGGAAAGAAATATTCTGTACCTCAAAGGTTTCGGAATTACCCATTTTGTGATTAATATCCATCATTTCGGCGACCAAATCCGGGAGTTCCTGAAAAAAAATGACAATTTCGGCGTTTCGGTTCAGTTGTCGGATGAAAAAGAAATGCTGCTGGAAACCGGCGGTGGCCTGCTTTTTGCGCGTGCGCTGCTGGAAGACAGTACAGATTTCCTGGTCATGAACGCTGACATTCTCACTGATCTGGATCTCAATTCCTTTGTTGACTACCATTTGGCCAAAAATGATTTTGCTACATTAGCAGTATCAGACCGGAACAGTTCACGCAAGCTTTTGTTTAATGAGGAAATGCAGCTGAAAGGCTGGCGCAATATGAGCACCGGCGAAGAAAACCTGGCGGCGCCCGCGGGATCATTGCAGGAACTTGCCTTCAGTGGAATCCATTGCCTGAACGCCCGTATTTTTAATAAAATCCGCCGCACCGGTTCATTTTCCATTATGAAGGAATACCTGGACCTGATGCATACTGAAAACATTCATGGCTATCAGCACTCAGCCGTCATCGTAGATGTGGGCAGACCGGAATCTGTGCAGGAGGCCGAAAAAATATTTAAATAGATGAGCAAAATAGAAAGAGGAAAAGGCAAAACCAAGCTTGCCGCAGGGAGCGCTTTTGAAATAGATCAGAAAATTCAAAAATCTTTTAAGGAAAAAACCTGGGACGAAACCGTAACCAAGGACAGCTGGATGGTTTTTAAGGTCATGTCGGAATTCGTGGACGGATACGAGAAGATGGCCAAGATCGGGCCATGCGTTTCTATTTTCGGGTCAGCACGACTGAAGCCTGAGGATCCCTATTATAAACTCGCTACTGAAATCGCGGAAAAGATTACCGATATCGGTTTCGGGATCATCACCGGTGGCGGGCCCGGAATTATGGAGGCCGGGAACCGCGGCGCACGAAACGGCGGCGGAAAATCCATTGGTTTAAATATTGACCTTCCTTTTGAGCAGCATTTTAATCCCTATATCGACAAAGGGTTAAGTATTGATTTTGATTATTTCTTCGTTAGGAAAGTAATGTTCGTGAAATATTCCCAGGGCTTCATTGTGATGCCGGGCGGTTTTGGAACACTGGATGAACTGATGGAGGCAATCACCCTGATCCAGACGGATAAGATCGGCAAGTTCCCGATTGTGCTGGTGGGTTCAAAATTCTGGTCCGGTTTGCTGGATTGGTTTACCGATGTTTTGCTCGCCAACAAACTCATCTCTGAGGGAGATCTGGAGCTCTATCGTGTGGTGGATACAGCAGATGAAGCCGTGGCGCACATTAAGGCATTTTATGATAAATACACGGTTAACGTGAACTTCTGATTGGCATCATATTTGAGAATTACAACTACAATTTAAAGGAAGATGAAAAAATTTTTATATAGTTTATTAATTTTTGCATCGATGCTGATGATGAGTTTTGCGGTTGCAGAATTTTACTCCTCGATGACGAAAGTAGATTACCTCGAAGGGAGTAAGAAGCTGAAATTCACTACAAAAATGAATACCTCGCATATTTCCGATGCGATCAAAATAAATCCCAACACGGCCGGTTTTGAAGCTGAAGTTAAAAAGTATGTCAATAATAATTTTGATGTCTATGTGAACGGCTCGTCCCGCACCCTCACCTTTACGGGAAGCCAGGTAAACGGTGAATCCGTCTGGGTGTATTTTGAAGCAGGAGGGATTACCGATATCAGCACGATTAAAATTAAAAACTCCATTATGCTGGCCACGTTCCCGAAACAACTGAACCTGGTCAATATTGCCTACCGTGGTGTACAAAAAACGATTAAGTTCCAGCGCGGCAAGGAAGTAGATGAAGTTAGTTTTTAAGTAAAACGCAACTAAGAAAAGACAGTGAACCGGATGCAATTGCACCCGGTTTTTTTAGGTCGTTATTAAGAACATGCAACATCACAGAAGTGTTTCCTTTGCTAAATGGTTAGCTGCCAACTCAACTTCTCAGCCATACCGGACAGAGTTCTGTCTAACCTTTGGACCTGCCCATTCTGCACATAAGCAAAGAGCCACCTCCTCGCGGAAGTAGCTCTTTATATAATTATTTAAACATCTCATGCGATACTTTTAAAGCGGTTTTCCACCGCTTCAAAAGCACGTATTGATCTTTTAATTAATATTAATATCATCCAGCTGCATCACTGTGGATACACCGCTGTTGTTAACTGAATTGGAATTATATTCAAAAATGATATACCCTTCGCCCTGCGCAGTGAAAGTACCGGTTCCACTTGGACGGAAACTATCTTCATAATTGGCAGCACCGGCAGGACCATTTTTACCTTTAGAGATGTCAAACTGGTCAGTGATATCAACTAAAGTAGCCGCTCCAGGATTGGCTGGGTTATAGTTGGTTGAATAATATACGCTAAGGGTCTCACCATTGTAATATCCTGCGTTGGTTTTAAACGACAGTTTAGACTGCTGATCGAAATTAACCGGAACTGCAAAGTGGGTTTTCACCAACCCCTGGTTCAGACCGGAAATCTGGATATATTTATTGGAGCTGTACTCTCTTACTTCCCAAAGGCGGCTTCCTGTAACTGAAGTGTTATAATATTTGGTACCAAAATCCTTTGTTCCGCTTGTGTACGATTCAAAAGTTTCCACCGTGATGGCAAGACGCTTGTCATTAAGTTGTACATCGTTCAGACCGCGGATCAGCATTTGATATTCGCTGTTGTAACGGCTAACCACAAAGGTAACGGTCCCGCTTCCGGTTGGCAACAGGGCTGAACCATATTTCGCAAAACCGGAGCTTCTTATGGGAGCAGTACCACCGGTCAGGTCCTGCAGGGCACGGTTGGTGTCTTTTCCTTCACCGTTTACGTAATCGATGTACTGTTTATTCAGTTGAGATTCTTCAAACTGCACACCTGAAACAGAAACCAGTGTATTGATATATTTCTCATTTTTAGCGTCGGAGAGTTTGCTCAACTGTACCGGTTTAATGGTAGCGATATCCGCATTATTTCCATCACATACGGCAGAAATATACCGGGAGAGCAATACACTTGGAATTCGGCCAATATTGTAAGTTGGGTCCACAGAACCCAGTTTCACAGTTCCGCGGTCCAGTCCCAGGCGCAGGCCTTTTGCGTTAATTCTCACGTGCATCCCTACCGGAAAATCAGCATAGTTGCTGCTGCGGTCTACTTCCATTTGCAGGCCGGCCGTTGGGTTTTCCGGCTTATCCTGGAACACGATTGATTTATAAAAGTTACCATTCTCATCAGATGAGATAATATAGCCGTCAAAAATCAGGTCATCCTCAATCAGAAGATATCCTGAGGACGGCGCCATGGCCTTTACCTCGGCCAGTGTTTTGGTAGGCGCATCAAATTTATTGTTGCAGTTAATCGGTGGCGTTTCCCACTCGTCCTTATCCACACAGGCAGTTACTGCCAGCGCTGAACACGCAACGATAAAAGCGGTTTTAAAATATTGTTTAAGATTCATTGTTGTGTATTTTATAATTCTTGGTTAATTAAAAACGTACCTGCAGGTTTACGAAATAGGATGTTCCCTGTGTGTACCAGTATTTAGGGCCGAACAGCGGCATCTCGCGGTTATTTTCTTCCACAAAACGCGGATATGCTACGTTTCGGGTTTGCTCAAATCCACCGGTGATGTAGCGCTTGTTGTTCAGGATGTTGTTAACAGAAGCAGTTAGCAGCACGTAATAACTACCCAGTCTCCATGATTTCCCCGCGTTTGCATTAAAGAAGAAAGCGGCCGGCAATTGTGTTGGCTGCAATACGCGCCGAAGATCAGATTCCGTGAGTCCGGCGTACGGAGCTCCAGTGACCGGGTTCTGCACAAAACGCTCGGTGCGGGTAAGTGCGGAAGGATCCAGGAAGTTATCATCCAGATAATTCCAGTTTCCGCCGATCCACCAATATTTCGGTGAGTTGTAGCGCAATCCGATGGAATATCCCTGCTGCGGCGTTCCGCCCATGCGGTAATTCTTCAGATAGGCTTTACCCAGGTCCTGATAGGCTTTGCCGTTTTCAAAGACTCCTGCCGCATCGGAGGCAAAATATACATTCGGGTCATTCTGATAGGTGAACTGACCGTAGCTGGCAAGACCCTGTGCCGATAAGGTCGGCGACAGTTTTACGTCAACACCCAGTTCCGCGCCGAGGTTTCTTTTGTTCAGATTAGACATGACCTGTGTTACAAAAGCACTCTGTACGCTGGTAACTTCACCTTCCGCACTAGTGCTTTGCAGCTGGATTCCGTCGGCAAAGAAACGCTGAACGTTGGTGTCATTTTCTGTATTGACGATATATCCGGTTAATCTGAGTTTCACAAACGGGCTGTTGTGAACAAAGCTCAGGTCATTCGCATTCACCACTGCATTTCTCACGTTCGGCGCCACGGAGGCATTAACACGTGGGTTGATGAATAAATCTTCCAGGAAAGGTGCCTGTGAGAAATAAGCGCCATTATAAACAAAGAAGTTTCGTCCGTCTGCCTTATACACCACCTGTCCTTTTAAACCAAAATTCCAGAAATCAAAATTCTCGCTTTTGCCGTAGGAATCTTTATATAAATAATGGTTAAATAAACCTTCGCGGTTAGAAACAGAATAGCCCGCTAATCCGGACACAAAAGCATCAAATTTCCCGGTCTGGAATTTCAATCCCGGATTGAACTTCACTTCCTGGCGGGTGAAAATATAGTCATAGTTAATTTTATCTCCCACGCGTTTGGTTACCTGGTCCTCACCGGCATTATACAGACCGCTTTTGCCGGGCTGATTGGTATCGGAAAAAGGATCCCGGTTCAGCGCAAAGTCTCCTCCCAGCAGGTCTTTCACTTCGCGGTACAACTCAGACTTATAGTTCTGATAGGAAAGGTTTAGCAGAAAACGGGTCGTTTCACTGAAGTCATGGGTAAAGTGTGTGCCGGCATTAAAAATCTTATCATCACTGACATCGTTCACCTGAAAATACAGTGACCGTCTTCCGGTTACGCCATAATAATCAGCGGCCTGCTGATTCATATTGCGGCGGTACAATGCATTCCAGTCCAGCTGCGTAATGGCGGGATCACCGCTCTGCCAGCCGGCCAGCGCTGTTTGAAATGCATCCTGCGCTGTTGTCATGATTTCATTCGGACCTACGGTCACGGAAGCATTCGGATCCAGGGAATCGAAATAGCTTGGCAGGTTTCGGTAGTACGTCGGCGATGGATTGCTCACGTTCTGCCAGTCCAGGCGGGCACTTTTATCTTTACCAAACTGATAGGAAATAGCGGTACGCAAACTGGATTTATCATTGATCTTCCAGAAATCCTGCAGTTGGAATATAGGCTGGAAACCTTCGCGCACACGCTCGCTGCGTTTCTTGCCGTCCTGGTAGCCCCAGTAAGAGTTGTAATGAACACCGCGGTAGTCATACACTTCCTGCGTACTCGGGCTCGCGGTAGAACGGCGATACGGTGCTGCAAAAGCGCTGAAGCTCAGGGAATGGGAATCATTAAATTTCTTTTCAATCCCCAAAAATGCGCCATACGCATCATAAAAAGTTCCTTCCTGAATTCCTTCCTGTGCCCAGCGGCGCGCGCCCATGATGGTGTACGCCCAGCCGTTTTTGTTCATTCCCGAACTGTAGCGCAGGGAGGCGCGGTTGCGGTAATTTCGGTTGGTTAAGGAATAGGTTGCCTGGAAACCTTTGCGGTAATCTCCGGCATTGGTGTTTTTATAAATCACAGAACTGGCCCCACCGAAAGCATATTCAGACGGAGCGTGGTTCGCCGAGATTTCCGGATAACGCGTAATCTCGTTGAGACCGCCCCAGTTGCTGAAGTCCACATTTCCGTTGTCGGCTTTCACCATGCTCACCCCATTCATCATGGTTTCACCGGTACGGCCATCAATTCCGCGCGGACGGAACCAGTAGGCACCCAGGTCGAAGGCAGCAATGCGGCTGAACACATCCTGGGAAGACTGGAGCAGTCCCACGGTGGTTCCCTGGCTGGCATTCTCCTCATCACCGGTCGCTTCGATAATGGCGAGGCCCTGCTCAGCACCGGTTAAACTGCTGTACAAGGTGACCACACCGAGGTCCTTGCGTTTTTCATCGGTCACGTCGAACTCCATTACTTTGGTTTCGTACGCCGGCTTGGTGATCACGATCTGGTAATTGCCCGCTTCCAGATCCACGAACTGGAAGTAGCCGATTTTGTCCGCTTTCACCTCTTTCCCTGTTCCTTTCAGGTCGATCTCTGCACTTTCCACCGGATTTCCATCTGCATCTTTCAGATACGCATACACAGTAGTTTGCGCAAAATAAAAGGAGGCCGGCAACAAAGTGAACATTGAGATTAAAGATAGCTTTTTAATCATCTTCGTTAAATTAGTTTTGACTTCTGATTACTTTATTAATCAGTTGTATGATATGTGCGCAAATTTAAGAATAATATCCGTAAAAGATTTATTTAAAAACCTCTGTCAGAGGGTAACATGATAAAAGTTGGATAACCTGCTTCCCCGGAAAAATCCTGTTTTTTATTATTAACTTTGCATTATATAATTAGTACATTATTTACAATGAAAAAACTCAGCAGCCTCTTATTAATCGCTCTGTTTTGCTACGCTGGCGCGCAGCAAAAAGGGCAACTGAGAAAAGTAGCTACCATAGGCTTCATGAATGTGGAGAACCTGTTCGATACCATTCCGTCTGCCGATTATATTGATGGCACCAAGGACTTCAGCAATCCCGCTTTTCACCGCAGCGTCCCGCTTGACTCTTTGAAATATCTGGAAGTAACGGAAGAATACCGCGGCCCCTGGAGCAATGAATTACTGAAAGGCAAAAAAGTAATCCGCCGCCAGATCCTGGCAGATGATTTCACGGTTAACAGCCCAAAGAACTGGAACAGTAAAAAATACAACCAGAAAATTGCCAACATCGCGAAGGTGATCTCTGAAATGGGTGCGCAATATACCGGCAATATTCCGCCGGCGGTCGTGGGCCTGATTGAGGTGGAAAATCGTCAGGTGATTGAAGATCTGGTGAAACATCCGCTGCTGGCTAAATATGACTACGGCATTATTCATTACAACTCGTTCGATGCGCGCGGAATCGATGTGGCTTTGATTTATCAGAAAAGAAGGTTTACGCCGAGCAATTCACTTAAAAAAGAAGTGAAAATATTTAATGATGACGGCAAAAGAAGTTACACCCGTGATGTACTGGTAGCCACCGGCTTCCTGGATAACGAAAAAATTGCTTTGTTCATGAACCACTGGCCTTCCCGGAGCGGTGGCGAGGCGCGTTCCCTGCCCCGGAGAAATGCAGCTGCAGCGGTCCTGAAACAACAGATGGACAGCGTGCGCGCGCAGGATCCTTCCGCAAAACTATTTGCGATGGGCGATTTCAACGACGATCCGGTGAGCACCAGTTTGAAAAACTATCTGAAAGCTGCTTTGCAACCAAAACAACTGAGCCCGGAAATGCCGTATCTGAACCTGATGTATCCTTTATACAAAAAAGGGGTTGCATCCCTGGCCTACCGCGATTCCGGAAATCTGTTTGACCAGATTATCGTATCGGGCAATCTGATTTCAGACCAGGTTGGAAAAGAATATTCAGTTTACCGAACCGAAGTTTTTGCACCGCCGTATCTGATCAATAAGGAGGGCAACTGGAAGGGCTATCCGCTGCGTTCCTGGGATGGCGACCGCTATACCGGCGGCTACAGTGACCACTTCCCTGCTTTTGTGGTCGTGCAGCGCGAAGCAAATTAATATATTAAAGTTAAAACCGTTTCAGAAATGAAGCGGTTTTTTTGGTGATATATTTGATGTCTGAATTTAAAATATAAATCCAATGAAATATTTAATATACAGTCTGTTGTTTCTCTTTAGCCTGAGTTGCACCGGCCCAAAAGCTATAAACAAAGACAAAGAACAAAAGATCCAGGCGCAGAAAAACGAGGATGACGAATATGACCTGATCGTGTTCGACAGCCAGTACGATTACTTCCTGAATGCTGTGGCCAAACCGATGAGTATGTATTCTGAATCGTACCTGAAATCAAAGAACCGTTTTCTGGTGAGCGAGTGGAACTCTTATTATTACTCCGGGCGCTACCGAAACATTATTGAATCCGCCATTGATTACGATCCCACCATTGATTACGGACTTAAGTTCGAGTACAAACTTTATCAGGTGTTCGCCTATGTCGGCTGGAAATATGGTTTACGCCTGCAGGGAATCTCTCCGGCCGATATCCGGTAAATAAAAAAAGTTCAGGACGAATCCTGAACTTTTGTTGTACACATGCTTTTAGAAACTAGGCGTTGTACAGTCTTTCCACCTCATCCCAGTTGATGATATCGAAGAAGGCCGATACATAATCCGGACGACGGTTTTGGTAGTTGAGATAGTACGCATGCTCCCACACATCAATTCCCAGAATAGGCGTTCCGTTTTTATCAGCCTGCGGCATCAGCGGGTTATCCTGGTTCGGAGTGGATGTTACCGCGAGGGAACCATCTTCATTTTTGATCAACCACGCCCAGCCGGAACCAAATCTTGTTTTGGCTGCTTCGGCAAAATCTGTTTTGAATTTCTCCATTCCGCCGTAACTTTCCAAAGCTTCCTTCACTTTCCCAACCGGTTCTTTGCTGCCACCCGGTGCAATCAGTTTCCAGAAAAGGCTGTGGTTATAGTGGCCACCGCCGTTGTTGCGGACTGCTGGTTTGTCAGTTCCTGTTTTGCATACTTCCTCGATAGATTTATCTGCTAAATCAGTTCCTTCCACTGCTTTATTTAGGTTATCCACGTAGCCCTGGTGGTGCTTTGTGTAATGGATTTCCATGGTTTTCGCATCGATGGTTGGTTCTAAAGCGTCGTACGCATATCCTAAATCAGGTAATGTAAACATAATTTGATAGTTTTATTTAAACGTAAATTTAATGATTAAAATCTTTTAATGCAAAAATCGTGCTTGGTACTTAATTCTTAGCTTATCTATTTTTGAATATTTTATGAGAGATTTCCTTTCCTGTACATAAATTTTTGTTTTCTTTGAATAAATTTTAAAACAAATGAAATATAAATTTATTTTTAGTATGGCGATCGTTGCGATCGGTTTAAGCTCCTGTGACAGCGATCGTGATGATCAACCGAATGAACAAACCTGGCTGGTGAGTAAAGTTACCACGATTAATAGCAGTATGTATGGTGATGGCACTGATGTGACCATTTATAAATACAATGACAAGTCTCAGATTATAACCATTGATGAGGGTGATGGCAGCAGAATAGATTTCACCTATGACAGCGAGGGGAAACCCACTAAAGGCATGGCCTATTATGACAATGTAGAAGTCACACAAACATATATTTATGAAGATACGAAGCTGACCAAGTCATCTAGCCGATCTGGAAACAGTTTTGTTGATGACACTTTTTATACATATAATTCTGTGGGAAAACTTGTGGATGTTAAAGTTTGCGAAACGCCGGGGTGCACCAGACCTTATTCAACTTCATTTACCTATTCCGGCAATAACATCATAACAGAACTTTTCACCACCTCAAGCAGTCAGTCCAAGTACGAAAACACATACACGACAAACCGCAGTGCTTATTCTTATATGAATCCGTATATCAGGCTGCTGCATTCAGACGCTGAGGTAATTAGCGAAAACACTATTGCAACCGAAAAATACAGTTCCAAGTATGGTGACAACAACTGGTCAAACGGAAGTACAAGTACCTATACACATAAATACAATGAACAGGGAATGCCCATAGAATCAGTTCGCAAATCTGCAGATGGTACCTCTACAACTAAAATTGTCTATGAGTATATTGTAAGATAAACTATACATTTTGTTATATTCAAATAAAAACCGTGTCAGATTGTTCCGACACGGTTTAATATTTTTAATACTAATTATTTTATCTGTTCATTGACATCAGAAACTCTTCATTGCTGATGGTGCCCTTAATGTTTTTATTCACAAACTCCATCGCTTCCACTGGGTTCATATCGGCCAGATACTTACGCAGAATCCACATACGCTGCTGCGCAGTTTCATCCAGCAGCAGATCGTCGCGGCGTGTACTGGAAGCCACCAGGTCAATGGCCGGGTAAATTCGCTTGTTGGCAATCTTACGATCCAATTGCAGCTCCATATTCCCGGTTCCTTTAAACTCCTCAAAGATCACCTCATCCATTTTGGAACCTGTATCAATCAGCGCCGTAGCGATAATCGTCAGGGACCCACCACCTTCGATGTTTCTGGCGGCCCCGAAGAAACGTTTTGGTTTGTGCAGTGCGTTGGCATCCACCCCACCGGAAAGTATCTTACCGGAAGCAGGCGTTACGGTATTATAAGCACGTGCCAGCCTTGTAATCGAGTCCAGCAATATTACGACATCATGTCCGCATTCCACCATGCGCTGTGCTTTGGACAGGACCAGGTTGGCCACTTTCACATGCTTTTCTGCCGGCTCATCGAAAGTGGAAGCAATCACTTCCGCATTTACGCTGCGCTCCATATCGGTTACCTCTTCCGGGCGTTCGTCAATAAGCAGAATCATCATATAGGCTTCCGGATGGTTGGCAGAGATGGAATTGGCAATCTCTTTCAGCAACATTGTTTTACCGGTTTTCGGCTGCGCCACAATCATGGCACGCTGGCCTTTCCCAATCGGTGTAAACAAATCCACAATCCGTGAAGAATGCGTGGAATTCTTGCCGGTCAGGTTAAATTTTTCTTCCGGGAACAAAGGCGTCAGGAATTCAAACGCTACCCGATCTTTGATGAACTGCAGATCGCGGCCGTTCACTTCCGTTGGCTTTAATAAAGAAAAGTATTTCTCTCCTTCTTTCGGCAAACGCACAATTCCTTTCACGGTATCACCGGTCTTCAGGCCGTAGTTGCGGATCTGGTTCGTTGACACATACACATCATCCGGAGAAGAAATATAGGAGAAATCAGACGAACGCAGGAATCCGTAGTTGTCCGGCAGGATTTCCAGCACGCCTTCAATGGTCACCAGCCCGTCAAAATTAAATTCCTTTTTGGAATCATCATTCTGGTCGTTTTGCTGATTTTTCTGCTGATGGCGGTTATTCTGTTGCTGGTTTTTATGCTGGTGCTGCTCCTTTTTGTTGTTGCTGTTCCCGTTGTTGTTACCGTTATTGTTACCGTTATTGTTGCCGTTGTTGCTATTGTTGTTGTCGTGCGATCCGCCTTTTTGTTTATGGGAATGTGCCGGTTTGGCTGCAGTGTCTGCCTGTGTCTCAGCAGAAGCCTGGGGTGTGGAATCAGCAGCGGTACTTTGATCAGTTTCTGCTTCAGGCTTATTCGGAGTGCGGGTGCGTTTTTTCTTTTGTGCCGGCTTTGGTTTTTCCTCGGCAGCAGGATCTGCTTGGACTTCTTGTTCTGCTGGTTTTTCTTGCGGAGCCGGAGCAGGTTTTTCGGTGGGTTCTGTTTCCCGGGCGGAACTGTCTGCAGCAGGCGCTTCTTCCTTTTTCTCCGCTTTTTTGCGCGGAGCGGCTTTTTTAGCGGGTGCTTTCTTCGGTGCCGGTTTTTCAGTGATTTCTGGGGTGCCGGTGTTTTCCGTGGCGTTGTAGTATTCTTTGGCTACTTTGGAATTGGAAGCCTGAAAATCCAGGATGGCAAAGATTTTATCTTCTTCGCTGCTGTTCTTTCCAAGTTTAATGCCCAGATCACTGGTAATTTTGGTGAGATCCGCATCGGATTTCGACCGTAACGTTTCAATATTGAACATAAATGTTACGCAAAAATGTAATTTATAAGTATATGTAAGTAAGAAAGTTAAGTCAGGCGACTTGTACTTAATGAAGGAGTATTACATGTGCAAATCTACGTTTATTTTTCAAAAATGCAAAAATTATTATTAGTTTTGTAGCCTGAAACGAATACTATGCTGCAGAGAATACAGACGGTCTGGATCTTTTTAGCCATCCTGGGTGCCGTATTTCTTTTTATTACCGGGCAGGACTTTTCACTGTTCGGACCCGTGCCGTTTATTTCGGTGGTATGTGTGGCGCTGGTTTTATTCGGTTTCATCAGTATTTTAAGTTACAAGGACCGCAAGAGACAAATCCTGCTGAATAAGATCAGCCTGGTGATTAACATATTGTTGCTCGGTTTACTGGCGTACTGGCTACTCACCTTACCCGGAGGAATGGATTTTCCTGAGAAGGGTATTGAGCCCCTCTTTCCGTTGCTGGCGATTATCTCTTTGCTGATTGCCAATGTATACATCCGGAAAGATGAGCGGCTCGTAAAATCTGTGGACAGGCTCCGCTAAACGTACAACGCTTTTTTTTGAGTGAAACAGCTTCCAGCCGGGAGCTGTTTTTTTATGTGCTGGTGATTTGTATCTTTATTTTAAATTTAATTGAATGAAGAAAATCTCCATTGCCCTGTTTTGTTTACTGCAAATAGCCGCCTTTGGCCAGATTTCCGAAAACCGCGTGGAGTCGCTGGTTTCCTTTCTGGCTTCCGATGAAATGAAAGGCCGCGATATCGGCACCCCTGAAAATGATTCAGCGGCTGTGTACATTGCCCGACAATTTGCTGCCAACCGGCTGGACTTCTGTTTTGGTGAGTCGTATCTTATTCCTTTTGAATATAAAGGGCAAATCACTTATAACGTCTGCGGCCTGCAAAAAGGAAATTCTGAAAAAACCATTGCCTTTGCCGGGCATTTCGACCATATCGGCACTGCAAAATCGGGAACCGACACCATCTACAACGGAGCCGACGATAATGCGAGCGGAACAGCGGCCGTTATTGCACTTTCTGATTATTTTAAAGAAAAGAAACCGGAGTTCACTTTAGTTTATATGGCTTTTAACGGTGAAGAAAAAGGAATGAAAGGCTCGAAAGCGCTCGCTGATCTGCCTGCCCTGCAACCTTTGTGGAAAAACACGGCCGCTCTTTTTAACTTTGAAATGCTGGGTACCGTTTCCGCTTTTGGTGCGAACGCCGTGTATATGACCGGCAATAACGTGTCCAACCTTCATGAAATACTGACCGCCGCGGCACCTTCTGGTTTCTCCATTGCCGCAGACCCTTATCTGAAACAGCAGCTTTTTTACCGTTCCGACAATATCAGTTTCGCGAAAAAGGGCGTGGTTGCGCATTCTTTTTCTACGGTCGACATGAATACCGCGCGGCATTACCATCAGCTGAACGACGATATGGATGTTATTAAAGTACCGAACCTGACGGCAATTATCAATCATTTTGGCAGAACCGTAGAAAATCTTTCACCCGCTGCCTTCAATCCTGCCTATAACAACCAACTGAAACTGAAAAGATAAAAAGCGCCTGCTCAAAATTGCGTAATTTCGCAACTCAATTTATTCAATGAAGCCCTTCCAGAGAATCCTCTTTTTCGCCCGTCCCCATAAAAAATATCTTTTCGCAAGTATCTTTTTTAATATCATGTATTCCGTGCTCAATATCTTTTCGGTGGCCACCATGCTGCCGATTCTGGGATTGATGTTCGGAACGGTGGAGAAAGTGGACACCAGCATACAGCCCGTCTATTCGGGAAGAATTGTGGATTTCTTCGGGTACGCCAAAGACTGGGCATACTATACCATTCAGACTGAGATTGACAAACACGGCGCGGTGCAGGTTCTGGCTGTTCTGTGTGCGATTACCGCAGTCGCTTTTCTGTTGCGCAATATTTTCCGTTATCTGGGCGCCTTCCTGCTGGTAAATTATCGCGTAGGAATTACGATGGACCTACGGACGGCGATGTACGACAAGTTCCTGAAGCTGCCGGTTTCCTTCTTCACCGAAAAAAGAAAAGGAGATATGATGTCGCGGATTTCAAATGACATCGGTGCTGTGGAAGGTGGTATTATGGGCAGCCTGGTGGACGTGATCAATTCACCATTTATGATTTTGTCTTCACTAATTACGTTGTTTATTTTATCTCCGAAACTCACCTTATTTTCACTGCTGGTTTTTCCGGTGATGGGCTGGCTGATTTCGTGGGTGGGCAAAAGCCTGAAGCGCCAGGCAACCGCCGCACAGGAAGAATTAGGGAGCTTGTTTTCTCTGGTAGATGAAACGCTGAAATCCTCCAAAGTCATTAAGATATTCAACGCTGACCGCATCCTCCGCCGCCGTTTTGTGTCCACAACCGGGAATTGGCAGAAGTACGCCATCGGCATGAGCCGCCGCCGCGAAATGGCCTCTCCGATGAGCGAGTTCCTGGGCTCAGTTACCATCCTGATTATCACGTGGTTTGCCGGCGTTCAGATTCTGAACGAACAGACCATGGAACCGGAAACCTTTCTGGTGTTTATCGGGATTTTCTTCCAGATTCTGGATCCTGCGAAAAAACTTTCCAGCGCGATATCCAACATTCAGGGCGGGATGGCGAGTCTGGACCGCGTCTCTGAAGTGCTGGATTATGATTTAAAAATTGATGAAATTGAAAATCCGATCCGCATTCATAATTTAGAAAAAGGAATTGAGTTTAAAAATATCGGGTTTTATTACGATAAAGACAATGTCATCCTGAAAAACTTTAATTTGAACATCCCGAAAGGAAAGACGGTGGCACTGGTAGGCCAGTCCGGCTCCGGGAAAACAACGATTGCCAATTTGCTGACGCGTTTTTATGATGTTTCCGAAGGTGCCATTCTGGTCGATGGTCATGATATCAAAGAATTAAGCGTGAAGGACTACCGTTCGCTTTTGGGAATGGTGACCCAGGAATCCGTGTTATTTAATGATTCGGTGTACAACAACATCCTGATGGGTAAAGCCGATGCTACCGAACAGGAAGTGACAGAAGCGGCCAAAATTGCCAATGCGCACCGCTTCATCGAAGAACTGCCGGAGCAGTACCATACCAACATTGGTGACGATGGCAATAAACTTTCGGGCGGCCAGAAACAGCGTGTTTCCATCGCCAGAGCCGTCCTGAAAAATCCGCCGATTATGATCCTGGATGAGGCCACCTCCGCTCTCGATACCGAGAGTGAGCGATTCGTGCAGGAAGCCTTAGAAAAAATGATGGAAAACCGCACCTCGCTGGTAATTGCCCACCGCCTCTCCACCATTCAGAAAGCGGACTGGATTGTGGTGATGGAACGCGGCGAAATTGTAGAACAGGGCACACATCTCGAGCTATACAACCGCAACGGAATGTACCGTAAACTGGTAGATCTGCAAAATTTTGATTGATCCCTCTTTTTCTAAAAGATTAGTGGACCGTTCTTCCCTCAAAAAAACTTTAGCTGTGCGTATTGCTGCGTATCAGTATCCATTCCTGAAATCATTTTTTATTGTAGCTTCGTTTCTGTTATTAATAATAAAACTATGACAATTCTTGCTGCAGATTCGTTTTGGCATCAGGTTCTTTTCGGCACCGAAAAGGCTTCCTTTATCATTGAGGTCGTTCTCCGTACGCTCATTATGTTTCTGGTGATTATCCTGGGCTTGCGGATTCTGGGAAAACGGGGCGTGAAACAACTTTCCGTGTTTGAACTGGTGGTCATCATCGGGCTTGGCTCTGCGGCCGGCGACCCCATGTTTTATCAGGATGTGGGAATTATTTTTTCGGTCGTGGTATTTGTCGTGATTATTCTGCTCTACGCGGTTATTACTTATTTCGTCGGAAAGTCCAAACGGTTGGAAACCCTCCTGGAAGGGAAACCGATCTGCCTGATTGAGCAAGGTACTTTCTCCGTAGAGAATTTTAAAAAAGAAAACTTGGGCAGAGATGAATTCTTTTCTGAATTAAGGTTAAAGGGCGTTTCCCAACTCGGGCAGATAGAAACCGCCATCGAAGAAACCTCCGGAGACATCAGCGTTTTCTTTTATAGTGAAGAAGATACAAAACCCGGCCTGTCGGTTATGCTGGGTTCGCTGCAAAATCCCCTGCGGCAAATTGAAAATGCGGGATTATATTCCTGCACCTTCTGCGGATATACAGAAGAAAAAGTGCCTGGCCCTGCCGGTACGTGTACGAATTGCAAGAAAGAAGAATGGGTGGAAGCCAGCACAAAACGGCGTGTCACCTAAAGAAAGACATTCTTATTTACCGGTCATTTTTTTAATTGCATTTAGTTTCATAAGCGCTTCAATGGGCGTGAGTGTATTAATATCAATTTTCGTCAGTTCCTCGCGGATATTTTCCAGCACCGGGTCATCCAGCTGGAAGAACGATAACTGCATATTTTCTTCTGTTAATGCTTTGGTCTTCTTTCCGTCGGGTTCCTGCGAGCGGCTGCTTTCGAGTGTTTTCAAAACTTCCCCGGCCCGGCGCACCACAGCGGCAGGCATGCCGGCCAGTTTCGCGACATGAATCCCGAAGCTGTGTTCACTGCCGCCCGGCAAGAGTTTACGAAGGAAAATAATATTCCCGCGGCTTTCCTGTATCGCCACGTGGAAATTCTTAATACGCGGAAAGTTTACCGTCATTTCATTCAGCTCATGGTAATGTGTGGCAAACAGGGTTTTGGGTTGTGCCGGGTGCTGATGCAGATATTCCGCAATGGCCCAAGCAATCGATACGCCATCATAAGTGGAGGTTCCGCGTCCGATTTCATCCAGTAACACCAGGCTGCGGTCAGAAATATTATTCAGAATGTTCGCCGCTTCATTCATTTCCACCATAAAGGTAGATTCTCCGGAGGAGATATTATCGGTAGCGCCTACCCGGGTGAAAATCTTATCCAGCAAGCCAATCTGCGCATGTTTGGCCGGCACAAAACTGCCCATCTGTGCCAGCAGGCAGATGATCGCCGTTTGCCGCAGAATAGCGGATTTACCCGCCATATTCGGTCCGGTTACCATGATGATCTGCTGCGTTTCACGAGAAAGAAACAAGTCATTCGGAATATATTTTTCACCCAAAGGCAGCGCATTTTCAATAATAGGATGCCGCGCCTCGGAAAGTGAAATGTCATAGGATTCCGTGATTTTCGGTTTGGTGTAACTTTCCGTCACGGCCAGTTCAGACAGGCCCACGGCACAGTCCAGTTCCGCAATAATTTTGGAGTTATCCTGGATGCGGTCGATGTACAGCATCACATGGCTGCACAGTTCGCGATACAAGCCATGTTCCAGTGCGGCAATTTTTTCTTCCGCGCCCAGAATCTGCTCTTCGTATTGTTTCAGTTCTTCGGTAATGTAACGCTCCGCATTCACCAGCGTTTGCTTCCGGATCCAGTCCGCAGGTACTTTATCTTTATGGGTATTCCGCACTTCAATATAATACCCGAAGACGTTATTAAAGCTTATTTTAAGGCTGCTGATGCCGGTGCGCTCTATTTCACGGTTGCACATTTCATCGAGGAAATCCTTTCCTTTGGTTTGCAGTGCGCGCAGCCGGTCCAGTTCTTCGGAAATGCCGGCCCGGATCACATTTCCTTTGGCCAGCTGTACCGGTAATTCTTCGTTCAGGCGTTCGGCAAGGTAAGTGTTCAGTTCCTGAAAGCTTTGCAGCGGTTCCAGCCAGGCCAGCATTTTCTCATGAGAATGCAGCAGCGACCGTATTTCTTCAATGTGCTGCAGGCTCTGCCGCAGGTATCCTATTTCTTTCGGACAAATTTTATCCGAGGCCAGTTTACCCAGCAAACGGTCGAGATCTGAAATGCTTTTCAATAACTGCAGGATATCATAGCGCAGATTTTCATCTTCATTTAAGTATTCCACCAGATCCAGTCTGCGGTTGATATCTGCTGTATTTTTCAGGGGAAGAATCAGCCTGCGCCGCAGCAGGCGGCCACCCATCGGGGTCGAAGTTTTATCGACGATATGCAACAAAGCCTTTCCACCGTGATGACTTGGGTGCACAATTTCCAGGTTGCGGAGCGTGAACTGGTCCATCATCAGATATTCGTCTGAAGGCAGCACCTGCAGTTTGGTGATATGCTGAAGCAAAGCATGATGGGTATCTTCCACCAAATATGCGAAGATCGCACCGGCTGCGGTGACGCCCAGCGTACACTGTTCTGCACCAAACCCTTTTAACGAGGTAGTCTTAAAATGCGAGGTCAGTTTTTCATAGGCAAAGTTGAACTGAAACGCCCAGTCTTCCAGCTTATATAACGGTTGTGAAGAGAGTTGGGAAGGTAACTGTACCAATCGCTGGCAAAGGATTTCACTGGGCTGAAAAGTTGCAATGGTATGCAGCAGTTTATCCAGGTTTCCTTCTGCAATAAGAAATTCGCCGGTGGACACATCCACCAGCGCAATGCCGTATTTTTCTTTTTCTTTATGAACCGCCATCAGGAAATTATTCTCCTTGGAAGTCAGAACTTGTTCATTAAAGGTAACGCCCGGTGTCACCAGTTCGGTCACGCCGCGTTTCACGATGCCTTTTACTGATTTGGGATCTTCGAGCTGATCGCAGATGGCTACCCGCAAACCGGCACGCACCAACTTAGGTAAATAAGAATCAATGGAATGGTGCGGAAAACCGGCCAGTTCTGTATGGCTGTCACCGTTTGCCCGCTTGGTGAGTACAATCCCCAGAATCTGCGAAGTGCGGATGGCATCTTCACCAAAAGTTTCATAAAAATCACCGATACGAAACAGTAAAAGGGCATCAGGATATTTTGCCTTAATACTATTGTACTGCTTCATCAGCGGGGTTTCTTTCTTCGACACGGCAATATTTTAAGGGATCAAAAGGAAAAGCTTAGTTTTGCCAAAAATACAAAAATGTCATCCACAAAGAAACTGAAACTGGAGGAATTGGGAAGAATAGACGTGGACACCTTTCGCGACACGCCGAAAATTCCCGTCACCGTTGTATTAGATAATGTCCGTAGCATGCACAATGTGGGCGCTGTTTTCCGCACGGCTGATGCTTTCCTTATTCAGGAAATTATACTTTGCGGTATCACGCCCCAACCGCCCCACCGTGAAATCCAGAAAGCAGCCCTGGGTGCAACCGAAAGTGTAACCTGGACGTATGAAAAAGATATCGCAACTGCTTTGCAAACACTGAAAGAGCGCGGTTGCCGAATCATCGGGATCGAACAAACTACCGATTCACAGCAGCTCTCCGCCTTTGAAATAAAAAAAGACCAGAGTTATGCCCTGGTCTTAGGAAATGAAGTGGAAGGCTTAAGTGATGACACCCTCCATTACTACGATGCTTTCGTGGAAATCCCGCAACTGGGCACCAAGCACTCGCTGAATGTTTCGGTGTGCGCCGGTGTGGTAATGTGGGAATTCTGCAAACCGTTTTTCAGCGATTACGCAGCTCCACAGTCTTAGCGCCAGCCGCCACCCAAAGCGCGGTACAGCTCAATGCCCGCATCCAGTTTGGCGTATTCTGCATTGGAAATATTCAGTTCTGCATTCAGCTGGTTTACACTAGCATTGAGTACTTCCAGGTAATTGGCCAAACCATAGTTCACCAGTTCCTGAGAGTACTCCACGGATTTTTGGTACGCTTCCATCTCTTTTCTTTTCACACCGATGTATTCATCCTGTGAATTGTAAATCTTCAGTGCATCCGAAACCTCGCGGCCGGCACGGGAAATGGCTTTTCTGAAATTAAGATAAGCAATTTCACGGTTGGCCTGACTTACTTCATACTGGGTGCGGATTTGCCTTTTATTTAAAATCGGTTGTGCCAGTCCTGCCACAATATTGGCAAAGAAAGCGTTCGCACTGAACAATTGATCAATGTCCGCTGCCGCCAGACCTGCACCACCGGTTAGTCTTAAGGTCGGGTAAAAATTTGCGCGGGCAGCATTGGTCAGTTCAAAGGCTGACATCAAGCGATACTCTGCTGCTTTCACATCGGGGCGGTTACTGAGCAGGTTGGCCGGATATCCTAATTTCAGGCTGACCGGAATTTGCTGCTGCGCAATGGTGGACCGCGGAATCGCATGCGCAGGCATATCCATCAGTACGCTCATGGCGTTCTCCACTAAAGCAATCTGTACATCAATATTAATAAGCATTGATTCTGCATTATAAACCAATGCTTCACTTTGCTGCACAGCAACTTCTGTTACGGTTCCGGCATCTTTCAATGCCTGGGTCGTTTCCAGGTTTTTACGGCGCAGCGCAATTGTTTCATTGATAATTCGCTTCTGGTCATCAAAGGTTAGCAGCTGATAGTATGACGAGGCCACCGCTGCAACCAGGTCGCTTTTCACTGCCTGATGTGCCGCGACGGTTCCCAGGTAACTGGCCAATTGGGACTTTTCCTGTGCGCGCAGCTTGCCCCAGATATCGGCTTCCCAACTCATATTGGCGGACAGATCAAACTGGTCATTGTACTTGCGGGCAGATAAAAGTTTTCCTGCCTGCGTATTTAAAGACTGTGTCTGCAAGGTATAATTAGGCCCGGCAGATAAAGTGGGAGCATAGGCTGCTTTGCTTTGTTTCAGATAGGCATCTGCCGCTGCGATATTCTGCAAGGCAATCCGCACATCCAGATTATTTTCCAGCGCGGTGGAGATGTGCTGCTGAAGCAGCGGATCTGTAAAAATGTCACGCCAGGAAACAGCTGCCATACTCACCGAGTCCTGCGGAATCATATCGGTGCGGAACAACTTTTCATTAACTGAGTTTGCCGGGCGCACATATTTTTCACGCGTCATGCAGCTGGACAGCCAGAACAGCGACAACAACAGCAACAGCGGAAATTTTATTTTCATATATTTTTTCATAAATACTAACATTACAATTATTCTGAAAGATTAATTTCCTCTTCTTTAAGTGGTGAAATACGTTCCTGAATATGCTGGAAAATAACATACAAAACTGGAATAGCAATCAGCCCGAAGAACGTACCAATCAGCAATCCAGCGGCCGCACCGGTACCGATGGAACGGTTCCCGACCGAGCCGATACCGTTGGCAAAAACCAGCGGAATCATTCCGAAGATAAACGCAAACGAGGTCATCAGAATCGGACGCAGACGGGCTTTGGCTGCATTAATGGCGGACATGGCAATACTCTCACCATGATGACGGCGCTGTACGGCAAACTCCACAATCAAAATCGCATTTTTCGCCAGCAAGCCAATCAGCATGATAATGGCGATCTGGAAATAAATATTATTCTCCAAACCGAAAACCCGCTGCCCAAAGAACGCGCCGATTACCCCCAGCGGAAGCGACAGAATCACAGAGAATGGCAACAAATAACTTTCATACTGGGCGGCCAGAATAAAGTACACAAACAGAAAACTCAGCAGAAACACCACATAGGTTTGTGAGCCTGCTTTCATTTCTTCCTTCGTGAGTCCCGTAAATTCCACGTCGTAATTCGCCGGCAGATTTTCCGCAGCTACTTCCTGTACGGCACGAATCGCGTCACCCGTAGAAAAGCCGGGATTACTGGATCCGCTGATGGCTACCGAGGTAAACAGGTTATACCGTTCCAGTGATTGGGGACCAAAGGTTCGTTTTAAAGTCACAAACTGAGAGATGGGCGCCATCGCTCCGGTACCGGTTTTCACAAAGATAGAATTCAGGTTTTCCGGATTTCTTCTGCTCTCCGGCAGAGACTGGATCATCACGCGGAACTGTTTTCCGTACTTGGTGAAGTCTGAAGAATAGATTCCACCGATGTAGCCCTGCATGGTACTTAAAATGTTATTTAAAGAAACACCACTTTCTTTCGCGCGGGGCACATCCACGACCATTTCATACTGCGGATAATTGGTATTAAAGGAAGTGGATGCAAACTGAATTTCCGGCCGCTGCATCAAAGCACCCACAAACTGCTGTGTAACGTTATTCAATTCCGTAATTTCTCCACCGGATTTGTCCAAAAGCACGGCAGAAAATCCGTCGCTGGTACCAAAGCCCGGCACACTTGGCGGCGAGAAGAAAATAATTTTCGCATCCGGATATTTAGACGCAAGACCAAATAAGCGGCCTGTGATTTCATCAATACTCTGACCTTCTGCTTTCCCGCGCTCATCAAATGGTTTCAGTTTCACGAACGCTTGCCCAACGTTAGACCCCTGACCGGACATAAATCCGCGGCTCGCCGTGAAGGTTACATTCAGCACGCCCGGAATCTTGCGGGCCTCTTTCTGCAAATCAGACAGCACATTATAGGTTCTTTCCATAGACGCGCCCGGCGGCAACTGCACATCGGTAAACAGAATCCCACGGTCTTCCTTGGGGATGAAACCGGTCGGCATGGTACTGCTTGCCCACCAGAAGGTTAAACCTCCGGCCACAAAAAGAAGGGCAGTTACCCACTTGTGTCGCAGCAAAAAGCCGAAAGACTGCCCATATTTGCGTGTAACGGCATTAAAACCGGTATTAAATTTCGTGAAGAACTTCTGCACAAAATTCATCTGTGCGTATTCCTTGGTATGGTGCGCCTGCGGTTTTAGGAACATGGCACACAAAACGGGACTCAGCGTTAAGGCGTTTACTGCCGAAATTAAAATCGCAATGATCAGCGTAATCCCGAACTGCTGGTAGAACACGCCAGTGGGCCCGGTCAGGAAAGTCACCGGAATAAACACGGCCGCCATCACCAGGGTAATTGAAATAATTGCACCGGTAATCTCATCCATCGCCTCCACCGTAGCTTTTTTGGCATCGGCGATGCCGCTTTCCATTTTAGCATGCACGGCCTCAACCACCACAATGGCATCATCCACCACAATCCCGATGGCGAGCACCAGAGCAAAGAGCGTGAGCAGGTTAATGGAATACCCGAATAGATTCAGGAAGAAGAAGGTACCGACGATGGACACCGGCACGGCAATGGCCGGAATCAGCGTAGACCGGAAATCCTGCAGGAAGATAAATACCACCAGGAATACAAGCACGAAGGCTTCCAGAAGGGTTTTAATTACTTTGGAAATAGAGGCTTCCAGGAATTCATTGGTATCGAAGTTAATATTATAGCCGATTCCTTCCGGTAAGGTTTTTTCCGTTTCCTTGAGTTGTTTTTTAATTTCAGTAATAATCTCCTGTGCATTGGAGCCCGGCGTCTGGAAAATCCCCATACTGATGGAGCGGTTTCCGTTGCTTTCCCCAATCCCGGCATACGACTGGGAATCCAGCTTAATTTCTGCCACATCTTTCAGGCGCAGATATTCTCCGTTTCCTAGAGCCCGCAGAATAATATTCTCAAACTCTTCTACTTCATTATATTTTCCTTTGTAGGTAATAATGTACTGAAAGGAACCACCGCTGTTTTCACCCAAGGCACCGGCGGCCGCCTCGCGCGACTGCTCATTGATGGCATTCGACACTTCGGAAGGTTCCAGACCATAGGCTGCCATCTTTGCGGGATCCAGCCAGATTCTCATCGAATAGTTTTTCCCGCCGAAGACCTGCGCATCGCCAACACCATTCACCCTTTTCAGCGCAGGAATAATATTAATATTCAGATAGTTCTGCAGCCACACTTCATCCAAGCTTGGGTTTGCCGTATAGAAACTGAGGAACATCAGCGCACTGGTCTGCTGTTTATTAACCTGTACACCGGAGCGGGTTACCTCGCTCGGCAGCAAAGGAATGGCACGCTGCACCTGATTCTGAACGGTTACCGCGGCAATATCCGGATCAATCCCCTGTTTGAAGAAAATCTGAATGGAAGCAGAGCCATTGTTCCCCGCGGATGAAGAAATATAATCCATTCCTTCCACCCCATTTACCTGTTCTTCAATCGGAATGATGACACTGTTCATCACCGTTTGTGCATTCGCTCCCGTATAATTTGCTGAAATCCGCACGGTTGGCGGCGCAATATCCGGATACTGCGTAACAGGCAGGGAAACGAGACCCAAAATTCCAAGGATAACGATCATAATCGAAATTACCGTGGACAGGACGGGCCTGTTGATAAATCTTTTAATCATAACTTAGAATATGGGTTTAATGGCATTAATCAAATCATCGAACTTCTTCGGCTGTGGTTTTACCGGTGTACCGGACTTTAATGTGCCCACACCTTCTGCCACTACGACTTCTCCTTTGTCCAGGCCGTCTTTAACCACCACCATATTGCTCACGCGGTCCGTCACGGAGATTACGGCGCTTTTCGCGGTGTCCTGTTTTACTTTATAAACGTACACAAGGCCCTGCTGTTCATAGGTGGCACTTTCCGGAATCACCAGAGCATTATCATACGCTATCGGGATGCGGATGGTTCCACTATTTCCGTTGCTCAGCATTTTTTCAGGATTCGGGAAAGACACCCGGAACTGAATACTGCCGGTGGAAGGATCAATCTGACCGGTTACAGCTTTAATATTGCCTTTGTGCTGATAAGGCTCTCCGTTGGCAAGCACCAGCTCCACAGCCGGCATATTCTTCAGCTTTTCGGGAACCGTGGCTCCTTTTGCTGTTTTCAGGAAATCCAGATATTCCTTTTCATTCATAGAAAAGTAAGCATATAACTCACTGGTATCGGAAACAGTGGTAATCGGCGTTGGGTCTGAAGGCCCCACCAGACTTCCGGTTCTGAAGTTGATTTTCCCGACAACACCGGAAATCGGCGCACGAATAATCGAGTAATTAATGTTTTCCTGTACCCCCTGGTAATTAGCCTGCGCCTGGGAAACGCCCGCAGCTGCCTGCTGTTTGGCTGCAATTGCCTGGCTCAGCTGTGCCTGTGCACGTGCCAGATTTGCCTGTGCCGTTTGCAACTGCACACTGCTGATAATATTTTTCTCTACCAGCGGACGTAATTTATCGACCTCTACCTGAGCGGCATTCACGGCAGATTGCGCTGCTTTCACATTGGCTTCCGCAGCGGAAACACTGGAACGCGCGGCACCTACGCCGGCACGCGCTGCAGAAGCAGACTGATCGAGCGCGTTGGTTTCCAGGCGGAACAACGGCTGACCTTTCGATACAAACTGCCCTTCATCCACCAAAACCTGGGTGATGTATCCCTGCATTTTTGCACGGACTCCGTTATTCACGCGGCCTTCAATGCTTGCCGGAAAGCTGGAATACCCAGTAACGTTTCGGGTTTCCGCGGCGACCGTAGCGACTACTTTGGGCCCCATCGGTGGCCGTGATTCTTCTTTCTTGCAGGCGGTAACTGCCAAAGCAGACAGCGCCAGAATCATTAAGTTATTTTTCATAGGTATATTTTATCCGATATCTGTTTTTATTTAAGGTAATTTATCAATCGTTTCCTGCAGACTCTTTATATTTTCGGTAAAGAATTCCCGGCAGATGTTGTGCTTTTCTTCCGGCGGCTGATCCTGTGCGGCAGCAATAACCCGCAGCTGGTCCATCAGGGAAAGTTCCTTTTTCATTCGTGCCAGAATCTCCTGAAACCTAATTTTCATGTAGTTTTGATTCACGACAAAAAAGCGCTTCCGCTCATCAATTTTATTAAAATCGCTGATCAAATTCAGGTTCAGCAGTAAATTGACATTGGAGGAAACGGAACTTTTGCTCACGACAAAAACGTCCACAAATTCGTCGAATGCGACTCCCTTTCTGTTAAAATCAAAAATAAGATAGCCGTAAATCTTCGCTGCCAGCGGCGGCAGGTTAAAAGCTTCCCCGTAAAACTTCACCAGTTCCCGAAAAACTTCTTTATCCATGATGACAAAAGGGTTATTTTAGGTTAATTCGCGAAAATACGGTTTAGTTCTGAACAAACCGAACCAACCGTTCTTTTTTAGCATATATTAAGAAATTAATGGAGTGCAGCATCAAAAAAGTGATTATTAAAAGCCGGTAGCGCTTCCGGATGTGTAAATAATATTTAAATTTGTTAGATGGATTTACGTGACCAACTTAAAAATCTGTTTCCCGAACACGAAGAACAGGATTTCGAAATGCCCGAGGAAAAATTTGTGCAGCGGGAACCACTGGTGTGCAAATTCGAAAAGAAAGGCCGCAACGGAAAGCCGGTCACCATCATAGAAGGTTTTGAAGGCAGCGAGAACGATCTGAAAAAAATTTCGAAGAAGATTAAAACCACATTGGGAATCGGCGGCTCGGAGAAAGACGGCACCATCGTTATCCAAGGAAACAACCGCGATAAGGTCATGGAAATCCTGCATGAGATGGGCTACAAAACGAAAAGAGTCGGCGGCTGAAACCATCTTTGTAATTTCAAATAAAAAATCCAACAATTATATGCTTAATAAGTTAGCTGCATCGGAACTGGTGCTGAATGATGATGGCAGTGTATACCATCTCAACCTTTTACCGGAAGATATTGCCGGGAAAATCATGCTGGTGGGAGATCCTGACCGTGTGCCTAAGGTTTCCAAATTCTTCGATACGATTGAGGTTAAAAAAAATAAACGCGAGTTTTACACCCATACCGGAACGCTTCGTGGTGAAAGAATTACCGTAATGTCCACGGGGATTGGTACCGAAAATATCGATATCGTAATGAATGAACTGGATGCGCTGGTGAACATTGATCTCGAGAAAAAAGAATTCCGGGAAAATCACACGTCACTGCAACTGTTCCGCATGGGAACCTGTGGCAGCGTGAATCCGGATATTGAAGTTGATCAGATGCTGGTTACCCAGAATGTAGTAGGACTGGACGGGTTGATGCATTTCTATTCAGACTATAAATTCGAAAACGAATTCTCCCGCAACTTTCTGGCCGGCTTCCCGTATGAACATATCAAGCCGATGCTGTACTTCTCAGACTGGTCCGAAGACAGCGCGGAATATTTTAAAGATGCGAAGTACCGCGGCAATACCGCTACCTTCCCGGGCTTCTATGCACCGCAAGGCCGTCAGCTGAGGCTTCGCGCGCTGGATGATCAGTTCCTGGAAAAACTCAATGACCTGGGCGTAACCAATTTCGAGATGGAAACTTCTGCCATTTACGGGCTATCCAAATTGCTGGGTCACAAGGCTATTACCGTAAATGCGGTGATTGCCAACCGCCGCCGGGGTGAATTCTCTGCGGACCACCATGCTTCTGAAAAAAATATGATTGAGTGGGTACTGGAAAGACTTATTCCTTAATCCATTTTCCCCTTTATTTGCCGGCCTCAGCGCCGGCCTTTTTTTTACACGGGCAGTTTACCAAATGATCATCAACCATTCCGATGGCCTGCATGAAGGCATACATAATCGTAGTGCCCACAAAGGTAAAGCCGCGTTTTTTCAGATCTTTGGAAAGGCGGTCCGAGATTTCCGTGGAAGCAGGAACCTCGGCCATGCTCCGGTGAATATTCACGAGGGTTTTGCCGTCCACAAAAGCCCAGATATATTTACTGAAGGAACCAAACTCATCCTGAATGCGCAGGAACTGTTGCGCATTGCGAATTGCTGCTTTGATTTTCAGCCGGTTGCGGATGATTCCTTCATTCTCCATGAGTTCTCCTACTTTTGTTTCCTCATAGCCGGCGACTTTTTGACAGTCAAAATCATCAAACGCGCGGCGGAAGTTTTCGCGTTTTTTCAGAATAGTATGCCAGGAAAGTCCTGCCTGAAAACTCTCAAGCAGCAGGAATTCGAAAAGCTTTCGGTCATCGTGTACCGGCCTGCCCCATTCCTCGTCGTGGTATCTCCGGTACAATTCATCCTTCTCTGCCCACGGGCACCGTTCTGGTTTCATTTTAAAAATTTTTAATTCAATCTAAAATTACGTTTTTGCATGGTCTTAATAATACTTCCAACTCTTTTTATAAATATAAATTAATACACTTTTAAATATATTTTAACAACTTATTAAGATTTTAAGGAATGATCCTTGCAACTTTACTGTTACCAAATCATTCATTAAATAAATTTATAACATTATGGACAGACAAGATTATAACGACGCGGAACATACAGTGAACAAAGCAAAATGGACAGTAAACGATTACGCAGACCGCGCTAAAGATTATATCCGCGATGAAAAACGCAAAAATGCTACGCCAACTCATGAGGGCTGGATGGAGCGTGCGAAAGAAAACATCGGGGATGCCTGGGAAGATACGAAAGATGCTGTATCCAGCGCCTGGGAAAAAACCAAAGATATGGCTGATGAAGCCTGGGAAGATACAAAAGACGCTGCTGAAGACGGAAAAGCTGAAATGAGAAAAGCGACAAATTAATACCCACACCCTATTAACACGGAAGAACTGCCTGAACACGGGCAGTTCTTTTTTTGGATTCCAACCGGCAAAAAATCTCTACATTTGCTTAAATTAAAATTTAAGATAATGTCATACGGATTATTAAAAGGAAAAAAGGGAATTATCTTCGGCGCATTGAACGACCAGTCGATTGCCTGGAAAGTTGCAGAACGCTGCCACGAAGAAGGCGCTGAGTTCATCCTCTCCAATGCCCCGATTGCCATGCGCATGGGCGAACTGAATACACTGGCCGATAAAACCGGTTC
Organism: Chryseobacterium salipaludis; assembly: GCF_022968825.1. GTDB lineage: Bacteria > Bacteroidota > Bacteroidia > Flavobacteriales > Weeksellaceae > Kaistella > Kaistella salipaludis. Next base: position 87,866 of record NZ_JALHKS010000002.1, read on the forward strand.
AGATGTGATTGGTGCAGATGCTACTTCTATCGAAGACCTGGAAAAACTTTTTGATGCGGCGATTGCCAAATTCGGTAAAATCGACTTTATCCTGCATTCAATCGGGATGTCTGTAAATGTGCGCAAGGGCAAGCATTACACAGAAATGAACTACGACTGGCTGGAAAAAGGCTGGGATGTAAGTGCAGTTTCCTTCCACAAAGTAATGCGCGTGGCCTGGGAAAAAGACTGCATGAACGAATGGGGCTCCATCCTGGCACTGACGTATATTGCAGCACAACGTACCTTCCCGGATTATAATGATATGGCTGATAACAAATCCTACCTGGAAAGCATTGCGCGGACCTTCGGATATTATTGGGGCGACCGCAAAGTGCGCGTGAACACCATCTCACAATCACCGACGCCTACCACAGCCGGAAGCGGTGTGAAAGGGTTCAGCGGATTCCTTGGGTATGCAGAAGATATGTCGCCACTCGGGAATGCAGACGCCATGGATTGCGCTAATTACTGCGTGGCCATGTTCTCTGACCTGACGAAAAAAGTAACCATGCAAAACCTTTTCAATGACGGTGGTTTCAGCAATACCGGCGTTTCACAGAAAGTGGTTGAAAAGTACGAAGGACAGGAATAAGAATTTACTGCTATTTTTAACATAGTATGATCCGCTCACCGGTTTTTCCAGTGAGCGGAACTTTTTTATCTTGAAATCTGCGGAACCACAGGCAGGCTGGCGTTTCCGTTTTCAGAGATACTTTGTACGGCAAAGAAATAATTGTCCTTCGAGAGCGGTACGGTATAAGATGTTTCTGTAGTAAAAATGCGGTCGGTCCACACCGGGCTGTCGGTTTCGCGATACAGAATATGATATCCTTTTACTTTTCCGGTCACCGGTTTTTCCCAGCTTAATTTTGTGGTGTTCGTCAGTTCCTTCACATCCATGGCAACTTTTACTGGCGGCGGCGTGGATTTCGCCAGGTTTGCCAGTACAGCCATATTCACCGCGGTGTTTTTCCGGAGATAATTAAAATCCATATATTCCAGCAGATCGCCGTAATTAACTCCGTTTTCCGTGCGTAAATCCTGGTGCTGATGGTTATAGTTTTCGTAATAATCCGTGAGACGAACTGCAGCAAAACCCTGAGCTACAAACGGGCTATGGTCGCCGCCACGCAGGAAACGGTCATTTCGGTAAATTAACTTAATGTCAAGATCTTTTACGTATTGCATTCCGATTTCTTTTACATACCGTGCGAGCTGCCGCGCACTTCCTTCGTTCTCCAGTCCCAGATTGCGGATCATACCGGCACTTTTTTCAGTATTGAAGGCGGGTAATCCTTCACTGAAAACACGCAGATTTGGCGATTTTTCATTTTCAGGCGCATCGAAAACATTATTCCCGATCATATCATTATTCAGCACTGCCTGAATTTGCCAACCTTCTGCTTTGGCATGATCCGCCAGCATTTTGGCTCCGAGCAATCCCTGTTCTTCACCACTGACTGCTACGAAGAGAACAGAAGAAGGGAATTTTGACTTGCTGAGTATCCGGGCCGTTTCGATCACCGCTGCTACACCGCTGGCATCATCATTGGCACCGGGTGCGTCGGCCTGAGCATTCATCACATCGGACACGCGTGAATCCAAATGACCGGTGATGATAATAATCCGCTGATCATTGGGATCGGTTCCTTTCAGAAAAGCGATGGGGTTTCCAAGATTGGTTGCCGCATTGATTCTTTTGCCGTCCGGCTGCAGATCCTGTTGTTGCAGATAAACTTCCATACGGCCGGCGCTGTTCCGGGCGTAATCCCGAAAACGCGATAAGACCCATTCCCGTGCGGCACCAATGCCGCGTTTGGGATCCGTGGTGGAGCTCATCGTATGCCGCGTACCGAAACTAACCAGCTTTTCAACATGAGCACGCAAAGAATCTGCGTTTACCGCCTGCACATAACGGGAAATCTCCGGGTCTTTTTCCGGGAGTTGTGCCATGAGCGGCAAACACATACCGAATGTGATAGCAGTTATCAGTTTTTTCATTTGAGTTGATGTATTTGTTTCATAAAATTTTCTATTTTATCATCAGGTGTGGCCCAGGATGTAATCAGACGAATAGCGGCATAATCATCATCAATTTCCTGCCAGATATAGAAATCAAAATTTTCAGCCAATTGCGCAATATGCTGTCTTTGCAGAATCGGGAAAATCTGATTGGTTTCCGTTTCCGTGAGAAAAGAAATTCCGTGTGCCGTAAACGCATTTTTTAATTTCATCGCCTGTCTGTTTGCTTTGGCTGCCAGCTCGACATATAAATTACCGTCGAATAATTTTAAAAACTGAATTCCCAGCAGGCGTCCTTTGGCCAGCAAGGCTCCTTTCTGTTTTAAATGAAAGCCAAAGTCTGGCTGCAAATCAGGATGGTTAATAATGATAGCTTCTCCCAGAAGACCACCGTTTTTAGTCGCGCCCAAATAAAATGCATCCGTGAGCGCAGCCATATCCTGTAAAGTAACTTCTGAAGCTGCCATTGCATTGCCCAGGCGGGCCCCATCTGCATACAAAAGCAGATTGTGTTCACGGCAGTACGTACATAACGCTTTCAACTCGGTTTTGCTGTAGACAGTTCCCAGTTCGGTTGCATTGGAAATGTAGACGAGCTTTGGCTTCAGCTGATGCGGCACATTGCGGTGTGCATCCAATATTCTTTGAATATCGGCCGGTGTGATTTTCCCGTCATCTGTGGACACAGGATGAACTTTGTGACCGGTGGCTTCAATAGCTCCGGTTTCGTTTGTATAAATATGGCCGGTCTCGGCAGAAATTACACTTTCATGTGGCCGAAGAAAGGCAGATATCGCAACCAGGTTGGCCTGTGTACCGCCCGAAACAAAATAAACGGCAGACCCGGGACTGTTACATTTTTTGCGCAAAAGTTCTGCTGCCTGGCGGGAATACGCATCATCACCGTAGCCCGGCTGCTGAATTAAGTTGCTTTCCATAAGTGTCTGCAGGATTTCCGGGTGCGCACCTTCGGCGTAATCATTTTTAAATGAGTATTTCATTTCTTAAAAATAAGCAAAAGATAAATTTATCCGGATATTTGTGAAACAAAGTATTCATCAGCCCGGAGACTGAACCTTCTTATTAATAATTGTTAGATTTGCAAAACAAAGTATCTAACAAAATGATTTCACTCACTGAAGAAAATTACCTGAAAGCCATTTTTCATCTCTTAGCGGCCGATGATACGGTGACCATTAATGAACTCAGTAAATTATTAAAGGTAAAGATGCCGAGCGTGAACAATATGATGAAGAAATTTGCGCAGAAAGGCTGGGTGATTTATGAAAGCTATAAACCGCTGCTCATTACGTCTGAAGGTAAAAAACAGGCAGCCCTGGTGGTCCGCAAACACCGGTTAACAGAGATGTTCCTGGTGGAAAAAATGAATTTCGGCTGGGAAAACGTTCACGAAATTGCGGAACAGCTGGAACATGTGCAGTCGGAAATTTTCTTTGATAAAATGGATGAACTGCTCAATTACCCGAATTATGACCCGCACGGCGAACCTATACCCAACAAAGAAGGAAACATCATCGAGCGCGATCTCCGCACGCTCAGTACCTGTGAAGAACAGGAAACCGTGAAATTTAAATCCGTCACCGTCTCTGACCAGGCGTTTCTGCAGTTCCTGAACAGCAAAGAACTGGAACTGGGCGAACAGCTGTTCATACAACATATTGAACCGTATGATGCCTCGATGACCATCAAAAAAGAAAACGGACAGGCAGTCACCCTGAGCAAAATCGTGTGTGATAAGATTCTGGTGAAGTAAGCGATTGCCGCTATCGCTTGGCATATTACACCAATTGCGCTAACTTTGTAGTATTACTAAAAAATCAATAAAAACCATTATATGTCAAAAGCCATTTCACAGGTTCCTTTCGCGGTAAATGAACCTGTAAGAAGCTATGAACCAGGATCTGATGAAGTAAAATCGCTGATTGCGACTTACAAGCAGATGTGGAAAGAAAAAGTAGAAATCCCGATGATCATCGGTGGCAAGGAGGTTACAACAGGTGACGCCGTTACCATGACTTCTCCGCAGGACCACCAGCATGAACTGGGTATTTATTATAAAGGTGATATGTCTCATGTGGATCAGGCGATTGAAACAGCATTGGCAGCAAAGGAAAAATGGAACGCCATCGGCTGGGAGCAGCGCGCGTCCATCTTCCTGAAAGCAGCAGATCTGATCGCAGGACCGTACAGAGACCGCCTGAATGCAGCCACCATGATCGCGCAAAGTAAAAACGTGCATCAGGCAGAAATTGATGCAGCCTGCGAGTTTATCGATTTCCTGCGTTTCAACGTAGAGTTTATGACTGAAATGTACAGCGAGCAGCCGGTCTCCGATCCGGGTATCTGGAACCGTTCAGAATACCGTCCGCTGGAAGGATTCTGTTTTGCGGTGACACCGTTTAACTTTACGGCAATTTCCGGAAACCTGCCAACTTGTATGGCGATGCTGGGCAACGTAGTGGTTTGGAAACCATCTGACAAGCAAATCTACTCGGCTAAAGTTATTATGGACATCCTGAAAGAAGCCGGCCTGCCGGACGGGGTGATTAATATGGTATTTACGGACGGGAAGGAAACGGCAGACAAAGTATTGCAGCATCCTGATTTTGCCGGTCTGCACTTTACCGGTTCCACGAAGGTATTCCAGGACATGTGGAAAAGAATCGGTGAGAATATTCATAAATACAAAACCTATCCGCGCATTGTGGGCGAAACAGGCGGTAAAGACTTCGTGGTAGCGCATCCTTCTGCTAATGCGGAAGCAGTAGCTACAGCACTGGTTCGCGGTGCTTTCGAATATCAGGGCCAAAAATGTTCCGCTGCGTCCAGAGCGTATGTTCCCAAATCGCTTTGGAATCAGGTTCGCGAGGTAATGGAAGCCCAGATGAAAACCATTAAAATGGGCAGCCCGGAAGATCCATCCAACTTTGTGAACGCGGTGATCGATAAGAACTCTTTCGAAAAATGCAAGAACTATACTGACAGAGCCAAAGCGTCGAGCGATGCAGAGGTCATCATCGGTGGTGGGTACGACGATTCCAAAGGCTGGTTTGTGGAGCCAACGGTGATCCTGACCAGCAATCCGAAATATGAATCAGTTTGTGAAGAGATTTTCGGCCCGATCCTGTCGATTTATGTTTATGAAGATGAGCAGTGGGCAGAAACGCTGAAGCTTGTTGATGAAACTTCGCCATACTCACTTACCGGAGCTGTTTTCGCGCAGGACCGCTATGCTATTGATGAGGCCTACAAAGCGTTAGAAAATGCAGCGGGTAACTTTTATATCAATGATAAGCCGACCGGAGCCGTGGTGGGCCAGCAGCCATTTGGCGGTGCCCGTGCCTCCGGTACAAATGATAAAGCAGGATCCAAAATGAACCTTCTGCGCTGGGTATCTGTACGCAGCATCAAAGAAACTTTTGTTTCACCTAAAGATTATAAATATCCTTATTTAGGTTAAGAGATATCCAAATAGTACTATTAAAGATCCGTTTCAATTGCTGAAGCGGATTTTTTTGTTTTTTGATCATTTAACAAAACTTTAGGAAGAAGGTATTTTATTTGGCATAAAATTTACATCACCTACCGCGACGACTTATCGATGAAAATTAAAACATAAAAATTTACTATTATGAGCACAAAAAGAAACGGAGTCTTGGCACTCCTTGGATTAGGCGCACTGGCGTGGTGGAAATATAAAAAATCAAGCCCTGAAGAAAAACAGGCAGTAAAAGACAAAGTCAATACTGCAAAAGATAATTTCAACAAGTGGGGAAATGATCTGAAAGATAAAGCATCTGATGCCGTATCTCAGGTTCAGGATAAAGTAGCTCCTACCCGCGCGGAAGACGCAAGATAAGAACAGGACACCCTATCACATTCATATATTACTTGGAAACCTGCAGCGCCAGTCGTTGCAGGTTTTTTGTTTTAAAATCTATGAACGTTTTAACAAAAACCCGATGAAGTGATCATCGGGCAACTTGTATAATTATAATCTGTGCTTCTATTTTAATAATGCATCAAAGGTATCACCCTGGCGGATATTGCCTGTGGTGTAGCCTTTCATAAACCATTCTTTTCGCTGGGCCGAACTACCGTGGGTAAAACTTTCCTGGTTCACGTAACCCTGGGCGCGCCGCTGGATGTTATCGTCGCCCACAGCTTCGGCGGCCGACAGTGCAGCATCAATATCTCCCGGCTCCAGGATATGCTCACGGTTATCCGTTTGCTTTGCCCAGACACCGGCATAAAAGTCAGCCTGCAATTCGGTTGCAACGGATACGCGGTTCATTTCTGCTTCGGAATATCTTCCGCTGCGACGCAGCTGATCTACCTTCTGAGTGGTACCGAGTAACGTCTGCACATGGTGGCCCATTTCGTGTGCCATCACATAAGCGACGGAAAATTCTGTAACCCTTGCACCGAAACGCTGTTGCAGTTCCTGAAAGAAACTCATATCCATATACACTGTTTGGTCTGCCGGACAATAAAAGGGTCCCATGGCAGCCTGCGCCGTACCACAGCCGGATTGTGTTACCTGTTCAAACAACACTACTTTCGCGGGTTCATACTGCATTCCCATATCGGCAAAAACGCGGTCCCAGGTCTGCTCGTTCTCATAGGCAAGCATTTCAACAAATTCCCGGATTTTAAGTTCTTCAGCAGTCAGCTCGCGTTGTTCAGTCTGCTGTACCTGCGGGCCACCCGAAGAGAGCAACGCGGAGGGATCGCCTCCCAGGAAGAATACAATTGCAGCGATAATCAGCGAGCCAAGGCCACCGCCAAAAAGCAATCCACCGCCGCCACCGGTTCCGCGCCGGTCGTCCACATTACCGCTTCTGTTATTTGTCCATCTCATGGTGTGTCGTATTGTTGGGTTTAATATGAATTGAACACACGCAATATTGTGCCAGAGTTTAAAGCAGCGTCTCGCTGTAATCTTTACCGTTGGCAACGCGACGGTTGAAATCGATCATTTGAAGGGCAGTTGCCGCCGCTTCCACGCCTTTGTTCCCGAGATCGCCACCACTGCGCGCTTCAGATTGTGCTTGGGTATCATCGGTGAGTACACAGAAAATCGCCGGTGTTTCCGTTTGGATATTGCAGTCTTTGATCCCGTGCGCTACCGCAGAGCATACATAATTGAAATGCGGCGTTTCACCACGGATCACGCATCCGATCGCAATCACGGCATCAAAATCGTTGGTCCGGCACAGCTGCATTGTCGCATAGGAAAGTTCAAAAGCGCCGGGAACATTATAAAGAGAAATGTTTTTCCGGTCTACGCCTTCTTTTTGCAGAATATCGAAAGCAGCATCACGCAGGTTAAAAGTGATGGGAGAGTTCCACTGAGAAACAACGATGCCAATTCTGAAAGAACCGGCATCCTGTATTTCCAATGGTTGGTAATCTGAAAGATTTACGGTAGCCATTTGGTTTATTTTTTAAATTATCGCTTAGAAGTACTTTACCATTTCAATATAAGCATCGGACATTCCATTGTCGTAATCCTGATATTTTTCGTCAACAGTAGAGAAGTATTTTTTAGCTTCTGCTTTTTTGTTAATCGCTAGTGCCGTCATGCCGGCTTTGCGGGTAAAGTAATATTGAGTATACGGATCATCAGAAGCCTTGATTGCCTTATCGAGCAGCGGCAAAGCTTCATTGGTCTTGTTCAGGTTCAGCTGGCAGTCTGCCATGGCACCGTATTTAAGTGACATTAAAATATCATTGTTGGAAGAGAAAGCGTCCAGCAGGTCGTATGCTTCCTTGTATTTTTCTTCTTTAAATTTCAGCAGTCCCGCATTGTAAGCAGAAAGTTTCCCGACAGGGGTATCTTCGTAATTTTTGTAGGTGCCCAGGTAACCAGGGTTCGCTGCACTTTTACCACCCAAAGCGAGGTCTTCTTTCCCTTCAGCCAGATTCTTCTGAGCGGAGAGGTAACTCATCAACGCTTCTTCATTTCGTGGTTCCACATAGAATTGCTTATAGGCAAAATAGCCAAGTACCGCCAGCACCAATACCGCAAAAACAGTAATCAGGAGTTTAGCGTTGCGTTCCAGAAAACGTTCCGTATCGAGCGCACCGCGGTCCAGATCTTTAAAAACTTCTACGGTTTCCTTCCCTTCAAGATTTGATTGGGCTTTATTTTTTGCCATAATTTTTTGTCAATTGAAGTGCAAATTTAACTGTTTCCGAACGATTTACAAAATTTACTTTATGTGCGGAAATTACTGCAGATGACGTTGCTTTTCAAGTTGTATAAATGGGATCAGTATTGCAGCAGTTCATAGATTTCGGCATGATGCTTTTGCAGTTTCTCCCGGCCGCCTAATTCGTGCAGGCCAATAAGGAAACTAAACTGCGACACAATTCCGCCTTGTTTTTCTACGAGTGCTGCCGCTGCTTCTGTGGTGCCTCCGGTGGCTAGCAAATCGTCATGAATTAAGACACACTGCCCGGGTTTCAACTGTCCTTCGCGCATTTCTATTTCTGCTGAGCCGTACTCCAGATCGTATTTCTGGCCGACAAAAGGTGGTGGCAGCTTTCCTTTTTTTCTGATTAAAATAAAAGGAACGTCGAGCGCAACGGCAATGGCAATTCCGAACAGATACCCACGGCTCTCAATGCCACAAACGGCATCTACTTTTCCGCGGCTGAACTCACTTAAATCTTTAATGACATCACGGTACAGCTGCGGATCCAGGAAAATCGGCGTGATATCGCGAAACTGAATGCCCTTCTTTGGAAAGTCCGGAATGGTTTCGATGGTTTGTTTTAGCCGCTCGACGAGTGCGTGGTTCATTTTTAATTGATTTTATAGCTGTTAATCTTCCAGTCGCCGTTAACATTCTTCAGTCCGAAGGTGACCATCAGCGAAGTCGTTTTGCCGTCCTTATCCGTTATATCATAGGTTGCACTTACACTGGCTGCAGCGCCACTGTTCGAATTGGTCGTTACATTTTTCACCGCAACATTTTTCACAGCCCCAAAGCCGGTGGTTGGATTGCTGAACTTATCGAAACTTCCCCAAGCCGGATTATCTGCCGTTTCGTAAGCGCCGCGCAGATTCTGAGCCGCCAGATTATTCAGGAAACGGCTGACGGTGGATTTTGGATCAATTTTTCCAACGGGTGGAACTTCAGCCGGGGTGCCCTCCGTGAAATCCGGGTATTCGGTTGCGCCGGGAGTGGAAACCGTCAGCGTATCAGCCGGAACATTTTTAGTGGGCATCAAAAGTGCACTTTCGTTTACGGCGACGCCAATCGCAGACATTTTAAGCGTTTTTTTGGTTGTCTTAACTGAAACGGTAATGTCAATGGCGTTATTAATGATTTTTTCTGCCGGCAAAGAACTGTATCGTAAAGTGAATCCTTTAAAGTTGTTATTCTGCATCAGGTTTTTGGAAGTCAATAATCTGGTGCCACCACTGAATACTTCCAGGACAACTTCCAGGCCGGCACCTTCGAAGGTAATTTCTTTCCCTCGTGCATCTGCCAGGCGCGGCACAATCTGAAGGGACTGTACGCCCAGGACCGGATCTGTTTTGGCCGGATTAATTTTTAATAAAACGGAATTGGCGGCGATATCATTCGGATCCGATTCCTGTGGATCGGTACTGCCAAAGATGTTCATTTCGCCCAGGGAAGGCGGCGCGTTGCTCGCCCACTCGATCCCATTCTTCTGTGCTACGGAATCGGCCATGGCGAAGATCTCCGGTACTTTTTTACCGTCGATGAGTTTGCCCATGGCGATGAGGGAATTGTAATCCCCTTCTGCTTCTACGCCGAATGTTTTAATGATATATAAGGCTTCATTAAACTTCACCTGCTCCAGGGTCGTCAGACTGCTTGCCAGATCATTGATACTGGACTGGAGTGTTTTGACATTCGTGGCATCCACTGATGTTTTCTTGCAAGACGTAACCAGCAGTAAGCTGCACGCGGCGAGGAGTAAAACGAAATTAATTCTTTTAACAAAAGAAAAAGCAGATCTAATATAGAGCAGATTCATAAGCCTTGATTTAAGCAAAAATAAAGAAAAATCCCGACAAGCGCCGGGATTTTATTATGTTGATATTCTTTGCCTTAGAACGGATATTCATATATCTCGGACTCACGCAAGAACGGGTTTCCTGTCGGAATAAGTTTGGTTTTGGCTAAGGTCGTCATTACTGCGAAAACAAAGAGACCCACTCCGAACAGCACGGCGCCCAAGTTAAGCAATAAGCCGGCCATATTCTGCCAGTAAGGACCAACGGTTCCCGGCATTACCATGTTAAAGTAATCCAGCCAGTGACCAAGAAGTACAATAACCGCCATCGTGGTAACGACTGTGTAATTTCTCTTAATGCTGGAGCTTACCATCACCAATAAAGGAATAAGGAAGTTCAGGATCAGCATCGGCAGGAAAGTAACGCCGTAATACTTAAAGCGACCGAAGAAATAGTTAACCTCTTCCGGAATGTTGGCGTACCAGTACAGCATGAACTGTGCAAACCAGGTGTACGTCCAAAGCATGCTGGTGGCAAATAAATACACACCCAAGTCATGCAAATGGTTATCATTGAACTGTGGCAGGAAGCCCGTCTTCTTCAGATAAACGCTGATCAGGATGATCGCAGCTACTGCTGAAGATAAGGTACTCACCATCGCGTACCAGATATACATCGTGGAATACCAGTGCGGGTCAATAGACATCAACCAGTCCCAAGCCCACGCTGCAGAAGCCAGACCGAAGAAAGCAATGTATCCGATGTTCCAGTTGTAGTACGTGGCATAGGTCGCACGGCTCTTGTTTTCATCAACTCGACGGGACATTGATCTCAGTTTCCACATGAAGAAGGTAGCTCCTGCTACATACAGGATGTTTCTGAAAACATACCCCGGGATGTTAAGGAACTTTTTCTTCTCGAAGAGAATAGAGTCGAAATGTGGACTTGCAGGATCAGTTAGTTCAGGATCCATCCAGTGGAACAGGTGTCCCATGTGCGTAACGTTCAGAATCATAATAATGATCAGAAGTCCGCCCGCCCAGGGAATAAAAGAACTGATCGCTTCCATCACACGAAGGATGATGATCGACCAACCTGCGTGCGCTGCTGTCTGAATAGCGTAAAAGAACAAGGCACAGCAACTCAGGGCAAACAGAAATACCGCAACGGTATGAATGGCTGCCAGCGGCTGGTTATGAACCTGCATCTTGGCGTGCTCCAGATGTGCAGCATGATCCTGCGGACCTACCAGCTCGCTAGAGTTAGTCGGTGCATATTCTCCTGCCTGATGCACAGCTTCCATCATGTGTTCTACTTTTGCATCATCAAACCCGGCATTCACAAAATAACCGGCCGCAAAAAGCACCACGCCCACGACGACTAATATGATTGAATATAATCTTAATTTAGGTGAAAAACTATACATTGTAATCTCATTTATTATTTTGCGGTTGTGTACTTGCAGCGGTTTCAGTTGTTTCCGTTACTGCCGTGTTGTCTGCTGCAGCGGGAGCAGCTGCGCTTGCAGCGCCCAGACCACCTTTAAACTCGTTCATGATATAAAGCGCTACTCTCCAGCGGTCGCCCGGCTTTAGCTGTCCTGCGTAAGAACCCATCGCGTTTCGGCCATTGGTAATTACATAATGTACAGATCCGATAGTGATATCACGGTCAGCAAACTTAGGAACGCCGGCATAGGCACCGCTTTCTACGATTGGTCCCTGACCGTCTCCGCCAATACCGTGACAGGCTGAGCATGTCTTATTAAACAGATCCTTGCCGCGCTCAATATCTTTTTGCTGCGCTGCTGCCTGCAATGGAGAAGCCGTGATTGCTTTGCTCGCTTCGTAGCCTTCATTATACTGCACGGCAGTCATCGCTGAATTGGCTGCTTCTTCCGCAATACCTTCGGGGTTCTGCGCTACAGTTCCGTTGACCGGGCCAAGGCCGGTTCCGCCCTGCTGTGAAACAAACGCCGGAATTTCATTATCTCTTTTTGAATACGCATCTTCCGCTTTTTGCAGCGGGTCATAGGCTACAGGAAAATACATATCCGGGAAATATACTAACGGCGGATTTTCATCGCTGCAAGAACTCAGCATGAGTGCTGCGGTTCCCAAGATGGCTGTAAACTTCAATATATTCTTTTTCATCTTAAGCATCTTTAATCGTTATTTCTTCCACACCGGTTTCCACCAGCAGCTGCTTAACAGATTCCACATCATCAGTAATGAATTCCATCAGGAACTTATCATCCGTCGTGCGCGGATCCGGATTTTGTGGCGGGCATCCCGGGTACATTTTGTTACGCACCAGGAAGGTAAGTGACATCATGTGCGCGGAGCAGAATACCATTAATTCAAACATGGGCACTACGAAGGCAGGCATGTTCTCTGCCCAGGTAAAAGATGGCTTACCTCCGATGTTCATTGGCCAGTCATGGTTCATGGTGTACCAGGTAACCAATGATCCAATCAGCACGCCATACACAGCATAGATGAAAGCGGCATCGGAAATTCTTGTTTTCTTCAAGCCAAGTGCTTTATCCAGTCCGTGCACCGGGAACGGTGTATAAACTTCATTAATCTTGATTCCCTTATCGTTGAAGGCTTTTACGCCATCCAGCAGTTCATCGTCATCGGCATAAATACCGTATACTATTTTAGTGGTGCTCATCTTCTTCTTTAGCTTTATAAGTTTCACCAGATATTTTCAGAATACTCTTCAGTTCCGCCTGCGCAATTACCGGGAAGGTACGTGCATACAACAGGAACAGAACTCCAAAGAAACCAATGGTTCCAAGATATACGCCCACGTCAATTACCGATGGCTTAAACATCGTCCAGGAACTTGGAAGGTAATCGCGGGAAATATTGATTACAATAATATCAAAACGCTCGAACCACATCCCGATGTTGATGATCAGTGCAATGATAAACGTTGCAATAATGTTGGTACGTACGCGCTTGAACCAGAACGCGGCAGGAACTACCAGGTTACAGATGATCAGCGCCCAGAAAGCCCACCAGTAAGGTCCGGTAGCGGCACCCGGTGACAGATATACGAAGTCTTCATATCTTGACCCGGAATACCAGGCGATGAAATATTCACAAGCGTACGCTACGGTTACCATTCCACCGGTTACGATGATTACGATGTTCATAATCTCGATGTGGTACATGGTGATATAATCTTCCAGGTGCGCTACTTTACGAGCAATCAGAAGAAGTGTCTGCACCATCGCAAATCCGGAGAAGATCGCCCCGGCAACGAAGTACGGAGGATAGATGGTGGAGTGCCATCCTTTAATCACCGACGTCGCAAAGTCAAAGGATACCGTGGTGTGTACGGAGAATACCAGCGGGGTAGCCAAACCGGCCAATACCAATGATAATTCTTCAAAACGCTGCCAGTGCTTGGCTTTACCACCCCATCCGAAAGAAAGGAATGTATAAATTCTCTTGGTCCACGGAGTTTTTGCACGGTCACGAATCATAGCGAAATCCGGAATCAGTCCCATAAACCAGAACACACTGGATACGGAGAAATACGTGGAAATCGCGAATACGTCCCAAAGCAGTGGCGAGTTAAAGTTCGTCCAAAGGGAACCGAACTGGTTTGGCAACGGGAATACCCAGTACCCTACCCAAACTCTACCCATGTGAATTACCGGGAAGAGAGCTGCCTGCACAACCGCGAAGATGGTCATCGCTTCCGCAGAACGGTTCACGGACATTCTCCAGCGCTGGCGAAACAGCAAAAGTACAGCGGAGATAAGCGTACCGGCGTGACCAATACCTACCCACCATACAAAGTTGGTAATATCCCAACCCCAGTTGTTGGTCCTGTTCAGACCCCAGGCACCGATTCCGGTACCAATAGTATATGCAATACAACCAAAACCATAAACAAACAGCACGAGTGAGGCCCAGAAGGAAACCCACCATAACTTCCCTGCTCTTTGCTCTATAGGTCTGGCGATATCTTCTGTAATATCATGATAAGTCTTGTGACCAATAATTAAAGGTTCCCTTATCGGAGCTTCGTAATGTCCTGACATTTTTTACCTATTTATTATTTATACATTAGTTTCTTTTCTGTTTCTTACCTTGGTGTGGTAGAAAACATTTGGTTTCGTGCCGATTTCTTCAAGCAGTGTATAACGTCTGTTGTCGCTGAAAAGTGCTCTTACTGCTGAACCTTTGTCGTTCATATCTCCGAAAGTCATTGCTCCGGTAGGACATGCATTTACGCAGGCAGTAGAGAATTCTCCGTCTTTCACAACGCGTCCTTCTTTTTTGGCTTCCAGGATTACGTTCTGTGTCATTTGGATACACATGGAGCATTTCTCCATTACACCACGGGTACGGGTTACCACATCCGGGTTCAGCACCATACGACCCAGGTCGTTATTCTGGTTGAAATCAAACTTATCATTCAGATTGTAGGTAAACCAGTTGAAGCGGCGTACTTTGTACGGACAGTTATTTGCACAGTAACGGGTACCGATACATCTGTTGTAAGCCATCTGGTTTTGCCCCTGACGACCGTGTGAGGTTGCCGCTACCGGACAAACAGTTTCACAAGGAGCGTGGTTACAGTGCTGGCACATTACAGGCTGGAAGATCACATCCGGATTATCTGCCGGGTGGTTCAGGATTCCGCTGCTCTTGCTGAACGCGTTTCCGTACATTCCTGCTACGTTCAGTCCGGCGGCTACTGCCTCTTCTTCGGAAAGCTTACCATCTTTGTTGGTATCAATTTCCTCCGGCATGATCGTCGTGTAGTAACGGTCGATTCGTAACCAAGCCATGTCACGGGACATTCTCATTTCTTCCTTACCTACCACCGGTACGTTGTTTTCTGCCTGACATGCAATGACGCACGCGCCACATCCTGTACAGGAGTTCAGGTCAATAGAAAGGTTGAAGTGAGGACCGTCTGTATCATCAAAAGCATCCCAAAGGTCGACTTTACCGGCAGGCAATGCACCACCGATGGTGTGATATTCCAATGGCTTGTTCCATCCGTTCAGTTCATCATCAAACTTCACATTAAGGAAAGTTTCCAAAGGAACTTCGCGGGCAATTTCATAACGGCCCATCAAGGTATTCTGAAGCTGGATTCCTGCAAATTCGTGAATTCCGCTAGTTTTTTCAAGCTGTACGTTCGAGACAGTAAAGTTGGTTCCGTCAAAGAGCGGGTATGCATTAATACCGGTTGCTGCTACTTTACCTGAATCTTTTTTACCATAACCCAAAGCGAGACCTACAGAACCTTCTGCCTGCCCCGGCTGAATGAATACAGGAACATTTTCCAGTTTAGCACCGTTGACTGTAAGGTTTACACGTGAACCGTTCAACTGCATTCTTCCGTTCAGGTCATTTTCAAGACCTAATTTCTCAGCATCCTGTGGGGAAACAGTTAAGTAGTTATCCCAAGTCATTCTGGTGATCGGATCCGGAAGTTCCTGCAACCAAGGGTTGTTTGCCTGCGTACCATCTCCAAGAGCAGTATTGGTGTACAGGACAAGCTCAATATCCGAAGCTTTAAAGTTAGAAAGTTCAGCTACGGCCTGAGCTGCATTTCCGCCGGCATAGGATAGACCTCCTTCTGCGGAAGTAGCCAGAATACCGTTGTACAATGCCTTATTGAATGTTGTGTTTCCAATCAGTGCGGAAGCGTTTGCCTTCAGATACTCGTAATAGTTCTGAACTTCTTCGCCCGGTGCTGCCATCCACGTTAGCAGAGATTCCTCAATCTGACGGGACTTATATATTTTTTGAATAGCAGGCTGCATCAGCGTATATACGCCGGTCTGCGGTGCCAGGTCGCCCCAGCTTTCCAGCCAGTTCGCTACCGGAATAGCGGCTTTGGCGGCCTGATACATTTCATTCTTCTTGTCAGCAACTGCAACTACGCATGGTACTTTAGCCACTGCCTTTTTGAAATCTTCTCCTTTGTTGCTGGAGTAGATTGGGTTTACGTTGTTTGTAATTAATACGCCCACCTGGCCACTGTTCATCCAACCCAGGAATTCCTGATAGCGTGCACCATCGAATTCACGAAGGAAACTTGCTTTGCCGGTGAAGGCATTGGAAGCCAGTTTCTGGTTGATTAAGTTAGCAAGAACGTGCGCTCCTTTTGAACCATCTGCAAATACAACCGCGTTGCTGCCGTTTTGCTGAAGTTCCTTTACGATTCCCGCAGCTTCTTTGCTCACGGAACCGCCATTGAGGCCGTTATATACTTCCACCAATACCTTGTTCACAAGACTTGGCTTTAATTTAATTCGGGTATCAGCGTTAGCACCGGTCATGGTCATGTTCGACTCAATCTGGATGTGACGCATCATGTTCGGACCTGGCTTACGCGCTGCTGCGTATGAGCTTTCCATAGAACCTGAGTTGGTATCTGCCAGGAAGTCTGACTGGAAAGAAACGACCAGTTTTGTGTTGCTCAGGTCATACACCGGAAGCGCACGCGTTCCGAAAACTTCCTGTGCCGCATCCAATGCTGCGGTTTGAGGAACAGTATCATAGGTCACCAGTTCCGCTGTTGGATATTGTTCCTTGAACTCGGCAAACAATTTCTTGAATGTCGGGGAAGGAAATGAATGCGAAAGCAGAACGATTTTCTTACCAAATCCTTGTGCATCGGCCAACCCTTTGCGAACGAACTCATCTACTTTGGCAAACGTTTCATCCTTGCCGTTCAGCTTAGGCTGCTTGATCTTATCGTTATCGTACAGAGACAGTACGGAAGCCTGCGCACGTGCATTGGTTTTACCCAAGGTTCCTGCCGCCGGATTTGGTTCAATTTTAATCGGTCGCCCTTCACGTGTTTTTACCAATACGCTGGCAAAGTCATATCCGTCAAAATAAGTGGACGCGTAGTAATTCGGTACGCCCGGAATAATTTCGTGCGGTTTTACTACGTACGGAATGGTTTTGATCACCGGCGCTTCACACGCTGCCAGGGTTACTGCTGCCGTAGAAAATCCGAGCAGCTTCAGGAAATCTCTTCTCGAGGTTCCGGAGTCTGTCTTTTTAGCGACAGGTGCTGCTTCGTCTACAGGCAGTTCTTCCAGAAACTCTTTCTGTGCCAGCCTCCCGGTAAGGGACGGGTCTTTCAGTTCTTGAATACTTCTGAATTGTATTTTATTTGAAGCCATTGATACTTCTAATTTTTATTATTAATAGTGACATTTACCACACTCCAGACCACCGATGGCGTCTACTGTAATCTTCGCGCCGGAACCGTACTGCTTTTTCAGCTTATCGTGCAGGTTCTTGAAGTACTCTTTATTGTAGCCGTTCTCCATATCAACTTCCGTTGTTCTGTGGCATTCAATACACCAGCCCATGGTGAAGTCGTTGGCCATCTGTACCACATTCATGGTGTCAATCTGACCGTGGCAAGCTTTACAAACCACATCAATCTTCGCATCAGGATTTTTCTTGTTGTGTGAATTCAGGATCGCCTGTTCACCGGCCACTACGTGCTGCGCGTGGTTAAAGTAAACAAAGTCCGGCATATTGTGAATTCTAACCCATTCCACCGGCTGTGTTTTGCCCGTGTACTGTTGTTTTTCCGGATCCCATCCTGCTGCTGCGTAGATTTTCTGGATCTCACCATCATAGAACGCTTTGTCTTTGCCCGGCTCCATGTATTTCCCGTTGTACTCGGAAATATTACGGTGACAGTTCATACAAACATTCAGCGAAGGGATCTCGGAAACCTTTCCGTATTTCGCGGAAGAGTGACACAACTGACAGTCGATTTTATTTTCACCGGCGTGAATTTTATGTGAGAAATAGATAGGCTGCTCCGGCTTGTACCCTTTGTACACGCCAATCCACATTAGGCTGTTCCAAAGGCCGTAGGCTGCAAAGATACCCAGAACCACCAGCAAGCCTTTCCCTACCACGCTGTATTTACGGTAGATATCTGCAAAAGATACGGCGCTTTCCTCGCGGGCACCAGCCAGCTCATCTGCCTGCTGCAGTTTCACGAGGGTACGCAGCTTAATCAGCAGCCACACCAGCAATCCGCCAATGGCCAGCAGGGAAATAAGAATGATTTTGGAGTTCATGGATTCCTGCTTGATCGCTTCCAGTGACGCAGGTGTATGTTCCGTGTCTGCACCCGCTGCAGCGCTTCCGGCACCAGCAGCCGGCTCCGCAACAGGAGGATTGGTGGTATATTCCAGGATGTCATCGATCTCCTGATCAGACAGGTTAGGAAATGCTAACATCTCCACTTGGTTGAATTTCTCGAAGACTTCGTTTGCGTACTTATCTCCGGAGGCACGCAGTTCTTTGTTATTCTTGATCCACTTGTGCAGCCAGTCTGTTTCCAGATTCTGTTCTGTTTTCAGCCGTTCTACTACGCCCCCGAGTGGCGGACCGATAAGTTGCTTGTCCAACGCGTGACAGGCGGCACAGTCTGCTTTAAAAAGCTTTTCACCGTTTTTGGCATCTCCCTGAGCGTAAATAGAAGCACTGGTCGACAGCAATAGCCCTATTGCAATAAGACAGTTCTTGTAATGCTTTCTCCAACTAATCATTTAATAAATCTTGGGTTAGTAAATTGTATTGAGTTTACTTTCAATTTGGCAAAAATAAGACTTTTAACACAAATTAACAGCAGATAGCGCGAGGCGGCGCCGAATGAGGTTAATTTGTAACTGTTCTAAATAGCACTTTTCGGTATCATTTTTATTTGTTTTAAATTT
Source organism: Chryseobacterium salipaludis (assembly GCF_022968825.1). Lineage (GTDB taxonomy): Bacteria > Bacteroidota > Bacteroidia > Flavobacteriales > Weeksellaceae > Kaistella > Kaistella salipaludis. Next base: position 106,684 of record NZ_JALHKS010000002.1, read on the forward strand.
GCCTAAAATTTACCTAATGAAGATTTCAGCGTTATTTGCTCTCCTTGTTTTTACTCTTTTCAACAGCCGTGCAGCAGCACAACAGGTAGTCGTAAGTGACACCCTGTCCGGCACTCCCCTAACGATGATGATGGATGCCAAGGTAAACAGCCTGATGGCAGATATTGAAAATAAATGCAGCCGCGAAAATGAGCGCTCAGCAAGCAATGATGATTACCGCGCAACGCCGGCACGGCCCTCGGTACCGGAACGCGAACTCACACAAGCTGAGATCTGCCGGCGCAATCCGCGGATTATGGGTTATAAAATCCAGGTAGCGGTGGTGAAAAGCAATGAAGAAGCACGACAGATTGGCGCGAGCTTCCGCCGCAAGTTTCCAAGCATGAAAGTGGAAATCGACGCCTCCCTTCGTCCCAACTATAAAGTACTGGCAGGAAGTTATTTAACCAAGCAAAGTGCCGCCGGTGACCTTTCCCGGGTACGCCAGCAGTTCAATGGTGCGATCTCTGTTCAGTACCGCGTTTTCTGTGCGGAAGCGAAATAAGATCAATAACGCTACAACATAAAACCGGCGCGGAAACTTTGTTTCCGCGCCGGTTCATTTTTATAAACAATGGCTCGCCATTAATTCTTTACTAACAACCGGAAGCCTTCTCCGTGCACGTTGATGATTTCCAGGCCATCATCTTCTTTCAATAGTTTCCGAAGTTTAGCGATATATACATCCATACTTCTTGCGGTGAAATAATTTTCCTTTTTCCAGATTTTGCGCAGGGCCAGATCGCGCGGCATGAAATCGTTCCGGTGCAGGCACAGCAATTTCAGCAGTTCGTTTTCCTTTGGTGACAGTTTGTATTCTGTATCGTTCACCCGAAGCTGACGCAGCATACTGTCAAAATAAATATTACTGATTTTGAACTGTTCCTGCTCGCTGTCTTCCAGCACGGCGCTGCGCTGCAGGATGGCTTTAATTTTATACAAAAGCAGTTCGGTATCAAAAGGTTTGGTAATATAATCATCGGCGCCCAGCTGATAGCCTTTCAGAATATCTTCGCGCATGTTCCGCGCGGTGAGAAAGATAATCGGGATATTACGGTCAATGCGTTTTACATCTTCCGCCAGGCTGAACCCGTCTTTTTTAGGCATCATCACATCGAAGATACAGATGTCGTATTCATTCTCGGTGAATTCCTTCAAGCCCTGTTCGCCATCAGTTGCGAGCGTTACCTCAAAATTATTGATGGTTAAATAATCCTTCAGCACGGCACCAAAACTCTGGTCGTCTTCTACTAATAAGATTCTGTTGCTCATAATTTTGTTTTTTTTAATTTTTACATTTTTTTATTCAGCACCGTCTTAAGCCATCGGGAGCTTAATGGTAAAGGTGCTGCCTTTTCCCTTTTGCGAGTCCACCAGGATTTGTCCTTTGTGCAACTCGATGATTTTCTTCACATAGGTGAGGCCCAGCCCCTGCCCTTTTACATTGTGAATATTACCGGTTTCTTCGCGGAAAAATTTTTCGAAGATTCGGTTTTTATTATCCGTTTCCATTCCCGTACCCTTGTCAGCAATTTCAATAACATACCAATTGCCTTCGTTGCGAGTAGTTACTTTGATTTGTGGCGCTTCGGGAGAGTATTTATTGGCGTTGTCTAAAAGATTAATCAGCGCATTGGAAAGATGGAATTCATCTACTTTAAATCTGTACTTTTCCGCATTAAACTGCTGGGTTAAAGTACCATCGCGCTGCTCAACGATCAGGCCGAATGATTCTGTAATCTCCTGAATAAGTTCGCGCACATTGATTTCCTTTAAAAATAATACGACTTCGTTACGCTCCAGTTTAGACATGTTGAGCACGTTTTCCACCTGCTTTTTCATCCGGAGATTTTCCTGACGAATTAAACTTGAATAATATTTTACCTTGTCCGGATTGGTGGCAATTTTATCATTGGCCAGAGAATCGGTCGCGACTGATATGGTGGCCAGCGGCGTTTTAAACTCGTGCGACATGTTATTGATGAAGTCCGTTTTCACATCAGCAATTTTTTTCTGGCGCATCATATAATTGATGGAGATAATATAAATCCCTAAAATCGTCAGCAGCGACATAAAGGTTCCCAGCAGCATGGGCAGGTTATTCTTCGCCAGGGAATAATCCTTTCGCGGAAAAACAAGCGCCAGCGTGTAAAGTGTGCGGTCTTTGCTGTCCAGAAAAAGCGGATAGGTATAATTATCGCGGTCTTTTTGTTCAGAGAAGGTAGTATCTGCAATGGCAGTCACTTTATTGTCTTTGTTCATCACCGCAAAACCGAATTTGGTGTCCAGTCCGTTCAGTTTCAGTTCGCGCGCTAAAACGGAATCGAGCGTTTTCCGGTCGACCCTTTTTTCAATCGGCAGGTTGGTGGCATTCAGTTTGGCAAATTCACGCAGCGCATAGGTATTATTGCTGATGTCTTTGCTCAGCTGTGGGGTCAGCAACTCGGAAGTGTTCGGTGCTTTCCTGAACTTAAGAATCCCTTCGTCAGTGTACAACTTCGTGGTCATCAGGCTGTCTCCCTGCTGAGAGATCGGAATATTCTGGCTTTCGATAATACTTTTCTGAAATATTATAGTGGTACGGTCCGCCGAGTCCACATTGGATTGAATGTACGTTTGTGTGGGTTTATCACTGCTGTCAACAATTGTTTTGGTGAAAGCCTTTAAATCACCGTTCTGATATTTATCTACTTCCAGTTCCTGAACCTTCCGGGAGGAGGATTCCATGGCCGCATACACCTTATTGGTAAAATCCTGATTCAGCGCACTGTAAAGTTCCCGCAACCAGTAGAGTTGCAGTGAAACGAAAACAACCATGGAAATGGTCATCAGTACGGAGATAAAAGGAATGAATCTGTTATTCATCAGTTATTTTTAAATCAACTGTTAAAATTACTCTTTTTAAGATTATTGAAACAAAAAAAAGTTAAGTTTATTGTATGGGTTTTCTTAAAACGTTTTGTTTTAACATTTTAAATATAAACACGAGGCATTGCAAGAAATCAGCCATTGCGGGATATAAAAAAACCTCACCGTGCGGCAAGGTTTAAAAATGATGGTTTGCGAAAGGCTTTTAGTTAAATAAATCTTCATCAATAAAGTATTGAATGATTGCCTTTTTCATCAGAAGCTGCTGCTCATTAGGTTTAAGCTCCGGCAAAGTATCCAGCACCTCGAAATGCGGATAGCCTTCCTCATCGTAATGCGAAAACTTATAATATCCGAAAGGCTCCAGCAAGCGGCACACGGCAATATGCAAGAGATTCAGCTTATCGTCCTTGGTGTACTTCTGCGCACCGCTGCCCAATTCCTGCACGCCAATCAGGAAAAGCAGGGTATCAATCGGCGGATGGGCTTCGGTTTCAAAATGTGTTACAAAGAACTGCTCTACTTCTGCCCACAGTTCTCCCTCTGTTTTATTATTCATATTTATTTTCTAATTTAAGCAGAAACGCATATTCCAGCGCATCCTCTTTCAATGATTCAAATCTGCCGCTCGCGCCGCCGTGGCCGGAACTCATATCGGTGCGGAACAACAGCAGATTATTGTCTGTTTTCAGCTCACGCAGTTTCGCCACCCATTTCGCAGGTTCCCAGTACTGTACCTGCGAATCGTGCAGACCGGTGGTTACCAGCAGATGCGGATACTCCACGCTTTGCACATTATCATACGGTGAGTAGGATTTTATGTAATGGTAATATTCCTCATGTTTTGGATTACCCCACTCATCGAATTCACCGGTGGTCAGCGGGATTGTTTCATCCAGCATGGTAGTGACCACATCCACGAAAGGTACCTGGGCCACGACCCCATTAAACAGGGAAGGCTCCATATTCATCACAGCGCCTACCAGCAGGCCACCGGCACTGCCGCCCATGGCATATAAATGTGGTGAGGAGGTATAGTTGTTCTGTACCAGGAATTTAGCCGCATCAATAAAATCAAAGAAGGTGTTTTTCTTTTGCAGCATTTTACCGTCTTCATACCAGTCACGACCCAGATATTCTCCGCCGCGGATGTGCGCAATTGCATACACGAAACCACGATTCAGCAGGGAAAGCCGTACGCTGGAAAAGCTGGCGTCTACCGTATGGCCATAGCTTCCATAACCGTACAGCAATAAAGGCGTATCAGCCGACAGTTGTGTATCTTTATGGTACACCAAAGAAACCGGAACTGATTTTCCGTCCCGCGCCGGCGCCCAGACACGTTCCGAAACATAATTGGACGGTGCAAAGCCCGGTTCCAGCACTTCCTGTTCTTTAAGCAGCGTGCGTTCATGGGTTTTCATGTTAAATTCATACGTGCAGCTTGGCTGGGTAAGCGATGTATAGCCATAGCGCAAAACATCTGTCTCAAATTCCAGGTTCAGACCGATGTACGCTGTATACGCGGGATCCGAGAAAGGAAGGTAAAACAAAGCTTTCTGCGCATAATCGGTAATGCAGATATGCAGTAACCCTTCGCGGCGTTCCTCCAGAACCAGATAATCCTTAAATATTTCAAAACCTTCCAGCAGAACTTCTTCGCGGTGCGGCACAAGATCTTTCCAATGCTCAATACCCGGTTGCGCCACAGGTGTTGTCACGATTTTAAAATTGGTTGCGTCATCCGCATTGGTAATGATATAAAACTGATCCTGATAATGCTCCACCGCATATTCCAGGTCTTCCATGCGCGGCTGAATGACAGTCCACGGCGCAAACACATCGCTTGCCGGAATAAAACGGTGCTCATCTGAAACCGTACTGGAACTGGCGATGAAAATATATTCCAGTGACTTGGTTTTAAAAACATTTACATCAAACGCTTCATCTTCTTCATGAAACACGAGCACATCCTGCGAGGAATCTGTACCCAATTGATGCAGATACACCTGAAAAGCGCGGAGATTATCATCTTTTCTAATGTAATATACATGCTCATTATCATTAGCCCAAACCACTTTACCGGTTGTGTTGGCAATCTGATCCTGCAGCAATTCCCCGGTTTCCAGATCTTTAAAATACACCGTGTAAATACGACGGCCCAGCACATCTGTACTGTAAGACATCAGTTTATTGTTGGGTGATACCGCCAAACTTCCCACTTCAAAAAATTCATGGTGCTGCGCCGGGATATTGGCATCCAGCAGCAGCTCCTCGGCAGCTTCCAGCGAAAGATATTTTCTGGTAAACAGCGGATGTTCTCTTCCCTGTTCATAGCGCACGATGTACCAGTATTTATTAAAGAAATAGGGCAGCGAAGAATCGTCTTCCCGGTAGCGCGCTTTCATTTCTGCAAAGAGTTTTTCCTGCAAAGTTTCGGTATCCTGCATCATCGCGTCCACATAACTGTTTTCTGCCTGCAGATAGGCGGTTACCGCCGGATTGTCGCGCTCATTAATCCAGAAATAGGAATCAGTGCGTATGTCGCCATGGGTTTGCAGTTCTTTTGGAATCTTCTGCGCCATGGGAGGCTGGTGTACTGGTGTACTATCTTTAATCATTATGTTATAAAGGTATGTTATAAAAATAAAAACCGTCTTTCCTAGGAGAAAAGGCGGTTTTCAGGTTATTATAAAATTCGTAAAAATAAGTCCTGGTTTATTTCTCCAGATTACGGATATATTTCTCGATGGCCATGGTCATGGACGGCGACTCTTTCGTGGGCGCCATCACGTCCACCCGAAGTTTTGCATCTTTGGCAGCCTGCTCGGTAGTGGAACCAAACACGGCTACTTTGGTATCTCCCTGCTCAAATTCCGGGAAGTTTTCGCCCAGCGAGCGAATTCCCTGCGGACTGAAGAAAATCAGCATATCATAATCCTTAATGGCGATATCGCTCAGGTCGCTGCATACCGTGCGGTACATGGTAGCGCGTGTCCAGTCCACACCGCTGGCATCCAGAACTCTCGGAATGTCCGGACTCAGAATATCTGATGAAGGCAGGAGGTATTTCTCATCCGGGAACTTTTTAAATAAAGGCGCCAGATCAGAAAAAGTTTTTTCACCAAAAGCAATCTTGCGTTTTCTGTACACGATGTGCTTTTGCAGATAGTTGGCTACCGCCTCGGACTGGCAGATATACCGCATGGAATCCGGAACCGTAAAACGCATTTCTTCAGCCAGGCGGAAATAATGGTCAATCGCATTCCGGCTGGTAAAAATGATCCCGGTGTACTGCGTGAGATCAATTTTTTGTGTCCGCAACTCTTTGGCATCTACTCCTTCCACATGGATGAAGGGCCGGAAATCTATTCTGATTTTTTCTTTCTTGGCGATTTCCAGGTAGGGCGAAGATTCATTCGGCGCAGGCTGCGACACCAGGATAGATTTAATTTTCATCATGAGTTTGTCTTAAATATATAATAGCCGCCAAAGGGCCAGCAAGGGTATAATTTGAAGGGTGCAAATATACAAAATTTTATAAAATGTTTTCTCGGGAAAAGCCGGCTGCGTGGCCAGCAGAAACACTAAGTTCTTGAAGACGAAGACGATGACCAATCCCCACACGTACCAACTGAAGACAACCTTCAGCTCTTGAGGATAATAATAATGCATGAAACATACACCAAATAAAAGCAGTGAGGCGCTGAAAAAAAATTTGGACGCCACAAACTGCAGATGGTTCCACCGTTCCGCATCATTACTGGCTTTATAAAACAAATAAGTCAGGCCGGCACGCAGCACATAAAACCCGCTCAGCACTAAAAAGGTATAGCCGAATTTATTTAGCTCATAACCAAACAATTGCAGTCTTAAGACAAACTGCGGAACAATGGGAATCGTTTGAGAGAGCAATGTGGTAAGCAACACAACATAGATAAAACTCACAATAAGCCAGCTCAGGAAGTTATTGGTTACGTCCGCATATTGCTGAAAAAGAAAACTGCGCACGGTAGAATCCCGATGCAGATAAATAAGCATAAAAAGATACAGCGCAAAGCAGGCCGTCAAAACAAAAATTACCCAATCATTTTGCTGTACAATTCTTACCAAAGAAATTTTTTTGCAAAAATACTAATATTAGGGTAATAGTTTATTTTAAAAAAGATAAAGCAGCGCCGGCACGCCGGATGAGATCACGAAGGAAAAAGTTTATCTTTGCACATTAATTTTCCGGATGAAAAAACTCGTCATCATTCCGACGTACAACGAAATCGAAAACATTGAAAACATTATTGCTGCCGTCTTCAGCCTGCAGCAGGATTTCGAAGTACTGGTGGTGGATGACTCATCACCGGATGGTACGGCAGAGGTTGTAAAAAGAATGCAAACTACCAGCAACGGGCAACTGCATCTGGAGATTCGCAAAGTTAAGGACGGATTGGGGCAAGCCTATATCCACGGGTTTCGCTGGGCCCTGAAAAACGGTTACGACTATATCTTTGAGATGGATGCCGACTTTTCCCACAATCCGCAGGACCTTCCGCGTCTGTACGAAGCCTGTCGTACCGCTGATATGAGTGTAGGCTCGCGGTATGCCCGCGGCGTCAATGTCGTAAACTGGCCCATGGGTCGGGTGTTGTTATCCTACGGCGCTTCTATTTATGTACGCAAGATTCTGGGAATTCAAATCCGGGACACCACAGCCGGTTTTGTTTGTTTTTCGCGGCGTGTGCTGGAAGAAATTAATTTAGACCAGATTCGGCTGAAAGGCTACGGCTTTCAAATTGAAATGAAATTCCGTGCCCTGCAGAAAGGATTTAAAGTCGTGGAAGTTCCCATTATTTTTACCAACCGTGAGTTGGGTACCAGCAAAATGAACGGCGGCATTATTCATGAAGCGGTTTTCGGTGTCCTGAATATGAAATGGAAATCACTGATCGGCAAATTATGAAACACCTTATATATATACTGTTGTTTTTTCTGTGTGCCTGCACAGAGCTGATCGATAAACCCAAAGAGGTCATCGAAAAAGAGGTTATGGCGGAAATGATTGCTGATTTTGCCATCAATGAACAAATCATGGGCATGTCCGATAACTACAATCTGGATAACGCCACACGCTTCACCATGAAAAAATATAAAGTAACTTCTGCAGCCTATGCCGACAGTTACCGATACTATACCGCCACCGGCGATATGGATAAAATCCTAAAACGCGCACAGAAAATTATTATAAAACGCGATCCGGAAGCCGGCCAATATATCGAAGAGCAAATCGCAGAAGAGAAGCGAAAGGAAAAGGAAAGGCAGGAAAAAGAAAAGAAAGAACAAGAAAAAGCGCGCTCCGGCGAAACGAATAATTAATATGTCCGATTTTTTTACAATAAATACTACGACCACCGGCAAAGCAAGAGCCGGTACCATGACTACTGATCACGGAACCATTCAGACCCCGATTTTTATGCCGGTCGGTACCGTTGCTTCGGTGAAAACAGTCCATCAGCAGGAACTTAAAAATGACATTCGTGCCCAGATTATCCTGGGAAACACCTATCACCTGAATCTGCGTCCCGGCATGGAGGTAATGCAGCGGGCGGGCGGACTGCATAAATTCATGGGCTGGGATCTGCCCATTCTGACAGATTCCGGCGGATACCAGGTCTTCTCTTTATCCAAATCCCGCAAAATGAATGAAGAGGGTGTGAAATTTAAATCACACATTGACGGCAGCAGCCATTTCATCTCTCCCGAAAAATCAATGGAAATTCAGCGACAGATCGGTGCCGATATTTTTATGGCCTTTGATGAGTGCACACCGTATCCCTGTGAATATAATCAGGCCCGGGAATCCATGGAACTCACCCACCGCTGGCTGAAAAGATGCATTCAGTGGACGGAAGACAATCCCGAATTGTATGGCTACCGCCAAAGATTATTTCCCATTGTGCAGGGTTCCACGTATTCGGACCTGCGCAAACAATCCGCGGAATTTATTTCTGAACAGAATGCAGAAGGAAATGCCATCGGCGGACTTTCCGTCGGAGAACCGGAAGAGGAAATGTACCGCATTACCGATGAAGTGACCGATATTTTACCAAAAGAAAAGCCACGATACCTCATGGGCGTAGGCACACCGTGGAATATCCTGGAAGCCATCGGGCTTGGCGTGGATATGATGGACTGCGTAATGCCGACCAGAAATGCGCGCAACGCCATGCTCTTCACCTGGAACGGCGTGATGAACATGAAAAACGAAAAGTGGAAAACAGATTTCTCTCCGCTGGATGAATTTGGTACCAGTCATGTGGACAGCGCCTACACAAAAGCGTATGTTCGCCACCTGTTTGCCGCACGGGAATACCTTGGCAAGCAGATTGCGTCCATCCACAATCTGGCGTTCTATCTGGAGCTGGTACGCGTAGCCCGCGAGCATATTGTAGCCGGCGATTTCTATGAGTGGAAAGACAGGGTAATCCCACAACTGAAACAGCGCCTCTGATCAACGTTTGACAGCTGATGAAAATAATAGACCTTTATATCATCCGTAAATACCTGGGCACTTTTGGCTTTATGCTGGCTTTGCTCAGTATCATCGTATTGGTGATCGATGTGCAGGCAAAAGCGCCGCGTATTGAGTCCAACGGATTTAAGGTAAGTGAATTTCTGATCAATTTCTATCCCTTCTGGATTGTGAATCTGATCATTACCTTCATGTCTATTCTGGTTTTTATCTCGGTTATTTTCTTCACTTCGAAACTGGCAAATGACACCGAGATTGTCGCCATTATCAGTTCCGGTGCAAGCTTTCACCGGTTTGCGCGGCCTTACTTAATCACTTCGGGTTTTATTGCTTTGTCTGCTCTGGCTATCAATCACTTTGTACTGCCCCTGGCGAATATGAAAAAGAATGAGCTGGAACCGTACACCTATAACGCGAAAAAACGGGAAGGATTTACCGGTACAGCCGAGGTGGCCACGCAACTGTCCCGCCTGGAATATATCTTCCTGAAATCATATAACCGAAAAGAAAAACGCGGCAACGGCATTTTTTATCAGAAGTTTAATGACAAGCAGCAACTGGTCTATCAGATTAATGGCGCGGAATTCAGCTGGCAACCGGATAAAAAGCAATTTCAGATCAGCGATTACCTCATCAAAACATTTCTGCCCAATCAAAAGGAAAAACTGGAGCAGGGCAGCGTGATGCTGAAGGATTTTGGCCTGCCGCCGGAAGAATTATTCCCCGATGTTCTGCTCGGCCAGAATAAAACAACACCGGACCTGCTCACTTTTATCGATCGCGAAAAACAGAAAGGCAACGCCAACCTGAATGATTATTTAAATGAGCTTCACCAGCGAACTTCCATGCCGTTTTCCGTGATTGTCCTCACCTTTCTGGGACTGTCTCTTTCCTCCGAAAAGAAACGCGGCGGGCTGGGCATGAATCTGGCGATTGGTATTGCACTGGCCTTTGTTTTTGTCTTCTCTTTCGAAGCATTAAAAGTAGTTTCTGCGAACCAAACGCTGCCGCCGGCATTGGCTATGTGGCTGCCGAATATCATCTTTACGCCCATTGCCTTGTTTTTATATTTACGGCGTGCAAATCAGTAAAGCATGGTAATTTCCTGATTCCGAAATCTCTGTACACCTTCATTTTCCAAATCTACCAGCAGCAGTCCGTTTGAATCCATTTCCCGGATAATGCCATTTTGTCTGCCGGATTTTGTGTCGAACACCATTACTTTTCCTTTACCGAAAAGCCGGTCATTGATGTTTTTAATAATATCTGGTGCAGAAATATTACCGGTAATGTGCGCGGTTAAAAAAGCGTGTAAATCTTCTGCAACTTGTTTGGGATCATAGGAATGTCCGGTCTGGCTCAGCAAAGATCCCGCTTTTGGCAAACCCGGAAATTCGCGTTGCAACACATTCAGTCCGATTCCAATAAGATAATAAGGCTGTCTCTCCACCGTAACACGTTCTGTTAAGAGACCGGCGATTTTTTTTTGATTTAAAATAATGTCATTGGGCCATTTGATTTCCACTGCTTGTTTTGTCAAATTGGCAACAAAATCAGCCACCAAAGCAGCGGTACGAAAATTGAATAAAACAGCCTGAATCTCACACTCTTTTTCAGCAATGGCAAGTGTGTAGGCAATATTCCGGTTTGCGGGCATTTCCCAAACCTTTCCGTACTGCCCGCGTCCACCGGTTTGATCAAGTGTAAATAAAGCCAAAAGCCCGGTTTGATTGTCTTTTAGAAATTGCAGGATTTCCTGTTGCGTAGAACTGCATTGAGCGATGTAAAGAAGCGGGGCCATTTAAGAAAACTTTAAGATTCAGCGGCTGTAAATGTGAGACTATTTAGAGAAAAAAACAATAAATTTGCAGATTATACAAAATTTTGAATGAGTAAAACCACAGAAAAGCAACTACTTATAGATACCATCGTAGATGCGATCCAAGATACCAAGGGAGAAGATATTATGATCTTCGACCTTTCCAAAATCGAAAACTCGGTAGCCCAGACCTTTGTGATCTGCACCGGGAATTCGAACACCCAGGTTTCAGCCATTGCCGGCAATATCGAAAAGAAAGTACGAAACGAAATTCACGACCGCCCGTGGCACGTGGAAGGAACGGAGAATGCCTTATGGATTCTGCTGGACTATGTATCCGTAGTCGTGCACGTATTCCAGCGGCAAACGCGTGAATATTATGAGATTGAAGAGCTTTGGGGCGATGCGGAAATCACAACAATAGAAAATTAAATACTACCGTTGACGAAGCAACTCTTCGTCAAAATTTTTATAAAAAGACATGAATAACAATAAAGGATTTAACTGGTTTTTCCCCATCGCGATTGCAGCCGTCCTGATATTTTTCTTCACCAATATGGGTGGGGATTCGTCAGCCAACAATCTGGATGAAGAAGGTTTTTACCAGTTGATGGAACAGGGCAAGGTGCAAAATGTGATGATTTACAAAGACACCGAAAAAGCCGATGTATTCCTCACAAAAGCTGCCAAGGCAGAAGCCGCTACCAAAGAAGTACAGCGCGAACGCAGTCCGTTTTCGGCATTTGATTTTTCACCAAAGCCGGATTACACCTTAAGTTTCGGCGACCTGCAGCTTTTCCTGGAAAAGTTTGATACCATTAAAAAAGAAAACCCTGCGATCGCGACCAAGAAGGATTACGGCGTTGGGAAGAACCCAATGACCGAACTGCTCTTTACCGCGATTTTCTGGATTGCCATTATGGCACTGTTCTATTTCGTTATCTTCCGCAGAATGATGGGCGGCGGTGGCGGCAATGGTCCTGGCGGACAAATTTTCTCCATTGGGAAATCACGTGCGAAATTGTTTGACGAAAAAGACAAAGTTCAGGTTACATTTAAAGATGTAGCCGGCTTGGAAGGTGCGAAGGAAGAAGTACAGGAGGTGGTGGATTTCCTGAAGAACTCTGATAAATACACCAAACTCGGTGGTAAGATTCCCAAAGGGGTACTGCTGGTAGGTCCTCCGGGAACGGGTAAAACCTTATTGGCAAAAGCGGTTGCCGGTGAAGCGAAAGTACCGTTCTTCTCACTGTCCGGCTCTGATTTTGTGGAAATGTTTGTGGGTGTGGGTGCTTCTCGTGTACGTGATTTATTTGCGCAGGCAAAGGCAAAATCACCGGCGATTATATTTATTGACGAGATTGATGCAATCGGCCGTGCCCGTGGTAAAGGAAATATTACCGGCGGAAACGATGAACGCGAAAATACCCTGAACCAACTCCTTACGGAAATGGATGGCTTCGGTACCGATACGAACGTGATCGTGATGGCTGCCACCAACCGCGCAGATATTCTGGATAAAGCCTTAATGCGCGCCGGACGTTTTGACCGTTCCATTTATGTGGATCTTCCGGAACTGCACGAGCGAAAAGAAATCTTCGAAGTGCACCTGGCGAAAATCAAACTTGACCCGAATATCGACCGTGAGTTTTTGGCGAAACAGACGCCAGGCTTCAGTGGTGCTGATATTGCTAACGTTTGTAATGAAGCAGCCCTGATTGCGGCCAGAAATGACCACGAGTCGGTGACCAAACAGGATTTCCTGGATGCGGTAGACCGGATCATCGGTGGGCTTGAAAAGAAAAACAAAGCCATTAAACCATCCGAGAAAAGACGTGTGGCTTATCACGAAGCAGGTCACGCTACTATTTCCTGGCTGGTGGAACACGCAGCTCCGCTGTTGAAAGTAACCATTGTTCCGCGCGGACGTTCCCTGGGTGCTGCCTGGTATCTGCCGGAGGAAAGACAACTGACCACCACAGAACAGATGTACGACGAACTGTGCGCCACCCTGGGCGGACGTGCTGCCGAACAGACGATTTTCGGGAATATTTCCACCGGAGCGTTATCCGATCTGGAACGTGTGACCAAACAGGCGCAGGCCATGGTAACCATTTATGGTTTAAATGATAAGCTGGGGAATATTTCCTACTACGACAGTTCAGGCCAATCTGAATACAGTTTTGGAAAACCGTATTCTGACCAGACTGCCAAAATGATTGATGAGGAAATCTCTAAAATCATCGAGACGCAATACCAGCGGGCTTTGCAAATTCTGGAAGAGAACAAGGATAAGCTGGATGCACTAGCTAATAAACTTTTGGAAAAAGAAGTTATTTTCCGTGAAGACCTGGAAGAGATTTTCGGTAAAAGAGCCTGGGATCCGGAGCTGACAGAGCAGCCGGTATCCTCCGCGCAGCCGGAAAATCCTGTACAGGAAGAAGAAGTGATTGCACCGGATTCCGGTACTCAGCTTTAATATAAATAGCTCCCGCTGGGTGTCTTCATGGGCACAAAGCGGGAGTTTTCCGTTAAAGCGGTACAGTTTCAGCAAATATTTTTTATTTTTGTTTAACATTCGTAAAAATGAGCGGCATTGAGTATATTTAAAAAATGGGTAGGTAAAATACTGAATCAGCCTGAACCGGAAGAAAGTCAGGATCTGATCAAGATGGGAGAACAGCTGAAAAATGCTGATCTTGATTATAAGTTTGCCCAATTATTTACGCATTCCGGTGGTTTTTTCAATTATTGTGCAGATGAAGCCGAAGCTTTGCAGACGCTGAATCACATCATCAAACTGGAGCACATCAAGTCTGTTTTCTGCTGGGATCAGGACCTGAAAAACTTTCTGGATGTGGTGGATGTACCCTACACCAAGGAACTGGAACTCTTTAATGACTGCGCTTTCATCACCTGCGAATATCTGATTGCCTATGACGGTCGGATCATGCTGTCACATAATAATATCCTGCATTACCACTCGAGCCGCCTGCCGGAGAAGATTATTATCATGGCCAATGTTTCCCAGATTGTCACCAATCTGAATGATGCAATGGGCAAAATCAAACGCAACGGGAACATCCGGAACCTCACGTCCATCAGTGGCGGCAATTCCAAGCTGGACACGCCTAATAAGGACAATACTAAATTATTCCTCTTACTTATTGAAGATTAAGTTCCGCACCTTCTGCGCGGGCTGTTAACCCTTTATACTCTTATCCATTTTGGACAGAAATCTAATCCAGCGCCTGATTGGCGGAGCCCTTTATGGTTTTGTCGTTATCGCGTGCACCACCCCACTGGGCGCTTCGCTGCTGAACACTATATCTCCGGAACTGGTGCAGCAGCAACATCTGTATTTCGGACTTATTACTTTTTTGCTTTTTGTGGGCGCCTGGGAATGCGTTCGCCTGATGAAGTTTGATCCCAAGGGGTATGAAAAATGGGTGGTACTTCCACTTATTGTCTTTGTTTTTTACCGGTTTGCCAAACGGTATTTTGAACATGGTTTTTATTTTAATGTAAACCTGTCGGAAATCCTGGCGCTTTCTCTTATTCTAATTGCCGTCATCACCCTGTTTCGTTTTCCAAAGGAATTATATTACGACAGCGGTAAACTGATCTTCACGGTTATTTATACTGCCTTGCCGTTCAGTTTTGCCTTAGGACTGCCTAAATTTTCTGTTGTGTCCGGCACTTTTACTTTGGAGGTATTTCTGCTTTTTGTGTTAATCTGGAGCAGCGACAGTTTCGCGTATTTCACGGGCCGGATGTTTGGCAAGCATAAAATGGCACCGCGCATTTCACCCAAGAAAACCTGGGAAGGATTTGCAGGTGGTGTCTTCTTCACCGTGATATTAGGATATTTTATAGAAAGCAACTATCCCGATCTGCGTGGCAACTTTATGATTGTTGGTTTCCTGGTAGCGGTTTTTGCGCCTTTAGGAGATCTGGTGGAGAGCCAGTTGAAGCGTACATTCGGTGTAAAGGATTCCGGGAATGTCATCCCGGGTCATGGCGGAATTCTCGACCGGCTGGACAGTTTCATAATCTGTGCCCCTGTTGTATATTTGTACTTTATTCTAGAAAAACTAATATAGCATGAAACTGCACAAGGAATCGAAAGGGACGCTCTGGTTGTCCAGCATTCTGTTTGGAACCATTTGCTTCCTGTCGATCTATTTCCTGGAAATCTGGGGACTGTTAATTATCATCCCATTGCTCATTATTTACGGGCTTATCTTTTGGTTCTTCCGTGTGCCGAACCGCCAGATTCTGGATCATGTGGAAAATGTGGTCGCGCCGGTGGATGGCAAAGTGGTGATGATCAAGGAGGTCATGGAAGATGAAGTACTGAAGTCCAAAGCGATTCAGGTTTCAATTTTTATGTCGCCGCTCAATGTTCATATCTGTCGGTTTCCCGTGTCCGGCACGGTGAATTATAAAAAATATCATCCGGGGAAATATCTGGTAGCGTGGCATGAAAAATCTTCTACCGATAATGAGAGAACGACCGTTGCGGTGGAAAGCCTGACGAAACATCAGGTGGTGTTCCGCCAGATTGCAGGGTATGTTGCCAGACGCATTGTTTTCTATTGCAATGAAGGTGATACCGCGAAAGCCGGCCATGAATTCGGCTTCATTAAATTTGGTTCCCGCATGGATATTTTCCTGCCGCTTGATACAGAAATCCTTTGTAAAATCGGCGACAAAACCAAAGGCGGAATCGATGTGATTGCGCGAATGTCCGATCAACAGTAAGGAATTATTATCGCTAATTAATCCGGAATTTAGATTTCCGGATTTTTTTTATATTTTTAAAAAGAACTTATTGATTCAGATGAAAATACCCTTATACATAGTTACTCTTTCTCTTTTCTTCCTTTTCTCCTGCACCGATCCTGAAAAGGAAGCACAACTGCAGCAGCGTGAACAGGAACTGCAGCAACGCGAAAAACTGATGGCTTCCCAAATGGAAGAACTGGAAGATCTGCGTGCCCTGCGCGACAGCCTGGAAACTGCTCAGGACAGCGTAGCAGCCTTGCCCCAGGTGCCGGAATTCATCCTCGGCAAATGGAACGGCAAAATGATCTGCACTGAGTCCAACTGCTCCGAGCATGTAATCGGAGATCAACGGAGCGACAGCTGGTACTTTACCGCAGACAGTGTAAAAATTACGAATAAGACCGGTGGTGAACGCTCCTTTATTGCCAGTTACAGCGATTCCGAAATCAGACTGATGCCGAAAAAAGATGCCATCGGTACCGGCCGTTCTGAAATTACACTGCAAATTAATCCTGAAAATCCGGAGCGCCTGAAAGGCAGCCGCGAAGTGGCAGGCAAAGAATGTACTGCCAAATTCTCCGTAGAACTGGAAAAAAATAAAAAGTAATCCGTATGCTGACCCTCCTGAATGTGAGCAACTTCACCCTGCCGCTGGAAGACCCTGTACTGAGATTTCTGGTCGTACTGATTATTATTCTTTCAGCGCCGCTGTTACTAAATAAAATTAAAGTTCCGCACCTGCTCGGGCTGATCATCGCCGGCGCCGTCGTGGGGCCCAACGGATTTAACATCCTCACGCGGGACAGCAGTATCGTAGTAACCGGCACCACCGGCCTGCTTTATATTATGTTCCTCGCCGGTCTGGAAATTGACCTGGCGGAATTCAAGAAGAATAAATGGAAGAGCCTGGGCTTTGGCGGTTATACTTTTGTGATTCCTTTTATAATTGGAATTGCGGCAGCGCATTTCATTATGCAGTACAACTGGCTTACCTCCTTCCTGTTTGCCAGTTTATTCTCCTCGCACACGCTGATCGCTTACCCGCTGGTGAGTAAATTCGGAATTGTGAAAAACCGCGCAGTGAACGTTACGGTGGGTGGAACTGTTATTACGGATATCGCCGCGTTACTGGTGCTCGCCATCGTGGTGGGCATGACCACCGGTGAAGTGAATGCTGCCTTCTGGACAAAGCTTACCGTGGGGATTATTTTGTTTGCCTTGGCAGTGCTTGTGGGATTTCCGATTATTGGCCGCTGGTTCTTTAAAAAAGTGAGCGACAAAATTTCGCAGTATATTTTCGTACTGGTGATGATTTATTTTGCGGCACTATTGGCAGAACTCGCCGGGATTGAAGCGATTATCGGGGCCTTCCTGGCGGGATTGGCGTTAAACAAACTGATTCCGCACACCTCGTCGCTGATGAACCGCGTGGAATTTGTGGGGAACGCGATCTTCATTCCTTTCTTCCTGATCAGTGTGGGAATGCTGATCGATTTTAAGGTATTCTTTAAAGATTTTGAAACCATCAAAGTAGCCGGCCTGATGATACTGATTTCCATCGGCGGGAAATATCTGGCTTCAGTGGCGACACAAAAAAGTTTTTCCTATAAAAAGGCGGAAGGCGGCATTATCTTCGGTTTAAGTTCAGCCTCCGCGGCGGCTACACTGGCAACTGTTACGGTCGGGTACAACATCATCATTGGGGAAACCGATCTGGGCGAGCCGATTCGTTTGCTGGATGAAAGTGTGCTGAACGGCAGTATTCTGCTCATCTTGGTCTCGTGCACCATTTCATCTTTCGTTACGCAGAAAAATGCCGCGCTTCTGGTGGAGGCAGATAACGAGGAAACACTGACAGAAAGCAGTGATGAAACCGAAAATATTCTGCTGGCCGTCAATCATAAAAGCACCATCGATTCCATGACGAGCCTCGCGATGCTGCTCAAATCCAAAAAAGCCAGAGGCGACATCTACGCGCTGAATATCATTAATGAAGAAAAAAACGAATCGTCGCGCAAGAACGCTGAAACATTGCTGGAACTTACGGTAGATACGGGTGCTGCCGCAGACGTCAAAATTACACCGCTCACTCGCTATGACAATGATATCATAACCGGGATTTCCAATGTAATCAAGGAATATAATATTACCGACCTGATGATTGGCATTGAGCCAGAAAAAGGGTTCTCTCCAAGTCTGGTGTATAATCTGTACAGCGGATATCTGCGCAATAATACGGCGAATGTATTGGTGTATCATGCCATTCAGCCGGTGTCCACCTTGCAGCGGTACTTCGTTATTCTGCCGGAAAACGCGCACCGCGAGCCCGGTTTTTTCCACAGTTTGCTCAAGGTTTGGAATATTGGCCGGAATTCGGGATCCAGTATTGAATTTTACGGCAGCGATGAAACCATTGCGGTAATCGAAAAGATTCGCCGGAAGGTGAATATCGAGGCCAGCTTTATTATTTTCAATGACTGGGATGCGCTGCAGAAATTATTTAATAAGATGAAGGAAAACGATGCACTGATTTTATTTATGGCGCAGCGTAACATGATTTCTTACCTCCCGCAGATGCGGCAACTACCGGATTACCTTAACAATAACTTCCGTGAGAAAAACTTCCTGCTGATTTATCCGAAATATGAAAACCGTCAAACCTATGCGAAGGATATCCGCGATATCGGAAATGCCAGTGACTTTGTGGAAATCGGGAATATTGTGGGAAGGTTGTTTAAATAAACTTCTCCACAGCAAATAAATAGTAAAGCCATTCTTCGACAGGAATGGCTTTCAGTTTTTATAAAGAAACGATTGTATCTATATCGGTATAATAATCACGGTGCCCACGGCAATCAATCCGAGCAGAATGGAACCGAGCACGTCCGTTTTGCGCACCAAATGAATATCACTCCGCGGAATGGTGATCATTTCGCCCGATTTCAGTTTACCATAAATATTTTCCTGGTCCACTTTCACTACTTTCATTTTCAGCACGCGGGCATCGTTGGTCTGCACTTCATAGCGTTGATACAGCTCGAGGGAATTATTCTGCATTGGCCGGTCTGGCGACACCACACGGCTTTTGCACGAACTCAGCAGCAGAAGTACAATCAGAACAGGGAATATTTTTTTCATGGTCGTTTATTTTTTTCAAATGTAAGAAATTAATGAAGCTGCACCGCAGCAATCCTAGTGTTCAGCGGATTTCGAATTCAAATCCTGTGCTATCAGCCAGGCTTCGCTCCAGCAGGCCTGAAAATTGAAGCCTCCGGTCACGGCATCAATGTCGAGTACTTCGCCGGCAATATAAAAATCCGGTAACACACGCGACTGCATGGTGCGAAAATCAATTTCTTTTAAGCTCACACCACCGGCGGTGACAAACTCCTCTTTGAAGGTAGATTTTCCGTTCACCTGCATGCGGTGGGCTGTCAGCAAAGTAAGAAGCGCTTGCCGTTCCACCGCGGACACATCCGAAATAATTTTATCCGGATTTATTTTGGCTTCCTGCAAAACGTAGTTCCAGAACCGATTGGTCAGGTCAAAGAGTTTTGATTTGCCAACGCTCTTTTTCGGATGCTGCTGACGGTAAGCCAGCCACTGCTGTTCCGCCGTTTCCAAATCAACGCCTACAAAATTGACTATAATTTCAAACTGGTATTGCAACGCGGCCAATTCGCGTGCTTTCCATGCCGACAATTTCAGCACAGCCGGTCCGGAAAGTCCCCAATGCGTAATCAGCAACGGTCCCGAATCCGACGCCTTTAAGGAAGGAATACGCACCTCCGCCTCCGGGAAACTGGTTCCCATCAGGTCATTTAGTACTTTGTTCTTAATATTAAACGTAAAAAGTGAGGGTACTGCCGGAATAAGCTGATGTCCCAGAGATTCCAGCAATCGCACCGATTTAGGAGTGCTGCCGGTGGCGTACACCACAATATCCGCGGTATAGATTGCACCGGTAGTAATGACCTCGTAGCCGGCGCCTGCAGGATTGATAGCGGTTACCGTTTGTTTTGTATGTATTTTAAATCCTTTTTGGCGGACCTCATGTAATAAAACATCGATGATGGTCTGTGACGAATCAGACACGGGAAAAATACGGCCGTCCTCTTCGGTGTGGGTTTCCACGCCGCGTTGTTCCAGCCAGTCCAGCATATCAGCCGGCTGAAATTTATGGAATACCGAACGCAACTCTTTATGGCCGCGCGGATAAAACTGCACCAATTCGCGCGGGTCAAAGCAGGCGTGCGTCACATTGCAACGTCCGCCGCCGGACACTTTTACTTTTTGGAGAACCTCTGAATTCTGCTCCAGGATGGTGGCCTCGTATTTTGTTTCATCAAGGTTGGCCGCACAGAAAAATCCTGCTGCGCCGCCACCGATGATGATGATTTTCTTCTTGGACATAGTAAAGATTGTAGTGCTGCCTTTCTTTGCCAGGGCAGAGTTGCAGACAACGCTGCAAAAATACCACTTTTCCAGCCCATGTTTAATGCGTATTTTTACCATTCAGAACGGCTGTTGTTAAAATAGCACGGCCTGCGCCCCGACTTGAACGGAAATCCTTTTTGCCGGAACGGCAAAAAGATTGGGAGTGGAAGGCGGAAAAAGGCGCCCAAATAAAAATAACTCTATGGCTGATTTTCATTATAAATTTGAAGTGCGCTGGAGCGATATTGACGCGAACCGGCACCTGGCAAACTCCTCGTATGTGGAATATTGCGCGCAAACACGAATGGCTTTTATGAACACCCATAAAATGGGTTTGCGGGAACTGACACGCTGGGGAATCGGACCTGTTATTCTGCACGAACGGTATTCTTTTTTCAAGGAAATTTATGCAGACCAGACTGTTTTCGTAACGGCAGAAATCGCGGGAATGTCGGAGGACGCGAGTATTTATCAGTTTCTGCATAAATTCTATCTGCCGGACGGTACGCACTGCGCAACAGCAGAAGCCACCGGTGTCTGGATTGATACGATGCTGAGAAAATCCACCACGCCGCCGGACGATGTGCTGGAAGTGCTGCAGGAATACTCGGGCGACCATATCAAAACGCTGACGCGGCAGGACCTGAAGGATTTGCCCTTCAAGCCGCAGGATGTGGAACCGTTCCACAAGCGCAATACCTTCACCTGGAGGAAAAATACCGGTGAAAAACCTACTGAATAAAATACCATGACCGAAGATAAAAATCCACAACTGACACCGGTTTCCGAATATGGGGAATTCGGACTGATTAAGCACCTGACGGAACATTTTGCGCCGCTGAATGAATCTTCTGAAACGGGTGTTGGCGATGATTGCGCCATCATTGATCCGAAAGGGAAAAAGGTGGTACTTTCTACCGATACACTGGCAGAAGGCGTTCACTTCAATCTCGGCTACGTGCCGCTGAAGCATCTGGGCTACAAAGCAGTGGTGGTGAACCTGAGCGATATTGCTGCAATGAATGCGCAGGCTACGCAGATTCTGGTTTCTATCGCGGCATCAAACCGTTTTCCGGTGGAAGCGTTTGAAGAATTGTATGCAGGTATTGCCCTCGCCTGCAAGCATTACAACGTGGATCTGGTTGGTGGCGACACCACCAGTTCGCAGGCCGGACTGGTCATGACGCTCACGGCAGTGGGCCTGGCTGAGACGCAGGAAATCACAACCCGCCGCGGTGCGAAGCCGAATGACCTGCTGGTGGTAACGGGTGATCTGGGCGGGGCTTATCTGGGTCTGCAGATTCTGGAGCGCGAGCACAGCGTGTATCTGGCCAACCCGAATATGCAGCCGGAGATGGAAGGGTATGATTATATTTTGCAAAGACAATTAAAACCGGAAGCGCGTACCGATGTATGGGAAACGCTGAAGCAACTTGAAGTGCAGCCAACGTCTATGATCGATATTTCGGATGGGCTGTCCTCTGAAACGCTGCATCTGTCTGACCAAAGTGAAGTTGGTTTTCATATTTACGAAGAAAAAATCCCGCTGGACCCACTTACCATGCTGACGGCTGATGAACTGAACCTGAATCCGGTGATGTGTGCCCTGAATGGCGGTGAAGATTACGAACTGCTGTTTACCATTGCGCCCGGCGATTTTGACAAGATTCGGAATCATCCCGATTTCACGGTGATCGGTCACGCAGTGGATAAATCACAGGGCAACTATCTGGTGGCACGCGGCAGCAATGAGCTGGTAGCGCTGAATGCACAAGGCTGGGATGCATACCTGAAAAAGCAGGGAGGCAACTAATCCATTTCTATTTATAAGGGCCGGTATTTTTAAAATAGCCGGCTCTTTTATGTAATAGCGGTTGCGGCCTATTCGGCAGAAACGGCACAAAAGCACGATAATGCCGCTCCATGCATTACTCATGCACTATCCATGCTTCAGCCATGCCTTTGCCATACTTCACCCGGGTTGCGGCAACATTTATTTCAGGCTGCTGAATTTATCTTCCGGCCAGCGCTTTGGATTTTCTCTGATATAGTTTGAAATTCTTTCGTAAGCCTGCTCATTCCGGATGATATGCTCGTAATAGTTTCTTTGCCAGATTTTAAAATTTAATGATTTGATTTTTTCTGCTGTCGGGGCGAATTGCAATTCGCCTCGACAATCTGATTTCATTTCTTCATCAATTATCAAATCCTTTATTTTCTTGATGGTGGCTATTTTAAATCCTATTATGATGGATCCTACTGTTTGCGAGGGTGATTGAAATTTCCCGACTTGATTATTTCCTTTTTTAAAGGTGATCTCGATGATGGAATGAAAGTGATTCGGCATAACTACGAATTCGTGTAAGGCCACATTATCCCGTATTTCACTTGTCTGCTGCCACGCTGCATGTGCAATCGCTCCGAATTGGTTTAAACGCATTTCTCCGTCTGCAATTTCTCCAAATAAGTGCGCCCGGTGCTGACAACAGATGGTGATAAAATACAGTCCTTCGAGGCTATAATCATAACCTTTCAGACGGATCGACCGCCGGTGGTGTTCCTGCGGATTGTAATTACTCATTTTATGCTGCTATTTGGATTCACAATAAAATAAGAGGAAGTCTGAAAAGCCGTTTCAAATGTGCCGTCGAAATTTAAATCGCCGCGAGGAGGTCGTTGAAAGAATTTCATTGAACAATGGCGATGCTGTACTACTCTACCAAAATAGTATACAAGCCGGTTTGCGGATTCACCTGGTAATCTGCATTGAGAACAGAAATCTTTTTGTATTCCGTGTAACTGTTGCATTCGCCTTCTTTTCGTTCGGCTTCTACCTGCAGGTTAAATAATTCCACATCGCCAACTTTCACCAGCGCATGTACTGTTTCGGTCTTCCAGCCGATAGAACCGATTTCGATAAGGTTGCGATTATTTTCTTTGATAAATCTAAATTCCAGCGGCTGGTTATTGTTCAGCGTATTGACTATTTTAATTTTATCCGGGTCGAAAGTTCCGTTGGTAAAGAGATTTTCGAGCGTATTTTTATCCACTACATTGAACGTTAATGGTGCCGCCGGCGTGAAACTCTCACCGCAATCTCTGGTGCAGTTTTGAAAGGCCAGCAACAGCACTAAAAGCAAAAAAGATAATTTTTTCATCAAAAAAATATTTATTGAAAGTATTTTAACGGCGGCGGTGAAAATTATGTTCTCAAAAGAAATAAAGCGGAGCTACCGAGCGAGGAGTAAGGGCGAACAGCGCGAAATGTCCGCCCTTGAAAACAATAGCTGAAACTTATTCCTGCTCGTAGACTTTAAATTTCTGGTTGCTGCTGTCGAAAACAATAGCGAGTTTACCGTACTCATAATTCAGGATGAGTCCGTCGTGCGGTGAGGCATAAAACTCGTCGGAATCCATGTATACCGAGGCTCCCTTGCGGAAAGAGTTGATGCGCACCTTATCATTATAGTCCGCGGCATAGGCCAGGTACGGATCTTTGGTCGCGGCATTGGTGCAGATAATAAGCAGCCTGGAAGTTTGTTTTTCATTGTTATCCAGAACAACCGCGACGTCTGTTATTTTATCGCCATCGAAATCGCCGTAACTGATGGCATATTTGGCGCGGTCGGCATTTTGGGTAAGGCTGTAGCTCGTGCTGTTTGAATAGTTATTATCTGTAATCAGCTTTTTGGTTTTGGACGCCAGCTTGGCAAACTGCGGCAATGAGAATGATTTTTTGTACTGTTCGAATTCATAATGGCTCACGAGGACCGAACTTGTCACGTAATACGGCTGTGACATATTGGTATTATCAGGCTTGGAAAGGTAGACGGTGGCATACTGCCCGTCCGATTTACTGTTGTCCACATACACCGCGTCACCGAATTTCAGGGTGCCTGCCTGGGAAGAAGTGGAGGGCGCGGTGCGGAGGTAGGCATCATTCGCAATCACGTACTGCAGCTCAATCGGGTCATACTCTTCGCCATATTCGTTAACAGTTTTCTGCGGTTCCTGAACGATTACAGAATCTTTTTTCGCGGGGAGCGAATCAACCACGGTGGCCTCTACTTTTGTTTCCTCCTTACTCGCTTCTTTTTTATTGCCGAAAATGGTGTACAACAAGGCTCCCACGGCGATGACCATGGCTACAATGGCAATAATCATAAAGGTTTTGTTGCGATCCTGCGGGCTAGGCGGTGTAGGCGAAGGTGGCGGTGTGTTAAGGTTTTCCATAAATGTATTTTAAATGTGATGTTTTTAAAAATATTATTCTATTTCTGTTTAAATTTAATATAAAATATTCAATCAGCGGCGGCTTACCCAGATTTTTATATTTACCCAGATTTTATTTTATGTTAAAAACAGTTAAATATACAGGCGGATGTTATTTTGTGCATGATACTTCCATATAAAAGCCAGAGACACTTTTATGGAAACAACTCTTCTCACCACTTTGCGATCCTTCATGCGGCACCGGGCTTACCGGCATCTGATGTTTGTTTCTGTACTTACGCTGATCGTAGGCATGGTCGCCATGCACTATCTGGAAGGCTGGAGTTGGCTGGACGGGCTGTATTTTTCAGTAAGCACAGTAACTACGACCGGTTATGGTGACTTATACCCCGAAACCACGAACGGAAAGCTTTTCGTGGTCTTTTATCAGATTATAAGTGTAGGTATTATTCTGTTATTTTTTAATACGATTTACCAGCACTTCGCTGATGTAAAGAACAGCCAGCGCATCCGGCATTACCGCCACAAGAAAATGGTCAAAAGAGCCATGCGGGAACAGAAAAGGAGGGAGCAAAAAGAGAAAAATACGCACAACTAATAGACAATCAGTTTTTCCTGCACCGCAACTTTCAGGTCGCTGGTACCCTATTTGTACCTGCCTCCTCGACAACAACCCAATAAAAAATGTAAACTATGTCTGAACCGCTGCTGTACAAACAGCTGGCAGAATCTCTTGCTGCCCTGTTTAAGGAACACAATGAAGAACCGGCGACAGAACAGTTGGTCAATGTAATTGCCGAAGCCTGCCCCGCCGACATGGCGCTGGCGCTGGATGAACTCACAGAAGAACAGGCTTTGCGCGTTTTTAAAACGCTGGATGATGATACCGCCACCGAAGTTCTGGCAAAACTGGATCAGGAGCATACTGAATATATTCTGGAGGCGCTGGACCCCGAACACGTGGCTAAATTATTGGAACCTTTGCCGGCCCGCGAGGCAGCGATTGTTTTGGCAGAAGCAACGGATGAGCAAGCGGAGCAGGTCCTGCAGGCAGAAGTACCGGAAACGGCTGCCGCAGATGCGCAGCACAGGCTGGAATATGAAAAAGGCAGTGCCGGCCGCATCATGACAACTGAATTTTTGGTATTGCATCCGCGGATGACTATTGAACAGGCGATCGCAACGGTCAAACAAACAGATCCTGATATAGACGTGCCCTCTGACCTGTACGTGGTGGAAGGTAACAATGCAAATCCCGCCGGACGCAACCGGCTGCTGGGTGTTATTTCCATTCGCAGCTTACTTATGTGTGAACCCGGCTGCAGGATTGAAGAAGTGATGACTACCGAAGTCATTTCCGTGGAGCCGGAGGTACAGGAGGAAGATGTGGCTGCTTTGCTGTCCAAATACAAATTTTCGAGTATGCCGGTGGTTGATCAGGAAAGATTTCTATTGGGAGTGATTCCGGCCGACGATCTGATGCCGGTGATTGCCAACAGGTTAAAACATCTGTACAATAAAGCTGTCGGGACTGATGCCGAGGTGATGGAGAAACTCTCCCCCGTAGCCGCCGCAAAAGTGCGTGTGCCGTGGCTGCTGGGAACGATGGCGATTGAACTGGGCGCCGGACTGATTATCGCACATTATGATGACGTACTGCAAAAGGTGATTCTGCTGGCCTCCTTCATGCCGGTAATTTCAGCTGTATCCGGAAACGTGGGTTTGCAGGCCGCTGCCATCACCGTACGCGCGCTGGATGCCGGCAGCCGCAAAAAAAATCTCTGGCAATCTTTGAAAAAAGAAGGAATGACTTCACTACTCATGGCAATTGTGTGCGGTATTGTGCTGGGCGGTATCGGAGCGATCTGGGCGAAGCAATTACCATTCGGAATTGTGATTGGTGCCGCGATTGTCTGCTCGATGCTGACGGCCGGCCTGATGGGGACCATTATTCCCATTCTTTCCAAGCGGTTTGGTTTTGACCCGGCCACCACAGCCGGCCCGTTTGAAACCGCTTTTCAGGACGTGATCGGCTTCGCAGTCTTTTTAGGCTTGGCTACTTTGTTCCAAAGCTGGATGATTTAAAAGAATATAAAATACATCTAAAAAAGCTGCTGTATTACCTTTTAGATGCGATGCAGTTTGATGCTTCTTACAGCATATCCGTCAGTTTTATAATTTATATTTTATGTCTAAATCATAACAGATACGCTCTTAATTTAATTCTGTTTATTAATTTTTTCTTAGTTTTGACAAAATTTCGCGCATTTCCCTGTTTGGCATACGGATGCTCAGGGTTGAAATGTTTCGGTGAATATGGCTAAAACACATTTTAAAAGTCTGTTTTTAGGAATACTGGTTATCTTCTCGGTAATCTTCCAGTCGGTTCACCTGTGGCATCATGCGCATGAAAATACTTCTTCTTCTGCGGATACTTCGCACAGCAAAAAAATGGCTGCGGCTGCCGATGATTTCACGGCATGTTCCATTTGTCATTTCAGTATGCAGACGAATGACTGCGGTTTTCACCCTGACCTGATACCCGCCCGTCCCGGGCAGCTGATTGAAACCAAAATTCAGGCAGCTGATCAGTCTGTTTCTCAATTTCGCCTGGCCGGCCTCTTCCGGCTTCGGGCACCCCCTGTTTTAAGCTAATTCAGAATCCACGCTGATACCCACGCTGTATCAGTGCTTTTTCGTATTAACTTAAAACATATAGCAATGTATATTCGCGCGTATATGTATCTGTCTGCCGGGTTGTGCCTGGCCGCCGGCAGCCTGCATTCACAGCAAAAAAAAGACAGCATCCATTCCATTAAGGAAGTAACCATTACCGGTCTTTCACCCGATGATCAATTAAAAAGAAATCAGTCCCAGAGTTCGGAAGTCCTTCGCCAGAAGGACCTGCAGAAACATCTGGGCGGCAGCTTATCGCAAACGCTGGAACGCCTGCCCGGCATCAATACCTTCAGCATCGGATCCGGACAGTCCAAACCGGTCATTCGCGGGTTGGGCTTTAACCGCGTAGTGGTGACAGAGCATGGCGTAAAACATGAAAGCCAGCAGTGGGGCGCCGACCACGGCCTGGAAATAGATCAGTATGCGGCCGGTACTGTGAAGGTGACTAAAGGACCTGCGGCGCTGATGACCGGCTCGAATGCTATTGCAGGGCTGATTGCCATTGAACCGACAAACATTCCGCGCCGGGATTCCGCCTCAGCAGAGGCAATTTTCACAGCTAAAAGTGTAAATGATCTGCTGGGCGGTTCCTTTGCTGCCATGAGAAAAAAAAATAATCTGTATCTGAATAGCCGGGTTACGTATCTGGATTATGGTGATTATAAGATTCCGGCCGATTACGTGGATATTTATTCTTATCAGGCACCGCTTCATAAAAGGCGAATGCGCAATACGGCAGGCCAAGAGTTTAATGTGCATTTGTCGGGCGGCTATGTCAGCGACCGGTTCCGGTCGGTCTTTTATCTGAGCAATCTGCATTCAAAGAGCGGACTTTTTGCCAATGCACACGGACTGGAGCCCCGAAAAGTTGATACAGATCTGTATGATGCTTCTTCACGCGATATCGATTTTCCTTCCCAGCAGGTGAATCACTTTAAACTTATCAATGAAACTGTGCTGGGCTATGGCCGCAAAAACTCACTGAAAATTACAACCGGTTTCCAGCGGAACTACCGGGAAGAGTTCAGCAATTATATTGCACACGGCTACATGCCGCCATTGTATCCGGCACAATTGCAAATTCCACAGGAGCTGGAAAGACTTTTTGATAAATACGTTTACAGTGCCCAGGCGCACAATGAACTCAGCCTGGGCCGCCACACTTTGAGCACAGGCATCAGCACGGAGATGCAGGATAACGGCATCGGTGGCTGGAGTTTTCTTACACCGGCCTATGACCAGCATTCTGCCGGAGTGTATGTGCATGATCTTTTTAATATCAATTCAAAACTGTCTCTAAATGTCGGTGCTCGCTTAGATTACGGCCGGATCAGCATAGACGAATACTACGACTGGTTTACCAGTCCCGTACCCGGCGGAAGCACCTACGCGCAGAGAGCGCAGCCGCTCACCCGCACATTCCGGCCTTTTACGTGGGGCGCCGGCGCAAATTATCATCACCGGCACTGGCAGTTCCGGCTTAATTTGGGGAAAAGCTTTCGGATGCCGCTGGCAAAAGAACTCGCGTCCAATGGAGTAAACTACCATTATTACAGTTACGAAAAAGGAAACGCAGGACTGAAGGCAGAAGAATCCTATCAGGCAGATTTCGGGGCAGAATTTAAAAAGGGAAAAATTCATATTGACTTCAATCCTTTCTTTCAGTATTTCCCAAATTACATTTACCTGAATCCGACTTCCGGTTTTGATTTTCTGTATGGTGCCGGAAATCAGATTTATGAATACACCCAAAGTAAAGTACAGCGCTACGGAGCTGAACTGAAAGCGGGCATTCATTTTTCTGACACCTTCCGCACCGAAATTCTGGGTGAGTATGTGTATTCAGAACAATTGTCGGGCAGCAAAAAAGGATATAACCTCCCGTTTGCGCCCGCGCCGTCGGCACTGATTGGGTTTACTTATGAACCGAAGTTCAGTCGTACCCTCAGTGACAGTTACCTGGGTGTCGATTTTAAAATCGGGGCAATGCAGAACCGGATTGTTCCGCCGGAACGCGTGACAGACGGCTATCAGATTCTCAACCTCAATGCAGGGACGGATGTGATGGTCGATGGCAAAAAGGTAAATTTCTATTTCCAGGTACAAAACCTGCTGAATACAAAGTATTTCACGCATACCAACTTTTACAGGCTCATCGGTGTGCCGGAAGCCGGAAGAAACTTTGTGCTGACTCTGAAAGTTCCTATCTAAAAAGCGAACTCCACCACTCTATTTTATATATGTAAACCGACATGAAGGATGCTACCGGCGAAGGAGAGCCGGGCTTCTTTCTGCCGTGTTTCCAAGTATTTGAAACCATTTATTAACCTATATTTTTTTTAACATGTTACAAACTTTTAAACAACACCTGAACTTTTGCAGTGTCCTCGCAGCTTTCCTGCTTCTGACTGCTGTATCCTGCCGCGACGATGAGGCACCCGAACTCCCAATGCCTTCTATTACCAATATTGAAGTGGGTCATGACAATGATGAAATCGGAACCATTGGCGAGGATTCCCACTTTAATGCAGACGTGACGGCGGGTGACAAAATCGATAAGATCGAAGTAAAGATTCTGCAACGCGCTAACGAAGTGTACAGCAAACCCTGGAATCACACGGTAACCTGGGAAGAATACCGGGGCAGCAAAAATGCGCACATTCACAAACACTTTGATGTTCCGGCAGATGCGGCGGAAGGAAAATATGATTTTGTGATCACCGTTTACGACCAGAACACCACTCAATTGGTGGAAAAACGCGCCATTCAGCTTTACCTGGAAGAAAACCTGCCACCGGGGCATCACCATGATCACGATCATTAAACAGAACAAAAGTGGCAGACGACTGCTGCACACTATTACAACACAACTATTTTATTAAACCACTATTATGATTCAATCTATTAAACAACCGCTGCTTTTTATCAGAATGCTGGCTGTATTCGCCTTACTTCTCTTCACTGCCGTTTCCTGCCGTAGCGATGATGACACACCGGAGCCGGAGAAAGCTGTACCGACTATTGAGAATATTGAGATAGGCCTTAATAACAATGAAATAGGAACTATCGGAAAAGATTTTCACTTTAATGCAGATGTAACTGCAGGCGATAAAATCGATAAGATTGAAGTGAATCTTGTTCAGCGTGCCAATGCGAGTTACAGCAAGCCCTGGCATTACACTGTAGTCTGGGAGCAATACAAAGGAGCGCGTAACACGAATGTCCATAAGCATTTCGATATTCCGGCAGATGCGGCCGAGGGCACCTATGACTTTATTATCACGGTATATGACGAAAACGGCACCAAGCGGGTGGAAAAACGCGCGATTACCCTGTACCTGGAAGCCAACTTACCGGTAAATCCCATTATTTATGCCATGAATGTTTTTGCAAATGATGATGTGTATTACAGCACGGCCGACGGCGTGGAAATGCCGGGATATGTATTCAAAACTGGTGATGACTTCTGGGGGCCTACCACTTTGGAAGGCGTGAAAGATAACGGAAAAGCGTACCTGCTGCTGATTAACAAAAAATTTAATCACAGGCCGGAAACCATCAGTGAGATTGACTTCAGTAAGGCAATCGTGTATGACGTTATCGAACACATCGATATGGAAACCGTCGGCGGTATCGGAAATTATCCTGCCCCGAAATTAAAGATCGGTGCTGCGGTTGACGGAAATAAGCCGCAGGGCAATCCGATCACCGGCGCAAAAGCCTGGGAATCGAGTACCTATTATTACGGTGTTGTTTATACAAACACAACGCACAACATGAGCACTTTTGATTACATCGAAATCCCTGTTCAATTGTAAAACACGCGGGCCGCGTGTGATGGCGCGGCCCTTTTAATCTTTAGAAATTATGAAAAAATTACTTTTGGCCTCGATGGCCGCTTTCCTCACCCTCACCGCCTGCCGCAGCGATGAGCAGGAACAACCAGATACAGAATATCCGGAAATTGTAATGTCGCCTGGTTCATTCCCGCAGCAATGCAGTGTGATCCAGATCGGCGAGAAACTTATTTTCCGGGCCACGTTTACAGATAATCGTGAACTGGGTTCCTACAGCCTGGATATTCACCATAACTTCGATCACCACAATCACACTACTGAAACGACAGGATGTGATTCTGAACCAAAGAAAGCGCCGGTAAATCCGCTGACATTTATTAAAGCGTATGATATCCCGTCAGGGCTGCGTGAATATACCGCCACTACAGAAATTGATATCCCGGCCAATGCGGACACCGGTGATTATCATTTCATGATCCGGGTAACCGATCAGGAAGGCTGGCAGACACTGAAAGGACTGAGCGTTAAAATCAAATAATCTCTGGCTGAGCGCACAAAAAAATCCCGGCTTCAAACGAAACCGGGATTTTATTGTTATATATAATGCTTATGCATTAGGCTCAACAGACACAAACGATCTGTTGTCTTTTTTCTTAGTAAATACTACTTTACCATCAATCAGTGCGTGAAGTGTGTGGTCCTTGCCCATTCCCACGTTTTCACCCGGGTGGTGCTGTGTACCGCGTTGTCTCACGATGATGTTTCCGGCAATCGCTTCCTGTCCGCCGAAAATCTTCACACCCAGTCTCTTGGAATGTGACTCTCTACCGTTCTTGGAGCTACCAACCCCTTTTTTGTGTGCCATTTTATTCTAGGTTTTTTGTCGGTTAAAAATTATTCAGCCGCTTCGCTGCTGTTTTCTACGTCTGCTGCCGGCTGCTCTTTTGCAGGAGTTGCTTTCTTTGCTTTCGGAGCTGCCTTCTTTTCAGTCTTGTTGTTATCAAAACCGGTGATTCCTGTAATCTGGATTTGAGTCAGAGACTGTCGGTGACCATTTTTCTTCTCGTATCCTTTTCTTCTTTTTTTCTTGAAAACGATTACTTTATCCGCTTTTACATGGTCAAGGATTTCAGCATCAACAGTGATACCGCTTACAGCCGGGGCGCCAATGGTTGTAGAACCGTTTACCGTAAGAAGCACTTTATCGAAGGATACTTTTCCTCCTTTGTCCCCTTTCAGACGGTTTACAAACAATTTCTGGTCTTGCTCAACTTTGTATTGAAGCCCTGCTATTTCTACAATTGCAAACATTGTTTATAAATTTTGTTTAGTTATTTCGAGGTGCAAAGATATAAAATAAATCATTACAAGCATATGGACAAATCACTTTTTATTTTATAAAAAACCATGAATTTTTTCATTAAAATATTATGATAAAAACATTTTTTTATTACTTTAGCTGAACCAGATATTAGAATTATCCGATATGAATTTCAAATTCACAAAAAGCTGCTTGCTGGCAGCCGGTGTCACCGCTATGCTTTTTTCCTGCACCGCGGAGGACCGCTCACCTGCGGAACAACCCGAAACCATTGCCGCACTCGCACCGGAACAGCCGGGCGCAAATGACATCAGTTGCTCCTACGTGGACGGCAACTGGGCCAGCAGCGCGGTACTGAAAACCGGCCTGACCAGCAGCACAGACACCAATTTTATGGTCGCACAAAATAAAAAGATTGCAGCCCTGTGGGGACGCAGCGCACCCACACTCCGTTTTGTAAGTGACCCTTCTAACCAAAATTCCACCTACAACGCGATCTCCTATTCCACCGGAAAGATCTATTACGGATATGCCATTTATTATGATGCCAAGGCCAAAGGCGGCAATATTGTGAATGCGATGATTCTTGCGCATGAATACGGACATCAGCTGCAATACATTTACCGCATCCCAACGGTGAATGAATCTACCGCCCGCGCGCACGAACTGGAAGCTGACGGTTTTGCAGGATATTATCTGCGTCGTCCGAACGGATATAATCAGTCTTCGTTTGCGGCAATTGCCAAAGCGTATGAGTTTGCGCAAAGCATCGGCGATTACAGCACCACCAGTCCGGGCCACCACGGTACGCCGGCGCAGCGCCGTTCGGCCGTACGTCTGGGTTTCCTGCTGGGTCAATATGATTTGTCCGCTACTGATTTTGATTATAATTTCTTCTATTATTATAATGGCGTGCTGAATGACACCTACCGCATGAGCCAGAACAGCCGTTTCCCGGAACTGGACGCTTATATGCAGCGCTATGTGGAAGAGTTAAAACAAATTCAGGACGGCACCATCAGTGCTGAAGAGTGGCAACAACTCGACTAACAAAACACCTATTTCATATTCATTTCTTTAGTAGGAGGCAGAACTTTGGTTCTGCCTTTTGTTTTATAAATGTCTGTTGTACTACGCCTGTAAATTTTAATTACATTTATCACCGGTAAACTGCTTATGAAAAGAGATCTCTACATTGATTGCGCGAAGGGCTTTGCAACGCTTTCCATTATATTTATACATACCGTTTTCTGGTCGGGTCAGTATTATGTTCCGGCGGAACTGCGGGTGCTTTCTCTGCTGATAGATGTGCCGCTGTTTTATGCACTCAGCGGGCTTACCTCCGGCAGCAATCTGGAGAAAACGCTGTTTCGCCTGCTGAAATTGCAGATCACATACATGATCTTCGTAACCTTTTTATTTTTTGCCGATTATATTTTTAAGGTAATTGGCCTGCATTTCTTCAGCCTTGCCTGGCTGCAGGATTTCTACGCAACTTTCGGCAGCAAATATGTTCCGGTGAATATTTCGGATGTACCGCAATGGCAGAATCTGGGCAACTGGTATCTGCATCAATATACCAATGCGGACACTTTCCCGGTGGTGATGGGCAGTTTCTGGTATTTGAAAGTCTATTTTATTCTGACGGTTTTTGGTGCTTTGATTCTCCGTTTTTTCCCGAAGCATGTTCCGTGTTTTATTGCCGTTTGTTTTGGACTGACCTTGTTATTTAATGTTTATCCGCCGTATTATCCGACCGGGCAGGTGGGATACGTGGCTTTTTATCTGGGGATTTTCCTGATTGCACATCAGCTGAAAGGAAAGAAAATAGGCAGGAAGGCAGTTCCGCTTTTATTTCTGTTGCCGCTGCTGATCTTTGTTTTTCTGTACTGGCAGGAAGGCAAGGAATTGTTTATGAAAATGAACAAAGCCAAGTTTCCACCGAAATGGCTGTATATCTTCTGGTCTTCATTCTCACTGATTACTTTGTTTGTTTTATACAACCGCCTAGCTGTTGCAAAAGAGAATTTCCTCAGCTATATCGGGCGACACGCCATCTTTTACTATTTTGCGCAGGGCATCAGTTCGTCGCTGATTTACTTCATCGTAGTTCCGCTCGTGGGAAAAATACCGTGGGCACTGCAGTTGGTTTTAATTTTCAGCATCAATGTAGTATTCGCCGTGGGCATCGCTGAACTGCTCAAGAGGCTGGACGCATTGGGCTGGCGTGTGCTCAGGTTTCTGCACAAAAAAACTGCCTCGTGAGGAAGCAGTTTTTTTAATAGAGAAAATCACCCGTTTGATTATGGGTTGGTACTTTCACCGCGGTTTCCGCGTGCTACCACAGCAATCAGAATAATCAGCAGCAAAGCTCCGACTACCCAGTACAGAGGATTGGTATACCATTCTTCCGTAGTGGTTGTTTTAGTCGTTGTAACATCTACATTCAAATCAGGCGTTGTATCCTGAGCAAATGCCATTACACTAAAGAAAAGGGTCAGCACCCACACTCCAAACTGTTCCAGTTTTCTCGTTATTACGCTAGTGTTCATAATTTTATTTTTTTAATGTTGCTGTGGAAATATTCAACTTGTATGCCAATACAGTTTACACTACCTAATTTAATAACCGTTTTGTTGAATTATATATAATTTAAAACATCACAAACCTCTGAGCCAGAATTTATTAAATTTGCCAAAAAGCCCTTATGTTCAAATTAAGACTGCTCACTGATCCGCGGTGGGCAAATATTGCTGAAAGTAACCTGGAAGAAATTCTGACGGACCATGCCTGGTGCGAACAAAAAGCGACAACCAACGCCATTACGCTGATTACCATGCTCCCGGAATATCCGGAAATCGTAACAGAACTCCTGGAAATTGCAAAAGAGGAGCTGGAACATTTCCAGCAGGTACACGAAATTATCAAAAAGCGTGGGTACACCTTCGGCCGTGAGCGCAAAGATGATTATGTAGGCCAGCTGATGAAATTTATCGTTCAGGGGAGCCGCCAGGAATATATTATTGACCGGATGCTTTTCGCTGCCATGATTGAGGCGCGCAGTTGCGAGCGGTTCCGCGTGCTGACAGAAAACATCAAAGATGAAGAACTGAAAACATTTTACCGCGAACTGATGATTTCGGAAGCAAATCATTACACGACTTTCATTTCCTTCGCACGCCAACTGGGCGATCCCGACACGGTGAACAAGCGCTGGGAAGAGTGGCTGGATTATGAAGCGAAAGTGATTATTTCCTACGGAAAAAAGGAAACCATTCACGGGTAAGAACCGGCCGGTAATTCACCGGCTTTTTTTGTACATTTAACCGGCAGAATTCATCTTTTATTTAATGCTGCGCTCTTCATGAACAAGAACCGGTACGAACAGATTTTTAACACGTTAGCGAAATCCTTCTTTCAGGGGTTGCTGATTATCGGGCCGCTGGCCGTAACGGTATGGATTATCTGGTACATTGTTTCCAGTATTGATAATATTATTCCGTCGCTTTCCGAGCAGCTCTTTCCCGGCACCACCTTTCTGCTTGTTATCAGTACCACAACGCTGATCGGCTATCTGGGCAGCAAATTTATTCTGGGCCGCGTGATTGTGGACAGCGTAGATTATCTGCTGGAACATACCCCGGGGATTAAGTTTATTTACTCGTCCTTAAAAGATGTAATGACTTCGTTTGTTGGCGACAAAAAGAAGTTTAACCGCCCGGTGCTCATTAAAACTGCTGCGGAACCGGATGTCTGGCGGATTGGTTTTCTCACCCAGAGCGATTTATCTTCCGTAGGATTTCCGGAATATGTTTCGGTGTATCTGCCCCACTCCTATGCCGTTTCCGGCTGGGTTGTTTTCGTGCTGGCGACCAATATTGTGGTGCTCGAAAATGTCAGCGCGGCGCAGGCCATGAAGTTTGCCGTGAGCGGTGGCGTGGCCGGCTTCCATTCGGATGAGAACGTGTTTAAAGCGCCGGAATGAGGGAATAGAGATTAGATGGTTAGAGATTAGAGGTTAGATGGTTAGAAATTAGATTGTTAGAAGTTAGAGGTTAGAAGTCAGAGGTGTGATAGTATAGTTGAAAGCGTAACGAAAGAAGGAAATTGCACGTAACGATTTCAGGTGGCGGAGATTCCCAGAAAGTCGTATATGCTTCAAAACCTACCGCCATCTTTACAGGCATTAGCCAGCTGTATTAAAGTTTCTCTTCTTCATTCCCCTCTTTATTTTCCCCAGGTCTATAATCTTTTTGTCTATTATCTGAAAGTCTATCACCTCCAAGTCTATCACCTCCAAGTCTATTATCCTTAGCGTCTTAGCTATTCATTTCCTTTCCTCACTTCAGGAAACACTTACAATTTAATCAAAACTATCTTTATGAAATTACCATACGCCGAACCTTTCAGAATTAAAATGGTGGAAGAAATTTTCCCGTCCACCCGCGAACAACGTGAACAATGGCTGAAAGAGGCACATTACAATTTATTTAATTTACAGTCTTCGCACGTATTTATCGACCTGCTTACCGATTCCGGTACCGGTGCGATGAGTGACCGGCAATGGGCTGCACTGATGACCGGTGATGAAAGTTACGCCGGCTCGCGCAGTTTTAACCAGCTGCATCAAACAGTACAAAACATTACCGGATATAAATATTTGCTCCCAACACACCAAGGACGCGCTGCGGAAAACGTGCTTTTTTCCGTATTAGTAAAAGATGGCGATATTATTCCCGGCAACAGCCATTTCGATACCACCAAAGGACACATTGAAATACGCAAAGCACATGCAGTCGACTGCACCATTGATGAAGCATTTGATATTGATGACCCGCATCTGTTTAAAGGAAATATTGACCTCAATAAACTGGAAGAGGTCTATAAAAGCCATCCAAAGGAAAAAATCCCTTTTTGCCTGATTACCATTACCTGCAACTCCAGCGGCGGACAACCGGTTTCGCTGGAAAACATCCGCGCCGTGAAAGAACTTTCGGACCGGTATGGCATCCCGATTTTCTTTGATTCCGCACGTTTTGCGGAGAATGCCTATTTTATTAAACAAAGAGAAGAAGGACAGCAGGACCGCAGCATTAAAGAAATTGCCAAGGAAGTCTTCTCGTACGGAGCAGGCATGACGATGAGTTCCAAGAAAGACGGACTGGTGAACATCGGCGGTTTTATAGCACTGAATGATGAAAATATTTTCCGCGAGGCGAGTAATTTTACTATTGTGTTTGAAGGTTTCATTACCTACGGCGGCATGGCCGGGCGCGATATGGCAGCACTGGCAGTCGGCTTAGATGAAGCCACCGAATTTACCTATTTACACAGCCGGATTTCCCAGGTAGAATATCTGGGTAACAAGTTAATTGAACTCGGTATTCCGGTACAGAAACCCATTGGCGGACATGCGGTATTTATTGATGCTTTACAGTTTTTGCCTGCCGTAGCGCGCGAAGAATACCCGGCACAAACACTGGCGAATGAAATATATAAAGAAGCCGGCATCCGCACGGTGGAGATCGGGACGCTGCTGGCCGACCGCGATCCGGAAACGCGCGAGAACCGTTATCCGCGTCTGGAGCTGGTACGCCTGGCGATTCCGAGGAGAACGTACACGAACAACCACATGGATTATATTGCCGCGGCCGTGAAAAACGTGTATGACCGCCGCGATGAAATTCAGAAAGGCTATCATATCACCTGGGAGTCCGAAATTCTGCGACACTTTACGGTACAGTTGAAGGAGGCTTAACTTTTAGTCTAAAATATTGATGTTAACCCTGTTAGAGTTTCGAGCTCTAACAGGGCTTTTTTTCTAATTGCAGTTCACATCATCTCTCGGAATGCACATCTTAAATAAAAAAGAACGGACCCACGGCCCGTTCTCAAAATAACAATTCTGCTGATTTCTATTTTATCAGCCCTAATTCCACCAGTCTTTCATGCAGAAATTCGCCGGCGGTCGTATCTTCGTATAATTTCGGATGCTCGGCGTCCACACAGTTTTCCAGGACATTCAGCGGCATTTCGCTCACGGGATGCATAAAAAACGGAATGGAATAGCGGCTGCTTCCCCACAGTTCACGTGGCGGATTCACCACCTGATGCACGGTAGATTTCAGGCGGTTATTGGTGTGACGCGAGAGCATATCTCCGACATTAATCATCAGTTCGTCTTCCTGAGCGATGGCATCAATCCATTCGCCATCGTTATTCATCACCTGCAGGCCTTTCCCCTGCGCGCCCATCAGCAGCGTGATGAGGTTAATGTCACCATGCGCCGCAGCACGTACTGCGTTATCGGGTTCCTGCGTAATCGGCGGATAGTGAATCGGCCGAAGAATGGAATTCCCTTCATTGACAAATTTGTCGAAATAAAATTCGTCCAGGCCTAAATGCAAAGCCAGGGCGCGCAAAACATAGACACCGGTTTTTTCCAGCATTTTATATGCTTCTTTCCCCACCGCGTTGAATTGCGGAAGTTCTTCCACTTCCACATTGTCAGGATATTCCTGCGCATATTTCGAACCTTCTTCCAGATACTGGCCGAAATGCCAGAATTCTTTCAGGTCCGCCTGCTTGAAACCTTTGGCGGTTTCTTTGCCAAAACCAACGTAGCCGCGCTGGCCGCCAATGCCGGCGATTTCATACTTTTTTTTGGTTTCTACCGGCAGTTCAAAAAAGTTTTTCACTTCTTTGTACAGTTCATCCACCAGTTCTTCTTCCAAGAAATGACCTTTCAAAGCAACAAAGCCAATCTCCTGATAGGCTTTTCCGATTTCATTTACAAATTTTTGCTTGCGTTCCGGCGAGGCCGAAAGGAAATCACGCAAATCCACACTTGGGATCTGTTTCATAATTGTTTGATTAAGTTTCAGCTGCAAATTTAATATTTATTTAGGGTGCATTTATTATTAATTAAATTTGCACCAGTTCCCGACTATGAAACAATACTCCTCCAAACACAGCATTCAGCTTTTAGCTTATCTTCTCCAGGAATACGGAATTTCCAATGTGGTCATATCTCCCGGTTCACGCAATGCACCGCTGGCGATTCATTTTTCGGAAACGGAAGCGCTGAACTGCTATAGTATTGTGGATGAGCGCAGCGCAGCTTTTGTAGCGATGGGCATGGCAGAGAGCACAAAAAAACCGGTGGCTATTACTTGCACCAGCGGCTCTGCGGCTGCCAACTATTATCCGGCGGTGACCGAAGCATTTTACCGCAATATTCCGCTGCTGATTCTCACAGCCGACCGTCCGCGGGATTATGTTGACCTTTTTGACGGGCAGACGATTCGCCAAAACCACTTGTACGCTCAGCATTCCTACGGAGACTTTCAACTGGTGGAAGATAACGCGGATGATGCAGATGAAATCAACCTGTCCACCATCAAAAGAGCCATTGAAGCCTGCCTGGAAAATCAGGGCCCGGTGCACATTAATATCCCACTGCAGGAGCCGCTGTATGAACTGGTTTCGGAATTACCGGTTTTTCCGCCGGTGGAAAAAACGATTCGTGCTCCGAAATATCAGCTTCCGGCGCGTTTACCCGCAGAGTTTAATGCCGCCAAACGCATTATGATTCTGGCCGGTACGCTGGATGATAACGAGCAACTGAACATGCAGCTTTCGCAACTCGTGAAAAACCATAGTGTTGTGGTTTTGAAGGAAGCGAATTCTAACCTGCACAACGAAAAATTCTTCGGGCATATCGACCGGTATATCTTTAATTTTACGCCGGAGGATTTTAAGCAGTACGGCCCCGATTTATTGATTACCGTTGGCCAGAATGTAGTTTCCAAAAAAGTAAAGCAATTCCTGAGACAGGCAAAGGTGAAATACCACTGGCATATAGATCCGCACTGGCAGCCCGATACCTATTTCGCGCTCACAGAAAAAGTGGTGGCCGAGCCGGCGCAGTTTTTTGCACAATTGCTGCCGTCGGTGGCGCTTGAACCTTCTGCGTATTATAATTTATGGAACGTGCTGCGGGATAAGCGCGACGCCCAGCATCTGGACTACTGCCGGAAAACCGGATTTTCAGATTTTAAATTCTTTGAAATTCTGACGTCCAAAGTTCCTGCGGACTGGAATGTGCACATCAGTAATTCCTCGGCAATACGGTACGCGCAACTGTTTGACTTCGGCAAAAATCCTTTGTACTGTAACCGCGGCACCAGCGGTATTGACGGCTCTACTTCAACCGCGATGGGTTTTGCCATGAAAAGCGCCAATCCCACTCTTTTGGTTACCGGCGATATCAGTTTTCTGTATGATATCAACGGGCTTTGGAATCAGTATATCCCACCCTACACGCGGATTATTGTTTTTAATAACGGCGGCGGCGATATCTTTAAAATTATTCCCGGGCCGGACTCGACCAACGCGCTCGATGAATTTATTATGACGCGCCACCATAAACACATGGAATTTGTGGCCAGGCAATATGGCTTCAGTTACAGCAAAGCAGACGACGAGGAAACCCTGGTCCGGATTCTCGATAACTTTTTCAAGCCGGACAGTCAGCCCAAGATTCTGGAAGTTGACACCATGGAAAGAGAGAACGCACAGATTCTGAAAAACTATTTTGCCTCTTTAAAATAAAAGATTCCGGATACACCCGACAGGATATTCGGTGGCTTTTTCGATCGGATTCAGCGCATTTATCAATTTAAAATGACTGAATTGGTGGATGTTTTCAGGTGTGATTTCTGTTTCAAAAATGAGCTGGTTATGCAGCAGCCACTGTCTTTGCACCCCGTTCAGCAGAAATGAAACCGGCGTAAACCATTTTTCATCCTTATAAAAAATAAGATTCGCATAGGACGCGTCGGTCAGTTGGCCGTTCTTCACGATCAGGATTTCAGAATCGCCATCTTTCAGTTGATTAAGAGCTGCGCGGTCGGCATATTTAAAAGAATAATCAATCGTATCTGCCTTAACCAGACAGAAAGAACGGTGCACCAGTCGCTGATACACCAGATATTCATAAGAATACTTTCCGTCCAAACCGTAATCCAGTCTGATTTTGTACAAACCATCCGTGGGAAGTTCTTTAAAGAAATCTTTTTTTAAAATATCAATATAAATTTCCGCACCGAAATTTCTTAAAGCCTGCTCAATCCGCTGTTGGTGCAGTTCGGGCAGGTAAATGCGGCCGTTTTCCAGGCGAATACTTTCAATGAACCGGGACATAAATCTTATTTTTCATTTCCTCGTATTCTTCTTCGGCTGTGCTCAAATGGGTGATGCCGCCGCCGCTCTTAAAGAATAAATTGCCCTTCCGCGCTTCGATAAAGCGAATCATGACACAGGAATCCAGATTGTGGCCATCAAAATAACCCGCAATTCCGCAATAAAAACCGCGGTCGTGGGATTCAGCTTCTTTGATGATTTCCAGCGTCTTCTTTTTCGGCGCACCGAGAACAGAGCCTGCCGGCAGCAGTTCCTGCAACACACTCCCGATCTTGCCGCAGAATTCAGGCCGCAGCTGCCCGGTAATCTCGGAACTCATGGCGAGCAAATCTTTCTGCGCTGTTTTAATCAAATCCAATCGCCGGAAGTTCTGCACAGTAACATCGTCGGCCACATGACTCAGATCATTCCGTAATAAATCGACTACCGTGTAATGCTCTGCCGTTTC
Organism: Chryseobacterium salipaludis; assembly: GCF_022968825.1. GTDB lineage: Bacteria > Bacteroidota > Bacteroidia > Flavobacteriales > Weeksellaceae > Kaistella > Kaistella salipaludis. Next base: position 148,840 of record NZ_JALHKS010000002.1, read on the forward strand.
TTTTTTATTTTCCAGGAGTTGTGCAGCTGCATTTTCCAGGTCCGCTTCGATGGTACCTTTCATCGGCTCTGTGCTGATTGTATTGTCTCTGATCTGCACAAAAGTTTCCGGCGAAAAACATACAAAGCGGCCCGGCGCATAGATTTTATATTTTGCTGCCGACGCGCCAAACAAGGTTTTTAAAGAAGTGTTCAGCGTTACTGGGCTTTCGCAGGTGTAGTTGATGAGATAAGAATTTCCCTGCTGCAGATGCTGCTGCACGATTTCAAAACCTTTTTGATATTCCTGAAAAGAAGATGGCACCGACTTCAATACAATCTCCTGATCCGACGGTGCGGAAACTTCTGTATTTTGAAAGCCGGCAAACTGTACGCAAATACCGGTTTCCTTTAATTCATCCGGACTGTACACTTCCACCTGCTGTACCTCAAAATCAATCAGAAAGAAGAAAGGCTGCTCCCGGGCGGAGAAGCGATCCATGCGTTGAAACCCAGAATGCAGGTAGGCTGACATGGCGCAAAATTACGTTTTTTAAGAGTTACTCTGCGCTTTTGTGTATTTTTGCCGGATGCTACAATTTACGCCCGGACAGGCCGGCTTGCCTGAGATTTTAAAACGTGCCTTCCGCTACTGGAGCCGCACTTTATTTTACCAGGTTTCCTATAGCCTGCTGTACTTTTCTCTTTTCTTTTTAGGGTATATGTATCTGTTTCGCCACTTTGGTTTATGGGAAGCACTGGAGCCGTACCGTGATCTGGTGATGACGGATCTGCCGGCATTTAATACAAAAGCGGCGGAGATTGCGGCGCTGCCGCAGGCACAGGGTTTCGTCTTCGGTGTGTTTATTCTGCTGGCGATTATCAGCCCGCTGAACGTGGGTTTTTATGAAATGTACCGAAAGGTGGATGCCGGGGAAAAGCCGCAGTTAGGTGATTTGTTTACCGGTTTCCGCGGGATTATGTTTTTCCGCTTTCTGGCCTTTTACTTGTTCTGGACGATTATGCTTTCCTACGCGAATATCATTCCGCTGCTGTCTTTGGTATGGCTCATGGTGACGGTTTTGTCTGTCCCGCTTATGCTGTTTCATCAGGCAGGAACTTTTCAGGGAATTAAAGTGAGTTTTCAGCTGCTTAAATTACAGCCGCTGGCAGTTGCCGGCAGCGTGATTCTTGGGATATTGATCAGTTTATCCGGTGTGTTTTTGTTTGGAGTCGGCCTTGTTTTCACGTTTCCTTTCTGGCATGCGGTAGTATATGCATTATATTCCGGCAGTATTTCAGAAAAGAGCACAAATGCGGGGGTTTAATTTGGTTATTTTGATTTTTTAATAATACATTTGAAGGAAACATTAAAAAATCAAAACAATATGGAAACTTTCGACGATTTTAAGAAAACGAGTGGACCAGAAATGTCGGCGGGCGCTATTATCAGTGATGCCTTTGAAACATACAAAGGAACTTTTCTCTACGGCCTGCTGATGATGGTCATTATGTTCGGTGCCTCTTTGATCGTAACACCGCTGGTGGGCTTTGATTCGCAGGGATTTATGGAAGAAGCACGTTCGTCACCGGAAACTTTCACCCAAGATATGTGGATGTATCCCGGCTTTACCACGTATTATGGAATCAGCGGTTTGATAGGCCTTCTTTTAACGCCGCTGTATGTGGGCTTTATTTATATCGCCAATAAGTATAATCACGGTGAAGAGATCAGTGCCGGCGACTTATTCATCGGATACCGCCAGAACTTTTTAAATATTGTTCTTTTCGGTTTGCTTTTCAGTATTATTATAGGGATCGCGGCAGCCTTGTGCGTCGTGCCTTTATTCTTTGTGCTGCCGCTCGTATTCCTGGGCTACCCTATTTTGTTATTTGAAAACGCTTCGGCAACCGAAGCACTTTCAAAATCATTTCAGATCGCAAAGAACAATTACGGAGCGATGCTGCTGGCTTCATTTCTGGGCCTTTTAATTTCGATAGCCGGCGTCTTTTTGTGCGGTATCGGGCTTATTTTAACCATGCCGTTTATGATTGTGGTGATGTACTCCGCGTACTGCGCAGCGAAAGGTCGCCCGAGAACGATTATTACGGAGTAAATCAGGCAAGCTTTTTGAAAGCCCTGTATCCTTAAAAAAAACTCTTGCCATGCCACACCGCCGCCAACAGATTAGCGATACCAAAATTAAGCAGGTTTTTCTGCTGCTGGTTATTATTGTACTGGCACTGCTGATCCTGTTCAACCTCGCGCTTTTTATTCCGTCTTTGCTGGGTGCTATCACGCTGTATGTGATTACACGCAAGTACAATATGTATCTGCAAATGGAACGCAAGTGGAAGCCCTGGCTGTCGGCAACGGTAATAATTGTGGGAACCTTGCTGGTGCTCGTGCTACCGATTTATTTTATTGCCGATCTGCTGATCGAGAAATTGGTGAACGCACCGGCTTACATGGAAAAATTTAATGCTTTTGTGGACAAGATTCATGATTTTGTTTATTCAAAAGTAAAAATTGATCTGCTGAGTCAGGAGAATCTGGCGAAACTGAAAGACAATGTAGGCAAATACAGCGCAGCAGCACTTACCAGTACGTTCAATGTACTGACCATCGTCCTGTCGATGTATTTCATCTTATATTTTATGCTGGAAAAGCCGCTTTTATTTGAGCGGCTTCTGTCCAGTTCTGCACCTTTAAAAAAATCTAATGTTTCCCTGCTGGGTGAAAAGATCCGCAAGATGGTGATGGCCAACGCGATCGGCATTCCGGTGGTTGCGCTGGGTCAGGGAATTGTCGCGCTGGTGGGATATTACATTTTTGGGGCACCGAGCCCGATACTTTTATTTGCGCTAACAGCGGTAGGTTCTATGCTGCCGATCGTGGGAGCCGCCATTGTGTATGTGCCGGTCTGCATCTTTATGATTGCTGAGGGGCAAACGGGGCCCGGGTTGGGATTGGCTGCTTACTGCCTGATCGTCGTGGGACTGACTGATAACTTACTGCGGTTTACTCTGCTCAAACGCTTGGAGAACATTCACCCGCTGAACACGGTTTTTGGGATCATCATGGGGATTAATTTATTTGGTTTTATGGGACTTATTTTCGGTCCGATCCTGATTTCGATTACGGTTCTGCTGATTCAGGTGTACCGTGATGAATTCTCGGACGACGAAAACGAGCTTATTTTACCGGAACCCAAAGAAATAGAAGAAAAAATTGACCTGACGATATGATGCCTGACCTTCGCCCAGAAATCCTGCAGGAAATCTGCGAAACCGAAATGCCGTTTGGCAAATACAAAGGAACCCTGCTCGTGGATTTGCCGGTTAATTATCTTGAATGGTTCCAGCGCCAGGGAATGCCAAAGGGGAAACTGGGCATGCAACTTTCTACCATCTATGAAATTAAACTTAACGGTTTAATGGATCTGCTCACACCGCTTCGCCAGCAAAAGCGCACAGCGAAAACTCCTGTCCGCACGTACCGGTTTTAATTTTAATTTGCATACATAAGAAACTTATACATATATTTGCTATGTATAAGTTTTACTATGGCTAAAAAGAATGCACTGTATAAAGGAACGCTGCAAAACATTATCCTGAAGCTCCTGGCACAGGAAGTAAAAATGTATGGGTATCAACTGACCCAGCGCGCAAAGGAACTGACCCAAGGCGAACTGGAAATGACGGAAGGCGCGCTTTACCCGTTACTGCACAAGCTGGAAGGCGACGGGATCATCTACTCTGAGCTGCAAAACGTGAACGGCCGTGACCGAAAATATTATTTACTGACGGAAAAAGGCAAAGGCTTGCAACAGGAAAAGGAAACAGAAATGAGAAGTTATTTGTTTAACCTGAAAGCCATCTTTGACCTATGATGACCACCGGGCAACAACAAAAGCTGGAACAGATACTCGAAGGAAAGAACCTGCCGCTTGATTTGAAATCGGAGATTTTGGATCATATGACTGAACAGGCGATTTACAAAACGGAAATTGAAAAGAAATCATTTGAAGTAACATTGCAGGAGATAAGCCATAGCTGGAAAACGGAGTTACGTTGGAGTTGGTGGCCTTTGGTGAACCGCAGGACCGTGTTTGAACGAAAAATAACGAACAGGACTGAATGGAGCATTATTAAGAAAAGTCTGTTTTATTGGGCATTGTATACCATCGCATCCACCGGACTTATCTTTTATGACCCAAGTTTTGCGAACCCCGTTATTTTCACGGTACATCTTTTAGCTGTTTCTGCCTTTGCATTGCATCTTTTAATTGAATTTAAACTCACCAAAACAATTCTGAACAACCCGCGAAAGAAGCGGCTCAGTTTTATGCAAGCCGGAGCATACTCATTTTGTATGGCGAGTAGTGCCATACTTTTATTGATGCTATCAGATGGTGACTCAAAGTTTGAAAAATATGTAGTCGCGCTTAACACGTTAGCGGAACTCCAACCATTTTCACAGGTTCAAATTGGAAGTATTGGTATATATTGGTATTGTGATTTCTGGTGGATATTTGGGTATTTATATTTTTTACAATACAGAAAAGCGGTCCGGTTTTTACAAAACAAAATACACGTGCAACTATGACATCAGAACAACAAACTCAAGTCCGTGAATATCTCCTGTCTAAAAATCTCCCTATCGATTTTCTGCCTGAAATTGAAGATCATTTCTACAGTCAGGTTAGCAAATTCATGGATAATGAAAGTGCCAGTTTCACCACTGCCTTTCAACAGACAAAATTGCTGTGGGCTCCGGAACTGAAATTGGTGCGTAAAGCGTGGTTCAGTTTTCACAAAGTACCTGCTATGATTAAAAATATAGGAAAACAGTGCATTCATCAGGTGTTGAAGCAAAGTTTACTAACAACAGCCGTTTCCATGTTGCTTTTAATGATCGGCGCCTGGCTGCTTTCTACAGAAAAATTTGTAATACTGACCGCGCTTGGTTGGGTTTTAATGACAGCAGGTACTGCTTTGATTTTTATTACCTTTGCCATCACTAGCATGAAAAGAAAGAGAACTTTGGCTTCTCAGCTCTTTTCCAAATTGGTGGTGCACCTGTTTTTTATCTACGTAATGCTATCTTTTTTTGATCTGATGCAAACGCTTCCGATGAACAGTTTTAAATTGCTGCATGAGTTTGCTAACAAAAGCTCAGCATTTAGCGTTGACGTTTACCTTTTAAATCTAACCCAAACGTTCTTTCATCTTTTCGTTTTTGTTACTATGATCATTCTTCTAATACAACATGAAAAAGCGGTAAAACACATTAAAAAACATCTTGTAAGAGCATGACATCAGAACAACAAATCCAAATCCGTGAATATCTTACCTTCTTTCTAGCAAAAATAACAAAACTGCCCGCGTTAACCACGGGCAGCTTTTTTATTATTGAGCACTGGCTTCCAGCGCGGCAATCTCATCCCGCAGTTTCGCAGCCTGTATAAAGTCCAGGTTTCGGGCGGCAGCTTCCATGGCTTTTCGCTTGTCGGCCACCATTTTTTCAATATCCTCACTGCCGTAGCCGCCGGTTTGTTCGGCTACTTTGCGCAGGATTTCCTTCTGGGTATATTTTTCATCCGGGAAATCTTTGCTGCGGCCCACCAGCACTTCCGAAATCTTTTTATTCAGTGAAGTCGGTACCAGTCCGTTCTGCTCGTTATACTCCATTTGCTTTTGCCGGCGGTAATTGGTTTCATCAATGGTTGCCTGCATTGATTGAGTGATTTTATCGGCATACATGATCGCCTTGCCGTTCAGGTTACGCGCGGCACGGCCCACCGTCTGAATCATCGAACGGCGCGAACGAAGCATCCCCTCCTTATCCGCATCGATAATGGCTACCAGTGAAACCTCCGGTAAATCAAGCCCTTCCCGCAGCAGGTTGACGCCCACCAGTACATCAAATAAACCAACGCGCAAATCCTGCATAATCTGGATCCGCTCCAGCGTTTCCACATCCGAGTGAATGTAGCGCGTGCGGATTCCAAACTTGGTAAAATATTTAGTCAGCTCCTCTGCCATTTTTTTGGTTAAAGTGGTCACCAGGGTACGCTCATCCAATTCTGCTCTTTTCTGAATTTCCTCCATCAGATCATCAATCTGATTTAAGGACGGACGGATTTCAATCACCGGATCCAGCAGTCCTGTCGGGCGGATAATCTGTTCCACGTACTCACCGCCGCATTTTTCGAGTTCATAATCAGCCGGTGTCGCCGACACATAAATCACCTGGTTCTGGATGCCTTCAAACTCTTCAAATTTCAGCGGACGGTTGTCCATCGCGGCAGGCAGGCGGAATCCGTGTTCTACCAAAACTTCCTTACGGCTGCGGTCGCCCCCATACATGGCATGTACCTGCGGGATGGTGACGTGGCTTTCATCAATCACCATCAGGAAATCCTTTGGGAAATAATCCAGCAGGCAGAAGGGACGGGAGCCCGGCGTACGGCCGTCAAAATAACGGGAATAGTTTTCGATACCACTGCAATAACCCAGCTCCTTCATCATCTCCAGATCAAGCTCGGTACGTTCCTGCAGCCGCTTGGCTTCGTAGGGTTTTTCAATATCATTAAAGAAATCCACCTGCTTTACGAGGTCATCCTGAATCTGCCGGATGGCGCTCTGCTGAGTTTCCTTGGAAGTCACAAACAGGTTGGCCGGATAGATCTGAATCTGATCAAAGTCCGACGTCACATTTCCGGACAGCGGATCAAAACTTTGGATCTTCTCGATCTCATCGCCAAAGAACTGAATACGAATGGCAGAATCCGCATACGCGGGAAATACATCTACCACATCGCCTTTCACGCGGAAGGTACCGCGTGTAAATTCATTCAGCGTACGGCTGTACAGCGCATTCACCAGCCCATGCAACAGCTGGGTGCGGGTCACCTTCTGATTTTTTTCAATGGAAATCAGCGACTTGTGGAACTCTTTCGGGTTTCCGATACCGTAAATACAGGAGACCGATGCTACAATCAGCACATCCCGGCGGCCGGATAATAAACTGGCCGTGGCTGAGAGCCGCAGTTTTTCCACCTCTTCATTAATGCTGAGGTCTTTTTCAATATACGTATTGGTGGACGCGATAAACGCTTCCGGCTGGTAATAGTCGTAGTACGAGACAAAGTATTCCACGGCATTTTCCGGGAAGAATTCCTTGAACTCCATAAAAAGCTGGGCAGCCAGCGTCTTGTTGTGCGCGAGGACCAGGGTGGGGCGCTGCACCTCATTCACCACATTGGCAATCGTAAAGGTTTTGCCGGAACCTGTCACCCCGAGCAGGGTTTGGTATTTCTCGCCGATCTTCACGCCTTCGGATAATTTCGCTATCGCATTGGGCTGATCGCCGGTAGGTTTATATTCAGATTGAAGTTGAAAATTCATAGTGCAAATTTACGAAATTTATAGCATTTCACCGGAGCCTTTCTCTTTGAATATCAGCCGTTAAACCTCGGTAAATCATTTTATAATCTAGATTTAAATATAAAGAACAGTCAGGGCGATTTTCCTTGAAGCCCTGAGATTAAATTCATCAGTCATAAAAAAACAGCGGCAAAATTGAAGCCACTGTTTTTGGTTGGATGTTGTAATTTTTTTTAAATTGTTAGCGCCTACTGTAAATAGTAATTCGTGACTTTCTTCACTTACACTATTATTCAAAACTCATGGTCATCGGTAAATAAAACCGATACTTTACCGCTTTGCCTTTTTCCGTAGCTGGTGTCCAGGTAATATCTTTGGCGATGGCAGTAACTGCTCTCACGGCTTCCTTATTAAAAGCTTCATCAGTACCGTCGACCTCGAAATCAGACATTTTTCCGTTTTCATCAATGGTGAAATATATTTTGGTGCTCACAATTCCTTTTGTTGCTTTTAAAGCGGAGATGTCAAAATTACGCTGCAGCAGGGTACGAAACGCATTAATCCCGCCCGGGAATTGAGGCAAAAATCCTTCGCTTGGCGGCGGTGGTGGCGGAATAGGAGGAGCTGCGACCTCTTCACGCTGGCCGGGACGGATGGTATCCTGAGCGGTTATAACTGATTGCGTTTCTTTCAAAACAGATACTCTTTGTTCCTGTGTAATCAAGGCCGTTTCCGCAACTACAGTCAATTTTTCACTGTTATCGGTATGTGCAGGTGCGGGTGCTTTTGGTGGCGCGGTATGATGTACTTTCTTGTTGGCAAACAGAAAGCCTGTGACAATTACTGCAGGCAACAGTGCCCATTTTTTCAGGCCGGCGAACCGGGAATTGGATGTGTTCATCATCGTAAATCTTTTTTTGATATGAATAAAATTAAAATGGTGTGTAAGGGTATGTACATTGCTGCCGGCAATATTTTGCAAAATAAGATCAGCATAAGCGGAAGCATTTTGTGTTTCAGTGAGCACCGCATCATCTGCCAGATATTCGTGATTCAGGAAGACAGCTTTCCGGTACAAATAAAGAAACGGATTCCACCAGCTGACAATCAGCAATGATTCCAGTAAAAGTACGTCCAGTGAATGACGTTGTTGTACATGGCAATTTTCATGAAGCAAAATTTGCTCCTCGTGCTGACCATTTTTTAGCTGGTTTTGATTGAGATAAATTGTATTTAAAAAACTAAAAGGAGCGTGCGGAAAGTTCCCGATCATGACGCGGGTATTCCTGAAATGGCTGATTTTTCCGCGTAACCGCACAATACGATACAGATTCACCACAAACCTTACCAGTAAAGAAAAGGTAACAACTCCCCACGCCGCCAATAATGCGTCCTTTATATCAAACATAAAAATGCTCTGATTTGCCCCGGCGGCCTGCAGCAACACCGGAGCACCGACAAATAAACCGGTTCCGGCTTCGGCTTTCAGCTGCGGTATCGTAATGAATGGCATGATGTAAGCCAGTACTAATGTTACCAGTAAATAAAAGCGGCGTACCTGCAGCATTCTCTCCTTTTGCAAAAGCAGAAAATACACAACCAGAAAGAGACCGCTCGCTACAATGATTTTTATAACATAGGTTTCCATACGCTACCTTTTAATCTGATGATCAATAATGTCCCGCAATTCTTTGAGCTGATCTTGGCTCAACTGCTGGCTGCCGGTAAAAAATGACGCAAACTGCGATACGGACGAATTAAAAAAGCGGTCAATCATCGAATTCATTTCCTCCCCGAAATAAGTTTCCTTGCTAATCATCGGACTGTACTCCCGGGAGTTTCCGTACAATTTGTAATTGATGGCACCTTTACTGTGCATCCGCTTCAATAAAGTAGCTACAGTCGTAGAGGCGGGTTTCGGTTCCGGATAGGCTTCCAGAATATCTTTCATAAAAGCTGTTCCGCGAGACCAAATAATCTCCATTAATTCCAGTTCTGATTCCGTTAGTTTGATTTTCATATCTACAATATCACACTTATCTCTACAAATGTAGAATTAATTTTGAAATATAGTGCATTTTTACGATTTAATATTGCATATTTGTACAAATCTGCCCAGTACAATGGCCTTGTTTTACTATTACTTCACAATAATCCAATTTTTATGATGAAAACCACTTTTACCTTCTCCGCTCTTTTCCTCATCGGTTTCCTGGGTGCACAGCATAAAATCTTTGTTTATGAACTGAGCTTTAAACTGAAAAAAGACAGTTTACAAACAGCCACCACTCTGCTCGATGTGGAAAATTTAACATCGATATTCAGAACGGAGCAGCAAAGAGAAGTGGACTCCATCAATTATAAAACAGGTGTCAACCGCTCTTTATCTTCCGGCTTCGAAAATAAGTTTACCGTCACCAAAGACCTGGCTACCGATACAACGATTAAAATCATTGACAATCTGCATGATCATTATGCGCTGCCCATTGAGGAAAAACTGCACTGGACCATACTGTCTGACACAAAAAAAATCGGAGAGATCACCTGCCAGAAGGCTAAGGTGGGCTATGGCGGAAGAAACTGGGAAGCCTGCTTTGCGCCGGAAATCCCTGTGCAGGACGGGCCTTATGTTTTCAGAGGATTACCCGGTTTAATCATAGAAATCATGGACAGCGATCTGGATTACCACTTTTCACTGAAAGAAATCAGAAACACAGCGGGACATATTCCGACCACCGCAAAACCATTTAAAATCAACTGGAAGCAATTTAAAAAGCTGGCTACCGAATATTACAATGACCCCTTTAAAAATATGAAACCAAACTCAGCGGGGTTATCTGCTAAAATAAGATACGTCGATGATAAAGGGAATGTTTTGGAACCGAACTTTCAGCAATGGACCGTCGATGCACAAAAAGCAATAAGAGCGCACAATAACCCGATTGAGTTAAACCATAAGATTGATTATAAATAAAAAAACACAAACCGTTGTTCTTTAAATATAAATTTATAAAGAGTTAGCTTCCGTACGGAATATTTTTTGTTACTGCTGTATTTATTAATAAAAAACAATTCTATGAAAACGCTGCTGCTCCTTACCCTCGCTTTAATCACCTCCCAGTGCCAGACACCACCCGTTGCCAACGATGATCCCGCCCCGCCGCCGGGACAGTCGGCCGGATTGCCAAACCCCGAAACAGCCAATAAAAACGCGCCCGATTATCAGCCTGCTTTTGCCGGGCAAACACGCGCACAAGGCTTGAAAACACAGACGCCTTACACATCGGAAGTCATTAACAGTGACCTGCAAAAACCCTGGGGAATCATCAATCTGCCGGACGGCCGTTTTTTGGTAACACAAAAAAATGGCACCATGATCGTTCTGAATACAGCCGGCCAAAAAACCACAGAAGTGAAAGGTTTTCCGGCCGTCGACAGCAAAGGCCAGGGCGGTTTACTGGATGTAGCCCTGGATCCAGATTTTGCCACAAACAGAATGATTTACTGGAGCTTTTCGGAACCTGTGCAAGGCGGCAACCATACTGCGGTAGGAAAAGGCAGATTATCCGGTGACGAAAAAATGGTTGAAAATCCTGTTGTTATTTTCAGAGCCACCCCCACGTACGATGGCAAACTGCACTACGGCAGCCGGCTGGCTTTTGCAGCCGATGGAAATCTGTTCGTGAGCACCGGCGAACGTTCAGATCTGGAAACAAGACCTCTGGCGCAAAATACCACCGCTTATCTGGGTAAAGTTTTAAAAATCACCAAAGACGGCAAACCTGCGCCCGGCAATCCGTTCGTAGGAAACAGCCAGTATCAGCCGGAGATTTATTCTTACGGACACCGGAACCCTCAGGGATTGGCTATCGATGAGAAAGGCCAGCTCTGGGAAGCAGAAATGGGCCCTAAAGGCGGCGATGAAGTAAACCTGATCCAGCCCGGCAAGAATTACGGCTGGGGCGATGTATCTTACGGTTTGGAATACAGCGGCCAGAAGGTGGGCGCCGGCATCCAGCAGAAAGCCGGAACCGAACAACCGGTGTATTACTGGGATCCATCGGTTTCGATGAGCGGCATCACCTTTTATACAGGAACTATCGGTGAATGGAAAAACAATATGTTCCTCGGTTGCCTGGGTGGCGAGAAAATTATTCGCCTGAAACTGGAAAATAACAAAGTGGCCGGTGAAGAATGGTTGCTCGCTGATAAAGGCGAACGTTTTCGGGATGTCCTGAACGGCAAAGACGGGAACCTCTATGCTATTACCGACAGCGGGAAACTCTACCGCATTTCTAAAAAGTAATAATTACCTGGTCAGATACACAAGTTCACCCGGAAAATCATCCTCCAGGTCGAGCAGGCGCTGCGCCTTCTTCGTTTTCTCCAGCAAAGGTCCGACAAAGAAATTCTTTTCAAAAAACTGACGGTGAATGCCCGGCAACATTTCGAGAAAGAATTCGCGCCCAACCTGGTTATTGTGCAGATCCATCTTGGTTTCCAGTGGTTTGTTGGGAAAGAGTTCTTCATGGAGATCCGTCATCCGGCGGCAGTAATCCAGTGCTTTTTCGGGTGAGGAAATCTTGCTGCAGTACATCATAATCAGGCAACTCCACAAGGCATGGCGGAAGGCATTTCCCGGTCCGTTGCTGCCATGGGTTTTGGGAAAGTGCTTTTGTGCAATTGCGAAGGTCTGAATGGTGGCATACAAACCCATCAGTGAGAACAGCGGATGGGGAACCACGAGCCTCAGCAGTTTCATCAGCTTGCCAAAGCTTAAGGTGGAAAGCGTTGAAAATATAATCTTTAAAGTCCTCATAAAAAGAAATCCCACCCCTGTGCAGAGGTGAGATATATTTCAGGATGTTTTCTGGTTACGCGTGGCGCAACAGTTTTACAGTTTGCGAAACTTTCTCCCGGATTTCGGTACGCTTCACAATAAAGTCCACGAAGCCTTTTTCCTGCAGAAACTCCGAAGTCTGGAAACCTTCCGGCAAATCTTTCCCAATGGTTTCACGTATTACGCGCGGCCCGGCAAACCCAATCAGTGCGCCAGGCTCCGCCATGATAATATCTGCAGTCATGGCGAACGAGGCGGTAATTCCACCAAAGGTAGGATCACACAGGTAAGCGATGTACAGCAAACCGGCTTCCGAAAGCTGCGCCAGTTTTGCCTGCACTTTGGCCAGCTGCATCAGCGAGTAGGTTGCTTCCTGCATACGCGCACCACCGGACTGGCAGATGATCATATACGGCAGTTTGTGCTCAATGCAATAGTCCACCGCACGGCGGATTTTTTCACCCATCACAGAACCCAGGGAACCTCCGATGAAACTAAAGTCCATGCAGGAAATCACCATTTTCTCGCCATTAACCGTACCGGTGGCATTCCGAATGGAATCGGTGAGTTTGGTTTTCGCTCTCACTTCCTTCAGGCGGTCGGTGTATGATTTAGTGTCTTTAAAGTGCAGCATATCCACACTTTCCACATTGGCGTCCAGTTCTGTGAACTGGCCTTCATCAAACAGAATAGCAAAAAATTCGCGGCTGCCGATGCGCACATGAAACCCATCCTCCGGCGAAACATAATTGTTTTTTCTCAGTTCATCATGCTCGATGATTTTGCCTGTCGGCGTCTGATGCCAGAGTCCTTTCGGCACATCTTTTTTGTCTTCTGTGGAGGTGGTAATGTTCTGTGTTTTCCTTTTAAACCAGTCGAATGCCATTTATTTTGCTTTTAAGTTTTAAAAGGCGGCTGTATCCTGAGAATACCTGCCGCCTTATTATTTTAAATTAATCTTTACAGTGTGCCAACGTTATTCAGGTCTTCGAACGCCTGAACCAAGCGGGTGCTGAATGTTTCTTCACCTTTGCGTACCCAAACGCGCGGATCGTAGTATTTCTTGTTCGGTTTACCGTCGCCTTCCGGATTACCGATCTGCGTTTTCAGGTATTCACCTTTTTCGTTCATGTAATCACGAATGCCTTCGGTGTAAGCGAACTGAAGGTCTGTATCGATGTTCATCTTAATAACACCATAATCAATTGCCTCACGGATTTCTTCCAGGGAAGAACCCGAACCACCATGGAACACAAAGTTCACCGGCTTCGCGCCCAGGTTGAATTTATCGGCAACATATTTCTGTGAGTTGTACAGAATCTTAGGTGTCAGTTTCACGTTGCCCGGTTTGTACACTCCGTGTACGTTTCCAAACGCCGCAGCTATCGTAAAATTAGGTGAAATTTGTTTTAGTCTTTCATATGCGTACGCTACCTCATCCGGCTGAGTGTACAGTTTAGAAGAATCCACGCCGCTGTTATCCACACCGTCTTCTTCACCACCGGTAATTCCCAGTTCAATTTCCAGGGTCATCTCCATTTTTGCCATTCTTTCGAAATAACGGCAGGAAATATCCATATTTTCCTGAAGTGTTTCCTCGGATAAGTCCAGCATGTGCGAAGAGTACAGTGACTTCCCGGTTTGCTTGTAGAATTCCTCGTTGGCATCCATCAGGCCATCAATCCAGGGTAATAATTTTCTGGCGCAGTGGTCTGTATGAAGGATTACAGTCGCTCCGTATGCTTCGGCCAATGTGTGAATGTGCTTGGCACCGGCCACAGCTCCGAGTACGGCAGCCGTCTGGCCCTCCCCTTTCAATCCTTTTCCTGCGTTGAAAGCAGCACCTCCATTGGAAAACTGGATGATTACCGGAGAATTCAGTTTTGCGGCGGTCTCCATCGTAGCGTTCACATTACTGGAACCAATCACGTTAACTGCCGGCAGGGCAAACTTGTTTTCTTTGGCATACTCAAAAATATCGGTTACCATTTGTCCTGTGGCTACTCCGGCCGGAAACTTTCTACTCATGATTTGTAATTTTTATTAGATGTATTTGTTACCGTTTTAGGCGGCGTAAAGTTAACGAAATTTTATGGTAATCTTAGTTACGCTTATCATTGCCCCAAAGCAGTTTCTGGCGAATGGTTTCATAGAAACTCAGTTTCCGCGGATGAATCAGCCGGATGCGGAACGGAGCTTTGCGCAGGGTGATTTCCTGGTCGGTTTCCATGTGGAAGAGGCGTGAGTCCAGGGAAAGTGAATACTGCGGCACGCGGCTGCGCACGGTGAGCCTGATTTCCACATCGTCGTTCACGATCAGCGGGCGCACGTTCAGGTTATGCGGTGCAATCGGCGTGATCACAAAATTGGCGTTATCCGGTGTAATAATCGGTCCGCCGCAGCTCAGTGAATACGCCGTGGAGCCGGTGGGTGTGGAGATGATCAGGCCATCGCCCCAGAAGGTGTTCAGGAATTCGCCGTTGATGTATGATTCCACGGTGATCATGGCGGTAGTTTCCTTTCGGGAAATCGTCAGGTCGTTTAAGGCATAAGGAAAAAAAGAAGAACCGTCCGGCAAGACCGTTTCGATGACGGACCGCTCACTGATTTTCATTTCATTTTTAAGAATCGCATCCAACTCCTGAAAAACCTCTTCTTTGGTAAAGCTTGCCAGAAACCCGAGCCGCCCCGTGTTCACGCCGACCACCGGAATACCGAGGTCCTGCACATATAAAAGCGAATTCACAATGGTTCCGTCGCCGCCGAAAGTAAAAAAGTAATCCACGCCAAAATCCCGCAGTTCCTCACGCGTGCCGAAAGTCCGGAAGTCCCGGGAAAACTGCATGTCCTGCGCCATCTGGCGATACAGCAAGGCTTCTACTCCACGCTTCTGCAGCTCAGAAACCACTTTGCTCAGATACAGAAATGTATCCAGATCTTTCTTTTGTGAATAAATCGCTGCTTTCATCATCATTAAAATTCCAGAAACTTCTGAAAGAAGCCAAACCGGTCTTTCAGCAGATCTTCTTTTTCGTCATTATAATATTTATACACAACGGTGTAACCATAGCGCTCAAAAGTTTCATCGATTGAGCTCAGATTATTGCTGCTGATTTTAAGTGTAATCTGCACGTCTTCCCCGACAAAATCACTGATGTAGCAGCCGTATATTTTAGAGTTGTTGGATTCCACAATTTTGCAGACCTCCGTCATGGTGTAATTTTTTTCATGAATCTGCACCACCAGCATGGCACCGGTTTCCGAAAAAAGCGGATAGCGCGCAAACTCCGCAAAGAGATCATCGCAGGAAAGATAGCCCAGATATTTCTCCTCACCGTTCAGCACCGGGATCACATTACTGCTGAAGATATGGAAAAGCTTCACCGCTTCCAGTAGCGCCAGATCTTCGGACAGGGCAAATTTCTCATAGTGCATTTCCAGGCTGGAGAGCAATCCTTCCGGGCTTTCTTCCAGAAAAGACTGGCTCAGCGCACCGAGATACACTTCATCTTCCGTTATAAAAACATGTGAGTACCCGAATTCCTTGGCAACCTCATTGGCATACTCAATAGAATCGGCCGGACTGAACGCCGGATAGTCTTTGGAAATATATTCTCGGATAAACATCAGCCAAATTTAGCAAAATAAAAAAGACAGTGAAGGCAAAAGAACTCTTGTCACTAAAAAATGTTTTGGTTGGTATGATATAATTTATATATCTTTGTAGCCTTTCATTTTTACTTTTTATTAGATTTATTTAAATCGCTGCACTTTCGGGTGCGGTGGTTTTTTTTATTTTAAAGCGCTTCGATTTTATTTTTCTATTGCCGTCCATGGTTGCACAACCTTCCAATGAACAACGGAGCAGATAGGCTTTGAACAAAAAGCTCTCCTTTTCTAAAATATCTTTAAGACTACTTTTTCCCGGACCGCAGAAAAATAAGCCCGGCCAGAATAATTGTGCCACCCGCACCTTGCATGACGGTCAGTCGGTCACCATCTAAAATTCCCCACAGCACCGCTACGACCGGCATTAATAAAGTAACCGTAGACGCAAATAACGGCGTGGACACACTGAGCAGCCGGTAATTGAGCATCATTGCCAGCCCCGTTCCGAAGACTGACAGCAAGCTTACAAACCCAAGACCGGCCCACAGGTCACCGGCCGGCATTTCGGAAGAAAAGAAGCCGGAAAGCACCAGCGCCAGCATGGAGGGAATCAGCAGGACGAAAGAAAAGACAAAAGCAGAAAGTACTTTTGCGGGGATGCTGTGTAACTTAGACTTCACTGTTGTGGTGGAAATCGCATAACACAACGTAGCAAGCAACAACAACAGGATGGGAACAATTTCCAGCGTTCCGCTGTCGCCTCCCGAAAGCATCAACAGACACGCGCCAGTAAAGCTGATCGCGACACCCAGCACCTGCCGCCGGGTCGTGGCAAATTTCCAGAACAGGGATCCGACAATAATCACGAAGATAGGCATCATGGAATTCATGATGCCCGCAATACTGCTGCTTACACGCTCTTCCGCAATTGGGAACAAAAACATCGGAATAAAATTTCCGGTGAAGGCTGCCAGAATAAGCCAGCGCAGCTGCTTTTTAGGAAAACGCCTGAACTGTGAAACCGCCACCGGCAGCAACAGCAGTCCTGCAATGAGTACACGCAAGGCGCCCACCTGATAGGGATTAAAATAAAGGAGCGATTTCTTAATCAGAATAAAGGAAGAACCCCAGATGACGGACAGCGCAATCAGCAGCACCCATTTTTCTCTTTCTGCGTTCATGTAATTTGTTGGTTAAGTATATCAAGGTACGTCCGCTTTGGAATCATTTCCGCGCCGAGACTTTCCAGATGAGCGGAGTAAATCTGACAATCCACCAAATCAATTTCAGCGGCGTGCGTCTGTACAAAGTGTATAAAACCCGCTTTGGAGGCATTGCTCACACGCGAGAACATACTTTCCCCGCAGAAAACACGGCCGATCTGAAGGCCATAAAAACCGCCAGCCAGTGCACCATCTTTCCAGACTTCGATGCTTTTGGCCAAACCATGACGGTGTAAAGTTTCAAAGGAATCAATCAGTTCACCGGATATCCAGGTACCGTCCTGCTCCTTTCGATCGACCTGCTGGCAGGACTCCATCACTTCGCGAAAACACGTATTCTCCGTAAAAGTAAATTGCCCGTCACGCAGAACTTTGCGCATCGATTTGGAAACTTTGATTTTTTCCGGATAGAGCACGAAACGCGGATCGGGGCACCACCACAATATTGGCTCACCAGGATTGTACCACGGGAAGATCCCGGTTTCATAGGCAAACAGCAGCCGTTCCGGCGAAAGATCGCCGCCCAAAGCGATCAGACCTTGCTCCGGGTCGTATTGCGCGGGATCCGGAAAAGAAATTTCAGCGGGATTTAACAGAATCATCGGGAAGAAAAAATCCCGCCGGTACAGCAGGATATAGGTATGGTTTATATAATGTACACCAGAAGATTAGAAAGGAAGGTCATCTTCATCTTCTTCGAAAACATTCCCGCCCTGTGCCGGTTGGTTTTGGGAAGGTGCCGCCTGGGTAGGCTCATTAAAAGTAGCAGCCATATTTTCAATACGCCAGCCCACGATGGAGTTGAAGTACTTCACTTCATTCTGCGGAGAAGTCCACTCGCGGCCGCGGATGTTGATAGACACCTTCACTTTATCACCTTCATTTACCTGATTCAGCAAATCTGTTTTGTCCTGCAAAAATTCAATGCTGATCGGCTGCGGGTATTGTTCTTCGGTCATCAGGATCATTTCGCGCTTCTGAAAACCGCTCGCAAACGTCTGAATGTCTGTTATTTTCTTTACTGTTCCTTGTAATTCCATGATATAATTCGTTATGGTGTAAAAGTAATAAAATTGTGCAGAAAAAGAAAGCGGGCAATCTATTTTGCAAAAATTAAAATTTGTTGAAAAAAAGATTTGGTTTGCAATAAAAAAAGTCTTTATATTTGCACTCATCAAAAACGAAGAATAGCGTTCTTTATCAGCGGATGTGGTGTAATTGGTAGCCACGCCAGACTTAGGATCTGGTGCCGTGAGGCGTGGGGGTTCGAGTCCCTTCATCCGCACCTAATCTTACCTGTTAATTCTGAGTTCAGGATTAATATTACGCGAAAATAGCTCAGCTGGTAGAGCACGACCTTGCCAAGGTCGGGGTCGCGGGTTCGAGTCCCGTTTTTCGCTCTAAGTGCTTGCCTTGGTGGTGGAACTGGTAGACACGCAGGACTTAAAATCCTGTGTCCGCAAGGACGTACGGGTTCAAGTCCCGTCCGAGGTACTTTTAGATTAGAAGCGCCGCTGACCTTTGGTCAGCGGCGCTTTCTTTTTATACCTTCAGGCCCTTTTTACCAACTACGATTCTGTTCTTTTATTCCTTCCCTTCAGCGATCCGCGGTTCATGGTACTTTTTTTGTTGCTTGCCTTTTAAATATAAAATCATGGAACAACACGAGCTAAAGACATTGTCGCAAGTATTGAACAGCCTGTATAAAAAAGGCATCACGAAGGAAATCTGCATGAATGATCAAAACCAGATGATTTTGGGTGATAGTGAAAAGACCTATCAGCCACAGGATCTTTGCATCGTGAAGTCCTACCGCTTTGAAGGAGAAAGCAATCCCGATGACAATGCCGTGCTTTATTTAATTGAAGATAAAGAAGGACAACTGGCCACTTTGCTGGATTCCTACGGCGCCAACAGTAATTACAGCGGCGAAGAATTCGATAATTTCCTGCGCCAGGTGCCTATCCACGAGCGCGCTGAATATGACGAAGACAACCTTTGATTAGAAATAATTGATACCCGGAGCACCGCTCCCCGATCCGGAAAGTTTTACTTTCCGGATTTTTTCTGGAATAAACGCTGGAACCAGTTTTTCTTTTTCTTTTTGGTGCTGTCTTTTTCAGCAGGCTGCTCCAGCTGGGCAGCACGCGCTTCAGCGCTGTCCGTTAGTTTGGAAGGCGCGACCGCGGAAGTTGTATCTTTTTTGGTGAGGTTGTCGGTTACTTTTGCAGGCCCGCTGCCGAGCAGGGTTTTCTTTAATCCCTGTTCTATTCCTTTCCAGAAAAGGTTGAAAAAAGATTTGGTTTTATCGCGCTCCACATCTTTCACCGGTACCGAAGCCGGAAACTTCTCGGAATCGCTTCGCACAAATATATTGGCCACGGCGGATAAGACTTCATTTTTATCGCCATCTTTTTTCAGGACTTCTACTTTTAAGTTTTCATGCTTCATCCTGAGCACACCGTCCAGGCCAGCACGATTGCCTTTGAAATCGAAACTCAGATCATTAATCCGTCCGGTTGCGCGTATTTTTAAATAAGGTTCAATGAAGGTATTAATCTGCTGCGCCGGCAGACCTGTTATGTTCCCGGCAATACTGAAAGCATCCTGGGGACTCGCCGTGTCCAGTGTCCAGCGTACCTGCATCGGCGACACGTCCATAAAACGGCAACGGATGTCGAGCGGAATTTGGGTAGGCCGACCAGCAATCCTGGAGTTTATATTATGGCCCAGCAGTTCAAAATTGCTGAAAATAAGTTTACCCGGTCCATCACTTTTTTTGGTGTCCTCTTCATACACTAACCGCGAATTCTGCAGTTTTAGCGTTTTCACAAAAACAGGAAACCTGATGGATCTTAGCAGCGCGGAATACAGTGGCTTTTCCTTAAGGTCATCCGCCGGAATCTTACTGCGGAATATATTAGCATCTACTCCATTTAATAATAACCGATCAAGCTCAAGAAATTTCTTGCCCGAAACCAAGTCCCAGGTTCCGCTTGCCTGCACGTGCTGAGCTTTTAAATCATACAAATCGCGCTCGGTGGGAATCTGGCGGATAAACTGAGCCCGCGAAACAGTAGGTTTCATGGAAAAATTGCGAAGCTCGGCTTTATTTTTATCTGCTTTTATATTCGTAGCAGATAAGGTATAAAAAGGAATGGTATACAAAAAGCCTTTGGCAGAAAACTCATAATTGCGCGTACGGAAAGGCCAGGAATCCTTCACCGTCTGATTATTCATTTCCACATGATGCAGCTCCGCGTTGGCACCCTGCACCACGATTGGTTTTTCTTTATTCCCTACCGTCAGATCTGCGTCCTGTAGTTCCACATTACGGATGCGCATCGGCAGTTGCAAAAAGCTGAAATCAGGATTTGCTTTTTTCTGCGGTGCCGCGGTAAGCCATTTTCCTTTTGGGTTGGTCACCAGTATATCGCGAACCTCCATTTTCAATTTATCATTCACAAACTCCCAATGATCCACATTCAGCCGCAACCGCGGTACCTGCAGACTAATTTCTGAGGAAGAAGGGGCCGCTGAGGTTACATTAATGGAACGTAAATCTGCCTTCTCCGGATTGAGGAAAATATCAGCCACCTGAATTTTCTCCCTGCCAGTGAAATAGTGCAACCGTTTACCGCGAATCCGGAAACTGTCGTAATTAAAAGGAATATTACCGCGCGCTGTTTCATCATTCATTTTCAGCTTATCAATGCCCATATTCAGTTTTTGGGCGGCGAAGATCTGATTTCCCGAAGGATTCAGAATTTGGATGCGCGCATTGTTCAGCTGCACATTATCCAGCAGCACGTCATAGCGGAAACTTTTCTTTTTATTTTTATTATTTCCCTGGGACGTTGTCATCGTCAGCACCGGCTGGTTCATTTCCACGCCATGCAGTGCAAGTTGGTTTCTTTTTAAAGACAGGTTTTTAAAACGCATATCGGGCACTTCCAGTTTCATCAGGTTGCGTTTCTTCGGGTAATACTGCTGCAGTTGGCTATAATTTAATAAAGGAATAAGCGCAAAGTCTTTCACCTTCATATTTTGTTCTTCGGTACGTATTTCGCACGCTGTAATTGCATAAATCGGGTCAGGCCGAAAGAAAAAGTGATTTCCCCGGATCTTGTAGTTATCAAAGACGAACGGGAGCTTTTGCTCAACAGATTCTTCGGTCATTTTCAGATTATTCACCTCCAGATCGAGCTGGCGAACGCTGAAAAATTTCCGTCCGGTATGTTGATATATGCGAATGTCGCCGTCCTTAATATTGATATTTCTGAAAGTAACCGGGTTCCGTTTTTTACCGGTACGGTCATCCACGGGTTTGGCAAGGGTTACATTTAACAGCGGCCGGATCATGTTAAGTTGTGTGCTGGAAACGCTCTTGTGCACCAGATAATCATAAATACCGAGTCGCGAAACCGAAAGCGTATCAATGGTTCCCTGCAACCCAATGGTATTTTTATCCCCGGGATGCTGGCTGTTCACGGAAAGACCGGTACTGTGAATGTTGCCGGTGAGCAGGTCCACTTCCAGCGTTTTATATGAGACGATATACTCCGTGTTTCCTTTTATATAACCGGGAAGTTTTTTCTTCAGCCAGAAATTAATGCCCAGATTTGCCACCAGCAGCAACAGCAGCAGGCCGGCAAGTGCCCACAGCACAAAACGGGGTATTCTTTTTTTCATTCGTGTGAGATAGATAATTACATGCCAATCGGCGGCCTGCCAGCGTATTAAGAACTATTTTAAACTTCCAGGGTAACTCTGTAGCCTTCGTGTCCGCGCACGTTCATCACTTCGCCACCTTCGAAAGAGAGATATTGCCCTTTGATGCCGCGCAGCACGCCTTCATATTCAGGTTTTTTGTCCAGGGTAAAAGACTTTATTTTTTCGGGTGCTTCATAAGGGTAGTCCAGCCGCACCATCTGATCATCAGCGGCATAGAAATTTTTAAAATCATCCGGGAAATGTGCCTGAATTTTTTCGCGGAAATCAGCCAGGTCCAGGTCATCCTCAAAATCATCTTCCAGCATTTTACGCCAGTTGGTTTTATCGGGCAAGTGTTCTTTCATCGCCACCTCAATCATGCCGGCTTCATAGCGGTTGTCCGTTCTGGCAATCGGCAGCGCGAAAGTAGCGCCCTGGTCAATCCAGCGGGTCGGCACCTGACTCTCGCGGGTCACCCCCACTTTCACATCACCGGTGTAGGCGAGGTAAACAATATGCGGCTGCAGCTGCATGGCTTCTTCCACGGCCAGATCGCGATCTTCAATCCCGAGATGCGCGGTAGAAAGTTCCGGCCGGATAATAGCACCGGAGGCGTACGGACTTTCATAAAAACACCTTTTGCAAAATCCCATCCTGAAAATCTTTTCCTCACTGCCGCAGTTCATACACTCGTAGCCAACGTGCTGCAGTTTCAGCGTTTTGCCCAGCAGCTGATTCATGCTGAGCAGATGCTGCGACAAGTTCAGAAAATACTCGATCGGCTGACCGTTCTGGGTAATCATTTTCTGCAAAGTGCCGGTAAATTTCATAGGGAGATATTTGGGTAAAATTAATCATTTAGATTTAATTAAATTTACGGCGAAAACATAAAAAATGACCTACCTTATTACCGGTGGCAGCGGCTTTATCGGCTCGCATCTGGTTCAGCAATTAATACAGAACGGACATTCTGTCATTAACATTGACAATTTTGATGATTTTTATGACTACCGGATTAAGGTGCACAATACGCTGGAATCAACCGGCAGAAAATCCGGGTTTGTATTTACCAATAAAAACCAGGATATTCAGCAGCTTATAGCAGAAACTTCGTCGGACAATTATCGTTTATTTTACCAGGATATCCGCGATGTAGAAGGCTTGGAAAACATCTTTTCACAGTATTCAATTGATGCTATTATTCATTTAGCGGCTTTAGCGGGAGTCCGTCCTTCAATTGAGCGGCCGCTGGAATACGAAGAAGTGAATATTCGCGGAACGATGAATTTATGGGAACTCGCGAAGAAACATAAAATCAATAAATTCCTGTGCGCCTCCAGTTCCAGCGTGTACGGAAATAATGAAAAAGTGCCCTTTGCGGAGACAGATCCGGTGGACGCACCAATCTCACCTTACGCCGCAACCAAGCGCTGTACGGAACTTCTGGGGCATGTGTATTTTCATCTGTATAAAATTGACATGATTCATCTGCGGTTTTTCACCGTGTACGGACCCCGCCAGCGGCCAGATTTGGCGATTCATAAATTTGCCGGCCTGATGCAGCGCGAGGAGATGATTCCTTATTATGGCGATGGCACCACGGCGCGGGATTATACGTATATAGATGACATTATTTCCGGCGTTTTGGGCGCGCTCAAGTATCTGGAGCAAAATGAGGGTGTTTATGAAATCATAAACCTGGGTGAAAGTGAAGTAATACCGCTGCACCAAATGGTAGAAACACTGGAAAATACAATGGCTGTTCCTGCGCTGAAAAAAACCTTACCGATGCAGCCCGGCGATGTGCAGAAAACCAGTGCCGACATCCGAAAAGCGAAGACACTCATTGGCTACCAACCGGCCACAAATTTCCAAAATGGCATAAAAAAGTTTGTGGAATGGTTTTTGAGAAAAGGAATCTGAATTTTTCCAAAACGATAATCTAAGTTTGTTGAAAATCAGTGAGAAAAAGATTTTTTATGTCGCCGATTTTTATACTTTTGCAAAAAAATAAATAATATGTATTGGACATTAGAACTTGCGTCTTATCTGAGCGATGCTCCCTGGCCGATGACAAAAGCAGAGCTGATTGATTATGCCATCCGCACCGGAGCTCCGATGGAGGTGGTAGAGAACCTGCAGGCGATCGAAGATGAAGGCGAAATCTACGAGTCTATCGAAGAAGTGTGGAGTGACTATCCTACTGATGAGGACTTCCTGTGGAATGAAGATGAATATTAATAATTTATAAAAGTCGGTAGGTCATGTGACTACTGGCTTTTTGCACTTTAAGAATAATTTTTAAAGTTTCTAAAATATATAAATGGCTGCCGGAGCAAAACCGCAGCAGCCGAAAGTAATCAATATGGGTTTTATAGATAAAGTTCTGAAAGGTTTTCTGGGCGATAAAAATGCCACTGACCTGAAGGAAGTAAAAAAGGTTGTACAAAAAATAAAAGCAGCAGAACCGGCCGTACAGGAACTTACAGACGACGGACTGCGGAACAAGACAACTGAATTTCAGGAGAAAATTAAAACTGCCACCGCAGAAATTACTGCGCAAATCGAGCAGACACAGGAACAAATCAAGAACTCGGTAAATGTTGATGAAAAAGAAACCCTGTTCAACCGTATTGAACAGCTGAAAAAAGATTCGTATGCCATCGAGGAAAAGGTGCTGGCGGATATCCTGCCCGAAGCCTTTGCGCTGGTAAAAGAAACCGCCCGCCGCCTGGCCCAGAACGGAGGCCTACGCGTGACCGCAACGGAACACGATCACCGTTTGGCTGCGACCAAAGATTTCGTGGTCATTGAAGGCGACAAAGCTTTCTGGAAAAACGAATGGGACGCTGCCGGTACCCCAATCAAATGGGATATGGTACATTACGATGTACAGTTCATCGGTGGTGTGGTACTGCACAGCGGAAAAATTGCGGAAATGGCGACCGGTGAAGGTAAAACCCTGGTGGGAACTTTGCCGATTTACCTGAATGCACTGCCGGGCCGCGGTGTGCACGTGGTTACGGTGAACGACTACCTGGCGAAGCGTGACTCGGCCTGGATGGGCCCACTGTACCAGTTCCACGGGATGACCATTGACTGTATTGATCTGCACCAGCCGAACTCCGATGCGCGCCGCCGTGCCTATCAATCCAGCATTACTTATGGAACCAATAACGAATTCGGGTTTGACTACCTGAGAGATAACATGGTGACCTCTCCTTCTGAACTGGTTCAGGGCGAACTGAACTTTGCGATTGTGGATGAGGTGGATTCTGTACTGGTAGATGATGCCCGTACGCCGCTGATTATTTCCGGGCCGGTGCCACAGGGCGACCGTCAGGAATATGATGTGCTGAAACCATCTGTGGACCGCATCGTTGATATTCAGAAGAAAACAGTTTCGGCGATTTTCAACGAAGCTAAAAAGCTCATCAACAACGGCAATACCAAGGAAGGTGGATTTAAATTACTGCAGGCCTACCGCGGACTTCCGAAAAACCGCCAGCTGATTAAATTCCTTTCCGAGAGCGGACACAAAGCCTTGCTGCAAAAAGTAGAAGGCCAGTACATGCAGGACAACAACCGCGACATGCCGATCGTGGACAAAGACCTGTACTTCGTTATTGATGAAAAAAATAACCAGATTGACCTGACCGATAAAGGCGTAGAATATATGTCGGCCGGTAATGAAGATAAAGACTTCTTCGTACTGCAGGACATTGGGACCGAAATCGCGGAACTGGAAGCGAAAAACCTGAGCAAAGAAGAAGAATTCGAAGCGAAGGAAAAACTTTTCAGTGACTTTGCCGTGAAATCTGAGCGCATTCACACGCTGAACCAGCTATTGAAAGCCTATACCTTATTCGAAAAGGATGATGAATACGTAGTCATCGACGGCGAAGTGAAAATCGTGGATGAGCAGACCGGTCGTATTATGGAAGGCCGACGCTATTCCGACGGTTTACACCAGGCGATTGAAGCCAAAGAAAATGTGAAAATTGAGGCAGCGACCCAAACGTTTGCCACCATTACCCTGCAGAACTACTTCCGTATGTACAATAAGCTGGCAGGGATGACCGGTACGGCAGAAACGGAAGCAGGCGAACTCTGGGAAATCTACAAACTGGACGTAGTGGTGATCCCGACCAACCGCCCGATTCAAAGACATGATAAGCAGGATTTGGTATATAAAACCAACCGTGAAAAATACAACGCCGTTATCGAGGAAATCGAAAGATTAACGGCAGCCGGCCGGCCGGTACTGGTGGGTACTACTTCGGTAGAAATCTCCCAGTTGCTGTCCCGCGCGCTGCAACTGCGCAAGATTCAGCACAACGTACTGAACGCGAAACTGCACGCCCGTGAAGCCGAAATTGTAGCGATGGCCGGTGGGCCCGGCGTGGTAACCATTGCCACCAACATGGCAGGACGTGGTACCGACATTAAGTTGCAGGGCGATGTAAAGAAAAACGGCGGTTTGGCCATCATTGGTACCGAACGTCACGATTCGCGACGTGTGGACCGTCAGTTAAGAGGACGTGCCGGCCGTCAGGGTGATCCGGGAAGTTCCCAGTTCTATGTTTCCCTGGAAGACAACCTAATGCGTTTGTTCGGTTCCGAAAGAATTGCAAAAATGATGGACAAAATGGGCCATAAGGAAGGTGAAGTGATTCAGCATTCCATGATTTCCAAGTCGATTGAAAGAGCGCAGAAAAAAGTGGAGGAAAACAACTTCGGGATCCGTAAGCGTTTGCTGGAGTATGATGACGTGATGAACAAGCAGCGCGATGTGATTTATAAGCGCCGTAAAAATGCCTTGTTTGGTGATCACCTGAAATATGATATCATGAACATGATTTTCGATGTATCTCAGGCATTGGTCGCGCAGGGTAAAGTGAATAGTGATTTCAAGGAATTCGAGTTTGAAGTGATTAAAAACTTCACCATGGAAGTTCCTTTCTCCGAAGAAGTATTCCGCAACAAGCAAGTGCCGGAACTTACGCAGATGCTGTTCGACGCGGCTTCCGAGGATTATAAAAACAAACTGCAGCTGCTGAAAGAAAAAGCCTTCCCGATTATCGAGAATGTATACCAAAACCAGGGCAGCATGTTTAAAATGATTCAGGTTCCGTTCACCGACGGTATTAAAACGATGACCATTGTCACCGACCTGGAGAAAGCCTACGAAACCCAGTGTGAATCGCTGGTGAATGACTTTGAGAAAAACATTTCGCTGGCCATCATCGATGAGAACTGGAAACTTCACCTGCGCGAGATGGATGATCTGCGTCGTTCTTCCCAGGGTGCGGTATATGAGCAGAAAGATCCGCTGGTGATTTACAAGCAGGAATCCTTCTATCTGTTTACCGAAATGGTAGAAAAAATCAACAAGGAAATTGTATCCTTCTTGTATAAAGGAGATATTCCGGCGTAAGAAGTATCTTAAATTATTTGAAAACTTCCCTGGTGTGAGCCTGGGAAGTTTTTTTTGCAAAGACATTAAGACACAGAATTCAAGGTGGATGTCTTTAGCAGTTTAATTTTTCTCGGCAGATATCATTATGCAAGTACATTTTGCGGCAAAAGTAAAAGTTTACTATTTTTGAATCAGACATTTTCTTTTTACTCACTTAAATTTTATAAATGAAGAAAACAGCGCCAATTTATTTCATAACGTTATTGGGAATAGCATCATTCGCTGTCGCGTACTACCGATTGGTAATCTCAGGTTTTAACTTGAAAGTGATAGCAAGCTTGTTTGCAGGGTCAATGCTTATTTTATTAGCCTATTGTTTCAAGAAAAAAATTTTAGTTTCCAAAGCATAATAATGGCTTAATACGTTTGTTTATTATTTAATAAATTTACGAAGGTTTTTCAGGTGCGTATCGATTTCTTTACCAATTCTCTTAATCACATTACATGGTGTTAAAAAATAAATTTTCGCTGGTGGCCCTAATCATTTCTATTACTCTCTTTTTTATTAAAGAAGAACAAACTGCAAAGGTGCTGCTTACGATTAGTGCCGTGATCTTTGGCTTTATGTTTTATAAGCTTAATATTCCGCCAAGAAAAGTAAAGGGAAGATGATATTTTCCAGGAAAATACGATTACATTTAGTTTAATAACCATCGTTAACTTTTTAATTCAACTTTTTGAAAGACTATTGAAGACCTTTAACTGATAGTGCGATGGCATTTTTATCCTTTGTATGGTTTTGGGTTTACTGTAAAAAGATGAGATATACGAGATAGCAGCAAACGTTATTTAATCTGCGTCTTATAAAAACTTCTTTGGTGAGAGCCGGGGAAGTTTTAATTTTTTAAAATGTATCACTCCCCAGGTTATCAATTCTTTCTGATTTTTATATCTTGTGATTTTATTTACGACTTCCCGTGCATTTTAAAGTAATTCTTCTCATTATAAAATCGGTGATTAATGAAGGTGCGGCTTCCCGAATATCTCCTGCCTGGGATTTCGCTCTAAAGAAATTTTCAAACAGGTTTTATATTCATCTATATATTTTTAGTTTTATCTACTTCCTGTTAATTAACACCCTAACGGTGGGGATTGCAAGTCAAAAGAATATTGAATTTCATTTTGCAGGACAGCAGTTTCTAATGTTAAATTTTATATTATATCCTGCCGTTTTCACATTATCTTATCTCTTCTGCAAATTTATTTTGCCGGGAAGCAGCAACAGCTATAATAGTTTGGTCACAACTGCGCGATTATCTTTCCCTTCATCAAACTCAAGAATATTATTTTTACAGAAGATGCTCTTTTTTAAAGGATATGGTTTTCGGGCACTTCTCTGTTCTCTATTTCCAATGATTGTTGTTCTCCCTTATTATTTCTCTGAACATCTTTTTCTGCAACTATTCATAACACTTATCCTGACTGCGTGCAGTGTGTTTCTCCTTAATTCTGTAGAAATCCTGCTTTTGCTTATCCAGTCCAGTTTTAAAACAAATTCATCTCTGGTGGCAATTATCATTTGGCTTTTTGGTTTTCTATTAATAACCTCTACAGAAAATATAAAGTTTGTTTCATTATATACATTCTTCGGCGTACTGGCCGGAATAATTACCTCATCTCTTGTAATGCTTCTGTACTGTAAGAAACTGCTATGAAAAGGGTTCTCACTTTTTTGAAACTATTTTATAAAAAGCTGCTGTGGGTTCCGCCGCTTCTGTTGCTTTTCCTTTTCATTATTGATCAACGCTATCAGCAGTCCATGATCGCGGTTATCTTTTTTTATATTTTTGTGCAGCAGTTTAAACTTTTTAAAGATTTCAGTGAAGTCATCAACTTGTGCAGGCTTTACCACAAATCGGTGATCTGGTTGTCTGTTTATAATTCACTTCTCACATTCATACTGCTGTTTATTTTTAAGAGTTTTATACCGGTTGAATATATAATCGCCTGTCTTTTACCGGGTTTTCTCTTTAATTTAATTAAAAGTATTTTTCATGCTTATTAGGATACGTAATCTTCAGAAAAAGTTTGGAGATAAGACGCTGCTAAAATTCCCGGACTTAGATATTCCGGAGAAAGGCATTATTTTGCTGAAGGGCCGAAATGGTGCAGGCAAATCAACATTGATTAAACTCATTGCGCAATTTATTAGACCCGATTGTGGTTCGGTTGAATATACAGATGTCAACTTTCACGGAAATGCAGCGTTCCTGCTGGATCAGCCAATATTGCTCAGCAATTTAAACTTCAGAGATAACCTCAGTTTTGTTGGAAATCTTTTAAAAATTAATTCTTCTGTAATTGAGAAACAGATACAATTCTATAGTGCTCTGTTTACTTTACCTGAAAGCGTTTATTACAGTGAATATTCGCTCGGTATGAAAAAGAAAGCTGAGTTGGCCAGAACGCTGTTTCATAACCCTAAGTATATTTTTTGGGACGAGCCTTTTGCTTCTCTAGACACTGAATCGATAACCTTATTAAAAGACGAAATTTTAGACAAAAACAAATTGTTTTTTATTAGTACACACGATAATATATTGGATTCAGCCGCAGATGAAATTTTGCAATTATAATTACAGTTGCCTTTTCGCTCAGAAAACCAACGGTTGTCCATGCTAAAGTTTTATTTTAACTACTTTTAAACCATAAAAACTTCCTGCATGTCGTTCACAGATACTTCCCATCAATTTACTCTGGGCGTTGATATTGGCGGTACCAATACAAAATATGGCCTGGTCAACCGCCGCGGTGAAATCCTGGCCAAAGGGAATCTTAGTACCGCAGGGCATGCCGCGCCCGAAGGATTTGTAGCGGCACTCCATGCGGAAGTTGCTCCGGTGATTGAAGAAAACGGTGGTTTTGAACTGCTCATCGGTATTGGAATCGGGGCGCCCAATGCGAATTATTATACCGGCACCATAGAACACGCCGCCAACCTGCCGTGGACCGGAATTGTACCTTTTGCAAAAATGATTACCGCAAAGTTCGGGATTCCGTGCAAAATGACCAATGATGCCAACGCGGCGGCGCTGGGGGAAATGATGTTTGGCGCAGCACGCGGGATGAAGGATTTTATTATGATTACCCTGGGCACGGGTGTCGGAAGCGGCATTATTTCCAATGGTGAACTCATTTATGGTCACGATGGTTTTGCTGGTGAATTGGGCCATACCATCGTGAAATCCGGCGGCCGGAAGCACTGGAGTACCGGCTCGGAAGGTTCTCTGGAAGCGTACGCCTCCGCGACCGGAATTGCCATTACCGCCCGGAAAATGAGGGCTGAATTTCCGCATTCGCTGCTGAATAACTATCCGGAAGAGCAGATCAGTGCGCGTGTGGTCCATGACTGTGCGCTGCAGGGCGACCCGACCGCCATCGAAGTGTTCCGCTATACCGGGCAGAAGCTGGGCGAAGCATTGGCGAATTTCGTAATGTTTTCTTCACCGGAAGCCATTCTACTGTTTGGCGGCGTGATTCAGGCGGGCGACTTTTTACTCACGCCCACCAAATTCCACATGGAGCGAAACCTTTTTCCTGTCTTCCGCGATAAAGTAAAGCTCATCTGCAGCTCGCTCAACGAAGCCGATGCCGCCATCCTGGGGGCAAGTGCATTGGTTTGGAGTCAGCCGTCCGACGCGGGTGTTAAACTTTAATTAAAATTAACGATTTATAAAATTAAAAGGCACAAAATTCGTTTTATTAAAATGAACAAGTTTTTAGTAATTTTGATGAGCCTGCTGCTGTTCTCCTGTAACGGCCAGGGCAAAAAACAAAGTGTATCTCAAAATAAGCCTATAATGGATAAAGAAAATTTACAGACCATTACCTTCGGTGGTGGTTGTTTCTGGTGTGTGGAAAGCTGCTTCAGTATGTTGAAAGGCGTGGACTCGGTAACTTCCGGTTATGCGGGCGGTCACACAGCCAACCCTACCTACGAGGAAGTCTGCACCGGCGAGACCGGCCATGCAGAAGTGGTGCAGATTAAATATGACCCTAAAATAATATCCTACGCACAGCTGATGGATATCTTCTTCTTTTTGCACGACCCGACCCAGCTGAACCGTCAGGGAAATGACATCGGTACACAATACCGCTCGGTTATTTTCTATCAGGATGAAGCGGAGAAAAAGGAAGCAGAAGTGGAAATGAAAAAGTCCGAAGCGTCCGGCCGATGGAACGGCCAATACGTCACCGAGCTGGCACCACTGGACAAATTCTATCCGGCAGAGCAATACCACCAGGGCTATTACAAAGCCAATCCAAACCAACCGTACTGCAGCGCGGTGGTTGGTCCCAAAATCGCCAAGTTCAAAAAGCATTACGGCGACATGGGATTAATTAGTGAAGAAGAACTTTAAAACGAAAAGCGGAATTGATTTTCCGCTTTTTTTTGTCTTTCTGTGATATCTACTTTGCTTTACAGGAAACAAAAGACCGTTTCCGTGTTGCGTAAAATGAATATGTAATATCCAGCTACAAGCGGTTACAATTATATATAACTTTCCTTTCCAGCATTTTATATTTGGATTACTGTATGGTCTTATTGCGTATATTTGAGAGTTAGCAGAAAGTCAAAAAGAAAACCATGCCTAGAAAAAAAAGAAAAATTTGTTTTCATTATTTAAAGATTAATGATGAAAATATGGACGTGATTGATACGTTTAATAACTTGTTAATGAAGATTGAGGAATTAGATAAGCCTGATCGAAAAATTGAACAAGGACATAATAGATTTTATTTACTTGATAGTAGGATTATAAGTAGTGATAAAAATAAAATTACTTTTAAGAATGCTGCATATAATTTTAGGCCTAAATTGATAGATAGTGTAACAATTGCCGAAAGAGATAGCCCCAAACAGTTAGGAG
The DNA here is from genome assembly GCF_022968825.1 of Chryseobacterium salipaludis. GTDB lineage: Bacteria > Bacteroidota > Bacteroidia > Flavobacteriales > Weeksellaceae > Kaistella > Kaistella salipaludis. The sequence continues at coordinate 180,945 of NZ_JALHKS010000002.1, forward strand.
AAGGCGAAAGACAAAAAACTCATATAATCACTAAGCCAATAAATGGAGAAGTTTTAATTGTAATTGAAAAATCCCATTTTGGAGTAAGTATTAATAATTTTATTAAATATTTGAACCATTTTATAACCTTACTAGATTTAGAAAACAATTTTCGTTTTTATTTTGAAACTTTAGCAAAGGATAATTTTTTAGATGAAATTGATAGACTTCAAAGGATTACTTACGCTGATGTAATTGTAGATAAACAACTATTGGGTAGTGAGGCTCTAAACTTTAGTGATCGTACAACAGAAGTTAATCATGAGATAACTGTTACTTTAAAGGCCAAGAGAAAAAATACTATCGAAGATACTGTTAGAGATATTTTTGCAAAAGTAAGTGGAGGCGAGAATCATATTAATAGAATTAGGGTAAAAGGTAGAAATGCTGAAAACAATGAAGTTATTATCAACACTGATTTTATTGAACGACAAGAATATGTATTGTGCGATTATGATGAAGAAACTGGAGAAATGTCGTCCGCAGATACATTTATTCAACTTAATTCTATTTTAGATAACTTTGAATAATGTATTTAGAATTTCTAATATTAATTTACGATTACTTTAAATCTCTTAATAAGAGAAATGTAATGTTTGAATGGGTGGTCCCTTTCGTTATTATCATGTTAGTCATTCTTCTAAATATATGTAATAATTACAGTTTTGAAATTTTTTTCAAGTTTAAAGAATCATCACTAAATATTTTAGGCGTTTTATTAGGAATTTCAATTGCAATCATTACAATTTTAGTAACAGGAGGCGGCAAAAACTTGGAACAAATTAGAAATGTCAAAACCCCTGTTAAAATAAATAATAAGCAAATCTCGCTTTACGAATTGCTCTTAATAAATTTCAGTTATACAATTGTAATAGAGATATTTGTAATATTAAGTTCTCTAGTTGTACCATTATTTACGACATTCGTTTTAATTCCTAATAAAATTAAGATTATATTATATGGCTTTTTGGTTTTTCTTACAATTCAAATTCTATTAATAACCATCAGGAATATTACAGACTTTTATTTAATAGTTTCTAAAAAATGAGCATCTGCTAGTATCGTATTGGCTATAGTGCGGAGGAATCGCACTTTTAACGATCTTAGATTTGCCGAAGATTAGTTTATAAATATTAAAACTCCACGTTATAACTGCACTATTGCCAATACCCAACCTTTAGCAGTGATATCTTAACGACCCTGACAACAAGAAACGAAAGGCAAATGCATTCAAAGAAAATACCCGACAACTAAAATCCAGTTGTTGTTCAGATTATTTTAAAATTTTTAGTGTGAACGCTCTCATGTGCCACTTTCGCTGGTATACAGCATTATAAAAATTGTTAATGAAATATTGACGAAATAATATGCTTTCAGATCTACTCGACGCCCTTTCCAATTTGCTATTATTGCTCCCAAATGGAAATAGGAATAATTTACCAAAAGAAAGAGAGTCAGAAACTTCAATTGTACTGGCCACTATACTCACTGCTGTTTCAGCGGTAATGTTGTTTATTAATCGGCAGATTTTTACCTCTGAGAATATTACGCTAATCCTGCTCGCCATTATTTCGATCAGCCTATTTTCTGCTGCTGTTTTGCTAATCTTCTTAATAAAATTTGACGTTATCAAACCTCTGCAGGTAAAAAATTTTGCAGTCCTTTTTCTTTCAATAACCTGTTCAGTGGCAAGCGCTTTAATGCTATTAAACGACCACCTGAAGATTATTAGATAAATTTAACCATCATCATATCAAAACAAAAACCCGCCGGATCATCCAGCGGGTTTATTTATAAGGTGAAAGCGTCTTACTTCACCAGTGTCATTTCACTGATCAGGTGGCCTGCTTTTCCGTATTTGTCGATGGTCCAAAGAACCATACGAACGTCTACGTTGATTGTTTTCTGCAGTTTCGGGTCGAAGATAATATCACCGCTCAGGGCTTCGCTGTTTCCGTCGAAAGCAAGGCCCAGCAGGTTCCCCTCGCCATCCATAATCGGTGAGCCGGAGTTACCGCCTGTAATATCGTTATCAGACAGGAAGTTCACCGGCATAAAGCCTTTCTTATCCTTGTACTGTCCGAAATCTTTTTTCTTCACTAAATCCAGGAAACGTTGTGGCAGGTCGAATTCCTCATCGCCTTTCTTGTATTTCGCCACCATTCCGTAGATATCTGTGTAATAGTTATCCGCTTCTTTTTTGATGGTGTACTTGCGGTCATTGCGCATAGGCAGCGTCGTTACCTTACCGAAGGTTACACGCATCGTGGAGTTTGCATCCGGGTAATAAGATACTTCTGGCTGAGATTTGCGCAGACCATCCAGGAAGATTCTGTTGTTCTTCGCGAAAGCTTCATCTACTTTGGAATATTTCTCGCCAGCCAGTTTTTGGTCTTCCACATATCCTTTGGCGAATTTATACAGCGGATCTGCATCGATTACCAGACGGTCCGGGTTGTTCACAAACTTCATTGCAGACTCCTTGTTCGCAAAGATGGAAGCGAACGCCATGTTGGACAGGTTTTTGGCATCAGCGGCCATCACGGTCGGAGACGCTACCGATTTGTTCACACGCTGCTGGTACAGGGCTACCATAGAGTTCAGCATTTCACCTTCCAGCTTAATGTTCAGTTTTTCGTACACGCGGTCGATGGCATCTGTTACCTTTTGCTTCATTGCCGCTTTTCCGGCTTCGTCCTGGTTGGCATAGGAATGCAGCAGCTCGCCCAACTGGTAAGCAATCGGGATATATTTTGCGTTGCGCTGCAACTGAGAAGAGTAATTTCTTTCTACGTTACGGTCAGAAATCTGGCCATAGTTCGCGTGAATATCCTGCAGGATCCCGCCATACATTACCTGATTTTCCGGCTTCAGTGCCCAGGTCTGGAATTTAGCTTCCAGTTCTTTTTTGCCCTGAATAGTTCCGTTGGCATATACGGCATCGATGGTTCCCTGTCTGTTTTTCCAGTAGTTGGCTACGGAAGCATATTGGGAAGCATAGTCAATTTTGGTAGCCTGGTCTTTGTCCATGTATTTTTTCATGACATCCATTGCTACTTTAGAGGCTTCTACCCACGCCGGGTAATCCTTGTTCACCATCTGCTCGATACCGAAGGAAGTCAGGTAACGGTTGGTACGCCCCGGGAAGCCCATAATCATGGCGAAATCTCCCGGCTTGTAACCGCGCAGGGAAATCGGCAGGGCATGCTTAGGTTTCATCGGCACGTTATTCGGCGAGTATTCTGCCGGGTTGTTGTTCGCATCAGCATACACACGGAATACAGAGAAATCCACTGTGTGTCTTGGCCACTCCCAGTTATCGGTATCACCACCGAATTTCCCCAAAGAGTTCGGAGGCGTTCCTACCAGACGAACATCTTTGAAATCCTGATATACGAAATAGTAGAATTCATTTCCGTTAAAAAAATCACGAACCACTACCGTGTATTTTCCGTTTTCAGAGTTTTCATTCTGGATGGCTTTGTATTCATCACCGATGATTTTATCGCGTTCTTCCGCGCTCATCTGGTTGTTCAGTTTCGCGTTGATTCGGGCAGAAACATCGTCCATACGAACCAGGAAACGAACGGAAAGTCCTTTGGCAGGAAGTTCTTCGCTGCGCTTCATTGCCCAGAATCCGTTGGTCAGGTGATCATTTTCCGGGGTCGAAAGTGCTGCAATCTGCCCATACCCACAGTGGTGGTTAGTAAACAGCAAACCTTCCTTGGAAACCATTTCAGCGGTACATCCGCCGCCAAACTGCACGATGGCATCTTTCAGGCTGGAGTTGTTCACGGAATAAATTTCTTCCGGCGTCAGCTTCAGGCCTTGTTTTTTCAAATCTACTCCGTTCAGTCTTTTAATCATCGTTAAAAGCCACATTCCTTCATCTGCCTTTATCTGCAGAAAGCTCAGCATGAAGGTGAGCAGTAAAAAGATTCTTTTCATTTATTAAATTATTTAAGCTGCTAATTTAAGAAAATCATTTCAGTTCGCACACAGCAGAATAAAGAGCTGCCGTGCCCTGGAACTTACTGTCTGCGGTGCATTTCCGTGTGCGGAATATCATCTTCCAGATACCGGTGATCCGTAGCGATAAAACCAAAACCTTCATAAAAACGCAACAGATAATCCTGCGCAGAGATTCGGCATTCCGCAGTCCCGAAATGGGTGTGAATTGCCTCCAGTGCCAGTTTCATCAGTATTTTTCCGGCGCCGGTTCCGCGTGCCGATTCCCTGGTTAAAACTCGACCGATAGAAGGTTCCTTATATTTGATACCCGGCCCGAATAGGCGGCAGTACGCGATGATTTCTCCGTTTTGTTCTGCCCAAAGGTGCAATGCCTGATCATCGTTTCCATCCGCATCGAGGTACGGACAATTCTGTTCCACGACAAATACTTCGGCACGGACTTGTAATATTGCATAAACCTCCTGCGCAGTCAGTTCAGCAAAGTTCTTCAACTTCCAGTATAAAGGAGCCGCCATCAGTCGAAACGAACTTTATTTTTGATTAGAAATTCATTGGTACGGCTGATGAAACTTAAAATCTCCTCGCCACCGGTTTTTTTCTCGGCAGAGGTAACATACAGTTCCGGCAGTTCTTCCCAGCTTTTCAGCAGTTCTGCTTTGTAGTGTTCCACATTTTTCTGCAGTTCCATGGGCTTCAGTTTATCAGCTTTGGTAAACACCAGTGAAAAAGGAATTCCGTGTTCGCCTACCCATTCAATAAATTCCAGATCAATTTTTTGCGGCGCATGACGTGCGTCCACCAGAATAAAGAGGTTGACCAGATTTTTGCGGTTCAGAATATAGTTGGTGATCAGCTTTTCGAAATCACGGCGGATGCTTTTGGAAACACGCGCATAGCCATAACCCGGCAGGTCGGTCAGGTACCACTCATCGTTCACCAGAAAGTGATTAATGAGTTGTGTTTTCCCCGGCGTTCCGGAAGTCTTGGCGAGGTCCTTATGGTTCAGCATCGCATTGATCAGCGAGGATTTTCCCACATTGGAGCGGCCGATGAAGGCATATTCAGGCAAGACCGCTTCGGGGCACTCCTGCCAGCGGCTGCTGCTTTTTACAAAGGTGGCGGTTTTAATAATCATAAAAGTTGAGGTATAAAAAAAGGGAAGATGCTTCTCCCCTTCAGTTTATTTTTCTTTTTGCAGCCACTCATCGAGGATCCGGTTAAATTCCTCCGGGCGTTCCATCATGGCCGCGTGGCCGCAGTGGTCAATCCAGTAGAGATCCGAATTGGGCAGCGACTTATGCATATCTACCGCTACCTCGGGTGGCGTCACGTTATCCTGCTTGCCCCAGATCAGGCAAACGGGTGTTTTTATTTTCGGAAGGTCATTCAGCATATTGTGTTTAATAGCACTACGCGCCAGCATCACCGTCTTGATTCCTTTCATCCGGTCATTCACTACCGCAAATACTTCTTCTACCAGATCATCGGTTGCTACCGCCGGGTCATAAAACACTTCTTCGGTTTTCTTGCGGATGTACTGCTTGTCGCTTTTGCGCGGGAAACTGTCGCCGAAAGTACGTTCATATAAACCTGAACTTCCGGTGAGCACCAGCTTTTCCACCAGATCCGGGCGGGACAATGTAAGAATAAGGCCTACATGGCCACCCATGGAATTCCCGACAATAATGGCCGGCTTCCCTACTTTCTCTTCAATGAACTTCGCAACATACTTGGCAATCGTTGTCAGATTGGTATTGAGCACCGGCAGATCATAGATCGGCAGTACCGGTACAAACACCTGATATCCTTTACCGGAAAAAAATTCCACCGTGTCCTCAAAATTACTAAGCCCGCCCATCAGTCCGTGCAAAAGGATGATCGGCTGACCTGTGCCAGCTTCAATAAAAGCGAATTTCTTTTCTTTTTTTGTTTTAAATATCATAGAATTTTACGCAGTAAGCGTGTGCAAAAGTACAAATTAAACACCAAAATACATTTTTTCTGTCTGAATTTCTCTTTTCAGCCCTGTTTTCATGCAGAACTAATGCGCATCGCATAGAATGTTGATAAATATTTTAATAAACTACTGTTTATCAAACCGTTATTTAATCACCGCAAACTTATTAACAATAGCGGCAGAAAGTGGGTGAAAGTGGGAACTTCCGGAATATTTTCTATAAATTTGCCCCAAATGAAAAATTTCATCGGGACATATGAATGCCGGATCGACGATAAGGGCCGGCTTAAACTGCCGGCAGCACTCGCCAGGCAGATGAATGCCTATGATGAAGAGTCATTTGTAATTAAACGTGCCGTATTTCAGAACTGCCTGGAAGTCTACCCGATGGAAAGCTGGGAACTGCTGATGGCGAAGCTGAATAAACTCAATCGCTTCGTGAAGAAAAATGCAGATTTTATCCGCATGTTCACCGCCGGTGTGAAAACAGCAGAACCCGATAATGCGGGCCGGCTGCAGATTTCGAAAGACCTGATGCAGTATGCCGGTTTGCAGAAATACATTGTTATTACCAGTGCAGGTGAACTGTTTGAAATCTGGGACAAGCAGTCTTATGAGGCCGTCTTGTCTGCGTCTGAAGATTCCTTTGCGCAACTTGCAGAGGAGGTGATGGGTGCCCAGGATTTTGATGCCGGTCAGGTTTAATGTAAAGAAGTATAAACGATAAGCTCAACAATATATATGTATCACAATCCGGTCCTGCTGAAAAAAAGTATTACCGATCTGGTAACAACGCCAGATGGCACCTACGTGGACTGCACTTTCGGCGGTGGCGGGCATTCCCGGGAAATCCTGAACCACCTGTCTGCAGACGGGAGGCTTTTCAGTTTTGATCAGGATCTGGATGCACTGAATAACACCATCGATGATCCGCGCTTTACACTGATCAATCAGAATTTTCGCTTTCTGGAAAATTCACTGCAAATGTATGGCGTAACCCAGGTGGACGGAATTTTGGCAGACCTTGGCGTATCTTCCCATCAGTTTGATGCAGCCGAGCGCGGTTTTTCTACCCGTTCGGAGGCGCCATTGGATATGCGCATGAATGTGATGCAAAACCTGGACGCCCGGCGCGTGGTAAATGAGTATGAAGAAGAGGCACTCGCTGACCTGTTTTACTATTATGGTGAACTGCGGGAAGCACGGCGGCTGGCCCGCGAACTGGTAAGCTGGCGCAAGAACAAACCGGTGAAAACAACGAATGACCTGAAAGAAGTCTTTGCTTATATTCCACAATTCAAACAGAATAAAGTCTATGCCCAGATTTTTCAGGCAATCCGCATTGAAGTAAATCAGGAGCTGGATGCTTTGAAGGATATGCTGCTGCAATCTTATAAGATATTAAAACCCGGCGGGCGGCTGACGGTTATTTCGTACCACTCGCTGGAAGACCGGTTGGTGAAGCGATTTTTAAAGAACGGCATGTTCGAGGGAGAACCGGAGCGGGACGTGTACGGAAACTATCCGAAAGCTTTTACGCTGTTGCAGAGTAAAGCCGTGATTCCCACCGACGAAGAAATTGCAGAAAATCCGCGCGCACGAAGTGCCAAAATGCGGACCGGAACCAAAGTATAAAGACACAAAGGAGCACACGCCCGGATGGCCAAAAAGCAGACATATCGCCCTAAAAAGAAACTCACCTTTATCGATATTGTTAAAGGTAATTTTCTAAACCGTGATGAGGTAAAAACCCATTACAAATATTTCCTACTGATTTTCGTGCTGCTGATTATGATGATTTACAGCAACCACCTGGTGAGCCAGCGCATCCGCCAGGTTAATGTGCTGAAAGAACAGACAGAAGAATATAAATCGCGCAACGCCTTTGCGCAGAGCCGGCTTATCAAAGTAAAGCTGGAGTCTGAACTGGGCAAGGAAATGGTGCAGGACAGCTTATTGTCACTGGAAAATCATCCGCATAAAATCTTGATTAAACTGGACAGCTTGCATGGCGAAGAAAAATGATTTTGAAGCTAAACGACTGAAAGCATTACGCTGGGGCTATTCGCTCACTGCGCTGGCGGTGGTGGTCTTCGCGGTTTTTCTGGCCAGAATCCTGTTTCTGCAGAATACCAATGTAGAAGAGATCAAGGAAGACTACATCAGCAAGAATTACCGGCAGGCAACGCTCAAGGCTGCGCGCGGTAACCTGTTTGCGGCAGACGGCTCCATCCTGGCAACCACCGTGATGCGATACGATGTGTATATCGATTTTAAAATTATCCGCGACTCTTTATATAAAAACAATATCGGTGCGCTAACCGACTCGCTTTCGGCGATGTTTGGCAAACCGCGTTCTTATTTCAGAAACCGATTCGATCAGCAGAAGAAAGCCAACAACCAGTATTACATGCTGGTGCGCGGGCTGGATTTCGATGAGTATGACCGCATCCGCCAGTTTCCTATTTTCAACCGCGGCAAAAACCGGGGTGGATTTATTGTCGACCGAAATTATAAAAGAGAATTAGCTACCACACAGATCGGCGCCGGTACCATCGGGATGGATAATGAAATCGCAAAGTCCGGCCTGGAAGGTGCTTTCTCGAAGTATCTGACGGGGATTGATGGCAGCCGCCTGGAGCAGCGCGTGAACAGCAGCCAGTGGAAACCTATCGACTACTGGCAGGTGAATGAACCTGTGGACGGCCAGGATGTGTACACTACCCTTGACCTTCGCATCCAGGATATTGCCCATTCTGCACTGGAAAAGCAACTCATTAATTTCGATGCGCATCATGGCAGCGTAGTGGTGATGGAAGCCACTACCGGAAAAGTTAAAGCCATGGTGAACCTGCGCCGCACGGAACCGGGCATTTATGTGGATGCTTACAACTACGCCCTGAAGGATGCACAGGAGCCGGGCTCTACCTTTAAAACCGTGTCGCTGCTCGCCGCAATGGATGATGGTTTTATTGATGAAAACACCACAGTCGATATCGGCAACGGTGTCTGGGTTTATGGGAAACAGCGCATAACCGATGACCACGGCGGCGGTATTTATGAAATTTCAGATGTATTGGCAAAGTCCAGCAACGTGGGCACGGCCAAACTCATTACTCAGTTTTATGGGGAGAAGCCTAAAGTATTTCTGGACCATCTGCGCCGCTGGAAAATGTTCGAGCGTATGGACATTGAGCTGCCGGGCATCACGAAGCCTTACATCGTAAAGCCGGAAGATAAGGCCTGGAATATGGCAACGCTGGCTTCCATTTCTTATGGCTACTCTTCACGGTTTAATTTATTGCAGCTGACTACTTTCTATAATGGCATCGCCAACAAAGGTAAAATGCTGAAGCCGCTCTTCATTGAAAAAATCATGAAGGACGGAAAAGTACTGTACCAGGCGGAACCGCAGACGATGGTAAAACAAATGGCATCGCCCAAGTCCATTCAGCTGATGACCGATGCGCTCACCAAGGCAGTGGAAAAAGGAACTGCCCGAAGTATTTTTACTCCCAACCTGAAAATGGCCGGTAAAACCGGAACTGCCAAATTTGAGTACTGGAAAAAAGGGCCAGCCAAATACCAGGCAAGTTTCGCCGGATTTTATCCGTCAGATAATCCTAAATATACCTGCATCGTGATGGTAAGCCAGCCGGACAATTCCAAAGGATTCTACGGGTCCACCATTGCGGCTCCTGTATTTAAAGAAATTGCCGGAAAAACGTTCCTGAAAACACCGCAAAATATTGAAAGAGAAATGCTGGTGGATAAAAAAGTAGACCTGAGCCAGATGATGGCCAAGCCTGTAAAAGTAGCCGTTCGCAGAAACACGATGCCGAATGTCACGGGTCTTATCGGTAAAAACGTGATTCCCCAACTGGAGAATCAGGGGTACCGTGTAGATTACACCGGCGTAGGCAAAATTAAAGAACAGTTTCCGCAGGAAGGAACGATTATAAAAAAAGACCAGAGAATTTATTTGCAGCTGCAAAACTGATTATGATGATGACCTTAGAAAAAGTACTGCAACATATCACCCTTATCGAAACGGCCGGCACGCTTTCCCGTGACGTTTCGCATATTACCTTCGACAGCCGAAAAGTGGCGCCGGGCAGCATGTACGTGGCTTTGCGCGGCAGTACAACAAACGGTCATGCATACATCACCAAAGCGGAAGAAGCGGGTGCTGCCATCATTGTTTGCGAAGAAATACCTGCACAACAAAACCCGGATGTCACTTATATCAAAGTTGAAAACTCCGCAGCAACTTTAGGTCGTATTGCTTCGAATTTTTATGGCAATCCTTCGTCCAAATTAAAACTTATTGGTATCACCGGCACCAACGGTAAAACATCGGTCACTACATTGATCCATCAGTTACTGAAACAGTTGGGGCATCCATCTGCTTTGTTTTCCACGGTCGCTTATCACATCGGCGATAAAGTGATTCCGTCTACACATACAACTCCAGACATCCTGCGGCTGAATGCCATGCTGGCGGAAGCGCTGGAACAAGGATGCGATTTTGCCGTGATGGAAGTCTCGTCTCATGGCCTGGACCAATACCGCACCGCCGGTCTGAATTTCCAGGTGGCAGGCTTTACCAATATTACGCATGACCATCTGGACTATCACGGAACTTTTGCCAACTATCTGGCAGCAAAGAAGTCGTTTTTTGACCAGTTATCATCCGAGGCAGTAGCCATTGTGAATGCAGATGACCGCAACGGCAAAGTCATGCTGCAGAATACCAAAGCAACACGCAAAACTTTCGCTCTGAAAACCATGGCGGACTACCACGGCCGCGTTTTGGAAACAGATTTCAACGGAATGCTGCTGAACTTCAATGGCAATGAATTCTGGACCACACTCACCGGGAAATTTAATGCTTATAATCTGCTGCTGGCGTATGCTGCCGTACTGGAATGCGGTTTTGAATCTGCCGAAGTATTGCAGGCCGTCTCTCTTTTGCAGCGCGTGCCCGGCCGCTTTGAAACCTTGAAATCCGACGGCGGAATTTTCTTCATCGTGGATTATGCACACACACCGGATGCACTCGAAAATATTCTGGACTCAGTAAATGAAATCAGGACACGAAATGAACGGCTGATTACCGTGTTCGGTTGTGGCGGCGACCGCGATGTTACCAAGCGCCCGGAGATGGGAAAAATTGCCACCCAGAAGTCCACGCTGGCCATTATCACTTCAGATAATCCGCGTACGGAAGACCCTCAGGAAATTATCCGAAGCATCGAATCGGGTGTGGAACCGCAGCATTTCAGTAAGTTTATGGTCATGCCAGACCGCCGGGAAGCGATTAAAATGGCGATTAAATTTGCTGAACCCAAAGATATCATTGTAATCGCCGGCAAGGGCCACGAAACGTATCAGGAAATAAACGGACAGCGTCATCATTTCGATGACCGCGAAACCGCGCTGGAACTCGCTAGGCTGATGTCTAAATAATGTAAGAAAAGAATAGAATGCTATACTACCTATACGAATATTTTAATGCTCACGGAATCCACGTTCCGGGAATGGGTATGTTTAAATTTATCTCCTTCCGGGCAGGTATGGCGGTACTGCTGTCGCTGGTCATTGCGCTGGTGTTCGGAAAGAAAATCATCAACTACCTGCGCCGCCGCCAAATGGGTGAATTGGTGCGTGACCTGGGATTGCTTGGGCAAAAGCAAAAAGAAGGGACACCAACGATGGGAGGCCTGATTATTATTCTCGCGACCTTAATTCCGGTATTGCTTTTTACTAAAATAATGAACATCTACATTGTGCTCCTGATCATCTCAGTCGTGTGGATGGGCGCCATCGGTTTCATTGATGATTACCTGAAAAAAATTAAAAAGAACAAGGACGGCCTGAGTGGCAAATTCAAAGTAATCGGGCAGGTAGGCCTGGGTTTAATCATTGGCGTTACCATGTATTTTCATCCCGATATTACGGTGAAAAGAAAATACGCCGATGCGCGCGAACTGAACCGCAACAACGTGGAAGCCAATTTCATGAAGACTGAGAAGTCAACTGTTTCCACGGTACCTTTCGTGAAAAACAATGAGTTTGATTACAGCGGCCTGCTTTTCTGGATGACACCGGAACAACAGCATGAATGGGCCTGGGTTGTTTTCATTCCCATCGTTATTTTTATTGTAACTGCCGTAAGTAACGGCGCTAATATTACGGACGGGATTGACGGGCTTGCCGCCGGCACGAGTGTCGTCATTCTGCTCACGCTTGCCTTTTTCGCTTATCTCTCGGGGAACATCATTTTTGCGGATTATCTGAATATCATGTTCCTGCCGAATATGGGGGAAACCACCATTTTTGCGCTGGCGCTGGTGGGTGCTGTGATCGGCTTTTTCTGGTATAATACGTATCCTGCGCAGGTCTTTATGGGCGATACCGGCAGTCTGATGCTGGGCGGTGTCATCGCTGTTTTAGCCATTATTTTAAGAAAGGAATTACTGATTCCTGTTTTGTGCGGAATCTTCCTGATAGAGAACTTATCCGTCGTGCTGCAGGTGGCTGTTTTTAAATACCGGAAAAAGCGTTTCGGTCTGGAGTATGCCCAAGAAAACCGCTTGTTCAAGATGTCACCGCTGCATCACCATTATCAGAAAGAGGGTTACCACGAAAGTAAAATTGTGAACCGCATGGTGATCATCGGAGTTTTATTTGCCATCATTTGTTTAATAACACTTAAAGTCCGATAGTATGAAGATTGTTGTTTTGGGCGGCGGCGAAAGCGGCGTGGGTGCGGCTTATCTGGCTAAAAAGAAAGGGCTGGATGTATTCCTGTCCGATAAAGGCGCGATTCGTCCCGAGTACCGCCAGCAATTGCTGGAGGCAGGTATTGAGTTTGAGGAAAGTCAGCACACCGAAGACCGTATTTTAGCGGCTGACTGGATTATAAAATCTCCCGGTATCCCCAAAAAGTCTGATATTATTTTTAAAATTAATCAGAAAGGAATCCGGCTGTCTTCCGAAATAGAATTCGCTGCTGAGTTTACGCAGGCTAAGATTATCGCCATTACCGGCAGCAACGGAAAAACTACAACTACCTCGCTGATTTATCATATCCTGAAAAATGACCAGTTACAGGTAGGCCTGGCCGGCAACATCGGGCAGAGTTTTGCCCGACAGGTTGCGGATGCCAATTATGAATATTATGTGCTGGAGGTAAGTTCTTTTCAGTTGGATGATATTCAGAATTTCCGGCCGTATATTTCTTTGCTGTTAAATTTAAGTCAGGACCATTTAGACCAGTACAATTACAATTACGAGGAGTATGCACTGGCCAAGTTCAGGATTACCGAAAATCAGCAGAACGATAATTTCTTTATCTATAATAAAGATGATGAAATGAGCCGCAGTCTGCTCGAAAAGCTGGAAGTCCGGGCGAAAATGATTCCTTTTTCCACCCATGAAAAACTGAGCGAAGGGGGTTATATTCAAAAAGAAAACCTGCACGTGAAACTGGATGATAAGTTTTCCATGCCGGTTTCAGAATTATCTCTGGTAGGAAATCACAATATCGCCAATAGCCTGGCCGCATCCATTGCCGGGAAACTGCTGAACATCAGCAATGAAAGCATCCGCAATTCCCTGATGACATTTCAGGCTGTGGAGCACCGCCTGGAACAGGTAGCTACCATTGATGGCATCACCTATATTAATGATAGCAAAGCTACCAATGTAAATGCAGCCTATTTCGCCCTGGAAAGCGTTCGTCAGCCAACTGTGTGGATTGTGGGCGGCGTCGATAAAGGAAATGATTACACTGAAATTCAGGACCTGGTCAACCGCAAAGTAAAAGCAATTGTTTGCCTGGGCCTGGATAACGAAAAAATCATCGACTTTTTTAAAGATAGTAAGGAGTTTATTTACAGCACGTCCAGCATGGAGGAAGCCGTGGCCACCGCACGCGGTGTTGCAGAAAAAGGAGATGCCGTATTGCTGGCACCCTGCTGTGCGAGTTTCGACCTGTTTGAAAACTACGAAGACCGCGGCCGCAAATTTAAGCAGGCGGTCTTACAAACTGAACCAGAAAAAATGAATGAATAAGATGCAGCAGGCAGCACCAAAGAAGAGAGAATTTTTCCTGGGCGATAAAGTCCTGTGGAGCGTTGTGCTCATACTTTCTTTTTTCTCCATTTTCCCCGTATATTCTGCCAGTTCGAACCTGGAGTATATTGTGAATAACGGAACCACCACTTCTCACCTGATTCGCCACGTGGGCTTTTTAGCCATGGGAATTGCTGTGCTCCGCTTTGCCATTATGATCAGGTATGAATATATTGGAAAATTAAGCAGCATCCTGATGTGGCTGAGTGTAATTCTGGTAGCATTCACCTCATTTTCCGGCGAAACGATTGACGGCGCTTCCGCTTCACGCTGGATGCGGATTCCCGGTATCGGTGTTGCCTTTCAACCCTCGACTTTTGCCTATTTATTTTTGATTATATATATCTGCCGTTATTTAACGAAGAAAATCAGCCGTGAGCGTCTGCCGGTGGAAAACATCATTTACCTCTTCCTGCCGGTGCTTATTGTATTTGCACTGGTGGCGAAGGACAATGGTTCCACAGCACTGATGATTCTGATCGTGTCACTGCTGGTCATGCTTATCGGGCAGCTGAACCGTAAATATATATTGGGCTTTATCGGTGTTGCCTTTATAGCGGTTACTGCTTTCCTGCTGGTTGCCACTCAGACAAAACTTATCAGCAATAACCGGGTGGACACCTGGATCAGCCGTGTGCAGACCTACTCCAAGAAGGACAACCATATCCAGGATGAGGCAGATAAAGCAAAGAATTACCAGACCATGCAGGCAAAAGCGGCCATTGTGCATGGCGGAATTACGGGGATGGGACCGGGAAAAAGTGCCTTAAAACAAATGCTGCCACAATCGGCGTCCGACTTTATTTTTGCCATTATCGTCGAAGAATATGGTTTCGCGGGTGCGGTCCTCTTGATCAGTTTATATCTGATTATGATTATCCGGATTATGATTATTGCCTCGCGAATGCCGGCTTTTTTCGGCAGTTTGCTGGTACTTAGCATCGGAGTGATGATCTTTATGCAGCTGGCGGTCAACATTGCCGTTGCCGTTAATCTGATTCCGGTCACGGGTCAGCCCTTGCCTCTGATCAGTTACGGGGGAACCTCGATGCTGGTGACCTTCTTTCAGCTGGGGCTCGTCCTCAATGTCAGTTCCAGAATACAGGTTCATGATGAAGAAGGCCTGGGTAAAAAACAAACGATTGAAGAAATAAACGATATCGCGTAATGAAGCAACCTATAAAAATACTCATGAGCGGCGGCGGTACGGGCGGACATATCTTCCCGGCGCTTGCCATCGCGCAGGAAATCCGGCAGCGGTTCCCGCAGGCTGAATTTCTGTTTATAGGTGCAACCGGTAAAATGGAAATGCAAAAAGTTCCACAGGCCGGGTTTAACATCGTGGGCTTACCCATTGCCGGCTTTAACCGTGCGCACATGCTGCGCAATCTGACTCTTCCCTTTAAATTGCTGGGAAGTCTGGTAAAGGCGCACAAAACCATCCGCGATTTTAAACCGGATGTTGCCATCGGCACCGGCGGTTTTGCCAGCGGTCCTGCCTTGTACACAGCAGCGGCCTTAGGCATTCCGGTGTTTGTGCAGGAGCAGAATTCACTGCCGGGGAAAACAAATATCTTCCTGTCGGGCAAAGCAAAGGCAGTTTTTACCGCCTATCCGAACATGGAAAAATTCTTTCCGAAAACGCGTACCGTTTTTACCGGTAATCCTGTACGGCAACAACTCACGCAACCGCTTCCGGAGACCCAGACTGCCCGTGAAAAAATGGGTCTGAATCCGGACCGGCTTACCGTACTATCCGTTGGTGGTTCCCTGGGTTCGCAAACGCTCAACAATGCCTGGAAATCGCATCTTCAGGAACTGGAAAAACATCAGCTGCAACTCATCTGGCAAACCGGCAGTACCGCTTTTTCGCAGATGAAAGAAGCGGCGCAGCGATCAGGTAATCCGGATATTCATGTACACGAGTTTATTTCGGATATGGCGTCCGCCTACGCAGCGGCGGATATTATTGTTTCGCGTGCGGGCGCTATCGCCATTTCGGAATTGGCCTTGGTGAAGAAGCCGGTGTTGCTGGTTCCTTTTCCGTTCGCGGCAGAAGACCATCAGACAAAAAACGCGCAGGCCTTGGTCGAAAAGAATGCCGCCAGAATGGTAACGGATGTTGAGGTTCCGCAGAAATTCTGGACTGTGCTTCAGGAAATCTGTTATGATGACACCCTGCGCCAGGAAATGTCGGCGAATATCGCGGAGTTTGCGCGGCCGGATGCTACGGCTGCGATTGTGGACGAAATTTTAAATACTTTAAATAAGAACGAATGAACCTGTCTTCCTACCAATATATCTACTTTGCCGGCATCGGCGGTATCGGCATGAGCGCCCTGGCTCGCTATTTCCATGCTGAAGGAAAAGTGGTGTTTGGATACGACAGGATGCCGACCAAACTAACGGACACTTTGCAGCTGGAAGGAATCAGCATTCAGTTTCAAGATGAAATTACGCCCGACTTCGAAAAGTTTACCACCGAAAATACGTTAGTCGTTTATACGCCGGCCATTAAAAATCTGGACATTCTGCAATACTTCCGTGCGCGAAATTTCAGGATTTTAAAACGCGCGCAGGTGCTGGGACTGATTACGGAAGGCACTACCTGCCTTGCGGTAGCCGGTACCCACGGCAAAACAACCACCTCTTCCCTGCTGGCACATTTGTGCAAAAAGGCCGGTCTGGAGGTTAGCTGCTTTCTTGGCGGCATCTCGGAAAATTTGCAGTCCAATTTCTTCCACAGCGGCAATCAGTATTCTGTGGTGGAGGCCGATGAGTATGACCGCAGTTTCCTCACGCTAGCGCCGGATTGGGCCGTGATTACGTCCACCGATGCGGACCACTTGGATATTTACGGAGACAGCGCTGCCATTGAGAAAAGTTTTCAGGATTTTGCAGACCTGCTGCCCGACGCGCAACAGCTGTTCTGCCGGAAGGGAATAAGCATTCAGTCTTCGGGACCACGATATGCTGCGAATGAACCCGCTGATTTCTACGCGGACAATATCCGCGAAAGCGGAGACCATATTCAGTTTGATTTCCATAAAACATCCACCGGCGAAACCATCCCTTTCGAGTGGGAAATTCCGGGAATTCATAATGTGGAAAATGCCACGGCAGCGATTGCCCTCCTGTCTTCACTCGGTGTCTCGTATGAAAAACTGCAGGCAGGGATTGCTTCATTTAAAGGAATTAAAAGACGCTACACGAAGCACCGCTTTGCTAACGGTAAAATTTATATCGATGACTACGCACATCATCCCACGGAGCTGGATGCGGTGATTGGTTCTATAAAAACATTCTATCCCGGTAAAAAGCTGCTGGTTGCATTTCAGCCGCATTTGTTTAGCCGGACGCGTGATTTTGCCCAGGGTTTTGCCGACAGTCTCAGCCGGGCAGATGAGCTGTTGCTGCTGGATATCTACCCGGCGCGTGAACTGCAGGAGGATTATAATGAAATTACCTCAGACTGGCTTCTGGAAAAGGTTTCCGGCACGTCGGCACAAGTTTGTACACTTTCGGAGGCGCTGGATCTCATTAAACAAAAAGAATTTGATATCTTACTGACGGCAGGTGCCGGAAATATTGATACTTTATACGACCCGCTGGTCACCTGGCAAACGGAAGTTTCCGCTAATTATTAAAAAAAGAAGCGCCACAAGGCACTATGAAAAATAAATTCAGAATATTAAAAATACTGGTTACCGTAATCATCTTCGGATTTTTGCTGAGCTTCTCCCTGAAGCGTTTCAGCGAAAAACCTGTGCAGAAGATTGCGGTACGTTTGCTGGATACGTCGGCGCCGGTATATTTTATTGATGAAGAAGAGGTACGCACGCTTGTGCGGAAAAACAACCCGGCCGACCGTATCGGTGCTCTCGATATACCGGACCTGGAGAAGAAACTGCGTACCTGGTCTGCTGTGGACAGTGCGAATGTGTACTTAAATCTGAACGGCAGCCTGCATCTGGATATTCTGCAGCGTGTCCCCGCCTTCCGCCTGAAAAAAGGCAATCAGGATTTCTATGTGGATGTGCACGGTGCTGAGTTTCCTTTGTCCCGAAATTATTCCTTCCCTGCCATGCTGGTAACCGGAGCGGTGGAAGCAGAAGAATATAAACCGCTCGCTTCGCTTATATCCAAGATCAACCGCGATGAGTTCAGCAGCAAATATTTCGTGGGCATCTCCAAATCGCGCGGCAACTATAACCTGCTGACCAACGACGGCCACTTTAAAGTAGAAATCGGTGACCTGGAAAATATAGAAGTAAAAATAAAAGGGTTCAAAGCTTTTGTGGAAAAGTACCTGATTTATCAGCAACCGGAGAAATACAATAAAATTTCACTGAAATATGAAAATCAGATTGTCACCACACTGAATCCTAATTTTAAACCCAATGACAGTGTGCTGGCGCTCGGCCGGAAAGAACTGGCGAAGCTGCCGCAAAACCAGCCCAAACCGTAAGTACCTTAAATGAAAACAAATACAAATAAATAAAAAAAATCAAATCGATATATAATGGAAAATCACGAGTATTCAGTAGGCCTCGATATCGGTACCACAAAGATTGTGGCCATCGTAGGCAGGAGAAATGCGCACGGAAAGATTGAGGTGCTCGGTGTTGGCACAGCCAAAAGTTTAGGTGTTCATAAAGGGATTGTGAATAATATTTCACAGACCATTCAGTCCATCCGCACGGCCGTACAACAGGCGCAGGCAAGTTCCGGCGTAGAGATTAAGAAAGTAACCGTAGGTATTGCCGGGAAACACATCCGTTCCCTGCAGCATTCGGATTACATTATGCGCGAAAACCCCGAAGAAGTCATTACCGATGACGACATTGACAAACTAAAGGAACAGGTGAAGCAACTCGTGATGCTTCCGGGAGAAGAAATTATCCACGTCCTGCCGCAGGAATACAAAGTAGATTCTCAGGGCGAAATTCAGGAGCCGGTAGGAATGCACGGCACTCGCCTGGAAGCCAACTTCCACGTGGTGGTCGGGCAGATGGGCAGTATCCGCAATATTGCGCGCTGTGTGAAAGAAGCCGGCCTGGAGATGGAATCACTCACGCTGGAACCGCTGGCATCTTCTGAGGCTGTATTAACCAAGGAAGAGAAAGAAGCCGGTGTTGCCATTGTGGATATAGGAGGCGGTACCACAGATATTGCTATTTTTAAGGACAACATTATTCGTCATACCTGCGTGATTCCTTACGGTGGCGGCATTATTACCGATGATATCAAAGAAGGCTGCTCCATCATCGAAAAACATGCAGAAAAATTGAAAGTTAATTTCGGTTCGGCTGTGCCGGAATTGGAAAAAGATACTACCTTCGTGACGATTCCGGGACTGCACGGCAGACCCGATAAGGAAATCAGCCTGAAGACCCTCGCACAGATCGTGAATGCGCGTGTGGAGGAGATTTTGGAGATGGTAAATACAGAGCTGAAAGCCTATGGTGCCTTCGAGCAGAAGAAAAAACTGATTGCCGGCATCGTACTTACCGGCGGCGGTTCCAACCTGCGGCATCTGCGCCAGCTGGCGAATTATACAACCGGGTTCGACAGCCGTATTGGTTTTGCCAATGAGTATGTGACCAACGACAAAAGCCAGCTGCTGAAAGGTCCGGAATTTGCGACCGCTATAGGTTTGCTGATGGAGAGTTTACGCATTCGCGACAAGAAAAGCTATGCGGAACCGATCGCTGAAACCGAGGCGGAAGCGCAGCAAACTGAAGCTCAGCCTACTGCAGAGCTAACTGCGGAAACAGTTGCAGGAGAGGTAGCTGCGCAGGAACCAGTTGCAGTGCCGGAAGTGAAAAAGACAAAGCTGACCATCGGACAAAAGATCATGGAAAGCGTGAAAAAATTCTTCGAGGAAGTGGAATAACGACGAAGTTGAACAATTTAAACAAATAGTATGGAAAATATAGGAACTACAGGATTTTCATTTGATCTGCCCAAAGGAAATTCATCAATCATCAAAGTAATCGGCGTTGGCGGTGGCGGAAATAATGCGCTGAAACACATGTACGAGCGCGGTATTCACGGAGTGGATTTCGTGATATGCAATACGGATTCGCAAACGCTGGATAACAACCCTGTTTCCAATAAAGTTCAGCTGGGGGTAAGCATCACCGAAGGCCTGGGCGCCGGTGCAGACCCGGAAGTTGGTGAGAAAGCGGCGATCGAAAGCATCGAAGATATTAAAGCGGCCATGGGCCAGAATACCAAAATGGTTTTCATTACGGCCGGAATGGGCGGTGGTACCGGAACCGGTGCGGCACCTGTGATTGCCAAAGTGGCTAAAGACATGGGCATCCTGACGGTGGGCATTGTAACAGTTCCTTTCAGTTTCGAAGGAAAGCGCAGGCTGGAGCAGGCCGAACTCGGTCTGGACAAACTCCGCAATAATGTAGATTCTCTGATTGTTATTAATAATGATAAGCTGCGCCAGCAGTTCGGTAACCTTGGTTTCAAATCAGGCTTTTCCAAAGCAGATGAGGTGTTGACGAATGCGGCTAAAGGCATGGCGGAAGTAATTACCGGTTATTTTGATGTAAATATTGACTTCCGTGATGCAAAATCGGTACTTCAGAATTCCGGCACGGCACTGATGTCCAACGGTATCGCATCTGGTGAGAAAAAAGCCGAAGAAGCGGTAAAACGTGCGCTGGATTCCCCACTGTTGAACGACAACAAAATTACCGGTGCAAGAAATGTCCTGTTGCTGATCCGCAGCGGTTCAGAAGAAGCCACCATGGATGAAATCGGGGTCATCATGGACCACATCCAGGAGGAAGCCGGCAATACGGCCGATATTATCTTCGGGGTGGGAACAGATGAGGAACTGGGCGATTCCGTAAGCGTACTCGTTATTGCGACCGGTTTTGCCAAGGATCATAAAAAAAATACCGGCGTTACTGAAAAAGTAAAATTCACCCTGTCTGATTCCATGGACGGTGGTGCCAAAAAAGACGGCAGTTCCTTCCCGACTGAAGTTAAGAAAGAACAGGTAGATTCCGGAAACATCTTCATTCTGGATGACGATGATGATGATCCTGACAGCGGATTCCCGACTGCTCAGTTTACCCAGACAAATACAGAAAAAAAGCGTTCCGCGGAACATGATTTCCCAACACAGACGGAAACATACGATGCGCCGCGCGCTGCTGAAACATTTGGTCAGCCTGCCTCAGGAGATGATTTCGACCATTTTACTTTCGGTGAAGAAGAAGACGGCGATGATGAAGAACCACAGTCCTTTACTTTTGAAAACACCTATACACCGGCAGAACCTCAATCTCCACCTTCCGATTCAGAAGAGGAAAAACCGGTAGAGTTTAATTTTTTCGTCAATGAAAAACCATCCGCGTCCAGCCAGCAGGTAACTACGCCGAAGGCACAGGCAGAAACGCAGCAGATGGCTCCTGAAGTGAAAGAAGAAGAAGCGCACCAAACTCCGGTTTCAGAAGTTTCGGATGGCTTTACTTTCATTAATAAAACACCGGCGAGCGATAAAGTACAGGAAAGACGAAACAAACTGAAAGAATTCAATTCCCGTTACCAGAAAATGGACAACGATAATGAATTTGAAACGGTGCCGGCTTTCCGACGCAAAAACATTTCTATCGGACAGGAAAATCCGTCTGAGCAGAAAATAAACAACTATCTGGCTGATAACGACGGCAAGATGGAAATTCGCGAAAACCGTTTTTTAAATAAAGACGTCGATTAACCTGGTTTCTATTTAAAACTGAACAATATGAGTTTAGAAAATAAAATAAATGACGCTATCAAAACGGCGATGCGCGCCAAAGACAAAACGGCACTGGACGCGCTGCGTGCGGTAAAATCACAGCTGCTGTTGCTCAAATCCGAAGCGCGCGGTGCAGAGCTCACCGAAACGCAGGAAATTGCCGTTCTGCAAAAGATGGTGAAACAACGCCGCGAGTCTTACGAACAATTTTCTGCCCAGAACCGGATGGATCTGGCGGAAACGGAACAGGAACAAAGCCGCATCATCGAGCAGTTTTTACCTCAGCAGTTATCACCAGCCGAGCTGGAGGCTGCCCTGAAACAAATCATCGCGGAGAGCGGTGCTGAAGGGACTAAGGACCTCGGCAAGGTCATGGCTTTGGCTTCCACGCAGCTTGCCGGCAAGAGCGATGGAAAAAGCATCAGTGCCATGGCAAAACAACTGCTTAATTAACCCAGGATATTCAACCTTTGCATATCGATTTGATTGAACCTGTAACCCGTTTTCGGAGTTGCAGGTTTTTTTTAGGACAAATCGTCCTGATTACGAAAGTGGAATGGTTTTGACGATAGTATGCACAGGCACAAGTCTGGCGAAGTTTGCGTAAATTTGTCAGTCAGGCATAAGCCTTTATCATTTATATTTTTAAAATTTAATACTATGTATCCAGACGATCTTGTAATGCCGATGAAGCAGGAACTTACCGATAAAGGGTTCCAGGACCTTACTTCCGCAGCGGCTGTGAATGAAGCGATAAAAAAAGACGCCACTACCCTGCTGATGATTAACTCTGTGTGTGGCTGTGCAGCCGGCGCTGCCCGTCCGGGCGCAGTATTCTCCCTGACCGGTGATAAAAAGCCGGCACAACTGATTACTGTTTTTGCAGGATATGACAAGGAAGCGGTGGAAGAAGCGCGCAAGCACCTGGCACCGTTCCCGCCAAGCTCACCTTGTATTGCTTTGTTTAAGGATGGTGAACTGGTCCACATGCTGGAACGCCACCACATCGAAGGAAACCCTGCCGGTGCTATTGCAGCAAATCTGCAGGCAGCTTACGATGAATATTGCTAAACTTCGGTTTCTGTCACGTACAATCCATCTTTTTTGAAAGGTGGATTTTTTTTGGACACCAATGGCTGGATCTCTATTCAAATATCAATATTATTAAATCCTGTTAAAGAATTAGGCAAATTACCGTCTTTCGGAAACTGTAATCGGAAAAATATTATATTTGTATATATGGCTACGAAGGCACTTTTCAATACCGTGGTGAACTGGTTTATCCGCCAGCGCATCGATCAGATCCAGAACTTCATGGATCACCCCATTGAAACGCAGAACGGGGTACTGCTTTCCCAATTGTATCATGCGGAAAACACCGATTATGGTAAAATTCATGGGTTCAGTTCCATTACCGGCTACGATGATTTCCGGCGTAATATTCCGATTGTGACCTATGAGGAGTTCGAGCCCTATATTGAGAAAGCCCGCCAAGGTCAGCGCGATGTATTCTGGCCGGGTGTTGTGCGCAATTTTGCCAAGTCTTCGGGTACTACGAATGCCAAAAGCAAATTTATTCCCATTACCGACGAGAGTCTGGAACTGTGCCACCTAAAAGCCGGAAAGGATCTGGTTTCCATGTATGCCAATAACCATCCGGATAACCAGCTTTTTACCAATAAGAACCTTCGCTTGGGCGGCAGTGCTGATTTCTACGAAGATTTTAACACTAAATTCGGTGACCTTTCCGCCATTTTAATAGATAATCTGCCGTTTTGGGTGGAAATCACGACGACGCCCAGCAAAAAAGTGTCGCTCATGTCCGAGTGGGAGAGCAAACTGAAGGCGATCGTTTCAGAAGTTAAAAATGAAGACGTCGGCAGTATGACCGGTGTTCCGAGCTGGATGATGGTGTTGCTGCAGCGCGTACTTGAGGAAACGGGACACGGCTCTATTTCGGAACTCTGGCCTAATCTGGAGGTATTCTTTCACGGTGGCATCAGCTTTAAACCGTATCGCGAGCAGTATCGCCAGCTGATCGGGAAAGACATTAATTATTACGAGATTTATAATGCCTCCGAAGGTTTCTTCGGAATCCAGGATCAGCATGGCAGTGATGAAATGCTGCTGATGCTGGACTACGGTATTTTCTATGAATTTATTCCGATGGACCGTTTTGACCCGGCCAACCTGGAAGCCATTCCGCTTGAGGAAGTTGAACTGGACAAAAATTACGCGATGGTGATTACTACCAACAGCGGTCTCTGGCGTTATCTGATCGGTGATACGGTGCGTTTTACTTCACTGCAGCCGTTCCGCATCCGGGTTTCCGGGCGTACCAAGCATTACATCAATGCCTTTGGGGAGGAACTGATGATCGATAATGTGGAAACTGCGCTGGCGCGTGCCTGCGAGGCGACCAGGGCGGCAGTGTGTGATTTTACCGGTGCACCCGTGTACATGCAAAACGGTGACAGCGGCGCACATGAATGGATATTTGAGTTTACAACGAAACCGGACGACTTGGATCGCTTTATCGAGATTTTCGACAATCATTTGAAATCGCTAAACTCTGATTACGAAGCCAAGCGTTACAACAATATGACCTTAAAAATGCCAATAGTGCATGTAGCAGAACCCAACCTTTTCTACCGATGGATGTCGCAGCGTGGCAAACTCGGTGGCCAGAATAAAGTTCCGCGCCTGAGCAATGACCGGGAATATATTGATGGTCTGCTGGAACTGAATGCGGTGAAAACCGAAACGTTTTAGTGATTAGTTGGCAGGATCATGTCTTGAAGCACAATGTCGCAGCTATATTATATCAGCTTATGATAATTGGTCAACAAGTTGTTGGCCAATTTCAGGGTTGCTTAAAATAATCAGAACAAAGAAGGCACTTTGATTCTTTTTTGAAATGAAAATTACTTTGGTTACCGTCGTATTGCATTCAATCGTCGATTTTTAACTGGTTGCCGATCCGCTCCCGCGCTTCTTTCAGCAGCGACTGTAACTTTTTCTCCAGTTCTTCTTTGGGCGGTAGTTCTGTCCAGTATTCAGCTACCATAATTCCTTCTTTATGCATTTCCAGCAATTCGATCTGTTCACTGCTTTTGCTGGCACACAGGATCAAGCCGATCGGGCTTTCTTCTGCCGGCTGCCTTTCATGTTTATTCAGCCATTTAAGGTAAAGCTCCATCTGTCCTTTGTAGGCAGGGTTAAGCTGAGACCAACTCAATTGTGTCACCAGTGGTGTCACAATCTCCAGATTCTGAAACTGCTCGGCAAATTGCATCGTCCTTCGTACGCTACGCAATGAATAGCCTCTGCCCAAGTTATTTTCTAATTGTTGTGAAACTGCGGCAACTGTTTTTTTTACCATAATCCGCGCGTTTGTTCCGAAGCACATAATCATTAATCTTAGTTCCCACATGCCAATACGTGAAGCAGGTATTTCAGCGTTTCTAAATTTAAAATTAAAATAAATACACCAAAACTTTATTTTTGATATAAAATGGAAGAAGCAAAAAATCTACTGCCATTGCCGAGCATATTATCTTCCGGATAATTACTCAGGCAAGTCTACTTAAACCATATGCTTAAAGAAAGTTATCTGCTTTTGCTGACCGTATCCTTTTTTAACTGATCCGCAGCACGACGTTTTTTGAGCGAGTCAGCAATCAACACACTCCTCGGTACAGCACCCGTCGAAAAAGAGTCAATCGCAGTTGTGTCATAAGGCGCGCGCAAATCTTCCGGCAGCGACTCGGTTACGGCAGCTGCGTTTTTCTTACTGCAGGAAATAACCAGCATAGCAAACAACAAAAAAATCCAAAGGTTTTTCATGGCGATTTCAGGTTGAATTCAGCAATTACAGGAAAATGGTCAGAGAGGTGAACGTTGCGGTCCACCCGGTAATTTACCGGCGTAATTTCAGGAGAACTGAAAATATAATCAATGCGGATGGGAAATTTATAATCATGAAAACTGGTACCCAAACCTTGCCCCGCCGCTACAAATGCATCCGTCAGGCTGCCGGTGAGCTGATAATATTCGTAGGAATTCGGTACGGAATTAAAATCACCGGCCAGAAGAACCGGATGCGGCGACTGCTCCACGGCCCGGCGAAGATCTGCAACTTCCTGCTGGTGAATTTTAAAAGTGGGAATTAACCGTTTCAGAATATACTTGACCTTCACTTTATTTTCACCCAGGCTTTCTGTGGGTTTCACCGTGCCTTTGTCAAAGGAAAACGGATTCAGGTACGCATTAATCACGCGAATGGTTTGCCCGTTTACCCGAACATCGGCATAAAAGGAATTCCCATTGCCGGTCGTGGCAATTTTTTCAGTTTTTAGAATCTCCGTGCGCGAACTCACTGCCACAATGGGATATTTGGTTACCTGATACTGATGACCGGGCAACTTAAACTGGGTGCCGAATTCCTGAACAAGCACCAGGTCGGCCTGCTGACTTTCCAGATATTCATAGATTTCCGGATAGCCATACTCGCCCCCTTTAATGTTCATAGAAACTACTTTGAGATTTGCAGCGGTTTCATTTTGACCCGTCCAGTTCACCCAGCGCCGGATGGGCTGAAGGATAAGTAAAGTTGCAGTAGCAAAGAAGATGACCCGTTTTTTCAACCGCAGAAGCCACCAGAAACACAAGCCAAGATGGACCAGCAGCAGAACCGGAAAACCAAGTGACAGCAAATTCAGATAAGGAAAAACGCGCGGCGGCACAACTGCATTCAGCGTCGTTGCCAGCAACAAAATCAGGATGCCCGTATGTATTAACGTTAATAAAGCTCTGACGATTCCCACAGAAGCGATTTAATGATAACGGTATAAATCATTCTTCCAGGCGCGCGCCAGAATAAACCCTACGATGGCTCCGCCGATATGTGCAAAGTGTGCGATACCCCCCATCGACCCACTGAAGCCGAGATACAGTGAAATAACGATAATTCCCGGAAAGAGATATTTGGCCTTAATGGGAAACGGAATAAAAAAGAAAAACAATTTAGCATCCGGAAACAGTGTGGAAAAGGCGGCCACCACGCCAAAAATAGCGCCGGACGCGCCCATCATCGGGATGTTGTAGATAAGTTCGGGGTCTGCGCCCTGCATGATTTCAAAATAATTCCAGCCGCAGTTCAGCAGATAGGCACCGATGCCGCTGATGAAATATAAAATTATATACTTTCGCTCACCCAGCACCTGTTCCAGCACGGGCCCGAAGCTGAGCAGCGTAATCATATTAAACAAAATATGCGTAAGTCCGCCACCGCCCTGCAGGGGCGCGTGCATAAACATATGCGTAATCACCTGCCACACTCGGAAGTATGGAGATTCAATATAGTACACTGAAAACATTTCATACAGTTTCGGAAACTGGATGAAATTGGAGGCCAGGTAAAAAACGACATTCAGAATCAGGATATTCTTGGTGACGGGCGTAAGGTTCCGGAACATAAATTAAAATTTGTTTTTGAGGTCATCCAGGGGTAATGGGTAATAGCACCGCTTGCCGGAGGGTAGGTATTCCGGGAAGCCCAGTGCGGTAAAATCCTTGATGACCTGTTCCGCATCTGTTTTATAAAGAAAATCGAACCGCGATTTGGAGTGCAGCCGGTTCCACTGCTCGTCATAGAACTGCATGAAATCCTCCTCCGTGCGGTAGTCCAGAATTTCAAAAAGGTTTTCCAGAAACTTCATGATCTGGCTTTCCTTTAAACCATGGGGCACTGCATCAATCCGCAACACATTGTCATTGGCCAGCACCATATCAAAACCAAGTTCGGGCAGGAATTTCTTAATGGAGCGGTACTTGTTTTTTTCCAGCTCATTCATATGATACTCCATGGAAAAGAGCAGCGCATACCGTTCGCCGGAGTGCTTCCGGTTCTGATTTCTTTCACTTACCACGAGCCGGTGCATCCTTCCCAGATCCAGCATCAGGGTGGTTCCGCTGCGGTTATATAACCAATAGCCATTGGGCAGGCGCATCAGATCTTCTTCGAAATCCTCGTCTTCGAAAAGATTAATTTTAGACGGTTCCGCCTGGGTGTGCTGCTGATATACTTCGGCCAGAGCAATGCGTTCTGCCGGTGTCGCCACTTCTTCGAGGAAGGGATTATAATCGCGGTCCACCACGATATCCGGTGCATTCATAGAGCTGGCGGTTTTGCCACTGTGCTGCACAAAAGCTTCCACATTGGCATCGCGGTCAAAGTCCAGACTTGGCGCTACATTATAAATCCCGAGCGAGCGCTTAATCGTGGAGCGAATTAAGGCATAGATCAGACTTTCATCTTCAAACTTTACTTCTGTTTTCTGCGGATGGATATTCACATCTACTTTACCGGGATCGAGTTCCAGAAACAGGAAATAAGTCGGATTGTAACCGGGCTGCAGTAATCCTTCGAAAGCATCCTGCACGGCCTTATTAAAATAGGCGCTCCGGAAATAGCGGCCATTTACAAAAAAGAACTGCTCGCCACGTGTTTTCTTCGCGCCTTCCGGTTTGGCTACAAACCCATTCAGCTGCACCCAGCCGATGTCTTCTTTCAACGGTATTAACAAAGGCTGAAGCTTACGGCCGAACACATCCACAATGCGCTGCAGCAAACTTCCCTTGCGGAGCCGGAAAATAATATCATCATTATGAAAAAGTTCGAAATCCAGATTTTCATGCGCCAGCGCCACACGCTGGAATTCGTCGATGATATGGCGGAATTCTACATTATTATTTTTCAGGAACTTGCGGCGCACCGGAACATTATAAAAAAGATTTTTCACCGAGAAACTGGAACCCTCAGTGGTTTGCACCGGTTCCTGAAACTGCAGCGTACCACCTTCGATATAAATATTGGTGCCGGTCACCGCTTCGGCTACTTTTGTCTTTAGTTCCACCTGCGCCACCGCCGCGATGGAAGCCAACGCTTCCCCACGGAAGCCTTTGGTATTGATGCGGAAGATATCTTCGGTACTGCGGATTTTGGATGTGGCGTGACGTTCAAAAGCCAGCCGCGCATCAGTTTCGCTCATGCCGCGGCCATTGTCCACCACCTGAATCAGATTTTTACCGGCATCGCGCACAATCAGTTCGATCTTCGTGGCACCGGCATCGATGGAATTTTCAATAAGCTCTTTTACAATAGACGACGGGCGCTGCACCACTTCGCCGGCAGCGATCTGGTTGGCAACATGGTCGGGTAAAAGCTGGATGATGTCTGACATGTATTCTCTCAATCATTTACGGCAGCAGCAAAATTCCCATTCAAGGGACACAGGAATTATATTCGCTTTTTCAACCTGCACTCTGCATCTGAAACCTGTGATATACTGCTTTCGTGGTGTAAAAATAGGGAAATTATTTTTTGACCTGAAACAAAAAGGCTCCCCGGTTTTGCAACGGGAAGCCTTTATTACACAAAGGGAATCTGGTTATTTCTCCAGACTGCGAAGACCCATTTCATACAACGCAAAGCTCAACATATCGGCATTTTCACCGATGACCTGCTCGGTACTGCGGCCTGCGCCGTGTCCGGCATTGGTTTCAATACGAACCAGTACTGGATTGCTGCAGGACTGTTTCTCCTGAAGCTCTGCCCCGAACTTGAATGAATGCGCAGGAACCACACGGTCATCGTGGTCGCTGGTAATAATCATGGTTGACGGGTAGCAAACCCCTTTGCGCACCTGGTGCACCGGTGAATAGGAACGCAGATATTCAAACATTTCCGGATTGTCTTCGGCAGTTCCGTAATCGTACGCCCAGCCAGCACCAGCCGTAAATTTATTATAACGCAGCATATCCAGTACGCCCACACCCGGGAAGGCAACTTTCGCCAGATCGGGACGCATGGTCATCGTTGCGCCCACCAGTAAACCACCGTTGGAACGGCCGGACAGTGCCATATATTCTTTAGACGTGTACCCATTCTTCTGCAGATATTCACCTGCGGCAATAAAATCGTTGAAAACATTTTTCTTTTCCATTTTGGTACCGGCATCATGCCATTTCTTACCATATTCGCCACCGCCGCGAATGTTCGGCACGGCATAGATCCCGCCGTTGTCCATCCAAACTGCGTTGACTACGGAGAAAGCAGGCTGCAGGCTGATATTAAAACCACCATAAGAATATAAGATGGTCGGATTCTTTCCGTCTTTCTTTAATCCTTTTTTATAGTTAATCATCATTGGGATGCGGGTGCCGTCGGCAGACGTAAAGAATACCTGCTCGGAAACATAATCTTCCGGATTAAATTTCACTTTTGGCTTCTGGTACACCTCTGATTTCCCGGTTTGCACATTGTACTTATAGGTAGTTCCCGGTGTAATATAATTGGTGAAAGAGTAGTACAAATGCTTATCTGTTGATTTACCACCGAAACCACCGGCAGTCCCGATACCAGGAAGCGTAATCTGGCGGACCAGCTTTCCGTTGTAATCAAACTGTTTCACGGTGCTTACGGCATCTTCCATATAACGTGCAAAGAGATAACCGCCCCCGGTGGAAATACTGAGTACATTTTCAGTTTCAGGGATTACATCCGTCCAGACATCTGGTTTGTTGATGTTAAACTTTACGAGTCTTTTATTCGGAGCATCTTTATCGGTAATGGCATAAATGATATCTCCCTTAGAGTCCACGAAACTTGTGTTTACATCGTAGCCTTTCTGGATTGGCATAAAATCGCTGCCTTTTTTCTTCAGGTCTTTGATGTAAAGTTCATTTCCGTTGGTGGCTTCGGACGCATTCAGAATCTGATACCGTTCATCATCGGAAACACCCACGCCCATATAGCGGCGTTTGAAATCCGATCCGCCGATAATCAGTTTATCCGCACTTTGCTTGGTGCCCAGCTTATGGAAATACACTTTGTGGGTATCGGTCTTTGCAGAAAGTTCACTGCCCTGCGGCTTATCATAGCTCGAATAGAAGAAGCCTTCATCGCCCAGCCAGGACGCACCGGAGAACTTCACATCCACGATGGTTTCATCGATAATTTTTTTGGTATTGGCATCCATGATGATGATCTTATTCCAATCGCTGCCACCTTCGGAAATAGAATAGGCTACGTAATTTCCTTTTTTATTGAAAGAAAGTCCCGCCAGCGATGTGGTTCCCTTGTCAGAAAATTTATTGGGATCCAGGAATACTTCAGTTTTTCCTTTGCGGTCCGTGCGGTACAGAACAGACTGTGCCTGCAGACCATCATTTTTATAGAAATAGGTATAGTTACCTTCTTTAAAAGGTGCACCGATTTTCTCATAGTTCCAGATATCCCGTAATTGCTCGCGCAGCTGTTCGCGGAACGGAATTTTCGCCAGATAATCGTTGGTAAAAGCTACCTCGCGCTGTACCCAGTCTTTGGTATCTTCCGCACGGTCATCTTCGAGCCAGCGGTACGGGTCTGCTACTTTGACACCGAAATACTCATCTGTGTGGTTCACTTTTTTGGTAACTGGATATTTCAGTTTTCCCATACTCTTTTGTGGGCCGCACGCAGCAAGCAGTAAACCGGCAGCACCCACGGCAATAGTTTTAAAATTCATACATACAGGGTTTCTTCAAAAATAGTATTTTAAAATGAATTAAGAATCGTTGGAATCGGGGAGAAATACCTGCTGTGTGCGCCAGCAATCTCAGCTGTTTTAATTTAAAATTAACATCCGACATGAACAGGCGGGGCACAAAAAGGAATGCAATTTGCTAAACAGAAACCTATAACTTATAAAAACATGAGCAAAGAAACCGGAATTTTACTGGCCGGCGGCATGGGGTTGTTGCTGGGCCTAGGTTTATTCGGCATCCGTAAACTGATGCAGTACCGCGAACGGGAATATGATGATTACTACAATGATTATCACCGCCACTTTGTGAGTATCCCACGCGACGACGCTCCAGAAGGAATTGAATTTATGGCGGTGCGCTGATACACCGGCAATATCACTCAACATAAAAAAACAGTGAAGTCTTCTCCGCTGTTTTTATTATATATATTCTGTAGTAAGTCGTACCTGCTTTGCTTGAAGAGGTCTTTTCAAGGCAATCCGGTATATTCCCGGATGGTTTCCTCAAATTGCATAATATCAAATGGTTTTGCCAGAAAATCATTGGCACCGGCTTCCTTCGCTAGCAAATCAATATCACTGTTGGCGGAGAAATAAATCACGGGAATATGTTTCAGCCTTTCATCAGCTTTAATCAGGCGTGTAGCCTCCACGCCCGTGATGTCCGGCAGCCAGTTGTCCATCAGGATAACGTCCGGCATCCAGGCAGCTACCTGCTCCACCACGCCATTGGTGGTAGGCGATGTTTTCACCTCGCAACCAATATCTCTCAGGATTTCGGAACACAGTTCCAATATTTCCAGGTTGTCATCAAAAATAAATACTTTTTTGGTGGTGTGTAAGGTTGTATTTTCAGTCATTTGACAATTCATTTATATATTTTGCGATTTCGTCATCATTTAAAACGGCATCTGCTTCCACGGCCTGCAGCGCATATTCGGGCATATAAGGCATCTTCGCCATTTCGGGATTTTGTATGAGTACCAGGCCGCCGGCTGCCGCTACTTTTTGCAAGCCTTTCGCTCCGTCACTATTTGACCCCGACAAGAGTATGCAGGCAATGTTTTCACCATAGGCTGTGGCACCGCTTTCAAAAGCCACATCAATAGCCGGGCGGGAGAAATTAACCTTCTCCGAAGCGTCCAGCGAGAAGGTCCCGTCGGATTCGATCAGCAAATGGTAATTCGGTGGTGCAATATACAAAGTAGCCGGTTCAATTTTTTCCTTCTCTTCCAGTTCCTTCACACGGAGTTGTGTTCTGGCAGCCAGCAGGTCAATAAGCAGATTATCCTGTCCGGATTTGCGGTGGAGAACGATAATTACAGGAAAGCGCAGCGCTGTATCCAGGGCAGGAACAACTTTCAGCAGCACCTCCAGGCTGCCGGCAGAACCACCAATCATTACCGCTTCGCATTTTTCCATTTAATGTATTTTACGCCAGATTTTTTCGGTTCCGTGACGCTCATAATTTTTAACAATCGTCGAAAAGTCGAGTGTTTCTTTTGTTCCCAACGCCAGATAGCCGAATTTCTCCAGGCTGTTATCAAACAATTCGAAGACGTTCATCTGCAGCTGGCGATCGAAGTAAATAATCACGTTCCGGCACAGAATAAGCTGAAATTCATTAAAAGAGTTATCTGTCACCAGGTTATGCGTGGAGAAAATCATCTTCGATTTCAGTTCATCATTCAGTTTACCCAAAGAATAGTTGGCCGTATAATAATCCGAAAACTGTTCGCTGCCGCCGGCCGCAATATAATTCTCGGTATATAATTTAATTTTACTCAAAGGAATCATCGCCTGGCCTGCCGTTTCCAGCACCGCACTGTTAATATCCGTGGCATAAATCAGGGATTTATGCAGCAAATTTAATTCCTTTAAAAAGATGGCTACTGAATAAGCCTCCTCGCCGGTACTGCAGCCTGCAATCCAAACACGGATAAAGGGATAGGTACCGAGCTTCGGCAGGATATCCCGGCGCAACACTCTGTAAAAGGTGGGATCACGGAACATCTCGGTAACATTGATTGTGATTTCCTCCAGAAAACGCTTAAAATAAGCAGCATCGGTCCGGATGCGATAGCGGTATTCGGCAAAACTTACAAAGTCGTCCATCTCGTACAGCCGCACAATACGGCGGCGCAGCGAAGCGCGGGAATAGCCGGTAAAATCGTAACCGTACACTTCCAGCACATCAGACAACAGAATTTCTATGTATTCATCATATTGATCGGGCGCGTTCACAGATTCAGTTCATTAAGTCAGTCAATAAATCAACAAGCGCCGTTACATCCACTGGTTTCGAGATATATCCGTCGGCACCTGCTTCCAGGCATTTTTCGCGGTCACCGGCCATGGCCTGTGCCGTGATGGCAATTACAGGGATGTCCTTCCAGTCGGGATTTTGTTTCATTTTTGCGACCGCCTCATAGCCATCCATGCCCGGCATCATCATATCCATCAGCACCGCACCGATATTGTGGCCGGGTGCCAGCATTCTGAAACCCTCTTCTGCACTCATGGCAGAGCGGCACTGGTATTTTTTTGCCCGTAACACGGCAGTAAGTGCAAAAATATTTTTGCTGTCATCATCGATGATAAGCACTTCTCTGGAAGTATTCATTCGGCTAAGTATTAGTTTTTATCATAAAGCCATACCCGCAGTAAAGACACCAATTGGTCAATATCCACAGGTTTAGAAATATAGTCAGACGCGCCCACGGCAATGCATTTTTCGCGGTCACCCATCATCGCTTTGGAAGTAACAGCCAGCACCGGCAGGTTGCGGAAAGAAGCGGAACTCCTGATTTCGCGGATGCTTTCATACCCGTCCATTTCGGGCATCATCATATCCATCAAAACCACATCGATTTCGGGATTGCTCCTCAATGTAGATAAGGCTTCTTTGCCATCCATTGCCGGCAGTACTTTCATGCCGTGCGCTTCCAGGGCTTTGGTAAGCGAGAAAATATTGCGAACGTCATCATCGGCGATCAGTACGGTTTTATCCTTCAGAATATTCCGAAGTTCACCCGAAGGCAGAAAATCTGATCCATTTTGTGGCTTTTTGCGGTTTTTTTCTTCAACTAAATGCAGGAACAATCCGGCTTCATCCAGGATGCGTTGATAGGAGTACGCTGTTTTCACGACAATAGAATCCGCATACTTTTTAATTCTGTTTTCTTCGCCCTTCGAAAGGTTTTTACCGGTAAAGACAATAATCGGCAGCTGTTCCAGTCCTTCGCTTTTCTTAATGGTTTCCAGCGTGTCATACGCATTGCGGTCCGGCACACCCATATCCAGGATAACGCAATCAATCTCGCGCTTGTGCAGTGAGCCGATGCTTTCTGAAACATTGGTAGCGATATCTGTGTTGATATTATTTGCGGTCAGGAAGTAGCTGAGCGCTTTCGCGTGCTGCTCATTTTCTTCCACAATCAGCACTTTCTTCGGCGAACGGTTCAGCGCATTTTCCAGCTTTGCAAAAATCTCCTGCATTTGTTCCAGAGCAAACGGCTTATTAATGAAATCCACGGCGCCGCGCAGCAAACTCTCCTGCTTAAACTTCATGGAGGACATGATGTGTACGGGGATCGGCTTGGTCGCAGGGTCGGATTTAAGTGCATCCATCACCTGCCAGCCGTCCATGACCGGCAACTGAATATCCAGCAGAATTGCCAATGGGCGGTAATGCCGGGCCAGCTCAATTCCGTCGTCGCCGCGCACGGCTACAATACCTTTATAGTTTTTCTTGCGGGTGTACTCCAGCAGAATTTTGGCAAACGCCGTATCATCTTCAATGATCAGAATGATCTTATCGCCTTCCTGAATATCGTCCCGGTCATCATCTACGGGTTGCGGAATCTGGTCCGAGATAAAACGTTTAGGCTCATCACCTTTTGGTGCAGGTTTCGGCAGTTCCGGTTGTTTAATGACCGGCTTTGGTACCAGCTCATCCACCGGCTTGGTGGCATCTCTCGGAACTATCAAAGTAAATTCACTGCCTTTCCCTTCGGTACTCTGCAGTTCAATTTCTCCTCCCAGGAGCCGAGCGAGTTCACGGCTGATGGACAAACCGAGGCCTGTACCGCCGAATTTGCGCTGGGTGGAACCGTCTGCCTGCTGGAAGGCCTCGAAGACCATTCCTATTTTTTCTTTTGCAATACCGATCCCGGTATCTGTCACGCGGAAGCGAAGGAGTTTATGATCAGCACCACCGGAAACATAAAGCCCGATACTGCCCTCAGAGGTAAATTTAACCGCGTTGGACAAAAGGTTTTTTAAAATCTGCTCCAGTCTTTGCTTATCGGTATGAAGTGTTTCTGCTGTTTCGGGTTCAATTTCGATGTTAAGGTTTAGTTTTTTCTCAGCTGCCAGCGGACCGAACAACATTTTCATGTCGGTTGTAATTTCCGATACCGGAACCTCATTGATTTCTAGGGTCATTTTCCCTGCTTCGATTTTCGACAAATCGAGTATTTCATCGATCAGCTGAAGCAATCCCTGCCCGGAGCTTTGCATCACTTCGGCATATTCCACATATTGCGGATCCAGGTCTTCACTTTCAGTCATCAGTCGGGAAAGCAGTAAAATGGAATTAAGCGGCGTACGCAGTTCGTGGGACATGTTCGCCAGGAATTCTGATTTGTACTTGGTACTCTGCTCCAGCTCCTGTGATTTTTGGTGAATAGCCGCATTGTGCTGCTCGATCAGTGCATTTTTTTCTTCGAGTAAACTGGTACGTTCCTCCAATTCCTGATTGCTCTGCAGCAATTCCTCCTGCTGTACACGCAACTCTTCTTCAGATGCTAAAAGCTTCTGTGACTGCGCTTCGAGTTCTGCATTAATATTTTCAAGTTCAGAGTGCTGCGTCTGTAACTCCTCGGATTGTGCCTGGGTTTCCTCCAGCAACTCCTGCAGTTTCAATCTGCTTTGGGCACCATAAAACGCAAGTCCGATATTTCCTGCTACAGCTGCCAGGAATTCGCGTTGCAGTTTTGTGTACGCTCCAGTGGTTCCCAGCTCGAGCACGCCCAGCGGCACATTGTACCGCGTGACGGGAAGCGCCACGATATTACGCGGGGTCGTGGTTCCCGTTGCATAGCTGATGGTCAGGTTCGTATCCGGAATATCCTCTACCATAATTTCCTGCGCAGAACGGAATGATTCACCGACTATTCCTTCACCCGGTTTCACCATTCGGGCAGATTCGCCCAGGGCATAAGATCCGGCCAAGTGCAGCATCGTGTCCTCTTCCTGCAGGTAGAGCGCAGCAACTGTACTGCCTGTAAAAGAAGTTACAGTTTCCAGGATATCTGCAGCCAGGGTTTCAATACTTTTCTCGCCCATCATACGGTCATTAAGTTTTGCTACAGATGAACTTAACCATTCTTTTTCTTCTAAAGCAGCAAAAGATGATTCAAGGGAAACCGCCATGCGCTCCAGTGGTTCTGCCACGTTGCCCAGGCTTTCGCGCACCTTTTGTTCCTGCAGCACATCATAATCGCCGTCGGAAATCTTAGCAGCTACTCTTTCAATAGCGACCAGGCGGTTCTCGGTTTCGTGATTTTTCAGCTGGAGTTCTGAATTCAGCTTCAGCCTTTCATCATAATCCAGTGAGACTTTGCGATAGAAGACCAAAGTAATGGTTATAGCCAGAAGTGCTGAAATAACAATCAGGAACGGAGTATAAGAAACAAAACTTTCCATGGTTTCCGTGCGCGACTGAAGAATAGCTTGTTCTTCGGCCTGCATGGCAGCCACCGTGCGGCGGATTTCATCCATGTATTTTTTGCCCATCATGAGTTGCTCCGTGGTCACCTCATTTTTTTTAACCTTGTAATTCAGGTTGTTATCCAGAATGCGAATTCTTGTTTCGATATTGGAGCGCAGATTTTCCAGATTTTTAAGCTGCGAAGGGGTCTGGCTGATCTGGGAACTTACCTTATCCAGCCCGCCCGAAATTTTGTTTTTGGAACTAATATAAGGCTCCAGGAAATCCCGATTTTCGGTAAGCAGGTATCCGCGCTGGCCGGTTTCGGCATTATTTACCAAAGAAAAAAGCTGATCCAGATTTTTGATGACCCGGTTGCTGTTGCGAACCATTTGTGCGCTCTCGATCAGATTCCTGATGCTTACATACGAAGCTGCGGAACTGATGATTAACAGAAGAAGGGACAGGCCCAGCCCGTACAGTAAATTTTTTTTAAGACTCATGGTTGATCATTGGCTTGGCCACAGCTTCCGGCTGCAGCGGAATAGAAAAATAAAACTCGGAACCCTCGCCCGGCGTGCTGTGTACACCGATGGTTCCCTGGTGCCGCTCGATGATTTCGCGACAGATATACAACCCGATGCCCAATCCCTGGAATCGTTCCGAAGTTTCCTCCACGCGATAAAATTTGTCAAAGATTTTGCTCTGATGCTTCCGGTCCATCCCGATTCCGAAATCGCGGACAGAAAAATACACCTCATCATTGCGGAGTTCTGTGGTAATATGAACTTCAGTACTATCCGGCGCGTATTTAATGGCATTGGTGATAAAGTTAATGATCACCTGCTCCAGGCGCATTTCATCACCGAAGGCTACAGCGCCCACCTGACCCTGGTGAAGAAGTTTCACCTCGGGATGGGTCTGTTGCAATACCTCCAGAATATGACCCACCAACTCGTCGAAGGAAAATTCTTTTTTGTTAAATTTCAGTTTGCCACTTTCAATTTTAGAAATATCGAGCAGGTCGGCAATCAGGATATTTAGTTTTTCAATATGATTCTGCACTTTATGCAGGCGGTCTCTCACGGTATCGATATCGCCTTTGTCCAGGCTGCGTTCCAGGAGCTGGATATACCCTTTCACACTGGTCATCGGCGTTTTCAGTTCATGGCTGGCGATGCTGATGAACTCATCTTTTTTGCGCTCGGCTTCTTTGCGGAATTCGATTTCTTCCAGCAGCTTGGTCTGCATCTGGTTTAGTGCGCGGCTCTGTTCATAAATGCGGTAAAATGTTTTCACCTTAAGCAGAAGGATATTCATATCCACCGGTTTGGTGATGTAATCCAGCGCCCCCGAGGAATATCCTTTGGTAATGAGTTTTACATCGGCACTGGCCGCAGAAAGAAATATAATGGCTGTTTCCTTGGCTTTGCTGAAGCCGGAGATCGCTTCCGCCACTTCAAAACCGTCCATTTCCGGCATCTGCACATCCAGGATAATCAGGACGTAGGAATTTTTCAGCACCTTTTTCAGGGCTTCTTCCCCGGACGTCGCCGTATCCACCTCGAAATTATTTTTTTCCAGGACTTTCTTCAGCGAAATTATATTTTCCGGAGCATCATCAACAATCAGAATCATGTATGAGAAAAGGTTGGTTCAGGTATAAAAGAAACCAAAGGTACTAAATTTTAAAATTTATCGCAGGGCTACGGAAGGGGTCAGAATGAAAATCCAGTTTCATCTCATAAAACTAATCTTACACCTCTCCGCAACACAGGATGTAACTGCATGCGCACCGTAGTATGTTCGAAAAGAAGAGCCGAGAATAACAGCTTCGCTCTATTATATAATGGGCGAATCCATTATCAGGATCAGTTGGCATGTACCTGTGCTAATTTGGCAGATGCATCTTATATTTTTATAAATAATGCAGTTTATATTCTATTTATCTTGAATTTGGTAGTTTTACTGAATTTACTTAATCCTACTATAAATTAACAGAATACCGCAAACGCCAAAAGACACATATCGAAATTACACTGATGAAGAATTTATATCCTGAATTACTGACCCAGCTCATCGAGGTTTTTACTCTGGATGAACTGCTAACCAATTATCCTGAACTATTAAGCGAAAGGCAAGTGCCGATGCACTGCGTGATCTGGTCGGGCAACGAACCTTTCTGGCATGAAGCAGCTGGATCAAAACATTTATATGGCGCCAATACGTTTATATGCGTGGCACCGGATGTAACGCAACGGTTTCTTAAGCAGGACAATACTGCCGCGCAGGTTATTTTATTCAGTACTGAATTCTTCGGCAGAAGTTTTGCTGAAATCACCCTGCTGGAAAGTGACTGTCTTTTTTCTGCTACTACAGCTTGCAGTTTTCAAAACTCGATTTGTAATGCTGAAACATTTACAGCTGTGTTTATGAAAGACCTGCAAAACATTTATTCACCTGACGTTAAAGAACATCATTACCTCATTGCACATAACATACTGGAACGCATACTGCTGGAAGGTTTCCAAAATGATCTGAATGAAATTAATCCGCACAATTATCACCACACCATCGTTCTGCGATTTAAAAAGTTAATTAATCAACATTTGCACGAAAAAAGGAACACCAGTTTTTATGCGGAAAAGCTAAATATTACCCGACGCGCCCTGGATCGGTCTACACAGATAGTATATAGAAAAAGCGCTAAAGAATTTGTGCTGGACAACCTGACGACACGCGCCAAGTCCTTAATCCTAAACAGCGATCTGAGCATCAAGGAAATTGCTAATTCCCTTGGCTTCGCACAGGAGTCTAACTTCAGCGCTTTTTTTAAAACGCATGTCGGAACAGCGCCAACAGCCTACCGTAGCATTGCTCAATCGCCTGCTCTCATATAATCTTATATCAAATAATCACTTAGGAGTTTCACACTTTGGTTTTACCAATATAAATCAGTCCTTGTTTATTGTTTAAATTGTAATATCACGGTTTTTTCTTACTATATTTGAGTACGGCAAACCGCTACATGATACTACATATGAGAAATATTATTTTGACCCTCGCGGTGATAGCGACCGCCAGTATCACACATGGACAAACTACCGATGCAGAAGTCACTCTTAACATCAAACTGCACCCTGTGCAGACCATTGTTGTAAATCCGGCTCAGAAAGAAGTTAATTTGGAATACCGAACAAAGGAGGACTACAAAAACGGAGTTACTGCAGAACAAAAGGATCATTTAACGATATTCAGCACCGGATCCTTCGGTGTGAAGGTGCACACGGCTTCAGATAAAGTTACCAGTACCAATGCTCCGAACTACAATATAGAGAGCAGCAGCATCAGTATTATGCCGACACCGGGCTCTAACCAGTTGGAAGGAGCTTCTCTTTTTGCTGTTGCTTTGTCTTCCGAACCGCAAAACATTATCTCCAATGGCAGCGGGAGCGGCAACAAAAACTTCAACATCAGTTATGGGGGCGGAAAAGCAAATGAGTATATGGATAAATACTTTAAAGGAGGGGGTCCCACAGAATACTCAACGAATGTAACTTACACGTTGGAAGCACAATAATAATTAGCGATCTTTGCCATCTCATTACAATACAGAAGGATGACCAAATTTCGACTAATTCTATTTTTCAGCCTCACATGGTATTACATTTTCGGCCAATCCGGGATTTCAGTGACGCCGCCGCGCACCTATTTTACGTTAGGGGCCGGCGAAAGCGACATTAAAACGATTTCCGTTACCAATGTTTCTGCTTCAGCCCGGCTGGACCTGAGTGTTTCTTTTAATGACTGGAAGTACGATGATAACGGCAATAATGTAGTAAGCAATGCCAACACACTTGCTACGAGCAGTGCTGACTGGCTGCAGGTCTCGAAGCAAACATTCAGCCTGGATCCGGGAGAGTCGTACGATCTTCAGCTACGCATGTCAGTCCCCTCCACTCTTAACGCTGAGCCGGTGCACACTGCCATGATGTATATTACGCAGACCAATCCTTCCGATGGCGTGAATGACCGCGGAGCTTCGATCAAGATAGCGGTAAGAACAGGCGTTAAAATATACCAGCGGCTTCCATCAGCACGCAATGCGAATATTGAGTTTTTGGACTACAAACGCGAAAGCAACAAACTACTGATGAAGCTGGAAAACACGGGTAATATCTGGGCAGAAGGAACGATAACTACTGATTTACTCAATACCGCTACCGGAAAGAAGATTAAGGCGGCCGATATTATATTTTACACGATGCCCGGTGACCGCCGGAACCTGCAGCTGGAGTTACCTGCAGATTTGGAAAAAGGAAATTATGTAGCTACCAGCATTGTCGATTATGAATCTTCCGGGGCTGTGAAGATTGCAGAATTAGAGTTTGGTTATGATTAAGAAGTCTATAAGCTTATTGCTGACACTGCTCTGCTGCTTCGCTTTAGCCCAAGTACGGATTAACGCTTTTGGGAATTGGATCCCGATCAGTCACCCCACCGGTGGCACTGCAACCGATCCCGGCATCTCTGTACAATTTCATTTGGATAGTCCTGACGAAATTGCGTGGTCACTCTCCAGCCGTATAACCAGCGCTATCACGAACGGAACAAAAGAATTTCCACCTCAAAAAATAAGTCTGAAAATAAAAAACATCACCATGAATAATCCTGGTGACCTGGCAAGCATCAGTGCCACCCAGCTTGGCGCGAGATCAGATGCACTGCTCCAGAATTTCAGTGAGCAATTTTTGATAGAGCGTTCTCCATATCGTCTTAAAACCCGATACTACGCACAGTTTACCATCGATTATGAATTGCGCATCGAGGGCGGGGGATATCTGAATGATTACAAATCATGGCAGAATTACCAGGTACCCCTCACTTTTACCTTTTATAATCAAAATGGGAACATACTCTCATCTTCCAGCATAATAATGGCGATGCAAATTCATCCAGGAACCAATTACGGCCCGTCTACGCCCGAACCGGTATATGCCTTAAAAATAAATCCCGCTGCCACCATTGCACTGCTTGAATTTAACAGCAAAGAACAGTATGCCCAGGGCACTCACTCCCTGTACAGAAAAGGCATTACTGTTTCCTCCAATACAGGTTTTGAAATACAGGTACGCGCACTGACCCCTGTACTCGAACACGAATCCGGCTTGCAGCAATTACCGCTGGGCACGGTCGGGATACAAATTAATGGAGGCCTTCGCTTGCCATTATCTGCGGAAGCACAGACCCTTTATTCGTCCGGCACTTCTGCACAAAATCAGGATTTTGATTTGAAATACAGCACGAAGGCTGCAGATGAAAAAATTTTTAACGCGCGTCCGGGCAACTATTCTACTACCCTGACTTACACGCTGATTCCAAAGTAATGTTTCATATCCGGCACAGGCTTCCACACTTCTGCCTTGTCCTGCTCATTTTTACAGCTCACACAATAAATGCTCAGCTGACGGAAAGCTCTGTTCGTATCAGCGCTTCGTC
This sequence comes from Chryseobacterium salipaludis, assembly GCF_022968825.1. GTDB lineage: Bacteria > Bacteroidota > Bacteroidia > Flavobacteriales > Weeksellaceae > Kaistella > Kaistella salipaludis. Next base: position 223,616 of record NZ_JALHKS010000002.1, read on the forward strand.
AACTCTTGCTACAGAGAGCGGCTCCGTCAGCTCTTTACTTATAACTGTAGAAAACCACACGCAAAACGTATTCACCGGGACCGCTAGTATTATTGTTCCGGAAGGATTTTCTCTTGTATCCCATCAAAATGTTTCGGTTCAGTTGGAACCTGGTAAAAAGTACTTTTTTAATGCACGGATTTTACCGCAAAAAGCCCGACCTGTCAGCAATCTATCCATCGAACTTTTTTTGCGAGATAAAAAAGGCCTGCTCGTCAGTAAACAATCTGTTACCATATCTGTAGCAGCGAAAAAACAATTATCTGTAACGCCTGTGCATCCGGAAATTTTTGTGCGGGCACCGGGAGATTCTATTACGTACGAAATAAAACTAATTAACGGAGGCAACGAAACTGAAAACATAATTCTCGTCAGTACTTTCCCAAAACTGCCTGGCTACACAAGCGAAGTTAAAAAAAATGTTTCTGTAGAGCCTTTCACGGAAAAAACCGTTTCATTTACCAGAACTGCTACCAGAGAACTACTGTCACTGGGCCAATTTAATATTAATACTGCAGCCTTAGACCCCAATGGTGAATTCAGAGGAAATGTGTTTGTTTCAGTTCACAATACCGACGGCTCGCGCCGTTATGCACCACCTGGTTACCAGCCTTTTTTGTATGGTATGCGGAGCCCCAATCACGTTTCCTTACACTATAATGACATTCTCAATCAGAATCCGGGTCTCATATTCACAGCTCACCATAAAATTCCTGTTTCTCAAGGAAACCTGGAAGGAAATTTAAACTACACGCATTACAGGAGCGCATATTCTTCCGATATCTTAAATGACACCTGGCTGAGTTATACCAGGAATGGCTCAGGAATTTTACTTGGCAGCTTTTCCGAAGCCGATATTGATATGAGTTTCACCGGACAGGGGATTAAATTATTTCGTGAAAAATCCACCGGTTGGCAAGGTAGTATTGGCGTGGTACAGCGAGGATACAATCTCCTTGATTTTAATAACCCTTTCTTCACAGGTTGGGCAGCCTTTGCCAAAGGCTCTCTGCTCGTTGATAATAAAATCCTCAAAAGCAGCCTGGCAGCAGACCAGGATTACACCGGTCAAAAGTTTTTGTGGAACAACAGCTATCAACTAAGATCTGGCTTTGACAATAATATGAACATAAGCGCAGGGGGCAGTTATATCATGAGCAGTGATCATAGCCGAAGTGCATACGGCGGGGCGCTGGGCTTCACAGCAAATGGTAAACTTGGCCGTACATACACCTACAGCAGCAATAACTACTTCAGCAGCCCTTATTATGCAGGGTACCGACGCGGCTCCCTCGTGTTAGAAGAACGATTAAACCGGCAGTTTGGTGAAGTTACGGCATTTGCAGGATTCAGCTTGTACAGAAACCGTCCGCACGATCTTTCGCTTTTTAATCTGAGAAACGAAAGCACGACGCTGCGTGCCAGTATTGGCACTTCTTTCAAACTCAGTGATCAACTCTCGGCATCCGTTTCACCTTCTTTCAGCAGAGAAAGCTCAAATTATTACAATCAGGGAGAAACGGTAGGGATTACCGGCGCTTATATTACCGAAAGTTTTAACTGGCGCAGCAGGTCTTATAAGCATGTGATTTCATTAACATTGGCAGAAGGCCTATTCAGCAGGTCAGGCGACGACACAACTTTATATTTTCAGAGTCAGCTAGGGTATAATTTTAAAAATTTCCATCTGAATGCCACTTGGCAGCACGGTAGTATGTTTATCAGCGATCTTCTGCTGGCTTATAACCGAAAAGCGCCGGTAGAAAAAACAAGCTTTACAGCTTCTTACAGAAAAGACATTCTGAAAGACAGACTTTTCGTAGCCGCCAATGGCATATGGAACAAAGACTCCTTTTATGGAGATAATTACGCTGTTGCCCTACAGGCGGAATGGATGCCGGTGCGAAATCTCACCTGGACTGCCGGAGCCAACCTGAACTTCCATTCAAATAATAATTACACTTTTCGGCAAAACTACATTCAGACCGGAGTGCGCTATAATCTACCCACCGCTTCCCCCGATCATACGATTCAAAAAGGAAATTTGAATCTTTTCCTTTTCTATGATTACAACAGCAACGGTATATTTGATAAAGGAGATGAAATTGCACACGACCGGCAGGTTAAAATCAATAATGCAACGCTTACCACTTTGTCAAACGGCACGATTAATTACCGCGGCGTACCTTACGGCTCCTATGCCCTTACTTTTCCGGGCCAGCGCTGGTACGCACCAGAGAGGCAAATTCAGGTTGCAGTCAAAAAAACCGAGGCACAAATTCCACTTCAGCGCACCGGGCGGGCTAAAACACAATTCATTTTTGATCCCAACTATGACGCGCGGATCAGTTTTGAAGTACAGGCAAACCTGGAGGGATTCGAATTGATTTTTGAACATGAGAGTGGTACGCGCTTTAAATACCGATCAGACAGCAATGGCTCCTTGAACGCTTTTCTGCCGGTAGGAATCTACCAGGTTTTATTAAATACAGAATCCCTGCCCGCCCACGTATATGTGAAAGATCATTTTAACAAAATCAGGATAACAGCGGATCAACTTACGGAGCTGCCCACCGTAATTTTATATATTAAGGAAAAGAAAGTGGAAATAAAACGGTTTGGCAACTAACCACAAGCAGTAATTTGCAGTATTTAATCGTTTGTTTAAAATCCAATTTTTAGGCTCGAGAACCTGTCAATCTTCATGTGGCGACAAAGCGTATTCAATTTTGACAAAATGTGCTATTTACTGGATTTAAGAGTTTTAAATCACCGCCCTCCAGTGCAGAAACCACCATTTAACCAGATAACCAAATGCCTTTTTATAAACCATAAACCATTATCTTTTTATTATTATTAATAAATGTTGCAACCTGTGTCCATTTATTCCTTTTATAATTTTTATTACTATATAATTGGAATATTAGCTTAATTTAAAATAACAATTAAAGTATTGTTAATTTTAATAGGTGTTTTGTGTTTTTTAATAATTGTTTCCTGATTGCTTCTTTCTATCTTTGCCACGTCAAAAAACGGCATACACAACAGACAAAAAATAAATACACGTAATGAAAAAAATCAGCCTTTTATTTACCCTTGCTTTTTTAGCTTTTTCTGCTAGCCTATTTGGCCAAGTAACTCCTTCTACCTTACAAGCGCCGTCCGTTAGTGACCAGGTCACCTTAAACGTTAAACTGAACGCAATTCAAACTTTGGTAGTTAAAAATAATCAGAAGAATATTACTTTAGAATATAAAACAAAAAAACATTATCAAGATGGTGTAAAATCCGAAAATAAGGATCACCTTACTGTGTACAGCACAGGTGGATTTCAGTTAATGGTAGAAAGTAGCAATTCAGAATTTAACGATTTGGGTGTACGCCTTATTGCTACCAAAGGAACGACAGATGGGCTAGAAAATTTTCGTGACAAAGACATTCTCGTAAGCACCCTTAATGATGCAGCCAAGAAAACGTTGTACACAGCGGCTTATGGAAAAAATGATTCATCAATTAATGTCACCTACGCCGGTAAAGGCAATAATGCGTATTTCACAAAGCTGGGAACAGAGCAGAGCAAAACTTTCACCACTACTTTAACTTATACACTTACCCCACAATAATAGCATCTTATTATAACATTCAAAGCTGCCCTTTTCACAAGAGCAGCTTTTTATTTTCACTGGAACGCTCCCCTCACAATTTCCTATCTTTGCACCAAAGAAACAGCGCAATGACGATACAGGAAAAACAGCAGGAAATTGTGGAGGCTTTTGACTTTATGGATGACTGGGAGCAGAAATACGAATATATTATCGACCTCGGAAAAGAGCTGGAAGGTTTGCCCGAGGATAAGAAAACCGAGACCAACCTGATCAAAGGCTGCCAGTCCAAAGTATGGCTGGACGCAAGTTTCAATGACGGTAAACTCTATTTCAAGGCAGATTCCGACGGTATTTTGCCGAAAGGAATTATTTCCCTGCTGGTCAGTATTTACAGCGGCCACACTACCCAGGAAATCCTGGATTCTGATTTTCAGTTTATCGAGCAAATTGGCTTGCAGGAATTCCTGTCGCCGTCGCGCGCCAACGGCTTGATGGCGATGACCAAACAACTGAAGTTTTACGCCGTCGCGTTCCAGCTGAAATCGTGAAGCGCATTCTCGCATACCGCTTTTCGGCGTTTGGCGATGTCGCCATGACGGTGCCGGTGTTCCGGGAGTTCCTGGAACAAAATCCCGACGCGGAAATCGTAATGGTTTCGCGCCGGAATTTTGCAGATTTATTTAATGGCATTCCGCGGCTGACCTTTAAAGGAATTGATTTTGAGGAATACAAAGGTTTCTGGGGCCTGCGCAAGCTCGGGCGCCTGCTCGTGAAAGAATTTCAGCCAGATTATATCGCGGACCTGCACGATGTGATCCGCGCCAAAACTTTGGATCTTTTTTTTCAGAAAAACGGCTTTCCGGTTTATAAAATTAATAAAGGCAAGAAGGACAAGGAAACGCTGACCAATATTTGCCACCTCGATAAGCAGCCACTCAAACGTACTACCGAACGCTACGCCGATGTCTTCCGGGCCATGGGCTTTCCGCTGGTGTTATCGCACCAATTGCGCTCGCGACCGGGTAAAGAAGGAATCGGCGTGGCACCGTTTGCGCAGCACAAAGGCAAAATGCTGCCACTGGAAAAAACCTATGAACTCGTGCGGAGGCTGGCAGCGCAATATCCTATTTATCTTTTCGGTGGCGGCAAAGCAGAAACCGAGGTGTTGAACAGCTGGCAGCAGCAACTGCCGAATACCGAAAGCCTGGCCGGCAAACTCAGCCTGAAAGAAGAACTGGAAAAAATTGCGGGACTGGAACTCATGATTTCCATGGACTCAGCGAATATGCACCTGGCGAGTTTAATGGGTACCCGCTGTATCTCCGTCTGGGGTTCCACACATCCTTTTGCCGGCTTCCTGGGCTACGGACAAAACGAGGAAGATGTGGTCCAGGTAAAAGACCTCAGCTGCCGGCCGTGCTCGGTTTTTGGCGACCGGCCGTGTTACCGCGGCGACTGGGCCTGCCTGGAAGAGCTGAACATTCAGCAGATCCTGGACAGGGTTTATATGTAAAGTTTAAAAAAAATCCATCAGAATCGCGGCTGCCTCCCTCAATAGCCGCGATGGAAATGGCATCCCCGCAGGAGCGCCTCAGCGCGACGAAGGGATATAATGGACAGCGCGACGCCGCTCGAAAGGAAGCACTCACCTTCCTGCTCCTATAAAAATTTATCGCCTTTCTTCAGGGTTTTCAAATCCTGCACGTAATCTTTGATAAGCTGGTCATTATCGCGCGGGCAAATCAGCAAGGCTTTATCGGTATCCACGATGATGTAGTTCTTCAGCCCATCGATGACTGCGGCCTTATTTTTATTTTTAAGGTTGATGATGTTTCCTTTTGCGTTATACGTCAGCACATGGCGGGATTTGACGGCATTTTTGGAATCGTCTTTTGCCGCATTTTCGTACACGGAAGTCCAGGTGCCCAGATCGCTCCAGCCAATATCAGCGGGGATTACAAACACGTTCTGCGCTTTTTCCAGGATTCCGTTATCGATGGAAATTTTATTTACCTTAGGATAAATCAAATCAATGCACCCCTGTTCGCGCTCGCTATTATATTCGCAGGCAGCGAAATCCTGAGACATTTCGGGCAGATATTCCGCAAAGGCAGAAAGGATGGACTGCACGTTCCAGATAAAAATGCCGGCGTTCCAGAGGAAATCGCCACTTTCCAGAAAAGTCCGTGCAATTTCGAGGCTCGGTTTTTCGGTAAAGGTGATGACTTTATAATACTGCGAATCGCCCTGATCCAGATACTGAATGTAGCCATAGCCGGTTTCGGGACGTGTCGGCTGAATCCCGAGCGTGACGAGATAGTCATTTTCCTGCACAAGGTTAAACGCCAGGGCAACCTTTTCCAGAAATAAATCTTCTTTCAGAATGAGATGGTCTGCCGGCAGCACGACGATATTTGCCTTGGGGTCGCGTGCGGCAATTTTCTGCGCCATATAGATGTTGCAGGCAGCCGTGTTCTTCATCATCGGTTCGCCCACAATGTTGTCCACCGAAAGATCCGGCAGTTGCTGCTGGGTAAGCGCGATATACTCGCGGTTGGTGATCACGTATATGTTTTCCGGCGGCACAATCCGGCTGATGCGGTCGTAAGTCTGCTGAATCATCGTGCTCCCGGTACCGAGAATGTCCTGAAACTGCTTGGGATATTTCTGAGTGCTCATGGGCCAGAAACGGCTGCCGATGCCGCCCGCCATAATAATGCAGTAGTTATTGCTATGCGCCATAGTCAAAGTAAATCATGAAATTTTTTCCACGCGGGCAATGGCCTTGAAAATATACTTGCGGCCGGTTTTCGCATGCACACAAAGATAGTTTTTTTTCCGCTTCTCTTCTATCTGATATGCCTCATTCCGGTAGAGGAAACGGTCTGTTACCAGCAGGTCACCCACATACAATGTTTCATCAGCCGGCTCCCGCACATCGAAATAGCGAACCAAATCGGGACTGGCAGTGAAACTGGCTTTGGGCGCGGCAGCAAATCGCTTAATAATGGGTTGCAACTCCTCTTCATACAAGCTCAGGCTTTCCAGCAGCATCTCCCGAAAAATCTGTTTCCATTCTTTGCCGTGGGGCATAATTCGTAAACCGTAGCGGTCAAACGCAATGAGGTGCGCCAGCTCGTGGGTGAGCACAAAGAAAAACAGTTGCGGCGGCAGGGTACCATTGATGGTAATCCGGTGCTCGTTCTTCCCGAGCTTGCGGTAATCACCGAGTTTGGTCGCACGCTCGCGGGTTAGTTTCAGATGAATATGATGCGCGCCAAACCATTTTTTCAGGTATGCCAGGCATTCGGTGTCTGCCGGAAGAAAAGGCTGCAGGGCAATAATAGACATGCCACAAAATTAGGGATTTAGCTTCTTGTCATGCAAGAATATTTTATAGGGACAACGGAATTCCGGCGTAGAAATTCAGGAGCTTGAGGCTGAAGAGGTAATTGTATTTGGCCTGCGCTACACTGCCCTGGGCATTGGCATAGCTGTTTCTTGCATTGTTTAAATCGTACACAGTGCTGCGACCGGCATTGAAACTTTTCTCAGCAAAATCGAGCGCCAGTTTGGTGCTTTTCTCCGCTTCTGCGGCGGCCAGCCAGGCTTCGTAATTACTTTCGGCATCAAACTGGGCGCGCTGTACATTCTGCAATACTTCTTGCTTTTGCTGTGCCAGGGAAGTATGGGCGATTTCTTCATTGATTTTAGACTGTTCCACGTTCAGCCGCGTAATGCCTTTGTTGAAAATCGGGATATTGGCAGAAAGCCCCAATTGCTGTCCGAAGCTGTCTTTATACTGATTAAAAAAGCTGGCCTGCTGAATGGTGTTCCCGTTCATATCCTTACCAGGATTGAAGAGGTAGAAATAGGAACTGCCAAAACCTGCGGTCGCAGAAACGGTGGGCCAGAACGCGGTTTCATTAACTTCTGTCTGTGCTTCGGCGGCGGTGATGCGGCTTTCGGCTGCTTTAATTTGTGGCTGGTTTTGCAGCGCAGTATCGAGGATGCCCGTCGCGGTGTACAGCGGTGCGGTCGGATCTTCCTGCACGGGAACTTCCGCCACATCGAAGTCTTTGTAATCGGTGAGTTGCAGCAGCATGGCCAGCGCGAAAAGACTGCGGTCCGTATTAATCCGCGCGGTGCTCACATTTTGTTTCTCGCGGGCACGCGCAGCGGTAGCTTCTGCCAGCACGGTTTGTGCGGTGGTGCCCACTTCGGTGGTGATTTTTGCGCGGTCGTAGGTACGCTCGGCATTTTCGAGGGCACTCTCGGCAATGCGTGTAATTTCGCGGTTAAGTAAAATGTTCAGATACTGCTGGGCAATTTGTAAGGAAATATCGTCTTTGATGCGTTGCACATCGTACTCGCTCGCCTGCACTTCAGCTTCACTTCGACGGATATTTTTTTCGAGACGGCCGTTGTTGAACACCAGGATATCTGCGCCCACATTGGCATTGTTGCTAAAGTTATCCGAACGGACGAAAGTGCCGGCGTTACCCGTTCCGAAACTTGCATTGTTGCCAATGGTTCCTGATACGGACGGAAGATACTGCCGCTTAGCCACTTCCAGTGCGTTTTCCTGCGCGGACTTATTTAAAGAACTCTGGACTACCTGCAGATTGTTTTGCACGGCATAATTCACGCATTCCTGCAGGGTCCACTTCTTTTGGGAAAAGACAGCAGCAGAAACGAGGCTCAGCAACAGGACAGCAGATTTTTTCATGTGGGGAGTTTAGGGAATAAGACGAAGAATTTTTGCGGATGTTACAACTGTGCACTTAATTCCCCAATTCTCGCTACAATGGGCAAGGAAAAAATACCGCTCACCTGCAGATACTTTTCATAAAAGGTTTTGGCCTTCAAAGCGTAATCTGCATTTGCATTTTCTTTATTTTTAAAATAGAACAAATGCCCCAGCAGTTCGTAGTAAGGAATATGATGACTGCTGTCTTTTGCTTCAATAAGCTGAATAACCTCTTCAGCCGGCATCGCTGCCAGTTCCTCAAAGGTCATTTTGAACGTATCATTCATATTGGTTTCAAAGATACGCTGTTGCTCTTCCGGCAGTTCGCCTTCATTCTTCTCCAGAAGTTTCATCGTCAGAAATTCGGAAAACTGTTTTACAATGCGGATAATGTAGTCTTTGTCGTGGATCATACGTTCAATATTTTTTAAAGAGTGGAAAATTAAGTATATTTGAATTAATGCCAACAGTACTTTTATACAATGGATTCCGGTTCTTCTCTTACAGCAATGACCACTTGCCGATACATTTTCACGTAGAGAAACAGTCAGCAGTTGCCAAGTTTAACCTGGTTCCGGTAGAATTGATTAAAAGCAGTAAATTTTCCGCGAAACAACTGAAGGAAATACGTTTAATCATTGAGGCACATCTGCCTTTGTTAATTGCTAAATGGAATGAATACTTTACTCATCAATAAATCAAATAAAGCATCATCAGTTGCCTTCGAAAATGACATGATGCGCATTGAACTAGAAGACGGCCGTATTTTATTAGTTCCGCTCGAGTGGTTTCCCAAACTGAGAAATGCTTCCGTTTCTCAGCTTGAAAAGTGGCGCTTTATCGGCGAAGGTGAAGGCATCCATTGGGAGGAACTTGATGAAGATATTCTGGTCGAAAACCTTATCAATTAATTTGCGCTATGGTGTCATTCGTATTAATTCGCGCCATTCGCGTAAAAAAACTACGCAAAGAAAATATACGCCAGCACCACCGATGTAATAATTCCCACCAGATCTGCCAGCAGCATCGCCGTAACCGTATATCGGGTATTTTTAATTCCTACGGCACCGAAATATACAGCAATCACATAAAAAGTAGTGTCCGAACTTCCCTGCAACACCGCCGCAAGTCTGCCCTGGAAACTGTCGGCACCGAAAGTCTGCATGGTGTCCACCATCATCCCACGGGCACCGGACCCGGAAAGGGGTTTGATGAGCGCCGTGGGTAAACCATCAACAAAACGCGTATCAAAACCAACCACATACGCTACCCATTTCATCCCATCGATCAGCACATCAAAAACACCGGAAGTTCTCAGTAAGGAAATGGCAATCAGCATTCCGACGAGGTACGGAATAATTTTCACGCAGGTCCAGAAACCTTCTTTCGCACCGTCGATGAACGCATCAAAAACATTAATTTTTTTATAAATACCACCCAGTACAATTGCGAAGAAAATCAGCAGAATTATACCGTTGCTCAGCAGCATACTGAAACTATCCAACCCTTCTTTGCTCAGGCTGACAAGATAAACCACCAGTAGTGCAACAATCGCTGAAATGCCGCCTACGTACGCAAGTACGATAGGCTGCAGCAAATTGATTTTCTGATACAGCGAAACGATAATCATGGCCGCCAGTGTCGCCGCAAACGTTGCAATCATGCACGGCAGGAAAATATCGGTGGGGGTTTCTGAACCCATCGAAGCGCGGATCGCGATAATCGAAACCGGAATTAAAGTTAGTCCGCCGGCGTGCAGGCACAGGAACATAATCTGCGAATTACTGGCGCGCTCTTTATCAGGATTTAAGGTTTGTAAACTTTCCATCGCTTTAAGTCCGAAGGGAGTTGCCGCATTATCAAGCCCCAGCAGATTTGCCGAAAAATTCAGCAGCATGTGCCCGAAGGAGGGGTGGTTTTTCGGAATTTCAGGAAACAGCCGCGAAAAGAAAGGCTGAATCATTCTCGATAATAAGTTGATGCCGCCTGCTTTTTCAGCAATGCTCATAAAACCCATAAACAACGTCATAATACCAATCAGACCGAGGCAGATTTTTACGGCAGTTTCAGATGTCCCGATAACCCCGTCCGTTTCCTGAATACGGTACACCTGCACGGTGGAATTTGCAGAATCGGTGCGGTAATGGATTCGGTGTTCCTCCGCATTTTGCTGGGTTTGCAAAGATTGCTGAATCCCCGGTGAGAGTTCTGTGAACGGCTGAGTCGCAATTTGTACCGTGTCGCCGCTCTTGCCCACTACCATATCATTGTAAATGGCTTTGTAATGGCCTGAAAAAACATACTTCAGGCTGGCCACCAAAATGGCCAAAATAATGAATGCACTCCAAATCCTGCTAAGAACCATATCCGATAAATTTGCCGTAAAAGTAAATAAATTTCAAGTTCCTGCTGATTTAGGCCCAGTTACCTTTTCATCCGGTATTTCCAACATCAATTGTACAATATTGTACAGCGGCTGCGCCTAAAATTATCTTAGTTTAGATTTCCTTAAAAATTGATGGCAATACTTTTATATTAATTTAAAGAAATCCAGATCATGCCGGCATATCTGCAAAGCGTAACTTTCAGACAAACAGCCAACCTCTTAGCGACGGGAATGTGGACAGAAATCATTGTGAGCAGCAGCACCCGGAAAGATTACGCAACGCGAAGTGCAAACTTCTTTCATACAAAACACGGCGATCGAACTGCCGGTACAGAAACGCCGTTACCTGATTTTAAAATTATAAAAGTGTAAAAACCAATTCCGCCAAACAGACACCTCCTGTCCGTTTGAGTGATTAGGTTTGTCTTAAAGATATAAACAATGGCTAAAAAAGAACAAATGCTCCGGCTGCAGTATATTGAAGATTTTCTGCGCAGAAGAAAAGACCGGGGCGCAAATTATGAAGAAATTGAAGCGTACCTGCAGGAAAAGTTTGAAGAAAAAGATTTACTGCCGCAGTTGAATTTTACCAAACGGACTTTCAGCCGGGACAAAGACACCATTCTTGAAGTCTCCGGCATTGAAATTTCTTTTTGCCGCCGGCGGAAAGCCTATTATATTGAAAATGAAGAATTGGCAGTACATCGGGAAAGCGTCTTCGATAATCTCCTGCTGGTACAGGCGTATCGGGAAGCGAAGAGCGACAGCAATATCATGCTGTTTGAGCAGCGCATTTCGCGCGGACTGGATTTGCTGAATGGACTGATTCACGCCATTAAACATTCAAAAATAATCACCTTCACTTACCGGAATTTCTGGAAAGATGAACCGCAACATCGCGTCATGAAACCGGTGGCACTAAAGGAGTTTCGCCAGCGCTGGTATTTGCTGGCAAGTGAAAAGCGGGCAGGTGGTGAGGAAATGCCGCTCCGCACGTTCGGGTTGGATCGCATGTCTGACCTCGAGATTTCCGGCAGTTCCTTTGCGCCGTTGGCGATAAATGTGGACGAATTGTTTAAAGATGCCTTTGGGATTATCGCACCGAACACCGACGAGCCGGCAACTGCGGTCAGGCTTTGGTTTGATGAACATCAGGCGAAGTATATTAAAGCACTGCCGCTGCATCATTCGCAAAAAGTAGTTGCTGAAACGGAAACCGGTGTAGTCTTTGAAATGTTCCTTGCGCCCACGTATGATTTCCGGCAGGAGATTTTATCCTTTGGCACGCGCTGCCAGGTACTTTCGCCGCCAAACCTGATTATCCAAATTAAGCAGGAAATTGAAAAGATGACGCAGATGTACGAGCACACCCCCGAAGTAGCTTTGGCCGCCGAGGACTAATAATTCTTTTTACTTAAAGTTTTCTGCCTGCACGCGTGCGAACAATTGCAGTAGTCGGGCTTCATCCTGTTCCCAGCAATATTCCTCCGCCGCTGCATTAAGCGCCTTCTGGTAGAATTGCCGGCCATTGGCAAGCACAGTCCGGATTTTGGCGGCAATTTCCGCGGGTTCGTGGCTTTCTGTCATTTCCCCTACTCTGAAGCGGTTATAAATTCGTTTCATTTCCGGGAAATTAATGAGCACCAGCGGCACTCGCGCCTGGATGCAGTCCCCCACTTTATTTGGCAGTGAATACAGATAGCTGACGCCACCATTTTCTTCCAGGCTAATGGCTGCATCTGCCGTGGCAGTTACTTTCCTTAAATCCTCCGGCAGTAATTTACCCAGGAAAATAACTTTATCAGTCAGGTTTTCCTGCCGCACCAGATTTTCATATTCTTTACGCTTCGGGCCGTCGCCGGCTATTTTGAAAATAACGTCATTGAGCTCTTTCATGGCCAGAACCGTTTGCGGAATCCCGCGCGACTGATTAATGGCGCCCTGATACAACAAGATTTTAGGATCATTTACAGGAAGCTGTCGCGGCGCGGGCAGTTTGCGCGGAATATTGCGGATGACGACCGGATCCACCTGATACTTTTGTCGGAACCATTCAGCGTAGCTTTCACTTTCCGTCATCATATACGGCAGCCTGGGCAGCAGTTTGTTTTCCAGCCAGCGCCAGATTTTCTGGGTAAATCTTCCCTGCAGTGCGGGCATTTCAGTATAAATTTCGTGGCTATCGAAAACCAGTGGAATCTGTAGTTTTTTGGCAACCAGAACATTGGGCCACAAGGCATCCAGATCATTGGCCAGCAGGATGGTATTTTTATCCGCCTTTTGTTTTAAAAGCTGATACAATTTCCAGTTGAATTCCGGATAGGCGGTCTTTAAAGAAGTGGCGCGGTGCTGAATTCTTGTAAAAGGATAAGGCCGCTGCATCGGTGCGGCACCACCCCAGTCATTACCAATAAGTTCTATCTGGTAGCCATTGTTATAAAGTGTCTGGCAAACTTTTTCAATTCGCTGATCAGTCGCCAGGCTGCTGAAGGCGGAAACTAATACTTTCATTTAGTACGGCCCAGCTTAAACAATTGATACAGCTGAATTCCGCAAAGAATTCCGTTCGGAATGATGACCGGCCACAAATAGCCGGAAAATACGCCATAGATAACAAATAAAACACAACCTAAAAGGTTCACGATCCGGATCTGGCGAATATCCCTCAGCGCAAAGCTGAGAACGATAAAAAAAGAAGCCGCATAGCCGGCAATATCGACAATCTCCGGAGTCATTATTTTAAAATGTTGGGACACAAACCTAAACATTTTCAATGAGATGGAGAAACTTTTTTCTGCCATATCGTCCTGATTTGTCTTTGGTAAAGTATTTGTAACTTTGAGTAAGCCGGGAAATTACACCGTCCCGCCAATTAATTTAAAGACGAGAAACAATAATATGGATCACCAATTTTCCAATGGTTTGGACCAGGTTTTCAAACAAAGTAAAAATGAAGCCCGCCGCCTGCACAGCGAGTTCCTGAATACGGAACATTTCCTGCTTGGAATGATCAAGACTGAGAATTCTGCGCGCGAAATGATGAGCAGCCTTGGTGCGGACCTTACCCAGATAAAACGAAAAATAGAAACCATGTCGCTCACCGGCGTTAATCCTTATACCGGCGCCAGTGACAGAATTTCTTTTACAAAGATGGCCGATCAGGCCGTGAAACGTTCAGAGCTGGAGTGCCGCCAGTATCAGGGCAGTGAGATTAATACGGTACACCTGCTGCTGGGAATTCTGTATAAAACGGAAGACCCTGTTACCAGTATCCTGGGTTCCTACGACATCGATTATGAGAGCATTTCCAAAGAGTATCAGAAGATTATGAAAAGCTCCGGCGAAACGCCCAAAATGAGTGCTTATGACGATGATGATGAACGCGAAGAATACGGACAGATGAGAAAGCCTACCGGCAGCCTCGGCAGTGGCAAAAGCAAAACACCCACACTCGATAACTTTGGACGTGACCTGACAGCACTTGCTCGCGACGGCAAACTGGATCCGGTTATCGGGCGTGAAAAAGAAATCGAAAGAGTTTCCCAGATTCTCTCCCGCCGCAAAAAGAACAATCCTTTGCTGATCGGTGAGCCGGGCGTAGGTAAATCTGCTATTGCAGAAGGTCTGGCCTTGCGCATTCAGCAGAAAAAAGTATCGCGTGTGTTATATGGCAAACGTGTGATTACGCTTGATTTGGCCAGCCTTGTTGCAGGAACCAAATATCGTGGCCAGTTCGAAGAGCGCATGAAGGCGATCATGACGGAACTGGAAAAGAACCGCGACGTTATTCTTTTTATTGATGAGTTGCACACCATCGTGGGTGCCGGATCTTCTACCGGAAGCCTGGATGCCAGCAATATGTTCAAACCTGCCCTGGCGCGCGGAGAAATCCAATGCATCGGTGCAACTACTTTGGACGAATACCGTCAGTACATTGAGAAAGATGGCGCACTGGAACGTCGTTTCCAGAAGGTAATGGTAGAACCTACAACAGTAGAAGAAACCGTGCAGATCCTGAATCAGATTAAGGATAAATACGAAGACCACCATAATGTAACCTACACGGACGAAGCGATTCTGGCGTGTGTGAACTTAACTTCACGGTATATCACCGATCGTTTCCTGCCGGACAAAGCCATCGATGCAATGGATGAGGCAGGTTCCCGCGTGTACATTAAAAACATGAAAGTGCCGACTGAAATCATCGAGTTCGAAAAGAACATCGAAGAGATTAAGGAGCAAAAGCAGCGTGCTGTGAAAAAACAGGATTACCTGGAAGCTCGCAAGCTCAAGGATGAAGAAGAGCGTCTGCAAATGGAACTTACCCTGGCGCAGGAAGCCTGGGATAAAGATGTGAAGGAGAAAAAAGAAACCGTTACCGAAGAAAACGTAGCGGAAGTTGTTTCGATGATGAGCGGAATTCCGGTGACAAAAGTCGGTAAGAACGAACTCGATAAACTGTCACAAATGGACACTATGCTGAATGGCAAGGTGATTGGCCAGCAGGACGCAGTGAAAAAAGTGGTGAAAGCCATCCAAAGAAACCGCGCCGGCTTGAAAGATCCGAACCGCCCGATTGGAACGTTTATTTTCCTGGGGACTACCGGTGTTGGTAAAACCGAGTTAGCGAAAGTAATGGCGCGCGAACTGTTCGATTCCGATGAAGCCCTCATCCGTATTGACATGAGTGAATACATGGAAAAATTCGCTGTTTCCCGACTGGTCGGAGCGCCTCCGGGATATGTGGGATATGAAGAAGGCGGACAATTAACCGAAGCTGTACGCAGAAAACCATACGCGGTGGTACTGCTCGACGAGATTGAAAAAGCACACCCGGATGTATTTAATATCCTGCTGCAGGTTCTGGATGAAGGTTTTGTAACTGATTCACTGGGCCGAAAAATCGATTTCAGAAATACTATTATTATCCTGACCTCCAATATCGGTACGCGCGACCTGAAAGATTTCGGAGACGGCGTTGGATTCGGCACCACGGCAAGACAAAGTTCTACCGATGCACGTGCGCGCAGCACGATTGAAAACGCGTTGAAGAAAGCTTTTGCACCGGAGTTCCTGAACAGGATTGATGACATTGTCATCTTTAATAATCTGGAAAAAGAAGATATTGCTAAGATCATCGACCTGGAGCTTAACAAGCTCTATAAGCGACTGGAAAAGCTGAACTATAAAGTGGAGCTTACTGATGAAGCCAAGGAGTTCCTGGCAGAAAAAGGCTGGGATAAAGATTTTGGCGCACGACCGCTAAAACGTGCAATTCAAAAATATATAGAAGACCTGCTGGCTGAGATGTTAATTAATAAACATTTGACCGAAGGGGAAACGGTAACATTGAAGCTGAATGATGCCAAGGATGCGCTGGAAGGTATGAAGCAGGCAGAAAAAACTGCTGCAGAATCTTAAATTAAAATTATTTCACACAATAAATCCCGGTCGTAGCAACGACCGGGATTTTTATTATTGCGTAGGGAAGTAAATTTCTCTTTATTTTCCCCAAGCTTATTTACAGCGAATTTTTACTTAATCTCCACACAACCTACGCGTCCGCCTGCGTTTCCGGTTGGCTGGGATTGGAAATCGTCTTTATCCGCGTGGATAATGAGCGACTTGCCCAGAATATTTTTCGTTTCATCGCTGCAGCCCAAGCACCATTTATCGGTTTTGAACGTCAGCCGGGCAGTGCCGTCTTTATCAGCCATTAAATTTCCGATGTCGCCCATGTGGTGCTCATCTTTCCCCCATTTGCCGTGCATTTCATGCGTAGGGTTCCAATGGCCACCAGCCGATGAACCATCAGCAGAGGAGCAGTCGCCAAACTCATGGATGTGTACCGCATGAATTCCCGGCGTGAGTTTATAAGCATTTAAATCAAGGGAAACCATTTTACCGGACTGCTTAAATTCAGCAGTGCCCTGAGTTTGGGTGCCGCTTTTGGCGTTGATAGCGTAATTCTTGGTGGTTGTACAGGAAACAGCGATGGCCGCTGCACACAATACAGTAGAAAGCGTAGCGATTTTCATAAAGTTTATTTTTTATTGTTTTTAATGTGGCGTAATCTACGGTTCAGTTGCAGAAAAGCACCGTTTAGTGGATTATTTTTTCAGCAAATGTTATTCCGTAATAGCTTTACCGGTGTAAAATTACAATAATGAAACTACAACTCCGCTTCTGTATTGGTCTGTTTTTAATTCAAAGTGTCTTGTTACACGCCCAAACGCAAGTCAGCGGGACTGTTACTTTCCGCGGGAAACCCATTTCGGATGTTTCGGTTACTTTAAAAGACAGCTATGACGGCAGCACCACCAATCAGGAAGGGTTTTATTCTTTAACAACAGAAGAAACCGGTCCGCACACGCTCGTTTTTTCGCATCCAAAATATACGAGTTATGAAACCGCCGTCAACCTGAACGGACAACCGTTGAAAACAGATGCGCAACTTGCAGAGCAGTTCTCGGAAATTGATGCCGTTGTTATTTCCGCCGGCTCCATTGAAGCTAGTGATCGCAACCGTGCGACGGTTTTATTGTCTCCGCTGGATATTTATACGACCGCCGGAGCCAACGGTCAGATTACAGCCGCACTGGAAACTTTGCCCGGTGTGCAAAAGGTAGGCGATATGGCCGGCTTGTTTGTGCGTGGCGGCAGCGGCCGGGAAACCCGCTTCTATATGGATGATACGCTGGTGAACACCTTTTTCGGCAACACGGTTCCCGGGCTGAAAGCGATGGACCGGCTTGATACTTCTTTGTTTAAAGGCAATGTCTTTTCCAGTGGTGGCTATTCCGCCGCGTACGGACAGGCACTTTCTTCCGTGCTGATTCTGGAAAGCATTGATATTCCGGATGAGAATGCGGCAAATCTCAGCATTTCACCTTTATTTATCAGTGGAGGCTATCAATATGTTAATCAAAACCAAAATACGTCTGCAGGAATAAATACTTCATATTCCAATTTAGGACTGATGACTGATTTGCTTTCTTTTAATACTGATTTTAAAAAAGCGCCGGAAAGTATCGGCACCAAATTTAATTTCCATCATAAAACCAAAAGCGGCGGCATGTTTAAATATTACGGAAGCCTGGATGCGAACCGCGTTGGTGTACAGCGTGAAAGTCTGGAACCGGAAGCCGACACAGAACAAACTTTTCTGAAAGGTAAAAACACGTTTCACAGTTTATCCTTCCGGCAGAAAACCGGTGCGTGGTTACTGCAGGCAGGAGCGTCAGCAACCTATAATAAAAATGAAATTGATCAACTTTCTTTGCAGGCAGAAGAAAAAATAGCTGAGACTGAAATTATCAAGGCCGACACTTATTTTAATGTCCGCGCCACGGCAGAAAGAAAAATTAACCGAATATCCGCCGTGCGCGCCGGGATAGAATACAATGACAGCCACGAAATCACCAGGCTTTCCTTCCTGCCGCAACCATTGCAATATGATGATCATCTGACGGCCGGTTTTGCCGAAACCGATCTGGCTTTCAGCAAGATCTTTTCAGTGAAAGCAGGAGTTCGCACCGAATACAGCGATTTGCTGAAGCGCTGGAATATCGCACCACGCCTGGCGGCCGCTTACCGTTTCTCAAAAAACCTTACGGCTTCCCTGGCCACCGGAATATATTATCAGACGTCTGAAATGCAGCTGGTCAGCACATATGTTCCTGATTATGAAGGAGCGACACATTATGTATTTCAGCTGGAGCAAAATATCAGCGGGCGTAATCTGCGACTGGAAGGTTTTTATAAAAAATACGACCATCTTGTTCAGACAAAATTTTTAAATCACCAGGAAACGGCGGTGAATAATGACGGGAAAGGATATGCGGGCGGTGCCGAACTCTTTTGGCGCGACCGCAAAACGCTGCCGGGAATTGACTACTGGATTTCCTATTCTTACCTGGATTCCCGCCGAAACGACAGAGTGTATGACCGCATGCTCTTTCCGGACTTTGCAGCCGGCCATACGGCTTCTCTCGTGGCGAAGAAGTTTGTGACCCGATGGAAAACAGGATTTAATGTTTCCTATACCTACGCAACCGGACGACCGTATTATCATTTTCAACCGGACGCCACGGGAAGTTACATACTGCAAAACCGCGGAACCACACCGTCCTACAGCGCCCTGAATATAAGCCTAAATTATTTGCCAAATCTGGGAAAAGCCGACCGGAAATCATTTATTGTTTTTGTTCTGGCACTAAATAATGTGCTCGGCGAAAAAAATGTGTACGGTTATCAGTTTTCCGGAGATGGGTTGCGAAGCCGGGCAGTAACACCAGCCAGCAACAGTTTCATTTTTGTGGGAGCGTTCATCAGCTTTGGAACGGACCGCACAGAAGAAGCCATTAATAGCAACCTCTAATATCTATCATCTGAGTGTCTCCTAACTAAATATCTATTATCTGAATATCTATTTTCTAAACATCTGTTCTCTAAATATCTATTCTCTAAATACGACTATCTTTAAACCCTCCAAATCACTTTTAAAATTATTATTATGAAAAATTTATTGTTACTGTTTGTTTGTCTGTTGTCGCTTTCGTTAGCCGGACAAACTACTTACGAAAAGGCCATGACCGAAAAAATCGCGCAAATGGACAAAGCCAAAACGCCGGAAGAATTCACGGCTGCCAGCCATGCTTTTATCAGGATTGCCGAAAAAGAGAAAACGCAGTACCTGCCCTACTATTACGCAGCACTCAGTACGGTGGCGCGCGGACGGGTCATGATGCGCAACGACGATTTTTCCACGATGGATGCGATCACAACCGAAGCGCAAAAGCAACTGGACAAAGCCATCGAGCTCAATAAAGACGACAGTGAATTATATGTGGTGCAAAAAATGATTCACGGCCTCAGAATGCTGGTGAACCCGCAGGAACGGTACATGACGGAAAGCAAGCTGGGCTTGCAGGCACTGGCAAAAGCGGAACAACTGTCGCCGGAAAATCCACGGATTACGCTGCTGCGTGCAGAAGACATGTATTTCACGCCGGCGCAGTTCGGCGGTGATAAGGAAAAAGCCGTTCAGCTGTTCCAAAAAGCGCTGGCGCAGTATGACCGATTTAAACCCGCCACCCCACTCCACCCGAACTGGGGAAAAGAAGAAGCTGTTTATTTCATCAATCAAAAACCTTAAGCAAAACTGCCGCAGCTGAAGCTGCGGCAGTTTATTTTTTTATAAGCCGAACACAACGCCCACACTCGGCACAAAACCGCTGCTGAAGACGGATTTATCTTTATCATACAACACATTGTACATCCCGCCAATCTGGAGGTAGGCACGGTCGCCGATGCGCTGCATAAAGCCAGCACCCAGATACAATGCCGTTTCATCCCCCGAATATTTCAGATTGTTTACTTTGTTTTTCTGATTAAAAAAGTATTCCTGAAATAGAGCGCTCAGGTAAAAATTGCGGCCGATATACTGATTCAGGAAAGGGCCGACACCCACCGTTGTTGCTGAATAATACCTGGAGTTGGTCCAGGTGAAATTACCGGCCAGTCCGGCTTCCGTACTTTCAGTGAGTTTGTATCCTACGCGCGGTGAGAGGTACACCGACGTAGCACTTCCACTGCCAAAAGAACCGCCAAGACCGGCCGAACCGCCAAAGGTCCAGCGCGAATCTGATGCTACTGCAGAAGTGAATTGTGCCTGCAATGAAACCGAAAGGATCACAAATAGGAAAAAAGCTGCCTTTTTCATGGGGTGAGATATTTCAGATAAAAGTACAGCTTTTTAAAATCATGAGTGAATCTGGAAAAATTTTCACGTGAAACAATGTCCAGAAACTTCCCTAATAGCCCCGATTGAACGGCCTGTCTGAGCTCTGCCGCGCCGGCGCCAGCCGGCGCGGCAAGCGAGTAGTGAAAGCGGGACCGCACGTGAACGAATAATCCCAACTGCCTGCTCCAAAAGAATTTTGTGATTATTGTTGTAAATTTGCAACCCTCTGGGGGCGCGTGATTATTTGTGTCTCAGAGGAGTAAACAAATTTGGTTATGAAAATTGTAGTTGGCCTTTCCGGCGGTGTGGATTCCAGTGTGGCAGCGTATCTGCTCCAGCAGCAGGGGCATGAAGTGGTGGCGCTTTTTATGCGTAACTGGAATGATGCTTCGGTGACGCTGGAAGATGAATGTCCGTGGATTGAAGACAGCAATGATGCACTGATGGTCGCGAAAAAACTCGGCATTCCGTTTCAGGTGATTGATATGAGCGAGCTCTACAAGGAAAAGATTGTGGATTATATGTTCGCCGAATATGAAAAGGGCCGCACGCCGAATCCGGACGTGCTATGTAACCGCGAAGTGAAGTTTGATGTATTCCTGAAAACAGCATTGGCGCTGGGCGCTGATAAGGTGGCGACTGGCCATTATGCGCGGGTTGATTCGACTACGGACGAAAACGGAAAGGAAATTTTCCATTTGCAGGCCGGCAAAGACCAGAACAAAGACCAGTCGTATTTTTTGTGCCAGCTGAGTCAGGAGCAACTTTCAAAGGCTTTATTTCCGATAGGCGAACTCACCAAACCGGAAGTGCGCGAGATTGCGCGGGAAATGGGCCTGGTGACCGCTGACAAGAAAGATTCACAGGGACTGTGCTTCATCGGGAAAGTGAGTTTACCCACTTTTTTGCAGCAACAACTGGAGCCGAAGGAAGGTGATATTGTGGAAATTTTTAAAGATTTTCCCGGTTTCCAGCAGCCGCTGCCGGAATTTTCGACGAAGGAAGAGGAGCTGGAATATTTATCACGAAAGATAAATTACAATAAAAACGTCGGCAAAGTCATCGGCCGGCATCCGGGCGCGCATTATTTCACCATCGGGCAGAGCAAAGGGCTGGGAATTGGCGGTCATGCGGAATCATGTTTCATTATTTCGCGGGATATGGAAAGCAACACGCTGTTCGTGGGCGAGGGCAAAAATTTCCCGGGCTTGTTCAGCAGGGTGATTCGTATTGCACCGGAGGATGTTCACTGGGTTCGCGAAGACCTGCGTCTGGAAGAGGGTGGGCAGTTAGAAGTACAGGCGCGTATTCGTTATCGTCAGCCTTTGGAGCGGGCCACTTTGCATCAGTTTGCCAGCGGTTTGTATCTGGAATTCGAGCAGCCGCAATCTGCGGTGGCGGAGGGCCAGTTTGCGGCGTGGTATCGTGGTGAGGAGCTGCTGGGGAGCGGGGTGATTGGGTGAGGGAACTTTTACCCTACCACTAAGTAAGAGCACTACAACATCGGCGAAATCAGCCGTGTATTTCTAAAAGTAGAATCCAGTCCATAGGCAAATCAGGCGCTGAGCCAGTCTTTAAAATCTTTTACGCGCTCGCGGCTGACGGTAATTTCAGTTTCGGGCTGAAAACGGAGATGTACTTTGTACACGGGCGAAGTATGAATGTTTTCAATAAAATCTGAATTGATGATAAACTGCCGGCTTACCCGGTAAAAGCAGCGGCTGTCCAGCGAGTCCTGTAGTTCATCGAGCGTGAAATCGGTTGGGTACGCGCGGTCTGCAGTTTGCAGATACACTATTTTATTTTCCGTCCAGAAGCAGGCAATTTCCGTGGTTGGGATAATTTTCAGGTTGTACCCTACTTTCACTAAAATTCTGGAGAGCACCGGCTTACTTTCCCGGATCAAATGCTTCAGGCCTTTCTGTGCCGGAAAATTTTCAGGTAAAAAAGACTTAAACTTTTCAATGGACTGCGCCAGTTCTTCTGGCACAATGGGTTTCAGCAAATAATCCACCGAGTTCAGTTTAAACGCCCGTAGCGTGTACTGGTCGAACGCCGTGGTATAAATAATAAAACTCCGGACGGGAATTTGCTCGAAAATGTCAAACGACAGACCGTCGCCCAGCACAATATCAGAAAATATCAGGTCCGGTGCTTCATTTTGCTGCAGCCAGGCAATTCCCTCTTCTACCGAATGAAGAGTTGCTACCAATGTGAGATCAGGAAAAGAAGCCAGCAGCCGCTGCAATTTGCGGGCTGCCGGTTTTTCATCTTCTATGATAATGGTCGAAATAGTTATCAAGCCTCAGTAATATAAATTAAAACTACATAAATTATGGCAAATGCGCTTTCCTTAACGTAAGCCAATAGAATTTTACTTTCTGTTTTTATCCATCAGTTCGCGGATTTTTCTTTGTTCCCAATCTGCGCCGAAAAGCAGGCCTGGCAGAAACACCGAAGCGCCGTGAGCAGCCAGTCCCACACCCCACAAAATGGCCGTCCAATAAGCATTAATGCTGGAAAAATCTGCACCGGAGCGGTTATTCGCCAGCAGTAGGCCGGCATTAATTACTACATAGACAAGCGCATGGATGTAAAACCCTTTGATTTCTTTCACCCGCTTTTGTGCCATCAGGTATTCCTGTTCGTGTTGGTTGAAGTGTTCCATGGTATTTATTTTTTGTTTTGATTTAAGATTTTCTCGATTTGTTTTTCCTCCCAGTTACGACCCACACCGAAGGTTTGCATGGCGTGGAAACTCAGTCCCAGGCCCCAGCCGAGCATTGGCCACCAGAACCAGTAATACTCCCGTGAAGTCATCAGGTTGACGAATATGAGAAACGGAATGACGAGGCAGTAAGAAATCAGGTTCGAATAAAAACTTTTCAGCTCGCGCACGCGGCGTGCCGCTTTACGATAGGCTTCATCTTGTGTGCGTTCAGTAGCATTCATGATATTTTGTTTTTGATGTAATAAAGGAATATGGACAGCAAAAGTTTCAGGCGTTTCCTCGACGATCACTTCGGCCTTGGTTAACAGCGCGTACCGCTGCACAATGTTCGCAAGACCAATGCCTTCGCGGTCGCTGATGACAGGCCGCGGTTGCAACGTATTTTCCACGATAAGCGTCTCTTTTTCAGTTTTAATGGTAATGTGCAATGGTTTCTGAGCGGTTGCAAAATTGTGTTTAATGCAGTTTTCCAATAGCAGCTGCAATGAGAGCGGAACCACGTAGCGATTTTCAGCTTCAGCCGCTATATTAAAAGTAAAAAGTACACTGTCTTCGAACCTTGTTTTGAGCAGTTCAGCATAGGTTCGTGCAAAATCAACTTCTTCAGCGACAGTCACCGTTTCTTTATCTTTCTGGTCCAGCACATACCGGTAAATTTTAGACATGGAAGCCGTGAAACGCTGCGCCTGCGGCGGGTTTTCATCGATGAGCGCATCCAGCACATTCAGTGAATTAAAGAGAAAGTGCGGGTCCAGTTGGTTTTTCAGGCTTTCAAACCGTGCATCTGCAGCTTTAGCGATGAATTTCTGCCGGATGACCTGTTTCTGTGTGGACGACTTTAAGGCTTTCATAAAACCGCTGGCGTGCAGTATTGCAGAGATCAGCAGCGCAATATTAATCGTCAACCAGTGAGAGAGCGCCATCGAACCTTCAAAGAATTTGGACACCGGCCGCCCCTGAAACCAGATAAAATTAATATAATCACAAATCAGCACCAATACGATATTCACGATCAGCGTCGCGATGATTCCCAGAATGGTCCGGATTCGCGTTTTGGTTTCCCAGGGATATTTGCGGCTCAGATAATCATTCACCACGCCATTCCCGACAGCAATCGTAAAACTGTACAGAAAAGCGAACGCCATATTCACGAGGTAATTCTGCCATGTCTTCACCGGCGTGAAAAACACGAAGCTGGCATTCCCGATAAAAAAGGTAATCCAGGCAATGGTGATCAGGCTTTTGCGTTGCATCTTTTTTAATTATAAATCAAATGTAGTCCAGACGGAGCAAACCACAAATAACTTTTGACTGAACCGTCCTTTTCCGGTGCTGAACGGTACAAAAAAAACCACCGGCAGATTCCGGTGGTTTGTGTGTAAGTGATATTGACATCTATTTCATTTCTGCCATGGTATTGACAGCTTCCTGCAAATAAAGGTCGCGCTGCAGGTTTTTCGTCCAGTTCTGCGTCTTCTTGCGGAAGGCTTCATCTTTCTTCTCGCGGATAACTTCATCCGGATTCAGGTTAAAGCTGAGGCCGTTATTAAATTTCTGCAGAACTTTGTATTTCTTCAGCTGTTCCTTGCGGGTTTTCATGACTTCATTAAACTTCGCCTGATTCAGCGGAATACTTTCTTCTTTATCCAGGTTTTCTTTCCATTGCGCAGATTCCTGAATCAGCTGGTAAGTACGGTTGTTTTCCAAACGCGCTTCGCTGCTCTTCTGCAGGGCTTGCACCGCGAAGTAGTTCACCGGACGGTAGTCTGCAGCCGGAATCTTGTCCCAGGCTAGCGCATGGTCATCATACCGCTCACCGATTTCAGAGTAGGTAAAGAAGTCCTTCATCCGGATATCCGACTGGATTCCCTTACGCTGCGTGGATTCCCCGCTCACACGGTAGAATTTCTGAATGGTTAGTTTCAAAGAACCGAAATCATCTGTAGTGTTCAGGAAACGGTTCAGGTCCACAAAGGTTTGCACAGTTCCCTTACCAAATGACTGCGGCGAGCCTAATACCAAGCCGCGTCCGTAATCCTGCATCGCACCGGCTAAAATCTCGGAGGCGGAGGCGGACAGTTCATTCTGCATAATAATGACCGGGCCGGTCCAGATGGGTGTGCTGTTTTTATTGCGCAGCGTCTGGATCTTTCCGGTTCCTTCTTTTACCTGAACATAGGTACCGGTATCCATGAACAAGCCCATGATATCGCCTACTTCGGTTAAGCTGCCGCCGCCGTTATTACGCAGGTCCAGGATAATTCCCCGTACGTTCTGCGTTTTCAGTTTTACGATTTCATTTTTAATGTCATCTGAAGCGTTACGTCCCTTGGCGTCTTCAAAATCAGCATTAAAGCTCGGCAGGTGAATGAAACCGTATTTCTTGCCGTCCGGCGCATTCACCACCAGGCTGCGGGCAAAGGTATCTTCAATCGCCACCTCTTCACGTGTCATCGTAACTTCGCGCACGGTTTTGTCTTTCTTTTCAACGGTCAGCGTCACTTTCGTGCCTTCCTTTCCGCGGATCAGGCGTACGGCTTCATCCACGAGCATGCCCACCACGTTCACGGCATCTTCTCCCGGCTTGGATTTTACTTTCAAAATCTTGTCGCCTTCCGACAGTTGCTTGGATTTCCAGGCAGGCGCACCGATCGTCAGCGGCCCTAAATACAAATAACCTTTTTTCTCCTGAATAACGGCACCAATCCCGATGATTTTTCCTTTAAACTGACTGTCGAATTCTTCCTTATTTTTAGGAGAATAGTAATTGGTATGCGGATCAAACACCTCGGTATAAGCGTTCATGTACACAGTGAACCAGTCTTTTTTGCTGCGTTTCTTGAAACGGCGGAAGGTATCGGTAATGAGTTCTTTTACTTCCTGAGTTGCCTTTGTGCGTTTTTCATCCGCTGTCAGCACTTCCAGTTTAATGGTATCCTGTAATTTATGACGCTGTACAGAATCCTTCTTTTCACGCTGGGCTTCTTCCTTGGCTGTGAGTGATTCCATTTCCTGCAGAATGTTGTATTTAATATACTTTTTCCATTCTTTCGCCATTTCTGCTGTGTTGGCAGGATGTTGTTTCGCTTTGGGTTCCAGAATCAGCGTTTCATCTTCATTTAAATCGATGGGTTTGGCCAGGATATCCTGGGTTATTTTATCGAGTTCGTCCACGCGCTGGTACAAACGGTCAACCGTCAGTTTATAAAAACGCAAATCGCCCTGATTCAGATAATCATCCAGCTTGGTTTCGTGCTGCGCAAATTCCGCCATATCTGATTTCAGGAAATACCTTTTGGCAGGATCCACCATTTCAAAATAATGTTTGTACACTTCCTTTGAATAGGCATCATTAATCGGTTTTGGGGCATAATGCAGATAACTGAGCGTGTTTTTAACGCTGATCATAATAGTCGACATCTTTTCGTCGTCATTCTTCGGCGCATTAAAACAGAAAACCAGACAGGTAAACGGGATTAACAGCAGTAAAATATTCAGTTTAAAATTTTTGAACATATGGGTATAATGATATTGAATAATTAGTTGCGAATTTCTGCAAATGTTACAGCGGGGTATAAACAATCAAAATTAGTACCTTCTCTCCTACCGCGCACTATAATTTAAGTAAATTTGTGGAAAACTCCGATTTATATGAAAAAACCGCTGATATTGGTTACCAATGATGATGGAATTACCGCTCCCGGAATTCGCCACCTGGTGGAATTTATGAACGAAATTGGCGACGTGGTGGTCGTGGCGCCCAACAGCCCGCAGTCCGGAAAGGGACACGCCATTACAATTAACTCAACGCTGACCTTTGAGGAAATTACACTAGACGGGCCGCAATCCGATTATTCCCTGAGCGGCACGCCGGTAGATTGCGTGAAGTTTGCCCTGAATCAGATCTTGACGCGCAAGCCGGACCTGGTGGTTTCAGGAATTAACCATGGTGCGAATTCTTCTATCAACGTGATTTACTCGGGAACCATGAGTGCCGCTGTGGAAGCGGGCGTGGAAGGTTTACAGTCGATTGGTTTTTCACTGCTCGATTTTTCTTGGGACGCCGATTTTACACAGGCCAAAGAGTACATTCAGGATATCGTCCGGAAAGTGCTGGACAACCCGCTGCCCAAAGGTGTGGTGCTCAACGTGAATATCCCGAAACTGACGAAAGAAGAAATTAAAGGTGTGAAAGTTTGTCGCCAAGCAGATGCCAAATGGGAAGAAAACTTCGATGAGCGGATTAATCCGCACGGTAAAAAATACTACTGGCTCACCGGCTATTTCAACAATATGGATTCCGGCCACGATGCGGATGAAACCGCTTTATCTGATGGCTATATTTCCATCGTTCCGGTTAAGTTTGATCTGACGGCGCATGAACATCTCGCGCAGCTGCGCGGCGTGTTGGAATGCTGATTTATTTTAAAGAAAAAATGTGAACCCGCCGCAAGCTGAGCTTGCGGCGGGTTAATGTTGGGACAGATATGTAGTATAGTCCTTGTGCATTGTTTTTATTCGATTTAGCGAATTGTTACGCATTTCAGAGAGGAAGCCCCGAGACCTCACATTATTCTAGCATCAATATTATTTAATCACGAAAACCTCGAAAGGATAATATCATTAGGTAAATTTTTAAAGACAGCTGCAGATTCTCTGCACGACCTAGAAAAACAATCGAATAGCTATACCGAAATCAGCATGTGTACAAATCTCTAGTTAAATTTAATGTTTCACGTGCCACCTACCTTTTGCATTTCTTACTGCAATATTGCACCTCCTCCTAAACCTTTTTCCATTTCTTGCGCCAGCTGAACGGGCGGCCGCAGGTTTTGCAGACCTTGGTGGGAAGGTGTTGTTTCTTTATTCCTTTCATAACGGTTCGGGTAGGCGGTCTTTTTTGGCGTAGGACAGCCGTTCAATTTTTTGAGTGGTATGGTAGCTGTCCAGGCCACTGCAGGTTACCGTTTCAGCCTGTTCCAGATCGATGAAACCATCGCTGCCGATGAATTCCTCCGCTACCAGCACGTGCGTGATTTTCCTGATCAACAAGGTAGTGTCGTTGATTTCGATATCCGTCTTTTGGACCAGTTCACAAGCGAACTTGATATGGCTTTCCCGGACGAAAGGTGCGTCAAAATCAAACCGGTATTCCGGATGCAAGCCGGTCGCGCTAAATTCGCTGTCACCCTGAGGGTATTTAGCACTGCACTGGTGTGCCTGCCGTACTATACCCGGATGCACGTGGTTGAGTGTGTACTTCCCCATAGCCATTATATTTCCCAGCGTATTAAAGCCAGGTTCTGCCGGACGGACGATCAGGCCGCATAAAGCAGGATTCGCGCCCAGGTGAAACAGGCTGCTGAAGACTGCGAGGTTTTCTTTCCCGTCCGTACTGGCAGTTCCTACCAAAACCAGGCTTTTAAATCCGCCTAAAGAATTGATCAGATTACCGCGAAAGCGGGTTTCCAGTGATTCGAGATCCGCACTGTGATAAACCATAAAACTTTGTATTGAATTAAATTATGTTAGGTGTTTCAAACACTGTTTCCAATATTTTGAAAAGGAGGGAAAATAACCGGTCACTTGCGGGAATAGCCAGTCGCGCGGAACTTCTGTTCCCTGATAGTGCACGTTGCTTGAATGTTCTTTATAATAGAAAATAGTTTTCGCTCCTGTTAATTTCCACTGCGCCGGAATTTTCCAATGACAGCGCGCAATATTGCATACTACAGGAAGCCACATACATACGTACATGGTTATGCATATAGCCGGTCGCATATAATTCCTTAATAGCGGAATCGAGCGCCTGAATTCCGGTTTGGTGTTGCAATACCACAGCCGGAAGGCCGTACTCACAAACTCCTTCCTGCGGACTTTTTAAATCAAAATCAATTTCGGCGCCGCGTGCCTGCCAGACGCGCTGGTTGTATTCGCGCCAGCTGAGCTCACGAAGCAGCGTCATCATTTCTGGCAGCTGAAAACCGCGCTGCTTCAAGCTGGAAATAATTTGCCTGCCACTAATGACACCACGGGAAATATAGGGCGATAAGCGCTTAACAGCACCGTCCGTGAAGTTGCGGGTTTTATCGTAAGCAACCGGATCGATGGCTTCAACTTGCGTCAGAATATCGGGATAGTTGGTGGTCATCTTTTGGAGATATGATTCCGGCTGATGGTCCGCTGTCGGGAACATTTGAAGCGTTTTATTTCTTCGGAGCGAAGCTGCTGATGTTTACTGCTCACTTGCTGTTCACACGTTGCCGCCACCGCCGGAAAGACGCGGGTTTAAGCTCGGCACGCATCAGCCGGATGACACCGCTTTCGGGCAGCCCGAACTGATATTCAATCGCTTCAAAGGGCGTACGGTCTTCCCACGCCATTTCAATAATACGGTTCGTTTCCGCCGGAGTAAAAGAAAGGTTTGCCATTCTTTGTTTTTGGAAAGCTTCGCGGCAAAGAAAAAGCCATTTACAGGAAATGGCAAATGATTTATATTTCTTTCAAAAATAGCCCCGACGGAAACGGCATCCTCCCGGGCAGGCGACAGCCGGACTGGGAGATACAGTGGACGGCGGGACGCAGCTTCAGATAAAGCCGGACCTTTCTGCTCCTAAAAAATTAAGTGAGCATTCCGCCGTCCACGTTCAGCACCTGGCCGGTGATGTATGCCGCCATATCGCTCGCCAGGAACAGGCAGGCATTTGCCACATCCTGCGGTTGCCCGCCACGCTTCAGGGGAATTGCTTCGCGCCAGCCCTGTACTGTTTTCTCATCCAGTGCACCGGTCATTTCGGTTTCGATGAAGCCCGGTGCCACGGCGTTGCAACGGATATTTCGGGATCCCAACTCGAGTGCGATGGATTTGGTGAAGCCAATTACGCCTGCTTTGGACGCCGCGTAATTCGCCTGGCCTGCGTTTCCTTTCACACCGACCACGGAGGTCATGTTGATGATGGAGCCGGAACGCGCCTTCATCATCGGCTTAATCACTGCTTTGGTCAGGTTAAACACAGAATCCAGATTTACTTTGATGATAGTATCCCAGTCGTCTTTGGACATGCGCAGCATCAGATTATCGCGGGTGATCCCGGCATTATTAATCAGAATATCCACTTTCCCGAAATCTTCGATGACCTGTGCCACCAGTTGCTGCGCCGCCTCGAAATCGGACGCGTCGGACTGATAGGATTTCACCTTCGCTGTTGCGCCCAGTTCTTTTTCCAGCGCCTGTGCTTTATCCACCGAACCGGCGTAGGTGAAGGCAACATCCGCTCCTTCTTTGGCAAATACTTCCGCAATGCCCTTCCCGATTCCCCGTGTAGCGCCGGTAATTAATACTACTTTACCTGATAATAATCCCATATTTCTTTTCTTTAAATTACGTTGTTAATGATGAGCACCATTTCGCCTTTCAATGTTTTTGTTTTGGAAAAGGCAATAAGCTCTTCGATGGTGCCGCGCTTGGTTTCTTCAAACTTCTTGGAGATTTCACGGCTCAGGCTCGCTTTGGTGCCCGGCCCGAAAAATTCCAGGATCTGCTCTAGCGTCGTATTAATCTTGTGTGGGCTTTCGTAGAGCACCACTGTTTTATTTTCCGAGGCCAGCTGTTTTAGTTTGGTTTGCCGCCCTTTTTTAGGAGGCAGAAAGCCGGCAAAGATAAACTCATTATTTGGTAAACCGGAAACTACCAGCGCCGGCACAAATGCCACTGCACCCGGCAAACACTGCATTTCCAGCTCAGCTTCAGCGACAGCGCGAGCCAGCAGATAACCCGGGTCGGAAATTCCGGGGGTGCCGGCATCGGTAATCAAAGCGATATTTTGGCCGGCAGCCAGATCTTCAATGACTTTGGCCGTAGCCTGATGTTCATTGTGGAGATGATACGCGCGCAGCGGTTTGGAAATTTCATAATGCTTAAGCAGAATGCCCGAAGTGCGGGTATCCTCGCACAGGATATAATCCACTTCTTTCATCGTGCGGATGGCGCGGAACGTCATGTCCTCCAGGTTGCCAATCGGCGTTGGTACAAAATATAAGATTCCGCTCATAATCGGTTTTTAAAAAAGAAGTTTCCTTTACTGAATTTTAAAGTTAGAGTGCTGATTTAATATACTTTACATTTATAAATCTGCATATACCGCTCGCACGAAATCTTCCAGCCCCGGATCGCGGGCACCCATCAGCAGGAAAACGGTATTTTCTTTCAGGTGCGGACGAATCTGGCTTAATAATTCTTCGCGGTTTTCCACAAAGAACGCCTTTTTGCCAGTTTCGCGAATGCCTTCGGTTAGTTCCTGTGCAGAAATGTCCTTGGTGGCAGTGCCGCCGGCGTAATAGATTTCGCTCATCCAGATTTCATCTTCCGCCCGCAGTACTTTGGCAATTTCAGAAATAAAATCCGGTTTCAGAAATCGTGTCGGCTTATAACCGTGTGGCTGAAACCAAGCGACTACTTTCGGTGCCAGTGGCTGACAGGCCTGGATTGAAGCGGCGCACTTGGCAGGATTGTGGGCATAATCATCGATCACGGTAACGCCATTCTTGCTGCCGAGAATCTGATGGCGGCGGTAAATTCCTTCATACTGCGCTAAACTCTGCGCACAGGTTTCCAGTGAAATCCCAATCTGATGGGCGACGGCCACAGCAGCTGCCGCATTTTCAGCCGAATGGCGACCCAAAGAGGTCATCGTGAAATTTTGGTTTTTAAGGGTAAAGCTTACTATAAAACCAATTTGCCTGAAGTTTTCAACGCTGTATCCTGCCTCGGTTTCAAAGCCGAAATCGTATTGTTTGTCAACAGACAGTTGTTTTGCTAAGCTGTTCGACTGATTTGTAATAAACAACCCTTTTGTGTGGGAACGGAAAGTAGTAAACAGTTCTATCAGTTCCTCAATCTCCTGATGATCTTTATCAATATTAAGCAGCAAGCCGATTTCAGGCTTGTATTGTACCACGGAGCCATCGCTTTCGTCTGCTTCGATAATCAGCCAGTGACCGGTGCCAACGGCTGCATTTCCTATCTTATCTTGTTTAATTAAAGTCGTGAGGCCCGCTCCTGAGATAATGCTTGGGTGGTAATCGGCGTCCAGAAGAATCTGATACAGCATCGCCGCCGTTGTTGATTTTCCGGAAGTTCCGGCAACCGCGATGGTTTTTTTGCTGCGTGAAATAAGGGCCAGCAATTCGCTGCGGCGCAACACCGGAATGCCAAGCTCTTTAGCTTTCTTCACATCCGGAATATGGTCTTCAATCGCAGTGGACACAATAACCAGATCCGTTTCAGGTGTAACACCAATGCCGTCCTGCGGATAACAGGAAATATTTTGAGCTTCGAGCTGGCGGCGGATTTTTGCAGAAGCAGGATTTTCAAAATAACGGTCGCTGCCGGCCACAGTTTTTCCGGTTCCGCTCAGGTATTGTGCCAAGGCACTCATGCCGGAGCCGGCGACACCGATGAAGAAGACGCGGTGAAAATCGTTGATATCGTTGATCATCAAAGGAATTTACATGAATTTATTTTCGACCAGGCTCCAGAGCCGCTGGGCGTACTCATCCGCTTTTTTCCAGTTTCTGTCGTGGTAAAGGTCGCTTAAGTATTGTTTGGCTTCCTGCATGGTATCGAAACTGTTCAACTGCGCAATGGTGTTTCTCAGCTCTTCTTCATTTCCCTGAAAAAGACTTTTGGTGAAAGCTACTTTATCATTCAGATCCAGGCGGAACTCAGGTTTTTTTCTGGTCTCCGGTACCGGATGTTCTGCTGGTTGCTGAACAGGAAGATCGGCAACTGATTCGGGAAGCGGTGTTGTTTTTAAAGCTTTAATAGAAGGTAAGCGGAATTTTTTCTCACCAGCCGGAGCTGTTTCATAATGAATATCTGCTGTGTTGGTCTCTTCAGATGCAGTTGATTGAAAACTGACCGGCTGTAAATCAGTTTCGGACTGCATTTCTACTTCTTCGTGAGAAGGAACCAAGGTTTCTGGTTCAGGCTGGTCCAAGGTAACCTCTACGCGCGGAAGGGGAACCCGCTGTGGCTCATCCGGCAACGGAGCTGCTTCCTGCGCCGGTGCTTCGGGTTGCGTAAAGTATTCCGGATAGGCAGCATTGAACTTGAGAAAAGCAATATTTTCAGTCGCTTTATCGAGGAGATTTTGCAGCGCCATCAGCTCATCTGCATTTTGTGTTTCGCCCAGTTTCACAAAGATATTCCGGGTCTGGAAAAATAATTTTTCCTGCAGCTGCCGTAGGTCTTGCATATCAACTTCTTATTAAAATTACGTAATTTTGCCCTTCAAAACTTACGGCTAAATTAACAAATGTTTTTAGAAAATACAATTAACCACGCGAAACAGAGTGGCTGGATGGAGGTGATTTGTGGTTCCATGTTTTCAGGAAAAACGGAAGAGCTGATCCGCCGTTTGCGACGCGCGGAAATGGCCGGACAGCATGTGGAAATCTTTAAACCCAAACTCGATAACCGCTATGCCGATGAAGAAGTGGTTTCCCACAATCAAAACAAGATTCGCAGCACCCCGGTAGATTCCCCGAGTGAAATTTTATTGCTGGGCTCTACCTGCGATGTGGTGGGGATTGATGAGGCCCAGTTTTTCGATGAAAGTATTGTGGAGGTAGCCAACCAACTGGCGAATAACGGCATCCGTGTGGTGATTGCAGGCTTAGACATGGATTTTATGGGAAGACCCTTTGGCCCGATGCCCTACCTGATGGCTACAGCGGAATATGTCACCAAAGTGCATGCAATCTGTAAGCGGACCGGTAACCTGGCCAACCATTCGATGCGCACCACCACCAATAAAGATCTGGTGCAGATTGGCGAAACAGAAAGTTATGAAGCCGTGAGCCGCAAGGTCTTCAATGATGAATTCCTCAGCAAACAACCTTTATGAATTATACGGCAGGAGAAATCGCAAAAATAACCGGCGCTGAACTAATCGGTAAGCCTCATGTTCCGGTGCGCCACATTGCTTTCGACAGCCGGAATATCTATGCCGTTAAAAAAGCTGCCTTCGCGGCCCTGAGTACAGATAAGAATTCAGGTGAAAAATATATAGGTTCGGTTATCGAAAAAGGCGTGCAGGTCATCATCAGTACGAAAGTGATCGAACAATATCACGATGTTACGTGGATTATTACCGATAATGTTCTGAATCTCTTGCAGATGCTCGCGCATTTTCACGTGAAACATTCCCAGATAAAAACAATTGGGATTACAGGCAGTAATGGCAAAACAATCCTGAAGGAATGGTTGTATCAATGTCTTTCTCCGTTGTTTCACACGGTTAAAAGTCCGAAGAGTTTTAATTCACAATTGGGCCTGCCCTTGTCTTTGCTTAATATCAATGAAGATCATCAGCTCGGAATTTTTGAAGCCGGAATTTCCAAGCCAGGTGAAATGGATATTTTAAGTTCCATTTTTTCACCTGAGATTGGGGTATTTACGCATATCGGCACCGCGCATGAAGTGAATTTTAAAGATACGCAGCAACTCATCAGCGAAAAGCTGAAATTGTTTCGCGATTCGGAAGTGATTATTTACAATGCAAGTCATCCGGAAGTCCGCTCGCAGATTCAAAACACGTATCCGGACAAAAGACGTATTGGTTTTGGCCTGGAAGCGGGACAGGATATTTATATTAAAAATAACTGGCGCGACCGGTCGCAGGAAGTGACTGTTGTTTATAAAGAAGAGGAAATTTCCGTACCGGTGCATCAGCGCGATGAAGCGACGCTTTCCAATATGTTGTGCCTGATCGCTGTGCTGAAGGAATTTCAACTGACCAACGAGGAAATTGTTGCTAAAATCAATGCCCTGCGCGCAGTGGAAATGCGGCTGGAAAGTGTGGTGGGCGTGCGCAATAATCTTATCATCAATGATTCCTACAACCTAGATCTCGACTCGCTGAAAATCGCTTTTCAAAATGTCCAGGAATATAACCGTGATAAGAAGACTTTAATCGTGACCGACTTTATTGAAGGCCGCGATGAGGAGGAGCTGTACCGCGAAGTAGCGGAACTGACCAACGAGCAGCAGTTTGATTCGGTATTCCTCGTGGGAGAAAATATTACGAAACTGGAAAAACTGTTTAATGCGGATGTTTTTACGTTCACGGATACAGAAGCCCTGCTGACCAGTGGAGAGATACAGCAGCTGGAAAACCGGCTTATTTTGCTGAAGGGCGCACGCCGTTTCGGGATAGACCGCGTGAAAACACAGCTGGAATTACAAAAGCATGATACGGTGCTGGAAGTGAATCTCAATGCGATTCTTCATAACATCAATATTCATAAAAGCCTGCTGAAACCGGAAACCAAAATGATGGCGATGGTAAAAGCTTTTTCATACGGCCTGGGCGGTTATGAGATTGCAGAATTCCTGCAGCATCATCACATTGATTATCTTGGCGTTGCCTTTGCCGATGAGGGCGTGGATTTACGCAAAAACGGCGTTACGGTACCGGTGATTGTGATGAACCCTGAGCAGCACAGTTACCAGACGATTATTGACTACAATCTGGAGCCGGAAATTTACAGTTTCCGTGTGCTCGAGTTCTTTTATGAAAAACTGCAGCAAAACGGATTTTCGGAGCCCTACCCGATCCATCTGAAACTGGAAACGGGCATGAACCGGTTGGGTTTCAAACCGGAGGAATTACCGGAATTGCTGCAATTGCTTGCTACTATGAATGTGCGCGTGAAATCGGTTTTCAGCCATCTTTCTTCGGCAGATGATCCTGCAGAAAAAGAATACTCGCGTGAGCAGATTTCTATCTTTAAAAACAGTGCAGAAACGGTTGCAAAAGGGTTGGGATATCAGCCGCTGCGACATATCCTGAATTCTGCAGGAATTGTGCATTTTCCCGGAGCGCAGTTTGAAATGGTGAGGATCGGCATCGGGATGATTGGTATTTCCCCGGAAGCAGCACTGCAGAAAAAATTGAAAGGTGCCGTTCGTTTTAAAACCGTTATCTCCCAGATTTCTACTGTGAAAGCAGGCGAATCGATTGGATATAACCGGCGTTTCCGTGCAGAAAAAAATACGCGTATTGCCACGATTCCCGTTGGCTACGCCGATGGTATTCCAAGGCTGCTCAGTAACGGTGTGGGAAAAGTAGGCATCGGCGGTCAGCTCTTTCCTATCGTAGGGAATGTGTGCATGGATATGCTGATGGTCGATATTCAAAATGCACCGGCCAAGGAAGGAGATGAAGTAATCCTATTCAACAGTTCCCCTACCCTGCAGGAATTTGCAGTATATTGCAATACAATTCCTTATGAGGTGCTGACCTCAGTTTCGCGCCGCGTGAAACGGATTTACATTAAAGATTAAATGAAAAAAAATATTCTGCTCTTTCTGCTGTTACTTTCTCTGAGTACTACTGCTCAGGTTCGCGAGGGCTTCCGAATTCCGCCGAATCCGAAAATTGGTTTATCACTTTCCGGCGGTGGTGCCAAGGGTTTTGCACACGTAGGAGCGCTGAAAGTACTGGATTCCCTGGGTGTAAAAATAGACTACATTTCAGGTACCAGCATGGGCGCCATCGTAGGTGGATTGTATGCTTCCGGCTACACGGCGAAAGAGATCGAGCAGATCGTGATGGATACTGACTTCTACTCGATTATCGCCAATGAAAAGACACGTCAGGAAGCTTCCTTTTTTAATAAATCGGTGGATAAATATATCCTGACCATTCCGGTGAAAAACGGAAAAGTAAATGTGCTGCCGAAAGCGATTTCCACGGGGCAAAAGAATATCTATCTGCTCAAGGAATTATTTAAAAATGTTTCTACGGTTACCGATTTTTCCAGGCTGCCGATTCCTTTTATGTGTATTGCCACCAATCTCGAGAGTGGTGAAATGAAAATTTTTGAAGAAGGCGATCTCGTGAGTTCAATTATGGCGAGTTCTGCCTTTCCATCCTTAATGGATCCGGTTAAAATTGGTGATTCATTGTACATTGACGGTGCGATGACGATCAATTATCCGTCTAAACCACTGAAAGATAAAGGAATTGATGTGGTGATTGGAATAGATCTGAGCCAGGGATTGGCGGACCGCAAAAACCTGCAGTCAGCGATTTCAATTTTAAACCAGGTAATCGATTTCGGGATTCAGAGGGAAACTAAAAATCAATATCAATACACCGATATCAATATTCATCCGGAGCTGACGGGCAGCAGCGCCACGAGCTACGATTCGAAACGCGCCATTCTGGATTCCGGCTACAGCGAAACAAAGAAATATGCTGATGTGCTTTCCCGCTTTCCCAAAAGAAAGATCAGCGAACTGCGCGCGCCGGTGAATAATGTGTATTCAAATGTATATAAGATTGACAGTCTGTCGGTTATCAATAATAATATCTTCAGTAAAAATTATATTCAAGGGAAGATTAACCTCACCATTCCGTCCCTTCAAACGTACACGGCCGTCAATACAATGATTGATAAACTGTACGCTACGAATAATTACCGGCTGATTACCTACGATATTATTCAGGAAAAAGGTCACAACATTTTGCAGCTGGATGTTACCGAAGATGATACCCGGTTGTTTTTGAAATTTGGCTTGCATTACGATGAAATTTTTAAAACGGGTCTGTTATTCAATGCCACGGCCCGTCGGCTGCTCTTTCAAAACAGTACCGTCTCGCTGGATTTGGTAGTGGGTGACAAGCCGCGGTATTACTTTAATTATTTTATTGATAATGGTTTTATCCCTGGTTTCGGTTTATACAGTTCCGGTATGTCGCTGGACCTGAAAGACACCTTTGGGAATACGGCAGACACCTGGCACTGGCTGCGGAACGAAGCTTTCCTGCAGTCTACCTGGCGCGAGAAGTTCGCCATTGGAGGTGGTGTAAGCCATGATTATTTTGAACACAGAATTGCGGGTGAAAGTTCCTACACGGATCCGGTTAATTTCTTTAACCCCTACTTGTTTATTAAAACGGATACCCAGAATGACCGCGGATTTCCGACCAGAGGTTTCCTTTTGAACGCGGAAGGAAAATATATTGATGTAGCGAGCCATCATGAGGAAGGAAAGGTCCTTCAGCTTAAATTAAATGCGCAGGCAAATTTTCTGGTGAACAGCTGGCTTACGTATCGGTTAGGAATGTTTGGCGGTATTACCTTAGGCGATGATCTGCCTTTGTACTACGCCTATAGACTGGGCGGTATTTTCGAGCAGAATCTGGGAAATTTTGTAAAGTTTCCGGGATATGAGTTTGGGGAAAGCAGTGCGGCCAATCTGCTGGTGACGAGCAGTACAGCGCAGTTCTATGTATATAAAAATTACTTCGCCGATGCCGGCGTGCACATTGCGAACCTTTTTGATGATATTAAAGTGGATAACGTGCTGCATATCTCGCATTCTTCTGTTTCGGCAGGTGCAGGGTACAAGTCACCATTTGGTCAGATTAAATTAAATTACAGTCATTCCCTGCGCCATCACAAAGGAATTTTCAGCGTGGTGATGGGTCATTGGTTTTAAAATATGAGTATAGAATTTCATTTTGAAGATGTTGCTGAGTTTCCAGTTACTACTGAAACGATTTCCTGGCTGGAAAATCTTCTGCGAAACGAAGAAAAGAAAACAGGAAAGATTGTGTATATCTTTTGTTCTGATGAGTATTTACTGGAGGTGAACCGCCAATACTTAAATCATGATTACTACACAGACATTATCACTTTCGACTATGTGAAGGGCAAAACTGTTTCAGGTGATATTTTCGTATCTTTGCCGCGCATTTTTGATAATGCAGAAATGCATAATACGTCAACTGATAAGGAGTTACATCGCGTTCTGGCACACGGACTTTTGCATCTTTCGGGATATAGAGATAAAAGCGAAGAGGAGCAGATTATCATGCGAGGTAAGGAGGATTTTTATCTTGCGAAGCGAACCTGAGGGTTTTCTTTACCTTACAGTTTCACGTGAAACAAATTAGATTTTTATGATTAACGAAATATACGATGTTATTGTAGTAGGTGGTGGACATGCCGGATGTGAAGCAGCTGCGGCTACGGCAAATCTTGGTTCCAAAACATTACTTATTACAATGAACATGCAAACGATCGGGCAAATGTCCTGTAATCCGGCCATGGGCGGAATTGCAAAAGGACAAATTGTTCGTGAGATTGATGCGATGGGTGGCTATTCTGGGATCGTCGCCGATAAATCTGCGATCCAATTCAAAATGCTGAACCTTTCCAAAGGTCCGGCAATGTGGTCACCGCGTACGCAGAATGACCGAATGCTGTTCGCGGAAGAGTGGCGTCACATGCTCGAGCAGACAGAGAACCTGGACTTTTTCCAGGATATGGTGAAAGGATTGACGGTGGAGAATAACAAGGTAACCGGCGTTTTAACTTCATTGGGAATAACCATTAAAGGAAAGAGTGTCATTTTAACCAACGGCACTTTCTTGAACGGCCTTATTCACGTTGGCGATAAACAACTGGGTGGAGGCCGCATGGGCGAACCGAAAGCCTATGGTATTACGGAGCAACTCACGGACCTGGGATTTGTAGCCGGCAGAATGAAGACCGGAACCCCTGCCAGAGTAGATGGCCGCACCCTCGATTATTCCAAAATGGAAGAACAAAAAGGTGACGAAAATCCGCAGAAGTTTTCTTATACCAATACTCCGAAACTAACGAAACAGCTCAGCTGCCACATTACGTATACAAATGATACGGTACACGATATTCTTCGCGAAGGTTTCGATCGCAGCCCAATGTTTAACGGGACTATTCAAAGTACCGGACCAAGATATTGCCCCAGTATTGAAGATAAAATCAATCGTTTTGCTGAGCGCAACCGGCACCAGTTGTTTGTGGAGCCCGAAGGATGGCGTACGGTGGAGATCTATGTGAACGGTTTTAGCTCATCACTGCCGGAAGAAATTCAATTGCGGGCCATGCGCGAAATTCCGGGTTTTGAGAAGGTGAAAGTTTTCCGTCCGGGCTATGCGATTGAATACGATTACTTCCCTCCTACTCAACTGAAACATACGCTTGAAACAAAACTGATCGAAAACTTATACTTTGCCGGTCAGATCAATGGAACCACTGGCTACGAGGAAGCGGCCGGACAAGGCTTACTGGCGGGCATCAATGCGCATCTTAAAAATAATGAAAAAGAACCATTTATTTTAAGCAGAGATGAAGCCTACATTGGTGTTTTGATCGACGATTTAATTACAAAAGGTACTGATGAACCTTACCGTATGTTTACCTCACGCGCGGAGTACCGCTTACTGCTGCGTCAGGACAATGCGGATATTCGTTTAACGGAAAAGTCTTATCAGATCGGTCTTGCCTCGGCGGAACGTTTAGCCCGTGTAGAACATAAAATTAAGGAAAGTCGGGAACTCGAGGACATCCTGCGCTCCACTTCCCTGAAACCTGGGCAGGTGAATCCTGTACTGGAAAGCATTGCTTCTGCACCGGTAGACCAGGCGTATCGTGCAGCTCAGATTCTCACGCGTCCTAATATGACACTTGAAAAACTGGAAGAAATAGATGCGGTCAAATTACAGACAGCGCATTTCGAAACCGAAGTTCGTGAGCAGGCTGAGATCAATATTAAGTACAAGGGTTACATTGAAAAGGAAAAAGAAAACGTAGCAAAAGTATCACGACTGGAAACCATCCGTATTCCCGAACAGTTCGATTACCAGCAATTGAAATCACTCTCTGCAGAGGCGCGACAAAAGCTGTCTGATGTACGTCCGGTTAATATTGCACAGGCTTCCAGAATTAGCGGCGTTTCACCGGCTGACATTAATATCCTTCTTGTTTATTTAAATTAATGTTTCACGTGGAACAAAACAAATTGAAAGTTAGAGATCATTTTTTAACGCAGGAAGAATTTAAATTAGAGCCCACAGAGATTCCAGACGTATGGAAGACCGCTCCCCTACCTGATGATCTGGCGCCGTATTATGAAAGTACCGAGTATATCTCCCATCATCAGGATTCCGGCACCGTAAAGGAAAAGGTCTACAAATTTTTTCAGAGCTTTAACCTTCTTTATAAAAAAAATATTCTGCTGGATTTTTTTGATAAAGGAGTTACGGTGCTGGATTATGGCTGCGGAGCGGGAGAATTTCTGGTACAGGCTGAAAAAGATTTCAGCACCATTGGCTGCGAACTGAATGCTACCGCCCGCACGGCTGCACAAAAAAAAGCAGTTAAAACAAAGTTTGTTTCTTCGCTCGATGAAATTGCCGATGATTCGCTGGATGTCATTACACTCTGGCATGTTTTCGAGCATATCGGTAATCAACAGGAAATGCTGGAATTGTTTCAGCGAAAATTAAAAGCTAATGGTAAACTGATCATCGCAGTACCTAATCCCACTTCTTATGACGCGAGAAAATATAAAGAATTCTGGGCCGCGTATGATGTTCCCCGGCACGTTTTTCATTTCGGAAAAAATGGGT
Source organism: Chryseobacterium salipaludis (assembly GCF_022968825.1). Lineage (GTDB taxonomy): Bacteria > Bacteroidota > Bacteroidia > Flavobacteriales > Weeksellaceae > Kaistella > Kaistella salipaludis. The sequence continues at coordinate 265,339 of NZ_JALHKS010000002.1, forward strand.
TTAAGAAATTAATGTCAAAAAATAACTGGCGGGTTATTTCCGAACGGCCTTTGTTGCTGGATGCCGTTTATATTTCCATTTTAAGTGAACAATATAAAAAATCCACCTTTGCATGGCTAAAAGGAGCAGTTTACGGAGTCATTTCTAATTTTAAAGCGATTTCAGACGGTCAATACTCCAGCCTGATATATATACTAGAAAAAAAATAGTTATTCGATTTTAGCGATGTTTCTGAAAGCCAATTTTCGGTTAAAAATAAAAGTTTCCGCATTGAACGGAAACTTTTTTAGTTTTTTATGCATTGATTGCTTTCACACCCGGAAGCTCTTTTCCTTCCAGGCTTTCAAGCATGGCACCTCCGCCGGTGGAAACATAGGACACTTTATCATCGTAGCCGAACTTTTTAACAAAGGCTACACTATCCCCTCCGCCAACGAGCGAGAAGGCACCCTCTGCAGTAGCCGCCGCAATACTGTCGCCAAGCGCCACGGTTCCGGCTGCGAAATTTGGCATTTCAAAAACACCCATCGGTCCGTTCCACAAAATAGTGCGTGAATTACGGATTACCTCATCCACATCCCGGCGCGTGCGTTCTCCCACATCCAGACCCATCCAGCCTTCCGGGATATCGTAGATATCAGCTTCCTGAGTTTCTGCGTCATTACTGAAATCATCTGCAATAATCGCATCAGACGGCAACAGAATTTCCACGTTCATTGACTTTGCTTTTTCCAATATGTCCAGCGCGAGCTTTAATTTATCTTCTTCTACCAGTGATTTACCAACATGGCCGCCTAGTGCTTTTATAAAGGTAAATGCCATACCGCCACCGATAATCAAATGATCTACCGCCGGCAAAATATTTTCGATGATGGTAATCTTGCTGGAAACCTTAGAACCACCCAGCACCGCTGTTACAGGTTTTTCACCCGTTTTCAGAACTTTATCAATAGCTTCCAGCTCTTTAGCCATCAGTAATCCAAAGAAACGTGTCTCCGGGAAAAACTGCGCGATCACCGCGGTGGAGGCATGCTCTCTGTGCGCTGTACCAAAGGCATCGTTCACATAGGCATCAGCATACGCGGCCAGTTTCTTTGCAAAATCCAGATCACCATTTTCTTCCTCTTCATAGAAACGAACATTTTCCAGCAGCAGAATTTCACCGTCCTTTAAATTGCCGGTCATGTTTTCCGCATCTTCTCCCATACAATCCGGGCAGAATTTTACCGGTCTGCCTAATACTTTTTCAATTTCAGGTACCAGATTTTTCAGTGAAAACTCTTCAGATGCTTTTCCTTTCGGACGTCCCAGGTGGGTAAGCAAAATCACAGCACCGCCATCATTCAGAATTTTATCAATAGTTGGCTTGGCTGCCTGAATCCGCGTGTTATCCGTGACCTGCAGATCGGCACTTTGCGGAACATTGAAGTCCACACGAACCAGCGCCTTCTTGCCTTTGAAGTTAAAGTCATTCACTGTTTTCATAATAAATACCTGTTTAGTTTTTTACAAATTTAGGATTAATTCCGCTGTGGCGAAACTATTTCCCGCTTTTAAAATCCACAATTCCCCGGCCTTTCAATTATCACCATTATCTTCTTTTTTTTAAAATAAATAAATGAGTACTGTTGTTGTAGATGTGAGTTTTGTGGAAAAGAAAACCTGATAAATTTGTTGTGATGATCCTCCGCAGCTTTTAAGAGATTACTCACATTTTGAGCAGATGATTAACAGCCGTTTAGATGCTTTTTCCACAATTGTGGATAACCTTTGTTTTAATAAAACGTTAACAGTTTTAGTCGGGATAAAACCACAGCGGATTCGTGGAAAGATTTAAAAACATTTTTCGCTTTTGTGAAATACCCTTCAGCCATAATGAAAAGAGATAAGCCTGGCAAGGGAAAGTTGTTCACAGTTATCCACACGCTGTACCCCATCCGTCCGCACGATAGGGTTAGTAAACCTGTTTTTGTTTTTTTAATTATCAAGAACCTTCTTCACCGGCAACGGATTTCTTATTTAATATCTTAAATTTGTTGAGCACTATATACTTTATATATATGAAAAAGATTGCGATTGCCTGTGACCATGCAGGTTTTGAATACAAAGAATACATTAAGGCACAGCTGGATGGGCAGTACGAGATTGAAGACTTCGGTACTTATTCCGAAGCTTCGGTCGATTATCCGGATTTTGTACATCCTGCGGCCACTTCCGTTTCGGAAGGCAAAAACGAATTGGGAATTTTAATCTGTGGCAGTGGAAACGGGGTACAGATGACCGCAAACAAGCATCAGGATATCCGCTGCGCTCTGTGCTGGATGCCGGAACTTGCTGCTCTGGCGCGTCAGCATAATAATGCCAATATGATTGCCATGCCGTCCCGCTTTATTGCCAAAGAACTGGCGCTGGAAATTGTGGACCGATTTCTGAATACCGACTTCGAAGGAGGACGCCACAATGAGCGGGTGCGCAAAATAGGTTGCGGCCTTTAATTAAATACTACTTTTATGGCCAGAAAAAGAAAATATATTTCCGAAAAGAATAACCATAAGCTGCGCGAAATCGGACGCCTGATTCTTAAATTTATGAATCAGAAAACCAGTAAGTTATATAATTACAAACAAATTGCAGACGGCATTGATTACCGGAATCCGCGCCAGCGTGAGCAGGTGATTCAGGCGCTGCACCAGTTGCTGGCAGAACAGCGCATCAAAGAAACCGAAAAAGGAAAGTTCAGCATTAACCTTAATATAGAAGGTACGCTTACCGGGATCATTGATTTTAATCAGACCGGCAATGCGTATGTAAATGTGGAAAACCTGGATGATGACATTTTTATCCATTCCAAGAATGTGAAGGATGCTTTGCAGGGCGATAAAGTGCTGATAGTCACCTACAATTTCAAAGGACGCAAAATGGAAGGTGCTGTGGTGAAAGTGCTCGAGCGCAGCCGTACCGAATTTGTGGGAACCTTTCAGTTTATTAAGCACAAAGATTTTGGTTTCGTTGTTGGGGATAAAAAGAAGATAAACACCGATATCTTCGTGCCGAAAGGAAAAATCGGCGGTGCCGAAGATGGGGATAAAGTAGTCGTGCGCATGCTCGACTGGAAAACCGGTGAGAAAAACCCGGAAGGCGAAATTATTCAGGTGCTGGGTGCGCCCGGTGCCCACGAAACAGAAATCCATTCCATCCTGGCTGAATATGGTTTACCGTACACCTTTCCTGAAGAAGTGGAACGGGACGCTTCCGGCCTGGATCGTGAAATCCGTGATGAAGAAGTAGCTAAGCGGCGTGACATGCGCGATATCTGTACCTTCACCATCGACCCGAAAGATGCCAAGGATTTTGATGATGCCTTATCCATCCAAAAACTGAAGAACGGCAACTGGGAAATCGGCGTTCACATTGCCGATGTTTCGCATTATGTGGTGCCCGGTACAAAGCTGGATGATGAGGCTTATAACCGCGCCACTTCAGTCTATCTGGTTGATCGTGTGGTTCCTATGTTGCCTGAAGTGCTGAGTAACGATGTCTGCTCACTGCGTCCCAATGAGGATAAATATACCTTTTCGGTTGTCTTTGAAATGACCGAAGATGCGGAAATAAAAAAAGAATGGTTCGGACGTACTGTCATTCATTCGGACCGGAAGTTTGCGTATGAAGAAGCACAGGAACGCATCGAAACCGGACAGGGCGAACTGGCCGAAGAAATACTGGCACTGGATGCTTTGGCTAAAATCCTGCGCCGCCGCCGTATTGATAACGGAGCCATTACCTTTGATCGCAGTGAAGTTCGTTTTAACCTGGACGAAAATAATGAACCCATTGGCGTTTACTTTAAAGTAAGCAAGGATTCCAACCACCTGATTGAAGAATTTATGCTGCTGGCCAACCGCAAAGTTTCCGAGTTTATCTCCCTGAACCGCCGCGGCACGCCTACCGATAATACCTTTATTTACCGTGTACATGATGATCCGGATCCCGCCAAACTGGAAGCCTTGCGCGAATTTGTGGGAACGTTTGGATATAAAATGAATCTGGCCAATACCAAAAAAGTAGCGGAATCACTGAACCGTTTGTTGCAGGATGTAAAAGGTAAAGGCGAAGAAAATATGATTGAAACGCTGGCCATGCGCTCGATGAGCAAGGCCTTCTACTCCACCATTCCTATCGGGCATTACGGGTTGGGCTTTGAATATTATTCCCACTTTACTTCCCCGATCCGCAGATATCCCGATTTAATTGCACACCGTTTACTACAGCACTATCTGGATGGTGGCAAATCTCCCGCTAAACCCGAATACGAAGAGAAATGCAAACACTGCAGCAACATGGAAAGGCTGGCTTCCGATGCCGAGCGCGATTCCATTAAGTTTATGCAGGTGAAGTTCATGGAAAAACATGTGGGCGAGCAGTTCACCGGTGTGATTTCCGGTGTAGCAGATTTTGGGTTTTGGGTACAGATTCCGGAAAATGGTGCCGAAGGGCTCATCAAACTGCGTGACCTGATGGACGATTCCTATTCGTATGACGCTAAAAATCATTTGGTTCAGGGAAGCCGCACCGGAAATACCTACCAGCTCGGCGATGAGGTCAAGATAGAAGTCGTGAAAGCCAACCTGCTGCAGAAGCAGTTGGATTTCCGTATCATTGCCTCATAAAACGTACATTTGCCCGCAGCCGGATTCCGGTTGTGGTTACTAAACTGTTATTCAGATTTCCGAACGAATGGTAGAACTTATCCTTTCTGCGGTAGGATTAGGCATCATGCTCAGTCTGGTCTTTATCGGGCCTATTTTTTTCCTGCTGATAGAAACCAGTTTTTCACGCGGTCCGCGTCATGCCTTTGCGCTTGATGTGGGCGTGGTGGTCGCTGATATTCTTTGTATCGTCGCTTCTTATTTCGCCAGTGGCGATTTGGTAAAAATTATTGATAAGCATCCGGAATTTTATCGGATTACAGCCTTCATTGTTTTTATTTATGCGTTGTACATGATTGTTTCGCGTACCAAAATGCACCTTCGCGGCGAGGAAAAAATGATTAACCAGAATTATTTTAAAACCATGCTGAACGGATTTTTCTTTAATATCCTGAATATTGGCGTGGTTCTGTTCTGGCTCGTCACGGTGATTTCAGTCCGGAATGCCTACCCCGAAACCAGTGATTTCCTGTTATATATGGCGCTGGTCGTCGGGACCTATTTAGCAATTGATTTCTGCAAGATTTACTTAGCCAAAGCGTTTCATGATAAACTGACACAGAAGGTGGCCAACACCATCCGCAAAACAGTAGGATTTGTCCTCGTAGCGTTTAGTATTTTTATATTTCTGCAGAGTTTTAAGAAGTTTAATCAGTTCGATAAAAAGCTTGAAGAAGCTGAAAAAACCGAACAGAAACACGGTCATCGCTCATGAAGCCTGTCTTTCCGCCTATCACTAAAAAAGACGCTGCCATTTCGGTCATCTCACCGGCCGGCCGCGTGCAACCTGAGCAACTGGAAGCCGGTCTGGCATATGTGCGGGAACAAGGCTTTAAACCTGTCTTGGGAAAGCATGTGTACACCGATTTTGAGTGCGGCTATCCTTACGCCGGCACCGAAGAAGAACGGTTGCAGGATGTACAGCATGCTTTTGACACAAAAGAAACCAGTGCCATCTGGGCCTCGCGTGGCGGATACGGCTGTATGCATTTACTGCAGAAATTAAACCCGGAAAAAATTCTGGAAAATCCAAAATGGTTTATAGGTTATTCCGATAATACGGCTTTGCAAAGCTGGCTGTTGAAGAACGGCATCGTATCTGTTCAGGGGCAGACGTTGAAAACAGCAGACTTCGGTGTTTCTCCGGAAAGCTATGATCTGATTGTGGAGATCATGCAGGGAAAATTGCCTCGCTATACGGTAGAAAGTCATCACCTGAATCGTCAAGGCGACGCCACCGGAATTTTGGTTGGGGGCAATCTTGCTTTAATTTATGCCTTGCTCGGCACGCCTTATTCTTTTGATTTTAAAGGAAATATTTTATTCATTGAAGAAATCGGTGAACGTTTTTATGCCTTGGATCGTATGCTGATGGCGCTCGAACTGGCGGGCGTTTTCGCCCAAATTTCAGGATTGATTATTGGCGGGCTCACGGAAATGGGCAAAGCCGGTGAAAATGCTGCTTATGAGGAAAGCTTTGACCCTTTTGCAAACCAGCTGATTGCCAGCCGGATCGCACAGTATGACTTCCCGGTAGCTTTTGGCTTTCCGAATGGGCATATTTATGACAACCGGCCGTTGATCATCGGTGGCGAAGTGGAACTGCATGTTCAATCGTCCGTTCATTTAAATTTTATAAAATAAAGATGGCGGAGCACACGGATTTTGGGAATATGGCTGAGCAATTGGCAGAAAAACATCTCGTCAGTCAAGGCTATGAAATCCTGGCGCGTAATTATCGTTTTCAAAAGGCCGAAATTGACCTGATTGCTTTATACGATGAATGCATCATCATCGTGGAAGTAAAAGCCCGCAGCACGGATATCTTCCTGGAGCCGCATGAAGCCGTGACGAAAGGAAAAATTAAACTGCTCGTGAAAGCGGCAGACCATTACCTGAATATCAACCAGATAGATCGTGAAGTTCGCTTCGATATTATCTCCGTTCTGCGTGAAAAGAACGGCAGCCTTACGCTAACCCATCTCGAAGACGCTTTTCAGAGTTTTGATGCCAACTAAAAACCCATTGCACATGAAAACAGCTTTTATCACCGGCGCTACTTCCGGAATCGGCGAAGCCATCGCCCGCCGCCTGGCCAAAGAAAAAATAAGATTAATCCTGTGCGGACGGCGTATGGAAGTATTAAATACCCTCGGTGAAGAATTAGCTGCACACACCCGGGTGATGACCCTTGCCTTCGACCAGCGCGACGCGAAAGCTGTGAAAGACGCAATCGCTTCCCTTCGGGAAGAATTTGCCCAAATCGATATTCTGATTAATAACGCCGGAAATGCACACGGTCTCGATCCCTTGGCCAGTGGCGATATTGAAGACTGGGATGCCATGATGGACAGCAATGTGAAAGGACTCCTGTACGTTTCGCGCAATATTATTCCGGCCATGCAGGCACAGCGCAGCGGACATATTGTGAATATCTCTTCGGTCGCAGCACGGCAAACCTATGCCAACGGCGTTGTGTACTGTGCCAGCAAGAAAGCAGTAGATGTTATTTCAGAAGGCATGCGGCTGGAGCTTACAGAGTTTGGCATTAAGGTAACCAATATCCAGCCCGGCGCCGTGGAAACCAATTTCTCTTCCGTCCGGTTCAAAGGCGATGACGTCCGCGCGGCCACGGTATATCAGGGATATCAGGCCCTTACTGCAGATGATGTCGCCGATGCTGTTTTATACTGCCTGCAGGTTCCGGCACACGTGACGATTTCTGATCTGACCATTTATCCGGCTGCGCAAAGTGAGCCGCGGACCATTCACCGCAAATAGCATATTTTCTGCTCAATCCTTACCTTTGCCGTATGAAAATCCTGCATATTGAAAGCTCCTCGCGTAACTGTTCCGTAGCTGTTTCTGATGGTGCTGAACTGCTGTGCCTTTGTGAAGAAGTATCTGACGGATACAAACAATCCGAAAAGCTGCACACGTTCGTGAAATGGGCCCTGGAAGGCGCAGAAATGATATTGAAAGAGTTGGATGCCATTTCACTGGGCAGCGGGCCTGGTTCATATACAGGTTTACGAATAGGCGCGGCATCAGCAAAAGGTTTCTGCTTTGCGCTGGATATACCGCTTATTGCAGTAAGTTCGCTGGAATCGCTTGTAATTCCTTTTTTAAGCCGGGATTATGACTTGGTGATACCGATGATAGATGCGCGCAGAAATGAAGTCTATATGGCTGTTTATGACGGTCTCACCGGCGAAGAATTGCAGCAGGCGGTCCCCCATATCCTGAGCGAAGATTCTTTGAAGGAATTTGCCGGTAAAAAGATACTCATTGTAGGCGATGGTGCCGAAAAAGCTTCTGCAGTCATTTCGTTGTCCGGTATTGATTATAAGCATGATATTTTCCCTTCCGCGCAGTATCTTATTCGGGGTGCAGTTAAGAATTTTAACCAAAAGAAATTTGAAGATATCGCCTATTACGAACCGGACTACCTGAAGGAATTTCAGGGCGTGAAAATGAAAAAGGACATTCCGTAAGAATGTCCTTTTGTATTTGGTTAGCGCTTTTGTGGTGCCGGTGCGGTTCGCTGACCGGGCGTTACGTTTAGCAAACGAGGATCGCGTCGCTCAGCCGGCGTATTATCAGGCATTTGGCCAGGCACGGCAGAACTCCCGGGTCTGGTTACGGGCCTCCGCGGGTCTCGCGGACGTACAGGTACACCCGGATCCTCCTCACCCACCTGTAACACTTGGTGAACGCCTGGTTCGGGCTTCACCGGCTGCGTAAGACTGTTTCCCTGCGCATCGCGTTCTTCCAGCTCCAGATCGCTTTGCAGGTATTTCAGCATTTCGGCAGCTTTTTGCCCTTCTGCTGTATTCGGATAATTGAGCACCAGCTGTTCCAGTTGCAGGATCATGATTTCCTTGCCTGCTGTTTTGCCGGTGTTAAAGGCATTAAGCAATGTAAATTTAGGTACTAAACCATCTTTCGGATACTGCTGCAGCGCTTGGTCCACCAGTTCGTGGCTTTTTTCATACTCACCTGCTTCATACGATGCAAATGCCTGCTGATACAGCTTCTCCACCTCTTCCGCTGATTGTGAAAAAGTATTGTTTTTTGGGTTTCGTACAAACTCTGCGTAGGAAGTGTAGGGGAATTCCTGAAGAATGGTTTGCTTGGCGCGCTCTGCTTCTACTGCATTTTTTTCGTAATTATAGACGAAAAGGTGATACAGCGCCTGAAGTTTTACCTCTTCTTCCGGATTGTTTTCCACGAGTTCCGTCAGCGTTTTGGTTGCCAGTGGCGTGTCGGAAAAATAGTTTTCATACATGGTTCCCAAACCCAGCGCTGCCGTATCCCGTGCTTTTTTCAGGGCAAGAATTTCCTCGGCACGTGTGGGTATTTTCTCCATATAAAATTCGGGTTCCAGCCGGCGAGGATCCGGTGCGGTGGCCAAGCCCATCGCTTCGTTTTTCAGGTCTTCAATCGAATTGCTGCGGGCAGAGGTGCGCCAGTTATCGCTGAGGGCGCGGTTTCCCCAGATTTGTTTAAAACTGCTTTCTCCTTTGTTTACCGTGCTGGTATTAGCGAAATAAAAACTTCCTTTACCACTGCCGCCAAATTCCTGAAAGCCGCCGCTATTTCCCGCGAAAACAGAATTCGCCGAATAATCGCCGGTATCGAAACCACGGCTTCTTTCGGCACGTCTTTCTTCCTGTTCGCGAATTGCTTCTTTGGCCTTCAGTTCATCAATGTATTTGGTAAAGTAGGCAATACGCTCACTTTCCGGCATACGGGTTAGCGCCAGGATACTGTCGTTTCTAAGGATGAGGTAATAATTGTTAGAAACTTTTTTAATGTTTTCCGTTCTTTCCTGCAGCAGATTTTTCGCCGGTGCGTAGGTCATAACGGCAAGTGCAGAATCATAATAAGCACCCGCCGACAGGTAATCACTTTTATCAAAAAACGATTTACCGATTTCATAATACGTCAGACCACGCAATTGCGGATCTGAAACTTTTTCCTGCAGGGCACGGGTAAAATAGGCCTTTGCTTCTTCCGGTTTTCCGGCTTGTGTGGCCAATAGTCCCAAGGCATAATAAAATTCGTTTTTGCGTGAACTGTAGGTTCCCTTGCGGCTCATCTTTTCAAGATAGTCCTGCGCACCGGCATAATCATCTTCACCGGCACTGTAGGTTTTGGCAATTTCTACCTGAGTTTTAACTTCAAACTCAAAATCATTTGCGTATTTGTAAGCCGTCACGAAACTCTCGCGCGCTTCTTCTTTTTCTCCTAGTTCAGAAAGTAACTGACCGCGCAGAAAAGCAATGCGGCTGCGCAGTTTCCGGTCTTTATTCTGTACAAAGGCTTCGCTTAATGCTTCCGCAGCTTCTTCTTTTTTGCCCGCCTGCAACAGAGTTTCAGCGTAGTAAGCGCTCAGTAAACCGCGATCGTCTTTCTTTAATTTACCGGGATCCAGGGCAGCAAATAAATCCAGCGCGCGCGGGTAATCCTGCATTTTGCTGTAGGCTACCGCTTCATAAATCCGCGCCTTGCCGAGCCGCTTATCTTTCGGCATATGCACAAAAACGTAATTCAGCGCATCAAGTGCGTCCAGTGGCCTGCCCTGGTACAACCTCGACTTTGCTAAGAGAATATGCGCATCAAATATTTTCGGATTTTGCTCCTCACCATTTTTGAGCACAGAATATTTTTTAATAGCTTTCAGTGCTTTGGCTTCAGAAATTTCCAGAATGCTGGCACCCTTCCGCCCGCCTGCGGTTGCATTACGGTTCTGGCTCATGGGTGTTCCCATACTCAGCGCGCGTGCATTTCCGGGACCGGCCGGCGCAACAATATCATCGCCAAACATGCCCGGATCCTGCATGGTACCATCAGCCACGGCTTCTTCGGTAAACAATGGAATATACGGTGCATAAAAATTTTCTTTATATCCACGCTCGCGGTTGCGAAGCTCCGTTTCCAGGGCATCCTTACTGTTGAAAAGTGTATTGTAATATGAAAAGAAACCTTTCATAAAAGCAGAATCGTTCGTTTTCTTTCGGGAGGAACAGGAACCGAGCGCAGCTACTGCCAGCAGGAGTAAAGTTATATTTTTCATTAAATCATTAACTTATAAACGTCGGGTTTAGTATATAAGGGCACCCGCAATTGTAAAAATACACTTTTCAGCAATTACAGCAGGCCGGCACCCGACTTTTTCAGCAACGCGTACAAAAGGTGGGTCGGCAATCCCATCACAGTATAAAAACTGCCCGTAATTCCGGTTATTTTGGCCATACCTATCCACTCCTGGATTCCATAGGCTCCTGCTTTATCAAACGGCCGACAGGTTTCGATGTAATACTCGATTTCCTCCAAAGACAATTCAGCAAAAGTAACGTTCGCCACATCACTTTCTGTGAAACTATCTTTTACTGTGCGAACGGTAATGCCGGTCCAGACTTCATGCGTACGGCCGGATAGCTGTTGCAGCATCGACGTGGCTTCCGCTTTATCTTTTGGTTTTCCCAAAATTTTTCCCTCGCAAACCACTACGGTATCAGCGGTAATCAGAATTTCATCATCCGTGAGATCAGTGTAGGCATTGGATTTAAGTCCCGAAAGCCAGCCCGCCACAGAGGCTGCCGGCAAATCTGGCGGGAAAGTTTCATCACAATCCAGCGATAAAGTTGTAAAAGAATACCCCAGTGACTGAAGCAGTTCGCGGCGGCGGGGAGAGCCGGAAGCAAGAATTAATTTCATCATTTAAACGCTGCGTGTATGGTCGTCTTCCTGCCAGGTTCCGTGTATTTTCATCACCTGCTCTATCACATCACGCACAGCACCTTTTCCGCCCAGCACCGGTGAGATATACTCGGCGACGGCTTTCACTTCCGGTACCGCATTCTGTGGGCAGGTCGCTAACCCGGAGTTTTGCATCATAACACAATCCGGAATATCATCGCCCATGGTCAGGATTTCTTCTTTTCTTAAATTATATTTTTCGCGGAATTCTTCAAACTTTTCCAGCTTGTCCGAAATCTTCGCGTAATAATCTGTGATCCCCAGGTAGTTAATCCGGTGCCGCACGGAAGGATCGTCTCCGCCCGTAATCACACAAATCGGATAGTTGTGTTTTCGTGCTTTCACCACGGCGTACCCGTCCAGCACATTCATCGTACGGCACATACTCATGTCCGGCATCAGGTACACGCTGCCATCGGTGAATACACCATCCACATCAAATACAAAAGCTTTAATATTCTTTAATTTCTCTTTATAACTCATACATTTTCTTTATAGATTCATTCATCACCTGATAGATCTGCCGGGTTTCCGGATTGCTGATCAGCTGCTCATGCAGTTCCAGCACGCGGGTGTCATTGCGCACGGCCGGCCCGGTTTGGGCATCAACCGGTTCCATGGTTTTCAGTTTTTCAAATGTTTCCGCAATCAAGGGCCGGAAATAATCAAAGGGAATTTCCTTTGCGTCGGCAATCTCCTTCGCCCGCGCAAACAAATGATTCACAAAATTACAGCTGAACACCGCGGTAAGATGAATGTATTTCCGCTTTTCATAATCTGCTTTCAGCACACGGTTTGAAATTTGGCTGGCCATCCCGAAGAGTGTTTTCTCATCTTCCGGATTTTCCGCTTCGATAAAAAAAGGAATTTCCTGATAAGTGAGAGGTTTATTGCGGGAAAAAGTCTGCATGGGGTAGAAACAGGCTTTGCGGTAGGCACCCTGCAAGATTTCCTTTGGCAGTGAACCAGAAGTGTGCGCCACCAGGCAGTTTGTATTTGTAATTAAGGCAGAAACTTCGGCAATGGCATTATCAGAAACACAAATCAGGTAGAGGTCTGCTGCCGCAAGTTCTTCACAAGAATAAGGAATTGCCAGCTCCGAAGATATTTCCCGGAGTGCGGTGCAGTTGCGCCCGAATATCTGATTGATTTCCAATCCGTTTTGCCTGAAAGCTCTGGCCAGATGGCCGGCCACGTTGCCTGAACCAATAAGGACAGTCTTCATAAAAAAGGATAATAACAAAGATACAGTTTTGGTTTGGACTAAAAATTGGACGTACATTTAACTTTCCAATAAAACCAGTATCCAAAAACCGAACGCATCTTAATGAAGAGTCAGGAGGCAGAAATTATCAAGTTGATGTCCAGCGGAAAAACCCGTGAACAGGGAGTCCGCCAGATGATGGATGCCTACCAGAGCCGCCTCTATTGGCATATTCGCCGGTTTATTGTGGACGATGACCTGAGTAAGGATGTGTTGCAGGATACCTTCATCAAAGCGTATCAGAATTTTCATCAGTTCCGCCAGGACAGCCAGCTCTACACTTGGCTTTACCGAATCGCGACCAACGAGTCACTGCAGCAGCTGAACAAAATGAAAAGAATGCGCCGCAGCGATGAGGAAACAACCCAGCATTTGCAGAATCTGGTGGCAGAGAACGCCCAACCCAATGCGGATGAAATTCAGCTTCTGTTGCAAAAGGCCATCCAGACCCTGCCCGATAAGCAGAAACTGGTGTTCAATATGCGGTACTATGAAGACCTGCCGTACGAAGAAATGTCGCAGATACTGGATATGTCCGTCGGTACCCTGAAAACCAACTACCATTATGCCAAACAGAAGGTAGAAGAATACATAAAACAGAATTTTACAGAATAAAATTCAGCACCATGAACCCATTTGATATTGAAAAATTAGAGCGCAAAAATATTTTCCGGGACCAGGAACCGGACTTCAGTGCCATGCAGCAGCAGGTGCTGCAGCAAGTGCAGGCGCCCATTCCGCTGAAATCTCGCCCAAAAGTCTGGCTGTACAGTGCGGCAGCCGCTATTGTACTGCTCTTTGGTTTAGGTTTCCTGATCACGATGCCGGCCGACAGCAGTGCACCACAGCTCGCGCAGCAGCAGCCGGAAACAGCAGCGCCGGTGCGCACCGCTGCGATCGCCACAGTAGAATCCCCCGAGGCTCAGGCGCTCGAATTGCTGGAAGACGATTTAACCCAGGTTCAGAATACGCATCCAACCCACAGTTCCGTGAGCCACGCCAACTATACCCCGGCGAAACATAAGGAACAGCCACAGGCCGCACAACCCGCTGTTCGCAAAACAGAACAGCAGGTGGATCAGATTCTGGCCGGTTTTACCAGAGCAGATCTGGCAGACCTCGCTAATAATGCCGAGCAGGACGTGTACCTGGATTTGTATAATTAAACACCGCATGAAAAAGATTTTTACCACCCTCAGCCTCACCTTCGCGGTAACCCTCGCCTCTGCGCAGCAGCACAGCCTGGACTGGAAAAGCATGAAGCCGGAACAGCGCAAAGAAATGATCAAAAATATGAAACCCGATGAGCGGATGGCTTTACTGCAGGAGTTTCGCGAGAAGATGATGATTGCCGAACTGCAGGTACCTGAGTCACAGCAACCGGAATTCCGCACGCTGTACAACGAATATCAGAACCGCCAAAACGAAATCAAAAGCAGGTTCACACCCAGCGAGAACTTCCGCACGATGAGCAACGAGGAAGCCACACGGCAACTGAACGAAAGTTTTGAAATCGGCCAGCAACTGCTGGATAATCGCAAGGAATACGCACAGAAATTCATGAAGGTTCTTTCTGCCCAGCAGGTTCTGCAGATGTACCATACCGAGGGAAAAATGAGGACCAAAATTCTGGATAAAAAACAAGACGGCACCGGAAATTCCGGCCCGCAGCGCAGGCGACCATAATAGTTTATTTTTTTTTAATGTTTGGCGACCTCTGCAGTTTCGTACTGTAGAGGTCGTTTTTTTTGGGCGAGTCCCGTAACAACGCCTGCCAGCCTTGCGCCGGGACCGCGCTCTTCGCTCCTACTCCTCGCCCCGCCTTACCAGGCGTGGCTGTGGGGTAACCGCTGCGATCCCTCTCGCAATTCATGCCGCTGAAAAGCAGGTATTTTTCCCGCAAAAAAGAGTAAATTTGCAGCTTACGATAAATATAGATGAAAAACATACGCAATTTTTGCATTATCGCGCATATTGACCATGGCAAATCCACCCTGGCCGACCGCCTTTTGGAATATACCAATACGGTGACCCAGCGGGAATTGCAGTCGCAGACTCTGGATGATATGGACCTGGAAAAAGAGCGCGGTATTACCATAAAATCCCACGCCATCCAGATGGATTACGAACTGAATGGCGAAAAATATGTGCTGAACCTGATCGATACGCCCGGGCACGTGGATTTCTCCTACGAGGTTTCCCGCTCCATCGCGGCGTGCGAAGGTGCTTTATTGATTGTAGATGCCGCCCAAAGTATTCAGGCGCAAACCATCAGTAACCTGTATCTGGCTTTGGAGAATGACCTGACGATTATTCCCATCCTGAATAAAATCGATTTGCCGTCCGCCAACCCGGAGGAAGTAACCGACGAGATCATGGGCCTGCTCGGCTGTGATTATGAAGACGTACTGCGCGTCTCCGGCAAAACCGGTGAAGGTGTGCATGAACTGCTGGAACAAATTGTGAACCGCATCCCGGCGCCGCAGGGCGACCCGGAGGCACCATTGCAGGCACTTATTTTCGACTCGGTGTACAACCCGTTCCGCGGGATTGAAGCTTACTTTAAAGTAGTAAATGGCAGCATTAAAAAAGGCCAGCGCATTAAATTCATGGCAACCAATAAAATGTACGAAGCCGATGAAGTGGGAACCTTAAAATTAAAACAAACACCAAAACCGGAAATTAAAACCGGTGATGTTGGTTATATCATTTCCGGGATTAAAGATGCCCGCGAAGTTAAAGTAGGTGACACCATTACCACTTTCGAAAACGGAGCACCCAAAGCGATTGAAGGATTTGAGGAAGTAAAACCGATGGTATTTGCCGGGATCTATCCGATTGAAGCAGAAGATTTTGAAGAACTTCGTTTCTCTTTAGAAAAACTGAGACTGAATGATGCGTCGCTGGTCTTCGAGCCGGAAAGTTCTGCCGCACTTGGCTTCGGCTTCCGCTGCGGTTTCCTGGGGATGCTGCACATGGAAATTGTGCAGGAAAGACTGGACCGTGAGTTTAATATGGACGTGATCACCACGGTACCCAACGTAAGCTACCACGGCTATTCTAAGAAGGATCCGGACACACCGATCTTGATCAACAACCCTTCTGAAATGATGGATCCGCTCACCATGGACCGTGTGGAGGAGCCGTATATCAAGGCATCTATCATTACCAAGTCTGATTTTGTGGGCCCTGTGATGACGCTTTGTATTGAAAAGCGCGGCGAAATTGTGAACCAGTCCTATCTGACAGCAGATCGTGTGGAACTGATTTTCAACATGCCGCTGGCAGAGGTGGTTTTCGACTTCTATGACCGCCTGAAATCTATTTCAAAAGGATATGCGTCCTTCGACTACCATCCGATTGGCTTCCGTGCTTCCAAGCTGGTAAAGATGGACATTCTGATCAATGGTGATATGGTGGATGCGCTTTCCTCTTTGATCCACGACAGCAATGCCTACTATATCGGAAAAAGAATGTGTGAGAAACTGCGTGAACTGATTCCGCGCCAGCAGTTTGATATTGCCGTGCAGGCCGCTTTGGGTGCAAAAGTAATTGCAAGAGAAACCATTAAAGCCCTGCGAAAAGACGTTACCGCGAAATGTTACGGTGGTGATATTTCCCGTAAGCGTAAACTCCTGGAGAAGCAAAAAGAGGGAAAGAAAAAAATGAAGCAGATCGGTCGCGTGGAAGTACCGCAATCCGCATTTATGGCGGTATTGAAGCTGAACGATTAGCAGATGAATTTAAATTAAAAATAGAGGCTGTTCCGGTGGGAGCGGTCTTTTTTGTTTTTAAAATCATTTAGGAGCAAGAATCTCAATTGAAATGCGCAGGGTGCAGTATGAAATGACAGATCTGTTGAAAGTTAATATTGAACGTCTAGAACCGCTCAAAGTCGGGAGACTTTGCGCAGCGAGGGCTGTTCCGGTGGGAGCGGTCTTTTATATTGTTACATTTGAGCATTAATAGCAATAACTTTCTATTAAAACCACAATACAGGAAGAAAGAGCTGTAGTTGTACCATCAGCTTGCCGATGTTTCCATCGAAGCTATCTTAATATAACTCAAAACCAAACTTTTAGCAAAATTATTTTCAGCAGCCTGAGCGCACACGCACGTTCAATACAGAAGAAATCGTTAGAAATAAATATCTACATAATCGGTTAAGCCAAAACAATGTTCCATATTCTGCAACCGCCAATATTTTCGGTTCTTTGTTGAAAGGAAAGTCTGTGGCCCTTTTCGCACGCACAAGCCTCCGTTGCTTGTTACAAAACTTTCTATGGTGCCTTCAAAGGCCAGCTCGCGATCAGAAATCAAAGTAGCCCTACCGTCGATGGTTACGTAATCACCGTCTATATTTTGCGAACCTTGAATATGATATTTATTCTCCCCGATTTTTTTAAAAGTAATGGTGCCGGGCCGATCCCAGCTGAGCCATTGGAGTGTCAAACTGTGCCTTCCGCTAAGATCTTTAAGCGGAGTTATAGCTGGCATTTCGGTATCAGCGATATAATCATTTTTAGGCGGCGTTTGCTGATCGGTAATGATTGACTTTAAGCTGTCGATTTCACGCTGATTACGATCCACTTGATTCTGCAGATTCCTGCTGTTTTCGGTGGTTACAGGTGTGGATACCCTCTCTCCGGTCTTCTTTGAGCAGGCAGTTACGCACAACGATATAATTACAATCCATAGATGTTTCATAAAAATAGTTTTCCAAGGGTGTGCAAATACTGTGCGAACTGCCGCGCATGCATACCTGTTCACAATGCGCAGGTTACACAGAAAATGGTAATGCCAGACTCGAGATAAGACCTTATAACAAGGGAGTTTTTATGCTTTGCTTTCCATACTGATGCTACATAGTAAGGAAGCATAGTTATCGGTAGGATCGTCGATTCAATAGATCAGGGTACGGCTTATCCAGGTTAAACTTACACTTTCATTTCACCAATTCTAACAGTCATTCATCTCATAGTGCAGTACCTCATATCGTTCTTCGTAAGCTTTCATCATTTTGTTTGTGGTGGGAACTTCCTTTAAACTTACGTTCAGTTTCCGGTCGCCTTCAGGTGAAATCCAATAGCCTTTTAAAGTTTCGCCGGCTGATTTCAGACTTAAAATTCCGGTAATTTCACCTTCTACCATCACCAGTTTGTTTCGCTCGTCATCGGAAATGGCGAGGTAAAGCCATTTACTTACGTTGTCGTATTTATACATTCCGTAGTAAAACGTCGGACCGCAGCCCGAGGTGTCTTGTTTCAGAAACAGCGTCACCGGATACTTGCCAACAGTTCCTTTGTACAGAAAATTTTTAACGCCTTCCTGCGCGGACAGGAAACCATAGAAAAGCAGAAACAGAAATGAGAGTACAACTAATTTTTTCATAGTAATTATTTTTTGGTGGAAAAAGATTTCCTTTTAAAATTACAACTATCCGGCGGATAAGTTCCCAACATCTTTTGCAAAGTTTCCGAATTATATTGTTAATATTTCGCACCGGCCATGGTGAAATGTATTCATCATATACGTTCAAACAATTACCTTTGGCAATACAAACAGTACCTCATTACGCCACACATCCGTATTCAATGAAAAAACTTCCTGCCCTCCTGCTCTTTTTCTCTTCTTTTCTGCCTGCCCAAACAGCCTATCCCACAGCGTTCGAAAAGGGCAACGGGAACCAGACCACGACCTATGCTGAAATGGTGCAATACTATGATCAGTTGGCGGAGAAGTTCCCTGCCATCACCGTGGAGAAATTCGGCCAGGACGATAATGGAGAGCCGATTCGCGTGGTCGTGTTCAGTAACAGTCCGGACGAAGATGCGCCGGTCATTCTGATTAACAACGGTATTCACCCCGGCGAACCCGATGGGATTGATGCCACCATGATGCTGATGCGTGACCTGGCCACCGGTAAAGTGAAACCAGCCAAAATAAAGGTGGCCGTCATCCAGGCGTATAACATTTCCGGGATGCTCCGACGCGGCAGTTACAGCCGTGCCAACCAAAACGGACCGGAGCAATATGGCTTCCGTGGAAATGCACGCAACTATGACCTGAACCGTGATTTCATTAAAACCGATACCGAAAATGCCAAAGCTTTTCAGCAGATTTTCCGGCATTACCAGCCGATTTATTTTATAGACAACCATGTGAGCAACGGTGCGGATTATCAGTATCTCTTCAGTTATATTTCTACCAACCGCGAACGGCTCGGCACCGCGCTTGCCGGTTATTTCAATGAAACCATGCAGCCGGCGCTGCTGAAACAACTGGAAAAACAGAAGATTCTGACCGTTCCCTATATCAACGTGCACGGCGACACACCCGAAAGTGGTTTTGCCGCTTTCATGGACAGTCCGCGGTATGCCACCGGCTACACCACCCTCTTCAATACGCCCGGCACCGTTGTGGAAACCCACATGCTGAAGCCGTATGCCGACCGCGTGCGTGCCACCTATCAGTATAATCTCCACAGTGTGCTTTACACTGCTGCCCACGCGCAGGAAATCAGGAACAGCATAGCAAAGAATTCAGCACAATACCTGCCCGGTAAGAAATACACACTGCAGTGGAAAACCGATAGTACCCATACGCAGCAAATCGATTTCAAAGGATTTGAGGCCGGCCGAAAGCCGAGCAAGGTTTCGGGTGAACCGCGGCTGTATTATGACCGCACAAAACCTTTTACGCGCAAGGTTACCTTTTTCGACCGCTATCTGCCAGCCCGGGAAGTGGTTATTCCGGAATATTATGTGGTGCCGCAATCCGAACGCAAGGTACTGGAGCATCTGCGCCGCAACCGGATCCAGCTGAAAACGCTTTCCCGCGATTCGCTTATTCAGGTACAGGAATACCGCATTGCCGGCTACAATACCGTGAAACAGCCCTATGAAGGACATTATCTGCATTATGATACGCGCACGTCCGCTGCCATGCGGGAGGTTCTTTTTCGCCAGGGTGATGTGCTGGTTTCTACGCGCCAGCCCGGCGTTAAGTATCTGCTCGAAACACTGGAGCCGGAAGCCACGGATTCTTTCTTTAACTGGAATTTTTTCGATGCGGTTCTCGGTCAGAAAGAATATTTTTCTCCTTATGTTTTCGAAGATACTGCGGCAGATTTACTACAACATGATGCGAACTTGCGAAAACAGTTTGAAGCTGCAAAAGCCGCCGATGCCGAACTGGCAAAAAGTGGCAGCGCACAACTGGAATGGCTCTATCGACATTCTCCCTACTACGAAGGAACCGTGGGCCTTTATCCCGTGTACAGAGTGCTCTAAGACTTTTATTAAAATAAATTAAATAGCCCTCGTGTTTCAGCTGGCAAGCGCGGAATCAGGGTGTATCCACCGTGGGATCAGCCGGCCAGCAAACAGGCAGAGAAAACACAACGCTGGCAAATATCCTATTTCGTGGAGATTGAAAGAAACGGCTCTACAAGAAGTGATTTGGTGCGGCGTTTATTTCACCTTGCCAGATAAAGTAAAAGGCCTCTGTTTAAAGACAAGGTACATGCAAAAAGCTTCCGGATTGCGGAAGCTTTCATTTTGGTAACCCTTTTCTCAGTGCGTAGTTAGCCCGCTCAATGGCTTTCTTTTCTTTCCAGGCCATGTACTTTCCTTTGAAGCGCGCTTTCATAAAGTTATCGAAATTACGCTGCACGGTCAGGTTCCAAAGGGAATGTGCTTTCACGCCCCAGGATTTATCCCACGCCCGCAGCGAGATGGAGAAACTGCCGTCCAGGTATTTCATCCAGTGCCACCAGCCGGTGGGCATAAATAAAGTATCACCGTGCTCCAGAAAGCATTCCACACCTTCTACCCCATCCAGTGCCGGAAACTTTTCGAAATCAGGGTTGGAGATATCGTAGTCTTCCAGGGAATAGGTTGCATACGGTATTTTATACAGCCGGTCTTTCCATTTATAATCAAAAAGCAGGATGTGTTTGCGCCCGTTAAAATGCGTGTGAAAGATATGCGCCATATCAATATCATAATGCAGAAAGGTCACCGAACCTTTCCCGCCGAAGAACATATTGGGGTATTTATCCAGGAAGCCGCCCATCAGTTCTTTGGGAGCAATATAATCCTTCAGCAGCTTCGGCGCAGATTTAATCGGGTCAAACAAAAAGATCCGCAGGTCGGTTTCTTTTTTTTTAATTAAATCAATATAATCACCGAACTTCATTTTGGCCGCAGAAGCGTTTATTGGTGCAGACGGGTCTGCTTTGGAAGAATCGTACAGCGGAACTTCCACATCACCCACCATTTCTTTCATGTACTCCAGAGTCCACTTTTCGTATGCCGGCCACTGCCTCGCCATGTTTTTGATGACCAGGGGTTTACGCGGAATCAGATAATTTTTAATAAAATCTTCCTGTGTGATGCTGTCTACTACGTCTATTGGCTGCAAATGAAGTCCCATGGCCGGTTAATTTAAAGGGGTAAAAGTACTAAAAAATCAAATCGGTCGGCTTATCTTATGTCAATTAGGACTTTGACGATACCGCTGCACCTGCAATAATGACCGCCGGATTGTAACAATGCAATGAAAATGCCTACTTATCGGGAAAATTTAAGCATGAAGCATTTCGTTTCTTTTTTTATGGTTCTTTTTTCAGTGATGGCTGCTGCCCAAACCACCGTGAGCGGCAAGGTGAATGACGAGGAAGGAAAACCGGTCAGCAGCGCCAGCGTCACCGTGGAGGAAGCCGGCCGTGATGCCATTATTGCCTACGGTATCACCAATGCGAAAGGGGAATATAAAATCACCTTTACCTCCGCCGAATCTCAGGTAAACATCAAAGCAAAAGCCTTTAATCATAAGGCGCAGCTGAAAATCATTAAGAACGAAAATCAGTCGACGAACTTCACACTGCAGACGGATGCAACCGAAATTGCCGAAGTTAAAATTAAAACCAAAATCATCACCAAGCGTGGCGACACCATTTCGTACGATCTCAAAGCGTTTGAAAGCCAGGCAGACCGCACACTGGCCGATGTACTGAAGAAAATGCCCGGTATTGATGTGAATGCAGATGGAACCATTTTGTATCAGGGTGAACCGCTGCAGAAGTTTTATGTAAACGGAAAAGACCTGATGGAGGGCGGCTACGGAACCATCAATAATTCGCTGCCCAAAGATGCCGTGGCCAAAGTGGAAATTATGGAAAACCACCAGCCGCTGAAAATCTTGGAGGGAAAAGTTCCGTCGGACAAGGCAGCTATTAATATTAAGCTGAAAAAATCAGTCACCATGACCGGCCGTGGGGAAGTGGGCGCCGGCCTGGAACCTTTCCTCTGGAATGTGAAACTCACGCCGATGTTTTTCGGGCAGAAAAATCAGTGGGTTTTAAATTACAAAACCAATAATAATGGCGACAGGGTAGAGCGCGAAGGAATGCTGCTCGGCGGCTTTAACCGCTGGGAAGGGCGCCGCACCCAGGCCTCACAGCGTCGCTGGATCAGCTTGGATGAAGCGGGCACGCCGTCGCTACCGGAAAAGCGCTACCTATTCAACAACGTACATTACCTTTCTGCTAACCTGCTCACCAGCCCGTTTGAAAATAAAGAATGGGAACTGAAACTGAATGCCAACTATACCAATAACACGGTGGACCGCAGCTCTTTCAGCTCACAGGTGTTTGAACCATCTGATTTGTATCCGAATGGTTTGGTGACCTCTAACCGCATTACCAACCGCTTCTTCACCGATGCGGCAAAAGGGGAAATTATTTTCACGAAGAATGCCAAGAAAGGTTTCTTTAAAAACACCACCACCTGGAACGGTTTCTGGAATGCCGACCGCGGTTTGCTTGCCAATAACAATTCCGCAACAGGAAATTATGATTTAAATGAAAGCCTGACGGCACCCACCGGAATGATACAGAACTCACTGAGCACGATTATCCCATGGAAGGAAAAAATGGTGAATTTCATGAGTTATATCGGCTATCAGAAAGACCGGCAAACCTCCACCACGTTCTACAATAACTTTAATGAACTGAATGATTCCCTGGGCACGGCCAGCCTGTCGCGTCTGGACCAAAGCATTTCGCTGAATACTTTCCAGGCAGATCACTCAGCGTCCGTTGGCTTTTCTTACAAGCGCTGGACCTTCACTCCGGAAATCGGATTGAATATTTCTACCAATGAAATGACATCGCAACTGTTTCAGGAACAGAGTCCGCTGGGCCTGAAATTCCGCAATGATTTCTCCTGGAACCAGATCAATTCCTACACACAGGTAGGCATTAATTACAAAGGAAATGCACTGAGCCTGAACCTGAATCTGCCGGTGAACTTTTATGCGATTGATTACAAAGACCGTTTGCGTACCGCAGACCGCGAAATCAACAGAACTGTTCTGGAACCGTTTTTCTGGGGAACGTATCACTTCGCTTCTTTCTTTAAATTTTCCGTTTTCGGGAACGTGAATCACAGCTTTGGCAACTTCGGGGATTTGTATGAAGGACAGCTGCTTTCCAGTCCGAGAACATTGGTTATCCGCAACAGCCGACTGCCGGAAAACCGCAATGCAAGCAGTTCTGCACGCCTGGAGTATCGCAATCCGCTGAATAATTTATTCTTCAATGTGCGGTACACGTATGGGCAGAACCGCCGTAACCTGATTTCACGCCAAAAGCTTACCGAGTCGGGTCTGGTGATTTCGGAACTGGCAGATTATACCAATTCTACTTTTTCAGAAAGCCAGGGAGCGGAAATTGGTAAATATTTCCCGAAATTTAAAACCAATGCCTCCGTATCATTCAGCAACCGCGATTCCAACAGCTATACGCTGTTGCTGGCAGAAGATCTGACTTCTTTTATTTTAAATGAAACCAGATTCAATGGCCAGACGCTGGGGGTGAAATTTAATAACACTTATTTTTCCTGGCTGAGTGTGGATTACAACTTATCGATGAACTGGAACGAAAATAAAAACCTGTACACCAAAACCGGCGCGCGAACGTCCGGCTGGAATCACAACCTGGCGACGTACATTTATCCTTCCAAGAATCATACATTCGGTTTCTTCTGGGATGATATGTCCACTCAGAAAGCGGGCGATACCTACCGGAATTCCTTTTTTGATGTGCTGTACCAGTACACCTGGAATAAGAAGAAAATTGATTTCGAACTGCGCTGGTTAAATATTGCCAATAAGAAAGTGTACGAAACAATTTCCTATAGCCCAACGTATTTGCAGACCACGGTGAACAGTATTGACATCCGTCCGAGCCAGTTTATGTTTACGGTGAAATTTAACTTTAAATAAATACATGATCTGTACAATATTCATTTTTAAGTACATTTGTTAAAACAATATTTTTCTTTTACATTTAATTATAAAACATAGATTATGAAAAAAATAGTAGCCCTTTTAGCCATTTCCGGCAGTATCCTGCTGAGCGCTCAGGAAACTGCCAACCGCTTCTTTTATGAACTTACTTTTAAGCCCAAAAAAGAACAGGCAGACACGGATAAGGTGATGACCATCCTGGATATTACCAAAGACAAATCCCTCTATCGCGATTACACCATGGTTGCCCAGGATTCACTTCTTAAAGCTGAAGTGGAAGCCATGCAAAAGACAGGCATGTACAAAGACATGAGCAAGACCATCAAGATGCCGAAATTCAGCGGGCAGGTATATAAGTTTTATCCGTCCATGAAGGTGCAGTATGTGGATATGGTAGCGAATGGATTTACACCGATGAAAATCGGATATAACGATGATACCAAATTCAACTGGAAGATTGAAAATGCCAAAGAAAAAATAGGCGAGTACAACGCACAGAAGGCAACAACTGATTTCGGCGGCCGCAAATGGACTGCCTGGTTCTCCACAGATCTGCCGTTCCAGGACGGGCCTTATAAATTCCACGGATTGCCCGGGCTGATTGTGAAGATTGCCGACAGTGATAACAATTACAGCTGGGTGCTGAAAGGGAATAAGCAGGTACCGAACTACAGCGAAAAAACGTTTGCCGAAACAGTAATGCCGGGCGGCGATGGCGGGAAAGTGATGGAAGTGTCCCGTGAAAAATTCGAGAAAACCTACAACGATTACAAGAAAGACCCGCTGGCAACTGCAAGACCGTACATGACAGCAGAAGTGATGTCCCAGAAAATGCCAGGTTCAGATCTGACGATTGGTGAAATGGTGAAGCAACAGGAGAAACAAATGAACGAATTCTTCAATGCGAATAATAACCCGATCGAAATTACAGAGGGAGCCAAGAAAAAATAAGGACTCACTGGCATCAATAAACCATAAAACCTGTTTCCGCACGGAAGCAGGTTTTTTAGTAATTATTTAAACCCGGTATCTTATTTAGATTAAATTCAAATAGCGTATCTTTGCCACTCAAAACTGTTGATTTGAAAAGAGATATTTCCGATAAGCTGTGTTGCTTCCCGCGTCAGAAACCAGGCAGAATCCTGGGCTATGCCAATGAGAACCTGACCATGCCTAATAAGATTATTGAAATGGGCCTGTTGCCGGAAACGCAGTTTAAGATTTTATACCAGGCACCTTTCAAAGGTCCGTTGTACATTGAGTTTGGCGACGAAAAAAGCCGCATTGCCCTTCGCGAAGAAGAAGCACGCTTTATCATCGTTGATTCCCTAACCTAAATTTTCTCCTGAAACTTGCAAGAGTTGCTGCAGGAGCGCAAAATGAACCATCCCAGCAAACAAATCCTATTGGTCGGAAATCCCAATGTAGGGAAATCCACCATTTTTAATTTACTGTGTAACAAGAAACAAAAGACCGGAAATTATGCTGGTGTTACCGTGGCGAGCCATTCCGGCGACTACGAATACCGCGGTGAGCATGTGGAAGTAGTGGATCTGCCGGGGTCTTACAGTATTTATCCCGGCTCCGAAGACGAAGCTATTTTTTCCAAATTCCTGATAGATGAGCAGTACAAATACAGCGGCGTTGTCTATATCCTCGAAACACTGAGCATCAAGCGCGGCCTGCTTCTATTTCAGCAGATTCAGGATTTAGGGATTCCGGCCTTGCTTGTGGTCAATCAGATCGACCAGGCGGAGCGGCGTGGCATCACCATCGATACGGATAAATTAGCCGAAGAACTGAATGTAACTGTGCTGCGGGCCAATGCCAAAGAAAATCAGGGCATCGACCAGCTGCGCGAAGAAATTTTCAATAATAATTTTGCAGTTTCTTCCACGGTTTCTTTTGATATTCCCACCGAACAGAAAGGTTTGGTTTTTAAAATACTGCAGGAAACCACCGAGCAGAATCAATATAAAATCTGGACCCTGCTGGCTTCCGAAACCTATATGGGCAAACTGGAAAGCGTGCAGGAGCTGATGAACAATGACGAGGTCAAATGCCTTGTGCCGAAACGCCTGCAAACCCAGGAAACCATTCGCCGATACCAGCAGATTGACCGGATTATGTCGGCCGTGGTAGCTAAAAAACCACAATTCAAGGAACTGCTGACTGAGAAGCTGGACCGCATCCTGGTACATAAATTCTGGGGCTATGTGGTTTTTGCCGGAATATTATTGTTTATTTTCCAGAGTGTGTTTTTCCTGGCCGAATATCCAATGGACTGGATTTCCGAGTTTTTCCTCTGGCTGTCTTCGTTCGTAGGAGCCCATTTACCGGAAGGACCGATTAGTTCGCTGCTGGCCAACGGGATTATTCCGGGTGTAGGTGGAATTATGGTCTTTGCGCCCCAGATCGGGATTTTGCTGTACTTTCTTTACCTGCTGGAAGACTCGGGCTACATGGCACGTGTGATCTTCCTGATGGATCGTTTTTTGCGGCCGTTTGGACTGAATGGGAAGAGTATTGTGCCGCTGGTATCGGGTACAGCCTGTGCCATTCCTGCCGTCATGTCGACCCGGAATATCGAGAATGTCAAAGAAAGACTCATCACCATTCTGGTAACGCCGTTTATGACCTGTTCGGCACGGCTGCCGGTGTACAGTATCATCATCGGGTTGATTGTGCCGGATAAGTTTATCCTAGGCGTCAGCTACAAAGCTTTGGCACTGATGGCGATGTATTTTCTGGGCTTTTTTACTTCACTGGTTTCTGCTTTTATCTTAAAAAAAATTATTCCGAGCAAAGGAAAATCTTTCCTGGTGATGGATTTGCCGTCGTATAAAATGCCACTGTTTGGTTATGATTTTAAGATTGTTCTAGGCAAAGTATGGGAGTTCGTGACCGGCGCCGGAAAAATCATTTTCTTCTTCAGTATTGTGATTTGGTTCTTCAGTTATATCGGACCAAAGCAGCAGCCTGATGAAATGGTCGCTACTGATGTGAAGCTGGAAAATTCCTATCTGGCTAAAATGGGCAAAACCATTGAGCCGGCCATCGCACCGCTTGGCTACGACTGGAAAATGGGCGTAGGAATCCTGACCAGTTTTGTGGCGCGCGAAGTTTTTGTGGGAACCATGGCCACCTTGTACAGCCTGGACGAAGAAGCACCGGAAGGCACCATTAGCGAGAAAATGCGCAGTGACGTGAAACCCAATGGCGAAAAGATGTTCAATCTGGCCACTGGGGTATCTATTTTGCTGTTCTATGCCTTTGCGATGCAATGTATTTCCACTGTGGCGGTGGTGTACCGCGAAACCAAGTCCTGGAAATGGACGGTGGCACAGCTCGTGGGAATGTCGGGACTGGCGTACATAGCGTCGCTCATCGCTTATCAGATTTTAAAGTAATGGACACCTCACTTCTTATTCAGTATATTCTTATTGCGGCTGTGGTCTTGTTTGCAGGTTACAAACTGTATCAGATTATTGCCAAAAACTTTGCGCCTAAAAAATTCAAAAAAGGAAAACCTGGCTGCGATTCGGATTGTGGCTGCTCATAAGCCATTGATTCCGAGATGAATTTTGGTTAACTTTGATGAAAATTGCGTTATGGAAATAACAAGTTTGAGCCAGGTTGATTTAAATAAGTCCTACACGTATGCAGATTATCTGCTGTGGAAGTTTAAGGAAAGGGTAGAGCTGTTCAGGGGAAAAATATTCAAAATGAGTCCTGCGCCGGCAAGGGTACATCAGGATATTCTGCGAAACATGACGCTTACTTTCGCCCCATACTTCAGAACAAATGCTTGCAGGCTGTATTTCGCACCTTTTGATGTTCGGCTTCCCAGTAAAAATGGGGAGATTGAAACGGTGGTGCAGCCGGATTTATGTGTAGTTTGTGATCTTTCCAAACTCGATGATAAAGGGTGCCTGGGCGCGCCTGACCTGATTGTGGAAATCCTTTCGCCGGGGAATACAAAAAAGGAAATGGATCTTAAGTACAGTATTTATGAGGAAGCCGGCGTTCTGGAATATTGGTTGGTGCATCCTACCGATAAAAACATTCAGGTTTTTGTGCTGGAGAATGGGATCTATATTGGTTTAAAACCGGTAACCGAGGGGCAGATCATGACTTCCCGCACCTTTCCTGAACTGAGTTTCAGCACGGATGAAATTTTTCAGAATCTGTAAAACAATATATCACTGCTTGTTGTTTTTCATACAATTTTATAAAAAGGTCTTATAATACGATTCATATACATATGAAGGCATACCTGCAGATACGCAGGATATTTCGTACTTTTGTACTACTGAAAATTGCTGGCTGATTCGTTGAGATTTTTCACAAGACAGCAGCATAAATCCTACACTTTTATGTCCCTAATCAAATCAATATCAGGTATCCGCGGAACCATCGGCGGGCGTGTCAACGAAAACCTGACACCGCTGGATGTGGTGAAATTTACCTCCGCTTTTGGAACCTGGCTGCAGCAGAACAATAATAAAAAAGACCTCACGCTGGTAATTGGTCGTGATGCCCGTATTTCCGGTGCCATGATTAATTCCCTGGTGACCGCAACTTTGCAGGGACTGGGTATCCATGTGATTGATTTAGGACTTTCCACCACACCGACGGTGGAAGTAATGGTGCCCGAGCTGAAGGCAGACGGCGGCATTATCCTGACGGCTTCGCACAATCCGAAACAATGGAACGCACTGAAACTGTTGAACCATAAAGGCGAATTCATCACCGGTGAAAATGGGGCAGAAGTACTGGCACTGGCAGAAAGTGAAGATTTTGATTATGCGGAAGTAGATGAACTCGGTTCTTATGAAACCCGAAAGGATGGCATCGATATCCACATTGAAAAAATATTAAATCTGCCGGCCGTGGATGCAGAAGCGATCCGGCCTAAAAAATATAAAGTAGTCGTGGATGCCGTAAATTCCACCGGCGGTATTGCCATTCCGCAATTGCTCGAGGAACTGGGCTGCGAAGTGGTTAAGCTATACTGCGAACCGAACGGTCATTTCCCGCACAACCCGGAACCTTTGAAAGAACATTTGGGAGATATCTGCGAACTCGTGAAACGCGAAAAGGCAGATCTGGGTATCGTGGTCGATCCGGATGTAGACCGCCTCGCACTGGTCGATGAAAACGGAGAGCTCTTCGGAGAAGAATATACCTTGGTGGCTGTAGCGGATTACCTGCTGAAAAGAACGCCCGGAACTGCTGTTTCCAATCTTTCTTCCAGCCGTGCGTTGCGCGATGTAGCAAATGGGTTGAATTCAGAATATTTTGCGAGTGCCGTGGGAGAGGTGAATGTGGTTACCTTGATGAAAGAAAAAAATGCCGTTATCGGTGGTGAAGGAAATGGCGGAATTATTTATCCGGAACTTCATTACGGCAGAGATTCACTGGTGGGTGTGGCGTTATTCCTGACACATCTGGCTAAGGAAAACAAAACCGTATCAGAACTGCGTGCAGGTTATCCCGCTTACTTTATGGGTAAAAAGAAACTGGAACTTACACCTGATATCGACGTAGATGCCCTTTTAACAAAAGTTAAAAATTATTATCAAAACGAAAAGATTTCGACGGTCGATGGTGTGAAGATTGATTTCGAGAAAAATTGGGTACATTTAAGGAAGTCAAACACGGAACCGATTATCAGGATTTATACGGAAGCATTCTCTCAGGAAGAGGCTGACGAATTAGGAGAACAGATGATCATAAAAATACGTGAGCTGCTTGATTGAATTATAATAAGATATTCATCAGAAATTAAATGAAATGAGTGCAGATATTACACTTCAAAGTAAAAAACTGGAATTGATTCGGTGGCTTGCTGAACTGCAGGATTCCGCGGTCATTAATGAAATTTTTGAGCTTAAGAAAAAAGATAAAGAGTGGTGGAACGAAATATCCACAGCTGAGCGTGAATCCATTAAGTCGGGTATGAAAGATATAGATGAAGGGCGACTTATCCCACACGAAGAGATAGTACGATATTTTAAAAAATGAAAAAAATTGAGTGGACGTATCGGGCAAAGAATGAATTAGAACAGACGTATAATTTCTGGCTTGAGCATAATTTGTCGGTAACCTACTCGGAAAAAGTTTTGGATGAAACGCTGAAAGCAGTTAATTTAATTGCTAAAAATCCTGAAATCGGTCGCGAGGATAAGAATCTTAGGTTAAGAAGATTTCTGTTATTGGAATATTTCTCACAGGTATATCGCGTTGAAAAGGATAAAATAAGAATTGTATCATTTTTTGATAACAGAAGAAGGCCTCAGTCCAAAGAATTATAATTAAATAAAAATGCTGGGGGTAGTAAGATGATGGTCTGATACCGTTGGTACTGTAAATACATTGGAAGAATTTTTTGAAAACGAACTGGTTCAGCGATTTGAAACCATGATTGAAAATAATGAGGAACTCTACTTTGAAACAGAGGAGTATGAGGAAATCATTATTCATTACCTGGAACTGGGCGATATTTCTTTTGCAGAAATGGCGGTGAAATACGGCCTGAAAATACACCCGGGTTCCGTGGACCTGAAGATTAAAAAGTTCGAGGTTTTCCTCGAACTCGAAAAATACACGGAGGCGAAAGAACTGATGTCTGAACTGTATGAAACCGCGCAGGAAAACACGGATTTCCTTGTGTGCTGCGCTAAATATTACAGCAATCTGGGCAACCCGCGCCGTGCGATTTCCTATTGTGAAAAAGCCTTGGAGTTGAAAGAAGAGGAAAATTTCCTGAACAATTTCATTGCAGATGAATATGTGAATCTGGAAGATCCCTTCAAAGCTCTGAAGCATTACAAACAGGCCATGCAGCATGATCCGCAGGATGAGTATGCGCTTGAGAATGTGATGTTCTGCTACAACCAGCTGCAGCGCGGCGATGAAGCCATTAAATTCCTGAACGGATATCTGGATACCTACTCGTATTCCGAAACCGCCTGGTATGAATACGGACAGTTCTATTTCAACCGGAAGAATTACGAAGAAGCCATTCGGGGCTTTGATTATCTGCTGGCAATTAACTCACAGTCGATCGGCGTGTATGCCAATAAAGCGGCCTGTTATGAAGCCATGGAAGCCTGGGAGGAAGCCATTAAGGTATATGAAGAAATGCTGGCACTGGAGTACACAAAATCATTTACCTATTACAAAATAGGGTTGTGCTACAAAGAGAACAAGCAGCTTGTACTGGCACTGAACGCATTTCAGAAGTCGTTGCGCGATGATCCGCAATTCTATCTCTCCATGATGGAACAATCCTATCTGTACGAAGAAATGGGCAGCATGCGGGAAGCACTTCACTTCGCGAAGGAAGCCGTTTCTCTGAACGACAGCAGCCTGGATTATCAGAAGCGTTTGGCGTTTTTATACATTGATTCCGGCAAATTCGAGGAAAGCCTGGAATGTCTGAAAAAACTGGTGTATTACGAGCCCAACCGTTTTTATAACTGGTATGCGCATTCGGAAGTACTGATGTTGCTCGGTGAATATGAGGAGGCAGTCACAATTTTACTGCAGGCACTGAAACAGCACCACCGGGCAGAATTATATTATCAGCTCAGTAACTGTTATTTCCATTTGAACAGTCAGAAAAAAGGCAGGGCTGCTTTGGCCAAAGCGCTGGAGCTGGACCCGAAACTGCTGGAAGATATGCAACAGAAATATCCCTTTATCCGGGAAGAAATTGACCGCGTGAAAGCAAAGAAGAAATAATTTCCACACATAAAGCAGGTTAACGCCTGCTTTTTTTATATATAATACCGGTTCAGAAATTCGAAGAACTCTGCCATCCTGTATATGTTATTCACCGCAAGGTAGAGCAGCAGGACACTCACCGTTGCAAACAAACCTGAAAGTACGGACGGCTTGTTCCTGTAGGAATAAAACAACCAGCCCAGCAGCAGCGGAAACAAAAAAACGAAATGGCCACCATAAATATAACTCGTGTGCAAGCCAAACTTCAGCACTGCGTGGATGATGACATCGATTAAAAATGACAGCATTAGTATTTGCGCAAGTTTATTTTTAAAATTAACAACATACGACCACAACAGCAGCACCAGCACAATTACCACGAAAGCGTAGGCGAGGTAACTGCTGTAAACATCCATAAACAAAGCCTTGTACGCGAAGCCGTGCTTAGTTTTATAGTCCCTGACCACATAACTGCTCAGCAACATATTTCCGCCCAAAAACCAGGAGCTGACCATGTCCCAGACAGGCGTTACTTTCGGATTGGAAAACTTGTCATACTGCTGCCCTGATTTGTTTAAAAACTGCATCCATTTAAAATCAATCCGGTACAAAAACAAGAACATGAACAAAACCGCCGAAATAAAAATACGCAGAGCCGTTCTGCCAAAGGCTTTAGGTTTTTTAAATACCGTCTTTTGAAACAATGCCGGAATGTACACCTTAACAATATTTGTAATGGTAAGTCCACCAATGCTCACCGCGGCAAGTGTGAAAGCAGTCCAGGGAATTTCATGTTCCTTCCTTAATTTTAATGCTGCATAATAATTAAACAAAATCAGCAATAAGAGCGTATAGGTATAGGTTTCCGGTGTAAAGGAAAGTAGGATCGTGGTGCTGAAAAAAGCCATGAACGCAACCAGCAGTAAATTAATCTTATCCGGCAGGCGGATGATATTCCGCAGATATTTATAAACCTGCAGCAAACTAAAACTTACCGCAATGCTGCTGCACAAGCCCAGAACCAAACGAAAGACTTCATTCTTCTGTCCACCTGAAATAAGTAACGCCAGTTCACGCAGCCAGTTGAAAAAATAATTAGCGAGCGGATGCCGTTCGTATCCCCCGCCGGTCATCACAATGGCGCGGTTATCGAAACTGAAATAGGCATCCCAGGGGATGCGGTCGTCAAAAATAATCCGGTAGTTCCAGGCGATATAGGAAGCCAGCGTTCCGTATATCATCAGGAAAATAAGCAGCAAAAAGGTTTCAGTACGATTCTGCGGAAAAACAGTCTGCAGCAGGTAACGGAACTTCTGTTTCAAAGGGTGCGTATTTGCGCAAAAGTACGCTTTTTCAGGAACTGCAGGACAGGGCAGAGCAACCCGGCTTGTCATCATATTTAGACGGCCGTTTCACCAACAATTCCGGGTACCTGTTTTCATAGGGATGCTTAATAGCGTCAGCCAGCTGTGTCAGCATTTCCTTATTCCCCTCGTTCACCTGTTCGATGCATTCAAACAACAGATAATTCCGCAGCACAAACTTCGGGTTCGCCGCGGCCATCTTCGCTTTTGATTCTGCCGCTGTACACGTGTTTTGTTGTAATCGTCTCAGATATTTGGTCGCAAATTGATGAAGCTGGTCTTTTGCCACAGAATCTGGAGCGTGGTAAAATGTATCTTTAAAGTGCACTGAAGCATTCGTTTCCTCTGTTAGTGTTTCCAGCAGCGTAAAGAAAAGCGTGTAATCCATTTTCTGGTCCTGCATGAGTTGTTGCGCCTCAGTAAATAAGTCTTCATCACCTTCGCGCAGTTCATCAAAACCGAATTTGCGGCTCATCATTTCATCATGTTTTTGCCAGAAATCACCATTAAAATCATCCAGCAATTGTTCCAGCAGTTTTTCATCTTTAATTAAAGGGAACAAGGCATTAGCTAACTGCCAGAGGTTCCACTGCGCGACTTTTGCCTGGTTTCCGAATGCATAGCGCCGGCCGGGCAGGTCGGTTGTGTTGGACGTAAAATTCAGGTCGAACTCATCCAGAAAGGAGAAAGGTCCATAATCAATGGTAAGTCCAAGCGCAGACATATTATCGGTATTCATCACGCCGTGCACAAAGCCCACGCGGTACCATTCCACGATTAAAGAAGATGTACGTTTTGAAATAGCGCGAAACAATTCCGCATATCGTTGTTCCCCCGTTTCCTGAACTTCAGGATAATAGTGTTCAATCACAAAATCTGCGAGTTGCTGCAGGAGTGTGTAATTTCGCTGGGCAGATGCCAGCTCGAAATGCCCGAAACGCAGAAAGCTGGGCGCTGTCCGCATCATAACTGCTCCTTTTTCATAGGTGGCATTTCCATTATATAAAATATCGCGCTCCACCTGCTCGCCGCTTAAGGACATGGACAGGCTTCGCGTGGTTGGAATACCGAGGTGATGCATGGCTTCGCTCATTAGATATTCGCGCACGGTGGAGCGCAAAACCGCGCGGCCATCGGCATGCCGCGAGTAGGGTGTAGCGCCGGCTCCTTTCCATTGCAGTTCGGTTGTTTCCCCTGCCTCATTGCGGATTTCTCCGGCAAAAATGGCACGGCCGTCACCGAGCTGGCCCGCCCAGTTTCCAAACTGATGTCCCGCATATGCTGTAGCGAAGGTTTTCACGGTATCGGGTACGGCAGCTGCGTTCAGAAAATCCAGGTCTGCCTGATTTTCAATAGTGCCGAGGCCAATTTCCTGTGATAGTGCTTCATTAAAAATAAGCAGTTCCGGTTCGCTGAATTTCATCAGTTCCACCGTGGAAAATAAAACATCGGGTGTCTGGCGCTGGCGCGTGTTTCCTGAAAAGTCCCCCGGAAAGAGCTCCAGGTATCGTTGGGTGATGTGATCCAAATTCATACTTCAAAGTTCGGTAAAAATTTGGCAAAGTAATTACAAAGGCATTATCGCACTGGTGTTAAAGTATTATAAATGAAAAAATCTCATGAAGCACGCTTCATGAGATTTAATTGTAAAAAGAGAATTTCTCTTATTTATTGAAATCAATTTCCTCGCCTGAATTCAGGTTTTCATTGATGTTGTCGTCACGTTTTGGTTGAGTTTTCGGACGTTCAACCGGTTGCGGCCGTGGATTTTTAATCTCATCAATGGTTTGCAAACCGCCGTCGTCTCCATAGCCGCCCAGGCCTTGCAGATCGGAGCAGCTGCCGGTCCAGTTGGAAGGTTTCACGAATTTATCTTCGATGGTAATGCCCAGGCTTTTATCAGCCCAAACCTTTTTCATATAGATGGCCCAGATCGGCAGAGCCATTTTCGCACCCTGGCCTTCTCCAGTACCGCGGAAGTGGGTAGCACGGTCTTCCCAACCTACCCAGACGCCGGTTGCCAGATACGGCGTAATGCCCATAAACCAACCGTCGGAGTTATTCTGTGTGGTTCCGGTTTTCCCGGCGATTTCCACGCCTTTCGGCACGCCCCGGCGGCCTAGCTCCCCGGAGGCCGTACCATATTCCGTTACGCCCTTCATCAGGTCAACCATCGTGTAGGCATACAGCTCATTCATAACCTCTTTCATCACCGGTTTTATTTCGGTGATGATGCGTCCGTTGGCATCCTCAATACGCCAGATCATTTCCGGTTTAATATAGTTTCCGTAATTGGCGAAGGTACTGTACGCTCCCAGCATTTCATAAATGGTGATATCGGATGAACCCAGTGCCACGGCATATTCATTCGGGATTTCTTCCGTCACTCCCAGGTCGCGCGCCGTCTGGATAACGCTTTTCACGCCGGTCATTTCAATCAGACGTACGGCCACAGGGTTTTTCGAGTGTGCCAGGGCGTCTTTCAGGGTGAGGTGCCCGCCTGAACCTAATACTCTCCAGGAACCTTTGGTGTAGGTGGCATTGGAAACGGTGGAGCATGGGGTCATTCCCAGCTTCATAATTGCCGTTGCGTACACAAAAGGTTTAAAGGTAGAACCTACCTGTCTTTTTCCTTGCTTAATATGATCGTACTGGAAGTGTTGCCAGTCAATACCACCCACCCAGGCTTTGATTTCACCAGTACCGGGAACCATAGACATTAAGCCGGCCTGCGCAATCTGCTTGTGATAACGGATGGAATCCCATGGGGACATTTCCACTTCTTCCTCACCATTCCAGGTGAAGCGCGTGGTTTTAATGGGTTTCTTAAATTCAATTAAAATAGAATCCTCCGGAACGCCTGCATTTTTCAGTTGCTTGTAGCGGCCGGTACGGCGCATGGCGTTCGTCATAATGGTGTTGATCTGCTTATCGTTGATCAGGTAGAACGGGCGTTGCTTTCGGCCGCGCTGCTCTGCATCAAAACGTTTCTGCAGATCGGTAAGGTGTTCTTTGATTGCTTCTTCCGCATACTTCTGCATTTTGGAATCAAGCGTTGTATAAATTTTCAACCCGTCTTTAAAAAGGTTCAGACTCTTGCCGGTCTTCTTTTCAAAGTCTTTCAGATACTGATCAATTTCTTTTCTTAAATAAAATTTATAGTATGCAGAATACCCGTCATCAATTGTTTTTATCGGGTGGAAATCTGTTTTAATCGGCGTTGCAATTGCCTGTTCATAGGTTTGCTGATCCAAATAGCCGGTTTTCAGCATCTGATCCAGTACCACATCCCGGCGACGCTTGGCGCGTTCAGGATTACGGAGCGGATTATTGGCTACCGGAGCTTCGAGCATAGAAACAAAAGTCGCGGCTTCCGGCAGCGTAAGCTGGCTGGTTTTTTTATTAAAATAAATGCGCGACGCCATCTCAATCCCGTTGGCATTGTTCACGAAATCGAATTTATTGAAATACAGCGTAATGATTTCTTCCTTGGTGTACCGCTTCTCCAGACTCACGGCCACTACCCACTCTTTCAGTTTCTGGAACGAGCGCTGAATTTTGTTCTGGGATGCTGTGCCGGTGAAAAGCAGTTTTGCCAGCTGCTGGGTAATGGTAGAACCACCACCACGCTGCCCCCGGAAGGCAACCGCACGCGCCACTGACTGCAAATCGATTCCGGAGTGTTCCTTAAACCGCTCATCTTCTTTTGCCTGCAAGGCATAAATCAGATAAGGCGGGAGCTCCTTGTACGTAATCGGCTGTGTTTTTTCTTTTTCGAATTTTCCAAGCAGGACACCGTCTGAGGAATAAATTTCAGAGGCCACATAAATATCGGGGTTTTCCAGTTCCTTCACATCGGGCATATCACCGAGGAAGCCTTGTGAAACTGCAAAGAACAAAGCAGAAATGCCCAGCACAATGGCCAGCAATCCTACCCAGATTATTTTAACCCATTTTTTCCAGCCGGTATTTCGC
Source organism: Chryseobacterium salipaludis (assembly GCF_022968825.1). Lineage (GTDB taxonomy): Bacteria > Bacteroidota > Bacteroidia > Flavobacteriales > Weeksellaceae > Kaistella > Kaistella salipaludis. Next base: position 302,457 of record NZ_JALHKS010000002.1, read on the forward strand.
TTTTTCTTTGGCGGCAGCGGAAACTGAGGTTTCGTTTTTTTAGTTGTCGTTGGTTTGTTTTCCATAAAAAATTTTACGGCGCGGCCGTTTCTATTTTAATACCAATATCTTCAATCCCCGGCAAAGAATCCATGCGCATGGCCTGCTGAACCTGAAAACTGTATCTGCCATCTGCCGGAAAACGCTGGTTGAGTTTATACTGAAACAGCGTTTCTTTGGTTTCGCCAAATCCGGCTCCCAGCCAGCGGCCATTAGGTTCTGCCAGGATATAGTTCAGCGTATCGGTTGCAGCAAACTTGTTCGGGCCCATCGCCTTGACAATCAGCCGGATGTTACTGTAGGGATAATCGTTATTATTGCGCACCACAAATATAATATTTTTGGGCTGCTGCGCTTTGGTGATATTGAATTCAAATTTCTGCCAGGAATTTTTCGGCCAGGTTTTACCGACCGATGCCATCTGCACCTGCTCATCAGTGCCGCCGCAGCTCAGCAAGAGCATCAGCACGGCGGTGAGTAAAAAGCTATGCTTTATCATCTTTCTTGGGCGGAAATTTCTTTTTCTGTTTCTTTTGTGGCGGCCGGTTATCCGGAGTGCTGTTTCGGTTGTCTGCCTGGTTTCGGTTTTCACCTTTATTCCGGTTATCCGGTTTACGGCGACGTTCTCCGGCAGGCGCCTCAGCGTGGGCCTTTTGTTCACCGCGCGGGCCATTGCTGCCTTTTCTTTTCTGCTGATTTTTATTGGAAGGCCGGCGCTTGCGCTCAAAGCGGTCCAGCGTATTTTCCTGAATGAGATCCACGGTTTTCTGCGGCGCATCATTCACTTTAAAGTCTTCCAGCGGCGGTGCTTTTTCCCCCTTCTTGTTCAGGGCAATCAGCTTCTTCACATCCTGCACATCCATATCATACCAGGACATGGACTGGTCCACATAGGCGAACCACATTCTCTTTTTAAATACATCGATTTTAATGCAGAACGCTTTTCCTTTTTCGGTATCTAAAGTGGTATTCGAGGACGGGAAATCGCTCAGCGCATCCAGGTAACTGTCCAGTTCATAATTCAGGCAGCACTTCAGTTTACCGCACTGGCCGGCCAGTTTCTGCGGATTGATGCTCAGTTGCTGATACCTTGCTGCGTTGGTATTGACTGAACGGAAATCCGTCAGCCAAGTGGAACAGCATAACTCGCGTCCACAGGAACCAATTCCGCCCACTTTCGCTGCTTCCTGCCGGAAACCGATCTGTTTCATATCGATTTTGGTGCGGAACAGCGAGGCGTATTCCTTAATCAGCTGGCGGAAATCCACCCGGTTATCTGCCGTGTAGTAGAAGGTAACCTTCCCGCCGTCGCCCTGGTATTCCACATCGGTAATCTTCATTTCCAGCTGCAGTGCGTAGGCGATTTTGCGTGCCTGGATTTTCACGTTTTCTTCTTTGGCGCGGGCTTCCTGCCAAACTTCTATATCGCGCTGGTTGGCCAGGCGGTATATTTTCAGCGCGTGGTCTTCCGCAACGCGCTTTTTCTTCATCTGGATTTTCACCAGTTCTCCTGTGAGGCTTACGACCCCTATATCATGACCCGGGCTGGATTCAACTGTGACAATGCTCCCTATATGAAGCGGTAATTTATGGACGTTTTTATAAAAAAATTTACGGTCGTTTTTAAATCGTACTTCCACATACCCCATTTCCGACGTCGCCGGATTATCAAGGTGGGAAAGCCAGTCAAAAACACTTAATTTATAACTGTTGCCGCATGTATCTACACTTGCACAGCCATTCGCGGATTTCGTACCGCAGGAATGGGATGAATCGCCGGATGTTTTGCATCCACAACTCATAATTAAATTTTTGTAATCAGCTGCAAATTTAATATAATTTTCTTTGCAGAGACTTCACTCCCGATTCGCGCACGTATATTTTTACATTTATATTTAAATATCTAAAAAATTAAATAATTATTATAATTATAAATATTATTATGCGAATCATATAATTGAATTTTGATGAAAAAGCAGGTCTGCATCAGAAAGAATTTAATTTAAACGGAGAAAGATTTTAGTCTGCGAAAAGGCATTAAATCGTTTTGCCACAAAGGAATTTAAACGGATTATCAGGAATTGAGCTATTAAACAAAAAGGGTGGAAGACCGTGTGTTTAAAATTTACTTAGCATTATTTAACATTTGTTAGAAAATAATTTTATATTTGGGTCATTAATAAACGTAAGTCTATGAAAAAAATAGTTGTTACCGCCGCAATCCTGGCAGGCGTAGTAGCCCAGGCAGGAGGCTTCCGGGTTTCGCTGCAGGGGGTAAAACAGTTGGCAATGGCGCATACCAGTGCCCATGCGGAAGATGCGAGTATCACCTTCTTCAACCCGGCAGGGATGTCCTTTATCCCGAACAGGCTGAGTGTGGCGGCAGGTGGTTTTGCGATTGGTACCGAGATTACCTACCAAAATCAGAATACGCTGGAATCCTACAGCACAGATAACCCGATGGGAACACCAATCTATGCAGCAGTTGCATATAAAGTGGTGGATGAGGTGTCGGTTGGTTTCAACTTTTCCACGCCGTATGGAAGTACCATAAAATGGGCGGACGACTGGGCAGGCCGCGAAATCGTGCAGAATATTGAGCTGAAAGCGTTTTTCTTCCAGCCGATGGTCTCATTTAAACTGGCAGACTGGGCTTCCGTAGGAGGTAGCTTTATTTATGCGAAAGGTTCGGTGGACTGGACCAAGACCGTTACTCAGTTGGGCGGCACACTGAATATTCAGGATAAAAAAGCTTCCGGCACCGGGTTTGGCGTTGGTTTCTATCTGCGCCCGACCGATAAGCTGGATTTAAGCTTAGCGTATCGTTCACCAGTGGATATGAATGCTGATGCAGGTGTGGCAACATTTAATGTCTCGCCTTCTTTATATCCGGCGATTGGCGTAAATGCTGCAGGTCAGGATAACTTCAAAGCGATGCTGCCGCTTGTAGACGAATATACGCTCGGACTTACGTATCGTATTACACCGAAATGGCAGGTGTCCGGAGATTTCAATTATTCCGGTTGGGATCAGTACAATCAGCTCACGCTTGATTTCGAAAATGCCGCAGTGGGAAATCAGCCAAACGATCCGACCGTTCTGGTAAGCCCGAAAAACTTTAAGAGCACCCAAACCTGGAGAATCGGAACGCAGTATATGTTCAATGAAAATTTTGCGGGAAGACTGGGGTATTACTATGATCAGTCACCGTATGCAGATGAAGACTTCATTCCGGAAACGCCGTCTTTCAATGCCAATGTAATCACAGGAGGTATTGGATATAAGTGGCGCGGGTTGGGCATCGATGTTTCCGGCGCGTATAACTTCCAGACACCACGTGATGTGAAGAACAGTTATTACGATTTCTACGGCCAGGCGAAAGCCAAAGCCTACTATTTCGGATTGGGCCTGTCGTATAACGCATTTTAAGATTTAAAAAATTATGAAAAAGATACTATTATCAGGTGCAGCGGTCTTTGCCTTATTTTGTGTGGCCAGCTGTGATACAGATTTCGATACGGATGTTAACAGCATTGCGGTCACCAGTGGTGAAGCCGATTTCTCCAACTATGTAGCGCTGGGGAATTCACTTACTTCCGGCTACCGCGATAACGCCTTGTATATTGACGGGCAGGTAGAATCGTACCCCAATATTCTGGCACAGCAAATGAACCGGGCCAGCGGGGGAGAGTTTAAGCAGCCTTTGATGGCAGATAACAACGGTGGTTTGCTCCTTGGCGGAACAGCAATTGCGGCAACAAAACTGTATATTAAATCTTTTGCGAACGGATCTCCTGTTCTTGCAAATGTGGAGGCTGCTCCGACTACTGATATTATGACCAAAGTTACAGGCAAACTGAACAATATGGGAGTCCCCGGCGCGAAGTCCTTTCACCTGATCGCTCCAGGATACGGAAATGTAGCTGGTGTTGCTGCTGGAAAAGCAAATCCTTACTACGTGCGTTTCGCTACTTCAGCAACCTCCACGGTTTTGGGTGATGCGATTGCGCAAAAGCCTACTTTCTATTCACTATGGATTGGAAATAATGACGTATTGAGCTACGCGACCAGTGGCGGTATGGGCGTTGACAGAACCGGAAATACAGATCCTACAACCTACGGAGGTAATGATATCTCGGATCCAAATGTGGTAGCGGGCGCTATCCAAACTGTGCTGGAAAGCATGAAAAATGCGGGAGCCACCAAGGGTGTCATTGCTAATATCCCTTACGTAACCTCTATTCCATATTTTACTACAGTACCTTACAATCCGGTTTCACCTACAGCACTGGGTGATAAGATTGGCGCCCTGAACGAAAGCGTGTACGGGCCGCTCAAGCAGGTTCTTACCGCATATGGCCAGGGAGATCGTCTTAATCTTCTTTCGGCTACTGCGGCAAATCCTGTTTTAATTAAGGATGAGTCATTAACGAATTATGGTGCTCAGATTACGGCAGCTTTAACTCCTAAAATCGGACTTGCAGCTGCAACGCTGTATGGTCAGCTGTATGGTCAGGCGCGCCAGACTACTGCGGAAGATTATGTTCTTTTAACAACAAGTAGCGTAATCGGAACAGAAACAACCAGTGCTCCGGCTCCGCTGAATGTGTATGGCATTTCCTACCCGTTGCAAAATCAGCACGTGCTGACAAAAACAGAAGCTGCAAATGTGAAAACAGCTGTGGATGCGTATAATGCTAAAATCAAAGCATTGGCAGCAACCTATAAACTTGCTTTTGTGGATGCCAATGCGAAAATGGTGGAACTAAACAAATCATCAGGAATCCAGTTTGATGGCGTGAAGTACACAGCTAAATTCGTAACCGGCGGAACCTTCTCCCTGGATGGTGTTCACCTGACGGGCCGCGGATATGCAGTGGTTGCCAATGAATTTATTCAGGCAATCAACAAGCAATATAAATCCACCTTGCCTGTGGTAAATGTGAACAATTATTCCGGCGTGAAATTCCCGTAGTCATTGAAAGCATCAATATGCCTTATTAAAACCACTCGGACAATCCGGGTGGTTTTATTTTTTTTAAATTTGCACATCTAAAAAAGTAAAAATGGCTGAGCAGGCAAGTTATTTATTTTCCACGCGGACCAGTAAGGTTTTGGCGGAGAAAATCGCCCAGTTTTACGGGCAGGAAATGGGTAAAATTAATTTTCAGGAATTCAGCGATGGCGAATTTGAGCCGGTGCTGGATGAATCGGTACGCGGTGGCCGGGTTTTCCTGATTGGTTCTACCTTTCCGCCGGCAGATAATCTGCTGGAATTACTCTTAATGATTGATGCCTCCAAACGAGCATCGGCAAAAAGCATTACAGTGGTGCTTCCTTACTACGGACTGGCGCGCCAGGATCGTAAGGATCAGCCGCGGGCGCCGATCGGAGCGAAACTTGTGGCCAATCTGCTCACCGCTGCCGGTGCCACGCGGATCATGACCATGGACCTGCACGCAGACCAGATTCAGGGATTCTTTGAAATTCCGGTGGACCACCTGTACGCATCTACCATCTTCATTGATTATATTCAAAAATTAAATCTTGATAATTTAACCATAGCTTCTCCAGATATGGGCGGTGCCAAGCGGGCCAAGAATTACGCGAGCCACCTGGGGGCGGAAGTTGTGATCGCTTATAAGGAAAGAAAGAAAGCCAACGTAGTGGAAGAAATGTTCCTGATTGGTGATGTGGAAGGCCGAAACGTGGTTTTGATCGATGATATGATCGATACGGCCGGTACCCTTTGCAAAGCGGCTGAAATCCTGATGGCCAATGGTGCAAAAAGCGTACGTGCCATGGCAACCCACGGAGTTCTTTCCGGCAATGCTTATAAAAACATCGAGAATTCCCAACTGGCCGAAGTGATCGTGACGGATACCATTCCGGTAAAAACCGAACTGACGAATAAAATCCAGGTTCTCTCTTGTGCTCAGCTCTTTGCAGACGTCATGAAAAGTGTACACGAGCATAAATCCATCAGTGATAAATTTATAATCTGATAAAATTACTGTATATTTGCAGCCTTAAAATTTTTATAAATGAAATCAATTACAATTCAAGGTACAAAAAGAGAAAGCGTGGGCAAAAAGTCTACTAAAGCTTTACGTGATGCTGAATTAGTTCCTTGTGTTGTTTACGGAGGTACTGAAACTCTGAACTTCTCCGCTGAAGAGCGCGCGTTCAAGAATTTGGTATATACTCCTGAGGCACACACGGTATCTATTGAGGTTGACGGACAAACAATCCCTGCCGTGCTTCAGGACATCCAGTTCCACCCGATTACAGATAAAATTCTGCACGCAGATTTTTATTTCCTGTCTCATGACAAACCGGTTGTTATGGAAGTTCCGGTAAGACTTACAGGTCGTGCCCGCGGTGTTGTGGCCGGTGGTGCCCTGCGTCAGTCTTTCCGTAAGCTGAAAGTAAAAGCAATTCCTGCAAACCTGCCGGATGAAATCGTGGTAGATGTGACTCCTCTTAGAATTGGTAACAAACTGTACGTTGGTGATATAAAGACTGAAGGATTCAGCTTTATGCACCCGGATAACGCAGTAGTTGTAGCTGTTAAGATGTCCAGAACCGCAATGAAAGGTGGCGGTGCTGACGAAGATGAGGACGAAGAAACACCAGAAGGTGAAGTTCCTGCAACTGAAGCTGCAAGCGAAGAATAAACAAAATTTTCGCATTCGATACAAAGTCCGCTCACAAGGCGGGCTTTTTGCTTTACGTATCATTGTTAATGCCTACATTTACTTGATCATGAAATTATTCCGGAATATTGTTGTCCTATCAGCGCTGGCTTGTGGCAGTATTCTGCAGGCGCAGCAGGCGCCGGAGTTTCGTGAAGTGGTCGATTTTTATGACAGGCAACGCGCGCAGCTGACAAAAGAGTTCCGAAAGCATGAGCAATTGCTTACCTCACCGCAGGAGCGGCAAATGCTGCGAAATGACTTTCTGGAATTTATGCTGAAAATGGACAGCATTCAGAATGTTGCTTTTGTGAATGCTTTGGTAAGAGTACGCATTCGCGAAGATTTGCAGCGGGCCAAACTGCTTGAAGCAGTTCCGGCTGAAGGTCAACCGGTGATGATAACAGCCAAAAAAAATGGCGATGCCGCTTATCCGGGAGGTTTTAGTGCATTGCGGAAACACGTAGCGGAAGGCTTCTATTCTTCTGCCATTTTATCTCATGAGAACATGATCCAGGCACGCGTTAATTTTGTAGTAGAGCCAGACGGCTCTGTTTCGTCCGTAAGAGCGGATGGCACAAATCCGATATTTAACCGCCAGGCAGAAATTGCGGTCTATATGTTACCCGAAAAGTTCTCGCCGGCCCTCGTCAATGGGAAACCCGTGCGCTATAACTTCAGTATACCGCTGGCGATGAAGTTTGAGTAAGAATACACGTTGTAACAATTCTATTTCAGATATTTGTCAATATCTATCTTTGATGCTTACAAACGAATATTTTATGAACCTGGCCTTGCAACAGGCGCAAATGGCGGCCGAACGCGGAGAAGTGCCGGTGGGCTGCATAGTCGTGGCCAATAACACCATTATCGCCAAATCGCACAACCTCACCGAAGCTTTAAACGATGTAACGGCACACGCAGAAATGCAGGCTATTACGTCGGCGGCAGCTTATCTGGGCGGAAAATATTTGGTTAACTGTACGATGTATATCACGCTGGAACCCTGCGTAATGTGTGCTGGTGCCCTGGCGTGGTCGCAGATTTCCAAAGTTGTAATCGGTGCACGTGACGAACAGCGGGGGTACATTAACAAGGGATTACAGCTCCATCCCAAAACAGAAGTAGTTACCGGTGTCCTGCCGGAGAAATGTTCACAGCTGGTGAAGGACTTCTTCCGTTCGCGGAGATAGAAACTGCAAACAAATTATTATTCTGCAGTTTCCTGTCCAAGAAAATATAAGCCCTTCAAAGTATGCAGGCGGTCCGCTACATCGATTTTATCGGTTAAAGGTTTATAGATATGGGAAACGCCACCGGTTGCGATCACAAAGCATTCCTCATTCACTTCTTTATTAATCCGGTCAATAAAGCCTTCCACCATACCAAGATAGCCGTACACCATGCCGCTCTGCATGCAGCTCACCGTATCCAGTCCTAACACGGATTTTGGTTTGATCAGTTCAATTTCCGGTAACTGTGCCGTGTCATGAATAAGTGAGTTAAGTGCCGTAATAATGCCCGGCGCGATAATCACACCAATGGTTTCACCCTCCTTACTAAGGCAGCTCGCCGTAAGTGCAGTTCCGAAATCAAATATAATTTTGCTGCGGCCGGGATACAGGTGATGCGCGGCTACGAGGTTCGCGTAAATATCAGTACCCATTTGTTTGGACTTGGGTTGAACAGCAGAAACTGTATTCCGGTCAACCAGCACCGGCTTTTTTCCATGCAGTTTCTGGACGGCCCGGGAAATATCAAAAGTGAGCTGAGGAACCACCGAGCCGATAATAATTCGGTTCACTGCCGCCGCATCGATGTGATAGGTCTGGTACATCAGTGAAAACTGCATCTGCATTTCATCACTCGTGCGATAAGGTTTAGTATTAAAAATCCAGGATTGCACGCATTCCCCATCCTGAAACAAACCGAAGCGGATATTGGTGTTTCCTATATTAATTACGATCGTCTTCATTTTCTTAAAAGGCAAAAGCCTCTACGCTGGGCAGAGGCTATGTTATTTATTTTACCTGAGTGATATTGTCCTCAGGGTTGATGTCAGCCAGGCGGCCGGAGAAATCAATTCCCAGCGCGGCAATCTGTTCTTTGGTGTACGGAATAGTAAGCGTGTATTCCTTCTGCGTCCACGGCCAGTATTTCGCTGTGGTGAAATTACCATAAATATCACTGGATTTCCAGCTCCGGGTCATGTTCATGGGAATCTGCCAGGTTCTTACTTGTTTGTCCGTTGTTAAAATAGAAAAATCAATAGGCATCGGGATACCGCCTTTGTTTTCAAGTGTAATCACGGTTGCGCCGTCCAGATAGTTTACATCCTTAATCGCATAGTCAATGGTTTTGGTGGTATTAATCCAGTAATGGTGGAACCACTGGAGATCCATACCGGAAATTCGCTGCGCGATATGCATAAAATCACGATCGGTAGGATGCTTCAGATGCCATTGGTTATAAAACTCTTTCATCACGAGCGCCAGTTTTTCTTCACCGATGATATAGCCCAGCTGTACCAGGAACAAATCTCCTTTCACATAGGTCGCATAAGAATAAGCAGTTCCGTTATCGTGATGATCACCGAGCCAAACGGCAGGCTCTTCGATTCCTTTTTTCACAAAATTGCGGTAGCGGTCAATCGTTCCGCTAAACGGATTCGGTTGTGGATTTGCCGGTGGGAAAAGCTGGTACATGATGTAGTCATCATAATAGCTCGTAAACCCTTCATCCATCCACGGGCGCACACTCTCGTTGTATGCCATCATTTGCTGGTTGTAGGAATGTCCTCCTTCGTGAACCATCAGGCTTACCAAACCTTCGAGCGATTTCGCTTCGCCGAGAATCATGGTGCACATGCCGTATTCCATTCCGCCGTCACCGCCCTGGATAAAAGAATAGGAAGGGTACACATAACGCCCGTATATGGCATTCATCAGCTGGAAAAATTTGGTGATATACGGTTTGGATGGTTCCCAGTATTGGGTTTTTTCGGATTTCTGATATACGTAATATACCTTCGGCCCATCCAGGATAACAAAAGATTCTACGGTATAGTCACGGTCTGCGGCCCAGGCAAAGTCCAGCATGTTTTTCGCGGTCCACCGCCAGGTTGCTTTTCCGCTGCGGTCTGCTTTTATTGTGGCTTTCGGATCATAGCCTTTTACTTCAGTGGGATTCTCCAGTGTACCGCCGGCTCCGATGACGTAGTTTTTGTCAATCTTTATCGATACATCAAAATCAGCAAACGGTGCATGGAATTCGCGCCCGATATAGTCAAAGGTAGCCCAGCCGTCATAGTCGTATTCTGCAATCTTCGGGTACCATTGGGTCATCGTCATATCGATGCCTTCGCGGTTGTTCCTTCCTGCACGGCGAATCTGCATGGGGATGACCGCATCCCATTCCATGGTGAAGGTCGTATTGCTGTTGGCTTTAATGGGCTGATCCAGATAAACTTTCATCACGGTTTCCTGAATTTCAAACTTCAGGTTTTTGCCGTTTTGCTTAATCCAGTGGATGTTTTGCTTTCCGGCTTCATTTTCAGGTATAGCTGCCAGGCGTGAAATGCCGTTGTTTTGCAAACGGGAATCTCCGTTTTTTCCCTGGCTGGCAACGCGCTGGTCCATCATCGAGCCGGCCCGGAAAGCATTCCAGTATAAATTAAAATAAACCACATTCAGCTCATCGGGTGAATTGTTGGTGTATTCCAGTGTCTGTTTTCCTTTGTACGTGAAATTCTTTGCATCCACATCAATATCCATTTTGTATTTGGCATATTGCTGATAGTATGCATTTTGCTGCGCGAACATCCAGCCGGTACACAAGGCAAAGAGTAGCAGAACTCCTTTCTTCATAATATTTTTACTTTTAAAAAAAGGGAAAGGTAAGAATTTCTACAATAAACGGTCGTGGTTTGGCAGCACAAAAAAGCCTTCCGGCTGATAGGGAAGGCTTTTCAAAAAATGTATTATTCAAGTATGGGTTCCGGCTCGCGTGCGCTGAGCAGGATTTTCTCCAGGATACGCAGGGTGATAAGATACGTAGGTTTCACACCGGTAAGTCCAAGTCCGCCGGAGGATAAGGTGGATCCTGTCTCCAGTGGATTATCGGATGCGTAATAAGCGTACATCACAAACAGATCTTCGGAAATATGGTGGCGGATTTTTGATGCCACTTGAATGGCCTTCTGGTAATGCGCTCCTTCCATTTCCAGCCCAATGGCTTTCCAGGAGGTGTCCATAAAGTACCGCAGGATGTCCTTGTTCTGTAAGGAAGTTCCCAGCACGGTAATCATGCCGCCTTCAAACGCCTGCAGTTCGTCATCTTCGAAATCCGAAAGCTTCAGCGCATTCTCAAACGGGTAATTATCTGCAGTTCCTTCAAACACGTGCGAAGTCGGAATCATAATGTCGCCCTTGCCGCCCATCAGAATGCCGGCTTTCCCCATGATCGAAATGGATTTTACCTTCATGGTGTAAACCTCGTCATTATATTCGTAGGGACGCAGCAGTTCATCCATGATTTCATAAGCCTGTTCACCAAAAGCATAATCAAAAACCATAATCACATCATCGCCATCATAGTTCAGGTGACCGAAAGGCGTGTTGCTCAGATCCGTTTTCTTAAGATCGATAATCTGAACATCGATATTACTGCCGCTCTGGTCGTCAATATAAATTAGACCCTCTCTGAGTGAATGCTCCAGAATTTTTTCCTGAAGCGGCCGCTTGTTGGAGATTTCTTCATAAAGTTTATAATTCACCTCGTCGGTGGACTTTTTCCCTAAAGAATCATGTGCATACAGCATATTCTTCACCGAGTGCATGTTCGCAGAAATAATGTGAAGCGGACGCATCTGCAGATTATTTACAGCCAAAACCTCTTTCACTTTATTTGCCCATTTCTCCCCGAAGAAGTGGTGGCCTACGCGTTCACGCAAAATGGCTGAGAAATGAACCTCGCGCTCACGGATTTTTTTGTAATCATTAAAACTTTCATTTCCGAGGTGATAGATGATTTTAAATAAACGGTCGGGGTTATTATCGTCGCCGAAGTTATTGTAAGCCTTCAGGGTTTCATCAAACGTGCGGCCCAGCAAAGAAGAAAGATGGATCAGCGCGACTTCCTTTTCTTTGCGGCTGTATTTCTTCTCGCCGCGTGCTACTTCCTCAATGATCTTCCAGGCACGGCTGGATTTATCGTTCTCTTCAAAAATAAACGCCTGCTTGCGGATTTTATCAGCTTCAATATAAAGGAAGGTAAGGTGCGTCAGGATATCATAAATTTCTGATCGGCCCAGCAATACCTCAATATTCATCTGATGCTCGTCAATGCGGTAGCAGTTTCTTCTTCTTTTCTTGGGAACAATCACCTCGAAACCGCCTTTTTCAAAACCTTCATCAGACGTCAGATGAATAAAAGAACATTCCTCAATCCCTTCCGGCAGTCGGTCCAGTACATACATGAGGCCATCCAGCTCAATTTTGTTGGGGATGCTCATAGTACCGTAAATTTCTGGATTGATGGTCATTAATAATGACCGGAGGCTTTCACCGGAGATCCCGGCTGGCTTAAAGAAACCTCTGTAGAAGAGGTGTCGCATGGAAACATAAAGCCTTTCAATCGCCTCAGTGGTTTCCCTTGCTCGTGAATTTACCATAATATAAATTTCACACAAATATAGTGAAAATTCCGCTCAAGTCCTATGGGTGCAGAGTTTCAGGCATTTATAGACCGGAAGATTACTATTTACATTAAAGATTTAAAAGGTGTAATCAACGCTGATTTCTAAAGCTTATTAATTAAAAAAATGTTATTTATATTGATGTACCCCTTATTTTCATAGGGTAGGTCACTGTATTTATGTGTCTTTTTGTAACTTTGCCCTGTTAAAAACAACATAAAATGGCTAATGTAAGATTTAAGGCTCTGGAATTACTTTCGCAGAAAGACTATAGAAAAGAAAATGCGGTACAGGTTCCCTGCCGGCTTTCCGAATTATTCTGCGAACATGTATTCTCTGAAGAGACCATGCGCGAATACCTGACCAAGGAAGCATTTACCTCCATTCAGGGCGCGATAAAAAGAAACACGAAGATCCAGCGGGATGTGGCAGATCAGATTGCCCAGGCCATGAAAGACTGGGCGATGAGCAAAGGAGTGACGCACTACACGCATTGGTTCCAGCCGCTGACCGGGACTACCGCTGAAAAACACGATTCGTTTTTCACGCCGTTTGAAAGCGACCGCGCCATCGAAAGATTCTCCGGGAACATGCTGATTCAGCAGGAACCGGATGCTTCCTCTTTCCCGAACGGCGGAATCCGGAACACCTTCGAAGCGCGCGGCTACACAGCCTGGGACCCTACCTCGCCGGCCTTTATTATGGATACCACTTTATGTATTCCTTCTATATTTATATCCTACACCGGTGAAACGCTGGATTACAAAGCACCGCTCTTGCGTGCACTGCATGAAGTGGACGAGGCCGCTACCGATATCTGCCGTTCCTATTTTGATAAAAATGTGACCAAGGTAACACCTACCTTGGGGTGGGAGCAGGAGTATTTCCTGGTGGACTCTGCTTTGTATCAATCCCGTCCGGATTTGGTAATCACCGGAAAAACGTTGCTGGGGCATCCACCAGCAAAAGGGCAGCAGCTGGATGATCATTACTTCGGTTCCATTCCGACGCGGGTAATGAACTTTATGAAAGAACTGGAAATACGTTCTATTCAGTTGGGAATTCCGGTGACCACCCGTCATAATGAAGTGGCACCAAATCAGTTCGAGTTGGCGCCTATGTATGAAGAGGTGAATGTGGCGGTGGATCATAATTCCTTATTAATGGATCTGATGGCAAGAGTTGCCCATAAGCACCATTTCCATATTCTATTTCATGAAAAACCTTTTGCCGGCATGAACGGTAGCGGGAAGCACAACAACTGGAGCCTCGCCACAGATACCGGCGAAAATCTTTTGAGCCCGGGTGCCAATCCGAAAAAGAACCTGCAGTTCCTGACTTTCTTTGTGAATACGCTCAAAGCGGTACATGATTATGCTGACTTACTTCGCGTGAGCATCGCCTCGGCCGGAAACGATCACAGGCTTGGTGCCAATGAAGCGCCGCCGGCGATTATTTCTGCCTTTATCGGATCGCAGTTGTTTGGTGTGCTGGAAGAATTAGAGAAAGTGACCGACGGCAAGCTCTCGCCGCAGGAAAAAACAGACCTGAAACTGAATGTCGTTGGGAAAATTCCGAACATTCTCCTGGATAACACTGACCGGAACCGGACGTCGCCCTTTGCATTTACCGGAAATAAATTTGAAATCAGAGCCGTAGGTTCTTCCGCGAACTGTGCAGAGGTGATGACGGTGATGAACGCCATTGCCGCCAAACAGCTCCGCACCTTTAAAACGGAGGTGGATCAGTTGATCGAAAAAGAAGGCCTCAAGAAAGACGAAGCCATATTTAATGTGTTGCGTGAATACATTAAAGTAAGCAAGAATATCATGTTCGAAGGAGATGGTTATTCTGCGGAATGGGCAGAAGAGGCAGTTGGCCGCGGGCTCAGCAACCTGCGGACAACACCGGAAGCATTAAGCCGCGAGCTGGATCAAAAATTTGTTTCCTTATTTGAAGAGCTGGGCATTTATACCGCCAGAGAAATGGAGGCCCGTAATGAAATTAAGCTGGAAAAGTATTGCTCCGTGGTCGCGATCGAAGGGAGGGTATTGGCAGATATTGCACGAAACCATATTATTCCGTGTGCAATTAAATATCAGAACCGCTTAATTGATAATGTGAAAGGGCTGAAAGAGATTTTTGGTGAAAGTTTTCAGGACCTTGCTGCCGAACAGATCAGTCTTATTAAAGATATATCCGGGCACATTGCCACCTTGAAAAATGAAGTTGAAAATATTTTCACTGAAATTAACGAGGCGCGTAATCTGGAAACGGCTCACGAGCAGGCGGATGCTTTCTGCCGGAATGTGATCCCTTATTTCGCTAAGATTCGTTCTGCCGCAGACGCTCTGGAAATGATGGTAGATGATGAGTTATGGCCAATGACCAAATACCGCGAATTGCTCTTCACCAGATAAAATTGTTATACCTCCAATAAAAACAGAAAAAATCCTCTTCGGGGGATTTTTTTGTTTTATACTGAACAGTGCTGATAATGAGCACCTATTATAAATGTTAATAAATCTTAACAAAAAGAAAAACGCAACCCCACAAATAGTGGGATTACGCTTCAAAATCCTTTAACGTTCGAATAATCAACGTTAAAATGTGTTAAAATGACTAGATTAAAAAGGTGATTTCACCCCTCCAAGCTGCCTGAATACTTACTTTTGTACTGCTTTTTTAAACAAATATTACTTTTTAACACAGAGAATCAATATATATGAAGAAAAGAGTTCTGTCTTATATAACTGCAGTAGTTGCTACTTTTTCCCTGCAGTCTTGTGTATCTAACTATGTAGTATCGTCTCCTGCAACTTACACTTCAGAATACAAAGCGAATGCCAAACTTGCATCGCTAGATAATAAAAAAATTGAAAACGCTAAGAAACAACTCTTAACGAGTTTCGCGGACGAGAAAATTGTAGCGGCAAAAGCGATGGAAGCTGCTGTGAAAAATGAAGAAATTGCGAAGGCAGTTCGTTTCTCCAAAAAGATTGATGACATCCTCACGGAAGCTGAATCTTACCTGGGAACTCCGTACCGCTATGGTGGAACTACCCGCAGCGGAATTGATTGTTCAGCGTTTGTACTTTCAGTTTTCGGTGCTTCTGCCGGTCTTCATTTGCCACGTGTTGCTGCTTCCCAGGCGCAGGAAGGACAGAAGGTCGATAAAAGCGAACTGCAAAAAGGCGATTTGGTATTTTTCTCCCACGGCCGCGGACGTATTTCTCATGTAGGAATTGTAGAAAGCATCAGCGAAGAAGGTACTGTGAAATTCATCCATGCGGCTACCTCGCGCGGCGTCATGATTTCTTCACTGAATGATTCATACTGGGGACCGCGCTACCGCTTTGCAAAACGAGTGATTACGCCGGAACTGTCGGAATCTAACTTCGCAAATAATTAAGAATAAATAATTGATATTTACACGGAAGAGCTTTTTTATTAAAAGCTCTTTTTTTATGGTATTACCCAAGCGTAGCAGTTGCTCTATTCTGTCTGTCTGCTTTAAGATGTAGGACGCAATTATAAGCTCCGGTACCTATATCACTAATATTTGCGGAAACGATTTAAAGGTAGCAAAAGTTTAATCTAAAGTTTCACAGTAGTATTATAGTTAAGATGTACTGTTGATTGAAGATTTATTTATACTAATAAAATGCGGTACGCTGCGACTTGTTAAAAGCTTATATGCCAAGCAGAGGTAACTGCCCTAAACTTTAATTAAGATTTTTAAGCGTGTTCTTACTACCTTAAACCAGGCTGTTGCGGTCCGTGTAATTCAACTTGAAGAAAATAAAAGTCATGGTGGAGAAAGCAAGCAGGGAACTGCCGCCATAACTGAAGAAAGGCAAAGGAATCCCGACCGTGGGAAATACACCCATGACCATCCCCAGGTTGATGACAAAGTGGATCATCAGAATAGAAGCGAAGGAATAACCGAAAACCCTGTTAAAAATCGATTTCTGTTTCTCTGACAGGTAATAAATGCGTCCGATGAAAATAGAGTAGCAAATTACCAGTAGGGTGCTGCCAAAAAAACCCCACTCTTCGCCAACGGTGCAGAAGATGTAATCAGTGCTTTGCTCAGGTACAAATTTTCCGCGGGTTACAGAACCTTCCCGGTAGCCTTTGCCCCAAAAACCACCCGAGCCAATGGCAGTTTTGGAATATAAAAGATTGTACCCGGACGTATCACGGAAGGCGCGTTCCCCTTTATATAACACTTCAATACGTTCCCGCTGGTGTTTGGGCATTTTATCCAGCACGCGCGGTGCTTCCCAGGCCAGCAATGACAGGAGTGAAACACCGACCACAATCATGGTGACCGATAGGATGTTCCACGGAATCCGGTGTGAATTAGCATACAGCAGAATCGCTGCTAGTGCAACGATCGCTGCAATCACGTACCACGGGTTAATGGCAAGCGCCACCAGAAATACAGCCGCAATCCCAAAACCAACCACAAATACATAGCCTGACAATCCTTCGCGGAAGAGTGCAATAAAAAAAGCAGTGAAAACCAAAAGCGATCCGGCATCCGGGATCAGCATCACTACCACTGCCGGCACACCAATAATGGCCAGGCTTGACCAGAGAGATTTTTTATATTTTAAATTAAAATCAGGACCTGAAACATAATTGGCCAGCAGTAACGCGGTTCCGATTTTAGCAAATTCAACCGGCTGCAAGCTCACCGGCCCGAATTTGTACCAGTTTTTTTGACCCAGAATCTCTGTTCCAAACGGGAATAAGCCGATCAGCAAGAGGACACCGATAATATAAATAATGCCGGCCATGTTCTCAAAGAATTTCGCGCGCACCAGAAAAATAATCAAGCCGACAAAAAGAGACACGCCCAGCCACACGCCCTGGCGGATTCCGCTTGCTGGTTCCACACTGTAAATGTTGGCCACGGCAAAACCGCACAACAACAAGTACAAAAACAAACCAAATTTATCAATTCCCTGCGCCCACTTCATTACTTCACTTTTTTCATATTCTGCAGAATTGAATCCTTTCGGAACTGCAAACGTTTTTTAATATCGGTGGCCGGATTCGCGGCCAGCTGATCTTCCAGCTGCTGCAGCAAAACCGAGTCTTTACTTGGCTCTTTGTACATTCCTTTTCTTTTCAGGTCTGCCACCCACTGTCGGCGATACTCCGGCATAAAGCTGGCATTTACCAGTTTTTTATACAGATGTTCACGCTTGATCTCGCCGGTCAGGTATTTTTCTGCTACCACCACCGCTGCCGGACCTGCCCAGGTGGAACCAAAGCCGGCGTGCTCCATGACGGCAGCCACCACAATTCGTGGGTTTTCTGCCGGAGCGGCCATCACAAAAATAGAATTGTCTTTTCCCTGAGGAACCTGCGCGGTACCCGTTTTCGCCAGCATGGTGAAGTCGTTAGATTTGAGCCCGCGTGCGGTTCCATGAAGTACAACTGCATTCATTCCGGCAATGATAGGTTCAAAATGGCGCGGTTCTACCAGGGTTTTATGTTTTACCTTAAAACGCGGATCAGGATTTGGTTTGCCATCAATCGCCTTGACGATGTGTGGCGTATAAAACCACCCGCGGTTTACAATGGCTGCAACAGAGTTTGCCATTTGCAGCGGGGTAAGGAGCACGTCGCCTTGCCCCATGCCATTAAAAATAGAACCATTTCGCGTGTAATCAGAACTCCAGTCTTTTTTGCCGCTGCGCTTTTCATAAAATTCACCACTCGGGATGCGCCCGCGGGAACCAACCGCCAGGTCATTATTTAAAAATTCACCCAAGCCGAAACTGCTCATGATTTTCTTCCATTCATTCACGCCGCGCGTGGGATCGCCGGGGTATTTATTCATAATCTCAATAAAAGCCCAGGAAAAGTGGCAGTTACTGGATACCTGCAAAGCCGGGATCAGCGGATCAGCGCCGCCGTGTCCTTTGATTCTCAGTCCGCGGTAATTAAACCCACCGCCGCACGGGAAACGGGTATTCTCATCCATCACGCCCATCTGCATGGCGGCTGCCGAGGTCAGCAGTTTGAAAGTAGAGCCGGGCGGATAGGCAGCCTGCAGTGAACGGTCGAAAGTAGGCCGGTTGTTGTAAAGCGTATCCATTTGCAGCCGGTAGAGGTTCTTTGATTTTTCCGGGCCAGTAAATAAGTTGGGGTCGATGTCCGGGCCGGTCGCCAGGACGAGAATTTCACCGGTGGCCGGGTCCAATGCAACAATCGCACCTTGCTTATTGACCAGCATTTCTTCCGCAATCCGCTGCAGATCATAATCAATGGTAAGTGTGAGGTCCTTTCCGGTTACCACTTCCTTATCCAAAGCACCATCTTTATAAGACCCGATACTCCGGAGGCGGATATCTTTTTGGATATACTGTACGCCTTTTTCGCCGCGCAGTTCCTTTTCGTAGGATTTCTCCACACCGCTTTTCCCAATGAAATCTCCCGGCAGATAATAGAGGGAATCTTTTTTAATGTCCCGCTCGTTTACCTCATTGGTATAGCCCAGCAGGTTTCCGGACGTGGAAATTTCGTATTGCCGCTGCGGACGCGAAACAATATTAAAAGCCGGATATTTAAAGATAATCTCCTGTATTCTGGCAATTTCCTCGCGATCCAGATTCTTCATAAAAGTCATCGGAGTCAGCTTGGAATAATATCTTTCCTTTTTAATGGCATTTACGGTATTAATGAATTCCTGCTTGCTGATCCGTACCAGATTGCAGAAGGCGATGGTATCAAAATCCGGCCGCATCAGCGCTTCCGTAAATGAAATTTCATAGCTCGGCTGGTTGCCTACCAAAATCTTCCCGTTGCGGTCGAAAATCACGCCGCGTTGCGGAATAATGTATTCTGTTTTAATGGAAGTGTTGGCCGCATTCAGTGCGTACCGGTCCGTGAATAATTGCAGATATGCCAGCCTTGATATAAATATCAGGGCGATGAGCGAAAGGAAAATAGTAATCTTAACAAATTGTGACTTCAAACCTTTTGTTTGATTTTAAACGCAATAGCGTACATCATTATAAAGATAAACGAAAAAGCACTGGTCGCCAGTACATTCAGCAAGACATCAAGAAAGCGGGAAATCTTAAAAATCTCGATAAACTGCACCAGCAGCTGATGTATAAAAATACTGGTCGCCACAAAAAATATAAACTGAGACCACTGCAGTGACTGAAACGAAAAGAAGTCCGTTGAAGTATCTGTGGATGTCCGGAAAATAACAGTCCGGAAATAGGCAATGGCGGTCGTGGCCACAGTGTTAATTCCCCATGTGTATAAAAATGCATCAATTCCCAGGCCCAGCAGGAAACTTAAAAACAGAAACTGATATTTATTTCTGAAAAAAGGGTAGAACATCACAAACACCGGATACACAACGGGAATATACTTTCCGAACAGCGTAATGCGGTTCAGCACGAAAATCTGTAACGCAATCAGCAATACAATGATGAGGATATCTGTAAATAAAGTACGGCTCATCATTTTTCTCTTTTAATGGTGGCTTGCAGCGTATCGCTGATGCGCGTCAGTTCTTTCTTCCGCAGGTTTTTAACCACATAAATTTTGCTCAGGTTCCCCATTTTTTCACTGAGTTCCACGGAAATATCCCAGAAGCCGGTTTTGTTATCCACTTCATAGCCCGCCACGCGACCAATCATAATGCCTTGCGGAAAGATAGCCGATTTTCCATCGGTAATTACAGTGTCGCCCACCTTCAGCGGAACATATTTGGGAATGTCGGCGAGGTGCATCACGCGGGAATCTTCTCCTTTCCAGCTTAAAGTTCCGAAATACCCCGACTTTTTCAGCGCAGCATTAATCTTAATTTTATTAACGCTCAGAATTGATTGAACTAATGAATATGATTCTGTCGTGTTGATAACAATACCTGCAATACCGGAAGGTGCCATCACGCCCATTTTAGGTTGCACGCCGTCGCGCTGGCCGCGATTAATGGTGAAATAGTTGTCCTTTCGGTTAATACTGTTGTAAATAATATCGCCATCTACAAAGGTGTAGATTTGTCCGCCTCCGATGGTGTCGTGCACACGTCGGAATTCAGGGGGTTCTGTTCCGTACGTGCCGTACAACTGCTGCATCAGCGCTTTATTCTGTGCGATCAGTTGCTCATTGGTTTGCTTAAGCTTCAGGTAAGAAGCTCCTTCGTCAATATAACCTGAAATCCAAGAATTGAGTGCAGCCGACTGCCCCGCAATCCATGACTGTTGCATTGAATTTCGGGAGAATATCAACACGATAGCGATGGTTTGCAGAAATATAAAGAAGAGGAAAAATCCGTTCTTCGAAAATATTCTCAGCAAAGACCCCATTCAGAAATATTCAGGATTTATCTAATCAGGAAATTGAATTTATCCATATTTTTCAGGGCGATACCGGTGCCGCGTACGACGGCGCGCAGCGGATCCTCTGCCACAAAAACAGGAAGACCGGTTTTCTTATGAAGTCTGTCTCCCAAGCCGCGCAACAGCGCACCACCACCTGCCAGGTAGATACCTGTTTTGTAGATATCAGCTGCCAGTTCCGGCGGAGTCAGGGAAAGTGTTTCCATCACGGCATCTTCAATACGGATAATGGATTTATCCAGCGCACGGGAAATTTCCTTATAATTCACCATGATCTCTTTTGGTTTACCTGTAATCAGGTCCCGACCCTGTACCGGGATATCTTCAATGTCCACATCCAGCTCTTCAACTGCAGAACCCACTTCGATTTTCACGCGCTCGGCCGTGCGTTCCCCGATATATAAGTTATGATGTGTACGCAGGTAATAGGCAATATCATTCGTAAAGGTGTCGCCCGCGATTTTCACGGATTTGTCACACACAATTCCGCCCAGTGCCACCACAGCAATCTCCGTAGTACCACCACCTATGTCGATGATCATGTTTCCTTCCGGCTTCTGCACATCGATGCCCACCCCTATAGCGGCGGCCATTGGTTCATAAATCAGGCGTACTTCTTTCGCGTTCACTTTCTGAGCAGAGTCGCGGACGGCTCGCTTTTCAACTTCCGTAATTCCACTGGGAATACAGATGACGATTTTCAGGGTAGGCTGGAATAATTTTCCTTTGATCGCCGGAATTTGTTTGATGAATTCCTTGATCATATGTTCAGAGGCGTGGAAATCCGCGATCACACCGTCTTTCAGCGGACGGATCGTTTTGATATCTTCGTGCGTTTTCCCCTGCATGTGCTTGGCATTTTCGCCCACGGCAATCGGCTTTCCGCTGGAACGCTCAATGGCTACGATGGACGGCTGATCTATCACAATCTTATTGTTGTGGATAATCAGCGTGTTAGCCGTTCCTAAATCTATCGCAATATCCTGCGTGAACATATCAAATAACCCCATTTTCTTGCTAAATTTTTAAGGCTACAAAGATATAACTTTAGAATTGTTCTAAAAATTGGATTCGGCCCTTTTTTGGTTAAAATTTTATTAAAATACAGCTAATTGACTTAAAGTTTTTTCATTTATCAAAATTAATCCTCTTTACTGAAAATGTGAAAATTACAGCATTCCGATTCTGACATTCATCATAAGTTGCTGACTCTTTAAATTGAATTAAAAAGCGTAAATTTGCCGTTGGTCTATGATTAAGGATACTAACATTCACAATACCGCCAATTTTGCTGTTTTAAGTGTCAGTTTCGAGAAAGCTGATGCTGAAGTACGGGGTAAATTCGCGTTTTTTGATGATCACGTAAAATTTTTTGTTAATGAAGTCTACGAGCTGAACCTGGGGGATGCTTTTGTGGTTTCTACCTGTAACCGCACGGAGATTTATACCACTTCACAAGATTATCTGAAAATCGCAGAAGTGTATTGTCGCATCGTACAGGTCCCAACTGAGGATTTCATGAAATACGTGCAGATTCTGAAAAATGAAGAAGCACTGAATCATTTGTTCCGCGTGGCAGCCGGCCTCGAAAGCCAGATTATCGGCGATTTTGAAATTATTGGCCAGATCAAAAATGCCTACCAGCGTTTCCGCCGCGAAAAAAAATACAGCAATGCGTTTATGGAGCGCGCGATTAATTCGGCCATCCAGATTTCCAAACGTATTAAGAATGAAACCGGTATTTCCAACGGAGCTGCTTCCGTTTCTTATGCCGCTGTGCATTATATCCTGAAAAACCAAACCCATATTTCCGATAAAAATATTTTATTGCTCGGCGTGGGTGAAATCGGTCAGAATACCGTTGAGAATCTGGTGAAACACGTGTATAAACCCCGTGTGAAAATTGCCAACCGATCCAATGAAAAAGCAGTGAAGATCGCGGATAAGTACCGGATTCCGTATATTCCTTTTGAAAGTCTGAATCAGGAACTGGCAGCTACGGATATCCTCATTGTTGCGACCGGAGCGAAAGAACCTATCATTAATAAAACGCATTTCCCGAACGGGCGCGAAACCCTGGTTATTGATCTTTCTATTCCCAATAATGTGGAGAAAGATGTCGTTGAAAATAATAATGTGCAGTTGGTTGATGTGGATCAGCTTTCCCTGCATATTAATGAAACCATGCGGCAGCGCCAGAAGGAAATCCCCAAAGCCGAAGAAATTATTCGCGAAATGACGCGTGAGTTTCTCGACTGGGAAGAAAACCGGCGCCTGGTTCCGAATATCCATCACTTCAAAGCTATCCTGAAAAACATGGAGCGCAATGAGATGCACAATATTCACCGAAAACACCGCTATGTGGAAATTGCGGATATGGAACTCTCCGATCGCATGATCCAGAAAATTACAAACCGTTTTGCCAAATATATCATCGAGCATCCCAACCGCGCCGCGGATCTTACCAAACTGATGCACGAAATCCTTGTAGAACAGCCCAATAACGAATTCCATGAGAAGCATTAGAATTGGCACCCGCAATTCACCGCTCGCCATGTGGCAGGCGCGTGAAGTGGCCCGCCATCTGCAGAATAACAACTGCCTGACTGAAATTTCGCCCATCCTTTCTTCCGGAGACAAGAACCTGAAAGAGCCTTTATACGCCATGGGTATCACCGGGATTTTTACCCGTGATCTGGATATGGCCTTACTGAACAAGCAGGTGGATATTGCAGTGCATTCGCTGAAGGATGTTCCTACGCAACTACCGGAGAATATTGAAATAGTTGCTGTATTAGAGCGTGATTACCCGCAGGATGTTCTGGTGCGCAGTTCCAAAGCTTCGGGCCTGGAGTTGCATGAACTTCACGTCGCGACCAGTAGCCTGCGCCGTCGTGCGTTCTGGGCAAAGAATTTCCCGGGCGCGCAGTTTTCTGACATTCGCGGCAATGTGCAGACCAGACTTAATAAGCTGGAAACAGAAGGTTTCGATGCTACCATGTTCTCCCTAGCGGCCATTGCCAGAATGGATTTGCAGATTCCGTATGAGGAATTACCCATGATGCTGTCTGCCCCTGCGCAGGGTGTGGTAGCCATCTGCGCACGAAAAGATGATGAAGGCTTGCGTGAGTTATTTGCCGGCATTGAGCACGTGCCCACCCGCAAGTGTGTCGATATCGAACGCAGTTTCCTGAGCACACTGGAAGGCGGCTGTACGGCACCGATCGGTGCTTTTGCTGAAATTAATGAAGTGAATGAGGTGCGCTTTGTGGGCAGGCTCTGCTCGCTGGACGGGCAGGATTGCCTGGAAACAGATGAGGTGTTCACCTGGGAACCCGGCGTGGATTACGGCGAGATCATGGCACAAAAGATTTTGGATAATGGCGGCCGTGAACTCATGACTGAGATCAAAAAACAACTTCCCTAAAAAAAATATTTTTGGCGATGAAGGTTTTGTTTACCAAACAACTGGATCAGCAGGAAGTACTGGCTGTTCTGGGAAATGATTTTGAAACCGGCTTTCTGGACGTAATCGGAATTACGCACCGAAAAGTGGCGCCATTTCCGCTCGGCAACAAATCACTTATTTTCACCAGCGTCAATGGTGTGGATGCTTTCTTTAAAAACGGTTTTCACGCCAATGAAAATTTTGCCGGTCGCAATTTCAATAAAATTTACTGCGTAGGACAAAAAACCAAAAAGCAATTACGCAAGAATGGTTTCGGCGTTTATAAAATGAAAAAAAACGCGCTGGAACTGTCTGAGTTTATTACAGAAAGCGCAACAGGGGAAGCCTTTGTGCATTTTTGCGGCAACCTGGCACTGGATATTCTCCAAAAGAAACTTCCGCTGCAGAATATACCGTATCAAAAAGTTGTGGTTTATGATACCGAACTGCTGTATCCCAAGAATGAAGAGCGGTATGATGCGATCGCGTTCTTCTCGCCCAGTGGTGTGCGCAGCTTCATCAAAAACAATACACTCAATTTTAAATATATATTCTCCATCGGCGAAACCACGTCGGCGGAGATAAAGAAATATACCGATCAGACCATATTCACGAGCCGGCAGAATGATCTGCAGGCCGTGCTGGAACTCATCCGGCAGCAGGGCCCGATTGCTGAGGCTCATCAATAGAAGTCTGTAATTAAAAAGATTATGATTAAGAACGATTTATATCTAAAAGCGTTGCGAGGCGAAACAGTAGAGCGCCCGCCTGTGTGGATGATGCGTCAGGCCGGACGTTTCCTGCCGGAATTCCGTGCCCTGCGTGATGAGTATGATTTCTTCACCCGTTGCCGCACACCGGAACTCGCCGCAGAAATTACCATGATGCCGATCCGCCGCTATCCGCTGGATGCTGCTATTTTGTTTTCAGATATTCTGGTGGTGCCACAAGCAATGGGGCTGGATTTTGAAATGAGAGAAGGCGTTGGCCCGTGGCTGGAAAATCCGGTGCGTACGATGGAAGATGTCGTGGAGCGCGTACACGTACCTGATGTGAATGATGAACTCGGATATGTTTTTGATGCCATCGAACTGACGCTCCAAAAACTGGATAACAGTATTCCGCTGATTGGATTTGCCGGTTCACCGTGGACGATTCTGTGCTACTGCATCGAAGGGAAAGGTTCCAAAGCGTTTGACGTTGCCAAGAGCTTCTGTTTCCGTCAGCCGGAAGCAGCTCATTTGTTATTGCAGAAAATTACAGATACAACGATTGCGTACTTAAAAAGAAAAGTTGAAAAAGGCGTTTCTGCCGTGCAGGTTTTTGATTCCTGGGGCGGCATGCTGTCTCCGGAAGATTACCAAACGTTCTCCTGGCAGTATATCAATCAGATTGTGGATGCACTCAGCCCGCTGACGCACGTGGTGGTCTTCGGTAAAGGCTGCTGGTTCGCCCTGGAAGAAATGACGCTTTCTAAGGTTTCTGCCTTGGGCGTAGACTGGACGATTCGTCCGGAACTGGCGCGTACCCTTACCAATCATACCATGACTTTGCAGGGGAACTTTGATCCGGCAAGATTACATTCCTCACCAGAAACAATCCGTAAAATGGTAAACGAAATGATCAACCGTTTCGGGAAAGACCGCTATATCGCCAACCTGGGCCACGGTATTCTGCCAAATATCCCAATGGAGAATGCCGAGGCGTTCATCCGTGCAGTGGTAGATTGGAAACCGCAATAAAACTTGTAGACTTCAAACATAAGCTCCTGTATCGGGAGCTTTTTTTATGCATAAGTAAAAGTAAACTTTTAAAAGAAGGGCATTTTTCTGTGGCATAATTATGGGTGCATTTGCGCAAAACCAGCATATGAATAGAACATTTACTTTTTTAATAGCGGCTTTCACTTTTATATTCATCATGGGCTGTACCACCAGAACTCAGCTTCCGGATAACCTTCGGCGTGAATGGAAACTGGTGGAATTCCGTGATTTTACCAAGGAAATGATGATGTCCAACAAAGCCGGGATGAACCTGACCGCAGACGGTGAGCGGCCCGGCCAGTACGGTGCCAACATGGGTTGCAACAATATGTTTTTCCAGGCAGAGTTTGCACCGAACGGGACTGTGAAATTTTCCAAAATGGGCAGCACGATGATGTATTGTGATCGCGCGATGGATCTGGAAGCGGCTTTTGCGGCGGATCTGCCCACCATGACACAGTATAAGGTGGAAGGACATTACCTGACTTTGACCTCACCGCAGGGTAGCCGGATGAAGTTTGTCGCTGCCGATTGGGATTAAGTCCGAAAATTAATAACCTCAAAAACGTATCTTTGTACGTATGCTCGAAAAGAAAGAACATTTATATGAAAAAGCGGTGCTGATTGGTTTGGTAACCCAGCATCAGGATGAGGAAAAGCTCAATGAATACCTGGACGAACTGGAGTTCCTGGCGTATACTGCCGGTGCTACCGTGGAAAAAAGGTTCAGCCAAAAATTATCGCAGCCTGATCCGCGAACTTTTGTCGGGTCCGGAAAGGCCGAAGAAATACATCAGTATTGCAAGGAACACGACATTACCACCGTAATCTTTGATGATGAATTGTCGCCTTCGCAGCTTAAAAATCTGGAAAAAGAATTTGAAATTAAAATTCTGGACCGTACCAACCTCATTCTGGATATTTTTGCACAACGCGCACAGACATCCTATGCGAGAACGCAGGTGGAATTGGCGCAATACGAATATTTATTACCGAGACTTACCCGAATGTGGACCCACCTGGAGCGGCAGCGCGGGGGAATCGGGATGCGTGGACCGGGGGAAACAGAAATTGAAACTGACCGCCGGATCATTCGTGACCGCATTTCTTTATTAAAGGAAAAATTAAAAACCATCGATAAGCAGATGGCCACCCAGCGAACCAATCGCGGGAAAATGGTGCGTGTGGCTTTGGTTGGCTATACCAACGTGGGGAAATCCACTTTGATGAACACGCTGGCCAAATCCGAAGTATTCGCCGAAAATAAACTTTTTGCGACGCTGGATACGACCGTGCGGAAAGTAGTCATTGGTAATCTTCCGTTTCTGCTGACGGACACCGTAGGGTTTATTCGTAAGCTTCCCACGCAGTTAGTAGAAAGTTTTAAATCCACGCTGGACGAAGTCCGCGAGGCCGATCTTCTAATCCATGTGGTGGATATTTCGCACCCGAGTTTTGAAGATCATATTGCCGCTGTAAACCAAACGCTGATGGAAATCGAAGCGCATCAGAAACCGATGATTATGGTTTTCAATAAGATCGATGCGTTTGCTTACGAAGAGAAAGAGGAGGATGACCTGACCCCGGAGACCAGAAAAAATATTTCCCTGGAAGAATGGAAGCGCACTTGGATGAGCAAGTCGCCGTATCCAAGCGTATTTATTTCAGCTTTAACAAAGGAAAATTTCCCGGAACTGAAAAAAATGATTTATGATGAAGTGCTGAAAGTTCATATCTCGCGCTTCCCGTATAATGATTTCCTGTTCGAATACTACGATGATGACCAGAATGCGGAGTAAACGCCGGCCTAAATGTTTCACGTAAAACAACAGCATCTTTTAAGCGCTTTATTCTCAGTTCTTTGTTAGCAGTACAAATTACAGATCTTCCCTTTGGGCTACAGTTATTAAGGACGGTAGTCCATTATTTTTTGCATTTGGTGTTTCCGGTGCTCGTAACGAGGTGGTTTT
Source organism: Chryseobacterium salipaludis (assembly GCF_022968825.1). Classification (GTDB taxonomy): domain Bacteria; phylum Bacteroidota; class Bacteroidia; order Flavobacteriales; family Weeksellaceae; genus Kaistella; species Kaistella salipaludis. The sequence continues at coordinate 330,445 of NZ_JALHKS010000002.1, forward strand.
TTCCACAACGCTGGAAGATGGTTTCTTTGCTGTTGTTGCTCACCATGCTCGTAGACCTGGATCACCTCTTGGCCACACCGGTATTTGATCCTGCGCGTACCAGCATCGGCTTTCATCCTTTGCACAGTTGGTGGGCGTGCGGGTTGTATCTGATCGGAGCAATAATGCTGAAAGGAAACCTGAGAATCATGGCGCTCGGCCTGCTTCTGCACATGCTCACAGATTTCCAGGATTTCTTTCTCTGGCGGATGATAGCGGGCTTTTATCAGTAAAAAATAATTCACTCAGCTTTCAGTTCTGCACAATTTTTATTATTTTGCGAAAAATCACGAATGAAATTTAAGCAACTGCTGCACTGGACGATTCTTGTCCCCTTAATCTCTGCTGTTTTTTATCTTTCCGGCTGGCTCGGAACTTCCACATTTACCAATGTCATCGGTGCTTTGTTTTTATTTGGCAGTGTGCTGGCGGCGGTGCATCATGCTGAAGTAGTGGCACACAAAGTAGGAGAACCTTATGGAACCGTAATCCTGGCCATCTGTATCACGATTCTGGAAGTAGGACTTATTATTTCCTTCATGCTTTCCGGTGGCGATGGTGCGCTTACCTACGCACGCGACACTGTCTTTGCAGCGGTCATGCTGATCCTGAACGGTATTCTGGGTATATGCATCTGGGTGGGCAGCCGCAAATATAAAGAGCAGTTTTTCATAACCAATTCAGCACCTTCTTATCTGGTAAGTCTGGTCGTGATCTTGGTACTCACCCTGATTCTCCCAAATTATACATCCACCGAACATGGCCCTTTTTACAGTGAAGCACAGCTGGTGTTTGTGTCTTTGGCCTGCCTCACCGTGTACGGTACTTTCCTGATGTTTCAGAATGTGCGCCACCGGAATTACTTTGTGGAAGGCACACCGGATCACACGCTGCATGAAGCAGATCCGCCCTCAGCAAGACGCACCGTTCTAAGTGTGTTTTTGCTTATAATCAGTCTGGCTGTTGTAATCTTTATGGCTAAAGGTTTATCGCCGGTCATCGAGGCTTTTGTAGAGCATATCGGAGCACCGCCTGAACTGGTGGGTGTCATCATCGCGGCGGTCGTGCTGTTGCCGGAAGGACTGGCAGCGATTCGTGCCGCCCGGAATAATCAGATTCAGTCTTCCATCAATTTGGGACTCGGTTCTGCGCTTGCCAGTGTCGGGCTCACCATTCCCGTAATTTCCACGGTGTGTATCCTTTATGATATTCCGTTCGTGCTGGGCCTGGACATGAAATCCATTATTCTCCTTGCCTTATCTGTCTTCATCGTAATGCTTTCCCTGAGCCGCGGCAAAACCAATCACCTGTATGGAACGGTACTGCTGGTAAACCTCGCGGCATATATTTTTACGGTGATAGTTCCGTAATCAGGAAAGGCGTCGTGCCATTTCCATCTTGTAGGCCATCAGGTTGGCAATGTTGGTCGCTTTGTAAACAGCAAGGTCCGCTTTTTCACCACTGAAATTCTCAGTGACGGTTTCCGTCCAGAGTTTCAGCCAGTGCTCAAAATGTGCTTTCTCCATCGCCGCCTCGGCATTCACCGGGAAGTGTGCGGCCATGGGATTGCCTTTGTACGAGATCTGCCCGAAAAGCAGCGTTTCCCAGAAGGCATACATTTTCGGCAGGTGTTCGCTCCAGTTTACCTTAGCCACATCATTAAAGAAAAAACCAATCGTTTCATCCTGCTGAACTTTTTGATAAAAAGCGTTGACCAGGAATTCTATATCTGCGCGTGTTTCTAAAACTTTCATACTGCAAATTTACCCTAAAAATTTGAGGGTCAGCTTTCTGCGCAGAATGATATTTTTCAGGGCGGACATTTCGCGCTCTGCGCTCATACTCCTCGCTCGGTCGGCTCCGCTGCGCTCTGCCGCCTCGCTGCGGGGTAACCGCTGCTATCGCGGCCGCAGTACGATTTTATTTCCCGGTGTGCGCTGTTTTATTTCAGCTTCGTAATTTTGCAGCATGGATCCCGAAGAAATCCGCCGGCAGGGACTGCTGCGGAACAAAGAACACAAAGCCTTCCTGAAAAACCTGAAAGCCAAACCGCCGCGCGATCTGGACTACACCGTGCAGAAAGTTCATGACGAAGTCTTCCAGAAGGTGGATTGCCTGCAATGTGCCAACTGCTGCAAAACCACCGGACCGCTGTTTACCTCAAAGGACATCGAGAGAATTGCCAAACACCTGCGCATGAAACCGGCAGCCTTTCAGCAGCAATATCTGCGCACCGATGAGGATGGCGATGAAGTATTGCAAACATTGCCGTGTACCTTTCTCGCCGCCGACAATACCTGCCTGATTTATGAAGTCCGTCCGCGCGCCTGCAGGGAGTTTCCGCACACCGACCGCAAGAAAATCTATCAGATCAACCATCTTACTTTAAAGAACACCCTGATTTGTCCGGCCGCTTTTCAGTTCGTCGAGAAAATGCAGGAGCGGCTTAAAAAATAACAGCACCAATTCCCTAGACTACGCCCTGCGCCAGCATGGCATCGGCTACTTTCACAAAGCCGGCGATGTTTGCTCCTTTCACATAATTAATATAACCGTCAGGCTGGCTGCCGTAGGCACAGCAGGCATCATGAATTCCCTTCATGATTTCGTGCAGGCGTTCGTCCACTTCTTCCGCGCTCCAGTTCAGCCGCATTGAATTTTGCGTCATTTCCAGGCCCGAGGTGGCCACACCGCCGGCATTAGCTGCTTTGCCCGGGGCAAACAGGATTCGGTTTCGGGTAAATAAGGAAATCGCGTCTAAGGTGCAGGGCATATTGGCCGCTTCGGTAACGCATTGTACGCCGTTGGCAATCAGCATTTCAGCATCTGCACCGTTCAGTTCATTTTGGGTCGCCGCCGGAATGGCAACATCACACGGCACTTCCCACGGTCTGCGCCCCGCCCGGAATTCTGCTTCCGGAAAACGCTCAGCATATATTGCTGCGCGGTTGTGGCCTGCAGCGCGCATTTCCAGCAGGAAATCGATTTTCTCACCGGAGATGCCTTCCGGATCAAAAATGTATCCATCCGGTCCGCTGATGGTAACCACCCGGCCGCCCAGTTCCGTTACTTTTCGGATGACGCCCCAGGCGACATTTCCAAAACCAGATACCGTGAATGTTTTTTCGCGTATTTCTTCTCCTTTGGTTCGCAGCATTTGTTCACAGAAATAGGTGACGCCATATCCCGTAGCTTCCGGGCGGATCAGTGAGCCGCCGTATGCCAAACCTTTACCGGTGAGGACACCTGTAAATTCATTGCAAATCTTTTTATACTGACCGAAGAGATAGCCAATTTCCCGGGCGCCAACCCCAATATCACCGGCAGGAACATCGGTCTCCGGACCGATGTGTTTAAACATCTCGGTCATAAAAGCCTGGCAGAAGCGCATAATCTCCATATCGCTGCGTCCCTGCGGTTCGAAATCGGCACCTCCTTTTCCGCCACCCATCGGTAGCGTGGTCAGCGAATTTTTAAAGGTTTGTTCAAAGGCCAGAAACTTCAGGACAGAAAGATTCACTGTCGGATGAAAGCGAATGCCGCCCTTGTAGGGACCGATAGCAGAATTCATCTGCACCCGGAATCCACGGTTTACCTGTATTTCACCCTGATCATCCACCCACGGCACCCGGAAGATAATAACCCGCTCCGGTTCTACCATTCGCTCCAGGAGTTTCATTCCCGCATACCGGGGATGTGTTTCTATAAAAGGCAGAACGGTGGCGGCTACTTCCTGCACGGCCTGCAGGAACTCCGTTTCGTGTGGATTTTTAGCCTCAAAATTTTGCATGAAGTGGCGCACCTCATCCTGTAACTGCTCGATTTCCATATTTTCGCTTATTTTTGGTACTAACAAATTTACTTAAAACCAAAGCAAATAATACGGAAACCACAGCTTATTTTAAATATAAATACAAAAACATTTTTGAAAGCGATTACGCACTAAAATTAATGCACACGCAGATACTGACGGCCTGATAATGCTTTTACATGACCGCTCATTTCAAGATTCAGCAGATCCGGCAGAATACGGTAGGCAGGCAGATCTAATCTTTCAGCGATGTCATCCAGAGACACAGGAGTTTTCTTATCGAGATGATCCAGAATCTGCTGCAAATCCGGCGGTAACAAAATTTTAATTTCACAGGCCGGGAAGAGTTCCTCCATCGCGTCTTTGGTTCCGGAAAGGTCCAGGTCTTCTATCAGTGCTGAAATGGTCGAGATGGCCGCAGCTTTATTTTTATAAATTAAATGGTTGCAGCCCTGGCTGTAGGTTTCATCAATACGGCCGGGCAGTGCAAATACTTCGCGGTTGTACACATTAGCGAAAGTAGCGGTGCTCACCGAGCCGCCGCCAAAAGCTGTTTCAACGACAATGGTGGCCGGTGCCATTCCGGCAATAATACGGTTCCGCTGAATAAAGTTTTCGCGATCCGGTTTTTGGGAGGAATTAAATTCTGTGTACAAAGTGCCGCCTTTTTCGAGAATCTCACGGGCAAGCCGCCGGTTTGCCGCCGGATATAAGGTGTGGAAACCGTGTGCCAGTACTGCCGTGGTAGGAATGTCATTCTGAACAGATCTGCGGTGCACTTCTGAGTCAGCGCCCAGGGCCAACCCGCTGATGGTCACTACAGGATAATGCTTTAGTTCATCCAAAAGCTGATCTATAAAAACTTTTCCATAATCAGAGAGTTTTCGCGTACCTACGATGCTGATCGGCTGCTTTTCCTGTGGCGCCGGAACCCCTTTGCGGTATAAAACGGCCGGCGCATCTTCGCATTGTTGCAGCAGCGGAGGGAGTTCATCAAGATGGCGCAACAGAACCGTAATGTTATTTTTCTCGCAAAATTCCAGTTCGCGCTGTGCAAAATCCAGGTGTTCCTGTGCGCCGATATGTTCTGCAATCTTTTTTCCAATGCCTGTAATGCTTTGCAGACCTGAGCGTGACAACTGCCAGACTTCCTTGGCGGAGCCTGCTTCGCGCACCAGTTTCCGGAAAACAAGATCACCAACGAGCGGGCAATGTCGCAGAGCAATGGAGTATAGAATTTCCTCGGATGGCATACGCAGGATTTTTAATAAATGTACTTAAAAATTATTCATTCCGCCGAATGTCGTCTAAATGATCCCACACACTGTCTTTCTTTTTGTGCGGAAGCTCCAGAAAGTCATCCGGATATTTTTCCTTGTACTGCTGCCAGAGTTTATCATCCTTCTCACTATAGTAATTGGGGAATTGCCAGATGAACTTTTTCTTTTTCTCGCCATCCTTTCTAAACACAAATGCCAGAATAATCCCGATAACCGCACCGGCCAGGTGGGATTGCCACGAAATACGGCTGGGCTCACTGAGGTGTGAAAAAAGTTCTTCCGGAAAAACGCCCCAGATCAAACCGCCATAATAGAGTGCAACCACAAGTGAGACGGTCAGAAAACGCATATCCCAGCGGAAAATTCCACTGAAGAAAAGAAAAAAGGCGAGCACATATACAATTCCGCTTGCGCCGATAATGCAGACATGCGTGAACTCACCGGTCAAAATATCCAGTGGTGGCAGGAGCCATACGAGCAGGCCGGTGAGAATCCAGCCGAGAAAAAAAATCTTTTTTGCCTGAAAATGATAGAAGTGGAAGAGTAGCGCCATCAGTACAAAGATGGGGACCGCATTCCCGAACAAGTGTTCAAAACCACCATGAAGGAACGGCGAAAATAATACGCCCTTCAGCCCATACGGACTCAGCGGTATAATCGCACCATAACAACCCTGGAACCAGCCTGCGTGCTGCATAATGAAACCCAGCACCATCAGCACAACCATTGCTGCAGGGTACAGCAAAGTGGACAATCGGAAAGCAGGGTCTTCTCTCATATGCGCAACGGGTGGCAAAAAATTCACCAAAAAATTCTTGCAGCAATTATGGCTGCTGGAAATTTAAAATTAATTAAAATCCGACAAAAAGTACTATAACTCCGGCAGATAATATGGCAAAGTGCCGCGATTGTCTTAAATTTGTCCGCTATGAGAAAGGTATTGGGTGTGAGCATGCTGTGTATTTCTGCAGCTGCATTCTCACAAAAGGAGAAAAATATTTCCACTGCAATTGATTCCATTGCGCAACAAAGATGGACCGCCAGGGCGTTGGACCTGGATAGTCTCGGAAATCCTGAGTTTGAAAAACTGGTCATCAAAATGCGGGACACGCTTGTGATTCCGCAACGCGCGGCCATCGTGGACGGTGATGACGAGATCCCGGTAACGCCCTACAATATCCTGCAGCGAAAAGATCCGGTGCGCTGGTTTTATTATGGCCAGAATAATGTGGTCTTCAACCAGTCTACTTTCTCCAACTGGAATTCTGGGGGGAATAACAACATCGGAATTATCGGTAAAATTAATTATACCATCAGTTACAAAAAGGAGCGCAATTTCCTGGATAACAATATCCAATTGGGATATGGATTTGTGGCAACGGAAGGAGAAACTTCCCGCAAAACAGAAGATTACATTAACCTGACCACCAACTACGGTTATGATATCGGCCGGCATTACTACCTTTCTACCGGTTTCCAGTTCTTATCTCAGTTCTCGACAGGATTTAATTACTCAGCTACTCCTAATCCGACGTATGAAGACCGTATTTCTAAATTCATGTCACCCGGCTATTTGTACGCGGGTCTCGGTATTCTGTACAACCCGAATGAAAACTTTCAGGTTATCTTCCGGCCGGTGAACGGAAAGTTTACTTTTGTTACAGATCCATATCTGCAGAAAGCAGGTCGTTATGGTTTGGAACGAGATGGCCAGGCTGTGCGCTCAGAAATTGGGGCGCTGGTCAATGTGTTATACCGACTCAAAATTTTTAAAGACGTGAATTTCGTCAGTCAGCTGAATCTCTTTAGCAACTACGCCAGCCATCCGGAACGTGTGGACATTGCGTATAATGGAACTTTAAATTTAAAATTCAATAAGTTTATTACCACCGTGGTAAGCGTAGATCTGCTGTACGACCATGATCAGTTGCAGAATCTGCAGTTAAAGCAAACACTGGGTGTAGGCTTTGCGTACAATTTCGGCTTTGAAATGAAGCAAAAAAATAAGATTAACCCTTTCGTAAAATAAGTCAGACGTTCCAGAACTCACGGTCCAGGCTGCGGTACTGAATTGCTTCTGAAATATGATGCGGTTGTAATTCTGATGTTACTTCCAGATCAGCGATGGTTCGTGCCACTTTCAGAATACGATCGTAAGCACGTGCGCTGAGATTCAGTTTCTCCATCGCATTTTTAATGAGGGTTTTGCACGCCTCATCTAGCACGCAGTACTTTTCAATTTCACGCGGACCCATTTGTGCATTATAGTGAATATCGCTGTCCTGATAGCGCTGGCTTTGCAGTTCGCGTGCTTTCAGAACGCGCTGGCGGATTTCCTCGCTTTTCTCGCCCTTGCGCCGGTCTGCCAGCTGTTCAAACTCCACTTTCTGTACTTCGATATGAATATCAATCCGGTCCAGCAGAGGCCCGGAGAGTTTGTTCATATACCGCTGCATTTCAAACTGCGACGAAGTATTATTAGGATCATCCGGAAAATAGCCACTGGGACTTGGGTTCATGCTGGCCACAAGCATAAAACTGGCCGGGTAGTTTACCGTGAATTTAGCACGTGAAATTGTTACTTCCCGGTCTTCCAGCGGCTGACGCATGACCTCCAGGACGGTGCGTTTGAATTCAGGCATTTCATCGAGAAATAGAACACCGTTGTGCGCCAGCGAGATTTCACCCGGCTGCGGATAACTACCGCCTCCAACAAGGGCGACATCAGAAATGGTGTGATGCGGACTGCGGAACGGCCGCACTGTCATCAGTGAAGTTTCGGTGCCGATCTTCCCGGCAACTGAATGAATTTTGGTGGTTTCCAATGCTTCTCTTAAAGTAAGCGGCGGGAGTATGGTGGGGACGCGCTTGGCAAGCATGGTTTTACCGCTTCCCGGCGGCCCGATCAGGATAATGTTGTGTCCACCCGCAGCAGCGACTTCCATCGCACGTTTGGCTGTTTCCTGTCCTTTGACTTCGGAGAAATCATTTGGAAATTCGAAAACGCGTTCCTGAAACTCGCGCCGCACATCGATGGTCGTACGCTCTAAAGGGCTACCGGCATTAAAATAATCCACGACCTCGCGGATGTTTTCAACACCATATACTTCGAGATCACTTACAATGGCGGCTTCGCGCACATTCTGTTTCGGGAGAATAATTCCGCGGAAACCTTCTTCCCGTGCTTTGATAGCAATAGGAAGAACGCCCTTGATGGGCAGCAGCCCGCCGTCCAGCGAGAGTTCGCCCATGATGATAAACTCCTCAATTCCTGCTGCGGTAATTTGTCCGGAGGCAGCTAAGATGCCTAAGGCAATGCTGAGATCGTATGAGGAGCCTTCTTTCCGCAGGTCCGCCGGTGCCATATTGATGGTAATCTTCTTGCCGGGAATCTTAAAGCCAATATTTTTCAGCGCAGCAGAAATACGGTAGCTGCTTTCTTTAATTGCATTGTCCGGCAGGCCCACGAGATGATACCCAACACCGCCGGTATCGACATTCACTTCGATGGTAATCGTCTGCGCAGAAACTCCATGAATAGCACTTCCGTAAACTTTGGTTAGCATAGCCTTTGTCTTTTAAGTTAAAAGTAACAAATATTTAGCATATTCGCAGAGCAGGAATTTAAATGAAAACTATTTTATAATTAACAGCACCTTATTTATTATGAATTAATAAAAATGAGGTGGTTATAAAGGGTAGAAAGTGCTGAATTCTGTAATTTGTGCGCGTATATCCTTATATCTTAAAAACAAAAAATCCCGAATTGCTCCGGGATTTATTTTCGCGTCTAGCGAAAGTGGGCGGTACAGGATTCGAACCAGCGACCTCTGCAATGTCATCTCGTCCCCAAACGAGACTAAACCAACTGAGCTTATTTCCTTTAAAAACAAAAAATCCCGAATTGCTCCGGGATTGATTTTCGCGCCTGGCGAAAGTGGGCGATACTGGGTTCGAACCAGCGACCTTTGCGATGTCAACGCAACGCTCTAAACCAACTGAGCTAACCGCCCTAAAAGAAAAAACCTCAGATCTCTCTGAGGTTTTGTGGGTCCTGAGGGATTCGAACCCCCGACCCTCTGGGTGTAAACCAGATGCTCTGAACCAACTGAGCTAAGAACCCGTGTCATTTGGTTGGTGTTCCAAATTTTTGGTGCTGCAAATATACAAGCTTTTTCTATAACTCCAAATTATTTTTCAAAAATTCTCCGACAATAAAGTTGCTTCCGCCGAGGAAAATCATTTCTTCTTTTGTAATATTCTCTTTTACAAATAGATATGCCTGCTGCAGATTTTGAAAAATTTTGTAATTAATTTTGAATTTTTTCAGCGTGTCCTCGTACGATTCCGGCGAAAGTCCACGATGGTTCTGCGGTTTCACAAAGTAGCAGCGGGAATCGGCGGGCAAAAGGGGGATAATATCCTCTACTTTTTTATCTGAAACAAAACCTAAAACGATATGTTTAAAATAAGGCATCTCGGAAAGTTGCTGAAAAACCAACTGTAGCCCGGCCGTATTATGTGCCGTGTCGCAAATAACCAAAGGATCCTCTGAGATCGTGAACCAGCGGCCTATAAAACCGGTATTTTCATGAACATGAAGAAGTCCTTCGGTTATCGCCTGCTCTTCAATCATAATTCCCTGTTCTTTTAAGACCGCAATAAGAGCAATAACGACGCGAATGTTTTTTTTCTGATAACTTCCTGTCAGATCCGATGTATAAGGGACCTCTAGGGTGGTTGCATCAATAAAGGGTGCTCCCACCGCTTCGGCACAGCTCCGGAAGATCTTTTGTATGTTGGGCCGCTCTTCACCGGAGATAACGGGCACAGCAGGTTTAATGATGCCTGCTTTTTCCACAGCAATCTCCTCCAAAGTTTCTCCCAGCAGGTCCTGATGGTCCAAACCGATATTGGTGATCGCAGTGGCACCGGGTGTAATAATATTGGTGGCATCCAGCCGGCCGCCTAATCCCGTTTCAATCACAGCAAAATCCACCTTTTGCTCAGCGAAATAAGTAAAAGCCATCACGGTGGTAAATTCGAAGAAGGAAGGCTGAATATCGGAAGGAAGGTTTTTCAGCTTCTCAATCATATCGAACACGAACTGCTGCGCACACGGTTGTCCGTTCACCCGAATTCTTTCGCTGAAATCAATCAGATGGGGAGAAGTGAATAAGCCTGTTTTATATCCCTGCTGCTGCAGCACAGAAGCCAGCATATTGCAGGTTGAACCTTTGCCGTTGGTCCCTGCTACATGAATCATTTCCAGCTTCTCCTGCGGGTTGCCAAAATAATCGCATAATCTACGAATATTGTCAAGGCCCGGTTTGTAAGCTGTCTTGCCGCTGTTTTGATAGTTGGGCAATTGTTTAAAAAGCCAGTCGATTGCGTCCTGATACTGTTGTGAAGTCATACCGCAAAATTCGGAAAAAGAATTTAGCTGTAATGATTCTTGGAGGGCTTTGCTTAAACTTAGAAAGTGATGCTGTAGGAACCGGTGGAGGAAGTGGAAGCTGCTTCTGCTTTCACATATTTTTTAACCCAGCCTACAGTTGTGTTTACGATACAGCCGTCGGAAACACCGCCCGACCGGCGTGCAGATACTACGTTCCCCGCCTTATCAACGGTATATGCGATGGTAATGGTACCACTCGCCGCACAATTATGCGCAGGCTGTGCGCCACCGCGGCCCATCGTACCGGGGATAAAGCCAACCAGCTTGCGATCTACACCAATCCGGCTGTCGCCATTGCTTTCGCCACCCAGCGGGTCGCCCGGATTGCCGGTGGTATTTTGTGAGCCTTGTGAGCCGGTTTTATTTCCGCGGCCGCGAATGAGGTTACCGATGGCGGCCGTACCGCGCCCGTCTCCGCTGCCGGTGGTGCTGTTGGATTGTTTGGCTTTGCTCGCTGCGGGTTTTGCTGTGGAGGTCGGTTTGTTCTTGCTGGCAGCGGCTGTTTTTTCGGCTTTTGGTACGGCAGCAGGCTGATTACCGCTGATGATTTTTTCAGCAGCAGGCGTCTTCTTTTCCGGCGTGGGCGATGGTAACGTCTCTGTGGTGGGATTACTCACATTTTCGCTCATCACCGTTTCAGCAGACTGGCTGCCATCTTCGGGTGCCGGTTCTGTATCGGGTCTTCCCTCGAATTCATCACCAAAGTTGAGCAGCATGGTGGTTACCTGTTCCGGCTGTTCCTGCTGCTGTGTGAAGGTATAAAAATAAAGCCCCAGGAATATCAGCAGCGCCACGACAAAGGTCAGGAGGGCGCTTTTCAGCCGGTCCTGTTTTTCATTTCTTTCTCGGGCGGTGATATAATCCATTGGTTAACTTAAAATTTACTCTTCCTGCGTAGTGGCAATCGCCAGGTTATAATGATGTTTCTCTGCAATTTCCATGACAAATACCACATCTTTGTGGCGGGTGTCCTCATCAGCACGAATAGTAAACGCAGGTTTTTCTTCATTTTTCAAAACATCCACGAGGTAGGGCTCCAGCTCCTCCCGTGCAATCTCCTTATCGTTTACGAAATACTGTCCGTCTGCTTTAATGCTAACCACGGCAGGGTCCTGAACGCTGGGCGTGGTTAAAGTGGCTTTGGGTAATTTTACATCAATAGCACTCTGACTGATCGCTGAACTGGTAATCATAAAAAATATGAGCAGCAGGAAAATAATATCCGTCATCGAGGCCATACTGAATTCAGCATTCACCCGGTTTTTTCTTTTTAATTCCATTACAGCGGGGTATTTAAGGTATCCAGAAATTCATTCACATGCGTCTGAATCTTTAAAACCAGGCGGTCCACATTGGTTACCAGAATATTATAGAAAAAGTAAGCGGGGATTCCAACAAAAAGACCTGCTGCTGTAGTTGCCATCGCGGTATAAATCCCGGAGGCAAGCAATTTCGGGCTCACGGCGCCGGTTACGTTGGATATTTCAAAGAAAGCCATGATCATCCCGACTACTGTTCCCAGGAAGCCCAGCATCGGAGCCGCACCGGAGGCAGACGCCAGAATATTCAGGTTTTTCTCCAGCTTGGAAACCTCCAGCTGGCCCTGGTTCTGCATCGCATTGGAAATATCGGAAATAGGACGCCCGATTCTGGCCAGTCCTTTTTCAATCATCCGCGCTTCGGGCGAATTGATGGCTTTGCAGTAATCAATGGCAGTGGTGATTTTTCCTTCTTCCACAAAATCTTTGATGTTCTCCAGAAAATTCGGCGTTGGTTTCGAGGCACGCTTGATAAAGAAATAACGCTCTAAAAAGATATACAATGCCAAAATCCCAATCAGGAAAATAGTAATCATAATTACGTTTCCGATGATGCCGCCGCCGAACAGGATTTCCCATAGTGAAAAAACATGTGTCTCAGTAGCCGCAACGGGCGCAGGTGTTTGTAAAAACATTATATTCTTTTTTTTTAATTTAAATGAAACGGCAAAACAGCCTTAATATTATAAGGAAAATAAGATACAGCTGCAAGAAAACTCCGGTATAATCGAGATTAATCCTCTGCCAGGTCCGGTTCTTCCTCGCGGAAATGGCATTTGAGCTGAAACGGAATCTGCGCGTCGCCTGCCGTATAAAAATCATCAATGGTTCCCTGCCAGTGCAACTCAAGATCACCATCGGTATTGGTTTTGAAGCAAAGCGTGCTGGTACCCAGATAGGCATCTTCGTCACAGTGCAGATCTACCTCCGTGTAGGCTTCATCATCACTGTCTTCCACAGAAAAAGTCTGTCCCGATAGTTCTGCCCGGTCAAGCGGAAAGTCGGACACAGCCAAGGTGAGCTGCGGGAAACCGTACTGCAGGGAATCGTCATCCACATGGTCAAGGTCATCATTAGTATTGATTTCTACTTCCAGAAAGTGCTGGCTATTGCTGTAGATTGATTTACAATAAGTATCGTGGATGTGATATTTAAGGGTTTCATCCGGATGGTAGATTTTCAAAATCCCTTTCATGTAATGCGCTAAGATTGAGTTGATTTATGAATCATTAACAGACCGGACAAAGATAAAAAATAGATTGGTGCCGCAAAATTTTTTATAATACCCGCCAAGTGGCAGTTTGCAAAGCTTCCATATCCCTTTATTTTAAACAAAAAACCGCTAATTTAGCAACAGAAAAAACAGAGATGAAAAATATATTTTCGGTTATATCAGTCATGCTGATTTCGGTAGCACTCTTCATTAGCTGCAAGAAAACAGATTCTCCCATTGTGAAAATCACGCCGGTTTCGGTGGATTCCATTGCTGCGGAATATTATGAGCAATATCTGAAACTCTACCCGCTGGAAGCCACCGCGCAGGGCGATAACCGGTATAATGACCAGCTGCCCATTAATATTGATAAAGACTTTATCTCCGGCGAAATTTCTTTTTATAATTCAGTACAGTCCCAATTGAAAAAAGTGGATTATAATTCCCTGACCGATGAGGAGAAAACCATTTATGATGTGCTGGATTATACTTTGAAAGATAAAATTGAGCGCTATGCTTATCATCCTGAATATATTCCCTTCACGCAGTTTGGCGGTTTGCCACTGGAGTTGCCGTTACTCGGCAGCGGTGAAGGAAGCCAGCCTTTTGCTACGGTAAAGGATTATGAAGACTGGCTGAAGAGAATGGAAAGATTTCCGGATTGGATGGAAACAGCGACAGAAAATTTCCGCCTCGGAATTAAAAATAATATAGTGCTGCCCAAGAAGCTGGTGGCCAAAATGATTTTGCAGATGAGCGCTGCTGAACTCACCGACCCGGCGCTGGATGCCAATATTTTCTTCGGACCGATTCGTACCTTCCCCAAATCTTTTACTTCTGTTCAGAAACAAAAATTTACCAGTGCCTACAGTGAGGTGATCACTTCTCAGATAATTCCGGCATATCAAAAGATGGCGGCCTTCCTGGAAAATGAATACCTGCCCAAAGCACGGGATACCGATGGAATCCATGCACTGCCGAAAGGGAATGAAATCTATGCGTATTACACCAAAAGCTGGACAACGACCGGCCAAACACCGGAGCAAATCAACAAAACCGGGCAGCAGCAGGTAGAAATGCTGCGCTCCGAAATGGCAAAAATCCAGCAGGAACTCGGTTTCGAAGGAACGCTGGAAGAATTCATCCAGCACTTAAAAGAAGAGCCGGCGGCAATGCCGTATAAAAATGAAAAGGAAGTTATTGCCGGCTTTAATGCGATTTTAAAACAAATTGAACCCAAGCTGAAAACCATGTTCAGCACATTTCCAAAAACGCCTTTTGAAATCCGGCAAACGGAGAAATTCCGTGAGGCTACGGCCAGCGCTGAATATGTGCCGGGCACGCCGGATGGGAAAAGACCTGGGATTTTTTATATTCCGCTGCCGGTACCGGAACGCTTTAACGTCACTTCCGGCATGGAATCTCTTTTCCTGCATGAAGCTATCCCGGGGCATCACTACCAGATTTCATTGCAGCAGGAAAATACTTCTTTGCCTAAGTTTATGCGTTTCGGCTGGATTGGCGCCTTTGGCGAAGGGTGGGCGCATTACTGTGAAACACTGGGGCCGGAGTTCGGATTATACACCGATCCGTATCAGCGCATGGGATACCTGAGCGACCAGATGCTGCGGGCCGTTCGCCTGGTCATAGATACCGGCCTCCATACCGGCACCATGACGCGTGAGCAGGCAATTACGTATTTCCTAAACAACATTGCCTACGATGAAGCCGGCGCTGTGGCAGAAGTGGAGCGCTACATGGCCATGCCGGGACAGGCGCTCGGATACAAAATCGGTGCGCTGAAAATCCGGGAACTGCGCGATCTGTACCAAAAGAAACTTGGTAAGCGTTTTAATCTGGCAAAGTTCCATGATGAATTGCTGAACCAGGGATGTCTTCCGCTGGATGTGCTGGACCGGAAAATGGCAAGCTGGGCGAAAAAGCAGTAAATTGCTTGTTAGCAGCGATAAATATTCGCCGCAAAAGGCAAATTTTATAAATAAAAGGAGAGCACAACCAGATAATTTTAAGTGGTGGCGTTCTCTTTTGGCGGGAACAGCAGGGCGGTAATATGGTCGCGGTCGCGTTTACCGCGTGCCGGCGAATATTCACGACCGTAGTAGATAATCTGAAGGTGCAATTTGTTCCAGAGTTCTTTGGGGAAAATTTTCTTGGCATCCTTTTCTGTTTCCACCACGTTTTTTCCGGAGGTCAGTTTCCACTGCGTCATCAGCCGGTGGATGTGGGTGTCAACCGGAAATGCCGGAAATCCAAATCCCTGACTCATTACGACCGAAGCTGTTTTATGCCCTACACCGGGCAGCGCTTCGAGTTCTTCAAAAGTTTGTGGTACAATTCCCTCATGTCGTTCCACCAGCAATTCGGCCATGCGCTTCAGATTTTTAGCTTTGGTATTGCTTAAGCCAATTTCGCGTATCAGATATTTGATTTCGTCTACTTCCAGTTCCTGCATCCGGAACGGGTCACCCGCTACTTCAAAAAGTTTGGGCGTAACTTCATTTACTTTTTTATCGGTGGTTTGTGCAGAAAGAGCCACGGCGACCAGCAGGGTAAACGGATTGCTGTGATCCAGCGGAATAGGCGTTTGGGGATATAATTTCTCCAGTTCTTCTATAACGATGGCGGCTCTTTGCTTTTTAGTCATTTTCCCATTAAATTTGAAACAAAAATAAACATTATGTTACAAGTTGGCGATCACCTGCCCGAATTCACCGGCGTGGACCAGGACGGCCAGACCCTTCGTTCAGAAGATTTTAAAGGAAAAAAACTTATCGTGTTCTTTTATCCCAAAGCCAGTACACCCGGCTGCACTGCCGAGGCCTGCGACCTGAATAATAACCTGGAAACATTACAAAATAATGGCTATCAATTGCTGGGTATTTCGGCAGATCCGGTGAAAGCGCAAAAGAAATTCCACGAAAAATATGGCTTTCAATATCCCTTAATTGCCGATGAATCCAAAGAGATTGTGGAAAAGTTCGGCGTGTGGCAGCTCAAGAAATTCATGGGCCGTGAATTTATGGGCATCGTGCGCACCACTTTTATTTTCGATGAAAAGGGAATCTGCACCCGTGTCATCGAAAAGGTGAAAACCAAGGAAGCTGCCGCTCAAATTCTGGAAGAAGGTTAACTCAGCATTCTTTGTGCTTTGCGCACGCCGTCCGCCAGCGCATCAATTTCTTCGAAGGTGTTGTACATGGCAAAACTGGCGCGCACGGTTCCGGCTATTTTATAGAACTCCATGATCGGCTGGGTACAGTGGTGGCCTGTGCGCACCGCGATGCCCAGCTTATCGAGTATCATCCCGACATCCGAAGCAATGCCCACGCCTTCGAGATTAAAGGAAACAACACCGGTGCGATTTGCTTTTTCGGCGTAGATGCGCAGACCGTCGATTTCGAGGAGCTTTTTTTGCGCGTATTCTAACAAAGCATTTTCATGCGTTTGAATTTGCTCATGCCCGATTCTTTCCATAAAATCTACCGCAGCGCCCAAGGCGATATTGCCGCCCACATTTGGCGTGCCGGCTTCAAATTTAAAAGGCAGGTCTGCATACGTTGTTTTCTCAAAAGAACAAGTGGCAATCATTTCTCCGCCACCGTGGAAGGGCTGTATTTTTCGGAGTAAATCCTCTTTTCCATACAGAATGCCGGTGCCCATCGGTGCATACATTTTATGACCAGAGAAGACGAAGAAATCGCAGTCCATTTGCTGCACATCAATTTTAAAATGCGGTACAGACTGTGCGCCGTCCACTACAATCAGCGCCTCAGAGGCCGCGCGGGCTTTGGCGATAATCTCGTTTACCGGGTTGATGACACCCAGTGCATTGGAAACCTGGTTTACTGAAATGAGTTTCGTTTTCTCGCTTATATGTTCATCCAGGAAATCCAGCTGCAGCATGCCATTTTCATCAATCGGGATGACTTTCAGCACCGCACCGGTGCGTTCTGCCAGCATTTGCCATGGAACAATGTTGGAATGGTGCTCCAGGTACGAAATAATAATTTCATCACCCGCTTTCAGCATATTGGTCATGGCGTAAGCAATCAGGTTTAAACCTTCTGTGGTGCCTTTGGTGAAGATAACTTCGTAGTCGTGTTGGGCATTAATAAACCGCTGCACTTTGCGGCGCGCCTGTTCCATGGCTTCAGTGGCTACCTGGCTGAGGGTGTGAATTCCGCGGTGAACATTGGCGTTTATTTCGGTGTAGTATTTATTCCACGCTTCCAGCACCGGCAGCGGCTTTTGAGAGGTAGCCCCGTTATCCAGGTAAATAAGTGGCTTGCCGTTAACGGTTTGCGTAAGGATAGGAAACTGAGAACGAATATGTTGGATGTCAAACATGGATGTTATTTAGAATACATCAAATTTACGGAAATTTAAATGGATTTTTTCATCATTGTTCAGGCAGAAATCTGTCGTATTTTTAATGGACCTTACTGAGTTCACGTACGAGCACTTCCACCTGCTCCGGCCGTCCTTTGCTGTCCAAAGCTTCATTCCTATTCATGCCTGTACGCACAATGACTATGTTTTCCGAAGGAACCATAATGATATATTGCCCGTACAGTCCGCGAAAATAAGTGTGCGGAAGGGCAGCTTCCTTGTTCGTCCATAAACCCATGCCATAAGCGCCGTCCGAAAGTTTTGTCGGTGTTTGCATTCTTTCCACAAAGGCAGAGTCCAGCAGTTGCCGGTTATTGAAGTTTCCTTTATTTAAAATAAGCTGGCCCAGTTTGGCAAAATCGCGCGGAATGGCATTCAGGCAACAGAAGGTTTTTTCCATCCCGAAATCATCGGTGTTCCAGACGGCGTTTTGCTCCATGCCTAGCGGTTGCCACAGTTTTTCGGAAGCGTACTGCGAAATATTCATCGTTAAAGATTTCCTTAAAGCAAAACCCAACAGTTGCGTGGCACCGGATTGATACTCGAATTTTTTGCCCGGCTCTTCTTTGATTTCACGCAGGAAAGCAGCTTCTTCCAGAGATTTGCCGTAGTACGCGCGCGCATTCGGCGTGAGCGGATTGCTGTAATCTTCGGGCCAGTTCAGGCCGGCTTCCATTTGTGCCAACTGGAGTAAAGTAAGGTGTTTCCCGAATTCCGTGTTTTTATAATTTGAAAAAAAATTACTGAATTTCTGATTCCAGCTGCTGATTTTCTTTTCCTGAATGGCGATACCGGTCAGCATCACCGTTACGGCTTTCGCCATGGAAAAGGAATTGGTGGCGGTCATGCCATCATACGGCTCCCAGTATTGCTCATGCACCAGCTTGCCATCGCGGATGACAAGCAGTGAAGCGGTTTCAGTTGCTTTCAGTTCCTCCAGCAGCGCAGGCGGTAACTGGTTTTTATTATAAGAATCACTTTCTTGCCACGGAATGGGTTGCAGTGTTCGTACTGTATGGCCCGGGAAATAGGTGCGGTCATCAATTGTGGCACCGCGCACGCCGCGCAAATACGTTTCGCGGATGCCTTTAAATAAATAACTGTATCCCAACGCATAAATCAAAGCAATAACAGCAGCGGCACCCACGGCGACAGAACGAATAATTTTAGCAAACATATCTTATAAATAAAAAAAAGGTTCCGAAGCGTTCCGGAACCTGTAAATATAGATGCAAATTTTAAATCTTGGAAAGCAGATTTCTGAAATTTGTTTTCTCGTCGATGATTCTTCTTAAATCTGAAACTGCAACGCGCTCCTGCTGCATCGTATCGCGGTCGCGCAACGTTACGGTATGGTCTGTCAGCGTGTCGTGATCCACGGTAATACAGAACGGTGTACCTATCGCATCCTGACGGCGGTAGCGCTTGCCGATGCTGTCCTTGTCCTCATAAATCATATTGAAATCATAGCGCAGGTCATTGAATATTTTTTCACCGTATTCGCCCAGGCCGTCTTTTTTCATTAATGGTAAAATAGCTGCTTTCACCGGAGCCAGAGCCGGCGGCAAAGAAAGCACGGTACGCTCGGAACCGTCTTCCAGGACTTCATCTTTCAGGCAGTTGGAGAAAATAGCCAGGAACAAACGGTCCAGACCTACGGACGTTTCCACTACGTACGGCACATAGCTCTCATTGCGCTCACTGTCAAAATACTGCAGCTTGCGGCCGGAGAATTCTTCGTGTGCCTTCAGGTCAAAATCGGTGCGGGAATGAATTCCTTCCAGTTCCTTAAACCCAAACGGGAATTTAAATTCAATGTCGGCGGCGGCATTGGCGTAATGTGCCAGCTTTTCGTGGTCGTGGAAACGGTAATTATCTGCACCCAGGCCTAAAGACAAATGCCAGTTCAGGCGTTTTTGTTTCCAGGTTTCATAGAACTCCAGCTCCGTTCCCGGCGGTACAAAAAACTGCATTTCCATTTGCTCGAACTCACGCATACGGAAAATAAACTGCCGCGCAACGATCTCGTTACGGAAGGCTTTTCCTATTTGCGCAATCCCGAAAGGCAGGCGGTGGCGCGAGGTTTTCTGCACGTTCAGGAAATTCACGAAAATTCCCTGCGCTGTTTCCGGACGCAGATATAAATCAGTTGCATTTTCCGAGGCAGCACCCAGCTTGGTACCAAACATCAGATTGAACTGCCGCACTTCCGTCCAGTTTTTGGAGCCGGTATCGGGATCTGCAATTTCCAGTTCTTCGATCAGTGCTTTCACGTCGGCCAGGTCTTCTTTTTCCAGCGACTGCGCCATGCGGGAAAGTATGGTTTTCTGCTTTTCGCGGTATTCCAGCACGCGCGGATTGGTGGTTTCAAATTCGTTTTTATCGAAGGCATCACCGAATCTTTTGGCTGCTTTATCGATTTCCTTTTGTGCTTTATCTTCCAGTTTCGCACAGTAATCTTCCAGCAAAACATCAGCGCGGAAACGCTTTTTGGAATCTTTATTGTCAATCAGCGGATCGTTAAATGCATCTACGTGGCCGGAAGCTTTCCAGATGGTCGGGTGCATGAAAATAGCCGAATCAATCCCCACAATATTATCATTCAGCTGCACCATGGCTTTCCACCAGTACTGCTTGATATTGTTTTTTAACTCCGCACCATTCTGCCCGTAATCGTAAATTGCAGAAAGCCCGTCATAAATCTCACTGGAGGGGAAAATAAACCCGTACTCCTTCGCGTGCGAAATCAGCTTTTTGAAAACATCCTCCTGTTTTGCCATCGTAATTAGAATTTAAGGGCAAAAATAGGCATTTTAATTATGATAATCAGGAGCCGGGAACCCGCTTTCCGCTATATCTTTTGCTTCGCTGCGCTACGCAAAAGGATGCCACTGCAATCGGGGCTAGCGGTATCCTCATCTCCGGCAAAGCAGTGCACAAGGTCATCAGCCGCGAGCATCACAATAGGATTGGCTATCTTTACCCGAAATGACTTTTTGAATATGACCATTCTGAACAGTACCCGGGACGATATTCCCGAAATTTTCCGCCTTTATCACCTGGCCACAGAATATCAGAAGAAAACTTTTCCCGATAATCTCTGGCCCGAATTTGACCACAAGCTCATAGAAACCGAAGTCGCTGAAAACCGTCAGTTTAAACTGATGATCGACGGCAAGATTGCATGTGTTTGGGCCATTACGTTTAATGATGAAATTATCTGGCCGGAAGATGATGGCGTTTCTTCGGTCTACATTCACCGGATTGCCACCAATCCCGACTTCCGCGGAAATGATCTGGTGAAAAAAATTGTAGACTGGGCAAAGGAATATGCCATTTCACTCGGTAAAAAATATGTGCGGCTGGACACCTGTGGTGATAACACGCGGCTGATTAACCATTACCAAAAATGCGGTTTTGAATTCCTGGGGCTGACACATTTGCATGACTCCGCGGGGCTGCCGCCGCATTATGAGGATGCTGATGTATGTTATTTTGAGATTAAACTTGATAATGCATAGATAAAAAGAAAGGGCGGAAAATATTTTTCTGCCCTTTTTGTTTCTATCCAATTCTTTTAATTAAAAATTATAGCTCAGCGCCACGCCGTTCCCGGTACCCTCAAGTTTAAAATAAGGCTCGAAAGCAGTGGCTTCGCCGTTCTCAATTTGGATCGCTTTATCCAAGTTTTTCTTCGCGCTTACATAAAACGGAATGGAGACCAGGGCCAAACCGGCGCTTACACCAAAGACGGTCCAACGCGCACTGTTATCGGTGGTCACGGTACCAGAGCCCAGTGGTGTGCTCACAGTTTGCTCTTTCGGTGAGCTGAGGATCAATGCCAGACTCAGGCCCATGCCGAAACCGCCCGCGCCAGCGAAGATGTCGCCCGCTGTTTTATTCGCCCGCCCCTTTTTAAAATACGACTGCGCTTCCGCTTTATGCAAAACCTGCTCGTACTGGGAGAACTTGTATCTCGCACCATCTCTTACCAGTTTGTTCTGCTGCAGCGTGGTCTGACTGAACATTGCTTGAAAGCATAACACAAGACTAAATAATAAAATTTTATTCATACATTATTTTTGTCAAAAGTATACTTTTTACTGATACATGCAGCTATATTTTATTCTCGGTGATGAATGTTTATTTAATTAAATTTGTCAAACTTTTCTTCCATGTACAAATCCTTGATTCGTCCCGTACTTTTCCGATTTGATCCGGAAAAAGTGCATTATTTTACTTTTTCGGTTTTAAAAAATTTTCCTTTTGCCGCCAGGCTTTTTCTGCCGAAACCCGTGGCAGATCCGCGGCTGGAGCGCGAGGTTTTTGGATTAAAGTTTAAAAATCCCGTCGGACTTGCTGCCGGGTTTGATAAGGATGCCAAGATGTTTCAGGAACTTTCCGACTTGGGCTTTGGTTTTATAGAAATCGGAACCTTAACACCGAAACCACAGGACGGAAATCCAAAAAAGCGACTGTTCAGGTTAAAGGAAGACCAGGCGATTATTAACCGGATGGGCTTCAACAACGGCGGTGTGGAAGCTGCGGTGGAACGCCTGCGGAAAAATAAAAACGTGCTTATTGGCGGGAACATCGGGAAGAATAAAGTGACGCCCAACGAACATGCAGCGGATGATTACATCATCTGTTTTGAGGAACTCTTTCCGGTGGTGGATTATTTCGTGGTAAATGTCAGTTCACCCAATACACCGAATTTGCGGGAACTGCAGGACAAAAAACCGCTCACCGAACTGCTCGGCACGCTGCAGCAACTCAACAGTAAAAAAGAAAAACCCAAACCCATTCTGCTGAAAATTGCGCCGGACCTGAGCGATGACCAGTTGCTGGATATTATTGATATTGTGCAGGAAACCCAGATTGCCGGCGTTATCGCTACCAATACTACGCTTTCCCGCGAAGGGCTGCAGTCTGAAAACAAGCAGGAAACCGGCGGATTATCCGGCAAACCTTTAACAAAACGCTCCACGGAAGTCATTCGTTTTCTATCCGAAAAAAGCGGCAAAGCATTTCCTATTATCGGTGTCGGTGGCATTCACACGGCAGAAGACGCGCTGGAGAAATTGGAAGCCGGCGCCAGTCTGGTACAGTTATACACGGGTTTTATTTATGAAGGGCCGGGGTTGATTGGGGAGATTAATCGCAGGATTTTAGCCGGAGCTTAAGCGCTGTTAGAGGTCAAAGCTCCACAGCGCTTAGTAGAAGACTGTTCGGTAAGAGAAAATTTTATTTATCTTTCTTCTTTTAATAATATCGGAAATAACTACGATGAATCAGCATATCCCAAAGTTTCATGAAACCTTTAGTCCAATTTTGGACGTATTGTCGAGCAGAGAAATTATCCATACAAGAGAAATGCAGAAGAGAGTAATTGAGAAGTATTACTCAGGATTACCGGCAGAATTACTGGAAGAGAAAACGAAATCGGGCGAAATCCTTATTAACAACCGTATAGCTTGGGGGAAATCCTATTTAAAAAAAGGTGGTTATATTCATTATCCTTCCAGAGGTCATGTACAAATTACAGAAAAAGGACTGCAGCAAAAAGATGTATTAAGTTTAAATGATTTGGAAAACGAAACCTCATTGTTAGACTTTTATACAACAGAAGATGAAAAGGAAACGCAGCAAACGGGACTTAAGAAAATTTCCAATGCTTCTCCGCAAGATTTAATAGATGAAGGTTTTGGACAAATGGAAGCTGAAGTTAAGAATGAACTTCTTGAAAAACTAAAAACTATTGATCCTTATTATTTTGAAAAAGTTGTTTTAAAACTACTGAATAAAATGGGGTACGGTGATTTCGTGGAAACTTCCAAGTCTGCTGACGGCGGGATCGATGGTATTATAAATGAAGATAAACTTGGTTTGGATAAAATCTATATTCAAGCCAAAAGATTCACAGAAAATAAAGTACGGGAAAAAGATATCCGAAATTTTATTGGCGCCATGAGTGGCGATACTAATAAAGGAGTTTTTGTAACCACTTCAATTTTTGATAAAGGTGCCAGCGAAAAAGCACGAACCGCGCATCATAAAATTATTTTAATTGATGGAAGTAAACTGGTTACTCTGATGCACGAATATAATGTTGGCGTACAGATCAAACAAACGTATGAAGTAAAACATCTTGATGAAGACTTCTTCGTAGAACAGTAGCTAAAATAACAGCAAATACGCTTCTTAAATGAAAAAGTGGGCCACCGTATAAATAATCAATCCTACCAAACCGCCCACCAGCGTGCCGTTCACCCGGATAAACTGTAAATCCTTTCCGACTTCCAGTTCCAGTTTTTCGCTGAGTTCCTTGCCTTCCCAGTTTCCCACCGTGGAACTGATGAGCTCGCCGAACTGATGGGTGTTTTTTAAGATATATTTGTACGCCGTGCTGCGAATCCAGCCATCAATCTTTTGTTGCAATACCGCGTCGGTCTGCAGATTGCCCGCCAGTGTGTTTAGGTTTTTTGTGATGTAGCGTTTTAGGGCAGACTGCTCTGTTTCCAGTTCCTTTAGCACAGAAGTGCGGACCGAAACCCAGATGTCGCCTGCATATTTCTGCAGCTTTTCACTGCCAAGGAAATCATTTTTCAGGGTATCCACGTTTTCTTTCCATTGTTCACTGGTTTTCATTTCCTGCGCAAACTGTAAAAGCTTGGCGCTGATTTCTTTTCGCAACGGATGCGCGCCATCCTCTTCCACCTCTGAAAAGTAACCTGATAAACCCGAACTGATTTTTTCCGCAATACTGTTGTCCACAAATTTGGGAATCAGGAAGTAGCTTTCCTTTTGCACACGCTCCTTTACCATATCCTCATTATTCAGAATATAATTTTTAATCTGACCGGCGAGATTTGTAATCAGTTTCTGATGATCATTTTTTTCAACGATATATTCCAGTCCGTTTCCCAGAATCTGGTTGATCTCCACATTGTCTGAAAACTCGTGTAATTTTTGAGTGATGAATCCTGTTACCTGCCGCTCGTCGAGTTTAATGATAATATCACGTGCAATCACCGAAAGCTCTCTAACCAAAGTCTGCTGATGCGCCGGCTGAGCGAGCCATTTTCCAGCCATGCCTGAAACCTGAAGTTTCTGAATATAAGGACGGATGTTCTGCGCGGAAAGAAAATTGCCGACCACAAAATTGCCCAGATTATCACCAATTTTTTCCTTGCTTTTTTCAATCAGGTTGGTATGCGGAATTTTTAAACCCAGCGGGTGGTGGAACAAGGCCGTCACTGCAAACCAGTCTGCCAGCGCGCCAACCATGGCCGCTTCGGAAAAAGCGCGAATATAGCCGATCCAGTGTGCCGGATTTTTTTTACCTAAAATGGTCATTAAAACAAATACAGCAGCCATCAGGACAAAAAGGCCGGTGGCAAACATTTTGTACTTTCGGAGCTGCGATTTTTTCTCTGTGTCATTCATAAAGTCAAAAATAAAAATTTAAGATTTGCTGTATTCAAGGCAATCCAAAACGGCGGAAAAATCGTACCTATACACATGAAATCTCTTTTTATAATACTCGTTTGCCTCTCCCTTCAGATGTGTTCCCAAGTGAAAACAACTGCAAAAGCGGACATAGGCGCTAATGTTACTTCTATGGAAAATACCAACAACACAAAAAACAATCCATACTATTCCCGTACGGACCGCACCAAACTGAATGTGACCAACGCCGAATGGAAAAAGATTCTGCCGCCGGACCTTTATGCTGTGGCGCGCGAGGCTGATACGGAACGGCCGTTTACCGGAAAATACAATGATTATGACGAACTGGGCGAATACTATTGCGCGGTTTGCGGAAACCATTTGTTCCGGTCAGATGCCAAGTTTTCTTCCACCTGCGGCTGGCCCAGTTTTTTCGAGGCTGATAAAGAGGGAACCAGCTACAAACGCGATTCTTCTTTCGGGATGGAAAGGATAGAAGTGCTGTGCAAGCGCTGTGATTCTCACCTTGGCCACGTTTTTAACGATGGTCCGCCACCAACCGGTACGCGCTACTGCATGAATTCAGTTAGCCTCGATTTTGTACCGGATTCCAAAAGTGAAACAAAATAAAAACAAAAATGCAGCGAATAATTTTCGCTGCATTTTTTTATGGATAAACTTTAACTAAGTCAAAGGAGCTCCCACCTGTAAATCACACCGGTGAAACGGCTCACCGTGCGGCGGATTGAGTGCAGGCTTTGCACCGGAAGCTACCGGCGCAGGAGCCGGAGAACCAGGTGCAAGCGGTGCCGTATTGAAATTGCCGGCCTGAGGCGCGGGAACAACCTGTGGCGCAGGCATTGTGGAAGCCTGCTGCGGTGCACTGTCAATCGGGGCACCTACCGGAATATCGCAGCGGTGGTAGGGCTGCCCGTGTTCCGGGTTCAATGTGGGCTTGCCGGTCGTACTGGCTGCCGTGGTATCATTTTTAACCGGTGCGGCTACCGCGGAATCTGCCGGCAGCAGCAGGGAATCATTTTCACCCGCCTCCACGTTTTTAATCTGCTGTACCTCAGCTTGTTTTTTATCGCAGGAAGTCAGCAGTACGGCGGCTATCAGGAAGGGAATCAGTCTCATTTATTTCTGTTTTTCCAAAAATACACTTTTAAATTAAAATTTAAAATCCAGCCCCAGATATACATTGGCCGGCATCACCGGAGCGTAGATCATGCCCGCATCGAAATAACTTCCGAAAGGATTCTGCACATCAATGATCGGATTCTGCTGCATATAGCCGGTGAGGTTTTCTCCACCCACATAGAGCCGAACTTTATCATTAAAGTTTCTCGAAATCTGTGCATTCAGGGTTGCATAAGAAGATGAGTATGCCGGCAGTCGGTATGCTTCCGGGTTTGCAGACAGATCCGGCAGCTTTTGTCCGCCGATCAGCTGCAGGGTTGCATCAGCACTCCAGAAACCGCCTTTATCATTCTTCGTGGTGGAATACGCGGCATTAAAGAAGCCACGGTGTTTTGCCATAAATGGAATTTCCCGTCGACCATCGGCGTAATCAGCCTGTACATCATAGTATTTATAAGCAAGCCTGAATTCCAGATTTCGGGCAGGTACAAAATCCAGCTGCGTCTGAAAACTGTTGGCAAATGATTTTCCCTCCAGATTATAAAAAACGATTTTCTGCGGTGAGATATCTAAATCGGTAAGTACCTGATTCTGGAAATCAGTACGGAAGAAGTCAGCAACCAGTGTCGCTTTGCGGTTAAACAGTTTGAATTCCTGCTGCAGGCTCGCGCCGTAATTCCAGGCAATTTCCGGTTCCAGTCCATAAATCTTGCCGCCGTTGCCCAGGATCTCAATGGTACGGTTCGAGGCAAAATACTGCTGGCTTTCTGCAAAAATATTCGCTGTGCGGAAACCACGACCGGCACTCAGGCGCAGAATTGTTTGTGGCAGGATGTCATATTTAAAATTCACCCGCGGCGTAAACTGCGTTCCCGCCAGATTGTGGAAGTCCGCCCGGGCACCGGCGACCAATGTGTATTTTTCACCCGTCATGGTGTATTCAAAGAACAGTCCCGGCACCGTTTCCGTGCGCTGGAAGTTCTGTGTCAGGTAATCTTCGTTATAACGGTCATACAGGAAGCTGGCACCTGTTTTATATTTATGGTTCGTGTCGCCGAAAATACTCTCAAATACCAAATTGGAGTAGAATGTTTTCTGGTTGCCCCAATAATTCCGGTTCCCGAAGAAACTGTCCTGCGTGTGGGTGCTGAACTGGTTCATCCAGCCGATGGATTGGTATGGTTTATCCTTAAACATATACCCCGTTTTGTTCCAGATTTCAAACCGTGACAGATCAATCCCGACACCATACGGTGACTGCAGACTTTGATCCTTTCTCTTATCGAAAGCAGTTTGCCCACCAAAACGCTCATCCTTCACGAAGTTAATGCCGAAATGCGTCCCCAGTCCGGTGTGTTCCAGATCATTGTAATTAAGGAGATACGCTGCATTAATCTGATTACCGGTCGGCTGGTCCAGAAAGCCATCATTATTGGAATCTGTTTTTGCGGTGGTCACGTTTCCGTGCAATAAAACCGACTGGTTCCAGTGTTCATTAAGCAAAGAAGTGGAGGTAATATTACTCTCAAAACGTCCGTGGATATCACCGAAAAGGTTAATGGCCGTTTCCGGCTGGTCTTCGGTTTTCAGCAGTTCCGTATTAATCTGGCCGGTGATACTTTCATAGCCGTTTACGACTGTGCTTCCGCCTTTGGTTAGTTGGATACCACCGATCCAGCGTCCGGGAATTAAATTTAGTCCGTAAGGTGCCGCCAGTCCGCGCACGGACGGAAGCAACTCCTTGGTCAGCGCGGTGTATTTTTGGTCCAGTCCCAGCATTTTCAGTTGCTTGGTGCCGGTTACTGCATTGCTGTAGGAAACATCAACCGTGGCATTGGTTTCAAAACTTTCCGACAGGTTACAGCAGGCTGCTTTCAGTAATTCCCGGCCACCAATTTTATAGGTCAGTCCGGCTTCGTTTTTATTTAAAGCCGTCGCTGCTGCCATTTTGGTTACGCGAACTTCTTCAATGGATTTATTATAGTGGTCCTCATGCTGGGAGAAGTTTTTCTTTTTGGCAGGCTGGTCGGAGTGAACACCGCTTCCTTTTTCGCCCCAGGCGGTGTCGCGCTCATATCGGCAGCAACCCGGTAATTTGCTGTACACATCGTCGGATGCCCGGTGTTTCTCATTATCATGGCCGGCATCAGCTATTTTTTTTAGGATCGCATCGGCAGTGGTTTTCGCCGGATCGAATTCCAGCGTGACCGCCTGCGTTTCCGGATTCCAGCTGGCAGCAGAAGCGCCGGCAGCCTTAGCCGCACCTTCAATCCTGGCCTGACACATATCACAGTTGCCGCGCACAAAATATTGGTTATCTGCTTCTACCGGTGCTGCGGGTTCACGGTCATAGAGGCAGCAGCCAGGCAGCTTTTCATAGACTGCATCGGATGCGCGGTGCAGTTCATTATCGTGGCCGGCATCAGCAATTTTCTTCAAAATAGCATCTGCTGAGGTGGTAGCAGGATCGAATTGTAATGATACTTTCTGGGTATCTGCATTCCAGTTTGCAGCGGTGGCTCCCGCCTCCTTTGCTGAGCCTTCAATTCTGGCTTTGCACATATCGCAGTTTCCTTTTACGGTAAAACTGGTCTGATGAATTGTTTGTGCAGATAAAAAAGTAGTAAAAAAGAGTGAAAATATCCAAAGACTTTTCAGTAATGAATTCATATTGATTTAAAATAAAATAATAACATAGGAGTACAGCCGAAAGAACATTCTTCCGGCAAAAGCGGTTGTTATTATCCTATTTTTGGCGGTTGCCAGATGTTATGAAAAGGAGTAGAGAAAAAAGGAGTTCCGTAGTTGAAACTGCGCAATGTTGCGAATAGCTGCTGGTTGGCAAGTTTGCTTTCCGTTACGGGCAAATAGGTCACTGCGAAATGCAAGGTGCACATATGGCAATCCGAGCAGGAGTTATTGCAATCATCTTCCTGGGAGGAAGTATCGCCCGAAGCGCCGTGGCAGGAATCCGTTTTTTTAGTCGTGCAGCAATCAGCAGACATCTGCGCACACGAATCGGCCACAGGTGCAGCCGTCATCGGTTGTGAAGGCCAAACAATCAGTGCCAGCGTGAGCAGCATTAAAAAGGTTTTGAGTCTTGCTTTCATGCAACCGCAAAGGTAATACATTAAAACATTAATTAAAAAAGACTAGCGTTAAAGTTTACCAAATTGAGTTAAAAAGACGCAATCCATTGGGTTAAATATGAATAGTTTGTACCTTTGCGCGGTCAAATTATTTAACATAATATATATGAAGAGTGTTTTGCTGGCGATGATGACAGTCGTGTTTTTTGCCACCTCATTTTATACCAAAGAAAATAAAAGAACTGTTGAGTCTGCAACTTCAACAGTACCTAAGAAAACAAATACCGTTCCAACCGAATCCGAAAAAACAGCCGTGACGGCAGCGGAGGTGTATTCAGAAATTAATTTTGCTAACGTTAAAGAACTAAACGCTGAAATTTTCGATAAAGCCTACCGTGGGTTTATGAACCTGAAAGCAGCCGGAAAACTTCCTGCTGAAGCGCATCTGCTCACCGTTTGTGATTTCTCTCTTTCTTCAACTCAGAAAAGATTGTGGGTAATTGACCTGGAGAATAAAACAGTGCTTTTTAATTCGCTGGTAGCTCATGGTAAAAATACCGGTGATGAGTTCGCTACCCGATTTTCCAATACTGAGAGTTCTTTGCAAAGCAGTTTGGGCTTCTATGTGACCGATGTTACCTACAATGGGAATAACGGCTATTCCCTTCGGCTGCACGGAATGGACGCCGGCTACAATGATGCTGCCCTGCAGCGCGCAGTCGTAATGCACGGTGCTGATTACGTAAGTGAAGATTTCATCCGGGCGCACAAAAGAATTGGCCGCAGCTGGGGATGCCCGGCCGTTCCGCGGGCACTGGCCGAACCGATCATCAATACCATTAAAGGTAAAAACTGCCTTTTCATTTACTACCCGGACAGCCAATACCTGTCTGCTTCGAAATGGCTGAACGCCGGTGAAATGGTTTAACGGAGCGCTACAAACAAGCATAAATAAAAACTCCCGGTACATTGCTGTATCGGGAGTTTTGTTTTTACTCAAGTTCAATCGGATTATTCCTGCGCGTTTCTTTCTGAGTTTCGCCTCGCGGCGCCGGTGGGCTGATCTGGGTAATGCGTACACGCGAGTTATTCATCATGGACATCGGGTCTTCCCGCCATTTCGCCATCTGTTTCTGAAAGACTTCCCGTTTCACCGGAATTGTCTGAGCGCGTCTTTCTGAGAATGTTGTCGGTTCTGCAATTTTTCGTGTTTCCAGCAGATCAAAACTGTAGGAACCTGTTTTGTCTTCTGCCTTCACAATCAGGCCGGGCAAGCCTTTGAATTTGTACGGTCCGTCGGGAAAAGGAATTTCTGTGGTAAACCAGGCGTACCAGGTGCGGCCGGCAAACATGGTTTCGGCTTTTTGTGCTTTGTATTCGCCTACTGTTGTAGTCTCCGGCAGAATATTCCAGTTAATGGGTCGGTCTTCTTCGTACTGATAGGTGTCCATCGCGATAGGTGCTTTATATTGCACCTTGCCGGAGGCATCTTTTTCGATAATGAAATTTAAGTCTGTTCGTAACTGTGACATCAGTTCCCGGTCAAAATTAAAGTTTCCGGTCTGTCGCATTCTCGTCATTACCGAATCCCGTAAGACCCGCTTCTGCGGATAAAAAACCGACTTGTCGCTGAAAACATCAAGATAGGCGAGTTCTGTTTTAACGGCGGTATGGTCCGTGGAATCCGGGCGGCTGGTCACCTCATAAATAAAGCGGGTACCTTGGGCCGCGAGCAACTGGCCGAAAACAGCGAGCAGCAGCAAAGAAAATTTTTTCATAAAAATATTTTAAGTTAAGATGGTAAGTCGCTACAGAAGTTAAATGTACATCTATGGCATGCATAGACAAATGTACTCCCGGCCAATTTGATTTTAGCTTTATTATTAGTAATTTTGCAATATAAAAATATTCTAAATAAAAACAATGATAAAGGTTAGTGATCAGGCGAAAGAGAAAGCGGTACAGCTGATGACTGAGGATGGTTTCCGGCCTTATGAAGACTATATCCGGGTGGGAGTGAAAAGCGGTGGCTGCTCCGGTTTGGAGTATGTTCTGAAATTCGATAATGAGAAAACCGACACCGATCAGGTGTTCGAAGATAACGGAATCAAAATCATCATTGATAAAAAATCAGTTTTGTACCTCGCAGGAACCATTCTGGAATATTCCGGCGGGTTGAATGGGAAGGGATTTGTGTTCAATAATCCCAATGCGAGCCGTACCTGCGGCTGCGGTGAGAGTTTCTCGCTTTAAGAAACGCTTTTAATACATCCGACATTACCGGAAAACAAAGAAAAACAGGAAGGCAACTGCTCCTGTGGCAAGCCTTCACAATATATTATGGCTAAATATACTGAAGACGATCTTCGCGTCGATCTTGAAAACAAACAATACGAGTACGGCTTTGTAACGGATATCGAATATGACGATTTCCCCGCAGGCCTGTCTGAAGAAATTATCCGGATGATTTCCGAGAAAAAGGAAGAACCGGAATGGATGACCGATTGGCGGCTGGAAGCGTTCCGCATCTGGCAGAAAATGGAAGAGCCGGACTGGGCGAATGTAAACTATGAAAAGGTGGATTTCCAGGCGATCCGTTACTATGCGGCGCCGAAGAAAAAGCCGGAACTGGCCAGCCTGGATGAAGTAGATCCGGAATTGCTGAAAACTTTTGAGAAACTGGGCATCAACATCGAGGAGCAAAAAAGGCTCAGCGGTGTGGCGATGGATATCGTGGTGGACTCTGTTTCAGTAAAGACGACTTTCCAGGAAACGTTAAAGGAAAAAGGAATTATTTTCTGTGCCATTTCCGAGGCGATCCGGGATTATCCGGAACTGGTGCGCAAATATATCGGAAAAGTGGTGCCGCGTGGCGATAATTTCTATGCTGCGCTGAACTCCGCCGTGTTCTCAGACGGTAGTTTTTGCTACATTCCGAAAGGCGTGAAATGCCCGATGGAACTTTCCACCTACTTCCGTATCAATAAATCCGGCAGCGGCCAGTTTGAAAGAACCTTGCTGATTGCAGATGCTGACAGTTATGTTTCCTATCTGGAAGGCTGCACAGCTCCGGCGCGTGATGAAAACCAACTGCACGCCGCCGTGGTGGAACTAATTGCCATGGACGGTGCCGAAATCAAATACTCCACTGTACAAAACTGGTTCCCGGGCGATGCCGAAGGAAAAGGCGGTGTTTTTAACTTCGTGACCAAGCGCGGTATGTGCGAGCGCGGGGCCAAGATTTCCTGGACGCAGGTGGAAACCGGTTCAGCCGTTACCTGGAAATATCCGAGCTGCATTCTGAAAGGTGATAACTCCATTGGTGAGTTTTACTCTATTGCCGTGACCAATAATCATCAGTATGCCGATACCGGTACCAAGATGATCCACATCGGGAAAAACACCCGTTCTACCATTATTTCCAAAGGGATTTCTGCCGGTGAGTCCAATAACTCCTACCGTGGCTTGGTGAAGGTAATGCCGACCGCTAAAGGTGCCCGGAACTTCTCGCAGTGCGACTCATTGCTGATGGGTAACCGCTGCGGTGCGCACACTTTCCCTTATATTGAAATTAAAGACCCGTCCGCACAACTGGAACATGAGGCCACGACTTCCAAGATCGGGGAAGACCAGATCTTCTATTGCAACCAGCGCGGAATCAGTACTGAAAAGGCGATTGCACTGATCGTAAATGGCTTTGGTAAGGAAGTGCTGAACAAACTGCCGATGGAATTTGCCATTGAAGCACAAAAGCTGCTGGAAATTTCCCTGGAAGGCTCTGTGGGCTAAGCAACTTTAAATTTAAAAAAATATACACTGATTTTTCCGGTGCAACAGCCGGAATATAACTGACCTAACAGTACTATGTTAACAATAAATAATCTACACGCGAAAATTCAGGATGGTGCTGAAATTTTGAAAGGAATTAATCTGCAAATCAACCCGGGCGAAGTACACGCCATCATGGGTCCCAACGGTGCCGGGAAATCAACCCTGGCTTCGGTGGTATCCGGAAAAGAGGATTACGAGGTAACCGAGGGCGAAATTGTTTTCCAGGGTGAAAACATCTCCGAGGAAGCACCGGAAGAACGTGCACACCGCGGTATATTCCTGTCTTTCCAGTATCCGGTGGAAATTCCGGGCGTTACGGTAACCAACTTCATCAAAGCTGCCATCAACGAAAACCGTAAAGCTAAAGGGCTGGAGAATATGTCGGCAAAAGAAATGCTGGCTTTGGTAAAAGAAAATTCTGAAAAGCTGAACATCAAGCGCGACTTCCTGCAGCGTTCACTGAACGAAGGCTTTTCCGGTGGTGAGAAAAAGCGTAACGAAATATTCCAGATGATGATGCTGGATCCGAAACTCGCTATTCTGGATGAAACTGATTCCGGGCTCGATATCGATGCGCTGCGTATCGTGGCAGATGGCGTGAACTCTTTCCGCAACGAAGGAAATGCCGTGCTCCTGATTACGCACTATCAGCGTTTGCTGGATTATATTCAACCTGATTTTGTACACGTGCTGGCAGATGGTAAAATCATCAAAACCGGTGATAAATTGTTGGCGCTGGAACTGGAACAGAGAGGCTATGACTGGCTGCTGAACTGATAGCAAGTTTCTTCTGCCTTTCTCACTGTACAGCCTTTTACTTATTAAATTAAAGTAAAGGCAGTTATAAAATTAAAATATATAATGGCTTTACTAGAAAATATACAAGACCTGCATCCTACTTTTCTGGAAACGCTTCGGCACCGGTTTTTGGATGAATCCCGAATTGAAGCATTGCGCGGCTTTTTGCACCGCGGTTTCCCTACGCGCCGGGATGAGGAATATAAATACACCAACCTGCGGGAAATCACCGAAAAGAATTTCAATTTCTTCCCCAAGGAAGAGCACACACTGCTCAAGGAAACCATTGATGAACTACATCTGGGTGAGGAAAACTTCGACTGGATTGTTTTCGTAAATGGCAAACTGCGAAAAGAGCTTTCCAAAATTTCAATTGAAAATACGGAGCTGCTTTCTTTTAATTATGCTTTAAACGATCCGAATCATAAAGATGTTTTTGAGGAATACTTCAATACCATCGCCGATGCGGATCTGGCCTTTACCAATCTGAATGCCGCGTACTGCAAACATGGCTTCTTCCTGAAGGTGCCGAAAAACGTGGTGATTGAGAAACCGATTCACGTGTTTTATCTCTCCCAAAACCAGGACGAGAACACCTTCTATAATACCCGCAACCTGCTCGTCGTGGAATCCGGAGCACGCGTGGAAATTATTGAAAGTCACCATAATTTTGATGATACTTACGTGCTGACCAATTCCGTCACGGAAATTTTTGCACACCCAAATGCAAAGGCAGACTGGCACAAACTGCAGAACGACAGCAATACTTCTTTCCTGATTGACCATACGTTTGCCAAACAGCAGCGCGACAGTCAGACGACGGTGAACACGTTCTCCTTTGGTGGTAAGCTCGTTCGCAATAACCTGGATTTTATTCAGGAAGGCGAGAGCATTCATTCCTTCATGAACGGGATTACCATTATTGGCGATGAACAGCTGGTGGATCACCACACGGCGGTTCATCATAACACACCCAACTGCGAGAGTTACCAGAATTACAAGGGGATTTATAAAGGGCAGTCGCACGGCGTCTTTAACGGTAAGGTATTCGTGGCAAAAGAAGCCCAGAAAACCAATGCCTATCAGCAGAATAACAATGTGCTGCTAAGCGAGGGCGCTACCATCGATACCAAACCGCAGCTGGAAATTTTTGCAGATGATGTGAAGTGCTCCCACGGTTGTACCGTTGGTCAACTGGATGAAGATGCACTTTTCTATCTGCGTGCACGAGGAATATCTAAGAAAGAAGCCCAGGCGATGCTTTTATTTGCCTTTGCGAATGATGCCATGCAGAATATCGACATCGAAGCGCTTCGCGTGAAATTATCCAAGCTTCTGGCTGAAAAACTAGAAGTGGATATGGCTTTCGAAGACATCTTTGAAGGATAGAATTTCTCACAATAATAAATAAATGAACCCTGACGGAACCTCGTCAGGGTTTATTTTTGGGCTCATAAGAAGCGATATGGTTGCTAACCCGTTGAAATAAAAGTGGATGAAGGCAGCCAGTGTACCACGCTCACCGTGACTTTTAAACACAAAAAAACCATCACATTTCTGTGATGGTTTGCTCCTCTTGCTGGGCTCGAACCAGCGACCCTCTGATTAACAGTCAGATGCTCTAACCAACTGAGCTAAAGAGGAGTGTTGCTCCTTGCTGTAAGCGTGTGCAAATATAGAAACTTTTTTTATTCTTCCAAAATAAATTTTAAAAAAGTTTAAAACTTACCGGTAATCCACTTCACGATGTCGTTTCCGAAGATCAGCACCATCAGTCCCAGCAGGAATAAAACGCCAATCATCTGTGCATTTTCCAGTACTTTCTGCGGTACTGGTTTGCCGGTAATTATTTCCCAAAGGGTAAACATCACGTGGCCGCCATCCAGCCCCGGAATCGGGATCAGGTTCAGGAAGGCCAGCCACACGGAGAACATCGCCGTAAAGCCCCAGAAAAACTCCCAGTTGATGGTTTCCGGCATTTGCTTGATGATTCCAATTGGGCCGGAGACTTTTTTATATCCCTGTGTCTTGGTATTAAAGATAATTTTGAATTGTTTTACCTGCATGACCAGTACATCAATGGTACGGGTCAGGCCGCGCGGGATGGCTTGTGCCCAAGAATATTGTTGCGTGACTTTGGCCTCGTCCAGCGTCCTTTGTGCAATTGCATAATCTGGCGCAAAACCGAGTTTTCCTTCATTGTCGATTTTTCCCTTCAGTTCCTGTTGAACTCCGTTTCGCTCTACCTGCAGGGTCACCGCCTGATTGCTGTATTTTTTTAACTCAGCCGTCATCTCGTCGAAAAAACGCACGGGCTGGCCGTTCACTGCGGTAATCCGGTCACCTTTCATAAGTCCGGCTGCCGCAGCGGCGCTGTTAGGCAAAATACTGTCTGCCACCACCGGGAAACGCGGACTGAAATACGCGCGCGCGCCATCTTCTGCCAATACTTTCGCTACGCCGTCCTCATTTACCGGGAAGGTAACTTCCTTTCCGTCTCTGAGTACGGTTACTTCATTAGCAAAAAGCATATTCACGGTAGAGGTTTCCATGCGCTCTGCCGGTTTACCGTCAATTTTCAGAATGCGGTCGCCGGTTTTTAAACCCATCTGTTCACCGGCTTCGGTTACGGCAATGCCATTTTCGAAACGTGCATTGGCGTGATAGGTTTCTCCTTTAAAATAACTCAGGCAGGTGTAAATCGCCCAGGCCAGAAAAAAGTTGACGGTTACGCCACCCAGCATAATGATGAGTCGCTGCCACGCCGGTTTCGCGCGGAATTCCCAAGGTTCAGCCGGTTTTTTCAGCTGTTCGGTGTCCATGCTTTCATCGACCATGCCCGCAATTTTCACATAGCCGCCAAAAGGCAGCCAGCCGATACCATATTCGGTGCCGCGCATTTTTGTTTTAATTAATGAAAACCAGGGATCGAAGAAGAGGTAAAATTTTTCAACCTTGGTGCGGAAAAGTTTAGCAGGGATAAAGTGGCCGAGTTCGTGGAGAATAACCAGAATCGAAATACTCAGTATAAATTGGAGTAACTGTATAAGCGTCATGTACTTGTTTAATAAAGATTGCGAAGATACGAAATATCAAACCGTACCCAAAGAAAAAAGGCCCTCATACTGAGAGCCTTCCCCGAAAAAATTCTAATTGTAATATATAGGTATTAGAATGTAAATCTAAAGCCAGCGGCAAATCTGCCGGCAGCTGCATCAGAGTTGTCACCAATGAAGAATCTTGGTCTCCAGTCCATAGAGAAATCAAGTGGTGCACCCGGAATTTTGAAGTCCAGACCAATCATGGCTGCTGGTGCAAAGGTAGTATATCCATCGCCAAAAGCAATAGCAGGACCTAAACCAACATACCATCCCAGCCCATTTGTTCCGGCAAATGGCTGCTGATACTGGTAATTAGCCTGTACCATGGTAACACCATCTCCGAACAATACGCTGAATTCACCTGCGTGATTCGGCTGGAAGAAATGCTTCACGTGCGGACCCACCAATGTAGAACCATCACCGAAATCAACTAAAACGCCGGCACCGGTGCGGTAGGACTGCGCCTGCGCCTCGGTAGTTCCTAAAAACATAGTAACACCAAGGGCTGCTGTGGAAAGTAACTTTTTCATAATATTTATTTTTTAATGTTTATATCTGATTACAGATTGATGGAAATCCCCAGGCTTCCATTATTTCCGGCTTCAATAAACGCGCCGAACTTGTCATTGAAGAAATATCGGGCTCCGATATGAGCACCCAAGCCAAATGAATTGCCCAGCACACCCACATCCAGACCCGGATAAATATCCCACTGCTGCGGCAATTCCAACAGATCTCTTAGATGAAAGTTCACACGGCCAAAAATGAAGAAATTGTTATCGTCATCGTAGTCGTTAAAGTAAATATTGGCGCCTCCACCGAGCGAGATCAGGTCGGTGATCCCGTAATCATAGGTTCCGGTGATTCCGGTTCCGTTGCCCCAGCCACTAAGACCAATTTGCACTTTCTGATCGCCGGCTCCCTCCCAGGCCTGCGCGAATGCCAGCTGCCCGAATAAAGCAAAGGACAGCAGGGTTACTAATTTCTTCATATATTAAATTCTTGGTAAAACGTCATAGCAAAAACAAGACCAAGTGCGAGCAATATTTCCAGTATCCA
This sequence comes from Chryseobacterium salipaludis, assembly GCF_022968825.1. Classification (GTDB taxonomy): domain Bacteria; phylum Bacteroidota; class Bacteroidia; order Flavobacteriales; family Weeksellaceae; genus Kaistella; species Kaistella salipaludis. Next base: position 368,442 of record NZ_JALHKS010000002.1, read on the forward strand.
TGCGGAATTTTGTATCTTCCCTGATTATTAGAAGGAAAATAAAATGCAATCAATATTAAAAGTAACCGGCCTTAACCTGGATATTTCCTGGAAAAATCCGGATGAGAATTTTCGAAAAATAGAAAAAGAACTGGAAGGTGTACAAACCGATCTGGTCGTTCTGCCTGAGATGTTTAGCACCGGATTTTATATGAAACCGGCGGATATTGCAGACCGCAACGGGACTACACTTTCGTGGATGAAAGAGCTGGCGAAGAAACATCAGTTCGCGGTCGCCGGCAGTGTGTCTGTGCAGGAACATGAGAAATTTTATAACCGTTTTTATTTTGTAAAACCCGATGCTGATTTTTGTCATTATGACAAAAGGCATCTGTTTACTTATTCCGGCGAGGACAAGCGTTACACGCCCGGCAAGAGCCGTACCGTCGTGGAGTACAAAGGCTGGCGGATCTTGCTGCAGGTTTGTTATGACCTTCGTTTCCCGGTTGCTTCCCGAAATACCGGGGATTATGATGCGGTTTTATATGTGGCAAACTGGCCGGACACCCGCGTTCAGGCCTGGAATGTTTTGCTGCAGGCGCGCGCGATTGAAAACCAGGCTTATGTGGTTGGCATTAACAGAATTGGAACCGACGGTAATCATCTTACCTACGTGGAAAGCTCCTGGATTTTTTCGCCTGAAGGTAAAGATCTTACTCAAAAAAACGGCTCGCTCATCTCTGCAAATCTAAATGCAAATGACCTGAGAGAATTTCGCCAAAAGTTTCCGTTCCTAGAAGACCGCGATGAGTTTCAGTTACTATAAGAAACTAAACGTATTGTTTTAAAAGATTCGTCAGTGTGTTTACATCGTGGACGCCACTTTCTTTCCATAAAAGTTCACCGTTTTTGAAAACAGCCAGCGTAGGAACGCCGCGAACGCCATACTGAGCAGCAATCGATGGAAACTGATCTACATCTATTTTGACAATGCGTGCATCGGCACCTATATTTTCTTTAACGGTTGTGAGTACGGAAGACTGTACTTTGCAAGGTCCGCACCAGGTTGCGAAAAAGTCGATGAGCACCGGCCTTTCCGATTGTATGAGTTCCTGAAATTTTTGAGACATAATGGTTTTTTAAATCATTATTAAAGCAAATATTACACCGCTGGCGGCAGACGGTCATAAAGACAGCTATAAACTAAACCATAAAAAAAGAGCCTTATTTCAAGACTCTTTTTTCGGTTTTTGTCCCAAGGACTGCTAAATACCCGATTGCCATTCCGAACAGTGAAGCATTCACGGGGCTGGAACTGATAGCGCAGGTGCCGGAAGCACAGCCGATAAAGTAGTAATATCCGTACCCGAGCAGAGCGCCGCTCACCAATCCGGTCAGTACAAGCAAATGGCTCTTTTTCAATTTTACAGTTCCTGGGTTACGGTGAACAGGTTTTCATCTTGTAAGCCTCTCACTTCGTGTTCCACATTCACCGGGATTTCATACACGTCCATTTCCTTCAGGTAAATCGTTTCAGACTCCATGACGAAACTAATTTCTCCTTTGAGCACGACCAGCGTGGACGGAACCGGTGCTGTATGTTTTTTAAGCAACGCATCTTTTCCCAGCGCTACCGCAAAATATCTGATTTTATCGTTCTTGCGGATATGGTAAACAGAAGGTTTATCTGTATTAAAAGTAATTTCGTTTTTTAAATTAATCATAGCTGAATTTTTATGTTGTAAAGATTGAATGTTGGCTATATTAATGGCATTATATACATTATTTATTCCTTCTTTCTTTAAAATATCAAGTGCCATCCCAGCCTGACGACCAGTGTTGCAATACAGTACAATGTTTTTGTTTCCGCGCAGTTCGTCTGCGCGCTTCGGCAGTTCCGTTAGCGGAATGTTGATCGCGCCTTTTGCAGCTTCTTTTTGAAACTGCTCCGGAACGCGGACATCCACAATAACCGTTTCAGGATTAGTAAGAACCGTTTCCAATGAAGGAACTTGCGTTGCATTTGCCTGTTTCGTTTGTGCGCTACAGGAAGTGCACAGCAGGAAGCCTAAGATGAGAGCAGCGATTCTCATGCCGGGAAAGATTTAGACTGGCATACAAAGTCGCTCGTAGGAACATCCGTTTCTTTGATTTTATTAAAACCGCCGTCTACTTCCGTAAAGTTCCGGATGCCGCGTGCATTCAGGATACTGGCTGCGATCATACTGCGGTAGCCTCCTGCGCAATGCACAAAGAAATGTCCGGATTCCGGCAGATTTCCCGCCCAATCATTAATGTAAGCCAGCGGACGGTTATAGGCATCTTCCACATGCGAAGCGGCGTATTCACCGGTATTGCGAACATCAATTACCGGAACATCTTTGCTGAATTTTTCCGCGAATTCCTGTGGTGAGATGCGGTGAACTGCATCTGTTTCTTTTCCTGCCTGCTGCCACGCCGCGAAACCATCTTTTAAATATCCAATCACCTGATCAAAGCCAACACGTGAGAGTCGCGTAATGGCTTCTTCTTCCGTACCCGGTTCTATCACCAAGAGAATTGGCTGTGCCACATCGACAATCATAGAGCCTACCCATGGTGCAAAATCACCTTTCAATCCGATGTTAATAGAATTTGGAACAAAGCCTTTGTGGAACTCCGCCGCGCTTCGGGTATCCAGTATTAGCGCGCCGGTTTCTTCCGCAGCCTGTTCGAAATCCTCGGGGCTGAGCGGCCGGGAGCTTTTCTGCAAAACGGTATCGAACGCTTCGTATCCTTTTTTATTCAAAGCTACATTCATCCCAAAATACTTCGGTGGTGGGGCCAGTCCATCCAGCACCTCTTTCACGAATGTTTCCTTGTCGGGCTGATTCAGCGCATAATTAGTTTTCTTCTGATTGCCCAGCGTATCCACCGTTTCCTTCTGCATATTTTTGCCACAGGCGGAGCCGGCTCCGTGCGCCGGGTACACGATAATGTCATCAGCCAGCGGCATGATTTTACTTTGCAAACTCTCGTACAGCGTTCCCGCCAGTTCTTCTTGGGTCATGCTGGCTGCTTTCTGAGCAAGATCCGGTCTCCCGACATCTCCCAGAAATAGCGTATCCCCACTGAAAATAGCGGTTTCTTTTCCGTTTTCATCGATTAGCAGATAAGTGGCGCTTTCCATCGTGTGGCCAGGCGTGTGCAGAACTTTTATTTTAATATCTCCGATTTCGAAGATCTGCCCGTCTTCCGCAATAATGGCTTCAAAGGCAGGTTCCGCCGTCGGTCCGTACACAATCGGAGCACCGGTTTTTTTTGACAAATCCACGTGGCCTGAGACAAAGTCCGCATGGAAATGAGTTTCGAAAATATACTTTAAGGTAACCTGGTCTTTTTCCAGTCTGTCCAGATACGGTTTTGTTTCCCGCAGCGGATCAATAATCGCCGCCTCTTTGCCGGAGACGATATAGTATGCGCCCTGTGCCAGGCAGCCCGTATATATTTGTTCTATATTCATAATTGTTTTGTTAAAGTGTTGATACATAACAGGCTGTATGCCTGTTTGCAAAACGGAAAACCGTTATTTATATTCTGTACTTGTACCGTTTTTATCTGTAAGCAGGCCGGCTTTTCCTTCCTGTGTCATTTCCCAGAGATATTCCCCGTTTGAAAAAACCGGATTCCCGCTGGTGCTGGTGCCTTTGGCGGAAAGTGTCTGTTCCGGCATATCAGCGTTTTGCAGTTTCACGGCTACTTCATCGCCCTGGGCAAAATAGGTAACATTTATTTCTGTTCCGGTATCAGATGTTAGCTTTCGTGGTTCCATCACCTGGCTGATTTCCTGTGAAGAGGCTGCCTCAGTGGCGGTATCCGTTGTATCAGTTTCTGTTTTGGAGCATGAGGTCAGCAAACATAAAGTGACCAATGCAATTCCTGTATATTTCATGAAGTTTAAATTTAAAATGAAAATAATTCTTTAATTATAATAAAAATACCCATTGCTAAGACGATATAGCCAAAAAGAGGTTTAAGTTTTTTACTGTCCATCTTTCGGGCGAGCGCCAGGCCGATGAATATTCCGATCACAGAGAGAAAACTAAATAATATTAAAAAAGACCAATCGTGTTTTACGTATTCCAGGGTACTAAGAAAACCCAGCAGCGAGTTCATGCTGATAATCACCAATGAAGTGGCCACCGCTTTTTTCATTTTCACGCCCAGTAACATAACCAGTGCCGGTACAATCAGAAAGCCGCCGCCGGCACCGATCAGCCCAGTAATAATACCAACCAGCAATCCTTGCGAAACGAGAAGTGTATAGTTCGGTGAATCATCTTTGCGGATGCGCACTCTTTCCGTCTTGCGGATCATTTTAACCGAGGCAATCACCATTAAAATTGCAAAAAGCAACAGCAGGAACATTTCCTTTGTCAGCGTAATGCCCCAACGGTTAATAATAAAATGAGGTAAATGCGGCAATACTAGCCGCCGTGAAAACAATACACCCAGAATAGAAGGAATCCCAAATATAAATGCAGTTGCGAAATCTACCTGCTTCTGCCGAATCAGCCCTACGGAACCTACCAGACTTGTGATACCTACGACGAATAAAGACAATGCCGTGGCGGTCACCGCATCAAAGCCGAAAATATAAACGAAAACCGGTACACTCAGGATGCTGCCGCCACCGCCAATCAGTCCCATAACCAGTCCGATAATCAGCGCCGCGAAGTAACCCAGTATTTCCATCTGCTTCCTTTTTAGATATGATGTTCCCTGCGGCAAAAACCCTTGCCGGCAGAGAACAAATGTAGCTAAAAATCCTGTATTCACTGGTTGAAAAGGTTGGTGCAACGGAAGCTCTAAAGGTTGAAAGTGAGGTTCAGATACAGATTCCGGCCGGGACGCAGGATTTTATTCCAGTCCGAAAAAGTGGTGTACTGTGTATCCAGTATATTCTCTACGCCGCCACGAAGCAGAAGCTTGTAATTATTAAAGTTAAAGGTATATCCTGCGCCTGCATTCACAATGCAATAGGCTGCCGTGCCTGTTTCACCATAAGCCGTTGCGAAACGGGTTTGCCGGCTGTTTCCAATGATGTTCACATCGGCAGAAAAGCGCTGCTTTTCATAACGTAGTGAGGCCTGGTACGTAAACGGACTCATAAACGGAAGGTTGTTGCCCTCATCGTCGCGGCCATGCATATAGCCTGCCTGTGCTGAAAGCTGCAAATTTTCGGTGAGAGGTGCTTCGGCTGTCGCGGTAATATTTAAAACATCGGCATACGGAAGCGAGCGGTACACCTTAACTCCGTTCGCACCGATGGTCATCGGTAAAAGACCCTCTGCGGGCAGGCCGGCGATATAGTTTTGGATGTGAAAATAAGTTGAACTTAACCTGAGCTTGGTATTCCGAACCTGTGTGCCTACAAAAGCATTTGCTTCCCAGGAGTTTTCATTGCGCAGCTCAGGGTTTCCGATATAGTCATACTTGTCTGAACTGTTGAAAAGGTAAAAGCCATATCCTTCCGAGACCGAGGGCGCCCGGTCGCCGTAGCCCGCACCTGCGCCAGCCTGCCAGCGTCCGTCATCATACTGGTAGTTAGCCGAAAAACTTTTTAAAAACCGGTTTTTAGATTCCGGCATTTCCGGGTAAAAAATTCGGAGGCTGTTCAGGCCCATTTCACTGGTGATTTTGTTTTGCTGAAGGGCAGCAGCAGCAGAGAGCCGTACGCCGGAGCGGTCTGAAATGTGAATCAGATCTTCCATCTGAATGGTTTGCGATAGGGTGCGCACATCTGGCCAGGTCAGCATATACATGAGTTTCTCGCCGGAGTCTGCCGGATACATCGTCATTTCCGCCGAAGCCAGATTATAAAAACCATTCAGATTCAGGGTAAGCTGCTGATGCGGGATATTGGCTTTCAGACGGGAATAATAGCCATAGGTCGTATTCCAGCCGGGCATGTCCATGTGGATGGGAACATCAGGCCGTTCTGTGTCATCCATGCGGTGGGTAATGGTATTGTAATACATTTTGGTTTCCCAGTCGTGAACAAAAGTGTTAACTGGCTGCACCCGCAGTTTTGCTGATATAATGAGTGCTTCAGCAAGCGAAACATCCATCGGAAGCGCGGGATATCCGACATCTGTTGCCTTGTCATAAATTACAGAGGCTTCGGCAATGGTTTGCTCAGAGAGTTTTGCACCCGCCAATCCTGAAATATTAATTTTTTTAAACTGAGAATATGGGATTTCAATATTTCCGCCGGCTTTATAATTTTCTGCGTCGCGCGACATGAAGTTCACATCGGTGTAAAATTTCTCATTGCGGTACTGGGCATCCGCGCCGAAAATCTTCTGCTGGTTTACACTTTCGAAACCGGTATTCACCGTAGCATTAAACCTTTCGGGGCCAAACTGCAGGCGGCTGCGTTTTAAATCAATGGCACCGCCAATGGTGCTGCCATGGCTGTTACCCTGCTGGCCGGAACTGATGGTGGCTTCCTGCAGATTAGATACTTCGAGGTAAGATGTGATGGGGTCCATCTTGTCTGTACACGCCCCGAAGATGCGCATCCCGTCAATAGTAATCACCGTGCGTTCAGACGGCAGACCGTTGATGAGCGGTTCCCAGGCGTACGCGCCGCGCTTCACCATTTCTACGCGTGCTGCTTTCTGCAGGTATTCATCAATGGCAGCCAGCGGTTTACTTTCGCGCTGGGTTATTTTTTTAGTTTTAAAAACTACTACTTCACGGATGTCCTGGGACTGGAGGGAATCATTAAGATGTTGTGCGGCAATATTCCCGGCTGCTAACAACAGGGCCGGAAGAAGAAACAAGCGTTTCATGTTTTCTGTTTTTTAAGAGTGCCCGCTAAAGGCAGTGGAGAAAAAAGGAAGCCGGCACGGCAATACAGTGCCGGCATTCAGTCATTAAAATTCAACTTCGAAGTACAGGCTGCTGGCCGGATTTTCAGCGGTTACCGGTTTACCTTTGATGACTGTTTTTTCAGCATTCAGCATTTCAAGGTTGATTTTCCAGTAACCCGTCATGGTAAAGTTGATTGTACCCTGATAAAATCCGCCCGCCTGCGGCTGTGCAGCTGCTACATTATTCGGTGAGCCGTGATTGTCCATGCCCGGCATGCGCGGGTCCAGCTGGATTGTATAACCATTCACGACCGGGAAAGTCATCATATCCTGCATTTTCCAGATGCCCAGTGTGATGTTCTGCGCGGCTACCTTTGGCGTTGCCGGCGCAATGTAAGCCACAACATATTTAGCACCGTCCGTTCCTACAAAAGAAGTAACGGTTTTTTTAGCCTGAGAACCGACGCGCAACGGAACAGTTACGTTATAAGCGGAACCATTAATTGTGTAGGTAATTCCCAGAGACCAGCGTTCTGTTTCATTTTCGGGCATTTGGAAAACAAGATAGCCGCTGTAGAGCGAGGAGCCGGCCTCTTTTTTTGTTACTTCAGAGTGCGGGCAGGCGTGCGCCATGCTGGTCATTTGCATCTTGGGCATCCATTGTATGGTTGCATTTTTCTCGTATTCACCGGTCGCTTTGTTTTTAATACGAAGGATAATATCATTATATCCTAATTTCGTTTGGCCGGAAGCGGAATAAAGTTCAATCGTATGCGAGTCATTGGCTGCTTCGGTAATTTTCAGCAGGCCGTCGGTTTCAGTAGCAGGCGTAATGGCTTCGTCGGAAGTACGGCAGGAAGTTAGAGTGAAAGCCAATAAAATAAGGCTTACGATATATAAATAAGAACGTTTCATTTTGGTTGCGTTTAAGTTGATTTGTTTTTATGAGGGATAGCCACGCGCGGTGTCTTCAGCAGCTGTTATGGGCTGAGAATCAAGCGGGCAAACGGAGAAAACAAATCATATACGCGGAGGAGGAACCACAATGCCGGTAATCACGTCAGCGTAAGAAGTGCTGAGGTGATCAGGATTCAGGTAGTGATCGCTGTCAGCAGGCTGCGCCGGAATTTCCAGGGCGAAAGAAGCGGTTGGCATCAGGTTGAATTCAAATGCATACTTAACCACATTGGCCAAAGACGTTGCTTCATCAGCATTTTTCTTGAGCTGGCATTTTCCGTGGCATTCCATATCAGGCACATCCCGGTTCACGCAGTGGGTTTCATAAAATTCGCGGTTCACCTGATAATCGACCAGGAAAAGTGAATTCTGAAAACTAGCGCAGAAAACGAGCAGGGATAATATGAAGACCAGACAGCGTTTCATTTTGACAGAACAAATTTAAGATAAAATCATCTGAATAGGAAGATGATAAGCGTCACCCTTTTTAATCATGTTTTTATGCAGTGTAAGATGCTTCGTCCATTGTTTTTACCGGACACTCTGCATTATTCTTTTTCAAAAACTGACAATCCGTATCTTGCAGGCTCGAAATTTGCGGGTTTTAATCCGCCGTACGTCTGCGGTGATGATACTCCTTTAAAAAAAATATTCTTTTGTATTCGGTTATTGATATAGAAAGCAACGGGGCCGGCTTCCGGCAGGAAAGCATTATAGAAATTGCTATTTATAAATATGATGGGCACAAAATCGTGGACCAGTTTATCTCGCTGGTCAATCCCCTGGCAGATATCACGCCGTTCGTACAAAAACTCACCAGCATCACACCGAAGATGGTACGCACCGCGCCCAAATTTCCTGAAATCGCAAGACGTGTCGTGGAAATAACGCAAAACACCACGCTGGTGGGACACAATATTGATTTCGATTACCGCATGCTCCGGCAAGAGTTCGGCAGACTGGGGTATGAATTTAAAATCAATACGCTCGATACCATTCCTTTAGCACAGAAATTAATTCCCGAGGCCGAAAGTTATTCATTAGGCAAGCTGGTTAAATCTCTGGGCATCCCGCTCACCGATGCGCACCGGGCGGCCGGTGATGCGCGTGCCACGCTGGAACTTTTTAAGCTGTTGATGATCAAGGACAAGAATTCCGAGATTATCCGCCAGCATCACGAAGCGGTTAATGCAAAAACCTACGTGAACAAAGTACGCGACCTGACACGGGATTTGCCGGGAAAACCGGGAATTCTTTATTTCCAGGATGAGAACGGAAATATCCTGCACTCCGACTTTGTGGAAGACCTGCAGCGCTACGCCCGCAACCTTTTCAGTTCTCAGGCAAAAAAATGGGAAAAAGTTCAGCAGCAAACCGAACAGGTAAAATTTGAACTCACCGGAAATCAGATACTGGCGCAACTCATGATGCGGCTGAAAGGCATCCGGAAACGGCAAATGTTGCCTTTCGGACTGTATTTCCTGAACAACCGCTATGTGGTGGAGCGTACTTCGCTCCATCCTAAAGAGAAAAGCCTGCTGCGGTTCCGCTCACAATCGCAGGGAAAAAAAGTGCTTTCCTTTATTTTATCTGAAAAACTACAGGATCCGGCCGACCTGAAAAAAAGAATACAAATTCCGAAACAGGATGCACTCTGCCTGAGCACCGGTCGTGTATTGGGCGAACGGTCTTTTCTGCTTTTCGAAAAAGGGAAACTCAACGGCTTTGGTTTTTATGAGTTGTACAGCCAGATTGAAACCCGCGCGCGGCTCAACAGTTTAAAGATTGACATTGATTTCCCGGTTAAGGATTTACAAAACGAACTGAAACTGGCACTGCTGCGAAAAGATTTTGAAATAATTTCGCTTCCGCAGTAAATTTCCGGCGGTGATTTTGCAAATATACAGTACATTTGTGCCGCAAATTTTATTAAAGTTTAAATGAACCGCAGCTCAGCAGCTCCCATGATCTCTCTGGCAGGAAAGAAATTTTCTTCCAAGAAACCTGGTGCGAACTAAGGGCTGAATCTTCATATTGATATTTGACGGGCAGGCTCTTGGTGAGTCTGCTCTTTTTTTGTTTAAAAATTAAAATTAATGACAAACAGCGATTTACTCAGCATTGCCGCACAGTACGGCACGCCCACTTATGTTTATGACACCGAAAGTATCCGTTTTCGTTATGAAAAACTGACGGGTGCTTTCAGTTCCGGTACCCGCTTTTTCTATGCCGCGAAGGCACTCACGAATATTAATATTTTAAAATACATCCGCAGCCTGGGCGCGGGGTTGGACTGCGTTTCCGTGTATGAAGTGCAGCTCGGCCTGCGAGCCGGTTTTGAACCGGAAAATATTCTGTTTACACCCAATTGCGTGGATTTGCGCGAGATTGAAGAAGCCATGCAGCTGGGTGTTCATATTAACATCGATAATATTTCGCTGCTGGAGCAGTTCGGCACGCGCTACGGAAATTCGTATCCCATCTTCATTCGGATCAACCCGCATATTTATGCCGGCGGGAACCATAAAATATCGACGGGCCATATCGATTCCAAGTTTGGAATTTCCATCCACCAGCTGCGTCATATCGAGCGTGTGATGAAATCCACCGATCTACGCGTCGAAGGTTTACACATGCACACCGGTAGTGAGATTAAGGATGCGGATGTGTTTCTGCAGGGGCTGGATATCATGTTTGAGTTGGCCGAACATTTCCCTGATTTAAAATACATCGATATGGGAAGTGGTTTTAAGGTTCCGTATCAACCTGGCGACCTGGAAACGGATGTGGAAACCCTGGGCCGCAAAGTAGAAAAAGCAGTAAAAACTTTCCGGAAAGAATCCGGGCGCGACCTGCAGCTTTGGTTTGAGCCGGGCAAATACCTTGTAAGCGAAAGCGGAACTTTTTTGGTCAAAGCCAATGTCATCAAGCAAACCACAGCGACCGTGTTTGTCGGTATTAATTCAGGATTCAATCATTTGATTCGTCCCATGTTCTATGATTCGTACCACATCATTGAAAACCTGAGTAATCCTTCGGGCGCTGAACGGATTTATACCGTAGTAGGCAACATCTGCGAAACCGATACGTTTGCATGGGACCGCCGGCTGAATGAAGTGCGCGAAGGCGATATCCTGGCTTTCCGGAATGCGGGTGCTTACGGATTTGAAATGAGTTCCAATTTTAATTCACGGTTGCGGCCGGCGGAAGTCTTATTAACAGACGGTACGCCGCATCTCATTCGGAAGCGTGAGCAGCTGGAGGACCTGTTGCGTAACCAGATTGAAGTGTTATAAGTCATGAAAATGATACAGCCGTATTTCGTAATTTTGCGCCTATATTACTTATAATGAAAAGATTATTTTTCCTATTGCTGCTGGTTTCCGGATTGGGTGCGGCGCAGGACCTGGAAAACATGCAGGAAGGACTGATGACTGCGGAAAATACCCGAAATTTCTTTGTGGTGGATATTCCCAAACCGTTTGATTATTATCAGGTGCCATCCTGCGGTGAGGGTTCAGTGTTCACACGTGCACAGTTCGAGCTGGGAGATGCTGCCTTTGCAGATGAACTGATGAAGAACATTTCTGCGTATGTTGACAGGGAGCTGTATGTGGTAAATGGTGTTTTCTTCGCCCGGTTGTCTGTGAGCCGTACGGGTCAGGTAACCGATATTGAGATTGTTCCCAAAGTAGAAAACAGCGAGCAACTACGCCGTGAGCTTCGTTATTCCCTGCGGAAAATTAAAGGCCAGTGGTCGCCCTCGAAGTGCAACAATACACCCATAGATTCTAAAATCCGTATTACACTGAATTTTGAAACAGAAAGCATCGAGGTGTAAACATTCTAATAAGACTGCTGAAAGCTTCGCAATGATTGCGGAGCTTCTTCTTTTTTTTATATTTAATGTATTGTGGCTCATCTGTTTGTGAGCAAGAAGAACTCTTTTATTTTAATTAAATTTTATAAAATCCTTAACGGTAGACCGCGTGCAAAACTGCCATTCTGTCATCAAAAAGTGTATCTTTGCAGCAGATTCCTATAGGAAGCCAGTCTTCCTCTTTAAATAAAAATTCCCGTGCAAGAAAAATATATAGACGAAACAAAACAGGGCGAAGCCTTCGCAATTCCGGCCAAAGCACAAAATTCCAAAAAACTTTTTCTGGAAAGTTATGGCTGCCAGATGAATTTTTCGGATTCCGAAATTGTAGCTTCTATCCTGAATGAAGAAGGATATAACACCACGCTAAACCAGGAAGAAGCCGATCTTATCCTGCTGAATACCTGCTCTATTCGCGAAAAGGCTGAGCAAACTGTTCGTATGCGTTTGTCTCAGTTTAAAAACTTAAAAAGAGAAAAACCGCATCTGACTGTGGGTGTATTGGGTTGCATGGCCGAACGCCTGAAAACCAAGTTTCTAGAAGAAGAACATCTGGTAGATTTGGTGGTGGGCCCGGATGCCTATCGTGATTTGCCTAATCTGTTGAAAGAAACGGAAGGCGGCCGCGATGCCATCAATGTTATTTTATCCAAAGAAGAAACCTACGCTGATATCAGCCCCGTTCGGTTAGGCGGAAACGGTGTGACGGCTTTTGTGACCATCACGCGGGGTTGCGACAATATGTGTACGTTCTGCGTTGTACCTTTTACGCGCGGACGCGAACGCAGCCGCGATCCGCATTCGATCATAGCGGAGTGCCGGGAACTGTGGGAAAACGGATACAAGGAAGTAACATTGCTGGGCCAGAATGTCGATTCCTATTTATGGTTTGGTGGCGGTGCCAAAAAAGATTTTCACAAAGCCAGCGAAATGCAGCGGGCAACGGCCATTAACTTTGCAAAGCTGATGGATATGGTAGCGACGGCTGTGCCCGAAATGCGCATCCGTTTCTCAACCAGCAACCCGCATGATATGACGGCCGATGTTTTCCGCGTGATGGCAAAACATAACAATATTTGCAAATATGTGCACCTGCCGGTACAAAGCGGTAGTGACCGGATGCTGGAAAAAATGAACCGCCAGCACACCCGTGAGGAATACCTCACGCTGATTCGTGAAGCAAAACAAATTGTGCCGGATATCGCTTTTTCCCAGGATATGATTGTTGGCTTCTGCGATGAAACGGAGGAAGACCACCAGTTGACGCTCAGCCTGATGCGCGAGGTGGAATACGATTATGGCTACATGTTTGCCTATTCCGAAAGACCGGGTACGCCGGCCCATAAAAAAATGGAGGACAATGTGCCTGCCGACGTGAAACAGCGCCGTCTGGCAGAGGTTATTGCCCTGCAGGGAGAACTTTCGCGCGAGCGCATGAAATCCTACGTCGGGAAAATGCATGAAGTCCTGATCGAGGGAACTTCTAAAAAAGATGAAAACCAGTGGAAGGGAAGAACTTCCCAGAACGCAGTTTGTGTATTTGATAAGCTGCCGGGCCAGCAATTAGGAGACCTGGTGCTGGTCGATGTTTTTGGAAACACCCAGGGAACCTTGTTAGGAAAAACGGTACAGCCGGAACTGATAACAGAAACACTATGATGACAGACCTTCAATCCATAAAAACACGATTTGGGATTATCGGGAATTATCCCGCCCTGAACCGTGCCTTGCAGAAAGCAGTGCAGGTGGCACCTACTGGTATTTCGGTACTTGTGATCGGGGAAAGTGGTGCGGGAAAGGAGTTTATTCCTAAAATTATTCATGCAGAATCCCGCCGCAAGCACCAGCCTTATATTGTGGTGAACTGCGGGGCCATTCCGGAGGGAACCATTGATTCTGAATTATTCGGGCATGAAAAAGGAGCCTTCACCGGTGCGACTTCCACCCGGAAAGGATATTTTGAGGTGGCAGATGGCGGAACCATCTTCCTGGATGAAGTGGGAGAACTGCCGCTGCAGACGCAGGTTCGTTTGCTGCGTGTGCTGGAGAGCGGTGAATTTATGAAAGTAGGTTCCTCGCAGATTCAGAAAACCGATGTGCGCATTGTGGCTGCCACCAATGTAAATATGCTCAAAGCCATTCGCGATGGCCGCTTCCGCGAGGATTTATATTATCGTTTAAATACCGTGCAGATTGACATGCCGGCCTTGCGCGAGCGTAAGGGCGATATTCATTTGCTGTTCCGCAAGTTTGCCGTGGATTTTGCCGAGAAATACCGGATGCCGGAACTCTCCCTGTCCGAAGATGCAGTACAATACCTGGAGAATTATGCATTCCCGGGCAACGTCCGCCAGCTTCGGAATCTGGTGGAGCAAATGACGGTCGTTGAGAAAGACCGTGTCATCAGCGGCGCAAAACTCGCCGAGTATATTCCGGCCCAATCGCAGTTGCCGGCTGTAATCCAGAAAGAGGGCGGCATCTCCTCCAATGAGTTTCACAGTGAGCGCGAGATTATGTATAAGATTCTGTTCGACATGCGTAATGACATTAATGATTTAAAGTCACTGACCTCGGAACTGATCAAGAATCGCGGCAACAGTGATTTAAGCCATCAGGAGAAAAATCTTATCAACCGTGTTTTCACTGGTGACGGACATGTGCAGAATCCAAATTCCCTGCTGTATTTTGAAAATCAGGCAGCGCATCCGTATCAGAATCCGACCATTATTTCAAAGGAAGCAGATGAGTATGATAATGTGGAAGACATCGAAGCAGAAGAAACACAGGCTGCTTCCCTGTCCCTGCAGACTAATGAGCGCGACCTGATCGTGAAAGCTTTGGAAAAACACAACGGCCGCCGGAATAAAGCAGCCGATGAACTCGGTATTTCACAGCGGACATTGTACCGTAAAATCAAGCAATATAACCTGGAAGACTGATAATGAAAGAATTAAGTAAAGGTTTTAAAGTTTCATTTGTTGTTGCTCTTTTGTTATGGTTAGGTAGCTGTTACTCATTTTCAGGTTCCAGCCTGAGCCCGGAAACCAAAACCATCAACATCCGTGAGTTTCCGAATAATGCACCACTGATGAACCCCACGCTGTCGCAGGAGTTCAGTATTGCCTTGCAAAACCGTTTTTTGCAGCGTACTTCCTTAAAAGGAACCAAAACCGACCCGGATATTTTGCTTGAAGGCGAGATCACAGATTATTCCATTACGCCTACCACCATTTCCAGCAGCGTTAATGCACCGGGCGGTACCATACAGGCAGCGCAGAATAAGCTGACGATCGCCGTGAAAGTGCATTACGAAAACAAACAGGAACCGGAAAAGAATTTTGACCGTACGTATTCCGATGAAGCCGTTTTCAGCAGCGATCTGGATATTAACGCCATCGAAGCTTCGCAGGTAAAACTGGTGAACGAGCGCATCATCAATAAAATATTTAACGACATTGTAGCAAACTGGTAATATGAATGTAAGAACTATTGAACTGCTGAAAAATCCCGCTTTGCTACAACAGGCAGATCTGGCTTTGCTGCAGAAAGAAATACAGAAATATCCCTATGTACAAAGCGTCCGCGCTTTGCATTTGCTGGCAACACACGAACTGCAACCGGACTTGTATGCGGCAACTTTAGCAGAAACAGCCGCGTACACAACCGATAAAAAAATCCTGTACCAGCTGATTAATAAACCACAGGAAACTGATATTAAAAGTAATAAAGTCGTATCTGAAATTCAGTCAGCTCCTGAAACGCGGGCAGTAGATGAAACTACGCCGGAAACTATCGCGGAAGGCACAGTCCAAAATAAAAAAAACGATATCGCTGAACCGGGAGTAGCGGCCGCTGCCAAAGGGACGGAACAGAGTGATGCTGAAGATGAAAATATTTCTGCACTCACAAAAGATGCCTCAGCTTATACTGCAATAGCTCCCGAGCAGAAGCAGCCTTTGCAAGCGGTGGTCACCAATGGTGAGCGCAACCGGATTCTGTTCCCCGGTGAAGAAGATTTTGATTCCAAGGAAACAGCGCGCATTGATCTGGATGCTACTTTGGAAGCCGGCAAAATTGTGCTCGAAGAACCGGAGCAAGCCTCAGAACCTTTACAGGAATTGGCGGCCAATGACATTCCTGCCGAAGAACGTGCGACTGCAGATTCAGTTGAATTAACAGAACAAAAAACTGAAAAGACAGCGCCCTCCACGCCCGGAGAAACTACACCGGATCTGCCGACAGAAGAACAGCCGTTGCCGGAAGAGGAACAATCCGACGTAGCGCGCGAACCCCAGCCAGTCGTGCCGGCAGAGGAAAAACAGCAGCCTTCTGAAGAGGAACCAAAGCAAACACCGGAAACAGACTTGCCGCCGGAGGAACAACCTACCCCGGAGGAGGATAATCCGGATATCGAACAAAATCCTAAACCGGAACTTCCGCCGGAAGAACAGCCAACGGAAAATGCCGCAGCAGCAAGCGTGGCTGTGGAGAAAGAAAACGGTGCAGACGCACGGGCTCAGGAATCAACTTTCGAAGGTTCTGAAGAAACCACTACGGATCAGATAAGTGGCCGGCCGGTTTCCACGGTGGAGCCAAACAGCTCGAACGAAGCAGCAGATGCGGAAAATTTCACCCGCGAGGCGGTCATTCAGGAAGATACAATTAAACAGGAAGAACCTGTGGTAGAAGATCATTCGGAACTCAGCTTTCATGGTTTGCAGGAGTTTATGCCCGACGTACAAGTGGCGCGCACAGCACCGGCAAAAGATGCCGTACCGCAAGCCCCTGTGCAGCAACCCAATCGCCACGAAGAGGAAATGAAACGACTGGTGGCCGAAGTGGAAGCCAAAATGCGCGCGGCACGCTCGAAAAAGAAGGCAACAGCAGAGCCGGAAATCGAGTCTCATGAAGTAAACTTCAGTGAAAGTGCTGATTTCTCTGTGCACACAGAAAAGCCGGAGAAATCTGAAAGCGAAGAACCGGTTCAGCAAGAAACTGCATCCTCTGCGGGTGAATGGAAACCGATGAATTTAGCTATACAAACGCAGGAGTCACAGCATTCAGAACCAAATGTAGAAGATTCAAATATTCACTCGGAAGAAGTTGCCAAAGATACAGCGGAGCCACGCAGCAATGTCCCTCATTTCGTCAATACCTGGCAAAACTGGCTGAAAATTGATCGTGACGAAAATGTACATCCGGCGCAGGAAACGATCTCCATTACCGAAATTAAAAATCGCGTGATTGATAGTTTTATTGAAAACGAACCCAAGATTTCCAAACTGAAAGAAGATGCGGATTTTATTCTGCGGGAGCGCAGCGATGATATTTCGCACCTGATGACCGAAACGCTGGCCAATCTTTATGTAGAACAAAAGCTGTATGCGAAAGCCATTTGGGCTTTTATGATTCTCGAAGAAAAATTTCCCGAGAAGAAAAAGTATTTCAGAGAACGCGCCAATGAAATGCGCACACTGCGTCCTAATAAATAAACCAAAAGCCTGTTGTTTGCAGGCTTTTATATTTCTTTGGAACTGTTTTGTTTCGCGGTACGGCACAGGATTTCAAATTGTGCCTGTACTTCCTGCAGGCCGGCAGGTTTCTCTTTGGAAGCCCAGAACAGCATAGCGATAACAGGCTGCCCGAATTTGTCGGCGAAACGTTCTTTATTCAGACGATAGCATTCACGCAGGAGTCGCTTAATACGGTTGCGGTCCGTGGCTTTTTTGAAATACCGTTTCGAAACGGAAACGCCTACTTTGGAATAGGCCTTCTGCTCGTTATCTTTTGCTAAAGGCAATGAAATTACCCGCAAAGCACCCACGGTTTTCCATTTGCCCTTGCTGAAGAGCATATCAATTTCTTTTTTCTGTTTTAGTTTTTCACCGGTCCGGTAGCGCTGGTCGGTCATTGCTTCTTAATTAAATAGTTTATGACTTCTGCCGCGGCGTACAGGCCAAACAAGGCGGGAATATAACTGATGGTGCCGTAAAAGGATTTTTTAAAATTACTGCCGTCAGTAAGTTTCAGGCTGGACTCATCCTGGATCTCGGTAGAAAAAACACAGCGAAAGCCTTTGTGAATATTTTCTTTTTTAAGGCGCTTTCGGATTTGCCGGGCCAGGTGGCAGTTATGTGTTTTGTGAATATCGCGGACCATTACTTTGGCGGGATCAGTTTTGCCGCCCGCACCCATGCAGCTAACGATTTTTATCTTTCGTTTTTTTGCCGCCTGAATGAGATGCAGTTTTGGTGAAACGCTGTCAATGCAATCCAGAATGTAATCAAACGTGTTATTTTCCAGTAAATTTTCCATGTCTTCCGGAAGCAAAAATTGCTGCAGCGGCGTTAAATCCAGTTCAGGATTAATATCGAGTAAGCGCTGCGCCACCAGTTCCACTTTTGGCTGGCCTACGGTAGAACGCAAGGCAGGAAGCTGCCGGTTGATATTGGTGACATCAACGGTATCACCGTCAACAATCGTTAATTTGCCCACACCGGCTCTGGCCAGAAATTCCGCCGCAAAGGAACCGACCCCGCCCAATCCTACCACGAGCAAATGAGCTTGCTGTAGTTTTGTGATTCCCTCTTCGTGGATAAGTAATTCTGTTCTTTCGAGCCAGTCTGTATTCATAAGATTAATGGATATTAAAAATGGTCAGATTCTGCCTGATCTGTTCCTGCAGTTCAGTTACCGAAACACCGCGCAACTGTGCAACCTTCTGGTAAATTGCTTTTATATCTGTTTCCGACGCATCTGTTTCCAGAAAGAAACGTCCGGCCGGAATTGTCCGGATGACCTCCTGCAAATGTACATGATACAAAACGCTTTTTCCAAAACTTAAATAAAATCCTTTGTCAAGTAAGGCGTCTGCTACCGTTTTCCGGCGGTTGAATCCGTGGATAATCGCCGGCACTTTTATCTTAGCGGCCAACTGTTGCAGTTGTGCATCACATTTCACCGCGTGCAGAATCATGGGTTTTTGTAATTGACTGGCAAGTTCTATCTGGCGTTTGAAGAGAAACAATTGTAATTCTGCTGTTTCCGGGTTTCGCCCGTCCAGGCCGCATTCTCCAAGAGCCACGCAGCGCGAATGGGTGGCTATCTTTTTGAGCCACTGCCAGCTTTTTGCTGTGATAGTGCCGGTTTCCAGCGGGTGCAGCCCTGCCGAAAAGAAGCCTGAAGCGGGTGGCTTCTCATGGAGTTTGAGATTATAAATTCCCGTCCGTCCGTCCGTATGGTGATGGTGTACATCGAAATAATCCATACCCGAATGTAGGAAAACAACGTTACTTTTTTATAATATTGGTTGATTTTTCAGGAATATTAATAACTTTACGTAAAAAGCAACATCTTGGTCAACAAGAAATTTACAGAAAAACAAATCCACATTCTGAATGTAGCCGAAAAACTCATCGCCAAAAAAGGCTTTGAGGGAACCTCTGTTCGTGACATTTGCAGCGAGGCGCACATCAATGTGGCCATGATTTCATACTACTTTGGCTCGAAGGAAAAAATGATGTCCTACCTGTACCGCTACCGCGTGCAGAAAACCTGCGAGAGTTTTGCTGAATTTGCAGAACAAATCAGTGGGGGCACGCCGGAGATGCAGATGAAGGAACTCATTAAATATGTAGTTACCCAACTTTTCCATTACAGCTATTTCCACGGTTTCGTCACCCAGGAGCTCCGGCATACGGAACATCTGAAGCAGGAACTGCTGGATTTTTATAATACCTTCACCGAGAAGATTGATGATGTGACCAAAAAGGGAGTCGCAACCAGGGTTTTTGCGGATGCACCGCCACCGGAAGACATCCTGACCTTATTGCTGGGTTCCGTTCTGTTCGTCATCCGAAACCGGAATTTTTATGAACACTACGTTAAAGCGGATGATACCTCGTATATGAACGAAGCGGAGAAAAAAGTCCTGGCCAATTTGCTCGTTACCGTCTTTTCTTTACTGGGATACCGCGCACCCTGAGCAAAACCGTTAAATAATCATAAAAAAAAAGCTATTGGCAAAAAAGTTATATTTTTGCACCCTAAACCGCAGAAAATCTTTACCCTCCGCGGCAATACTGATTATATGAAAAGAAACTGGATAGTGCTGTTTGCGGTGCTCACACTTGCAGCATGTAACAAACAGCAGGAGAAGGCAATGAAAAGTGCTGATAAAGAATTTATTCTGAAGGTGGCCAATGAAAATTTCCAGAAGAAAAAATGGAAGGATGCGCTGGCACTGTATGAAAGACTTTCCAATCTGGTGGCGGGTACCGATGACGCAGCAGATGTGGTTTATAACTCAGCCTATGCCAACTATTTCGAAAGAGCATATAAACTGGCAGGACATCAGTTCAAAAACTTCTCGGTAACTTTCCCGCAGGACCCGCGCGCAGAAGATGCAGCTTATATGTCGGCGCTGTGTTACTATGAAGGCAGCATGGATTATAACCTGGACCAATCCAGTACTGAACTGGCGATTAATGAACTGCAGAACTTCCTAAACAAATATCCGGATTCCGAACGTTCTAAGAACATTAATGAACTGATTGATGAACTGACGTACAAACTGGAATTTAAGGCTTATGAGAACGCACGCCAGTATTTTAAAATGGCGGAATATAAAGCTGCCAGCACAGCCTTTGAAAATGTATTGGAAGATTTTCCGGCGACAAAACTGCGCCTGAAGATTTATGATTATATTCTTCGTTCCAAGTATGAGCTCGCTGTGAATTCCATATATTCTCTGAAAAAAGACCGCCTGGAAGAAGCCGTAGCGTACACCAAAATGCTGGAACGCGAAGTACCGGGAACTGATGTAGCGAAATTAGCGACGGAACTGCAGCAGAAACTGGTGCGTGAACAACAGGATTTTGCCGTGCTGGAAAAGAAAGTAGAAGCGCGCCAGAAAGAACTTCAGGATAAAATGAATGCGGAAGAAGCACGCCAGATGGCCGAAAAAGAACTGCGCGCCAACGACAGAAAAAACACCAAAATGCGCCGGGACAGTGCTGAGGCTGCGACGCCGCCGCCCGCTGCAACTTTTAAAATCCAAAAGTAATCCGTACATTTGCACCTTTCATATTTAATAATCCACTGACAATGAGCGTGAAAGATTCTAAAGCAGAACTGAATACGATAACGTATGACCGAGACAAAATTGAACAGAATGTGAGCTCAATCTACGAGGCCATCGTAGTGATGGGGAAACGTGCGGAGCAGATCAATGCTGAAATCCGTGCGGAACTGCACAATAAACTTGATGAGTTTGCTGTTCATAATTCTACGCTTGAAGAGGTTTTCGAAAATAAAGAACAGATTGAAATTTCCAGACATTATGAGAAGTTGCCAAAGCCGACTTCCATCGCGATCCGCGAGTGGCTGGATGATGAAATCTATTACCGCAAAACCGACGAAAGAAACTAATTATTTATTTCTTAATTATTATGAAGCTGCAGCAGCCTACGGGTTTCTGCGGCTTTTTTATTTTCTGTCAGCGTCCGGACATCGGAGGTCCCGCAAAATTTAAGTACATTCGTTGCGCAAAACTTTCATTTCATGAGTCTTCAGGGTAAACACATCCTCATCGGCGTAACTGGCGGAATCGCCGCGTACAAAATCAATTATATGGTCCGGATGCTGATTCGCGCCGGTGCAGAAGTACAAGTGCTCATGACCCCGGATGCCAAAGAGTTTGTGGCTCCCTTAACGCTGGCAACCTTATCCAAACGGCCCGTTTATTCAGATTTTTATGGAGCTAACGGAACCTGGAATAATCATGTGGAGCTGGCGCTGTGGGCAGATGTGCTGCTGATCGCGCCCTGCACCGCAAATACGCTCGGCAAAATGATGCACGGGCTGTGCGACAATCTGGTGATCGCTGCCTATCTTTCCGCCAAATGCCCGGTATTTATTGCACCTGCCATGGATCTGGATATGTATCAGCATCCTTCCACCAAACAAAATCTGGAGCTGGCTGCAGACATCGGAAATCATATTATTCCGGCAGAAGAAGGAGAGCTGGCCAGCGGCCTTTCCGGACAAGGACGAATGGCCGAACCGGAGCATATTCTTGCCGTTTTATCTGGATATTTTTCTCAAACCGATAGCCTGGCCGGTAAAACAGTAGTCATCACCGCCGGACCGACCTATGAAGCGATTGATCCGGTGCGGTTTATCGGGAATCATTCCTCGGGAAAAATGGGCTTTGCACTGGCAGAAGAAGCCGCGAGCCGCGGCGCAGAGGTTATTTTAATTTCCGGTCCTTCCTCAGAGGTGATCACTCATCCAAAAGTGCAGGTCCACAGGGTAACCAATGCGCGGGAAATGTACGACGAAGTTTTTCGTCATTATGAAAAGGCAGATATTGCAATTGCCAGTGCCGCCGTTGCAGATTACGCGCCCGCCGAAGCTGCCCCCGAAAAAATAAAAAAGAAAGATGACGAACTGGTGATCAGGCTGGTGAAAAATCCGGACATTCTCCAGGAAATGGGAAGCCGAAAACAGAAGCAACTGCTGATCGGTTTCGCGCTGGAAACAGAAAATGAAGAGGAAAATGCGCGTGGCAAACTGCAGCGCAAAAATCTGGACATGATTGTCCTCAACTCCCTGCGCGATGCAGGCGCCGGGTTTGGAACGAATACCAACAAAATCCGTATTTTAACAAAGGATGACACGGTTACTTTTGACCTTAAAAATAAAACAGAAGTGGCTCAAGATATTTTAAGCAAAGCCGAAGAATTTCTCACCAAATAATTTCAGCAAAACTGCGTTTCTGTATTTTATTACTGCTTATGAACAGATTATTTACTTTATTGCTTTTATGCTTTTTCCAGGCCGGTTTTTCTCAGGAGCTTCTGGCCAATGTGCAGGTGAATGCCCAGCAACTCGGCGGTTCCAATATGCAGGTCTATAAAACGCTGGAAAAAAACCTGCGGGATTTCATCAATAATACCAGCTGGACCGGAAAGAAACTGCAGAATTTTGAAAAAATCAAATGCAACTTCGCGATTGTTATTAATGAACGTGCGGGTAACAGTAATTTCAAAGGAAGCATTGTGGTGCAGGCCGTGCGCCCGGTGTATAATACAAGCTATGAAAGCCCTTTGCTGAACCTGAATGATACCAGCTTTAACTTTGAATATACCGAAAACGAAAATCTGGTTTTCAACGAGCGCCAGTTTTCAGGTAAGAATCTGATTGATGTCATCAGCTTTTATGTCTATACCATTTTAGGTTATGATGCGGACAGCTTTCAGGTTCGTGGTGGACAGCCCTGGTTTGAAAAAGCTTTAAAGATTTCCAATAACGCCCAAAATCAAAATTATGCCGGCTGGTCTTTAGTTGAAGGCCCGCGTACGCGTGCTGCTTTGATTGATAATATCCTGAAAACGGAACAGAACACCCTGCGCAGTGTGTTCTATACGTACCATCGTGCCGGGCTGGATAATCTGTCGCGTACCGATCAGGCAGGTGCCAAACGCATTATCGCTGAATCTCTCTTGCAACTGCGGGCGTATGAAAATAATTTTCAGATGAATTACCCGGTGAATATTTTCATTGATACCAAGAAGCAGGAAATCTTTGATATTTTCAATTCGGGACCGACGGCCGGGGTGAATATGGCAGACCTGCGCGCGCTCTTTACCATTTTCTCCCCAAAGGATATCGAGACCAAATGGAATAAGTGGAAATAAAAAATTTCCTTTTATTTGGTTTTAGATAATGGCATTGTTGTAGCTGTGCCTCAGTCTGCATCTGCAAGTCTTTGCTAAATGTTGTAAATTTGCACACGCATTCCGATTTACTTAATTAACGGCTAAAAACATCTATGCTTTCACGGATTTTTATTCAAAATTTCGCTCTTATCGACTCTCTGGAAATTACGCTGGACCGCGGTCTGCAGGTAATCACGGGGGAAACCGGTGCGGGTAAATCCATTATCCTCGGTGCACTGCGGCTCATTTTGGGCGGCCGTGCGGATACGAAAGCCATACAGCACAGTGAGAAGAAAAGCATTGTGGAAGCGGAGTTTGAACTCAGTCCCGATTTCGAATCTTTTTTTGAAGAAAACGATCTGGATTTCGAACTGCATACTGTAATACGGCGGGAATTGCTGCCATCGGGTAAATCGCGCGCCTTTGTGAATGATGTACCGGTAACGCTGGATACCTTGCGCACCCTTTCCGAACGCCTGATTGATATTCATTCCCAGTTTGAAACGTCTAATCTTTTCGATGAGGAATATCAATTCCGCATGCTGGACGGCCTTTCCGATAATAAAACGCTGCTACCGCAGTACCAGCAGGATTATCAGAAATTCCGCCAGTTGCAAAGAGAACTGGAGCAGGCACAGGTGCAGCTGGAAGAAGGAAATAAGGAAAATGACTATAAACAGTTTCTGCTGGAAGAACTGCAGGAAGTGAACCTGGATGAATTCGATCTTGAGGAAGTACAGGGCCAGGTGAACAAACAGGAAAATGCGGAAGCCATTGTAGAAAACCTGTCGCTGATTTTTTCCAAAATGGATCAGGAAGAAATTGGTATTCTGGATTCATTGCTGGGAGTAAAAGCAAGGCTGGGAAAAATTGCCGGTCTTTCGCATGAATTCAGCGAATTAAGCCAGCGTTTTGAGGAAAACTTTGTGGAGTTTAAAGACCTTGTTTTTGAACTTCAGAACGAGGCCGAGAAGATGGAAACCGATCCGGAGATTTTGTTTGAACTCAACTCCAAACTGAATAAAATTAATACTCTTTTTGTAAAACATAAAGTAAACACCGTTGCAGAGTTAAAAGAAATCCGCGACCGTATTTTAGGGGAGCAAACCGGCTTTGCCAATCTGGAATCCACCATTGAAAACCTGAAAGCGGAAATTGCAACACAGCAACAAAAATTAACCAAACTGGCAGCCACGCTTTCTGCCAACCGTAAAAAAGCAGCCAAGCCCTTTATTGCTAAAACCGAAAAACTGCTGCATCAGCTTGGGCTGGAGAAAGCGCGTATTGAAGTTAGCCTGACAGATGCACCACAGTTCAATATGCTGGGGAAAGAACAGGTGGCCTTACTGTTCCAGGCGAATTCCGGTTTTCCGCTGCGCCCGATCCAGACAGCGATTTCCGGCGGCGAGCGTTCCCGTGTGATGCTCGCCATTAAAAAACTAATGGCTGAAAACGCAGAACTTCCTACGCTGATTCTGGATGAAATCGATACCGGCGTTTCCGGGAAAGTAGCTGAGGAAATCGGCAACGTGATGAAAGAAATGGCGGAAGATATGCAGCTGATCGTCATCTCTCACCTGGCACAGGTGGCAGCGAAAGGAAACAATAATTACAAAGTCATCAAACGCGACGTTTCCGGCAAAACCCAGTCCACCATTATTCCGCTGAATGCAGAAGAAAAGCTGCAGGAAATTGCACAGTTGCTCTCCGGTGCACAGATTACGGAAGCCGCTATTTCGCAGGCGCGGGAACTTATGAAATAACAATACACAAACAAAACAGCCGGAAAATTCCGGCTGTTGATCATTAGTTATTATCGAAGAAATTAATCCTTGAGGAATTTCACGGTTTGTGTTCCTGCGGCGGTTTGTACTTTCACGATATACATTTCTTTTGCCAGGGATTGTGCGTTGATTTTGTTGTCTGCAACTTTCGCAACAGAAGTGACCAATTGTCCGGCCATATTGTAAATCTCAGCAGAAAGTACTGCCTCCGTGCTTCGGAAATGAATCGTTTACTTTACCGGGTTCGGGTACACGGTCAGTGTGCCTTTCGGTGCCACTTCCTGCGAACCTAACACATGATCCGGAAACTGAATTAAGAATCCGGTTACGCCAAAATCGTTCATCGCCAGTCCAATCCCGCCCACATATTTTCCGTTGGGAGAAATCGCTGAAGCAACAGAAAGCGTAATGCCTTTGGTGTCAAAGCCTAATTCAGTCACGTATTCATCCAGAAACCTTTTCCCTTTTTCCTTAGTCCAGACGAAGCCGCGTCCTTCCAAAATGTCTCGCATCGGATCGTAAGAAAGGCCGACCGCAATTTTGCCGTCATCCGCCAGAGCAGTCATCAGAATAACTGCATAGGATCATCTGCAGAAATTAGCGTAGTTCCGTCTGTTTCATTCCACACGTATTCTTTTCCGGTCGCATCGTTGGGGCCGGCAACCGTTTTTCCGTCTGCACTGATGGCTACCGCGCCTCCAAGGGTGTTGTCGTCATTATCTTTCAGAAACTGCAGTTCACCGTTCTTCCAGGTAACGCCCAGGCGTTCGCCCTTATCCGTGTCCTGATATCCGGCGATAACGGTTGCGTCTTCGTTCACTGCATCTGCACGGGAACTTCTTGAAGTGGAAGTGTTACCGAGCGCCTGGACGGCCGTACCCTTTTTCCACAGAACTGCTTCGCCACGTGAACTGCCGGTCCAGGAGAAGCCTACGATATTTTTCCCGTTAGAGGACATTCGCCAGGCTGATGAAGTATCATTGCTGGAAACCATACCTAAATTGCCCAGGAATTTAAGGCTTTCGGTGTCAACATTATACAGCACCGCTTCCTCGATATCCTAGTTTTCGGGATTAGGAAGTGCCATGGAAATCAGTTTCCCGTCAGCCGAAATATTAGCCGGACCGGATACTCCGTTTTCGCCGGCCATTCCGATAATAGAACCACTGGCTTCCTCACTCCACAAGAAGTATCCTGCACCACCAATGTCGCCCACGGCCAAACCGTCGTTAGAAATATCTGAAACCTGTACCGGTCCACCGAGGTCGAGTACTTGTGCCTGGCCAAAAACCATTGCCCACCAGAGCAGCTAAAGTGTAAAGCTTATTCATAATTAAAAATTTTTGTCTTAAGAAGGGTGCAAGGTAACGGAGCGACAGTATAAATAAAGAAAAAGGCTTGCAAAATTCATGAATGTTGCAAATGTTAAAATCATAAAAAGCTGATGTACAGTTTATTGTAAACTGATGTAAGTTTTGTTTTAAGGTTATCGAAATGCTTCAAAAGTGATTGTGAACGAATGTGTAATTGAGTGAAATGCAATGAGAATTAACTTTATTTATGATATATTTAATGAGTAATTGTGCTAGTTACAATCGATTTGGCCCTGTTTGTAACAATTGACAAATCAGCGATACTCATCTTTAAAATGCTTCACCATGTATCTGAAATTATTATCGTTTGAATTAAAAAGTTTCTTCCGGAATCCGCAGTTCGCCGGTAAGCTGGTACTGAAAATACTGATGGCATTTGGATTCATCTGGCTCGGACTAACCTTCGTTGGTCTGGCCGCGGGTTCATTTTACTTTATTAAAGATAAAATGCAGCAGGATCCGTTGCTGGTTTTCAGCAGTTTCTTTCTGTATTATGCAGTGCTGGATTTGCTGGTCCGCTACTTTATGCAGCCGATGCCCACCCAGAATATCAAGCCTTTTCTCACGCAGAATATTCGCCGTACCACGCTGGTGAACTACACCATTCTGAAAATATTCTTTCATTTTTTTAACTGGGGTTATCTGCTGTTTGTGATTCCTTTCGCTGTTCTACTGATTGCGGACGGAGGATATTCCATTCCGGGCGTCCTGATGTTTTCTGTGGGAATTATGTTTGTGTTCTATTTCAATAACTTCCTGAATATTCTTTTAAATAAAAAGGATAAGGTACTGTACGCCGTAGCAGCTGTTGTCATTGCGTTGGGTGCGGCAGATTATTACGGGTATATCCCACTTTCAACCTGGTCAGGTAAAATATTTTATGCGTTATATTCCGTGCCCGGTGCATTCCTGATTCCGGTTGTTTTAGCCGGCGTAGTAGCGTATCTGGCCTATCGTAATATTCTGGAAAACTTCTACCTCGATCGCGGGCTGGAGATGGAAAAAGAAGTAGGACGTACCGAAAATATTGCGTTCCTGAACCGTTTTGGCGTCTTGGGTACTTTTATTAATAATGATATCCGGCTGCTTCGCCGAAGTAAAGCTGCAAAGTCCACATTGTCCGCAGCGGCCATGTTTCTGCTCTACGGGTTGCTGATGTACACCAGTGAAATATATAATACC
This sequence comes from Chryseobacterium salipaludis, assembly GCF_022968825.1. GTDB lineage: Bacteria > Bacteroidota > Bacteroidia > Flavobacteriales > Weeksellaceae > Kaistella > Kaistella salipaludis. The sequence goes on from NZ_JALHKS010000002.1 coordinate 396,174, forward strand.
GATGCCATGCGGATGTTCATGGGCTTATTCGTGACCGGCGGATTCCTGTTCATGTTTGGGCAGCGCGTGCCCGCCTGGGACAGCTCCTATTACCCGCTCATGATGACCCAGAATGTACCATACAATGAATACCTGAAGGCCAAATGGAGCCTTGTGGTAATTGTGGTTTTCGCCTCCATGATCCTGGCGGTTTTTTATGTTTTTATCAGCTGGGAATTATATGTGGCCATCTTTGCGGCGGGGCTGTACAACCTGGGTGTAAATTCTTACCTCACCTTGCTGGCCGGCGCCTACAACCGTCAGTCTATCGATTTGAATGCCCGCGCCAAGTCTTTCGGTGGCAGTAATAACATGAATATGAAAGCGTTGCTGATTATGATTCCGCAGTTATTGGTTCCCATGGCTGTCTATGGAATCGTAAAATATCTGGCAGGCATTTATGCGGCCGTTGCAGTGGTCGGTGTCCTTGGAATTTTAGGATTTCTGCTCCGCGATCGGATTTTCCGTTATATTGCAACACTTTATCAAACCCGTAAATACGGCACGCTGGAAGCTTTTAAAAAAATCTAACTGTTAAAAGAACGCATTATGATAAGTATAGAAAACCTCTCAAAAGTATACGGCAGCAAGAAAGTTCTGCACATCGATCAGCTGGAAATCCCCCGCGGCGAAAGCTTTGGCCTGGTTGGGAATAACGGTGCCGGCAAAACCACCTTATTCAGTTTGTTGCTGGACTTGATTGAAGCTTCTTCCGGATCCGTAAAAATTGATGGAATCCGCGTAAACCAAAGCGAAGACTGGAAAAAGAAAGTATCTGCTTTTATCGATGAATCCTTTCTGATTGGGTATCTCACGCCCGAGGAATACTTTAATTTTCTGGGAGAACTGCGCGGCCAGCATAGGCAGGCGGTTGCTGACTTCCTGAAACAGTTTGCAGATTTCTTCAACGGTGAAATTTTAAATGCCGGTAAATACATTCGCGACTTGTCTAAAGGTAACCAGAAAAAAGTCGGAATTGTCGGAGCGCTGATCGGCTCGCCGGAAATTATTATTCTGGATGAACCTTTTGCCAACCTCGACCCCTCTACCCAGATTAAATTAAAAAAGATTATCCGCCGCTGGTCCGAAGATTCCGGCATTACCTTTTTGATCTCCAGCCATGATCTCGCCCATACCACCGAGGTCAGCGATCGTATTGTGCTGCTGAATAAAGGAACCATGGTAAAGGACATCCGCACCAGCCCGGAAACACTGCGCGAGCTTGAAGAGTTCTTTGCTACGGCTGTGGAAGCGTACGCAGAAGAAACCATTTAAAAAAGGCCGGAAGCAAAATCCGGCCCTATCAGCGCTTTCTGTTGCAGAACTTGTATTCTATTAAAAAAAAGAATTGCAGAGTTCTGCACTTTTTTTAAAAATAAAACACTTCAGTCTGTAACCTTTTGCAAAACCACTTGTCTTAAATACAGAAAAGAAAAAAAACGGATGAAACTACTGTTCGGAAATAAAAATAATGACCTGCTCAGCCGCCTGCGCAAACAGGATCCGCTGGCGCAGAAGTTATTTTATGAGCAGCATGTAGGGAAATTTCTTTCAGTGAGCCGCAGTTATATTCCTGATGTGTATCAGGCAGAAGACTGCGTGATTAAAGCATTCTGCAAGATTTTCAAAAGCATTGACTCTTTCCGCGGCGAAGGCAGCATTTCGGCCTGGGGTCGCCGGATTGTGGTCAATGAATGCCTGAACTTCATTAGAAGCCATAAAACCGTTTTTTATCTCGACGAAATCCATCCGTCTTTCCTGGAACAGGAAGAGGAAGAAGTGATTCCGGCGACCTTTAACGCGCAGGAACTGCTGGATCAGCTGCCGGATGCGTACCGGCTGGTCTTCAATCTTTTTGTGCTCGAGGATTATTCTCATCAGGAGATTTCGGAGATGCTTCAGATTTCTGTGTCGGCCAGCAAAACCCAGCTGTTCCGTGCCAAGGATAAACTGAGAAAAATTTATTTTGAACAGCAAAAGAAAGTGAATCATGAATATGCACGATAACCAGCTGGAACAGCGAATCAAAGACAGCCTGGAGCAACGAAGCCTGACTCCTCAGCGAGACCTCTGGGCAGAAATCGAAGTGCAGACCGCCAACCAACGGACTGATTCCGGTTTCGGGAAATGGTGGCTGGCGGCAGCTTGTTTGCTTTTGTTTGGCCTCGGCGTGCTTTTTCTGAATCGGGAAAGAGAACCTGAAATCCGTGTGGTCACCAAAACCATTTCGGCACCCGATACAAAGCTGCAAGCCTCACAGCAAGTAATAGCAACTGAGCAATTATCATCTAAAGAGCCGGGTGTACACGAGAACAAACCTCTTCTTCCCGTCACGGAGCCAACGCAAACACCGCCGCAGGCTCTCGCTGAAAAAACGCGGAAGCCTGATTTAAAAGATCACCTCGCACCGGTCCTGCCGGAAGCTGTGAAAGCACCGAAAGTGCTCATCGCCACCGCAGATTCTGCGCAACATAAGCCCAAACGAAAAAAGTATGTGGATGCGTCCACGCTGCTTTTCTCTGTTGAGCATAAAGATGTTATTGAGAAAACCAAGGACGGCAGCAATGTCGCCACCATCGACCTGAACACCAAATAATCTGTAACCATAAAACTAGTATAAATATGATTAAGAAAATAATCATAGCAGGATGGGTCTGCCTGTTTGCTGCCTCCCTGCACGCTCAAAGGAAATTAAACATTAACCTGAATCAGAAAGATGATACCCAGGTAAGTCCGATTGTGCGCGAAAAGGTAGAGGAATATGCCGCAAAGATCAATACCATTATCCAGGAAGAAAAAAGAAAAATGGATCTGGAACTGCAGCTGCTTGCCGAAAAAAAACTGCCGGCGGAAACTGCAGACCGCGAGAAAGCAGCCATCGCGGATCGTTATTCAGAAAAAATTGATCAGCGTATCGAAGCACTCGGTTTTGATCTGGACGATGTGATTCAGAAACAGGTGCGCTATTCCCTGCTCAATACAGATGCCGCCTCGAATGAAGAACTCAAAGCCCAGCTCCTGAAAAAATTCCGGCCTACGCGCAATCTGACGGGTTACGCATCGTATGGTGTCATGGTGCTCACCAACGAACAGCCTGATAATACGCTTGATTCCAACATCGGCTACAACAGTAATCTCGAATTTGGATTTAAGTTTAATTACCAGCTGAGCCGCACCAGCCCCTGGAGTGTAATTTCGGGCCTTGGTTTTTCCTGGCGGACCGTGCGCCTGGATAATGATAAATACTTTACAAAAACCGAACAGTCCGGCGTTGCCATTGCCGACTATACCGGAAACCAGCGAAAAAATAAGCTGCGTACAGGATACCTTATGGTACCGTTCGGCTTCCAGTACAACTTTTCTAAACTGAGAAGTGCCGGCATGGATATCCAGTACCGCCGGTATGACGACAGTTTTCGTGTGGGTGCCAATCTGTACGGTGGCGTGCGGATGTCTACTAATAATATTGTGCGCGGCAGCGGACCAAGCTTTCGCTCGAGAGAAAATTATTACGTAAATCCTTTTATTTACGGTGCGCAGGTCACATTTTCGTATAAAGATATCAGTCTTTTTGTGCGGCGCGATTTCAGCAACTATTTTGAAAAAGGCTATTTCCCCGATGATAAAGCATTGGTGGTGGGAATTGGAATTGGCTTATAAAACAAAGCTCCGAAACTAATTGTTCCGGAGCTTTTTCATTTATATGTCAATAGTTTACACCATATCTTCCGGCTTCACCCATTCATCAAACTGCTCCGGCGTCAGCAAACCGAGGTTCACCGCTTCTTCTTTCAGCGTAGTGCCATTGGCGTGCGCAGTCTTCGCAATTTTAGCGGCGTTTTCATAACCGATGTGCGTATTCAAAGCAGTCACCAGCATCAGCGATTTATCAACCAGTTCTTTGATTCGCGCTTTATTCGGTTTAATACCCACAGCGCAATGTTCATCAAAGGAGATACACGCATCGCCCAGCAACTGTGCCGACTGCAGGAAATTGAACGCCATCACGGGCTTGAAAACATTCAGTTCATAATTTCCCTGCGTACCGGCAAAAGAAATCGTAGTATCATTTCCGAGTACCTGCGCGCACACCATCGTTAGTGCTTCATTCTGGGTAGGGTTCACCTTTCCGGGCATGATGGAGGAGCCGGGTTCGTTTTCCGGAATATGGATCTCACCAATGCCGCTGCGCGGACCGGAGGCCAGCAAACGGATATCCTGTGCGATTTTGTATAGGGATACGGCCAGCTGCTTCAGCGCACCATGGCTTTCCACAATCGCGTCATGTGCGGCCAGCGCTTCAAACTTATTCGGGGCGGTAACAAAGGGCAATCCGGTGAACTCAGAAATATACTGGGCGACCAGCACATCATATCCTTTCGGTGTGTTCAGACCGGTTCCTACTGCGGTTCCGCCCAAAGCGATTTCCTGCAGGTGATCCAGTGTATTGGTCAGCGCTTTCAGGCCGTAGTCCAGTTGCGCCACATAGCCGGAGAATTCCTGGCCAAGCGTGAGCGGGGTGGCATCCATCAGGTGGGTGCGCCCGATTTTCACGATGTCCTTAAACTCTTCTGCTTTTTTATGAAGCGTATCGCGCAGCCTTTCTACCGCCGGCAGTGTGTGTTCCACCACTTTTTTGTAAGCAGCAATGTGCATCGCTGTCGGATAGGTATCGTTGGAGCTCTGTGATTTGTTCACATCATCATTCGGGTGTACTTCCGATTTTTCACCGAGTTTGCCGCCTTGGTTCACATGTGCTTTATTGGAAATAACCTCATTTACATTCATGTTGGACTGTGTGCCCGAGCCGGTTTGCCAGATCACCAGCGGAAACTGGTTGTTCAGTTTTCCCTCCAGAATTTCATCGCAGACGGCTGCAATCATATCGCGTTTTTCCGCAGGCAAAACGCCAAGCTCTGCGTTGGCATAGGCAGCTGCCTTTTTCAGGTAGGCAAACGCTTCGATGATTTCATGCGGCATGGAAGCTTCCGGCCCGATGCGGAAATTGTTGCGGGAGCGTTCCGTTTGTGCACCCCAGAATTTGTCGGCAGGTACCTGTACCTCGCCCATCGTGTCATGTTCGGTTCTGTAATTCATAGATTGGATTTGTTGTAATTATTTTTGGAGCGGGGCGGTGGGATTCCTTTTCGCGAGCCGTCGCGCTTTCCGCTGTATCTCGCGGCAGCGCACCAGCGCTGCCGCGAGGATGCCGCTGCAATCGCGGCTATCAGGACGTTCCCCGACTCTCTTCCCGGCCCTGCGCCTTTTAAACTATAAAATTACGGAATTCCGCTCAAACTGTTTTTGTCTGCAGGGACCGGTAGTTTCTTTCGTGCATTAAATTGCCTATTTTTGCCGCCAGAAAAACAACCCTTTACTTTATGGACTTTTTTTATCAGGAACCGTTTCCGGTTTTGCAGGATGACACCCAGTACAAGCAGCTGACTTCCGATTATGTAACCGTTGAAAAAGTTGGCGACCGCGAGATTCTTACCGTGGATCCGCGCGGCCTGGAACTGCTTGCAGAAAATGCCCTGGCCGATGTTTCCTTTATGCTGCGCTCTTCGCACCTGCAGAAACTTCAGAATATTCTGAACGATCCTGAAGCCACAGATAATGACCGTTTCGTTGCCTACAACTTGTTGCAGAATGCAGCAGTCGCCATCGAGGGTGCGCTGCCTTCCTGCCAGGATACCGGCACGGCGATCTGCGTGGCGAAAAAAGGAGAAAATGTGTACACCGGCGCAGAGGATGCGGAATGGATTTCCAAAGGAATTTATAATACCTATCAAAAAAGAAACCTGCGTTTCTCACAGATTGTACCGTTAACCATGTTCGAGGAGAAAAACTCGGGAACAAACCTGCCGGCGCAGATTGATATTTATGCCACCCGCGGCAGTGAGTACCATTTCCTGTTTCTGGCAAAAGGAGGAGGTTCGGCCAATAAAACCTTCCTGTACCAAAAGACCAAGTCTCTGCTGAATGACGCGTCGCTGGAAGCGTTTGTGCGTGAGCGTATTATGGACCTGGGAACTGCCGCCTGTCCGCCATACCACTTGGCGTTGGTAATCGGCGGAACCTCTGCCGAAGCCAACCTTGCCGCGGTGAAAAAAGCCAGTGCCGGCTATTATGACCATTTGCCCACCGAAGGCAATATGGGCGGCCAAGCCTTCCGTGATCTGGAGTGGGAACAGCGCGTGCAGCAAATCTGCCAGGAAAGCGCCATCGGTGCTCAGTTCGGCGGTAAATATTTAACGCACGACGTTCGTGTGATTCGTCTGCCGCGTCACGCCGCGAGTTGTCCGGTCGGGATGGGTGTTTCCTGTTCGGCCGACCGTAACATTAAAGGAAAAATCACCAGAGATGGCATCTTCCTGGAACAACTGGAGAGCAACCCGAAAAGATTTCTGCCACATACGCCGCCTCATCTCGAGGAACCGGTGACCATTGACCTAAACCGACCAATGGCGGAAGTGCTGGCGGAACTGTCGCAATATCCGATTAAAACACGGCTGATGCTGAACGGTACGCTTATCGTGGCACGGGATATTGCGCATGCGAAAATAAAAGAACTGCTGGACAGCGGACAGCCGATGCCGGACTATTTCAAAAAGCATCCGGTATATTATGCCGGTCCCGCCAAAACCCCGGAAGGTTTGCCCTCCGGAAGTTTCGGCCCGACTACGGCCGGCCGTATGGATGTATACGTGGACGAATTCCAGTCGCATGGCGGCAGCATGATTATGCTCGCCAAAGGAAACCGCAGCGCCGAGGTGAAGAACGCCTGCCACAAATATGGTGGCTTCTATCTGGGCTCGATCGGCGGTCCTGCTGCAATCCTCGCCAAGGAAAATATCACGTCGGTAGAAGTGGTGGATTTCCCGGAGCTGGGCATGGAAGCCGTGCGCAAAATTGAAATCAAAAATTTCCCCGCCTTTATTATTACTGATGATAAAGGAAATGATTTCTTTGAGTCCATCGTTACATCTTAAGTTTAGAACCGGCATAAATTATAAAAACACGCCGCTAAACTTTTGTACACATTAAAATTTATCCTATTTTTGCCTAAAATCTATTTGCAATGATGATGTTATCTGCATTCTTTCCGTTTTACCAGTTCCTGTGGACCGCATATTTCTTAGTGATGTTCCTGATTGGATTCTGGTGCATCTTTATGTTCTTCGGTTATATTATCCCACTTTGGCTGACGGCTGGTCTGGCGGAATACCTGGGTAAAACCAAGCCTTTCGATCCGGAAGAAGTACGCAGAAAGACATTGCCGGAGCAGGGTGCGGAAGTGATCTTCAGCAATCCGAAAGGGCAGGGCCCGTTTCTTCACGGTCATCACTAAGTGATGTCACTGCACTCCCACTTTAATTCCGGGAGTTGTGGTCACAAAGCAACAATATATATATACTTCAGTCAGTTCTTCTTCGGGAGAACTGATTTTTTTATCTTTGCACCTACAAATAAATATCTATGTCAAAGTCTCTTATTCCAAAACTTCAGGCGATCAAACAGCGTTATAATGAAGTAGCGGACCTGATTATTCAGCCCGATATCATTTCGGACCAGAAGAAATATTCTGCCCTGAACAAGGAATACAGCGACCTGGGCAAAATTGTAACTGTTTTCGATGAATATCAGCAAACCCTGAACACCATCGAAGAATCCGACGAAATCATTGCCGATGGCAGCGACCGTGAATTTGTAGAACTGGCCAAAATAGAGAAACAGGAAGCACTGGAAAAAGTTCCGGACCTGGAAGAACAGTTGAAAATCCTGCTCATCCCGAAAGATCCGGCTGATGATAAAAACGTAATCGTCGAATTAAGAGCGGGTACCGGTGGTGATGAAGCAGCAATTTTTGTGGAAGATGTCTATCGTGCCTACGCCATGTACTTTAAATCCAAAGGCTGGAAACATGAAATCACCGATTCCAATGAAGCAGCAAAAGGGTACAAGGAACTGATCCTGAAAGTAGAAGGGGACGGCGTGTATGGAATTATGAAATTTGAATCTGGTGTGCACCGGGTGCAGCGCGTACCGGAAACCGAATCTCAGGGCCGCGTGCATACGTCTGCAATTACCGTTGCTGTGCTTCCGGAAGCTGAAGAAATAGACTTTGAATTAAATCCGGCCGATATCGAAATGCAGACTTCCCGCTCCGGAGGTGCCGGCGGCCAGAACGTAAACAAGGTTGAAACAAAAGTACAGCTGACCCATAAACCGACCGGTATGGTAGTAGTCTGTCAGCAGGCACGCTCGCAGTTGGCGAACCGTGAACTTGCGATGGAGATGCTTCGTACCAAACTATACGATATCGAATTGCAGAAAGCCGTAGGCGATGTAGCGGCACAACGAAAATCAATGGTTTCTACCGGTGACCGCTCTGCGAAAATTAAAACCTATAATTATCCGCAGGGCAGGGTTACAGACCACCGTATCAACAAATCCATGTACAACCTGGATGCCTATATGAATGGTGATCTTCAGGAAATGATTGATGCCGTAATCATGGCAGAAAATGCTGAAAAGATGAAAGGTGAAGAGGAAAACTATTAAGCGTTTTCAAAAAATTGTATATATTCGTATAAACATTAATCCAAAACAACAAAACAAATTATTATGAAAAAAAGCATTTTTATGCTGGGCGCTGCGAGTTTGTTCGCTCTGGCATCATGCAAGAAAACGGAAACAACTGCAACCGATGTAAACGCTGACTCTACGGAAACAGCAATCGTGGTAGATAATGATTCATTGCCAATTACCAATGATTCTACAATCAACGCAATGGACAATGCTGCTGAAAATGCAGTGGATGCTACCGGCGACGCAATTAAAGATGGCGCGCAAAGCGTAAAAGAAGGTGCTGAAAACGTAGGAAACGACGTTAAAGACGCAACTGATGGCGATGGAAACCCTCGCAAATAATCAGTTTTTTATAAATTGTTTAAAACCTGCCAAGTACGGCAGGTTTTTTTCTTTCGGTATTTTCAGAGCATTATTAAATATCCTGAAACATGAAAAAGATTGTACTGGGCGCAGCTGTCGCCTCTTTATTCCTAACAGCCTGTGAAAAGAAAACCACTGTAACGGTGGATGAAGCAGGGAATACCACCACGGTGGAAACGGTGGATTTTGATAAAGAACGCATTGATTCTACTGCTAAAAAAGTGGGAAACAAAATTGAAATTGCCGCCGAGCAGACCGGTGATGCTTTAAAAGAAACCGGCCAGAACATTAAAGAAAAAGTAAATGATGCTGACTTAAAACTAAAAGAGCGCAAGGAAACCAAGCGAACCGATACAGTAAGGTAAGCTGCTACCGGGTTTCGGGAAATTCGTAACTTTACGGCTGATCAAATATTCCCCAGAAATGCGCCTACCCATTAAGCAAAAAACGCCTGATTTTACTGTTTCTGCTTCTTTCCCTGAACCGTATTATTTTGAGAAAGATGGTTTGGAGATGAAGTCTTTGTACACAGAAGAGGATGCTGTAGAATTAAAATCCAAAGGGTACAGCGCAGGAATGGCACCGTATCTCCGCGGGCCGTACACGACCATGTATGTGCAAAAGCCCTGGACCATCCGGCAGTATGCTGGATTTTCTACTGCGGAGGAATCCAATGCTTTTTATCGCCGGAACCTGGCAGCCGGGCAGAAAGGATTGTCGGTAGCCTTTGACCTGGCGACCCACCGCGGGTATGACTCTGACCATCCGCGTGTGGTCGGCGATGTCGGGAAAGCAGGTGTTGCCATCGATTCGGTGGAAGACATGAAAATTCTGTTTGACCAGATTCCGCTCGACCAGATTTCAGTCTCGATGACGATGAACGGCGCTGTATTGCCGATCCTCGCGTTTTATATCGTAGCAGCTGAGGAACAAGGTGTAGCACAGCATCAGCTGTCGGGCACGATTCAAAACGACATCCTAAAGGAATTTATGGTGCGGAATACCTACATTTATCCGCCGGCTCCGTCCATGAAAATCATCGCTGATATCTTTGAATACACCTCTCAGCATATTCCGAAATTTAACTCCATTTCTATTTCCGGTTATCATATGCAAGAAGCAGGCGCCACGCCCGTTCTGGAAATGGCCTACACGCTGGCCGACGGACTGGAATATGTGCGCACCGGCATTCAGGCAGGGATGAAAGTAGATGACTTTGCACCGCGTCTCTCCTTTTTCTGGGCAGTCGGAATGAATCATTTTATGGAAATTGCCAAGATGCGCGCTGCACGTGTTATCTGGGCGCAGTTGCTGACGCAGTTTAACCCGCAAAATCCGAAGTCCCTTGCACTCCGGACCCACTCGCAAACGTCGGGCTGGAGTCTGACAGAGCAGGAACCTTTTAATAATATTACCCGTACCGCCATCGAAGCGCTCTCCGCAGCACTGGGCGGAACCCAGTCTTTGCATACAAACGCGCTCGACGAAGCTATTGCGCTCCCAACCGATTACTCGGCTAAAATTGCCCGGAACACTCAGATTATCCTTCAGCAGGAAAGCGGCATCTGCGACGTGGTAGACCCAATGGGTGGCAGCCACGTGGTGGAAGCCCTCACGCAGCAAATGATTAGTGAAGCGATGAAGTACATTGATGAAGTGGAGCAGGAAGGCGGTATGACCAAAGCCATCGAAGCCGGCATTCCGAAAATGAGGATTGAAGAGGCCGCCGCACGAAAACAGGCAAAGATTGACAGCGGTGAAGAATTTATTATCGGTGTTAATTCCTTCAGATCAACCCAGTCTCAGGCGGAACTGGACATTCTGGATATTGACAATACAGAAGTTCGCCGGAAACAAATTGAGAGGCTGCAGCACATTAAGCAAAACCGCGATGCCGCGGCTGCTGAACAAATTATTGCTCAACTCAGGGAAGCTGCGCGCACCGGAGAACAAAATTTACTGGAAATTTGTATTGAAGCTGCCCGCCGCCGGGTCACGCTCGGTGAAATGAGCGATGCCATGGAAGAAGTGTTCGGGCGTTATAAAGCTAATATTAAAACCATCCAGGGAGTCTATGCTATGAATGCAGATAAAAATGAATATTTCGCGCGTGCCTGCGCTTTAAGCGAACAGTTTGCTTCCGCAGCGGGCCGCCGGCCGCGGATTATTGTAGCCAAGATGGGCCAGGACGGCCATGACCGCGGCGCTAAAGTTGTAGCAACTGCGTTTGCCGATATGGGCTTTGATGTGGATGTAGCACCCCTTTTCCAGACGCCGGAAGAAGTGGCCAAACAGGCCGTGGAGAATGATGTGCATATTCTCGGAATTTCCTCACTGGCGGCCGGGCATAAAACGCTGGTACCTCAGGTTGTGGAAGAACTGCATAAATACGGCGCAGATGATATTACCATTGTGGTGGGTGGTGTAATTCCGCAGCAGGATTATGATTTTCTGTACAGCAATGGCGCAGATTATATTTTCGGGCCGGGAACCAATCTGCCAAAGTCAGCCTGCGATATTCTCCAGGGTTTTTTAAACGAAGAATAACGTATAGTTATATAAGATAAAAGCCGCCTGGGAAATTTTTCTCAAGCGGCTTTCATATCAGCAAAACAACATAGATCTTACTGCTGTTTCTTTTTCGCCTGGGCAATATTAATAATAACCTGTACGGCTTTTTCCATGGATTCCAGCGCAACGTATTCGTACGGTCCGTGGAAGTTTAACCCGCCTGCAAAGATGTTCGGGCAGGGTAATCCCATGTAAGAAAGCTGTGCGCCATCGGTTCCGCCACGAATCGCTTTGATATTAGGCGTAATGCCTGCTTCCTTCATCGCTGCTTCCGCAATATCCACGATGTGCATTTTGCCTTCAAACTGCTGCTTCATATTGCGGTACTGTTCCTTAATTTCAATTTCTGCTGTCCCGCTTCCGTATTTGTTGTTCATTTGTTCCACGCAGGAGGCAATCTGTTTCTTGCGCATTTCAAATTTCTCGCTGTCATGGTCGCGGATGATGTATTGCAGGCTGGCCTCGGAGACATCTGCTTTAATCTCCATCAGGTGGAAAAAGCCTTCAAATCCTTTGGTTGTTCCCGGCGTTTCCTTCTCCGGTAAGAGCTGGGCAAATTCAGCCGCCAGCAAGGCAGCATTCACCATTTTACCGTACGCATAGCCTGGGTGCACACTCAGTCCGTGAATTTTCACCACTGCGCCGGCTGCATTGAAGTTTTCGTATTCCAGTTCGCCCACCTCGCTGCCGTCCATGGTGTACGCCCACTCCGCACCGAATTTTTCCACATCGAATTTATGTGCTCCCCGGCCGATTTCTTCATCAGGCGTAAATCCGATAGCAATTTTTCCATGTTTTATTTCCGGATGTGCCATCAGATACTCAGCAGCGGTTACGATTTCCGCCACACCGGCTTTGTCGTCGGCGCCGAGCAGCGTGGTGCCATCGGTGGTGATCAACGTCTGGCCGATATAGTCCTTAAGTGTTTCAAATTTATCCGGCGACAGCGTAAAACCGGTTTCTTTATTTAAAACCAAATCACCGCCGTCGTAATTTTTCCAAATTTGCGGGTTCACATTTTCACCGCTGAAATCCGGTGAGGTATCATAATGCGAGATGAAACCCACGACAGGCTCATCTGCTCCTTCCGGAAGGTTAGACGGCACATAGGCATAGATATATCCATTGTCATCTATCGACACATCGCTCAGTCCCAAACCTTTTAATTCTTCAAAAAGATAATTTGCAATATCCCACTGCCGCGGTGTGGAAGGCGTAGCTTCACTGTCAGCATCACTGGTGGAATATATTTTTACATAGGTGAGGAAACGGTTGAGCAGTTTCTGGCTCCATTGTTCATCAAAGGATATTGTTGTCATAAAATGAATATTTGAAACAAAGTTAAAGTTTTTTTGTGGCAGGATTCTGGCAGCTATTCTTCTTTTTAATATAAATTCCGGATAACTAAGCAGAAAATAGCGCAGCAGAACTCTTTTTTCAAAGTTTTGGTATATTTACGGAAAATGAAAAACACCCATGTTTTTAACTGAATGTCCGCGCGATGCCATGCAAGGCTGGCCGGAACCCATCGCTACTTCACAAAAAATAGACTACCTGAATGCCCTGATGACGGTAGGTTTTGATGTGCTCGACTGCGGAAGTTTTGTATCGCCCCGAACTATTCCCCAAATGGCAGACAGCGCTACGGTGATCGAAGAGATTGATAAAGGTGTGTCGCGCACGCAGCTTTCCGTGATTGTAGCCAACGTGCGCGGTGCCGAAAAAGCACTGAAGCATCAGGCGGTGGATATTCTTGGTTTTCCGTTCTCGGTGTCCGAAACGTTTCAGCAGCGCAATACCAATAAAAGCCGCGAAGAAGCTTATCAGCATATCAATCACATCGCAGAAATGCTGAAAGAAGACGGTCGCCAGCTGAATGTTTATTTTTCTATGGCTTTCGGAAATCCGTACGGCGACCATTGGGACGTGGAGGAGATTAAGGACTGGACGACGAAATTCAGTGATTTAGGCATTCGCCGGATCTTGCTGTCGGATACCACCGGTACCGGCACGCCGGAACAAATCAGTGAGTTGTTCACCGTGTTGCCGCAGCAGTTTCCGGAAGTTGAATTTGGCGCGCATTTCCACAACAGGTACGAGGATTCTTATATTAAATTAAAAAGCGCTTATGATGGCGGTTGCCGCAGATTTGATTCTGCTATTAAAGGAATCGGGGGCTGCCCCATGGCGAAAGATGAGCTCGTGGGAAACATGCCTACTGAACAGGTTATCAATTTCATGGCCGCCGAAAAAATCGACCACTCGCTGAACCTGCTGAATTTCGAGAGTGCTTACAATCAGGCAAAACGAATTTTTCATTTTTAATTTACATAAACTACACTATTATGGCAACTTCTAAAGTAACATATCTGGGCGATTTCCGCTGCGAATCTGAACATCTGCAATCCGGTACAAAAATCCTGACCGATGCGCCTACTGATAATCATGGTAAGGGAGAAGTGTTTTCGCCCACAGACCTGTTTGCTACCTCGCTTGCGCAGTGTATGCTGACCACAATTGCGATCCACGGTAAACGCAAAGGTATTGTGATCGACGGTTCCTACAGCGAAGTACAAAAAATTATGAACCCGAGCCCGCGCCGCATCGCGGAAGTAGTGTGCAATATTTACATTAAAGGAAATTTTACCGCGGAACAGAAAGAATGGATTGAGGAAACCGGTAAAAACTGCCCGGTAGCATTGTCTTATGGCAGTGATGTGCAGCAAACCATTACTTTTATTTACGAATAAAAAGAATCGCTGCTGAAGGCGATAAGGTGTTATCACCCAATATTTTATTTAAACAGAAGACAGGAGTAAACGGCGGTTTTTTTTACGTAACTTTAAGTAAACTAAAAAACCAGCATTATGACTTCAACAATTACTTATTTGGGCGATTTCCGGATTGTCTCTGTACACGAAAAATCCGGCACCGAAATCATCACCTGCGCACCGGTGCGTGAGGGTGGCACGGCCGAAGCATTTTCACCTTCTGATCTGTTCGGTATTTCCTTCGGGCAGTCTATGCTAATGGCGGTGGCCGTACTTGGCAAGCCGCGCGGTATCGACATTACGGGTGCGACGTGTGAACTCAAGAAATCCACCCACCCGAATCCGAAAAGGATCGGCACCATTTTCTGTATTATGCGGATCCCGGGTGCATTTACAAACGAGGAAAAAAGATTCATCGAGGAAACCGCGCTGGGTTGTCCGGTAGCACTTTCGATGCACCCGAATATTCAGAAAACCGTACTTTTTGAATTTGAAAGGACACTGAACAGCGAACCGGAAACTTTAAGTTTTGCTTAAAACATTCCCAGTTCGAAACGGGCTTCTTCGCTCATCATATCCTTATTCCAGGCAGGCTCGAAAGTGAGTTCCAGATCGACTTCGGAAACATTTTCCACTTCAGATACCTTCTCGCGGACCTCTGCGGGAAGGCTTTCTGCTACCGGGCAGTTGGGCGTGGTGAGGGTCATGATTACCTTCACGGCTCCCTCATCAGAAATTTGCACGTCGTAAATTAATCCCAGTTCGTAAATATCTACGGGAATCTCCGGGTCATATACAGTTTTAAGGGCGGCTATTATATTTTCGCCAATGTCGGCGATCTGGTCATCTGTAAATTTCATAACTGAAAACAGCGTTTAGTTGGATTGTGTTGTGTCTAACAGTTCTTCCTGACGCATGCGCCGGAAAACATTTGCCAAAGTTAAGACATCTTTTTCACAGTATTGAACGATTCTAAATAAGTCTTTCTCTATATGATACATAGAAGCTACCTGAGAGCCGTCAATATCATCCTTCGGACTGGGAACACCAAACAGATGCGCCAGCAGTTCCAGGGAAACATAGGATTTGTAATCACCGAATTTCCAGAGCTCCATCGTATCGAGATGCGGAATTTCCCAGGGCTTTTTTCCATATGTCTGGAATGGTACCGGCGGCTGCATTCCATTGATCAGGAAACGCCGTGCGATCCACGGGAAATCGAATTCTTTTCCATTGTGGGCGCATAAAACGACATCTCTTAACTTCGGCCGGTTAAAGATCTGCCCGAATTCTTCCAGCAGTTTCTTTTCATCATGACCGTAAAAACTTTTTACCAGCAGCTTTTCGCCACCATCCAGAATCCCTACTGAGATGCACACTATTTTGCCAAATTCTGCCATAATGCCGCCACGCTCCTGGTAGAATTCTTCGGCGGTAAATTCATCTTTGCGCTGATACTTTGTTTTCTTTTCCCAAAGTTCCTGTTCAGCCGTGCTCAGCTCGTTCCAGCCCGCTACCTGCCGAACGGTTTCTATGTCCAGAAATAAAACTTTCTCCAGTGGAATTTTGTGTATCATGCGATTAATTTAAAGGTTAGCTTACAGCGGCACCGTTGGGTACTTCCCGTTCAGGCTGGAGCAGAATAACTTTTCCCTCGGTATTATAAACACCCAGCACCAGGCACTGACTGAAAAAGTTAGCAATCTGCTTTTCCGGGAAATTAATAATGGCCGCCACCTGTTGTCCGATTAAAATTTCAGGTGTGTACAAATCCGTGATTTGAGCGGATGAATTCAAGACGCCGGCTTCGCCAAAATCAATGGTCAGCTGATAGGCAGGCTTTTTGGCGCGCGGAAATTCCTTCGCGCTGAGGACCGTACCCATCCGGATATCCAGCTTTTCGAAATCTTCCCAGTTAATCCAGGCTTTCATCATTCTCTTTTTTGGCAGCAACGATATACTGGTACACCAGTTCATGCTGCTCGTCATTCAGTTTTGCTTTGGGTGCCATCGCATTCATAATACCAACCCAGTCGCGGCTGGAATAATCGTCAGGGTTTGGCAGATCGTGACATTTTCCGCAGGAATTATTAAATAAGGTCATGCCCTGCTGATACTGTTCCGCCATCAGGGTTTTGTTTTTTGCGACCGGATTTGCCTTCGGGGAACAGGAAGTGATTACAAAAGAAAATGCAGCGATTGCAAAGGAAGCAAGTGTATACGTATTAAGGGAATTTGTTTTTTGCATCAGTTTTATAGTAATGAATTACTCAAAAATACAGAATTTAAATAAAAAGCAGTTAAAGCCTCTAATCTACACTTGTCGGGAAATAATAATTGTAATTTTACCTCTATGAAAATGCTGTCTACGAAAGAACTGACGGAAGGATTGCGCCGCGGCGATAAACGGCTGCTCAGCAAGGCAATCACCCTGGTGGAAAGCACTTTGCCGATGCACCGGGAACAGGCGGATGAACTCCTGCAAATGCTGATGCCGTTCACAGGAAAGTCTGTGCGGATAGGAATTACGGGAGTGCCCGGTGCCGGAAAATCTACCTTTATCGAAAGTTTCGGGCAGGTGGCTATTGCGCAAGGCCACAAAGTCGCGGTCCTGGCGATTGACCCGAGTTCCTCCCGGAACAAAGGTTCGATCCTGGGTGACAAAACGCGGATGGAAGAGCTTGCCAAATCTGAGCACGCCTTTATCCGGCCCAGTCCCAGCTCCGGTTTTCTGGGCGGTGTGGCAAACACTACTTTTGAAACAATGCTGCTCTGCGAAGCTGCCGGCTACGATTATATTTTAATTGAAACAGTTGGCGTGGGGCAGAGTGAAGTGCTGGTGTCTGAAATTACGGATGTTTTTCTTTTCATTAAAATCATTGGCGGGGGTGATGAACTTCAGGGAATCAAACGCGGCATCATGGAAATGGTGGATATTATTTTCATCAATAAAGTCAATGATACAAACCGCCTGCAGGCTAAAAATATGAAAGTGGAGCTGAAGCGGGCACTTCATTTCCTGCCGCATCAGGAAGCGGACTGGAAAGTTCCGGTTCTGCTCGGCGCGGCACTGGAAAAAGAGGGTCTAAACGATGTCTATGAAGCCATACATGAATTTATTGACCGCAAGAAAAAATCCGGCAGGCTGGAAGTGATCCGTCAGCAACAGGCTGCCCGGAGGTTTGAGTTTTGGGTGCAAAATTATATTCTGCAAAGGACACGTCAGGAGGAAGAAGGCAGCAACAGTTACCAGCAGCATCTGGACCAGGTCAGCCAACTCCAGGCAAATCCCAGTACGGAAGCCTTGCGTTTTGTAAATGAATTATTTACGAAAGACTAATTAAGGTTTGTCTGTTGGAACTGTATTCGCTGTAATGTAGCCATCATATGAAATTGCCTGGCGGTCATTGGAATCGATGGCAACGTAGGCTTTTCCATTGTTAAACACTTCGATAATCACCTTTTGGACGTGCGGCTGATCTTCTACTGCAATGGTGAAAACAGTGCTCCCTTTCTTTTTCTGCTCCGGCATTACATTAAACTTTTTGGAGGTAAAGCGATACGAATTTTTATCGGGATCCATTGAAGGTGCATACATACGCCCAAAGTAGGGCAGTGTAACTTCCATCTCATCGCGTTTCAGGACAATGCTGTAGCCATAATCCAGTTCCAACAGGCGTCCCGCACTTCCGTTGCGCAGCGCATACATAGAATTGATGACATCCATACCAGTAGGGTGCGCGCGCTCCGCCATAAAAGTGAACTCCTGTCGTTCCGTAAGTGTATTCACCTGCGCCGGGCTGATGGAAGACCGCGAACTGCAGGAAAACAGGAAAAACAGGGAACAAATAAGCGTAAAAGGAACTAGTATATATTTCATGACTTTTTTTATTTATAGAACAGCAAAAATAGTGCTGTAGTATCTGACCTGCCGCAATTGGAATAAAAATTGTTTAACCCCAATCCAGAACTAAACGAAAAATTATGAAAAAGGTAAATAAGTTTTTGGGTTTCAGTGCGGTAGCGCTGCTGGCGGTGGCCTGTACCACGAACCCTATTACAGGAAGGAAGTCGCTTCATCTGGCCAATGATCAGGAGATCAGCGCCATGGCTTTGCAGCAATACCGGGAAACACTTTCTAAAGCCAAAGTAGTAAAAGGAACCAGCGCCGCAAAAAGCGTGAATAATGTGGGAATCCGAATAAAGAATGCCGCAAATAATTACTATCGCAATATTGGCCGGGAAGCAGATCTTGCCAACTATCAATGGGAATTTAATTTAATTGATGATAAACAGATCAACGCCTGGTGTATGCCCGGCGGCAAAGTTGCCGTGTATAGCGGAATTCTTCCGGTAACGAAGAATGACACCGGTTTGGCTGTGGTTCTTGGCCACGAAGTTTCCCATGCGTTGGCCGGACATGGAAATGAAAGAATTTCGCAGGCAATGGTTGCACAGTACGGCGGCGCCATTCTCGGAAGTACGATCTCCAACGGACAGATGGCTGCTATTTTCCAACAGGCCTACCCACTCGGTGCGCAGGTAGCACTCTTGAAATACGGCAGAAGCCAGGAGCTGGAGGCTGATGAAATGGGTTTATATTTAATGGCGATGGCAGGTTACGATCCGCGTGAAGCGCAACCGTTCTGGCAAAGAATGGAAGCGCAGTCATCCGGAAACCGACCGCCAGAATTCCTCTCTACCCACCCGAATCCGGCAACGCGTCGTGCAGATTTAGACAGGCATTTACCGAAGGCGCTGGAATATTATGCCGCCGCAACTGGTAAAAAATAACCATCTTTGTAGATAATAAAACCTTTCCGGACCCGATCGCTGTCCGGAAAGATTGCTTAAAATCACATCGTCATGAAAAATCTTTCTTTTATCGGCTTGCTTTTATTGGGGCTTGCCTTTCTTTTATACTGGCTGCTGCCTGAATTTTCAGTGGTCCGCCTTTTTGAACCCATCAGTCTGATGGGAATTCTGGCCGGCATCGGTATTGGGTTAATCATCGGCGGAATAGTAGGATATATCAGTAAAGGGACAGCCGTGAAAGAAGAACAAAAACGACGGGAATTAAAAGAACTGCGTAAGGAAAAAGAGAGGCTGGAGCAACAGACTGCTGAACTTAATAAGCAACAAACGGTAACTTATGTGCCGGATGATCACAAAAATCCCCCGGATTATTACTAATCGGGGGATTTATGAATCTAATTAAACTTTTAGTTAAAGTTCATAACCAATTCCTACCATAAACAAGCTCGGACGGCTGTCGTAGCGGATTTCTCTGGCAGTTGCGTCTGAAGTATTGTTGTTTATGAAGGTACGCTGATCTTTGGAGAATGCACCCTCATACTTCGCATTCAGAATCAACTTCTGCAGCTGAACCTGCGCACCAAACTGATAGCCGACGGTAAATTCTTTCATTGCATTTTCCTTAAAATCCTTGAACTGCTCATTGGCAGCCAGGTTATAGGAAGCAACAGGCCCGGCGAAAATTCCCAGATTATCCCCAAGAATGTTGTATCCCAACAGTACCGGCACATCTACACGATTGCTCTTTGCTTCCAGTGTAGTACCTGTAACTGGTTCTGTGAACTCAGACTTAAAAGTCGTGTAGTAAATTTCCGGCATTACAAATAACGATGCGGGAAGTCCCACCTTGGCAGAGAGTCCAACATTAAACCCGACATTGTTTTTGCCAGATTCATCGTATGCATTATTTGCCGATGCTTTAATGCTGCTCCAACTCGGAGAATCCGTTTTAAACAACAAATTGGCTTTACCAGCAAATTTAATCTGCGCGGTTCCCAGTAAACTGGCGCTCACAAGCGCTGCACTAAGAAGTTTCTTCATTACCTTGAGGTTTAGTTATAATATTTTCTATTGAAGTTTTATTCGTCTCCAGGAAGTACTCCCGAAGCTCTTTGAATAGTTCTGAGGAATAAACGAAATCAATCAGATTTTTATTGCCTGCATTAATAACATTGTCTTTGGTGCCTTCCCACTCTTTCAGGCCCATTCGCAGATAGACGATCTTTTCGCCAATGGTCATCACCGAATTCATATCGTGGGTGTTGATGATGGTGGTTGTCTTATATTCTTTGGTAATTTCCAACAGCAAATCATCAATTACATTAGATGTGTAAGGATCCAGCCCGGAGTTGGGTTCATCGCAAAACAGATACTTCGGATTGTTCACGATGGCTCTGGCAATAGCCACACGCTTCTGCATTCCACCGGATATTTCGGAAGGAAACTTCCGGTTGGCTTTCTCCAGATGCACACGCCCAATCACCTCAAAGACCCGGCGCTTTTTTTCCCGGAAAGTGAGATTGGTAAACATATCGAGCGGAAACATAATATTTTCCTCGACCGTCATGGAATCGAACAAAGCACTGCCCTGAAAAACGGTGCCTATTTCGGCACGAAGATGCTGCTTTTCATCGCGGCCCATTTTATTAATGTCCTTACCGTCGAACAGGATTTCACCGGATGTCGGCTGATAAACGTTCAGCAGGCTTTTCAGGAATACTGTTTTTCCCGATCCACTCTGACCGATAATTAGATTGACTTTGCCGGTATCAAAATTGGTTGAAATGCCCTTCAAAACCTGCACCTCATCAAAGCTTTTCTTTAAATCTTTAACCTCTATCATTAGCTAAGAAACATTTGGGTGAGAATTAAGTTCATTACGATAATGGCCACAATGGTCCAGACCACAGCCTGCGTACTCGCGCGGCCTACTTCCAGCGAGCCTCCTTTCACATTATAACCGAAATAAGCAGGAATGGTAGCAATTAAAAAAGCAAAGGCGGCCGTCTTAAAGAAAGCATACCAGATGAAATAAGCCGGCATATACATCTGAATCCCGGTAATATAATCTGCCTTGCTCCAGCTTCCTGTTGCAATCCCGGCCAGATATCCGCCCCAGATGCCAAATACAATGCTGATCGCAATTAAAAGTGGGTTAAAAATAACACTCGCCAGAATTTTGGGAAGAATCAGGAAGTTAGGTGAATTTACACCCATGATATCAAGAGCGTCAATTTGTTCTGTAACGCGCATGGTCCCGATACTGGAGGCAATATAAGAGCCTACTTTTCCGGCAAGAATTACTGAAATAATCGTTGGGGAAAATTCAAGGATCAACACGACCTTAGTAGCGTAGCCAATAAATGAATTCGGAATTGGAAAGGAGGAGGCACTGAAGTTATTAAACATCTGAATGGCTACCACCGCACCCACAAAGATGGACGTGAATAATACAAGTCCAAAGGAATTCACTCCAAGGTCATGAATTTCGCGCATGAACAGTTTAAAGAAAACAGAGGATTTCTGAGGCCGCTTCATCGTTTTGCCCAGGAGCAGAAAATAAGCGCCCACCTGGCTCAGAAGATTTTTTACCATGCTGCTAAATTACTATTTTTTTATGTTTTGTCTGCCGGTTTTATTGCGCGTTCCGGTCGCCGCTAATCATTAAATATACCGTTTTCAGGATGATAATCAGGTCGAGCGTGAGTGTCCAGTTTTTCACGTAGAAGGCATCGGCCAGTATTCTTTTGTGCATCTGCAGATCCATATCACCGCGGTCGCCGCGTAAACCATTCACCTGAGCCAGCCCGGTGATGCCCGGTTGAACCAAACTGCGCACTGCATACCTGCCAATTTTCACCTTGTACAAATCATCGACCAAAAGCATATGCGGTCTTGGGCCCACCACAGACATATCGCCTTTCAGCACATTGATGAACTGCGGAAATTCATCCAAACTTGTTTTTCGCAGAAACTTCCCGAAGCGGGTAATGCGCTTATCATTGGTTTCTGTGGTTTTCAGAGCGGACTCATCGTTGACCTGCATGGTGCGGAATTTCAGGCAATTGAACACGCGCTCATGATACCCATATCTTTTTTGAATGAAAAATACCGGTCCGCGGCTGTCCAGCTTAATCAGCAAGGCGAGGAGCGGAAACAACCAGCTGCCGATGAGTAGCAATATCAGTACCGAAAAGGCCAGATCAAAGGTCCGTTTTACCACCATATTGAAAACATCGTCCAGTGGGAAGCGCGACCGTACCAGGATCGGATGGGTTTCAATGTATCCCAGTTCATATTGGAAAAAGCTGTTCCGCACCATACTTGGTACCAGAGAAACGCGCACTTTATTCTGCTCTGCCAAACGATAAATTTCATATTCCTTCGCTTTGGGTACAATGCCAGCGTCGGTGCTCAGGAACATGGTGTGAATTCCGTATTCTTTCCAGAAAGAAACCAGTTTATCGGCATCGCTAATATCTTCCGGTGCATATTCATAAACTTTAAACCCATAGTCGCGCCTTTCGTTAAAAATAGTACGCAGCAAATCCATCGAGGGGTCACCGGAAAAAAACATCACATTCCGGAAGTTAATGCCACGGCTGCGGATATATTTTAAAGTAAAGAAAAGAAGTGATTTCGTTAAGAATAAAAAAAGGAAAAGCCAGAAGGAAAGAAGCGTTCTGTCCTGTTGCAAAAACGTTTGCGTACTCACTTTCGCCAGCAGTATAATCCCGAAAACAAAAATAAAGATGTGCGTAATGAGCCGTTCCAGGTAAACGGTGTAGGTGATGTTTCTGGCAATTGAATATAATTTTGTGCGTCCGCTCAGCAGTATCCAGATAAAGGAAAGCAGGGCCACCAGCAAACCGAACTGTTCCCAGGCTTCAGAAGTGATTTGTGTTTCCTGTGAGCGTACGAAAAACCGCGTAAGAACAGCAGTAATTACGGCAACATCCAGTAAGATAAAAATAGTTTTAAAATATCGGGAATACCGCAGGCGTTGCATAGAGCGGGTTTAATCACCGTAAATCTACTTTAATTTATGGAATATCCAAATATTTGTGGGTCTGAACAGAGGCGCGCCACTGTGGATTTGCCATAATGAAGTTGGTAATCTTCGGGTACATTTCCGCACGCTTGCTCCATTCGCTCTGCAGATAGCGCACGCATTCCGGCGATACCTTCTCCGCCTGTTCCTGGGCAAATGTAAAGTCATTGTTATTATAAACAATCACTTTCAGTTCATTCGCTTTCTGATAAATTTCGGGTAAGGGTAGCGCTGTTTTTTTGGGGGACAGGGTGATCCAGTCCAGTTGGCCGCTCATCGGGTACGCTCCCGAAGTTTCAATATGAATCCGGCAGCCAAGTTCTTTCAGCCTGCCAGTTAGTACATCGAGGTTCCACATCAGCGGTTCACCGCCGGTTAACACAACGGTCTTACAATGCTTAGCGGCAGTTTCAGCAATTTCCAGGGCACTGTATGCCGGATGCAGATCTGCATTCCAGCTTTCCTTCACGTCGCACCAGTGGCAGCCAACGTCACAACCGCCCAAGCGAATGAAATACGCTGCCGCGCCGGTGTAGGCACCTTCGCCCTGCAGCGTATAAAAATGTTCCATCACGGGCAGCAACATGCCGCGCTTCATTAATATCTCCTGTTCTTCTTTAGTCATTATAAACGGATGTTTTGTACGCCAGCAACGTGTTTTTCATAAGCATGGCGCGTGTCATCGGACCGACGCCGCCCGGCACCGGCGTAATCCAGCTGGCTTTATCGCGGCAGCTCTCAAAATCTACATCGCCCAGCAACATGTATCCTTTTTCGTTATCAGCATCCACACGGGTAATGCCCACATCAATGATGATGGCGCCTTCCTTAATCATATCAGCTTTCAGGAAGTTAGGGTCGCCCAGCGCCGTAATCACGATGTCTGCGTTTCGAGTAAAGTTTTCAATATGCGGCGTGTAGGAATGCGTGAGCGTCACGGTAGAATTGCCGGGGAAATCTTTTCGGCCCATCAGAATACTCATGGGTTTCCCGACGATACGGCTTCTGCCAATGATCACGCAATGTTTGCCCTGTGTATCAATCTGATATCGTTCCAGTAACGTGAGAATTCCAAACGGCGTGGCCGGCAGGAAAGTGTCCATCTCCAGCGCCATTTTTCCAAAGTTTTCCGGGTGGAAACCATCCACATCTTTTCGTGGATCAATCGCCATGATAATTTTTTCCTGGTCGATTTGTTTTGGGAGTGGCAGCTGAACAATGAAACCATCCACTTCCTTAGACTTATTCAGTTCTTCAATCTTTTCCAGCAGTTCTGCTTCGGAAACTGTGCTTGGGAACTTAACCAGGGAGGAGCGGAAGCCTACCTGCTTGCAGTCTGTTATTTTATTATTGACGTACGTGGTGCTTGCCCCGTTATTTCCAACGAGAATAGCCACCAAATGTGGCGCACGACGTTTCGATTCAAGGATTTTATCTACTTCTGCGCGGATCTCCTGTTTGATGTCTTTGGAGGTTTGCAGCCCGTCAAGAATTTTTGCCATTTTATTTTTACTTTAGATTTATTCCGGAAGGAACGCGGCCGCTGCTGCAACTCTTACCTTACTCCCTAAATCTTCTGCTGCGCGCGTTTGCTTTCGCTGTGCAAAATTACTTAAAAAATACGGGGACTCAATCCTTAACGCTGTGTTTTGTAGTAATTGATAAGGCCGTTGGTGCTGCTGTCGTGCGAGCTTACTTCTGCTGTCTCCTCTAATTCCGGGAGGATGGTGCCGGCCAGTTTTTTGCCGAGTTCCACGCCGTACTGGTCGAAACTGAAAACATTCCAGATGATCCCCTGCACAAAAATCTTGTGTTCATACAAAGCAATGAGCTGGCCGAGTGTATGCGGCGTAAGTTCTTTAAACAAAAAGGAATTAGTAGGTGTGTTGCCGGCAAATACCTTAAAACTTACTGGTGGTTCCTGCGCCTGCTTTTCTGCAGTAAGCATATCTATTTCGGCTTCCACCTCTTCCTCTGTCTTTCCGAAAGCTAAAGCTTCGGTTTGTGCAAAAAAGTTGGCGAGCAGTTTTTGATGTTGATCACGTGAGCCCGACAACGGTTTCGCATACGCAATAAAGTCTGCCGGAATCAATTCCGTTCCCTGATGAATAAGCTGATAAAAAGCGTGCTGCCCATTGGTGCCCGGTTCTCCCCAAATGACTGGGCCGGTTTCATAAGTAACAAAATCACCATTGCGGTCCACAGACTTTCCGTTACTTTCCATATCTCCCTGTTGCAGGTAAGCTGCAAAGCGATTCAGGTATTGCGAGTACGGTAAAATCGCATAGGTGGCAGATCCCATGAAGTTGCGGTACCAAATGCCCAGCAAGGCCATCAGCACCGGCATGTTTTCCTTATGATCTGCAGTTCTGAAATGCCGGTCTGTCTCATGCGCACCCCGAAGCAGTTGTTCGAAATTTTCGTAGCCCACGGCCAGGACAATGCTCAGTCCGATCGCACTCCATAAAGAATACCGGCCGCCTACCCAATCCCAGAATTCGAAGATGTTTTCCCGGGAAATACCAAATTCCATAACCGACTGAATGTTGGTGGAAAGTGCCACGAAATGTTTTGCGACATCATCTTCACTGCCATTCTCCAGGAACCATATTTTTGCCGCGGCTGCATTGGCCATGGTTTCCTGCGTGGTAAATGTTTTACTGGCAATAATGAACAAAGTGCTTTCTGGCTGCAGGTCTTTCAAGGTTTCGGCTAGGTGGCAGCCATCGACGTTGGAAACAAAATGCACATTCAGGCGCGTGCGGTAATGTTTCAGGGCAGAAGAAACCATCGCCGGTCCCAGATCTGAGCCGCCAATACCGATATTAACAACATCCGTAATCTGCTTTCCGCTAAAACCTGTATGCGCTCCAGAAATAACAGCGGAGGAAAAAGATTTCATCTGGCTGAGGACTTTTTTGACATCAGGCTTAATATTATTGCCGTCTACGAAAACCGGATCCTCGCTGAAATCCCGCAGAGCAGTATGGAGCACAGCGCGACCTTCGTTTTCATTTATTTTTTCACCGCGGAACATCGCTTCAATTGCTTGAGGCAAGCCACATTCTTCTGCTAATGCTAACAAGAGTTCCAGTGTTTCCTGGGTGATTAAATTTTTGGAGTAATCAAAAAGATAATCCGGTGCAGTTACAGAGAACTGATCGAACCGTTGCGGATTTTCATTAAAAAGCTGGCGCAGATCAAAGTCATTATCAGCAAAATGTTGCTGAAGTTTTTGCCAGGCCAATGTGTGCGTAGGATTAACTTTAGGAAGCATTGGTGTTTTTCTTAAATTAAGCTAAAAAAAATGTCATTCTGCAATGTACAAAGAATTTGTTCAGGCTATCATTTGCCGACCGGCTCATTTTTGATGTAAGCCGGGAGCAGTACTGCCACGGCAATTACGCCGGCGGTGAGCAGAAGTGTTTTGCCTGTGTGAGTTTTTTTCACGGTAGAGATGTTGTTTTTATCAATGGTAAAACGTTGTTCATCGCTGTTACTACCGGTGATTTTATCTTGTGTAATGGATTCCACTTTGAAATTGTATCTCTGTCCGGTATTGTCCCTAAAGGTATATGTTTTACCGGTTTTTACTGAGTTTTCAACTGTGTCGTCTTTCTGAGAGGAGACTAATGTGGTTGTACAGGAATTCAGTGAAATTAAAAGGCTAAACCCCGAGGCAAATAGAAACTTTCGCATGTTTTAAAGTTACCGCAAAAGTATTGTTTTCGCTTTTATTCCTTTTCCTCCAGTGTAATATTTTTGGTGATTTTATATTTACGCCGCCGCTTCACTCTCTGCTCCTCGCCCAATACCCGACCCCAGGGTTCCAGACCCTGCACTCTTTCAAATATAATTTTAAGAATAGCCAGAAAAGGGATACTCAAAAACATTCCGCTGATGCCCCACAATTCTTCACCGATTAATAAGCCGATGAACGTAAACAATGCATTGATTTTTACTTTGGAACCCACCACTAAAGGCAGGGTGATATTGGCATCGATGGCGTGAATAACAATAAATCCGGCCACCAGCAATAATAAATGGTCGCCGCCGGTAGCAAATGAAATCAGGCTTGCCAGCAGGATAGAAACGGCAATGCCGATATACGGAATCACATTCAGCAAACCGGTCAGAACGGCCAGCAGGATTGCATATTTCACGCCCAAAACGGAAAGTAAAATACCTGTCAGAATACTGACGATAATAATCTGAATGAAAAGTCCGGAGATATAATCTTTAATAATCTTCTGAATTTCATGAATTCCCTCATTCACTTTTTCAAAATGTTCTTTCCTGAAAATTGAAATAATGAACTGATACAGCAGCCGGCGGTAGTTTAAGATAAAGATAAAAAACAGCGCACTGAAGGCGAAAAAAGCCATCGTTGAGGAAAACATGGTCACGGTGAAGCCCAAAATCAGTGCGGTGGAAGACAGCAGTTTTTCGAGTCCCTGATTGATGTAACTCATCTGCTTATGAATGTTCAGTCCGAAAGTTTTTGAAACCCAGCGTTGTAAATCTGCAAAGGATTTGGTGACCTGTTCCTGCAGCATCGGGTAATCCTGCGCGAAATCACTCAGTTGTACGGAGAAAAAATAAATCAGTCCCGACAGTACTGCAGCCATCAGCAGTAACGCAGTAAAAGTGGACAGCGGCCGAGAGAACCTGATTTTTCTTTCCAGAAAATTGGCAAACGGCACAAACAGCAGCGCCATCAGCACGGCAAAAAACAAGGGAGCCAAAACCGTTTTTCCGATTTTGGCTAAGAATCCCAGGAGTATAATGCTGATAAGAACCAGGGTCAGCCTGGCAACGAAGGGCAACTGCACCTGTTTCATGCGTTCAGTGAATTTTAAGGTAAGATAGGCAAATTAAGGCAACGTCCTGCTATTTCCGGACCAAATTTCAGGAGCCGAGCGCTAGCTCAATTACCTGGCTCATTCGGTCCACGTAATGGATCTGCAAATCTTTCAGGTAATCCTTTTTAATTTCCTCCACGTCGCGGCGGTTGGCTTCGCACAGAATAATTTCCTTAATGCCGGCGCGGGCAGCAGCCAGCAGTTTTTCTTTAATGCCACCCACTGGCAGCACTTTTCCACGTAGCGTGATTTCGCCGGTCATGGCCAAATGCGGTTTCACTTTTTGGTTCCGGAAACTGGAAACGATCGAGGTGAGCATCGCGATACCTGCCGACGGTCCATCTTTCGGCGTCGCACCTTCCGGTACGTGTACATGAATATTTTTTTCTTTTAAATCTTCTTCGGAAATGCCCAGTTCTGCGTGTTTGGCTTTAATATATTCCAGCGCAATGGTCGCTGATTCCTTCATTACATTCCCCAGGTTTCCGGTCATGGTTAGATTGCCTTTACCAAAACTCAGAATACTTTCTATAAACAGAATGTCGCCGCCCACCTGGGTCCAAGCGAGCCCTGTTACAACGCCGGGCGCATCGGTTATTTCCGACAGGCTGCGCGGTCGCGGCACACCCAGGATTTCATCAATTTTTTCGATGGTTAATTTAGACGAATAATCTTTCTCCAAAGCAGTCTGCAGCGCAACCCAGCGCGCAATGGAAGCAATTTGCTTTTCTAGGCGACGCACTCCGCTTTCGGAGGTATGGGCATCAATAATATGTTTTAATTCTGCCGTGCCCAGTTTAAAGGATTTGGCCGTAAGTCCGTTTTCCTCCTGCTGCTTTTTAATAAGGTGTCGCTTGGCAATTTCAGTTTTTTCTTCAAGTGTATAGCCCGCAATTTCAATGACCTCCATACGATCCAGGAGCGGTCGCTGAACGGTAGACAGCGAGTTGGCGGTGGCAATGAACATGACTTTGGAAAGGTCGTAACCAATCTCCAGGAAGTTGTCATAAAAACTGTTGTTCTGCTCGGGATCCAGCACTTCCAGCAAAGCAGAACTTGGGTCGCCGTGCGTGCCCTGCCCGAGTTTGTCGATCTCGTCCAGCACAATCACAGGATTAGAAGTTCCGGCTTTTTTAATGGATTGCAGAATTCGCCCAGCCATCGCGCCGATATAGGTTTTACGGTGTCCGCGGATTTCCGATTCATCATGCAGCCCGCCTAAGGACAAGCGAACGTATTTTCTCCCCAACGCATCTGCCACGGATTTTCCCAAGGACGTTTTACCGACACCCGGAGGCCCCACGAGGCACAGGATCGGCGATTTCATATTATTTTTAAGCTTAAGCACGGCCATGTGTTCCAGGATGCGCTTTTTAATATCATCCAGGCCGTAATGTGCTTTGTCCAAAACCTTTTCGGCTTTGGCAATATCAAAAACATCCTTGGAATATTTCTGCCAGGGCAGATCAGTGAAGAAATCCAGATAATTACGCTGAACATTGTAATCCGGCGCATTTGGGTTTTGGCGCTGCAGGCGGTGAATTTCCTTCTGAAAATGCTCTTCCACTACCTCGCTCCATTTCAGTTTGGCTGCTTTTTCCTGCAGTTCTTCCACGTCGGATTCGGGGCCGCCGCCCAGTTCCTCCTGAATGGTCCGGATCTGCTGATTCAGGAAATATTCCCGTTGTTGTTTATCGAGGTCTTTACTGGTTTTCTGATGAATCTGGCTGCGCAGTTCCAGTTTTCGGTATTCATCATGCATCAGCGCGTAGCATTTTTCGGCCCGGCTGATGAGGCTTTTTTCTTCCAGTAGCTTTTGTTTCTGAGCCGGCAGGAAACTGGCGTTGGCGCAGATGAAGTTCAGCAAATCATCATTATCGCTGATGTTCTTAATCGCAAAACTGGCCGCGGAGGGAATATTCGGGTCCAGCTCGATCATTTTCAAGGCGAGATCTTTAATGTTTTCCAGCAGTGCGTCGTATTCGTCTTTTTTACGTGTGGAAGCGTCTTTGAGCGTGGTGATTTCTGCTTTAAAAAACGGCTTCTCTGCGGTGATCCGGTCAATGCGGAAACGCTGGTATCCTTTGGTAATTGCTGTGATGTTCCCTTCGGGAAGCTGAATGATTTTAATAATGCGCGCCAAGGTGCCAATTGCATGCAGGTCTTCAGCTTCGGGGTTTTCCACACTGCTGTTTTTCTGGCTTACGATGCCGATGAGTTCATTATTTTGCTGGGCTTCCTGCAGGAGTTTAATGCTCATTTCGCGTCCGGCGGTAATGGGCATAATTACTTTCGGAAACATCACCATATTGCGCACGGGAAGAATGGGAAATACCTTTTGGTCGCTGTTCTCGGCAGCGTTTTCCAGGTCAGCCAGATTGATTTCTTCCGTTACAATGCTAAAACTGTCATCCAGAATATTTTCCAGATTAAGATCGTTTATATCAGTCATAATTTATAATAATGACATAATGTCATTGGAGTTAATGTAATTTTAAGACAAATGCAGCTAAAAAGCGCTGCATGGTCGGTTTTGAAAACAGTAGATTTAATGGCTCAAGCAGTATGCCAGCCGGAAAGAGCGCCAAAATTTCCTGAGCAGTGCCGCATTGCCTAAATTAGTTTTCTGATTTTTTTCTAATCTCTTAAAAATGTGTATTTTCGCACACTGATAAAATTTATACATAAACAATGGCAATTTTAGGAGAAATTAGAAACAGGCCTTGGCTTTTGATGGGGATAATTGCAGTAGCAATGCTGGCTTTCGTAGTCAACCCGGACAGCCTGGAAAAACTCTTCGGCGCCGAACCCGGTGTATATGGGGAAGTAAACGGTGAGAAAATCACCAAGGAAGAGTTTGATGATCAGCTCTTTATCCTGCAACAGCAGGCGCAGCAGCAGGGACAGCCTGCGCGCGGTCTGGAAGAGCAGGCCTGGCAGATGCTGGTGCAGTCCAAGCTGATCAAGCAGCAGTTTGAGAAAATGGGCTTCACCCTGACCGATGATATGTTCTGGAACCAGTTGCAGTTCGATCCTATGTTTGCCCAGAATCCTGAGAACTTTGATGCCA
The DNA here is from genome assembly GCF_022968825.1 of Chryseobacterium salipaludis. Lineage (GTDB taxonomy): Bacteria > Bacteroidota > Bacteroidia > Flavobacteriales > Weeksellaceae > Kaistella > Kaistella salipaludis. The sequence goes on from NZ_JALHKS010000002.1 coordinate 427,308, forward strand.
AAGGAAACTTTAAAATTCAGGAAATTAAAAAGCAGGTGGAGGAATTAAAAACCACCAACGCAGAATTCTATAACAACTGGTTAAAAACCCGCCGCGCAATCGAATACAGAATGATGGCGCGCCAGCTTTTTGCAAATGTTTCCACCGGAATTACCGTGAGCAAAAAAGAAGCAGAGCAGGTGATGAAAGAGCGCGATCAGCTGGCGGAAATTGATTTCATTAAAGTGGATTACGACGCGTACGCTCAGAAAAATCCGGTGAAAGTAACGACCAGCGATCTGAAAGATTATATCAGCAAGCACCCGGTCATGTTCAAAAGAGATGCAAGCCGCAACCTGGGTGTTGTTTTGTTCCCGGCACAGCCAAGTGCAGAGGACGATGCAGCGGTACTGGCAGAAATTAATAAGCTGTATACCGAAGGAAGCGACATGAGTGGCGGAAAGGAAAATTTCCAGAACACCACGAATGATTCCATGTTTGTGGCACTGAATTCTGATATGCCGTTCAATCCACAGTATTTCCCTGCAAGCCAGTTGCCGGCTGCGATTAAGGATAAAGTTGCTTCCGCGCCGATCGGGGCAACATTCGGTCCGTACAAAGAGCAAAACCTGTATGTGGTTTCTAAACTGGTTGACAAGAAACCGGCAGATTCTACATTATCAAGACATATCCTGGTGACGTACAAAGGAAATCAGGCGGCCGGCGCTGAAACCCGTTCGAAGGAACAAGCAAAGAAACTGGCTGATTCCATTGCAGCCGTCGTAAAAGCGGATCCGTCTAAATTTGCAGAAATGCTGAAGTATTCTGCGGATCCGGGCTCTGCCCAACAAGGCGGAAGCGTGGGCTGGACCACACCGGAAACGCCGTTTGTGCCGGAGTATCTGGACTTCCTGGCGAACAACGGAAAAGGAGCTACCTCAGTCGTGGAAACTATGTACGGATACCATGTCATCAACATTGAAGACAAAAAATCCGGCGCCATGGGATACAAAATTGCGAACTTGATCAAAGCCATCAAACCGTCTGATAAAACAGAAAACGAGGTGTACACCAAAGCAACCAAGTTCATTCAGCAGGTACAGGGCAAGAGTTTCAATGACTTCGCCAATATTGCCAGGAAAGCAAACTATAACTTTAATAATCCACGCGAAGTAGGCCGTTTCCAGGGTCAGATTATGGGACTGGGGACTGATAAAGATGAGGAAATCATTGCCTGGGCTTTTGATAAGAAAAGAAAGAAAGGAGATACTGATATTTTCACAGTGGACGGTACCGGTGATCGCGTAGTAGTATATGTAAACGGAATCCAGGATGCCGGCACGGCAGATCCGGAAGCAGTTCGTGATCAGATCGAGCCTATCGTCCGTAATCAGATGCTGGCTAAGCAGATCAGCGATAAAATCAATTCTGCAAAGGCTTCCACTTTGGATCAGCTGGCAAAAACTTTCGGTACCCGCAAAGAATCTACACAGGTGAATATGCTGTCGCCGATGGTGAACGGTGCCATGGAACCTAAAGTTGCCGGAGCTGCGTTTGGCGTTGCTAAAAACAAGCTATCTAAGCCGGTGGAAGGAATGACCGGTGTGTATGTAGTGCTGAAGAAAAACGAAATCGTGAACAAACAACCAGGCGATGTGAAACAAATGGTACAAGCGATTGCCGGACAAACTTCACAGCAGTTCGGCCAGGCCTTGCTGAAGAGCCTGCAGGATAACGCGAAAATCAAAGATTACCGCATCGAGCTGTACAATCGCAGCGCACAGTAATTTTTTGTTAAGATTATATGATGGAAAGCGACCCGTTTGGGTCGCTTTTTGTATGGCGTGGAAGGGCTGTTGCAGCCAGTGTTTATGTAAAATGTATTATATTTGTTTCCTTAAATTTACCCCAAAGTGAAATTCACCAAAGAGATAAAAGCAGGGCTGATTGCGCTTCTTGCCATAGTAGGTTTCGTGTTTCTGTTCCAGTTTATGAAAGGCAAAAGCCTTTTTACTACCGATAATATTTTCTACGCAAAATTTGATAACGTGGAAGGGCTGGAACCTTCCAATCCTGTCTCTATCAACGGACTTAAGGTCGGGCAGGTAGATAAGATTATCCCTATCGTAGAACCCGACGGCAAGCTGCATTTTGTGATTAAAGTTATTATCGATAACAGTTTCCATTTCTCCAAAAAGTCTACGCTCGAAATCTTTGAACCGGGAATTATGTCCGGTAAGGAAATGCGGGTGAATCTGGCCTACGGTGGCGAAATAGCCAAAGACGGTGATACGCTGGACGGCGCTTTTAAACTTTCAATGCTTAATAATATATCTTCGCAGGTGGGACCGGTGAAAGATCAACTGCAGGTAGTACTGAAGCGCGTGGATTCTTTAACCAACAATGCCAATAAAATTTTCGATGATCAGAACCGGACAGAAATCCGTGCTTTGCTGGCCAATCTGAACCGTACGGTAGGTTCCTTTGAAGCTGCCTCGCGCCAGACCAATGCTTTGCTTAGAAATAATGATCCGCGTATTCAGCAAATGCTGGAGAATGCGAACCTGGCCACCATCAGCGCACGTACGGCGATTGATAAATATGGCCGCGTTGCCGAGCAGGTGGATGTTCAGAAATTAAATAATACCATCGATAAGTTAAGCACGACTGCAGATAAATTAAACGGTGTAATTTCAGGAATTCAAAACGGTGAAGGCAGCCTCGGGAAGCTTACGCAGGATGAAGAATTATACCAAAACCTGAATATGACGGCAGAAAACCTTAATAAACTGGTAGAAGATCTGAAAGCCAATCCGAAACGCTACCTGAACTTCTCTGTCTTCGGCAAAAATACTAAAGACTAAATCCTACACTATGCAGTATCTTCCTAGTATCATTTTTGTGATTGCCCTCCTGGCAGGGTTTGGGCTTTTTGCCAAAAGTCTGCGGGAAATTTACCGCAATATCCGCCTCGGGAAAGCAATTGACCGGAGCGACCATCCGGCAGAACGCTGGCAGGTGATGGGCCGCGTGGCGCTGGGCCAAAGTAAGATGACCAAGCGCCCGATTGCGGGAATTCTGCATATCATCGTATATGTAGGTTTTGTTATTATCAATATCGAACTGCTGGAAATTATTGTTGACGGGATTTTCGGAACACATCGTTTTCTGGCAAGCATCTTTGGTAATGCTTTTTATAATGTATTTACCGCAACACTGGAAGTGCTGGCACTGCTAGTAATTGTAGCGGTAGTTTTATTCTTTATCAGAAGAAACTTTTATGGTATTCGAAGATTCCAGATGAAGGAATTGTTTGGCTGGCCCAAGGAAGATGCCAACTGGATTCTGATTATTGAGTTTGCGCTTATGGTGGCGTTTTTCACCATGAATGCAGCCGATTCTGTTTTGCAGCAACAGTATGTGTACGCAGTGCACGGCAGTTTCCCTATTTCATCTAATATTCTTGCTCCTCTTTTCCAAAACCTCAGCGAAAATTCTTTGGTTTTAATCGAACGCGGTGCGTGGTGGTTCCATTTTATCGGGATTCTTTTCTTTATGAATTACCTGTATTATTCCAAGCACCTGCATATTATCCTGGCGTTCCCGAATACATGGTTTGCAAAGCTGACTCCAAAAGGACATTTTAACAATTTGGCGTCGGTTACAAAAGAAATCAAGCTGATGATGGACCCGAATGCTGATCCGTACGCAGCGCCGGCGGAAACCGAGACATCGACAGAACCGGAAAAGTTTGGTGCTGATGATATCTTTGATCTGAATCAGGTACAATTGCTGAATGCATATTCCTGCACAGAATGCGGACGCTGTACTGCGGTGTGTCCCGCCAATATTACGGGCAAGAAACTTTCGCCAAGAAAGATTATGATGGATACCCGCGACCGTATCGAAGAAGTTGGCAAGAATATCAATAAAAACGGAAAGTTCGTGGATGATGGGAAAAAGCTGATAGATGACCATATCGAGCGGGAGGAAATTTGGGCCTGTACGACCTGCAACGCCTGCGTGGAAGCCTGCCCGGTTTTGATTGATCCGCTTTCCATTATTATGGAACTCCGCCGTTTCCTGGTAATGGAACAGTCCGCGGCACCGCAGGAATTAAATCAAATGATGACCAATGTGGAAAACAACGCGGCACCGTGGCAATACAACCAGGCGGACCGCTTGAACTGGGCGTCCGATAATTAAAACACCTGTTCTTTTTAAAAACAGTTTTATTCAAAGGAATTTAAATAATGGAATTCAAGATAAAAACAATGGCAGAATATGCTGCCGAGGGCAAAATGCCGGAAGTACTTTTTTTTGTAGGGTGCGCCGGCAGTTTTGATGATAGAGCCAAAAAAATCACCAAAGCTTTCTGTAAAATATTACACAAAGTGGGCGTGGAGTTTGCGGTGCTCGGGCAGGAAGAATCCTGCAATGGCGATCCTGCTAAACGTGCCGGTAACGAGTTTATTTTCCAAATGATGGCGCTCACCAATATCGAAATTATGAACGGCTACGGAATCAAGAGAATTGTGACTTCCTGCCCGCATTGTTTTAATATTTTAAAAAATGAATATCCCGGTTTGGGCGGTAACTATGAAGTAATGCACCACACACAGTTTCTTAAAAAACTGATGCAGGAAGGCCGTTTAAAAATTGAAGGCGGCTCTTTCAGCGGTCGGAAGATTACTTTCCACGATCCGTGTTATCTTGGGCGCGGGAACGGGGAATATGAAGCACCACGCCAGTTGCTCGAGAAACTCGATGCCGAACTCGTGGAGATGAAACGCTGTAAATCTAACGGACTTTGTTGCGGTGCCGGCGGTGCACAGATGTTTAAAGAACCGGAGCCGGGCAATAAAGACATTAACATTGAGAGAACCGAGGAGGCGCTGGCATTTAAACCCAATGTTATCGCAACCGGTTGCCCGTTCTGCATGACGATGATGACCGATGGTGTGAAGCATTTCGACCAGAATAACAATGTAGAAGTAAAGGATATTGCGGAACTGCTGGCCGAGGCAGAAGATTTATAAACTTGTTGCCGGTTCACTTTAAAATTTATCCAAATGAAAATTGAAGAATCACATATTGTAGAAACCAACGATTACCGGGTGATTATTTATCCGGCCTCGCGACCTTTTTCGCCGCGCGAAAGCAAGGACATTACGGAGAAGTTATTTGATTTCCTGGCAACGTGGGCAGCACACGGAAAACCGCTTTCTGCATCGTTTAAGATTGAAAAGAACCAGTTTATCGTCATCTGTGTAGATGAGGAAAAGGAACAGGCTTCCGGTTGTTCTATTGATGAACTGGGCCGCCTGATGAAAGCAGTCGATGCCGAGTACCAATTAGGCTTATTCGATCGCATGAAAGCGAGCTTCGTGGAAGACGGACAGATCAAAACGATGAAGCTGCAGGATTTCCGGAAAGGCCTCAAGGAAGGAACCATTCCGCAAAACATCGAGGTCTTCGATTTTTCCAAGAATACCTACGTCTCCTTTCTGAGTGATTTCCTGTTGCCGCTGCGCCGCAGCTGGGCGGGTGTGTATGTGGATTAAGAGGCACATAAAATGAAAAGTAGTAGCCCTTCAGTTTTTGAACTGAGGGGTCTTTTTTGCAAATAGCCGAATGGCTATATTTGAGGACAATTGTGTATGAAAAAAGTTTTATTTCTTACGACTGCCCACCACCACGATGATGACAGGGTATTTCATCATCAGGCAAAAAGTCTGCGGGATGCCGGATATCATGTGAAGGTAACCAGCCTGTCCTCTACATTTTCGGGTATTCTGGATTGTATAGAAATAGAAGCTATTGACGCTTTGCACAAGTCCATCCGGGAAAAAGCTGCAATTATGAGCGATGTCTGCGAACAATTTGCACCTGATATTATAATCTGTTCCGAACCTTTAGCCGTACTTGCAGCAAAGCGCTACAAAAGGAAACGTTCCATCGCAATTGTGTACGATGTTACTGAATGGTACCCCTCACTGCGCATGATCCACCACACACATTTCTTAGGAAAAGTTGGTAAATTTTTCAAATATTCTTTTATTCAGCTATTGGCAGGGAAGGCAGCCACCCATTTTATTTTTGGAGAGGAAAGCAAACAGTTTCCACTGAATTATTTTTTTCCACGCAAGCCGAACCTATTGCTGCCCTATTATCCTGACCTGGAATTCATTTCCACCCATATCAGGACCTTTGATAGAAGTAAGATAACATTGTGTTACACCGGCAGAATATCAGAAAAAGATGGGATTGATAATTTTTTTCAGGTAGCAAATTTGTTACAAAGAAGAAATCCGGGTTCTTTAATTAAATTGCTCATTATCGGTAAGGCTCAAAGTACTTCTGATCAGGAAAAATTACAGGAATGCATTAATGCATTTGGGAAAGAAAAAGTTACTTTTAAAGATCCCGTTCCGCTGAAGGAATTTACAGCTGCTCTTAAAGATGCTGACTTCTGCTTCGACCTCCGGAAGAAAAATTTTGAATCCACGCATTGTCTGCCCATCAAAATATTTTATTATGCTGGAGCCGGGAAACCGGTTATGTATTCGAACATGAAAGCCACACGGCGACATCTAAATGTTTCTCGCTTTGGTCATCTGGTTGAACCTGAAGATATTGAACAGATTGTGTTTTACCTGGAAGAGTATATGCAAGACGAATCAAAGTATCAGTCTCATGCAGAAAATGCTGTTGCTGTTGTTTTGGAACAGTATAACTGGCAGGCGATTGCGCCCTCCTTTCTTCAATTCATCCGTGACGCTGTTAGGTAACATGAAACTAAGTTCTACCATACAAACAATACTTTCGCGCTTTCTGATGTTAGGGCTTAACTTTGGGCTGATCGTGCTCACGACGAACATCTGGGGAAGTGAGGGCAGAGGGGTTATTGCTTTGCTGCTGGCAGATCTTGCTATTGTAATTTTTGCTACGAACATCTTTGCCGGTAGTGCGGTTTCCTATTTCTCTACGAAATTTTCCACTACAGCGATACTGAAATATTCCTACCTGTGGTCATTGCTGGCGGGAATGCTGGTTCCTCTTTTCCTGAGCGTCTTCCATAAGATTGACTACCTGTTATATCTGCTGGTTTTATCTGTTCTGTCCTCCCTGCTTTCTGCCAATACAAATATGTTTATCGGGTTGCGGAAAATTAAGTCGTTTAATGTTTACACGATTCTTCAGTTTGCGCTTCATGTGTTGTTTGTGCTCATATTTGTATTTATCCTCGACTTAAAAAACATTGGTGTTTATTTTATAGCACAGATTGCCGCGCTTGCCCTGTTAACAATAACCAGCACGGCCCAAATCTTAAACAATAAATCAACAGTCTTTGATACCAAGTTAAAAGCATTACCTTTTTTAATGTTTCAGTACGGCTGGAAAACCCAGCTGAGTGGCTTTATTCAGTTTTTAAATAACAGATTGTCTTTTTATTTTCTTGAATCAATCCGCGGTCTATCCAGTGTCGGGGTATTTTCGGTAGGAATTGCTTTTTCAGAAGCAATCTGGGCTGTCAGCCGCAGTTTGGCCGTAGTTTTATATTCTGATCTGGTTAATAGTACAGATGAAGTGCAGAACATTTACCAGACAAAAGTTTCTCTAAAACTATGCTTTCTATTAACCATCTTTTTCATTGTGTTAATTATCATGATTCCGGATCATTTTTACAGTGTCGTATTCGGAAAAGATTTTAGCCGCACAAGAGAGATTGTCTGCTGGCTTGCGCCCGGCATCTTAGCCGTTGCTGTGAGTAATATCATGGGGCATTATTTTTCTGCCGTGAATAAACTGAGGATTCTGAATGTAAAATCTTTGCTGGGGCTCGTGGTAATCGTACCGGCATGTTTGTACGCGATTCCGCGATGGGGACTGCAGGGAGCTGCCGTGGCCACAACCTTTTCCTATTGTTTGTCTTCAGCAGTGCTCATCTGGAGTTTTTACCGGATCACGGATTTTAAGTTATCAGATTATCTTATTACGCGCGCAGATGTTCAGTTGCTTACAAGTAAGTTTCGAAAATAAAAGGCAAATACGTTTTCTCTTCTAAAGAAATTAATGTCAGCATCATTAAAGCCCGCTGATATCCTTATCTTTGACTTATGAAAAATGCTGCGGCTTTATTCTTTTTTGCCTTCGTGATATTGCTGTCCTGCCGGCCGGATGAGGGAGGGTTGCAACAGATTGACCAGGTGTTGCATATCTACCTTGATTCTGCCAAAACTGATATGCTGAATAATAACATTCCCGGCGCGTACCGGAGTTTTCAGGTAAATGATGTGTACGGCATTACGGATAATGCACCGGTTTCTTTGTCTTTAAAAAAAGATGCAGATACCATCAGTTATCTGGAATATGTGGCCGGTGCCAAACGGATGATTATCGATTCCTCCGCGCTGCGGCGAACCTATGAATCCAAACTGGCGTTTGCTTTCATTAAAAAAAAGAATGACTCCACGAATGTTACCATTAATGACACCATGCGTATCCGTTACTACTGGACACCGGAGTTGTTCCGCGTGGAAACGGTTTATTACAATAATCAGTTGAAGTATACCAACGCCGGTGAGACGCCTCATATCGTGCGCATCACCAAATAATTCTTACATTTGCTTTCCTGCTGAAAAAAGCAGGTTCTATTATTAAAATCTGACTATGTTACAGGTACATTTCCTCCGTGAAAACAAAGAGCGCGTTACCGAAGGCCTCACAAAACGTAACTTTAAAGAAATTGCGCTGGTTGATCAGGCGATTGAAGCGGATGACAAACGAAAGTCGCTGCAATTTGACCTTGATCAGCAGCTGGCGGATATGAACCGCATTTCGCGCGAGATCGGAGCTCTGATGAAATCCGGCGATAAGGAAGCAGCAGAAACAGCCAGAAAACAAACCGCGGACCTGAAGCAGCATATTCAGGAACTTCAGCAGCAGCTGAAGACGACCGAGCAGCAGCTGCAGGAAATTCTGTATCAGATCCCTAATATTCCGTTTGAGAAAGTGGTGGCCGGTGCTACCGCGGAAGAAAATGAAATAATCTACCAGTCCGGCGAAACCAAAGAAATGGGGACCGGAGCGATTCCGCACTGGGAATTGGCGAAGAAATATAATTTAATCGACTTTGAACTGGGCGTGAAGATTGCCGGGGCCGGCTTTCCGGTGTACTTGGGGAAAGGAGCCCGCCTGCAGCGCGCACTTGTACAGTTTTTCCTGGACCGGAATACAGATGCGGGTTATATGGAAGTGAATCCGCCACATGTGGTGAATGAGGCCAGTGGCTACGGAACAGGACAGTTGCCGGATAAAGAAGGGCAGATGTATTACATTAATGAAGACAATCTTTACCTGATTCCGACGGCTGAAGTACCGGTGACCAATATTTACCGTGATGTGATCATTGACGAAAAAGAGTTGCCGGTGAAAAATACGGCGTTTTCCCAATGCTACCGTCGTGAAGCCGGAAGTTACGGTGCGCATGTACGCGGACTGAACCGCCTGCACCAGTTTGAAAAGGTGGAAATTGTGCGCCTTGAAAAACCAGAGAACTCGTATGCCGCTTTGGAAGAGATGGTAGAACATGTTAAGAGTCTTCTGGAAGATCTGGAACTTCCTTATCGTATTTTAAGGTTGTGCGCCGGCGATATGGGCTTTACAGCAGCTATGACCTACGATTTTGAAGTATGGAGTGCGGCACAGGAAAAATGGCTGGAAGTTTCGTCTGTATCCAACTTTGAAACCTTTCAGGCAAGCCGCTTAAAGTGCCGGTACAAAGGCGAAGGAAAAGCACAACTCGTGCACACGCTGAATGGTTCGGCAATGGCCTTGCCCAGAATTATGGCAGCGCTGCTGGAAAATAATCAAACGGCAGAAGGCATCCGGATTCCGAAGAAGATCGCGGAGTATGCACGCTTTGATTTAATAGATTAATTATTGTAAAAATAAAGTCATCTTAATTGAACAAGATGACTTTTTTATTTATTCTGTTACGATGATGATTTTCGGATCACTGTGCGTCAGCTGCTTTTTGTTTTCGAGCGCATCGGTGCTGCGCAGGGAAATCTGAATGGTTCGTTTGTCGATTTGTTTAATGTAATCGTGTTTGCCGCTGATGGTTTTGATCGGTTTCTGAAATTTGATGGTGTTGGAAATCGTGACCGGGAACATTTTCATCATGCCCAGCATTCCTTCGGCCATTTCGCGGCCGTACATTTCCAGCGAATCGCTTTTGGTCTTCGGTGTACCTTTGGTAGGTTCGGTGGCGATGTTCCGTACGGTGTTCATCAAAGCATCGGCTTTCAGAGCTTCCGTGTTCAGGGTGAGCGTTTTGCCGTTCCAGGTGCTGATGTTTTGCAAGGGAAGGCGCTTAAGCTGCTTACTCTGGCTTAAAAGCTGTGCAACTTCGCCTGGCATTAATTTATCGTATTTTAAAGACAGACCATACACCTGGCCCTGATCCTTATTTAATTTGACAAACAACTTTTGCAGGACTTTGACGGAGTCTTTATTTAAAGTAATTTTCGCATCCTTCTGCAGATCGTACAGGCTTTGCCACTCGGTGGTGAGTTTTTGGTAATTCGGCTGATTGGTGAGTGCCGGTGCCATCACGCTGAGCATAGACTGATCAATCAATATATTGGTCTGCATACTGCTGGCGGAATCTTTGTAGTACGTAGTTTCACTGTTTACCGAGCACGATGTTAAAAGGAGTGCGGTCAGGGTTATAAAAAGATATCTAAGCATGGCTGATTGATTTAAGAAAAAGCATTTGTTCTTAAATTCAAATTCAGGACCAATTAAGCGGCTTTGTTAATGACAGCTTTCGTCATGCTGATGATCGTGGTCGTGCTCCGGGTGATGATGAATCTGCATCGCGCTTTTCTTTGGTGAAATGTACGGAATGCCGACTTCCAGACCACGCAGAACGAACAAGGCTCCGAGCACAATCATCATGGCAGGAACAATCTTTAATATCTTTAAGCGAAGAGAGGAAGTAATGAGGTTTCCCACAATTACCACCATAAACATAAAGGGCAGTGTCCCGAGGCCAAATAACGCCATGAAGGCGGCGCTTTGCCAGATTCCGCCGCTGGCCAGACTTGCTGTAAGCGCCATATACACCATGCCGCACGGCAAAAAACCATTGAGGATTCCGGTAGCAAATCGGGAGCGGTAATCTGCTTTCTGCAGCAACTTGGCCAGATTCATTTTTACCTTTAATAAAAATGCAGACAGAAAAGGAATTTTACTGGCGAAATCTTTACCGCCAAAAGAGGAGACTGCCATCACAATCAGTAAGATTCCAACACCGATGGTTAAATACTGCTGAAAACCCGCCAGCTGGAAACCCTGCCCGATGATTCCGAGCAGGGCACCCAAAAGGGCATAGGTTGTAATTCTGCCGAACTGATACGTGAGGTTCTGCAGATAGAAATTAGTTGCCTGCTTTTTGGTCAGACCCATGGACAGGGCAATCGGTCCGCACATGCCGATGCAGTGAAAACCGGACGCGAAGCCGAGACCAATAGCCGATATGATAAGTGCTAATTCCATAAAACATCGTAGTCAACCTGGTATGGCTTATCCTGTGCCTTCCAGCGTAATTTCAGCGTGTAAGAACCTTGCGACAAAATTTGCTTCGGAATAGTGACCGAGTTGGCTGCGTCCAGGTTTACATCTTTTTTTACATCGAGGTTTGCGTCATCCGTTCGGTACAAATCGAAGTGCACATTCTTTTTTTCGGGCCTGATGGTTTGCGGAAAGGTAATTTTAATACCCGCAGGTGTTTGTTTATACTGAGGTATTTCAGTTAAGATGGCTGCATTGTTTTTGGCATCAATCACTTCCTGATATACCAGTTCGTCTTCATAATAATTGGTGGAAACAAGCTCTGAATTTTTTTGGCCGTTCGGGAAAATGAAGATCATAAACAGGATGAATACAATAAAACTGCCCAGAGCTACAATAACACCGTGTCCCCACGTGAAATTTTTAAACATGATTTTTTTAATTAAAACTGAATTTTAAATGGTCCTTCGAAAAATGTATCAAATGAATCCAGCAATTTACCGGACTGGTCATACACGCCGATCTTGACTTTCTGCTTGGTCAACTGAATCTCCTGTTCCGGGAAACTGATGTTTACGGTCCCTTTGGTGATCTGATCTCGTTTCAGCATGACGGTTTTACCCCCACTTAGTGAAACAACGCCGTGTTCCGGTTCAATTACTTTCACGGTAACCAGCTGGTCCTTATTGGATTTATTTAAGAAGGTATAATTATAAATATTGGTAATCTGACCTTCACGGACAAAATAAGATGTTCCGGCAGGCTTGATGAATTTAGCTTCCATAGCGCCGCGGTTGCTCAGCAGGAATCCGAGGAATCCGATCATCAGCAGCAAGACGGCAGAATAGGCTTTCATGCGATTGGTGAACTTGAACGGTTTTTCCTGTTCAATTTCATCTTCAGTCGCGTAGCGAATTAATCCTTTTGGCAAGCCGACTTTCACCATTACCTCGTCGCAGGCATCAATACAGGCCGTGCAGTTCACGCACTCCAGTTGCTGACCATCGCGGATATCGATTCCCGTCGGGCACACCACTACGCATTGGTTACAGTCAATACAGTCTCCTTTGCCGGCCGCAGCACGGTCTTCATTCTTTCTCCATTTGGAGCGGTTCTCACCACGTTTAAAGTCGTAGTATACGTTGATGGTTTGCTTGTCAATCAGTACACCCTGCAGACGGCCGTATGGGCAAACCAGGGTACAGACCTGCTCGCGGAACCAGGCAAACGTAAAGTAAAAGGCTCCGGTGAAAATAATCATCACCACGAAGTTGGTGAAGTTCGCAAAAGGTCCCTGACGCATAATGTTCAGCACTTCCTGATACCCTACAATGTACATAAACATCCAGTGGGTAATAATCAGTGAAATGATGATGAAGATAAAATACTTCAGACTGCGTTTCCAGATTTTCTCAAAGTTCCATTCCTGGCGGTCCAGTTTCATCTGCTTATTGCGGTCTCCTTCAATCAGATAATCAATCTTGCGGAAAATCATTTCCAGGAAAATCGTCTGCGGGCAAAGCCAGCCACAAAAAATCCTCCCAAAGACAACGGTGAAAAGAATGATAAAAACAATTGAGGTAATCGCGCCCAGGGCGAGGATGAAAAAGTCCTGCGGATAGAACGGCTGTCCGAAAATATAGAACTGCCTGTCCAGAATATTAAGTAAAAGTACCGGGTTCCCATTAATTTTCAGGAAGGGTAAAACGAAAAATATGGCAAGTAAAATGACTGCCACCAAGGTTCTGTAATTTGTATAACGGCCTTTGGGCTTGCGCGGAAACACCCATTTGCGTTTCCCGCTTTGTTCCATCGTTCCTACGGAATCCCGGAAGGTTTCGGCTTCGATCACCTGGCCCTGGCCTCCTTTATAGTTTGTTATAGGTTCTGGCATTTGTTATCTCTCAAATTAAAAAAAACATAATCTGCTAGCTCAGTTTAAAGTTAGCAAATTATGTTTTCATAGTATGGTTTTTTTATTTAGCAATTACTTCTCCCAGTTGGCTGGCTCTCCCTGTGGAGCAGCTCCGCCATTGGCTTCCGTAATCGGTGGTTGTTCCTGGTTGATGTGATACACATACGCAGCTACGTTCTGAATATCAAATCCGGTCAGGACCCCGTTCTTTCCGAAGGCCTGCATCGCAGGGTTGTTCGGGCTTCCGTTCTCCACCATGTGGAAGACATTTTTAAATAATGTTTTCTCCGGCTGGTTGATCCAGTAGTTATCCGTCAGGTTAGGACCGATTCCACCTTTTCCGCCTTCGCTGTGGCAGGATACGCAGTTGGTTTTGAATACCTCTTCACCAGCGGCAATGTTATCCGGGCTGTATTCCGCGTCATCAATTGTCGGTGGCGGCGTATTCTTCATATATTCAGCAATACTGGCCGTCTGGGCTTTGTATTCCTCGTCATATTCTTTGAACTGGTCAGCAAAATCGGTAAAACCGTAGGACAATAAATACACTACACAGTACGCAACTCCGAAGTAGAACAGTCCCAGCCACCATTTTGGCAATTGGTTATCCAGCTCCATAATCCCATCAAAACCGTGGTCGATAAGAATATCTTTTTCTTCGGTAGCTGTTTGCTTCTTAAATGCACTTTCATAGAGACCTTTGAAGTAAGGTTTCTTTTTTTCCTGCAGGTATTCTGCTTTCTGTTCGTCGCTTAATTTTTTAAACTGGTCATTCTCAATCAGGTCACCAATGGTGTGGTGAATCAGGGAAAGAACGATGGCAATCACAACCGTGCCCCAGAAGTAGGCAGAGCTCAGGAAAGATGAATCCTGAATGAACATATAATACAAGATAAAGAGTATCGTGAGTATTACAAGTACGTTAACATATATCGGTGCTCTTTGTTTCATAGCTTTATTAATTTTCTTTCTTAGAAATTAAGGTTTTTTGGTCTCTTCGTCTTCATCCAGATAATCATTCAGAGGTGCATTTTCTTCCTCTTCATAATATTTCTTCGGACGGGAAAAGACCCAAAATATGATTCCGAGAAACAACAGGATAAAGAGGATCATGGCCAGTGTCTGGAGAAATCCTACATTCTCACCATTGGAGATTATATCTTTTACACTTTGTGGAATCATATTTTGTGCCTATTTAATTAAACATTAGTTGGTACTCGCTGTCTTGATCTCAGTTGTTTTAATATCTGTTCCCAGTCTTTGCAGGTACGCGATAAGAGCAATGATTTCTTTCTTCTCAAGCGGTGTATAGTTGGCACCTTCCGCAGCTTCTTTCGCAGCGTACGCTTTCTTCACGTCCGGAGCTTCATCAAAGATCTGCTTCACGATAAACTTCGCCTGATTATCTGCCCATGTGTCCACTGAATCTACCTGTGCGGTTGTATACGGTACATCAAACACATTTTTCATCAGCTTGATTTTGTCCACCGTCTGGGTTCTGTCCAGATCGCGGGAAATCAGCCATGGGTATCTTGGCATAATAGATCCGGCAGAAGTAACACGTGGGTTCAGCATGTGCTTGTAATGCCAGGAGCTTGGGTTCTTTCCACCTTCACGGTGCAAATCCGGCCCGGTTCGCTTGGATCCCCAAAGGAACGGACGGTCATAGACGAATTCACCCGCTTTGGAATACTGTCCGTTTTTACCGTTGAAGCGTACCACCTCATCACGGAATGGTCGGATCACTTGGGTGTGGCAGGAGTTACATCCTTCGCGGATATAAAGGTCACGGCCTTCCAGCTCGAGCGGTGAATAGGGTTTTACCGCAGAAATAGTCGGCACGTTTTCTTTAATTGCCAGCGTCGGCACAATTTCCACTAGACCACCGATCGCTACCGCTACAAAAGATAAGATCGTCAGCAGCGTTGGCATTCTTTCCAGCCATAAGTGTGCCCCTTCTCCTTCTTTACGCTTGTTTCCGATGTTAGCCAGTGCAGGCGCCTCAGCAGGTACTTCTTTCTGGAAGGATCCCTGACGAACCGTTGCCACAATATTAACACACATCAGGATGGCACCGGAGATGTATAATAAACCACCCACAAAACGCATCTGGTAGTAAGGGATAATTGCCGTTACGGTATCCAGCCAGTTTTTATAAACCAAAGTTCCGTCCGGGTTAAATTGCTTCCACATCAGACCTTGGGTAAATCCGGCGATGTACAATGGTACTGCATAGAATACAATCCCGAGGGTACCCAGCCAGAAGTGCCAGTTAGCCAGTTTCACTGACCACAGTTTGGTTCTCCACATGATCGGAATCAGATAATAGATCATCCCGAAGGTCATAAAGCCGTTCCAGCCCAGTGCTCCCACGTGAACGTGACCAATTACCCAGTCCGTAAAGTGACCGATTTTGTTCAGCGTTTTGGTAGCAAGTACCGGTCCTTCGAAGGTAGCCATACCGTAGCAGGTAATCGCAACCACGAAGAATTTCAGGATTGGGTTTTCACGAACTTTATCCCACGCACCTCTCAGGGTTAGAAGCCCGTTTAGCATACCGCCCCAGGACGGCGCGATAAGCATAATCGAGAATCCGGTACCCAGTGCCTGCGCCCAACCCGGAATTGCAGTATACTGCAAGTGGTGAGGACCTGCCCAGATATACACAAAAATCAGGGACCAAAAGTGGATGATGGATAATTTATAGGAGAATACAGGTCGGTCTGCAGCTTTAGGCAGGAAGTAATACATCAGACCCAGTACAGGAGTCGTTAGTACGAATGCTACCGCGTTGTGGCCATACCACCATTGTACCAGCGCATCCTTCACCCCGGCATAAGCCGAGTAGGATTTCCAGCCGGTAAAGGTAAGCGGAACTTCCAGGTTATTGAAGATATGAAGCATCGCGATGGCAACCCATGTTCCCAGGTAAAACCAGATGGCAACATACAGGTGGCGCACACGGCGCTTCAATATAGTACCGAACATATTGATCCCGAAAATAACCCACACCACAGTGATCAGGATATCGATCGGCCATTCATGTTCTGCGTACTCTTTGGATGTGTTGATCCCCATCAAGAAAGTGATTACTACCGCTACAATCATAAACTGCCAGCCCCAGAAGTGGATCCACGAAAGCGTGTCACTGTACATTCTGGTTTTCAGCAGTCGCTGCAGGGAATAGTATGCACCGGCAAAGAAACCATTACATACAAAGGCGAAAATTACAGCACTGGTGTGCAGCATCCGGATACGTCCGAAGCCAAAAGCACCGTGTGTATTAATCAGCCCCTGGAGGTTTCCGCTTTGTAAACTGGCGATCGTTGCATCATCAGTCCCAAAGAAGAACTCCGGAAGCTCGGGGTAAAATAACATCAGCGCCGCCGTGAGTCCCAGCAGGAAGCCCACGATCCCGAATACCACAGTGGCATAAAGGAACGCCCGCACAATGTTATTGTCATAACTAAACTTTTGTGTTTCCATATTAACTAATCACTTTTTTCTTCTCTTTTATTGTATCGTTGGATGCTCCGGCAGGTGGTTCGTCAGGCAGAATTTCCGAGTCCATCAAAATGCGGACAGCAGGGGATTCATCGTCTTCAAACTGGCCTTTTTTTGCGCTGATGATAAAGATTATCAGGAAAATAGCAGCCAGTGAAACACTGCAGAGGATCATAATATGCAGGATGTCCATCGTTAGTGCAAATTTAAGGAATATGTGGGTCAAATTTACTGAAAAATTATGATATTCCTCACCTGTGGTTGTTGCGGCTTAATTTAAATTGCTTCTAAATAGTTAGTTACAAAAAACCTATTGTTTTAATTTAAAGTACTTTGCAGACCGAAGCCATGTCGCAGCAGATGTAAAGACCACCACGGTGATGGAGCTGATCGGCATCAGAATCGCAGCCACAAGCGGAGAAAGATGTCCGGTTACCGCGAAACTCAGCCCGATCACGTTGTAAAAAAAGCTGATTCCGAACGTCCATTTCACAATACGTACCGCTTCTTTGGACAGGTCCAGGTAATTTTTTAGATCCTTCATCTTCTCGCCTGCCATAATCACATCAGAACTTGGGGTGAAAGAGTGGGTGTCATCTGCTACGGCAATCCCCACATTACTTTGCTTTAAAGCGCCGGCATCATTCAGTCCGTCACCCAGCATCGCCACGTTTCTCCCTTTCTCCTGAAGTTCATGTATGAAATTCAGTTTGTTTTCCGGATTTTGGTTAAAGTTTAATGACTTTAAATCAGGCAGCAGATTTTTAAGCGCAGCTTCTTCCGAGGCATTATCGCCGCTGAGCAGATGCAGTTCATAATCTTTCAGTGAGCCAAACATTTCCGGCATTTGGGCACGGTACTCATTATTGAAAATATATTTGCCTAAAAATTCACCGTCGCGCGCCATATAGACTGCCGTTTCCAGATTCTTTGCCACTTGTCCGGTTAGCGCCGCAGAACCCACCAGGTATTCATGGCCGCGCACCTGGCCGCTGTATCCGCGGCCGGCTGTTTCCGCAAAGTGTTCTACCGGGAAGTACTGATCGGTCGTCGGCAGGAAATCATACAGCGCTTTGGACAGCGGGTGATTGGAATTCTTCAGTAAGCTTTTCAGGTTTTGCAGATCATCTGCGGAAATCTCGTTTCCTTCAAACCGGATATTTGCTTTCTTGTTATGGGTAATCGTTCCTGTTTTATCAAAAACAATGGTGTTGATTTTCGCCAGTTTTTCAATGGTCAGCGTGTCTTTTACATAGAAGCGGTTGCGGCCCAGAATACGCATAATATGCCCCAGCGTAAATGGCGCGGAAAGTGCCAGTGCACAGGGGCAGGCCACGATCAGAATGGCAGCCACCACCTGGAACATTTTTTCAAAGTCGTGCTGAATCCAGTAGATTCCCGAAATCAGCGTGATACCCAGAATAATGAAGGTAAAATACTTGCTGATTTCATTCGTCATGGTATCCAGGCCGGTATCTGCCTTACGGAAGGCTTCTTTGTTCCAAAGCTGCGTGAGGTAACTCTGGTTCACAGTTTTAATCACTTCCAGCTCCAGCACGGACCCTACTTGCTTGCCACCGGCAAAAATGCGGTCGCCCGGCTCTTTGGCAATGGAAGCGCTTTCACCGGTGATAAAACTATTGTCAATATTTCCTTCGCCCTGAATTAAAATGGCGTCCACCGGAATAATTTCCTGGTTTCGCACCATAATCCGGTCACCGATTTTCAGTTCGCTCAGCATCACATTGGTCTGTCCGCCGGCGCTGTCCAGCTTCGTAACGGCAATCGGATAGAATGATTTATAATCCCGGTCGTAGGCCAGCGCGCTGTAGGTTCGTTTCTGGAAAAGTTTGCCGAGCAGCATGAAAAACAGCAGGCCGCACAAAGTATCAAAGTATCCCGGTCCGTAATCAGTCAGTACTTCATAAATACTTCGGCCGTACAGCATTAAGATACCCAGCACAATCGGCACATCGATGTTGACGATTTTATTTTTTAACCCGAACCAGGCGGATTTAAAGTAGTCCGAAGCGGAGTAGAACACCACCGGCGTCGCCAGCAGGAACATAATGAAGCGGAAAAGATTCTTGTAGGTATCCATCCAGAAATCGGTGGTTCCCAGTACCTGCTCAGCGTATTCTGGGTAACTGAAGAACATGCCGTTCCCGAACGCAAAACCTGCAATTGCCAGTTTTACAATCAGGGTTTTATCCAGGAATTCCTCTTTGCGGTCACCGGTTTCCAGGTTGATCACAGGTTTGTAGCCAAGATTCGTCAGGAACTTCGCCAGCTCACTGAGTTTCATCTCCTCATGGTTAAAGGAAATCTGCACGTTTTTACGCGTAAAGTTGACCTGCGCATACCGGATCGCCGGATGCAGGGTCTGCAGACTCTCCAGCAGCCAGATGCAGGAAGAGCAGTGAATCACCGGGATTTTGAAGGTAACCAGCGTGGTGGTGCCTTCGGAAAAATCGGTAATCTGCGAAAAAATTTCGGGCGTATCGAGATAATCGAACTGTGATGTATTCTCCTCATTCGGGCGAATGCCGGAGCTTTTATTCAGCGCGTAAAATTTACCTAAGTTATTCAGGTTCAGGATTTCGTAGACAGACTTGCAGCCGTTGCAGCAAAATGTCTTTTCATCGAATTCAATGCGTTCCCTGTCGATGGTCTGCCCACAGTGGAAACAGTTTTCTGCCAATGTACTAGAACTTTAACGTACAAAATTATAACAATTAAATTTGGGTTCGGGTCTTAAAAGGCCTATTTTTGCTGATAAATGTCATGCTGTTATGTCGTTAGAGAAACATACCCAGATTGAAGAGCGGTTACACAAGGTTTTTAATGATGAAGCTTTCGCTGAAGTTCTTTCCGCGGAAGATTATGAAAAGTACAAAAATGCCAAGCAAATCCTGAAATTTTCCAAAGGCGGGATTTTGTTCGAAGATGGCGAAACACCCCACGGCGTTTATTTTTTAAATAAAGGCACCGCCAAGCTTTCCAAGCAGGGCGTCTATGGCAAAGACCAGATTCTTCGGTTTATTAAAGAAGGTGACTTGATCGGTTACCGTTCCCTGCTGTGTGGCGAAGATTTCCAGGCGCGCGCCGAAGCGATGACGGAGATTGAAGCGACTTTCCTGCCCTCAGATATGTTCCTGTATCTGCTGGAAGTAGTGCCGCAGTTGTCCTTCGTGATGTTGCAGAAAATTGCTTTTGAACTGGGCGAATCTGCCAACACCGTTACCTTCCTGGCTCAGAAAACAGTTCGTGAAAGGCTGGCCGAAATCCTGCTGTTGCTCGAACAAAAGCTGGGCACCGATCCGGAAGGCTTTATTAAAATTTCTTTGACGAGAGAAGAGATTGCCAATATCATCGGGACAGCCACGGAAAGCGCCATTCGCCTGATTTCCGAATTCCGGAATGACCACCTCATTGAAGTGGAGGGCCGCAACATCAAAATCCTGAACCGCGAGAAACTGATTCGCCTCGGTCACGTGATTCTGTAAAAACGCACGTATTTTTGTTTTTTAAATTTAAATTTCTATGTCTGTACATTCAGAAATAAAAAAAGTGACCACCGAAACCCTCCGTAAAATGAAGGACGATGGCCAGAAAATCTCTATGCTGACGGCATATGATTTTACGACAGCGAAAATGGTGGACGCCGGTGGCGTGGATGCCGTTCTGATTGGTGACTCTGCCGCCAATGTGATGGCCGGACATGAAACGACACTCCCGATCACGCTGGACCAGATGATTTACCACACCCAATGCGTATCCCGCGGCATCAGCCGGGCACTGGTAATTGCGGATTTGCCTTTTGGCAGCTATCAGAGTAATTCCGAAAAAGCGCTGGAGTCTGCAGTACGCATGATGAAAGAAGGCGGAGCGCATGCGGTTAAAATTGAAGGCGGAAAAGAAATCGAACATTCCATCACCAAAATTGTGCAGGCTGGGATCCCGGTGATGGGACATTTGGGCCTCACGCCGCAATCCATTTATCAGTTCGGAACATATAAGGTGCGCGCCAAGGACACCTCCGAAGCTGAAAAGCTGCTGAGCGATGCCAAACTTCTGGAAGAACTGGGCTGTTTCGCACTGGTCCTGGAAAAAATTCCGGCGGATCTGGCAAAAAAAGTGTCGGAGCATATTTCAATACCGACTATTGGCATTGGTGCCGGTGCCGGCTGCGATGGTCAGGTGCTGGTGTACCACGATATGGTGGGCATGAACCAGGGCTTTTCGCCTAAATTCCTGCGCCGTTATCTGGATTTATACACGGAAATTACCAGTGCAGTGTCAAGCTTCGTGCAGGATGTGCGGAGCGGTGATTTCCCGAACGAAAAAGAAAGTTACTAACTATGAATATGAACACAACTACCCTGCAGGGTATCTTATCCCTCGGTGCCATCGTCTGCATCATTGCCGGGTTTTTTAATGTTTTTTCGCCGGAGGTGAATGAGTTTCTGTATCAGCGGATGTTTTACATTCTGATCGGCGCAAGCTTCTTCCTCCAGGCGCCTACTTTTATGAACAAAAATTTCGTCTATCCGATGTATATGGCCGCCGGGCTGTGCATAGTGGGTGCGTTCATGCGTCCCGATTCGCAACTGGCAATTGTAAAGACCATCGGTTTGTTAGCCGGCGTGCTGATGTCCATTTTCCAGCGGCCCAAGATGAGACAGCAGTAATACGATTGTTTATAAAATTAAAAACGCAGTTGCCGGCATTGGTAACTGCGTTTTCTTTTTTTTATTCTTAATGAATTAATATGTTCCTTTCTTCAGGAGTACTTCAAAATAGCCGGTAAGCAGGGCTCTTTCTGCCTGCGTGAGGTTGGCTTCCGGATGTTGAGCAATATAACCCGGCATCGGCATGGTATAATTCCGGATGGTGGTCACCGAGTTTTGAAGCATGCTTTTCTGCAGGTCGGGATTGTAGGTGCCCCATTCAGAAAGATTCAGGTGTTCCCGTCCTTCATTAATGTGGTGTTTGATGGACCAGGAAATTGGTGCTACATAGGCATAATCCGGATAAACCGTTTCATTGGAATGGCAATCGTAGCAGGCTTTTTTTAAAACTTCACGAACTGCCGGCGGTGTGGCCAGTACCTGCACAAAATCTTCATTCTTTTTCACCGGTTTATTGGTGCGGTCTACCGGTATAAATTGGATTAAAGCTGCCACCACGATGAACCAGTATACAATATTCAGAAACGTCTTCATTCTTTCTTTTCTTCATTTAAAGGGAGCTGCTGCGCGCCGGCGGTTTCCTCTTTGGGGGTAAGCTGCGCGTTCTTGCTGTTTAAATCCCAGGTCTCACGTATTTCCCACAACGGCCGCACTTCTACTGTCTTTTCAAATAAATATACCGGCTCGGCAAAAGCCAATGTGCCGAAGTCTGCCGCATCCCACAGCCTGTTTTCATTAGTATCTTCCAGGATCCGCAGCTGATATTTTCCCGGTTTTAATGTATTAAAATTAATGGTTTCCTGCGTACCGTACACAGAGTAAGCAACCTCACCATTGTCCCGAACGAGTTCCACCCAGAACGGATGTTCAGGCTTATTTTTCAGGGTTAAAAGGAAATCGCCGTAGCTTTCTGTTTTATCTGCCGTAAAATCAAAACGGTAGGATTTGGCAATACTTTCATAAAAAGAAGCAACGGTTTCTTTCGGCACGGTCAGCTGGTATTTTTGTCCTTCTTTAAAAGCTGATGTAACAGTAATTCCGAAACCATCGTCGGTGATCTCAGCCTGAAAATTTTGTGCAGTACTGTCTGAAACCAGTGTCCATTTTTCGGGCGTGATTTTTTCAATATAATAATTGGATGTCAGCACCAGTTTGCGTCCGGGCGCCAGCAAATTGCCACCGCTATTGGCAAGTGTCATTTCGTTTTTCGTATTATAGCGGTAAGCCGTGGATACGGTATCGCTTTTGTTCCCGGCGGTCATCCGGAATCTGAGGTTTTCCGAAATCTCCGTGCCTATTTGTTGCCGTGCGGCATCAAACCAGATGTATGCAGAGTCTGAGTTTTTACGATGCGTTATTTTATAATCTTTTAATTTGGGATTTAGAGGCGCTACGCTGATGGAATCCGGCCGTCCCTGGAATGTGATCAGAATACCGCCGGGTGCTTCTTTCATCTCCAGGTATTTCACACTTTTTCGGGAGGGTGCCAGCTGCAGGGGCAGACCGGAGATACTTTTGGTAAGCTCAATCGGTTTCTTTAAGAAAGCAACAGCTTCTTTTTCGGCGTCATAAACTGAATTTGCATTTTCATCCTCGAACGCCAGCAGGCGGTAGGTGCCCGGCGACAAATAATTCAGTTCAAAATAACCATCATCATCCGCTTTGGTTAAGTAGTAAGGTTTCTGCCGGAAGTTCATTGAATCTTTTTCCTGATATAACCCGATCACAATTCCTTTCTTTTCAGCACTTGCGGCTTTTTCCGGAAATAAGCGAACAGCTTCGCCTGAAATATAAAGGCTGTCAATGGCCGGGCCGGTGGAGAAAGCAAAGTTGTAATACGCCAGCGGATTGTTTTCATTATTATCCACAATGGCATTCCCGAAGTTGAAATTGTAGGTCGTGTTTGCCTGCAAAGTGTCATTCCAGCGAATGAGCAGATATTTATTGGCAAGACCGGCAGGCAGGATTTTCGTGATGCGTTCGATCGGCGGGGAAATTACCAGCTGGCGGTTAATTTCTTTCAGCGTAATATATTCATCAAAATCGATGCGCAGTTCACGGATATCGCGTGGTACATTGATGCGCGGACTGTCAATATTGGTACCGGTAACTCTTGGCGGAATCGTATCGCGCACACCACCAACGGGAGAACCGACACGGGCGCAGGAAACCACGGTCACGAGAGCGAGTAACAGCCAAAGCCATCTTTTCATACAACGGATTTGTGCAAAATTACATTTTTTTATTGGCTATAATCATCCGTAATAAGCGCAGTAGCCGTTCCCTGGTTCAGGTCCTTTATCAGTTTCTCGCGTTCCGCCGGGAAATCTTCAAAAAGCCCGGATAAGGCGAGCGCAGTGTACACGCGCGAAGAATACTTGTTGCCAATAGCAATAATCGTCACCTCGGATTTCAGCAAATGCGCAAACACCGAGTTGCTGCCGTGCCACCAACCATTATGATAGGTGAGTTTCTGGTCCGGTCCGAAAATTTTCATGCGAAAACCCAGTCCGTAATTATTTACGCCGGGCTTTTCATTACTGTACGGCTCAAAAATTTTCTCTTTAAGTTCTGCCGGCAGAAAGTTCTTGGCGTACAGTGCATTCGAGAAACGCAGCAAATCGCGTGGTGTGGTGTACACATTCTTGTCACCATAAATTAAATCAAGGCGGTCGTACGGATACACTTTGGGTCCGCGCTGGAAAAAAGATTTCGCGGCAGAATCCAGGTCTTCGCGCTGCAGAACATAACTGTTCTTCATACCCAGCGGTTCGAAAACAATTTCTTTCACGGCTTCAGGAAAGGAAGTTTTTGTCACCCGTTCGACCAGTGAAGCGAGCAGGGCATAATTGGTATTGCAGTACATGAAACCTGTATTGGCTGTGCGAGCCGCGTCCGGATGGTACTTGATCAGCATGTTGAGCACATCCGTATTGGTTAGGTAATCTTTGGTCAGTTCCGGTGCGTCTTTATCAATCTTATCAATAAAATGTTCATACTTGGGCAGGCCGCTTCGCTGCGTTAAAAGAGAGCGGACCGTTACTTCCGGATACGGGAAATTATCAAAGTATGTAGTGAGCGGTTCCTCCAGTTTAATCTTGCCCGCTTCCACGAGTCTCAGCACCGTCATCGAGGTGATGGTTTTTGAAACAGACGCTACATGCAGGGGAGTTTGCGCCGTAATGGCATCGGTGCTGTCCGCCTGGGCATATCCCCGATATCCTTCGTACAGAATGCGGTCACCCTTTGCAACAAGAAAGCCGCCCCAGAGATTTCCTTTTTCCCAAATCTGAGTATAATACTGGTCTAAGACAGAAAGAATTGAATCTTCGTTTTGCAGCCGTGTATCCTCTTTGGCGTACAGTTTATCGACTTCAACATGACTGTAATCCGGCAGGCCTGAGGTTTTCTCTTCGGGTTTTTCAGCTTTATCAGAACAGGAACTTACACATATAAAAACCGTAAAAAGACAGGGCAGGAAAAATTTCATTCAGCTAACTTTATCGAAAGGAAGCGCAAGGTAAGGGTTTTTTAAGAAAATTCCGACGCCGCAGACAGCGGTTATGGTTTCGACGGAGCGAAGGACTGCAGGATTTTATCGACGATGAACTGGGCGAGTTTTATTTTGCTTTGCGCCGTCCAACCGGCGATGTGTGGCGTAATCAGGCACTTATCGGACTGAAGCATAAATTCCAGGTCACTGTTTTTAACTTCTACATTTTCGAAAGAAGCTTTTTCAAACTCCAATACATCCAGCGCAGCACCTTTTACTTTCCCTTCTTTAATGGCACTGACGAGCGCGCTGCTTTTTACATTCTTTCCGCGGGCGGTATTCACCAGATAGAAAGGCTGAGCCATCCCGGCAATAAAGTTTTCATCAATGAGATGATGCGTTTCCGGTGTAATCGGGATATGAAGGCTGATGATCTCTGCGCACTGCTGCAATTCTTCCAGGCTTACCTGAGTTGCAAATGCATCTCCCAGATCCGGCAGGATATCATAAAAGATAACCTTGCACCCAAAGCCGGAAAGTCGGCGGGCGGTTGCTTTGCCCATATTTCCATACCCGATAAGCCCCACGGTTTTGCCGCACAATTCATCTCCGCGGTTCTCTTCCCGTCTCCAGATTCCGTTCTTTACTTCCTGCGCCGCAATAAAAAGGCGGTTCATCAAAATCAGGAGCATTCCCACGACCTGCTCTGCCACGGCGTCGCGGTTGCCTTCCGGAGAATTAATCAGGGCAATGTTTCGTTCTTTCGCGTACGCCACATCGATGTTTTCCATTCCGGCACCGACGCGTGCAATAAATTTCAGTTGTGTTGCATGTTCCAGCAAATTTTTATTGACCGGAATGCGGCTGCGGATAATGATGCCTTCATATTCGCCGATGATCTGGCAAACTTCCTCATAAGGCAAATCGTACGCTTCATCCAGCGTAAAGCCCCGGTCGGTAAGTTGCTCCGTAATCAGCGGATGGTTGCGGTCCAGCAGCAGGACTTTCATAGGTGTTAATTACTTCCGAAGAGTTTTTTAAGTTCAACCGAATCTGCCGCTTTCATGCGTCCGGAGAGAATAAGTGAAAGTTCTTTGCGGCGCAGTGCTGCTTCAAATCGCTGTATTTCTTCTTCGGTTTCCGGTTCCATGCGCGGAATAGGAATCGGGCGGTTGTATTCGTCCACGGCTACGAAAGTATAAATCCCTTCGTTGGTGTGAATTTTCTTTTGGCTAATAGGATCATCCAGCCACACATCCACATAAATTTCCATCGAGGTGGAAAAGGCGCGGGAAACTTTGGATTCCAGCACGACGATGCCGCCCTCCGGAATCGGATGATTAAAAGAAACGTGATTCACAGAAGCAGTTACCACCCGGCGCTCGCAATGGCGCGCTGCGGAAATGGAAGCGCAACGGTCCATCTTGGCAAGCAGTTCACCGCCGAAAAGGTTGCGCAAAGAGTTGGTTTCATTGGGCAAAACGATATTGGTCATCACCGTGAGCGATGCTGAGGCTTTTTTTATTTTTTCCATTTTTTCTTTTTAGGTTTCCACTTTTTGGCAGGTGTTGCCACTGCGGTGGAATCAACGGCAGCTGAATCCTGAATGAGGGAAAGGGTATCTGTTTTTAGCGTGTCCTGAACGACCGGGGTTGCCACCTGTGGTGCCGGCGGGACGGATTCAAAAGATTTTTTGCCGAAAAGCAGTTCCGGTTGCATCACCGTGAAATAAGCAATGGCGGCAGCCAGGCCCGCAACGATGACTGTCCAGAGCAATACTTTACCAAATCCATAAGAACTGCCGGATTTCCGTGTGCTGCGAACTTCGGACAGATTAATTTCTTCCAGGCCAAAAAAGGCTGGCGAAGCAGCTTCTACCCGGTTTCCTTTAAAATGAAGATGACTGTCCTCGAGGTAAAAAGTACCGAGCTCTTGAATGATAAGTGTTTTATCTTTTTCCAGTGCTGCATTCCAGTAGCCGGTTTGCTGGCGCACAAAAAGCGCGGCTTCAGAAAGTGTCAGGCTCTTCTCGCCTGAAATGAACTGCAGAAAAGCGGTATCTGTGGTTTCGCAGTCCGGCCGGAAGGAAATCTGCATTCCCGGTGGCAGCAGGCTCTTACCTTCTGCATCCAGCGCCGCAGGAGTGGTTTGCAGGGAAAAAGTCCCGAAGCTTGCCAGGCACACACTGCCCTGTTTTTTAAGATATTCCAGAAGGATTTGAGAAAAATTCATACGGCAGCAAATTTATGTTTTTTGACTGAGTTTATCAATACAAGAAAAACCGCCTTTGCAAGCGGTTCTTCCTGAGTGTTATTGAATGTGTCCTGTGGGTTATTTAAATTTAAGGCTGAGCCCAAACATAAAGTTGGTTCCGGCCTGTGCGAAATAATACGGATTAATACCATCCGCAAAGCCATTGTTCACGTACTTCTGGTTGAGGATATTGTTTACCAAAAGTTTCAGCGTAACATCCGTTTTGCGAAGCGGGAGCAGGTATTGCGCAGACAGGTCCGACAAAACATAATCCTGAAGTTTCAGTTCTTCGCGGTTGGAATTATCCAGATACTGGGTGCCGACATACTGATTTTGCAGTCCTACACTGAAGTTTTTAGCCAGCTGGAAATCAAGCAGCAGATTGGCAGTAACACCGGGGGAAAAAGATAATTTCTGTCCGCCCAGATTTTCGGTAACGGTAATTTGCGTCCCCGGATTGGCAGGATTATCAATGGTGCGTTCTGCGGTGTATTTTTTAATCTTATTTTCGCTTATGGTTACGTTTCCGGTGAGATTCAACCACGGTAACACGGCGGCGGCAGCTCCAATTTCCGCCCCCATTCTGTACGTCTTGCCGATATTTTCGCGAATCGGCACCCCAATGTCATCCAGCTTTCCGCTTAGTACAAGCTGATTGATGTAATCCATATAAAATAGGTTAGCGGACAACGAAACTTTACCAATGTTCTTTTCGAAACCTGCTTCATAATCATATAATTTTTCAGCAACGGTATTGAGGTTGTCTTTTAAATCCTGCCGGTTGGGCTCGCGCTGTGCAACAGCTGCTGACAAAAACAGTTTCCCGCCGGGAATTCGGTAATTCACACCGGCTTTGGGGTTGAAGAACAGCCAGTTTTTATCAAGATCAATTCCTTCACCATCACCGGCCTGAATGATTTCGGTGCTGTAATCAATGTTTCTTAATTGCAGGTCACCGAAAAATTCCCATTGATTTACATTAACAATAAACTTGGCAAAACCTGCCAACTCCGTTTTCAGGGCATCATTGCGGTAATATTCGTGTTCATGAATCTCCGGAAAGTACACGCCGGTTACATTTCCGAAGTGTGCGCCGGTGTACTGATTTGCCACCAGTCCCAGGTTTACATCCCAGTTATTGAGTTTTCCGTACAGAGTAGAAACCGCGCCGTAGAAATGATTGTCCAGCCACTTTTTACGGATGAAATCGGTGCGCTTTACGGGGTTGCCATTTACTGTTATATCTGCAAGATTGTACTTGGAGAACTTAGCGTCCTGTTTGTAGTTTTCATAAAAACCTTTACCCCGCGTATAGTGGAACGTTGTTTCCAGATTCCAGTTGGGATTCAGGTCCTGCTGCCACAATAAATGATAATGGTTCTGACGGTAATTATCTGTTTCGTTGTCATAAAAATCAACAATTTCACTCCAGTCACTATTATAGATGGCGCCTGAATAATTAAACGTCGGATTGGTTTCCCATGTTGCTTTATCCACTCCATTCCAGGCCTGGTAGGTTTTTTCTTTCCCGCCAAAAGTCATCAGTTTCAGTCTGGTTTTATTCTCCTCAAACAATGCCGCAAAATGATAGGAATTCAGATCTGAAAAAGCGCGGTCGATATACCCATCGGAGTGGATGTGCGTGAAACGACCCATCGCCGAAAGGCGGTTGTTCCAGAATTTTCCCGTGCCGGCTTCCGCCGAATACTTGTAGGTATTAAAGGAGCCATAGCTGTCATCGGTCTTTAGATAAAACGTTTCCTCCGGGTCTTTCGAGAGAATATTTACACTCGCCCCAAATGAAGAAACGCCATTGGAAGAAGTTCCCACCCCGCGCTGAATGACAATCTGGGAGGCTGAGCTGGTGATATCCGGCACGTTGACGAAGAAGGTTCCCTGCGATTCGCTGTCGTTGTACGGAATACCGTTCAGCATTACATTAATTCCTCTTGCGCTGACACCCCGGATGCGAAGACCGGTGTAGCCAATCCCGTTGCCGGCATCGGATGTAGAAATAACCGACATCTGATTCTTGAGCAGCACGGGCAAATCTTCGCCCAGATTTTTACGCCCCAGGTCTTTTTCAACGTTAATGATTTCTTTGGTAACCGGTAATCGCCGCAAAAAGGTAATAGCTTCGATGTTCTGTGTTTTCACAGAATCCTGCGCGGTAGTTTGCGCCAGATAGAACGGAGCTGACAACAGCCCTAAAAAAATAAATCCTTTCATTCTTTAATTTTTTTAATATTAATTAATAGAATAAAAGGGGTGATTAACAATGTTTTAATGTGAAATCTTTTAATTTAAAAATGCAGCGCGTTGCACTTCCAAATTTCTAAAATTACCTCATTAAGTTTCCCTAAACAGCATTACCTGTTCCAGGTTCATCGGGTATCATCTCAGCCTGTTACAGCACCCCTTTAATTTCTGGCGGCAAAAGTACGACTTCTTTTTGGATTAATACGCGCGGTTGTATTGGTCCACAAAATAATAGTCGCGGCCATTGTCGCTTACTTCGAAAAGGCGGGCCAGTTTCCAGCTGTAATTTCTTTTGATGTCATTGTATACAAACGGGATAATGATGCGCTGGTGGATATCAATCACACCAAACTTATTATTGCGCACGGCAATGATCATCGGGTTTTCCAAATCATCGCCTTCCAGAATGTGGAGGTATTCATACTGCGGGTAAATCGTGAACTGCCGGTAATCATAGGGATTATCAAATTTTGCATCTTCGATAATTCCGTACATTTTACCCATAATATAAGCGTGAAACAGCTGGGCGCGGAATTGGGAAGGGCACTGCCCTAGGTCTTTGTCTTTAAAATGATAGACGCGTTTCCCCTTTTTGTCAATCCGATAGTCTTCTCCGCGGTAGCGGACCGAGGCGTATTCAGCAGTTCCGTATTTGCGCACGGCGGCCGACGGAGAATTGAGCAGGTTGCAATCCTCGGTGAAGAAGCCGACATTGCTGTACTCTGCCGGGATCATCATCTTACCGGATTGGTCTGAAAAACCAAAAAGCCCGTTCAGTTTTTTAGGAATACGGTCTGGAACTTCAACATGATGCTTTTTTATTTCCTCTGTTTTTACCTTCAAGGTTGGCGGAGCATCTGTCATATTCTGCGCCTGCAATAAAGAACTGAAAAGCAATATCAATAAATATCTGAACATGAGTATAGGAGCGGTAATTTTTTTAAAAGTTAAAATTGAAAAATTAAGAACAGCAGAAGAGGTTTCCTATTTGATCATTAAAATTAAAGGCAGTTCAGCCAAAGCGTAATTTTTATAAAGGAACCCTCGCTCCAATCAAAATACAGTTTCTTATTTAAAA
The DNA here is from genome assembly GCF_022968825.1 of Chryseobacterium salipaludis. GTDB lineage: Bacteria > Bacteroidota > Bacteroidia > Flavobacteriales > Weeksellaceae > Kaistella > Kaistella salipaludis. The sequence continues at coordinate 458,060 of NZ_JALHKS010000002.1, forward strand.
CGGTTAAAAATAGAACTTAAAAATGGCTGCCATACAGAAACGGTATCGCTTTACACGGAACAAAGCTAAAAAATTTTGTAATTTTGGGTTTCTGAATTTTGACTTAAAAATAAATGCATATGACTTTCGACATTGATATGATTAAGAAGGTGTACGAGCGTTACCCCGCCCGTATCGAGGCAGCGCGTGCCGCTGTGGGGAAACCGCTGACACTGGCAGAAAAAATCCTGTACACCCACCTTTGGGACGGGAATGCTACCCAGGCCTTTGAACGCGGGAATTCCTATGTGGATTTTGCACCGGACCGTGTGGCAATGCAGGATGCAACTGCCCAGATGGCGCTTCTGCAGTTTATGCAGGCCGGAAAATCGAAAGTTGCCGTACCAAGTACCGCCCACGCTGACCACCTGATCCAGGCAAAAGTAGGTGCCGAGCGCGACTTGCAGGAATCTTTGAATAAAAACTCGGAGGTGTTCAACTTCCTGAGTTCAGTATGCGATAAATACGGGATCGGTTTCTGGAAGCCGGGCGCCGGAATCATCCACCAGGTGGTGCTGGAAAATTATGCCTTCCCGGGCGGAATGATGATTGGAACTGACTCTCATACGGTAAATGCCGGCGGACTCGGAATGGTGGCCATCGGTGTTGGTGGTGCCGATGCGGTGGACGTGATGGCAGGAATGCCATGGGAACTGAAAATGCCGAAACTAATCGGTATTAAACTGACCGGAAAGCTGAACGGATGGACTTCTGCAAAAGATATCATCCTGAAAGTAGCAGGCATCCTGACAGTGAAAGGAGGAACCGGCTGCATCGTGGAATATTTCGGTGAAGGGGCTGAATCTCTTTCTGCTACCGGAAAAGGAACCATCTGCAACATGGGTGCGGAAATCGGTGCCACCACTTCTACCTTCGGGTATGATGATTCCATGCGCAGATACCTTTCTGCGACAGGCCGCCAAGATGTGGTGGATGCTGCAGACCAGATCGCGGAACACTTAACCGGTGATGCAGAAGTATATGCTGAACCTGAAAAATATTTTGACCAGGTAATCGAAATTAATCTGGATGTGCTTTCCCCGCACCTCAACGGACCTTTCACTCCGGATTTAGCGACGCCTGTGGCTGATTTCCACGAAAAGGCGGTAGCGAACGGCTGGCCGATTGAAGTGGAATGGGCGCTGATTGGTTCATGTACCAACTCCTCTTACGAAGACCTTTCCCGTGCAGCTTCTATCGTGGAAGATGCCTTTGCGAAAGGTGTGAAGCCAAAAGCAATTCTGGGGGTGAACCCGGGTTCCGAGCAGGTGAAATTTACTGCCGAGCGTGATGGTTTCCTGGATTCCTTCCGCAAATTTGAAAATGCACGAATCTTTACCAATGCCTGCGGACCATGCATCGGACAGTGGGATCGGGAAGGTTCTGAAAAAGGAGAGAAAAACTCCATTATTCATTCCTTCAACAGAAACTTTGCAAAACGTGCCGACGGAAACCCGAACACGCACGCATTTGTAGCCTCTCCGGAAATGGTAGCGGCAGTAGCGATCTCCGGCCGACTGGATTTTAACCCGATTACCGATACACTGACCAACGAAAGAGGTGAGCAGGTAATGCTGGATGAACCGCGCGGATTTGAACTGCCGGCAAAAGGTTTCGCCGTAGATGATAACGGATATCAGGCACCGTCTCATGATGGTTCTTCCGTCCAGGTGATCGTTAATCCTGACTCTGACCGTCTGCAACTGTTGCAACCCTTCGAGCCTTGGAACGGACAAAATATTACCGGTGCCAAAGTGCTGATTAAAGCTTTTGGTAAATGTACCACTGACCACATCTCCATGGCGGGTCCATGGTTGAAGTACCGTGGCCACCTGGATAACATTTCCAATAACATGCTGATCGGTGCGATCAACGCCTACAATATGGAAACGAACATGGTGAAGAACGGACTGACCGGCGAATACGGTGAAGTTCCGGCCGTCGCCAGAGCCTACAAAGCTGCCGGAATCCCAACCATCGTAGTGGGTGACCAGAACTACGGTGAAGGTTCTTCCCGCGAGCATGCCGCGATGGAACCAAGACACCTGGGCGTGAAAGCGGTACTGGTGAAGTCCTTTGCACGTATCCACGAAACCAACCTGAAAAAGCAGGGAATGCTGGGACTTACCTTTGCGAACGAAGAGGATTACGATAAATTCCAGGAAGATGACACCGTAAACTTCCTTGATCTGGACCAGTTTGCTCCGGGGAAACAATTGACTCTTGAACTGGTACACGCGGACGGAACGAAGGATATCATCCTGACGAACCACACGTACAACGCACAACAAATCGACTGGTTTAAGGCCGGCTCTGCGCTAAACCTCATCGCTGCCGAAGCTGCGAAAAACGCGAATGCTTAAAAGTTTTTAACTTGATATATGAAAACCGTTCAGGAGACTGAGCGGTTTTTTTTGTGCTTTATAATAAAGAGGCCAGATATTTTTATAAAAGCACCTGCTTCCGCCTTGATTTATTATCAGCAGATGCCTTCCACTCTGTAACAAATCCAGCTTTCCGTTGTCTTATAGGTTTAATGTTGATATATGAATTATAAAGTACCGCTCGTGGTGGCCGCGTTATTCTTCTCGCAGACAGCTCTGGCACAGCAGGATAAAAATTCAGGGACGAAAGAAAAGGACATCGAAGGTGTGGTTATCGTTAAAACCAAAAAGGCGGTAGAACAGAAGGCGGACCGCACTATTTTTGACTTCTCGGAGCAGGAGCACCTGAACACCGGTTCCGCTATGGAAGGTATTAAAAAACTGCCGGGCCTGATTGCCACCGACGTGGCCGGCATGATGTACCAGGGAAAGCTGCTGGATGTGTATCTGAACGGGCGGCCGCTGAATATTTCCAGCAATGAATTAACTTCTTTTCTGGAAGGGATGCCCGCCAATTCCATTGAGAAGATCGAAGTAATTACCCAGCCCGGCGCCGAGTTTCCGGCTTCCTCAGGCGGCGCTATTATGAACATCGTGACGAATAAAAATGCACTCAAGTATCTTTCTGCAACCTATTCCGGCAATTATTCTTTCACCAATGAAGACAAATTCCGCAGCCGCACGAGCCACTCGCTTAGTCTGAATGCGCGTAATAAATACTTCGGCTGGCAACTTCGCGTAGGTCAAAACTACCGCGAAAGCAAACTGTTCAGCAATCAGGATTATTTAGCGTTTACCGATACAGACCGTATTGGTCGTGGCGCCTTTGCCAAAGCGGGACTTACTTTTGATCTGGGAATGGATAAACTTCTGGTGAACTATGATGTTTATCAGAATAATAATGACAACCAAACCCTGAGTAGTGGTTCCTTTGCTTTACCGGGAAATATCATTAACGAATTTACAGCTTTGGACGCCGCCAAAACCAATTCCCTGCGCCAGGAAGGCGTGCTGACGTACCAAAAACGTTTTGATGATAAAAACCGCAAACTCGACTTTCAGGCAGGCTACACCAGAAGCAATAACGACTTTTATCAGGATAATATTTATAATCAGTCCATGGCAGGCGGCTACCAGACTTTGGGAAGGCTGCTGGACAACAGTTCTTTGATGCAGGTTTCCAATCTGAAGGTGGACTATTCCCAGCCGCTCCGGCTTCTGGATGAGGGTAAAATAAGTTTTGGCGGTCTGTATGAATATCAGCAGTTCAACACGTCCAGTAAAGGCATCACAAATCTGGAATATGAACGCAATACGGCTGCTTCCTACCTGGAATTGCAGGCGAAACTGAACAAGTTTGATTTTACCCTGGGAACCCGCGCCGAAAATTATGATATTTCCGGTATTACCCGCTTCACGGATAATGAAGGGATGCTGCAGCAGTCGGCTTTAATTCCTTTTAATAAATTTCGTTTTTTCCCGAATGCCAGTGTTCAGTATAATTTTATGAACCAGGTATATCTGGCCTTTAATTATAACAAAAAAATTACACTGCCGAGCATCTCAGCGCTGAACCCGAACAACAATACCTTTGCCGGACCGAATTCCACCGTATCGGGAAACCCGTATCTGCAACCGACTATTTATGATAATTTCGAGGTGAAAGTGTCTGCTTTCGATTATGCCTTCATCGGTTATAATGTATCGCAGATTGACAATCAGGTCGCACAGTCCTTATCGCGCGAAGGCGACGTCATCAAAAGTGAGCAGGTGAACATTCCGGATATGCGGATTCATAATTTCAATATAGGAATGCCGATCCCTTTTATGATTTTCAATACACCGCTGAGTGAAATTATGAAAGTGAATTTTAACCCGGATAAAATCAACTTTGTTTTTGTGTATGCAGGTTATATTAAACATGAAATTTTGGGCAGAGATTCGAAAGGGCTGAAAGTGCTAAACCTGATGGCGCAGGTGATCTTGCCGTATCAGGTGAAAATGACTGCAAACTACAATTTGCTTTCAAAAAAGGCAGGATTCTATTATTTCGAATCAGAGCGGCCGTTTAATGAGCGCTTCGACCTGACCTTCTCCCGGAAATTCCTGAATGATAAACTTACACTTTCTGTTTTCGGCAACGACCTGTTTAATACCCAGGCTACCCAACTGCACTCCACACCGGTGACCGGCAACAGTGTCTTTTTGTACAGCAAAAGCGATACGCGTACTTTTGGTCTTTCGGTAAATTATAAAATTCCGACCCGCAATAAGCTGGCAAAGGAAGATCCGAATATGTTGCCTGCAATGGAAACTAATGACAACGGCGGTATAACCCCAAAGACATTGTAACCTGAAAAATGAAATCCTCTGTTTATTCAAAAAGAGGATTTTATTTTTTTAAAAATATTTTAATTTAAATTAACTTTCACACGCCGCCCAAACCGCATCTCCTGCCGGAACCGGTGCTGTCACCTTCAGTTCTTCTTTCGTCACGGGATGGATCAACTTCAGTTGCCGCGCATGCAGATGAATGCCGCCATCGGGATTGGAGCGCGGGGCGCCGTATTTCAGGTCGCCTTTGATCGGAGCTCCTAATTTGGATAACTGCGCCCGGATCTGGTGGTGCCGGCCGGTTTCCAGATCTACTTCCAGCAACTGGAAATTGTCCAGTTTCTTCAAAAGTTGATAGTTCAGGATGGCCTCTTTTGCATTCGGCGTTGGTTTGGTGAACACGGTGGACTTATTGCTTTTCTCGTTTTTCAGCAGGTAATTCACGAGTCTTTGCTGTGCCGGAATATCTGCAGGCGTCGTTACTGCCCAGTAGGTCTTTTTAATTTCACGATGCTTCACCATCTGCGTCAGTCGCGTGAGTGCTTTGGAGGTTTTAGCGTAAATCACCAGCCCCGAGGTCGGCCGGTCAATCCGGTGCACCAATCCCAGGAACACATTGCCCGGTTTCTGGTCTCTTTTTTTAATAAAGTCTTTCAGTAGTTCCAGCAGCGAGGCATCGCCGGTCTTATCGCCCTGCACCAGCTGTCCGGTTTTTTTATTAATGATGAGCAAATGGTTGTCCTCGTAGATGATTTGTTCCTTCATCGTTTCTTTAGCGGGTATGATTACAGCTTTAGGTATTTTTTTAAGAATAATCGCTGGGATTCAAACGCCAGTTGGCCAGTCTGAATTTCCTGCACCGGAATCCAAACGGTTTCCGATATTTCTGAAGTTTCCATATCCACCGCAAAACGCTCCGCAACACGATACTCGAAGAATAAATCCAGCGTCTGGTACGGAATGTTTTTGTACTGATACACATTGGGATGACTGCCGGTGTAGCGCAGATTGCTTTTATCCACCTGCAACTGCAATTCCTCAAAAAGTTCCCGGGCACAGGCACCTTCTGCTGTTTCCTGCGGATCTACAAAGCCGCCGGCCAGATCAAGCTTTCCCAATCCCGGCTGCTGATTACGGCGCGTGAAAAAGATTTCCTCTTCGCAACGGATGATGACCGCCACGGCCGCTGCCATATTATGATAGAGCGTAAACCGGCATTCGGGACAGAACCATTTTTTCGGCTCCTGCCAAGTCAGTGTTTTTTCACCGCATTGCGGGCAGTAGGAGAGTTGCTTCATTCAGCCATATTTCTGGGATGGTAATTCAGGATCACATCACGCAGTTCGTCATTTTTAAGGTGGGTATAAATCTCCGTGGTCGTGATGCTGCTGTGGCCGAGCATTTCCTGGATATACCGCAGGTCTGCACCATTCTGCAACAAGTGTGTGGCGAAAGAGTGGCGGAAGGTGTGCGGGGAAATCTTCTTGCTGATGCCTGCTTTCTCCGTAAGTTCTTTAATGATAATGAAGACGATCACACGGGACATAGCAGAACCGCGGCTGTTCAGGAACAAAATATCTTCGCACTTTTTGTTGATTTTATAATTAGAACGTACCGTATCGATGTATTCGCGGATAAGCTGAGCCGTGTATAAAGCTAGTGGAACAAACCGTGTTTTGTCGCCCTTGCCTTCTACTTTCAGGTACAGTTCCTTAAAGTTGATATTGGAAATCTTTAAATCAATCAATTCGGAAACCCGCAGACCACAGCCGTATAATACCTCGATCATGCATTGGTTCCGCTTGCCCAAATCGGTGGAAATATCAATCGCTTTGATGATGCGCTCCACATCTTCATAGCTTAAAGTATCCGGGAGGTAAAGGCCGAGTTTCGGACCTTCCACCAGCGCAGCCGGATTATCGCTTCTGAGTTCGTCGTCCTGCAGATATTTAAAAAACGCTTTGATGGAAGAAACCCAGCGTGCCTGTGTGCGCTCACTGAACTTCTTTTTGGAAAACTGAAACAGGAATTCCTGAATATGCTCGAAGGTAATATCCAGCGGACCAACGCCTTCCAGGTCGATGCTGCCGTAGTCCTTCAGTTTTTTGATATCACGCAGATACGCATCTACCGTATTATTGGAAAAGTTTCTTTCAAATCTCAGAAAGTTCTCGAAATCGGTTATTTTTTCATCCCAGGTCATTGTGTTGTGTTTTTTTGAAATTAAAGGTCAGTTACTTTCAGCACTTCGATGCCGTGGTTCTTCAGAAAACCAATGCCGTCTTCATCTGAATATTCATCAATATACACCAGCTTTCTGATGCCTGCCTGCAATATCAGTTTGCTGCACTCCTTGCAGGGGGAAAGTGTCAGATAAAGCGTGGCACCTTCCGCTGATTGCGTGGAGCGCGACAGTTTCAGGATGGCATTTGCTTCTGCATGGAGCACGTACCACAAGGTTTTGCCGTTCTCATCTTCACAGCAGTTTTCAAACCCGGAGGGTGTGCCGTTGTACCCGTCTGAAATAATCATCCGGTCTTTCACAATAATGGCGCCCACTTTTCGGCGCTCGCAGTGCGAAAGTTGTGCCCACACCTGCGCCATTCTCAGGTAAGCGCGGTCAAATTTGGTAACTTCCGGTTGCAGTGTGGTATTGGCCATTTTAAAAGGCGGGTTTTCTTTTTTCCAGAAAAGCTTGCACGCCTTCCTTCTTGTCATTCATTCCGAACAGTGCACCAAAAGAGGCGATTTCGGTTTCAAAACCTTCTTTCGTATCACTTTGGTTTACGGCCTCAATTGCTTTGGCAATCGCCATTGGTGAATTGGCGGCAATCTGCGCGGCAAGTTCTTTTGTTTTATCCAGTAGTTCATCGGCGCTGAAGACCTCATTCACCAAACCGATTTCCTTTGCGCGTGCTGCGCCCATCATTTTAGCCGAGAAAATAATCTCATTAGCCAGTCCTTTGCCAATCAGCTTTGGCAACCTTTGGGTTCCGCCGTAGCCCGGAATGAGGCCCAGCGTAACTTCGGGCAGGCCCAGTTTTGCATTATCTGAAGCGTATCGGATATGGCAGCTCAGTGCCAGCTCCAGGCCGCCGCCCAAGGCAAAACCATTCACTGCAGCAATCACCGGTTTGCTCATGTTTTCAATTTTATTAAATAAAGTATCCTGACCGGTACGCGCCAGTTGCTCGGCTTCGGCTACACTGTAATCAGCAAACTCCTTAATATCAGCTCCGGCAACAAACGCTTTTTCACCGCTTCCGGTTATGATGATGACCCGGCAGTTATCGTCTGCGGATAGCATATCCAGGGCGGTGCTTATTTCTTTAATCGTCGCAGCATTCAGCGCATTCAGATTCTTTGGCCTGTTGATGGTGATGATGGCTGTTCGCGCGTCTCTTTCTATTACAATGTTCTCGTTTGTCATAACTGGGAGTACTTTATAAAAATAGTGCCGCAAATTAAACAATATTTTCCACTTAAAGGTTTATGAGTCCTGATTTTGCAGGCTTTTCCATTTATTTTAAAGCAGAATATGAATATATTACCACCTAAAGAGATAATACCTATATTTGGCATAGGAAAAAATAATCTATGAACATTCAGCAACTCGAATATCTCATCGCCGTTGATAAGTACCGGCACTTCGGCAATGCTGCGCAGGCCTGTTTTATAACCCAGCCGACTTTAAGTGCCATGATTCAGAAATTTGAGGACGAACTGGATGTCAAGGTATTTGACCGCACCACCCATCCCATTCGTACTACCGATGTGGGCGCGCAGATTATTGAAGAAGCAAAAAAAGTCATTGATGCGATTAATGATTTAAAAAGCAAAGCCAATGCGCTGAACAATGTGCTGGCAGGTAAAGTAAATCTCGGAATTATTCCCACGGTGGCAGGATATGTATTGCCGGCCAGCTTGTTTAATTTCCTGCAGGAGCATCCGCGGATTGAGCTTAATGTAAAAGAACTCACCACCGACAATATTATCCGTGCCCTGAAAACCGGTGAAATTGATGCCGGAATTATTTCGACACCGTACGCCGCGGCTGAAGAATTTTATCAGGATTTTCTTTTCAATGAAGAGCTGATGCTTTACACGGCGGAAGAAAGCGAGGAACAGAAGAAAGACAGCTTCGTGATTCCTGAAAAAATAGATGTGCGCAAAGTTTGGCTGCTGGAAGAAGGAAACTGCCTGAGGACCCAGTTTGAAAACATCTGTGAACTGCGGGAAAATACTTCTACGCCGAAAAACCTGGATTTTACCGCCTCGAATATTAATACGCTGGTACAGCTGGTAGACCGGCTGGGCGGTATCAGTATCCTGCCGGAACTTGCCGTGGAACAGCTTTCGGAAAAACAGCGCGAAAAAGTGAAGCGTTTCCGCAAACCTTTCCCGTACCGCGAGATTTCCATGATTTATTATAAACCCACGTACAAGCAGAAAATCCTGGATGAACTGATCGCGTTTATCTCCTCTTCCCTGGAAAAGCAGTTGAATTATAATAAAGAACCAAAAGAATTTGTGGGCATTAAGCCTCAATGATTTATCGCAGCAAAATAATGTTGTGCCGCTGCGAAATAACCCCTAAATTTGCGCCCAACAACCCGGGAGGAAAAATTTGTACTGATTGCAACCTCTGTAAAAAATGCTAAAAACGATCTTATCTTTTAGTTTCCTTTGCAGTCAGCGCCTTTTTTCTTCTGTTGTTTTTATCTAAACAAACAAAAGAATTATGTCTTATTTATTTACCTCTGAATCGGTTTCCGAGGGACATCCGGATAAAGTAGCTGATCAGATCTCTGATGCCTTAATCGATAACTTTCTGGCTTTCGACCCGAATTCCAAAGTGGCCTGCGAAACGCTTGTGACTACCGGACAGGTTGTGCTGGCCGGCGAAGTGAAATCTCAGGCATATCTGGATGTGCAGGACATTGCCCGCACCGTCATCAATGAAATTGGCTATACCAAGGGCGAATACATGTTCAGCGGCAATTCCTGCGGCGTGATTTCTGCCATTCACGAGCAGTCTCCGGATATCAATCAGGGCGTAGACCGCGTTTCTGAATCCGATGATTTCGAAACCCGCGCCAATCTGCAGGGAGCCGGTGACCAGGGAATGATGTTCGGTTACGCCACGAATGAAACAGAGAATTATATGCCGCTGGCACTGGATCTGGCACATGCCATTCTAAAAGAGCTTTCTGCCATTCGCCGGGAAAACAGTGATATTACCTATCTGCGTCCGGATTCGAAGTCGCAGGTAACCATCGAATATTCCGATGATCATAAGCCGGTGCGCATTGATTCCATTGTAATTTCCACGCAGCATGATGATTTCGGCAGCGAAGAGGCGATGCTGGCAAAAATCCGCAAGGACATGATTGGAATGGTCATTCCGCGCGTGAAGGCGAAGCAACCGCGTGATATTCAGGAACTGTTCAATGATCAGATAACCTATCATATCAACCCGACCGGAAAATTTGTAATCGGTGGGCCACACGGTGATTCCGGTCTGACGGGCCGAAAAATTATCGTGGATACGTATGGTGGGAAAGGTGCCCACGGCGGTGGTGCTTTCTCTGGAAAAGATCCGTCCAAGGTAGACCGAAGTGCTGCCTATGCGGTGCGCCATATTGCCAAGAATATGGTAGCAGCCGGTATTGCGGATGAAGTGCTGGTGCAGGTGTCTTATGCTATCGGTGTTGCTGAGCCTTGTGGCCTGTATATCAATACCTACGGAACTTCCAAAGTAAATATGTCCGACGGCGCTATTGCGACGAAGATTTCGAAGTTGTTCGATCTTCGTCCGTTTGCTATCGAGCAAAACCTGAAGCTGCGCAATCCGATTTACCGGGATACGGCTACCTACGGACACATGGGAAGAACGCCGTTCACGGCGAGCCGTACCTTTAAAAAAGCAAACGGTGAACTGAAAACCATCGATAACCTGGAGTTCTTCACCTGGGAGAAGCTGGACAGGGTAGAAGATATCCGGAAGGAATTTAATTTTTAAAAATATTTGGAAATCACTGCTTTACCGGAAATGGTGAAGCAGTTTTTATTTTAACTTTGAATCTTTATAAACATCATTATTATGAAGAAGCTGTTATTTGCTTTTGTAATTATATTTTCTGCCCAAATGACCAATGCGCAACTGACGGTGCACAAAGCAGTCCATGTCGGGTACGCTTACCAGAATCAGAGCTTCGGCGAGATTGGTGGTCGTTTATTGATGCTGAAAACGGATGATGTGGTGTACCGCGTGGGCGCCGCGGCATTAATGGGAAGTGTGAACGGCGAATTTGCGGTGATGCCGAAGGTGCAGGGTGATATTTTATTCAATTTTCAGCGGAATGTGGATTTATATCATTCGGTATACTGGCTCGTAGGTGCAGAAGCTACTACGAAATATGTAGCCCCGAAAGCCGGGGTTTCTTTATTTGGATTGATAGACCTGACTGGTGGCTATGGTTTCTCACTGGATGAAAAAGGTCTTAAGGGTAAAAAACTGGAAGGACTGAATATGAACTTCACCCTCAATTTACCTGTGGTGATGCTGTATGAGCTGTTTGATTGATAAATTTTGGAAAATATTATCTTTTTTTTAACAGAGTATTAACTTTTTTACTATTTTAGCCACTCACTAAAATGTCACCTATAGATCTAAAACTCTACTGATTTTTATTAAAGGAAAACAAAAACTCTGATGGCAGGGTGATTTTTGTGGTTCATTTTTATAAACTGAGTTATGGATACAAAGACAGACAGCTGGCTGATCAAACAATTTACGGCAGGAAACGAGCAGGTACTCGCAACACTGATAGACCGACACCAAAAAGAAATTTTTTCATACATCTTCTATAAATTAATGGATGACTCCCTGGCGAATGATGTCTTCCAGGATACCTTCATGAAGATTATTGTTACACTCAAAGAAGGGCGCTATCGGGAAGAAGGCAAGTTTATACTTTGGGCAAAACGCATCGCGCACAACCTGATTATTGATCATTATCGCCTGAAAGCAAAACACAACAAGGTTTCGGAAACCACGTATGAAAACGAAGAGTTTTCCATATTCGACCTGATCTCCATCAATGAAGAAAATATAGAAGAGCAACTCGTCAGCCGCCAGATTAATGAAGATTTGCTGCGTATGCTCCAATATTTGCCGGCGAACCAGCAGGAGGTGGTAAAACTCCGCTTTTTCGATGCCTTATCATTTAAAGAAATTGCGGAACAGACGAATACCAGTATTAATACTACCCTCGGCCGCGTGCGGTATGCCCTGATAAATCTGCGAAAAATCATGGAAGAGCACCAAATTACGCTCACCAGATAATAAAACATACTTTCGGTACGTTTTTAGTGAAACTTTTTAGCCAATGAAAAAAAATGACACTTTAAACGTTCCGCTTGTGAAACCAAGAAAATCAACGGTCGATTTCCTGCTCAGTTTTTCAAAATCCATCGAGGTGCTGAAGAACAGCAGCGTGCAGAAGACGGTCAGCAAGAACTAACCGATTTATCGTATTTTTGTGCTGTATGAAAATTCAGCACATTTTTTTTGATTTAGACAATACCCTCTGGGACCACCGCGGTAACGCTTTTTCCACCCTTAAAAACATTTTCTATCGTGAGGAAATCCGGGATAAATACCAGATTTCGTTTGATGAATTTCACCGGGAATATTATACCATCAATGAACGCCTCTGGGAGCAGATTCGCGATGGCGAGATCGACAAGGAGTATCTCCGCAAGCACCGGTTTTATGACACTTTCCTCTTTTTCGGAATTGATAACATGGAACTGGCTCAGCGGTTTGAGTCCGGCTTTCTGGATGAAATACTAAATTATAATGACCTGGTGCCCGGTGCTTTTGAAGTTTTGGAATACCTGCATGATAAAGGCTATCAGTTGCATATTCTTTCCAACGGTTTCCAGGAGGTGACTGCCAGAAAATGTGAATTATCCGGCATAAAAAATTACTTTAAAACCATCACCAGTGCAGACGAAATCGATGTACGCAAGCCTCAGCCGGAGATTTATGAATATGCCTTAAAAAAAGCAGCTGCGGAAGCTCAGAACTCCATGATGATAGGCGATGACTGGGTGGCCGATGTGGAGGGCGGCAAAGCCTTCGGCCTGAAAGTTATTTACTTTGACGTGTTCGATGATGGGTATACAGCCGATGGTGTGCAGGTGATCCGAAAACTGGAGGAGCTTAAAAACCTTATATAACAGAAAACAAAACCTCCGGAAAATCGGAGGTTTCATTTTTTACATTCCTAACGCGGTGCGGGCACGGCTTAAGGTTTGCGCCGCAATCTTACGCGTCTTAGCTGCGCCTTGCTGCAGTTTTTCTTCCAGTTCCGGCAGGTTGTTCATATAATACTGAAAGACTTCCCTCTCTTTTGCAAAACGGGTGAGCAGCAGATTCAGCAGCTCTGTTTTGGCATGTCCGTAACCAAAGTTTCCGGCAAGATATTTCGCACGTAATTCTTCCGTTTGTTCCGGTGTTGCGATGAGTTCATAAATAGCAAACACCTTATCCGTTGCAGGATCTTTCGGTTCTTCCAGCGTTCGGGAGTCGGTTTCAATACTCATGACCTGTTTCTTGAGTTGCTTTTCGGGCAGGAAAATATTGATGATATTTCCGCGCGATTTAGACATTTTATGGCCATCCGTGCCGGGAACGTATTTAGTATCTTCCTGAAGTTCTGCCTGTGGCAATACGAAGACTTCTCCCATCTGATTATTAAAGCGGGCTCCCATATCGCGGGCCATTTCCAGGTGTTGCAACTGGTCCTTGCCGACCGGAACTATTTCGGCATCGTACAGAAGAATGTCGGCCGCCATCAGAACAGGGTAGGTGAAGAGTCCGGCGTTCACATCGCCAAGACGGTCTGCTTTATCTTTAAAAGAATGTGCCAGGGTTAGTCGCTGATACGGAAAGAAGCAGGACAGGTACCAGGAGAGTTCACATACTTCTGCGATATCACTCTGGCGATAGAAGTATGTTTTTTCAGGGTCCAGTCCGCAGGCCAGCCAGGCGGCGGCAATCTCGTAGGTATTCTGCTTTAGTTCCTCCGCATTTTTAATCTGCGTGAGCGAATGCATATTTGCGATAAACAGGAATGATTCATTTTGCGCCTGCTGCGAAAGTTCAATAGCGGGAATAATCGCTCCCAGCAAATTGCCAAGATGCGGCGTGCCGGTCGCCTGAATACCGGTGAGAATTCTGGACATAGTATAGATATAAGTATAAGGGCAAAAATACGAAACATTCAAAGGAGCAGCAAGACGCTCTCATTAATAACATAGATTAGCGACTAGGAATAGAATAGTTTTACAAAGAATACCCGCGCCCTATTTGGTGCGGGTATTTTGATTATAAATTTTGTCACGGCTAAAAGTCCAGGCCGTTGGGTAAGGCTTTCTTTCTAAAGATGAAGAGCAGCAAGGCGCCCACGGTGATGGCAGAGTCGGCTACATTAAAGATGTATTTGAAAAACTCGATGTGCTTGCCTCCAATCAGGGGAACGCTGGCTGGCACGTCCCAGTCAACCAGCGGGAAGTGCAGCATATCGACCACGCAGCCTTTCATGAAATGAGAATATCCTTCACCGAACGGCACTACTTTAGAAACGCCGCCGTATTCAATCCACCGCCCGATGGTTTCATCATACACGGTTCCGCTGTCGAAAATAAGCCCGTAAAACATACCGTCGATCAGGTTGCCGATCGCTCCGGCAAAGATCATCGACATGGGAATCAGCAAATAGTTGCTAACGCCTTCTTTCAGCCATTTGTTGAAAAGATACACCATTCCGCCAATCAGAAACAGGCGGATGATCACCAGGATATACTTGCCCAGCAAACCACCGAAATGAAAGCCATAGGCCATGCCCGGATTTTCTACAAAGGTTAAATGAAAGCCAGGCACAACGGTAACGCTTTCACCCAGCTGAAAATGAGTTTTAATATAGAACTTGGAAACCTGATCAATCAGTAAAATCAGAAGCGAAACAAAGGCGATTTTTTTCATGAATCACCTGTCTTGGGTTTGCGGTTGGTTTTGGGCGCAGGTCTGCTGTCCTGCTGCGGACGGGCTGAACCGCGGGTGTGGAACTTTTCGAACCGGATGCCCATTTCTTTCAGCGTTGCTTTCAGGGCATTCAGTTCCATTTGGTTTTTAGGGTGTACAACTAAGGATTCCATCAGGATATAAATAAAAATGGGTTTACCATGCACTGCGAAAATGGCAGGCATCATAAACCCTGATATGATTAGAAATAAAAGATAAAATGTTTTTTATCGCTGCATGTTTTTAGCCTCAATGCTGAGGGTGGCGTGTGGCACCGCCAGCAGTCGCTCTTTGGGAATCAGCTTACCGGTAACGCGGCAAACACCGTAGGTCTTATTTTCAATGCGGATCAGCGCATTTTTCAGGTCACGCACAAATTTCTCCTGGCGCCCGGCCAGAATGGCGTTCTGCTCTTTGCTCAGGGTTTCTGCGCCTTCTTCAAATGCTTTGAAGGTAGGAGAGGTGTCATCTGTCCCGTTATTCTGGTCGTTAATGAAACTCTCGCGGATCAGCATCAGATCGCGTTCTGCTTTATCTATTTTTCCCTGGATAATTTCCCGGAACTCCTGTAAGTCGGCATCGCTGTACCGTTGTCTGTCTTCGGTCATAGTGTTTATTTTTTTAAATGGTGCCGGAAGCAGGCCTCCGGCATCAGGGTTATGTTATGTGTTGGTCTTCTCAATGTGTACGCGGAACGGCTGATCATCGATCTCAATCTCGGTTCCGTTTGCAAGTGAATGTACGACTTCTATCTCATCCGACAATACCTCGCTTGAGATGTAGGCCCGATTGTTTAAAATTTCATTCTCAAAAGGGCTTTCGGCCGGAATCTGAATCCTGATTTTATCCGTAAGTTCCAGGCCGCTGTCTTTGCGCAGGTTCTGAATCCGGTTGATGAATTCCCTTGCAATTCCCTCCGCTTTTAATTCTTCGGTCATCTTCAAATCTAATGCCACAGTGAGCTTGCCTTCGGAAGTTACGGTCCAGCCCGGGATGTCTTTTGTCATAATCTCCACATCGCCCAGAGAAATGTCGTAACCTTCCACGGTTGCCCGGCCGTTCTTTTCCAGCGAAGCAATATCCGCAGTACTGAAAGCGGTAATGGCACCGGCCACCTTTTTCATATCCTTTCCAAGACGTGTACCCAGTGTTTTAAAATTGGGTTTAATTTGCTTAACGATCAGATCTGCAGCTTCTTCCGCATTGATGAGTTCCACTTCTTTCACATTCACTTCCTGCTTCACCAGATCGGCCACCGCAGAAATCTGCTCCTGCGTTTTAGTATCCAATACCGGAATCATCACTTTCTGCAAAGGCTGGCGTACTTTGATGTTTTCCTTTTTTCTTAAAGAAAATACCATCGACGTAATTTGTTGCGCCAGATGTGTTTTTTCCACCAGGTCCTGGTCAATCAGTTTTTCATCAACTTTCGGGAAATCGGTAAGGTGTACAGAGCCGGCCTGCTCTTTTTGAGTGACCGTATTCAGGTCGCGGTACAGCTGATCCATAAAGAACGGTGCGATCGGTGCCGAAATTTTGGCCACTGTTTCCAGGCAGGTATATAAAGTCTGGTACGCTGAGATTTTATCCTCCGTATACTCGCCTTTCCAGAAACGGCGGCGGCACAGGCGCACGTACCAGTTGCTCAGATTGTCATTCACAAAATGACTGATGGCACGGGCTACTTTGGTCGGTTCATAATCTTCATAAAACACCGTCACTTCTTTCACCAAAAGATTGAGCTCCGACAAAATCCAGCGGTCGATTTCCGGTCGGTTTTCTACTTCTTTTTCCGCATAGGTAAAGCCGTCCACATTGGCATAAAGCGCAAAGAATGAATAGGTATTATATAAAGTGCCAAAAAATTTGCGGCGCACTTCATCAATTCCTTCCAGGTCAAAACGCAGGTTTTCCCACGGATTGGCGTTGGCAATCATATACCAGCGCGTCGCATCTGGGCCGTACTTCTGCAATGTTTCAAAAGGATCAACGGCATTGCCCAGGCGTTTACTCATTTTCTGGCCGTTTTTATCCAGTACAAGTCCGTTGGACATTACGTTTTTATAGGCTACAGAATCAAATACCGCCGTTCCGATGGCATGCAAAGTATAAAACCAGCCGCGGGTCTGGTCCACGCCTTCTGCAATGAAATCTGCCGGGAAAGCCTTGCGCTCGTCGATAAGCTCCTTGTTTTCAAACGGATAATGCAATTGCGCGTAGGGCATGGAGCCGGAATCAAACCAGACGTCAATTAAGTCCGGTTCACGGCGCATCGGTTTTCCGGAGTCTGAAACCAAAACAATTTCATCTACAATGTTTTTATGCAGGTCAATTTTCGCATAGTTTTCTGCCGACATATTTCCGGGTTCAAAACCGGCAAAAGGATTTTGAGTCATGAGTCCGGCGGCGACTGCTTTCTCGGTTTCGTTATACAGTTCTTCTGCAGAACCAATGATTTTTTCTTCTTTTAAATCTTCAGAACGCCAGATCGGCAACGGGATTCCCCAATAGCGCGAGCGGGACAGGTTCCAGTCATTCACATTTTCCAGCCAGTTGGCGAAACGGCCCTCACCGGTGGATTTGGGTTTCCAGTTGATGGTTTCATTCAGGGCCACCAGCCGGTCTTTCACAGCGGTCATTTTCACGAACCAGGAATCCAGCGGATAGTACAGCACCGGTTTATCGGTACGCCAGCAATGCGGATAACTGTGTACGTATTTTTCTACTTTAAAGGCTTTGTTTTCCGTCTTCAGCAGGATTGCCAGTTCCACGTCCCAGGATTTCTCGGGCGCTTCTTCAGCTGCATAATACTCGTTCTTAATATACTTTCCGGCAAATGGCTCCGGCGTATTTCCGCCCGAAACAAAACGCCCTTGCAGGTCCACCAGTGGCACGGCATTTCCCTGCGCGTCTTCTATCAGCATTGGTGGGATTCCGCTTTCGCGGGCAACACGCGCATCATCTGCCCCAAAGGTAGGTGCAATATGCACAATCCCGGTTCCGTCCTCCGTGGTCACGAAATCACCGGCAATTACGCGGAAAGCTTTGTCGGCATCGTTCATCGGCTGGAACCATGGCAGAAGTTGCTCATAGCGGGTACCGACTAGATCGCTGCCTTTGAACGCTGCTGTAATCACAAACGGAATTTGTTTCGCTTCGGAAGTATAACTGTTCAGGTCTTCTGTGTTTCCTTCCTTATATTTTTTACCGAGCGTTTTCTGCACAAGTGCTTTTGCCAGGATAATAGAAACCGGCTCGAATGTATACTGGTTAAAGGTTTTAATTAAAACATACGCTATCTCCTTTCCTACTGCTAATGCTGTGTTGCTGGGCAGTGTCCAGGGCGTGGTCGTCCAGGCGAGGATGTACAGATTGTTGAGGTTTGCCTCCGCGTTGGCCCGATCAAATTCTTCCCAGTGCAAAGCGCCACCACAGGAGTCGCCCGCCACATCATCCGTGGAAATTTTATTTCCGGCGAGGACTTCGCTCAGTTTCTCAGAAAGTGTCTTTACCTTAAACTGGGCAATAACCGTGGTATCCGAAACATCGCGGTAAGTGCCCGGCTGATTCAGCTCGTGGGAAGAAAGTCCGGTTCCGGCCGCCGGTGAATACGGCTGAATGGTGTAGCCTTTATATAAAAGTTCCTTATCGTACAACTGTTTCAGCAGCCACCAAACCGTTTCCATGTACTTGGGTTCGTAGGTAACGTAGGGATCCTTCAGGTCCACCCAGTAGCCGATTTTTTCGGTCAGGTCGTTCCACACATCCGTATAGCGCATCACCGCATTACGGCAGGCCTGATTATATTCTTCTACAGAAATTTTTTTCCCGATATCTTCTTTGGTAATGCCCAGTTCTTTTTCCACACCAAGCTCGATCGGCAAACCGTGGGTGTCCCAGCCGGCTTTACGAAATACCTGCTTGCCGTTCTGAGTTTGATAGCGGCAGAAAATATCCTTCAGGGCACGTGCCATTACGTGGTGAATGCCCGGCATGCCGTTCGCAGACGGCGGACCTTCATAAAAAACATATTCCGGCTGGCCGCGGCGGTGTTCAACAGATTTATTAAAAGTTTGGTCCTCTTTCCAGAATTGGCTGATGTTTTCGGCCAGTCCTACCAGATCGAGATTTTTGTATTCTGTAAACTTATTCATTATCAATGCCTTCAACGGGGTTTTGTCCGTTTATTAAGGCTGCGAATATAAGGAATTTTGGTGGAATATCAAGGTGCCGGGAAACGCAGGGATACCTCTGTTCCTGCCGCCTGATGCGGACTTTGCAGATCTGTGTAGCGTATTTCATACCGGTGCGCGCCGAAGTAATTTCGGAGCATTCCTTCCACGATTTCCACGCCCAGGGAGCGACGGCCGGTTTTGCTTTTGGAGGCTTCTTTGCGGCCGATTCCGTTATCGGTAATGCAGATGTGCAGCCAGGCTCCTTTCTGTTCGATTTTCAGAACAATCTTTTTGTCATCCACC
Source organism: Chryseobacterium salipaludis (assembly GCF_022968825.1). GTDB lineage: Bacteria > Bacteroidota > Bacteroidia > Flavobacteriales > Weeksellaceae > Kaistella > Kaistella salipaludis. The sequence goes on from NZ_JALHKS010000002.1 coordinate 477,388, forward strand.
GTAGCTACTCCGTGAATAATAGCGTTCTCCACGAAAGGCTGTAAAATTAAAGGAGGCAGTTTAATTTCTTCACAATTAATTTTCGGGTCTATCCTGATCTGAAAGTCCAGTTCTTCCCGGAAGCGAAGGTTTTCTATGTCAACGTATAATTGCAGTGTATCCAGTTCCTGCTGAAGTGTAAATTCCTTCATCGTTGAGGCTACCAGGATAGTACGAATGATTTTTGAGAATTTATTGAGGTACACCACGGCTACTTCCGGATCATTATCCAGAATATAATACTTAATGGAGTTCAATGCATTGAAAACAAAGTGCGGATTCATCTGAGTCTGCAGCAAAGTCAGTTTTAATTCTGAGATTTCCTGCTCAATGCGGATCTTTTCATTTTCCAGTTTCAGCCTTTTTTCATTTTCGCGGTTCATTTCTTCATTCAGCAGCTGATTTTTGCGGAGTTGGGCAATGAAACTGCGGTTCGCCAGTACTTTCTTGTGATAATTAATTCTCTGCTTATGACCCAACGCAAAAGAGAAAGCAATGTTCTCTATAAACAATCCCAGAAAATAAATAAAATCTCCCATCTTCCGGGACATATTAATAAAGGGCAGTTCGCGGATAAAGCGCTGACCAATGATGGAGCAGAAAAAAAGAATCAGCCCGCCGGTGATAATGTAGTACTTCAGCTTGTTGGGCAGTTTAAAGAGGAACACCAGCGAAATGACCGTTTGAATGGTGATCAGGAAGACGAACGCCGTATGGAACCACCGGAAAAAAGTATCATCATGGAAGAAGACCAGAATCAGATAAGCAATGGTTGCCAGCGACAGCAATACCCCTACCGGCACCGTAGTAATATAATACCAGCGCGGTTTAAATTTTTTAATATTAAGAAAGTACGAAAAGAAGAAAAAGTAAATACAGTTGAAAACAATCGTGAAATAAATTTTCTCGATATAACCTATGTTCAGATTATCTGCCAGATCGTGCAGAAAGCCGTCCTGGGTAACCGGAATGTATGCCAGAAAAGAAAAAAAGGTATAGCCGCTGTACAGAAGATAAGACCGGTCCCGGTTCTGAAAATACATCGCCAGATGGAAGGTTGCCAGCAGCAGCAAACCGCCCAGCACTGCATAGAGCAGGCTGCCATACGTATCGCGCTCCATAATAAGCGGTAGACCTGCCAGCATAAATCATCATTTGGTGTTAAAACAAATGTACAGATTTTTTTAAATAAGAAACTGACGCAGTGGGAATTATTTGCCTGAACCCGTGCGGAAGATTTGCAGCACACCGTACGTCAGCAATCCGAAAACAAATGCGCCGGCGGTGGCCAGGATCATGCTGCCGATTACATATTGCAGCACGTTTTCCTGTATAAATTCAAAGCTGAAACCGTCAGGTTCTGCGGCCGGCGTTTCGGACACAAACGGAGCACCTACCGCCATCGCACTGAACACAACCAAAGGAATCAGCGGCGGCAGGGTAAGCTGCGAAGCCATAAAAGTGAGCAGTTTATTGGTCTTGAAATAAACGGACAGCGTAATGGCCAGGAAACTGTGAAATCCCCAGAAAGGTGAGAGCGAAATAAAAATGCCGAGTGCTACTGATTTCGCCTTTGTGCTGTTGCTGCCCTCACTTTCCAGGATGTTTTCTTTCAGGAAACGCCGAAACCCTTTCTGCCGGAAATACCGGTAGAAAACCTGATAATTTTTAAACGCTTTCTGGAAAAGCTTTTTCACGGCGGCGAAATAGAGGACAAAGTTAGGCGATTTCAGTTTTTTCAGAAATTAAACAAGCAAAAACAGCGCAAATAAGGCAGCTTTAAGGACATTAAAAAAAAACGGCTACTTTTGCAAAAAAGTTCAGGATGCCTAAAAATCTCGTCATTGTAGAATCACCGGCCAAGGCCAAAACCATTCAGAAATATCTGGGCAAAGACTTCGAAGTGAAGTCTAGCTTCGGGCATATTCGGGACCTGCCCAAAAAAGGAATGGGGATTGACCTGGAGACTTTTACGCCTGATTATGAGGTGTCTCCTGATAAAAAGAAGCTGGTTACAGAACTGAAGGCTGCGGTGAAAAAAGCGGAAACCGTGTGGCTTGCTTCCGATGAAGACCGCGAAGGGGAAGCCATCGCCTGGCACCTGGCACAGGAACTTAAATTAGATACCGAAAAAACGCGCCGGATTGTTTTTCATGAGATTACCAAAAATGCCATCCTGAAAGCCATTGAAAATCCGCGGACCATTGATCAGAACCTGGTGAATGCCCAGCAGGCCCGCCGCGTACTGGACCGGATTGTAGGATTTGAAATGTCGCCGGTGTTGTGGAAAAAAGTGAAAACAGGCCTTTCTGCCGGTCGGGTGCAATCGGTGGCGGTTCGCCTGGTTGTGGAACGTGAACTGGAGATCCGGAATTTTCAGCCTAAATCTTCATTTCGCCTGGATGGTCTTTTCCTGAATGATAAGAAACAGGAGATTGCCGCCCGCCTGAAAAAAGACTTTAATGAAGAAGCAGAGGCGGAACAGTTCCTGAATCAGTGCAGCAGTACGGACTTTGAGGTACTGAACGTAGAAACCCGGCCGGGCACACGCTCGCCGTCGGCTCCATTTACCACCTCCACGATGCAGCAGGAAGCCAGCAATCGCCTGGGATATGGCGTAACGGCCACCATGCGTGTAGCCCAAAGGCTGTATGAGGAAGGGTATATTACGTATATGAGAACTGACTCGGTAAATCTTTCTCAGGAAGCGATTAACGGTGCGAAAAACCAGATTCTTTCCGAGTTCGGCGAAGCTTACAGCAATCCCAGAAAATATACTACGAAATCTTCCTCTGCACAGGAAGCGCACGAGGCCATCCGCCCGACCGATTTCAGTGTTAAAAGTATCGGCGATGCACAGTTGAACAAATTATATCAGCTGATATATAAAAGGACACTTGCTTCGCAAATGACAAATGCCCGCATTGAAAAAACTGTTATTGAAATTGGTGATAACAAACTGAACCCACATTTTGAAGCGCAGGGCGAAGTTATTGTGTTCGATGGTTTCCTGAAAGCCTACGGCGTGGTGAAAACCGAAGACGAGGATGAGGATAACAACGAAAAACTGCTGCCGAAAGTAACGGTGGGCGAAAAGCTGGACTACCGGAAGATAACCGCCAGCGAGAAATTCTCGCGTCCGCCGGCACGGTACACGGAAGCCGGTCTGGTGAAAAAACTCGAAGAACTCGGCATCGGGCGCCCGTCTACTTATGCACCAACCATCCAGACGATTCAAAACCGTGAATATGTCGATAAGCGCGAGATCACGGCACAGGAACGCGAGGTGATGAAAATGGTGCTGCAGAAAAAAGAACTTAAAAAGGAAGTGCTGACGGAGAAGTACGGCGCCGATAAAAATAAATTTGTACCGACGGATATCGGTGAGGTGGTCAATGAGTTCCTGACCGAAAACTTTGCGGAAATTCTGGATTACGGATTCACGGCTAAAGTGGAGCAGGATTTTGACCACATTGCCAGCGGTGATGAAAAATGGAAGCAGGTGCTGCAGGGATTCTATAATGAATTTCATCCGCGGATTGCCGATGTGGAAGAGAATGCAGACCGCGCGACCGGCGAACGGATTTTGGGCAAAGACCCCAAGACCGGTAAAAATGTGCTGACGCGTATCGGCCGTTTCGGGCCAATGGTCCAGATTGGTGAGCAGGACGACGAAGAGAAACCTGTATTTGCCAGCCTGATGCCCAACCAGAATATCGCCACGATTACGCTGGAAGAAGCTTTGGAACTGTTTAAAATTCCGTTTGACCTGCAGGAAGTAGAAGGAAAAACTGTGACGGTGGGTGTCGGGCGGTTTGGGCCGTATGTGAAATGGGGCGAAACATTCATCAGTCTTGCGAAAGGCGAAGATCCGCTGTCTGTAGATCAGGAGCGCGCGGAAGAAATTATCCGTGAGAAAAAGATTGCGGATGCGCCGGTGGCTACCTTCAAAGGTGAACCTGTCACCAAGGGAACCGGTCGTTTCGGACCTTTTATTAAATATCAGTCGCTGTTCATTAATGTTCCTAAAAAGTATGATTTCAATAATCTGTCCCAAAGCGATATTAATGAACTGATCGAAGCAAAGCTCGAAAAAGAAGCGAATCGCTATATCCGGCAGTGGGAAGATGAGAAGATTTCCATTGAGAATGGCCGATGGGGTCCTTTCATTAAATTTGGTAAAAAGATGTTTAAAATTCCTAAAACCAAATCTGATGAAAAATATACTGCCGAGCAACTGGCTGATGTTTCATTGGAAGAAGTAAAGAAATGGATTACGGCGCAGGATAAAGACGCTTTTAAAACCAAAGCCAAAAAAGCACCTGCTAAAAAAGCACCAGCAAAAAAAACAACAACCGCGAAAAAAGCGGCGCCGAAAAAGAAATAATTTAAGCGTTATTTCAATACGAAATGTACTCTGAAACCAATGGATCTTACTGATATTTTACAATCGCCTGCTATCCCAAAGGTCGCCGACTGGCAATTGGGGAATCTGTTGCTGAAAGAGGTGCAACCCGGCACGGCCGTACTTATTTTCTGCTCGGATTATCGTGGGACAGAAGAGGGTATAGCGCTGAAGGCAGATTACCGCGCGGTGCGCGAACAGCTGTATCAATTATCAGGTTTGGATTTTCAGGTGCCGATTGTGGACCTTGGGAATCTGATTTCCGGCAGGACGTGGGCGGATACGCAGTATGTGTTAGCGGAGCTGATCGCTTTTTGCTACGCACGTCATTCTTTGCCGGTAATTATCGGAGGAAGTGCTGCGTTGGCCTATCCGCTGTTTCAGGCGTTGAATGGTGGGCAGCAGGCCCTGAGCTATACCCAGATTGCCGGCACCATTTCCCTGGAAAACGAAGGCGAAGAACTGGATGACAAAAATTTCCTTTCGCGGATTTTAAGTGATAAAACGTTAATGCTGAAGCATTACCATCATCTGGCCTATCAGAAACACCTGAACCCGGCGGACTCTGTTCAACTTTTGCGACAGGTAGATTGTGATGTGGTGCGGCTGGCAGACATGATGGGCAGCACCGAACGGGTGGAGCCGTTTTTCCGGCACGCCGATATCGTTACGGTAGATTGCAACGCGGTCGAAAGCACAGAAGGGGCCTTTTCCACAAAGCCTCAGGTCAACGGCCTGAACCGCCGTGAAATTTGTGCCTACATGAAAGAAGCAGGGTTAAGCCAACAGCTGAAAGCCATAGGCATCTATAATTATAATGCGGCCTCAGAAAACCTGCTGCACCATCAGCTCTTGGCGCAGATGATCTGGCATTTCCTGGAGGGGCACAATATCCGCGTGACGCATCCGGCGGAAACGGCGTATGAAACTTATTGGGTTATGATTGGCGACACCAATTATGCTTTTCTGCGCGACTCTTTCCGCGACCTGTGGTATTTTGAAAACCCGGCCACACCGGCAGAACTGGTGTCGTGCGCACATTCCGATTACCTTCAGGCCCAGCGCGGACAGCTGAACCCGAGGTTGCTGAAATGACACAGCTTGTCATCAGCAAAATACACATAAATTATCTCGTGATTCTTTAACGGTAAAATCATGCAGATCAGCGGTAGATTTACGTTTCTGTTGTATTATATTGTGTCTTTTTAACTTTATATTATGACAGTTGTTCGATTAAAATTGTATTATATTTGCACACTATTTCATAAGAATACTTTGTTCTGCATGCAGAAAAATAAATTTTGGACCTATCTATTCGTGTTTCTATTCGGGTTTACCTTCGGGCAGCGCCATGAAGTTGGGCTACAATTGGGCGCCAGCAATCTGGTGGGTGATATAGGCAGAACAAATTACCTTTTCCAGAAGCCCTTTGGAGACACATCTAACTTTGGAATTCCCTTTTACGGAGGTGTTTTATATCGAATGAATTTTAACCCTTACCAAACACTTCGCTTTAATTTGGGTTATAGTCATGTCCAATTTGCGGATGGTGGTGCCAAGGAAGAATACCGCCGCAACCGGAAACTGTGGGGAACCAACAGTATTATGGAAGTCGATGCTTTGTTTGAATATAATTTCTTTCCGGTGAATGATGAGCAGACCGGCATGCTGAGTCCTTATGTCTTCGGCGGGCTGGGTGCCATGATTGCCAGCACTCCGCAACTGATTGTGGAAAATGATTTCCGGCGGGTGAATAACGTCGCGCAGGCGCCACTGACACCGGATGATTTTGAAACCAACATTCGTTATCAGTCGGGGAAGCAGATGGCAATAGCCGTTCCTTTCGGTGTCGGTTTGAAATATAAATTTAATTATAACTGGGCGCTCTTCGGAGAGTTTATGTTCCGCCCGACCTTTTCAGATTCCATTGACTACAGTGTAATCGATGACAAAAATGTGAAGGTTTCTTATAATAAAGATATTACTGTGGACGGAAAAAATAAATCCGTCCTCCAGGAAAGTCCGTATCGCGAGGTAGCAGAAGCCCGCACCGCCGATATCCTGAAACAGCGGCAAATCGGCAATACAAATTCCAAAGATTGGGTAAACTCCATTACCTTGGGACTTAGTTATTCATTTGGCCGCCAACCTTGTTATTGCAATTAATAGAATGCAGTCTATCAAAGAAAATCTCCAGCTTGACCTTTTACCACAGCACGTAGCCATTATTATGGATGGAAACGGGCGGTGGGCAAAATCCCGCGGACGCGAAAGAACGTTCGGGCATCGCCATGCGATTCAGGCTGTGCGCAATGCCGTCAATGCCTGTAATGAAATCGGCATTCCATACCTTACCTTATATACCTTCTCGTCCGAAAACTGGAACCGGCCCGATGATGAGGTGAATACCCTGATGAGCCTGATCTCCGAAACTCTGCTGCTGGAAGCTGAAGATATTTTCAGCAAAGGACTCCGCATGCACGTGATCGGTGATATGCAGAAACTTCCGCCGTTGGTGCGCGAACAACTGGGACAACTCGTCGAGATTACCAAAAACAATACTCGCGGAAACCTGGTGCTTGCCTTAAGCTATGGCTCACAGCATGAAATTCTGAGCGCCGTAAAACAAATCGGTGCCAAACTGAAGAGTGGTGAACTGCAGGAAGAAGATGTTACGGAAAAAATCTTTGAAGAGCATTTATATACCCGCGATTTTCCGCCGGTGGATTTGCTGATCCGGACCAGTGGCGAAGTGCGACTGAGTAATTTCCTGCTGTGGCAGCTGGCGTATGCCGAACTCCAGTTTCTGGATATTCTGTGGCCGGACTTCGGGAAAGAGGATTTCTTCCAGTGTATTTATAACTATCAGAATAAAGAGCGGCGCTTCGGGAAAATCAGCGAACAGCTCGGGGAATCCTAAATTAATATTAAAAGAATAGTACCAAGATAAAAGATGAAGTTTAAATTCTTACCCATTATTATGTTTGTGGCCTCGGCGCATTTTTATGGCCAGGTAACGCCCGAACAGCCTCAGGAAAATACGTCCGTTGTCATGCAAAGCGGAAACGGCACCTACATCCTGAAAGATATCGTCATCGATGGGGTAAAAAAATACTCACCTGCGCAAATCCTGCGTTTCACCGGACTTAGCAAAAATGAACCGCTGGAAATTCCGGGTCAGAAAATCAGCAACGCCATCAAAAAACTTTGGGACCAGCAGGCTTTCTCAGAGGTGGCAGTTTATGTTCAGAGCATTGAAGGTGATCAGGTTGTGCTGCGTTTCAATCTGGAAGACCTGAAAGAACTCGGTGAGGTGAAATTTACCGGGAAAGGAATTGGGAAGTCTAAAAATGAAAAGCTGGCCAAGGATAATAACCTGAAGCCGGGTACCAAGATCACACAGAATCTTGTTTCCACGCTGAAGCATAATATTCCGCAGGAATATATTAAAAAAGGATATGCTGATGCGAAAATCACCATTGAAGATAAGGTAAATGCTGCCGATCCTGAAATGGTGGATTGGGTGATCAATGTGGATAAAGGCAAGCGGATAAAAATCAGCCACATTGAATTTGAAGGAAATGAAAGTGTGTCCGACCGCAAATTGCGCAAGAAAGGATTTAAAGACACAAAACAAAAAAGGTTTGGTATCGGTGGAATCCTGAAACCGTCTAAATTTATTCCTGAAAAATACGAAGCAGATAAGAATAATCTCATTGATTACTACCGTTCGCTTGGTTTCCGCGATGCGAAAATCGTTTCCGATTCCGTGTGGAGAAATCAGAAGAATAATTACGAAATTAATGTAAAACTTAGCGAAGGAAAACAATACTATATCGGTGATATTACCTTCCTGGGGAACACTGCATATCCAACCGATTTCCTGCAGAAAAGATTAGGCTACAAAACCGGCGATATTTATGACGCAGTAGGTTTCAACAAAAAAGTGGGTGAAGATGGCGGAAAAGATGATGACTCCGATCTGAAATCTCTGTACATGAACAGCGGATATTTATTCTCGAACGTGATCCCGATTGAAAAATCCGTGCAGGGAGATTCCATCAACCTGGAAATCCGTATTCATGAAGGGGAAAAAGCAACCTGGAACCGCGTGACCTGGAGCGGGAACACCACCACTCATGACCACGTGATCCTGCGCTCGCTGCGTACGAAACCGGGCAATCTTTTCGCGAAATCAGATATTAAACGAACGTACTTCGATCTGGCCGGGATGCAGTTTTTTGATCCGCAACAGTTGGGTCAGCAGGTAAACCCGAATCCACAGGATAACACGGTGGACATTCACTGGACGCTCGTTGAGAAAGGTTCCTCACAGGTGCAGTTACAGGCAGGCTACGGTGGTGGCTCGTTTATCGGAACGCTGGGCCTTACTTTCAATAACTTCTCGCTGAAAAACTTCCTGAGGTTCAAAGACTTTAAACCGGTTCCGCAAGGAGACGGGCAAACGCTTTCAATCCAGGCGCAGGCCGGGCAGTTCTTCCAGAATTACGGGATTTCCTTCACGGAGCCGTGGTTATTCGGAACACGTCCAACGGCGTTGTCGGTTGGGGTTAACCAGCAATTGGTGCGTTACCGCGATCAGTTCGGCCTTTCCCAGAAACTGAATATCTTCTCCGCCAGTGCCGGACTGAACCGGCTGCTGAGATGGCCGGATGATTACTTCTCACTGTACACCGGGATTCAGTTTCAGAGCTACGATTTCGAAAACTATCCGTTCCAGTTTGGGAACACGACCGAATATTACGGTTCTGCGAAAAACTTTAGCTTTAATGTAGGTTTAAGCCGTAACTCCGCAGGCCTGGATCCCATCTTCCCGACCATGGGTTCCAACGTGGAAGCTTCAGTGAAATTCACGCCGCCTTATTCACTCTTCAGCGATAAGGATTATTCCACCATGGACCAAATGGATAAGTATAAATGGCTGGAATTCTATAAAGTAAAATTAAAAGCTGACGTTTACAACACCGTGGTCGGCAAGCTGGTTCTCCGCAGTACTGCCGAAATGGGCTTCCTGAACGGATATAATAAAGAACTGGGCGCACCACCGTTTGAGCGTTTCTACGTGGGAGGAACCGGAATGTTCGGTGGACGATATGATGGCCGTGAACTGGTACCGTTAAGAGGATATGAAAACGCATCTTCCACCGGTGGAATGCTGGAGGATATCACGCCATACGGAGGAGCTACGATTTATAACAGATTTGCGCTGGAAATGCGTTATCCTATTTCAATGAACCAGACGGCGAAGATTTATGCCTTATCTTTCGTTGAAGGCGGGAATGCATATCAGTCTTTCGGATCCTATAATCCTTTCCAGCTGAAGCGTTCGGCAGGTGTAGGTGTGCGTGTGTACATGGGTGCGTTCGGACTTATCGGATTTGACTTTGCGTATGGATTTGATAAAACAGTGATGGGCACGGAACCGGCCGGATGGCAGACTCACTTCCTGATGAACCAGTCTCTATAATTTAATTACTATGAAAAAGATTCAGTTTTTCTTTTTAATGTTGCTCGCTTCCCTTTCGCTGTCTGCGCAGAAGATCGGGGTGGTGGACACGGATTATATCCTGAATAAAATGCCGCAGTACAAAGAAGCAGAAGCGCGGCTGAACAATCAGATCACCGGCTGGCAGAATGAAATCCAAGCCTTGCAGAGTGAATACGATAAAAAGAAAAGCACACTGGAAAATGAACGCGTTCTGCTGGTAGGCGATCAGCTGAAACAACGTGAAAAGGAAGTAGATGATCTGGATAAAAGAATCAAGGCCATGCTCAATAACCGCTTCGGAACCCTGGGCGAGGTAAACAATGCACGCTCCAACCTGACGAAGCCTTTTCAGGATCAGATCTGGAATGCAATCCGCACAGTCTCAGAGAAGAACAGCTTGGGCATTATTCTTGATAAAAGCAACAATATTAGTGTGATTTTCCTCGATAAACGCTATGATTATACAGATAAAGTCTTAGATTTGCTGCTGAAGAACGCACCCGCCCGAACCGGAGCTGCTGCTGAAAACCAACAGATTCGCGATGATAAGATGCGGATTATGCAGGCAGAACAAGGAAAAGGTAATGCACAGCAGTCGCAGCAAAGCAGACGGAAAAAGTAAAATAACCAAAACAATTATTAAAACAACCCTATTTCAATTATGAAAAAATTAAGTGTAGTATTCGCAGCAGTGATGATGTTTTTTGCGGCAGGAATTGTAAGCGCGCAGAAAGTGGCATCAATGGATTATGAAGCTGTATTGGCTGCAATGCCCGAAACTAAAAAAATGACCACAGACCTGGATACCTTTACCAAAACGAAAAGTGATGAACTGAATAAGCAAGGGGAAGCCTTCCAGAAAGAAGTTCAGCAATATCAGCAAGTTGATGGACCAAAAATGACTGAAGCCCAAAGAACTGCCAAAGAAGCAGAACTGCAGAAAAAACAACAAAATCTGCAACAGCTGCAGGCCATGGCGCAGAACGATCTGGCACAACGCAGAGATAACGCGGTGAAGCCGATCGTAGATAAACTGAACAAGGCTGTCGAAAAAGTAGCAAAAGCAAACGGTTTCGATTTCATTATCGATTCTACTGCGCTGATCTATAAGAACGGTCCCGATGCAACTCCACTGGTTCGCAAAGAACTGGGTCTGTAATCAAAAACAGTTTTAAACCCAAAACCATCCTGATCCGGGATGGTTTTTTTAATTTTGTCCTATGCAGAAAGAATTATCCAGCCAGATGCGGATTCGCTTTAGTGACTGCGATCCCATTGGCCACCTGAATAATGTGAAATATCTGGAGTATATGCTGAATGCCCGCGAAGATCATGTGGAAAGCGGCTATGGCTTTACTTATGAAGAATACACCCGGCAGACCGGTTGCACCTGGATTACCATCCAGAATGAAATAGCATATTTAAAAGAAGTTCGCTATAACGCTAAAGTAATAGTAACCAGCAAAACCATTGAAATTGGTGATCGCGTGTCAAAAGTGGAATTATTAATGAAAAGTGAAGACGGGCAGACAGTGTACTGCATTCTGTGGTTAACCGTTATTTACTTTAACATGAAAACCCGCCGCTCGCAGGCGCACCCGCCCGAAACAAAAGCGCTGTTTGAGAAATTCCTCGAAGAAGTCCCGGAGAAACAGTTCAGCGAGCGCGTCGCTTATTTCCGTAAACAAAACAAAACCGCTGTATGAAAACGATTTTAGTAACCGGTGCCAACGGACAACTGGGCAAATGCCTGCAGAAATTTGTGCCGCAATTTGAGCGAAGGTATAAGTTTCACTTTGCAGGTTCTGATGAAGTGGACATCACCAATCCGGACTCGATAGAAGAAATATGGCAGGAAATCCGTCCGCAATACTGCATCAATGCTGCAGCTTATACCGCAGTAGATCTTGCCGAGGAAGAGCAGGAAAAAGCCTTTGCGGTGAATGCCGGCGGCGTTGCCAACCTGGCAGAAATCTGCCGGAAGTATCGTACCACCCTTATTCACGTGTCAACAGACTACGTGTTCAATGGTGAGTCTGAAATCTCGTACAGTGAAGATAATTTCACCGATCCGCAATCGGTGTATGGTGCCAGCAAACGCGCGGGCGAAGAAGCAGCTTTGGAAATCCAGCCGCAGACCATTATCCTACGAACTTCCTGGCTTTATTCCGCTTTTAATAAAAACTTCGTGAAGTCCATGCTGCATCTTTTCTCCGTTAAAGATGAATTGGGTATTGTGGCAGATCAGTACGGCCAGCCGACCAATGCGAATGACCTGGCGGAAGTCATTATGGAAATCATCGGCAGCGAAAGAAAAACATACGGTATTTTCCATTTTTCCAACAGCAGCGAAACGACCTGGTTTGAATTTGCTACAGCCATTGCAAGGTTATCGGGATCTAACATTAATATTAAACCAATTACAACGGCTGACTATCCCACGGCTGCGAAGCGCCCGCGCAGAAGTACGATGGCTTTAGATAAAATTGAAGACGCATACGGAATCCAGCCACGCCATTGGGAATATGCGCTGCAAGACTGTCTCGAAGAACTAAAAGCGGCCGAAGCATGATACGCCTGTTTTCTTTCCTGATATGCCTCATCAGTAGCTTTGCCGCTGCGCAGTCAGTTGCGCTGCTTTCGGTGAAAAAGATGCATGAAAACAAGGATACCTTCCTGTATCGCATCAGTCCTGAAAAAGCGGATCAGGCTCAATATCTTGCCGAATTGGAAGTACGCGGAATTCCCAGTGACGAAGCGGCACTCTTCAGAATGTTTTATAAGGAGGCGAAAACAACCGGTGCCAATTCCTACACGCTTGCACCCAATCTGAGAGAAAAAAAAGCTGATTCCGCAGTGGATCCAATGCAGTATCGTGTGCATTTATATTATACCGATCCGGCGGTTTTAAACAAAGAATATAACACGGCTTACGTACTCAATCCTCTGAACAAGGAACAGCGCTTTTCACTCGATGGGAAAGTAATCCATTTGCCGGCAAAATCTTATGTGCGGATTCCCTTAACCGAAAAAATAACTACTTTATCCACCCGGAAATTCCTGGGAGCTTCTGTGAAACTAAAAGCGCAGCCCATGCAGGAGGCACTGTATTTCCAACTTAAAGGTTTTTCAGTTACCACAGGAAACGAGCCGGGCCTGAATTTCTCTTCGTCAGACTTTATCCGGCTGGAAACCTCCTACGCGCAGTTTTTAACGCTGACGTATTCTCAAATTTCAAATTCTCAACCTCATGAAAACTGATATTCTGGCGATTGGCGCCCATCCCGATGATGTGGAATTAGGCTGTGGCGGAACCATTGCTAAAATGGTGGCCGCCGGCAAAATAGTAGCGATTGTGGACCTGACCCGTGGTGAACTCGGTACCCGTGGCACTGACATTACCCGTGCTGCCGAAGCAGCCGAGGCCGCGAAAATTTTGGGCGTTGCGGCCCGCGAAAATCTGGGTATGAAAGATGGCTTTCTGCAGCCGTCGGAAGAATATCACCTGCGTATTGTACGGATGATTCGCAAATACCAACCGGAAATCGTTTTGACCAACACGCGCGATGACCGTCACCCGGATCATGCAAAAGCGGCCAAGCTGGTTTCCGATGCATGCTTTCTGTCGGGTTTAATTAAGATCGAAACACAGGACGACGGTCATCCGCAACAAGCGTGGCGCCCGAAACAGATTTTTAATTTTATCCAATGGAAAAATGTAACACCTGAGTTTGTTATCGATATTACTGACTACCTCGATAAAAAGATGGAAGCCTGTATGGCCTACACAACCCAGTTTTATAATCCCGAATCCAAAGAACCTGTAACGCCTATTGCAACCAAGGACTTCCTGGAAAGCCTGACATATCGCGCGCAGGATCTCGGTCGCTTGTCCGGCGTAACGTATGCGGAAGGGTTCACCTCCGAAAAATTACTGGCCCTCGAAAATTTCGATGGAATTATTTTGTAATATCGCCAAAAGTGCTATATTTGCAATCCTAAACGGTGATTGTAGCTCAGTTGGTTAGAGCGTCGGATTGTGGTTCCGAAGGTCGTGGGTTCGAGACCCATCATTCACCCAGTAAACGCACAAACTTTGGTTTGTGCGTTTTTTGTTTACTCAAAATTTGAGCAGTTTTCTTTTTGTGATAAAGACTAAATTCAAAGTCTTTTTTTAGGCTCAATGCAAATTCAAATTTTCTTTCGTTGCGACGTTATTTAATAGTGGTACTTCATATTTGTCCAAGTCATACGGATCAGTGTTTTATGTACTTTATCGTTAATTTTTAAGATAAAATATTTTAGAAAATATCCATTTATTAAGTTTAAAAAGCTGTTTTTAACTATTTGTCCATAAATATTCTTTTACAAAGTAAAATAAATATTTTTCATTCTGATATTTTATTAACTTTACGATAAATCATTTGTTGTTTTGAATATTTAATTCATGGCTATGAGCGATGAAATCACGATCTATACGGTACAACCGGATGAAACTTTAATCTCCATCGCGCAACGTTATGAAATGACGGAGCCGGAATTGCGCAACTTCCACAACCAGCATTGTCATAAAGTCGGTTTGTTGTGGTTCAGCGGATTTGTGGGAATTCAAAAAATTGTCGTTCCCAACAATTACAAAAGTCCGTCAGAAACAGCACGCGAATATAAGCACGCACTGCCGCCGGCGGAGTTCACTGCCGGATTTTATGGCCGGCAGTACAACGTTACCGAATCCTTTGAAAGTGCCGTTGAAAACACACTACACGTCGATTATACTTTGAAGATCCAACTTGAAGAAAATAAAAGCGGGGCAGATGTTCAGTGGGTTGCTTTAGTACAATGTTTCGATTTTTTAAAAGAGGGTAGTAAACCCGACGATAAAATGAGCGAAATTTCATTGGCCTGTTCAGAAGCAATTGCACCGCTGTCCTTTGTGCTTAATAAAAATGGGCAAATGGTACAAATAGCACAGTTTGTAGCACTTTCTGAAAAATTCAAGCAAAGACGCGCTGAGCTGGAAGATTTTTTCGTGGGTGAAATTTTCAGTAAGTATCTCGATAAATTTGAGGATTGTTTATTGGATCAAGTCTATTTCGAAAAGCAGTTGTTTTCTACCCTTCTGTACCAGGTTCTCTTTTTCGGGGCAAGTGCTTTTCATCGCTCGCCTTCCTGGCAACAGCCGTTTCATTTAGTGAAAAATTCTTTTCCGCTGCTTTGTCGTTTTAAGCGGACCGTCGAACTTTTGAATGATCAGGAAGTCCAGACTGTTTTTTCCGGTGAAAGTACAGAAGAAGTCAGTCTTCAGTCATTACTCACGGGTCGTCGAACGGAGGAAGTTCCCCAGGAAGTACTGACCGGCTTCATTGAGCTAAAATATATCACCCACAGAACCACGAAGCAGTTGCTGACAGCAGAGGCGGAACTTAGCTTATTTGACGGAGAAGAGTTGTACCGGAAGCAGAAAATAAAATTAACAAAAATGTAAGTGATGGAATCTCTAAAACAAGGCGAACTCGTGCCGGGAAGTTTCCCACCAGTTCACAGAAGTAATGTCCGGGATCAGGATCCGGATGAAAGCATCAGCGATTACAGTGATGAAACGCGCGATGAGGGAGTTGATACCATGGACGATGCTGAGGAAACTGAATCTGCAACTGAGCTGGCTTCTTCCGAAGATCGCGCGGAAGAGAAGGAAACAGAAGAAAGTGAAAGTTCATCCGGAGCGCATGACGGTAAATATTTCGTTGTACAGAATGGAACTTGCCAGTGCAATCAAGGTTTTAAGTTCCCTAAATTCAAAGTCACAAGCCATCAGAAACATTACTGGAACGACGCGGAAGGCCAGGCAGATTATTTGGCCGTTACTGAAGACGACCTGACCTTGGATCCCCCCGCTGCGCCGTTCAGGCAATGCAAACTAAAACCCAGCTCCGGCGGCTATTTGCCCTGTACGTATGCACCTGCCGGCAAGTGGCAGAAGCCCTACGAGAAAGTAAAAGTAATGGGCAAAAGCTGTTTGACGGAAATCTCAGAACTGCAGTGCGCGGTAGGCGGAAAGATTACGATTTTCAAACATGGCCAGCAGAGCGAGGCGGGGAGGGGGAATGTAGCAAAGGCAAAGGCAAAAGAGCAGGCAATTTATAATCCGGTAATGGATTTTGAGGAGTTTCAGGAGGAGATGGAAGATGATTATTCTGCCGATTACCATTAATTTAAATGATCGAAGATGATAGCGGGTACACAGAATCCAATTGTTGGAAAAGATGAATTCTATCAATTCACAGATGCGCGAGATATCTTTAATACTGCTAACGCTACCTTTGTATGGTATATCTGGAAAAAGCAGAAAAGCGGCAAATGGATTAATATTACAGGAGAAACTCCCAAAATGGGCCAAAAGGTATCATATAATTTTGGGCAGAAAGTAGTAGGAGCCGAATTTAAACTGCAGGTTTATAAGGCAACAAAGAAAGTATTGTCTCAAGAGTTCCAGGCAAAACTCGCCGATGAGATAGTCGTAGTTCCGTCCAGCAGCCATGTGCCGAAGATTACTAAAGTAGTATTGTTTAACCGCGGTGCCAAGGATCCGAACAAAGCCAGTTACCGTGATACATTGGTAGCCAGAGCGTATTGCGTCGCCATGTTTAATCAGGAAGTTGAGTTTCATCTGTGGGAAGATGATGCTCCCGGCGGAGGTCACCATTCTACCATCAATAAAAATAATCAGTTGCCTCAGGCTTTTAAGGCGAGGGTAAATGAAAAAGGGATTGCAGAAGTGAACATATCACTGCTGTCAAACGCTGCAGTTTTAAAAGCAATCGCCAACAAATACATGATGCACGGTGACAAAAACGAAGGTGCTAACCACGAGTATTATGTAACAGCAAGTTATGCAGGCAAAATTCAGAAGGCCAGCCAGGTTAACGTGGATGTCGCAAATCCAGATTATAAAATAAAACCAAAAGAGAATTCTCCTAAGTTTCCTGCTACCTCGGTCAGTAAGACCAAAACGCAAGCAGACCCCAAAGGAGAAGTTACGAATGCTTATTTTGTAAATGATAAGAATGAGAAACTTTCACGAGTCGCAGTAGGCCATCATGTAAAAGTTTTGATTAAATCAAAAAATCTCGTGGGCAAATATATACAGTATGTGGTATGGGAGCAAGATATCGGATGGCCGGATGAAATCTTCCGAAGCGGCAAAATTAAAATTCCGGGTGATCTTTGCGTTACAGGAGGTTTTCCGATTACTGAAAAACTTTTCAAAAAAGGGATCGATTCACCTTTTTCCGATTCTGATTCCAAAAAACAAGACTATTTTCTGGAAATCATTGTTTTAGATTCTACCGCAGAATCTAAGAAGTTTGGACTGGATGACAAAGCGGGACAGCCGATGGAAGTGGTGAGGAGTGCGGCGAAGGTGGAAAATATAAAAGAGGAAAAGAAAAGTACTTCTTGTATTTGTCAAGAACAATACAAAGACTTAGTTTGGGGAGGAAAAGTGAGCTGCGAGTTTAGGAAAAAAGTTGTTCAGATATGTGCTGAATTATGGGGAGAAGGTAGAAAAATGGAGATGGCAAATGGGCTGATGGCGGTAATAAAGGTAGAAACATGGGGGAGTTTTAAGGCACACCATAGAGAAGGCTATAAATCAGCAAATGATATTCCCGAGGATTTGACTATAAGCAGTTTTCACAAGGAAAGCGGTACTAAATCATCTCGAGCAGTTGGGTTAATTCAGTTTACACAAGACGCGTTAGAAGCGATGAATGAGTTTCCAAAATCAACTCCAGCAACAAAAGGTACGCAACCAAGGTATGATGCTCTAAACAGGTTGAAATTAGGTTATGCTCAAATGGGGGAAATAAGACAACTTGATAAAGTTAAAAAATACTTTGAACCTGCTAAAGCTAAAATTAAAACACCGGAAGACATCTATTTACATGTTTTCGCTCCCGAAGGAGTTGGGAAAAATGATAATTACTTGTTGTACGCAAAGGGAACTGATAAGTATGAAAATAACAAAAGTGTAGATCGAAATAATGATGGAATACAAAGGAAAGAGATTCTGAAAAGATATTATGACAGTAAAAATCAAGGTGAAGACTACAAGGCAAGTAAATTTTCATGTGGAATAATCTTTAACAATAACAATACTGAAACAACTGGTATTGTTACTTTTCATATTTATTATACCGGGATAATCGAAAAACATATTCCGAAGCAAATAAAAGTAGGATATGAGAAAAAATATAAATATGTCTTTCATGATAAAGAAAATATAGAACATGAAATATGTGTTGCCGAATGGCATCTAACCACACGAAAATTGCCAAGCAGAAAAAAGGTTTACTCAAAACCAACTCATTCTAAAATTATTAGCGACAAAAATGTCACTGAAGGCCAAACCAGGAGACGGGTAATCTATGAAAATGGAGATATCGCAGAATATGGTTCAAATAATGGAGATACATTTTGGAGGTTATATGAATCAACCTCAGCACAGAATGAGCTTGTAAAAATGCCAGACTCTGTAAATTATGTTAGTTATTCGTTTTCTGGCACCCAACGAAAATATACGGGACCAAGTTATTTTGCTGGATTTTTAGGTGCATTAGCAGTTTCGGGGTTAACCATAAAAACTACTGGTTCTTGTTTTAGAGAAGGCTCTTGTTTTCCAAGCCAATTTCACGTTAATGGTGAAAGCGTCGACACTATTTACTTTTGGAGTCTAGAAAAAGATCAGAAATTTATTGATGCTATGAAGTTTTTTCACTTCGGAGAGAGAAAAGCAGGCAATAATCAATATTTTAAAAAATTAAAAAATGTGAGTGATGGAGGAGATTTGCACGACAATCATTTGCATTGTGGCAATTTTGATGAATCAAAAATTAAATTTATAAAAGAATGAAAATTGAATGTTGTATTTTGCTGGTTTTAATGACATTTTCCGTTTTGGCATGTCAGAAGAAACACAATATTGGAATCCAAACGGAGGAACGACCATTTCACTTCAGAGAAATTGGGAGTAAAGAATTGATCATAACAAATTTTCCGCAAAAGTGGCGCGTGCATCCTTATCAAGATTCCTTTCCCGTAAGTAAATCTGATAAGAACAATGAATCTCGTTTAAATACGCTCGATTATTTTGATAATATCAAAGGTAAGGCGGTAAAAAATAGTGTTTATAGTTCTCTGATTGAGGAAAGAAGAGTTAGGCTTGATTCTACTTTTGTGGTGGATTCTATTTCTAATAAAAATCACTCTTTCGTTTATTTAAAATCATACAAAACTATTGAAGATGCTGATTACGACTTCCCTCCCACAGTGCATCAAATAGACATGCTTATATTTGAAAATAACCGATTTAATAACAGGCTAAATATTTATACTAAGAAAAGCTATCCTTTTGCTATCGACTTAAAAATCGGATATTTTGATCGCGACGGGAATCTTTTTACAAAAGAATTTAAAACAGATGAAGAATATACGAAGTTTGTAAAAGAAGAGCATATGAAGTTATCAAATGATGGTGTCATAACGAAGCAGGGTAGCAGAATATTTGAAGAAAAAAAAGAAAATAGCGTTAAACAAAGAGCAGCAGAAGTGTCCGATATCGTCGGGACATACAAAATTTATACACCTGCAATCAGTAATTCTACCGGAAAGGAAATTTCTTTAGGATATTTCATTACTATCAAATCGCTGACTAAAGCAATAGTAAGCATTGATGCAAAATATTCTGAAGATTATGGCTGTGAAGGCGATTATAACCTGACACAGGAAAATGGCATTCTACACGGCAGAGGCATTTGTGATCAGGATGACGTGGACGATTTTTATATTAAGAAAGAAAATAATCAACTCTTCATCAAAAGCAAGCGCTTTCTCAATCAGGATTGGCAGCAACTCACTAAAGACTAACAGTAAGTCAAATTAGTTTTCGTTAAAGAACTGCAATACTTTGGTGCCTAACCAAACCATCTCTCTTCCACAAAAAAATTCCGGCCTGCTTTCAGCAAACCGGATTTCGTTTTATTTTAAATTTCGTCGTCAGACTCCAGCGTGTAGGAGCGGGCGCGGAAATCTTTGTCGTGCTTTTCAGAGATTACATCTTCGCGCTTCTGGATAATAATAAATTTGGTGACTGACAAAAATCAACCTACACCTTACGAATATGGGAGCATGATAATATTGGGGACCATGATCTTCTGTATAATAACACCCATATCTTTAAAAATGACCTGCAGCGGGCACTCATCACTTTAACAGGCAATATGCAGAAAATAGGAGAAATAGGAAACAATCCTAAAAAGCTTGACAGTGGAGAGTATTTGACAGGAAATTATCAGGAGATTTTTGCGGAGGTGATATTTGAAAAGGTGTCAGCGAAATCTGCGGTTATTGATGTGGGAATCATGGAGGAGCCGAAGAAGGAAGTGAGCGGGAAATCGCCTGCAATTAAAAAGGGAACAGATATTCCGAAAAACAACAACACTTGCACTTGCAAAGAAAAAAACTTAGTATGGGGCGATAAAATCGGCTGCAGTGAAAGGTTAAAGGTAATTCAAGTTTCAAAAAACCTAGGCGTTGACCCAAATTGGTTAATGACTGTAATTGCCTTGGAAACCGCTGAAACATTTGATCCTTCGACTGATAATCAGGTTGGATACGTTGGATTAATTCAGTTTGGTAAAGATGCATCAGGTGATTTGGGGGTTAGTCAAAGCGAATTAGTTGCAATGAATTTTATTGAGCAGATGAATTATGTTGAGAAATTTCTGCAACATAATAAATCTAAATATAATACATTAACTGACTTATATCTCGGAGTTCTATATCCTTCAGCATCAGGACATGGAAGTGAAAGGGATTATATTATTTTAGAAGGAAAAGCCTATCAAAACAATCCATTGTTTTTTAAAGAAAAAGGTGAGTGGGAATACGCAACAAAAGTCAATAAAAAAGGGAAACAAATTAAATTTAAGAAAGCGGTGGATCCAAATGGCAAAACATATGTGTGGGAAGTTGCGATGGTAGCACAAGAAATTTACACAAAGGGTCTTGGAATAAGAGAAGAAAAGTTTACTTGCCAAAATTCTGAGCAGTCGAAAAACCAACCAACGAAGGTAGGAGAATGTTTAGAGACTTGGGACACTGCTACAAACAATAGAATTGAGAAGTTACATCCAAAAATCAGGTGTGCTGTTAAAAACTTTATTAATCAAGTAGAAAGTGAGATGGGCATAAAATTAAGGGTTATACAAGGGTTACGAACGTATGCTGAACAGAACGCCCTCTACGCACAAGGTAGAACGACAGCGGGAAGTATAGTAACAAAAGCCAAAGGTGGCCAGAGCAACCATAATTTTGGTCTAGCCATTGATGTAGCCGAAATAAAAAATGGGAAAATTGATTGGAGTGAACAAGAAAAAATTCTTCCAAAAATAGCGCCAATAGGTAAGAAGTGGGGATTCTCGTGGGGAGGTGATTGGAAAAGTATTATTGATAAGCCTCATTTCGAAATGACTTTCGGAAAATCTTTGTCAGAACTTAGAAAAGCATATGAGGACAACGGAAAGGATCACACAAAAATTCCATTATAATGAAAAACTATAAAATAGCACTTTCAATACTATCGCTGTGCATCATCTCGCACTGTAAACAGAATGCAGGGAAATCCGCAGTCAGTAGAAAAGTCGATCGTAATTATAAAGACAAAAATCCAGAACTACTGGCAATTAGGGATACGACCCTATTCATTAACTCCAGCGAGGGCGAGGATGTAAAACTATTATTTAACATAAAAAGCAAAGACTCTGTTATTTATAGCGTAGTATATGGGGAAATGGGCAAATCCACCTATGAATTTGTTTTTAACAAAATACTCAAGCAAGCGTCATGTGTCACGTATAGGTATGAAGAGCCAATATCAGTTAATGCTGATCCCACAGTTTATAGCGAAAAAAAGGAAGATTTAGCTACGTCTGCCGAATCTATAAAAAGACTCACCGCTCTTTTCCAAAGCTATCACAAAATATTCAATGCCGCTCTGGAACCAAAATCAAAAATGCAAGTAGATTCAAATTGGAATGGCAAATACACTTTAATGTTAAACAGTAACGATGATGATTGGCGAAACATTAAAGAAATTAATCTCACGATCACTTCGGATTCTGTAACCTATTTAGCCAAAGGATATCAGCTCTATCAATATTTTAATCTTTCGGCGGAGGAGAAAGATGGATATCTATTTTTAAATTATCAGAATGCAATGGACGATACTGATAGTTGGGCCTTAGAAAAAACCGTAGATTTTGGAACACTAACTCCAAAAAAGGTGGGTTACACTTGGTCTTCACCATATTTAAACACTTATTTTAATGATGGAAAAAAAGTGGACTATTTAATTAATAAAGCAAAATAATGTTCTGTCATCAATTTTCGAACTGATAAGAAAAGAATATTTAACAGATTTCCAACAAGCCATGTTACAAAATCATTCAGAAAGAAAAATGCTCATATATGCCAAAATACTGAGCAAATGTGAAGATACAAACAGTGTTTTATTCATATTTAGAATTAAGCCAAAGATTACCTGAAGAAATTGATAATACGCGAATTCGCTCAAATAGGTTGTTAGTATGCTGCAAATTTTTACTACCTTGTACAAACAGTGCCAAATAAGAAATAGTTAAGAAAAGCATCCGGTAAATGAACATCGTATTAATATTTTTGCTGGAATTAGTACAGGTCAAGATTTAACTGTTAATGATGAAGAAGCGTTCCTAATTAACGATGAAGTCACGAGTATATTGATACGGCTCAGCTGGCAAAAATCATCATAAAATTAGATTATTCTGAAGATATGAATGTTCACATTGGTTATATTGCCGCTAGCAACCTGATGGTTAAATTAATAATGTGCTGTCAACGTCTTTAAAAAGAAGTTGGTTTGCGAATTCAGATAATATGAGAATATCAGCACTTATACTAACCACTCTTGGCCTCCTCTCCTGCGCAGAAAAACAGGAAGTTGCCGCTCAGAAAACAGAGAAAATCTACAGTTTCGATTACACCAAGGATCCAATCGATGAAGCTGTAAAAATCGATACCTTCCTGACCAACCAGGATTTTGAGCTTGAACAATACTTGCAAAATATTTCCAGACAAGACTATTTAGCTGATTCCTTGCAGTATAAAAACAGCGTTACACAGCGCAGTACCGATTTCAGGAATAATGTCGTACACACATCGTATGGCAATATAAAATTCACCCCGCATACCGACAATACCTCTGATGCTTCCATTAAGTATTCCTATGCTGGGTATGCCGAACCGATCAGCACGCATCTTCTCAATGTAGCGTTATATGAAGGCGAACGAACATTATTGGTGAGTGACGATCGTTATAAATGTACCATTATTTCAGGTTTTCCATTTTTTTCGCCAGACAAAAAATATTTTTTGACCTTTAAAGATAATGAAGGAATGTCATCTCAGCTTTCGATTTACCGTATTGACAAACAAAATTTCAAACATTTCAAAACGTTATGGTCTGAAAACAGTATAGTTGAGTATGCAATTTGGGATAAGAAAGGAGCCATTGTTCTTAAACTTCGAAGTATTGACACAGGCGATTACTTATACGCAAAAGTACCAAATGCTTCATTGGCTTCTGCGTCGAAACGTACACCAGCGCATAAGCAAAGTGAAGCTGGTCCCCATTGGAATGGTCTGTACACTATTACTGCTAAAGCATTGAGCAACTATGATAAAACAGAAATTGATCTTCTTTATACAATTTCAATCACTTCCCAAGAATCCGCGATTCTAAGCATTGGTGCAGAGCACGCGCAAGACTACGCATGCGAAGGTGAGTATTACTTAACTGTGGAAGATAATGTTCTGCACGGGACCGGCAAATGCGACGATGACGATACCAATGACTTCTACATAAAACTCGAAAAGGGAAAATACTTCATCAAAAGCAAACGTTTTCTCAATCAGGATTGGCAGCAACTCACGAAAGATTAGCAGTAAGTCAAATTAGTGTTCGTTAAAAGAACTGCAATACTTTGGTGCCTAACCAAACCATCTCTCTTCCACAAAAAAATCCGGCCTGCCTTCAGCAAACCGGATTTCGTTTTATTTTAAATTTCGTCGTCGGACTCCAGCGTGTAGGAGCGGGCGCGGAAATCTTTGTCGTGCTTTTCAGAGATTACATCTTCGCGCTTCTGGCTGATGATATATTTGGTGACTGACAAAAATCAACCTACACCTTGCGATTATGGGAGCATGATAATATTGGGGACCATGATCTTCTGTACAATAACACCCATATCTTTAAAAACGACCTGCAGCGGGCACTCATCACTTTAACAGGCAAAATGCAGAAAATAGGAGAAACAGGAAACAATCCTAAAAAGCCTGACAGTGGAGAGTATTTGACAGGAAATTATCAGGAGATTTTTGCGGAGGTGATCTTTGAAAAGGTGTCAGCGAAATCTGCGGTTATTGATGTGGGAATAATGGGGGAGCCGAAAAAACAAAATAACGGAAAAGCATCGACGAACCTAGTAGCATACTTAATACCTGGACACAAAATATAGTAATAACATTAAATTTGTGTCATGAGTTTACACCGAAAGAATTGGGATCAGAAAGAGAAAGAAGAAATACTGCTGTTTATGGAGCAGCACGGCATCAGCCGCGCTTCGCGGGAGTTCAATGTTTCAACTGCTGCGATTTATAACTGGAAGAGAAAGTTTGAGGAGCTGGGCGCAGCGGGTCTGGAAACAGGTGCCAAAACTGCTGTGGAGCGAGAACTGGCGCAACTTAAAAGAGAAAACAGCGAGCTAAAAAAAATGGTCGCTGAGCGCGAACTGTCCATCCGCGTAAAAGATGCACTTTTAAAAAAAAATGCATTTCTAAAGAAGAAAAAATAATGGTGCTGGATGATTTCCTCGAGCAGGAGTTCCCCTTAAGGCCGCTGCTGCGTATTTTAGCCCTGCCCCAAAAGCTCGTATTATTATAAACCCACCGGCAACAAGGCGGGAAAGCGCCCTGTGTACTATTTTTATAAGCAGGGCGATGCGGAGTACCGTGACAAAAATGGTAACAGAGCGAATAACCAAGTTAGAGATGGCTATTGGGAACCTGTAACAGCTGAGCAAGCCCAGTCTGTCGCTTGTCTGGTAACTTTCTTAATGGGTGAATTTTTCCTTTCTAAAGGAGATGTAAAGTATCACGAAGAACTGTGTGCTAAAACTGAAGGTGAAGGAAAAACTGTTTATGATGCTATAATGCCGCTTTTATAATCTTTAATTACGGAATATGAAAAAATTAATCAAGACTTTGTTTTTTATTTGTCTGCTTTCTATTTTCGGATTGTGTGCAGTTTCATGCTCTAAAAACACAGTTAGGGAAGCAAGACTACACAAACGCGAAACTGCTGAAAAACCTGTCCCTTTATCTGATGAGCAGCCCATGTTTTTCCGTATGCCATCACTTCAGCAGTTAGCAGAAAAATCGCCGGTACTTAGGACAGAAGCTTTCGGAGATGCAAATGCGGAAGTGAAATATATTGTGGGCGATCTACTGATCTTATCGGCACAAAAAAAATTAGTATATTTAAACCTATTGCCCAAAACTTCTGAAGACGATTATGTTTATATTACTTTAATAATCCAGGATAAAAATACTAATGTGCCAACGGTCTTCAAAGAATGGCCGATTAATAATGAAAACGGTCAGCCGGTAGTTTTGCAGGAGTTTTACGAAGCGGTCAAGGAAGAAATAACAGGACTTCTTACAAAGGAAAAAATAGCACTGTTGGATCAGCACTTATCGCTGCTGCCAGTGAAGAAAGGTGCAGGTAAACTGCAGAACACTTATGAAACCGATGACACCGGTTTGCAGTTATTGACTAAGGTATATCTTGATGTAACTAATCGAAAATCAATTGTTCTCGACCATAATTCAAATAATCCCTTCTGTTCTGAATGCGACCCACTGAAGATTTACAAAACTGACTTTCTTGGTGAAATAGTTAATCACGATAAAACTATCCGCCTATTTGCGCTCGGCTTTTTAGAGCAGATTGACCAAGCGCCTAGTGCTTTACATGTAAGACTCATAAGTGCGGAGTAAAACAATCACAATATCATCGTTACAGTTAAACAGATTGTTATGAAAACCCTCCTCATCCTATTATCAACCCTTTTCTTCCTCTCCTTCACGGAGAAGCCAGATACTGCCGCTCAGAAAGCAGAGAAAAACTATACTGCCTTTACTGTTCGGTTGCAAAAACCTTCTATCTGATACCATCTCTCTTCCACAAAAAAATTCCGGCCTGCTTTCAGCAAACCGGATTTCGTTTTATTTTAAATTTCGTCGTCGGACTCCAGCGTGTAGGAGCGGGCGCGGAAATCTTTGTCGTGCTTTTCAGAGATTACATCTTCACGCTTCTGGATAATAATAAATTTGGTGACTGACAAAAATCAACCTACACCTTACGAATATGGGAGCATGATAATATTGGGGACCATGATCTTCTGTATAATAACACCCATATCTTTAAAAATGACCTGCAGCGGGCACTCATCACTTTAACAGGCAATATGCAGAAAATAGGAGAAACAGGAAACAATCCTAAAAAGCCTGACAGTGGAGAGTATCTGACAGGAAATTATCAGGAGATTTTTGCGGAGGTGATATTTGAAAAGGTGTCAGCGAAATCTGCGGTTATTGATGTGGGAATAATGGAGGAGCCGAAGAAACAGGAAAATGTGAAATCGCCTGCAATTAAAAAGAACGATAAAAGTCCAAGAAAAACCGAAAGTTGTGTTTGTAAGGATGAATACAAATTAATATGGGGCAATAAAATTAGTTGTTCTGAGAGAAAAAAGGTAGTAGAGGTGTGTAAAAATATCTGGGAAGAATCTAAGAAATTAGAGAAAGCTAAGGAACTGATGTCGATCATGCATTTGGAAACTGGCGGCTCATTTTCACCATCACAGAAAGGGGTAAGTGCAAGAGGGACTAAATACATTGGCCTCGTCCAATTTAGCGAAACTACAGCACAATCTTTAGGAACGACTTATGAAACGTTAGGAAAAATGACATTTCTCGAGCAAATGACTTATGTCGAAAAATACTTACAGAAAAACAAAGATCAAATGAATACTTTAGTGGATTTTTATCTGCAAGTTTTAAATCCAGCTGCTGTGGGAAAAGGTTCTGATCCTACCTATAAAGTCTTTGATGAAAGTGTATCTGTCCCCGACGGAGATTGTCGCAATACCTCAGAAAAACAACGGTTGAGAAATATTACCAAAGATCCCTGGGTTAAAAAATATGGCTATGCCTCCAATCCACCGTTCATGAAGGGTGATGAGCGTACGAAAAGAAAAAAATGGGTTTACACAAGACAGAGATATGAAGACCGGTATGGTTACGAAAACGGAAATACTACCATAAAGGAGATTGACGATGTTGTAAGACTTGAGCATTACAATCCAGGACAAGCGGAATTGTATGTTGACAAATGCGAAGACAAACCTGTCGGTAAGAAAGATGATCAGGGAAAAAGAGCGCCGTGGGTCGATGTTGCATTTTCTGAATTTGAAAAATTTAAAGGTAAAAGAGAAAAAGATAGTCCCTTAAAAGAGAGAATTTCGCAGTATTTTAAAGGAACAGGAAATTCCGATTTAAATTATAAAAGTGCATGGTGTGCTGCGTTTGTTAGATGGTGCTTTGATCAAACCGAGGAGTACAAAGACACAAATACGAAAGGTACAGCGGCAGCATTTGATTGGGCGGAGTTTGGAAATTCCAAAGTGGTCAGTAACAAATACGTAGATGGCTGGAGCAATGGATCTAGAAGCGAACCTTTCGTTGGCGCCGTGATTGTTTTCAGTTGGTCGCACGTTGCATTCATCGTGAGCGAAAACAAAGATAAGAGCAAATACGTTTATATTGGCGGAAATCAGACGGGTTGGGAAGGTAAGACAGCAGGGACACAAGTTATAAGTATGTCTTCAATAAGTAAAAAAAGTTCAGATATTTTTGCAATCATGAAGCCTAAAGATTATGTAATCGACGATGCAGAGAAACAGCTGCCTACATACAATGTGGAAAGTGAAAATGATTTTAACTCAACAAGATAACACTGTTCAGATGAAAAAAAAAGTTTTTATAATAATTATCAGTAATATAATAATGATTTGTTGTAATGGGCAAAGTGAACCCAGCAATAGTAGTACTTTCATAACACCACATAATGAAACCATGGATTCAAAAACTGAAATCGCTTTAAAAAAGCAATTAGAAGAAGGGGCTTATCAGTATGCTCCGGATGGGAGCGACGTCGGCAAGCCTGCATTTAGCAATGAAGAAATGATTGCAATGGTGAATTTGGAAGAAAATATTTTAAAGCAAAAGGAATACAAATTTCCAGATAATGAAAAATTCGGCGATAAAATTAAATTATATTTTAGGAGAAAGATTATACATGATTCAGACAAACAGTATCTATATATAAATTTAAAAGACAGATGTGATCACAGTTTTGTTGATTTTAAATCTGATGGTATTTACTATAATGGATTTTATATCGTTAAAAAGAAGAACTTTATAACAGATTTTTACTACTTGCCAGAATTGATGAGTTATGAGAAAAGTTATTCTAAGTTATCTAAAGCGGAAGAGGCCGCAAATAAGGTAATATATAACACAAGATATAATTTAGAAGTAGAAATACAGAAATGGCGTGAAGTAGAAGATTTAGAAGAACAACGCTTTCATAATATCCAAATAATTGTCGCCCGCAATAAATACCTGTTCAATGACAGCAAAGCAGATCTGGTGTGGTTAAAAGCTAATGACAAAATTTTTCTGGAATCACTGGTTAAAATTTTTGGATACGTAAAAGATAGAGAGTTATTGGAATTTGTGCTGAAGAACAATTTCAAAGATAAAGAAGCCTTAAATTCCATTTTGTGGAACCAAAAATGTGATGGAACTGCACAGGTAAATAAGGAGGTTTTCGATTTAGTCAAAACCTGGGACCAGCAGGATTTGAGTGTTTTTTCTCATAATGTTTTGGAAGTAATGCTTAATTTGCTAAAGGAAATGCCGGAAGAAAAAACTGCTAATTTTTCGCAACAGACCAAGACATTAGGTCTGATAGCATATTATGCTACCAAAACAGACCCTGATAAATATTACAGTTTTTTTCCTCTGTTAAGTGAGCCTCGATTTGAGGAAGAATTCAAGAAAAAAAATTATTACAATATTCCCGATTTCAGGGAAATCTATAAAGAAACGAGATATCGCGGTATTGGGCCCGCTGAATAATAAATATAAATTTAAAGAAGCCGTCTCATAACTCGATGAGACGGCTTTTTTTGTGTTTTCACTTGTATCCCCTCCAAAGCATTACTTGTGAATATCAGATTATCAGCGGTTTAAACAGAATATTGAGACACTATCTTTTCGAAAAAAAATTCATTGAAACTTCGAATACCTAACCTGCAAAAGTGATATGCAAATGCGCCGAAGGTAGCAAGGTTTCTAATCTTGACCAGCCATCAGAAACATTACTGGAACGACGCGGAAGGCCAGGCAGATTATCTGGCCGTTACTGAAGACGATTTAACACTGGATCCGCCCGCTGCGCCGTTTGGGCAATGCAAACTAAAACCCAGTTCCGGCTGCTATTTACCCTGCACGTATGCACCTGCCGGCAAGTGGCAGAAGCCTTACGAAAAAGTAAAAGTAATGGGCAAAAGCTGTTTGACGGAAATCTCAGAACTGCAGTGTGCGGTAGGCGGAAAGATTACGATTTTCAAACATGGCCAGCAGAGCGAGGCGGGGAGGGGGAATGTGAAAGAAGCGGATACGAGGGAACAGCACATCTACAATCCAATTTTAAATTTTGAAGAATTTGGTGAGGAAATTAACGGAAATCAAGCGGAAGCTTGGTAACAAGTAAATCTTTGAACGATGACAAAAAAAGGAGTTTCGGCCATTTCGGGAGTTACGTCCCCGGCGGTCGATGAAAAAAATGTTTATAAAATTGTCAACTGGTATCCTGCCACGGCAGTTCTTGAGCGTGATCCTGCAAAGGTAACATGGGAACTGTTCAAAAAAAGGAGCAACGGTAAATTTACCACGACAAATATCAGAAAAATAGGACGCGGCGATTTTACTTTCGGACAGGCAGCAGCCGGACATACCTATCGTTTGGAAGCGTATCGCTATCGGCCGGAAGGTGGAGGCCTGATTATAACCTCGACACCTGCAAAAATTCTGAAAATTAATAAAGTAGAACTTTTCCATGTAGATGATACCAAGGGCAGCAAGTTTAGTTTCATGGAAAAACTTCGCGCAAAGGCGTACTGCAGTAATATGCTGGGCAAAGAATTAGTATTTACGCTTTGGGAAGATGATGCGAAAGGGGCGGGGCACAACACAAACAGCCAAGCGATTGACACAAAAAAAGCCAAAGTAAATAAGGAAGGAGTTTCCGTGGCAGAGTTTACGCTCACCGCAGCGCTCATGCGCAAAGCTGCGCGAGGCGAAATGGACTCTCAACTTGAGTTTTATGTTACAGTGGAGTATTACACGCACAAAAAACACGCGACGGATAACGTTAATATAAAAAATCCTTATCTGCCGCAACAGGGGTCAGATCAAAAACAGACTACGCCCAAAGCGCAGCAATCGCCGGCTGCGACCAAACCGTTTAGCAAGAAGGATCAAGCCGGAATCGTTGACGAAACTAAAGCATTTTTTGCCGAAGTATATGATTATATGGAACGTGCGGGAACCGCTCTATTGGATAAATTACCTACTTTCGAAAAACCGGAAGGTAAAACGCCAACAATAAAACAAGCGGATGAAGGCACCACCGCTACAAATGAAGAAAAATGTTTAAGATGCGAAAAGTTATCAAAGGAAGAAGTAGATCAGATATTTACGACCGCGAGTGAAATTGATAAGAATAAATTAATTGAAACATTTAATGAAGCCAATGTCAAGTTCGAAATTAATACATGTCTTCGTAAGGCTCATTTTTTTGCTCAGGTATTAGCCGAAGTTGGGCCTGCTTTAAAACTAACCGAACCGGAAAGTTTTAATTATAGCGTCCGCAGATTGAAAGGAGGAGATTACGTGCGCGGTTCAAACTGGATAAATGGCAACCTTAATCCAAAAGAAGGTGGTTATTATTCTTCAGGCAGCGCAAAGGATTACAAAACGTCACCATTTTCGTATTTTAAAAGTAATCCGCAGCAGGCAGAAGCTGTTGGCCGAAAGGACCTGCGCTCGTACAATGATAAAGGTATCCAAGCTGCAAATAGCGAAGCCATTGCTAATTTTGTATATGCAGACCAAAATCGTGGACCTAAGTATAAATTGGGAAACGTTAATCCAGGTGATGGTTGGAAATTTATGGGCAAGGGTATTATTCAAGTTACCGGTAGAGGAAACTATACGGAAGTAAATAAGAGATTAGAACGAAAAGGTTATTCGTTCGATATCGTGAACAATCCTAATGTGTTGTTACAGCATAAGGAGAGCGTTTTATCAGCAATGGCATTTTGGTATTGGAAGGATTTACAGCTGAAATCTGATAAAGGTGGAAAGAATGTCGTAGATTCAATAACAAAGATTGTTAACGAAGCTACGGATAGCTATGACAAAAGAAAAACTAATTTTGAAAAAGTATATTCTATATTTCAAGTTGACAAATGTAGTCCTACTGAGAAAGAAGTACAATTAAATACTGCTAAATGGCGTTTTCCGATAGATAATCCTATGCTTTGCCTTTATTCTCAAGGTGGAGGAGAAAAACCATGGCATGGATCTTTCGGTGAAAATATTAGAGACGGCAAGGGAAATCATGCGGGAACAGATTTATTAGCAGCTCCTGGCACTACGATTTATGCTGGATTAAAAGGGAAGATATCAAGAGTATATACATCATCGTCTCTCGCTGGGAGAGTAGTAGTTGTACAAGTTACTGACAAAAAAACGTTCAAATCATTAAGAAATGATTATAAGCCTCTTTACAAAGAAAGAGGTGAATTGCTAGAAAAAGGATTTGATCATGATGGTGATATCTACTTTGTTTTCATGCATTTAAGTAAATTTGGTTCTTTTAGAGAAGGCGACGACGTTGAACATGATAGTGTTATTGGATATACAGGAATATCCGGTAAAAACGGCAATAATTTTCAAACTAGAAATCCACATCTTCATTTTGAGATCAATAATGTCGGCAGTGCTGCAGGGATCGCGTCGAAATGTAATCCCCAAGTTTATTTTAAATTTAAAACTGAACAGGATATGACAGCAGCCGACAAGGAATTGCAATTAGAATTTAAAAATAAAGTATGGAAATAAAAAAGATAATACATCTTCTTACTCTCATTCTCATTGTGCTTGGATGCGGGAAATCTGTTGCACGAGAGCAAAAAGATAAAAATGTATTAAATACGGTCAAGCAAGAAAATTTCAAATATCAAAATATTCCCTACGCAAAAAAGTTACTGCTTGCTGGAGTTCACATGTTCCAATTTAAAGACAATAAAGTAACGATCGAGTATACTAATGAAACCATATTTGGTGTTGGAAGCGAGCAGAAGTTTAATACATATAAATCATCTTATGATTTAGATCTGGGCGAAGTAGATCTCCTGCGGTTTGATGCTGCAGGTTCTCAGATATACCTGGTGGAATTGAACGAGGGATCAGATTTCATCTATAACATTTACCTGTCTGCTGGCAAAGAAATGTACTATTTGGGTAATCTCGACTTTGATATAGGAGAAATAGACCCTGAAAAAAAGCAGGACAATAACTCGTTTTCTATTGAGCGACAACATGATAAAATCCACATTATTATAAAAAATGAAAAAAGACAGGTGAAGAAAATATTTTCGATTGCAAAACCCCTGCAGCCTTACAAGTCATATAAAAGTTTTAGCGCATATCTGAGCGAACTTTCTAATGATGAAATTGCAACCGTCCAGACCAGTCATGAATACATCAGCAATCTTTTTCGACTGGAGGTACAGGATGATCAGGTTTTGGTCAATATAAGAGGGAGTAAAAATCAATTGGTAAATGACAAGATTCTGGAAGGTTATGAGTCTTGTCCTGACGTAACTTTAGATAAAATTGTCATTAAAGATCCATACTTTACGATAGAAAAATATAACTGTACCACAAATTATTACTTGAAAGAGTATCTCACATTTAAGTTTGATAAAAGGTTGCTGCTGCATAAATACAGTGTAGAATACACATCCAGACAGAATCCCGACCAAGCTGTTGAAACAAAACATTTCTCCCAAAAAGACTTCGGAATGGTGTTTTTTGAAGAAGTAAATTCCAGTTTTTTAAATCAACTGCGACAAGAGTAATGGTATAATAACGGCTGAATTTATTTGCAAGCCTAAATCAATGCATTGCTTTGTGCAAAGTTTATACATTAAAATAGCGTGCTGCTTCACATACATAACTCTTAGTGAATTAGTATAGTAATTTTTACAGGCATTCCCCACCTAACCAACCACTTCGCTTCTACAAAAAAATCCGGCCTGCTTTCAGCAAACCGGATTTCGTTTTATTTTAAATTTCGTCGTCGGACTCCAGCGTGTAGGAGCGGGCGCGGAAATCTTTGTCGTGCTTTTCAGAGATTACATCTTCGCCCTTCTGGCTGATGATAAACTCGGTGGACTCGCGGAACATCTCTTCAAACGTGCGGAAGTCTTCTTTGTACAGGTAAATTTTGTGTTTCTCAAAACTGGCTTCACCGTTCTCGCCAAAATGTTTCTTGCTCTCGGTTATCGTCAGATAATAATCTCCTGCTTTGGTTTCGCGCACATCAAAGAAATAGGTTCGGCGGCCGGCTTTCAGCACTTTGGTAAATATTTCATTTTCGTGGCGTTCCTTATAATCACTCATGGTGTCACTGTTTTTTGAAAAAGTTGTGTAACAAATATATAAGAATTCTTCCAACTGAAAAACTAATTTTCAATTATTTGCGCGGAAACTGATTTATTGCTAACAATTATGCATTTACTTCAGCAATCTCATTATCTACCGGTGTGAGGTTCAGGATTTTATCGGCGTGTTTCGCGCTGCTCGCCCGGTGCGTAATAATGATGGACGTGCAGTTGGTGATTTCACGCGCGATGTTTTGCAAAATGTTTTCTTCCGTTTCGGTATCCAGCGCCGAGAGTGAATCATCAAACACCAGAATATTAGGTTTTTTAATCAAAGCACGTGCAATACAAAGCCTTTGCTTCTGCCCGCCGGAAAGCATCACCCCGCGTTCGCCGACCATGGTTTTATACTGCTCGCGGAAACCCATAATGTTTTTATGAACATCCGCTTTCTTCGCATATTCTTCCACTTCTTTCAATGTCGGATTGTCAATCGCAAAGCCGATATTGTGTTCAATGGTATCCGAGAAAAGGAAACTTTCCTGCGGAATATAGCCCAGATGATCGCGGTACAGTTCCAGATTATGGTCCTTCAGGTTTTTACCATCGATGAGGATTTCGCCTTCTGTAGGGTCAATCAGCCGGCACAGTAATAAAGCTATCGTGGATTTCCCGCTGCCCGTTTTCCCCATAATAGCCAGCGTTTTCCCGGCTTCTATTTTAAAACTTAAGTTATCCAGTGCGCGAATACCGGTGTTCGGGTAGACATACGAAACATTCCGGAATTCAATGTCACCTTTGATCGGGTACACCTCATGATTGGTATTCACGATTTCAGACTTCATATCCAGAAATTCATTAATTCGCGACATCGAAGCCTCCGCCCTTTGGTTCACTGAAGTCACCCACCCCACCATCGAAAAAGGAAATATCAGGATATTGATGTATAAAAAGAAATCCGCAATCTTTCCGACCGATAAAACGCCGGCCATGTATTTATTCCCGCCAATCAGCAGGATAATAACATTCAGCAAACCAACAACCAAAAGAATAATGGTAAAGAAATACGCTTCGGTTTTCGCCAGATCCAATGCTTTGTCCTGATAATCCCGGATCCGCGTTCCGTAGTTTTTACTGATGTATTTTTCACGCGCAAAAAACTTCACCACCCGAATTCCCGAAAAACTGTCCTGCACGAATGTGGAAATCGCAGACTGGCTCTTCTGCATAATCTTGGACTTGCGGTTGATGATCGAGCTTACCTTATAAATCACAAAAGACAAAATCGGCAACGGCAACAGCGACCATAGCGTCATCTGCACATCCGTCTTCAGCATATACACTGCCGTGATAATCAAAAGAATCAGCAGGTTGACCACGTACATCACACCCGGCCCCAGATACATCCGCACGGCCACAATATCTTCGCTCAGCCGGTTCATCAGATCCCCGATGGTCGTTTTCTTAAAATCCGTTAGCGAAAGATTCTGATAATGCTGATAAATTTTATTTTTAAGTTCGTATTCAATACGGCGGGAAGCCACAATGATCGTTTGTCGCATCATAAACGTGAAAAAACCGGTAGCCAGTGACGAGCCGACAATAATCGCGACATAAATCAGCACCTGGCGGTTAAAACCCAGCGCGCCGTTGCGGGAAATTTCATCCACTGATTTACCGACAAACTGAACTTTATAAATATTAAAAAAGTTACTGGCAATAATGAAGAGAAATCCCCAGAACAGAAGCATCCGGTGTTTCCAGAAATAAGGGTTTAAGGTTTTTAATGCATTCATAAATAAGCAAAAGCAGCAGCCGGAAAGAGTTTTGCAGTGCTGCCACAAAAATACAAAAACGATTTAAGACGCCTGAAACCGCGCCGCACCGGAAGTTGCAAAAATCGAACCGCCGGCGCGCTGCCTGTTACAATTTTATTATCTTTGCACCCACAAAAAGCTCTTTGAAATGTTAGGAAGAAGACAAATCCGCGAAAAGGTAGTAGAAGCATTGTACGCCTATTATCAGAACCCGATCAAATACGATGTACTCGAGAAAAACATGTTTAATGAAATCGATAAGATTTATCACCTGTACATCTACCAGCTTAACTTTCTCGTGGCGCTGAAAGACCTTGCCGAAAAGCAGATCGAGATCGGGAAAAACAAATACTTCAAAACCGACCGCGAACTCAATCCGAACCAGAAATTTATCAACAATCAGGTATTGCTGAAAATCGAGGAGAATGATGAAC
This sequence comes from Chryseobacterium salipaludis, assembly GCF_022968825.1. Taxonomy (GTDB): domain Bacteria; phylum Bacteroidota; class Bacteroidia; order Flavobacteriales; family Weeksellaceae; genus Kaistella; species Kaistella salipaludis. Next base: position 513,549 of record NZ_JALHKS010000002.1, read on the forward strand.
GGTTGTCTTTCACTTCCAAACACCAGGAACTGAAATGGGATGTGTATGACGAGCTGCTCGTGAAAACCTTCCAGCGCATGACGGCCGGGAAACGGTATCAGGACTTTATGAATGAAGAAGGGTATTCATTTGAGGAAGACCAGAAATTCATCGGGAAATTGTTTTTGCGTTACATTGCCGAAAACGAAGATTTCCATGACCATGTGGAAGCTAAGGAACTGAGCTGGGCTGATGATTTCCATATCTCCAACTCGATGATTCAGAAAACGATTGGTTTCTTCCGTGAAAATGAGCCGAGCCATACTTTAATTAAAATGATTAAAGATGAGCAGGACCGCGAGTTCGCCCGCAAACTGCTGAAGGAATCACTCAACCATTGGGACGAAATTGAAAAGAAACTGGAAGAACGCCTCGAGAACTGGGATCTGGAAAGGGTCTCCCTGCTGGATAAAATTATCCTGATTGCGGCGATTGCCGAACTGGATTATTTCCCGCTCACACCGGCCCGGGTAATTATTAATGAATACATTGAAATCTCCAAAGTATTCTCTACCGATCGTTCGAACATTTTCATCAACGGAATCCTGGATAAATATACCCGCGATATCAACAGAAATTAACCAACCATACTATGAAAAATTTACTGAAAGTAACGCCGCTGGCCGTTTTTATGATGCTGGCGTCCTGCACCAAAGACCAGTCTGCTGATCAGTTGGTCACAGAAGAGAGTACCGTTGTACAGGATCAGTCTGCACAGGATGCTGTCGTAGCAGAAATGCCTGAAGGTGCTGAAGCGCAAGCACCTGCCGGACCTCTTACAACCGTTGCTCTTTCTGAAGCGCAGTTCGACTTTGGTAAGATCAAAAAAGGTGAACAAAAAGAACACATTTACGAAATTACCAATACCGGTGATCAGCCGCTGATTATTTCCAATGTGGAGCCAACCTGCGGATGCACCGTGCCGGAATATACCAAAGAACCGGTGATGCCGGGCAAAAAAGCGAAGATTACGCTGAACTTTGATTCATCCAGCTTCGAAGGTCTGGTGAACAAGCAGGCAAAAGTATTTGCCAATGTGGAGCGCAATCCGATCATGCTGTCTTTCACGGCTGATATTCAACCTTAATTTAATTAATTTATGCTTACTATATTTTTACAGGCCGGTCCACCGGAAGCTTCTATGACACCGACATTGGTCATGATTGGCTTAATGTTCGTCGGGTTTTATTTTCTGATGATTCGTCCACAAAGCAAAAAAGCCAAGTTGGAAAGAAACTTTCAGGAATCACTGAAGGTAGGAAGCCGGGTCGTAACCACCTCAGGCATGCACGGCCGTGTGGCGCAAATTCTGGAAGACAGTGTCATTATTGAAACACTGTCCGGGAAGCTAAAATTTGAAAAAGCAGCTATTTCGCAGGATTTCACCAAACAGCGTTATCCGGAAGCAGAAGCAGAGAAGAAATAAGATTTCGCTTTAAATAACTGAAAAGCCGTTGCCTGTTGCAGCGGCTTTTGTTTTTATAATGATCTGAGGAAAACAAATCTCAGATTCAACTGAAAAACAGAATCAGCAAACTCGCCACGAATATCCGGCACAGCGTCACCAGCGGATAAACCTGTGCATAACTCTGTATCGGCACATCGGACTCCAGAAAGTTGGTACTAAAAGAAAGTGCAGCGGGATCAGTATAGCTTCCGCTCATAATTCCCGCCAGTTGCAGAAAATTTATTTTAAGAATAAAATGTCCCACCAGGAGCATTATAATTAAGGGAATAAAAGTAATGGCGCAGCCATACAGCAGCCAGAGCCAGCCGTTGTATTGCATGAAGTTTTCATAAAACCTGCCCCCGGCACTGATGCCGACTGCGGCGAAAAACAGGCAGATTCCGAAGTCTTTCATAAAATGGACTGCGCCATTATGCACATACGCATGAATAAAGGAAATCCCGCCATACCGCGAAATAAGTAGCGCGACCAGCAAAGGGCCGGCTGCAAAACCCAGTTTCAGCGGTACCGGCAAGGTCGGGATGAATATCGGCACAGAACCTACGATAACGCCAAGCAGCAACCCACCGAAGATAGACAGGAAATCCGGCTCCAGCATCTTCTTTTCGGAATTTCCGATGATTTTCTGTGCTTCACCAAGGGCGGTTTCGGTACCGATGGCGCGCAGTTGGTCACCATAAAAGAGTTCCAGCGACGGACGCGGCAGCAATTCGCGGCCGGCACGAACGACTCTGGTTATTTTTAAATCATAGGTATTATATAAATCCAGTTCCGAAAGTTTTTTATGCACCGCCGAACTTCTCGTCACGAAGAGGTTTCGGCGTTGTATCAATTTATCGGATTCGATAAACAGGTCGCTGCTTTCGCGGCCGAAAATGTGCATTAAAGTGTCCACATCATCTTCCTGGCCAACCAGCATCAATACATCGCGCATCTGAATGATGCTGTCCATCGCCGGAGATTTCACCGCTTTGCTGCCACTGTGTTTTAGCCGGGAAATGACTACGGGTTTTCCAACCTGTTTCAGGATCTCGCCCAGCGTTTTTCCTACGACAGCTCCCTGCGTTACCCGTACTTTACGGTGGATCAGCGGCAACTCGCGGTTGATTTTCGCCAACCGGAATTTTTTCATTTCATTTTCTGGTGATATTTTAAGCCAGATCCTGGCAATAATCAGGGTGAGTATGATTCCAAATACGCCCAGCGGGTAGGTAATGGCATAACCGATAGCAGGGTCGCCAAAAGTTTTCCCGGGTAAAGAGTTTTGTATTTCTTCAATTGTATTCTTGGCAGCACCGAGACCGGGCGTATTGGTCACTGAGCCACTCATGATTCCTACCAAATCTTCTATTCGGAGCCCGGTAAGATAAAACAGGCCGATGGTAATGATACCACCCAGCAAAACAGTGGAAACTGCGAGCAGATTAAAGCGCAGCCCTTCATCCTTAAAGGAAGAAAAAAAAGACGGTCCGACCTGCAAGCCGATTCCATAAACGAAAAGTATGAGGCCAAAATCCCGCACAAAATCCAGAATAGCAGCGTCGGCCCGGTAACCAAAATGCCCCAGCAACAAACCCGCAAACATGACACCCGCCACACCAAGTGTGATTTTACCCAGACGAATGCGACCCAGAAAAACGCCGAAACCTATGGCTAGCATCAGCGTAACAAGGGACTGTGTAACAGTCGGGACTTGCGCCGGTAAAAGCAATTGCTGCAACCACTCGAACATAAAAGTAATTTTTATGTAAAGCTACGCTTAATCCCTGCTATTCCCGAGCAGAAGCACGCGATAATTGTCAGCTGTTACGTGCGCATAATTTTAATACCGATGTCGCACTGCAGGCAGCGCTTGGGCAGGCATTTCTGGCTGTAGTGGTACAGGAACGACTGGGATTCCAGTGCTGAGGCAACGTGCGCACCGATCTCAGTGAATTGGTTCAAAATTTTATTCTTCTCTGCCGGAATCTGCTCATAAAACCGGAGGATTTCATCAGCGGTATCTTCTTTCGTATTCTTAAAATAAAGATATCGCAGCGGCAGCACTGCATTAATCAACACCAGATGGATCATCTCTTCGGTTAATTTTTTCGCGGTACAAACACTGCTGACTTTACCCATATTAAAATGTGTATTCCAATATTCGCTGGCCTGCACCGGCCGGAAAATATTTCGAAGATCCTCAGCCGTGCGCGCCGTCATCAGCTTAGAAAATAAATTCTGATGAAGATGATACAGGCTGGCCAATTGCGACAGTCGGATGGTGGGGAAAGCGGGAGGTCTTAACCGTGAAAATTTGGGATGCACACTGACTTCCGGAAGGTTATATTTCGCTTTCAAAAAATCAAACTCCCGTTTCCAGAGTTTCATCTGGTCATCCGTTGGATTGTGCAGCCAGCCACAGATCCCATAAAACAAAGCTTCGAGCTGTAGTTGGTTTTGCCTGATTTTGTTAATAACTGCAAAGGGCAGGGAGGCAGCCAGCTGCTGGAAAATGGGAGCATTTACTTTTAAGCCAAAACCATAGGCTAATAACTGAAACAGGACAGCTTCGTAATCGTTCAGTGAAACGGCCAGCAATTCCTCCGTCCGGGCAGCTTTCGAGTCAAGCTTTCGTAAAACATTACTTTCATGAAAACCGAACGGCAGAAGGCTTTGATTAAATTGCTTTTCGCAGGAAATAAAAGAACGTTCTGTTAGGAGTTCCGTGTAACGCGCAATGTGCTGCGGACTGATGTGATTTTCTAAGACGATGGTTGGGATGCCGCGATCTGTGAATTCGGGAATTTCTGCATCGTGAGTATATACAACGTGTGCAATCAGATTATTAAATTCCGGGTTTCCGCTGTGCCGGTGAAAAATCCAGTCCGAGGATTTCACATGCAGTTCAATGTGTCCGGCCGTAGTAATGCCTTGCGTGCGGATCTTTCCAAACAAAAAATCCGGCCCGGAATCGAAATTCCAACGGCCAAAATCCAATACCTCAATGGCGTGACCGTTTATATCTTTAAATTCAAAATTTGTAAAGATTTTAAAATTCCAGAGATATTGCAGTAGTTTCTCGTTCATCGCCGGCTTTCTCTTACAAATATAATAAAGAGCCGGCATGTTTGGTTATTGTTTGGCTCTGAATTCGTCCAGGGTTTGCTGATACATTTCTTCGTACAGCGGGAGGATGTTTTTAAGGTCGAATTTAAGTGCCTGCGCCTTGGCGTTCTGCTTCATCCGGGCAAGCAGTTCATTATCGCTAAGCAGCCGGATGGCGTAATTACTCATGGCTTCCACGTTTCCGATTTCGGCCAGAAAGCCGGTTTCTCCCTGGATGTTCACTTCCGGGATGCCACCAGCGTTGGAACTGATGACCGGTGTTTCCGCAGCCATGGCTTCCAGCGCGGCCAGCCCGAAACTTTCCTGTTCAGACGGCAGCAGGAAAACATCGGACAGGCGCAAAATGCGATACAGGTCATTGACTTTGCCCAGCAGCCGGACTTTATCTATCAGGTAAGGATGGTCTTCCAGAAACTGATTCACCTTTTCCATATCCGGGCCTTCCCCGATGATAATGAGTTTGCACTTAACCCGTTTTTCCACATTCCTGAAAATCTGCAAGACTTCATCCACCCGTTTTACCGGCCGAAGATTGGATACGTGAATCAGGATTTTTTCATCGTCATCGGCAAGTTGCCGGCGCTGGCAGGTAGTACCATTAGTAAAATCACCATTGTCGATGAAATTGGTAATTACCTTAATTTCCTTGGTAATCCGGAATAGTTGCAGTGTGTTTTTCTTTAAACTCTCGGAAACGGACGTAATCGTGTCAGATTGGTTGATGCTGAATTCCACAGCATGTCTGTAACTCGGATGTTGGCCGACCAAAGTAATATCTGTCCCGTGGAGCGTGGTCACCAATGGAATATCGCGGTTTTCTTCTTTGAGCATTTGCTTGGCGGTAAAGGCGGCATAGGCATACGGAATGGCATAATGCGCGTGCAGCAAATCCAGTTTATACAGATTGGCAACGCGGTAAATCATGGAGGAAAGTGCAATGTCATACGGCTGATACTGGAACAGCGGATAGGTCTGAACATTCACGCGGTGAAAGAATATATTGGGATTGGTAATATCCAGCCGCGCAGGCAGATTGCTGGAGATAAAATGAACTTCATATCCTTTGTTCGCCAGCGACATGCCCAGTTCTGTGGCAACAATTCCGCTGCCTCCATAGGTCGGATAACACAATATTCCAATTTTCATACAGATGATTTATTTAATGTTTAGCGGGCAGCTGAATTCTTGTGGCCGCGTTTTTTTGCATCCCCCTTCCTGCCGGCAAGTCATCGTTTACCAGCACCGGCAATTTTCCGTGAATGGTGGTGTTTCCGTTCAGGGCACTGGCGGTGGCTTTCATCGAGTCATCATTGTTTTCATAAGAAACCAAAACGGTGGAAACCGGGCTGATGTTCAGGTCACGCAATGCATACGGCGAACCAAAAATATTGAGCAGAACCGGATGTTTTGCTGATAAGTTGGCGATTATTTTTTTAGATGCTTCCGAAACCTGATACGGTTTGTAAGCAGTGCTGTTGTCTTTATGAACGCCCACAATCACCGTGGCACCTGCGGGAATAGTGGCAATTTCAGCCGGTTGCTTTTTAATGACGGTAGTTCCCAATTGCAGTGTTTCCAGAAATGTTTCATGTGGCGCTTCTTCCAGTGGAACAAAATAATATGTTTTGGAACAATCCAGCGGCAGAATTTTCTTTTCGTCTTTAATCAGAGTAAGCGCATCAGCGTACAGACTTTGCATCAGTTTTTGGTGTGCTGCATTATTTAAATCCTGATTAATGTTTTCAGGATTGCGTGGTGTGTACTGGGTAAGCCCCAGAACGTATTTAGTCATTAAAATTTTCTTCACGCTTTCTTCTAAACGCTTTTGTGAAATTTCTCCATGGTCAATCGCCTGCTGAATCAGTTTTTTACCGGTTTCCACGTCCTGCGAAAAAAGCATGATATCGTTTCCTGCTTTGAAGGCCAGTGCATCCAGTTCGCCGGCTTTGTATTTATTGGCGACGGCGCCCATGTTCAAAGCGTCCGTAATAATTAAACCCTGATATCCTATTTTTTCCTTTAAGAGTTTGGTGATGACATTATAAGAAACCGAGGCCGGAATGTTTTTTTCGTGTTCCAGTACGGGAACGTATAAGTGGGCCACCATGATGCCACCAATGCCTCTGTGCGCTAATTCGCGGAAAGGAGCGAGCTCTACTTCATTAAGCCTGCTCAGGGGATGTGATACCAGTGGAATATCCAAATGCGAATCCTGATCCGTGTCACCATGTCCCGGAAAATGTTTGATGGCTGCCAGTACATTATTACGCTGAAGCCCTTGTGCATAGGCAAAAGCCGAAGCAATCACGTTCTGCGGTTCGGAGCCAAAACTGCGGTTGCCAATAACGGGATTATTCGGGTTGGTATTTACATCAGTAGTGGGCGCAAAATCCCAGTTGACGCCCATGCGCTGGCAGTCCCTGGCGATGCTGGCAGCCATTTCGGTAATCCGGTTTTTGTCCTGAATGGCGCCCAGGGTAATCGCCCAGGGGTATTTGTATGCTGTTGCAATCCGCTGATAAACGCCCCATTCTGCATCCATCCCGATCATAAGCGGAACTGGACTTTTTTGTTGGAATTCGTTAACAAGCTGAATATGCCGTTCGGCATCATCCTGCATCAGAATCAGCCCGCCGATATGTTCTTTTTCAACCAGATGGCGGATCTGCTGAATATGTTCTTCACCTTTATTCGTGTATAAGGCAACAATAAAAAGCTGCCCCAGCTTATCTTCCTGACTTAGGTTTGCGTACTTCTGATCCACCCATTCCTGGGCGTCTTTCATTTCTTTTTCCGAAAAATCTGCGGGAATGTACTGTGCCTTGCCTATAGTTGAAAACAGCAGTGCAACAGTGCTTAAAATAACTCCTGATAACTTCATTGTATGTCGGTATGTTGAATAACAAAAGTACAATATTTATAAGTTAGCGATCATTGCGTTGGCATGCATGTTGTCTATTTAGAAAAATTAATCTTAATCAGTAATACAATGAAAAAATATTTTACCATGCTGTTGCTTGCTTTCTTTGCAGTAGCAGTGATCAGCTGTAATGACCGCGATGATAATTATGTTGGCGATGGAGACACCTATCCGGTGGCGCTTGATATCATTAATGAAAACTTTACCATCCAAAATGGTTCCTACAGCATAACAAAAGAATTTACTTCACCTTTAGTTACCTCCGATGTGGTCCTGATTTATCGTAAAGCAGGCACAAGTAATGGCAATCCGGTGTGGCAGGCCATTCCAAGAACAATTTATCTTTCAGAGGGAAGGGAGTTTGATTATGACTTTGATTTCACCCGGAACGATATCGCCATTTATGCAGACGGAAATTATGACATCGCTACCACGCCCGAATATTTAAATGGTCAGACTTTCAGAGTGATTTTGGTACCGGCTTCAACAGCAGGGAAAAACACTGCGGTGAATTACGATGACTACGAATCTGTTATTAAGTTTTATAACATAGACGAATCGAAAATTAAGCCTTTTTAATATCGGCTTTTAATAAATAACGAAGCTGCCTTCCTGTAGGGCAGCTTTTTTGTGCGCGCCGGTCTGGTCATGTTTATAGGAATTTTAGTAATTTTAAACCTTATTTTAAATTCAAGAAAATGAGTGTACACATCGCAGCTAAGAAGGGCGAGATTGCAAAAACCGTATTACAGCCGGGAGATCCGCTGCGCGCAAAATATATTGCAGATAACTTTTTGCAGGAGGTGAAACTGGTCAGCCAGACCCGCAATATTTTTTATTTTACCGGGAAATATAAAGGAGTTGAAGTGTCGGTAGGAGCCAGCGGTATGGGAATTCCGAGCATTGGGATTTATTCCTACGAACTCTTTACACAATATGACGTGGAAACCATCATCCGTATTGGAACCTGCGGGGCGTACACTGATGAATTAAAAGTATTTGATATCCTGAATGTGGAATATGCAGCGAGTGAGTCCACGTATGCACAGCACGCCTGGGGTTTTTCCGAAGATAAGCTTTCGCACCAAGGGAGAGTATTTGAGACGATTAATGAATGTGCGTCCGACAAAGCGCTGAAAACAATCCCCACGACCGTTCACACGAGCGATATTTTCTACCGCAAAGATCAGTCGCTCCCCGAAATTGCAGCAAAATATAAATGTTCAGCTGTTGAAATGGAAGCGTTTGCGCTTTTTGCCAATGCACAATATCTGGGTAAAAATGCAGCGACCTTACTAACCGTTTCAGACATCATCCCAACCGGTGATATGATTTCTGCTGATCAGCGTGAACGTGCGCTCACACCGATGACTGAGCTGGCACTGGATACAGCACTGCGTTTAGACTGAACCAGCCTCTAAGCTGTCATTTTCGTAATCCAGGAAATGGCCAAAATAATCTTTTTTCACCTGTAAATATCCGGCGCTTTCCGCAGTAGACATCATCTGCAGCGGAATCCGCTGGTTCAGGGTGATATGGCTGTCCTTCACGAACTGCACTTTCTGCGGATTGTTGGTCAGCAGATTAATTTCTTTAATGCCCAGGATATCCAGCATTTCAATTGCAATATCAAAGTTCCGGTCATCTGCCGGCAGCCCAAGTTTCAGATTCGCTTCTACGGTATCAAATCCTTGTTCCTGCAGCGCATAAGCTTTCAGCTTATTAATGATTCCGATGTTTCTTCCTTCCTGACGAAGGTAAATAACCATGCCGCCATTCTTCTGCATATAAATCATGGCCGCATCCAGTTGTTGCCCGCACTCACATTTCCGCGAGTGAAATACTTCACCGGTAATACATTCTGAATGAAAACGCACATTCACCGGCTTTGTGAAATCAGTTCCGTCGGCGATCAGTACCATATGTGGCATCCAATCGGTTTCCGATTCGGAAAAAGCAATCATGCGAAAAAGGCCATACTCCGTTGGCACTTTGGATTCAGCTTGAATTTTAAGCATAAAAAATAAACATATTAGCGGCTGTTGGCACTGTCTTTTTTCACGGTGCTTTCCAGAAAGGCCATGTTGGTTTTGATTCGTACGAGGTAGCGGTTCAGGATCTGATCTTCATCCGGCCGCATGTACTTCCGCAATTTCTGGAGTTTCTTGTATGATTTTTCAAAATTTCGGTGCGCACGTTCCAGCCCGTTCATATTGTAGGCTTCCATAGCACCGATATAGTCTTTCAGATGATATTTTAAGTTACTTACCTCATCGTTTACCGCGGTATTCCTGAAGCGCGGGAAAGAAGCGATCAAATTGGTAATCTCCGCAGAATAAACAATCGTATTCTGTCGGCTGTCCCACGATTCGATGCGCGGCATCCCATTGGCAGTCATCACACCAGGCGCTGTGAGATTTGTTTTTTCTGCCGTGCAGGAAACGAAAAGTATGATGATAAGTAAGCACCTAAGCAGTTTACCCATTTTTTACATTTTGATACAGGACCGGGTTAAGACTTTCATCATTGTACATTTTCATTTGTTTGTACACTTTGATCTTAACAGTACCGTTCTCTATATCCTGCAAAAGCGTATTAATCGCCTGCATCAGGTCTTTTTTCTGTTCCAGCAACACCTGCAGTTTCGCATTACAGTTTGCCCGGTGTTCAGCACTGGCCGTGGCTCTTTCAGCTTCAATCTGCATGTGATATACCTTTAGCGCCAGAATAGACAGCCGATCCACTGCCCACGCGGGAGTTTCGGTATTAATTCGGGCGTTGGCCGCAGGCTGTATTTCGTTGTATTTGTTCAGAAACCAACTGTCAATAAACTCCACCAAGTCAGTTCTTTTCTGATTAGAGGAGTCTATTCTGCGTTTAAGCTGTAAAGCTTCGGTAGGATTTATATTTTCATCGCGGATTATGTCTTCCAGATGCCACTGTACGGTATCGATCCAGTTTTTGCTATACAAAAGATGTTCCAAAGTTCCGTTCTGAAAAGGATTTTTTTGTTCCGCATTCACTTCGTCCGTCAGGTGATAATCTGCAATAGCCTGATCAAAGACAGACCAAGCTTGTTCAGTAAAATTCATCGGTGAAAAAAATTATAACGTAGTTCCGGTAGAGTCTCGTGGCGCTTCTTCAGGCTTTTTGGGATCTTCTTCTTTCACAGCATCTTTAAATTCCTTGATGCCGGAGCCTAAGCCGCGCATCATTTCCGGAATTTTACGTCCGCCGAAAAGGACCAGAACGATGACGGCGACAATCAGCAGGTGCTGCCAGGAGAGTGCCAGTATGGTTAGCGTTTCCATTATCTAAATATTTTTTACAAAGTTATAGTTTCTTGTTTAATTGACCCAACCCATCGGATCAACCGGTGTGCTGCCGTTCCATATTTGGAAATCAAGGGTATACGTTCCGTCGAAATCCGCGCCCACGACGCCCATGCCACTTCCTGCCGATACCTGCTGATTGGCAGAAACCATGGTGCTGGCAAGATTCGCGTAGATGGTGAAATAATCACCATGTTTCACGATTACCGTTTTGGAACCGTCGGAAGAAGCCACGATACGTGAAACCGTTCCCGGCGCAATACATTTGGCAACCGTTCCTTTGCTCACGGCAATCTTAATCCCGTTGTTTTCTTCCACAATATTCTTGAAAACCGGGTGGGGCTGGCGTCCGAAGCGGTGGGTAATGGTTCCGTAGGCCGGCATTCCCATTTTCCCGCGGTTGGCCGCAAAGTTATTGGCTGCTCCGCTGGAAACACCAAAATTGGTCATCGCTTTGCTTTCCGCAGCTTTCTTCTCGTCTTCGTTCTTTTTTGCTAAGCTGGCTTCTGCAGCTTTGGCGCTGGCTGCTTTTTCGGCCGCAGCTTTTGCTTTTTCGGCCGCCAGGGCAGCTTCGCGTGCAGCCGCGGCCCGGCGGGCTTCCGCTTTCTCCGCATCAGCGGCGCGGCGTGCATCTGCCGTTCGTTTCGCGTCAGCTTCGGCGGCGAGTTTTGCTTTTTCAGCTTCTTCGGCGGCTTTGCGGTCTGCGATGTCCTTCAGGCGGCGCGCTTCCTCATCTGCTTTTTTCTTTTCTAAAGCCAGTGCTTCCAGCCTGGCCTTATTCTCGGCTTCAATTCGTGCTTTCTCGCGCTCGGCCGCAATTTTGGCCAGGCGGATTTTTTCAGCCTCTTCTTTTTTACGCTGTTCTTCTTTGGCTTTTGCAATACGGATTTCCTCAGCAATAATAGCCCGGATCTGGCCTTCCAGCTTGCGGGACTCGGTTTGCTTTTGCTTTAACTCCGCGGTCAGCTGTACTTCATTCTTTTTAAATTCTTCCAGCAGTGTCTGTTTTGTTTTGCGTTCAGCTTCAATGGTCAGCAGGTCTTTCTGTTGATTGGCCAGCAGCGCTTCCTTATCCTTCACCGAATTTTTCTTCAGTTCCACATTGCGTTGCAGTGATTTGGCTACATCTGATATTTCAGCCGCTTTCCGGTCCTGATAATCAGCGTAATCTTTCAGGTATTGTATACGGCGTAAGGCTTCACCTAAGTTTTTGGAAGAAAGAATAAAAGTGACTTTGTTCTGTACCCCTTTGTTTTTATACGCTTTAACTAAAACCTCGGCATAGTTTTTCCGCAAAATGGCCAATTCCCGGTTCTGGCGGTTGATTTCCAGCTGACGGAGATAAATCTCATCTTCAATAAATCTTTTTTCCTTTTGGGTGTTGGAATATACTTTCTCGCGCAACTTGATTTTCTTTTCAACCTCATTGAGGTACGATACCGAAAGTTTCGACTGCTGCTGGGTTTTCGCCAGGTTGCTGTTGATCGCGGCAATCTGTTTTTTCAGATCCGCGTTTTGCTTCTGCAGTTGTTCTTTCTTTTGTGCCGGTAAAAGCCCGATGATAAAGATGCCGAGAAAATAGCCTATTTTTCTGATCATTTAATCTCAGTTTTCGTGTAATTTGCTGGTACAGAATACGGCGTATTCATTTTAGAGTTGTCAAATTTCGTATTTTCCAGCGTGATCTTGCTGTCTTTATTTCCTTTTATCACTATTTTAACAGTTCCCGGTACGCGCATCTGCTGGAAATTCTGCCAGTTGCTGTAGGTGACTTCGAGCTGATCTGCTGCTTTCACTTTTTGCAAAGCTACTTTGATCAAATCCATTTGCGCGTCATAGTGCAGTTCTGCTTGGTATTCAGAAGTTTTCCCATTCGTATTAAACTGCAGATTTTTTTTACTCTTAAGAATATAATCGGCTCCGTTCTGTATCAACTGAAAATCGCGTTCATTCACCGGAATAAAAGTTTTTCCTAATAAGAGATTTTGAAAGGAAACAAAATCAATGAAATTGACATTCAATAAATTATTCAGATACGTGAAGTCAGATTCGATATAGGTTTTATTCCATTTTTCATATCCCTGAATTCCGGCGGGTGTGGCAAGCCCTCGCCCGACGTTCAGGAAAACAGCCACCATATTTACCCATATTTTGCGGTCCTTTTCCAGATATATCGTCGCATCCAGCGGTGGCACAAAACTGCCGGTTTCCGCCGTGAGCCGTGTATTGATTTTTAACTGGTCAAATTGCGGTTCGGCTGTTACTTTTTTGAAAAAAGCCGCTGCTGAACTTACCGGAGCCGCGGTGGTTCCGGAATCATCAGTTTTCGTTCTGGTGGTGCAGGCAGTAACTGTAAGCATCAGCAGGACAGGTAAAATATATCTTTTCATTAGAGTCTGTTTTTATAATATCTAACGGAAATTGCAGAAAGATGTTTTATCAGGCCTCCTGGCCTTTAGACAAAAAATCCAGCACGGAATAGTCGCCCAGCGAAATTTCCCTGGCCACGCCGTAATACTGTGCCGAATTGCCAATCATGGAATTGCTCAGGTTTCCGTGGTCGATAATGGTGTCTTCCTGAATCAGTGAATGATCAATGTTGGAGTTAATCACCTTTGTATTATTACCGATAGAAACGCAGGGGCCAATTTTGGAATTGGAAATCTCTACATTCTCACCGATGAAGCATGGCGGGATAATAAGGCAGTTTTCAATTTTGGCAGACGCGGGATATACGGAGAGGTTTTCCTTTTCGTAGGTAAGAACTTTCCCGTTGGTTTCCACTGTGGCGTTTTTATTACCGCAGTCCATCCAGTCATCTACTTTGCCCAAAGAAAATTTTGCTCCTTTCTGCCGCAGGTTTTCCAGCGCTGTGGTCAATTGGTATTCGCCGCCCTGCTTGATGTCGTTCTCCATAATGTAGTTGATTTCACTCATCAACTTCTCTGCGGATTTAAAATAATAAATCCCAATGATGGCCAGATCCGAAACAAAGGTTTGCGGCTTTTCCACAAAGTCGGTAATAAATCCGTAATCATCCAGTTTCACCACACCGAAGGCTGAAGGATCCTCTACTTTCTTTACCCAGATGACACCATCGGAATTGGTTTCAAGCACAAAGTCGGCTTTAAATAAAGTATCTGCAAATGCCACAACAACATTGCCATGCATTGACGCTTCGGCACATTTGATGGCGTGCGCTGTTCCCAGAGGTTCATCCTGCGTATAAATACTGCCTTTGCAACCCAGGTCCTCGGCGATTTTAAGCAAAGAAGCTTCTACCTCGGCACCAAAATCACCGATGATGAAAGCTACTTCATCAATCTGTTCATTCGCGACCTTCGCGATATCTTCTACCAGGCGCTGCACAATGGGTTTGCCGGCAATCGGGATTAAAGGTTTTGGAACGGTTAAAGTATGAGGTCTCAAACGCGAGCCGCGGCCCGCCATAGGAACGATAATTTTCATGTATGTGTAATTTTTTCTGGTGCCTTTCCGCGTATGGGTTGCAGAAGGCGTTCACCATTTATGTTTTTAAAAAAGGATTAAGATTTTGTGCTGCCAAATCCGCCGGCGCCGCGCTCCGTTTCACTGAGTTCGGTGGTCTCCTGCCATTCTGCGGTTTCATGTCTGGCAATCACCATTTGCGCAATGCGCATTCCATCGGTAATGGTGAAATTTTCAGCGGACAAATTTACTAAAATAACACCAACCTCGCCGCGGTAGTCCGCATCGATGGTGCCGGGGCTGTTCAGCACGGTAAGTCCGTTTTTAAAAGCCAGTCCACTGCGGGGACGCACCTGTGCTTCATATCCTTGTGGCAGTTCCAGGAAAAGGCCGGTTGGAATAAGGGTACGTTCCAAAGGTTTCAGCACTATTTCGTTTTGGATGTTGGCGTATAAATCCATTCCGGCAGAAGAGGCAGTCTGGTAAGCCGGCAGCGGATGCCGGGACGTATTGATGATGTTGATTTTCATAGTTAGTTTCGTCTGAGTTGTTTCAGCGTGTCTTTTTCAAAATATAAAACAAGGCCTAAAAATAGCAATAAAAATAAATTTCCGGCGAGCAGGGAACCATCCAGTACATAATAGCTCACGGCCGAAAGTCCGATGCTTACCACAAGGTATAAAGTAATTTTACGCATATGATACGGCACCGGGTAAAAATGCTGGCCCAGAAAGTAGGACACCGTCATCATTATAAAATAACTCAGCAGCGTAGCCCAGGCAGACGCCCAGTACCCATAAAGCGGAATAAAGTAAAAGTTAATGCCAATAGTCACCGCCGCGCCCAGAACAGAAAGGTAGGCGCCGTATACGGTGCGATCCGATAATTTATACCAGACCGACATGTTTAAATAAATGCCCAGAAAAACAGCAGCCATCAGTACCAGCGGGACAATCGGCAAGCCAACATTATAGGCCGGATTAGCGAGATACAGTTTGCCGAGCCAGTCCAGATTGGCGCACAGCGCCAGCAAAATCACGCAGTTTACAATAACGAACATGTCCATCAGCCTTGCATAGGAACGGCCAGAGTTTTCATTCTTCGCGTGTGCAAAGAAAAACGGTTCGATCCCGAGAAGATACGCCTGGCGGAATAGCGTCAGAAAGGTGACGATTCTGCAGACCGCACCATAAATGGCCATCTGTTCGGTACCGATGCTTTCCGGCAAAAGGTATTTCAAAAACTGCCGGTCCATGGTTTCATTAATCACCCCTGCCAGGCCCGCGATGGTGATTGGCCAGGAATAGCTGATCATCTTGAGCCATAATGCCGAATCAAATGCCGCAAAGCTGGTTGTTTTAATTTCGGAAAAAAGCAGCAGGAAAGTGACTGCACTGGCCACGAGGTTAGCGACAAACACATAGCCAATCCCAAAGCTTTGGCTGTATTGCAATCCCAGAAAGCCGGCATCACCCAATCGCGGTAATCCGACAATGAAAAACAAAACAAGTAAAAAATTAACCGCTCCGTTGATGGCTTTTATTAAAGCATATTTTTTCGGCCGTCCTGTTTTCCTTAAAATAACAAAAGGCATAGTGGAAAGTCCGTCTAAGGCCAGGATGAACAACATCATGACCAGCAAATCAATATACTCCGGTGTTTTAAAAGCAACTGCAAGTTCCTGCCGGAAAATAAGACCAAGCATTAGGAATAACAGGGAGGCGCCGGCTACACTGAGAGTCGCGGTAGAAATGAGCTTTCGGGAATCCTGGATTTTCTCGGCAAAACGGAAAAAGGTGGTTTCCATTCCGTGTGACAACAGCACAATAATAATTCCGGCTACCGAATAAAAATCGATGAACGGCGCAAGTGCCTTGGGTCCGAACGCATTGGTTACAATGGGACTGATGATAAATGGAAACAGCCTGATGATAACAGTACTCAGCCCGTATATGGCCGTTTGCCCGAGTAATTTTTTATACAAGAGGGATCAATTTCTGCAAAGGTAAATATTTACGCTGAGCAGCAAAACGAAGGGTATCGGGGAATGATTCTGCGCCGAAAAGCCTATTTTTGTAAGGAGCCATCAATCTACTTAAATTTTAATTTCACGTATGAAAATCCTGATAAAAAATGCTACGCTGGTCAACGAAAACCAAATCTTCCGGGCGGATGTTCTTATAGAAAATGACATCATCGCAGACATCGCAACATCAATACCCGACACAGACGCAGATATTACCCTGGATGCCACCGGAAAATACCTCTTGCCGGGCGTTATAGATGATCAGGTACATTTTCGGGAACCGGGCTTAACCTGGAAAGGAGATATCACCTCGGAATCACGTGCGGCTGTGGCCGGCGGAATCACCAGTTTCATCGAGCAGCCCAATACGGTGCCGAATGCCGTGACGCAGGAACTGCTGGAAGATAAATATGAGATTGCTGCCACGCGGTCTTTCGCTAATTATTCTTTCATGATGGGCGGAACCAATAGTAATCTGGACGAGCTGCTCCGAACCAATCCGCGCAATGTGGCAGGCATCAAACTTTTCCTGGGTTCGTCCACCGGAAATATGCTGGTAGACGATCCGGCTACACTGGAAAATATCTTCAGCAAGACGCGCATGCTAATCGCCGTGCATTGCGAGGATGAAGCCACCATTCGCCGCAACACCGAGATGCATAAAGAAAAATATGGTGAAGATATTCCGGTGCGGTGCCATCCCGATATCCGGAGCGCAGAAGCGTGCTATCTTTCTTCCTCCAAAGCCATCGAACTGGCACGCAAAACGGGCGCGCGGCTGCATGTATTCCATGTTTCAACCGCAGCGGAAACGGATCTGTTCGATAACCAGCTGCCACTACAAGATAAAAAAATCACCGCAGAAGTTTGTGTGCATCACCTCACTTTTACAGATGCCGATTATGATGATAAAGGCACTTTAATTAAATGGAACCCTGCTGTGAAATCAGCCGAAGACAAGGAAGCATTATGGAAAGCCTTGCTCGATGACCGGATTGATGTGGTGGCAACAGATCACGCGCCGCATACGCTGGAAGAGAAAAGCCAGAAATACCTGCAGGCGCCGTCGGGTGGTCCGCTGGTGCAGCATTCATTAAACCTGATGTGGGAACACTATCGCAATGGCCGGATTACCCTGGAAAAACTGGTGGAGAAAATGTGCCACAATCCCGCTATTTTATTCCGGATTGAAAAGCGCGGTTTCCTCAGAAAAGGATATAAGGCAGATTTGGTTTTGGTTGATCCTCAGCAAAGCTACACCGTACAGCGGGATCAGCTGCTGTACAAATGCGGCTGGAGTCCGTTGGAAGGTGAAACGTTCCATTCCGAGGTGACGCACACTTTCGTGAATGGCCGGCTGGTGTATGAAAATGGCGAGGTGCACGAACAGCCCTGCGGTGAACGCCTGCTGTTTGAGGTTAATTAATTTAATTAAAAACAGTAAAATGCGTTTTTGGATCTGCAGAATTAACCAGGCAATTTAACTCTTTGCAAACTTTTCATCTAAAATTCATATCGCTGTGTTACATTTAAGGAAACAGAGCGTCTAATCAGGCGTAAATCAAAATATATATGTTTAAGAAAAAGATTTTAATGCTTTTTGCCGCTGCGGTTATTTTCTCTGCCCAGGCGCAGGATTACCAGTGGAAAGAAGCGACGGCGGGTGGCTACACATACAAGTATGTGACCAACGACCCATCGCAGGCCCGGTTCTACACCTTGAAGAACGGGTTGACAGTTATTCTGAGTCCGACAAAAAAGGACCCGAGAATTCAGGCATATGTTGCCACGAAAGCAGGAAGCAAAACCGATCCGGCTACGAACACCGGGTTGGCGCATTACCTGGAGCATCTTCTTTTCAAAGGAACCGACAAGTATGGTTCGCTGGACTGGGCAAAAGAAAAGCCTGAGCTGGATAAAATTGATGCCCTGTATGAGCAGTACAATAAAACCAAAGACGAAGCAAATCGCAAGGCGATTTATAAGCAGATCGACTCCGTTTCCGGTGTGGCTTCCAAATATGCAATTGCCAATGAGTACGACAAAATGATGTCGGCCATGGGTGCGCAGGGAACCAATGCCTGGACGAGCTTCGAGGAAACGGTGTACACAGATGATGTGCCGGCCAGCTCACTGGATAAATATCTGGCTGTGCAGGCTGAGCGTTTCCGCAACCCGCAGCTGCGTATTTTCCATACCGAACTGGAAGCAGTGTACGAGGAGAAAAACCGCTCGCTGGACAATGATGGCGGAAAAGTCTTTGAAACGTTGTTTTCAACCTTATTCCAAAACCACAACTATGGGAAACAAACCACGATCGGAACTATCGAGCATTTGAAAAACCCGTCGCTGGTAGAAATCCGCAAATATTTCAATACGTACTATGTGCCGAACAACATGGGCGTAATCCTGTCCGGAGATTTTGATCCGGATCAGGCGATTGCCAAGATCGACCGTGCTTTCTCTTATATGCAAAGCAAACCGGTTCCGAAATATACCTTCCAGCAAGAAGTTCCCTTCAATGCGCCTGTGATCAAAGAAATTACAGGGCCGGATGCAGAAAGTGTGGCCATCGGTTTCCGTTTGCCGGGGAATAAAGACAAAGATGTCTTGCTGGCAGACCTGGTGGGCGCTATTCTGACCAACGGAAAAGCGGGTCTATTAGATCTAAACCTGGTGAAAAAACAAAGATTGCTGAGAGCGAGTGCCTTTACGTTCACGCTTCAGGATCACGGCGTACTTTGGCTGAACGCCTCGCCAACCTCCGGTCAGACATTGGAAGATGTGCAAAAGCTGGTTCTTAATGAAATCGAAAACCTGAAAAAAGGAAACTTCGATGCTGACCTGTTGCCGTCTATCGTAAATAATATTAAAAAAGATAAGATTGAAGAAACTGAAAAATACAGTGGCCGTGCTTCCAATCTGGTAAATGCGTTTACCTCTGAACTGGACTGGAAAGATCAGGTGGCGTATGTAAACGACCTTTCTAAAATCAAAAAAGAAGATGTGGTTGCTTTTGCCAACAGATATCTGGGCAACAACTACGTGGCTGTTCTGAAAAGAAAAGGGGAAACCAAGAATAACCTTAAAATCGAAAAACCGGCCATTACACCCGTGGAAACAAATGCCGACAAGCAATCTGCGTTCGTGAAGATGGTCAATGATATGCCGAATACGCCTTCTGCACCAGTGTTCCTGGATTTCGAGAAAGATATCCAGAAAGCAAAAATGGGCAAAGCAGAAGTTCTGTATGTTCCGAATACGGAGAACGACTTGTACAGACTCAGATATCGCTACAAAATCGGTGCGATGAATGACCTGAAGCAACCACTGGCAGCGCAGTACATTCAGTTCCTGGGCACAGATAAAAAAAGCGCGGAGGATATCTCCAAAGAGTTTTATAAAATTGCATCCAGCTTCAATGTCGCAACCAGCGAAGAATATACCACGGTAACCATCGAAGGATTGCAGGAAAACTTTGGAAAAGCAGTGCAATTGTATGAAGATCTGGTTCTGAATGCCAAGCCAAGCGAAGAAGCACTGGCTGCCCTGAAAGCCCGACTGGCCAAAGCGCGCAAAGATGCGAAATCCAACAAAGGCGCCATTCTGCAGGGATTGACGAGCTATGCGATGTATGGCCCGAAAAACAAATTCAACCATACCCTGACAGATGCGCAGCTTAATGCCGTGACAGCCCAGGAACTGGTGGACAGAATCAAGAACCTGAATCAGTACGAGCAAACCGTTATTTATTACGGTCCGGAATCGTTGAAAAACCTGACCGCGCAGCTGGGTAAGATGCACAAAGTACCGGCGAAATTCGCAACGGCAGCACCGATGGCAACGTTCAAGCAGCAGCCGCAGACTAAAAATCAGGTATTGTTTACCGATTACGATATGGTGCAGGCGGAAACCCGCTGGATCCGGAATACAGATGTGTATGACCCGGCAAAAACTACATTGGTTAACGTGTTCAACAACTATTTCGGCGGAGGAATGGGCGGCATTGTTTTCCAGACGATCCGCGAGAGTAAAGCTTTGGCCTACAGCACATACGGCGTGTACGTGCAGCCTCAGAAGAAATCGGATCAGTACTACATGATGAGTTATGTGGGGTCTCAGGCAGATAAATTCAATGATGCCGTCGGCGCTATGAATGAACTGCTGACCAAAATGCCGGAGCTGCCGGTGAACCTGGAACTTGCCAAAAACAAGGTGAAGAAAGATATCCAAACGGAACGCATCATGGAAGATAATATTATTTTCCGCTACCTGGCAGCGAAGGAGCTCGGCCTGAAGGATGATATCCGCAAGCAGATGTACACCAACGTGGACAACGTAACCATGGCGGACCTGAAGAATTTCCATGCGAATAACTTCAGCGGCAAGCCGTACACGTATGCTCTGGTTGCTTCCGAAAAGAACGTGAAAATGGAAGACCTGAAGAAAATCGGTGAAGTGAAGAAAATTTCCCTGGAGGAACTGTTCGGCTTTTAACCGTCACTAATTTTAATGATAAGACTGTCTGCAAAGGCAGTCTTTTTATTTGGGCGCATCTCGTCACGGGGTTTATCGACCCCGCGACGAGACCGGGCTTTTCGTTGCAATTCCTCGGCCTGCCGTTCCGGACAGTCCTGCGGGATTGTTTAATTTATCTCGTCCATAGACGAGACTGCAATCCCTTGCGCAGCATATTGCAGGCCAGGCTTGAGGGGAAAAAATCACTATTTGGAAGATGGGTTGATTGTAAGTGTATTATTCTATCCTGATACCACTATTGAATAGAAGTCAGGATCCGGCTATCTTGCATATTTTCGGCGCATTGTGTAGCTTTAAAGAATAATTAAAAAGAGATGAATACAGCAGAACTTAAAATACATCTTATACAGAAGATAGCTAAAATAGAAGACACGCAGCTCATCGACAGAATTAAAGAATATCTGGATTTTGAATTAAAAACATGTGAGTTCCAAACCACAGAACTGCAAAAAGAGCGGATCCGTGTAAGCCAAAGCGATGAAATCATAGCTGAACAGGAAGCAAACTACCAGATTAAGTCATGGATGGACGAAAGGTAATCTGGACGACAAAAGCCAATGCCGAACGCAGGGGAATTTGGCTGCGGAATAAATTTAATAGCCGGTAAGAAAAATTGATTCGGCTGCTGTTTTGTACACTGCTGTTGTTCACCATTCAATCATTAAATATAACGTAAGATAATATGAAATACACCGAAGGAATGTTGCGCGAAGATGCGCTGAAAGATAAAGTAATTATTGTAACCGGTGGCGGCAGCGGGCTGGGCAAGGCGATGACCAAATACTTCCTGCAGCTGGGCGCAAAAGTGGTCATCACTTCCCGAAACCTGGAAAAACTGCAGAATACCGCACAGGAACTCGAAAGAGAAACCGGCGGAAAAGTACTGGCCGTTGCCTGCGATGTGCGCAGCTGGGAACAGGTGGAAGCCATGAAAGATACCGTTATCAAGGAGTTGGGCCGAATTGATGTTCTGGTGAATAATGCGGCGGGTAATTTCATTGCACCCACAGAGCGACTCACGCATTCTGCCTTCGACTCGGTGCTGGACATCGTGCTGAAAGGAACCAAAAACTGCACGCTCTCCATCGGGAAATACTGGATTGACCAGAAAGTCGCCGGCACGGTGCTGAATATCGTGACCACCTATTCCTGGACAGGTTCAGCCTATGTGGTTCCTTCTGCCTGTGCGAAAGCCGGTGTACTTGCCATGACGCGTTCCCTGGCAGTAGAATGGGCGAAATACAATATCCGTTTTAATGCAATTGCGCCCGGGCCGTTCCCCACTCAGGGTGCCTGGGAAAGATTGCTGCCGGGTGACCTGGCGGAAAAATTTGATATGCGCAAAAAAGTACCGCTGCGGCGTGTGGGCGAACATCAGGAACTGGCCAACCTCGCAGCGTATCTCGTTTCCGAATATTCTGCCTATATGAATGGTGAGGTTGTCACTATTGATGGTGGTGAGTGGCTCCAGGGCGCCGGTGAGTTTAATATGCTGGAGCAGATTCCCCGGGAAATGTGGGATATGCTTGAAGCCATGATTAAAGCTAAAAAATCGCAGTAAATAAATTCGGGAGGCATCAAAACTGTAACATTTGATGCCTCTTTTCTACTTATCCGTAAATTCCTTTTTCTATGAAGTTATCGTTCCTCAAACCTGCGCTGGTAGTGGCTGTGGCCATCTCCGTGCAGTTCTCGGCGCAAAATCAAACGCCAGCCTACAGTTATACGGAAGCCTTTAAACCGTATTTCTATCAGAACAATGCCACCGAAACCCGCTCTGCCAGCGGCCAGCCCGGGCATAAATACTGGCAGAACAGTGCAGATTATGTGCTGAATGCCACCTTAAATGAAGCCAATAACGAAATCTCCGGTTCCGCGGAAATTACGTACACCAATAACAGTTTTGATAATCTCGGCTTTTTATGGCTGCAGCTGGACCAGAATCTTTTTAAAGAAGACAGCCGCGGCAATGCCATCATCCCGATGGGTGGGAGCCGCAACGGTGCACGAGGACAGCAGTTCAATGGCGGTTATACCATTAAATCCGTAGAAATCCGTTCTGCTAACGGCAAAAAGATGACAGTGAAACCTACCTTCACGGTTACCGATACCCGTATGCAAATTGATCTGCCGGAAGATTTAAAAGCACAGGGAGGAACCATCAATTTTGTGGTGAACTATTCCTTTATTTCACCGAACTATGGTTCGGACCGTATGGGTGTCGAGAGCACGAAAAACGGAAAGATTTTTACCATCGCGCAGTGGTTCCCGCGGATGTGCGTGTACGATGACATCATGGGCTGGAATACCTTGCCATACTTGGGAGCCGGTGAATTTTACCTGGAATACGGCGACATTACCGCAAACCTGACGGTGCCGGCGCATCACTATGTGGTAGCTTCCGGAGAACTGCTGAACGCAAAAGACGTTTACAGCGCTGCTGAAAATTCAAAATGGGCGCAAGCGCGCAACAGTGATAAAACAGTGATTATCCGTTCGGCCGCAGATGCCAATGCCGGAGCAAAAACAAGTTCCGGTACCAAAACCTGGAAATATAAAATTAATAATACCCGTGATTTCGCCTGGGCCTCGTCGCCTGCATTTATTTTGGATGCGGCACGTATCAACCTGCCGAGCGGTAAAAAATCACTGGCAGTTTCGGCTTATCCGGTGGAAAGTGACGGCCAGGGCGCTTGGGGACGTTCTACGGAATATACCAAAGCTTCCATAGAAAACTATTCTAAGAGGTGGTATGAATATACCTATCCGATGGCCGTGAACGTGGCCGGAAACGAGGGCGGTATGGAATATCCGGGCATTGTATTTTGCCATATGAATTCCAAAGGGGCTGATTTATGGAGCGTAACCGATCATGAATTTGGTCACAACTGGTTCCCGATGATTGTGGGTTCCAACGAACGTCTGTACGCCTGGATGGATGAGGGTTTAAATACGTTTATTAACTCCGTTTCCGACAAGGATTTTAATAATGGCGAGTATTATAAACCACAGCCACTGCAAATGATGGCACCCGCTTTCTTCAGCGATAAACTGGAACCGGTTCAAACCTCACCAGACAATTTGAAGGAAAGAAACCTGGGCTATCTCGGTTATTATAAACCGGCGGCCGGGCTTCAGTTGCTGCGCGAAAAGATTTTGGGAGAAGAGCGTTTTGATAAAGCACTGCGGCAATACATCAAGCGTTGGGCTTTTAAACATCCAACCCCGGACGATTTCTTCCGTACGATGGAAAATGTGACCGGCGAGGAGCTTAACTGGTTCTGGAGAGGCTGGTTCCTGAACAACTGGAAAATTGACCAGGCGGTAAAAAATATTAAATATGTAAATGGCGACTATAAGCAGGGAGCGGTGGTGACCATCGAAAATATCGGCCAGCTGCCAATGCCGGTGGAACTGGAAGTGATGTATAAGGACGGCACCAAACAAGAAATTAAACTGCCGGTTGAAATCTGGAAACGCAATAATGAGTGGACTTTTGAAGTTCCCGGAAATAAAGAAATTTCCAGTGTGCTGATTGATCCGAAAGGTGCAGTGCCGGATGTGGATGTAACGAACAACAGAATGCGCCCAACCTCCGCCGCAGCTGAAAAGGTGAATTTAAACGAATATACCGGCACATTCGGAGCTAAGGAAATCCCGGTGAAGATTACTTTAAAAGTAGAGAATAACAAGCTGGTAGCGCAGGTGACCGGCCAGCAGTCATTCCCGGTGGAGTACCAGGGGGACGGACTTTTCAGTTTCGATGCTGCGGGCATTGAGCTGCAGTTTGGTAAAGATAAAAAGACATTTACGCTGAATCAGGGCGGTCAGGCGTTCGAGTTTGTAAAAGAGAAATAGAGCAGTGGTAAGACACTGTGATTGAACCGCGCGGCCGAAGGCCGCGCGGCTTTTATATATTTTGTTACTGCCTGCTTTCGGAAGATTGAGATTTACCAATCATTCACAAAAAAAAGCAAACCTAGCAAAGTCAGCTTTTTAACTTTAAAAGAAAAAGACGCTTTACAGTGATTTTTTCAGTAACGTTCTTATTCTTTCGATCAGCTCGATATCCTGTTGCTTGGCTTCTTTCCAAAGCTGCACAATTTCTTCTTCATTTGCTTTCTCTGCATTGGTCACGTACTGATCATAACGCCATACAGCATCCAGGCGCTTGTTTAAATCGTGGATCAGGTCGTGGGCGTGGTTAGACATCGGTTTTGTTTCTCCAAAGTGTTTATCAGCTTGTTGATCGCTCATCATAAAAAATTTAGAAGTTAATAATTTAGGTGAGGCATAGCACATGCAAAATCGCTTCCATTTTCCTATCTTGGCTTTCCCTGTTGCCGAAGATTAACACAACGGAGTGATGTTTTAACTAAATTAATAAAGATTTAAAATAGAATCGCCGTACGGATCTAAAAACTGATTTTCCTGCGGCCCGCGTAAGCTGAAATTTCACAGCAGTTAAAAACAAAAAAAACGCTCCGGCGAACCGAAGCGTTTGTTGCAAATTAAGTAGACCCACAGGGATTCGAACCCCAGATGACTGAACCAAAATCAGTAGTGTTACCGCTACACCATGGGTCTGTTCTCGTTTTGGTGGTGCAAATCTAAAACAATATTTATAATAAAAAAACTTTTTGCCGAAAAAAATGCTTTTTGCCCTGCTTTTAACGTTTCTTTGGCTTTTATTTCAGGTTAAAATTTCGTATTTTTACACAAATAAAATGAACAAATGAGTAGTGTAGAAGATAAGAAAAAAGCACTCGCTTTAGTGCTTGATAAGTTAGATAAAACTTACGGAAAAGGCACCGTGATGACCTTGGGAGATGCCTCTATTGATGATACAATTGAAGTCATTCCCTCCGGTTCACTGGGATTGGATCTGGCCTTGGGAATCGGCGGATATCCGAAAGGACGGGTGATCGAAATTTACGGCCCTGAGTCTTCAGGTAAAACAACCCTGACGCTGCATGCCATTGCAGAAGCTCAGAAAGCCGGCGGAATCGCTGCGTTTATTGATGCAGAGCACGCGTTTGACCGCCACTATGCGTCCAAACTGGGAATTAATCTGGATGATCTGATTATTTCGCAGCCGGACAACGGTGAGCAGGCACTCGAAATTGCTGACAACCTGATCCGTTCAGGAGCAGTGGATATCGTGGTTATTGACTCCGTAGCCGCACTGACGCCAAAGGCAGAGATCGAAGGGGAAATGGGTGATTCCAAAATGGGACTGCATGCCCGTTTGATGTCGCAGGCGCTGCGTAAACTGACCGCCACGATTTCCCGTACCAAGTGTACCGTGATTTTCATTAACCAGCTTCGTGAAAAAATTGGTGTGATGTTCGGAAACCCGGAAACTACCACGGGTGGTAACGCATTGAAGTTTTATGCATCCGTTCGTATCGACATTCGTAAAGCCAGTGCGCCGATTAAGAGTGGCGACGAAGCCATCGGAAGCCGCGTGAAGGTGAAGATTGTGAAAAACAAAGTAGCACCTCCGTTTAAAATGGCAGAATTCGACATTATGTATGGCGAGGGTGTTTCCAAGGTTGGTGAAATCCTCGATACAGCTGTGGACATGGGCATCGTGAAGAAGAGCGGTTCCTGGTTTAGCTATGAAGACACCAAATTGGGGCAAGGCCGCGATGCAGTAAAAGAAATGCTGAAGGATAATCCGGAACTTTCTGAAGAACTCGAAGAGAAAATCAAAGAGGAAATTCGTAACAAACAATCGTAAGGTAACTTATCAACTGATACTTTGGGACAGCAGCAATGCTGTCCTTTTTTGTTTAAGGAAGATGTTTTTTATCATTTGTTCAAAAGATGTTCGGCATTAAAAGCTACGAACGCAAAGGCGCTTCGCTCAGCAACCTGCGGCAAAGTATACAAAAATTGTAGAGCAGTGCCTTGCTAAATGCAATGCCCTCGCGTCCTTTTCATTAAAGAGAAGTTTAAAGTTGTCCATAGCGTTCTTAGCGTTAAAAGAATTATAGCGTAATCTTAACCGTATTCCAAGCGTATTTGAGGGAAAACCAGCACGAATTGTCCAGCTTCTTGACAATCTGTCAGTTTCGTCGGAATGGTGTTCAATTTGAAAAGCTATCGGCATTAATAAAAAACATTTTAAAGATGACAAAAGGAAATATTAATGTATCGGTGGAAAATATTTTTCCGCTTATTAAAAAGTTTCTCTACAGTGATCACGAAATCTTCCTGCGCGAACTGATTTCCAACGCCACGGATGCCACACTGAAACTAAAGCACCTCACCACCATCGGTGAAGCAAAAGTGGAGTATGGTAACCCGATGATTGAAGTTAAAATAGATAAGGAAAATAAAACACTCACCATCTCAGACCAGGGAATCGGGATGACCGGTGAGGAGGTCGAAAAATATATCAATCAGGTTGCTTTTTCCGGTGCCGAAGAGTTTCTGGAGAAATATAAAGACTCCGCCAAAGATGCCGGAATTATCGGACACTTTGGACTTGGCTTTTATTCTGCCTTCATGGTAGCCGAGAAAGTGGAAATCCTGACCAAGTCATACAAAGATGCGCCGGCGGTGCGCTGGACCTGCGATGGCAGCCCGGAATATATGCTGGAGGAGACGACAGATAAAGCGGACCGCGGTACGGAAATCACTCTGCACATCGCTGAAGATTCCACTGAATTTTTGGAAGAATCGCGTATTCGTGAACTACTGTTGAAGTATAACAAATTTATGCCGGTGCCGATTAAGTTCGGAACCAAAACAGAAACGCTTCCCCTCCCGGAAGATTCCGCTGATGACGCAAAACCCGAAACGGTAACCGTCGACAATATCATCAATAATCCAAACCCGGCCTGGACCAAAGCGCCGAGCGAGTTAAAAGATGAAGATTACAAAGCCTTCTATCATGAACTGTACCCGATGCAGTTTGAGGAGCCTTTATTTCACATTCACCTAAATGTGGATTATCCCTTCAACCTGACCGGAATTCTGTATTTCCCGAAACTGAGCAACAACCTGAACATTGAGAAAGACAAAATTCAGCTTTACCAAAATCAGGTGTTCGTCACCGACGAGGTAAAAGGCATTGTACCGGATTTCCTGATGCTGCTGCGCGGTGTTATTGATTCGCCGGATATTCCGCTTAACGTTTCCCGTTCCTATCTGCAGGCCGACGGTGCCGTGAAGAAGATTTCCTCTTATATCACCAAGAAAGTGGCAGATAAGATGGTGTCGCTGATTAATGACAACCGCGAGGAATATGAAAAGAAATGGAATGATATCAAAGTGGTCATCGAATACGGAATGATTTCCGAAGATAAATTCTACGAAAGATCCGATAAGTTTGCCCTGTACCCGACCACCGATGGCCAGTATTTCCTTTGGAATGAACTGCAAGAAAAGTTCAAGGAAAACCAAACCGACAAGAACGGTAATTTCGTACTGTTATACGCGACCAATGCAGATGAACAGCACAGTTATATCCAGGCTGCAAAAGATAAAGGATATGAGGTGTTGCTGTTCGATTCACCGATTGCACCACACCTGATGCAGAAGCTGGAAACCTCAAAAGAGAAAATTTCTTTCGCGAGAGTCGATGCAGACCATATCAACAATCTGATCAAAAAAGAAGATTCCGCTATTTCCAAACTGACCGATGATGAAAAAGAATCACTCAAGAAAAATGTGGAAGAAGCGGTGAACGATACCAAGTTTACGGTTCAGGTGGAAGATCTGGACAGCACGGAAGCACCGTTCCTGATTACCCAGCCTGAGTTTATGCGTCGTATGAAAGACATGCAAGCGACCGGCGGCGGTGGCGGTATGTTTGGCATGGGGGGCTTTCCGGAAATGTATAATCTGGTGGTGAACTCCAACAGTGACCTGGCCGGCGAAATCCTGAAGGACGAAAACGCTGAAGAGAAAAACAACAAGATCAAATATGCGCTGGATCTGGCAAAACTTTCCCAGAACCTGCTAAAAGGAAAAGACCTTACCGATTTTATCCAAAGAAGCTACGCGCAATTGAGCAAGTAATTCTTCAAGACTAATTATTTTTTTCATGATAGAGCTGCACTGGTGAACGGTGCAGCTTTTTCTTTGCATAACAAACTGACATATTATGTATTAAATACAATCAAAGGAAATGCTTGAATATGTTTTAATCAGAACCGTGCCTAAAGCGTAGCAAAAAAAGCAAGGTGTAGACTTCAGAACCTGTTTATTTTTCTTATTATTACAAAAAGTTTCAAAATATGAAAAAAGCAGTACTCTTTCTGTTGGGGTTGAGCCCCTTGCTCGCACTGGCTCAGTCACAACAAAAACTTAGTGCCGAATTTGCAGCTCAGAACAGAGCCAACCAACAAAAATATGATCAGCTACTACTAAGCACCAGAAAAAATGTAAAGCCGGATGCGGTTTCCCAAGAGAAGGCTACCTTGGCTGGTTTCGCCGGGAAAATTCCTGTCTTTCTGGAATCATCTGACCGTCGGGCCAACAACAGTGCAAATGTGACTGCTCTGCAAAACGGCACACTTCCCGGACTAAACGGTGTTAAACTTGAAGGAAATGGGATTAACATTCTGGTCATGGATGGTGGCCGCATCTTTGAAAAACATGTAGAATTCGGAGCAGTTAATGGTGTGCCAGCTGTTCAAAGAGTAGAAGATAAAGAGAATGGTGCAGCCTATTATTCAAGCCATGCAACCAATGTGGCTGGAATTATCGGCGCAGAAGGCATTGGTAATTTTGGACCTCCATACGGAGCAAAAGGTGTTATAGGTGTCCTTCCAAAATCCACTTTTGATAGTTATACGTTTTATACTACGCCTTCAGGAAATAACTACGTAAAACTTAATGATGCCAGTACGGCAAATATTTCAAATCATTCCTACGGAATCAATTTGGGCTGGACTTATGTTTCTACGCCCAACAGTATCTATCCCACAGCAGGCTATTATTGGCTCGCAAATTATGAGTTAAATAATCTTGACACCTATTCAGGAAGCTATTTTGATCAGGATGCCGCTTTTGATAAAATTGTATATAACAATCCTAATCATATTGTTGTTAAGTCTGCCGGAAATTACTACGGCATCGGTCCGAAACCTGGCGATAAAGCATACAAGTTCGATGAAACGCTCGAAAAATATGTTCTTTTTGAACCGGGAGATGTATTACCTGCAAAGAACTGTAGCAAGGGATATTACTGCATCGGCTGGGGATCCTTGGCCAAAAACATCATTGTTGTTGGCGCCACTGAGCAACTTGGTACTAACAATAATGAATATACGGAGCCAGGAGATGTGTTGAAAGCAAGCTACAGCAGCGCCGGTCCGCGCCGTGATGGTGCTATTAAGCCGGATATCAGCGCGGTAGGCTCTATGCATGCTGTTGCCAACTTTACTTCTACTATCTTATTTAATGAATATGCGATTAATAGTGGCACCTCTTTCTCTGCTCCTGTGGTCACAGGTATAGCCGGTGCTGTCACCGAACTTACCCGAAACCTGAAAGGGGAGGCGGATTTTATTTACAAAGCGGATGAAATGAAAGCCTTGCTCACACATACAGCGAATGATGTAGGAAATGAGGGTCCGGATGTCTGGTATGGCTGGGGATTCGTTGATGCCGGTAAAGCAGCTACGGCCGTCATCGAAAAAGAAGCTGGCAAAACTTTATTTGAGAGAAAAAATCTCACCAGCGGCAGCGCCCAATCGGTGGAAGTCTTTGCAGAAGGCGGGAAACCATTAAAAGCTTCTATTTCCTGGGTAGATCCGGCAGCGGAACCTTTTGAAACAGATGAGCAACTGCAGAATGACTTGTCCTCCCGTTTAGTTAACGATCTGGATTTGCGTATCACTGATACGACCACCAATGAAACGTATTTCCCGTGGCGACTCAATCCCAATGCGCCGATGGAACTTGCCACCAAAGGAGATAACACTGTAGACAATGTAGAGCAGGTCCTGCTGGATAATCCGGTCGCAGGCCGGAAATACCGCATTGAAGTGTCCAACAAAGGAACGCTAAAGGATCAGGATGACAACGCTACGACACAAAACTACGCCCTGCTCGTCACCGGTATTGTACCTGAAAGTGCGCTGGCTTCTGTTGAAGTTTCCAAAGAAACCGTAACGGTGTACCCAACCGTGGTGCAATCAGAAGTGAATGTACTGATTCCGGGCAAAGCAGAATCGATTGAAATGTATGATATGGCCGGCAAGCGCGTGCTGAACATTCGTGCCAAGGCGTACCAGACAGTAGATGTCAGCCGACTGCCTGCGGGAATGTACATTATCAAAGTGGTAGCAGATGGGCAAACCGTTACCAAGAAGATTATTAAGAAGTAAAGTATAACATCACAACGAAAATCCCTGCTGCGCGCAGGGGTTTTTGCTTCAAAATCAGAAAAAACTCGGTGGCATTCTTTTAGCCGTTACTCCCGATAAATACCACAAATGAAAGTCCTGACCCTCATCACCATAATTATCACAACACTTATGGCCTGCAATTCCAATAAAAAACCAAGTCTCGCCGAGGATCTGCAAAAGCAGCACGAGGAGAATTTACGAAAATTTGACAGTCTCCACGGTGGAGACCTCACAGAAGCCGAAAAGCGTCAGCGAGACAGCCTCGCGGGCTATATCGGTAACCAGCCTGTCTTTCACCAGTCTCATGGCGAGATGACGACGCCGATCGAGGAAATTAAACCGAAGTCGGAAAAACCGAAAAAGAAGTAAGAATAGTTACTGCTTAAGGAATATCTTCAATCTCTTCCAGCGGATTCCAAAACACGGTTTCGAAATTCCGGACACGGTAGTTCTCGACTTCTAAACCTTCGCTGCGCAAAATTTCAGCATGCGGCATCACCGCAATCCGGCCACCGGCGCCAATCACGCGCTGAACCGGAACGTCTGCCGGCGCATGACCCATGGCCTGTCCTACATGTCTCGCGTGGTGCGGATATCCCACGGCGGTAGCAATAGCACCATAGGTCGTGACTTTTCCGCGCGGAATCATCCGGGTAATCTCATAAATATGTTTTCGGAAGAGTGGATCCATAACCTAAAGGTACAGGTTTTATCAAAACACAATTGCTAATCTTGGTCGGAATTTTCTATAAATGGTTAGAAACGGTCAGAGTCGAGTTCATATAAGCCCGAAGGGCTGACATTATTCTAGAGCTGACATTATTCTAGGGCTAATATAATTGTAGAATAAAACAATTAAACATCGCAACAAAGCCCGAAGGGCTGAAATTATTATAGGGTTTTCATTATCATACACATTATTATGAGCACGGTGGGTCCGCCGCTGTATCTTTCGGCGCGGCGCGCAAGCGCCGCGCCGAAAAGAATGCCTGTTTATCTCGGCCTAAGACAAGGTTTCCATCGCGGCTATTTGGGAAAGGTCGTGCGATCTGGAAAAGAGGCAGAGCTCCCGAAATATGCCTTCGCAAGCTGATCCTTTCAGAAAATAAACTTTCCTGCCACCATAGCCCGGAGTGAACGGCCTGTCTGAGCTCTGCCGCGCCGGCCACGGGCCGGCGCGGCAAGCGAGTAGTGAAAGCCGGGCCACCCTGCCGCAAAAGCGTATCCTCCCTGCTCCAAAAAAAATCGCCCTTCCGTGTCCGGAAAGGCGAATGTATCGAAGTGGGTAACGCTTACGAATTCTCCAGAATATACGAGAACATAAGTGGCGCACAAATCGTCGCATCACTCTCTACAATATATTTCGGGGTGTTGATGTCCAGTTTTCCCCACGTAATTTTTTCGTTCGGCACCGCACCGGAGTACGAACCGTAAGAGGTGGTCGAATCCGAAATCTGACAGAAATACGACCAGAACGGCGTATCGGTCATTTCAAGGTCCTGGTACAGCATCGGCACCACGCAGATCGGGAAGTCACCAGCGATACCACCGCCCACCTGGAAGAAACCGATTCCTTTGCCGCTGCAGTTTTTCGGGTACCAGTCGGCCAGGAACATCATATATTCAATCCCGGATTTCATGGTGGATGGCTTCAGTTCGCCCTTGATGCAGTAGCTCGAGAAAATGTTCCCCATGGTGGAATCTTCCCAGCCCGGCACGACGATCGGCAGGTTCTTTTCCGCGGCGGCCAGCATCCAGGAGTTTTCTTTTGGGATTTCGTAATACTGCTCCAGTACGCCCGACAACAGCATTTTGTACATATATTCATGCGGGAAATACCGCTCACCTTTTGCCTCTGCATCTTTCCAGATTTCTACGATGTGCTTTTGCAGCCTGCGGAAAGCTTCCTCCTCGGGAATGCAGGTATCCGTCACGCGGTTCAGGCCTTTTTCCAGCAGGTCCCATTCTTCCTGCGGCGTCAGATCGCGGTAGTTTGGCACGCGCACATAATGCGAATGCGCCACCAGGTTCATCAGATCCTCTTCCAGGTTGGCACCGGTACAGGAAATAATCTGTACTTTGTCCTGGCGGATCATCTCGGCCAGAATCTTTCCGATTTCTGCGGTGGACATGGCCCCCGCCAGCGTAATCATCATTTTTCCGCCGTCTTTCAGGTGGGCCACATAGCCTTTGGAAGCGTCCACGAGTGCCGCCGAATTAAAATGCAGATAATATTTTTCGATAAAATCGGTGATGGGTTTATTCATAATTTTTCAGTTTAAGCAAAGATAGTCAATTTAGGTAATTTTTCTTTTCAGGAGCAGGCAGCGTGCACCGGTGCCGGGGAGCGGTCGCGCTTTCACTACTCGCTTGCCGCGCCGGCTACGGCCGGCGCGGCAGAGCTCAGACAGGCCGTTCAATCGCGGCTATTTCGGACGGGCAGTTTGTTTCGGCAGGAATACTGATGTCTGTAAGAGAAGGACAAGTCCGCCTTTGCCAAGATGGTGAAAAAGCCGCGGCGCCCGAAGGCGCCGCGAAAGGTTCTCTCTTCGATGAACACACCGTTATCTTTTCTTCATTTGTATCGGAGTAATCCCGAAAAACTTTTTAAAGGCCGCCGAAAAATTGGTGGCATCATTATAGCCCATTTTGCGGGCTACTTCATTCACATTCAGCTGATCATTTCGCAACAGTTTGCGGGCATATTCCATCCGCTGCTGTGTTGAGTAGGAATGAACCGTGGTCTGGAAGATATCTTTGAAACCTGTGCGCAGATAATGTTCATTCAGTCCGGCTACCTGTGTAAGTTCCTGCATGGTGTAGGCGTGTTCCGGGTGCGCATCTATCATATTTTTAATTTCCCGGATCTTCCGTTCCGTACAGCAGTCTATGTTCAGGTTGTTATTGCGCACATTGCGGTACTGATCGATCTGCAGGAATAATAATTCATAAATCCTGTTTTCGATGGCCAGCCTTTTTAAGCCGGCTGCAGCTTGATTGTCAACTATTTCTTCCAGCAGCAGGCTCATTTGCGGTGTAATGTTCAGGTTACGGCAGAACAGTACATCGTTTTTGTCCTGTGCCACCGAATTCAAGAAGGAATGAAACAGTTCCTCCGGCAGATAACCGACAACGCGGTCCAGTTCCAGCGTGATCGTAATCACTTTTTGATTGTCACCGGTTTGCCAGGAATTGGTGTAGCCTTTCGCGGAGTAATAAAAGATATTATGCTGATTGCGGTTCAGCTGCAGCGGCCGTATACCGCTTTCAAAATTAAATTCAGTGGAAGAAGAGGTCAGAAATACCATTTCGATCACCGGCCGGTCAGCGCGTACGTGAAAATCCACGTCAAGTTCTGTATCAATGGTAATTTCCGAGATACAGGCGTTAGATAAGGAGAGGATAACGTTTTTATCCTGCACACCATCGGCAATATTGGTGCGCCGGGTTTCGTGAACTTCCAGAAAGGCTTGATTATCAGCTGGTCCGTTGACAACCGAAATTCCAGCCGGCGACGTACTCTCCACATGAATTTTCATAAACGTTGCTTTTTTTTCATCGAAAAGATTTGCTTTTTCATCTTTTCTTTCCCTCTAATAGATTTTACTTTTGCCGCATCAAAGTTATTTAAAATAATTCTAAATAAAAATTACATGCGCTTGGATAAAATTGCTGTTATTTTTCTGATAGCCACCGGATCACAACTTTACGCTCAGCGAATTAAGCAGGATACCCTGACCCGCAATATCGAGGAAGTGGTGGTAACCGGCAGTGGATACCAGCAAAATATCAAAGATGCACCCGCTACGATTTCTGTGATTCCGCAATCTGATATTAAGAAAAGACAATACCGCGATGTAACTGATGTGCTGCAGGATGTTCCCGGTGTTTTTGTAACAGGCGGCGGCGGTTCCAGTGATATTTCTATCCGCGGTGCTGATGCCAAGTATACACTAATTTTAGTTGATGGGAAGCGCGTGAATACCCGTGAGCTTCGTCCGAACTCCGATGTGCCGGGAATGGAGCAGGGTTTGCTGCCGCCGGTAGAGGCTATCGAGCGTATTGAAATTGTGAAGGGTCCGATGTCCACTTTATATGGTTCTGATGCCATGGGCGGGGTCATTAATATTATCACTAAAAAAGTTTCGCAATCCAGATGGCGCGGCTCCCTGGGAACCGATGCTGTGATTACGGAAGATTCCAACGCCGGAAACACCTACCAGGTGAATGCAAATGCCGCCGGTGCCGTGATCCGGGATATCTTGGGTATTAAAGTTAACGGATTGTATTCTACCCGCGAAGAAGACCGGATCTCCAATGGTTTCCCAGAAAGAAATATTAAAAGTTTTGGCGCTGGGCTGACCTTTACTCCTGATGCGCAAAACATCGTGAACGCTGATTTCAATTTCAACCGTCAGGATCGCTATTCAAGAGTTGGAAGTTCACTGCAGGAAGGCGGGCGCAGCAAGACCAATTATGAAAAACATGAGCGCACCAGCTATAGCTTGAGTCATCTGGGTAGCTACGGGAAATTAAATCTGAATAACATTCTTCAGCACGACCGAAGCGAAAATTACTCCCGGGGTATGGAGTATGAAACAACCATATTTAACTCTCTCGATACGTATGACTTCGGACGGCATATTTTGTCCTTCGGTGGCGAATTCAGACATGAAAAACTTAATGATCCCGGCAACCAGCTGGAAACCGACGGCGTAGCTAAAAGCGAAATCAAAAGATCCCAGTGGGCATTGTTTGCTGAAATGAACTGGCAACTGATCCAGCGGCTGAATCTGGTGACAGGCGTGCGCTTTAATAATAATGAGTTTTACGGTTCCAACTTCAGCCCGCGTGGGTACCTGATT
Source organism: Chryseobacterium salipaludis (assembly GCF_022968825.1). Classification (GTDB taxonomy): domain Bacteria; phylum Bacteroidota; class Bacteroidia; order Flavobacteriales; family Weeksellaceae; genus Kaistella; species Kaistella salipaludis. Next base: position 549,660 of record NZ_JALHKS010000002.1, read on the forward strand.
TGGAATGTAAATGACCAGTTTACGGTAAAAGGAGGAGTAGCTTCCGGATACAAAGCGCCTTCGCTCCGGCAGGCGACTGATGACTGGGGTCAGATTACCGGTGGTGCCAACGCGCCGATCCCGGCCGTGATCGTTGGTGACAGCAGCGTAAAGCCTGAAAAAAGCTTTAACCAGGAACTCACGGTGATGTATCAGGATCCGGGTCAGGTTGTTAACATCAGTGTGACGGGTTATAACACGGATTTCACAGACAAAATAACGGAAGTACGAATCTGTGATAATTGCGAGTATAACGGCGAAACCTATTTGTTCGTTTCCCGACAGACAAATGTGGATAAATCAGTAATCAGAGGCGCGGAAGCCAACGTGAACGTGAAAGTAACGCCGGCCCTGAACCTGCGTACAAACTATACCTTTACGGAAAGCAAAGTGAAATCCGGTGATCTGGAAGGGAAATCGCTTTCCAGGCTGCCGAAGCACATGGCCAATGCCTTGCTCCAGTGGAGCAGTACCCGCGATCTGGAACTGTGGACCCGGTTCAATTACAGAAGCGAATCATTGCCGGGCATTTCCCGCGGCCGGGCTTCCGACACGACCATTTCGGGCTACTCTCTGTTGGATGCCGGAACAGTATATCGCCTGAGCCCGAATGTGCAGCTTAGTGCAGGGGTGTACAACATCTTTGATAAAGAAGTATATAACAGTACCGGCGCGAGTGAATTCAGAATTGACGGCCGCCGGTATCAGGTCGGTGCCACCTTTAAACTGTAACCTGTATCAGACGGTTTTGCCATAAAATTAAACAAACAAGATGCCTATACTTAAGAAGATAAAAATCACTTCTTACGCTTTAATTCGGATTTTCATCATATTAACTGTTTTTTCATCCTTTGCCTCAGTTCTCATTGGGGCAAAAGGCTTTTCCCTGCGTGATCTGATCGCCCGCGAACCGATGGAAGTAATGCTGTTCCTGGTCAGCAGGCTGCCGCGCACGCTTACCATTATTTTAACCGGTATTGGACTTAGTGTTTCGGGTCTGGTTATGCAGCAGATTACGCAAAACAAATTTGTATCTCCCACCACGGCAGGTACGCTGGAAGGTTCCAAACTGGGAATTCTGCTCAGCGTCATCCTGATTCCGTCTGCCGGTATGTTCGTAAAATCGCTGTTCGCCTTCGCTTTCACTTTTGCGGTATCGCTTATCTTCCTGAAAATGGTTAATAAAGTGCGCTTCCGCAATGTTATTTTTATTCCGATTGTCGGTTTGCTTTTCGGGGGTATTATCAATTCTGTCTCTACTTTTTTTGCGGTAAATTTTAATATTGTGCAAAGCATGAATACCTGGCTGGTCGGCGATTTTTCGGGGATTCTGCAGGGAAGATATGAACTGATGTACCTGACCATTCCACCAGTGATCGCCACCTACTTTTATGCCAACAGGTTTACGGCTGCCGGTATGGGGAAAGATTTTTCACAGAACATCGGGTTGAACTACAATGCCGTTATCTTTATTGGAATGCTGCTGATCTCTATTACAGTGGCGGTCACTACGTTGACGGCGGGCTCCATTACCTTCGTGGGGCTGGTGGCACCTAATATTATCAGCATGATGTATGGTGACCACACCCGGAAAACGCTTCCGGTGGTGGCGTTATTCGGGGCGCTGCTGCTGCTGTTCTGCGATGTGGCCGGACGGCTGATTATCTTCCCGTTTGAGGTGCCGATCGGTGTTACTGTCGGCATTACCGGCGGTCTGGTTTTTCTGCTTTTAATTTTACGTAAGAAATGAGTTTAGGTAAAAATAAAATAACATTTATTGTTCTGATATCGCTGCTGTGCACAGCCGTGTATCTCTTCTTCGGAATTAAGGGCGGAAACTTGTCCTTTGCACTGGAGTACAGAGGCATAAAGGCAGTGGCCATCCTGATTGTTTCCTGCTGCGTGGCTTTCTCGGCGGTTTCTTTCCAGACGATCACCGGTAACAAAATTCTCACTCCTTCCATCATGGGCTTTGAAGCGGTTTTTATGTTGCTCCAGAGTATGCTTGTATTCCTTTACAGCGATAAGACCTTTAAGGTGATGAACAGTTTCGAGAACTTCACGGTTTCCGTCTTATGTATGATGGCTTTTTCGATGCTGATGTACCTGCTTACCAAGAATAAAGGCAGAAACAACCTGTACCTGCTGCTGTTGGTCGGCCTGGTTTTCGGTTTGCTGATCGACTCTGTGAATTCTTTTATCCAGCTGCTGATTGACCCGAATGACTTCTTCATCATACAAGGGAAAATGTTTGCTTCATTTAATAAAATCAATAAGGATATTTTATGGTATGCCGGGGCTGTTATCGTTCCTCTGCTGGCCATCGGGCTGCGCTACCATAAAAAGCTGGATATTCTCTCTCTGGGCCGAGACCAGGCCATTAGTCTTGGCCTGAACTACCGGAAAACAGTGCGGAGCCTATTCCTGATTATAGCCGTCATGGTTTCGCTTTCCACGGCTCTGGTAGGGCCGGTGGGCTTTCTGGGCCTGCTCACCGCCAACCTGACCTATGAATTGCTGAAAACCTACCGGCACAAAATTATTTTACCGGTTTGCTGCCTGGTTACTTTTATTATTATTATCTCCGGTCAGTTTCTTACGGAACATGTTTTTAATTTAAAAACACCGGTAACCACCATCATCAATTTCTTTGGTGGAATTTACTTTTTATTGCTCATCCTGAATGCTAAAAAAATATGATCGAAATTAAAAATATCAGTAAAAGTTTCGGTGAACGCTCCATCCTGAAAGGGGTAGATCTGAAATTCGAGGAAGGGAAGATTACCGCACTCATTGGCAGTAATGGCGCTGGTAAGAGTACGCTGCTTTCTGTGATCAGCCGTTTGCTGAAACAGGACGAAGGCGTGGTCCTGATTAATGATAAAAACATCACGGAGTATAAAAACAAGGTGCTGGCGCAACAGCTGTCCATCCTAAAACAATTTAATAATACAGCGATCCGAATTACAGTGCGCGAGCTGATTTCCTTCGGCCGGTTCCCGTATTCCGAAAATAAACTTACAGAAAAGGATGAACAAAAAATCCGGGAAGCTATTGAGTTTCTGGGTCTGGAAGACCTGCAGGATTCTTTTCTGGATGAACTGAGCGGCGGCCAGAAACAGCGCGCTTACCTCGCGATGGTGGTGGCACAGGATACCCAGTACATTTTGCTGGATGAACCGCTTAATAATCTGGACATGAAGCATTCTGTACACATGATGAAAACGCTGCGCAAACTGTGTGATGAACTCAACAAAACCATCATCATTGTCTTGCACGACATCAATTTTGCGGCTTCTTTTTCTGACTATATCGTGGCGTTAAAGAACGGGAATGTGCAGTATTATGATAAAACTTCGCAAGTAATCAGGGAAGAAGTGCTCGAAGAAATTTTCGAGATCCCGTTTCGCATCACCCTATGCAACAACCGAAAAATTTGTAACTATTATATTTAACTATTATGAAAAAATTAGCATGTATTTTTGGTGCGGTGGCACTGGCTTTCACAACTTCGTGCTCCGACAGTAAAACAGCAGGAGATAACCAGGCAGAAACCGTTCAGATCATTCACGCGCTGGATACCGTTCAGGTGCCGAAGAATCCCCAAAGAATTGTGGTGCTGGATTACAGCGAACTGGAAGATCTGGATCTGATCGGCGCAAACGTGGTGGGTATGCCGAAAACAGGCCTGCCGGCGCATCTCAGCAAGTATGGTGATAACAAGGACATCGTTGATCTGGGCAGCCTGGTGGAAGTTAATATGGAAAAAATCAATGAGTTGCAGCCGGACCTGATTATCATCGGGGGTCGTTTGCAGGAGTCTTACCCGGAATTCTCCAAAATTGCACCTACAATGCTCCGGGAATGGAATACCGCCGACCAACTGGGTGCACTGAAAACAAATCTGGATAATCTCGGGAAAATCTTCAATAAGGAAGAAGTGTTCAATGAAGCGTACCGCAACATTGTGGCGAAGGCTGAAAGAATTAAAACCAAAGGAGAAGCCTCTGATAAGAAAGCGCTGGCAGTTCTTCATAACAAAGGAAAAATGAGTGCTTACGGAAAAGGTTCGCGTTTTGGGCTCATCCACGATATTCTCGGCGTTAAAGAAGCTGCCACTGGTCTGGATACCCACCTGCACGGAACCCGCGTTTCCAGCGAATTTTTGCTTGATAAAAACCCGGATATTCTGTTTGTAGTAGACCGCAGTGACGCCATCGGTGACAAAGCTCTTGACAAAACAGAGTTTGAGAATCAGCTCGTGAAAAATACCAATGCCTACAAGAATAACAAAATCGTATACCTGAATTCGCAGGTCTGGTATCTGGCCGGCGGTGGCGTTGCTTCCATTAATATGATGATGGACGAGGTGGAAAAGGCAATCGATTAAGATGTGGGCAGTGTACGCCCTGCTCTCTGCGCTGTTTGCTTCTTTCACAGCCATTACAGCTAAAACGGGAGTGGCCAACATAAATTCCAACCTGGCGACCGGCATCAGAACCATCATCGTTTTGGTGATGATCTGGCTGATTATCTGGGCCAGAAGCGAACACCGCGGCCTGGCTGCACTAAGCAGGTACAACTGGTTTTTCCTGGTGCTGTCGGGAATTTGTACCGGACTTTCCTGGATATTTTATTTTAAGGCGCTCAAGGAGGGAAACATTTCCCAGGTTGCGCTGCTGGATAAATTAAGTGTGGTATTTACGCTGGTACTGGCCGCGGTATTTCTTCAGGAAAAGCTGGATCTAAAGACGATGCTGGCCGCCAGTTTAATCGTAGGCGGAACTGTATTACTTTTATATAAATAATTAAAAATATGTCAAATAAAGGTCGAATTATCACAACGCTCGTTCGCAAGGAAAACCTGAGTCCACACCTGATCCGGTGTTATTTAACTGCTGATCACCTCGAGCAGTTTGCCGCTACCACCGTAGGCGATAACAACAAAATTGCCGTGCCGCCTGCCGGCCTCAATGAAGTTCATTTTCCGGAATATGATATGGAACGGCACGAATGGAAGTATCCACCGGCAGACCTAGCGCCCAAAATCAGAACCTATACCCACAGAGGACTGGATCTGGAAAAGAAGGAACTGATCATTGATTTTGTTAACCACGGGGAAACCGGTCCGGCCTCTTCCTGGGCCATCCATGCGAAACCCGGTGCTAAGCTGGGGGTAATGATGCGCACGGAAGCCAGCGAACTCTTCGCGCCTGCAGACTGGTATCTGCTGGCCGGTGATGCCACAGCTATTCCGGTGCTGAGTGTAATTCTGGAAGCTTTACCGGAAACGGCTGCCGGTGTCTGCATTATCGAAGTAAGCGAAGCAGCAGATATTATTCCGCTGGCCACGGAGGCGGATATTGAATTCCGGTGGGTGATTAATGACCAGCCGGAACACTACAGTAAAATTTATGATGAGGTACGAATGGTACTTCTGCCTTCGGGTTCCAAATTCGGATATGTAGCCGCAGAATTTTCCGCCGTGAAAGCGATCCGGCAGTATCTGCGCAAAGAAAAGAATTGGACCAACAAGGAGCTGTATGCCTATTCCTACTGGAAAGCCGGTGCTGCTGAAGATCAGTCGCAGGCTGACCGGCAGCGTGAAAAAAACGAATTTGCGGGATAGCGAAACAAAATGTCAACCGGGTGATTTTAGAATAAAAGCCGGTATAAACAAAGAAAAAATCCGCGGTGCCGTCAGGCACCGCGGATTTTCGTGTAATTACAAACTGTTTTTAGTAACCGTTTAAAACCGGAAAGCGGCACCCAAATTCAGGCCCACACGTGTCAGGCCTTCTTTTTCATCGTCACCCAGTGTTTTTGGCGAACCATCAATTTTAACAGCAGTAAGTGTTCCGGCCGTAAAGTTTAACTGCGGTCCGATCAGAAACGAGGGATTAACTGCATACATGTAACCGATTGTTCCGGATAATCCCAAGTTAGAACCCACAGTTTTTACGCTTCTGTAAGCCTGAGGACTTGAAAGAACATCTTCATAGCTGATCAAACCAAGTGCTAATTCATAGAAAAGCTTGTGAGGGGTCTCTTCATTAATGTTTGAATATAGCAGTGACGGTCCGATAAAAGTAATTTTATCCTTAGCATCCGCCTGGAACGGAATGAGATTACCGTTGTGATCCATATCTGTCAATGTTCCGTTTGCGGAAGTCGTGTATAAATTAAATTTTGCACCAAGGCTTAAGCTGCTGTTTATAGAATAATAAGCCGCCAGATCATAATTCATTCCGGACTTTAATTGTTTAATGAAATCTTTTGTAGTGCCCGGGATGCCATCCGGGATTTCGGCGGTGCGCCAGGCATAACCAATGCTTGGCATCAAGGTGATTTTCTTTTGTGCAAAGGACGCCGCCGGCAAAGCAGCCAACAGCAGAAAAAGGTATTTGTTTTTCATGTATAAAATTTTGCCAAATATATAAGTATTTCCTTTCCGGACAAACAATTATTTTCCATAAAATGAAGTACGCTGAGATATGTTTATAAATAAAATGTTGCGCTGATTAAATTTATAAAGGCAAGGAATGCAAAGCAATAAAAATGGTTGTAATACGCCGAAGTTTACGGTTGAAAATGGTAATAAAGCAAAGCGGCTGATTGTTATGTTTTAATAATCAGTATCTGAACCGGCGGTCATCTTTCTTTTGAGACAAACGTTTTTTGGCTTCGAGTCTTTTCTCGATTTTTGCTTTTCCGGGCTTGGTGGGTTTGCGGGCTTTCGGGAGGAAGAGTGCGGAGGCGACTATTTCCCGGAGGCGCAGGACTGCCTGTTTCTTGTTAAGAAGTTGCGTGCGGTGTTCCGAAGAAGTAAGTTGCAAAATGCCCTGCTGGCTGATTCTGTTTTTCAGTTTTCGGAAAATCAGGTCTTTTTCTTCATCGGAAAAGAAAGCACTGGCCGGAATATCCCAGAGCACAGTGACTGCCGTTTCCACTTTATTGACGTTCTGGCCGCCTGTACCGCTGCTGCGCGAGGTTTTATAGGTAAGTTCACTGGTGAAATCTTTCATTGCTTTTTAATATGTTCAACAGTTCAAGGCGACTTACTTTTCCGTTCGGTGTCCGCGGAAACTCCGGAATGAAAATTATTTCCTTCGGAAGGTGATTCCTGGTCGGGAATGTCAGATGTCTGATGTCATCTGTGAGCACAGAAGATTCCCCGCCTTCAATCGCCAAAACGAGTTTTTGACCCAGCTGTTCATCGGGAAGGCCAAGAAAAGCCAGTTCGCGATCGGTAACGGTATGCACCAAAGTTTCCAGTTGTTCCGGAAATATTTTAAGGCCGCCGGAATTGATGACATTGTCATATCTGCCCTGAAAAATAAAACTGTTGGTTCCGGTAAGTTCCACCAGGTCATTGGTCACAATGAGTTCTGCGGAAAGTTGTGGCGCCAGGATTTGCAGGCAACCGCGAGGGTCCAAAAATATCTGTACGCCGCTCAGCACGGTGAAGTCCGGAGCAGCTTTGGGAAAGATTTCTTTCAGCGCGATATGCGAAAGGGTTTCAGACATGCCGTAGGTCTCGTAGATTTTCACCTTCTTTTCATGGCCCTGCATCACGTTCTGAATTTTGGCTTTCAAAGCGGCAGAAACAGCAGCACCGCCAATAATGATGTTTCTGATCAGATGCAGTTTGTCCAGGGAATGTTCTACCTGCAGCGGAGTTAAAGCACAGAAATCAACGGTTTCTGCCAAGTGTTCCAGCGGACGCACAGATGGCTCGCTGACCATGAGTTTCAGCTGCTGCTCAATGGCGCGGACCACCATCATCTTGCCCGAAATATAGGCCACCGGCAAACACAGCAAAGCGCTATCTCCTGCCTGCAAACCCAGAAACCGACAGGTCATCCTGGCGGAGTGGCGCATTCTGTCTTTTTCGATTTCCAGAATTTTCGGAGTGCCGGTGGAGCCGGAAGTCTGTACCTGAACTGTTTCGGTTTCGCTGAACCATTCTTGCACGAACGCAAGTGTCTGCCGGTCGAAATCAGTGGCAGGTTCGGCATCGTGATAGTTTGGAAAAGAAATGTTCATGGTGGCAGCAGTAAATGTTAAAGATAAAAGTTTTGCGTGAAAGAAAGAAGCGCTGTGCGGGTGAAAGCCCGCACAGCGCTTTGTGTTGGCTTCCATCTAAGGAACCGGTTTTCCAGCGGCAGCGTTCCCTGCGTGAGGGCGGAGGCGGAAATCCTTTTCCGGTGTTCGGGCGGCAACTGCGTTGCCGCCCGAACACCGGAAAGATTGGGAGCCGGAGACCGACCCGGATCCGGCGGCTGCTGTGCAGCGCCGGGGCACGCCCTGATGCTACATGCGATTTACCGTGGAAATACCCAGTAAGTCAAGTCCTTTCTTAATGGTCTGTGCGGTGAGCGCGGAAAGTTGCAGACGGAAATTCCTGGCCTGCGCGTCTTCCTGATTGAGCACCGGTGTGTTCTGGTAAAAGGTGTTATAAATTTTCACCAGATCGTAGGTGTAATTTGCCACCAATGCCGGTGATAACGCTTCCGCTGCGCGGGAAATAACCTCGCGGAAATTGGCGAGTTGCATCACCAGATTTCGCTCATATTCATTCATTTCATAACCTGCAACATCAGTTTCTGCCGTATCTGCCTTCGCGAGCAAGGACTGAATCCGCGCATAAGTGTATTGAATGAAAGGCCCCGTATTCCCAGCGAAATCGATACTTTCTGCCGGGTTGAACATCATTTTCTTGCGGGGATCTACTTTGAGGATAAAGTATTTCAGCGCGCCCATCCCAACCGTTTCGTAGGATTGTTCCTTCTCGCTTTCGCTGAGGTTTTCCAGCTTGCCGAGTTCCTGCGCTTTGGCTTTGGCGGTTTCGTACATTTCCTGCATCAGTTCATCGGCATCCACCACGGTGCCTTCGCGGGATTTCATTTTGCCGGCCGGCAGTTCCACCATTCCATACGATAAGTGATAGAGCTGATCCGCCCAGGGATAACCGAGCTTTTTCAGGATTTTAAAGAGTACTTCGAAGTGATAGTCTTGCTCGTTTCCAACGGTATAGATGAGTTTTTGAATATTATTTTCTTCAAAACGCTGCACGGCGGTACCCAAGTCCTGGGTCATGTACACGGAAGTGCCGTCGCCTCGCAACAGTAATTTATGGTCCAGGCCTTCCTCCGACAAATCGCACCATACGGAGCCATCTTCCTTTTTATACAAAACACCGCTGACGAGCCCCTTTTGTATAAGGTCTTTGCCGAGCAGGTACGTGTTGCTTTCGTATTGAACCTGGTCGAAATCAACGCCCAGTCTTTGGTAGGTTTGGGCAAAACCGTCGTACACCCAACTGTTCATTTCCTGCCAGAGCTGACGTACGTTTTCGTCTTCCTTTTCCCAGTTGAGCAGCATTTGCTGTGCCTGTTTGATACTCGCTGCTTCTTTTTTGGCGCTTTCCTCACTGTGTCCCTGAGCTATCAGGTCGGCGATTTCTTCTTTATATTTTTTATCGAAGGCTACATAGTAATTGCCCACGAGTTTGTCGCCTTTCATCCCTGTGGAAGAAGGTGTTTCATTTTGGCCGGCCTGCTGCCAGGCGAGCATGGACTTGCAGATATGGATGCCGCGGTCGTTGATGATTTGTGTTTTGATCACATTGTAGCCATCTTCCTGCAGGATTTTGGCCACGGAATATCCGAGCAGATTGTTGCGGACGTGCCCGAGGTGCAAGGGTTTGTTGGTATTCGGTGAAGAATATTCAATCATGACCGTTTGATGACGGTCGGGACGGCTATTCAGATTTTCTTTGACTTCACGGAAGTGATCGAGGAAGAATTTATTTTTGATTTTCAGGTTCAGGAATCCTTTGACCACATGATAGCTTTCTGTGAAATCGGACATGGTCATAAAGGCATCGCCGAGTTCCATGGCGATTACATCAGGACTTTTGCGCAGCATTTTCACCAGTGGAAAAGTAACGACGGTGAAGTCCCCATCAAATCCGGTTTTATTCTGTTGCACTTCAAGCGGAGCCTCTACCAGTTGATAGACCGTGTGTACAATTTCGGCAAGTTTCTGTTGTATTTTATCTTTAATGTCCATGGGTTTATTTAAGAGACAAATATACTGAAATTAAAAAACCACCCGGTGAGGGGTGGTCTGCAATTAAATAGTGTTTGTTAAGGTTTTAAATATCCTGTAAATAGGAGTGGTTTCTGCGCAGGTCCTTCAACTGAGCAATCGATTTTACCCTCTTTATCAACCTCCATTTTTATCAGGTTTATGTTCGTATTATCTTTTAAAATGTAATTAACTAGGATAGACCCATCAGGCAAGGCCTTTCTTGCAGCTGTGAAGTCTTCCGAATTCACTCTTAAAGAAAACTTGCTAATTGAATTCTCGTGGTCTGTAGACGGAAGATTAATTATCAGTTTGTCATGTGTTACTTGGATGCCGATATTCTCATCTGAATTTACGGGAATGTTGGTTTGTGCAATTCTTCCAGTGCCGGCGGGTGCAGAGAACGATAATCTGTTTTCAAAATTTTTAGCGACAAAAGTAAAATTATTGCTAAATATCTTTGCCTGAATCTGATCCTGTGACATTCTGTTTGTGGTACAAGCTGACACGAGTAAAACAGCCACAAGTAAAATGGAGTAATGGAAATTTCTCATCTCGAATTTTTGTGAAGGTGTTAGTGAAAATTGGAAAAAGCCACTCATATGAGTGGCTTCATTAGTTATAGTGCAATTAATTTTTATCCCAGAACACTCTTGAACTGTAAATGTCTCCTCCTTCAATCTTAGCTGAGGCTGCAGTAACATTAGCAGCATTGTTATTTTTCTCGCCAATTGGATACGGCATTCTTCGAACTAATCCATGAACTGCGGTAGGTGCAGGTGGCAATATAGGATAATCCAATCTTCTCCAGAAATACCATGCTTCAAAACCTTTATTAAACATTGCTATCCAAGCGGCTTCACCGATAGATTTTTTCCAGTTGGTAGGATCGTAAGGATGAGCAGCTAAGAAAGCATCAGTTTCTGCTTGATCTACACCCCATTCTTCCATGGAAGAGGTTATTGCTTCTTGATAGTATTGATTCGCCGAAGCGCCTACGTTATATCCCCGTGCTGCAGCTTCAGCTAACATAAATTGGACATTCACATGGTCAAATATTTCGCCTGGAGCATCTCTTAATTTAATCCGATCTGCAAGTTTTGAATAATTTGCATAAGTATTTAATAGCCCATAGACGCCTCCTTTATATGTTCCATCAGGAGCAGGTGTAAAATATTTAGGGATTCTAGGATCATCATTAGCTTTCATAAAATTAACATAGATGTCTGAAGGCAAGAAGTCATTTCTGCCATTAGCGACCAAGTTAAGATATACAGGGTTAGAGAAATTTCCATTATCAAATTGAAATTCGAAATCATCTTCAGCATTTTCGATTACTCCATCGGCATACGCACTTTCTACAAGTGTTTTTGATTGGCTAGGATTAACATCAGCTAAATTTAAACCCATTCTCAACTTGATAGTATTTAATACTAGATTCCATTGTTCCATGTTTCCATAATAGAAGGGATCGTTGTTATAGCCAGGAAAATTAGGATCAATTTTAGCATCTACAGCATTAATTCGCTGTATTAAGTCAGAATAGATTGTTGCTGCGTCATCATATTTTGGCTGTAGAATTAAATCACCTGAAGTAGATTTTAAAGCCTCGGAGTAAGGGACGTCCCCAAAAGAATCAACCAGTGTAGCCCAGCCGTATATTGACAAAATTTCGAGAACAGCCATTTTATTTGCTTTAATTTTAGCCTGTTGTGCCGGTGTAAGGGCAGTATCTTGTTGTTCTGATTCTAAAAATATCTTTGCTTTAGCCAAGGGGCCTAAAACTTCTCTATAAGTATTATTCCAATAATACTGGTTTTGATTTCGCTGTTCAAAGAAATAATTAGTTTCAGTTGTGTATGTAGTTTCTGTCCACTGTTGCGTGAAGAAGCGGGTAATATTTTCATTTACACTCGCAGACACATGCGCATTAGCGAGATAATACGATACGGTCGATAGCAAGTTCTCTGTTGGTACCACACTTGGATTTTTTGGGTCGACATTTATTGCTGAAATATCTCGTTCGCAGGACGTAAAAGTAAGTGCAACTATGGACAGTGCTCCTACTATTTTTATTATTTTTTTCATTAGAATTAGATTAAAATTTAATATTTACATTAAAGCCAATATCTCTGGTGGTTGGTAAAACGCCAATAGAGTTTCCTCTAGATCGCAAGCCGCCACCCACTCCGGCTTCGGGATCTGCATATGGCAAGTTTTTGTGAATGATCCATAAGTTTCGGCCAACGATTGAAAGAGTAACATCTTCCAAGAATGTACTGGCCAAGATTGTTTTAGGTAAAGTATACGATATACTAGCTTCTCTAAGTTTTACATACGAAGCATCATATATATATCGGCTGTTTGGAGCATTCGTATACCCTTCTGGCTGGTAACTGTAGTAATTATTTGCGTTTAGTTGTGGTGTAGTTCCGTTAGCTCTATATCCTCCAACAATTAGCGTATTGGGATTTCCGTTTGCAGTAACACCAGGTAATACTACACCGGATGGACTTCTCCATTCTGGACTTACAGTATCTGCGTAGAGTCCGCCTGCATACCCGTACCATAAATCGGTAGAAAAAGTGTCTCCTCCCTGTTGGACGTCTACAAGAAAGCTTAAGCTTAAGCCCTTGTACATAAGCGAGTTGCGAACTCCTCCTGTCCAATCTGGGGTTATGTTGCCAATTACTTTTGGATCAGATTTCGCCCAAAATCCACCACCGACACCAGCAGCGTTAGGAGAAGTTACTACCCTTTGTCCATTTTCATGGTAAACATAATCTGTACCGACCAATGTGCCAAATGCTTGACCAACACTTGCATTAAGAGTTACTCCTCCTTGGTAAAGCCCCAATTGGTAATTGTCGACACCATTCAGGTCAACAACAGTATTTGTGTTTTTAGCCCAGTTTGCGGTGATATCCCATGTAAAATTAGTGTTCTTTATAGGAGTTAAATTTAATGCAACTTCAACACCTTCATTATCTATCTGACCTGCATTAAATACCATAGCATTATAGCCTGTGGCATTTGAAATCGGTAAACTTATTATCTGATCAAATGTTTTTGATTTATAATACGCTACGTCTAAGCCAATTCTCCGTTTAAGGAATTGCATCTCTGTACCAAATTCAAACTCTTTAGATCGTTCTGGTTTTAGTTCGCTGTTCCGTAGAGTGTTAGAAGTATCAAACAATACTACTCCTTGGTAAATACCAGGGGTGGTGTAGGTGTTAATAAGCTGATAAGCGGATGTTGCTCCTCCTACCACAGCATAATTTCCTCTAAGTTTCCAAAAACTTAACCAATCTTGATTTAATAAGTTCGATAGGATAACTGCACCAGAAACGGAACCATATCCAAAAACCCTGTTATCTTTTGGTAGAGTAGATGATTTATCGAGTCTGTAAGTGCCGTCAATATAATATGTATCCTCATATCCTAATGAAGCAGTGGCATATACTCCTCCTGTTACAATCCTTCCCAAAGTTTCACTCATAGGAAGGATTGATTCGTTTGAGTTAGATATAGCATACAGGTTAGGAATCAGTAATCCGCCTTCAGTAGAAATATATGTATTTGAATTTGTGTTTCTTCTAACGTTACCACCAATAAGACCTGAAATGTCTAAATTATCACTAAGATCAAACCCATAGTTTAGGAATGTGTCGAAATTTATTTCTGTATTTCTAATATTTTGCCTGGAGTAGCCTGATCCAACAGGATTACCTGAAGCGCCCCAATCCCTTGCAACAGAACCAACTGCTAATCGGTTTTCAATTAACATATCCATCAAATCATATGATAATTTTGCCGTTAAACCAATTTTTTTGGTGAAATTGTATGTCAGGGACGCATAAGAAAAGTTTCTTGTTCTCTCATCACTTTGATAGCTTTCATATCTTTGGAAATAGGGATTATCCCAATAATAAGGAGTAAGATCGTCATATGAGTGCCAGTTCCAAGTAACGTTCTGTCTAGTTCTATTGTACGCATCACGCAGTTTAAAGATGTCTGCATCTACGTTCCACCATTGTCTGAATGCAGACATTTGGTTATCAGAATAACCTGTTTCATTTCTGCCTTTAGTATCCTGTAATGTTAAGCTACTATACACTGATGCAGTTAATTTATCGGTTAAATCATAATTGAATTTAGCTGACAATGTGTTTTTACGAAGCTCTGAATTTGGAAGAATACCATTCATCAACTGATTTGTGTAATTAATCAATATGTTGGATCTTTCTCCAGCTTTTTGCAATGAGAGAGAGTTGACGTATGAAGTAGAAGTTTCAAAAAAGTCTACAGGTGTATGCTCTCCCGCTATGTAAGGATTTAGTTTACCATAATTTGGTGAAGATGGATCAAAAGAATCCCATGTATAAACTAAACTTCCATCATATCTTGGCCCAAAAGATGCGTCGTCACTAAAGTTTGCATAACCGTCTTCGTTGAAATAATCACCGTAACCTCCGCCATACTGATTTTGATATTTAGGAAATGTGCTTTTATCGATTGTTCCAACGGTTAGTCCACTATTAAGCGTTATACCCCATCTATTATCATTTTTACCGCGGCCTGATTTGGTAGTGATTACAATTACACCATTTAAACCTCTTTCACCATATAGCGCTGATGCTGCAGCACCTTTTAAAACGTTGATCGACTCAATGTCTTCTTGATTTATGTCTGAAAGGTAATTGCCATAATCATATTGTCCCGAAAGAGAGGAGTTACTTACTGGAGAACCATCTATGACAATTAAAGGCCCCCCCCCACTTAGTGATTTGTAGCCTCTAATAACTAGGTTGGAACTGCCGCCGAAGTTATTGTTAGTATTAACCTGTAATCCCGCAACCTTACCAGACAGTTGCGATGCAACATTTCCAGTATTAGTTGTTCCATCAGTTAAAACACCACTTTTAATTTCTTGAGAGGAGTACCCTAAAGACTTTTTCTCTCTCTTAATACCAAGAGCCGTAACTACCACACCCTCGATGTCTTGTGTCTTAACTGTGTCTCTTGTCTGCGCATTTACCAAAGCAAATGACGACGTGAGAACTACAGCCAAAACACTTGTTGTAAGTTTCTTCATATCAAATTAATTTTTTCATTAAAACAAATGTGCAAACAATTCCTGAAACAGCCAAATGTTTTCTTAAAAAAATCTTAATTAAATTGTAACTTTGCTATTCGGATGTATTAATAGGTATAAATAGAAGAATTGATAAAGTTGAAGAAAAAATGGACGAAATACGCCATTGAAGCTGGTTGCGATGAAGTCGGGCGCGGTTGCCTTGCCGGGCCGGTCGTAGCCGCAGCAGTAATTCTGAAAAAAAATTTTAAGCAAAATTTAGTTAACGATTCTAAAAAGTTAACAGCACTGAGAAGGCTGGAACTGGATGAGGTTATTAAAAAAGGCTGCGTGGCCTGGGCTGTTGCCGAACTGCCGCCGGCGTATATCGACGAGCATAATATTCTCAATGCGAGCATTCATGCCATGCATCACGCTTTGGGCAATTTAGAGGTACAGCCCGAAGTCATCTTAGTGGACGGCAACCGCTTTCATCCCTACCGCGATGTACCGCACGAATGTATTGTGAAAGGTGATGCCAAATTGCTATCGATCGCATGCGCTTCTATTCTCGCGAAGAATTACCGTGATGCAATGATGATTAAGTTACACGATGAATTTCCGCATTACGGCTGGAACCGCAATATGGGTTATGCGACGAAGGCGCATCAGCAGGGTCTGATTGATTTTGGACCGACGATCTACCACCGCCGGTCTTTCAGGCTGGATTATTCAGTGGCAGAAGAAGTTGCTATAGAAATGGAAATGTAGTTGGAGATTATAACTAAAATACAAATAGAACGCGGCACCGGAATATTCCGGTGCCGCGTTTTACCTTAGTCGTTACAATTATTTCTTGCGTTTTTGTTGCTGCTGTTGCTGCATCCTCTGTTGTTCCTGTGCCTGCTCCATCATCTCCCGCATGCGCTTCTGGAAACGGCCTTCTTTCTTCGGCTCTTTCTGCTTGTTGGCCTGAATCTGTGCATGTATTTTCTTCTCATCCAAAATCCAGTACTTAATCACCAAAATAATCAGAATGTTAATTCCATTGGACACAAAGTAGTACCAGGATAACCCGGAAGCGGCCGTGTTCAGGAAGAACATAAAGAAGATCGGGAAGATGTACATCAGTACCTTCATGTTCGGCATTCCCTCCTGCGTGGGCTGCTGCATATTTCCGGCGGTCATCATGGTATAAATCAAGACCACGATGGTACACATAATTGCGAACAAACTCAAATGATCTCCCAATAACGGGATGGTAAACGGAAGTTTGATCACATCGTCATAAGCCGTCAGGTCTTTGGCGAACCAGAAACTCTTGCCGCGCAGATCAATCATATTCGGGAAGAAACGGAAGAGCGCGTAGAAAATCGGCACCTGCAGTAAACCCGGTAAACAGCCGGCCATCTGATTCACACCGGCCTTTCGGTACACGGCCATCGTTTCCTGCTGCTTGCGCATTGGGTCTGCATCTTTAAATTTAGCATTCACTTCGTCGATTTCCGGACGAATCACCCGCATCATCGCGCTCAGTTTGTGTTGCTTAAACATCACCGGCGACAGGATAATTTTCACGATAATCGTCATCAGGAAAATAACCCAACCGGCGGTAAGTCCCCAGCTGCTGATGATATTGTACATCGGAATAAAGAACCAGCGGTTCAGCGATCCAATGAACGACCAGCCCAATGGCAATAATTCATCGAAGTTTTTATCGTACTGTTTCAGTAATGGCAAATCCAGCGGAACAAAATACCATTTGAAATTCTGGTTCAGTTCGTTTCCGGCTAAATCCACAGAGCCGTTGAAATTAAATTTCTTCAGATATTCTCCTTCCTCGATCACATCCTGATATCCGTTCGAATTTTTAAAACCGGTTTGCGGTTCAATGACCATGGCGAAAAACTGCTGCTTAATAGCGAGCCAGTTCAGCGTTTCCTTTGGTTCCTCCATAGAGGTCCGGCCGTCGTAATCGAAACTTTTATAGTTATCAAAAGCATAGTTAAACTCTGTGTGAGATTGCTCCTGGCTGCGGCCTTTCTCCTGCTGACGCGCCGTGAAATCCCAGATGAAGTTTGCTTTGGAATCGGAAACCAGCTGGCCGAGGCCCTGCGTTTTTACATTAAAATCGACGGTGTATTTATCCAGTAGTGTATAAATAAACTGAATAACAGCGCCATTGGCATTTGCTTGCAGTGTTACGGTATTGCCGTTTTGACTCGGTGTAAAAACAAGGTCCTTGGTATTAAAAGTTTTCCCTGTCTTGTCGCGGAACTGGAAACCATAAGACGAATTGTTTTTCTGGAAAAGCAACAGGTCTTTATCGTTGGTATCGCTTTTAGGATTGTACGCGTGATATTCATTTAGTTTCACGGACGAAAGCTGGCCACCCAGCGTTGAAATCGAAAGCGTAAGTTCCTTGTTTTTAAGTTCAACCTGCTGAATGGAAGTGGTTTGCACACTGTCATTCAGGTTGGTAATCGTCGCAGGTTTGGTCGCTTCGTTCGGCGCCTGGGTTACTGTTTTGTTAACTGGTGGTTGCTCGGGCTGCTCTTTGGACTGGAAATACATCATGGCACCCATGACGATTAAAGTAAAAAGCATAAAGAACATCAGCTGTTTCTTATCTACACCGTTGTTTTGCTGCATTATAAATTTAATTTTAAGATAAAAGGAAACGGCTGTTCAATGCCCGTTTTTCCCCTAAAATTTCGGCTGACAAAATTACTGAAATTTTTGGCAATCACGAATTATGTGGCTGGTAATTAAAAAAGAAGGTGATAAAAGTTCCAAAACTTTTATCACCTTGGTATTATTTATTGGCCGCGGCGGTAATCAGCGCTTTGAAGAGCGGGTGCGGTTGCGCCACCGTACTTTTGTATTCCGGGTGGTATTGCACACCAATATAGAAGGGATGGTCTTTCAGTTCAAGGGTTTCCACAAGATTGGTTTCGGGGTTGAAACCGGTAGGAACCAAACCATTCTTTTCGAAATCTTCGCGGAATTCGGAATTAAATTCATAGCGGTGGCGGTGGCGTTCCGAAATATTTTTGCTGCTATAAATTCCCTGGAGTCTGGAACCGTTTTTCAGTGAGCATTTCCAGGCACCCAGACGCATGGTGCCTCCTTTGTCTACCACGTTTTTTTGCTCTTCCATCAAAGAAATAACCGGCTCCGGCGTAGAAGTGTCGAATTCCATGGAATTGGCTTTTGCCATTCCGAGTACATTGCGCGCAAATTCAATGGTCATAATCTGCATCCCCAGACAAATGCCGAGCAATGGGATTTTCTGTAAACGCGCATATTCTGCGGCAGCGATTTTTCCTTCGATCCCGCGGTCACCGAAGCCCGGCGCGATCAGCATGCCGTCCACACCGTTTAAGGCTTCGGCTATATTTTCCTTCGTAAGTTCACCGCTGTACACCCAACGGATTTTCACTTCGGTATCGAGTTCTGCACCTGCATGAATAAAAGCTTCGGCAATGGATTTATAAGAATCCTGCAGTGAAACATATTTTCCCACCAAAGCAATTTCCACTTTGCGCTTGGGGCTTTTGTATTTTTTCAGGAAGTTTTTCCAGTCCGTAAGATTGGCTTCACCTTCTGATTTCAGATTCAGCTCTTTCAGAACCACATCATCAAAGTGTTGTTTCTGCAGCGCAAGCGGAACTTCATAAATCGTTTCCATGTCTTTGCACTCGATCACGTTCTCCAAGGGTACGTTACAGAACTGGGCCAATTTGGCGCGCTGTTCTTTCGGGATTTTATGTTCGGTACGGCAAACCAGAACATCTGCCTGAATTCCGGACTCCATCAGTTGGCGCACGGAGTGCTGAGAGGGTTTTGTTTTGAGTTCTCCGCTGGCGGCCAGATAGGGCAGCAGCGTGAGGTGAATCACCATTGAATTGTGTTCGCCCAATTCCCAGCGTAATTGTCGGACGCTTTCAATATACGGCAGCGACTCAATATCGCCAACGGTTCCGCCAATTTCGGTAATGATGATATCGTAATTCTGCTTGGCTAAAATTTTAATGCGGCGCTTAATCTCATTGGTAATATGCGGAATTACCTGCACTGTTTTGCCTAAAAAATCACCTTTTCTTTCCTTTTCAATAACAGTCTGGTAAATTTTACCGGTCGTCACATTATTATTTTGTGATGTTTTGGAGTTGAGGAAGCGCTCGTAATGTCCCAGATCCAGGTCGGTTTCGGCACCGTCTTCGGTTACATAGCATTCCCCATGTTCATAGGGATTCAGGGTGCCCGGGTCGATATTGATGTAGGGGTCGAGTTTTTGAATGGTAACGTTGAAGCCGCGTGATTTAAGAAGTAAACCCAGTGATGCTGCTACAATTCCCTTACCCAGTGAGGACGTAACACCGCCCGTAACGAAAATGTATTTCGTGTTCTTTTTACTCATTAGATTTGGTTTGCGCAAAGTTAGGGGATTTTGAAAGACAGGGCAAATAATGACTCTGTTAATCGGTTTTTAATTTCTTCGGCCTTCGCTTGAAAAATTACAGACAAGCAGAAGGTGGCGGCTTTTTTGCTGTGATGGCGAAGGCATGTATAATTTTCAGTGTTAAAAAAACAAGCCACCGTTTTGCTGACCCATCTTTAACCACCTGCATGAAAAGAAATAAAATTCCACTTAATGTCCGGGCGCTGCTGCTGTTTTCGCTCGTCTTCGGATTGGTGTATATGGGTTCGCTGTGGCATGCCTCGTCGTTACATGCCGTGCCTTCCTTTGCTTTTTCTTTTGAGAATTATATTCCCTTTCTGCCGTGGACGATTATTCCGTATCTCTCCAGCGGCTTTTTCTTTTGTTATGTTTTTCTGCGGATACACTCCAGGAAGGAATTATTTCTTTACCTGAAGCGTCTTCTGTTTATCACCATTGTAGCGGGAATCTGTTTTTTCGTGTTTCCTTTGCAATATTCTGTGGCTAAACCTGATGTGCCTGAACCCACCTTCCGCCTGTTTTTCTGGTTGTTGCACGCTGTGGATGATCCGTATAATCAGGCGCCTTCGCTCCACGTGGCGCTGGCTTTTGCATTCTGGACGGTGCTGGGATATCAGCATTCCAAATGGCGGTATGCGATTGCCGGCTGGCTGATTTTAGTGGGATTGTCCACGCTCACTACCTTCCAGCATCATATTATTGATTTGCTGGCCGGAAGCGTGCTTGCGCACCTGAGCTTTGTAATTTTTCCAAGGCCGGAAGTGGGTTTCCGGAACAGGCACGTGGCAAATTTTATTTTTCTGAGCGCGTGGCTTACGGTTTCTGCGGCGTTTCTGCTGGCAGAGTTTTATGATGTATCGTGGCTGAATTTGTTCTGGCTGGCCGGTTTTATGTTCGCAGCGGGCTATCAGCTTCAGCGAAATTCGGTGTACTTACTGAAATTACTGCCGGTGAATCTGGCAGACGAAAAATCCAAATAGCCAAATCTTCGGCATTTCCACTGAAGAACGGCTTTGCGAAAATAGCCGGGATGGAAGCGGCATCCTCCCGGCAGCGCGTCAGCGCTGCCGGGAGATACAGTGTACAGCCCGACGGTGTGTGAAAGAAAGAACTGCTTTTCCGGCTCCTTATTATTTACCTGTTTCATTTCAAAAAAAATCAGGAAATTCGCAGTATGGCAAAATTGAAAACGGCATATTTCTGCCAGAACTGTGGTGCGCAATATCCGCAGTGGCTGGGACAGTGTAAAAATTGCGGAGCGTGGAATACCCTGGTGGAGGAAATCGTGGAAAAAGCACCGGCCCGCAGTACGGCGGAACGCTCGCGGCAGCATATCATTAATATTATCGAGGTGGAAACCCAGGAGGAGCCGCGCATTGCAACGCCTTCGGAGGAGCTCAACCGTGTGCTGGGCGGCGGTATTGTGCTCGGTTCCGTGACGCTGATCGGTGGGGAGCCCGGCATCGGAAAATCAACGCTATTGCTGCAGCTGGCGCTGAAAATGAAAAAGAAAATCCTGTATGTTTCGGGAGAGGAAAGTGCGTCGCAGATTAAAATGCGGGCAGACCGCCTGACCGATTTGCAGAACCCGAATTGTTTTCTGTTTACGGAAACATCGGTAGATAAAATTCTGCACGAAGCACGAAAATTAAAGCCTGATTTCGTGATTATAGATTCGATCCAAACCCTGCAGTCGCAGCAGATTGAAAGTTCGCCGGGAACGGTTTCCCAGATTCGGGAATGCTCCAATGAAATCATCAAGTTTGCGAAAGATACGAACACGCCGGTGTTCCTGGTAGGACACATTACAAAAGACGGGCAGATTGCCGGACCCAAAGTGCTGGAGCACATGGTGGATGTGGTGCTGAACTTCGATGGTGACCGGAATCATTTGTTCCGCTTATTACGCTCGTCCAAAAACCGTTTTGGTTCTACGGCTGAAATCGGTATCTATGAAATGGTATCGCAGGGTCTGAAAGAGATTAAAAATCCGTCGGAAATTTTAATTACAAAGAAATTTGAAGAACTGAGTGGAAACTCCGTGGCCGTGACGCTGGAAGGAAACCGCCCGATGCTGATTGAAATTCAGGCGCTGGTGAGTACGGCCGTGTACGGAACGCCGCAGCGCAGCTGTACCGGTTTCGATGCCAAGCGACTGAATATGCTGCTGGCTGTACTGGAAAAGCGCGCCGGTTTTCAGCTGGGTGCAAAAGACGTTTTCCTGAATATTACCGGCGGAATCAAAACCGGCGATCCGGCGCTGGATCTGGCAGTGGTGGCTTCTATTTTATCCTCCAATGAAGATATAGCCATTTCGGAACATTACTGTTTTGCCGGCGAAATAGGCCTGAGCGGGGAAATCCGTCCGGTGCCACAAATTGAACAACGCATCTCGGAGGCAGAGAAGCTGGGGTATGAGCGGATTTTCCTGTCAAATCTGAATAAGATTTCAAAGAAGAAATACGGAATTCAGCTGGTGGAAGTGAGCAAGATCGAGGATTTTCATGAGTTGTTGTTTTAGCGTGAATGTATTTTAAACTGTTATAAGCCGGTTGAGCGGTATCAGGCCCATGAATTACCTAGCGCACTCTTATCTTTCCTACAGCGATCCGCAGATTGTGGGTCAGTTCCTGCAGGATTTTATCCGAAATAAAGATCGGTTTCTATATCCTACGGAAATTCAGCAGGGGATCCGGCTGCACCGCGCGATTGATACTTTCACGGATGCACACCCGGTCATTCATGAAGCGAAGAAACTCTTTAGCCCGCTGGTTCGTTTATACGCCGGTGCTTTTGTGGATGTGGCCATGGATTATTTTTTAGCCAATGGATTACAGGAGCATGAACTGAGGGAACATACGGCGCGGGTTTGTCAGGCATTACGAAATCACCAGTCTTTACTGCCGCCCGGCCTGCTGCGGATGCTGGAAAGCATGGAACGCGACCAATGGCTGAACCAATACCGAACAGAACTCGGAATTAAATACGCGATGCAGAATGTCTTGAACAAAGCCACGTATTTGGAAAAAGACCTGGCGGTGCACGATTTATTTCTGTATTACAAAGACGAACTCGAGGTTTATTTTCATGATTTCTTTCCGGAATTGCTGGCTTACGTAGCGGAAGTGAATGACAGTTTTCAGGAAAATGATGATGCTGCAAAAAAGTAAGGCTGCCCGTACGGGGAAGCCTATACAAGTTAAATGATCTGCCAAATTTACAGGTGGAATCACCTTAAGGGTGTCATATTTTCCACTGGCTGTCACTGGCATATATTTAGTGCAAAGCAAGGTCAAACTAACTAAAAATTAAGAGATATGTCAGTAAATTTCAAACCTTTGGCAGACCGCGTGCTTGTGGAGCCTACTGCCGCTGAAACCACGACCGCTTCAGGTATTATCATCCCCGATACAGCTAAAGAAAAACCACAGGAAGGAACCGTGGTGGCTGTGGGACCAGGTAAAAAAGATGAGCCGACTACTGTACAGGTAGGAGACAAAGTGTTGTATGGCAAGTATTCAGGCTCTGAGCTTAAACTGGACGGAAAAGATTATCTGATCGTAAAAGAGGGAGATCTGCTGGGAATTATTGGCTAATGGCTTCTGGCTTTTAGCAGATGGCTTTGTTTGCGCTAATATTTAAAAACTCGACTTATGAGAGATTTTAAAAAGTTCGAAGTATGGCAACTAAGTCATCAGCTAACATTAAAAATTTATTCTTCAACGAAAAGTTTTCCCAAGGAAGAAGTTTTCGGGTTAACATCGCAGATTAGGAAGTCATTTGCTTCAGTTGGATATAATATCTCAGAAGGAAGTGGAAGGAATTCAGACAAGGAATTTTCAAATTTCATCAATATTGCCTTAGGATCATCCAATGAGGCGGAGAACCAGTTAATGCTTGCCAAAGATTTAGGCTACATTAATGAAGATGACTATTTAATTTTTTTAACGGAGTTGACTATTTTGAAAAAAAAGCTCGTTACCCTTTGGAATAGACTAAACGGAAATTAAAAATAATTATTAAAATTTGCGGCTTGCGAACGCCATGAGCTAATAGCCAGCCGCCAAAAGCAAAAAAAAATATGGCAAAAGAAATAAAATTTGACGTGGAGTCAAGAGATGCATTGAAGCGTGGAGTGGATGCTTTGGCTAATGCCGTGAAAGTAACCCTCGGACCGAAAGGCCGCAACGTAGTGATCGAAAAATCCTTCGGTGCACCGCACGTAACAAAAGACGGGGTTTCCGTAGCAAAAGAAATTGAGCTCGAGGATAAAGTAGAAAACATGGGTGCCCAGATGGTGAAGGAAGTAGCTTCCAAAACCAACGACATCGCCGGTGATGGTACGACAACTGCAACTGTACTTGCGCAGGCAATCGTTCGCGAAGGTCTGAAAAACGTGGCCGCAGGCGCTAACCCAATGGATCTGAAAAGAGGGATCGACAAAGCTGTTTCTGCTGTGGTAGAAAACCTGAAGTCTCAGTCTCAGGAAGTTGGCGATACTTCAGATAAAATCAAGCAGGTAGCTGCTATTTCAGCCAATAACGATGACACGATCGGTACGCTGATCGCAGAAGCGTTCGGTAAAGTTGGAAAAGAAGGCGTCATCACCGTGGAAGAAGCAAAAGGAACGGATACTACTGTGGATGTGGTAGAAGGAATGCAGTTCGATCGTGGATACCAGTCTCCTTATTTTGTAACCAACCCGGAGAAAATGGTAACCGAACTGGAAAACCCTTACATCCTGTTGGTCGAAAAGAAAATTTCTTCCATGAAGGAATTGCTGACCGTATTGGAACCGGTAGCACAGGCCGGAAAATCACTGTTGATTATTTCTGAAGAGGTTGAAGGTGAAGCACTGGCCACTTTGGTAGTAAATAAACTGCGTGGTTCCTTGAAAATCGCTGCTGTGAAAGCGCCAGGTTTCGGAGACCGCAGAAAAGCAATGCTGGAAGATATCGCCATCCTGACCGGTGGGCAGGTAATTTCCGAGGAGCGTGGCTTCACTATGGAAAATGCAACACTGGAAATGTTGGGTACTGCTGAAAAAGTAGTAATCGATAAGGACAATACAACCATCGTTAACGGTGGTGGCGACGAAGCGCAGATCAAAGGTCGTGTGAACCAGATCAAAGCGCAGATGGAAACCACAACTTCCGACTACGATAGAGAAAAACTTCAGGAAAGACTGGCTAAGCTGGCTGGTGGCGTTGCTGTATTGTACGTAGGTGCTGCTTCTGAAGTGGAAATGAAGGAGAAGAAAGACCGTGTAGATGATGCCCTTCATGCAACGCGTGCAGCGGTGGAAGAAGGAATCGTGCCTGGTGGCGGGGTAGCACTGGTAAGAAGCATTGCCGCGCTGAACGTGGAGGGTGCAAATATGGACGAGAACACCGGAATCAAAATCGTGAAGCGTGCGATTGAGGAGCCGCTTCGTCAGATTGTAGCTAACGCCGGTGGAGAAGGTTCCGTAATCGTTGCCAAAGTGGCAGAAGGAAACGGTGACTTCGGTTTCAACGCGAAAAACGAAGAATTCGTAAACATGTTCGAAGCGGGAATTATTGACCCGACAAAAGTAGTACGTGTCGCGCTGGAAAACGCAGCGTCTGTTGCCGGTATGTTGCTGACCACCGAATGTGTGATCACAGAAGTAGCCAAGGATGAACCTGCCATGCCAATGGGCGGTGGCGGAATGCCGGGTATGATGTAAGAAACATTCTTTTCATAATAAATAGGAAATCCGTTCGGCTTTTGCCGGGCGGATTTTTTGTGTTGCCGGAATTTTTTGTAGCCACCTCGTTAGATTGACGAGATAGCGCTCCGTTCATACTCCTCGCGCCGGTGCCCAAACCTCTGCTTGCTGTGGCAACCACTGGGATCAGGACTATGGGAACCTATTACCTGGCTGGAGTTTATTGTAAAGGGAAAGTCTCACCTCATTTTAAGCAGAAATAAAACCTGAAAGGTCTTTCACAAAAAAACCAGGCATCAAGCCTGGCTCTATTTAAATTGCAAGTTCTATTATTTACTCTTTTTAAAATGTCCGATACCACATTCTAAGAAGGCTTTAAAATCCTCTTTTGGCATATATCCGGAAACCGGCGTATTGATTACTTTACCTTCCGGTGAGACCAGCACATAATGCGGCTGAGAATTATTATTAAAGTTAATCTGCTGGAATAGGCTCCATTTATCGCCGATGGTTTTAATCTTTTTCTTCTGTCCGTTGCCCATGTCTACCGACGTTTGCTGATCTTCGGGCAGCATCTCCTTATCATCCACATACAGGGAGGCCAGAATTACTTCATTTTGCAGGATCGGCAGAATGTCCGGCTCGCTCCACACAAATTCTTCCATCTTTCGGCAGTTCTCACAACCGTAACCGGTAAAGTCAATAAGCAACGGTTTGTTCTCTTTCTTCGCCAGTTCAATCGCTTCATAGTAGTCGTGCGACGGATGCATTCCCAGAATACCATCCCCTTCTTTGTGGAAATAACTCACATTGATCGGAGGTAGGATTCCGCTCAGGTACTGCAGTTTTGGCCGCTCGGACGGAATTAAACCCTGGGTCAGATACACCACGAAACCAATTCCCAGCAC
This sequence comes from Chryseobacterium salipaludis, assembly GCF_022968825.1. Taxonomy (GTDB): domain Bacteria; phylum Bacteroidota; class Bacteroidia; order Flavobacteriales; family Weeksellaceae; genus Kaistella; species Kaistella salipaludis. The sequence continues at coordinate 575,930 of NZ_JALHKS010000002.1, forward strand.
ACCAATCACTTTGCGGCCCATACCAATCTTTGCTTTTTTGTCATCATGCGGGAAACGGATCAGCCCGAACAGATACAGAACCAATCCCACCGAGATCACGATCCAAAGGACAATAAACAATTCACGCTTCAGCAGGAATGTTTTGGAAACCAAATCCGCTTTGGACAGGAATTTCAAAGCCAACCCAAGTTCGATAAAACCTAAAACAACCTTCACCGTATTCATCCAGCCGCCGGATTTTGGCAGGCTTTGCAGCGCCTGCGGGAACAGAGCCAGCAATCCGAAAACCAGTGCCCAGCTCAGTCCGAAACCGGCCAGGGCAAAGGTGAGCAGCATCGGTACATCTGCGGAACCGGTGACCGCACTGCCCAATAAACTACCCAGAATAGGTCCGGTGCAGGAGAAAGATACGATGACCAGCGTGAGTGCCATGAAGAAAATGCCGATAATGCCGCCGGCATCTTCCGCGCGCGAGGATTTATTGGCGATCGAACTTGGCAGCGTAATATCATAATATCCGAAGAAACTTCCTGCAAAAAACAGAAATATGATGAAGAAAGCGATATTCAGCCACACGCTGGTGGAAATCTGATTGAAAATGTTTCCGGCAATTCCGTCAATAATATGGAACGGCACACTCAGCAGTACAAAAATCAGCAGGATGAAAAAGCCGTAAATAAAGGCATCGCGCTTGCCTTTGTCTTTATCCGCAGCGCTTTTCGTGAAGAAGGAAACCGTCAGCGGGATCATCGGGAAAACGCACGGAGTAAGCAGCGCGATCAGTCCTCCAAAGAAACCTAATAACAAATAAGTCCAGAAGTTTTCGGAGTTCTGCGGAGCTTCCACGCCGCAATCGGTTTCCGGATTTTCGAAATCCAAGCTGGCTACTTTCAGTCCTTCATCTGCTTTGGGCGCTGTCGCTACGGCAGCCAGTGTGTCTGTACTTGCAGTTTCGGATACTGTAAGTGAATCTTCAGCCAGTGTCCCGGCTTGTCCAGCTTCATCTGGCACAACTGTTTCTTCCTGTGCGGCAGCTGCAGCCGGACTCAATTTCTGTTCAAACTCCAGCGTATTGGGCGCCAGGCAGACGCGGTCATCACAGGTTTGATAGGTGATCTCCGCAACAACGGTCGCTGGTGCGGCAGGGTTCTTAAGTTTAAATTTCTGCTTGAAAAGAACTTTATTGGAATAGTACACGATCTGCGCTCCGAAGGCTTCCGAAAACTCATCGTGCTTTTTCCCTACCTCCACGATTTTGCCAATCAGAGTGACCCCTTGCGGAGAGGACACTTTCATTTCAGTAGGAATTCCGGAATCTTCCGGCAGGTCTTGGGAGTAAATGTGCCAGTTCTTATCGATCGTGGCCGTCAGAATGGCTTCGTATTCTGCATTCGGCAAAGATTTGATTTCGTATTTAAATTTAACGGGATCTTTGATCTGTGCGAAGATGCCCTGAAAAATAAACAGTGCTGCCAGAAGCAGCCATCTCTGTAATTTCATAAGGATGGTTGGGTTTGTAGCCGTTGCGGTGTCAGATCTTCACCTCGTAAACCCGTGTCGTTTTCTTGTGGGTTTGGTGCCGCCGGTCCTGGCGGTAGGGAAGGATTCCCAGCAGAGAATCTGTGGCATCGCAGAGCAGCCAAATTTTTTGCTGGGCTAAAATAGGGATTTTTTCATCCTTAAAAAATTTTGAAATTTTCTTTTTGCCGGTCATTCCAGTGGGATAAAGGACGTCGCCTGAGCCTGGTTTTCGCAGTTTGAGCGGAAATGTAAGCGTATCTGCATCGAAAGTCCAGGAAACATTTCCGAGTGTTTTTATTTCTTCAGCAATTTCTGCCGGCAGACTAAAGCTGTCGTTTAAAATTAAAATATCTTTCGAGGGCTCCGTTTTTTCTTCGGTCCGCTCTTTAATAATAAATTGTTCCCGGTCGATTTGCAGCCAATGCGTTGCGGAGTAAAATACTTTTCCGGTTTCTGCTTCGCATATTTTCTTTATTTCCTTCGCGCTGTGAAAGTTGTAAGGCTGGAGCAGTTCATATTTTATCAATAAAGAAAGCGCCAGAAATTCTTTTCTGTTTAAAAGTACGCTTTCATTATTTTTGCTGATAAGCTCCTGTGCTTTCGCTGCCGTTTCAGTTGTAATGAAATTCCGCGCCTGCACCAGCAAGTCCAGGCTTTTACTAAAGTTTTCCATGAAAACGGGACTGAGGGCATTCAATTCCGGGATAATCTTATTTCTGATTTTATTCCTTAGATAATAATTTCCCTGATTTGTATGATCTTCCCTGAACGGAACCTGATATTGTGCGGCATAATGATATAGCGCTTCTTTCGTGAAATGCAATAAAGGACGGATCACCTTTCCATTCTGCGCCGGAATTCCGCACAGGCCGGTAAGGCCGCTCGCCTTGGACAAATTAATGAGAAAACTTTCCAGCTGATCGTTTAAATGATGTGCTGTCAGAATATAATCCAGTTCCGCTTTTTCTCTTTTCTCCTTAAAGAAAGAATACCTGAGGTCGCGAGCCCATTCCTGAATGGAACCTTCCGGCCGGTTATCTTTTTCCGATACCTTATATATATGAAGCGGAATCTGATATTCTGCCGCGAAAGTCTGCACCAGCTTTTCATCAAGCTCAGAGTTTTCACCGCGCAGGCCGTAGTTCACGTGCGCAATTTCAATGTCGAGAGCAGCTTCTATACACAAATGAACAAGGACCATTGAATCCACACCGCCGCTCACGGCAATTAGAAATTTCTTTGCGCGAAAATCCGGTAAAATTTGTGACAAAGCGTCCTGAAAACGGGCTGAATTAAGCAATTGAAGGTTATTTTAATCAGATTTCACAAAGATACTCGTTCCGTTTAAAACGATTTCTTTATTTTTGGATGACTAAATAAAATCAATATGAAATTAGCAAAATTAGGAGCTGTACTGGGCCTGGCCATTTTCACCACGTCCTGCGTCAGCAAGAAACAGTTTGATGCATTGAATGAGAATTACAACCAGTGTATCACCAATGTAGGAGAAAGACAACGCGAAATTCAGGATCTTAAAGCTGCCAATTCCGGCCTTGCCAGCGAAAATTCATTATTAAAAGGACAAAACGATGCCCTTAAAACCTCACTGGATGCCTGCCTTTCCAACCAGGGTGCAGGTTCGGCCAATATTGATAAGCTGATTGGCGAGATTAACTCTTCCAACAAATACATCAAGCAGCTGATTTCCACCAATGCGAAAAACGACAGCCTGAACCTGGCTTTGTCTAATAAACTGAAGCGTTCCCTGGATAACATCGCGGATAATGATGTACAGGTGAAAGTACTGAAAGGCGTGGTAATGATTTCCCTGTCCGACAAAATGCTGTATAAGACAGGTGATTACAACGTGCTGCCGGCTGCTCAGGAAGTTCTGGGGAAAGTAGCTCAGGTAATTAATGACTATGACACCTATTCCGTACTGATCGAGGGTAATACTGATAACGTTCCACTGAACTCTGCGAACCTGCCAAAAGACAACTGGGATCTTTCTGCCCTGCGTGCAACTTCCATGGCTAAAATCCTGCAGACTAAGTTTGGTGTAAATCCATCCAGGATTACAGCAGGTGGACGTAGTGAGTACAACCCTAAAACCACCAACGCTTCTGTTTCCGGCCGTGCCGAAAACCGAAGAACTGAAATCATCATTATGCCTAAGCTGGATGAATTCATGAAACTGATGGATATTGCACCGGTGAAAAACTAATTCGCCTGTGTTTTAGATACAAGCAGCAATGCCCGGCCACCGCGCCGGGCATTCTTGTTTTATTTGTGTATTTTTGAGTTTAAATACCAATGCTGAATGAGCTTTTTCGAAGAACAATGCCCGGAAATGGATCGATATCTGGAGGAACATGCCTCCGCAGAACCGCCACTCCTGAAGCAACTTCGCCGCGAAACCTACCAGAAGACCACCCAGCCGCACATGATCTCCGGTTATCAGCAGGGCCGCCTGCTGAGTATTCTTTCGCAGATGATGCAACCTGTGCGTATTCTGGAGATTGGTACCTTTACCGGCTATGCTACTTTGTGCCTGGCTGAAGGACTTTCGCCAAGCGGAATAATTACTACATTGGATATTAATGAAGATCTCGCCTATTTACCAAGAAAGTTTTTTGAACAGAGCCCGCACGCCGCGCAAATAGACTTCCGGTTAATGGATGCAGTCACCTATCTGCAGGAAACGGACGAAACTTTTGACCTTGTTTTCGTAGATGCCGATAAAGAGCGCTATCCTGATTATTTTAAACTGCTTAAAAATCATCTGCGCAGCGGTTCAGTGCTTCTTTTCGATAATGTTTTATGGTACGGCAAAGTCCTGCAGGAAAATGCAGGCAAGAAAGCGACCAAAGCCATCCAGGCACTCAATGATTTGATTGCAGCGGATGCGGATTTTGAAAATGTAATTTTGCCGCTCCGGGACGGGCTGCACATGGCACGGAAAAAATAATAAAATGAAAAAAGGATTTTGTTGCGTTCCCGTTGCTGCCGTACGTTCCGTGCCGGACCACCGGTCCGAAATGACCACCCAGCTGCTCTATGGCGAAACCTTCGAAGTGCTGAGTGCAGAACAAAAATTTCTGTACATCCGGATGGATTTTGATGGTTATGAAGGCTGGCTGCACTACCGGCAGGCAGATTTGGAAAGCGGAATTTCTTCGGGTCGTACGCTCGTTACAGAACCTTTTCTTTTAACAGAGATTGCCGGAAAAAAGATGTTGTTATCCCAAGGCAGCGAGCAGCCGGGATCTGAACCTTTCGCACCTTTACCTGCAACCGAGATTACCGATACTGCAAAGAAATGGCTGAATGTTCCTTACCTCTGGAGCGGCCGCAGTTTTTTTGGTGTGGATTGCAGCGGTTTTGTGCAGATGGTGTATAAACTGCACGGAATTGCTTTGCCGAGGGAAGCCGCCGCACAGGCAGCCGTCGGTGAGGTTTTGTCTTTCGTAGAAGAAAGCCAGCCGGGCGATCTGGCTTTTTTTGACAATGAGGAGGGAACCATCGTGCATGTGGGCATCATGCTGAGTCCGCACCAGATAATCCACGCATTTGGCGCCGTCCGGATTGACGAGATCGATTCTTCCGGTATATTTAATAAAGAATTGAGTACACATACCCACCGGCTCAGGATGGTGCGCAGTTTATTTTAAAAAGAAACGATTCGCGATATGAAGTCTACAACCTATATTAAAATTGCTGCTTTCTGCTTGCTGATTTTCATCTGGGATATTGTGTTAATCCATTTTCGTGAGCTGCCGGTACAGATTCCCGTTCACTTTAATCTGAACGGCACACCGGATGGTTTTGGTCCGAAAAATGTGATTTGGATTTTCGCGGGGATTTCTACTACTGTCCATCTTTTCATGTTGTATATTTCCAATATAAGAGAAGATCTGATTGAAAAATCTGCACGACCTTTGCCGGCTTTGCAGCGATCTGTATCGTTCTTAAATTACACCAACCTGCTCGTCATGCTTGTTTTTGCCGGAATTACTTATGAAGTGATTTCCATCGCGCTGGAAAGAAAACCGGTCCTGCAGCCATATACCATTTATGCTTTCATGATTTTGTCTTCCTTGAGTATAGGAGCTTTTCTGCTGTGGCAATTAAAATATAAGAAAAGATAAAAGTCTGCCTTATGATGTTTTTCTATAACCTCTTTATCCGCCTGCTGATTGCCGGTATGAAAATAGGCTCTGCTTTTAATTATAAATTAAAGAAAGGCCTGGCGGGGCGGCGCCAAAGCTGCGAAACAGTGCAGGCCTTATTCACGCCTGAAGACCTGGTGATCTGGATGCATGCCGCCAGTTTAGGCGAATACGAACAGGGATTACCAGTCCTGGAAGAATTAAAAAGACTCCATCCGCACCATAAAATTTTAGTGACCTTTTTTTCACCATCCGGTTATGACCATGTCGTTACCAAAAATAAAATAGCTGATGTGGTCTGCTACCTTCCGTTTGATACCGAGAAATGGGTGCAGGAATTTACGGCCTCTTTTAAAACCGATATTTTCTTTACGGTTAAATACGATTACTGGTATCATTTGCTGCGCCGGCTGAAACAGCAAGGTGCGCAGGTGTATGTAGTATCTGCCTTATTTTATGAAACACAGGTTTTCTTTAAAGCTTATGGAAAATGGTTTGTGAAACAGCTGCGCCGGAACGTAGATTTCTTTTTTCATCAGACGCAGCATTCTACCGCGCTTGCCAAAAGCCTGGGCCTGCAGAATTCAATGACGACCGGTGACACACGGTATGACAGGGTGAAGACGCTGCGGGACAGCCAACAGGAAGTCCCTTATATTTCTCATTTTAAAAACAAGCAGCGTGTTGTAATTTTTGGCAGTTCATGGGAAACAGAAGAACGTATCGCCGAGATTATTTCCATTAAAAATAAAGACACGAAAATCATTATTGCGCCGCACGATTTGAAGCGCGTGCCACAAATACGGGAACTTTTTCCACAAGCTATTTTGTACTCAGGTCTGAATGAAACAACGCCTTCCCATGTGTATAAAGCACAGGTGCTGATTGTGGACTGTATCGGATTGTTGTCCTCCCTATACCGCTACGGCGATATTGCAGTAGTGGGCGGAGGTTTCCACAGCAAAGGATTGCACAATATTTTGGAAGCGGCCGCTTTTGGGTTGCCGGTCTTTTTCGGAAATCAGTATTATAAAAACCCCGAAGCAGATGAGCTGGTAAAGCAGGAAGGAGGGAAGTGCTTCGAAGATGAATTTTTTGCCGCGACGTATATTTTGAGTTTACTGGATAACCGTGAGCAACTGAAAAAGATGAGTCAGCAGGCGTATAAGTTTATTGCCTCGCAACCGAACGCAACCGCCACCATTGTCCGGAAAATGCTAACGAAGTAATCCCTGAGCGCGCAGGTCTTTGAGTAATAAATCCATGTGTTCCGGAATTTCATCCGGATCCAGCCAGCGCATATCAAGTCCCTGGTCCCAGGCGAGCTCTTTAAAATCTTCGTTCCGTACAATGCTTTTCTTTAGCGATTCGAAAGGCTCACGTAATTCCAGCAAATAATCGGGATCCAGTTTTTGTGTCAGCACCAACGTGCGGAAAATTTTATTCAGCAAGTATACATGGAGTTTATACGTGTTGCCATAGTTCGGTGCCGCCTCAAGTACCAGCGTTACTAGCAGCAGATTTAAGCTGACTTCACCAAATTTATCGGTCGTAATTTTCACATGTTCCGTGATGCTGCCACTGAGCTTTCGGATCTGGGTCAGCAGGTATTTGGTTTTTCCGTAGCGCCGGCAGACTTCCGGAACCAGGTCACGGATTTTGGCTTCCATCTGGCTGCGTTTTTCATCAGTAGTTTCCGGATCGATCAGTTCGAAATATAAACGGTGGGACAGGATGCGGTCCTTTTTCAGTAAACGGAAAATCAGTTTATCCTTCTCTTTGGAACTGAATGCCGAAAGTGCCTGTTTAAACTCTTTGGAAAACTCCATTAATTAAAAATTTTAGCATATTTCTTGAAACCGTTCATCGCCCAGTTTGCCGTGTAAAAACATGATTTTGCTAGCGAAAAATTCATGTGCTCACGATAGACGAGATACTGATCATATACAATATCCTTTTTCCGGCGCGAAACACTTTGTTCATGCATCCGGTAGCGTGCGAGTGTTTTCGGCAGCGCTCTGCCAAGGGGCAATTTTTTTAATAACTCCAGCCACATGACATGATCTTCGCGCTTGCTGCCGAGGGGAAAATACATTTTGCCGATGCGCTGCGAATCGTACATGAAGCTCAGCAAAGAAAGCCGGCAGTTTTTGAGTAAATTTTGGAAAGTAACATCTGTATCTGCCACGAAATCAGATAGCACCGGATGCAGGCTTTCATTACATCGGGCATAACTGCAATAAGCAAGTTCCGCGTTTTCCTGTTTCATAAATTGCACCATTTCCTGCAGAAAACCCGGTTCCCAATAATCATCAGCGTCCAGAAAAGTAATATACCGGCCGGTTGCTTTTTCGAGCGATACATTTCTGGCGCCGCCTGCATGTTTTTCGTATTAATGCTCACCTGAATCCGCGGGTCTTGTATGGCGTGTAAAATTTCAACAGAATTGTCGGTCGAGCTGTCATCCGTAATCAGCCACTCCCATTCACCGAAGGCCTGCGCCTGAACAGACGAAATAGTTTCAGAGAGAAAACGGGCAGAATTATAACAGGGCGTGATAATGGAAATTTCCGGCATAAGAGGCTTTATAATGCAAAGATAACCAGATTACAAAAAAGAGTTGTTATTCTTGGCATACAATTAGTTAAAGTTGAAAATATAAATAATAAAATTATGAAATCAACAGTAATTTATCGTTATGCATTGTTATTATTATGTGGGGTCTTCTTTGTGTTAGCTTCCTGCCGAAGTAATGATGAAGATACCGAAAACATCAATGATGCCCAGCTCAACGGACTCTGGCAACCGTATAAGATGACACAGGCCGCCGTCATCAACGGCAGTAATTATAATCAAACCGTGGAATACAGCATTTGTGAACAGAAAACAAGAGTTGTATTTAATAATAGCGCGGGTAGTGTTAAAGCATTTGCAGATAACAATGGCACATGCGAACAGCAGCCGCTGCAGGAATTCACCTATGATTACAATGCTGACACAAAAATGCTGACCGCCACGTTTGCCGGTGGCGAAACGCAATCCGGAACCGTAAAAACCATCACGGAGAGCGATTTAATTTATGAACTGAAAGGAACTTTTGATGTACCGGGCCAGGGAAATGTTTCCGGCACAACGACCATTTACGCACGCCGTACAAAAGATTAATTTCTAAAAAAATGACTTCACATCCTGAACCCGTTCCTGCAGCGGGTTTTTTTGTGTGTAAAAAAAACTAAATTTGTGACTTTTATGAAACCTGCGGAATCGGCAGGAATTTTATTTTATATCAACAGGAAACGAATTTACGCATGTTTTACGATCATCAGGCGATTGAAAAGAAATGGCAGCAATACTGGAAAGAAAACCACACCTTCCGCACGGAAACAACCAGCGATAAACCTAAATTTTATGCACTGGATATGTTCCCCTATCCTTCGGGCGCGGGCTTGCACGTGGGGCATCCGCTGGGGTATATTGCTTCAGATATTTATGCGCGCTACAAAAGACATCAGGGATTTAATGTATTGCATCCCATTGGTTATGACAGCTTTGGGTTGCCGGCGGAACAATATGCTATTCAGACTGGGCAGCATCCTGCCGTAACGACCGAAAACAACATTAACCGGTATGAAGAGCAGATGCGCAAAATCGGTTTCTCCTTTGACTGGAGCCGCGAGCTGCGCACCTCAGATTCTTCTTATTATAAATGGACACAGTGGATCTTCATTCGTTTTTTTAACAGCTGGTACAACAAAGCGGCAGACCGCGCAGAAGATATCTCAACCCTGATCACGCATTTTGAAAAATACGGTACCGAAGGCCTGAACGCCAGCCAAAATGAAAGTTTGGATTTCACGGCCGAAGAATGGCAGCAGGCTTCGGAGATGGACCGCCAGGATATTCTTTTGAACTATCGCCTGGCGTACCGCGCAGAAACCACGGTGAACTGGTGCCCTGCTTTGGGAACGGTGCTTGCCAATGATGAGGTGAAAGACGGAAAGTCAGAGCGCGGCGGTCACCCGGTATTTCAGAAAAAAATGATGCAGTGGAGCATGCGCATTTCAGCCTATTCCGAAAGATTGTTGCAGGGATTGAAAAATCTGGATTGGCCACAGCCGCTGAAAGACGCACAGGAATACTGGATCGGGAAATCGCAGGGTGCAGAAGTAACTTTCAGCATAGCTGACAGCGAGGAGACCATCCGCGTTTTCACCACTCGGCCGGATACGATTTTCGGTGCTACCTTCATGGTGCTGGCACCGGAACACCCGCTGGTGGATAAAGTTACGACAGAAGAGCAAAAGTCTGCTGTGCAGCAATACGTGGATGAAACTTCGCTGAAAACGGAGCGCGACCGCATGGCTGATGTGAAAAATGTCTCCGGTGCCTTTACCGGCGCGCATGCTTTAAACCCATTTACGGGAGAACAAATGCCGGTTTATATTTCCGATTATGTTCTGATGGGCTACGGAACAGGTGCCGTGATGGCGGTTCCGGCACACGATGAGCGCGACCACCGTTTTGCAAAGAAGTTTGGTTTGCTCATTCGCAAAGTCGTGGAAACAGAAGAAGATATTAATGAGAATTCTTTTCACTCGAAAGATTCTGTTTGTGTGAACTCTGATTTCCTTGATGGCCTTTCTTATGAAGACGCCAAAACAAAAATCATCAGCGAAATCGAAAACCGCGGTATAGGCCGCGGAACTACGCAATACCGGCAGCGGGATGCTATTTTCTCGCGCCAGCGGTATTGGGGTGAGCCTGTTCCGGTATATTATAAGGAAAGCATGCCGTATGTGTTGCCGGATCGTGCGTTGCCGCTGGAATTACCGGAGGTTGAAAAGTATCTGCCTACCGAAGATGGTGATCCGCCATTGGGAAATGCGAAAAACTTTGCTTGGGACGAAGCTAATCAAAAAGTAGTAAGTACCGATTTAATTGACAACAAAACGGTGTTCCCGCTGGAATTGTCCACCATGCCGGGCTGGGCGGGGAGCTCCTGGTATTTCCTGCGTTATATGGATCCGCACGATACAGAACAATTTGTAAATAAGGAACTTGCTAAATACTGGGGACAGGTGGATTTATATATTGGCGGCAGCGAACACGCCACAGGACATTTATTGTACGCCCGTTTCTGGAACATGTTCCTGAAAGACCGTGGCTGGATTTCGGCGGAAGAACCGTTCCGAAAGCTGATTAATCAGGGGATGATTCTGGGGATGAGTGCTTTTGTTTACCGCGTGGACGGCACAAATCAGTTTGTTTCCAAGGGGTTATCTTACGGGTACGATACTCAGAAAATACATGTGGATGTATCTTTGCTTAAAGGTGCTACGGATGAACTCGATACCGAGGCTTTCAGAAAATGGCGACCGGAATTTGCGGAGGCCGAATTTATCCTGGAAGACGGGAAATACATGACCGACCGCGAAGTGGAGAAAATGTCGAAGTCCAAATACAATGTCGTCAATCCGGATGATATTTGTGAAGAATACGGTGCCGACTGTCTGAGGTTATATGAAATGTTCCTGGGTCCGCTGGAACAATCCAAGCCTTGGAATACCCAGGGATTAAGTGGCGTGTATGGTTTCCTCAAAAAGTTTTATAATCTGTATTTTAGCGGCGATGATTTCAGCGTAACTGATGAAGAGCCCACTAAAGCCGAATGGAAGATCCTGCACACCTTGCTCAAAAAAGTTGTGTATGATATCGAGCATTTTTCTTTTAATACCTCCGTGTCGCAGTTTATGATTGCAGTGAATGAGCTGAGTAAACTCAAGACCAATAAAAGAGAAATTCTGGAGCCGTTGGCGGTTATTCTGTCGCCGTATGCGCCTCATATTGCGGAAGAACTGTGGCAGAAACTCGGACATCAGCAGTCCATAGCCACAGTATCCTTCCCGGAACTGAAAGAGGAGTATCTTGTGGAAGATGAAATTGACTATCCGGTAAGCTTCAACGGAAAGATGCGGTTCAAAATTTCACTGCCTGCCACGCTCACGGTACCGGAAATTCAGGAGCAGATTATGGCTGATGAAAGAACAGAAGCGCAGCTTCAGGGAACAACGCCGAAGAAAATAATCATTGTTCCGAAAAAAATAATTAACATTGTGCTTTAGCTTAAAGCCAGACAAAAAAAGACAGTGTTCTATTAGAAAAAAGAACGGTTGATTTTTGCCAAGTTTTTAAGTCTTTTTTCAGATGAAAACATTATCGTCAGTTTATTTTCTTAATTTTAAAAATTCATTAATTGTAATGAAAGAATATCGGGAAAAAAATATTTCCTTTGAGGTCAATAACTTGCACGATTAAATATTTTAACTTTATTTTACACCGCGAAAAATTTAAAAAATAACAATTTATAATTTAGTTTAGTATGGAAATGAATGTTTCAAACAACGAGGAGCAAGTAACTGCTAAAAAAGTAGGGGGGTTGAATCCTGCGTTAATTATTCCGATTCTGATCGCGATCGGGGTAGCTATTTATGTATTTGTGTTGGGGAATCCAGGTAACTTTAAGGCAGACCCACGTCTGGATGGTTTATCCTCCGTAGCGATGTCTGATCTTGAAACCAAGGAGTTGCATCCTGATGGATTTATGGGGATTATTTACATGGGTGGACCAATCGTTCCCATACTGATTTCCTTTATGATCATCGTGATCGTGTTCTCTATCGAGCGTGCTTTGGTACTTTCAAAAGCTGCCGGTAAAGGGAATGTGGACAACTTCGTTTTAACTGTAAGAAGATTGCTTAATCAAAACAAGGTAGACGAAGCGATCGAAGAGTGCGATCGTCAGGAAGGATCTGTAGGTAACGTAGTAAAAGAAGGTCTTACAACATACAAAGCGCTTTCTCATGACACTACCATGAACAAAGAGCAAAAAATGGTAGCACTGAACAAGTCTATCGAAGAAGCAACTACACTGGAAATGCCAATGCTGGAAAAGAACATGATGATTCTTTCTACACTGGGTACAGTAGCAACGCTGGTAGCACTGTTGGGTACGGTAATCGGGATGATTAAAGCGTTTAACGCACTGGGTTCCGGTGGTGGTACACCAGACTCTGCGGCACTTTCTATCGGTATTTCCGAGGCACTTGTAAACACCGCATTGGGTATTGGTACTTCTGCAGTAGCGATTATCCTTTACAACTATTTTACTTCTAAGATTGACGGCCTGACCTTCAAGATCGATGAGATCGCGATGTCTATTCAGCAGTCTTTTGCAGAGTTCCACTAAGAACTGATTGCAATACCAGGAAAAGCCGGTCACTGTGCCGGCCTTCCAACCAACAGAAGTTTAAATAAAAAAAGTAATTTATAATGGCGAGAGTCAAACCAAAAAGACATAATATAAGGGTGGACATGACGGCGATGACCGACGTTTCGTTCCTGCTCCTTACATTCTTTATCCTCACGGCTCAGTTTGCAAAACCAGACGTTGAGACGATCACCACGCCATCTTCTATCTCCGAAAAGCTTCTTCCTGACGGCAGCACGATGACCATTCTGAGCACCACCGACGGAAGATTCTATTTCACTCCCGTGGAAAACGGTACCGAGCGTATTGCGCTGCTGGACAAAATGGGAGAGAAGTATGGTATGAAATTTACGAATGAAGAGAAGGTTGCTTTCTCTAATGTTCAGTCCGTGGGAGTTCCGATGAACCAGTTGAAAGGGTTCCTGGATCTTTCCGATGAAGACCGAAAAGCTTTCAAAAGCACCACCGGTATTCCAATGGACAGCACCAACAAGCAACTTATCGATTGGGTGGAAACCAGCCTTGCCGTGAACCCGGATTATAAACTGGCGATCAAAGGCGATGTGGAAACGAAATACCCAAAGGTAAAAGCATTATTTGAAGGACTGCGGGATATTGACTTCCTGAAGTTCTGGTTAATCACAAGCCAGGAAGTGGCTAAATAAGGAAGAAATGGCAGAAGTACAAGTAAAAGATAACGGCGGAGGCGGCAAAGTACGCTCGAAAAAAGCCGTACCACACGTGGACTTAACTCCCATGGTAGATTTGGCGTTCCTTTTGATCACTTTCTTCATGTTGGTAACCACCTTTAACAAACCGAATGTAATGGATTTGGGGCTTCCGGCAAAACCAAAAGATAAGCAGGAGTCACCAAAAACCGAAATTGACCTTTCAAACTCGATTTCACTGATTATCGGGAAAGACAACCGGATTTTCTATCACCAGCAGGATGCTACCAGTTTAACAGAGCAGAACCTGCAGGAAACGAATTTCGACAGAGAGGGGATTACAAAAGTAATCGAGCAGGCAAAAGCCCGGGCAAAAGATCAAAGTAAATTTACCGTGATCATCAAACCGACGGACGATGCCGTATATAAGAACTTTGTGGATATTCTGGATGAAATGGCCATCACCAAAAACGAACAGTACGGGGTTACTGATCTGAAATCGTATGAGCAGGCCATTTATGACAAGAAGGTAGGCAATGCGCCTTCTGCTAACTAGAATACTGCAATATAAATTTTAAAGAAAGAACAATGGCAGATGAAAATATGTACAATACCACTCCTACTTTGGATGAGATTGTATTTGAAAACAGGAATAAAGCCTACGGAGCCTATGATCTGAGAACAAGATACAGATCAGTGCTTACCAAAGCTTTTATCTTCGGAACCATTCTTTTCTGCGTAATAGCGATCACTCCTTTCGTAGTCATGAAGATCAAACAAATGACCGCAAAGGACACTACGGAAGTTAATGCCAATCTGATTGAGATTATTCCGGAGGAAGATATCATTATTGAAGAGAAGAAAGAAGAAGAACCGCCACCACCACCGCCACCACCAAAGGAAGAGCCTAAGCAGGAAGTAATCCAGAACGTAGTGCCGGAGCCGGTGAAAGCGCCGAAGGTGGAAACGCCGCCGCCGCCAATCTCCAAGCAGATTGAAACCACAACAGGCTTACAGAACCAGGAAGGGATTAAGACACCTTCCTATACACCACCACCGCCACCACCGTCTACCGGTAATAAAGGGCAGACCGTGGAAGTAAAACCTCAGGTTTCTGAAAGCCAGATATATACCGAAGTGGAACAGCTTGCTGAATTCCCGGGTGGTATTAACTCCTTCCGAAGCAAAGTGCAGAACAGTTTTGATACGTCTGCCATGTCAGGGGACGAAGGGGTTGTGAGAACGGAAATTACTTTCGTTGTGGAGCGTGATGGTTCAATTACCGACGTGAAAGCAAATGGTTCTAACCGCGACTTTAATGCAGAAGCAATCCGCACAGTGAAGTCCATTCGTAACAAATGGACACCGGCAAAAATCAACGGACAAACGGTACGTTACCGTTTCCGACTGCCGCTCACCATGCAGTTTGAATAAGCAAAACGTTTATAATTCAAGAAAGAGAAGCCCATGCTTCTCTTTTTTATTTTTTTTGTAGATTTGTAAGGTATGATTTTTAACTGGCTTTCGCTGATTACCGGCTTTTTCTATATTGCATTGGGGATCGTCGTTATTATTTATAAATTTTTTGTCATATTTTTAGAGCCGGGCGTGGCGTACGCACTGGGGGGATTACTCATCTTGTATGGGATTTTCCGCATCGTGCGCGCTGTGTACAGATTACGCCAGCAGCGTTATGAAGACTAAACTTTTCACCCTTCTTTCCCTTTGCCTTATCTTATTTTCGGTTTCCTGTAAAAAGAAATCGGCTCGTGTGGTGGATACGCCGCAGCAGGGAACTATTACCATTCAGGCCGATGAATCTTTCAAAAGTGTGGCGGAAGCGCTCACGGATCGGTACATGGCTTTATATCCGGAAACCAAGCTGGAACTTGTAATAAAAAAGGAAGACCTGGCATTTCTGGATCTGCTCGAAAGGAAGACAAGGGTCATCATCATGTCCCGTGATTTAACCGACGAAGAAAAGGAAGCGTATAAAGCTAAAATCGATCTCGATCTGCAACCTGCGCCGTTTGCGGCAGATGCGGCAGTTTTTGTGGTGCCGAAGAATGACACCAGAGAAAGTATATCTGTGGACGAAATTAAAAAAATGCTGACGGACGGAAGCAAGAAGATGATTTTTGACGGTACGAACTCGAGCAATTTCAACTTTGTCGCCCAGAAATTAAACACAAAAACAAATCAGCTTCAATTTTCAATCGTAAGCGGTAATAAAAATGTAATCGAACAATTAAATCAGTTTCCCGGGTACATTGGCGTGGTAAGTTTAAATACCTTAAGCCGTCCTTATGATCCGGACTCGGAATCATTAAGAAATAATGTGAAAATTTTGAAAGTGGAAGATCAGGGAAAAATGTACGAGCCAACGCTGGGAAATTTAGCCGAGATGTCTTATCCCTTCACGAGAGTTTTGTATTTTCTGACGAATGAACCATATTTCGGTTTAGGAAATGGCTTTATAAGATTTTCCTGTACACAACTCGGTCAGATTGTAGTGGGGAAAGAAGGCTTGCAACCGTATAATATTTTCCGCCGTGAAGTACAGATGCGTTAAAATATATTAAAAAATATACAGTCTGTCACATTTCCATGTTTTGGTATAAAAATTGGGAAATTCATGATGGATTTACTAATCAATAAACAATTTAAAATGAGAGATATAATGAATGTAACAAAGAAAATTGCCCTTACCGCAGCTGTAGGCTTCTTTACCACTTTCGCGTTTGGACAAACGCTGCAGGAAGGAGTGAATGCCGCGGATAGTCACAAATATGCTCAGGCCCGTCAGGTTTATACTGACATGGTTTCGAAAGCAGCTACTGGTGAGAACTATTTTTACCTGGGTAATTCCTATTTAACACAATTTGAACCTAATTTCGATAAAGCCGAAGAGAACTTTAAAAAAGGCTTGGAGGCTGATAAAAAGAGCTATATAAATAAAATCGGTCTTGCTTCCGTGAAGCTGGGGCGCGGAAACAGAGCTGCAATCAGTGAGATCCAGTCCATCGTAAAAGATTCCCGTGAACGCGATCCGGAAGTTCTGTACCGCGCAGCGCAGGCATTAACTATGTTCGGAACTGCGGCTGATGCGGACCTGGCTGTAGATTATCTTAATAAAGCAGTAGAAAAATCAGCGAAGAAGGGAACACCTGCTTATTATTATTATGCATTGGGTGATGCCTACCGTTTGAAACTGACCAATGATCCGCAGGTAGCAGGTGCTGCGTTGACAGCATATGAAAAAGCGTTGCCTACGGCAAAGAACAAAGCTTCCGTTTTTACCAGAATGGGAACCCTTTGGATGCAAGCTCAGCAATGGCAGTCCGCAAAACAAAATATTGATAAAGCAATTGCTGCCGATCCGACCTATGCGCCGGCTTATAAGGCAAAAGCTGCGTACGATATTAAATACCAGCAAAATGCTCTGGCTACACAAGATCTGATCAACTATGCAAAATATGCCGATGAAGATCCGGATACACAATTAGAAATTTCTAAGCTATTCTTCACCAACGAAGATTATGAAAATTCTAAAAAATATCTTGACAAGGTATTCGACAAAGTAGAAGATCCGATCAAGTACAAGCTGCGCGCTTACCTGCAATATGCGGATGGGGACTATATGGCTGCCAAAACCAGTATGGATATGTTCATGTCTAAAGCTGAAAAAAGCAGAGTGCTGCCGGCTGACCAGGGCCTTCTTGGTCTGATCAGTGCAGGTCTTGCAACCAAAGAAACTGACGCTACCAAGAAGCAGGCTTTAAATAATGAAGCTCAGCAGAAAATTGCTATCGCAAAAGCAGCGAAAGATGAAACCATGAAATGGGATGAGGAACTAGTAAAAGTGAAAGGCGGTGGTGGTGTAAACCAGGCAGCTGTAGATGCCGGTCCAACCAATCCGCAGATCGAAGCCCTGAAAAAGAAAGTGGCAGAAAATCCTCAGGACACTGATGCACTTTTCCAACTGGCGAATGCATATCAGGAAGCAAAGAACTGGAACGGAGCAATTCAGTCCTGGCAGAAAATGAGCGGTATGTTGCCGGATTGGGCACCTGCTTATTACAGCACAGGTTACTCTTACCAGCAGGCAGGAAACAATGATCTTGCTAAGATTGCCTACGAACGTTATATTAAAACAGTAAAACCAGCGGAGGTAGAAGCAAATAAGGAAACCCTTTCGTATGCTTATTTTGCAGTTGCGTATCTGAGCCAGGAAGAAAATCCTGCGAAAGCAAAAGAATACGCTGCCAAATCAGTCCAGCTGAACCCTGGTTATAAGGATGCAGTTAACCTGAACAATGCTTTAAATAAAGCAGCAACACAGGAGACAGCTACTGAAGAATAGTACTTAATATGTATATATAATGAGAACCCGCTTTTGAAGCGGGTTCTTTTTTTGAAAATGATAACACAGCTATTTGTTCTTAACCGAAGCATATATTACACACATTGGCTGCGGTTTCATAGATGATAAAAGAGAAGTGTTACAAATAACCGTTACAAAAATTTCTCAGCCAATAGCTAAACCAAGTAAAAATAAAACCTAATACCACTGCTATAGCAGTAATCTTCTCCTACGGAAACAGTATTGCTCAAAATTCTTCTCTCAGCATATCAGCCAGTTAAGCATTGGGTAAGTATTTATTTAAGTAAACCCCTTGCCTGTTCAAATAATGTGCCTATTTTTGCAGAGTCAAAAGGAAACGAGTAGACAGCGAAGGGGTACGATTGAGGAAAAGGGGAAGAAGCGCGGTGTTTCAGAGCTTTCAGGAGCTTTGGGATGC
>NZ_JALHKS010000003.1 GCF_022968825.1 Chryseobacterium salipaludis
ACCTTTAGGGTGGTTTTAGCAGAGGGGCTCACCTGTTCCCATTCCGAACACAGAAGTTAAGCCCTCTAGCGCCGATGGTACTGCGAATAGCGGGAGAGTAGGTCGCCGCCAGTCTTTTTAAAAGCTCATCAATCTTTTTTGATGAGCTTTTTTTGGTTTAAAGCTTAAGCAATATAAACAGGCTAAACTATCATGAACGTTTATACAATTGCTCACTAGAACATTTTCTGTCGGTTCCTTCTTTTTCAACTTTTTCATACAATTGTTTCCCGGAAAATCAAATGATCGAGGTTCGCTTTTTATAAGTTCATTTCTGTAGATTTGTGCCGTACGTTGTTCGCGTTGAATTAATTTAGTTCCTGGGATAGAATGTTTACGTCGCTTTGAGCAAATCCTCCGGTAATGTATTTGAACTGCCATACTTTTCACAGCCTTCGTTACGGTACACTTTCCATCGAGGAACTTGTGGAACAGGCTGCTGCACTTAAGGTACGTGAACTCGCACTCACTGATATTAATACCATCACCGGTATTTATGAGTTTTATAAACTTTGTAAATTACATCAGATTCATCCGATCGCAGGTGCCGATATCAGGTCCGGCACTGAACAGCACTTCATCGCTCTGGCTAAATCAACTGCAGGCCTGGCAGAAATCAACCGTTTTATTACTGATGTCAATTGCAATGAGTTCATCATTCCTGCGCAGCCGAATTTTGAGAGTGTGGCATTGATTTATCCGCTTTCGAAAGCGCCTGATATGCTGCGGGATTACGAATACATCGGTGTTTGTCCCGAAGAAGTTAACTTGCTTATTCAAAAGAAATGGAAAAGCCTGCTCCATAAAATGCTGGTGTTGCAGCCGGTTACTTTTGCTACTAAGCAGGAATATAATCTGCATCGTATTCTGCGCGCAATTGAACACAATACCTTAATTTCAAAATTAGAAAAAGAGCATGTTTGCGGCGCCAGCGAAATTATGCGGCCGATGGTGGATGTACTTAAACCTTTTAAGAATTATCCGCAAATTATAGAAAACACAGAACGGCTTGTCAGATCTTGTCAGTTTACTTTTGATTTTTCAACCCCAAAAAACAAAAAGTTTTATACCAGTTCAGCGGAGGAAGATTTTCAATTGCTGCAGAAACTTGCGTTTGAAGGATTAAAAAACCGCTACGGTGGGCATCATACTGAAGCTGAAGAAAGAACGGCAAAAGAACTTCGGGTTATTCGTGAACTGGATTTTTGCGGCTATTTTCTGATCACTTGGGACATCGTCCAGTACAGCAAGAAGCGTGGATTTATGCATGTGGGCCGGGGAAGTGGCGCCAACAGTATTGTAAGTTATTGTTTAGGGATTACAGAAATCTGTCCGCTGGAACTTGATTTATATTTCGAACGCTTTCTGAATTTAAACCGTAAAAATCCGCCGGATTTTGACCTGGACTGGAGCTGGCAGCAGCGCGATGAAATCCTGCAGTACATCTTCGACAGGTACGGGAAAGATCATGTTGCCTTTTGTGGGACCAACGTGGAATTTAAATATCGCTCTATCTTCCGGGAAGTGGGGAAAGCATTTGGTTTGCCGAAAGCAGAACTGGATGCCTTGGCGAAAAACCCGCTTGATCTGCATGATGACAACCGCATTGTGAAACTCGTGCAGAAATACGGCAAGATGCTGGAAAAATTTCCCAACCAGCGCAGCATGCACTCCTGTGGCATTTTGATTTCCGAAGAACCGATTACCAATTATACCGCACTGGAGATGCCGCCAAAAGGTTTTCCGATTGTGCAGTTTGATATGTACACCGCTGAAGATATTGGTTTCGAAAAGTTTGATATCCTCTCGCAGCGCGGTCTGGGAACTATTGATGATGCCGTAAAACTCATTAAGCGGAACCGGGGAATCGACATTGATATCAGCCGTACCGCTGATTTTAAAACAGATAAAAAATGTAACCAATACTTAAGCATAGGAAAAACCATCGGCTGCTTTTATATTGAAAGTCCTGCCATGCGTGGCTTACTGCGCCGCCTGAAATGTGAAGATTACCGTACGCTGGTAGCCGCCTCTTCCATCATACGGCCCGGTGTGGCCCAGAGCGGCATGATGCGCGAGTATATTTTCCGGCACAATAATCCCGATCAGTTCGAATATTTTCATCCAGTGTTCGAGGAACAGCTCGGCGAAACGTATGGGATTATGGTCTATCAGGAAGATGTTATTAAAATTGCCCTGCACTATGGTGGTGTATCTGCTGAAGATGGCGATGTCCTCCGGCGTGCCATGAGTGGGAAAACCCGTTCGGTGAAGAAGCTGCAGGAAGTGCGCGATAACTTTTTCCGGTCCAGTGCCGAAAAAGGTCATCCCGAAGAACTATCACGCGAAGTGTACCGCCAAATCGAGTCTTTTGCGGGATATTCTTTCTGCAAAGCACATTCTGCGTCCTACGCGGTGGAAAGTTATCAGAGCCTACATCTGAAAGTGTATTTCCCCATTGAATTTATGGTAGCAGCCATCAACAATGGCGGCGGCTTTTACCGGACAGAAGTATATGTGCACGAATGCCGGATGGCGGGTGGCAAAATTCATAATCCTTGTATTAATAATAGTATTTATGAAACTACGGTGTACCGCGACGATGTTTATCTGGGCTTAATGCATATCGAAAAACTGGAAACTAAATTAGCCAAAGAGATTGTAGAAGAACGTATTTTGCACGGGCCTTATCGCTCTCTGGAAGATTTTCTTAAACGAATCTCGATAGGCATTGAAACATTACAGACATTGATATTTATTGGTGCGTTGCGCTTTACCGGTCTGCAGAAAAACGAACTGCTGATTCAGGCGCGCGTATCATTAAATCACTTTAAACCGGAACAACGTTTACCGTCTTTCTTTGAAACACCTGTGCAAGCGTATCAATTGCCGAAACTTGCGCGTGATCGGTTTGAGGATGCTTTTGATGAGATTGAAATTTTGGGCTTTCCGGTGTCCTGCAGTCCTTTTGATTTATTGCAGACGCGCTTTCGCGGTCGAGTGATGGCTGCCGACCTTCCGCAGTATCATAAACAAGAAGTTAAAATGCTGGCCTACCTGATTTCGCGGAAGCATGTGCCCACTAAAAAAGGAACCATGTTTTTCGGAACCTGGATTGATGTGAACGGCGATTATTTCGATACTGCTCATTTCCCGGATAACCTGCAGAAGTATCCTTTTCAGGGCGGCGGCTGTTACCTGCTGCTGGGACAAGTGGAAGTGGATTTTCATTTCCCGACCATCACAATTTTAAAAATGGCCAGAATGCCGTTTATCCCGGATCCAAGATATGCCGATGACGACAAACGTTTTGAAACCCAACGCAAAATTGTGGAAGACGTGAGCATGACCCAGCGCAAACCCTACCCGCAGGAGCACGAAATCGGTCTGCCGCGTTTACGAATGACGCCTAAGAAGTAACATTCTAACCTTTGCCGCGACATACAGGAAAGCTGGCAGAAGATTAAATTTCTGCTATATTTAAACCACCAAAAAATAGAACCGTATGAAGCAATCAAAATTTCTGATTCTGCCCCTGGCGTTTGCTCTGCTCCAAAGCTGCGCAGCCAATCTTTCTTATGAAGGCTCGGCCTTTAAAAAATCCTATAATTCCATTACTGCAGATGAGCTGAAAACGCATCTGTACATTGTAGCGTCTGACGAAATGGAAGGGCGCGATACCGGTACAGAAGGCCAGAAAAAGGCAGGACGTTACCTGATTGACCAGTATAAAAAAATCGGAGTTTCCCATCCGAAACAGGTGTCATCATATTATCAGCCGGTACCCAGTGAGGCTATGAACAGCCGCCGCGCGAAACTGCCGGATTCAGAAAATATTCTTGCTTATATCGAAGGAACCGAAAAGCCGGAAGAGCTTATTGTAATTTCTGCACATTATGACCATATCGGGATGTCTAAGGGGCAAATCTACAATGGTGCTGATGACGATGGCAGTGGAACCGTTGCTTTGCTGGAAATCGCAGAAGCATTTCAGATGGCGAAAAATAAAGGCAACGGGCCGAAGCGTTCAGTCCTGTTTCTGCACGTAACCGGTGAAGAGCACGGACTTATTGGTTCAAAATATTATACCGACCATCCTGTTTTTCCGCTGAAAAATACCGTAGCTAACCTCAATATCGATATGATTGGCCGCTGCGATGCGCCCAACTGTGGCAAAGACTACGTGTATGTGATCGGCTCCGAAATGCTGAGTTCGGAATTAAAGAAAATCAGCGAACGCGCAAATACGACGACCACCAACATGGAATTGAATTATAAATACGATGATCCGAATGACAAGGACCGCCTGTATTACCGTTCTGACCATTATAACTTTGCCAAAAACAATATTCCGGTGATTTTCTATTTTGATGGAATTCATGAAGATTACCACAAACCGAGTGACACGCCGGACAAAATCGATTATCAATCCCTGCAAAAAAGAACCCAGCTGATTTTTGCCACGGCCTGGGAACTGGCCAACCGCAAGGACAGAATTGTAGTTGACAAAAAGTAATTCTGACGGATAAAAGAAAAGAGAAGGCTGGAGGGCTTTCTCTTTTTTGTTTTTTGTAGCTTCACCGGGAATCGAACCCGGATCTAAAGTTTAGGAAACTCTTGTTCTATCCGTTGAACTATGAAGCTGGCCAAACAAAGATACAGGTTTCGCGAAAAAGATTTTTTAAAAACTGATCACTGCTTTCCGGCGTTTGCTGATGGATACAAAATGACCTTGCTAATCCTGATGCTAAAAAAATCCGCATCTTCCGATGCGGACTCTTACAGTAATTTATAATTTTTCGGCCACATACTTGGCCGTTTGTGATTCTTTGCTTTTGGCCAGTTCTTCCGGCGTACCGGCGAATACAACGTCGCCACCGTTTTTCCCGGCACCCGGTCCGATATCGATAATATAATCAGCCGTTTTAATAATATCCGGCTGGTGTTCAATCACCAGGACTGAATGTCCCAACTCAATCAAAGCCTGAAATGAAGATAGTAGCTTATTAATATCATGGAAGTGCAGTCCTGTTGAAGGTTCATCAAACACAAATAATGTTTTATCGGTCGTCACGCCTTTCACCAGGAAAGAGGCCAGTTTCACACGCTGAGCTTCCCCGCCGGAAAGGGTAGAGGAACTTTGCCCCAATTGAAGATAGCCCAGCCCCACGTCCTGCAACGGTTTCAGTTTTGTTACAATTTTGTCCTGTTCGTTATCAGTAAAAAACGCGATGGCTTCATCTACCGTCATATGAAGAATTTCCGAGATGTTCTTTTCATCATAGCGGATTTCCAGCACTTCTTTTTTAAAACGCGTTCCGTGGCAAACTTCGCATTCCAGCTCAATGTCAGCCATAAACTGCATCGAAACGGTAATCACGCCTTCACCCTTGCATTCGTCGCAGCGGCCGCCGTCCACGTTGAACGAAAAATGTTTCGGCAGCAAACCGTTCATTTTCGCCACTTTCTGTTTGCTAAACAAATCGCGTATATCGTCGTATGCTTTAAGATACGTTACCGGATTGGAGCGTGAAGATTTACCAATCGGATTCTGGTCAATAAGTTCAATGTTTTTTACCAGCTTTTTCGGGAACTCTACTGAATCGTAGTCTCCTTTTTTGCCGCCCAAGCCCAGCTGAATCTGGATATCATTACTGACAATCTCTTTCATTAAGGTAGATTTACCGCTACCCGAAACTCCGGTAATCACCGCCAGGCATTCCAGGGGAATATCCACCGATACATTTTTGAGATTATTCTGGCGCGCACCTTTTACTTTAATCCATTCTTTCGGACGGCGCCGCTGGGATGGCACTGCGATTTCCAATCGGCCGGTAAGATATTTTGAGGTCAGCGTATCAGCTTCTTCCAGTTCCTGAAAGTTTCCCGAAAAAACGAGGTCACCGCCCAGATACCCGGCTTCCGGCCCGATATCAATGATATAATCCGCTGCTTTCATCACATCTTCATCATGCTCCACCACAATAACTGTATTTCCAAGATCCCGCAGATTCTGCAGTACTTCAATCAGATTTTCTGTATCACGGGAATGCAATCCGATGGAAGGTTCATCCAGAATGTAAATGGAACCAACCAGCGAACTTCCGAGCGACGTGGCCAGGTTAATCCGCTGGCTTTCTCCGCCGGATAAGGTATTGGAGGTCCGGTTGATCGTCAAATATCCCAAACCTACTTTATCCAGAAAAGTCAGTCGCGTGGTGATTTCATACAGCAGACGTTTTGCAATTTTCGCATCGTGCTCGTTGAGTTTCAGCGATTGCATCAAAGGCAGAAACTCATCCAGCGGCAGTTCGATCATCGACTGGATATTGTGCCCGTCAATTTTCACCCATTGTGTTTCTTCACGCAAACGCAGACCTTCGCAAGTCGGGCAAAGTGTTTTTCCGCGATAGCGCGAAATCATCACACGATACTGGATTTTATACAGGTTTTCCTCCAGCATCTTAAAAAAGTTATTGATGCACGGGAAACTGCCGCTGCCGTCCCCTTTCCACAGATAGGTTTTCTGCTCTTTCGTTAATTCAAAATAGGGTTTATGAACAGGGAAGTCTTTTGCTTTTTTAATGAAATTACGCTTCCACTCGCTCATGCTTTCGCCTTTCCAGCACGCCACCGCATCTTCGTAAACAGACAGGTTTTTATTGGGAATAACAAGGTCCTCGTCGATACCGATAACTTTGCCGTAACCCTCGCACTCAGGGCAGGCACCGTACGGATTATTAAAGCTAAAGAAATGAACGTTCGGTTCCATAAAGGCAATACCATCCAGCTCGAATTTATTGGAAAACTCATGTATTTCTGCCGTTTCAGTATTCTTCAGCGAACAGTAGCCGCGACCTTCGTAGAAAGCCATTTGGATCGAATCTGCAAGTCTCTGCAGGAAGTGTTCATCATCCTCGTAACTAAACCGGTCGATTACCAAATGAATGTCCATGTCCGCTTCGGGTACAAACCCAAATGCTTCCAGATCTTCAATCCCGGCCACATTACCATTCACCTCCAATCTTGTGAAACCACTTAATTTTAAAGTATTGAGTTGTTCCTTAAAACGGTCCACCTCAAAATGAAGCGGCGCGCGCAACAGGAAGGTCTGCTGCTGATGTTCTTTGATGAAATTAATAACATCCGTCACGGAATCTTTCCGCACTTCACCCCCGGAAACCGGTGAATAGGTCCGGCCAACACGTGCGAAAAGCAGTTTCAGATAATCATATACCTCGGTAGATGTACCAACCGTTGAACGCGGATTAGACGAAATCACTTTCTGCTGAATGGCAATGGAAGGAGCCAGCCCCTTGATGTCATCCACCTTTGGTTTTTCAAGTTTGCCCAGGAACTGACGGGCATAGGCACTCAGGCTTTCCACATACCGGCGCTGTCCTTCGGCATAAATGGTATCAAATGCAAGTGATGACTTTCCGCTTCCCGAGACCCCCGTGATTACCACGAGTTTGTTTTTCGGAATCAGTACATCGATGTGTTTCAGGTTGTTAAGATGTGCATTTTTAATGAACAGCTCTTTTTTAATATCTATATTTTCAGGTGAAATCATTCTTATTTTTAAAGCCTACAAATTTACGGATTTTAATGCAGAAAGGCTTCCGCAGTACTTGGTGGTTTCAGTTATTTTAACAATATTTGTGATACACTTTAATACCGCAATCATGAGGAAGATTTTGAACGATCTGATTGCACATTTGATGAAATTAAGATAAGTCCGCACCAGCGGAAAGAGTGCAGCACCAATGTGTTGCACTTTTTGTTTTTAGGTTTTGTGTATTTTCAGGTAAATTGTTTCTCTTACTGTACAATTCTTAAATATATTTGCACCGTCAAAAAGGCTGTAAACCTTTTCAATAAAGGGTTTGCGATGAACTTATGTGATATTTAAAAGTAATTGATAACGGAGATTCGTTAAATTTATGAAAAAGATAATTGTACCCTGTTTTTTGTTATGCACTGTTTTGTCAGTTTCCGGTCAGACCCGCGAATCGGACGTGGAAGAAGTTACGGTTACCGGAAAGTTTCTGCATCTGCCGGTACGCCAGGTGAATGAGAACATCACGGTAGTAACCCGCGAAGAAATTCAGAGTTCACCTGCGCAAAGCATTGAAGAACTACTTTCTGAATTTACGGGCTTTGATATTCAGCGCCGCGGCGGAAACGGGGTACAGGCAGATATCACGCTCCGCGGCAGCAGTTTCGAACAGGTTCTGATTTTAATGAACGGGGTGCGGATGAATGATTCCCAGACCGGCCACAATTCCATGAGCCTGCCTTTTGATTTGTCTGCAGTAGAAAGAGTGGAAATTATAAAAGGACCGGCCGCCCGCCGTTTTGGTCAAAATGCGTATGCCGGCGTTATCAATGTAATCACCAAACCATCTTCTTCAAACGAAGTACAGATTTCCGGTTCCGGTGGTGATTTTGAATCCTGGTCGCTGGCAGGACAGGCCAGAGTGGGAACGGATTCTTTTTCGCATCTGATCCAGGCTTCGGGCAGTGCCTCGCAGGGCTATCGCTATAATACCGACTACACCATTCATAATATTTACTATCAAAATCAATTAAGAACCGCTACCGGTACCCTTTCATTTCAGGCCGGAATGCAGGGGAAGAAATTTGGGGCCAACGGTTTCTATTCTTCGCCAAAAGCGTCTGAACAATATGAGGAAACACAGGCTTCGATCGTAAACGTCGGCTGGCGGCAACCATTTGGTAAAGCAAATTTTAATGCACAGGTCAACTGGCGTCGTGGTCAGGATATGTACCTGTTCAATCGTGCCAAGCCGGAAATTTACCGGAATATGCACATTGGAAATAATATCGGGGCAGAAGCCAATATTTCTTTGCCGTGGAAATTGGGAACCACTGGTTTCGGGACGGAACTTCGAAAGGAGTTTTTGGCGAGCAATAATCTCGGTCACCGCGAACGTTTCCTCACACAGTTGTTCGCGGAGCATCATTTCTCTTTTCTGAACGACCGCTTGCAGGTGTCGCCGGGTATTTCCTGGGCAAACTATGATGAGGCCGGAAGTTTTTTTTATCCGGGAATGGATGTCGGATTTACCTTTAAAAATCATCACAAAATTTACGGTAACATCGCCAAAGTACACCGGATTCCCACTTTTACCGATTTGTATTACGTGAGCAAAACCGAAAAAGGCAACCCGGATTTACAGCCGGAAAACGCTTTATCTGCAGAACTTGGCTATCGTTTCCAGCTGTCAGCCTTTACGCTTAAAGCAAGCGTATTTGCACGCGATACAGAAAACGCCATTGACTGGCTCAAAGAGAAAGAGGAGGAAATCTGGCGTGCGGATAATATTGGCGATTTGCGCTCGCGCGGTGCCGAAGCAGAAGCAGGATGGAGTGGGAGTGGTTTTATTAAAAACTTCACAGTAGGATATACTTTCCTCGATAGTAAGGTGAAACAGCCGCCGGTTGGATACTCTCGATATATTTTAGAAAACCTGAAACATCAGCTTAACAGCCGCCTGGAAACTCGCTGGACCAGAAATCTGACCTCACAACTGGTGTATAAATACAATGAAAGGGTGACTACAGGCAGTTATCATTTGCTGGACGCAAAAATAAACTTGAATCTGGCGCGTTTGAATGTATATGCGCTGGCCAATAACATTACGAACACCGCCTATACGGAAACCTTCGCAGTGCCCATGCCCGGTCGCTGGTTCCATCTCGGTTTTACTTATAAAATAAATCTGAACGAAAACTGATTTTTTAGTATTTTGCACGGTTAAGCATCAGATGTATGAAAAAAATAAGTTCAGTAATAATGCTGCTGTGCTGTGCGGTGGTTGTTTCAGCGCAGGAACATCTTTCGGGGTATAATGTGATTAATATAAATTATCAGTTCCTGCCGAAATGGTTTGTGTACACCGAAGGCCAGGTACGCAGCAACGAGGATTTTTCTTATCCGGATTATTATGAAATCAAAGGCGGACTGGGTTATGAGCTGGCAGATAATCACAAACCGCTAATCGGGATCGGGCGCTACGGCAGCTACGAAAACCACCGGCTGGAAAAAGAAGAATTTCGTGTCTGGCTGCAGGATGTTTATGAATTAAGTGCCGGCAGATTTGAATTTGAAAATAGAGTACGCGCGGAAAAAAGCTGGTTTTATGAACCACAATCCGGCGAGAAGAGCGACCGTGTCCGCTTCCGGTATCGTTTAAATGTTTCTGTGCCAGTAAACCGCGAAAAAGTAGTACCGGGGACGATTTCCGCCAATGCATATAATGAAGTATTTTTTGTGGCAGAGGCACATCCGGGGCTTGCGCGCAACCGTGTCTTTGGCGGGCTAAGTTATCAGATTGATAAAGCCATCTCGCTAAGCAGCGGCTACTTATGGCAGAGAGAGTTTTCCGTGAGTGGAAATGAGAATCTGCATTTTCTCTATCTAGCGCTTTCCCTTAAACTCAAAAGCAAATCTGCGGAAAAAAAATAAACAGCAGGTAATAGCCGCGAACACCTTTATTTGTCGGTAAATCTGTTGTGTTTTCCGGTGTTTAATTATATATTTGTGAAATTAATAATAATTTGTTTGTATGAAATTTATTGTTTCCAGTAGCGAATTACAAAAAGCCCTGCAAACGGTGAGCGGAGTTATTTCCAACTCACAGTCGCGGCCGATTTTGGAAAATTTCCTCTTCGAGATAGAAAAAGATGTACTGAAGGTAACTGCCTCTGACGGGGAAACCACGTTGGTAACGTCGCTCGAAGTGCGCTCTGATGCCGAAGGAAAAATCGCGGTTCCTGCGAAAATCTTTCAGGACTTCGTGAAAACGTACGGTGAACAGCCGCTCACGCTTTCTGTGAAAGATGCGGAAGACGGACACGGAAAACTGCTGGAAATTCTGGATGAAAAAGACAATTTTGCCGTGGCACTGGATCACGCTGAAGACTACCCTGAAATCCCGGAGTTCGATGCGGCCCAAAAAGTAACGCTGCCTGCCGGAATACTGTCTGAAGCACTGAGCAATACCTTGTTTGCAACAAGCAACGACTCCCTGCGTCCGGTAATGACGGGTGTACTTTTCCAGTTTAAAGAAGATGAAACCAATTTCGTTTCTACAGACTCGCACAGGCTCGTCGTGTACAAACGGACCGACCTTTCCAATCCGGAGCCGGTAGAATTTATTATGCCGAAAAAGCCGCTATCAATTTTCAAGAATATCCTTTCGTCGTCAGAAGAAAATGTAACGATTGAGTTCAATGAAAATATGGCGAAATTCACTTTTGGAAACAACGTCTGGATTTGCCGCCTGATTGATGGTAAGTACCCGAACTACGCAGCGGTTATCCCGAAAGAAAATCCGAACATGCTGACGATCAACCGCGCGTTGCTTTTAAGCTCTATTCGCCGTGCTTCCATCATGTCCAACAAATCCACAAACCAGGTTCGTTTCCGCTTATCGGGGAATATTCTGCACCTGCACGCGGAGGACACTGAGTTTGCCAACAAGGCAGATATGCAGATTCCCTGTGACTACAATGGAGAAGACATTAACATCGGCTTCAGTTCCAAGTTCCTGACCGAGATGCTGTCCGTTCTATCTGCCGATGACATTACCATGAAAATGTCACAGCCCAACCGTCCGGGAATTATCGAGCCGGTAGATGGCCTCGAAGATCAGGAACAACTGCTGATGCTTTCCATGCCGGTGATCGGAATGTAATATTTGTTTTAAAAGTATAGAATTGAGTTTCATTTTTATGGAACTCAATTTTTTTTTACCCGCTGTAATCACGATATTTGCAGGCTTAACAGTATTTTGCTGTTAAAACCTTTTAATTTAAATACTGCTGTAATGAAAATTTCGCGCAACTGGCTTTCCGATTATATTACAACCGACCTTAAAACTGAAAAAATAGGGGAGTATCTGACTGATATCGGCCTTGAAGTAGAAGGAATTCAAACCTTTGAAAATATCAAAGGAAGCCTGCAGGGAATCGTTGTAGGAAAAGTGCTGACCTGCGAGAAGCATCCGAATGCCGATAAACTCAATATTACAACCGTTGAACTGGGAACCGGGGAAGCGGTGCAGATAGTTTGCGGCGCGCCGAATGTGGCAGCGGGACAAACCGTGCCGGTCGCGACGGTAGGTGCAGTAATGCACGCGAAGGACGGCGGCAGTTTTGAAATTAAAAAGGCAAAGATTCGCGGTGAGGTTTCGCAGGGAATGATTTGCTCTCAGGCGGAACTCGGTATTGGTGAAGATCAAAGCGGTATATTGGTTCTGGATGAAGAAAAATTTCAGGTCGGAACACCGCTGGCAGATTATTTCGATATTTCTGCTGATTCTGTATATGAAATCGGACTGACACCGAACCGCACAGACGCAATGTCCCATTACGGTGTAGCGCGTGACTTAAATGCTTATCTGCACACGCATATGCAGCCGGCGGAGTTCAAAAAAATATCCGTGAAGCAGCCTGCCCTTGAAGAGGAAGGTGCCGGCTTTTCTATCGAGATTGAAGACGCGGAACAGTGTCCGAAATACCTGGGCGCGGTGATTGAAGGGGTGCAGGTAGCACCTTCTCCGGCGTGGCTCCAAGACAGATTGAAAGCTATTGGCCTAAGTCCGATTAATAATATTGTAGATATTACGAATTATATTCTGCATAGCGTAGGGCAGCCTTTGCATGCTTTTGACGCAGATAAAATTAAAGGTAAAAAAATAAAAGTAGGATACTGCGCTGCAGGTACCGTATTTACCACTTTGGATGGTACGGAAAGAAAACTGGGCGGCGAAGAGTTAATAATTAAAGATGGTGAGAACACGGCTATGTGTATTGCCGGTGTGTTCGGTGGTGCCCACTCGGGCGTGCAAACTGAAACCAAAAACATTTTCCTGGAAAGTGCCTACTTTAATCCGGTACGCGTTCGCCGCGGTGCCAAACAACATGGTTTGAACACCGACGCCTCTTTCCGCTTTGAACGTGGCGTAGATCCGGCGATGGTGTATCCTGCACTGCAAATGGCAGTGGAGCTGATTACTGAAATAGCCGGAGGAAGTTTAAAAGGAGCAATTTTCGGGAAGCAGCCCGGTGAGATCAAGGACCATTATATTGTGCTGAGATTCTCTAAAATTGACCAGATACTCGGAGCGAAAATTCATCACCAAAAAATCAAGGAAATCCTGAAAGCACTCGATATCGAAGTGCTGAATGAAATTCAGAACGGACTGGAAATCTCTGTGCCGGCGTACCGCGCAGATGTGACCCGCGAAATTGATGTGATCGAAGAAATCCTGCGTATTTATGGATATAACAAAATTGATTTCCCGGAGAAACTGGCTTTTGCGCCTGTGAAAATTGATCTGGATGATCAGGATGCTTTGGAAAACAAGTGGGCACGAAGCCTGCAAAGCAACAGCTTTTATGAGGTAATGAACAATTCACTTACCAGTTTAAAGCAACCGGAAAACGCCGTGAAACTCCTGAATCCGCTGAGCAGTGATCTGCAGTATATGCGTACCTCACTGCTGGAAGGATTGCTGGAAAACGCGGATTATAATATTAAAAGAAAGAATGCCGACCTGAAATTCTTTGAACTTGGTAAAATTTATCATAAAAAAGAAACCTACACAGAGCGACGGCAGTTAGCCATGTTAACAACTGGTCGAAATGAAAGGGAAAGTTGGCAAACGCAGCAGGGAACTACCGATTTTTACAGGCTGAAAGGTGCGGTGGAAATGTTGCTGCAGGTGCTGCCGGTAACTACCGTTGAAGAAGGTTTGGAAGACGGCCGCTTCTCTGAGGCAATCGCAATCAAAGCCAACGGAAAAATCATCGCTAGGTTAGGAAAAGTGGCAGCTGCTTTATTAAAAGACGCCGACATTGACCAGCCATGCTATTATGCGGAAATTGAACTGGAAATCTGTCAGCAACTGCGCGCCGGTAAACAGCTGAAGTTTAAAGACATTCCTAAATTTAATACGACGAGAAAGGACTTGGCTTTATTAGTCGATACTACTGTTCAGTACGCTGATTTATTCGCGGCGGCCCGCACCAATCCGTCTCCGTATCTGAAAGCCATTAATCTCTTTGATGTGTATGAAGGCAAAAATCTGCCGGAGGGCAAAAAATCCTACGCGATGAGTTTCGAATTACTGAATGAAGAGAAAACCTTATCCGATCAGGAAATAAGCCAGGTAATGAATTCGCTGGTGAAAACATTTAAGGAAAAATTTGGTGCTGAGCTGCGTTCCTAAAAAAGTCTTTCACGTAAAAATTATTTATCAGTACATTTGAATACTTAAAAAGAATATCATGAAAGCATGGACATCCGTATCCGCCCCGGTAAGACACAGTATGGCAGCGCTGGCGCTGGCAACAGGATTATTTTCGTGTACCACCATGGGCGTGAGCCGCAGTAAAGTGGGCTCCTCGCAGGCAAACATCAGCAATACACAATGGACGCTTGCGGAAACTTTGAAAGGAAAACAGCCTACTTTGGTTATTGAGCCGGGCAAAGTAACCGGGAATGGCGGATGCAATAATTACTTTGGGGAGCTTCTGCTGGACCCGACTGTTGGCAACTTTGAAGTCAAAAACGTCGGTGCCACGAAAATGGCCTGCCCTAACCTGAGTGAGGAGTCAACGTACTTCAGCACCCTTTCTGCAGCTAACAAATACGTGGTTTCGGGAAATACACTGGAACTGTATAAAGATAATCTGCTGTTACTGAAATTTACCAAAAAGTAACAAGAACAAAAAAGGAACCTGCTGGCAGGTTCCTTTTGTTTTTTTATTCTTCGTCTTCTTCCTCATCATATTTTGCGAGTTCTTCATCGCACCATTTGAAGGCGGCTTCCACTACTTTGGTTGCTTCATCGGCAACGGTTTCTTCATCTTCGCCTTCCAGGTCATCAAACCATTCCACTTCTTCTTCCTCCACATTCAGTACAAATCGCGGATACTCGGTGTGAACTACGAATAAATCTTCAGGAAAATCTGAATTGTCGGCCAGTAAAAACTTAGGTAATTTCATAAGGATCATTTTAATACTCAAAAGTAACAAATTTTATTGATAACGATTGGTTTTAATGCTGATTTTACTCAGCACTTTATGTTTTGTTAATGTTGAACTTAAAAGTGTGTCGGATGCTTTTAAGGTAATATTTACACGGGGATTAACGGTACTGATTAGCTCTGCGACTTTAATCTCATCTAATCGCTCAGGATCTGTCACATAAAATTTAATGGGTTTTTCAGCTAACCGTTGCTCTTTCAGATATTTAGAAATATGCGTGCGGTTTTCGAGATAATTCCCACGAGAAAGCCACGTGAAGACTAGACCTGTAAGCAAGCTGAGAATTGTAATGCTGTATGTTAATTTTCCAATTCTGGCATATAACTTTTTAAAAAACAACAGCCACACCGGTAGGGAAAAAGGAGCCATCAGTCGATAATCGATTGGATTTACTGAGTAAAAGTATTGGATGAAATACGAACACACAAACCCCGTGACAGCTACTATCAGAAAAAAAATTTCAGCTTCCTGCAGCTTATTTCTTTTAAATAAAAATAGCATCAGCAAAATTGTTAAAGCTCCTATACCATAGATTCCGTAATTTACAATTCCGCCGGCAGGATTCGCGATATGGATAAATGGATTAAAAACGGTGGTCAGCCCCTGCCAGAGCTCAGTAAGTAATTTCGAGGTGGGGTGCATGCCAATTACCAGAAAATCTTTTGTGTAGTTTTCGTCAAAATAATCAATAAAAAGAAATTTATAGAGAATAACAAAAAGCAAAGCACATATCGATGCGAAAAAGAATGGTTTTCCCGAGGTTCTATAACGGAAAAAGCCATGCAAACCACTCGCACCAATTATAAACAATGCAGGATACCGGATATTGTATAAAAGTATGAGGAGCACCGTTAAAAGCAGAAATCCATGCGTTTGCTGATATTTACCGTTTATGATTTGTGTCGCGAAAAACAGAAACAATATCACTGTAGGCAGCATCAAAGCTTCGCTCATCGTATAGGAGAACAACGAAACAAAACTAAATAACCCGGCTAACATTACAGTTTCACGATGAAAAAATTTTTTTCTCCAAGAAAAATATACCATAAAAAAGAAAGCCAGTAAACCGATTACTTTGCTCGCCCAAAATTCGTCCAGTCCGGTAAAGGTGAAAAGCTTAATGGCAGCCGGGTAGCCCATCGGTGTTACGGTGTTATCCACCACAGGCAGGAGATGGGCCGTACGCATAAACCGAATTGAATCCGGATTGGTACGGCCTTTCTCGTTTAACAGTATTCTTGCAATCACCATCAGGAAAGTCGCAAGAACTATTAAAAGCTGAAGGTGTTTTTCTTTCAGGTTTACTGTACGCTTTTTAAGCATATCAGTTACTTAACAAACCGCGATGAAACTCTCTCCGCTTTTTTAGATTCACTGTAATCATAAAATCCTTCGCCTGACTTCACACCCAGCTTTCCGGCAGTCACCATATTGACCAAAAGCGGGTTGGGAGCGTATTTCGGATTTTTGAAACCGTCGTACATAACATTCAGAATGGCCAGGCACACATCCAGCCCTATGAAGTCTGCCAGCTGCAGCGGTCCCATCGGATGCGCCATGCCCAGCTTCATCACGGTATCAATTTCTTCCACGCCGGCCACTTCGTTATATAAAGTTTCGATGGCTTCATTAATCATCGGCATCAGAATGCGGTTTGCCACGAAGCCCGGGTAGTCATTTGCTTCCACCGGCACTTTTCCTAAGTTTTTACTTAAGTCGAAAATAGCAGTAAAAGTTTCCTGCGAAGTGGAGTAACCTTTAATAATCTCTACCAATTTCATAATCGGCACCGGATTCATGAAATGCATTCCGATTACTTTTTCGGGACGACCGGTCACCGAGGCGATTTTTGTAATGGAAATGGAAGAAGTGTTGGTCGCAAGGATACACGACTCCGGCGCCAGTTCATCCATCTGGCGGAAGATTTTCAGTTTTAACTCCAGATTTTCCGTCGCGGCTTCCACAATCAGGTCAGCGGTTGCGGCACATTCTTTCAGATCAGTAAAAGATGTGATGCGCTGCAGCGTTTCGCCTTTTTGTTCTTCGGTGAGGTTTCCTTTAGAAACAATACGGTCCAGATTTTTGGTGATGGTCTGGATTCCGCGGTCTAACGCTTCCTGGGAAACATCAACCAAAGAAACCTTAAATCCATTTTGTGCAAACGTATGTGCAATCCCATTTCCCATGGTGCCCGCACCAATAACTACAATATTTTTCATTTTCAAGTATTATATTTTTTACTGTTTAGTATAAGTTTTACCCTGTTCCAGGTATGCTTCAGCTGCTTCCGCCGTTTTAAATTTTGTTTTTAAATACTGCCTGTTGCCATTAATTCTGTTAAGAAAAACAGCAAAATGCAGATGTGGACCACTCGAAAAGCCGGAGCTTCCACTGTAACCGATATGCTGGCCTTTCTTCACCTGCTGTCCTTTTTTAACCACAGAGCCCTGAAGTTTCAAATGGGCATAATCCGCGAAAGTACCGTCGGAATGCATAATGACAATGCGGTTGTTAAATTTTGCACAGGAAATATTCGGGCAACTGCGGGTGTTGTCCTGAACGACTTCCACCACCAAACCATCGCGCGCGGCAAATACTTTATCGCCCGTTTTCAAATTAAAATCAAGCGCGGCAATTCCCTGATGCGAAAAGGTACCGTTGTATCCCTGATAAATCAAATGTGTTTTTCCTTTTTCGAACGGCAGTTCATACACGTACTCTTCATCGTAATCTTGCAGCAAAACATTTCCGAAGTTATACCTGTTATTGTACGAAAACTCATTCGCAGCATTATTCACGATTGGCTTCAGCGTCGAGATAAGAAAGCGGCTGGCACCCGCCGGTATCACGACAATATCTTTGTTGCCGAGCGTACTGGTCAGATTCTTTAACGTGAAATCAAACTGTGCGGAGACAGCCATGGGTTCACGATTATCCGCAAGAATGTTGATTTCACGGTCGCGCATTTCATGATAAAAGCGGATGTCCCATTTCTGTTGGGCAGCAGAACAGGAAAACCAGCAGATCAGGAAAGTGACAAGCCGCAGTTTCATTAATTATATTTTTTTGTGAAATATTGGTTTACAACGCTGGAAATAGCGGCAATCATTTTAGTATTAATTTCTTCTGATTCCTTGGAATCTTTTATAAATACCGCAATCGCATACACCTTTCCGCTGGGTAGCACGATAATGCCGATATCATTTTCAGCAACGGTCAAGCCTGTTTCATCTTTGCCGGAAGAACCGGTTTTATGCGCTATCTGAGTGCCAGCGGGTAACAATAGTTTTAATTTATTGGCTCCGGTGCTGGTGGCCAACATGATGTTCAAAAGAGTGTCAGTGCTGGGTTTACTCAGAATATTTCCTTTATAAAATTTTTGAAGCAGATCTGTTGCAGCTTTAGAAGTCGTGGTGTTCAGATACATGTACTTAAAGCCCTGGTGCATTAAATCTTCGTCCGCGCGGATGTCCGTGTCTCGAACACCTTTGTTCTTTATATATTGGTGGACGTAATCCGGTCCGCCGAGAAGATTGAGCAAATAGTCGGTAAGGTTATTGTCACTTTCCGCGACCATATAATACAGCATTTTCTCAAGTGTCAGGTACGTATTACCATCGGGATACAGTTTGCGGACGGGACTGTAGGTGTTTTCCTTTAAATCTTCTTTCGTGATCAGAAATCCCTGCTTCAGTTGTACCGTTCCTTTGTCCACCTGATCCAAAGCTGCCAGTGCTATATGAAATTTAAAAACACTCAGCATCGGCATACTTTTGCCTGCATTGAGATGGTAGGACGTACCATCCTGAAAATCCAGGACCGAAACTGCAACGGTTGCTTTTTTACCGGCCGCAATTTCTTTAATTTCCGGCAGCTGAATTTTCTTCTGCGAAAACAGACCTGCTGAAAATAATAAAGCCGCAAAAAACAGATAAATCTTCTTCATTTTATCTTTTTTCAATAAGCCGCATGATTTCGAGTGCGACTTTCAGCGCTTCGGTGCCGTCTTCCAGCGAAACTTCCACAGCTTCATTTTGTTGGATGGCTTTCGCAAAACTTTCCAGTTCATCCAGAATGGCATTGTTCGGCTGAATGTCCGGATACTGGAAAATAATCTGGTTTTTTTCGCCTTCTGCATTTTCAATAATCATATCGAAATCACTTGGCTCTGCCGGCGCCGGCTGCATCCGGATGACTTCCGCTTTTTTATCCAGGAAATCTACCGAGATATAAGCATCCTGCTGGAAGAACCGGGATTTGCGCATGGCTTTCATCGAAATGCGCGAAGTCGTAAGATTGGCCACGCAGCCGTTTTCAAATTCTATTCTTGCGTTGCAAATGTCCGGTGACTTTGAAACGACACAAACGCCGCTCGCTGAAATTTGCCTGACCGGCGATTTTACCATAGACAGCAGAATATCCAGATCGTGGATCATTAAATCCAAAACGACCGATACATCCGTACCGCGCGGATTAAACTCCGCCAAACGATGAATTTCAATGAACATCGGATTTTGAATATAAGACCGCGTGCCGATGAACGCCGGATTGTATCTTTCCACGTGTCCGACCTGTGCCTTGATTCCGTATTCCCGGCAGTATTGCATAATTTCCTGCGCTTGTTCCAAGGTCTGGGTTACCGGCTTTTCAATAAAAAAATGCTTCCTTGCATGGATGGCTTTCAGCGCATAATCATAATGATACAGCGTTGGCGTAACGATATCCACCATATCTACTTTCGATAGCAGCTCGTCGAAATCAGAAAAATACCGGTAACCAAATTCTGCCTCAAGCTTGCGGCCGTTTTGCTCATCAGCATCGTGAAATCCAATCAGCTCGTATTGGTCAGATTGTTGCAACAGTTTAAGATGAATTTTACCCAGGTGGCCCGCACCTACCAATCCGGCTTTTAGCATATTCTAAAAATTTTCGGTAAAGATAAAGAATTTGCGAAAGGCCAAAAAACAGATGACTTTCAAATAACGTGTACTGCTTTGCTATTTATTTTATTAAATAGTCTGTGTACTAAAAGGGCTTGGTTTATCCGCTGTCTTATCCTTACTTTTGCGCCATGCAGGATTCTTTTTTACACCGGGGCAAGCGGAAAATTCTCGTGGAATATCTTCGTGAAAAAATAGGTATCAGAGATCAGCGCGTATTGGATGCGATGATAACTGTGCCGCGCCACTTGTTTCTGGAAAGTATCTTCGAGGATTATGCATATGAAGACCGCGCGTTTCCCATCCTGTCCGGGCAAACCATTTCGCATCCTTCTACCGTAGCAGAGCAGAGCGAACTTCTGGAGCTGAAAGAGAATGAAAAAGTGCTCGAAATTGGTACCGGTTGCGGCTATCAGACGGCCGTGCTGGTGGCGATCAAGACTTTGGTGTACACCGTCGAAAGACAAAAAGCGCTGTACGATTTTTCGTTAGCAAAATTAAAAGAGCTTCGGCTGGCTCCCGATTTCCAGAGTTTCGGTGACGGCTTTGCCGGTTTGCCGCAGTTTGCGCCTTTTGATAAAATTTTAGTGACCTGCGGGGCCGAAACGCTGCCTTCTGAGTTGCTTCATCAGTTGAAAGTGGGCGGGATGATGGTGATTCCATTAGGTAAAACCGAAGAACAAATCCTCACACGCTTCACACGTACCTCTGAACGCGAAATTGTGCGCGAAGAATTCGGTGCTTATAAGTTTGTCCCGATGCTAAGCAATACCGATGAGTAAGCTTTTTAAAATCTGATTTTAATTTTTCTCTTAATATTTCCCGACACCTTAAAAACATAGCCCTACATTCGTGATTGTGGATTATAGGTTGTATTTTTGCGTGCATTTAAACAAATTCTAAATAAGGACCGTGCACGGACGGACGAGCTGAACCGTGAAGGTTCTGCCAATTTTCGTCTTGACATGAAAAAAATCCAGGAAATTCTGATCTCCACCCGTACCATGGCAGTCCTGCTGCTGGTGTACGCCGCCGCGATGGGCTATGCCACTTTTATCGAAAATGATTACGGTACGCCTACAGCCAAAGCTTTGGTATATGAAGCCAAATGGTTTGAGCTGGTCATGCTGCTGCTTATTTTAAACTTTATCGGCAACATCAAGCGTTACCGTTTATGGCAGCGCGAAAAATGGCCGGTGCTCGTTTTCCACCTGTCGTTTATCTTATTATTCCTTGGTGGTGCGATCACGCGTTACATTTCTTTTGAAGGAGTTATGCAGATTCGAGAAGGAGAAACTTCCAATGAAATTATTACCGATAAGCATTTTCTTAAAATTCAGATTGAAGAAAAAGGAGATATCTTAAATTACCAGGACATCCCGTATCTGATGTCGCCTTTGCATAAAAACCTGAATGCCAGTTATGATTTCCACGGTAAAAAGGTAACAGTGAAGACATTGGATTATATTCAGCGAAAAAAAGATAGCATCGTGCTGGATAAAAATGGGACTGAATATCTGCACCTGGTATCCACCGGAGAAAACGGGCGCGAGAATATCTACATCAAACCGGGCGAGAGCAAACTGATCAACGGAACCATTGTCGCCTTTAACCGCGCTATTGACGGTGCCGTGGAGTTTAATAATACCAACGGTACTTTATTAATCAAGACTCCGGTCGAAGCTGAGTTTATGACGATGGCCACCCAGGCGCGTGGTGCCACCAAAAAAGATGAATATGAGCCGCTGGTCCTGCGCAGTCTGTACACCATCGATCATCTTCAGCTGGTGGTGCCGGAAGGCTTGGTTAAAGGAAAATTAATTGCTTACGAAGGTGACCGCAATAAAGATAAAGACGTTCCCGATAACCTGAAAATGGAAGTCACCGGACCGAAATCTACAATAGTCGTTGACCTTCCTGTCGAAACAGGAAATCCAAATGCGTTTAAGCAAATAACATTAGATGGCTTGAACATCATGCTCGGTTTCGGTCCTAAAGTGTACACCACACCGTTCGCCCTTAAGCTCGAGAAATTCGTAATGGAAACATATCCGGGTAGCTCCGCGCCAAGCGCTTATGAAAGCCACGTGCAAATTATTGACGGCGGAAAACAAACGCCTTATAAGATTTATATGAATAATGTTCTGAACCACAGCGGTTACCGCTTTTTTCAGGCAAGTTTCCACCCGGACCGAAAAGGTACCGTGCTTTCGGTAAACCATGATTTCTGGGGGACTTTAATTACCTACATTGGTTATTTCTTCCTCTTCACCGGGATGTTTGTGATCTTCTTTTGGAAAGGTACACATTTCTGGAAACTGAACAAAACGCTCAAAAATGTGAGCAAAAGAAAAGTTTTACCGCTATTGGCGATGTTCTTTGCCTTACAACTTTCAGCGCAGAAAATTGAAACGCACAGCACCACGGACGGCTCGCCGCAACAAACACACTCAGCAGACGATGGTCATGATCACGGCAATGCCGCTGACCTGCTGATGGCCGAACCGGCACCGCAGCAAAAGCAGCAAAATTCGCTGGCACTGCGTTCACCCAAACCAATTACGGCGACAGAAATCATTAAGCGCAATAAAGTAGACCGCGAACATGCGGATAAGTTCGGTTACCTGCTGGTTCAGAACTATGAAGGACGAATTGTTCCGATTAATACGCAGGCGCTAGATGTACTTCGTAAACTGTATAAACGCGATAACTTTAAAGATGAGCAAGGCAATTTTTTGACAGCGAATCAGTGGTTCCTGTCAATCAATACGGATACGGCGAGCTGGACGATGGTTCCTATCATTAAAGTGGGAACGAAAGGCGGTGATCTTTTGCAAAAGAAAACCAAAGCCAATGAGGAAGGTTACACCACACTGATGTCGCTTTTCCCAGCGGATGAAAACGGGACGCTTCATTACGTGCTTGAGGAAGACTATCAGGCAGCTTTCCGCAAAAAGCCTGCAGAACAGACCAATTATGATAAAGAAGTAATTGCGGTGAACGACCGAGTTCAGGCTTTCAACGAGTTTTTCAGCGGCCAGTTTATGCGTATTGTCCCGGT
Source organism: Chryseobacterium salipaludis (assembly GCF_022968825.1). Taxonomy (GTDB): domain Bacteria; phylum Bacteroidota; class Bacteroidia; order Flavobacteriales; family Weeksellaceae; genus Kaistella; species Kaistella salipaludis. Next base: position 23,123 of record NZ_JALHKS010000003.1, read on the forward strand.
AAAAAATGACCCGAACAGCACGTGGCATTCCTGGCTGGACCAAAACTTTGAACCAGACATGGAATCTCAAAAGGTGATGGGACCATACTTCTCTGAAGTGTTGGCCGCACAAAAAAGCGGAAACTGGAGCAAAGCAGATGAGGAACTTAAAAAACTGAGCGAATACCAGCACCTTTGGGGCAAAAATGTAGTTCCGGATGAATCAAAGGTTAATCTGGAAGTGTTTATGAATAAAGTAAACATCAACTTTCAGTTGCTTAAATTTTACACCGTTATCGGTGGGCTGCTTTTGCTTCTTGGATTTGTTGAATTATTTAAGCCAAGCCGGGCTATGCATAAAGTCATCCGTGGTTTAATTTTGGTTGGCGTCGTTGGCTATTTCTTCCAGTTTTTGGGACTGATCGCACGATGGTATATTTCCGGGCACGCACCATGGAGCAATGGGTACGAAGCAATTATCTTTATTTCTTGGGTTGGCATTACGGCCGGCTTAATCCTTTACCGAAATTCCAATGCCCTGATTCCGGCGGCTGGCTTTATGGTGGCCGTAATTATGATGGGCTTCGCACACGGAGGATCGGCACTGGATCCGCAGATTACGCCGCTGGTTCCGGTGCTCAAATCGTACTGGCTGATTATCCACGTAGCGATTATCACGGCGAGTTACGGTTTCTTCGGACTTTCAATGGTGATTGCCATTATCGTGCTGATGTTCTACATCCTTTCTAAAAAGCAAATTTTTAAGCTGCACAATGATACAACCATTAAGGAACTGACTATTGTTTCGGAAATGTCCTTAACCATTGGTTTATATGCTTTAACAGTGGGTACCTTTCTCGGCGGAATCTGGGCCAACGAGTCCTGGGGACGTTACTGGAGCTGGGACCCCAAAGAAACCTGGGCTTTTATTTCGGTCATGGTGTATGCCTTTGTGCTTCACATGCGCTTGGTGCCTGGCCTAAGAGGTGCGTGGGCGTTTCACACCGCAGCGCTGTTCTCTTTCAGTACCATTGTGATGACGTACTTTGGCGTAAATTACTACCTGAGCGGACTACACTCGTATGCGGCGGGAGATCCGGTACCGGTGCCGGCTTGGGTGTATATTGGTATCGCCTTTATGTTTACTTTATCTGCCGTGTCTTATGTCAGATTTAAAAAACTAAGAGCTAAATAATATTTACAAACAGTAAACCCGGAACAGATGCTTCCGGGTTTCTTTTTTCGGGTACGTATTTCTTTTATTTTATATTAATTAAATTTGTGCTGCGGGTTAAACCTATAGAACCTGATCCTATATTTTGAGCACATTTCTGACCATTCTTGGTTTCAATTCTGCAATCCCAACCATTAACTCAGCGCCCACCGCGCAGTTTCTGGAAATGGAAGAACGCTGTTTCCTGGTCGACTGCGGCGAGGGAACGCAGGTACAGCTCCGGAAAGCAAAAGCGAGATTCAGCAAGATTAATAACATTTTTATTTCGCATCTCCACGGCGACCATTGTTTTGGACTGCCGGGCCTCATTGCCTCGTTCAGGTTACTCGGGCGCGAAACTCCCTTGCATGTGTACGGTCCTAAAGGAATCCGGGAAATGCTGGAGACCATCTTTCGTCTGACCGAAACACACCGCGGTTTCGACGTTGTCTATCACGAACTGGAGGGCAAATCCTCTGTGAAAATTTATGAAGATAAAAGGGTAGAAGTGTACACCATTCCGCTGGATCATCGGATTTATTGCAATGGTTATCTCTTTAAAGAAAAACCCAGGGAGCGTCATCTCAACATGGAGGAAGTCCGCAAGTATCCTGAAATCGAAATTTGCGATTACCAGAATTTAAAAAACGGAAAAGACTTTACGCTGGCCGACGGGTATGTCTTAAAAAACGAAGTGCTCACCACGACACCAAAGCCATCCACATCGTACGCGTTCTGCAGTGACACCCGCTATTCAGAAAAAATTGTTCCCATCATCAAAGGGGTCGACGTTTTGTATCACGAAGCCACCTTTCTGCATGACCTCAAGAAAATGGCAGACTACACCGGTCACACCACCGCGCTGGAAGCAGCCCGGATAGCAAAGATGGCTCATGCTAATAGGTTAATCCTGGGGCACTTTTCCAACAGGTATGATGATCTTTCCGTTTTCCTGGACGAAGCGAAAACAATATTTGAAAATACAGAGTTACCGCGCGCTCTGCAACGCCTGCAGCTATCTGCCGACTAAGATTTTATGGATTTAAAAATTCCGCCTATACAAGATATAGACTTGTTCCGTGACTTTCTGGACGAACAGGCGGACCGTTATAATACCGTTGACTTTATTAAAGATGATCCGGTACAGATGGCGCACCGCTTTAGTTCTAAACCAGACATTGAAATTGCGGCTTTTATTACCGCCACCATTTCCTGGGGCAACCGAAAATCAATCCTGGCCGATGCTCAGAAAATTTTTGATTGGATGGGCAACGTGCCGCACGATTTTGTGATTAATTTTGAGGTTAGCCAAATGCAGGATTTCAGACACAACAGCGTTCATCGGACCTTTAACCGCGAGGATCTGCAGTTCTTCGTGCAAGCCCTGCAAAAATTATATCGCCGCTTGGATAGTATGGAAAGTTTGTTTTCGCCGGCGGAAAATGAACACAATTACTACCATGCCATCGAAAGATTCCGCGCGGCTTTTTTTGAAGACGAACCTGCGCACCGTGCAGTAAAACACGTGAGTTCACCGTATAAAAATTCTGCTGCCAAGCGCCTGATGATGTTTCTGCGGTGGATGGTTCGCCGGGATAAGCGTGGCGTGGATCTTGGACTCTGGCAAAAACTGCCTGCCGGTAAACTCTCTATTCCGCTGGATGTGCACACCGGTAACATCTCACGGCAACTGCAACTGCTCAGCCGGAAGCAGAACGACTGGAAAGCCGTGGAGGAACTGGATGCAGTAATCCGGCAGTTTGATGCCGAAGATCCTTCGAAATATGATTTTGCTTTGTTCGGTCTTGGCGTCAGCGGTGCCCTAAAAATTGAATAGTATGAAAAGTAGAGAAGAACGTGTACGCCGGCGGATGGCGCTGCTTGTACGCATGACCGACGGAATTATGTGGTGGATTGGATCTATTCCGTCCCTGATTGCGCATTCGCTGGTTTTTATTCTGGCCTTCCTGCTGCCGATTTTCGGATGGCTGAGTTTTGATAAAATGCTGCTGGTGCTGACCACCGTTTTATCTCTCGAGGCGATTTATCTGGCTATTTTCATTCAGATGTCCGTGAACCGCAGCAATGAAAATATTGAAGATCTGAAAGAAGACGTGGGTGAAATCCAGGAAGACATTGAGGATATTCAGGAAGACATCGAAGAAATCAGCGATGATATTGATGACATCCAGGAAGACATCGAAGATATAGCGGAGGAGGAAGACGAAGAGGACCACGGCGAGCGCGCCCGCAACGTGATGCTCAAAAGCCATGTCGCCACCAATAAAACCCAGATTTCCCAGCTTAAAAATAAAATCAGCGAACTCGAGCAACTGATCGAAAAATTACAACAGGAAGAATAGTTACAGGGCGTCTTGCCAGTTTTTCGTAAAACTGATAAAATCTGCCACCGAAAGTTCTTCCGCACGCTGATCCAGGAAGGGATGGGACTTGAGATCTTCCGGAATGCCCAGCACTTTCAGCGCATTGCTCAGCTTTTTTCGGCGCTGATTAAAGCCGGCTTTCACAATTTTTTTAAATAAAACTTCGTGGCCTTCCAATCCTTCCTTCGGATTTCTGGTCAGGCGGATGACACCGGACTTTACCTTGGGCGGCGGATTGAACACGTTTTCATGAACGGTGAACAAATACTCCACATCGTACAATGCCTGCACGAGCACCGAAAGAATTCCGTAATCTTTGGTTCGTGGTTTTGCCGCTGTGCGCTCCGCCACTTCTTTCTGAAACATGCCCACCATCTCCGGAATCTGCCCGAAGTTATCGATGATTTTAAATAAAATCTGAGATGATATATTATACGGGAAATTGCCAATCACCGACAGCTCGCCGGTAAACTGCGCCGGAATATCGATACGCAGGAAATCACCAACAAAATTTTTATCACTCAGCCGCAGGTAATGTTGCTTAAGATAATCGATCGATTCGGTATCGATTTCAGCGAGGAAAATTTTTTGTGGTTTTTCCAAAAGATATTTGGTGAGCACACCCATGCCCGGCCCAACTTCCAGGATCTGACCCACAGACTCATGCTGCAATCCTTCCACAATTTTGCGGGCAATATTTTCATCCGTCAGAAAATGCTGACCCAGGTGTTTCTTCGCTCGTACGCTCATAATTCTTTCACTTACTTCTGCGGCTAAACCGTTATATTTAAAACGAACGCAACGCCCGCCGTTTAAGGTTTTTTTAACATCGTTTTTCCGCTGCCACCGGCAAAGTACGGAAGTTTTTTTCTATTTTAGCAGAAATTTTTTCATGAATGGCTAAGACGGTTGAGGATTTTAACAAAAGAAGGCTGCGCTCCAGCAATATTACCGTGGTAATCAGTATTGCACTGGTCCTGTTTCTGCTCGGGCTGATGGGGCTGATTCTGATCAATGCCCAGAAATATTCCGATTATATCAAGGAGCAGTTGGTCGTGAACGCATATTTTGATGAAAATTATGATGCCAAAGATTCCGTGAAAATTGCCAAAAAAGAACAGGTGGCTTTTGAAAAAATTAAAACACTGAAGCCTGTAAAGCGTGCAACCTATATCTCCCGCGAAATGGCGTCCGAAGAAGCCCGCAAGAGCATGGGAATTGAAACCGATGCTTTATTCGAAGAGAACATTTTTCCTTCATCGGTTGAAGTAGCCCTGAAGCCAGAATATGTTGATCCGGCACGGATTGATGAAGCGATTAAAGAAATTAAAGCCACACCCGGCATTACTGACGTAAAAAACAACAGTACGCTGATGGTGGAAGTATATAACAACCTGAACAATATCCTGAAATGGATTTTGGCTTTCACCGTGTTGTTCCTGGTTCTGGCTGTTGTGCTCATTAACAACTCCATCCGACTGAAGATTTTCTCCAAGAGGTTTATTATCAAAACCATGCAGTTGGTGGGTGCCAAGCGCAGGTTTATTTTGAAGCCGTTCATCAAGGAAGCGATTATTCTGGGTGTGATCGGCGCGGTGATCGGACTAGCTGTGTTATTTGGCGCCTGGTATTATTTCATTACCGAAATCGGTACACCGTTCGCACAGGATGACCGTCAGCTGATGTTCCTGATTGTGGGGATTTTCCTCGGCGGAATTTTAATCACGGTGATGAGTACTGTTTTTGCCACCTGGCGTTTCCTTCGCTCAAATGTGGACGACCTATATTATTCTTAAGCATGAAAACGAAAAAAAAGCAGGATATAAACGCGACTACGGAAAAGGTTGTTCCCACGGATAACAGCTTGTTTTACTTCGGCCGCGAGAATTACAAATGGATGCTCATCGGGCTCGCTCTTATCGTCGTAGGGTTCCTGCTGATGATGGGTGCCGACGCTAACACAGTGAACGGAAAATTTGATGCCAACGCCTGGAACGAGGATATTTTTTCCGTCCGCCGGATTCGTATAGCGCCTTTGCTGGTGCTCACCGGTTTTTGTGTGGAGGTGTATGCCATCATGAAGCGTTTTCCGAGATAAGCATTTTATTTAAACATTTACGGCTGTCTGCATTACCTTCAGGCAGCTTCTTTTTTGACATTTATGGATATAGTTAAAGCAATTATTATTGCCATTATCGAGGGGCTTACCGAGTTTTTACCGGTTTCCTCGACCGCCCACATGGGCTTCACCGCCGCGCTTATGGGCATGGAAGAAACAGAGTTCCTGAAAATGTTCCAGGTTTCCATTCAGCTCGGTGCCATCCTCGCTGTTGTTTTTGCCTACTGGAAAAAGTTTCTGGATTTCAATAATTTAAAGTTTTATTTTAAGCTGGCCTACGCTGTGATTCCCGCTTTGGTGTTGGGCTATCTGTTCGATGATCACATCGAAGCGGTGCTTGGAAACCAGATTGCCATTTCGGCTGTGCTGATTGCGGGTGGGGTGGTTTTACTATTCTCCGATTCCTGGTTTAAAAACCCAACCATCGCTGACGAAAAAGACCTGCCCGTGAAAAAAGCGGTAATCATCGGCTTTTGGCAATGCCTTGCCATGATGCCGGGCACCAGCCGAAGTGCGGCCTCCATTATCGGGGGAATGACGCAGGGACTAACCCGTAAAGCGGCGGCCGAATTTTCTTTTTTCCTGGCCGTTCCTACCATGCTGGCGGTAACTGTATATTCCATTTTCGTGAAAACCTGGGGTAAAGAAAGCGGTCATCCCGCTAAAGGGTATGAAATGATTCTGTCCTCGTCGGATAATATCATCGCGTTTGTCATCGGGAATGTGGTCGCGTTTATCGTAGCGCTCATCGCCATCAAAGGATTTATCGGCCTGCTCAATAAGTACGGTTTCAAGCCGTGGGGCTGGTACCGGATCATCATCGGTGTGGTATTGCTGATTTATTTCACCGGCTTTGGCAGATAAAAATTTGTTTTTTTGGGCAGACATTTCCGCCCTCCGTTCCCGCTTTTTTTGCGCCACTTCGTTTTGCAAAAAAGAGCTCCACTCAGGTCGGGCTGCAGGTACGCACTTTTTCCCTTTATTTTAAACCATGACAGCTGCCGATTTTTTGGAAGGACAGATTATTCTCCTCGATAAACCATTGGACTGGACCAGTTTTCAGGCCGTGAATAAACTTAAATATAAACTCCGGCGCGCATTCGATCTGCCGAAGAAGTTTAAGATTGGGCACGCCGGCACGCTGGACCCGCGCGCTACCGGTTTGCTGATCATTTGCACCGGCAAATTCACTAAGAAAATTCCCGAGATCCAGGATGCACCGAAAGAATACCGTGCGGAAATTAAACTCGGCGTTCAAACCGAATCATACGATACGGAAAAACCGGAAATTTTTCCTTGTGATATTTCGCATCTCACAGAGCGCGATATTCAGTCCGCGCTCGAAAAGTTTGTCGGCGAAATCGATCAGAAACCGCCCGTTTTTTCTGCCATTAAGATTGACGGCAAACGTGCCTACGATTTAGCCAGAAAAGGAGCAGAAGTGGAAATGAAAAGCCGCAAGACCACCATTCACTATATTACCGATATTGTAGTTGATTTGCCGCTGGTCTCCTTTACAGTCGGCTGTTCCAAAGGAACGTATATCCGCAGCCTGGCACATGATATCGGCCAGGAGCTGAAAGTAGGCGCGTATCTCACTCAATTGCGCCGCACCAAAATTGGCGGGTACAGCATAGAAAATGCAAGCGCCGATCTTCTTCTGGATGACTATCAGTTTGCTCCGGAATCTTAAAATCCGATCGATCTGCGCACACTTTTTTAACTTTGTTATTTAAAAACGAATTCAATTGGAACCGGTACGTCTCAACAAATACTTATCTGAACTGGGCTTTTGCTCCCGCCGCGAAGCTGATAAACTGCTGGAACAGGGCCGCATCACCGTCAATGGTCAGCAGCCTGAAATGGGTTTTAAAGTAACCGAAAAAGACGCGATTTTGGTAGACGGCAAGCCGGTGAAAAAAACGGACAGCGACCATGTCTACATCGTTCTTAACAAACCGGTAGGCATTGTTTGCACCACAGACACGAAAAGGGAAAAGAACAATATCGTCGATTTCGTGAAACACCCCAAGCGTATATTTCCCATCGGTCGGTTGGACAAACCCAGCGAGGGACTTATTCTGCTTACCTCCGATGGGGATATTGTCAATAAGATCCTGCGCGCAAAAAACAATCATGAAAAAGAATACATCGTGCGCGTGGATAAACCGATTACGGCACAATTCCTGAAAAAAATGGGCGGCGGACTTCCCATTCTGGGCACGATGACCAACAAATGTGAAGTGGAGCAAATCGATACGCTGACCTTCCGCATTATCCTGACACAAGGACTCAACCGCCAGATTCGCCGTATGTGTGAATACCTGGGCTACGAGGTGAAAAAACTGAAACGCATCCGCATTATGAACATCCACCTGGACTTACCCGTTGGGAAATGGCGCGATGTTACCGAAGCCGAAATGACGGAACTGCTGCATTTGCTGGAGGATTCGGATAAGACCGCTACAAAGTAAACTTTTACGGCGGATTGAAATCCTTGCATCATTCTTGCTGCACTGCTGCCAAAGTAAATTTTATGAACAGAACAGTTGCAGCCATCATGTTGGCAGGATTTTTAGCAGTCGCGTGTTCCAAAACGGAAACGGTGGAAACTTCCAACACAATTCCGGAAGTAGTTTCCGATACCACTATGGCAGATTCGCTCTCGATTAATCAGCAAACTAAGGACACCGGTGATTCAATCGTGTCGTATCATTATATTTATAAAGATAAAAAGGGCCAGCAGGCGAAGGTGACCTTTAATAACAGCGATACCATTCATACCATGTCTGTGGACTACAGAGGCAAAAAATACAACCTGACGCCTGGGCCAAAGGCGGTGACTATAAAGGCGAAGGAATCGAAGCGCACAGCCAAAGCGACCAGCTTACCTTAACAATGAACGGCGAAAAAGTAGTTTTGAACCAGGACGAAGAAATAAGATAAATTATAACGGTAAAGATATAGTCCGGCAGCACATGACTGCCGGATTTTTTTATTTTATGGTAATCGCAGTAGTATTGGCTGGTCATCTGCGAAAAACTTATATATTTACAGCCGTTGAAATTATTTACACAATAAAAATAAAGAAACGGTTGTATATGAAGAAAAAATTAAAACTGTGGGATGCCACCATGCTCGTGATGGGCTCCATGATCGGCAGCGGGATTTTTATTGTCAGTTCCGATATGATGCGTAACCTCGGCTCAGGATACTGGTTGCTGGCCGTGTGGGTCATCACAGGGGTTATGACGATTGCAGCTGCTTTATCTTATGGCGAGCTGGCAGCCATGTTTCCAAAGGCGGGCGGACAATATACCTATATTACCGAAGTTTTCGGGAAAATGACCGGTTTTCTCTACGGCTGGGGATTATTCGCCGTTATACAGACAGGCACAATCGCTGCGGTTGCTATGGCTTTCGGAACATTTACAGCCTATCTGATCCCGGCGCTTAATGATGCTGCACCGTTGTTCCAGTCAGGTACGTTCCGGATTACCTGGATTCAGATTCTGGCTATTTTCGTTATTGTTTTACTTACTTTCATCAATACACGCGGGCTTAAAAATGGTAAAATTTTGCAGGATGTTTTCACATCTTCCAAAATTCTCGCGCTGCTGGGCATCATTATCTTTGGTGCTTTGCTGGTTTCGCAATCACAGTGGTCCGGTAATATGGCCGCAGGCTGGAATGCCTTTTCCAATCAGGGTCTGCAGGAAGGCAATACGCTGATTCCCGGCAACTGGACTGCTATTGGCGGAACTGCTTTATTAGGCGGAATTGCCGCCGCGATGGTGGGCTCTGTATTCAGTTCGGTGGCCTGGGAAAATGTAACTTTTGTTTCCGGCGAAATAGAAAATCCAAAAAGAAATGTGGTGCGCGCAATGGTCTTCGGCACCGTCACCGTGATGATTTTATACCTGTTCGTAAACCTGGTCTATCTTCATGCACTTGACCGCGACAGTATTGCTTTTGCAGATAAAAACCGTCCGGCCGTTGCAGCTTCGGAAGTCATCTTTGGCAACATTGGAACATTAATCATGGCGGTGCTGGTGATGGTCAGCACGTTTGGTTGTATTAATGGTTTGGTACTTGCCGGCGCGCGCGTCTTCCAAACGATGGCCAAAGATGGCCTCTTTTTTAAAGCCGCTTCAGCTGACAACAGATTTCAGGTTCCCGGCCGCTCCCTGTGGATGCAATGTGGCTGGGCATGCGTACTTGCCCTTTCAGGCCAGTATGGTGACCTGCTCGATATGATTTCGTTTGTCATCGTGCTTTTTTACATGATCACCGTTTTTGGTGTGATTTATATGCGCTTTCGTGAGCCGGATCGTGAGCGCTCTTACCGGGCATGGTTATATCCGGTAACACCTTTACTGTATTTGTTGTTAGGTACAGCTTTTTGTGTGCTGCTGATTATTTTTAAACCACAATATACCTGGCCGGGCTTTCTTCTAATTTTGCTTGGACTGCCCATTTATTTCTTTATTCAGTATAAAAATAAAAGCAATCTTTCTTAAAACAAGCCTGGGTTGGCGGTTAATTTGATGCAGTGGTAAGAAACAAACGTATGTCTGATCTCGTTACCATTTTGCAGTCCTCCTATTTATATGAAATTGAACTGGCGCGCACCAAACTTGCCGCTCATGAAATTCCGTCTTATATTAAAAATGAATATGTTAACAACGTGGCTGTATTTCCCATGTCTCAGAATTATTTTCTAATCGTGAATGAAAAAGATTTTGACCGGGCACAAGTCATTCTTGAAGAACATGAAGATCTGGACGAAAATGATTTTTAGGAATATTAATGAAGCTTTCTCCCCGAAAGCTTTTTTTGTGCCTTTCTCTTTAATCTAATTTGTCGCGAAAGCGGTCCGATTGTAAAGCGCCTTCAAAATGTTTATCTTTACCGAAAATTAAGAAATACATGTCCGACTGGAAAACTGTCAAAGAATACGAAGATATTACTTATAGAAAACGCGGTGGAGTAGCGCGCATTGCCATCAACCGTCCGGAGGTGCGGAATGCGTTCCGCCCAAAAACAACTTCTGAATTGTATGATGCTTTTTATCATGTTTCCGAAGATCCGTCCGTAGGTGTGGTCTTGCTCACCGGTGAAGGTCCAAGCCCGAAAGATGGCGGTCACGCCTTCTGCAGTGGCGGCGATCAGAAAGCGCGCGGACATCAGGGATATGTGGGTGACGACGGACGTCATCGCCTGAATATTCTGGAAGTACAGCGCTTGATTCGCTTCATGCCTAAAGTAGTGATTGCTGTTGTAAACGGCTGGGCTGTGGGCGGCGGACACTCGCTGCATGTTGTCTGTGATTTAACGCTTGCCAGCCACGAACATGCGATTTTTAAACAAACAGATGCCGACGTAACCAGTTTTGACGGCGGATATGGTTCTGCCTACCTGGCAAAAATGGTCGGCCAGAAAAAAGCCCGCGAAATATTTTTCCTGGGGCGCAATTATTCCGCGCAGGAAGCTGCTGATATGGGAATGGTGAACGCAGTAATTCCACACGCAGAACTGGAGGATACGGCTTACGAATGGGCGCAGGAAATCCTCCGGAAGTCACCAATGTCCATCCGAATGCTGAAATTCGCTATGAACCTGACTGATGACGGAATGGTGGGCCAACAGGTTTTTGCAGGTGAAGCTACGCGACTGGCTTATATGACCGATGAAGCCAAGGAAGGCCGCGATGCATTCCTCGAAAAGAGAAAGCCAAACTTCGGAGACGATAAGTGGATTTCATAAAGTGTGCAGCGTAACATTTTCTTAAGTCTTTGTTTATGATACACTGGATCAGGGCGGCGCGCCTGCGTACTTTACCGCTTTCCGTGAGCGGCATTATCATGGGTTCTTTTATTGCTCGGTGGCGAATGGTGGAAAACGGCCAGCACTGGGACTGGCGGATTTTTGCGCTGGCTTTGCTGGTTACGCTCTTATATCAGGTGCTTTCAAACTTTGCCAATGATTACGGTGACGGCGTTCGCGGCACTGATAAACTGCGGATCGAAGGGGCAGAAGTGCGTGCTGTGGCAGCCGGTCATATCACCTCGGTACAGATGCGAAACGGTGTCATCCTGTTCGCCTTGCTTTCTCTTCTGGCTACAGTTCTCTTATTGTACTACGCATTTTTAAAGGATGAACTGCTGCAGGATTTTCTATTGTTTGTAGGTCTTGGTTTTTTATCCATTCTTGCTTCGGTTGGTTATACGGTCGGGAAAAAACCTTATGGATATTTTGGTTTAGGTGATATCATGGTTTTTTTGTTTTTCGGTCTGGTCTCCGTTTGCGGCAGTTATTACTTATTTACCAAATCATTGCCTGCCGATATCTTTTTACCGGCCACGGCTATCGGAATGTGCAGTGCAGCGGTCCTGAACCTGAACAACATGCGCGATATTGAAAACGATGCGCTTAGCGGTAAACGAACTTTGGCGCTTCGGCTTGGATTTAAAAATGCGATGATTTATGAGGTGATTTTGCTTCAGCTGCCGGTGTTGCTGGTGCTGGTCTTTATGCTAAAAAATGAGCTGCATACTATGCGGCATTATTACGCCTTCATATTTTTTATACTGGTGATTCCTTTTACTTCTCTAAGAAGAAATATTCTCAAAACCAAAGAACCACGGCTGCTGGATCCATTCCTGAAACAGGTCGGAATTCTTACCTTAGTACTCAGTTTTCTGGTTGCCTTCGGACTTAACTATTTTACTTATGATTAACATGGAAAACATAAACGAACATACTTTGCAATTTCAGTTTTTAGGACAAAATTGTTTTTTAATTACATATAAAAACATCAACATTCTGACTGATCCTTTCTACAATATGCAGTTGGAAAAATCATCTTTTGATATCACACAACAAAAGATTGATTATATTCTGATTACCCATGCGCACGCTGACCACACCGCCGATGTACAGGAGGTTCTGGAACATCATCCGGAAGCAATCCTGATCGGTCAGCCGGAAGTTTGTGCTTACTTCAGTCACAAAAAATTTGTTGATCTGAATTTCGGCGGTTCCTGTGTGGTGCATGGTTTGAAAATAGCAATGGTACCTGCCAGCCACACCAGTTCTTTCCCGGACGGGCGTTATGGTGGCGAGCCGGCGGGCTATGTTCTGTCTTCCGGAGATCATCACATATATTTTGCGGGCGACACCGGCATTATGTCGGATATGGCTTTGCTTCCGCAACTTTTCGGAAATATTGCAGCGGCTGTATTACCGGTCGGCGGGCACTACACGATGGATGCTTCCCAGGCTGCCTTTGCGGCTGCAGAACTAATTAAAACTCAAAAGGTGGTGGGTTGTCATTTCGATACGTTCCCGCCGATCAGCATTGATCATGGCGAAGCGCTGGAGGCATTCAACAAACGAAACATTGAATGCATTCTGCCGGCGGTTGGTCAGATCATTCAGCTTTAAGTAAAAAGTGAAATCAGCGGATAAAGTACTTAAAATGAATGAAGTAAAGGTAAATAAAAGGCTTGCGAACAAGGCACAAAAAATGGCAAGCTACCTAAATCACACCGCTACAACCGATTACCTTTGCTGCGTTCCCACCCTGGAGGATTCTCAGGAGCTGGTTGTTTAGGACTTGCCGCTGCAAATATAAGACTTTAATTTATAATTCAAAATCATAAACTTGAAAAACAACAATTCCCGCGCTGGAGCGGTTAGTATTTACACCGTCGCTTTCGGACTTTTTCTCGCCACGCTTGTGCTGTTTCTGGGGATGTATTTCTTCGGAATGAATACTGAGTATTTTAGTAACTCATTACTGGTCAACGCTTTCGTTATGCCGGCGATCTATCTTGTCGGTGCCTTTATTTCCGTTAATTCCTACAAAAAAGTTACCGGTCCGATGGGTTTCCGTGAAGTTTTCGGTCGTGCCTTTAAACCCATGTTTCTTGGCGGCATCATGTCCATCCTTTTTATTTTTGCCTTTCTGAATTATGCAGATCCCGCGGCCAAGGACCTGTTGAACTACCAGTATATCGAGCGTCAGAAAAGTGAACTCGATGCGGAATACAAAAAAGCCCGTGAGTTTATGAAAGATCCTGCGGAAATTAAAGAACTTGACCAGAACTACGAAGCACGTAAAAAAAGTTTTGCGCCGGAACTGGTGAAGGATAAAAACATGTTCAGTTTTAGACAGTTCACATATTATTTCGGAGCAATTATGATTTTTTATGTAATCTTATCCACATTTTTCGCAAGTTTCTTCCGTTCGCGAACGATGATATAATACCGCTTTACGACCAGGCCCCGCTTAAAAATCTTACATTTGTGCAACGCAAAATCAGTTGAATGAATTTATCTATTGTCATCCCCTTACTCAACGAAGAAGAATCCCTGGAAGAACTTTTTTCCCGGATAGATAGAGTTTGTGCCGCGCACGACCTTTCGTATGAAATTTGGTTTGTGGATGATGGCAGCACCGATTTATCTTGGAGTATCATCGAAAACCTGAAAGTGCAGTATCCGCAGATTCATGCTATCCGTTTCTCCCGTAACTATGGTAAATCGCAGGCACTCCATGCGGCCTTTTCGCGCGTGAAAGGGGAGGTGATTATTACCATGGATGCCGATCTTCAGGATTTTCCCGAGGAAATACCGGAACTGTATGATATGGTGAAGAACGATGGTTACGATATTGTTTCCGGCTGGAAGAAAAAAAGGTTTGACAATGTAATGACCAAAAATATGCCCTCGAAACTGTTCAATGCAGCTGCACGAAAGGTTTCAGGCGTCTCATTACATGATTTCAATTGTGGTCTGAAAGCCTATCGTCGCCAGGTCGTCAAAACAGTGGATGTGTACGGAGATATGCACCGCTATATTCCGGTATTGGCGGCCAATGCCGGCTTCCGCAAAATTACTGAAAAGCCGGTGCAGCATCAGGCGCGGCCTTATGGTGTTTCGAAATTTGGCACAGAGCGTTTTGTAAGAGGTTTTCTTGATCTGGTTACTTTATGGTTTATCAGCCGTTTTGGCGGGCGGCCGATGCACTTTTTCGGTGCCGGCGGAACCGTGATGTTCCTTATTGGCTTCTTAGCTGCGCTTGGTCTCGGGATTTCAAAACTAATCGACGTTTCACGCGGTGTATACGGCCACCTGATTACCAACAACGCATGGTTCTTCATTGCGCTGACCATGATGATCCTGGGTTCCTTGTTTTTTATTGCTGGTTTTCTGGGCGAAATGATTATCCGTTCTACGAGGCCGCATCAGAACTATCATATTGAAGAAGAAATTTAATGGGATATTTCGGCAACATAGTACCGCTGAAAAGAATTTCGGCAGTCGCGCTCCTGGCTGGACTGCTAGCTGTTTCCTGTGGCAAACTGGAGCCAAAAGGGGACATTGTCAGCAAAGATATCAAGGTTAAAGATTTTACCAAGATTGAACTCAGCGGCCAGTTTCGTGCTTTTTATGCGAAGGCAGACAGTTCCTTTGTTAATATAGAAACGTATGAAAACCTTGCTGGTAATATTAAACTAAGTTCTAAAGACAATATTTTACACATTACCGAAAAACGCGTGCCTGCCGCCGTTGACTTTTATAATATCACGATTTACTCCCGTAATGAACCGACTGCAGTAACCCTTGCACAAAACGTCGAGCTCAATATTTCCAGTGAAATTAAGGCAGACCGGTTTGATTTAACCATTACGGATAATGCTAAATTCATTGGTTCCGTGCGGTCGCGGATGTCTTCGGTAACCATGAACAAAAAAGCGAGGGCCAACTTTTTGGGTGTTTCTAAAAAAGCAGATATAAAACTGTCTGACACGGTGAGCATTATTGCACCCTACTGGCAAATCAATACCGCAAATTTATTGGTAAAAAACGGTTCTTATGCGGAGCTTCAGGTGCAGGATAGCTTGAAAGGGAAGGTGCAAAATACAGCAAAGGTGGTCTATTATGAAGAGCCGGTGCAGGCATTAAGCATCGAACGTACTTCAACCGTGCAGCATGAAAATATCGAGGAGCTGAAACTTCCTTAATTTTAAATAAAAACATAACGATATGACAACTTTGGAAAAAGCCAATCTCTGGCTGACAGATACTTTCGACGACGAAACTAAGGACGTAATTCGTGAATGGATTGCCGCTGAATCTGATGAATTGGAAGATTCCTTCTACCGCGAACTGGAATTCGGGACCGGTGGCATGCGCGGTGTGATGGGTGTGGGAACCAACCGGCTGAATCGTTACACGCTGGGACGTGCCACACAGGGCCTTGCCAACTATCTTCATCAGCAATTTCCTGGTGAGGAAATTAAAGTTGCGATCGCTTATGATGTGCGGAATAACTCGAAAGAGTTTGGCAAAATGTGCGCTGATGTTCTGACGGCTAACGGAATCAAAGTACTCCTTTTCAAACAGCATCGTCCAACACCGGAACTGTCTTTCACCGTCCGTGATAAAAAGTGCAATGCGGGAATTGTATTAACCGCTTCGCATAATCCACCCGAATATAACGGCTATAAAGTATACTGGAATGATGGTGCGCAGATCGTAACGCCACATGATGAGGCTATCATCAGAGAAGTGTATTCCGTAAATTTTGAAGATATTAAGTTTCAGGGTAATGACGCGCTGATCGAATGGATCGGTGAGGACCAGGACGACCGTTATATTGATTCCTGCATGGAACACTCACTGTACCAGGACGCCGGCCGCGACAATCTTAATATTGTTTTTACCAGCATCCACGGTACCACCTATACCACGATTCCTAAAGCACTTGAAAAAGCAGGATTTAAAAAAGTGGATTTTGTGCGCGAGCAAATGATTCCGAGCGGGAATTTCCCAACAGTAGAATCCCCGAATCCGGAAGAACCGGCAGCACTGGAAATGGCCCTGGACCTGGCAAGAATTACCAATGGTGACATTGTGATCGGAACAGACCCTGATGGTGACCGATTGGGTATTGCGGTCCGGAATCTGAACGGAGAAATGCAATTGCTCAATGGAAACCAGACCAATACCATCCTGACCTATTATATTTTGCAACAATGGCAAACGGCAGGTCGGATTACAGGTAAGGAATTTATCGGTTCCACAATTGTGACCTCAGACATCTTCTATCATATTGCTAAAAAGTTCGGTGTGGACTGCAAAGTAGGGCTGACCGGCTTTAAGTGGATCGGTAAAATGATTCGTGATTTTGAAGGCAAAGAAAAATTTATCTGCGGTGGCGAAGAGAGCTTCGGATTTATGACCGGTGACTTCGTTCGCGACAAGGATTCCTGCGGCTCGATTCTGCTGGCGTGTGAAATTGCCGCGTGGTGCAAAGCCAATGGCAGCAGTATTTTTGAATATATGATTGAGATTTATAAGGATCTTGGATTGTATTATGAAGGCTTGGTGAACGTAGTTCGAAAGGGAAGAACCGGTGCTGAAGAAATAGTGCAGATGATGAAAAACTTCCGCGAAAATCCACCACAGATGATCGCCGGATCAAAAGTCGCAACTGTCCAGGATTACCTGCTGCAAACCGAAAAGAATATAATGTCAGGTGAAGAGAAACCGATGACCGGCATTGCAAAGTCCAACGTACTGATTTATTATACCGAGGACGGGACCAAGGTGTGCGTGCGCCCCTCCGGTACGGAACCGAAGATTAAATTTTATGTTTCGGTGCAGGATTCCATCAGCGATAAGAGCGAATACGAAGAAAAAACAGCGCTGCTGATGCAGCGAATTGATCAGGTAAAACAAGACCTGAATCTTTAAAACTGGAAAAAAGAGCTGAGAAATTCAGCTCTTTTCTTTTTAATCTGTAATTTTGAAAGGCAGTCCGCTTTTTTCGCGGCTAAAAACATAGCTTTATGAAAATCTCACACATCGCCGAAAAATTAATTGGCTCCGAAATTATTAAAATTGCCGGGCAGGTAAATGCTCATAAAGCCGCCGGTGCTGAAATAACCAACTTAACCATTGGCGACCTGAATTCAGAAATCTACCCGATTCCGGAACTGCTGAAGGAAGAGATTAAGAAAGCGTATGATCACAATTTAACCAATTATCCGCCCGCTCCGGGATTGTTGTCTTTAAGAACAGCCATCGCTGACGATCTGCTGAACAGATGGAATCAGGAATACGCCGTCGATGAGATTTTGGTTTCGGCGGGCTCGCGCCCTTTAATTTATGGTGTCTATAAAGCAATTGTGGATCCGGGCGAAAAAGTGATTTATCCGGTTCCAAGCTGGAATAATAACCATTATGCGTATTTGTCTTCGGCCGATGCTATTGAGATTCCGACGACAGCCGAACATAATTTCCTGCCTACTGCTGAAGAACTGCAGCCACATGTTGAAAATGCTGTTTTACTTGCATTGTGTTCACCTTTAAATCCGACCGGTACTTTATTTACACGTGAACAACTGAGTGAGATCTGTGAACTTGTTATCGCCGAAAATAAACGTCGTGGCCCCGATGAGAAGCCGCTTTATATTTTATATGATCAGATTTATGCATTACTGACTTTCGGGCCGGAGCATTTCAATCCGGTAATGTTGTATCCGGAACTGCGTGATTACACCATTATGATTGATGGCACTTCGAAATGTTTTGCCGCGACCGGTGTACGGGTCGGCTGGAGTTTCGGCCCGAAACATGTCATCTCAAAAATGATAGAATTACTCGGTCACGTGGGCGCCTGGGCACCAAAACCGGAACAGCATGCGGTAGGTGTTTTGTTAAATGATCCTGATGCAGTAAACCTTTACCTTGATCATTATAAAAGCCGTCTTAATAATAGTTTACGGTATTTACATCAAGCAGTACAGCAACTGAAAAATGAAGGTTTAAAAGTAGACAGCATTGAGCCGATGGGTGCTTTATATCTGACCATAAAACTTGATTATATCGGCCAGACTACTGCGGAAGGTGATACCATTAAAAACTCAACTGCACTGGTAAGTTACCTTATTGACAAGGCTGGTGTAGCCCTGGTTCCATTCTCAGCTTTCGGCACCGGGCCGGAGGCGCCGTGGTTCCGCGCTTCCGTTGGTGCCGTTTCGCTTGAAGAATTGCAGGCGATGGTTCCGCGCCTTCGCAACGCCCTGACTCAACTTTCTTAATAGTATTAAATGAAAATTATTGCCGTTATACCCGCCCGTTATGAAGCCAGTCGCTTTCCCGGCAAACTCATGGAGATGCTGGGCGACCGCACCGTGATTAGTACGACCTATAAAAATGTAGTAGAAACCGGCTTGTTCGCTGAAGTATTTGTGGCTACCGATTCGGATATTATTTTTAATGAAATCATTGCAGCCGGCGGAAAAGCCATCAGAACGGGCGCGCATGAAACCGGCAGTGACCGGATTGCAGAAGCCGTGCAGGACGTGGATTGTGATATTGTAATCAATGTGCAGGGTGACGAACCTTTTTTGAAAACAGAACCGCTGCACCAGTTAATTTCAGTTTTTCAGGAGGATAAGGACGAGCAAATATCTTTAGCCTCTTTAAAAATTAAGCTGTCCGATCGCGAAGAAATCGAAAGCCCGAATAACGTGAAGGTAATCACAGATCAGTTCAACTTTGCCTTGTATTTCAGCCGCTCCGTTATTCCGTTTGCGCGTGAAGAGGGAATTGTTATTAATTACTATAAACACGTGGGTGTGTACGCTTTCCGGAAAAAAGCACTGCTTGCTTTTGCTGAAATGCCACAACGTCCATTGGAACAGGCTGAGAAAATTGAGTGCTTGCGTTACCTTGAATACGGCATGAAAATTAAGATGGTAGAGACCGATTTTGTAGGCGTGGGCATCGATGTGCCGGCTGATCTGGAGAAGGCGCGTACGTTAATAAAATCTTAAATAGAAGGCTTTCTTCCGTAAAAATGATATATTTGAAAACTGTTTTTCGCACAGAGCGGTTGCACTGATTTTTTTAGAGATGCAAATGCTGCGGAACTGTAGTTTTAAGAATGAAAAAGATTTTTTTACTCCTTTCTTTTGTCTTCGGAAGTTTTTGCCTTGCGCAAACGGCAAAGGAAATTATCGACAAGAATATCGAATTGTCCGGCGGACTGACCAATTGGAAACTTTTAAACTCTGTCATGCTTCAGGGAAAAGTAACACTAGGAATCAATGATGAGTATCCAATTAAAATTTACCAGCAGCGGCCGAATCTTACCAAAACCGTAATCACCATTGATAAAAAAGAAACTGCGATTGAAGGCTATGACGGGAACAAAGGCTACGCGATGAATTACGCAGCTAATAAGCTCCAGGAATACCCGAACTACACGCCGGAAAACTTTGATAATGATTTTATCGACTGGGAAAGCAAAGGCTTTACGGCCAAGTATCTGGGTAAAGAAAAAATTGGCGATACGTATTGCCACAAGGTAGAATTGGTTAAAAATGTAAACAAAACCCTGTACTATTTCGACAGCAAAACCTACATGCTGGTCCGCGAGGTTAAAAAAGATGAAACGATTTCTTATTCTGATTACCGAAAGGTCGGCAGTTTGCTGATGCCTTTCCGCCTGGAAGCCTCCACGCCGAAAAAGGACAGCGATTACGTGATGATTTTTTCAAAAATTGAAACCAATAAAGTCTTCCCCGCGAATACTTTTAAATTTTAAACACATGAAAAGAGGATTTATACTTGTTTTGGCAGCAGCGACCCTGCTTGTTAGTTGTAAAAATTCAACCAAAGAAAGTTCACCTGTGAAAATTACGGAACAGAAAATGAAAACAATCTACGATTACCGCGTAGAAGGCCTGGAAGGCGACGAAATTAATTTTGCGGATTTTAAAGGAAAGAAAATCCTGATTGTGAACACTGCCTCTGAATGTGGTTTTACGCCACAGTATGCAGACCTCGAAAAGTTATCGAAGGAGTATGCTGATAAGCTGGTGGTGGTCGGTTTTCCTGCCAATAACTTCGGCGGTCAGGAACCTGGCTCCAACGAGCAGATCGGAGAATTCTGCCAGAAGAATTACGGCGTAACGTTCCCGATGGCGGCAAAAGTCTCAGTGAAAGGAGACGACATTGCGCCCATCTTTCAGTTTCTGACAGAAAAGCAGCTGAATGGTGTGAAAAATACGGCCATCCTGTGGAACTTTACCAAATTTTTAATCGACGAAAACGGGCATCTGATTGATTCTTATATCAGCACGACCAAACCCACAAGTGAATCTATCACGAAATATTTAAAGTAATTTACTTTAAGCCAAAAAAAATAGTTTAACTACCGACGTTAAACTATTTTTTTTTGGTCAATATTAATTACTGATACCGTTTGTGTTCTTTCTGCTTGCTGAATCGCTTGAGCAGCGGCTTCATCAGCGCACGGTATTTTTCGATATCAAAGAGTTGCGAATCAGTCAAAGCTTTATACGTCAGCCAAAGACTGAAAGGGAAGAGCACCAGGTTCGGCAACCAGGCGGCGAGATAG
The DNA here is from genome assembly GCF_022968825.1 of Chryseobacterium salipaludis. Classification (GTDB taxonomy): domain Bacteria; phylum Bacteroidota; class Bacteroidia; order Flavobacteriales; family Weeksellaceae; genus Kaistella; species Kaistella salipaludis. The sequence goes on from NZ_JALHKS010000003.1 coordinate 44,260, forward strand.
GGATCCATGCCACCGGCCCAGGCAATGTTTTCAGCGGTCAGGTTAAGCAGGTAAAAAAGAATAAAGATAACGATGGCAATCACCACCGGCAGGCCGAGGCCGCCTTTTCGGATGATGGAGCCCAGGCTGCCGCCAATCAAGAAGAAGATAACGCAGGTTACCGAAAACGATACGATGCGCTGCTGACTCATTACTACACGGCTGAAGTAAGCATGCAAATCTTTTATCTGGCTGTTTTTTGATTCTACTGCATTGCGCAGACTTTCCACTTTATTGTACGCCTGGTAATACGCGCGGTTCTTCTGGTCTTTTTTTAAATCGTCAATACTGACTTTTGGTTTTTCAACCGTTTTGGGCTTTTTCGTCTGGTCAGCAAAATTGGCGTAGGTGTTTGTTTGGCTCGCAAGTTCATAGGAAATGTTTCCTACGATATCATTATTGCTTTTGCGGGTTTCTTTGATCGTCGTATTTAATTCAATGATGTTTTGGAAAGCGTAATTATCCGTAATTTTTTCAGATTCTATGGCTTTATCAATGATTTCTGAGATGTTGAAATGGTTGACGAGGGTATCAAATTTAATGGCCTGATCAGGTTGCTTAATGCGCGCCGAATAATCCTTCCCGCTCTGGTATTCCTCGTAGATGTGGCCATTATATAAAATCAGTTTCAGAAAGTTCGGGTTTTCTGCTTGTACGAATTTTCCGCGCTCTGCGATGATGGTCTGCTGATCATCAAAATAATTACCCATTTTATGGATAAAAACACCTTTCAGGTTTTCACCATATTCACCGGAAATCTCGTCAAATTTGACACTGTACTGCGGAATCTGCTGGATGAACTGCCCAGGTGTAAAATTCAGCGCCGGTTTGGTTGCCGCAATATTATACAGCATATTTTTCGCCTTGCGCTGGAAATCGGGCACTATATTATTTGAAAAGAAGAACAGCCAGACTGATAATAAAAAGGTGGTTAAAAACAAGGGAAGCATCACACGCGTAAGTGAAATGCCCGCAGCTTTCATCGCTGCAAGTTCATACCGCTCGCCGAAGTCGCCAAAAGTCATAATCGCCGACAATAGAATGGTAAGCGGCAATACCAGCTGAACCACCGTGACTGAAAGATAGGAAAGCAGCTTCAGAATCTCCCAGTAACTTAAGCCCTTACCCGTAAACTGAGACAGCTGAATCCAGACAATATTCACCACGAAGATGAAAAAGAGCACGCTGAATATAAAAGCGAACGGCCCGAAGAAAGTCTTGATAACGTATTTATCCAGCTTTTTTATCATACGCAAATGTACCAAAAAAGCCGCATTATTAAAGGTGCGGCTTTCCGTTTATAAATGACTTAAACTCTAAATTTCTGTGATGAGGTAATCACCGTATTTACTTTTGTCGAAGCTGAACATGGAACTGTTCAGTTTTTGATTTTCACGATAATCGCTGATGGCAATAACAGACAGAGATCCGTCCTTCGCATACTGTTCAATTTTTACGAGTTGTTTCTTCGGTCCGTTCACGAAAATCTTTACTTCTTTAATTCCATTATTCGTCGTTGGTGAAAGGTGGATGTAGTCAGCTAAAACTCCGTTTACTTTTACCTTGCCGGCATATTTTACATTATATCCTTTTTTGTATTCGTCGATGTAATTTAATGGAGAAAACATCTGTTCCGAGCCGGTTGGTTTTGCGATGGTGATTTCCTGATCTTCTGCAGATATATTGTAAATTTTATTTCCGTCGTACACCTGCTCGGTACCCATAATTTTCAGACGGTACTTATCCTCCGCGGCATAAAAAATTCCCGTTTCCGTTTTGGAAATGTTTTTGCCGTTCCCGGTTCCGTACGAAAACTTAAAGTACACATTGTCTTTGCTCTTATATTGACTGGCGACACCGTCTAAAATACTTTTTGCCTTGGGATCTACTTTCTGTGCAGATAAACTGATGGCCGCAAAAAATGCCAGAACTAGCGAACATTTCAAAATAAAGTTTTTCATCTCTGTAATTTAGTGGTTGGATAGGGGAGGAGGGATAAAGTTAAACTCCTGTTTAAAATCCAAAATTATTTGCGCAATTCTTCCAAAAACTGTTCCAAGGAATTGAGATCAGAGATCTGTACTTCCCGCGCTTTCGCCCCATTAAAACCGCCAACAATACCGCTTGCTTCCAGCTGATCCATGATACGGCCGGCGCGGTTGTAGCCTAATTTCAGCTGGCGTTGCAACATGGAGGTGGAACCTTGCTGCGTGGAAACGATGATGCGCGCAGCGTCTTCGAACAGCGCATCTTTTTCGTTGGGATCGAAAGCGGCAGTTCCCGATGTGCTTTCTTCATTTTCCACTTCCGGCAACATAAAGGCACTTGCATATCCCTTCTGTTCACCGATGAATTCCGCAATTTTTTCAACTTCCGGTGTATCCACAAAAGCGCACTGTAAACGCAGGATTTCATTACCATTAAAATAAAGCATATCGCCTTTACCGATGAGCTGATCAGCGCCCGGTGAGTCAAGAATCGTTCGTGAGTCCACACTGGAAATTACCCTGAATGCTGCACGCGCCGGGAAGTTGGCTTTGATCATACCTGTAATCACATTCACCGACGGACGCTGGGTTGCCACAATAAGGTGAATTCCCACCGCTCTGGCCAGCTGTGCAAGACGCGCAATCGGAAGTTCCACTTCTTTACCGGCGGTCATGATAAGGTCCGCAAATTCGTCTACCACCAAAACAATGTAGGGCAGATAACGATGGCCGTTCTCCGGGTTTAGTTTTCTTTCAGCAAACTTGCGGTTGTATTCTTTCAGGTTTTTGCAGAAGGCGTTTTTCAGCAGGTCATAGCGGTTATCCATTTCCTTGCACAGGGAATTCAAAGTGTTGATGACTTTGTGCGTATCCGTAATAATTGCATCCTCGCTGTCCGGCAGTTTGGCCAGATAATGGCGCTCAATTTTGGAGTACAGGGAAAGTTCTACTTTTTTGGGATCGACCATCACAAACTTCAATTCGCTCGGGTGTTTTTTGTACAGCAGCGAAGTCAGGATCGCATTGATACCAACTGACTTACCCTGTCCGGTAGCTCCCGCCATCAGTAAGTGTGGCATCTTGGCCAGGTCGCCCATGAAGATTTCATTCGAAATGGTCTTACCGAAAACCACCGGCAGATCCATATCCGTATTCTGGAATTTCTGCGAAGCAATTACGCTGCGCATGGAAACCATGGAAGGCTTTTTCCGGGGTACTTCGATACCGATGGTCCCTTTGCCGGGCATTGGCGCAATAATGCGGATGCCGAGCGCGGACAGGTTGAGCGCGATATCGTCCTGTAGTTTTTTAATGGAAGCAACACGAATTCCGGCTTCGGGCACGATTTCATACAGTGTGACAGTCGGTCCGATGGTTGCTTTAATTTCGGCAATTCCAACATTAAAATTTTTAAGCAGACCGACGATTTTATTTTTGTTCTCCTCTAATTCTTCTTTATTGACCTGAATTTCTTCGTTTCCGTAATCTTTCAGTAGATCGATGGTCGGCATCTGGAATTTGGCCAAATCCAGCTTATGGTCATATAAACCGTGCTTATCTACCAGTTGTTCCGAACGGGACGCTGGCTCATCCGTACTGATTTCCGGTTGCGGAGCCACTTCAACCTGCAGCGCGATATCTTCTTCCGCGGTCATTGTCATAGTTCCTGCAGAAGCCGAAGGCATTTTTGCGGCGGCGGGCGCAGCTGTTGCCGGTGTCAGATCCAGTGAAATCGGAGCAGCAGTTTCTTCTGTTTCAAAGGAGGTTTTGTTGGGCGTAACAATCGGCGCGATGACCGGCTCTTCTTTATCAACTTTTTTAATTTCTTCCTCGGCTTCCTGTGGTGTGCTTTCCATCAACTCTTCTTCGAGCTCGTCATCAGCCTCAAAATTCTCCGACGATTTTGGCAGCATTTCTTTCACGCGTCCCACCGTTTTATCATTAAGGTTATGCACGCCACGGCGAATACTGGAAGGACTTAAATTGAATTCTAATATAAAGTACAAACCGATTCCCGCCACAATAACCAGCCAGAGTCCGGCAATCCCGATAACTGAATTCAGAAAATCCATAATCTGGTAGCCATACACGCCGCTCAGCACGCCTTCACCGGAAGTAACAGCGCCCATGAAAATCGGCAGCCAGCAAATGAAAAACAAGGAATGACCGATGGTTTTCCACGGTTTGAAATAATTCTTTTTTAATATAATCAGTCCCGCCACAAAAAAAAGAAAGGCCAGAATGAACGCAGCAATTCCCAGACTTTCGAAAATGAAAATGTTTCCCAGCCAGTCACCAATTTTGCCAAAAATGTTGGAGGAAACAATACTGCGGTCCAGCATCGTGCCGGCCTGGCTCTGATCCGCTTTCCAGTTCATCAGGTAGGACACAAAGGACAGCGTGCCGACTACCGCCAGCAGGATAAAAAGTATCCCGAAAAATATCCGGGGTTTCGATAAAATTCTGTTGTTTTCTACCGCCTTCGAACCGGTCTTCTTGCTTCCTTTTTCCATAATATCAATGTGCGCAAATTTAATAATAAATTTTTTGGATTGCGCCGGTTTCGCGGTCACGTATTACGGTAGAAAAACGGTTTTTTTATTTTACTTTAAAGACGGACTTGCTCGTGTATTATGGCTTAATAACCTGAGGCATCGCATCGTCGATGGACTGTGACGACTGCATCTCTGTTCGTTGCTGCACCTTCTCGGCCAGTTTTTGGTAATATTCTTTCAGTTTATCGAGTTCGCATTCATCCAGGTCTTCAATGTCCACCAAGCGGTTACTGGCCCGGCGGCTGGCTGCGATCAGTTCATTTAGTTTTATCTGGATTGCCTTGGAATCTTTGTTTTGCGCTTTTTGAATCAGGAAAACCATCAGGAATGTAATGATGGTAGTTCCGGTATTGATGATGAGCTGCCACGTTTCCGAATAGTTGAAAAAGGGGCCGCTGCCCGCCCAGATCAGTACAATAATAAGAGCGGCGGAAAATGCCCATGAAGTTCCGGTAAACGATGATGCTGCATTGGAGCATCGTTCGAAGAAATTACTTTTAGGTGTCATGTTGTTGTCGTTTTTTATGCAAAAGAAAATACTTTGCCATTGTGTTCCTTTGCAAATACTTCTTCTATTGTGTTTTATTGTTATGAATAACGAAAACAAGGCGCGGATTTTGTTTAGGCCTTGATCTTTGAGGCTACTATTAAAACATTAAAAATAAATACAGATGAAACGAGACGGACAAAGCAGAAGTTTATGGCAAACTGTAGATATGCCAGATTTTTTTGTAGAAAATTCTTCAGAAAAATATGATGTAATCATTGCAGGTGCCGGCATCACCGGCCTGACTCTGGGTTACATTTTACAGAAAGCCGGCAAAAAATGCCTGATTATCGAAGCTGAAAATATCGGTTTTGGAACAACAAGCGGTACCACTGCACATGTCAATACATTTTTTGATGCGCAGTATGATACGGTGATTAAAGATTTCGGGGAAGATAAGGCCAAACTTCTGGCGCAGGTCGGACCGGAAGTAATTGCTTTTATGAGTGAAACAATCATGGTCGAGGGCATTGATTGTGATTTCTTTACCGATATGGAATCCTATGTTTTTGCTGTGGATGAGGAACAGAAAAAAGAATTGGAAGATTTTTATGACGGTTGCAAGACCGTGGGAATGCCGGTGGAAGTTACCGAACATAATCCGTGGCCGATACCGGCAGAAAAAGTTATTAAAATCTCCGGTCAGGCGCAGTTTCATCCGACCAAATACCTGCGTGCTTTAAGTCAGAAATTTATGGAGTTAGGCGGTAATATTCTGGAAGGGTACAAAGTGCAGGAGGTGAAAGAAGTGGATGATGTGGAAGTGAAAACAGCTTCCAGGACTTTTTTAGCGACGGACTTTATCTGGGCTACCCATGTGGTTCCCAATATCAACCGAATGAATTTCCTGGCGGCACCGTACCGCAGTTACGCCATTGCCTTTACTTTAAAGACAGGTGAGTATCCGCTCGCTTTAGGCGAAGATTTCTATGAGCATTATCATTATTTCCGCATTCAGAAAGAAGGTGACGAAACCTTTGTTATTCTAGGCGGAGAGGACCATAAAACAGGACAGGAAGACATTCCTGACGCAAGGTTCGCAGCCCTGGAAGAGTATGCTCGTAAACATTTTGATGTAGATGAGATAGCGTATCACTGGTCTTCACAATATTACACACCTGCCGACTCCCTGCCATTTATCGGTCTGAGTCCAGGCGATCATCATATTTATTGGGCGACCGGGTATGATGGTAATGGGATGACCTTTGGAACAGCAGCCGGATTGATTATTTCAAATTTAATTTTAACAGGTGATAGCAAATACAAAGATCTCTTTGACCCTTCGCGAATGAATGTGAAAGCCGGTTTTGCGGATACGGTGAAAGAAAGTGCAGATGCCGTTTTTCATTTAATTAAGGACAAATTTACGCCGGAGAAAATTCACAGTCTGGACGAAATTAAACCGGGTGAGGGCAAAACCGTTTTTTATGACGGTAAAACCATGTCAATTTACCGCGATGCTTCTGGCACAATTTATGGCGTTGAAAGTGCCTGCACCCACATGGGTTGCAACGTCAGCTGGAACAGTGCCGAAGCCACATGGGACTGCCCGTGCCACGGCGCGCGCTACAATATACAAGGCGAAGTACTGAACGGCCCGGCCACCAAAAACCTGAAAAAGATTCAATTATAAAAGTTTAACTATAAAATATAAAGATATGCCAGAAGGAAACAGCAAACAGGAACAGGACCGCGAATTGGAAGAAATGAATTACGCGCCGTCTGAAGATATTTTTAACCAGGAAGAACACATCCCGGTAGATGGAAACGGAAATCCTGTCAGTGAAAAACAAGCCGAAAAGGAAAGGCTCAGTGAAGGGCTGGATGTGCCCGGCAGCAAGCAGGATGATGACCAGGCGATCATTGGTTCCCCCGACGAGGAAAACAATTACTACAGCCTCAGTGACAATAAAGACAATCACGAAGAGGTTAATGACGACCTGATTAACTAAACCAAATAAACCTCATTTTACCGTGAGGTTTTTTTATGCTTTAATGTAAGCCGGCTTTCGTTTGCATTTAAGTCTTCAATTAAATATCTTTAAAGCATCAATATTTAGTTAAGACAATCATCCTATGACCGACTTTCAGCAGCAGATTCTGCAAGGCATTCCCGATAGTTTACCAACGCCCAAACCGTATGATCCCGCGATAAATCACGCGCCAAAAAGAAAACAAATTTTAAGCGAAGAAGAAATGAAACTGGCACTGCGAAATGCGCTGCGTTATTTCGAGCCAAAATTTCACGCTGAACTTTTGCCGGAGTTTCGCCAGGAACTGGAGCAGTATGGCCGGATTTATATGTATCGTTTTCGTCCGGTTTATGAGATGAAAGCAAGACCTATTGAGGACTATCCCGGTCAATCGCTGCAGGCAAAATCGATCATGCTGATGATTCAGAATAACCTGGATTACGCTGTAGCGCAGCACCCGCATGAACTTATTACTTACGGCGGGAATGGAGCGGTCTTTCAGAACTGGGCGCAGTATCTGCTCACAATGCAATATCTGGCTACGATGAATGATGAGCAAACGCTGGTCATGTATTCCGGGCATCCGATGGGTTTGTTTCCCAGCCACGCCAATGCGCCAAGAGTAGTGGTCACCAACGGCATGGTAATCCCGAACTATTCTGCGCCCAACGATTGGGAAAAGTTTAATGCGCTCGGTGTTTCGCAGTATGGGCAGATGACCGCCGGCAGCTATATGTACATCGGTCCGCAGGGAATTGTGCATGGGACAACTATTACGGTTCTTAATGCATTCAGAAAAATTAAAAAAGATCCGAAGGGCGGTTTGTTTGTCACCTCAGGTCTGGGCGGCATGAGCGGTGCACAGCCAAAGGCCGGAAATATTGCCGGATGCATTACCGTTTGCGCCGAAGTGAATCCGAAGATTACAAAGATCCGTCATGATCAGAAATGGGTTGATGAAATTTATGAAGACCTCAGCCAGTTGGTCGGTCGTGTAAAAAAAGCTCAGGAACACAAAGAAACCGTTTCCCTGGCATATCTCGGCAATGTGGTGGACGTGTGGGAAGAATTTGACCGGCAGCATTTGCATATTGATATTGGCTCGGATCAGACTTCGCTGCACAACCCGTGGGCCGGCGGGTATTATCCGGCGGGATTGTCTTTCGAAGAATCCAATAAAATGATGGCGGACGATCCGGAACAATTTAAAGAAAAAGTACAGGAAAGCCTGCGCCGGCAGGCGGCTGCCATCAACCGCCATACCGAAAAAGGCACGTACTTCTTTGACTACGGCAATGCCTTTTTGCTGGAGGCAAGCCGGGCCGGTGCCGATGTTCTTTCGGAAAACCCTTCCCTTGGAAGAGAATTTAAATATCCGAGTTATGTGCAGGATATCATGGGCCCGATGTGTTTTGATTATGGCTTCGGTCCCTTCCGTTGGGTGTGTACCAGCGGCAAACCGGAAGATCTGGCAAAAACAGATTCTATCGCCTGTGAGGTTTTAGAAAAAATAATGGAAACCGCACCGCAGGAAATCCGACAGCAGATGCAGGATAATATTACTTGGATCCGTGGTGCGCAGCAAAACAATTTAGTGGTGGGTTCACAAGCGCGTATTTTGTACGCGGATGCGGAGGGCAGAATTAAAATCGCAGATGCTTTTAACCGGGCGATTGCTGCGGGAGAAATCGGGCCGGTTGTGCTTGGTCGTGACCATCATGATGTGTCCGGTACGGATTCGCCGTATCGCGAAACATCCAATATTTATGACGGTTCACGTTTTACTGCAGACATGGCGATCCAGAATGTCATAGGTGACAGTTTCCGCGGGGCCACATGGGTTTCCATTCACAATGGCGGCGGTGTCGGTTGGGGAGAAGTAATCAACGGTGGCTTCGGCATGCTGCTCGACGGATCGGCCGAAGCAGAAAAACGCCTGAAATCAATGCTTTTCTGGGATGTGAACAACGGTATTTCACGCCGCAGCTGGGCACGAAATGAAGGCGCCGTATTTGCCATTAAACGCGCGATGGAAGCAGAATCACAACTCCGGGTTACACTCCCGAATGAGGTGGAAGACAGTTTATTAAATTAAAATAAATTGATAGCTGCCGAGTCTTTTTCAGCAGCTATTTCATTTAAAATATAATCGAGTTGTACATCCTGCCCGGATAATTCCTGTTCCAGTGTTGGGATAATCTCTATGTGCGGTTCCACTCCTTTCTGTGTTTTAGTGAAATCAATAGCCGGTTGAATAAGCATCATTCCAATCGGTAATCTCAGTTTGGAATTAGGTAATTGCACCGTTACGTACCGGCCGGCAACCGTTCCATCATTGGCGCCGCCGGTTTCTTCGCCAACCAAAGTGGCACGGCGTGCATCTTTCAGTTTCGCAGACAGGATCGAAGAGGCTGAAAAACTACTGCCGTTGATTAACACATATAATTTACCCTTAAAAGCATTGTCTTTGGGATGCCGGATGGCCGCAATTTTATTATTGTTGCGCATATATGTCTTTCCATTCACTTTTTTCGTGGCGAGCAAAGAACCGGCAAAATAGATAGGATAGGTAAGTACGGCCCAACTCTTCAGTTTCCAGTTCATGTTTTTCAGGTAATCTGCGCGGAGAAGGGATCCGCTATCGGTAATTTCAATGTCATTAATGAATTGAAAATCTTCATTGACTAAATAGGAATACAGATTATTAACTTCGGAGAGTGCGCCACCTGTGTTATTCCTGATATCTAAAATTAAATATCGGGCAGGGGACTTTTTTAATTTTTCGAAAGTTTCCTTGTAAAATTTCGAAGAATACGTTCGTGAAAATGTTTTGACCGTTATTTTAGCGACAGTGGAATCTGTGGTCAAAAAGCTAAGTTCGCGGTTAAAACTTTTGCTACTTGCGTTATAATCAGCGACACGGCCGCTGTCCGATTTTTTGATTTCTTTTATCCGGAGGCTGTTTTCTTTTTTATCATCCTGCGCAATTATTTTTCTTTTCAGCCAGACTGTTTGTGTATTCTCATCCGTTCGAACGGTCATTTGCGCACTGTCTTTCAAACCATATTCCGCGGTGAAATAGCCACTCCAGCGCTTCGCACTGATATAAGGTATGAAGGTGGTGTTATAACCGTCGCTGGCATAGTACTTTTCATACTTCGTCAGCATGATACTAACAGGAATATCATCGATTGCAATGATTTCTGTGCCAGCCGGGAACTTTTTAATACTGTCCTTATTCTCCGAGATAAAAAGCTGATGGTCTTTAACTCTGTATTCGAACTGCGTAAATAACGGTGATCTTTCGGAAAAGTACTTTTTTTCTTCTTTGGTAAAACGTTTTTGCGGTGGCGGCAAAGTCAAATGTCCCTGTCTGATTTCTGCCACGAGTGGAGCCAGCTTTTTGTAAAACTCAAAAGGTGTGAGCGCGGAATTAATAGTGCTCTTCAGACTGTCTGCCTTTCGGTGGAATTCATCCTTAGAAATATAATCATACAAATGCGGATGAATCTGCTCCAGTTTTTTGACTGTGAAGTTTACATCCGCACGAAGTTGGGCTGCTGCTACCGGCTTTTCCAGCCGTGCATTGTACTTTGGTACATTAACGCACGATGTCAAAAGTATAAGTCCTGCCAGCCAGTAAAAGTTTTTCAAGAGTTTCTGATTTTATGTTTCAACTCCTGAAAGTAAGAATATTTCTAAAACTAGCCTAGTAGGGTTACTTTGTTTTCCAGCATTTCGTAGAAGGCGTTTTTACCATTGTCCGGTTTCACATTCACTGCGCGGGTACCGTTAAAGTGAACGCAGGTTACATAACCCAGATTTGCGGCATCAAGCGCGGTGTACTTCACGCAATAATCCAGCGCGAGGCCCACAATTTCCAGCATTTGAATTCCTTTTGATTTTAAATAATCATCCAGGCCGGTTTTCATAAAATGGTTATTATCCTGAAATCCGCTGTAGCTGTCCACTTCCACATTGGTTCCTTTCTGAATAATTTTAGTGACTTTAGATGTGTCAAGGTCGGGATGAAATTCAGCACCGCTGGTGTTCTGAACGCAGTGATCAGGCCACATAAACTGCGGAACTTCGTTCAGGATAATCGTTTCGCCAACCTGCTTTCCGTTATTGGACGCAAAGCTTTTATGGTTGGCCGGATGCCAGTCCTGAGTCAGGATAATTTCTTCATATTCATTTTCCTGTGTTAATAAATTAATATAAGGAATGATTTCGTGAGCGTTTGGCACAGCCAATGCTCCACCTTCACAAAAATCATTTTGTACGTCTACAATGATGAGCGCTTTTTTCATACGTGATAAAGTTTAGGTCGTGGCGAAAACCACGGATATATTTAATAAATTTACGAAACTATTACGCAAAACTGCCGCCAAAAGCCGGATTGCGACAAATCGACCACATTAAAAATAGACATGGACAATACAATAAATAAACAGTACCCGCTTGGTCAGTTCGAACTGCCCGCGGAAATCACAGACCAGGATCTGGATCACTTCATTCGGGCAATACGTGATTTCCCGGACAAGCTGGCGCACCTGGTGGAAGACTGGAATGATGAACAGCTGGATACGCAATACCGCGAAAGCGGCTGGAAAGTGCGGCAGGTCATCAACCATCTGTCGGATATCAGTATGGCGGCGTATCTCCGTTTTAAGCGCGCACTCACGGAAGATAATCCCACCATTAATCCATTTGATCAGCAAATGTGGGCGGAACTGCAAGACAGTTTCAGCATTGGCATTGAGCCTGCACTTCAGATTCTGAAGGGTGTGCATGAACGCTGGGCGTATGAACTGAATTCCCTCACCAATAAGGAGTTTGAGAGCACCTATTACCATCCGCTGCGTGAAAGAGCGGTCTCCCTGCGCGAATGCCTGTCCTACTGTGCCTGGCACTGCGAGCATCATTTTGCGCACATCGAAAATCTGAAAAAAGAAAAAGGGTGGTAAATTTTAATTTTAAAAAATAGAACAATGAGTATATTAGATAAACTATTCGGCGAAAGCTATTCCGGAAAGGACGGTAAGAAATTCTGGCTGCCGCTGGAATCAGAAAATGATTTGGTTAAAGCCATGGAAACCTCCTTCGCAAAACCAACGGTTATTTTTAAGCATTCCGTGCGGTGCTTTATCAGTAAAACCGTGTTGCAAAATTTTGAAAAAGAAGTGGAAAACAATCCGGTCGATGCAGCGTTTTATTATCTTGATCTGATTAAACACCGCGCGCTGAGTAATAAAATTGCCGAGGATTTTAATGTAACGCATCAAAGCCCGCAGGTCATCGTACTGAAAGACGGGAAGCCCGTGGCAGATGCCTCGCACCAGAGTATCAGTGTAAGCCTGATTCCATGACAAATTACGAAAATATAACTTTTTATCTGGCAGAAATGCTGGAGATGCCGGTGGAAATGGTAGCAGCGTGCGGGAAAAGATATCCGCACCGCAAAGTGACGCGGAGCGAAATTCTGCTGCAGCCCGGCGATGTTTGTCAGGATACATTTTTTGTGGAAAAAGGACTCCTGCGCATGTATTCCGTAGATAAAAACGGACGGGAGCACATTATCCAGTTTGCGCCGGAACGCTGGTTGATCTCCGACCGCAGTTCTTTATATTTTAATGAAAAGTCGAATTATTATATTGATGCCGTGGAAGATTCCGAAATTCTCTTGCTGGATACAGCTTTTTTCACCGGAATGGTTCAGAACTTCCCGAGTGCTGCCGGCAATAATGACCTGATTTTGCAGAAGCATATCCGCGCTTTGCAGAACCGCGTGAATTCCCTGCTGGCAGATACGGCCGAACAGCGTTATCTGGATTTCATTAAAATGTATCCGCAACTGCTGCAAAGGGTTCCGCTCTGGATGGTAGCTTCCTATTTGGGAATCACACCAGAAAGTCTGAGCAGGGTTCGGAAAGAACTGGCGCGCAAGAACTTTGTGCCCTCTTAAGATTAAAAAAGCAAGCCAATCGGCTTGCTTTTACTTTATTTCCCTAAATAGGATTTCAGAATCTTACTTCTGGTATTATGCTTCAATCGCTTAATCGCTTTCTCCTTAATCTGGCGCACACGTTCACGCGTCAGGTCAAAAGTTTCGCCGATTTCTTCCAGTGTCATCGGATGTTTTCCGTTCAGACCAAAATACAGGCGAACCAGATCAGCTTCCCGCGGCGTCAGTGTCTGCAATGCTCTTTCGATTTCAATTTGCAGAGATTCCAGCATCAGATCTTTGTCCGGGCTCGGAGATTCGCCGGAGCGCAATACGTCGTACAGGTTGGAGTCTTCACCCTCAACCAGCGGTGCATCCATGGACAGGTGACGGCCGGAGTTTTTCATGGACTCCTTAATATCATCCTCGCTCATATCAAGCACTTCCGCAAGTTCTTCCGGTGATGGCGGGCGCTCATTTTCCTGCTCCAGGTGCGCGTAGGCTTTATTAATTTTATTGATGGAACCAATTTTATTCAGTGGCAAACGCACAATACGAGACTGCTCAGCCAGGGCCTGCAGAATCGACTGACGGATCCACCAAACGGCATAGGAAATAAATTTAAACCCTCTGGTCTCATCATAGCGCTTGGCAGCTTTCATCAACCCGAGGTTTCCTTCATTAATTAAGTCGGGCAAAGATAGTCCCTGATTTTGATACTGCTTGGATACTGATACCACAAAACGAAGGTTTGCTTTAATCAGTTTTTCCAATGCTACACGATCTCCCGCACGAATTTTCTGTGCGAGTTCCACTTCCTCATCAGCGGTAATCAAATCCACTTTTCCAATCTCCTGCAAATACTTGTCGAGAGAGGCGGTTTCTCTGTTGGTAACCTGTTTGGTAATTTTTAACTGTCTCATGTATAAAAAAAGGTCCACTATAGGACTGCATTAGGTTATACGACGGGATTTGGTAAAAGGTTACAAAAAAAACTTTTTTCTGTTTTTATTTAAAATTATTTTTATTAAATTTTGCTTTCCAAGGGCGTATATAAAAATTCCCGCCGTGGCGGGAACTTAGTTACTTGATGATGAGTTTTGTTTGCATCTTTTCTTTCTCAGTATAAACGTTTATCAGATAAACCGATGGTTTTGCCTGAAGCCGTATTTGATTATTTCCTTTTTGAATCTTTCCTGAATAAATCTGACGACCGCTCATATCTGTTATGGCAGCCGTTCCGTCTGCAGTGGAGTGTAAGTTAAAGTGTCCATTACTCGGATTTGGATAAACCCTTATTTTTTCTCTTTGAACATCTTGCGTAGCCAACGGAGCGGCGCACAAATATTCTGAATAATCCACCAACCCAAGTCCGGCGTCGTCCGGCTGATGGAAAATAACTTCTTCCACCATAGCGTCCGTTGACAGTTCACCTTCGCGCCAGCAATTGTTTTTTGCCGAGATCGCGTTAGGCGTATTATTATATAAGGCATAAACGTTGCCGCCGTTACCATTTTCTTTAAAGATGTTTTTGCCGGCACTGTTCAAATAGCCGCCGCCAAGGTCTGCTTTCACGCTGCCAATCAAAGTAATTCCCCAAAGGTGTCCGCGGATTTCATTTTTCTCAATACGCATGGCCATCGGAGTTGCGCTGTTACCGCCGCTGAGTGAAATGCCGCTGCCGCCGGTCAGTGGATTAGGGTCCGCATTATTATCTGTCAGAATATTTTCAGCAATAATTCCGGTCGATGCTGCACCGGCTACCGTAATTCCGTAGCGGTTGTCTCTTATGATATTGCCCCGTATTTCTACATCATTGCGGGTGCCCAGCAGCGACGAAACAGAAACGCCGCCGACCTTTGAAAAAGCAGGATCACCAATGATTTCATTATTTACAATGCGTGTGGTACCGCTTCCGCTTGGCCCCATATTGATTTGCGGGCGATTGGAGTTTTCCTGTGTGTTCTTAAACAGATAGTTGTCGGAGAAAGTGAGAGTTACGTTTTGATTCGCTCCGGAGGAAACAGCCGGTAACTGATTTTCAATAAACTTAGAGTTTCGAACGGTGGGCGCACCTGCGGAAAAACTGATCGCAGATCCTGTTACCAATCCTTTCTTAAAATACTGCACAGTGGAGTTCTCCATTATGAAATTGCCTGTGCGTACCTGAATGCCGCCACCGTACTCAAATATTTTATTTTTAATATTGGCAACAGCAGTTTCGTCGAACTTAATCCCTTTATAAGGTTTAGACTTATCAGCAGCTGTAAGAATCCACTCACCATCGCCGGTCCATGTTCCGCTCACCGTAAAAACTGTTCCCTCGGAAAAAGCAATAACGCCGCTGCTTTCAAACAAAATTACGTCTCCCTCAGAAATGATGACATCTTTTGTGATAAAATAATTATTTCCCTCTTTCGTAATCATCTCCGGTGCCGCCAGCCGCAGTTCTTCAACCGTATAGGTTGTGCCGTTTCCTGGCGAGGTAAATTGTGCAAAAGTTGTGACTGAAAGAGCGGTGAATAACAAAATGGAAAGTTTTCTCATATTTTTAATTTTTATCAAATTTAAAAAATTAAAAGCGCTCGGAGATTCAGCGTGGGAAGACAGTACTTTTCCCATGTGTTTCATAATTTTATAAAACATTCACAATCAGGTTGATGCATCGAAATAGGACGGGTGCTCCGCATCAATCAAAAATTATTTTAAGGAAGAAATCTAAAATTGTTGCATAATGTAGATATAGTTGTATCTTGCACTCGTTTTTATAGCGTGAAATCAATTTTTGTTCATCAATTGTTGAGTTCAATTATAATTTCGACAGTATTAATATTTTTAATTTTTTTTAAGATGAACATTTTTGTTTCAAACATTAACTACGCAACGCAGGAAGAGTCTCTGCATGACCTATTTGCAGAATACGGTGAAGTAACCTCTGCAAAAATTATTACCGACAGAGAAACCGGAAGATCCCGAGGATTTGGTTTCGTGGAAATGGGTGACGAGGACGGAAAAAACGCGATCGAAAACCTGAACGGTAAAGACTTGGACGGAAAAACACTGAATATTTCAGAAGCAAAACCTCGCGAGGACAAACCACGCAGAAGTTTTGATAACAACCGTGGCGGTGGTTACGGTGGTGGAAACCGCGGAGGTGGCTACAATGGTGGCGGAAAC
The DNA here is from genome assembly GCF_022968825.1 of Chryseobacterium salipaludis. GTDB lineage: Bacteria > Bacteroidota > Bacteroidia > Flavobacteriales > Weeksellaceae > Kaistella > Kaistella salipaludis. The sequence continues at coordinate 60,483 of NZ_JALHKS010000003.1, forward strand.
CGTGGCGGAAGCAACTGGTAATCTCCTGTACACAGAGAAAATGATAAGCAGCCTTGTTTGAGGCTGCTTATTTTATTTAACAAGAATAACGATCGTTTCAGAATTGATCATGTAAACATCCGCTTTTCCTTTTTTCTGCAGACGCGTCACAGACTCCAGCAGAAAAATGAATTCACGGGTTCCTATTTTCTTTTTAACCTGAAGCGGAGCAGTATCAGTACCCTCAGCCGGTAATCCGGAAAACAATGCAGCAATTTCATTAGTAAGATCAACGGTTCCTCCTTGGTATTTTAAGGTAAGGGTATTGTCCATAAGTGGAAAAGTAAAGTCATAGATTTCGCCATCCACGTTAAACTGATTGGTTTCGCCGCGCACCGCTTTGAACAAATACGAATAGTCTGCTACCGGGAGTATTTCTGGTTCAGTCTTCAGAGTAAAGGACCTCGCGTAATCGAGCTGAGTTTCCGGTTTTTTAACTTCATATTTTTTTGAAAACATTTGATTCACGGTGAAACCGAGTGTGTAGTAATCGCGTTTCTGCAGTTTGAGCTTCACTTTATCGGAATCCGGTATAAGTCCTAAAATTAAATCGTGTTCATTTCGCATGGCGAGGAAAACGAGTTGGGAACTAATCTGCTGAACGACCGGTTCAGGAACTTTTTGGCTGAATGCAATCGTATTATTAATAAGCAGATTATTATTTCGCAAAGTAGTAAGCAGTTCATTTTCCTGGCTTCGCTTCGATACCGAAAAGGCATTAAAATACGGAAAGGCAATTGCAAATAATCCTGTAAGAACCAGACTCAGCGGGATAAAACGGATTTGTCTGTCACGGCTTGTAATAAAATAGAAGGCTATAATCGTCAACCAGATAGCCAGCGCCAGCACAAAATATCTCGGTTCTGTGAAACCGTACTCCAGTACACGGGTAAAAATTGCAACAAATAAAAGTACCAATAGTGGCAAAAGGCTGTAATAAAAAATCCTGTCAAAAACCTGTACCCAGGATCGTGACTCTTCTTTGAGGGGATGCACTAACAGCAACGCTAAAATTCCCACCATAGCATAGGCCAAAATTAAATAGGAAACCCAGCCTCGTGGCAATTCCCAGGAAATTATAATTTTTGCCAGGTACACATATAAGATCAAGCTATACAGCAATAACAAGGGAATTAAAATAAATTGCGTGAAGAATTTCAATACCTGCGGATACTCACGCTGCTCTTTTAAATCAGCTAGGCCATTCGAATTAAATAAAAGAAAGATGATAGAGCTGCCGGCAAAGAGCATGGTGTAGGAAACATTTGCATAGTATTGGGAAGGCACACGCAGCATAAATAACTCATCAATGGAAGCCATGGCAAGCAACAACCCCACGGTCATCACGCCCGTGAAAATCGCTGTCAGGACCGTACGGATAAACAACAGAATATTGTAATTCCAAAAATTCTTGCTGTTCCTGTTGTTTACAAAGGGAGCAATGGCCACAAACAAATGGCTGATCAAAAATGCCGGAATCAGCAAATAAGCATATACTTCCGTGAAATCCCGATAATCAGCGGGCAAAATGAAGTAGAGGAGAATAAGCAGCAGCAGCAAGCCGGCAATCTGGAAGATATACTTCTTACCCGTTTGCTGTGTTAGCATCCGCAAGCCGAAAAACAGAGAGATTCCCAGCGCCGCGACGATTGTAATTTTGGTGTAGGGGTAGGTCGCCATCCGTACATTACCGGTGAAATCATTTGATATTATCATGCACACTGTAGCCGTTATCGCAGAAAGCAATACAAACGGATATAATCTGATAATTTCCACCAACTTTTGCAAGAGTGCTTTTATCTTTGCTGCCATCTATTTAATTTTTAGTGATTAGGGATATTATTAAAATAATGCCAATACGAATGGCTTATTTTAGAAACAAATACAAAACGGAAATGGCAGTCGCGATACCGGCACCGGTCAATACTTCTTTTACCGAATGCCGCTGCAGGATTAATCGGCTGATTGCAACCAGAAAAGTGATGATAAGCCAGATCAGACCCCAATACCACTTCACTTCAAACATCAGCGCACTGGCATAAACATTTAAGGCGGTATGCATGGAACTTTTCACAAAATAATTGCTCGCCTGCAATAACAGCAATAAAACCAAAAGCCCGACGACGGGCGTATCAACATTTTGTGTCTGAAAATAAGTAACGAACAGATAAAGCAACAGTGCGGCGGCTATAATAGGATAGAGGCTCCGCCGTTGCCGCTGATCAGAAACATCCATGTTTGTGTACGAGCCGCGTTTCACATTCCAGATAATCCAGCCGGTAACCGGAACAATCGCCAGCAAAAGCAGACCGGCAAAACGCACCGAAGCCTCCTTCAGCGAGGAATTATATGCACTGTATAGGACAAAGTAAAATATCAGCGAAAAAATAGGATTGAAGAAATTGGAAATAAAAGAAGGAACTTTCGGATTATCTAAACAGGTGTTTGTTTTCATCGGTCGCTTTTAACTCCGTAAAAATAGCATTTTAAGCATCGATGGTCGCAACGATATGCAAGCCATGGTGTAGCGGAAATCACAAAGATTTTTATTATTTTTGCTGAATATTTGTTTAGAGATATGAAAGAATTTTCGAAAGAAGTTTACCTGAAGTGGTACGAGGAGATGACCATGTGGAGACGGTTTGAAGACAAGTGCCGCTCTTTGTACCTGAAGCAGAAAATCCGTGGGTTCCTGCACCTGTACAATGGTCAGGAAGCAATCCCAGCCGGATTTACGCATGCAATGGATTTGTCTAAAGACAGCATGATTACCGCCTACCGGTGCCATATTCACCCAATGGCGATGGGCGTGGACCCAAAAAGAATCATGGCTGAATTGTGTGGCAAGGCAACAGGAACTTCCGGAGGAATGGGTGGCTCTATGCATATTTTCAGTAAAGAGCACCGCTTTTACGGCGGTCACGGTATCGTGGGCGGCCAGATTCCATTAGGCGCGGGGATCGCTTTTGCTGATAAATATTTCGACAGAAAAGCCGTAAACATTTGCTTCTTCGGCGATGGTGCGGCGCGCCAGGGCTCTCTGCATGAAACCTTTAACATGGCGATGAACTGGAAACTTCCGGTCGTTTTTGTGGTGGAGAATAACCAGTATGCAATGGGAACTTCCGTTAAAAGAACAGCCAACCATGAAGATATTTATAAATTAGGTTTGGGTTATGAAATGCCTTGCCTGCCGGTAGATGCGATGGATCCGGAAAAAGTAGCAGAAGCTGCTTTTGAAGCAATCGAGCGCGCACGCCGCGGAGACGGACCTACCTTCATCGAAGCGAGAACCTACAGATACCGTGGGCACTCCATGTCTGACGCGGAACCGTACAGAAGTAAAGATGAAGTGGCGGAACATAAAAAAGATGACCCTATTGAAATTGTGAAGCACCGCATCCTCGAAAATAACTGGGCAACCGAAGAAGAACTGGAAAAAATCGATCAGCAGTCCAAAGAGTTCGTAGAAGAATGTGTTGAATTTATGGAGCAGTCTCCGTATCCTGACACCGAAAAGATCTACGATTATGTTTACGCGCAGGAAGATTATCCTTTCATTAATAAATTAGAAAATAACTAAAAACTGACGTTGCTCCGGCAGCCGAAGCTATAAAGAAAATACTATGGCAGAAGTAATTACCATGCCCCGCCTGTCCGACACCATGACCGACGGAAAAGTGGCCAAATGGCATAAGAAGGTAGGTGATGCAGTGAAAGAAGGCGACATCCTGGCTGAAATCGAAACTGATAAGGCGGTACAGGATTTTGAATCTGAATTCGACGGAACTTTATTATACATCGGAACCGAGGAAAATGAATCTGCGCCCGTGGATTCTGTCCTGGCCATTATTGGTAAAGAAGGGGAAGATATCAGCGGATTGAAAAGTCCGATGCGCGATGAAAGAATGAGCGAAAAGAAGGAAGAGAAGAAAATCGACGACGAACATAAAACCGAAGACGAAAGCACTTCTTACGAAAAAGAAGCCGATGTTGAAATTCCGGAAGGAGTAGAGGTGATCACTATGCCGCGCCTCTCCGATACGATGACGGAAGGAAAGGTAGCCAAGTGGCACAAAAACGTGGGAGACAAAGTAAAAGAAGGCGACATCCTGGCAGAAATTGAAACTGATAAAGCAGTTCAGGATTTTGAATCTGAATTTGATGGTACTTTGTTACACGTTGGAGTGCAGGAAGGTGAAGGCGCGCCGGTAGATTCCGTCCTGGCCATTATTGGTCCGGAGGGAACAGATGTTTCTGCTGTACTGAACGGCGGATCTTCTAAAAAAGAAGAAAAGAAACCGCAGGAACCAAAAGCAACTGAAGAAAAGTCCGCTGAACCAAAAGAGGAAAAAGCTGTTTCCGCCAATGCTGATTTAAGTGATCGCATTGCCATCAGTCCGCTGGCCCGCAAAATGGCCGAAGAAAAAGGTATAGATCTACACACGCTGAAAGGCTCCGGAGAAAACGGCCGTATCGTGAAAAAAGATGTTGAGTCCTATCAGCCGCAGGCTGTTCAGGAAAAACCACAGGCAGCTGCTGCTGCGCCGGCTCAACCCGCTGTTCAGTTCGTTCAGGGCGAAGATAGCGAAACACCGAACTCACAGGTGCGCAACGTGATTGCCAAGCGTCTTTCTGAAAGTAAATTCTCTGCGCCGCATTATTACTTAATGGTAGAAATCGATATGGATAAAGCGATTGAAGCCAGAAAAGAAATTAACAGCCTGCCTGATACGAAGATCTCCTTTAACGATATGGTCATTAAGGCGACCGCTATGGCTCTGCGCAAACATCCTCAGGTAAATTCAACCTGGAAGGAAGACCGCATCATTCACCACGGAAATATCAACGTAGGTGTTGCGGTAGCGATCCCGGATGGTTTAGTTGTACCGGTATTGAAAAATGCCGATCAGATGAATTACAATCAGATCTCCGCCGGTGTGAAGGATATGGCGTCCCGTGCCAAATCAAAAGGACTGAAAGCGAATGAAATGGAAGGTTCCACGTTCTCTGTTTCTAATCTGGGAATGTTCGGAATCGAAACCTTTACTTCGATTATCAATCAGCCGAACTCTGCAATTCTGTCGGTAGGAGCCATTGTGGAAAAACCGGTAGTGAAAAACGGACAGATTGTTGTCGGAAATACCATGAAGCTTTCCCTGGCCTGCGACCACCGTGTGGTTGATGGTGCCACCGGAGCACAGTTCCTGCAAACCCTGCGAACATATCTGGAGCAGCCGCTGACCTTGCTGTTAGGATAAAATACCAATTGAAAACTCAATAAGCTTCCGGTACAACAGTGCCGGAAGTTTTGTTTATCGGCATCATGCCAAACTTTAAGTTGAAAGCCGTATTTTTGGACCTATGATTAAAGCTGTTAATATCCACAAATCCTATGGTGATCTGGAAGTGCTGAAAGGGGTAAACCTTCACATCACGCCGGGCGAAGTTGTCTCCATTGTAGGAGAGTCCGGTGCAGGAAAATCCACTTTACTACAAATCCTCGGAACCTTGGATAGTCCTTCCGATACTAAAAGATACCGGTCGGAAATCTCACTGGCCGGAGAATCCTTCCTTAATATGAACGACCGCCAGTTGTCGCGCTTTCGGAATGAAAATATCGGATTTGTATTTCAGTTTCATCAGTTACTGCCGGAGTTTACCGCGTTGGAAAATGTATTGCTGCCCACCCGCATTGGCGGACGAAATGAAAAAGAATCGTTGGAGAAAGCATTTGCACTTTTCGAGGATTTAAATATTGCAGACCGGCTGCATCATAAACCCGGTGAAATGTCGGGCGGTGAAGCGCAGCGGACGGCGGTGGCACGGGCACTCATTAATTCACCCAAGATAATTTTTGCCGATGAGCCGACCGGAAATCTGGATTCTAAAAATGCGGATGATCTGCATCAGTTGTTTTTCGACCTTCGTGATAAATATGATCAAACCTTCGTGATTGTAACGCACAACACACAGCTCGCCGACACTGCCGACCGAAAGCTTGTGATGAAGGATGGTAACATTATCTGATTTATAACCAGAAAATTGGCTATCTTAGAAAAAAATAAATTTCTAAATATACTGCCCGCTATGTCCATCAAATTTTTAGCTGAAGATGACCGTCCGCGCGAAAAGTTTTTGCTGAAGGGCAGAGCTGCTTTATCCGACGCGGAACTTCTGGCGATTATTCTGGGCAGCGGTTCGCGGGAGCAATCGGCAGTCGAGCTGGCGCGCGAGCTTTTGCAGTCGGTCGATTATAACTGGCACCAGCTTTCGTTGCTGCAGATTTCTGATTTATCCAAGTTTAAAGGAGTAGGCCCTGCTAAGGCAGTTTCTGTGGCCGCTGCGTTAGAAATCGGCCGCCGGCGTGCCGCGCAGGAAGTCCCGGAGCGTATTCAGGTAACTTGCAGTCAGGATACCTACCGGGTATTAGCCGCACATTTGGCTGATTTGCGTACGGAGGAATTCTGGGCTGTATTTTTAAACCAAAGCAATAAAATCATTTATAAAAGCAGATTATTTTCAGGCGGGATCAATCAGTCGGTGGTGGATATCCGGATTTTGTTTAAAACCGCTTTGGAACATCTCGCTACCGGTTTAATTATCTCACATAACCATCCGTCCGGAAATTTGAAACCCAGCGCTGAAGATTTAAAAATAACCAAACAAATTCAGGAAGCCGGGAAGCTGCTGAATATTCAGCTGCTCGACCATCTTATTATTACACAAACTGCCTACCTGAGTTTTGCAGATGAAGGGTTGCTATGATTCGCCGATTAAAGCATCACGAAATAAATTTTTCAAAGTATAACACTTGTCTGGCAAATTCCAGTCAACAAAATTTTTATGCGCGACAGGATATCCTTGATCATTTGTCGCCGCGGTGGGAACTGCTGATATATGGCGATTATGAATATGTCATGCCGGTGCCGGTTGTCAGGAAATACTTTATTCAGTGGGCAATCATGCCGCTTTTTTGTCAGCAGCTGGGAGTCTCGGGACCAAAACCAAATCCCGAGATCGAATTACTTTTTTTTAAGGCATTAAAAGAGAAATTCCGTATTGTTTATTATGCTTTTCATCACAGCAATCAGATTCTTGATTTAGAATCTAAAAGAAATTATAGTATTCCTGCCGGTGACTATAATCAAATAAGGAAACTATATTACAAAGGCAGAAAATCAGCGGTGAAGAAAGCGCAGCATTTATGTTTTAAAGAAGTAAAGTTAAGTCAAGCATTGCCATTTATTGAGCTAAACTTTAAGGGTCTTGCAAAGCAAAAAGATAAATTAAAACTTAAAAAATATCTTCACTATCTTCAGAATATTTCGCTCCTTCGTACGGTCGCTGCTCTTCACGAGGACAAAATAATTGCTGCAGCAACCCTTGTGGTTACAGCTGATACTGTTTTTCTTTTAAGTCTCATGGACAGTGAAGAAAACAGGAAACATAACGGGTCCGCCTTTATCATTGATATGTTGCTGCAACAGTATTCGGCCACCCATACCTTTAATTTCATGGGCAGCGTCCTGCCGGGAGTAGAAAGCTTTTTCAAAAGCTTTGGTTCCGTTTGCCAGCCGTATCCTGTCCTTCGTTACACTAAGAAAGAATTACTGCTAAATCTCCTTTTAAAGCGGTAAAATTCGTACTTTTGTACACTCTTAAAAAATGATAGAATCATCGTATTTTCCGTATGCTTTTGCACTGTTGATCGCCGTGCCCTTTCTTGTGTATGTACGGCAGTTCGTGTACAACTACCTGAAATTTAAAAAACAGGAAATCAGCCTGCTCTCTGTGAAAGGGCAGTCTGCACAGCGTATTCAGGCATATGAGCGGATGATTTTGTTTTTGGACAGGATTAAACCTGCTCAACTCATCAAAAGATTCGGTGAAGATCTGGCCGTTCACGAGTTTGTCTTTCTGACGGAAAAAGCCATCACCCAGGAGTTTGATTATAATGCGGCGCAGCAATTATATCTGTCCAAAAAGTCCTGGGAATCAGTGGTTGCATCGAAAGAGAATATATTGCACCTGTTGCATTCCACCTACGATACGCTGAATGAGAACAGCACTTTGCAGGAGTACAAAACGGTGCTGCTTATGAAGTATATGGAAGGAGAGGATTACCTTGCCGCGGCGATCGATTTTTTAAGAAAAGAAAACATGATTGTAAATTAAACTATATAAATGATACCTAATTTTAAAGCACATCCTTGGCACGGGATTTCCGCCGGAGAAGAAGCACCACGCGTGGTTAATGTTTTTGTGGAAATTGTTCCGAGCGATACCATTAAATATGAAGTTGATAAGCAAAGCGGCTACCTGAAGGTGGACCGCCCTCAGCAGTTTTCCAATATTATTCCGGCTTTGTACGGTTTTGTGCCGCGCACGTATTGCCACGATGAAGTTTTGAAACTGGCCTTGGAAAGCGGTGCAACTGACGTTAATACAGGCGATTTGGATCCGCTGGATATCTGTGTACTCAGTTCACACAGCATCCACGCCGGCGGAATGCTGCTGGAAGCTATTCCTATTGGTGGTTTTAAGATGATCGACAAAGGTGAAGCTGATGATAAAATTGTTGCCGTCATGAAAGGTGATCACGCATTTGGCCACTTCCGCGATATCAACGAATTGCCCCAGGCAGAAGTGAAGAGACTGATGCACTATTTCCTTACCTACAAAAACCTGCCGGATGAGCCCGCAAAGTGCCACATTCAGGAAGTATACGGTGCCGAACATGCAATGGCAGTTGTGAAAGCTTCCCAGAAAGACTATGCCAATAAATTTGGCGGATAATCTTGCTATAATAGTTAATAAAGAGCAGTTGCCGGTTAAAGGCAGCTGCTCTTTTTATTTTAGGCATATCATAATTCCACTATTTTATGTACTTTAGTTATCATTTTAACACCAAATTAAAAAAAACGCCTATGGAATTATTTGTTCTCGTACCAATCTTTGGTATTCTCGCACTGGTGTACACTTTTGTACAGAGCCGCTGGGTCGCACGGCAGGAAAGCGGTTCCGACCGAATGCGCGAAATCAGTGGTCACATCGCCGATGGCGCCATGGCCTTTCTCCGGGCAGAGTACAGAATGATGCTGTATTTTGTTATCATCGCTGCCATCCTGCTCGCCGTGATGGGCGCCTCCAACACCAACTCGCACTGGACCATTGGTCTTTCATTTGTGCTCGGCGCTGTAATGTCCGCCGCGGCCGGTTTTATCGGAATGCGAATTGCCACGCAGGCCAATGTCCGCACAGCAGAAGCCGCTAAAACTTCGCTGGCGAAGGCACTCAAAGTCTCTTTTACGGGCGGTTCCGTAATGGGAATGGGTGTCGCAGGCCTCGCTGTTCTTGGGCTGGGTGCGCTATACCTTATCATTAAACAAATATTCGCTAGCGGCGCACCGGTCGATTCGGTGGAAATGGAGCGGACCGTTGAAATTCTGACTGGTTTTTCACTCGGGGCAGAATCCATTGCCTTATTCGCCAGAGTAGGTGGCGGGATTTATACCAAGGCCGCGGATGTCGGTGCTGACCTTGTCGGGAAAGTTGAAGCGGGAATTCCGGAAGACGATCCGCGCAATCCTGCTACCATTGCAGACAATGTGGGTGATAATGTGGGCGACGTAGCGGGAATGGGCGCTGACCTTTTCGGTTCTTATGTAGCCACCGTATTAGCGACTATGGTACTGGGCCGCGAAACGATTTCTCAGGATGCCTTTGGCGGATTCGCACCTATTTTATTGCCGATGCTGATCGCGGGAACGGGAATTATCTATTCTATAGTCGGAACTTTGTTTGTGAAGATTGCCGAAACCAATGAGCTGGATACCTCGCCGGTTCAGAACGCCTTAAACTTCGGCAACTGGGGCAGCATTATCCTGACTGCCATCTCGTCCTATTTCCTGGTTACTTATTTATTGCCGGACACCATGGAACTTCGTGGGTTTGCCTTTACAAAAATGGGCGTCTTCGGCGCCATTATCGTGGGTCTTTTAGTAGGAACTTTAATGAGTATCATCACCGAGTATTATACCGCGATGGGCAAAAGGCCTGTTAAAAATATTATCCGACAGTCCTCCACCGGGCATGCCACCAATATTATCGGCGGCCTTTCTGTTGGGATGGAATCCACGTTGTTGCCTATTCTGGTGCTGGCGGGCGGAATTTATGGATCTTATTTATGTGCCGGACTCTACGGTGTAGCGATTGCTGCAGCCGGAATGATGGCGACCACTGCTATGCAGCTTGCCATTGATGCCTTTGGGCCAATTGCAGATAATGCCGGCGGTATCGCCGAGATGAGCGAAATGCCCAAGGAAGTGCGCGAGCGTACAGATATTTTGGATGCCGTTGGAAATACTACTGCGGCCACCGGTAAAGGATTTGCGATCGCGTCTGCCGCGCTAACCGCTTTAGCACTTTTCGCTGCTTTCGTTGGCATTGCCGGCATTGATGGTATAGATATTTACAAAGCAGATGTGCTGGCAGGGCTTTTCATCGGCGCTATGATTCCTTTCATTTTCTCTTCTCTGGCGATTACCGCAGTAGGTCAGGCAGCGATGGCTATGGTTGAGGAAGTACGTCGCCAGTTCCGCGAGATCCCGGGCATTCTGGAAGGTAATGCGGTTCCGGAATATGAGAAATGTGTTGCCATCTCCACCGATGCTTCTATCCGGAAAATGATATTGCCGGGTGCCATTGCTTTAGCTTCACCGCTGCTTATTGGTTTTATTTTCGGTCCCGAAGTACTTGGCGGATTTCTGGCCGGTGCTACCGTGGCGGGTGTGCTCATGGGCATTTTCCAGAATAATGCCGGCGGCGCGTGGGATAACGCAAAAAAATCATTCGAAAAAGGTGTTGATATTAACGGTCAGACTTATTATAAAGGTTCTGATCCGCATAAAGCCTCTGTGACAGGTGATACGGTGGGTGACCCTTTTAAGGATACTTCCGGACCGTCCATGAATATTTTAATTAAGTTAATGTCCATTGTTTCGCTTGTGATCGCGCCGACCCTGGCAGTGATGCATAAAGATAAAATTGAAACAGAACGTATGGAAAGATTAGGTCGCTTGGTTAATGTACCAGGGGAAGTGATGCTTCCGGCGGAAGGAAGTGCCGTGAGCACACCGGTGGTCGCAATCGGGAACCTTAATGAAGAGGGGGATTACGTATATGATACCGGAAACATTCAGGAAATTCGACTAAGTAACAAAAATATTGCGATCGGTGAAAACAGTCAGCTGTATGAGTTTTACAACAGTCTGAAGTTGCAGGATAAGCGCATGCTGGAACCAAACCAGTGGTATACAGTAGAAAACATCCATTTCATGAGCGGCAGCAGCGACCTGAAGCCCGGTGCAGAAAAACAGTTGGATAATCTGGCGCAGATCCTCAACGATTACCCGACGGCGAAAATCAAAGTTGGCGGCTATACAGATGAAACTGGCAGCGAGGAAAGCAATATGAAACTTTCTAACCTTCGCGCGCAGGCAGTTAAGTTGAAGTTATTGGAAGCAGGAATTGCCGCAGACCGCATCGAAGCGGAAGGCTACGGTTCTCAATATCCAATATGTGACGAAGATGAATCCGAAGAATGTCTGGCGCAAAACAGGCGTATCGAAATCCGATTGTTAAACTTTTAAAATATAAAAATCCGGCTGCTGGCCGGATTTTGTTTTACCATCCTTTTCTTCGCACGTATAAAAATGTGATGAGCGAAATAATTCCCATCACTGCAAGTGTAATGTAATAACCATATTTTGTATGTAGTTCCGGCATCGCGTCAAAATTCATCCCGTAAATTCCCGCAATAAAGGTAATCGGGAAAAAGTACATCGAGTAAATTGCCAGCATTTTCATCACCTGATTTGCACGCTGATCACTTAATGCCAGAAACATCGATATTAAGTTGGAAACCTGTACAGTCAGGTGATCGAAATCGCCGATCACGTCGCGCTGTTTGTCCTTTAAATCAGTAACAGCAACTTCTTCCAGCTTGAGCTGACAAAACTTATCGACCCACGTATGCGAAATGGACAAAATTCTGGCATTCAGGCCCGCTTTCCTTTTCAGGCGGTACAGCCTTTTAATGTGATCCGTTTTATTAATTTTATTCAGGAACACTTCCGTTTCAATTTCATCCATAAGTGTGAGCAGGCGCTGCGATTCTTCATCGAAAGATTTTAAAACTTTTAAGGCCAGCTGCAGTGCAATTTCGTCCCGTGTAATTGCAGGGTAGCGATTGTCTGCGATTTCCGCTTTCATTTCGGTAATACTGGCATTACGCATCCGGTGAATCGTGATGATGGTATTGCCCGTGAGAAAAACGCCGAGTTTGGTGGAAACGTCGGAAATTGTGTTCAGATTGTCGCGTTCTGATTTGGTGTTTTCGCGCATCAGGAAAAACCGTACCTCGCCGTCGGTTTCGTATTTAGGCAGGTGATTCGCGTCCAGCGTATCTTCCAGGAGCAGCGGATTAATGTTATATTTATGCTGAATAAAAGCGAGATCATCCGCAGAGGCGCTGCGCACATCAATCCATTCACAACCGGCAGAACTGTAGATATTTATAATGGGCATACTGCAAAAATACTTTTTTTAATGCATCATTCTTTCGATCTTATGTATGGCTAAATATATTTTATCTTTGTTAAAAATACCATCACATGATAAAAAGTACCATTTCCGGACACGGCCATTATGTACCGGAAAATATTGTCACTAACGATGATCTGGCGAAGCTCATGACAACCAGTGACGAATGGATCACCGAGCGTACCGGCATCAAACAGCGGCATCACCGCAAAAACCGAAATGACAGCGAAGAAACAACAGCATATTTAGGCTTTAAAGCAGCAGAGAAAGCAATTGCCAGTGCGGGCTTAACAGCGAAGGATATTGATTATATCGTGTTTGCCACGCTTTCGCCGGACTATTATTTCCCGGGGTGCGGCGTATTGCTCCAGGAAATGCTCGGTTGCGGAAATATCGGCGCGCTGGATGTGCGCAATCAGTGTTCCGGTTTTGTGTACGCGATGGGCGTGGCCAATGCCTTTATTAAATCAGGTCAGTATAAAAACATCTTGGTAGTGGGCGCTGAAATTCATTCTTTTGGCCTGGACTTTTCCGATGCCGGGCGCGGCGTTTCTGTGATTTTCGGTGATGGGGCAGGGGCTGTGGTGCTTTCGGCTTCCGATGAAGAAAGCAGCGGCAATATTTTAAATACCAATATGCACTCGGAAGGTAAATATGCGGACGAACTCTGCACCAAATTTCCGGGTTCCAAATATGGCTGGAGTGATCGCCTGGCGAAAGAGCCGGATCAGATCACCGATGAGGAAATCTACCCGAAAATGAACGGCAACTTTGTTTTTAAACACGCAGTGACCCGTTTTCCTGAAACGATGATGGAAGCCCTGCAGGCTGCCGGAAAGACTATTGAAGATCTGGATATGTTCATTCCGCATCAGGCAAACCTCCGGATTGCGCAGTTCATTCAGCAACGGTTGCAGCTGCCGGAAGAGAAAGTTTTCAATAATATTCAGCGATACGGAAATACGACGGCGGCATCCATTCCTATTGCGCTGAGCGAAGCGATCGACCAGGGAAAAATCAAAAGAGGAGATCTTGTACTGCTGTCTGCTTTTGGCAGCGGTTTTACCTGGGGCTCTGTATTATTTAATTATTAAAATAAAAAATGCGGCTCGTTTGAGTCGCATTCTTTTTCTAAGGCTGGGTTTGCAGTGAATCCAGCTTTTCCTCATCGTATAAAGCAGCCGAATCCACACCGGCGTTTCTTTTAAAATCCTTGTCGTGTTCTGCTTTAAATTCCTCGCGTTTTTCTTCTTTTTGCGCGCAGCTGAACAGAAATACAGAACCGAACAGTGCGGCGAATAATAGCTTTTTCATAATAGTTTAATTTAATAGAAACTATAGTAGCAAAAAGAGTGCGAAGCTAATTTTTGTTGGGAAACGCTTCGGCTTTTTACTCAAAAATATTAAACTGGTCGCCATCGAAAGAAGCGTAGACCATGGTGGGTTCAGAGTCCTGATGGAAGATATTGCCGTTTCTGTCAATCGCAATTGCGCCCGCAAATCCATTGATTTCCTTTAATTCGGAAAATGTTTTTTCAAACGCGGCCGAAAGCGACATTCCATCCGTTACGCGGGTCACGATTTTAGCAGCCGTTGCATTGCTCACGATATCTTCACCTACACCGGTACAACTTACGGCACAGTGTGCATTGGCAAAATTTCCTGCGACTGTAGCGGAGTCCGAAATCCGGCCCGGCAATTCAAAACCTTTTCCGCCTGTGCTGGTGGCGGCAGCTAATTTGCCATTCGCATCCAGCGCGACGCATCCTACGGTGCCTTTGCCACCGTTGGCTTTCTTTTCTTCAAATTCCCGGCGACGCTGTTCGGTTTCCGGCGAATATTTTTCAAAGCCATGCTGCTGGGCATACAAACATGCGCCTGAATCACCCAAAACACGGTCATCTTCATTTTTTAGAGCAAGAGCCAGCTCAATCGGGTTGCGAACATGCTCCACGTTCATCACCCCGCTGAAACGCTGGGTTTCTCCGTTCATCAGCGCTGCGCTCATCCTGATTCTGCCATCGCTTTGTATCTGAGAACCGGTTCCCGCATTAAAAAGTTCATCGTCTTCCAGCAGTTTTACACCATAGACCACAGTTTCTTCTGCGGTATGATTTTTTAAATATGCATGTGTTTTTTCAGCAATTGATTTTAGTGCGTTTTGTTTTGCCACTTTGACCTCATGCGACTGTTCGCTCTCGGAGAAAAATCCTCCGTGTATAATAACTTTCATTTTAAACTTTCTTTAATTGACTTCCTGTGGCACTGCCTTATACTGGCTATTGACAATCGTGAGTTCTTTGGTCTTTAAATCAAAAAAGTCATTTTGCGACATCACATGCACCGTCAGATTATCAATTGAAATAGGTTTTCCTAATTCTACGTTGGTCAGGTTCGTATCTTTAATGAAACGTCCATCCACTAAAATAACAAGGCCGGAGCCAATAGCAGTCATAATATCTTTATAGATATACAAGCCGGTGTCTTCACCCAGACCGATTCCGAGCGTGCGCGGATTGTTCACCACCGCCTGAAATAACCGGCCAATTCTGCCGCGTTGCACAAAATGGGTATCTACAATTACGTTTTCAATAAAACCTAATCCCTGGGTGGTTTTAATTTCGCCTTTCAGCAGCGCTTCACCGCTGGAACCCTGATAAATCATATTTTCAGAAGATGCTGCGGCACCGGCAGAAGTTCCTGCATAAATAAAATCTTCTTTGAGATATTTCATGAGGATGATATCATGAAAGCGGCTGCCTCCCAGAATGGAAGTTAATCGCAGTTGGTCACCGCCGGTAAACATAACTACGTCTGCTGCGGCTGCACGCGCCGTGATGGCATCACTGTTGGCCTGTTCGCGGTTGGTGATATCCAGTATGTTCACATTTTTAGCACCGAGAAACTCGAAAGCTTTCTTATATTCCGGTCCGACAATCTGCGGGATTTGCGAGGCGGTGGTGATAATTTCAATAACGCTGTCTTCTTTCAGGCGGCTCTCATTTATCATCTTCCGCAGGATTCCGCGTTCGAAAAAGTTGAGGTTTTTCTCTATGTTATTATCGTAGTCGACCTCCGAAAAGCTGCCTTTGTTTACGGCTCCCCCGATGATCATAAGTTTTCCAACTGCTTCCATAAATGCAAAATTAAAAAATATATTTAGCTCAGGGAGATACAATTCTGCTTCCAGAATGTAAGAGTGGTCCGTAAAATGCTATCAGCAGGAGGAAAACTTAACCTTAAATAAATTTATTTATAAAAATTTTCAGCAATTCGCTTATCTTTACGTAAATCAAGATTCGCGACTTCAAATAAAGATTACATTACTATATGAAAATTGAAAAAATACAAGTTTTACGGGGACCGAACATCTGGAGTATTCGCCGGCAGAAGCTGGTACAGATGCGGCTGAACCTCGAGGAGGTTGAACAACTGCCGACCAACAAGATTGATGGCTTCCGCGAACGGCTGGAAGCTCTGATTCCTTCGCTGCACACGCATCGCTGCTCGGAAGGCGTCGAAGGCGGCTTTTTTCAACGGGTAGAGATGGGCACCTGGATGGGCCACGTCATTGAACACATTGCCCTGGAAATACAGACACTTGCGGGTATGGACACTGGTTTTGGTCGTACCAGAGAAACCAAAACGCCGGGCACTTATAATGTCGTTTTCAGTTATCTTGAAGAAAACTGCGGCGTATTTGCCGCCGAAGAATCAGTGGCAATTGCCGAAGCGCTGATCGCGGGCGAACCTTATGACATTGATGCCTGCCTACAGCAACTGCGTGAGATCCGCGAAAAAGAACGACTGGGGCCTTCCACCGGAAGCATTGTTCAGGAAGCAGTTGCCAGAAGAATTCCGTGGATTCGCCTGGGCAAGAATTCTCTGGTGCAATTGGGCTATGGTGTAAACCAGCAGCGTTTCCAGGCCACCATTACCGGCAAAACCAGTTCTATTGCAGTGGAAATTGCCTGTAATAAAGAGCTTACAAAAAAAATGCTGACCGACGCAGCTATTCCTGTGCCCGGCGGAACCGTAATCTCGGATGAAGCCGGCCTTAAAAAAAAGGTCGAAGAACTCGGTTTTCCGATTGTTCTGAAACCGCTGTATGGTAATCATGGTAAAGGTTCTACGATTAATATCCAGGATTACGAAACGGCTTTGCAAGGACTTGAGTTTGCGCAGAAGTTTTCCGAAAAGGTTATTATAGAAAGATATATTTCAGGCTACGACTTCCGTGTTTTGGTGATTGATAACAAAATGGTAGCAGCCGCACGACGCGTTCCGGCACACGTGATCGGAAACGGAAAGCTCACTATTCAGGAATTGATCGATAAGGAGAATCAGGATCCGCGCCGCGGTTTCGGCCATGAAAATGTCTTGACGGAAATAATCGTTGATAAGGATACCCACGCGCTGCTGCAAAACCTTAAGTACACTTTAGAGTCAGTACCAAAAAGCGGTGAAATTATTTATTTAAAATCCACTGCCAATTTATCGACCGGCGGAACTTCTATTGATGTTACAGATCTCGTGCATCCGGAAAATATAACGCTGGCGGAACGTGTCTCCCGTATTGTGGGACTGGATGTATGCGGTATTGATATTATCGCTGAAAACCTGACCCAACCTTTAAAAGAAAGCGGTGGCGCCATCTTGGAAGTAAATGCCGCGCCCGGCTTCAGGATGCATCTCGCGCCCGGAGAAGGTCTGCCGCGGAATGTTGCAGCGCCTGTAGTTGATATGTTATATCCACCGGGCAAACCGGCCACCATTCCCATTATCGCTGTTACCGGAACCAATGGTAAGACTACGACCACCAGATTAATTGCCCATATCGTCAAAAGCAATGGCTACCGTGTGGGATTCACCACCTCAGATGGAATCTATATTCAAAATACGATGCTGAGCAAAGGGGATACAACCGGTCCTTTGTCAGCGGAATTTGTATTGAAGGATCCAACTGTGGAATTTGCCGTGCTGGAAACTGCGCGCGGGGGAATTTTGCGCTCCGGCCTGGGTTTCAGTTCATGCGATATCGGTGTTCTGACCAATATTAAAGAAGATCATTTGGGTCTGAGCGATATCCACAGTCTTAAGGATCTTACCCGAGTTAAAAGAGTTGTGCTGGATGCGGTGAAAAAAGACGGTTGGAATATTCTCAACGCTGAAGATGAATATTCCATGAAACTTCTGAATGACCTCGATGCAAGAGTGGCTATTTTCAGCCTTGATGAAAACAATCCGCACATTAAAAAATTCTCCAGGGAAGGAAAAATATGCTGCGTTTTCGAGGAAGGTTTTATCACCATTAAAAAAGGCGATTGGAAAATCCGGATTGCGAAAGCCAACAATATCCCGATCACGATGGATGGAAAAGCGAAGTTCATGGTCGCCAATGTCTTGGCGGCATCGCTGGCTGCGTACCTTTATGGTTTCGGAATTGAGGATATTGCTAATTCACTCCGCACTTTTATTCCAAGCCCCATGCTCACACCCGGCAGGCTCAATGTTTTTAAATTCAAGAAGTTTAAAGTGCTTATTGACTTTGCGCATAATCCGGCCAGTTATGAGGCCATTGAGGATTATCTGAAAAATGTGGAAGCGACCAAAAAAATAGGAATTATTTCCGGTGTTGGAGACCGCCGGGATAGCGACATTAAAGAATGCGGCAAGATTGCCGGTCGCATGTTTGATCACATTATCATCCGAAATGAGCGGCATCTGCGTGGGAGAACGGAGGAGGAAATTAATGAGTTGCTGATCGCCGGAATTCTGGAAGCGGGCCGAAATGTTCACTATGAAAATATTCCCAAGGAAACCGAAGCACTGAAACATGCCATAAGCATGGCTGAGGAAGGCACTTTTATTACTGCTTTAAGTGATGTGGTGGCAAATGCGATTGATCTTGTGCAGGAATATCAGCAAAAAGAAATCCTGGAAGAAGGAGGTTCGGCTTAAGGATTATACACTTTAATTTAAACCGGTGATTGCAGTTCATACAGAAGGGCAGTCATCGGTTTTTCCTTTTATTTTTGATTTAATTCCGTACTTTTGACCAATGGAAAATTTTGTAGTTTCTGCCCGCAAATATCGTCCTCAGGAGTTTGATACGGTCGTTGGCCAATCGCACATTACGGATACGCTGGAGCATGCCATTGCTGAAAATCAGTTGGCACAAGCGTTGCTATTCTGCGGCCCGCGCGGTGTGGGTAAAACGACCTGCGCCCGCATTCTGGCGCGCAAGATTAATGAGCGCGACGGATCTACTTCGGAAGACAATTTCAGCTATAATATTTTCGAGCTGGATGCAGCTTCCAATAACTCGGTAGATAATATCCGGGAACTCACCGATCAGATTCGTTTCGGTCCGCAGGTCGGGAAATACAAGATTTATATTATTGATGAGGTGCATATGCTTTCGCAGGCGGCCTTCAATGCTTTCCTGAAAACCCTGGAGGAACCACCGGCACACGCAATTTTTATTCTCGCCACTACAGAAAAGCACAAAATCATTCCGACGATTTTATCCAGATGTCAGATTTTTGATTTTAAAAGAATTACGATCGAGGATATCCAGCAGCATTTAAAGAAGATTGCAGAAAAGGAGGGGATTTCCTACGAAGATGACGCATTATATTTAATTGCCCAGAAAGCAGACGGCGCACTTCGGGATGCGCTTTCCATTTTTGATCGCCTGGCAACTTTTTGCCAGCGAAACATTACCATGGCCAAGGCCGCCGAGGTGCTGAATGTTCTGGATTACGAGCAATACCTCAATATGGCCTCACTTTGTTTTGATAATAAAATAAGTGAAGCTTTGGTTTCTTTGGACGAAATTATCCGTCGCGGTTTCAGCCCGCACATTTTTATCGGTGGAATGGGCAGCCATTTCCGTGATCTGATGATGTCGCAACACCCGCAGACTCTCTCACTCATTGAAGCCAGCGAGCATACGAAGCAGCGTTTCCGTGAAGAAAGCGCGAGATGGACACCACAGCAGTTGGTGGATGCAGTGGAAATCTGTAACCATGCCGATATTAATTACAAATCATCTAAAAACCCGCGGCTGACGGTGGAAATTGCACTCATGCAACTCTGTTCACTGACAGCGGCAGGAGAAAACGCGCTTAAAAAAAAAAGTTCCTGATTTTACCGCCGGCTAAACTGACCGGCGATGAAAAGGCAAAAGTTACCCGACCGGCAGCGCAGGTCATTGCAGAACCAGCTCCCAAGCTTGATGCAAAAAAAACTTTTGAGCCGCTTAAAGAAGCAGCAACGCCCGAGATTAAAACAACGGCGCCGATTGGAACAAGAAGAAGCAGCTCAGGCTTTAGCATTACCGCTGCTCTGAAAAAATCAGAGAAAAAGCCTGAAGAAAACGTTCTGGTCGAAACGAAGGTTTTGCCGAGTTCGCACTGGAGCGAAACCGATTTGCACAAGGAATGGCAATTGTTTCTGCGAAAACTGCAGCAGGAAGAAGTATTGGTGTTTAATGCCATCAGCTCCTTTCAGCTCAACAAAAAAGGTGAGGATACCGTGGAAGTCACCTACCCATCTGAATCAGCCCGCACTGAGTTTGACAAGGTGCGCGCTGAGTTTTTCAATCACTTCATGCATAAGGTGAATCATTTTAACATTAAGACGGAATATAAACTTGATGTAACAATGAAGCGCGAAGTCATGACCAAGCGAAAGATTTTTGATAAATTTGTTGAAATAAATCCGGTTCTTAAAGAACTGGATGAATACTTTAAATTCGACTTTAACTAAATTTTACACCCATATTTTATCGTGATGGACTTGAAAACCCTTGAAAACAACTGGATCAACCAGTTTCCGCAACCGCTGATTATTGCCGGACCATGTAGCGCTGAAAGCGAAACGCAAATGATGGAAACCGCGCGTCTTATTAAAGAAAATAATCTGCCGGTGCCTGTCTATCGCGCGGGGATATGGAAACCCAGAACGAAACCCAACGGTTTCGAAGGTGTAGGAGCGATCGGCTTGAAATGGCTGCAGAAGGTAAAAGAAGAGTACGGCTTTAAAACGGCGACGGAAGTGGCAAATGCCTACCACGTGGAAGAAGCCTTGGCTGCCGATATTGATATTTTGTGGATTGGCGCACGCAGTACAGTGAACCCTTTTACGGTGCAGGAAATCGCCGTCGCGCTGAAAGGAACCGATAAGCCGGTGCTCGTTAAAAATCCCGTGAATCCGGATTTACCCTTGTGGATCGGCGCACTGGAAAGACTTCTGGGCCAGGATATTCATAACCTCGGGGTTATTCACCGTGGTTTCTCTAATTACCAAAAAACGAAATACCGCAATATCCCGAACTGGCAGATTGCGCTTGATTTTAAAAACGAATTTCCTAATATTCCCATGCTGGTAGATCCCTCCCACATTTGCGGGAACCGCACCGGTTTAGCAGCAGTAGCACAGGAAGCGCTCAACGTGGGCTATGAGGGAATGATGATTGAAACTCATTACCAGCCGGACGAAGCCTGGAGTGATGCTGCACAGCAAATCACGCCGGAGGTGCTGGGTTCCATGATCAATAATCTGCAGATCCGTACGCAGGATATTTCCCAATTTGATGATGAAATGGGCCGCCACCGTACTTTTATTTCTGATCTCGATTTTCAGCTGATTGACCTATTGTCCCAGCGAATGAAAATTTCAGAAAAAATCGGAACACTGAAAAAGAAGAATAATATTGCGATCTTCCAGCCAGACCGCTGGAGAGTGATTACCGAATACGCTAATGCAAAAGCTGATGAATCCGGTATGTCTGCAGAATTCATCGAGCGCATCTTTAAGGCAATCCACGAGGAATCTATTGAAGTTCAGAATAATATTTAGTAGTGCAGGGACTGATCATTAAATCTACAGGGAGCTGGTATCAGGTGCTGGAGCAGGAATCGCAGCAGATTTACGAAGCGCGCATTCGCGGAAAATTTAAATTACTGAAAACCCGCCTCACGAATCCGCTCGCTGTAGGTGATCACGTGCAGTTTAGTCTGGAAAAGGATGATATTGCCTGGATCACAAAGATTGAACCCCGCAGAAATTACCTGATCCGCAAATCTGTTAATTTAAGTAAAGAAGCCCATATCATCGCGTCCAATATTGATGTGGCGTGTTTCATCTTCACCCTTAAACATCCTGAAACTTCACTTGGTTTTCTGGACCGCTTCCTGGCCTGCTGCGAAGCCTATTCGATACGTCCGGTTATTCTTTTTAATAAGACAGATTTGCTTTTTGCGGAAGAAACTGAAATTTGTGAAAGTTTAAAACTCATGTACGAGCAAATCGGCTATCAGTGCCTGCTCATTTCTTCCTACAGTGGTCAGAATCTGGAGGCGCTGCGTGATTTATTAAAAGATCAGGTCAGTGTCTTTTTTGGCCATTCCGGCAGCGGCAAATCTACGCTGGTAAATGCCTTGCAACCCGATCTTAATTTAAGAACCTCTGAAATTTCCGAAACGCATCTGAAAGGGAAGCATACAACCACTTTCGCCCAAATGCATTTCTGGTCTTTTGGCGGCAGCGTTATCGATACGCCGGGGGTCCGCGAATTTGGAATGATCGATATGGAAAAGGAAGATATTCAGCATTTCTTTCCTGAAATTTTTGCCACCGGCAGAAGCTGTAAGTTTCACAATTGTCTCCATCTGAACGAACCGAAATGTGCCGTGCTTGCGGGACTGCAAACCGGCGCGATAGAGGAGAGCCGCTATCTGACCTATCTGAAACTTATGGAAGAAACTGAAGAGCAAAACATGGTATAAAAAAACCCAGCCGAGGCTGGGTAAAAACTAATAACCATGAAAACTCAAATTAAACATGAGAATCGTAAATCAGATTTACAAGTTCTGTGCCAAATGAAATCCGGCCGTTCTCATTGAGAATTTCAAGACAAATATATAAAAGTTTTTGTATTTTCGCACCACTAAAAAATACGATTTATGTCAGGTAATATTACATTCACCATGATTAAGCCGGATGCAGTGGCAGACGGGCATATTGGTGCAATCCTCGGAAAAATTTCTGAAGCAGGTTTTAAAATTAAAGCGATGAAGCTTACGCAGCTAACGGTGGCTGATGCAAAGAAATTTTACGAAGTACATGCTGAGCGTCCTTTCTATGGTGAACTTGTGGATTTCATGAGCTCCGGACCTATTGTCGCAGCCGTTCTGGAAAAAGACAATGCCGTAGAAGATTTCCGTAAACTGATCGGCGCGACCAATCCGGCGGAAGCTGCAGAAGGAACAATCCGTAAAATGTTTGCCAGAAGCCTGGGCGAGAACGCAGTGCACGGTTCAGACTCTGACGAGAATGCCAAAATTGAAGCTGACTTCCATTTTGCCGGCCGCGAGGTTTTCTAAATAAAGAAAATCAACGAGATAAAAACAAACCCCGCTTGCTGGCGGGGTTTATTTGTTTTTTAAAGTTTAAGCAGTTCAATGGTCCGCTCCGGGTCCGCAGAACTGAAAACAGCATTGCCGGCTACCAATACATCAGCACCCGCGTCAAAAAGTTTACCCGCATTTTCCGTATTCACACCGCCATCCACCTGGATCAGCGCTGTTGCATTATTTGCCAGAATTAAATCCTTCGTTTGCGAAATCTTGCGGTAGGTGTTTTCAATAAAGGTTTGTCCGCCAAAGCCGGGATTCACACTCATCAGCAATACCAGGTCCACTTCGTTGATGATATCTTCCAATAACAGGACAGGTGTGGCCGGATTTAAAACCACGCCAGCTTTCGCACCTTTCTGCTGAATCTGCGTAATGGTTCGGTGCAAATGCGTGCACGCTTCATAATGCACCGAGACCAAATCAGCACCGGCCTGCACAAACTGCTCCACATATTTCTCAGGCTCCACAATCATAAGGTGCACATCCTTAAATTTGGTGCTATGCTGCTGCACGGTTTTCATCACCGGGAAACCAAAAGAAATGTTCGGTACAAAGCATCCGTCCATCACATCGATGTGCAGCCAGTCTGCCTGCGATCGGTTGAGCATCTCAATGTCGCGCTGCAAATGCCCGAAGTCCGCAGAGAGCAGGGAAGGAGCGATTAATTTTGTTTTCATTCTTACTTTTTATTATACTTTATTAATGATATTTAAGTTTCATGTCCGGCTGAATTTTTAAAACCGTCTGATAAATCAAATCGATCACATGCGAAACATCTTTTTTGGAAACCATCTCCACCGTAGTGTGCATGTATCTTAACGGCAAGGAGATAAGAGCAGACGGAACACCACCGTTGGAATGAGCAAAAG
This sequence comes from Chryseobacterium salipaludis, assembly GCF_022968825.1. Taxonomy (GTDB): domain Bacteria; phylum Bacteroidota; class Bacteroidia; order Flavobacteriales; family Weeksellaceae; genus Kaistella; species Kaistella salipaludis. The sequence continues at coordinate 84,421 of NZ_JALHKS010000003.1, forward strand.
CATCCGTGTCCGTACCGGTTGCCCGGCTTGCGGCGGCTCGCTGGAAAGGAATGTTGTTTTCTTTGGCTGCGTCCACAATCAATTCGCGGATGGTATGGTGCACAGAAGGGGCATAAAATACAACCGGTCCATTGCCGCATTTTTGATCACCTTCTTTCTTTTTTTCAATCATTGGTGTGCTGGTGTCATGCGTAACATCGGTGACGATTGCAATGTTGGGTTTAATGGTATCAGCAATCATGTCCGCCCCGTATAATCCAACTTCCTCCTGAACGGAGTTTGTGATATAGAGGCCGAAATGAAGTTTTTTACCGTGTTCCTTTAAAAGCCTTGCTACTTCGGCAATCATAAAACCACCGATCCGGTTATCGAGGGCACGCGAAACAAAATATCGGTCATTCAGTTCAAAAAACTGGTCAGGGTAGGTAATCATGGTGCCCACGTGAACGCCCAGTTCTTCTACTTCTTCTTTAGAGGTTGCGCCACAGTCAATAAATATATTTTCAATTTTAGGAACTGGTTTGTCAGAGCCCGCGCCGCGCGTATGAATGGCCGGCCAGCCGAACACGCCTTTAACTATTCCTTTTTCGCCATGCAGATTTACAACTTTGGAGGGCGCAATCATGTGATCCGAACCACCATTGCGAATGACGTAGATCAAACCATCATCGGTAATATAATTTACGTACCAGGAGATCTCATCGGCATGCGCTTCAATCACCACTTTAAATGCTGCTTCAGGGTTTATGATTCCGTAGCAGGTCCCGTAGTTATCGACTTCAATAGTATCTACAAACGGACGCAGATAATCCATCCATATTTTCTGCCCTTCATGCTCATATCCCGTTGGCGACGCCGTATTTAAATACTGCTCTAAGAATTGCAGTGAAGTATCTTTAAATTTCATAAAAAAAAGGTATAATTTTTGTTAGGGTAACTCCCAATTTATCAGAACGTAAAAATAATGAATTTTAAGAAACCACTTTTTGTGGTAGCCGTTTTTGCCTGTCTTTGGGCGGCGGCGCAGCAAGATTCAGTAATTGCCAGACCCATCAGTCAGTATCCGCCGGAACTGCTGAAAAGAGACGAAATGGGTAATAAATATTACTATGACCAGGCACAGAAAGCCAGGATATATGAAATCGACGGGGAAAATGTAGTAGTGATGGATGAACTGATCCTCCGAAGCAAGCCCCGTTTTAATAACCAACTTGACCAGAATTATTATTTCTTTTTAAATAAAAAGCTCAACCGCGTTTATCCTTTGTTTTTAACTGCGCTCGAACAATACCGCGAAATTGAGGACGAGTTGGCTACACTGGATAAAAAAGAGCAGCGCAAATATGTAAGCGACCGCCAACAGCAGCTCGCCGCGGAATATGAAAAACAGCTGCGTGATCTCACCACGTCGGAAGGGCGCGTTTTTGCCAAACTGATGAACCGCGCAACTGGAAAAACGGTGTACGAAATCATTCGTGAACTACGTGGCGGTTGGAGCGCCTTTTGGTGGAATGTGAAAGGAAATATTGCCGATGTGGATATTAAGCAGCCTTATGATCCGCACGCAGACCGCACCGATCTGTTTATTGAGTCCTTGCTGCAAAGCAATTGGAACAGTGGCTACTTGCAACCGTATCCGGGATATCTTACCTTTGGCAGCAAAAAATAGAATGAAACAAACTCTGAAAAACGCAGCAGTCCTGCTGGCGCTTTTATGCTTTAATTTTGGATACTCGTGGGGAACGACCGGGCATCGCGTTGTGGCAGAAATTGCCGAAAATCACCTCACACCGAAGGCGAAGCGTCATTTGAAAAAAATCATTGGCGATCAGAAACTGGCGTATTGGTCCAATTGGCCGGATTTCATCAAAGCTGATACTACCGGCGTGTGGAAAGAAACACAGCAGTGGCACTACATCAACGTGGATCCGCAGCCGAATTTCCAGAAAGTCCGTGAAGCACTTTTAGCACAGGCAGGTCCGAATATCTATACGCAGATTAAAGTACTTTCTGAGCAGATCAAGGATAAGAAAACTTCTGCCCGGGATCGCGAGATTGCCCTGCGTTTCGTTATTCACCTGATGGGAGATATGGCACAGCCACTTCATCTGGGCCGCTTCGAAGACCTGGGCGGAAATAAGATTAAAGTAAAGTTCTTTGGTGACAATACAAATCTGCACTCGCTCTGGGACTCCAAACTGGTCGATTTCCAAAAATACAGTTATACGGAATTTGCGCGCGTACTGGATGTTAAATCTAAGGAAGAGATAAAACAAATACAGTCTGGAACACTGGAGGACTGGTTGCACGACAGTCACCAGCAAGCCAACCGCATCTACCGCGAATCACAGGAAGGTGCTAGCTACGCCTACGAGTATAATTACAAATTTGAGCCGCTGCTCGAAAGACAGTTGTTGTACGGCGGTTTACGACTGGCTAAAGTCCTCAACGATATTTTATAAAAAAGTTTCCACAAGTTTTCGGAACACGACCTGATCAACGGGTAACGGGAATGGGTTCTCTTCAGCATTGAGGGGAACCCATTCGGCTTTTTCAATGCAAGGGTCCATAATGAGCAATTCGGTTTCATCTACAATGTCCGCCGTGTAATAAATGCTCAGCAGCTGTTCATTTTCACGAAACCGGGATAGCACCAAATCTTCCTGCGTATGAAAATGCGCCAGGTTTTCAATTTTCACATTCAGCTCTTCTCCTAATTCGCGGTGCAGGCAGTCCAGTACTCCTTCGTTAAACTCCAGTCCGCCGCCGGGAAATTTCAGAAGTTGTTCGCCGGCATATTCCTCTTTTAAAGCCAGCACATGGCCGTTTTTAACAATGGTTGCGTAGATTCTAACGTTTATTTTATCGATCATATTTCTGTCGGGTGAACAACAAAGTTAATAAAAAAGGTTTGCTGCTTACAGTTTGGTTGCATTGATCATTTCGCGCTTTCCGGGTGGGCCCTGTTTTTTTTCAACTTTAAAACCAAGCTCCTGCAGAAGTCTGCGCACAGAACCTTTGGAGGCATAGGTTGTCAAAAGGCCGCCGGAGCGCATGAGGTTACTAACCTTCATAAACAAATCCCTTTCCCACAGGTCAGGTTGTACCCTTGAGCCAAAACAATCAAAGTAAACAAGGTCGACCGGTTCGATGCCCAGTTGATGAAGTTCATGAAAGTCACCTTGGATTTTCCGGAGAAAAAAGCCCGGAACTATCTCTGTGAATTCATTCCATTCACATTCGTGGATTCTCCTGAATATAGAACGCATCTCTTCGTTTTCAAATAATGCTGCGTATCCCAGACTGGCAACTTCTTCCTCCGTTACCGGATATTTTTCAATCGTTGCGTAGTAGCAAACATGACATTTGTCAGTTTTAATAAATTCATCAATAGTAACTAAAACATTCAATCCTGTACCGAAACCCAGTTCAAGAATATTAATTTGCGAATTATATATTTGTTTTAATCCATTTTCGATAAAGACGTGTTTTGCTTCCTGTACGGCGCCGTGATGCGAATGATAGCTTTCCTTTAAATCACTGATATATAGCGTGTTACTACCGTCAGAAGTCGTTCTTATTTCTCTTTTCATGATTAATTTTGGCAAAAATACCGGAAATGTTTTTAAATTGAAAAATTATATTAAATTTGTAGAATATCCATTAAAAATTTTAAAATGATAATCCAGAAATCTACGAACCCAAGAATCTCCTCATTTGATCCTGAAAACTTTTCTTTCGGTGACACATTTATCGATCATATGGTCATCTGTGAATATGAGGACGGCAAATGGGGCGAACCGAAAGTAGTTCCCTATGGTCCGCTGCCTTTTTCTCCGGCAATGATGGGCGTGAACTATGGTCAGGCTTGTTTCGAAGGGATGAAAGCATATAAAGACAAAGATAATAATGTATTCCTGTTCCGTCCCGAGAAAAACTTTGCGCGGATTAATAAATCAGCCGCAAGACTTGCGATTCCGGAGATTCCGGAAGAAGTTTTTATGGGCGGGCTGAAAGCGCTCGTCGATATTGACAGAGCCTGGGTTCCGTTTGGCGTAGGAAATTCACTGTATCTGCGTCCGCTGGTTTTTGCAACAGAAGAAGTGCTGAAAGCGCGGATTTCGAATAAATATATGTTCGCTATTGTAGCAACTCCTGCTAAAAGCTATTATTCTGAACCGGTTTCCGTAAAAATTGCAGATTATTATTCACGTGCAGCGAGCGGCGGTGTTGGTTTTGCCAAAGCAGCAGGAAACTATGCAGCCTCTTTTTATCCTACCAAACTTGCCAATGAAGAAGGGTATGAGCAGATTATCTGGACCGATGACGCAACACACCGTTATTTCGAAGAAAGTGGTACCATGAACGTTTTTGTGCGCATCAATGATACGATTTATACGCCTCCCACTTCTGAAAAAATCCTAGACGGTGTTACCCGCGACAGTTTTATTCAGCTTGCAAAAAAACGCGGTATCGATATCAGAGTAGAGCCGATCGAAGTGGAAAAAGTGATCAGTGCACACAAAGACGGCAGCCTGAAAGAAATTTGGGGCGTGGGGACAGCCGTGGTTACAACGGTGTTCAAAGCCTTAGGTTATGAAGAGGAGCGGCTGGAACTGCCACAACTTCCACAGGAAGAATCCTTCGCGCTTACGCTGCAGAATGATCTGGTATCCATCCAGAATAATCTGACCGAAGATCCGTTTGGCTGGAGATATAAGGTGGAAGAGAATGTGCATGAAACTGTATAAATAGAAATATAGGAACCGGGTTTTTGCCCGGCTTTTTTCTGTCATACAATTAGAAATGCGTATTTTCGCATCAATGATCAAAAAGTTTTTTCCTGCGGTAGTTTTTTTTATGATGGCCTGCACCAAGCATGCCACCGTACATCCGCCTGCAGAGCGAATGTTTTCTCAGGAAGATCTGCAAAAATCCGGTCAGCGCACGCGACAGCTGAATGAGTTGGAGCGCGCACAAATTTCAGACTGGATCAAGGGCCAAAATACTCGTTTCGTTGCGTTGCCAATGAGCTATTGGTCCGATCTCGAAGATTTGCCTGGCAGAAATTTACTTTCAAATGGTGAAACGGTTTCGTACGAATATTATCTTTATGATTTTGATTACCAGCTGCTGAAGCAGCAACCTGTACAGAATCAAAACGTTGTGTTCGGCCGTTTCGAGGAATTAAAACCGGTAGAAGACGCGCTCCGCAGAATGAAATCCGGTGAGGAAACTACCTTGCTGGTTCCTTCCTCATTAGCCTTCGGGCCCGATGGTGACGGAGATCAGATCCCGGGAGATCTGCCGGTGATCATTAAACTAAAAAAGCTGTAAACAAAAACTAAAATGACAGGAAAAATGATCCTTGCTGCAATAGCAGCGACAATGATAACAAGTTGTACCCCAATTTATAAAAAGATGAACGTAGACAAAGAAACTTACGCAGGCCTTTCGGATGGCTTGTACGCAAACCTTCAAACTTCCAAAGGAAATATGATTGTGAAGTTCGAGGAAGAAAAAGCACCGGTGACGGTTGCTAATTTCATCGGACTGGCCGAAGGTAAAATACCCAATAAAGCAAAAAGCAAAGGAGTTCCGTTTTATGACGGTACCATTTTCCACCGCGTGATTAAGGATTTTATGATCCAAGGCGGAGACCCGAAAGGCACCGGCATGGGCGATCCGGGTTACAAATTTGAAGATGAAAAAAATGACCTGCAGCACACGGGCAAAGGAATCCTTTCTATGGCGAACTCCGGGCCGAATACCAACGGATCACAATTCTTCATCACAGAAGTAGCGACGCCGTGGTTGGATGGGCGCCACACCATTTTCGGAAAGGTAGTTCAGGGAGAAGATGTCATCGATGCCATTGCCAATGTGGAGAAAGGTCCGCAGGACAAACCAAAAACGGATGTAGTTCTGGAAAAAGTGTCAGTATTTGCAAAAGGTGACCAGTACAAGAACTATGATGCTGCTAAAACTTTCGAAGAAGGAAAGAAAAACATCGCTGCTCATAACAAAGCAATGACTGAAAAAATTGAAGCGGAGAAGAAACGTAAGGAAGAAGAATTCGCTGCCGCGCAGGCTAAACTGGTAGAAGATATGAAGGCCGGGATGCAGTCAACACCGTCCGGTTTGCATTATCGTATTACCACTGCAATCGAAGAGGGCAAGAAACCACAAAAAGGAGATATTGTGTCCGTGCATTATGCCGGTAAACTCGTGAACGGTACGGAGTTCGACAGTTCTTTCAAGCGCAATGAACCTATTGAGATTCCGATCGGTATGGGCCGTGTAATTGCAGGCTGGGATGAAGGCATTATGCTGCTGAAAGAAGGAGAATCTGCCACGTTCCTTATTCCATCGGAGTTAGCATACGGATCCCGTGGTGCAGCCGGTGTTATTCCACCAAATGCGTGGTTGATCTTTGATGTTCAACTCGTGGAAGTGAAAGATGCCGCTACGAGATAGAAATATTACCGCCTGGTAAATGAATGCCACTTCAACAAAGTGGCATTTTTGTTTTTGTACACTTAATTACTTTTAATTAATGACAAGAAATATTTTGGGTGATTTCACCGCGAAAAATAGTTCATATTTAGTTTACATTTGTATTAGCAAAAATGAAATACATGAGCAACAATTACCAATTGCTTTTTATCCGTAAGCGGTCATAATGAATTATTAAGTAATAAACTTCTTCATACTGTTTCCTTTCAAGATCTTCGGTTACGGGTAAAAACTAATAACTACAAGACCAATGATGTTGTTCTGTTTAAAGAATACATCAATCCCTTGAAATCGACAAAACACAAATGATGGGAAACAACTAAGGTGCAGCGATGCACCTTTTTTTTATGAAACGATACGTTCTCCGCAGATTTTGCAATACCGCGCATTATCATCCACATCTTCATTACCGCAGCGCGGGCACACCTTTTCGAGATTCTGTCGCTTGTTCCGCATTTCCGCAGTTACAATTCCGGTCGGTACCGCAATGATGGAATAACCGGCCAGCATCAGTAAAACGGAGAGGAATTTGCCCAGTGGCGTGCCCGGCGAGACATCGCCATAGCCAACGGTCGTTACGGTGACTACTGCCCAGTAAATGCTTTGCGGAATGCTTTCAAAACCCTCGCGGTGGCCCTCCACCATGAACATAAGTGATCCAATAATCACTGAAAATATAACAAGGAAGAGCAGGAAAATATAAATCTTCCGGGAGCTGTTACGGATGGCACGGACAATAAAATAGCCGTCATTCATAAAGTCCAGCAAATTTAAAATCCTGAAAATCCGCAACATCCTCAGCATCCGTATAATCAGGAAGTACTTCGTAATCGGGAAGAAGAGGCTGAGATAGAAAGGAAGTATCGCCAGGAAATCAACTATCCCGAAAAAGCTAAAAATGTAAGATTTTTTATTCTTTAGCGTGACGATTCTTAAAACATATTCCACCGTAAAAAACAGTGTGATGATAATCTCCAGAATTACAAATGTAAGATGGAGCTTGGCATCGAATACCTGCACACTTTCCATCATAACAATGAACGTGCTAAGCATGATGAGCAGCAACAAAAGAAGGTCAAAAAGTTTTCCTAATTTTGTGTCAGACTTGAATATAATCCGGAATACCTGCCGTTTCCACTTGGTGCGTTCCGGTATAAAATTATGTTCTCTTTCCATAAGCAGGCTGGCGTGCCGGTCAGTTTTTAATCATAATAATTTACAAACATAAACAAATGACGGTAAAAGAGGTAACCGCCGAACTGCGTAACCTGATCCCCACAGCAAATGCTGAACCTTATGATAATGTTGGTCTCCTGTGCGGGAACCCTGAGCGGCAGGTCACCGGGATCCTGGTATGTCACGACGCGCTCGAAAATGTAGTGCAGGAAGCTATTGATAAAAAGGTGAACATGATTGTCTGCTTTCATCCCATCATTTTCAACGGTTTAAAAAGCATTACAGGAAAGAATTATGTGGAACGCGCTGTACTTCTTGCGCTGGAAAATAAAATTGCGATTTATGCGGTGCACACCGCGTGGGATAATCATTATTTCGGTGTGAACCACCGGATCTGTGAAAAGCTCGAGCTGCGCAACCATAAAATTTTAATGCCTAAGGAAGGCAGTATTCAGCTTTTGGAGGTTTTCGTTCCGAAGGACCATGCGAAGAAAGTTCGTGAAGCGTTGTTTTCTGCCGGTGCTGGCCAGATTGGTTTTTATGATCAGTGCAGTTTTTCCCTGAAAGGGAGCGGCACTTTCCGGCCGTTGGAAGGAGCTGATCCGTATTCCGGAACCGTTGGCGAACGCGAAAATGCGGACGAAGTACTGCTTTCGGTTGTTTTCGAAAAATACAAAAGTGCACAGGTGGTACAGGCAATGAAACAGGCACATCCGTATGAAGAGGTAGCGTATCAGTTAATTTCACTGGACAATGACAATCAGTTTCTTGGCTTGGGTCGCTATGGGGAACTGGCAGAAGCGATGGAAGAAGATGACTTTTTAAGCTTGGTTAAAAATACATTCAATCTTTCAGTAATTCGACACAGTGCCGGTAATGGCAAAAAAATTAAAAGGGTAGGCATGCTGGGTGGCAGCGGTGCGAGTGGAATTTCTGCCGCACTTGCCATGAACTGCGATGCATATTTAACCGGAGATTTAAAATATCATGATTTCTTCCGAAGCGAAGGCCGGATGCTGCTTTGCGATATCGGCCACTTCGAGTCGGAACAATTTGTAACTGAGCAGCTGGTTGATTTATTGTCGCAAAAATTCACTACATTTGCAGTCTCAAAATCTGCTGAGAAAACCAATCCCGTTAATTATTTTTTATAAAATATGGCTAAAAAAAACGTAGAAATTTCTGTAGAAGATAAGCTTCGCGCTTTGTACGATCTGCAAATCATTGATTCCAGACTCGATGAGATCCGCAGCACCCGCGGTGAACTGCCAATTGAGGTGGAGGATCTGGAAATTGAAATTGAAGGCCTGGAGAAAAGAGCTGAAAAGTTTCAGAATGAAATCAAGTTGCAGAATGATGAAATCAATACTAAAAATGAAGTCATCAACCATGCCAAATCGCTGATTGAAAAGTATAAAACCCAGCAGGATAACGTAAGAAATAATAAAGAATTCGAATCTTTGGAAAAAGAAATCGAGTATCAGGACCTGGAAATTCAGCTGGCAGAAAAGCGCATCAAGGAATTCGGTGTTAAAATTGAACACAAAAAAGAAACCCTGGATGAATTGCTGGCAAAAATTGACGATCTGAAAACACACCTGAAATTTAAAAAAGAGGAACTGGATACTTTGGTGGCTGAAACTCAGAAAGAGGAAGAGTTTCTGACTGCTAAATCTGAAGAATTTGCTAAGAATATCGATGCCAGATTACTTGCTTCCTATCAGCGCATCCGCAAGAGCTCTTTGAACGGGCTTGCAGTAGTTGGTCTGGAGCGTGGTGCGCCAAAAGGTTCTTTCTTTACCTTGCCTCCGCAGAAGCAAATGGAAATTGCGCAACGTAAAAAAATCATTATCGATGAGCATTCAGGAAAGATTCTGGTAGATGATGATTTGGTAAATGAGGAAACAGAAAAGATGAAAGAAATCATCAAATATTAAACTGATGTTTCAATAAATAAAAACGGCTGAAAATTTTTCAGCCGTTTTTTGTTCTTATAGTTCGGTAATGGTTGCTTTTTCAAGCAGTTCTTTTATTCGTTTTAATGCTTTGCGCAAATCTTCTTCAGAGGTTGCGTACGAGAGGCGAATGCAATTGCCGTTTCCAAAGGAATTTCCGCCCACCGTTCCGACAAAGGCGTTTTCCAGCAGGAACATTGCAAAATCATCCGCTGTGCGCATTTCAGTTCCGTTAATTTCTTTATTTAAATAAAAAGAAATATCAGGAAAAAAGTAAAATGCAGCCTGCGGATCATTTACTATAAAACCGGGAATTTCCTGCAGCAGTTCATGAACCAGGTCACGTCTTTTTTTGAATGCGTCAATCATGAACTGATAAGTTGAGCGAGGATATTGCAAAGCGGTAATAGACGCTCTTTGCGCCACCGTGTTCGGGCCGCTGGTCATTTGTCCCTGGATTTTCTCGCAGGCGCTTGCCAGCCATTGCGGGCACGCGGAGTATCCGATGCGCCAGCCGGTCATGGCAAATGCTTTAGACATTCCGTTGATCACCGCCGTCTGTTCGTACACCTCAGGAAATTCCGCAATGGACGTGTGATTGCCGTCGTAATTAATATATTCATAAATCTCATCGGAAATAATGGTAATCTGCGGATGTTTCGCCACCACTTTTGCAATGGCTGCCAATTCCTCGCGGCTGTAATAACTTCCGGAAGGATTGCAGGGCGAGCTGTATAAAATCGCTTTCGTCTTTGGCGTAATGGCTGCTTCCAGTTGTGCGGCGGTCATTTTGTAATCATCCGCGATTTCTGTTTTCACTACGACCGGTTTGCCGTCCATCATTTTCACCATCTCTTCATAGCTCACCCAGAACGGTGCGGGGAGCAATACTTCATCACCTTTATCAATAATTGCTGCCAACACACTTAAAATAGACTGTTTTGCGCCGTTGGAAACACAAATTTGTTTGGCGGAATAGGAGAGGTTGTTGTCGCGTTTTAATTTATGGCAAATGGCTTCCCGCAGTTCCAGAAATCCCGGCACAGGCGAGTAGTGGCTGTAATTTTCGTTAATAGCTGTGATCGCTGCATCTTTTATGAAATCCGGCACATCAAAATCCGGTTCACCGAGTGTAAGGCTTATAACGGGTTTTCCTTCCGCACGCAGTTCGCGCACTTTGTTGCTCATGACGAAGGTTTGCGAAAAACTCAACCGCTGCAGCCGTTCAGAATATTTATTCATAGGGAATTTAAAAACCACAAAGGTAGCAGAATTAGAAGTTACAAAGGCGAGATAAGCATCGCTTTCCGTACTTTTGCCAAAAAGAATTTTGCATGTCCGTCACTTTAATTGAAAAATATTTTCCGAACCTGACTGATCACCAGCGCGAACAATTTGCCGCGCTCGAAACTTTATATGATGACTGGAATGAAAAGATTAATGTCATCTCCCGTAAGGATATGGACTCGCTCTATGAGAAACATATTCTTCATTCGCTTGGTATCGCAAAAGTGATGGAATTCGCGCCAGGCACCAAAGTGCTGGATATCGGAACGGGCGGCGGTTTTCCCGGCATTCCTCTGGCGATATTATTTCCGGAAGTTTCCTTTACACTAGCCGACAGCATTGGGAAGAAGATTACGGTGGTGCGCGAAGTAGCTGAAGCTGTTGGTTTACAAAACGTGACACCAGTTCACACGCGCGCAGAGCAAATCAAAGATCGTTTTCATTTTGTGGTGAGTCGCGCCGTAACCCAAATGCCGGTATTTCTGCGTTGGCTGCATGGCAAATTCGAGAAAGAGCAGTTCAACCCGAAACACAATGGTATTTTATATTTAAAAGGAGGCGATCTCGCAGAAGAACTGGCCGGTTTGCGTGCCGAAATTTTTCAGCTCACCGATTATTTTGATGAACCCTTTTTTGAAACTAAAAAAGTAGTATATTTATCTAAAGGAAATATTTAATTCTTTGAATGCGTTACGTTTAACCTGTAAAACCGGCGATATGAAAACTTATATTTCTTCTTTTCTGACTATTACTGCAGCGGTGGCATTGTTATTTTCTTGTAACGAGCGGGATGAGGAGCACCTCATAACGGACGTGCAGCCGGTAGCGATCGACAGCGTACGCGTTGCACAGGACACGATGAACGTTTTTGATATCCAATTCATCCGCACGTATTCAACTTACGCCGGAAATTGCGAGGGTTTTTATGGATATGATTATCTGCACACCGACGTCAGAAACCGCCAGGTAGTTTCCTATAAATATAAAACGAAGGCAAACTGCACCGAGCCAACGGTACTCGCCTCACAAATTAATTTCCGCCCGCAATATACCGGTAATTTTATTTTCCGATTCTTTAATGGTAAAGATGCAGCCGGCGAAAACCAGTGGATAGAGCGTAAAATCCACGTCCGTTAACTGTACTTTTATTATTTAATATACAGTTTTACATACCCAAAAACTGTATTTTAGCTTTTATGAAATTCCTTGAAAATATCATAGCTGAACTGCGCGCTCAGAACGGCGACCTTTCTCATTTTGTGCTGGTAATGCCGGGCAAAAGACCGGTTATTTTTCTGAAAAAAGTTCTCGCCGAACAACAATATTCAGGGATTTTACCTTTATTTTTCACCATCGAGGATCTGCTGCTGGAAATCAGCGGTAAACAGTTGGTGCAGGGAATCAGCCTTTGGTTATTTGCTTTTGAGGTTTATAAAGAACAACAACCGTCTGAAGAATTTTCTTCCTTCCTTAAATGGTTTCCCACCGTTGTCAGCGATTGGGACGACATGATGCAGTTCGGCGAGTCAGACGAAAAAGTGCTGGACCACATGCTTGCAGAAGAACGCATCAAAAACTGGTCGGAAACACTGGGATTTGAGGATCAGTCTTCCACGGCAAAACACATTAGTTTCTGGCGCAGAATGAAATCCTACCTGCCCGCGCTTAAAGAAAAGTTGCAGGAAAGAAACTGGGCGACCATGGGAATGATCCACGAAACAGTGCGTGCTGAGATTCCTGCCTTTGCGGACCGTATTATTAATAATTATGTTTTCTGTGGTTTTAATGCCATAGCGCCGGCAGAAAAAATGCTGATTCGGGAATTAATGCAGCGCGGAAAAGCGCAGTGCTTTTTTGAAGCAGATGAATACTACATCCGGGACGAGCGACAGGAGGCGGGGCAGTTCCTGCGGGAAATGATGACCTGGAAGGAATTCAATCCATCGCGGGAATTTAAATGGCTCAACAATGATTTCGCCGGACATAAAAACATTTGCGTTTATGAAACATCCGGTAATATTTCGCAGGCGAAAGTGCTGCCGGAAATTTTTAAAAATACGGATGATCCCGGTTTTAACCATACCGCTGTCGTGCTGCTGGATGAGAACTTGTTGCCCGCTTGTCTTGATTCCTTATCAGATGTGGAAAAGCTGAATATTACGATGGGGTTTCCACTGAAAAATCTGTCTTTCAGCAATGCCATCCGTCAGTTGTTTTACCTTCAGAAACAACTCGAAAAAAACGCACAGGTATATTATTATACCGATGTTCTCGCTGTGCTGGACGAATTTCCCAATACGGACGAAGATCAGCTGATCATTAGTCAGTTCAAAGCCTTGCTCGAGGAGCGGAATCTGGCCTACATTCCCGCGCGGCTGCTGCACGAGCAGCTTGAAAAACTTTCATACAAAGTTCTTCTTGAAAAAGCAGCGTCCTCGCTGGCTTATCTGGACCTACTGACGAACTTTTGCTTCCAACTGAAGTTCCGGCCACTTGACGATATCTTATATGAAAATGTATCACTGTTTGAGAAAAACCTGAAAGTGATCCGCAATCAGCTGACTCCCTATCATATTTCACTTTCCATGGAAACACTGGAAGTCCTCTTTACTTTCCTTGTTAATACAGAAGTGATCAACTTTGAAGGGGAGCCGCTGCAAGGCCTGCAGCTGATGGGTCTGCTGGAAACCAGGTTGCTTAACTTCAAAAATGTGATTCTGCTGTCAGCGAATGAGGGCAAACTGCCACCGGGAAATAGCCTGAATTCGTATCTGCCTTTTGCAGTACGCCGGCAGTTTGGACTGCACACTTTTTTGGACACTGACAGCATTTACGCGTACCATTTTTACCGCTTGTTACAGGGGGCTGAAAATATCCATATTCTATATAACGCTTTGAGCAGTGGAACCAGTACCGGCGAACAAAGCAGATTTATCACTCAGCTGGAAATAGAAGATAAACACCACACACTGGAGCATATCATAGTTGAAAACACTTCGAAGCCGGTGAGTGAATCTTTGATGAAGATTGATAAAACACCTGCAGTCCTGGAAAGGTTAGGTGAATGGCAGCAGAAAATATCAGTTTCCAGCCTGACTTCTTATTTATATAATCCAGTCGATTTTTACTTAGCGCGCGTGCTGAAACTGCGCGAAGGTACCGAAATCGAAGAGCAGATTTCTCAGCGCTCGTACGGCACGCTGGTTCATTATGCCTTGGAAATCATTTATGAAAAATTAAGCGGTAACATACTGCAGGAAGAAGACCTGAATATTTCAACACTGCAATTGTCTGCTATTATTGACCAGGCAATTGTGAAGATGTCTCATGATTTGGAACATTATCGCCGCGGAATGAATTATATTCATCGGTCGGTGGCTGAAAGGGTCGTCCGGATGATTTTACAATACGATCTGGGGCTCATCAGATCTGGTCGCCAATTGGAAATTGTCGGCATTGAAAAAGAATTCAGACAAGTTCAAATGCCGCTTGAGAATGGTGGGCCAGTCGCCTTCACAGGATTAATGGACAGGGTAGACCGCCTGGATGGCCAGCTGCGGATCATTGATTATAAAACAGCTAAAATCGGTAAGCTTGAGATTAAAGAAAGTAAAAACTCGGACGGCGAAGCACCACAGTATTTTCTGAAAGATGAAATGAAGCAAGCCATGCAGTTATCTGTGTATGCTTATGCGGCGTTGCAGGCACCGGACTTTAAAGCATCGACCGTTCAGTGCGGTATCTGGAGCTTTGCCAGCGCTTCTGCGGGGCCGGCCTGGCTGAGCTTATCGGGTGAAGAAAAGGTTAGTAAAGAATTGGTAGCGGAACCGATGCGATCCGTTGAAGTTTTAATCAATGAAATATTAAATCCTGAGCTTTCATTTGAAGAAAGGGTCGCGTTAACAGCTAACGCATAAAAAAAACCGCTCTGAGCGGTTTTTACATTTAAAAAGCATTAATGCCGGTAATATCCATGCCAGTGATAAGCAGGTGAACATCGTGTGTTCCTTCATAGGTAATCACCGATTCCAGATTGGCAGCGTGGCGCATCATTGGGAATTCTCCCATGATTCCCATTCCGCCCAGGATCTGACGCGATTCGCGTGCAATGTCAATCGCCATTTTCACATTATTGCGTTTCGCCATGGAAATTTGTGCAGGTGTGGCTTTTCCATCATTTTTCAAACGGCCTAGTTGCAGGCAAAGCAATTGTGCCTTTGTGATTTCCGTCAGGAACTCCGCAAGTTTCTTCTGCTGCAGCTGATAGGAAGCGATCGGTTTTCCAAATTGTTTCCTTTCAAGTGCGTATTGCACGGCGGTACAATAGCAATCGATCGCCGCACCAATCACGCCCCAGGAAATTCCATAACGCGCAGAGTTCAGGCAGGAGAGGGGACCCTTCAGGCCGGTCACGCCGGGCAGCAGATTTTCTTTCGGAATCTTTACATTATCAAAAACAAGCTCACCTGTTTTCGAAGCACGGAGCGACCATTTGTTGTGCGTTTCCGGTGTAGTAAATCCTTCAAAATCGCGTTCCACAATAACGCCCTGCACTTTTCCATCCTCGTTTTTGGCCCAGACCACGGCAATATCGCATACCGGCGAATTGGTAATCCACATTTTCGCGCCATTAAGCAAATAATGATCACCCTGATCGCTAATGGTGGTTTCCATCGAACCCGGATCTGAACCGTGATTCGGCTCTGTTAAACCGAATGACCCGATAATTTCACCGGCTGCCAATTTCGGCAGGAAACGTTTTTTTTGTTCCTCAGTTCCATATTCAAAAATAGGGAACATGACCAACGAACTCTGAACGGAAGCAGCAGAACGTACGGCAGAATCGCCGCGCTCGAGTTCCTGCATAATCAGCCCGTAGGAAATCTGATCCAGTCCGGCGCCGCCGTATTCTTCAGGAATATAGGGGCCCAGCGCTCCGATTTCACCAAGTTGTTTCATGAGGCCCGGAATATCGCGGTGCTCCTGTGCTGCTTCATCAATCTGCGGCATCACGGCAGATTCAACCCAGTCACGAACAGATTGGCGGATCAGCAAATGTTCTTCAGTGAGAAGAGATTCAATCCCATAATAATCCGGAACTGAATTTAAGTTGTAATAAGACATATTAATATTTTGGCTTAGATAATAAGGTGTAAACTATTATATTATAGGGATATAAACAACTTTACTTCAAGTGTTTTTCTACCATTTCACAGTCGGCAGATGAAAGGCTCATGCCGTTATATGTTAGTTTCGAAGGGGATTTGTACGTGCTTTTATATCCTTCTGAATTATGGTCGCCGATGCCTTCAATCAGGTTTCCTTCTTTTTGCAGGAAATAAATTTCTCTTTCAGATGTGGTCCCTTCAGCTTCGAAAGTATAATTCAATTTCAGCGTATCACCGTTCTTAAACCCGATCACGGTACCGTGCGAGCCGTCTTTTTCGAAATTTTGATATTTCATTGCGCCAGTAATGGTACCTAAATTATCTTCCAATGACAAGAATACAGAGTCTTTCTTAACAACGCTCATATAACAAGTCTGATTAGTGGATGAAGCGCGTGGCTCATTGGTTTCAGGAATTACAGTGGAATCTGTAGCCGGTGTATCATTAGATTCAGTTGCGGTTTTTTTCTCACAAGCAGTCATCACCAGAGCGACAGTCAGTACAGCAAAAACTTTCTTCATAAAAAATTGAATTGTATTGATTGGTTAAAAATACCATTTTTTTAGAAAAGAATCGCAGTTACCCATGTTGATAATGTTATCTGGTCGAGTAAACTAATCAGATTTCGAAGTGTACCAGTTTCAGAAAGCTAACACCTTATACCAAGTACAAGTGATCATAGGTTAGATCTTATTTTGACGTAATTAATCAATATACAAAAGGTCCTATAATTTATATTATGTTAAATAGGATATTTTTCAACCTTTCAACAGGCAGACCTTTAGTCAGAATATCAAGCTTTCTCTTCACAGTAACATTTCTATAAGAAAACCTCCGCTTTGCAACGGAGGCTTTTCAGATTACATATTAGTTCTTAAGGCACTTCTCCAGAAACTGATCCTGTTCCCAAAGCGTGTGCAAAATATTTTCCTTCGCCGCATAACCGTGAGATTCTTTCGGCAATAACACCATACGCACCGGTGCGCCCAGATTTTTCAGCGCCTGGAAATAACGCTCGGTCTGCAAGGTAAATGTTCCCGGATTATTATCGGCTTCCCCGTGAATCAGCAATAACGGCTTTTTCATTTTATGCGCCTGCATGAATGGTGACATGGTGTTATAGATATCCGGCACGTCCCAGTAGTTTCTCTGCTCACTCTGGAATCCAAATGGCGTAAGCGTCCGGTTATACGCACCGCTGCGGGCAATACCGCATGCATAATCATTGGAATGCGTCAGCAGGTTCGCTGTCATAAAGGCGCCATACGAATGTCCGCCTACTGCTACTTTGTTACGGTCGATATAGCCCATTTTATCCAACGCGTCGATCGCAGCCCGTCCGTTTGCAACCAGTTGCGGAATAAAGGTATCATTAGGCTCTGCTGTACCTTCTCCGATAATCGGGAAAGAAGCGTCATCCAACACGGCATATCCTTTTGTTACCCAGTAAATAAATGAACCATAGCTCGGGAAAGTGAAATCATTTGGGTTTTGGGTATTTTGTCCGGCCGTGTCTTTATTCTTGTACTCCCGTGGATAGGCCCAAATCAATAAAGGCAGCTTTTCTGTATGGTTTTTTCGGTCATAGCCTGCCGGCAAGTACAGTGTTCCCGTTAGCTCTACTCCATCATTCCTTTTATAGGTAATCACCTCCTTGTAAACATCTTTGATACTTTCAAAAGGATTGGCGAAATTCGTGATTGCCGTGGCCTTTCCATTTTTGATATTTCTGATAAAATAATTTGGGTACTGGCTCGCAGACTGCTCAACCACCAAAGCATTTTTTGCGTCCAGGATATCTACAATACTTTCTTTGGAATTCTTAAGCTTAGAGGTATATACTCTCTTTTTCGTAAGATTCCCGAGATTGATCTGCTCGATAAACGGAAATTGGCCGTCCTTGGTAAAACCGGCACCAATCAAGGTAGCTGTATTGTTCTTAAGGTCCACCACTTTACGTCCGAATTCATTTTTACTTTCCACGAATTTACCCGGATCGCTGTACACATCCTGATAGTTGCGGTCTTCAATCAGCCTTGACGTTCCGTTTTTAAGATCTACCAGATATGATTTTGTGTTACGGGTATCGTACCAGCTGTCGGAAACTATCGCGTAATTGCCATTGGTCCAGTCAATTCCGCTGTATCTTTGTTTAGTTTTAAAGAAACCTTCGGGCGCAGTAGTAAAAGGCGCTTTCCACTGGAACAGTTCATCGCGGTACTCAGCAGCTTTCGATTGGTCTCCCCCATCCAGTGCTTCAGCATAAACCAGGGTGGCCGGCTGATCATCGCGCCAGGTCATATTTCTTTTCCCGGTGCGTACGCTGGAGAAACCTTTAGGCATAATCTCGTTAAGCGGCATTTCATTTACTACTTTCACCAGATTTCCGGCGGCATCGTACACGGTACTGGTCATTGGGAAACGATTCAGCGGCACAATATAAGAGTATGGTTTTTCTATCGTTGTCAGCATCAGGTACTCACCGTTTGGCGAAAAATTAACTGAAGTATAGATCGCTGCCTCTTTAAACTGCTGCATATTACCATTCAGATCCACTTTCACCAATTCTGCTTTGGCAAGGGTTTCAAAATTAGCCTCATCCTGCGGGTTTTTCAGCAAATCCTGATATGTCCTGTTTTGCGAAACTTTTCCGTCCGAAGTAGAAACGGTCGGTCCCTTCGGAAGTTCGCTCTTTTCATCAATCAGTTCTGCACGATTGGCAGGAATTTGTTTTACAATCAAATGCTTACTGTCTGCCATCCAGGTATACGGGCTGCCCAAATTTGCATTTAAAGGCGCAGAGGAAACTTTTCTGGCATTTTGTGTTGCAAGATCAACTACATAAAGATCAACGGACTTGCTTCCGGTGTGCGTGAATGCCAAAGTATTCTCGTCCGGAGAAAAGGAAAGATAAGCAATCCGCGGATTTGCCGGCAGGCCTTTCACCTGCATTTCCGTTTTATCTTTCAACCTGCGGAGCTTCAGATTGTTCACGTAAGTCAGTGTGCTGGAAATATTAGTTACCGGATTTACTCTTAAGCCTGCCAGCTTCATTTCTTCCTGATTTAAATCTTCGAGCGATTTATAGGTATCGCGGTACGAAAGCACCATCCAGTCGCGGTTACTGTTCATAAAAACAGACGGTGCGCGTTCAAAATCAGCCAGCTTCATAATTTCCGCCGACGGCTTCTGATACGTAATGTTCTCTTGTGCACTGGCAAAGCCCAGGAAAATAAGGGCAATGGCAGTAATTGATTTTCTCATGTATTCTTTTTTCGTAAAAATAGTATAAATGTGCAGTCCAAACAAGTGTTTATAAAACGAAAAAACCAGCAATAGTGCCGGTTTCTTTATTATTAGGAAATTACCAACGTGTTTCGCGCCGCTTCATCAGCATCTGATCGACGGAATATTGTAAAGGGCCCACGGTAAAGATAAGCAGATAGATCACAAAGTACAGTAAACTGGATTCCCGAACGGAAAACGCGTCGGCGGCGTGAGCGCCAAAGGCAGCAACCAGCATAGTCACCATTAATAAAAGTGCAGCCGGCCTTGTAAACAAACCGATGATTAAAAGAAACGACGCCACAATCTCCACGATCAGCGCAAGAAGCATTGTTGCGCCTGCGCTCAACCCAAGAAATTCATAAAAATTGAATGGTCCGCCGGACATATATTTTTCCAGCTTTGGAAGGCCGTGCAGCAGAATCATAGAAAAGCCGATAAAAATCCGCACCAATAAAATCACAAAATTGCTCATCGCCGGATACGTACGGCTGTGATATAAAAATTTCATTCAGATTATTGCTTTTTAAAAGTTTACACTAGCCGGATGCTGCTATCGGTAACCAAAATTTTTCAGATCGCGGTCATTTTTCCGCCAGTCTTTCTTTACTTTAACAAAAAGATTCAGATGAATTTTTTTATTAAAGAACTTTTCCAAATCCAGACGTGCTTCGGTACCCACTTTTTTGATAGCTTCTCCTTTGTGGCCGATAACTATTCCTTTCTGGGTTTCCCGCTCCACATAAATAATGGAATCTATGAAAATAATTCCTTCCTTTTCCTTGAACTGCTCCGTAACTACTTCCACCGAATATGGAATTTCTTTTTCATAATTCAGCAAGATCTTCTCGCGGATCGCTTCGTTGACGAAGAACCTTTCTGGTCGGTCGGTATACATGTCCTTGTCATAATACGGCGGGTTTTCCGGCAACATACTTTTGAGTTTTGGCAGAATAACTTCGGTATTAAAACCGGTCAGGGCAGAAATCGGTAAAATCTCGGCTTTCGGCAGACGCTCGTGCCACTCCTCCATCACTTTTTCCAGATCTTGCTGGTTAGAGGCATCTATTTTATTTATTAAAATAAGCACAGGCACCGGAATTTTGTTCAGCTTTTCAATCAGGAAGGCACTCGGTTCAGCGCGATCGGTAATATCCACTATGAATAAAAAGACATCGGCATCCTGCAATGAATCTTTTACAAAATCCATCATCTTTTCCTGCAGGCCATATTTTGGGTCGAGCACCCCGGGGGTATCCGAAAAAACAATCTGGACATCCTCTTCATTATAAATCCCGAAAATACGGTGACGAGTTGTCTGGGCTTTTTGAGTAACAATGGCGAGCTTCTCTCCCATCAGCTGGTTAAGCAAGGTGCTTTTTCCGGCGTTGGGTTTTCCTACAATATTTACAAATCCTGCTTTGTGAGACATATTAAAAATTAAATAACACGGGTAATGTGGCTGTACTCACGCAAAGTTAAGATTTTACTTTGGTATTCCGTTCAATAGCAACAGATGTACAACTTTATAATTAAAATTTGCGCAGGCACAGTTATTTCATGGTCATTTTCAATTAAATACCACCATTATGAAGGCAATCTGGAACGGAGCCATCGGTTTTGGGCTCGTAAACATCCCCGTAAAAATGTATTCTGCTGTGGAAAGCAGCAACCTGGAACTGCACATGCTCGACAAAAAAGACCTGGCACACATCAGATATAAGCGCGTGAATGAAGACACCGGTGCCGAGGTGAAATATGAGAATATTGTCAAAGGTTATAACCTTGATGGCAAATATATCGTGCTTGATGAAGAGGATTATGCCGCCGCCAGCCCCGAGAAATCAAAGATATTTTCGATCGATGAATTCGTGATGGAGGATGAAATTGATTCGGTGTATTTTGAAGTACCTTATTTCCTTGAACCTCAGAAAAACGCGGAAAGTGCGTATTATCTTTTACTGAAAGCTTTAAAAGAAAGCAAGCGTGCCGGCGTGGGAACTTTTGTGATGCGCGATAAGGAAGTCCTGGGAATGATCCGGCCGTACCAGGATGATATCCTGATTGTGAACCGGTTGCGGTTTGCGCAGGAAATCCGGGATTACAAGCAATTAAAACTGCCTCCGAAGAAGGAACCTAAGGCAGGTGAACTTAAAATGGCTATTTCGCTGATTGAGCAGACTTCGGAAACATTTAATCCGGCGGCCTTCCATGACACCTACGCGGAAGATTTAATGAAAATTATTAAAAGAAAAGCCAAAGGCACGCACATTAAAAAAGTGGAGAACGAACCGAAAGAAAGCGGAAAAGTGGTTGATTTGATGGCTCAGCTAAAAGCAAGTCTCGAACATTCAAAAAAGAATAAAAAAGTATCCTGATGAAGTCACTGGACGAATACAATCGCAAAAGACGGTTTGATGAAACGCCCGAACCGGAAGGAGAAAAAGCGGACGCCGGTGGAAAACTTGTTTTCGTGGTGCAGCGCCATTCCGCGACCCGGCTCCATTACGATTTTCGGCTGGAAATGGACGGCGTTCTGAAAAGCTGGGCCGTGCCGAAAGGACCTTCGCTGGATCCGCATGATCGACGGCTGGCAATGATGACCGAGGACCATCCGTATTCTTATAAAGATTTCGAAGGCAGTATTCCCGAAGGAAATTACGGTGGCGGCGAAGTGGAAATTTGGGACCATGGGACTTATGAACCCATAGAACCTAAAGCCGGTAAATCAGACGATCTGGTGATGCGTCATCAGTTGCATTGCGAATCGCTTAAATTCAGAATGCACGGTAACAAACTGAAAGGGGAATTTGCGCTCGTTAAAATTAAAAATGGCAAAGATGATAATGCCTGGCTTCTTATTAAACACAAGGACGAATACGCGGAAGAACCGTACGACGCGGAAGATCATACTCCCAAAAATTCAAAGGTAACCGAACGGGAAAATGCGCGCCCATCTAAAAGAAGAAAGACCGTAAGTAAAGAAAAAACAACCGATCCTTTTAAGAAAAAAACAGCCATTCTGCCGGACGGCGAGAAAAAAGTAAAGGACTTCATTGTACCGATGCTGGCACAGACCGCTTCTGCGCCATTCGATGATCCACATTGGGTCTTCGAAATCAAATGGGATGGTTACCGCGCGATTGCTGAAAAACGCGGCGAATCATTGCTGCTCTATTCGCGGAACGGACTTTCCTTTCTGGAGAAGTTCGGCAAAGTAACCGAAGCCTTGCAGGAACAGCCTCAGGAAATGGTGGTAGACGGTGAGATTGTTGTTTTTAATAAGGAAGGCAAGCCGGATTTCCAGGCATTGCAGCAAATTATGGATCACCCCGAGGCACCAGTTGCCTATCAGGTCTTTGATTTACTGTGGTTGAACGGCCACTCCACGGAGAACCTGACCCTACTTGAAAGAAAAGAATTACTGAAAGAAGCACTCGTGGAAAATGAGGTTATCCGGTACTGCGAACATGTGCCGGAACAAGGCAAAGAATTTTATGAGCAGCTGGAAAAAATGAAACTGGAAGGCATGATGGCGAAAAAAGCAAACAGCACCTACGCCGAAGGTTCACGATCCGCTGACTGGCTCAAAGTGAAATTCGAAAAAACAGAGGACGTGATTATCTGTGGTTTTACGGAACCGAAAGGATCGCGCGAAATGTTCGGAGCCTTAATCCTCGGCACATACCGCGACGGTGAACTGGTGTACTGCGGTCATGCGGGAACAGGTTTTTCTGCGGCAAAGCTTCACGACCTCTATGATTGTTTTAAACCGCTGATTACGGACCGGTTGCCCTTTGATAAAAAGCCTAAAACCAATACGCCGGCCACCTGGCTGAAACCTAAATTGGTTTGTGAAATTAAATATACAGAAGTAACACAGGATGGTATATTCCGGCATCCGGTATTTATTACTTTAAGAAAAGATAAAACTGTGGAAGATATCCGGAAGACAGACACAGAAGTGATACAACCTGACGAAAGAAAAACCTTAAAAAGACAAAGCAGTATGCCCGATAAAAAAATTGAGGACGGAAAATTAAAGGCCGGCAAGCAGGAAGTGAAAATTACACACGCTGACAAAATTTATTTTCCGGATGATGAGATTACCAAAGGAGACGTGATTGAATATTATCAGTCGGTGAGTAAATATATTCTGCCTTATTTGAAAGACCGTCCGCAATCGCTGCATCGCTTTCCCAATGGCATAAAAGGTTTAAGTTTCTATCAAAAAGATGCCGGCGACGATGCACCTTCCTGGATGGATACGGTGTCCGTACACTCGGAGTCAAATGATAAGGACATTACCTACATGATTTGTAATACAGCAGCGGACCTGGCGTACCTCAATAATTTAGGCTGCATCGATATCAATCCCTGGAATGCGACCAAGCAGGAACCGGAACATCCGACTTGGCTGGCCCTGGATCTGGATCCATCAGATAAAAACAGTTTCGATGATGTCATTGAAACCGCGCAATGTGTAAAAGAAATATTAGATATCGCTAAAATAAAAGGCTACCCGAAAACTTCAGGGAGCACCGGCATCCATATTTTCATTCCGATGGGAGCGCAATATACCGCCGATCAGGTGAAAGATTTTGCCTTACTACTGATGGAACGGGTAATGGCAAAACTTCCCAAAATAACTACGCTTGAACGTAATCTCAAAAAGCGCGACCCCGGTAAAATTTATCTCGATTATCTGCAGAACAGAACCGGCCAGACACTCGCAAGTGTGTACAGCATCCGGCCACGTGCCCACGCCCCTGTTTCGATGCCACTCGAATGGGACGAAGTTAAAAAAGGACTGCTCCCAACTGACTTTACCATTGCGAATGCTTTGGATAGAATCAAAGAAAAAGGAGATCTGTTTAAACCTGTCCTGGGCAAAGGAATTGATATGCTGAAAGCGCTGGAGAACCTGGGTGCGGATTAAGGTTTGCGAACCACCGGTAAAATTTCATCAGCAATTAAGCCAAAACGCTTTTGCTCTTCAGTACTGAACTGCCGGGAATAATATAAAGTTTCTACCTCAAAACCCGCGTCGGCTAAACGTGTGAAATAATCCATTCCATACCACCGGACATGGTCATATTGGCCAAAGTGCTTCTGTCGTTCTTTCGGATCGGTAATGGTGAAGTCTTCGTATGTTTCCTGATTTGCATTTTTCAGCGGAACCTGCAGAATACCCCACCCGCCGGTACGCAGGACGCGGTATAATTCGCGCATGGCTTGATGGTCGTCTTCGATATGCTCCAGAACATGATTGCAAAAGACCACATCAAAACTGTTATCCTCGAAAGGCAGATCCAGCAAATCAGCTTTCACATCAACGATAGGTGAAAAAAGATCGGCTGAAATGTAGTCAAGATTGGGTAATTTCTTGAATCGCCTTAAAAATTCCTGTTCAGGTGCAATGTGCAATACTTTAAGCGGTCCGCTGAAAAAATCAGTTTCCCGCTGAAGATACAACCACATTTGGCGGTGCCGCTCGAGGCTCAGTGTGCCGGGTGAAAGTGCATTGAGCCTTTGTTTGCCGTAGCCGTACGGCAAAAATTTTCGATACGATTTTCCGTCAATTGGATCGGTGAAACGGTTTCCTTTAAAAAAAAGATAAATCAGCGGGCGCAGCCAGATGCTCAGCCGGATCAGCAAAGGACGTGGAAACGTATTGAGCAGTATGCCGGCGGCTTTCTTCATTAAAAGTCTAAGGTGAAAGGATCTTCCTCATCGCTCACAATACCAAGCGCGTCATAGATATATTTAAAAGTAGAAAGCAACACCGGTTTTCCGCCGATGATGCACACATCGTGCTCAAAATGCGCGGAAGGAGAATTATCGAGTGAAGTTACCGTCCAGCCATCTTCGTGGAATTTTACTTTTTCAGTACCGAGATTCACCATCGGTTCAATGGCAAGTGCAATTCCGTCCTTTAAGACTTTACCACTTCCTTTCCGGCCATAATTGGGAACCTGCGGGTCTTCGTGCATTTTGCGGCCCAGCCCGTGTCCTACCAGTTCGCGGACAACGCCGTAGCCATGCTTTTCATTATATTGCTGTATGGCAAAGGAAATATCGCCCACCCTTTTGCCGCGGACGCATTGCTCAATTCCTTTATACAAAGATTCCTTGGTGACCTGCAGTAATTTCTTTACTTCAGGCGCAACTTCGCCGACCTGAAAAGAATAAGCGTGGTCACCATAAAAACCGTTCATATACACGCCGCAATCAACCGATAGGATATCTCCTTCCTGCAAGGGTTTTTCGTTCGGAATTCCGTGCACCACTTCTTCATTTGGTGAGATACACAAATTGTTAGGGAAACCATACATCCCCAGAAAAGCAGGTTCGCCACCGTGATCACGGATGAATTCACCGCCGAGACGATCCAGATGTAAAGTGGTGACGCCGGGCTTGATTTCAGCCGCCAGCATACCGAGCGTTTTGGAAACCAGCTGTGCACTTTCGCGCATCAGCCGAAGTTCTTCTATTGTTTTTAGTTGAATCAAAATACAGAGGAGTTTAAAAAGGTGTTACCAGAACAGGCCTCTCTTTTTTTCTTTTTTTAATTTGGAATAAGCCAAGACTTCCTGGCCATCCACACGGAACTCAATGCGCTGTTTGATGATATTATAAATCTCACCCCAACCCGGAAAGCCGCCCAGGTTACGGTCATCAATAAATAAATCTGCGTCAATTTTTCGGCTTGCCTGGCTGTGGTCAAAAATTTCACCTTCGAAGCTGGAATTCACTGCGTAAAATTCCACGCCATTTTTGCGGCAAAATTCTACGGCTTCATCCAGCGTTTTTCCGTGACGATAGGTCCAGAGAATTAATCGGTACCCTTCGGACTGCAGTTTGCGCAGCGTTTCAAACGCGAAAATTTTCGGTTTTCCGATGCCCGGATACGCGTCATCCACCACCGTTCCATCAAAATCAATCGCAAGTTTCTTACTGTTAGTCATTTGTTTTCAGCATTCAGTTGCGCAAATATAATAAATTTAAAAGGCCTTTTTCAAGGCCTTTATTTAAGATTTTACCCATTTAAACTGATACTGCAGATCGGGTGTTGCAATACGGTCTGTGATTCGCTGCAGCCGAGCCGGCAGCTTCACCAGATATTCCTGAGCCTTTTGTGCTTTTTCATTCAGGCCGGTAATATGTTCAATTTTCCAGTCTTCCAACAGCACTTTCAGAATGTTGATATAATCCTGTCCGGTGTACACCATTGCACGCTGCGCCGCGTCCGAAAAATGTTCCCAAAGTTCTCCTGCCTTCTGGCCGGATTCACGCATCAAATGTGCCGGCATGACAATCTTTTTACGCATCATATCTTCGAAGGCCAGCATCATTTCGGACGGATCCAGTTCAAAGATTTTGGTAACGAAATGCTTGTATGCTTTGGCGTGGCGTGCCTCATCCGCGGCGATCACACCACACATGCGGGATAACTTTGTGTTGCCGGTTTGCTTGGCCAGAGAACCTACGCGGCGGTGCGAAATATTCGTGGCTGTTTCCTGAAAACTGGTATAAACAAAGTTCCGGTAAGGATCCATCGAGGTGCCAAGATCGAAACCATCCTGAATCAGATATTGAGTAGTGATCTCCACTTCGCGCATGTTTACGCGTCCGCAGAGATATAAATATTTATTCAGCAAATCACCGTGGCGGTTTTCTTCTGCCGTCCAGCTGCGCACCCACTGCGACCAGCCACTGCGCTCTTCCTGATCAACACCGTCAATTCCCATAATCCAGGACTCATAGCTGGGCAGCGCTTCCTCCGTAATACAGTCGCCAATCAGCGTTACGAAAAGATCATAATCCATTTCGCGGGCGAAAGTCTGGAGTTCTTCCACGTCATATTTAAAACTCTCCGCCGAAGGATCCGGCAGGAAATCAGTGGGCTGCCAGATTTTTTCAACGGGCGTAAGATATGAGTTAATGAAATCTTCCACGTTCTTTCCAAGCGTGCGCATGACTTCAATCCTCATTAATTTATTGTACATCAAGTAATTTTTATGTTGTTGGCAAATATAATTTAAAATAGTATTCTATACATAATTAATGCAGCGAAATGCCGTACAGAAGGCAAATATTATATTTGTTTAAGAAAATTTAACTCGCCAGCACTTCTCCGTCCATTTCTTCAGGTGCGCTGATTCCCATCACTTTTAATATAGTTGGCGCGATATCGCCCAGTTTTCCCGGTTTGAGGTTCCAGGCCCTGTCTTTATCCATCACAATAAGCGGTACCAGGTTGGTGGAGTGCTGTGTATTTGGTGTGCCATCTTCGTTCATCATTACATCCGAATTTCCGTGATCCGCTAATATAAAAACGGCATACCCGTTCTCATAAGCAGCCTGCGCTACCTTGCCAATACATTCGTCCACGGTTTCCGCCGCTTTCACTGCCGCTTCGAAAACGCCGGTATGTCCCACCATATCGGTATTGGCAAAATTGAGACAGATAAAGTCTGAAGTTTGTGCTTCAATTTCCGGAAGGATTTTTTCGGTTATATCATAGGCAGACATTTCGGGTTTAAAATCATAGGTAGGAACATCTTTGGGACTGGGGCATAAGATGCGCTTCTCCCCATCAAACGGCTCCTCTCTGCCGCCCGAAAAGAAGAATGTAACATGGGGATACTTTTCCGTTTCAGCGACCCGAATCTGCGTTTTACCATTTTCAGCCAATACTTCGCCCATGGTTTTCTGCAGTACATTTTCATTAAAGACCACATGCAAATTGTGGAAATCCTTGTCGTAGTTTGTCATGGTCACAAAATACAGGCGGTACGGATTCATGCCATATTCCGGAAAACTTCGTTGGGATAAAGCCTCGGTAATTTCGCGCCCGCGGTCAGTGCGGAAATTGAAACAGAAAACGACATCATCAGGTTCAATCCTTGCCATGGGCAGGCTGCCATCTCTCAGACAGATAATAGGTTTCAGAAACTCATCAGTAATTCCTTCATCATAAGATTTCTGAATAGTTGCCAGAACATCACGCGTATTTTCTCCGGCACCGTGCATCATCGCATCATAGGCCAATTTAACTCTTTCCCAGCGTTTATCGCGATCCATGGCGTAATATCGCCCCGTGACGCTTGCCAGCTTACCGGTGGTTTCGCACATGTGATCCATAATCTCGGCAATGAATCCTTTTCCCGAATGCGGATCGCAGTCGCGGCCATCGGTGAAAGCATGAACGTAAACGTTTTCACGCAGACCTGCTTCGCTCGCGGCCGTCAGTAAACCTTTGAGGTGGTTGATGTGAGAATGTACACCGCCATCGGACACAAGACCAATGAAATGTACCTGCTTGCCATTCTTTAATGCATAGTCAAAAGCTTCGGTGATCACGTTTTCCGTGCCGAGTGTCGCATTTTCAACAGCCATATTCAGTTTCACCAGGTTTTGATAGACTACCCTGCCGGCACCCAGGTTCATGTGACCCACTTCTGAATTTCCCATCTGCCCGAACGGCAATCCCACGGAAATGCCGCTGGCCTCCAAAGTGGTGTGTGGAAAATGCTGATAACAGGAATCAATAAACGGAGTATGTGCCTGGTCGATAGCGGATACGGCCGGGTTTGTGCCGATGCCCCAACCGTCCAAAATGGCAAGTATAGCTTTCTTTGACATTTTTAAATTTTTGTTGACTTACAAATTTACGAAAATTGACGCGGGTAATTTTCAGACTTACCTTATGAAAACAATATCTTCTCGAACGCCAGTCGTTTTTTGCCGCGGATCCGGATCGTGCCGCAGTGTGTGTATCCCAGTTTCTCAAAAACGCGTTGCATGGCAGGATTATCATAACTGGTATCTACGCGAATGCTCGGTAATTTCTTTTCCAAGGCAACGGATTCCAGGTCTTTCATAACCTGTGTGGCCAGGCCGCGGTTCAGAAAACTTGTGGAAACAGCAATACGATGGATGACCAAATAGGATCCATCGGTGAGCCACGCACCTTCAATATCAATATAATCCGGATCTGGCTGATCAATAGCCGCTGCATAGGCCGCAACCTTACCTTCCTGCTGCCAGATTTTAGCATACCCGTGCGTCATATCGTTTTGGATAATTTCACGGTTCGGATAACCATCCTGCCATTGCTGGCTCCCTTCTTCACGACGCCGTTCGATGGCAGCGTCAAAAATCTCCCAAATTGCATCAAGTTGTGAGATCGAGGCAGAAGTCATTATAAAGTTAGGAGTCATCGTCGGTTTATTTAAACACAAATATAAGCATCGTATATTCTTTGCGCCTACCTCCATGTTTAATTTAATCCCTATATTTCCTTAAAAAAGATGAAGAAAAAACTAGTCGCACTCTCCGGTGCCGGTATTTCCGCCGAGAGTGGCGTACGTACATTTCGTGATGCCAATGGTTTGTGGGAAAATCATGATATTAATGAAGTGGCAAGTCCGGAAGGCTTTGCACGCAATCCGCAACTTGTTTTAGACTTTTATAACGCGCGGCGCCGCCAGTTGCTGGACGTGGTTCCGAACCGTGCACATGAAATACTGGCGGAGCTTCAGTCAGATTTCGATGTGCAGATTATTACCCAGAACGTGGATGATCTTCATGAACGGGCGGGCTCGCGAAATGTCCTGCATCTGCACGGCGAACTTTTGAAAGCAAGGCCTGTGGACCGGCAAACAGATATTATTACCTGGAAGAAGGATTTAAATCTAGGCGATGTTGACAAACGCGGAAAACAGCTGCGGCCGCATATTGTTTGGTTTGGTGAAATGGTCCCTGAAATGGAGAATGCACTAGAGCTGGTTGGGCAGGCAGATATTCTGCTGGTCATCGGCACATCGCTTAATGTTTACCCGGCAGCCGGCTTGGTTGACTACCTTACAAATCAGGCAGATTTATATGTGATTGACCCGGAACTTCCGGCGCGTTTTAAAGAAAGCGATCGTTTTATGACTATGAAAGCAACAGAGGGCATGGTGAGGTTTCGGAAAATGGTCGTGAATTCTGGCTTCAATGTATAACAAAAAAGAGAACCACGTGTGTGATTCTCTTTTAGTAGTAGCGGGGACACGACTCGAACGTGCGACCTCCGGGTTATGAGCCCGACGAGCTACCTACTGCTCTACCCCGCGGTATTGTGATGCAAATATACAGCTATTTTCTTACACTCCAAATTTTCCGGTGAAATTCTTTTCTCATTTTAATTTTTAGTAAATTTGTGTATGGCCAAAATCATTAAAATTTACCCGGAAAATCCGCAGGAAAGCGCTATCAATGAAGTCGTTAAGACTTTAAATAACGGCGGCTTGATTATTTATCCGTCTGATACAGTGTATGCACTCGGCTGCAACATTTTCGATATCCGTGCGATGGAAAAACTCGCGCAGCTCAAAAAGGTGAAGCTGGAAAAAGCGCATTTCTCCATTATCTGCAACGACTTAAGCCATTTGTCGGAGTTTACACGGCCTGTGAATACGGCAGTTTTTCGCTATCTTAAAAATAATGTGCCCGGTCCGTTTACCTTTATTCTGGAAGCGAGCAAAAGTTTGCCGCTCGCCTATAAAGGCAAAAAAACCGTGGGAATCCGTGTTCCCGATCATCCCGTGCCGCATCTGATCGTGGAAAGACTGGGGCATCCGATCGCCTCAACTTCTATTAAGGATGATGATGAGGTGATTGAATATTCCACCGACCCGGAACTGATTGCCGAGAAATATGACCACTTGGTTGATATTGTTATTGATTCGGGCTATGGTGATAATGTAGCCTCCACGGTGGTGGACCTGACCAGCGGCGAACCGGAGATTCTGCGTCAGGGGAAAGGCCTTCTTTAAAAAAAAGCGATTTATACATTTATGAAGATATTAATCTCACCGGCGAAGCTAATGAACGTTCAGCCGGAAAAAGAAATTATTAACAGAACAACACCTCAGTTTTTAAAATATTCCAAACAGCTCCATGCAGCGCTGAAAAAGAAATCTCCCAGGGAACTGGCAGAAATGATGAAAATCTCCGCAAAGCTGGCAGATGAGAATTGGGAACGAAATCAAAAATGGACCGCGACACCAAACGCGACAGAATCAGCGCCAGCCTTGCAGGCTTTCACCGGTGAAGTGTACCGCGGCCTGGAGGCGTCCACACTCAGCGCAGCGGCGGTAAATTATTTACAACAGCATCTTCGGATTCTTTCCGGTCTTTACGGATTGCTGCGTCCTTCTGATGAAGTAATGCTGTATCGCCTGGAAATGGGCAAAAAACTGGAAGCTGCCGACGCGAAGAATCTTTATCAGTTCTGGGATAACAAGCTGACCAAAGCTTTACAAAAAGAACTGGCTGCTGATGACTTTGTTTTAAACCTGGCGAGCAATGAATACATTAAAGCCATTCAGCGCGACAAACTGAAATGTCCTGTGATCGATTTTGAGTTTTATAACTATAAAGGTGGAGAACTTAAAAATATCGTTGTGTACACCAAGCATGCCCGCGGAATGATGGTGCGCCACTGCGCGGAAAATAAGGTGCAAACCCTGGATGAGGTGAAACAGTTTCAGGCAGAAAATTATTTATTTGACGCAAAATTGTCCACTGACACGAAACTTGTTTTTGTCCGCTGATTAAATTTACAATTATGAACTACCACACCCGAAAATGGATTAAGCCGGAGGACCTGAATCCCAACCACACCTTATTTGGCGGCCGGCTGCTGCAGTGGATTGATGAAGAAGCGGCGCTGTACGCCATCGTCCAGCTGGAAACGCCGCGCTGCGTCACCAAATATATTTCTGAAATTAATTTTATCAGTTCGGCACGCCAGGGCGACATCATTGAAATAGGAATTGAAGCCATTGATTTTGGAAACACCTCGATTACCTTGCGGTGCGATGTCCGGAATAAAATGACCCACCAGACGATTATTACCATTGACAAAATCGTTTTTGTAGGTGTAGATATCGAAGGAAAACCGACCAGGCACGGAAAAACACAAATTGAATTTGTGAAAGACAGACTGCAGCAGCGCGATGAAAATTCACATTAAAAATATGGTGTGTGACCGCTGCCTTATGGCAGTTCGGCAGATTTTTGAAAAGGAAGCTGTGCAACTTCAGCATCTTGAACTGGGTCTTGCCGTTACGGCTTATCCTCTTACTCAATCAAATTGGAACGGGCTGGAGGCCGGTCTTCAAAGCCTCGGTTTCGAAATTTTGAAAGATGCCGGTACCATTCAGAATGAACAGGTCCGGAATCTTTTAATTAAAAAAATCAACACGTTGGATATCTCCGACGATTTCCGGATTTCCGAATATCTCACAGCAGAACTGCACAAAGATTTCTCCTCCGTTTCCCGACAGTTTTCTGCGCTTGAGAGCTGCACCATTGAAAAATTTTTCATCGCACAGAAGATTGAAAAGGTGAAAGAACTTTTGTCTTATGAAGTGCAGACTCTAAGCGAAATTGCAGCCCAGCTGGGCTATCGCACGGTTCAGCATTTATCCGCGCAGTTCCGCTCAGTCACCGGCTACTCTCCCACTGAGTTTAAAAAACGAAAATCCGAGCGCACTCCTATCAATTTGTTATAAGCGGAATTTTATAACAACCTTCTATTTAGATATAAGCGGCTTGATTTAATTTTAAGGAAATTTGTCTTAAAATTTATTTTATGTGCGCATCCGTTCACCCTAAAGATAAAATTTCTCCGAGCTCCGTTTATTATTGCCCAATGGAGTGCGAAGGCGAAAAAGTCTATTTTCAGCCCGGCAAGCGCTGCCCCGTTTGCAATATGTATTTGGTTCCCATCGAGGAGCGAGCCGATTACCAGCACAAGACGCAGGCTTTTTCAAAAACCAGTTTGCCCGCAACTTTTGCAGCGCACGAAGGCGATTATTTTTGCCCGATGTTTTGCGAAGGTGAAAAAACATATCCTGAAGACATTGGTTGTCCCGTCTGCCATATGCACCAGGAGCCGATCACTGCAGAATTGCTGAAGCAAGGTTTACCAACTGAAAAAGAAGAGCCCGAAAAGCCAGTGCTGAGCGAGAAAAATGCAGGCAAATATTATTGCCCCATGTTTTGCGAAGGTGATAAGCTGTATGACAGCAATGTAGGCTGTCCGGTCTGTGGAATGGACTTGGTTCGCATACCGGGAAACGATGGTGAAGCGGCGGAAGACGATACCTACCAAAAGCTGAAACGCAAGTTTGTCATAGCTTTAGTCTTCACGATTCCTGTTTTCATCCTATCGATGGGCGGCATGTGGTACGAGTTTCCGTTGCCGGCCAGCGTACTGCCCTATCTGGAACTGGCACTTTCGCTACCGGTGATATTTTACGCAGGCTGGTTTTTGCTGCAACGCGGCTGGACTTCCTTCCGTACCCGCAATCTTAATATGTTCTCCCTGATTGCTTTGGGTACGGCCGCAGCATTTGTATTCAGCCTGATCGCCATTGTTTTTCCTGATATTTTACCGCATGAAGTAAAGCATAATGGTGCTGTGCCGCTTTATTTTGAATCGGTCTGTGTTATTTTAACCCTTGTCATTATGGGTCAGATGCTGGAAGCGCGCGCCCACCAGAAAACCGGAAAGGCGATTGAGGAACTGATGAACCTTTCGCCGGCGGAAGCGAACCTGATTGAAGGCAGTTTGGAGAAGCGTGTTCCTTTGTCGGAAATTAAAAAAGGAAATTTCCTGCGCGTAAAACCAGGCGAAAAAATCCCGGTTGATGGTTCCATTACAGAAGGAAGTTCGTCTGTTGATGAAAGTATGATTACCGGAGAACCGGTGCCGGTTGAAAAAATAAAAGGTGTAACGGTAACCGCCGGAACGATTAACGGAAATGGCTCTTTCATTATGACCGCTGAAAAAGTAGGCGATGAAACCCTGTTGTCACACATAATCCGGATGGTGAACGAAGCCAGCCGCAGTAAGGCACCGATTCAAAAACTGGCGGATAAAATCTCTAAAATATTTGTGCCGGTGGTGATTGGAATATCGGTGCTTACCTTTATTTTATGGTATTTCCTGGCACCGGAAAATGCGCTGCTCTACGCTTTGGTAAACGCAGTGGCTGTTCTCATTGTAGCCTGTCCGTGTGCGCTTGGTTTAGCCACACCTATGTCATTGACGGTGGGGATTGCAAAAGGCGCGCAGAATGGCATTTTAATTAAGAATGCGCAGGCACTGGAACAAATGCGAAAAGTGAATGTGCTGATTACTGATAAAACAGGGACACTCACCGAAGGAAAGCCGGTACTCGACCATATTGAAAAATGGACTGACACACCAGAAAATGAAATATTACAGTTTGCAGCTTCCTTAAACCAAAATTCGGAACATCCGCTGGCGGCAGCCGTGCTGCAAAAATTTGCGGAACAGAATGCAGAATATTTGCCGGTAAACGGGTTTGAAAATATTTCAGGTAAAGGAATAAAAGCAACTATTAACAGCGAAAAAGTACTGCTCGGAAACGCAGGCTTACTGGCGCAGGAAAATATAATATTTGATTTAAAATCCTCGGAGAGTCCTCAGCAAAAGCAGGCATACACCCGCTCCTATCTTGCTATCGACGGAACAGTAGTCGGCGCTTTGGCATTTACCGACCGGATAAAAGAAAGCTCGGTTCGTGCTGTGAACTTTTTAAAGTCACAAAACATCGAAATAATTATGATGACAGGTGATAATGAAGAAACGGCACGCGCTGTGGCAACACAAACCGGAATTCAGGAATTTCATTCGAACAGCCTGCCCGAAGATAAACTGAAGTTTATCCAAAAGCTGCAGCAAGACGGGAAAGTAGTGGCCATGGCCGGCGACGGAATTAACGATGCACCCGCCCTGGCAAAAGCAGATGTGGGCATTGCTATGGGAACCGGCACCGATGTCGCGATGGAAAGTGCCGAGATCACTTTGGTGAAAGGCGATCTGCTCGGCATTGCCAAAGCCCGGATTCTCAGTTCTAAACTGCTGAAAAACATTAAGGAAAACCTGTTCTTTGCCTTTATTTACAACACGTTGGGCGTACCGATCGCAGCCGGAATTCTCTATCCGTTCTTCGGTTTATTGATGAGTCCGATGATTGCCGCGGCCGCCATGAGTTTCAGTTCCGTTTCGGTTATTCTGAATTCGCTCCGGCTGAACGGTGTTGACTTAAAAGTAAGCAAGGATTAGAACTTGCGTTCGATCACATAATCCAGCATCAGCTGTAAGGAAGTGCGCGCTTCAGACTCGGGGAAACCTGCCAGGATGTCGCGCGCTTTTTGCTGGAAATCTTCCATCACGGAAACGGCGTAATCCAGGCCGCCGGAGCTTTTCACAAACTCGATGAGTTCCTTGACCCGCTTTTTATCAGTGTTGTAGCGGCGAATGGTGTTCAGATAATACTTGCGATCTTGTTCCGAGGCATTGCGCAGCGAGTAAATCAGCGGCAGTGTCATTTTCTTTTCCTGGATATCGATACCGACCGGTTTACCGATGATATTTGAGGTCAGATAGTCGAATAAATCGTCTTTAATCTGGAAAGCCATGCCGGTGTAAGTGCCAAATTGCATCATCAGTGACGCTTTCTCTTCTTCCGCAGAGGCGGAAAGAACGCCAATTTCGCAGCACGCTGCAATCAGGGTTGCCGTTTTCTGACGGATGATTTCGTAATAGACTTCCTCTGTAATGTCGAGCTTGCGCGCTTTTTCAAGTTGCAGTAATTCCCCTTCCGACATTTCGCGAATCGTGCGCGAAATCACGGCCAGCATATCATATTCCTTGTGATCGGTAGAAAGCAAAACAGCTTTCGATAACAGATAATCACCGACGAGCACCGCAATTTTGTTTTTCCACAAAGCATTAATGGAGAAAAAGTTTCGGCGCTTAAAACTTTCATCCACCACATCATCATGCACCAGCGTAGCGGTATGAATCAGTTCGATCATCGAGGCGCCGCGAAAAGTTTTATCAGAAACTTCGCCCACCAGCTTCGCGCAAAGGAAAACGAACATAGGCCGCATCTGCTTGCCTTTGGTGGTCACAATAAAGCGCGTTACCTTATCCAGCAGCGGTACATTGCTTCGCATCGACTCATAAAACTTCTTTTCAAAAAGTTTCATTTCGTTGCTGATGGGTCTTTTGATTTCGGTAACTATATTGGCCACAAAACAGGAATAAGAATGGATAGCATAATAAGCCTACAAATATAAGATTTAATCGGGCAATTCTACGGTAGCGGCTGCACCTTCTCTGCCTGAATAAAATAAAAATAAGGCTTCACTTTGAAAATCGGAATATTAAGCTCTTCACCGGAAATGTAAATTCCCTTTTCGTTTACGGCAATTCCTTCAATTTGTCCGATGGTAAGGGAAGAACCCAGATAAAACTTCCGACCTTTTTCACCAAAGAAAACACCCGGCTCTGTTTCTTTGAAAATGCTCATGTACACGTCCGCTTTCCTGGTGTATCCCACCAGATACAAATAACCTTTATGATACGCAGCATCAGTTACTGCATAACCTAAGTGAACATATTCCGCTTTTTGTGCAGCCTGCTTCGCTTCACTTTCTGTTTTTAAAATATAATGTGTCGTTCCTTTGGAAAGCCATTCTTTGGTGAAAATGTGGAGGCTGCCGTTCAGGTGAATCATCGCTTCGGCATCAAAATCAGTGGCAAGCGGCGACGAAGTGAAATCTGATTGTTCAGGATAAAAATACGGTAACGCCACAGTTGCACTATCAGTCCATTTATAGACAGTTAAATCTTTCCGGTCACCATTGTTATTCCCGACATCGCCTATGAAAAAAGATATTCCATCCGAGGCTAAGGCTTCCCAGTCTTTATTCTGCAAACCGGTCGGGATGACATTTACAATGTGGCCGTCCATTACATCAATCTCGAAAAGGTCTGCTGTATTTCCGCTGTCGTTTAAAGTAAAAAGTTTACCATTACGAAACTCAAGCGCCGAAGTTTCTTTCAACGTCTTATTTAATTGAGCAATTCTGTATGGTTTTAATTTAAGCCATTCCAGCCTTTGGCCATACACCTGCCAACTGATCAGCACTATTAAAAGCGCAAGTATCTTCTTCATCGTTTTCTCAATTTTAAAATCAGCCGGATCCTGATATAGTCAAATAACAAGCCGCCCAGCAACAAAATGCTGCCGAGATACAATGCCTGAATTCCAACTCTTGTGTATAAAAGTGCGCCACAGATACCGCCGCTGAAAAACATCACGATAATGGTGAGCCGAAGTTTAATTGATTTCAGCAGTTTTTTTCTTCTTTCTGTTGTTTTATAAAAATATAACTGAGAAACTTCAATTCCCATATCAGTGAATAAGCCGGTGAGATGGGTGGTTCGCACAATCGCGCGCGATATGCTGGTCACCAGCGAGTTCTGCATTCCCATGGCAAACAAAAGCGTAGCGGCAATTAGTTCAGGCATGGCCGCTTTCAAAGCTGCTCCATAAAAACCAACCACAGCCAGGATCAGTGCTTCCAGTAACACGGGAAATACATACGTGTAACTGTCGCGGATTCGGGAAAGAGTTTCTACCATAAAGTTAGCCGCGAAAGCGCCAAAGAAAAAAGCAAAGACATACAAGGCAAGATGCACGGCCGCCGGGAAATTCAGCAGAAAAACTTCCTCTGTGAAAAAAGCGAAGTGACCCGTTACATTGGTCGTGAGGATGTGTACCGAGAAAAAACCGGCAACGTTTACCGAGCCGGCTACAAAGGAAAGTAAGGAGGCGAGTTTCAGGTTATGTGCCGGAGTCCGCGTGCGCCCTACGTGAGAAAACATTAGCTCTTATTGGCAAGCTGTCCGCAGGCTGCATCAATATCGCCACCGCGGCTGCGGCGTATCATTACTGTAATGCCCGCATTTTCCAGCTGACGCACATAGTTTTCCTCTGCCTGTTTATTGCATTGATCATATTTACCGTCGCCGATGGGATTGTACTGAATCAGGTTTACTTTTGACGGCACCTGGCGGCAGTATTTAATTAAAGCTTTGATGTCTTCATCCTGGTCATTTATTCCTTTCCAGACACAATACTCAAAAGTAACGGTATTGCCCGTAGCCTGATACCAATATTGCAAAGCATCCATAATATCCGTAAGCGGAAACTTATCCGAGAAGGGCATAATTTCATTTCGTTTATGCTCAATCGCGGAGTGCAGTGAAAGGGCCAGCTTGACGCGCAGGTTTTCGTCGGCAAGCATTTTAATCATTTTTGGGATGCCCGATGTGCTGACGGTAATGCGCCGCGGAGCCATTGCCAAACCTTCCGGCTCGGTAATTTTCTTAATCGCTTCCACCACGTTCTTATAATTCATCATCGGTTCGCCCATACCCATGAAAACGATATTGGACAGCGGTCGATCAAAATACATTTTGCTTTGCTGATCAATAAGCGCTACCTGATCCACGATCTCGGCAACTTCCAGGTTGCGCATTCTTTTAAGCCTCGCCGTTGCGCAGAATTCGCAGTTTAGCGAACATCCTACCTGAGATGAAACGCAGGCGGTTGTACGGGTTTCTGTAGGAATGA
Source organism: Chryseobacterium salipaludis (assembly GCF_022968825.1). Lineage (GTDB taxonomy): Bacteria > Bacteroidota > Bacteroidia > Flavobacteriales > Weeksellaceae > Kaistella > Kaistella salipaludis. Next base: position 123,325 of record NZ_JALHKS010000003.1, read on the forward strand.
GTACGGATTCCACCAAAAGTCCGTCATGCAGCCGCACGCCATTTTTAATAGTTCCGTCGTTGGATTTTTGCAGCAGATCCACCGAAATCGGATTGATGGTATATTCCTGACTGATGCGGTCGCGCAGAGCTTTCGAAAGATTCGTCATCTCATCAATGGAGTGCAGGTTTTTGCTCCACAGCCAGTCATACACCTGTTTTGCGCGAAATGGCTTTTCACCCAGGGACACAAAATATTCCTGCAGTTGTTCCAGCGATAAAGTTCGGATATCTTTCACAGTAATTTAAAATTAAAAAAGATAAATTCCAGTATAACTTAAGTAAAAGCGAAACTGAAATTTATCTTTAGGATAAGTTTTAAGAATTCTCTTACAGAATCAGCATCGCATCTCCGTAAGAGTAAAATTTATATTTTTCTTTAACAGCTTCCTCATATGCGTGCATCAAAAAATCTTTGCCGGCAAAAGCAGCAATCATCATCATCAGCGTAGATTTTGGCGTGTGGAAATTGGTAATCATACAGTTCGCCACACCGAAATCATGCGGCGGGAAAATGAATTTATTGGTCCAGCCGTGGTAAGGTCCAATTTTCTTGTTGGATGAAACAGAAGTTTCCAGCGTTCGCATGGTGGTTGTACCTACCGCGCACACTCTTCTGCCCTCTTCCACAGCTTTGTTGATAATGTCCGCATTTTTCTGGTCAATAATGGCTTCTTCTGATTCCATTTTGTGCTTGGATAAATCCTCAACCTCGATCGGGTTAAAAGTTCCCAAGCCAACGTGCAGTGTAACCTCTGCGAAATCAATTCCTTTAATTTCCAGTCGCTTCATCAGGTGTTTGGAGAAGTGAAGTCCGGCGGTCGGCGCAGCTACGGCACCTTCGTGCTTGGCATAAATCGTTTGGTAACGCTCAGCATCTTCCGGTTCTACCTCTCTCTTAATATATTTTGGCAGCGGCGTTTCGCCCAGTTCTTTCAGTTTTGCGCGGAACTCTTCGTAAGAACCGTCATACAGGAAACGAAGCGTACGGCCGCGGGAAGTCGTGTTATCAATCACTTCTGCAACGAGTGCTTCATCTTCGGTGAAGAATAATTTATTCCCGATACGGATTTTACGCGCTGGATCTACCAACACATCCCATACTCGGGTTTCGCGGTCCAGCTCACGCAACAGGAAAACTTCGATTTTTGCGCCGGTTTTTTCTTTGTTACCGTACAAACGCGCCGGGAATACTTTGGTATTGTTGAAAATGAACAAGTCTTTTTCATCAAAGTAATCCACTACATCTTTGAATAGTTTATGTTCGATGGTCTGATCTTTCCGGTGCAAAACCATCAGCCTTGCCTCATCGCGGTGTTCCGCAGGATGCTCAGCTAAAAGTTCTTCGGGCAGATCAAAGTTAAAATCAGAAGTCTTCATTGTATTTTTTAAATTACGGTTTAAAAATAAGGAGCGAAAAAAGCAGTTTTTTTCGCGAGTGCAAATATACGGATTTTAAAAGCCTTTGTCAAGGCCCTTTGCAGGGACGCGATTTCGCCTGCCTCAGTTGTTTTAAAGACGTTTACTAAAAAAAAAAACGGTGTTAAAGTTTCATGCGCTAGCAGCGGTGATTTAGCGAGTCAAAAACGTACTGCTGTTATTTGGGCGACCGGACACCAGAAACAGAATCCAGAACTAAACTTTAAAGTCAGAAAAAATGATGGGCCGAAAACTGAAAATCCGTGACATCAAAAATTTGTTAGCAAACGTTAAAGCTTATTAATACTGGCTTTTTGGTACAAACTATGATAATTACAGGCAAATCTAAAAAAGCTTACCTATTATGAAAAAATTGATTTCGACAGCCTTGCTGGTCGGTGGTTTTGCCTTTTCTGCTGTAACACTTACCAGTTGCGACCGGATCGAGGAAGCCGTAGAGGATGTGGCGATACCGGTGCCGTTTGATATTCCTCTAAGTATCGAGCAAAAGATTCCGTTTGCCTCTGTGAAAACAGACTCCTATCTCGCCTACCCGGCAATTGACCTCGACATTGACCTTAATGCCAAGATCAAAGAAGAATATCCGAAGCTTTCTATCAATAACCTAAAATCCGCAAAACTCTCCAGCTTTAACATCGAATTAAAAGAATCACTTCTGGGTGGGGACTTAAGTGCTGTTCAAAATGCGCGCGTCTATATTAAAACACCGGACCTCGAAAAAATTCTTGTCGCCACCGCGGAAAATAATACGTTCGGAGACAAGATTGTTTTTACACCAACGGATGCTGAATTACTTCCTTATTTCCAAAGCACGAAAAACTCACTGATACTCGAAATTCAGGGACGCAAACTGACACTGGATGAGTTTACAATCAACATCAATCCAAGTTTTAAAATCTCGGTTGGATTTTAAATTAAACTATAAAAAAACGGCTTCCTAATTGAGAAGCCGTTTGTATTTATAATGTTTCTTTCAGCCATTCAAAGAATTCACGCTGCCAGACCAATCCGTTTTGCGGATTCAGGACCCAGTGATTTTCATTTGGGAAATACAGGAATTTAGATTTCAACCCCCGCAACTGCGCGGCTTGGAAAGCTTCCTGACCTTGTTCATAGGGTACGCGGTAATCGATCCCACCCTGAATTACCATAATCGGTGTGTTCCAGTTCTTCACGTAGTTTGACGGATTAAACTCGGTGTACGATTTTGGCAGTGGTTCATCATACGGCGATCCGCCCAGATCCCAGTTGGCGAAAAACAATTCTTCTGTGGTCAGATACCAGGATTTCATATCGAATAAACCGTCATGCGCAATAAAGGTTTTAAAACGATTTTCATGAATTCCAGCCAGCATAAATACGCTGTAACCACCGTAGCTTGCACCCACAGCACCTATCCGGTTGGCGTCCACAAAGGGAAGCGTGGCTGCAAAATCTGCAGCTGACAGGTAGTCCTTCATCACCTGTCCGCCCCAGTCTTTGGAGATTTGCTCATTCCAGGCAGTTCCCCAGCCCGGCATCCCGCGACGGTTCGGTGCTACGATAATATAATCGTTGGCCGCCATGAGCGAGAAATTCCAGCGCGTGCTGAAAAACTGGGTTAATCCTGATTGCGGACCACCCTGGCAGTACAGCAACGTTGGATATTTTTTAGCCGGATCGAAATTTGGAGGATAAATAAACCAGACACCCATTTCTTTACCGTCGGTGGTTTTCACCATTTTAAGTTCGGTTCGGGAAGGTTTCGTCTGTGCGTAAAAATCTTTGTTCACCTCTGTGAGCTGCGTCATGGTTCCTTTGCGGGTGTTTACCATAAATAAATCCGCATTATGGTTCATATCGGTGCGCGAAACCAGCACTGCATTTTTAGCATCAGCAAAAATGTCGTTTATATCAAAATTTCCGGCGGTCACCTGCTTTACGGCAGCTGATTTTGGATCTAGAGAGAACAGCTGTTTTGTGCCACGGTAGGCCGTGGTGAAATAGATCATTTTGCTGTCCTGTGACCATTTTACGGCGCCGGCCACAGTTTCATCCCAGCCCTGTGTCAGGTTGCGCACGGCACCTGTTTTCCAATCCATGATTTTAATATCATTCTTATCGGCTTCGTAGCCGTTTCTCGCCATGGAGGTCCAGGTCAGATATTTGCCGTCCGGGGAAAACACCGGCTGGGTGTCATACCCTTTATTGCTTTCCGTCAGGTTGCGGGTATTGCCGGTGGTAAGGTCGTACGCGAAAACATCGGTATTGGTAGACGTGGCGTACTCCTTACCACTCAAAGGCTTTGTTACATACAGCAATTGCGCGGAATCCGGTGTCCATACAAAATCTTCGCTTCCGCCAAACGGGCGCTGCGGTGAATCCCACGGTTTGCCTTCCAGTAAATCTTTCGCATTGCCGACGGGTTGGCCGACACTCACGACAAAGACGTGATTGTACTTTCCTTCATTGAAATAATCCCAATGGCGGTGATTCAGGTCTGTGTAAATATGTCCGGTGGATTTCGGCGTGTCGGTGTATTTATCTTTTGCCATCACTTTTTCAACCAGGACTTCTTTGCTGAAAGCAATTTTTTGCCCATCGGGGGAAATCACAATATTATCAGCGTCTCCTATGTTATAAAATTCCGTCCAGGATTTTCCGGCATCCGTGGATTTATACAGCATCTCGCCCTCTTTGGCATATAAACCGTTTTTATCCCACTGCACCAGCGATTTTTTACCGAAATCCACCGCTGTACTTACAGAATTTTTAAGATTAAGAAAATAGGATTTCTTATTATTTTTTTCGGTGTTTAAATCGGTTTGCGCAATGGTGTACAGCAACGCATGCTGATCCGGTGAAACGGCTGAAACACTCAACCGGTTCATGGTCCATAATTTCTCGGGCGTCATCACATCTTGCGCGTTCATCAAAAAGGGTGCGGCCAAAGCCACGAGGGTATTTTTTATTTTCATTAAAAAAACTTTTTACAAATATAATTATTAAGAAACGCTTAATTTACTTTGGACAACTGACTTCAACTCTTTGATAAACTGTGCGGGTTCCTCAGGGCTGATCATGAATACTTTTCCATTTTTTAATTTTATTCCTACCTTTTTCTTTTGGTTGGTAACCCACCATTTTTCGTTACCGTTGAAAAGGCCGTAATAACCAAATAAGCCACCCACTCCCAGTGTGCGGAAATGCGGTAAGGTTTCCGCGCGACAAACATTTTCTATATCGCGAAGCATCAGACTTTTTTCCCGACGCAGATTTTTTATTATCAGTTTATTGTCTTGGATAATAAAAACAGAGGGCTTCGAAATGTAGGCTATTACAACAATACCTATTAAAATGACAGAAATAAAACTTTTGTTAAACGGAGAAGCCTCTGAAAGGTTAATTGAAATAATGATCAAAGCTAAAAGAATGAGTATCGCAAGGGTAATAACTTTTACGCCTTTGTCAGCGGCAGCAGGACGAAATGTAGCCATATTTATAGTTGTAACAAATTATTTTCAGGGGTGTAATCGAAGAAAATTCCGTTGTCTATCTTCACCGCTTTCACCTTTTTATCAGTGGAATATTCGCCACTGAAATACTGTTGCGTTTCCCAGACACCGGGCGTGAATTTTTGCTGTGAAGACGTGCCGTCTGTATATTCATAAATGACCGTAAAAGGAATAGCAAATCCACCCGCATTTCGCACCGTGAATTTTACGAGATTATTTTCCTGTACCGCGGAGGTTAATTTTAAATCAATATAATGGGTACTGAAGAACCAGTTTTTCCAGAACCAATTGAGGTTCTGCCCGCTGCCGGTATTAAAACTGTAGAAGAAATCCCAGGGCGTCGGATGTTTGCCCGCCCAGGTATTCATGTAATAATGCAAGGTTTGCTTAAATTTCTGATCGCCCAGCAGGTGTTTCAGTGCCAGATAAGCAAATGCCGGTTTAATATACGCATTGCTGCTGTAGCCCATCCCCGTGAGCTGGCTGCTCATGGAAATTAGCGGCTGGTCCTGCTCGGCAGAAGGGTCATAAATATATTTCTTTACACGGAAATCTGTGAACGCTTTATCGTTAAATTCCTTTCCGTTCTCCGCTTCACCGATCAGATATTCAAATGCTGTCACCCAGCCCTCGTCCATAAAAGCATACCGGCTTTCATTGGTTCCCATCATAAACGGAAAGTAGGTATGCGCGATTTCATGATCTACGGTTTGGCGCGCGTCGGCAAAATCATCCGGCACCGAGGTGTCATTAATCATCATCGGATATTCCATATCGGCAAAACCCTGGAAACCGGTCATTGTGGGATACGGATATTCAATTCCCGGCCAGTTCTCCGAAAACCATTTGATGCTGTACTGCTCCCACTCCACATATTTTTCAAAGTCGGGCGTACCGGCTTTGTACGTGGACTGCGTGCTCACCCGCTTGGAAGCCAGCTGTACACTGGCAGCATCCCAGATATAGGAAGAGCTGACCGCAAAGGTAAAATCAGGGACATTTTGGGCCGTAAATTTCCAGGTATTGCGGGCGTTTTGCTTGGTAACGCGCTTCGCCTTCATGTCCGCTGCAGTTGCCACATGAATTACCTCGTCAGAATTTAATGACTTTTCGAAACGCTGCGCAATTGCCGGCTGCAATACTTCATTCGGATTTTGGAAAATCCCGGTCGCATACACCACAAAGTTTTTCGGGGCGGTGATCGCAACTTCATAATTATTAAAATTATTATAGAATTCTCCTCTGCCCATATGCGGGAGTTTATCCCAGCCGTTATAATCATCGTACACCGAAATGCGCGGATAGGCATAGGCACAGAAGAAGGTGGTCTCATCAATCTGTCCTTCGCGGCCACTTTGTTTTGACAAAGGGTAAGACCATTCCATTTCTATTTTATGGGTAGCGCCTGCGGCCAACGGCTGGTCAAGTTTTACTTCGTGAAATGTTTCCCAGTCCGCCGAATTAACCTTGTAGGTTTTGCCGTTAATTTTCAGTAATTTCAAATTCAGTCCGGCACTCAGAAAATCGGTTGCTGCTTTTGCATTTCGGGGAGAAGTGGGCTTATGCAGATTGTTTACAAAACGGATAACAAGTGTTTTCAGATCATCCGGCGAATTGTTGGAATACATAATGGTTTCCTTTCCGGAGATGGTTTTTGTGCGCACATCTACATTAAAATGAATAGTATAATCACCACCGTTTTGCCAATAGTGCGCACCGGGCTTTCCGTCGATCGAGCGGGTTTGCTGATTATATGCCTTTGCAATATTGCGGGGCATCCATAATTCCTGTGCCTGAACGGTTGCCGACGAAACTAAAAATACGGCCGCGACACAGGCTTTTAAAGAAACTGAAGAAAAAGTCATTGGTGAAAGTTAAAAGAATTTATAAAGTTACCGGGTAAAAATACCTGAAACAAGTGAACTGATGAAAGACAAAGCGATACTGAAGATGAACGCCCAGCCGAAATTATCGATGGTCATACCACTCACGAAATTAGCCGCCAGCAGCACGACGACGGCATTAATAACCAGGGAAAAAAGGCCCAGTGTGATAATCGTCAGCGGCAATCCCAGTAACTTAAGGATCGGGGTTACGATCAGATTTAATATTCCCAGAATAAGCGCGAAAACAAGGGCCGTTCCAAAACTGTCCATATGCACACCGGAAAGAATATAGGTGAGTGCGAAGGCAACTACGGCAGTAACCAACAAGCGGATAATTAAATTCATAATTCTATTTTTTTGTTAAAAGTAATAAATATTCAGGAAGAAGGACTGCTTTTGCTTAGTAATAATGCAGGTTCCACCCTCTGTTTAGCGATAATTTTATTATCTTCATCGCCAAAATTTTTAGTCAATGAAAAACTATGCTAAACTCTGGATGGTTTCCACCGTTCTTGCAGTCAGCGTGCAGGCGCAGACTCAGGATCAAATGGTGAAAAACATTATGAATGAAACGTACCAGAACTCCCAACTCGAAACACTTGCTTATGAATTGATGGACGGCATCGGGCCGCGCCTGGTGGGCAGTCCCAAAATGCAGCAGGCACATGACTGGGCCGTACAGCGTTTCCAGAATTGGGGAATCAGTGCACAAAATGAAAAATGGGGTGAATGGAAAGCTTGGGAACGGGGAACTTCATCCGTAGAAATGGTACAGCCTTATGCCAAATCCATCGAAGGGATGCAGCTGGCCTGGAGTCCGTCCACACCTTCGCGCGGTATTACCGCAGACGTGGTGATGCTGCCGATGTTTACCTCCAAAGAAGATTTTCAAAAGTGGCTGCCTTCCGTCAAAGGAAAGCTGGTAATGGTTTCGCAGTACATGCCAAACGGCCGGCCGGATTACAACTGGAAAGAGTTTGCCACGCCGGAGTCTTACGAAAAGATGAAAAAAGAAGCGCAGGAGCAGGCAGAAAACTGGCGTAAATCCATTGCTGCTACGGGCGAGAACTCCAGAACACTTAATACAACTCTGGAAACTGCTGGCGCGGCGGGCATTCTGTCTTCTTACTGGTCACGCGGGTTCGGTGTAAATAAAATATTCGGTGCCAACACAAAAAAGATTCCGGTGTTTGATATTGCACTGGAAGATTACGGACAACTGTACCGCATGATCCAGCACGGCACCACGCCGAAACTCAAACTGCAGGCAAACAGCAAAGACCGGGGCACGGCACCGACTTTCAATACAGTAGCAACCATTAAAGGTTCTGAAAAACCAGATGAATACGTAATCCTTTCTGCCCACCTGGATTCGTGGGACGGCGGCACCGGTGCCACTGATAACGGCACCGGCAGCATCACGATGATGGAAGTAGCGCGTATTCTGAAAAAATATTACCCAAATCCAAAACGCACGATTGTAGTTGGACTTTGGGGCAGCGAAGAACAGGGGCTGAATGGTTCCCGGGGTTACGTTTCTGCACACAAGGCAGAGATGCCAAACGTACAGGCTGTTTTCAATCAGGACAACGGAACAGGACGCATCGCGAATATTAGCGGTCAGGGATTCCTGCATTCTTACAATTACCTGGGCAGATGGCTGCGCGCGGTACCACGTGAATTAACGAAAGACATTGAGTATTCCTTCCCTGGCTTCCCCGGCGGCGGCGGGTCTGACCACGCGTCCTTTGTGGCAGCAGGTGTGCCGGCGTTTATGCTGAGTTCTTTGAACTGGAGCTATGGCACGTACACCTGGCATACCAACCGTGACACCTACGATAAAATTGTTTTTGATGATGTAAAAAGCAACGTAGCCACCATCGCGATTTTAGCCTATATGGCCAGCGAAGATCCTGAGAAAGCATCTGCAGAGAAAATTGCAATGCCAATGGACAACAGCGGTTCGCCGCTGAAATGGCCGGAAGTGAAAGAGCCTACTCGCAGAGGCGGTTTCGATTAAACCGGGATTTTTTTCGGGTATATAAACGGTACAAGTAATGCTCCGGCGGCGCTTGTACCGTTTTTTTATGCACATCAATAAGCTGAAACACAATCCGTATTTGGACTGTACGTTTTGGAAAAGGAATTTTTTATATCTGTTCTGAAATTTTGGTTGATAATTTGCAAGCTACCGAGTATGGAACAAAACTACAGTAACCACAAAAAATTTTACGCGCCGCACCATTTCATTTTTTTGCCTTTACTGATGGTGTTGCTCGTTTTTGGAATATGGAAAGCGATTACGGTTCAAAGATCGCAACTCACGTGGATTCTTTTTGCCACGGCTGTTTTTTTAATCCTGTATTTAGCTTTGATGGTTCGCCAGCATTACGCCCTTGGAAACCAAAACAGAATTGTACGGCTGGAATTTAAGCAGCGTTATTTCGAGCTTAGCGGCAAACGTTCTGATCAGGTCGAAAACAAGTTAACATTTGACCAGATTGCAGCACTGCGATTTGCCTATGACGACGAATTCCTGCAGTTGCTGGAGCGCACCTTGGAGGAAAATTTAAGCGGTGATGCTATTAAGAAAGCCATTACCAAATGGCGGCCGGACCATCATCGTGTCTAGATAATAAACACGTCAAATCATTTATAAACATTAAAAAAGAAAATTATGAAAAAGTACACATTTTTAACTTTAGCTGTGTTTGCGCTGTTGACCCTCACCGGCTGCGATGCCATCGGTACAATTTTTAAAGCCGGTATGTGGTGGGCGTTCTTCCTGGTTGGCGCCGTTATCGCGCTTATTATCTGGTTGTTTACACGCGGTAAATCTTAAGCGATGCAGGCCACAGAACCAAGCATTGAACTGGTTTCCAAAATCAGTGCTTCCCGGATCGTGAAAATTATGAAAGATCCGGTAAAATCAGCGCGTGCTGTGAAACTGATCTACAGTAGCGACAGCGAAACCGAAGGTTTTACCAGGAAAAAATTCGGGAAGGGATTTGCTTATTATCTGAATGGCAAGAAAATCACAGATGCCGACGAACTGGCCAGAATTAAACAGCTGGCCATTCCGCCTGCGTGGAAAGATGTCTGGATTTGTGCCGCACATAACGGCCACCTTCAGGCTACGGGAATTGATGCGCGCAACCGCAAACAATACCGATATCATTCTGTATGGAACGCGCTGCGAAATCATACCAAATTTTACCGCATGCTGCAATTCGGCGAAGTGTTACCGAAAATACGATTACGGCTCGAGCAGGATCTGGCACACAGAAAACTGGACAAAACAAAAGTTCTGGCGCTCGTCGTTAGTTTGATGGAGCGCACGAACATCCGAATCGGTAATAATATTTATGAAAAAATGTACGGCTCCTTCGGACTAACTACTTTAAAGGATAAGCATGTTGAAATTAAAGGCCAGAAAATAAGATTCAGCTTTAAAGGCAAAAAAGGAATTTATCATGACATTGATCTGAAAAATAGAAAACTGGCAAAAGCCGTTAAAAATTGCCGCGATATTCCAGGTAAGGAATTGTTTCAGTTTTATGATGAAGAAGGAAAACGCCACGCAATAGAAAGCGGGATGGTGAATGATTATATAAAAGAAATTAGCGGCGAAGATTTCACGGCCAAAGATTTTCGGACGTGGTCCGGCACGGTGAACGCGCTGATTGCCATAAAACATATTGAGGAAGAAGCTGAACCGGTAGAAAAGAAAACATTAAAACAGAAAATTAAACAGGCGGTGGAACTGGTCGCCTGCGAACTGGGAAACACCACCACCGTTTGCCGGAAATACTATATCCATCCCCTGCTCATTAACCTATATGAAAATGAGGCAATTGATTCCTACCTGAAAGAACTGGATCAAATCGAGGAAAACGATGGCCAAGCGGGCCTGACTGCCGAAGAAAAAGTTGTTATGAAAATTTTGAAAAATGAAAAACCGCTCTGATGCCTGAAGGTCCCACGCTGGTTGCTATCAAAAAACAGTTAAAACGCTTCGAGGGTAAAATCGTCACAGATAGTGGCGGTTATAACAATGAATATGGCGCGCAGATCTCGGGGCAAAAGCTTAACCGTATTACAACTTTTGGAAAGTACCTTCTCCTGTACTTTGATGACTGTATCATCACCGTTCACTTTGGCTTATTTGGCAGTTTCCTGATCAATGACCGTAAAAAAGTAAATGCCAGTTTCTTTCTTGTCTTTGAAGAAGATTTTATTAATTTTTACATTGTTAAAGTAAAACAGTTACCGCCCGATTTTGATTTTGATTGGAAACTTGATCCGTTTTCTCCCGAGTACGACTTGAACGCAACCAAGAAATTACTGCTTGAGAAATTTTCGGAAAACCAGGTGGGCGACATTCTGCTGGAGCAAGCGGTGTTCCCGGGTCTGGGAAATATCATCAGAAACGAAGTTTTATTCCTGAGCAAAATTCACCCCGAAAGTATTGTTTCGAAAATTCCGGCTAAAAAGCTGAAAGAATTGCTTCTTACCATTCAGGAGTTTTCTGTTGCTTCGGTAGAATTAATCGAACAAAAAATATGGAAATCAACCGCCTCTGTTTATAAGAAACAGCAATGCAATGGACAGCCAGTCTCGCAGGTTGTTTCCCCAAAGATTAAAAGGAAGACGTATATCGTCGAAGGCCTGCAAAAAGTTTATCAGTAATTATTTCAGCGTAATCCACGTGGGCACATGATCGCTCGTTTTTTCCCAGCCGCGCACTTCCTTATCAACGCCACCCGACGTTAGCCTCTCCGCCAGCTCAGACGTTAGCAGGAAATGGTCAATCCGCATGCCTGCATCTCTTTCATATGCTTTGCGGAAATAGTCATAAAAGGTGTATATTTTCGTGTCGGGATGCAGTTTTCGTAGTGCATCCATCCAGCCCTGTTGTAGGATTTCCTGGAAAACAGCCCGCACCTCAGGAACAAACAAAGCATCTTTTTCGTATTTCACTGGTTTGTACACATCAGCGGGTGTCGGGATGATATTAAAATCTCCTGTAATAATTACCTTTTTACCCGAAGTAATCAGCATTTCCGTATGCGCCGCAAAACGCTGCAGCCAGTTGAGTTTATAGTCGAACTTGGGCCCGGGTGTCGGATTTCCGTTGGGTACATAGATGCAAACAACCGTCATTCCCGGATACTCCACTTCCAGGAATCGGCTGGCCTCATCTGTATCATCACCCGGCAGGGCCGTGCGTATAACTTTTGATTTTTCTTTAGATAAAATTGCGACGCCATTCCAGCTTTTTTGGCCCATCCACTGTGCATGGTATCCGGCATTGAGCAATTCCTCTTCAGGAAATCTGTCCTGTGGTGCTTTTAATTCCTGAAGACACGCAATATCTGGCTTACTTTTTTCAAGCCATTGCAGCAAGACCGGCAGGCGGCTGCCGATTCCGTTTACATTGTAGGTAGCAATTTTCATAGAAATATTATTTCGCAATACTTCAACAAATTGCACGCCTTTAGACAGTCAGATGAGATATAAAAAAATCCTTCCCCAAAAAGAGAAAGGATTCATAACTGAAAATTATTAAAATCACGGATAAGGAGCAATCTCTACTTCCAGGCCGTGGATTTCCGGAGTAATGTGGATCTGGCAGCCCAGGCGGCTGTTATCCTGTACATACAGTGCTTCGCCCAGCATCGCATCTTCTTCATCACCCATCTCTTCAAGCAACTCTGCACCGGACTTCACATAAACCTGACACGACGCGCACATGGCCATCCCGCCGCAAACGCCAATGGTTCCTTCCTCAGCTAATTCGTAGGAACGAATCACTTCCATCAGGTTCATCGACATATCCGTCGGTGCCATTACTTCATGAACCTCACCCTGGCGGTCGGTTATTTTTAACTGAATATCCTGCATGTATTTCTTTATTAAATTTCTTAATCAATCTTTTTCACCACTGCTTTTTCGGCTTCTTTACGGCTGCCGTCGAAACCATCAATGCCGCTCACGGTGGTATATTTAAGCACAAACTTTTTACCCGGGTTCAGCATATTGTATACGCTCTGGCACATCAGCGTTGCTTCGTGGAAACCACACAGAATCAGCTTGAGTTTTCCCGGATAGGTATTCACATCACCAATAGCATATACACCCGGAATATTGGTTTGATAATCCAGTGCATTATTAACAACGATGGCATTTTTTTCAATTTCCAGGCCCCAGTTCGCAATATCGCCCAGCTTTGGTGTCAGTCCGAAGAGCGGAATCAGATAATCTGTTTCCAGTTCGGTCACTTCGCCCTCTCGCTCCACGGTAATGGCTTCCAAATGAGATTCGCCTTTCAGGCCGGTTACTTCGGCCGGTGTCATTAATTTAATTTTTCCCTGATCTTTTAGTTGCTGAACTTTCTCAACAGAATCCAGTGCGCCCCGGAACTCATTTCTTCGGTGGATCAGCGTTACTTCACTTGCTACATTCGCCAGGAAAATAGACCAGTCCAGTGCAGAGTCACCCCCGCCGGCTATCACGACACGCTTTCCGCGGAAATGTTCAGGATCTTTTACAAAATATTCTACACCATTTTCCTCATATTTTTCCAGATTTTCCAGCTGCGGTTTTCTCGGTTCGAAGGTTCCGAGGCCGCCGGCAATAGCTACTGCTTTCGCATGATGCACTGTACCTTTGTTAGTCACTACTTCAAACGTGCCGTCTTCCAGTTTAGTTAAAGTCTGGGCGGTTTCTCCCAAGGTGAAACCGGGCTGGAACTGCTTAATCTGTTCCATCAGGTTGTCAACCAGATCGCCGGCATTGATAGAAGGAAAACCAGGAATATCGAAAATAGGCTTTTTAGGATAAAGTTCTGTTAACTGTCCACCAGGCTGTGGCAAAGCATCGATCAGATGGCACTTCAGCTTAAGTAAACCTGCTTCAAAAACAGCAAAAAGGCCGGTAGGCCCGGCACCTATTATCAATATATCGGTTGTAATCATCTATTCTTTGTTTTGATTTAAGATTTTCAAATTTACGAAATATTAAAAGAAATTAGACTCAACATGATTATTCTCATCTGAGCCCTGCTGCCAAAATGATGCATTTTTCAGTATGGCAGATATTTTGCAAATTTACGGCTATGAAAAAGATTTTATTCCTCTGTAGCCTTGTGTTGATGGTACTCTCACCGGCGCAGAAGCTCTCTGATATTCAATCCGGAGAAGTTCTCCGTTACCGAATTCATTATGGCGTTTTAACAGCCGGTAATGCCACACTCACTACCCTAAAAACAAACTACCGTGGACAGCCGCATCTATATGTGAAAGGATATGGACGAACTACCGGTGCGGTGCGTGCGTTTTTTAAAGTAGAAGATTTATACGAAAGCTATATTAACTACAATACCGGCCTGCCAAGTTATTATGTGCGCAACGTGCAGGAAGGAACTTATACTCAGCATTTCCAGACCACTTTTAATCATAACAATAACACCCTTTCCTTAACTGACAAGGAGAAGAATACCGTGCGCACGCTTCCCTCGGTGAAAGGAATGCAGGATATGCTGTCGGCTTTCTATTTTTTGCGAACGATGAGCAATCAGGAACTGCGGCCCGGCAGTACCCACCGACTGAGCGTTTGGATTGACGATGAAATGTTTCCGTTTCAGCTGCGCGTGACCGGTACCGAAAATGTGAAAACCAAGTACGGTTACATCAATTGCTTAAAGATAGTTCCGCAGGTCATCAGCGGCCGTGTTTTCAAAGACAAGGAAGGGGTGACACTTTGGGTGAGTAATGATGCCAATCATATTCCGGTTTCTATTAAAGCAGAATTGGCCGTGGGAAGTTTGAAGGCCGATCTGGATGGATACAGCAATGTGAAGTATCCACTGAGATTTACGAAATAGCTTTAGATCTTAAACATAAAAAGCCGTTTTATCTGTTGACGAAACGGCTTTGTTTTTTCTAAAATGATCTTTATAAACTTTTAAACTGCTGAAGCATTCGCTTGTCGTTTTCGAAGAACATGCGAATGTCGCTCATTTGGTACAGCAGCATTACAATTCGCTCGATTCCCATTCCAAATGCGTAACCGGAATATTTTTCAGGATCAATGTTGACATTGGTCAGAACGGCCGGGTCCACCATACCACAACCCATAATTTCCAGCCAGCCGGTTCCTTTGGTGATGCGATAATCGGTCTCCGAATTCAGGCCCCAGTACACATCCACTTCCGCACTTGGCTCGGTGAACGGGAAATATGACGGTCTTAACCTGATTTTAGATTTCCCGAAAAGTTCGGTTGTAAAATACTGGATCGTTTGTTTCAGGTCAGCAAAGCTCACATTCTGGTCGATATACAGCCCTTCTATCTGATGGAAAATACAATGCGACCGCGAGGAAATAGCTTCATTACGGAACACGCGACCCGGCGAAAGAATACGAATTGGCGGTTCATTCTGCTCCATATAACGTATCTGCACAGACGAGGTGTGTGTCCTAAGCAGAATATCCGGATTGGTTTCAATGAAGAAAGTGTCCTGCATATCGCGCGCCGGATGATATTCCGGCAGATTCAGAGCGGTAAAATTGTGCCAGTCGTCCTCTATCTCCGGACCGTCGGCGACAGCAAATCCAATCGAACGGAAAATTTCTATAACGCGGTTTCGTATCAGGCTGATCGGATGGCGGGAACCGAGCTCAGTCGGGAAACCCGGTCTGGTCAGATCTTCCTTCTGTTCTGCAGTTTCGGTAACCAAGCCTTCTTTCAGGGTTGCCAGTTTTTGTTCCACCGCCTGCTTTAGCTGATTGATGCGCTGGCCAAATTCCTTTTTCTGGTCGTTCGGAACTTCTTTAAACTTAGAAAAAATATCATTCAGGATACCCTTTTTTCCGCTAAAGCGAATGCGGAACTGTTCGATTTCTGCTGCGTCTGATGAGGTGAACGCGTCAACTTCCTGCAATAATTCCTGTATTTTTTCTAACATTTCTAAGGTTTAATTTGAAGAAGCAAAAATACAATTTTTCATTGTATAAAGCGCGTGGCACAGAATTCTTTGTCTTCACGCATTTTGTTGCAACTGGATAAGCAAGGAGTCCAGCGCATGTTTGCGGTGACTTATTTTATTTTTTTCGGCGGCGGGCATTTCGGCAAAAGTGATTTGGTGGCCGTCCGGCACAAAGATGGGGTCATATCCAAATCCCTGAACGCCCTTTGTATCCGTGGTCAGATGACCGTACACGCGACCTTCAACATAGCGCTCGCCGGTTTGATCTGCCAGGCACATCACCGTCACGAAATAAGCGCGGCGGTTTTCAATACCTTCCATTTCTTCTAAAACCTTCTCTATATTTTTTGCAAAATCATGATCACCGGCATACCGTGCCGAAAATATCCCGGGCCGTCCGTCCAGCGCTTCCACGACGAGACCGGAGTCATCACCCACGCTTGCTTTACCTGTTTTTTCAAAACAATATTTTGCTTTAATACAGGCATTTTCATGGAAGGTGGCACCATCCTCGACAATTTCTTCGTACAAATCAAAATCTGTGAGTGAGCGCACTACATACTGGCTGTTCAAGATTTGCTGGATTTCTTCTTTTTTATGCTGGTTATGAGTGGCAACCAATAATTCTTTCATATGATTTTTTTAGTCGTTTTCGCGATAATGAATTCTGTTCCTGCGCAGAAAAATAGTAGTGAACAAGGCAAATATGATGATTCCAATCGCAAGTAAGAAATAAGGTTTCAGCCCGGTAGCCTCCGAAATAATTTCGGAAGTAGTGTAAAATATCAGTAAGCTGCTGATCAGATTATTAAAGGCGTGCAGCAATATAGGCATCAGCAGGCTTTTAGTCTTATAATACACCAGACCCATCACACAGCCAAGTAAAACTGCCCCGACAAACTGCCACGGATTGGCATGGACCAATCCGAAAAGAACAGCAGAAAGCAAAATTGCGTACATCGGCTTCATTCCTTTTCTAATCAGTCCTTTCTGAATAATTCCCCGGAACACAATTTCCTCGAAGAGCGGCGCCATGAAGACGGCCAGCACAACCAAGGTCGCAGGGTCTGTCGTCATTCTGTCCATTAATTTTTGGAAAATGTCAAACGCAGGACCGAAGAACGGGCCGGTTGTCGGGATGAGATTGGTGAAAAATTCCGCAATGAGCATCATGCCTGCCATCATCGGAAAAATTAAAAGATACGTGCCAAAATTGGCCGTGGACATATTGAAGCTCAGTTTTTTCCCGGTTTGCGGGCGCACTATAAAATAATCAAAGGCGAAAATAGAACCCAGGAAGCCACCGGCGTTTGTAATCAATAAATTAAAATTTTCTAAAAAGCTATTCGCCGGCAGCATTGACATTAATAATGATATGAGTACGCTTGCCACCAAACTCCCCGCCATCATTCCCACAAACAGCAGCAATCCGCCCAGCCAACCGAAGGTAAAACCACTTTGTATACGGTCCTTCATAATTTTAAATTTCCACAAATATAAACATACAGTGGGGAAACGGACAGTAACTTTCCAAATGAAAGAATGACAAAACGCTGATTTTCAGAATTCATAAAAAAACACGATTTTTGCACCCACAAATTTAGCTATGGCAGAACTTCTGAAAGAGATACAGAAAAGAAAAACATTTGGCATCATTGCACACCCCGATGCCGGGAAAACCACGTTGACGGAAAAACTGCTGTTATTCGGTGGTGCAATTCAGGAAGCAGGCGCCGTGAAATCCAATAAAATCAAGAAAGGTGCAACGTCTGACTTTATGGAAATTGAAAGGCAGCGTGGGATTTCCGTAGCCACTTCCGTACTCGCTTTTGAATATAAAGGGCATAAAATTAATATTCTCGATACGCCAGGCCACAAAGATTTCGCAGAGGACACCTACCGTACGCTGACCGCCGTAGATTCCGTGATTGTGGTGGTAGATGTTGCCAAAGGGGTTGAGGAACAGACTGAAAAACTGGTACAGGTTTGCCGCATGCGCAATATCCCGATGATCGTCTTCATCAATAAGCTGGACCGCGAAGGAAAAGACGCCTTTGACCTGCTAGATGAAGTGGAACAAAAGCTGGGACTTTCTGTGGTGCCACTCTCCTTGCCTATCGGGATGGGAAGTGAATTCCAGGGTATTTATAACATCTGGGAACATAATATTCAGTTATTCCTGGAGGAAAAGAAACAGAAGGTGAGTGAAACCATCCGCTTTGATGATATCAATGATGAAGCGATAGATGAAGCCATCGGCAAGAAAGCCGCGGAAACATTGCGCGAAGAACTGGAACTGATTCAGGAAGTGTATCCAGAATTTAACCGCGAAGATTATATGGCGGGTAACCTGCAGCCGGTATTCTTTGGTTCCGCGCTAAATAACTTTGGTGTACGGGAACTGCTGGATGCCTTTATCCAAATTGCACCAAATCCGCAGGCAAAGGAAAGCGATATCCGCATTGTAAAACCGGAAGAAAAAAACTTCAGTGGTTTTATCTTTAAAATTCACGCCAACATGGATCCGAAGCACCGCGACAGGCTGGCTTTTGTGAAAATCGTTTCCGGAACTTTTAAAAGAAATGAAAATTATCTGCTGGTCCGCGAGAACAAAAAAATGAAATTCAGTTCACCGAATGCTTTCTTTGCTGATAAGAAAGAAGTGGTGGACGAAAGTTTCCCGGGTGATATTGTCGGTCTGCACGATACCGGGAATTTCAGGATTGGCGATACACTGACGGCCGGAGAAAAACTAAGTTTTAAAGGAATTCCCAATTTCTCCCCGGAACATTTCCGCTACATTAATAATGATGATCCGCTGAAAGCAAAACAACTTGCCAAAGGAATCGATCAGTTAATGGACGAAGGGGTGGCACAGCTCTTTACGCTCGAAATGAACAACCGAAAGGTAATCGGAACCGTGGGCGCGCTTCAGTACGAAGTTATTCAATATCGTCTCGAGCATGAATATGGTGCAAAATGTTCGTACGAACCATTATCCATTCACAAAGCCTGCTGGGTCGAAGCTGACGAGAAATCAGAAGAATTTAAGGAATTCGCACGGCTTAAACAGCGCTTCATGGCCAGAGACAAATATGGCCAGCTGGTTTTCCTGGCTGACTCGGCTTTCACGATCCACATGACACAGGAAAAGTTTCCCAATGTGAAACTGCACTTCATCAGTGAATTTGCCAACGTTTAAAATGAACTCTTACATACGCCTGAAACCAGGCGTATTTTTTTATGTTAAGGGAACAGAATTTGATTATTCTGGGTCGTAAAAATAAAGAAATGAAAAAACTCATCATACCCTTCTGCACACTGTTCCTGGCATTCTCCTGCAGTAAACAGGAATTCACAGAAACGCGTGACTCCATTAACAAAGCCGACAGTTTGTTCACCAAAGCAAACCAAAGCCTGAAAACGATTGAGTCCATCACGAAACGCATCACTGATTCAAGCGGCGCGGTAAAAAAAGAAGTTGTGCCGGAAATTGAAAGACAAGCCAGAAAAATTGATAGCCTTGCTAAAAATAAAAGCTGGAAAATTGATTCGATGCGTGTGCAGGTTCGTGAATTCACGAAAAATGTGAAAGCCGGAAGCGATGTTGCGCGCACGCTGGACTCGGCGAACAGTATGCTGAAAAATGGTGAAAATGCATTGAGCGTTTTGAGTAAAACCGCTGACCGGATTTTACAGCAAACCAAAGAATACACCGGTAGCAGTTCTGATTCTGATCAGGAAAAAAAACCGTTCCGTTCCGAACCGGTACCGCCCGGAACCATTAGGCAGCAGGCCTCGCTGGAAATCCAGGTGGCAGATCTAAGCAAAGCAAAAAGCGAAATTGCACAGGCTGCTGCTAATTACAACGCAGATATTATCGCAGAAAAATACAGCAACGATGAACGCCAGCAACAGGAAATTGTGCAGGTGCGCGTTCCGTCGGAAGATTACAGAAACTTTTATAATGCCGTGGCGGCAATTCCCGGTATCGTTAAAAGCAAAACGATGATGCAGGACAGCCGTGCCACAGAAAGTGAAGTGGAAATTATGCTGGTTGCCGATGCGCAGCTGGCTTCCACCGGATTTCAACAAATACCGACTGCGGAACAGGATGCGCCGTTAGCCGATTTTCAGGAAGATAAAGGCGAGAAAACTGAAGGGACTTTAACGAAATTTTTGCTGGCAGTTCCGCTTCTCTTGCTATGTGTCATCGCCGTTCTTATTGTGAAAAGCCATAACAATAAACGCAAAGGATACGTGGAAACACCGGCCGAAGAACGATTTGAGGAGCACCGTGAAGCGAAAAAAGAAGCTGCCCAGAAAGTACAGCAAATAACTGGCGAGCCAGCCGCTGACCGTGCTGATGCCGAAGTCAAACATGCGAAATCAGATGATGATTATTCCCGCTTCATGCCGGGCAACCAAAATCCTAACGACGCAGGAACAGGAAATAGACCGTAACAGCAACTGCCATTAAACCGGCGTAAATAAAAATCAACGTTTTTTGCTTATTTGCCACGGCAATTAACAGCAAACCGGTAATCCCCAACAGCAGTAAGGCGATTTTGAAAGCTGCTTCTTCCACAAAAATCGAGGAAGCAATGACCGCCAGGGATAAGAAGTGGTACACGCGCCGGCGCGGATTGGGAGTATTTTCCATAGTTCTTTTTAAAAACAAATCCTTTCCGCAAAGAAAGGATTTATTGTTGTAATAATTATTTTTTGTTGATTACGCGGTCCACAATGTAGCGTGTGTTGCCACGCCAAGGCAGCACGCCATTGTATTCCTTGTAATGCAGATCGAAATGCTTGCCGCTGTTTTCTTCCAGTTCCTTGAATACGCTTTCATTTTCAACAGAGAATTCAAATTCATATGAGGTGAGACCACCGGTTTTGCCGCGACCAAATCCTTCCTGAATGAGTTTTCCCTCATAGGTTTTCCAGACGTATCCTTTTTTCATGGCATAATTCAGGTAGCCGGATTTCACCCCTTCCCCGAATACAAAAAAGTACCGGTACCAGATGAAACCACCCAGAAAAAGAAGCAGCGCTGCAATAACAATCCACAGATATTTCATCTACTGAAAAAATTAAGAGTTTTTCGCCAGGCTGCGGGAAATTACAATCTTTTGAATTTCGGAAGTCCCCTCATAGATCTGCGTAATCTTCGCGTCGCGCATCATACGCTCCACGTGGTATTCTTTCACATAACCGTACCCTCCGTGGATTTGTACGGCCTCAATGGTTGTATCCATCGCAACTTGTGAAGCATATAGTTTCGCCATCGCGCCACTTTCGCTGATGTCTTTTCCTTCGTCTTTTTCAACAGCTGCTTTAAAGCAAAGCATCCGCGCCGCTGTAATCTGCGTCGCCATATCGGCCAGTTTAAAAGCAATTGCCTGGTGGTTAATAATTTCGGTTTTAAAAGCTTTGCGGGTTTTGGCATATTTCAGCGCAAGTTCATAAGCACCGGATGCAATTCCCAAAGCCTGTGACGCAATTCCGATTCGGCCGCCATTCAGCACTGCCATCGCAAAATTAAATCCAAAGCCGTCGTCACCAATTCTGTTTTCTTTTGGAACTTTTACATCGGTGAAAAGAAGTGAGTGCGTATCACTGCCGCGAATACCCAGCTTATCTTCTTTCGGTCCGATTTCGAAACCTTCCCAGCCGCGTTCTACGATAAAAGCATTAATTCCTTTATGTTTCTTTTCAGCATCGGTTTGCGCAATTACAATATAATACGTTGCATTTCCGCCGTTGGTGATCCAGTTTTTGGTGCCATTTAACAGATAATGGTCACCTTTATCGATTGCCGTAGTTTGCTGCGAAGTCGCATCGGAACCTGCTTCCGGCTCAGATAATGCAAAAGCACCAATCACTTCACCGCTTGCCAGTGGCGTCAGATATTTTTGTTTCTGTTCTTCATTACAGAATTTTTCGAGGCCGGCGCATACCAGTGAATTGTTAACCGACATGACGACTGCTGCGGAAGCGTCCACTTTGGCAATCTCTTCCATCGCCAGAACGTATGAAACACTGTCCATACCGGCACCTCCGTATTTCGGGTCAACCATCATCCCCAGAAAACCGAGTTCGCCCATTTTTTTAACCTGCTCGTGCGGAAATTTCTGTTCGTTATCGCGCTCGATCACGCCCGGAAGTAACTCCGCCTGTGCAAAATCTCTGGCAGCCTGCTGAATCATCAGCTGCTCTTCAGATAAATTAAAGTTCATAGAAAAATAAATTGTTTGGCTGTAAAAATACGATAAATAAAAAAACGGAAAAAATATAATTCTATTAAAAATTTTAGGAATGTTGCAGGTTTAAATAAAATTGATATTTTTACAACTGCACCGGACCTACCGGCAATATTGAAAGTTTAATCAACACCGCTTGGCTATGACTATAAGAAGAACCTTTGATTTTGCACATAATGCATTACAGAAATATCCTCGAGAGGATATGTTTGTCACAAAATATAATGGCAAATGGCACAAAACGTCCACTGCCGATTTCCTGGCCAGAGGAAATGCTATTTCCAGAGGGTTACTTAAATTAGGCATTCAGCCGGGTGACAAGATTGCACTCATTACCACAGCAACCCGCACGGAGTGGGCTGTTATGGATCTCGGGATTGCACAGATTGGTGCCATCACAGTTCCGGTTTATCCGAGCATTTCGCCGGAAGATTATGATTTCATTTTTAATAATGCCGAAGTAAAATATTGCTTTCTTTCTGACGAAGCGCTTTATGAGAAAGTAGCCAAAATCCGTCCGAATGTGCCGACGTTGCAAGGCGTTTTTAGCTTCGATGAAATTGAAGGCGTAGCGAACTGGCACGAGATTCTGGATCTGGGCGCGGATGATGCCACACAGGGAGAAGTGGAAGATTTATCCAATTCTATTAATTCAGAGGATATAGCGACACTAATTTATACCTCCGGAACAACGGGCCGGCCAAAAGGTGTAATGCTTACCCACCAGAATATTGTTTCCAATGTGCTGGGTTCCAATCCGCGGATTCCTGTCGTTAAAGGAATGCAGCACAGCGGCATGCGTATTCTAAGCTTTTTGCCGATCTGCCATATTTTTGAACGGATGCTGTTTTATCTTTATCAGCACAACGGCTATGCAATCTGGTTTGCTGAAAGTATTGATAAAATGGGCGAAAACATTAAGGAAGTCCAGCCGCACATTATGTCGGTGGTCCCGCGGCTCATTGAAAAAGTTTACGATAAAATCTATGACAAAGGAACCAGCGCGGGTGGTTTGAAAACCAAAATATTCCTGTGGGCACTGGGCGTCAATAAAAACAAAAAAGGGATCGGAAAACCATCCGGACTGAAAGAAATCATTGCAGATAAACTGGTATTTTCGAAATGGCGCGAAGGCCTGGGCGGAAATATTATTACGCTGGTTTCAGGTTCCGCCGCGCTCTCGGCAAGACTGAATAAATTATTCCAGAATGCAGGTATTCCTATTCTGGAAGGATACGGACTTACGGAAACTTCGCCTGTAATTGCAGTGAACAGTTTCGGGAAAATTAAAATTGGAACTGTGGGGCACCCGCTGGATAATGTGGATGTTAAAATTCAGGAAGACGGTGAAATTACAGTAAAAGGCCCTTCTGTTTTCAAAGGATATTTTAAAAACGAAGAAATGACCCGGGAGGTGTTCACCGATGACGGATACTTCAAAACCGGTGACATTGGCCATATAGATGATGAGGGATATCTGCACATTACGGATCGTAAAAAAGAAATGTTTAAAACCTCAGGCGGTAAATATATTGCGCCGCAGGTGATCGAAAACCTGGCAAAAGGTTCCAAGTTTATCGAACAGATCATGGTGGTGGGCGACGGCGAAAAAATGCCGTGTGCCTTAATCCAACCGGATTTTAACTTCGCGAAAAACTGGGCGGAAAGGAAAGGACATGACCTCGGGACTTCTGCCGAAGAAATTGCGAAAAGCACCGTGCTGCACGACCGCATCAAAAAAGAAATCGATTACCTGAATACCAAGCTGGGACATTGGGAGCAAATCAAGCGCTTTGAGCTAACGCCGGACGTCTGGTCGATAGACCTGGGATTGCTCACCCCTACCCTTAAACTCAAACGAAAAGCGGTGAAAGAAAAATACATTGATTTATATGACAAGATGTACGGTCATCAAAATTAATACTGGCCGAATACTGCTCCTCCTTCGTAGAGAATTTATCTTTAAACCGCTTCTGAATTGAAGCGGTTATTTATTATACTCCTCTACCAGACGAATGTTATAGCGAAGGACCTTTTGCAATAAACCGGTCAAATTGTTCTACATTCGCGGCTACAAGTAATTGCTATGTCTGAACCACGAAAAACGGCTGAAAAAGTACGCCTGCATGAACGCAACCGCAACAGGGAACCTTATGATTTAAAAGCTTTGGCGGCGGCTGTACCGGCACTTTCAGAGTATATAAAACCAAACAAATATGGTGCGCTGTCCGTTGATTTCACGCAACCTGCTGCGGTAAAATTGCTGAACAAAGCATTGCTCAAACATTATTACGGGATCGAAAACTGGAACTTTCCGGATGAGAACCTGTGTCCACCGGTGCCGGGCCGCGCGGATTATCTTCATTATATGGCCGACCTGCTGGCGCAGAGCAACTTCGGTGTTATACCGCCGGCCTCTAAAATCACTGTGCTGGACATTGGTACCGGTGCAAGTTGCATTTATCCGGTACTCGGAGTGGCTGAGTATGGCTGGAATTTCATCGCCGCTGATATTAACGCTAAATCGGTGGAATCAGCAGAGCAGACTGTTGCTGTAAATTCACAGTTGGCTGAGCGCGTCCGTTGCATGTTGCAGCCGGATGAGACGAAAATTTTTAAAAATATCATCAACGAAGGCGAGCGTGTAGATTTCAGCATGTGTAATCCACCTTTTCATGCCAGCACGGAAGAAGCAGCGAACGGAACCCGGCGAAAAACAAATAATCTTTTCGGAAAGCATGTTAAAAGGCCTGCACTTAATTTCAGTGGCATAAGCAAAGAATTGGTCTGTCCGGGGGGTGAGTTGGGTTTCATTAAAAAGATGATCAGCGAAAGTGTCGAATTTGGCAAAAACATCTACTGGTTTTCCACACTGGTCTCGAAACAGTCGAACCTAAAAAGTATTTATAAAACGTTGACGGATCACGAAGTAATGTCCGTAAAAACAATTCCGATGGGAACCGGCAATAAAGTAAGCCGGATCATCTGCTGGTCTTTCCTGGACAAAAAAGAACAGCAGGAATGGCGCGCAGCCCGCTGGAAGAAAGCATAATTTTACCGAAATTTCTTTGCGGCGGTGTGCCTTCTTTTTAGGAGTATGTCCATCATTAATTTTGATATCTTTGAGTATCAAACTACTGCCATGCAAAAATGCCTTGAATGTAATGATCCGATTTTTGGCCGCAGCGATAAAAAGTTCTGCAATGATGGCTGCCGCAATTCCTACAACAACCGGCACAATAAAGATGCAACGAATCTGATGCGCAACATCAATAACAAACTGCGCAAAAACCACCGCATCCTGGCCGATATTAACTTCGTGGACGGCAAGGCAAAGACAACCCGCAACAAACTGATCTCGGAAGGCTTCGACTTCGAATACTTTACTTCGCTCAAAGTGTACAAAAATGGCGCTGAGTACCGCTTCGTCTATGATATTGGTTATAAACTACTGGAAGAGGACTGGATCTTGGTAGTGCGGAAAGAATAATTATATTTGGCGGCAAATACATTGTATGATAAAAGATTTACTTATTTCTTTCTTTATTCTATTTTCTTCTTACACAGTAAGCCAACAGGCACCTTCTTCTGATTTCCCTTTTCAAGAAAATAAAGGACAGATTATTGATCAAAACGGCAATCAAAATACGGCGGTAAAATATCTTTTTACTTCTCCCGGATTAAATGTACAGCTTCGGAAAAATGGATTTTCGTACGATGTTTATGAACGAATCATTGCGAAAAAATCAGGGCAAGATGACCGTACTGCCGGGAAAGAAGTAATTTTCGGAAACGCTAAAGATGCGGGAAAGAAGCGTTTTCATCGGGTCGATATTGATTTTATAAATGCAAACGCAAATCCCAAAATATTAGTAGAAGGAAAATCCGCGGATTATGACAATTACCACAACTTTTCCGATAATGTGAGGTCTGTTGAAAAGGTTTATCGCTACAAAAAACTTACTTACAAAAACCTTTACCCACAGGTAGATCTCGTTTTTTTTCAGCCGGATGATAGCTTAAAAGCAATAGAATATAATTTTATCATTCATCCGGGTGGAAGAATTTCCGATATTCAGTTTGAATTTAAAGGTGCTAAAACCCGGCTGAAGAAAGGAAAAATTGCGATGAAAATGTTATTTGGCGAAATGGAAGAGGAAATCCCGCAGTCCTGGACAGAGAATATTTCCGGCAAGCAGGCACTTGATGTTACTTTCAAAGAAACTGGGAAAAACCGTTATCGCTTTGCATCAGACATCGATACATCAGAACAGAAGATTGTGATTGATCCGGTACCCACGAGGATCTGGGGTAGTTACCTGGGAGGAAACGGTGAGGAATTTGGCAAAATTAAAGCAGACAAATACAACAACATTTATTTCCATGGGTGGACCGGAAGTTCTAATAATATTGCTACTGCTGGTGCATATCAAAATAACTTGAAGGCTGTTGATGCATTTGTCATAAAAATTGACAAAAACGGAAGAAAAATTTGGGGTACTTATTATGGAAGGCCTTATTTTGATGACGCTGGTTCTCTTGACTTTGACGAAGAGTCAAATGTATATATTGGTATTACCTCGCAAAAACCAAATCCGCGTTACCCCGGAAATCGATATTACTTTCATCAAAAGTTTACGCTTTTAATTCTTTCAGAAAATGGCTCCTTTAAAAATATATATGAATATGGGAGTGAAGCCGGGAATGAGGCCTACGGCGCATATCAAGATGAAGCACACATAACAGATGTAAAATATTACAATGGAAAAATTTATTTTGTAGGGGATACGGTAGTCGAAAATTTAGGAACGCCCGGAGCATTTCAAGAAAATAAAATGATGTACACAGCCGGTTTTCTTCTCAAATTTGATGCTGTTACTGCAGCGCCAGAGTATTTCACTTATCTCACCGGCAATCATGGTACGATGGTCCAAAACATCATCAGCATTAATGATTCTGGTATCGAATTGCTTGGTACAAGCTCAAGTACAGATTTCCCACAAATTAGAGCTTTCCAGCCGTTAAAAACCCGAAAAAAATTAACCGGAATTTATGCAAAATTTAATCTAAGCGGCAGTCTGCTACGTTCCAGCTATTTAGGGAATGATACATCGGAATATCTTTTTCTCCATGGGCGGCGTTTCGGTGACACTCTTCTACTTGGAGCAAGAATTCAGGACAGAATCGCATTCTGTTATTACTTAATCAACACAAATACAAGCACTATTGAAAGCTATAAGGAAGTTAATGTCATAAACACCGCGGGAATAATTTATATCGATGATCAAAAAAACATATTCGTCACCGGAAGAGCTGATGCCGATCATCCCAGACTGCTGACGGTAACTACGCCCAACGCGTACATGCCTGCGCATAATGGCTCAGCTAATATCTTTCTTACGAAGTACGACTTGGACTTCAACAAGGTATGGTCAACCTTTTACGCCGGAAACGGTGGAACTCAAATCGGTCTTTTGGCCCAGGATAACGAAGGTTATTTATACCTTACTGGGATGTCCTCGAGAAACACAGCGGGCATCGCAACTCCTGGCGCTTTCCAACAAACGACGGATTACCGTACCAATGACCAGTTCATAGTTAAGTTTGCAGACTGTGAGTCAATAGTAAATATATCGGCATCACCAACTTGCATTGGGCAAAATCTCCAGTTATTTGCCTCCGGTGGTTCGACATATGAATGGACAGGACCAAATGGATTTAAAAGTTATGAACAAAATCCAACCATAATTAATGCCCAGGCAAATGATTCCGGCGAATATTTTGTCCGGATGACCGGAGGACAGTCGTGTGGAGGGATATTTTCTGTCAGGGTACATGTGGGAAACACCAGACCTTTACAACTGGACAATTTGTCGCTTCCGGATATCGAAGCATTTTGTACTGTCGTAGTAAGTACTACTCCAACAGCAACAACAGGTTGTGGAATAAAGGTTTACGGTGTAACTAACGATTCTCTGATTTACACCACGCCAGGAACCTATCTAATCACGTGGACGTATACTGATTTGGATGGAACTTCACTCAGCCAAAAACAAAAAGTTATTGTTAAAGGGATAGACAAACCTATACGAGATAGAAATACTACTTTTTGCAAATCCACCAACCCCACCATCAAAGATATTGCTATCATCGGCACAGATATTAAATGGTACGATGCCGCGGGAAATACATTGGATCAAAATACAGCCCTTATTGATGGCACATCCTATTTCGCCACCCAAACTGTCGATGGTTGCGAAAGTGCAAAGGTGGAAATAACGGTCACAGTAAGTGATCCTGCTCCTCCTGCAGGAAATGCTGAGCAGGAATTTTGTGCTGCGCAAAATCCAACTGTGGCAAATTTGCAGGCAACTGGTCAAAATCTTATCTGGTATAATACTGCCGGATCAATTTTTTCTCCTGACACTCCCCTTGTTGACGGTCAGGTGTATTTTGGTACGCAAACGGTAAATGGCTGTGAGAGCAGCAGAAAATTAGCCGTAAAGGTTGCAGTTACCGATGGAGGAATTCCCGCAACCAACGCTGACGTAAATCTTTGTAGCGACAACCTACGAGGTAACAAAATAGTAAATCTCAATGAATATAAAAACAATTTAATTAGCAATACAGCAGGTTTAATCTTTGAATTTTTTGATGTCTCTAATCAGCCTATCTTACACCCATCAAATACACTAATTGCAGTTGGTACAACTGTATTTAATGTAAAGATCTCGAACTCGCTCGGGTGTTTTGTGCAGAAGACCTTAACCTTAATCTTAAATCCGAAATCCGAGCTTGTCATTGATACTGTTAAAGAATTTTGTTTAGGGCAGAGTGCAGAGTTGGATGCGGGCGAAGATTTTGCCGCTTATATATGGACTTTAAAAGGCTCGCCTGCTCCACTTTCCACCTCTCAGTACTTAACTGTCACAAAAGCGGGAATATATACCATCGAGGTGAAGAATATTTTTGGATGTAGCAGCAATTCTGATGTCGTCGTCAGTTATGCAGCGCAACCATCAATTATCCGCGTGGATGTAAGCAATAATACAGCAAGAGTTGTACTTTCCGAAAACGGCAGTTTCCTGTACTCACTAGATAACCGTACCTGGCAGACCAATGATACATTTTCAGGCCTCAGTAATGGAAATTATACAGCGTATGTAAAAACTTCCGGAGATTGTATTATCGGCCAGATTAATTTTAGCTTATTTAATATTTCGAACAGTTTTACGCCCAACGCGGACGGAATTAATGATACCTGGAAAATTGATGGCATCGAAAATTATCCCGGTAGTGAAGTTCATGTCTACGACCGCTATGGAAATAAAGTATTTTTTAAAATTGTAAATAATAATTTCGAATGGGACGGAACTTTCGGCGGAAGGCCGTTACCCACTGCAAGTTATTGGTACAGCATTAAAATTTCTGATGGAAGACAGTTTACAGGCTGGCTGCATTTAACAAACAGGTAAATGCTGCTTTTCCACCGAAATTCAACCACCAGCCGGTTCTACAATCTTTGCGTGCGCCGGCGCAAAACGACGGATGATATGATACACAGAAAACCTCTTTCAAAATCTGAATAATATCCTTACTTTTGCTCCACCAAAAACGGGATGTAGCGCAGCCTGGTAGCGTACTTGCATGGGGTGCAAGGGGTCGCTGGTTCGAATCCAGTCATCCCGACTGAAAAAGAGCAGTGTGTACTGCTCTTTTTTATTCTCCTTCGTCGGCGAGGCGTATTTTATCTTCCAGAATTTCGATCTTGTGATCGCGGTACAGGCCGCCAATCGCTTTCTTAAAGTTTTTCTTACTCATCTCTAACTCGTCACGAATCTCTTCAGGAGTTGATTTATCGGACAAGTACAGCAGTCCATAATTCTCGTGCAGCTTATCGAGTATAATTTGCTGGAACTCATCGATGTTTTCATATCCCTGCGGCTGGAGCGAAACATCAATTTTGCCATCTTCCCTGATGGTTTTAATATAACCTTTCTCCTCTGAAAGTGGGTAGAGTTTTTTATAGACATCAGATGCGTACACCAGTCCGATGTATTTTTTATTAATAACCACGTTCCAGCCAAGTTCTCCTTCACCCATGATAAGAAGCTGCACGGCATCCCCTTTTTTAAACGGCAAGTCATCATATTGCGGATTGCGCTTAAACTTGGTGGTCCCTGTTACCAGGCCTAAGGCTTCATCAATATAGATATAAACCAGATACCTTTTGCCTTCGACCATCTTTGCCTTCTGCTGTTTATAGGGGACAAACAGGTCTTTGATAATTCCCCAGTCCACGAAGGCGCCGCTCGGCAGACTTTGCACACACGTCACCACTGCAAACTCCCCTACTTCTGCGTACGGCTTTTCGGTAGTTGCCTTCAGTTTGTCGTCGTCCTGATAGACGAAAACTTCCAGGTCGGTTCCTTCCGCAATTTCTGCGGGCGCAAACACTTTGGGAAGAAAACATTGTTCTCCGTCATGATCGGTGAGAATCAGTCCGGAGCTGTTTCTTTCTTTAACAGTTAGTAATTGTGTTTTGCCGGGATATATCATAAAAGAAGTTTAATGGTAATTCTGCAAAGTTACGTTATTTACCCGCAATCCTTTGGGAACAGTTGTTGCAGCGGTTTCGGGAAAAACATGATGAGAGAATTTGTACCCTACACACCGGAAATTGACCGGCTGAGCAGCGATGAAAAAAAGGATTTGGTTCGTGCAGCCCGTTCCGTGAAACAGTTTATTATCAGTTCAGCCGCGATTAGTAAAGTGCCATATGCAACCCGTGACGCACATTCGAAAACATATGCGGTAGCTAAAGGGAAATTGATTGTTGCGGAAGACCTGCCGGATTTTGTGAAAGAAATTTTCACCGGAGAAAAATATGAAGTCACAGCCAGATTTTCCAATGCAAACCTGGTCATCAATAAAGCCGGAACCGATATTCCGCTGTATGGCTTTTCTTTAAAAATACATGATGTTGCGGGAGAAGATGCTAACTTTCCGCTGGTGAATTTTCCTTTATTTCCGACCAACTCGGTTAGTGATTTTCTGAAATTTTTTACGTCGGTTAATCATTATCTCGTTGCGAAACAGGATAACTTTTTGGTCGCTGCCTTTGACCTTCCTTTATTGCTTGCCAGAAGCGTGAAACTTT
This sequence comes from Chryseobacterium salipaludis, assembly GCF_022968825.1. GTDB lineage: Bacteria > Bacteroidota > Bacteroidia > Flavobacteriales > Weeksellaceae > Kaistella > Kaistella salipaludis. The sequence continues at coordinate 154,593 of NZ_JALHKS010000003.1, forward strand.
TCGGAGGGCTTTTTTCTTTTGATGTGTTAAAGAAGAGTGCCGGCTACTTAAGCAAACGCAAAAATTTCTTCTTTAATTTTAAATACTCAGGAATAGGTTGCTATCGCATCGGCGATTATGTAATGAAGCTCGAACTGCGGCCGCATCCGGTGAAAGAGATTAAGGATAAGAACGCCGGGAATGCGGTTCTGGATTATCTTACCCATTATGATTTACACTGTGACCTGATTTTAAGGATGTGCAGTGATCTGGAAAAGCAGCCAATTAATGATTTAATGAAGGAATGGAAAGATGCAACCGAAATTGTATTAGGAAAAATAACCCTGCCGGCTAATCATCTGCTAGAACCCACAGCACCTGCAACCGAGCAAATTAATTTTAATCCTTTTTACAATCCGCAAATATTGCAACCAGTCGGCCGTATGCAGCAAACGCGGAAAAAGATCTACGATATCTCTGTCAGGACCAGAAACCTCATCAATCAAAAACCTACTCAGCCCTAAAATTATTGAGTTTGCCATTCTTTCGCGGACAGTTTATACGTTCTGTGACAAGAAGTACAGTTATTTAAGACACCGGAAAGTTCCTCATTAATCTGCTCCTTCTTAGCATTTTGGCGGGCAAGTTCAGCGATTTTATCAAATCTCGTATGCGTGTCTGCGCCCAGCGTTTTGAAAGGTACCGGCAACGTGCGGAACAGTTCGCCCGGCACATGCTCGGCTACCGACAAGCCTGAATTGGCAGCATTCTTCTCAATTCTGGAATAATCGTTCGTCCGCAGTCCTTCCTGAATATGCTGAACTGCTTCCAGGAAGGTACGCATCTCAGCCATCACAAAATCGCGATTGGTATTGCTGATGGTAATTACTGTGCGCGTGTCCTCCTTCAGTTCAGCCGTGCTGCCCGCAAAAAAACGATACAGCAAAAAAATATTAATGAGAATGGAAATAACCAGAAGAATAATGATGCCTTTTTTCATTTTCACAAATTTGAAACAGCAAGTTACAAACAAGATTTGAAAAGCGGTTCTGAGTTTTATCACAAAAAAAAGAGAAGCGGATTTGCTTCCCTTTAAATTTATCGGCCACTGCTCTTAGAAATGAATAGCGATCTTCGCGGTTGCATCCAATGCAGCTTCTTTGATTCCTTCCGCAAAGGTTGGGTGTGCATGCGACATTCTCGCGATATCTTCCGCACTTGCGCGGAATTCCATTGCCGTAACGGCCGCAGCAATCATATCAGCCGCGCGGGCACCAATCATGTGTACGCCAAGCACTTCATCTGTCTTTTCATCAGCGATGATTTTAATGAAACCATCCGTATCACCGGAGGCACGGCTGCGGCCCAAAGCACGCATCGGGAAGTTTCCGATTTTCACAGCTCTGCCTTCTTCCTTCAGTTCCTCTTCGGTTTTGCCAACTGCAGCTACCTCCGGCCAGGTGTAGACTACGCCCGGAATTAAATTATAATCAATGTGCGGTTTCTGGCCGGCAATGGTTTCAGCCACCAGCACGCCTTCTTCGGAAGCTTTGTGCGCGAGCATAGCACCCTGCACCACATCTCCGATTGCGTAGATATTGGAAACGTTCGTCTGAAGATGATCATTTACTTTCACACGGCCTCTTTCATCCATATCCACACCGGCTTTATCCAGTGCAAGACCGTCTGTATAAGGTTTTCTTCCAACAGAAACCAAAACATAATCACCTTCCAGTTCCAGTTCTTTTCCTTTTTTATCAGTAGCGGAAACCTTGATGGTGTCACCGTTTCTCTCTACTGCTTTCACACCAGTAGAAAGGTTGAATTTCATTCCCTGCTTTTTCAGCACTTTCTGAAGTTCTTTAGATAAGGAGCCGTCCATGGTTGGAATGATTTTGTCCATGTATTCCACCACGGTCACTTCGGAACCCAGTCTTTTATAAACAGAACCGAGCTCCAGGCCGATAACGCCACCACCGATCACGATCAGGTGCTTTGGAATTTCTTTCAGGTTTAAGGCTTCAGTAGAAGTAATGATTCTTTCTTTATCAATGGTAATAAAAGGCAGTGTGCTGGGTTTGGAACCGGTAGCAATGATGGTGTACTTACTTTCAATCTCTTCTGAGCTGCCGTCATTTTTTGTAACCTTAATCTTCGTGGCAGATTCGAAACTTCCCACTCCTTCGAAAACGGTAATTTTATTTTTGTCCATCAGGAACTGGATTCCTTTGGTCGTTTGATCCACTACTTCATTTTTGCGCGCGACCATTTGTTGGATATCCGCTTTCGGTGTATCAATGATAATCCCGTGTTGCCCAAAATGTTTTGAGGCGTTTTCAAAATGCTCCGAGCTGTCCAGCAAAGCCTTGGAAGGAATACATCCCACGTTCAGGCAGGTACCGCCCATGGTAGGATATTTTTCGATAATAGCGGTTTTCATTCCCAACTGTGCACAACGGATGGCTGCCACATACCCTCCGGGGCCGGAACCAATCACGGTAACATCAAACTGACTCATATTTCTTTTGTTTAAGATTTAAATAAAACTGCTGCAAATTTACAAAATATTTAAGCCACGCCTATAGAAGTTCGGCAAAATATGGTTTTTGAATATCGCCAGCTTGAAAACCTGATTTCAATAAAAATCGTAAATATACCTAATAATAGGTATTGACTTTTATAAATTTTAATGCTTTTTTGCCAATGGGCAAATTTTATTTCTTCATGTTTATATACCTTATGAAACAGGGTGTATTTGCGGCAACACACAAATGAAAAAAAATGGAAACTTTTTATGATGAAAAAAGAGTGAAACAACTGCGGCTTGCGACCGATTGCTATATACGCGAACAATTAATGCCCTGCTTGGATATTCTGGAAGAGCTTCACCACCAGCAAATTTCCTATCGGATCGTACGCCTGTCGATTCCTGATACAGCAGATAAAAAGACAGTAGCAAATCTTTTCCAAAAACCGCTGTTTACGCGTTACGGTTTCGGACGTATTGACACTGACACAACGACTTTAAGCTTTTCTGAACTTAAGGAGCATCGCACAGAAAGAAAAGGCAAGGATTTACTCCTCTACATTAGTTCCTTTCTGCACAAAAATGATTCTGCTATTACGCTTGAATATAGAAAATATGGCTGCACGGTTCAGATAAGTTTACAGCAATTGGTGGAACGTTACTCCGCGGAATTATTTAATCAATGGCATGGCGAAATTTTCCTGGCGCCAGCGGATCGGTCGTGGGTAGTAAAGTATAGCTCTGAAGAAAACTGGCAGCTTTTTGTTGCGGAAAATTAAAGGCTTAGTAATGCTTTTTCGTACTGGGTCAAAATTACCGGTAACGAAAATCTGCGGTGAATGCTTTCTTTAATGCGGACGGAATTCCCCGGTTCATCAAGAACTTTCTTTATAAGCTCCGCGAAGGCAGTATGGTCATCGATATTGCCTGTGTAGCCATTAATTCCGTCCTCAATAATTTCAGTAATTCCGCCCGGACAATTATTTGCCACCGCTATTGTTCCGCAGGCGCCCGCTTCCAGCAAAACATTCGGAAAACCTTCATAGCGCGAAGATAATACGAACGCATCTGCAAATTTTAAATATGGATAGGGATTGGATTGCTGTCCGTGAAAAAATATTTTTTGCAAACCAAGTTCTTTCTGCAATGTCAACAGCTTTTCTTTATCTGCACCATTGCCCAAAATATGCAGGTGGATATTTTCATCTTTTAAATGAGCAAATACGCGCAGCAAATTATCAAAACCTTTGCGCGCAGATAAATTCCCGACCGCGACTATATTTTTTTGTCCGCCGTTGTACACAACAGGTTGCTCCTGCCCTTCTAACTGGTTCTCTATAAAATCAAAATCAACCGGATTATTAATTTTAATAAGCTTTTTTTCCTTAAGTTTAAAATTACTCAACAGGTCATTTTTCATGTCATCACTCTGGCAGATAATACGATGGTATGACGGATAAAACTTATAGAAAAAACGAATACTTCTGCGCGTAACATGCTCAGAAACCACGTTGGTTTCCCTCGCGATAAATTTTGTTTTCGGAAATAATCTGATGAAGGGAGAAAGATAGGCGTTCACCTCGCCGAAACCTGAAAAGACAATATCAGGCTGCCGTTTTCGGATTTCCCTGAGGATTGGAAATAAAGAAGAGCGAATACGCTTAACTCTCAAATCGATGACTTCCACATCATCTTGCAAAAAAGCCAGGTACGGGCCTTCTTTGCGCATGAGCATAATCTTTGGCTGAAAATATGCTCGCGGCAGGTTATTGGCGAGGGTTGTCACAATTCTTTCCGCACCGCCAGCCTCCAGATCCGGAAGTATAAAAATAAGCTGCAGCGGTTTACCTGCTGCAGCACTTTTAGTTTGCGACATCCGAGATGAATTTAATCCTCAGCATCCGCACTTCTTCGTCGCTCAGATCATCCCCGAATTCTGCCAGCAACACTTTCATGCTGTCGCTGTCGCTTTCATTCATAAAGTCCATGAAATCGCTTACGATGTCTTCGTCGAAGTTTTCATCGATATAATAATCTATGTTCAGTTTGGTTCCCTGATACACAATTTGCTCCATTTCCTTCAGCAGATCATCCATGGAGAGATTCTTGGCTTTGGCAATATCTTCCAGGTCAATTTTCTTATCAGTACTCTGAATGATAAAAACTTTATGACTGCCTTTTTTGGCAACGGTTTTCATCACCATATCCTGCATGCGCTCAATGCCGTTTTCTTCGACATAATTTTTAATGAACGCGGCGAATTCTTTCCCAAACTTACGCGCTTTGCCATCGCCCACTCCATAAATGTTAGCAACTTCCTCCACAGTCGTCGGGTATTGCAGTGTCATATCCTCCAGGCTGGCATCCATAAAAATGGTATAGGGCGGCTGACCGAGCTTTTTCGCCATATTCTTGCGAAGCTCTTTAAGCTGTGCAAACAGTTTTTCATCCATGGTATTAACTGCTTTGCCCGCACCACGCTCGGAATCAGCGCGTGATTGCTCCAGATTATATTCACGGTCTTCCGCAATCATAAAGGGCTGGTGATTTCCCTGCAGCGCTACTCTGCCTTTTTCTGTAAGTTTCAGTACGCCGTAGGTTTCAATATCTTTCTGCAGATAATTCTGCACCGTTGCTTGGCGAATCACCGATTTCCAGTAATTTTCAGTTTCAGCCGCACCGGAGCCAAAGTGTTTTGAGGTATTGAGTTTATAGGATTTCACCACCGGATTTTCTTTCCCGGCAAGAACGGCAATCAGATCTTTTGTGCGGAACTTCTCTTCCAGATCTTTTACGACGTTCAGAATTTTCTGTAAAGCATTGCCGGCATCTTTGAGCACCGGTGGATTCACTGAGTTATCACACATATCTGCCCCCAGACCATTCACCGGGTCAAACTGTTCACCAAAATAATATAATATATATTGTCGGCGGCTCATGCATGTTTCCGCATACCCTACCACCTCATTTAAAAGCTGCAAACCAATCTCGCGCTCAGAAACGGGTTTTTGCGCCAAGAATTTCTCGAGTTTTTCAATGTCCTTGGGATCATAGAAAGCCAGGCAATATCCTTCGCCACCATCGCGACCGGCACGCCCTGTTTCCTGATAGTAACTTTCCAGCGATTTTGGAATATCATAATGTATGACAAACCGAACATCGGGTTTGTCAATTCCCATCCCGAAGGCAATGGTCGCCACAATAATGTCCGCTTCTTCCATCAGGAATTTATCCTGATTGGCCACCCTTGTTTTTTGGTCTAATCCAGCATGATATGGCAAAGCATTAATTCCGTTCACCTGTAGCAATTGGGCAAACTCTTCCACCTTGCGGCGGCTCAGGCAATACACAATGCCCGACTTGCCTTTTCGCTGATTAATAAATTTTACAATCTCGCGATCAATATTAACTTTGGGGCGTACTTCATAAAAAAGATTCGGCCGGTTAAAGCTTTCCTTAAATACCACTGCTTTGGTCATGCCCAACGTTTTCTGGATATCATCCTGTACTTTCGGCGTCGCTGTAGCGGTAAGTGCAATCACCGGAACATCTGCAATTTTATCAATAATGGATTTCAGGTTGCGGTATTCCGGCCGGAAATCGTGTCCCCATTCCGAAATACAGTGCGCTTCATCAATTGCCACGAAAGAAATTTTAACGTCTTTCAGAAAATCAAGATATTCATCTTTTATCAAGGACTCGGGTGCCACATATAACAGTTTGGTCACGCCTGCACGGATGTCATCAAAAACCTGTTTGGTCTGTGATTTATTAAGCGATGAATTTAAAACATGCGCCACGCCCTCCACCGGCGACAAACCATTGATGGCGTCTACCTGATTCTTCATTAGGGCAATCAGCGGTGACACCACAATCGCAGTTCCTTCGGAAATGAGTGCGGGCAGCTGATAACAAAGTGATTTTCCGCCACCTGTCGGCATCAGCACGAAAACATCGTTACCCTGAAGCAGCGTTTCTATAATTCGTTCCTGATGACCTTTAAATGTTGAAAAACCGAAATATTTTTTTAACTCCTGGGATAAATCGGTGTAAGATGTATTCATTGTCGTTCAAGTAAATAAGTGCTTAAAGCCGTGAAGAGGCTGAACCCTAAAAATTCAACCTGTGGTCTGGCTATTCTTTTTTAAATTTGCACTAAATTCAAAGATAAAAAATAAAAATCACAAATGCCAATATGGCTTTAAACTGAAACCGGTAATTCTGATTGATAATTATCATTAAATAGAAAAGATGCGGCTTATTGTAATCGGTTTTTAGATACATTTTTTATTAAAAGTTAAATATCACACAAAAGACAAACCATGACCGACCAGGAAATTATTGAAGCCGGAAAGCAAGCACTGCTTACTGAAATTGGAGAAATGCAGCTGCTGGAACAGCGCCTCGGTGAAGAATTTGCAAAAGCAGTACACCTGATCCGGGCGGCTGCCGGAAAACTCATTGTTGTTGGAATCGGGAAGTCAGCGCACGTGGGTAATAAAATGGTTGCGACTTTAAATTCTACAGGAACTCCGGCGCAGTTTCTCCATGCTTCAGAAGCCATTCACGGTGACCTGGGCGTGATTCAAAAATCGGACGTGGTGCTGTGTATTTCCAATTCCGGCAACTCACCGGAGATTGTAACGCTGGTTCCTTTTCTTAAAGATTATTCCGCTGCGCTGATCGGCATGACCGGCAACCGCGACAGCAAACTGGCACTTGGCGCGGATGTAGTGCTGGATACGAGAGTGCAGAAAGAAGCCTGCCCGATCAAATTGGCGCCCACCAGCTCCACCACAGTACAAATGGCGATGGGCGATGCTCTGGCAGTAGCCCTCATGGAACTTAACCAGTTTCAGCCAAAGGATTTTGCGAAGTTTCATCCGGGCGGCAGCTTAGGGAAAAATCTCACCGCTCGTGTGAGTCAGTTTTTATCTGAACAAAAGCCAATGGTGGCACCCGAAGCAGGATTGCGCGATATTATTATTTCTATCAGCAGTTCCAAGCACGGCATTACGGTGGTGTCGGACGGCGAAAATATAACAGGTGTTATTACGGATGGTGACCTGCGGCGAATGCTTATGAGCGAGCAGGATTTTTCGCAGATTCAGGCAAAAGATATTATGAGTAATCATCCGAAAAGTATTGATAAGGACGCACTCGCCCGCGAGGCAATGCAAATACTGAAGCAGAATAATATCGGGCAGCTTATTGTAACGGAACAAGGGAATTATTCAGGAATTATCGATCTGCACAGATTGCTGGACGAAGGAATTAATTAAGACCAAAGCATTTGCTGCTTCCGGCATTTCCTGAAACCAGGCTAAATCAGTAAATTCGCAGTCGCAGCCCGAAAAGTAACTGGCTGCCTACCATAAAAATAACATCTTGTGAGTGAAGCAAAAGATATGTCATTCTGGGGCCACATTGGCGAATTGCGCGGGCATTTAATTCGTTCGCTGATTGCTGTGATTGTATGTGCCATTGTCGTGGGTTTTAACGTTAACTGGATCATGGACCATATTTTTTTCGGCCCGACCCGCAATGACTTTTTTACCTTCCGCGTGGTTAATCATTTCTCGCGTGAACTGATTGGCGAAAACAGTATTATGCTGCCCGATAATTTCGCGGTGCAGCAGAAAAAACTCTTTGAGCAGTTTAATGTGATGATGGCCGTTTCCATCTTTGGTGGTATGGTGGCCGCTTTTCCGTATCTGGTCTGGGAACTGTGGCGGTTTATCTCGCCCGCTTTACATCCGAACGAAAGAAAAAATTCCGTCTTTCTGATTAATTTTATCTGGATTCTTTTTATGACCGGCGTTTTGTGCGGGTATTTCCTGATTCTGCCGTTTGCGATTAATTTCGGATTGTTATTTAAAGTATCAGACACGATCACGCAGCTTTTTGACCTGACGGATTACACTACTTTATTTATGCAGGTGGTGCTCGGGATGGGACTGATTTTTCTCTTTCCGGTTTTGGTTTATTTCACCACGCTGATCGGGATTCTTACACCTAAGTTTATGCGGATGTACCGCCGCCACGCGATTGTCCTCATTATGGTGGTTGCCGCGATTATTACACCCGCGGACGTTTTAAGTATGCTGATGGCTGCATTTCCGTTGGTATTGCTGTATGAATTCAGTATTATGATGTGTGCGTATACCTATAAGCGTGTTCAGAAGAAGCAAACGCTGGCCGTACGTGAATAATTTATTTTATAAAAATTACAGGTTTTTTTAACCAACTGCTTATACAATAATCCCTTATTCCACAGCGAATAAGGGATTTTTAATTCATATAACACGTATTTATTTATCTTGTCAGCCAGCCGCCGTTTTTTACCGTAGCGATGGCAAAAGGATAAATCCAGAAAAGGCCAAAAAGATAAAAAACACTGTACGGATATGCCCACAAACCATCAGCGAAGTTATATTTCTTTCCAAAAAACAACATCTGAATGCTGGCAAAAATAAAGGTTGCGGATAAAGCCGAGCAGACATATAAAACCGGATGTGTAAACAGGAAATAAAACATCAATAAAAACAGCGGCACCGCAGAGAGCAGATTCAGCCATTGATTTAAAAAAACAAACCGTGCACCTGCTTTATGGTTGACTCTGAAGTTTTTAAAGACAAATTTATTCATCATCAGTGTTTCGCGGACGTTACTGCGCCCCCAGCGCGTGAACATTTTATGCAGCGTCCTGAAGGTAACCGGCGTATTGGTGAGCACATTTGCATTTCTCTGGAACAACACGTCATACCCCTGTTTTAAAATTAAATTCGTCATTGCGCGGTCTTCACCGATGGTCGCTTCACGGCCCAGGAATTTCTGACTGATCCAGTCTTCCAGGGAATGCTTCACAGCGTCGCGACGATATGCTGACAGTGCTCCCGGCGTACATAATACGAAACCAAGTGAGCTTTGCGCGGCCCGCATAAATTCAAAACTGAAAACAAAACTTACATTCAGCATCCGCGGAATCATGCCTTGTTTTTTATTTAAAACCTTCACGTTTCCGGCAACAGCACCGCAATTGTCATTGACTGCAAACGGACTCACCAGATTACGAATGGTGTCTTTTTCCACCACAGAATCACTGTCGATTGATATAAATATCTCCCCGGTTCCGGTGGTAAACCCCAGGTGCAGTGCATGTCTTTTTCCGCGGTTTTGGGGTTGTTTGTACACGGTGATGCGTCTGTTCAGATCTTCATTTGCTTTATTAATCCAATACCAGGTATCATCGCTACTACCGTCATCCACTGCGATAATTTCCATTTTCTCTGCGGGGAAATCACTGGCAGCAATACTTAATAAGGTGGAATAAACGAGTCTGCCCTCATTGTAGGCCGGAACAATCACCGTGCACGTAGGCAATTCGGCATCGCTTACCGATTCAACGGGTTTATATTTATAAAACTGATACGCGATATACAGCAGAAACACCACCTGAAATAGTAACACCGCCAGTAAAGAATACACTAGTACTTGCCCCGCCGTAGTTTGCATCCTGGCCAAATGCAATTGTTCGTAGTACGGACTCAGCCTGAATAGTGAGTAGATGGCACTGAACATTAGAATCTGCGCAAATACTAAAACACTGAATTCTTTCGGATTTAAAGATTTATTTTTTAAAAACTTGCGGTAAAACCACAACCGCATGGCCGGCACTCTTTGGATATTTACTTTACTCATTCTGTTAGCTTTGGTATCGTGAATTAAAATCACACACAAAGTAAGAGGAACAGTTTCGCAATTTGTAAAAAAGCCTGTCGATGTTTATCGAAGGCTTTGTAGATATTTATCGAAAGGATGGTTTTTTAAAGCGAATGATGCAAACGGATCAGGTCTGTTAATTCAATTAATGTGTGTATCTGAAGTTTCTCAAAAATTCTTTTTTTATACGTACTTACGGTATTTTGCCGGATAGCCAGTTGATTGGCGATTTCCAGATTACCTAAGCCGTCAGCGTATAAGACTGCAATTTCCAGTTCGCGGTCGCTCAATTGATGCAGGGGATTTAGTAAGGCTACTTGTTCCTCTGGTAACTGGAGTAACTTTTTGGTAAGCGGTGGGAATGAATTTCCGGTTTCTTTTATTTCACGCAGCGCAGATTCGATGTCTTCTTCCGTGCTCAGCTTGTTTAAAAAACCGTCGGCGCCGGCTTCAACAAATTTCAACGCATACATTTCTTCCTCAAAACTTGTAAAGATTAAAATTTTCAGATGCGGCTGAAATTGTTTTAGTTCAGGCAGGACAGACAAAGAATTTCCGTCGGGAAACTGTGCATCTACCACCGCCAGATCAAATGGTGACTTTTCGACTTCACGGAGCAACTCCGACAGATTTGAGGCATGGACAATTTCTGCGTCCGGAATTACATCATCAATAATTAACTGCAGGCCCTGCCGCACAATATGATGGTCATCACCCAGTAAAATCCGAAATGTTTTCATGAATGTAATACTTGAAGTGGAATGGTGAAAGATACGGTTGTCCCCTGCCCCAAGATACTGTCAGCGGAGATGGTGCCGCGAAATAAATCAATAATCTCTTTACATAAATTTAATCCCAGGCCCGCACCGACGTTTTCAATATCGGCAGTTCCTGCGCCCTGAAAATACGGCTGAAATATTTTCGAAAGATCGGATCTGGATATACCCGTCCCGGTATCACTGATAATCACTTTCAAATTTTGAATATTGTTTTGAATTTCAGATAAAGTAAGATTCACTCTGACCTCACCTCCTTCGGTAAACTTATTGGCATTACCCAGAATATTGGTAAACAACTGATAAATTTTGATCTTGTCTGCAAAAAGCTTGATGCCGGCAGGAATTTTATCTTCTATTATAAACTGATTATTTTTCGATTCAATGTACGGTTCAAAGGCTGTAAGAATCGCTTCTATTTCCTTTCTTAAATTAAATTCCACCGGCTGCAGCTCCATGGGTTTTTCCTGATTTCGGGTGAAGTCCAGTATTTGGTTTGCCTGAATGAGCAGCGAATTATTGGTAAATTTAATAGTTTTAAGATAATCCGAAATCGTTTCATCCTGTGTTTTACGGCTGATTCTGTCCAGAAAAATATTGATAATCTTCAGTGGCGACCGGATCTCATGACTCAGCATGCCGAGGATCTTATTTTTAAAGCTAAGATTTTTATTGATTTCCTGATACGCCAGCGCGAGCCGCTTTTCATCGAGGTCAGATTGCCTGTTGTAGTACACAATACTCAGGATCACAAAAAACATCAGCACCATCAGTCCGAGCACGGCATATTTCCGGATCTTATTGTTGGCCGAATTTTGCTCATAATACTCCTTTTCCAGATTTTTACTAAAGTCATGCACCGCAATATCGTAAATGCCCATCCAATTGTTGCTGTATGCTATCAGCTGGTCGTAAATCTGATATAGTTTGTCATTTTTCGCTTTGGAGGCGTTGATGCCGGATTCATATTTTTTCATTTCGCCGACGTAGTGGGAACTCACGGCATTGATGATACTGTCAATGTCTTTTTTTAATTGTTTGGTGTTAACCGAATCACCATATCTGGTGGAAATAACCATCAGTTCACGCTGGATTTCTACGTCATTTTTCACTGCAGATTTAAGCCGGGACAGGAAACTTTTCTTCTCGACGCTATCGAGTTTGTACTCAATTTGTGTGTCATAAATTTTCGGATAGCTTTTGACTTTGAAATCTTTAATTTTAAATTCTTTCTTCTGCGGTGCCGGCTTTTTGAATTCGCTGTACACCGAATTGATCGATTTTTGCAGATCCGGTAATTTTGCAAGTTCATCTTTCCTGCTGTCAATAAAAGTACGCAGGCCGGGGTTAATGTTTTTGTAACTCGTAATGCTGTCCAGGTTAGAATTTAACCTTCGCAACGAGAGAAAATAAGCTTCCAGATGTTCCTGATCATTTCCGTACACATAGCGCTGCAGTTCGTCCTGTGCGTCGAGCAGATTTTTCCTGGAATCCTGCATTAATTTTTTCAGCACCTCCGTTTGCTGAATTTGCCTGCGGATATCTTCAAGTTTTTTGCCGTTAAAGTATTCATTGTAAATAAAAATACAGATAATTGCCTGAATGCAGACTGCACAGGTAATAAGCGCATAATGAATAAGTTGTCTGTATTTAAATTTCAATAGCACGTTTTTAAGAATAGCCGCCTCAATTACTGCACGACAGAATCTAAAAATAATTCTCAGTAAATCCGTACGCACAGCAAAATCTCTGCCGAACATGTTCACGGATTGCCTTACAGAGGGGCTTTCATGCGATTTTAATAATAAATGTAAATTAAAATTGTCTCATGATTTTATCAAAAATTTTACTGCTTGGCTTGAAATGATGATCGTTCAAACAGGAAACAATCCTTTTTTAATTTCCTAAATTTACGCTGATTAAATTTAAAGAATGAAAAACGCATACATTATCGACGGGACCCGCTCGCCTATTGGAAATTTTAAAGGAAAGCTGGCAACCGTGCGGCCGGATGACTTAATGGCCACCATTATTAAACATCTGATGGGAAAAAATCCGGAAGTGCCGGCCGATCAAATTGATGATGTGATTATTGGCTGCGCCAATCAGGCGGGTGAAGATAACCGCAACGTGGCCCGAATGGCTCTGCTCCTGGCGGACCTGCCGGTAACGGTGCCGGGCGAAACCGTTAACAGACTGTGTGCCTCAGGGATGAGTGCCATTGTGCAGGCGATGCGCGCCATTCGTTCCGGCGAAGGCGACCTCTTCATCGCCGGCGGTGTCGAGGGAATGTCCAGAGCACCTTATGTCATTTCCAAGCCGGAAACTGCTTTCGGAACTGATTCCAAAATGTATGATTCGTCCTTCGGCTGGCGTTTTATCAACCCGGTAATGGAAAAAATGTACGGAACGGAGGCGATGGGTAAAACAGCCGAAAACCTGGCGGAAAAATACAATATCAGTCGTGAGGAGCAGGATGAATTTGCTGCGCAGTCACAGCTTAAAGCCAGAGCGGCACAGGAAAGCGGCAGGCTGCAGGAAGAAATTTGCCCGATCAGCATTCCGCAAAGAAAGAAAGATCCGATTATCGTTCAGGAAGATGAATTCTTAAAACCGAATACAACGGTGGAAGGACTTGCCAAATTGCGTCCCGCTTTCGTAAAAGAAAATGGCACCGTAACTGCCGGAAATTCCAGCGGCCTGAATGATGGTGCGGCAGCGGTCATCGTTGCATCCGGAGAAGCAGTGGAAAAATATGGCCTCACACCGATGGCCCGGATTGTGAGTTCGGCAGTAACCGGTACTGAGCCCGGCATTATGGGAATCGGACCGGTCGCGGCTTCGAAACTTGCACTGGAGCGCGCAGGACTCCAGCTGGAAGACATCGACATTATTGAGTTGAATGAAGCCTTCGCGGCACAAAGTATTGCGGTGTTGAAAGAGCTGGGAATTGCGGCGGACGATGAGCGGGTCAATGTGAACGGAGGTGCCATCGCGCTGGGGCATCCCCTGGGCATGAGCGGCACACGAATTACCTACAGTGCTGCGCTGGAACTGAAAGAAACCGGCAAGCGGTATGCGCTGGCTACCATGTGTATCGGCGTCGGTCAGGGATATGCGGTAGTTCTGGAAAATGCAACGTTGTAATTCTTTTACTTTATAAAACTGAAAATGCTGATCAAGCGATCAGCATTTTTTATACCCCAAACTGCCGCAGATGGTGGTCGAGGTGCTTTGCAAACATATTGTTCCACTCCTGCCCGGTCAGTTTACCAAAGGAGAACGACTCTTTTCCATCGAAAGCGTTGCGGCCCAGTTGCTGAGTTTTCTGAATATAACCCACGAGCCGTTTTCGCTGCTCGTCAAAATCGGGCGTACCCGTAATGCGAAACTGCGGCGCCGTGGGTGTACTATGCGGGTATGGCTTTTCACCGACTACTTTTTTCTTCACGAAGTTTTTAAGAATCCACTTGGCCAGTCCGCCCACAGGCCGGTGCAATTGGGGCTCGTACACCATTTCATAGGTTACGCAACAGTGCGCCAGCATTTGTGAGACGTTCATCGTGCCCCATTGGGCTGGAGAATAAGGTCGTAGTCGATTGATGCGGTCAATATAGCTTTGCGCTACACTTTTATTAAAGATGTCCTGCATTTTGTAGCTTTTAAGTTTTTCGAGAATGGTTTGTGATTTATATTTCGCTGCGGATTCTGCTCAGGGTTTCTTGAGATATTCCCAGGTAAGAGGCGATCATCCCCAAAGGTGCACGCAGGATGATATCAGGATTTTGTTGCATCAATCTTAAGTATTTTTCCCGCGCCGTCAGAAATTGGAGCGATTCTACACGTTCGGTCATTTGCGTTAAAATACTTCCCAACACAAACCGGCTAAAATTGGCACTTTCCAGGGATACAGCACACAGCGCTTCAAGCCGGGCGTAATTACAGGACTGCACAGTGCTGTCCTCGATCGCTTCGAAATTATACCTCGTGGGGCTGTCCCGAAACAGGGTGTCCGTATTGGCCATTAAACTCCCTTCGGTGTAAAATCTAATAGTTACCTCCTTCCCGTTTTCATAATAGAAAGCGCGCACGAGTCCTTTCTTTACGAAATAAACGTTCCTGTTGTACTGATCCGTCTTGCTGATCCGTTCCCCTTTTTTATAATCCACTGTGTTAAAATCTTCGGCAAGAAATTTCTGAATTTCAGGCTTGGTCCTTAAAGTCGCAGGCAGCACCTCGATCAATTCCATTAAAAGGTTTTTCGCGAATTTAATGAAAAAGTATGGAGCATAAACATTCTCATTTGGTCGGAAAAAAGTAACCTTCGTGCAGTTGGCTAGCTCAAACAGTATCTTAAGTGATAATTTTTATAAATTAAAGAAAAGCGGCCGTCATAACTAAAATGACAGTTTAAATGCTATGGATGTAATGCGGAGATTACTCAGATTCGGGAATATCTTCTATGGCTATCTCGCTTGTAGTAATTTTATATTTTTTAAATAAAAAGTGAATTTTGATTTTGAGCGCAATCCAGGCTGCCAGAAAATAAACCCAACCCAAAATGAAGAGATGCAGCAAATATTTCTTAGTCAGAACTGCAGAGCCATTTTGAACTACCATAATCTTCAGCGCCTCCAGATACGGCGTGAGCGGGATTATAGCAGTGAATTTTTTTATAAATTCCGGCATGGCAAAAGTAGGCCACGTGAACCCACTGATAATAAATGCCGGAGACGCAATCACCATCAATACTTGCGTGGCTTTCAGCGCATCGGGGACTAAAATGCTCACCAGCACCCCTAGATTGGTTGCGGCGACCACGAAAACGGCTGTAATTAAGAAGAAATTCCACGCATTATCCGGTACTGGAATTTTAAAGTATAAGCTGCACAAGTAAAAGAAAAGAATATTAAAATTCGCGAACACCCAAATCGGCAGGCATTTGATTGTCATGACAAACACGGCATATTTCTCCTTACCGGCAAAATCGCGTACAAAAGACGCTCTTTTAAATTCCTCTGAAAAAGAAACTGCCATTGCCAGCAATATGACCTGCTGTAATACAACAGCCATCATCGCGGGCCACATAAAAATGAGATAATTGCTCGTTGTGTTGAACAGCGTGATGTAATTTGCCTTGAAAGGCTCGTACCGCGTTTTGGCGAGCTCCGCATTCATGCCCTGTTTCTGCAAAGCTTTCATTTCGGCTCCCGCAGAAAAAGTTCCCAGTGTTACCTGAATTGCCTTGGCGGCGAAATTTGCGGTCAGCACATTGGAAGTGTTTACATATACGTTTAGCTCAGGGTATTTCTTCTGCAGCATCATCGCTTCGAAACGCTCGGGAATGATGATGACAGCCGCCGCTTCCGTTCTGATGGTTTCGTCCTTCAGGCTGGCAGGTTCCTCCACATAATTCAGGATGTGCAGCGTTTTATTGTCCTGCAGCATTTCCACTACCTGGTCGGAGAGTGGCGTGCGATCATGGTTCACCACGATTACCGGTATGTTCTCCACCTTTCCCGATTTGTAGGTAAAGCCGATCAACAAAGCATAAAAAACCGGCGCCAAAAAGAAAACGGACAGCAGTGTCCTGTTTGTTAAAAATAATGTGAACTCTCTTTTCAGTAAATATCTGATCTGCTTCATGAGGTACTTTTTTCTGCGTTTTTGCTACTTTAAAGTCACATTGGAATTAACGAGAATATCCTTCGCTGCTTCTTTATTTTGCGGCACCACTTTAATTTCATAGACCGCCTCTTCCGGTTCGTAGTCCGGAAACGCTGTGGTGATATCCGCATATTTCGCCAGTTGTTTGATGGAAATTATTTTACCGGATAATTCTTTTTTATTATAATTTACGACCATCTTCACTGATTGTCCTTTTTGGTACTTCCCGATTTTCGACTCGGGGATTGTAAACCGGAAGTATGCTGATGCAGGAATATAACCCGTGAATAAGGGATATCCAGCTGTTGCCAGCTCGCCCTTGTTTAGCGCAATGGTTTCGACCTCCATGTCATTGGTCGCAATAATATATTTTTCAGCGTTGGCGATCGTCGCTTCCTGCAGTGCACCGCGGGCCTGGCTTTCTTGGCCTTGTGCCATTTCGATTTTTTCTAAACGTGTGCCCTGTTGTACATCATGCAACTCAGCGTTCACTGCATCAAGCTGGGCTTTGGCGCCTTGGTACTTTGCAAAATATTCGTCATACGCTTGTGGAGAAAGCAGACTGTCCCGGTACATGTTCTTTGCGCGGTTAAACGATTTTTGTGCAAACTGAAACTGCTGTTGCAGCCCGCTTTGCTTTGCTTTCAGCTGGCGCAGTTGATCTGCTGTGGCGCCGTTTTGCGCCATTTGCACCTGTGCCCGCGCGGCAGATGTTGCACCTTGCGCCTGTGCAATTTTTGCAGAAACTTCAGGCACATCGAGGATGGCCAGTGTGTCACCGACTTTCACAGCCTGGCCTTCTTCTACCTTAATCGCTAATATTCTTCCGGTGAGTTTTGGCGCAAAGGAAACTACTTCTTTTTTCGTTTTACCAACGATATCTCTTTCAGGTTTGGATTCCTTACAGCCCGTCAGGCCAAGCACTGCGATTAAAAGAAGGGAAGTAAATACTGTATTTTTCATGTTTGTATTTTATTTTTTCTTAATGGTCAAGTTTAATTTCAAGGTTCAGAGAGATGAGCACTAACATTTCTTTTATCTACGCTTTATAGTTTATCGATCTGTAAATTCTGGGTGGATTTCATGAGCTCAATAGCACTTCGTCGCTGATTATAGACCGCGGTTTTCAATTCCAGTTCTGCATTTTCTAAGTCGTTCTCCGCATCAATCAGTGCAGCGGAAGTTTTCGTTCCATACCGGAATTCTTTTTCCACCTGCTCGAGGCCTTGTTTTGCAATGTCGCGGGACTTTTGTTTTAGTTTTATTTGTGCTTCCGCAATATTATAGTTGGTTTTATTGTTTGCCAGATTCAGCTGTAACTTTTTCAGCGCGTCCCGTTTTTTATTTTCTAACACTTCTTTTTCAATCTTGGCTTTCTCGGTCAGGTGTTTGCCTTCGTTTCCGTCGAATACGTCCCATTTAATACCAATCCCTGCCTGGAACAGTGGGAAGATCCGACTGCTCGGCAACTCTGCATTCAGTTTTCCTGTTAAACTCGGTACTAATGTCTGGGAAGCATCAATCGCATTGTTATATAAACCGAAATAGCTCAATGACGTTTGCGCCTGCACTTTCGGAACCCACCATCTTTCTTCTGCTTTAATTTTATACTCGGTGGCGGTGATGCCGTGATCCAGTGCTTTGATCTCTACCCTATTCTCGATATTTTCGTCAATTATTTCGTAAGTAATTCGCTCGAGTTGTGGCTGGATCGCCGCAAGTCGATCCCGGTCGATCCCGGTCAGTAAATGAAGCTGCGTGATGAGCAGTTCTTTTTTTCCTTCATATTCCACGAGTTTTGAGTCTAAAGTCGCCTGTGCTAGTTCAATTTTTTTATGGTCATAAGGTGTAATGAGCCCGTACCCCAGCGCTTTGTTGGCTGTCTTTCTGTTAATGTCCAACCGTTTTTTCGCTTCATCCAGCACTTTTCCGGATTCATGAATGAGCGCCATTTGATCGTACGCTTTTGAGACTTCGGTAATGATTTCATCGCGACTTTTCTCCATGAGCAGATTTTCGGAAATATTTTTTTCGCGATTGGCTTCTTTCAGGTATTTGATTTTCCCGCCAGAATACAGCAGCATGCTTGCTTCTGTTTTTGCCAAAGCTGAAATACCTGAAACACCTAAATCCGTAGTTAATTGGCCCTCGGGGACCATCGCGCCGGGAAAATACCCCGGAATTGCCGGAATGGCGATTTGAGGCGATTTCAAGCGGGCGTTCGCATACAGATATCCGGTCTTTCCGGAAATTTCGACTCTAGGCAGAAAAATATCTTTCAGCTTTTGGTCGTCTAATTTCGTGTATTTGTTCTCCAGCACTTGCTGGGCCAGGGTGCCATCATTCGCCAGCGCGGCATTAATAAGTTCCTGCAGGTCCGGCGCTTCCTGCGCAAAGAATGCTGTTGGAAAAAGCAGTAAGAATGGTCCGAACAGATTGAACAAAGTTTTCATATCGATGTTTGTTTATTTACATGTGCAAAGTTCCGAAAGTCAACGCACGATTCCTTTGATATTTATCAAAAATTACTAAATGGAAGAAAATTAGCATTAACTAGTAGGGCGGATTTCCATAAAACATGTATTAAAATAAATTAAATAACGCGCCGCGCCAAATTGTTCGACTTACTCAGTAATTATAATCATCTCTCCTTTGGTATGCGAGCTCATCTGCGGTGCGTAGTAATTCTGCAAGGTCGTGATTGCGCCGCTGAAAGTTCCGGCAGCATTCGCGATATAATCCGATTCGAAGACATGCTTTCCCTTCGGCATCTGTTCGATGTAAAAGTTTTCTGAGGCGTCTTTGGTCGCCTGGTAATATCCCAAACCGTTTTTCCAGTGATAAACCGAAAGGACATTCAGCGGTTCCAGGCCAGCCGGCCGCAGGTCTTTCAAATGAATGTATTCCATATTCCGGTCGGTGTTCAGGATGAGGCGCACGGTGACCCTGTCCCCTATTTTGAAGGTTTCGCCCGGCTGCAACAACCGTAGTTCTTCACCGTTTTCGGTTTTTACTTTGCGGTATAGTTCACGCTGTACCGATACGTAGTTTGCAGCGGCGGTTACCTTATTATAGTCTTCAAAATACTGCCAGTATAAGCCGCCCTGTACCAGCCCGGGTCCTGGTTTGGAAACTGTAAGCTTACCAAAAGGAGGCTTAACATCTGCACCGCTTATTGTTTTTTTAATAAAGCCGGTCGCTTCTGTATCGGGAGCAATCGCTTTGCCGCCCCAGGTAATGGCAGCGCGATCGCTTGCGCTGGTGGTCCAGGAGGTTCCGCTGTTCAGCATGGTGAAAATCACTTCTGCCGTCGCACGGGAAGGACCCCAGGAACCGGTTTCCTTCTGAGTTGCCAGCCAGATTTTCAGCTCCTCAATAAACTTATGATCTTCCGGCGTTATTTTTTCAAACGCTTCCAGAGCGCCTGCGTGATTGATAACTTCGGACTGATACCAACCCCAGCCATTCGCATTCTGCTTCCAGTAGGCGCCCTGCAGTTTAGATTCTACCGAAGTTTCTTTAAGGTAGGTCATGAACTTTTTTGCCAGCTGTTTCTCACCATACGCATTGAGCAGTAAGGCAGAGCGATGCAAGCCATAGAAAGTAAAATCCTGCAGTTTAACTTTTGGTGCGTATTCTGTAACTTTTGCTTTCGCTTCTTTTGCTTTTTGGGCGAGTGGATACTGCTGTTCAAAATAGCGGCGGGTGTCCAGATAATTTAGAACCATATTACTCCAGAAGTTATTAGGTTTAAAAGTTTCCGTAATCATGAGGCGGTTGAACTCTTTATCGACATACTGAATTAAAGCTTTCGTCAGTTGTTCGGGGTCGGAGCCAGCATACCGATTGGCATCTTCTCCCAGCCACTCTTTTATTTTTCCTAAATTTTTCAGAATATAAAGCGAAGTCGGATACGAACTCGGACTGCCGGTATACCAGGAAAAACCACCATCCGGATTTTGCAGTTGCTGCAACTGTTGCCAGTCGCTCTGCAAGGAATTGCGCATGGTATTGGCGTCGAACAGGCGGGCAATTTGCTGCATCTGTTCAGCTTCATTTCTGCTTTCCATCAGCCAGGGCGTTTCCTCCAAGAGCAATTGTTTCAACTCCTGATTTTTTTCCAGCGGTGAGGTGAGCAATTCTTTTTTCTGATACTCATCAAATACCGTCTGTAGTTTTGGATTGGCTTTGAAGATTTCCGCAGCCAGCACATCAGCGAACCATTTGTCAAAAATGACATCAGCGGACTGATTGCTGTCATATTTAATAGAGGGCAAGGCAAATAAAATCTCCCAAATTGGATTGGTGGAAAGTTCCAGGGTAAGATTTTTAGTCACTGCTGAGCCTGATTTCTGATTCAATAGTTTATCGAAGGTAAAGGTTTTGGATTCGCCTTGTTTCACAAAAACCGGGATGGCCTCCGTGACCAGCATTCGGTTTGGTAAAATAGCGATCGCTTTCTGTTCACCATCGCTGAAGTTTCCAGCCTTGGCCACCACTTTAAAAATAACGGCACTTTGGTTTTCCGGCACCTGCAGCGTCCACGTAATAACCTGAGCACCTTTAGCATCCAGTAAAAAGTCTTTGTGTAGCGAATTTTCTTTTATAAATAAGGCGGTGACATCTACTTCAGTTACGGCATCTAAAATGCTCACCACAGCCTGTCCTTTTAACGTTTGATTTACTAAACTGGAAATTCGCGTTTTAAAAACAAGCTGATCGCCTTCCCGCAAAAAACGAGGGTAGTTTGGCGTAACCGAAAGTTCCTTTTGCGTAACGACCGATTGCTCTAGCGTAGCAGCGCGCGCGTCTTTAGTATGTGCCAGGAACATAGCTTTCCAGCGTGTAAGTGCTTCCGGTGCGGTGAATTCAAACATGACCTCACCGCGGTCATTGGTTCTCAGTTGCGGGTAGAAGAAAGCAGTTTCATTCAGGTTATTCCGTACGGGAACTTTTTCAAGAGTAGCATCAGCGACCGCATTCGCAGCATCTTTTTTTGCGGCACTGTCAGCCATTGACGTTTCCACTAGGGGCGCTACGGCAGCTTCCGCCATTACCATTTGCTGGCGGGCGGCACCGCGAAGCATAATATTTCCACTGTAAAATTGGCGATTGCCGTACCAGGAAAATGACGGGATCGTAAAATACGTTTCAGGAAGCCTTTCTATTCTTTTCGCATAATACAACGACTGCAGGTTTTCATCATAACGGTACGACACAATATTATAAAAATTTCGCTTCAGCGTTTCCCAGCCGAAATTGTTTGGCTGAAACTGATCCAGGGACTGATCATACATCGCAGCCAGCAATTCTGCATTTACTTTTTCGCCGGCGGTACCTGTTATTTTTAAAGTCCATTTCTCTGTCTGACCCGGCTGCATCTTGTCCCGGAAACTGACCGTTTCTATTTTCAGTGGAAGTTGGTCTGGTTCAATAGGTAAAGTCACTTCCTGTGTCTCCGTTTCATTAAAAGCCGTCAGCCGCACCTGCACATCAATTTGATGTATGCTTTGATTTTGCGGAAGCGCCACCTCATGAATCAAAATGCCGTTGTTCAGTTTTTTTTCTTGCACTTCCACGTCACCTGTACCGTTTTGTGTGAAAATGGCAACAGCTGCATTGGGCACGGCAGAATAAATAAAGAGCTGCGCTTTTTCATTGCGCTTCCAGCTCTTCTTTCCCGGAATTACTTTCAGAAAAGGTTTTTGGGCATCCTGCAGAAACCGTTTACTATACACATCAAAATCTTTCACTGTTCGGATGGTGTCTTTTCCTTCGATATTAAATATTTCCAAGCGGTAGTTACCTGGTTGCAGCATCCCCAGCGAAAAGGTATTGCCGGTTTTACGAACTGATTGCATCAGCACTTTTTCGGCGGGGCGTACTTTTTCCTGTTTGTTATAATAATCATGTGGGAAATTTCGTACAAACTCATCCTTGGCCATAACCGGGACATCCTGGATATACTCTTCAAAAGTGGACCGGAAAACACGCGAAGGCGCAGCAAGTTTCACCAAATTAACTTGGTAAGGTTTGTCCAGTTTCTGATTATTATAATTTAAAGCTTCTGCTTTCACCTCAATTTTCTCGTTGCTAAAGTTGTTTTCAGGAAGATCAGCCGTTAAATAATGCGAGACGGAAGAAACCGTGATCGATTCCGTTGCCGTTTGTGTTTCACCGCTGATATCCGTCACCGAGGCTGTGAACTCATAATTGTCAATCTGGATTCCCTCCAACGTTTCGTCTTTTTCAAGCATGACCGGAATGGTAAAATTACCGCTCGCATCGGTTACGGTTTCCCCGAGAATGGAGTTCTCGTTCTCACTAACCGGCGGATACCACCAGAAATAACGCCAGCGGATATTTCGTTTCTTAATTTCATACTGCACGCGGCTGTTGATCAAAGGCACGCCGGAATAGGTGGTCGCTTTTCCCTGAAGTTCAATTTTTTGTCCGTACGCATATTCCCCGGTTAAAGGAGAAAAAGATATTTCGAAATTGAGCCGTTTGTATTCTTCCACACTGAAATATTTTCTGCCGGATTTCCTGCTGTCTGTTTGCAATGAAAACTGGCCGGTAAGTTTGCGCACAGGCAGAGTGAAACTGCCATGATAAGAACCAAATTCATTGGTTACAAATTCCTGAGAAGAAATCTCATCGCCATTGGCATCATACAGAAATATCTTTTGACGAAGGTTGGCAACTACAGTTTTTCTGTTACCTTGCAGTTGGGTACTAATTACTTTAAAATACACTCGTTGACCCGGCCGAAAAATCTGACGGTCGATGAAAATCTGTGATTGTGTTTTAGTCAGTTGACCATTATCATAATTAGGAAATACCGGCTCGCTTCTGTCATCACCATACAGTTCCAGATACTGAAAACTGTTCCCGGCTACGTCGTGTATAAGCATATGCCGGTAATTATCTTTATTTTTCGATTTCGGCAAACTGAAGATTCCGGCTTTGTCAGTGCGGCCGGTGCTTACAGACGTTGTTTTACCATTAAATTCGTAAAAAGAAAGCGCCCGATTTGGCAGTAGCAGTCCATTTTCACGCAGCAAGAGTTGATATTGGCTTTCACGTTTGTTTTCGGTTTTATAAGGCAGGGCAACAGACTCTGCAACGATGAAAGTGAAAAACTTTGTTTTTTCAGCTCCGATCTGATATTCACCGGCATACAGCCCGGCGGGCAGCGCTTCTAATTTGAAAGAAGTCCTGTGTAGTTTATAATCAGGAGCAGCCGGTGTTTGAAAATTTGCTTTGCGGATTTGCTTCTTCTTCAGTGAGCGGAAAAGTTTTTCATCATATGACTTTCTTTGATATTTTAAAAAGTTGGCCACATCATCGGTAATCTGATACAATTGCAGCGTAAAACTGCTGGCATTTTTGGATTCAGCAACCAAATGTGCCGGTTTGCCCGCCTCTATGTAATTTTCAAAATGAACCGTAACCAGCGGATTTTTAATTTCTTTTTCTCTGTTCAACAGTCCATTAAGCAAGGTAGATTTCGGAAACATTTTCTTTGCCAGCGAAATTTCCTGCACCGCCTGTACATATTCTTCTTTCCCGATAAGCTGCTGTACGATATCCTCGCGAATCATCAGCTGATAATCGTCAGCGGGATCTGCCGTTGCTAATAATTGCCGCAGTTGCTGCAGTTTGTCTTTGCAGTTGGTGAAGGTACACTGATCGTTCAGTTTTAGATGCGCGAAATACAAACGCGCACTGCCGGTAGCTGCTGCAATGAGTTCATCGTATGTTTCAGTAATTATATCCTGATTAACTCTGCGTTCTGCCGGCGTAAAGAATTGCTGATTTTTAAGGAATTGAATATGTCTTACTGCTAACCATTCATATACGGAGTTGATATAATTAATGCCGTCCCGTTTTTCGAAAACGTCGATGATTTTGCTGATTTTTATATTTTGGTATTGCTGTTTTTTAGTAACTGCTATCGAATATTGCTGAAGCAAATATTTTTTAAAATCCTGTGTACTCCAGCTCTCAATGGCCGCTGTTTCGGGTTGGCTCACATTGGTTTGCTGCCTGATTTTCCATTGATGCATAGCGAAGTAATCCTGCACAAATACGGGTGTTAACGCTTCAAGTAGTAATTTACTGTCACCTTCTAAAGATGCAGTGGTAGTTTCAAGCTTCCGGAAAAACTGGTTTGCAACTTCATTTTGTTCATCATCCTGCGTGCGGTTAATGATGCTGAATTCGTACTGAAGTGCTTTAATCAGCTGTTCCGCATTTTGGTCTTTTTTTGCCATATCCTGAATTTGTAAAATGGCCGGAAGCGTGGACTTTAACTTTCCGGCCTTCTGCTCGCTTTTAATTTTTGTCCAGAGTTGGTCATATTTTTGCTGGCCGCACACTGAAATTGTGATGAGCAACAAAAGAAATAAAACTGTTTTTTTCATACTATTCAAAAAATTTTACAAAGGCCGGAATGTGCCCTGCCACTAATTATATACATGAGTTATTCAACTGTATTTCAAAAAAATATCATAGAGAATCAGATCTTTGTTTCCCTTGCCGGAACTTCGCTGGCGGTCTTTTTCATGATAGAGAGCAATATTATCAAAATTCCGACCATCCTCCTGATATTTACAACATACATCTGTGGTTATTTATACACAAAATACCAGGGTCAGCAACCTATGCTGCGAAAGATCATTTTTTTCAATGCCATTTCTGCCGTTTTCTGCGCTGTTCTGATTTTGCACAACCATAATGAACAAAGGCTTTTCCGGTGGCTGGTGATTGTCGTGCTGGGCTTGTTGTACAATAGTTTTTTTCTCAGTGGCGCCTTGCGCAGAATTCCTTTATTTAAAATATTTTATGTAGGAATTGTGTGGGGATTAATGAACTCCTGGCTGATTACAGAATATTTTCGTTTAGATATTTTTATAGTCACCGTACTCTTTGTAGCCGCGCTCATCTTGCCATTTGATATTCGTGATATGGAAACAGATGATATCGTTACTTTTCCGCGACTGATTGGCATGGTTGCTACCAAAGTTTTTGCTGTTCTGCTGTTTGGGATTACTACCGCCCTGTCGTTCTCTTATTTTGAACAAAGTATTGCGCTTGCACTAACAGCAGCCTGCCTGTATGGAAGTATCCTCACCCTATGTGCTTTTCCGCACAGTACGCTTTCTTATTTTAATTTCTGGCTGGAAGCCTCTTCGGTCGTGCCGTTTTTAGTTATCGTTTTAATAAAGTATTTTTGAAACATGATAATACGCGACCTTACGCTGACTAATTTTAAAAATCACACGAGCCGTCAATTCATATTCTCGGCGCAGATTAATTGTTTTGTGGGCAATAACGGCGTTGGCAAAACCAATGTGCTTGACGCACTCTATTATCTCTCCGTGGCCAAAAGTTTTTTGCCCAATACGGACCTGCTCAATATTCAGTCGGAAGCGGATTTTTTTGCGATTCGGGGAACCATCGCCGGTGAGGAAAAAGAAACGGTGATCAAAGTTCAGCAGCCGCGCGACGCAAAGAAGATCATAAAGAAAAATGATAAAACCTATGACCGCATTTCCGATCATGTGGGATTTTTGCCAAGCGTCATTATTTCGCCGTATGATTCTAATTTAATTTCGGATTCAGGGGAAAGTCGCCGGAAGTTTTTGGATTCCATGATTTCACAAACGGATCATGACTATCTTCATTCTTTAATTCAGTATCAGAAAACACTGCAACAAAGAAATGCGCTGCTCAAAAACTTTGCGCGCAACCGCTACTTCGATGCAGAAAGCTTAGAAATTTACGATGCGCCCCTGATCACATTTGCCACAGAAATTTTTGAAAAAAGAAAAGCCTTTACCCGTGATCTTTTACCGCTGGTGCAGCATTATTACGAACTGATATCCGGCGGACATGAAATGGTTTCCGTGGATTATGCCTCGGACCTGAGCACCACCAGCATGGCAGATTTATTACTGCAAAATCAGGAAAAAGACCGCGCGGTAACCTACACCAGCAAAGGCGTGCACAAGGATGATTTATTATTCCTGATGAATGACAGTTTGATGAAAAAAACCTCCAGTCAGGGACAGCAGAAGTCCTTTCTGATTGCACTGAAGCTGGCACAAATGAGCCGTATCCGCGAGCTTACCGGCAAAACACCCATTCTCCTGCTGGATGATATTTTCGATAAGCTGGATGACCGCCGCGTTTCACATTTAATTGAGCTGGTGAATAAAGAAGAGTTTGGCCAGATGTTCATCACGGACACAGATCCCCAGCGCACCGAAAGCATCGTAAAACGCATCAGCGAAGAATCTAAAATTTTCCATTTATCATGAGCCGCAAGAAAAGAGAATTTCAATCCTCGGAATTGGTGCGGGCCTTTGCGAAAATTCATGGTTTTGAAGAAAAACTGCTCGCCTTCGAAGTGAAAGATTATCTGCGCGAATATTTAAACGAAAATCTTTTTAATGATATTGAGTCGGTAAATCTTCGTAATAAAGTTTTAGAAATCCGCGTGAAATCACCTTTGCTTCGTCATGATTTTCAAATGCGAAAAACGGTATACCTCACCCGTTTCCGGGAAGAGTTCGGCGAAGACCTTTTTACTGATCTTCTGGTTTTGTAACCACCGTATTGTCCACCATTTCGGTTGCGCGCTGATCCAACCGGGATCGTAACGGCAAGAAAAAGCGCAACGGATTTTGCAGAAAGTAGCGCCAGATTTCGCGATAGATTTCGCGCAGTTCCATAGCGTTTACTTTTCTGGAGCGGAAAGCTAGCATCATCGACAAGCCAAAACTTACAGCGAAGTTGAAGAACCCAATCAGGAAAACAGTGATAAAGGCAATCCAGAAAGTGGAAAATGCAACTGAAAAGTCAGCGCCGTACAAGCCCAACGCAAAGTTCCCGGAGGCAAAGGTAATGTGACGAATATCCAGATCTAAACCCAGGAACAGGCCAATCGGCCCGGTCGCACCCAGAAATATCCCAAACCAGAAGTTCGATACGATGCCTGCCCAGTTTCGTGCGTAATATCCTGACAATCCTTTCGCAACATTTTTACCAAAGAAATAATTTAAAAAAGGATTTTTTTCAATTCGCCGCGGTATCCGGTAAAATACGCTGCTGTTCCCAATGTTTCCCGAAATAATTCCCGAAATAAAAAGGAAGAAACCTGCAATACAGGCATGGAAAATCGCTTTTGACCGAACCGGATCCAGATCACGCAACAATGTTTCCGATTTTTCGGTGGCAAAATTCTGCTGGAAAAAAACATCCATTCCGTAGATAATTGCCAAGGCAATCGGGAACGCCAGCAACACATTTCCCATGAAAGCAATGAACTGCGTTCTAAATAACCGGGAAACCAGGTGTGCAAAGTCCACATAGTTTTTCTTCCTATTCTGTCCATCAGACAATACTTTTGCCATCGTCGCAGCGGTCATCGCCGGCTGCTTTGTCGCCAGGGTATAATTCATCAGATAAATCATAATGAAACCCATGGCATAATTGAAGGAATACAAAAACGCATGCAGAAAACCACTTCCCGGAAAGTATCCGTACAGCAGTTTTAAGACACACAAAGCTCCCACAATGACACCACCGCCGCTCGCCCGCAGAAACATTTGCCAATAGTCCTTGCGGTTGCTTGTAATATAATGCGTGCCGGTTTCTGCCGTGTGATTCGTAATGAGATGCGATTTCAGTGTCGTGCTGTCGTACAGTAATTCCCGCAGGTTATTTTTGTGGGACTTATAATCGAGAATATTGAGAACCAGCTTTTTCGATTTTTCGAGAACTTCCTCCGGTTGATCATACACCATGATGGATAGAATATCCTGCATCCGCTCCAGCTGCTGACGAACTTTCAGCAGCGCCTGATTAATCTTTCCGGAGATGCCGTACTTACTGGAATTCTTAAACGCCAGCGCAACAAAATCACGGCATTGTTTCAGGTATATTTTAATCTGTTTATAAACGGTATCCTTCGAAGTCAGATGGAAATCCGGATCTTTATAGCTCTGGTTGAGAAGATCAATTTCATTCTGCAGCGCCAGAAACGGATTGTCAAAGTTTCGATATTCCGGTGCCATATTAACCACCTGCACATCCAGTGCGGTACCGATAATGCGCCAGGCCAGAATGTTTAGCGAAAATAACAATTCGCGTTTCACCCCTGGATGGGTAATAAGCTGATCGATTTTAAGTAATTGGAAAGCTTCATCCAACTGCTGAGACTCCAACTGCCGGAAATAGGCAAGGTCGCTCTTTGGGCGCACGGAAATGGTATCCACCATATACCAGACTGTTTCTTCATTTTCGACGCTCGGCAAAACTTTGTCCAGCAGGCGCTTTTTCAGTTCCGGATAAAAGGCATTTTCCGAAAGGATGTTGGCTTCCGTGAGCGATAAATTGAAAGGTTTTCCGGCAAAAACCTGATGAAGATAATAGGAAAAGTTATCCGTGATCTCAGGATTTTCTTTTAGAAAAGTCAGAATATGATCGAAGCGCTCCGCACGCAGACTGCGCATCAGCTGAATGAGCGGTTCCAGCGCTTTTGTTTCATTCCTGAAACTGAAATACTTCGTCAGTAAAGTCTCAAACGACTCTCGGGTTCGAAATCCAAATGCCATAATTGCGGTATATATAGGCTAATTCAAACGAATATTCCGCATCTGGCGCAGGATCCAGCCGTGCTTGCGAGTCAGATAGGCGCTCGGATGATGCGGATCATATTTCTTTGGATTAGGCAGCACGGCGGCAATCCAGGCTGCTTCATTATTACTGAGCCGTGAAACATCTTTTTTAAAATAGTACTGAGCAGCGGCCTGAACTCCGAAAACGCCCTGCCCCATTTCAACCGAATTCAGATAACGCTCCAGAATCACTTCCTTTCCCCAGAATTTTTCAATGATAAAGGTATAAATTGCTTCCAGTCCTTTGCGAACCCAGCTTCTGCCCTGCCACAGGAAAACATTTTTAGCCGTTTGCTGGGAAATGGTGCTGCCGCCACGAACTGTCTTTCCTTTTTTGTTATGTTTATAGGCCTTTTCAATCGATCTAAAATCAAAACCGTTGTGTACGAAAAATGCCTGGTCTTCCGATGCTAAAACTGCCTTTTTGATTGGTGCTCCCATCTCTTCGTAGGAAACATAGCTTCTTTTCAGTTTCTTATATTCGATAAAACTGCCGATCTGCGTGAGGGTTGCCGGCGGATTAAAGAATTTCCCCCAGATAATGTAAGCCACATTAAAAAGGAAAATATAAAGAATCAGGCGTTTAATCAGTTTCCACATGAGCGGGTTATTAAAGCTGCAAAAATAGAATTTTTATTTACGGAATCTCTTGCAGATATGTTAATTCTGTACCCGGCAGTAATTCCGGATGGAAAATCAGTACGTAGTCCCGCAAAAGAACATCGGCGCGCACCACACCACTTTCAAAATAATCATTGCTGCGCTCTTTTTCCCGTCCGCTAACCGAATACAACTTCCCCTCCCGAAAAACCGGTAGCTGCTGATAATTGGGATTAATTTGCAGCATATTCTTGCGTGAGGACTGATTGCCAACATTTACCCAGAATTTTGCATGTTTCGATTTCGCGGCAACCTCTTCAAAACTCATCGGTGTAGCACCTTTTTCGGGACTGTTTGCATTAATATAGTCAGCGTTTGCATCTTTCAGCATATTGGCAAGAAGGGATTTTCCTCCCGGCAGGTACCATTGGTTTCCGTACATTTCATTGGCGAGTACGACAGGCTGCATTTTTGCTGTCGCGGCTGTTTTCTTTAAATCATTATAGTTGGACGCAATCTGCTCATATCTGACTGCGGCTTTTTCCTGCTGATTGAAAAGTTCACCAAAAAGCAACAGATAACGGGTCTTATCAAGCGGCTGATGTTCCAGATACTCATCGAGGAAAATAATTTCAATGCCCTGCTGGCGGATTAATTCATACGTGTTCTCGAAAGTGGAAATATAATTCGTAAAAATAGCATCTGGTTTCAGTGCGACAATTTTTTCTACATTATACTTTTGCTCATTCCCGACGTCCGCAACAGCTCCGGACGAAACTTTTTGCTGAATTTTCGGTGAATACACAAAACCCGGACTGGAGATTCCCACGATTCTGTCCTCGAGATCTAGTTCGGTAAAATAGCCGACCAGACTCGCATTCAGCAGGACCACTTTTTTCAACGGCAGCTTTTCGCGCGGAATTTCATAGGTAAATTTGCCACTCTGCAAACAGAGCATTTGATTATCAATACCATAGGAAAGATTCGGGCTTACTACCGTGCGCTGATCCGCTGTGGCAGGCGATTTCTTTTCGCAGGCGAGAAAAAATAAAAGGCAGAAAAAAGCAAAAAAAGTACGTTTCATGTTTGGAACATTATAAAAAAGTTATATATTTGCAGCTCAATAAACGAAGGCCTCGTGGCGCAACTGAATAGCGCATCTGATTACGGCTCAGAAGGTTACAGGTTTGAATCCTGTCGAGGTCACTGAAAACCCTGCTTTTGCAGGGTTTTTTTATTTCTGTAATCTCAGCGACATCCATTCTTCGCGCTGAAGGCTACGCTCCAGTTGCAGGTTTTGTTCCTGGCACACCTTCATAATATCAGTTACATCAAAAAAGCAAAGCCCGGACAGCAATAATTCCCCGCCTTCTTTCAACACACTGTTATACACCGGAATATCGGACAGCAAAATATTGCGGTTGATATTGGCCAGAATAATATCAAACTGTTCACTCCCAAGACTTTCCGCGGTTCCCTGACTGATGTTCAACTGCACACCGTTTCTTTCAGCATTCTCAATCGAATTTTCTACGGACCACTCATCGATATCGATAGCGGTTACCTCTGCAGCACCGCGCTGTTTTGCATAAATTGCCAGGACAGATGTACCGCAGCCCATATCCAGCACATTCTTGCCAGTGAAATCCATGTCGAGCATTTGCTGAATCATCAGGTAAGTCGTGGCGTGATGGCCGGTGCCGAAAGACATTTTAGGCTGAATAATAATCTCATGCGGCAAGCCTAGGCTCTCGTGAAATTCTGCACGAATGGCCACCTGATCTTCAATGTTAATCGGTGTGAAGTTCTTCTCCCATTCCTCGTTCCAGTTAATGTTTGGCATTTCGGTGTAAGAGTAGGAAATTTTAACTTCCGCATTTTGCAGCAGCGCTACTGACTGCAGCAAATCTTCATTAAAAATATCTTTCTGAATATAAGCCAGGATCCCGTCGTGTTCTTCGGTAAAGCTATCAAAGCCGGCGTCGATTAGTTGGGCCATCAGGATTTCACTCCAGGGCGCAGGAGGTTGTATTTTAAAGGTAAATTCCAGGTAGTTCTGCATAAAAATGATTTTTGCAAAAGTACAGTTTTACCTCCGATCTGTTTTAAAGCCTAAAAAGATTAGTGGACCAAGATTTAATTTTGGTGGAAATGATGGGGAAATGCATCCTGCGGTTTGCGCCGGAATATATTAAGCAAAATCCAGGATTTTAAAAAACCATAACCGTATGAAAACAGCTGTACGTAGGCTGCGACGATGGCAAAAGCAGCGATGCTGATATTTTTAGTTTTAAATAAAGCATGAAAAAAGATGATGAAGGTATAGAAGCCGTACAACGCCAGCAGTAAACCGTTACCATACAAATAATATTGAAGCACACCGACGAAATATCCCAGCAGAAACAAAGACGGAAACGCAAAAGAAAGTTTCACATACCTGGGATGACGCTGATTAAGAATAGGCCGCGCACACCCAAACTGATAAACCTGCTTGGAAAACTTACCAAAATCAACTCTTCTTTTGTGAAACACGGCAATATCGTCAAAATAGGCCGTGGTAAAACCCTTTTCCCAAAGTGTCATGGAAAGGTCCGGATCTTCCCCTACCCTCATTTCGGAAAAACCTCCGACGGCGTCAAAGGCTGCTTTCCGCACACCCATATTAAAACTGCGTGGCTGAAACCGGGTCACCGCTTTTTTACTGCCGCGAATGCCGCCTGTTGTGAAAACGGAAGTCATTGCATACGAAATTGCTTTCTGCACCAGATTAAAACCGCGATGTGCCATATCAGCGCCGCCGAAAGCATCGCAGGGCTTTTCCTGAATATTCCTTTTCACATTCGCGATATAGCTTTCCGGCACAATAACATCTGAGTCCAGAAAAATAAGCCAGTCACTTTCTGATCTGCCGGCACCGTAATTTCGTGATAAACCTGGACCGGAGTTCGATTTCCGGAAAAATTTGATCTGCAGCATTTTTTCGAAAATGGCAATCGTGGGAAGCAAATCCACCGAAGACCCATCGTCCACAATAATTACTTCAAAATCAGCATCATTTTGTCGCGAAAGCGAACTCAGCAATTCAAATAGTTCATCCTTCCGGTTGAAAATAGCGATGATTATTGAAATCGACGTCAAACCTGCAGTTTTTGTGTTCAATTAAGCTCCCGGGTTTAACTTGTGTACTTTCTTCGTACCCTCGTACATTTCATACTGCATAAATCTGCATTCCAGTTTACCGTTAAATAATTTAATACGACGGGAAGGGCGCAATCCGATCTTCTTAGCAGCTTCCAGATCGGCAGAGATTAACCACGCCAGTGTATTCGGATATCCTTTCTTAAAGGTATCACCAATTTTTGTATAAAATGCATCATCTGAAATGGCAAGCCGTTCATCATAAGGCGGGTTAAATACCATCGTAAGCGGGAATAATTCCTTTTGCGAATCAAAAAAGTTCTGGCATTTCAATTCGATAACATCCTCCAGTTCTGCTGATTCAATATTGCGGCGGGCCGCGCTCAGCATTTGCTCATCAATATCATACCCTACAATTTTGCAGTCAAATTCTTTAATCCGGTTCAGTCGTACTTCTTTTATTTTTTGAAACAACTGCGCATCATAATTCTTCCAGTTCTGAAAACCGAAATCTTTGCGAAAAATTTGTGCCGGAAGATTCATTGCAATCATTGCGGCCTCGATCAGCAACGTCCCGGAGCCGCACATCGGATCCAGAAAATTCCCCTTTCCATCCCAGCCGGCCAGCTGCAGCATACCGGAGGCCAATACCTCATTCAGCGGTGCTTTCCCCTGCTCTTTTCGGTATCCTCTTTTAAACAGCGGATCACCAGAGGCGTCTAAAGAAATAGTCACCAATTCACGGTCAATGTGCAGATGAAATTTAATATCGGGATTTTCGGTATCAACATTGGGTCTTTGGCGGTAATTCATTTTAAAGAAATCCACAATGGCATCTTTCATTTTTAAAGCCATAAAGCGCGAATGCGGAAAACGTTCTGAATAAACCGTAGTATCAATGGCGAAAGTTTGCTCCGGTTTTAAATACTGATCCCAGGCAAACGCAAACAATTTATCATAAAAACGATTTTCATTCCAAGCTTTAAAAGTATGAACCGGCACCAGAATTTTTAAAGCTGTTCGTAAGGAATAGGTTGCTTTATACAGAAAGCCCAGATCTCCCTCGCAGTTAACCGCTCTGTTTTTGATCGTTACATCTTTTCCGCCGAGGGCTCTCAGTTCATTGGCGAGCACTTCTTCCAGGCCGAAAAATGTTTTAATTTGTATTGCGTAATTATCTGAGTTCATAGGGTATTAAATTTTACGCCCGGCCGTATTAATAAAAGGATTACAGCGCGGAGGTTGCGCAAATTTAGTTATTTTTGCACAATGGCATGGTTTGAAACATGGTTTGATACTCCTTATTATCACATTTTATATAAAGACAGAGATTTCGCTGAAGCGGAAAAATTCATCCGGTTGCTCGTAGCTGATCTGGCATTGCCGCAGGAAAGCAAAATCATCGATCTGGCCTGTGGAAAAGGCCGGCATTCTGTTTTTTTGAATAGGCTGGGGTATGAAGTTTTAGGACTGGACCTGTCGCCACAGAGCATTACGCATAATCAGCAGTTTGAAAATGCCAATCTTCATTTTGCGGTACACGATATGCGAAAGCCTATTTATCCTGATGTAACAAGCGAAAAGCAGGATGCGGTTTTTAACTTGTTTACCAGTTTCGGTTATTTTGAGGATCCGGCGGATGACCGTTCGGTGTTCAGCAGTATTTCGGAAGTTTTAAAAAGCGGCGGATATTTCGTCCTGGATTATCTGAATGCGGAATGGGTACGGAACACGCTTGTACCGGTAGAAAAAGTGCAGAAAGAACATATTAATTTTTCGCTTCATAAAAAGATTGAAGACAATTTTGTTATCAAAGATATACGCTTTGAAGATGAAGGAAAGCCTTATCATTTTTATGAAAAAGTGAAACTGCATGCGCCTGAAACGATTCAGCAGTACGCAGGAGATGCAGGATTCAGCTTCGAAAAAGCATATGGTGATTACGAACTTCGTGAATTCAGCAGCAGTTCACCACGTTGCATTATGGTATTCCGCAAAAACTAACTGCGTATGGTTATTATACTATTGATTCTGAGTGTCCTCACGGGAGCTTTGCTCGGAAAAATTCTTGGCGAACGGCAGGCTCTCGCCAAATATATGCTGATTCTGAGTGCGGGATTTCTGATCACCATTTGTATTAATGAGGTTTTTCCGGAAGTGTATCACGCCGGAGATTCGAATATTGGTCTGTGGGTTATCGGCGGTGTCCTGCTGCAGATTTTGCTGGAAAACTTAACTAAAGGTTTTGAACACGGACATTTTCATCACAAAAGCGATAAGAAGAACATTCTTCCGCTCGCATTAATGTTTGGTCTTTTTGTGCATGCTTTTCTGGAGGGAATACCTTTGGCAAATGATTCGGATATTCATAATCCCTTTCTCCTTGGTATTGTGGTTCACAATATTCCCATTTCTTTTATTCTGGGTTCTTTTTTAGTTAAGAATAAAAAGTTTTCTTCTTCGGCCTATCTAATCATTGCCTTTTTTGCACTTGCTTCTCCGCTGGGAGTCGTACTCGGAAAATATTTTAATCCGGCACTGGAGCCGTATTTTCTGGCCATCGTCGGCGGAATCTTCCTGCACATTTCTTCGGTGATTATTTTCGAAAGCAGCAAAAACCATAATACCGACTGGACTAAAATTGGTCTTGTCCTCTTGGGAGTGTTGCTCGCTTTGGGTAGTCACCTATTTCATACTCATTAAAAAAATCCGCTTTATTTTTGTAAAGCGGATTTCATTTTTATGATAATTGGTCTTAAAACTTCCAGCCCAGTGTAATAAAAAACTGGTCACGTTTCATATCAACATCCGACACGGCTGATGCATCTGAGTTCACAATATATCGGTCAGAGAAATATCCGGTATTCAGGTTTTCTGAACCTGCGAGAAATGGACTGCTGTAATTAGCTTTCACATTCTGGTAAGCGGCATCGATATAGAAGGATTTAAAATCATATCCAATACCCGCTCCGATCGTAGAACGATTTCCGGCTAAAAGTGAACCGGCAGACGTTGATTGTACTGCTCCCTGATCACCAAAGGTTAAGATGCTCACATCCTTAAAGGCACCGGCGGCGTATCCGTAACCGCCACGCAGACGGAATCCTTCATAGCGATATTCCGCACCAGCTTTAATTTCCGAAACATTGCGGCCATAGTCACTATAGAAGTTATTCAGTTCCTGTTCGGCTATGCCATATTCCTTAAACTTAGTTTTAGAAAGTCCTAAAACATAATCAACGTTCAACGCGAAATTTTTATTAGGAACAAACGCCGCACTTAAAGCTGCTTTCAGTGGAGTGCTTAATTTTCTGTCCTCTGCATAGGTACCGTCCGCCGGGTTTTCGTATTCACGATATACCCTGTTGATCGTCCACCACGTTGGTGTTTCTATGGCAGCACCCACCCGGAACTTTGGATTAACTTTCGCAATCACACCCACCGAAGCGGAAAATCCGTCTGAAGATTCAGAATAGGGAGTGTATTGCTTATTATACACATCCGTAGTTCCGTCGGCCGCTGAAGTAAACGCAGCAGAATCATACTGATCCAACGCTGAGGAGTGAAAATTCAGCCCTGCCCCGACATATAGACGGTTATCATAATTACCACCGACGCCCAGACTCATTTTGGACATATTTCCATAACGGTTATAAGCATGTCCCGCAAAAGTCAGGTTATCGATAACACCGGTTCCATCAGAGATATCAAAATTTATCGCCGCATTACCGGGAGTTTCCACATAATCTTCGGTGCTGATGTTACTGTAGTTCACACCCACGTTTACAAATCTCCACGGGGAATTACCGCTGACCTGAAACGAAGCAATTCCACCAACATTTCCGAGATCGGTATTTTTAAGGGTATAATCCAGTTGTTGTCCCGCAAGCGTGCTGGTATTGCGAACCTTATCGATATTTAATGTTGCAGAAAGATCACTTGCAATGGCAACACCGATTCCGGCCGGGTTACTGTTTAGCACAGAAGCCTCGCCGCCCAGTGCGCCCATGGATCCGGCCATGGCATTATATTTAGCAGAACCCGGAAGTGAACTTCCGGCGTAAATATCTGCTGTATTTTTTAAAGTGGACACATCCTGCGCCTGCAAAAGGTAGGCTGCACCGATGCTGAGTACTATTAAAGACTTTTTAAACATATTCTGTTACGTTGTTAGCTGTAATTTATCTTCTGAAACCACCAGAGGAACGGGTAGAACCTGAGTTTGATGACCCGCTGTTGAACCCGCCACTGCTGCCCGAACGGAAACCACTGTCATTGCTTCTGTATCTTGGCTGATTGTTATAATCCGGCGTGTACTGGCGCTGTGGCACGCTTTGTCTTGGTGTGTTATTCTGCGGAACACTGCGGTAGCGCGGCGTTTCATTTCGCGGATAGTAACGGGTGTCATTTCTGTTCGGTGCAGAATAATTTCGGTTGCTGTTTTCATTTCTGAAACCATTATTCTGATATCTGTTACCTTGCTGAACCGTATTGGTATTGCGGAAACCACCCGTAGCGCCGCTTCTTTTGAAGGAAGGAGCGTTGTACGAATTGTAACCCGGTCCTACCGGATAATAATAACCGCCACCGTAATATCCGCCATATCCATAGTAAGGTGAATAATATGGATTATAACCAAAGTACGGATTGTAGTAGCCGTAGTACGGGCTGTAATAACTGTAAAACGGACTATATCCAAAGCCCCATGGACTGTAGTATCCGCCGAGTCCCCAGCCGAAACTCATACTGAAACCCGGGTAAAAACCAAACGGCGAACCCCAGTTGTCATTATAATAGGTTTCTGTTCCTGTATAGGTTCCCCAGTCAGAGCCCGAGTCCTGCCATCTGGAACCGCGGTTTTCAGAATTAAGGTATTTATTCTGGCCGTCATGGTTTTGGTAATCATAGTAAGACCCTACCTCATTCCCCTCATGTGCCATTATTCCTGTTGGCAGGGTATCCCGGTTTGGATCATAATACACGCCGTCTGTTTCAGTATAACCTCCTACAGCACCGCAGGAAACCAACATGGCTGCCGCAACCGCCAAAACCGAACCGGCTCTGAACAATTCACGGAAATTTTTAAAGTTTATATTTTTCATGATATAGCGAAAAAGTTATAATTAATTTATCTTTGCATCCCGCACCAAAATTATACCATTCAACGGGCATAATTTCGAGTAAAAATACACTTTTTACTTTGGATAGGAAAAGCGGCAAAAAGTTAAACTAAAAGGCGTTATATAATGGCAAAACTTACCTCTCGGAAAGAGGACTACAGCAAATGGTACAATGAACTCGTTGTGAAAGCCGATCTGGCTGAAAATTCCGGTGTGCGCGGATGTATGGTAATTAAGCCCTACGGATACGCAATCTGGGAAAAAATGCGCGATGAGATGGATAAAAAATTCAAGGAAACCGGACACCAGAACGCTTACTTCCCCATTTTTATCCCGAAAAGCTATTTTGAAGCTGAAGAACAAAACGCCGAAGGTTTTGCGAAAGAATGTGCTGTCGTAACCCATTACCGTCTGAAAACAGACCCGGATAATCCGAAAAAACTGATCGTGGACCCGGAAGCAAAATTGGAAGAAGAACTCATTGTGCGTCCTACGTCAGAAGCAATTATCTGGAGCACGTACAAAAACTGGATTCAGTCTTATCGTGATCTTCCTGTATTGATCAATCAATGGGCAAATGTAGTGCGCTGGGAAATGCGTACACGCCTGTTTCTGCGTACCGCAGAATTCCTTTGGCAGGAAGGTCACACTGCACATGCCACCAAACAGGAAGCGATCGAGGAAACTGAACAAATGCTCGACATTTACGCCGACTTTGCAGAAAACTTTATGGCAATTCCGGTCATTAAAGGAATCAAAACACCGTCTGAGCGTTTTGCCGGCGCAGATGAAACCTATTGTATTGAAGCCTTGATGCAGGACGGAAAAGCTCTGCAGGCAGGAACCTCCCACTTCCTGGGACAAAACTTCTCCAAAGCATTTGATGTGAAATTTGCAACTAAGGAAGGGACGCTGGAATACGCGTGGGCAACGTCCTGGGGCACCTCTACCCGATTGATGGGCGCTCTGATTATGACGCATTCTGACGATCAGGGATTGGTTTTACCTCCGACCCTGGCACCAATTCAAGTGGTCATTGTACCTATTTTTAAAGGAGAAGAACAGCTGGCGATGATCTCTGAAAAAGCCGAAGCGTTGCAAAAAGCACTGGGTGCAAAAGGAATCTCTGTGAAATATGATGACAGAACTGAATATAAACCGGGCTGGAAATTTGCAGAGTATGAATTGAAAGGGGTGCCGGTTCGCATTGCATTAGGCGCACGAGATCTGGAAAACGGAACCGCGGAAATTGCACGCCGCGATACGCTGACTAAAGAAACCATGCCGCTGGAAAATCTGGATCAATACATTTCCGATTTGCTGCAAACGATACAGAAAGATATTTACAACCGTGCGCGTGAGTATCGCGACACGCACATTACAAAGGCAGACAGTTATGCTGAATTTAAGGAAATCCTTGAAACCAAAGGCGGGTTTATTGCTGCACACTGGGATGGTACGGCCGAAGAAGAAGAACAGATTAAAAATGAAACCAAAGCTACGATTCGTTGCATTCCTTTAGATAATGAACTTGAAGAAGGAGTGTCAATGATTACCGGGAAGCCTTCAGCGCAGCGCGTAATTTTTGCTAAAGCCTATTAAAAATTTCAATAATTCAAAAAAGAAGTCCGCAATTTTGTGGGCTTTTTTTGTACTTGGATTAAATTTTGCATCTACAGCGAAACATAACATTAAAATAATAAAATTATGGCTTTAAACATCATTGAACTTATCAAGGGGCAACTTGGGCCGGCGCTCGTTTCCCAAACGGCGACACAACTGGGAGAAAGCGAATCAGCGGTTTCCAAAGCAATTAGTGTTCTGCTTCCTGCTGTATTGGGAGGAATGGCAGACCATGCTGATCAGCCCGTGGTCATGGACAGCGTAAAGGAACCTGCCTCAGTCAACATGTTGGGTAACCTGCAGTCGCTGATGTCCAGCAACGAAAATATTTCAACAGTTTTGGCTGCTATTTTCGGGAATAATATGAATACCGTGGTGGATACAACCGCTTCCTATTCAGGAATTAAAGAAAGTTCTGCACAATCGCTGCTGGCGATGGTAACTGCTGCCGCCATGGGCTCTGTCTCCAGACATGCATCAGATAATAACCTGGATAAAACGCAGGTTTCGGAAATGCTGAAAGAACAGAAAGGAATGGTGACCTCACTTCTTCCGGCAGGAATGTCTCTGGTTTCACTCGGTATGGCCGGAAATACAAATACGGACGATATTTTGTCCACCGGAACAGGTAGCATAACAGAAAGTCCGTCTTATACGACGACCAATACAAATATTCCGCCTGCAGCCGAGCCTGTGAGTTCACCCATCACAGAACCCGAACCGGAGGTTACGCGCGCAGGTCAAACACACGTGACCGGTACCCCACCTGCTGCAAATGATGGTGGCTCGATCTGGAAATGGTTATTGCCATTGATTTTGGTGCTGCTCGCAGGTTATTTTCTATGGAAGCAATGCAATGACGGAACTACTACAACAGCGATAAATGAGCAGGTTGACAGTACTGCTACTACAGATAACACGTACGCTGATACAATGACTACCGCCAATGAACGTACGATGTCCGACATTGACCTCAACGGCAAAATGCTCAGAGGATACGAAGGGGGAATGGAATCCCGTATTGTTGAATATCTGAAGTCCGGTGCTTACCAAAACGCATCTTCTGATGAAGAACTGAAAAACAAATGGTTTGAATTCGATAATGTGAACTTCAAAATGAATGAAGCTACAGAACTGGAATCCGGCTCTATGGCTCAGATCGAAAACCTGGCGCAAATCTTAAAAGCCTATCCCGATGCGAAAATTAAAATCGGTGGCTATGCGGATAATACAGGCGGTGACGCTGTAAATCAGGAGCTATCAGATAAAAGAGCAAACTTTATTAAAGCTGAACTGGAAAAACTTGGTGTCGGAAATCAGGTAACAGGAACTGAAGGATACAGCAATGAATTTGCAAAAGAGCCGGCCTCGGCTTCAGATGCGGAACGGGCAACGGACCGCGATATGGCAATTCGTTTTACCAAATAATTATTATAACTATAATGTATAAGCCCGGCCATTGCCGGGTTTTCTTTTTATAAAGAGGCCACTGCCTAATTGTCCAATCCTGCAAGTTGGCAAATTGTTTGTGAATCAGTGGATATTAAAATATAAATTATGTCTGAAAACAACCATAATCACGAGGAAAATTTTGATAAGCAGGAAGAAAACCTTCAGCCGGAGCAGCCTGAGAATACGGAGAATGTGACAGAGCAGCCATCTGAAAAGGACCTTTTGGCAGAGGAGAAAGACCGCTATATCCGTCTTTTTGCAGAGTTCGAGAATTACAAGAAAAGAACCACCAAAGAAAAAATGGAGTTCTTCCAGTATGCCAATCAGGATCTGATGATTTCCATGTTGGATGTGCTGGACGATTTTGAGCGTGCCCTGAAAGAAATATCTAAGAATGGAAATGAAGCAGACTTAAAAGGCGTGGAACTGATTTATCAAAAGTTAAAAAACAAACTGGCAGACAAAGGCTTGAAACCAATTGAGGTGAATCCGGGAGACTCTTTTGATGTGGATTTTCATGAGGCTGTCACCCAGATTCCGGCACCTTCTCCTGAGCTTAAAGGAAAGATTGTGGATGTGATTGAAACCGGTTATCAACTGCATGACCGGGTCATCCGTTTTGCGAAGGTGGTAACAGGAAACTAATTCAGAAGAATATTTAAAAAAGTGTTAGCTGTAAGGTCAGCAATAAACTTATGACAAAAAGAGATTATTACGAAGTACTCGAAGTTTCCAAAAGTGCTTCCGGCGAGGAGATTAAGAAAGCCTACCGAAAGATGGCTATTAAATATCACCCCGATAAAAACCCCGGTGATAAGGAAGCCGAAGAAAAATTTAAGGAAGCTGCGGAAGCTTACGAAGTCCTGAGCGACAGCCAGAAAAAAGCACGCTATGATCAGTTTGGCCACGCCGGTATGGGCGGTGGCGGATACGGCGGCGGCGGTTTTGGCGGCGGCATGAACATGGAGGATATTTTCTCCCAATTCGGCGATATTTTCGGCGGTCACTTCGGTGGTTTCGGTGGCGGCGGGCAACAGAGGCAGCAATCCCGCGGCAGTAACCTGCGGGTGCGCATTAAGCTTACCCTGGAGGAAATGTTGAACGGCACGCAGAAAACCATCAAGGTGAAAAAGATGAAAGTAGCGCCCGGAACTACTTCCAAAACTTGCCCGACGTGTAACGGATCCGGTGTGCAGATCAAAGTAATGAACACTATGTTCGGCCAGATGCAGACCCAGGCACACTGCGGAACCTGCCAGGGAATCGGTAAAGTGGCCGACAAAATTCCCGCGGGAGCTAACGCTCAGGGTCTCATTAAAGAAGACGAGGAAGTGGTGATTAATATTCCGGCCGGAGCACGCGAAGGAATTCAGCTGAACGTACGCGGCAAAGGAAATGACGCGCCTTTCGGTGGCACCGCAGGTGACCTGCTCGTTGTAGTGGAAGAAGAAGTGGATGCTCATATCAAGCGCGAAGGCGATAATCTGCACCAGGAGCTCTATATTTCTTTTGCTGAAGCGGCATTAGGAACACATAAAGAAATCCCGACCGTAGGCGGCAAAGTTAAAATCAAGGTAGAAGCCGGCACACAGAGCGGTAAAATCCTGCGCCTTTCCGGTAAAGGTTTACCAAGCATCGACAGTTATGGCAAAGGCGACATGTTCGTTCATATAAATGTTTGGACTCCGCAAACCCTTTCTAAAGAACAGCGGGAATTCTTTGAAAAACAACTAACGAATGGAGAGATGGTTGCAGAACCATCCGGTCATGAAAAGACTTTTTTCGACAAGGTCCGCGACCTTTTTAATTAATATAGGCAAAGGCTTCTTTCGGGAGCCTTTGTTTTTTTGCAGAAGCTGACCGAACCGCAGATTGCAGTTTCGATTGGCTGAAATTTTCCTTATTTTTGTAATACTTAATCCTAAAAAAACTTCCTGTAATGGCAGAAAAATCAAAGATTGTTTATACCTGGACCGATGAGGCTCCCATGCTGGCGACACATTCCTTTTTACCGATTGTGCAGGCCTTCGCGAAAACTGCAGATGTAGAAATTGTTCCTAAAGATATATCCCTGTCCGGGCGAATCCTGGCAAACTTTCCGCAGTATCTGAAAGAAGACCAAAAGGTGGAAGATGCATTGGCCGAATTAGGCCAGCTCGCTACGCAGCCTGAAGCCAACATTATTAAACTTCCGAATATCTCTGCCTCTGTTCCGCAACTTACGGCTGCCATTGCAGAATTACAGAAACACGGATATGCTGTTCCCAATTACCCGGCTGAGCCCAAGGATGAGAAAGAAGAAGAAATCCGAAGTGCTTACGCAAAAGTGTTGGGAAGCGCTGTGAACCCTGTCCTGCGCGAAGGAAACTCTGACCGCCGTGCACCGAGAGCCGTTAAAAATTATGCAAAGGCCAATCCGCACCGTATGGGCGAGTGGTCTTCCGACTCCAAGACGAAAGTCGCGCATATGAGCAAAGGCGACTTTTACGGAACGGAGAAATCTGTAACTGTTTCTAAAGACGGACAATATCAGATTATCTTTAAAGGAAGTGATGGATCGGAACAAACGCTGAAAAGCCTCGCGCCTTTAAAAGAGGGAGAAATCATCGACAGTTCTGTGATGAACTTAAATGCACTGAAAGGATTTGTGGCAGATGCGATTGCCGAAGCGAAAGCAGCCGGCGTTCTGCTCTCAGCACACCTGAAAGCAACGATGATGAAGATTTCTGATCCTATTATCTTCGGCGCTATCGTACAGACTTATTTTAAAGATGTATTTGAAAAATATGCAGATGTATTCAAAGAACAAGACATCAATCCAAACTTCGGTTTAGCGACTTTGTTTGAGAAAATTAAAGGTTTGCCACAGGAGGCAGAAATCAAGGCTGATATCGCAAAAGCGATGGAAAACGGACCTGCCGTGGCAATGGTGAATTCTGATAACGGAATTACCAATTTCCACGTTTCCTCGGATGTAATTGTAGATGCTTCTATGGCCGCCCTGATCCGTGGCGGCGGAAAAATGTGGAACAAGGAAGGCAAGGAAGAAGATACCATTGCAATGATCCCAGACCGGAATTATGCAGGATTTTATCAGGCAGCCATTGATGACATGAAAAAGAATGGCGCGCTGGATCCTAAAACTATGGGTTCCGTGCCGAACGTAGGTTTGATGGCCCAAAAGGCGGAAGAATACGGTTCGCATGATAAAACATTCCAGTTGCAGGCCGAAGGTAAAGTTCTGGTGGTAGATGAAAACGGAAATGTACTGATGGAACAGCCAGTGGAATCCGGCGACATTTTCCGAATGAGTCAGGTGAAGGATGCCGCAATCCGCGACTGGGTGAAACTGGCCGTCAACCGTGCAAGATTATCTGAAACACCTGCTGTATTCTGGCTGGATGATAAGCGTGCACACGACCGCGAAATGATTAAAAAAGTTCAGGAATACCTGAAAGATTACGATACCGAAGGGCTGGACATTCGCATTATGAATATTGAAGATGCGATGACCTATACTCTGCAGCGCATTCGCGAAGGACTGGATACCATTTCTGTGTCCGGTAACGT
The DNA here is from genome assembly GCF_022968825.1 of Chryseobacterium salipaludis. Taxonomy (GTDB): domain Bacteria; phylum Bacteroidota; class Bacteroidia; order Flavobacteriales; family Weeksellaceae; genus Kaistella; species Kaistella salipaludis. The sequence goes on from NZ_JALHKS010000003.1 coordinate 199,453, forward strand.
TCTGCGTGATTACCTGACGGACCTCTTCCCTATTCTGGAACTGGGAACTTCTGCGAAGATGTTGTCCATTGTTCCCCTAATGAACGGCGGTGGTTTGTTTGAAACCGGTGCGGGCGGTTCTGCACCGAAGCACGTGGAACAATTCCTGAAAGAAGGATATCTGCGCTGGGATTCTCTGGGAGAATTTATGGCCTTGCAGGCAAGTCTGGAACATTTGGCTCAAACACAGGAAAACGCGAAAGCACAAATCCTGGCAGATGCACTTGACCTGGCAAATGAGAAATTCCTGGCTAACGATAAATCTCCTGCCCGTAAAGTAGGTTCTATCGATAACCGCGGTTCTCATTTCTATCTTGCGATGTACTGGGCAGAAGCACTGGCCGCACAAACCAAAGATGCTGAGCTGGCGAAACAGTTCGGGCAGATTGCGGAACAAATGCATCAGCAGGAAAATAAAATCAATGAAGAGCTCATCGGTGCGCAAGGTCAGCCGCAGGATATTGGCGGTTATTACCAGCCAAGTCACGAAATGACATATGCAGCAATGCGTCCTTCTCAAACTTTAAATCAAATTATCGATTCGATTTAATAGTCACTCTTTATTATAAAAAAAGGTTTCCGCAGCTGTGGAAACCTTTTTTAGTTTTAGGATTAAAATAAAATGCTAAAGCATTTTCAGATTGTTTACTTCCAGTTCCGTGAGAATACGCCAGTGTCCTCTTTTAATATTTTTCTTTGTTAAACCGGCGAACATTACACGATCCAGCGCTTCCACCTCATAGCCGAGCTTCTGAAAAATCCGGCGAATAACCCGGTTCCAGCCGATATGAATCTCAATGCCGATTTCATTTTTAGGTTTTCCTTCGATGTATGAAATACTGTCGACACCGGCTACACCTTCTTCCAGACGAATCCCTTCCGCAATCGCATTAAGATCGGCGCGGTCCAGTTTTCTGTCCAGTGTTACATGATAAATCTTCTTCATATTAAAAGAAGGGTGTGTCAGTTTTTTCGTGAGATGTCCATCATTGGTCAAAAGAATTACTCCTGTTGTGGAACGATCCAGGCGACCAACCGGAAATAAACGGTACGGCGACGCGTTGGCTACCAGATCCAGAACTGTTTTACGTGCCTTTTCATCTTTTGTGGTTGAAATGTAGCCTTTCGGTTTATTTAATAAAACATATACTGGTTTCTCAGGCGTTATCCCCTGGCCGTCGAAAATAACTTTATCAGTCTTCTGTACCTGATATCCCATTTCGGTAACCACTTTACCGTTAACCTCCACCAGGCCTTGCGTGATCAGTTCGTCAGCTTCGCGGCGGGAGCATATTCCGGAATTGGCGATATATTTATTAAGCCGAATGGATTCTTTCGGTGTTTCTTTAGAAATTTTTTCCAGGCGACGTTTCTGTACATAAGAACGTGTACGGTCGGCATCTGCTTCCCTGCCAAATTTTCCAGGTTTTCTCGGTCCGCCAGTGCGTTCTCCTTTTTCATATTTGGTGCGAACATCAAAGTTTTTGCCGCCCCGGCTTTTATTTCGTCCTGAAGCTTGCGAACGGTCAAATGAACGGGCTTCTGACTCAGACATCAGCCGCGGCTCTCTTGGTTTGCGTGTTTCGCCGGAATTGTCAGCCTCTTCCCGACGGCTGCTGCCACGTGGCGAAGTTGGTTTTCCTTTTGGTGAAAAACGGTTATTACCCGGACGGGATGATTTGTCTCTGCTCATTTATAATTATAATTTATGCAAAGATACAGTATTTTTAAGCACAGAAAATAAGGAAGGGTTTGGCTGAAGTGCTGAATTTTAGTCCAAATACTGCCGAATCCCATTTAAAAGCATCGCCAAAACGCCGGCAAAGATCCAAAGCCTGAACAGATTTAACAACAGGAACCGGCTGTTTGCCCGTTTACGATACAATAATACTATCCCAAACGCAAAGACAAAAACACTCAGCAGAAAATACAACTGCATTACGGCAGCCTTTAAAATCAAAAATAAGAGCGCAGCTACAAAGGTATTGACTACTAGCAAAGACAGCACGACCAACCGTGTGGCTACTGGTGAAAAGCTATTGGGAATTGTATGATAACCAAAAATGCGGTCTGCATTGCGCGTAATCATATCTTTCACTACATCTATAACCAGCAGAAGAAAGAAGAGAAACAGCGACATCAAAAAAATAGTTACCGAAAAAGTGCGGTAATACACCAGCATTCCAAAAAACGGATACAGGGACAGAAGCACGAAGGTGACATTATTAATAATAACCAGCCGGCTCAGTTTATGGCTGTACAACCACATCAAAAACTGATAAATCAGAAAAAAGAAAAAGACCTGAATTGAAATGGCAGCTGCCACGGACAGCGAAACCGCATTCAAAATAATATAAGCATAGAGAAAATACTTCTGTTCAAAGAAGTTCTGAATCCGGCTCCGAAAGGGTTTCACGATCTGATCCTTTTCGCGGTCATAAAACTGATTGATAATACCGCCGGCTAAAATGCTCAGGATTGCACAGAAAATAATACCGTGCACGCGAAGATCAAAAACAAAAGCGCGCAAACTTTCTTCCTGATTAAAAAGAAAAAATGTGGAAACATACAGTGCAAAAGCCAGCAGCGCTGTTACCGGTACGCGCGCGCCCAGCAAAAAACCCAGCAACTGCGATAACCGATAAGAAAATGTTTTTTTCATAAAGAACAGAAATCTCTACGGTTGCAAAAGCCTTGCCTGAAAATTGTGTTTAAAACCTGTAAATAACTTCTTTGTGAAAGCCGGGCAGCATTTGTTCCGCTTTTTCGTAATCTTTGGTAAAACCCAGAATATAGCCACCACCACCGCTGCCGCAAAGTTTCAGATAATAGGCATTGGTATCCAGTCCTTTTTTCCAGGCATTATACAGACCTTCAGGAATCATCGGTTTAAAATGTTCGTACGCCCAGACGGAAAGTTTCTTAAGATTCCGGAACAGTGGCGTCATTTCCTTTTTCAGGAAGGCGTCAATACAGGCATTGTTGTAGCGAATAAATTCTTCCTGCAATGTTTTGCGGAAACCTTCGGTCTTCATTTTCTCAAAGAAAATCTGCACCATCGGTCCCGTTTCGCCGGTAACACCTGAGTCGATGAGGAAAATTGCTCCTTTTCCTTCCTGGCTTGCGGGCACATTTACTTTATCAACGCTGTTTTTATTTTCGATCAGAATGGGCAGGTTCATATAGCAAATGAGCGGATCAATTCCGGAACTCTTGCCATGGAAATAACTTTCCATCTGGCCGAAAACTACTTTTAGTTCTTTGAGTTCGTCTTTGGAAACTGATTCCGGCGTTCTTTCCTGCACCGAATATTTTTCGAAAATCGCGGCTACCAAAGCACCGGAACTCCCAACACCGTATCCCTGAGGAATATTGGAATCGAAGAACAAACCATTATCTAAATCAGTGCGTAACTGCAACAGATTGAGTTGGTAAATTTCCGGCAAAGTAAGCGTTTGCAGAAAGTCAGCGTACTGTCGCAAAGACTCATTTGATTTTTTCTCAAACTCATTTTCGAGCGAGGAAAACTTTAGAGTTCCTTTATAAAAACTGTACGGCAAAGTAAGCCCCTGCGAATCCTCGATGATTCCGTATTCACCGAAAAGCAGAATTTTAGCGTAAAATAAAGGATTGGCCATCTGTGTTTCTGATAAGTTTTCCACTGCAAATTTACGGAATTTCCTGTAGATATTATAATTAAAGCAATTATTGCACCGTAGCAAGGGTTATATTACAAAATATCTTTATCGGAATTGATTTTGGTTTTCAGAAAGCGAATTAATATTAGTCCAACCGCAAAAAATATCGACATGGATAAAGCCGAGAAGCGCATGTTGTGGTACTTCTCAATCATGGTCGCAAAAATGAAAGTTCCGATGATGATTGCGATCTTTTCCAGCACGTCGTAAAAACTGAAGAAGGTGGTGTTATCCATTCCGTTGCCCGGCAGTAATTTACTGTATGTGGAGCGGGACATCGCCTGCAGGCCGCCCATGACCAGGCCAATGATGGCGGCAATACCATAAAACTGATACTCCACATTCGGATTTTCTTTGTTTAAATAGTACGCAGAAAGGCAGGCTACAATCCAAAGCACGATGGCAATGGAAATCACATTCTTGTTTCCAATGCGGCGTGACAGTCTCGAAAATACAACCGCGCCAATAATGGCTTCAATCTGAATAACGAGCAAAGTCATAATCAGTTTGTCCTGCTCGAGATTAATTTCACTTTTGCCGAAAAGCGTAGCCATCAGAAAAATGGTCTGCATCCCGACGCTGTAGAAAAAGAAACTGGACAGAAAAAACTTCAGATTGCGATCGCGGAATAAAGTATTGCCGACTTTAAACAATTCGCGGAAACTTTGTTTTGCGACATCCAGATAGAATTTAATATTATCCTTCAGCACGACCCAAACACCGCCCTGCTCCTGATGTTTCTTGAAAATATTTTTATAGTTAAGCAGCACCAGATCTTTCGGCAATTGTTCTTTCACCAATCCAAATTGGGGCAAATGTTTAAACGTATATTGCGAAAAGCCAAACCACCACGCTCCGGTCAACAAAAATGAAATCCGGGTATACATTTTCGCCTGCTCCGCATCTTTCGCCAACACCTGAATCAGCACCAGGCAAATGATCACCAGCAAAACAGAGCCTAAATAACCATACACATACCCTGTCGCAGAAAGTGCATCCTGCTTATCCGGCGTAGCGATATCCGGCAGAAAACTGTTGTAAAAAACCAAACTACCCCAGAAGCCGACGCTCGCCGTAATACTAAATAATAATCCGAGGAAAACAGTATCCATGCCCGTGAACATAGCCAGACCCATACAGGACGTGGCGCCGAGATAACAGAAAAACTGCAGGAAGGACTTTTTGTTCCCGATGGTATCGGCCAGCGAGGAGAGAAAGGGCGAAAGCAGTACCACTATAAAAAAAGAAAGCGTCAGCGAGTAACCATAAATGGCGTCCGGCTGATATTCTTTTCCGAAAACGCGGATCATATGACGCACCGGCACATCAATCCACTGGCCGGTTTCCTGCACATATTCCTTTTTCTCCTCAATCGTGGTGAGAATGGAATAATAAATAGGGAAAATGGTGGACGTAATCACCAGCGAATACACAGAATTTGCCCAGTCATACAATGCCCAGGCTTTCATTATCTTGGGATTGTTTTTAATATTCTGCCGGGTTGTAACGTCGGTTTCCGCCATAGGATAGTTTATTAAGAAACAAAAATAAGAAAACCATTGAGATGCTGCATATGAAGCAGCCATTCCCAATGGTTTAAATTAAAATTATACTAAAAAATCACATATTTTCAATCACAATCGCCGACGCGCCGCCACCGCCGTTGCAGATCGCTGCCGCTCCGAATTTTCCGCCGTTTTGTTTCAGTACATTAATAAGCGTAACAATAATGCGGGAACCTGAACTGCCCAGCGGATGTCCCAGCGAAACTGCGCCACCGTTTACGTTTACTTTGGCAGCATCGAGGCCGAGAATTTTATTATTTGCCAGCCCTACAACGGAAAAGGCTTCATTGAACTCGAAATAATCGATTTCCGACAATTCCATATTGGCTTTTTTCAGTGCAATCGGCAGTGCTTTGGCCGGAGCCGTAGTAAACCATTCCGGATCCTGCGCGGCATCGGCATAAGAAACAATTTTAGCCAAAGGTTTCAGACCTAATTCTTTTACTTTCTCACCAGACATCAGTACTAAGGCGGATGCACCGTCATTCAAAGTAGAAGCGTTGGCTGCCGTAACTGTTCCGTTTTCTTTCTGAAAGACCGTTGGCAAAGATCCGATGCGATCAAAGTTTACAGATTTATATTCTTCATCTTCTTTAAAAACTATTGGCTCCCCTTTTCGCTGCGGAATTTCTACCGGAACTACTTCCTCATTAAATTTGCCTTCTTCCCAGGCTTTCGCGGAACGCTTGTAGGATTCGATCGCGAAATTATCCTGCTCTTCACGGGAGTGTCCGTTTTCAGCAGCGCATTTTTCAGCGCAGACTCCCATGTGAACTTTTCCGTACACATCTGTCAGACCATCGAGTACCATTCCGTCCTGCATTTTCACATCGCCAAGCTTTACGGCTTTTCTGGCATTATAATAATGAGGAACAGAAGACATGTTTTCCATACCTCCGGCTACAATCACCTCCTGATCACCTGCCTTAATAGACTGTGCGGCCATCATTACCGCCTTCATCCCGGAAGCACAAACTTTATTAATAGTAGTGGCTGGCGTTTCTTTGCTTAAACCAGCACCCATTGCTGCCTGGCGTGCGGGGGCCTGTCCCTCACCTGCCTGCAGTACATTTCCCATATACACTTCCTGTACCTGCGCCGGATCCAGATTGATTTTATCCAGAGCACCTTTAATGGCTACAGAACCAAGCTTGGTAGCGGGCACGGAAGCAAGACTGCCTAGAAAACTGCCCATCGGTGTGCGTGCAGCAGATACGATAAATACTTCTTTCATTATATTCAGATTGATTTTTTAAGAATATGCCAAATTACAAAAAAAAACACACTCCCGAAGAAGTGTGCTATGTTGATTAGCTTTTAATGCTGAAAGTCTGCGACCGCTTTCGGATCGTGTTTATGCTTAAAAAGAATAGAAAATAAAATGGCGATTACCAAAGCATATAAAGCAAAATACAGCCAGATCTCATGCCACATTTTTGTTCCGTCGGCATTGGTGAAATATCCTGAAATTAAAGTACCACTAACGGAACTTCCGAGAATGGCACCAAAGCCGTTGGTCATCATCATAAAGACACCCTGCGCAGAAGACCTGATTTTACTGTCGGTTGTACTTTCCACAAATAAAGAGCCCGAAATATTGAAAAAGTCAAAGGCCATTCCGTAAATAATATTGGACATAATAATCAGTAAGAGGCCGAAACCTTCCGGCGCGCCGTACGAGAAAAAGCCAAAACGAAGCACCCAGGCAGCCATTGAAATCAGCATGACCTTCTTAATACCAAAACGGTGCAGGAAGAAAGGAATTGCCAGAATGAAGAGGGTTTCTGAAATCTGGGAAATCGAAATAATCATGGTGGAATAGTGCACCACCGCGCTGTCTTTGTACGCTTCAACCTGGCCAAAATCTTTCAGGAAAGTGTCACCGTACATATTCGTTAACTGCAGTGCAGCGCCCAAGAACATAGAGAAGAAAAAGAACAGTGCCATTTTTCTCGATGTAAAAAGTTTAAAGGCATCAAGGCCCAGTTTTTCAGTCCAGTTTGCTTCTTTGCGGATGAGTCTCGGTGGCGGACAGGCCGGCAAAAAGAAGGCAAAAATCCCAAGGCAGGCTGCTACAATGCCGGCAAAATAAAACTGATTAGCATTCAGCGAATTATTGAAAAAAGAAGCGATCTGTGTTCCGATGCTCTTCCCGACTTCTGAAAATGACTGCTGATCACTGAAAATATTTGTAATCCACATCGCTGCGATAAAACCAACAGTTCCCCACACGCGGATCGGCGGAAACACTTTTACTACATCATAATTCTGGTCTTTTAATAATTTATAGGAAATAGAATTAGACAAAGACAACGTTGGCATATAAAAACACATTCCGGCGAGGAGAATCCAAAAGAAATGCGTTGGGTCATCGGTTTTTGCGAGCAGAAATAAGGTCACACCATACAAAATGTGCAGCATGCCGTAAAGCTTTTCAGCGTTGATCCATTTATCTGCGACAATTCCCATGAGGGCAGGCATAAAGATGGAGGCGATGCCCAGCGTAGAAAATACAGCGCCGAATTCCGCGCCGCTCCATTGCTTATAAGCAAACCCGTACGTTCCCAGGGTTGTGAGCCACGCACCCCACACAAAAAATTGCAGGAAGGACAGCAGCGTCAGTCTTAATTTTAGATTCATTATCGGATGTTGAAAAAATTAGTCGATTTTTTTCTTGCGGCGCTTGATCTCCTCCTGGATGGCCAGTGCAGCATCAAAGTCCTCTTCTTTCACCGCTTCGTCCAGCATTTTCTGCAGGTCCGCCATGGCGAGTGAGGACAGATTTCCTTCTGCAGCAACTTCTTCGTATGTTTCTGGCTGAGGATTCACTTCTTCCAGTTCCAGCAAAATCCCGGCTTCACTTAACACTTGTTCGGTTGTGTAAATAGGTGCTTCGAAGCGAACTGCCATTGCCACAGCATCGGACGTACGGGCATCGAGAATCAATTCCTCGCCGGTTTCGGAATGCTTAAAGTTAAGATTGGAAAAGAAAACGCCGTCGATGATCTGATAGATGATCACCGAACTCAGTTCGTAGTTGGCAGATATTACGAATTTGGAAAATAAATCATGGGTCAGCGGTCGCGGCGGATGGATATCTTTTTCAAGGCCGAGCGAAATCGCCTGTGCTTCGAAATTGCCAATAACTACCGGGAGCTTAATATTCGTTTCTTCATGTTCCATCAGCAATGCATAAGCGCCGGATTGGGTCTGGCTGTACGAAATGCCGCGAATGGTCAGTCTTTTATAATCCATAAGTACAAATATAATTCAATTTTTCAGACCACATATTTGCACCGGATTATTTTGGTAAAAAATCATAAAAAAACCCGAAGCATGCTCCGGGTTTGGTATTAAAATCAGCAATTAAGAATTTTTAAATGCTTTAATTTTCTCTGTCAATTCCGGAACGATTTCAAAAGCATCGCCTACTACGCCATAATCAGCCGACTTGAAGAAGGGAGCTTCCGGATCGCTGTTGATTACTACGATGGTTTTGGAGGAGTTCACCCCGGCCAAGTGCTGAATTGCACCGGAGATTCCAACTGCCACATATAAGTTAGGTGCAATCGCTTTACCGGTTTGCCCTACGTGTTCAGAGTGCGGCCTCCAGCCGATATCGGAAACCGGTTTGGAGCAGGCAGTTGCTGCGCCTAATGTTTCCGCCAGATCTTCGATCATTCCCCATTTAGACGGATCTTTCATCCCACGTCCGGCAGATACCACAACTTCAGCTTCTTTCAGGTCCAGCTTTCCGGAACTCTGCTCATGAGAGATTACTTTGGTGTCCTCATTTGCGATGGTTAAGTTCTTTTTCTCCTCTGTACCACTGGCCGGATTTTCTTTCACACCAAAAGCGTTTTGGGAAACCGTTACGATAACACCGGACGCATCAGACTTCGCGTGCATCACTCCCTTACCGGAGAAAGCGCGTCTTTTCACCTGGAAGGGCTCCAGACTTTCCGGTGCCTCGAGTGCGTTGGTGATCAGTGCAAACTGCTTCATCACGGACAGCATCGGTGCTACGGAGGACGCATCGGTGGTATGCGGGAACACGATGATGTTTCCGTCGATCACCTCATTCAATGCCTGAGCGTACGCTTTAGCACTGAAATTTTTAAGTCCTTCATCTTCGATGCAGATCACTTTATCTGCACCATATTTACAAAGCAGTTCAGAAGAATCAGTAGGGTTCACAGAAACAGCAGTTACAGTATCACCTTTCTGACCTGCAATTGCTTTCGCATACGATACTGCCTCAAAAGCAGCTTTCTTATACGTCCCGTTTATATTTTCTGCATATACGAATATTGCCATAATATTTTAAGTTTTAAGATTACAGACGAATTAAATCACTTTTGCCTCTTCGTGCAACAGTCTCACCAGTTCGTCCAGATTGTTAGCAGGAATCATTTTTACCGCCGCGCGTGCCGGTACAGAGTCATAGGAAACTGCTTCCACTTTAACGTCAGCCGCCGCGGGTTCTTTCACTGTTAAAGGCTTGGTACGGGCTGACATGATTCCGCGCATATTCGGGATAATCAGATCCTTCTCATCAACCATTCCCTTTTGTCCTGCGATCACCGCCGGAAGTTTAACGGAGATGGTTTCTTTTCCTCCTTCAATTTCACGAACCGCTTTCGCTTCGGAACCTTCTACTTCCAGACCAACGCACGCGTTCACGAAAGGCTGATCCAGCAATTGCGCTACCATTCCGGGAACAGCACCACCATTATAATCAATGGATTCCTTGCCACAAAGAATCATATCATAGTTTCCTTCTTTCGCTACGGCTGCAATTTCCTGCGCCACAGAAAAACTGTCTTTCGGATCGGTATTAATACGGATGGCGTCATTTGCACCTACGGCCAGCGCTTTGCGGATTACGGGTTCAGTCGCAGCTTCACCTACATTCACCACGGTAACGGTGGCACCCTGCGCTTGCAGCTTCACTGCTTTCGTCAGTGCAAATTCATCCAGCGGATTAATTACCCACTGAATTCCGTTTTTATCAAAGGCTGTTTTATCTGCCGTAAAATTAATTTTAGACGTAGTATCGGGAACACTACTGATACAAACTAATATTTTCATTTGCTGTGATTTATTTGTTTAGCATGTGCTAAGATAAGTAAAAAAGATAGTATGCATGCATAATATTTTTAGGAATTACTATGCCTTGAAAAGTTATTTTCCGGTTTGTGCCGGACGGATTTCCACCTTGCTCGGCAGTGCGCGCGGATTCATTTCCAGCAGATCCACGACCAGCTGGCCAATGTCTTCCGGCTGAATTTTCCAGTTGTCTTTTTCAGATGGCGTATTCCCGTTAAAATGCGTAGCAACGGAGCCCGGCATAATGGTGGACACTTTAATGTTATATTTTCTCAGGTCGAGCATGGCCGCTTGGGTAAAGCCGACCGCGCCGAATTTTGAGGCATTATAGCCGGTACCGTTCTCGAAAAAGTTGGTCCCCGCCAGACTGGAAATGGTAATGAAATATCCCTGTGTTTTTTTAAGGTCCTCCACTGTGGCTTTCAAGGTGCGGTAAATACCGGTGAGATTGGTATCAATCATGGCCTGCCAATCGTCCTCGGAGAGTTGATCGACGGGTTTAAAGATCCCGACACCGGCGTTGGCGATCACGAAATCAATTTGTCCGAAGCGATTTGTTATTTCCTGTACTGCCTTTTGTTCATCATCAGGATTTCGAACATCGGAGGCAAGGCCCATCGCCATAGAAGAATCTTCAGAAATTTGTCTGACAGCAGCAACGGCTTCCTCATGGTTGCGTCCGGAAATGGCTACTTTAACGCCCTGCTCATGCAGCGCTTTAGCGATTCCTAAACCAATACCTTTGGTACCGCCTGTAATATAAGCTACTTTATTTTTCATATGATTTAATTAAAACAAAAACACGCCCGGAAATGAAAGTCCGGACGTGTATCAGGTTACGTTATTATTTTGCGTAGTTTTCGAAGAAGAGCGGAATACTTTCAATTCCCTTATAGAAATTGTAAAGCCCGTAATGCTCATTAGGTGAATGAATGGCATCTGAATCCAGTCCAAAGCCCATCAGTACAGATTTTGCTTCCAATACTTCCTCGAACATGGCGGTAATCGGAATACTCCCGCCGCTGCGGTACGGCAGCACTTCTTTTCCGAACGCCTGTTCCATCGCCTTCTTCGCGGCCTGGAATTCTTTGGTGTCGCCTGGTAATACGTATGGCATTCCTCCGTGATGTGGAGATACTTTTACCTTTACATTATCCGGCGCTATTTTTTCAAAATATTGAGTGAACTTTTCGGTAATTTCCTCAGGTGTCTGATACGGGACCAAACGCATGGAAATTTTAGCATACGCCTTTGAAGGGATTACGGTTTTTGCGCCTTCTCCAGTGTATCCTCCCCAGATTCCGTTGCAGTCCAGCGTCGGACGGATAGAAGTTCTTTCCAGCGTAGTGTATCCTTTCTCTCCTTCCACTCCTTTCAAACCGATGGATTTCTTGAATTGCTCCGGATCATCTTTGAGTTTATTCATCTCGGCGCGCTCTTCATCAGAAACGACTTCCACATTATCATAAAAACCATCAATGGTAATATGACCATTTTCATCAATAAGCTTCGCAATCATGCGCGACAGCACGTGAATAGGATTCGGTACGGCGCCGCCATACAAACCGGAATGCAAATCGCGGTTCGGACCTTTTACTTCCACTTCCACATAACTTAAACCGCGCAGGCCGGTGGTAACCGTTGGCTGCTCATTGGAATAAATATGCGTATCTGAAATCAGAATCACATCACAGGAAAGTTTCTCGCGGTTGGATTTCACAAAGCCTTCCAGACTTTTGGAGCCCACTTCCTCTTCCCCTTCAAAGATAAATTTCACGTTGCAAGGCAGAGTATTAGTTTGCATCATCGCTTCAAACGCTTTGATATGCATAAAGAACTGTCCCTTGTCATCTGCCGAACCACGCGCGAAAATAGCACCTTCAGGGTGAAGTTCGGTTTTTTCAATATAAGGCTCGAACGGCGGCTTTTTCCAAAGATCAAGCGGATCAGGTGGCTGCACATCATAATGGCCATATACGAGTACAGTCGGCAATTTGGGATCAAGCATTTTTTCACCGTACACAACAGGATACCCTTCGGTAGGACAAACTTCCACTGAATCGGCACCCGCTTTTTTTAAAAAGTCGGCGACACTGTCAGCGCACTTTAAAACTTCATCTTTATAAGCCGGATCTGCACTGATGGACGCGATGCGCAACAGTTCAAAAAGCTCATCCACATACCGCTGTTTGTTCTCCTGGATATACGCTAAGGTTTCTTGCATTGTTTCTTTTTTTAATGTAATCTCGTAAAAATAAAAAAAATGTCCCGCCGAAGCAAGACATTTAAACTTTGTTAACGCTTAGAAAAGTGATTATTTGGCGGGCTCGGTCGATGCAGGTTGCTGCTTTTCCTGTGCTGCGCTGTCGAGCACATCACTTTGTACTGGCTGCGTCCCCTCGTTGTCACTGCCTTCTGTCATCATTCCGCCAACAGCCTGTTCTTCTACTTTTTTAGTTTCAGTGGGTGTTGCATCTTTTCTTGCAACATCACTCCAGTGTTCTGCACCCTCTTCCATGCGCAGTACCCCTTGGTTTCCGCCAGCCTGAATTTTTTGGCAACTCATCGCTAATCCGGCTACTGCCACGCCCAGAATAATTTTTTTCATATCGTTATCGGGATTAATTATCAATATTAAAGGTCCAAAAATAAGAAATATAACGCTGTTTCACAATCTTATTTCTTCAAACAGGTGTACAACGCAAAATTTGTTTGCCGCCGACCGATTGCGTAAAGATGAGATACAGGTCACCGCCATCGCGCAAACCGTACTTTTTCTTGATCTGTTCGGGTGTGAGCGGATGGTTCCGCGATATAATGTTATACTGCGTACGCTTCTTTAATTCACCGGCTTTAATCAATTCGGCAGACCAGGATCTTCCCGGGAAGTCCGGAATATGTTTTCCAGAGGTGTATAAATGACTGTTCGGATGAAGTTTTCTTAATTTAAATCTTTCCGATATCAGATTAAAAGCGCCCGCTTTCAGTACTGCTGCATTCGGCAGATAGAAATAGTTTAAAGGTTCCGAAATTTCAGGCTGTGCACTTATTTCTTCCTTTACATAAAAATTAAAAGACGGCTGCTGACTTTCCAGATTTACGCAGGTGATGACAGGTTCCGCTGTCCAGCCTTTTTTAAGTACCACCACAACTTCCTTCATTTCATTTTTCACGGCGATCAGGTGAATATCCGAAACGCAATCCAAAACAGAAAGCAGATAAGAAATATCAATTAAAGGTGAAAGTTTAATAACAACCGTCGGTGCCAGTTTCAACAGTTCATCCCTGATAGTTAAAATATCCGGCGAAAGATCGCTGAGCAAAAACTTCTTACGCTGCGCATCATCACGGCGCGCGGGGTCCAGAAAAACTACATCGAAAGAGTCTGTTTCAGTATTAATGAAATCCTGCAGCGGACTATTGATGAAGGTCGCGTTTTTACCGAGCGTTTGCCAGTTATGCCGAACAACATCCAGTAATCCCGTATTCTGTTCTACCAATGTGACATCGGAGAAAGACTGTGACATAAAAAAGGCATCGATTCCGAAACCGGCCGTCAGATCCAAAAAGCGATTGCCCGAAATGAGACCCGCTTTATATTCCGCAGTTACCTGAGAGGAAGATTGCTCAAGGTTGAGATGTGGAGGAAACAGAATATGCTCCTTCAGCAGGAAGGGAAATTTGCGCCGCGCGATTTTTCTGCCCTGAATCTGCTGCGCCAGTTCCTGCACGGTAACCTGGGGAAAAGGAGAACCTTTCAATAACACAGCAGTTATCTCATCTTGTTCATGATCTGAGATGAATTGTTGTACTTCAGGTGCGAGGACAAATTGATTCAACGGAAAACGTTTTTATTCAAACATCTCGGACAGGCGCACAGGACGGATTGCATCTTCGGCGTACATTTCTGAAACAGGTTGCGTTGCCTCACGTTGCGGGTACATATTAACGCCAATCAGTTTTATGTTTCCGTCTGCGACCCATTGCTGTTCTGCAACTGCCTGATCAAAAATTTGTCTCTGGATACTACCTTCTTTTAACAAAACACTATAGCCACCGTTCTCTTCCCAAGTTGTAAACAACTGCCACGCCTGGTCTGCCAACTGACGCGTGAGATCATCCACCAGATAGCTACCGCCGGCTGCATCTTCGAAGACATTAATGATGCTCTCATAGGCTAACACAATCTGCTGCTTAAAGGAAATTTCCTGCGAAAGCGAAGTGCGGTTCTCCAAAAGATAATCGTTGCAATATACCGCGTCGGCACCGGCAATCATAGCACCAGCCACCTCGAGCGTAGAGCGGATCAGATTATTTTCCGGATCAAATTTAGATTTGTTGCGAAGGGAATCTTCTGCAAAAATATATGGGAATAAATCGAACCCAAACTCACGGCTTAGCTGGTTGAACAGCAATTTCAGTGCACGGATTTTGGCAATCTCAAAAAAGTAATTGCTTCCGACCGCGACTCTGAATATAAGATCTTTCAAAATTTCCGGACCGGCCACTTCGGCCAGGTCTTTCACTTTTGCCAGCGCAATCGCCAGTTGCTGGACAATGGACGCGCCAGCATTCTGATGTAACGCGGTATCAATACAAATCGCGCGCTCAAACTGTTTTGCCTGAAGTTCACGTATCAGTTGCTCGTCTATTTTCCCGGTGGAATCTTCCGAAAAAACATCTATCAGTGAGAAACACATATTGCCGTTCGAAACTGATATATGTTCTGCAAGTTCTTTATTTTCAATATAAAGGCTTTTTTCTTCCAGGCCTTCCACATTATTTTTCAGCAAAAAAGCGAAGGTCTGCTCATCCGCTTCTTCATAGTACCGGCAAACAAGTTGGGTAGATTCTTCAATCCGCGGCAAAGCCGGCAAGCGGTCTGTATCATCCGTGTAAAACGGGCGCACCTTCACCCCTTCCAGATTGGGCTTGGAAAGTTGGCTGTAAATATCGTCGGTCTTGAGTTGCTTCTGTACCTGCGTTTCCCAGTCCTGCAAGTTTTTCGGTGTAAATGACATGCGATTAAATTTAATATATAATGCTGCTATTTCTTGCCGGAAGCAGCACTATCTACGACAAGGATGAAAATTTCTTCGTTCGGTTTTTTCATAAAGTAATTTTCGCGTGCATACTTTTCCTTTTCGTCTTTATTGTTCATCAGTTTCTTATAGAACTGATCATTTTTTTCATATTCGTTTTTATAGTATGCCAGCTGCTGCTCATATTTTTTCACTTCACTGTTCAGTTCATTAATAACCAGAAAAGAAGTACTGTCGAAAAAAACCATCCAGATCAGGAACACAAAAACCGTTATGAAGTACTTGTTCACAAAGTATTTCCGCACAAAACGGGTGGCCTGTGTACGTGGTTGGATATCCTTGATAAGCTCTTCCTGATCAGCCATTTTTTTTCAGGGAATTATTAATTACAGTGGAAAGAAAATCAATGGCCACCGTATTGTGTTTCATATTAGGAACAATCAGGTCGGCGTTATTCTTGGAAGGCTCGATGAACTCGTGGTGCATCGGTTTTAAGGTGGTCTGATAGCGGTGCAGCACTTCCTGCAGATCCCGGCCTCGCTCCTGTGTGTCCCGGCGGATCCGGCGGATCAGTCTTTCATCGGAGTCGGCGTGCACAAAAACCTTTAAATCATATTCCTTTAATAATTCCGCATTGGAAAGCACTAGGATTCCCTCCACTATTAAAACACGGCGCGGCTCCACCAACACGTGATCACCGGTCCTGGAATGTGTTACAAATGAGTACAAAGGCTGCTCAATCACCTGCCCTTCCTTCAATGCCTTCACATGGCTCAGAAGCAGTTCAAAATCAATGGATTTCGGGTGATCATAATTCAGCATTTCACGCTCAGACAAGGTCAAATGCTGGTTATCGTGGTAATAATTATCCTGCGACAGCACATTCACACCTTCTGTGTTGAGTTGCTGCAGGATTTTGTTCACCACCGTGGTTTTGCCGGAGCCGGTACCGCCGGCAATTCCAATAACAAGCATAAATTTTGTTTTTGCAAAGATATAATTTTAAGGCAAACCGACTCTCTGCGGAGTGACAGTTTTAAGGAATCAGACGCGGTTTTCTATATTAAATAAATAGAAAACAACCGCCTGCACTCTGGCCAGGAACTCGCGCGACTGGTTACGGTAAAAACTCTGATTAGCCAGTACATCCTGCGCATCAAACCCCAGTGCATTCATCCCACTGTTCTGCGCATAAAACAACGCGCGCAAGTTGTGGAAACCCTGCGAAACGATAATTACATCCTTTTGGTTATATTTTACCAGACAGTTTCGGATGCTGGATTGGGTTTTAAATCCGTGCGGATCTTCGGTAATAATTTGTTCAGGCACACCTTCCTGATAAATGAGATAATTCTTCATCGCGGCAGGTTCATCATATCCCTGGCTTTTCTCGCCGCTCACAATAATTTTCCGGATTTTGCCGTGATGGTACAACAAGGCAGCCGCATCCATTCGGGCTGTGAAATATGGATTGGAGATACCGGACCTCATTTTGGGCGAAGTTCCCAGCACCAAGGCAGTTTCGCGAGGTGGTATTTTGGAAATACGGGTGTAAGTACGGCCGTTGGTCAAAGCAAATACCCAGATATTGGCCAGAATCATGAGTAACAGTGTGAGTTCTGTCAGATTAAAGAAAATTTTTAATATGTCGAGAATCTTTCTCAAAGGTCAGGCAGTAAATCAAAATTCACAGAAATATTCTTGCTCATCATCACCGACATGCACGCAAGGATTTTCCCGTCGGCGGCTTCTTTTTCAGTTAGGTATTCATTTTCGAGAACCTCTACTTCCCCTTCATATAAAGTGCAGATACAACTGCCGCAGATGCCGGATTTGCAGGAGTACGGCACAGGATAACCCTGAATCAGCAACTGCTGAAGCAAACGCATTTTATTATCCTTCAAAGTAGTTTCGTAATCCTGATTGAACAGCCGGAACTTCACATCAATATTTTCAATGACGGGAAATTCCTTTTCTACCGGGTAAATATCTTCGTTAAATTCCTCAAACAATTCAAAATGAATATTGCGCTTCGGAATACCATGGTGGTAACAGGCATTGGCCAGTTCGCGGATCATTTCACCTTTTCCGCAAATCAGGACTTCATCCACCGCATCCCAGATCGTGCTTTCTTCATCCGTGTCATCCAGCTGTAAGATCTGATTAATAATAAGGTTGACTTTATGCCGGTCCAGGCGTCCTTCAAACAGCAGATTGCCGGCCCGCTCTTGAGACAGAAAATAATATACTTCCAACCGCTCACCGTATTGTTGCTGCAACGCTTCTAATTCTTCGCGGAAGGCAATTTCATCTTTATTCCGGCTACCATAAAACAAGAAAAACCGGGTACGGCTTTCGCGATGCAGGATGTCTTTAACATGACTTAAGATGGGTGTAATTCCAATGCCGCCGGCAAAGGCAATAATAGTGCGAAACTCATGGGGCTTCTGCACAATGGTGAACCGGCCACGCGGTGCTGAAACTTCAATAAAGTCGCCAATCTCAATGTTCTTAATTAAAACGGTCGCCGGGCTGCCGCTTTCATACGTTTTTATGCCAAGCGCAATTTTATTTTCGTACGGAGCAGAGGTCATGGAAAAATCTTTTTCAACCTCTATATCATTCCAGAGAAACTTCAGGGTCACATATTGTCCCGCCTGAAAAGCAAAAACATCTTGCAGTTCCTGAGGAATTTCCAGTTCCACCGCAAAGGTGTTTTTGGTTACCTGTACCTTTTTCGTTAATTTTAGCCGATAAAACGTGTGCTGCCTGGTCTTGGGTAAAGCGTTTTCCATACGTTTCAAAATTAATAAAATTAAATGAAAAAGTTTTTCGCAAGCGCTGCTGCACTGCTGGTACTGGCCGCGTGCAATAAAAAAGAAGATACGACAATTACGGATGAATCAGCGACCTCTGAAGTTCAGGAAGACCACGTGATTACTGAAGAAACGGCGAGCCCTTTCCGCAAGGTGGAGGTAACCCCGGAGCAGGCAACTGAAATGCTTTCAAACAAAGATAATGATACACTGTACGTTACCAATTTCTTTGCAACTTGGTGCGGACCATGTGTTAAGGAGCTTCCGCACTTCCGCGAAAAAATGCAGGAACTGGAAGGCCAGCCGGTGAAATTTACGTTCGTGAGTCTGGACGATAAAAAGGAATGGGACCAAACGGTGAAAAATTTCACAGAGAAACACGGCATTGGTGCCAATACCGTATTGCTTGATGGCGCTGCGCTGACCCCACAGTTTTTCCCGGCTAATTTTAAAAAGTGGGACGGAAATTCAATTCCCTTTACATTTATTCGCAAGGGCGACCGTACGGATGAAACCGTGGGGATGATGAGTAAAGAAATGCTGAGCGACAAAATCACCAGCATGCAGGGCCCTGCGTTGTAATTGCTCATTTTTTATGGAAAAAAGTTTCCGTTTTCTTTTAATAATCCTGGTGATCGCCATCGCATGCATTGCGTTGATCAACCTTAATACAGGATTTTTATCTTTAAGTTTTAAAGATTTTTTTTCAGAAACGGAACAGTCTTCTTTGGCCGCCATGCGAATGAACCGTGTAGCGGCCATGCTGCTGGCCGGGGTTTCTATTCCAAGCAGCGGTTTTTTACTGCAGGAATATTTTCGCAATCCGTTGGCAGGACCCTCCGTGCTGGGTATTACTTCGGTGGCGAGTTTAAGCGTGGCGCTTTATATTTTCGTTTCACAGGATTTTATTCTGCCGTCTTTCCTGCAAAATAGTTTATTAAGCATATCAGCCATTGCCGGCAGCTTACTGCTGATGCTGGTTTTGATAGTGCTCAGCAAAAGATTTCAGGATGGCGCTTTCCTGATCATATTCGGATTTCTGGTTTCCGCTTTGGCCGGTGCAGTGGTTTCGGTTATGCAACTGTATGCAGAAAATCAAAGTCTGAAAAATTATGTTTTATGGAGTTTCGGTGCTAATAACCAGTTGTCTGCTCAGCAACTCTGGGTGCTGGCTGCTTTGGTCTGCATTGGCCTGATGGTCGCTTTTCGTTCCATTCGGCCCCTGATTGGAAATGCTTTGGGAGAAGCTTATGCGCAAACGATTGGCGTCAATTTATCGTCGCTGAAGATATCGGTGATCTGCGCTTCTTCCATTTTATCTGCTTCTGTGACCGCTTTTCTCGGGCCGGTGCTTTTTATCGGAATTGTTGTGCCGCACTTCGCCAGAATGATTTATAATCCCTCCCATCTGTGGCAGCAGTGGATCCTGAACATGTTGCTGGGTGCGTCCATTATGCTGTTATTTTCCTGTGTTTCGGAATGGACTCAGTTTCCGCTGAATGTCATAACTTCTTTATTCGGAATTCCGGTCATCCTTGCGATGATGCTTAAAAGCAGAAAATATTAGCGTATGGAGCATGCATTGTTACAAGTGGAAAATGTTTCTGTCGGCTATAAGCAACCGCTCATCACCGGAATTACGGCCCAACTGAGCGCAGGAGATATCTGCCTGATGATCGGCAATAATGGCGTGGGAAAAACTACCCTGATCCGGACATTGCTTAAACAGTTAGCCCCAATGAAAGGAGAAATTACACTGGCTGGCAGACCACTCCCTTCTTTATCTACAACAGAAATTGCAAAAACCACAGCCGTTGTTTTCTCCAAAGCACCCATACCGGCAAACATGACGGTTCGGGATTTGGTTTCGCTGGGAAAATTTATCCATTATCCTTTTTACTTTCAGCTCAACACTCAGGACAAGCAGGAAGTTAACGATATCATCGACTGGCTGAGTTTAACACATCTCGCTGATAAACCATTGTATCAATTGTCTGACGGTAATTTGCAAAAAGCATACATCGGCCGTGCACTTGCCCAGGATGCAGCTCTTATTATTCTCGATGAACCGACCACGCATCTCGACGAGAATAATAAAATTATGCTTCTGCAGCTGTTACGGCAACTTGCAAAAGAGCAAAACAAATGTATCTTATTTTCATCGCACGACTGGCGGCTCGCGCGTGAGTTTTCGGATGAAGTCTGGTTACTGCAGGACGGCAGCTTCAGCGCCGGCAATACTGAGCATATTTTGTATGAACATAAGGAAATGCTGAATGCCACCGTTTTCAATCTGAATCAATTTTTCAAGGAACCCACCATTCGCGCGCCACAATTGGAGGCGCAGCTTCTCTACTCTTTCCTGCAAAAAAACTGCAATACCGACCTTTCCTCTTTTAGTGTGACGTTCCAAGATGATCAATGGATTGTGACGAACCATCACAACATTCAGCAGTTCAAAAATTTTCAGGCAGTAACAGAATATTTTTATAAAATAAAATAAGTATGTATTATCCTCTGCAATGCATTATTTTCTTTACTTAAAATATAAAGAAAACACATTCCTCTTACTATTAACAAAATATTAACATTTCAAATATACTATGCATGCATAATATTTTCTATATTTGAATTCATCAGTTAATGAATTGTTATGGAAAAAGCTATGCCTGAAAAAGTTGAAAATGTAGACCTGATTTTGAAGTCTACCTGGCTGGCCGTGTCGAAGATGTATTCGGAGCTGGCACAGGATTATGATGCGACCGCCGTCCAGGCGCTAACCCTGTTGAAAATTGATCCAAAGGAAGGAACGCGCAGTACCAATCTTGGCCCCAAGATGGCAATTGAACCCACTTCGCTGACGCGAATTATTAAACTGCTGGAAGACAACGGTTATATATATAAGGAGAAAACTTCTACAGACAAACGTGAAGTAATTATTAAGCTTACCGAGAAAGGACTGAACTCCCGAAACATCAGCAAGGAGGCGGTGGTGAACTTCAACCGTACCGTCGCGGAGCGTGTGGCACCCGCAAAGCTGGAAATATTTAAGGAAGTGATGAGCGATATCCTCAAAATCGCGCAGGAACTGAATAACAAGAAATAATAGGGCGGCAATCTGCTGCCACCAAACCATTAAAATAAAAACCAATATGAAACGACGAATCAAGCATGTCACGGTGCTCGGTTCCGGGATAATGGGTTCCGGAATCGCGGCGCACTTTGCCAACATTGGCGTACAGGTGCTGCTGCTGGACATCGTGCCGTTTGAACTTTCTGAAGCTGAGCAGAAAAAAGGGCTCACCAAAGAACACAAAGCTGTGCGAAACCGCATCGCTGACGAAAATCTGGCTAAGCTGAAAAAGGCCAGTCCTGCCCTGCTCTATTCTCCGGAATTTGCAGACAGAATACAGACCGGCAACTTCGATGATGATCTGCCGAAGATTAAGAACACCGACTGGATCATTGAAGTGGTGGTGGAAAAGATTGAAATTAAAAAATCTGTGTACGAGAAGGTGGAACAATTCCGCAAGCCCGGCACGCTGATTTCCTCCAACACCTCGGGAATTCCGATTCACCTGCTGACCGAAGGCCGCAGCGACGATTTTAAAAAGTACTTCGCGGGAACACACTTCTTTAATCCGGTTCGCTACCTGCCCTTGCTGGAAGTGATTCCGACACCGGACACAGACCCCGAAGTGACTAGATTCTATATGGAATACGGTGCAAAATTCCTGGGCAAGACCACAGTAGAAGCGAAAGATACACCAGCGTTTATCGCGAACCGAATCGGGGTTTTCTCCATGATGAATTTGCTGCATGAAGTAAAGAATCTGCGACTTAATGTTTCTGATATCGATAAGCTCACCGGCCCGATTATCGGTCGCCCAAAATCCGCTACTTTCCGAACGGCGGATGTAGTCGGACTGGACACACTGGTGATGGTTGCCAAGGGCGTGCGCGGCAGTAAGGCAGAAGCCAATGATTTTAATGATGTTTTTAAACTTCCTGATTATATCGAAACCATGGTCAGC
The DNA here is from genome assembly GCF_022968825.1 of Chryseobacterium salipaludis. Classification (GTDB taxonomy): domain Bacteria; phylum Bacteroidota; class Bacteroidia; order Flavobacteriales; family Weeksellaceae; genus Kaistella; species Kaistella salipaludis. Next base: position 221,756 of record NZ_JALHKS010000003.1, read on the forward strand.
AACAACTGGCTGGGTTCGAAAACGCAACAGGGATTTTATAAAAAAATTAAAAACGCCGAAGGTAAGTCAGAAATCCACGGATTGAACCTGGATACGATGGAATATGAGTTGCAGCCTAAAGGAAATTTCCCAACGCTGGAACTTACCAAGAATATTGACCGGCCGATTGACCGGTTCAAAGTGCTGATCACCGGAAAAGATAAAGCCGGTGAACTGTACCGCAAATCTCTGGGTGCTTTGTTTGCGTATATTTCGCATAAAGTTCCGGAAATCTCTGATGATATTTACAAAGTAGATGACGCCATGCGCGCCGGATTTGGTTGGGAGAACGGTCCATTTGAAATCTGGGATGCAGTCGGAATTCAGAAAGGTATCGAACTGGCGCAGGAAGCCGGTTATCAGGTCGCGGACTGGGCGAAAGAAGTACCTTCTTTCTATAAAGTGAATGATGAAGGACAATCCACATACTATGGCAAAGAGGATCAGAATTACCATGCGATTCCGGGACAGGAATCGATAATTAATCTCGATAATATCCGCAAAAACAGAACACTCTGGAGCAATTCGGGCGCAGCCATCCAGGATTTGGGTGACGGTATCATCAATTTCGAAATACGCTCCAAGATGAATTCTCTGGGCGGCGAGGTACTGGACGGACTCAACCGAGCCATAGATCTGGCCGAAAAAGAATACGATGGCCTCGTGATCGCTAATCAGGGAGCCAATTTCTCGGTAGGTGCTAACTTAGCCATGATTCTGATGATGGCCATTGAGCAGGACTGGGACGATTTAAATATGGCCATCGCGTACTTCCAGAAATCGATGATGCGCGTGCGCTACTCTTCAATTCCGGTGGTGGTTGCTCCGCACGGAATGACGCTCGGTGGAGGCTGCGAAATGACCATGCATGCTGACCGTGTGGTAGCTGCTGCGGAAACGTATATCGGCCTGGTGGAAACCGGGGTAGGCGTAATTCCCGGCGGTGGCGGTACGAAAGAACTCACCCTGCGCACTTCGCAAGATTTCCAGAAAGATGACGTGAAAACCAACCGCCTGCGCGATGCCTTCATGAATATCGCCATGGGCAAAGTTGCGACTTCCGCTTACGAGGCTTACGATATGGGAATCCTCCAGGAACACAAAGATATTGTCAGCGTTAACAAAAACTACCAAATTAAAACGGCGAAAATGCTGGCTTTAAGTCTGGCCGAGCACGGATATACCCAGCCGATTGAGCAGAAAGTTAAGGTCCTGGGCCGCGACGCATTAGGAATGTTCTACGTAGGTACCGATCAGATGCTGGCCGGGAACTACATCTCGGAACACGACAAGCTTATCGCCGATAAACTCGCGAATGTCATGGTAGGTGGAAATCTGTCCGAAGCCACCGTCGTGAGCGAACAATATCTACTTAACCTAGAACGAGAAACCTTCCTCCAACTCTGCGGCGAACGCAAAACTCTGGAGAGAATTCAGCATATGCTGCAGAAGGGCAAACCGTTGAGGAATTAATTTTTGTACAGTGCACACAGTACTTTGTACAATGTAAAAAGTATAATGATAGGCAATACACAGTCGACAGTTTAAATTTTTGATTCATGCATAATTTTCGGGAATTGGAAGTGTGGAAAAAAGCCGTTATGCTGGCAACCACTTATTATGAGTGTTCCAAAACATTTCCGCGCGAGGAGATTTTTGGATTAACATCGCAGTCACGCAGATGCGTAGTTTCGATTGCCTCTAATATTGCTGAAGGTGCCGGCCGGGATTCTAGCAAACAGTTTGTACAATTCCTGGGAATTGCGCTGGGATCTGCATTTGAGTTTGAAACGCAAATTATAATTGCGGACAGACTGGACTATTTGAGCGATCATGAGTCTTATACTCTTAAAGAGGAAATAACACATATTGAGAATATGCTGATCAGGCTCATTGCACGGTTAAAAGAATCCGCTACCTAGTACTAGATACTTTATACATTATTCTTTATTCTTTATTCTTTATTCTTTATTCTTTATTCTTTATACTTTATACTTTATACATTGTACTTTATACAAAACCATAACACATTTAATAAAAATGAAACAAGCATACATCATCAAAGGCTACAGAACGGCCGTCGGGAAAGCCCCGAAGGGAAGCCTGCGATTTACACGGCCCGATGTGATGGCCGCCACCGTAATTGAAAAATTAATGGCCGATGTGCCACAACTTGATAAAAACAGAATTGATGACCTCATCGTCGGGAACGCCATGCCCGAAGCTGAACAGGGGTTAAACGTGGCTCGTCTGATCTCGCTGATGGGCCTGAAAACTGATCAGGTTCCGGGCGTTACCGTTAACCGGTACTGCGCGTCGGGAAGTGAAGCTATCGCTATTGCTTCCGCCAAAATCCAGGCCGGCATGGCGGATTGCATTATTGCCGGGGGCACAGAATCGATGTCCTACATCCCGATGGGCGGTTACAAACCCGTTCCTGAAACCGATGTCGCCAAATCCAATCCGGATTATTACTGGGGCATGGGCTATACCGCAGAAGCTGTTGCCAAAGAGTTTAATATTTCACGTGAGGAGCAGGACGCCTTCGCTTTTGACTCACATCAAAAAGCTTTGCGCGCCAATGCCGAAGGCCGGTTTAAAAACCAAATTGTGCCGGTGCCCGTTGAATTTAATTATCTGGATGAAAACCAGAAAATGCAGACCAAAAAATTCGATTTCGCTGTCGACGAAGGACCACGCGCAGACACTTCGTTGGAAGGTTTAGCGAAACTGCGTCCGGTTTTTTCAAACGGCGGAACGGTAACTGCCGGCAACTCATCGCAAATGAGCGACGGTGCCGCCTTCGTGATTGTCATGTCTGAGGAGATGGTAAAAGAACTCAATCTTGAGCCAGAAGCACGCCTGGTTGCGTATGCTGCCGCAGGTCTGGAACCGCGCATTATGGGGATGGGCCCACTGTATGCTGTTCCGAAAGTTTTAAAACAAGCCGGCATGCAATTACAGGATATCGAACTGATCGAACTGAACGAGGCATTTGCCAGCCAATCGGTTGCGCTGAAGAAAGAACTCGGTCTGAATCCGGATATTCTCAATGTCAACGGCGGTGCCATCGCGCTCGGCCATCCACTCGGCTGCAGCGGAACCAAACTGACCGTGCAGCTCCTCGACGAAATGCGCAAACGCGGCAACAAATACGGCATGGTCACCATGTGTGTGGGAACAGGCCAGGGAGCAGCGAGTATATTTGAATTACTTTGATTTCTGAGAAAAGAAAAAAGAGAAAGAAAATAGACTTTAAGATAATAGAAGAAAAGATAATAGACTTCAGCAGCTATAAAAATTTAAATTATGGATTTACCAAAGAGACATAATTTTAAAAAGCTGAAAATCTGGTTGATGGGTGTGGATATCGCAAATGATGTTTACACCATTTCTGCAGAATTTCCTCAGTTCGAAATGTATGGCCTAAAGAGTCAAATGAACAGGTCTTCAATTTCAATTCCTTCTAACATTGTAGAAGGTTCTAGTAGATCAGACAAGTCATTTATTCATTTTTTGGATATATCTCTTGGTTCATCTTATGAATTACAAACACAACTAATTCTGGCTAAAAGCAGAGCATATATTGAAGATGAAAAAGCTAGCGAACTTGAAGAAAAAATTGAAAATTTCCAAAGAGCTACAATGATTTTTCAAAATACTTTGAAATCGTAATTGCACGGTTGAACCTTTTTATAACATTATACCTTATTAAAAGTCTATAATCTTAAAATCTATCATATTTAAGTCTCATATACAAACCTATAAACAAAATAAAAAATATGTCCAACACAATACAAGGCGGTGAATTTATCATTAAAGATATTCCTGCACAGGAAATTTTCAGTTTGGAAGAACTGAATGAAGAACAAAAAATGCTGCGCGATTCACTGCGTGATTTTATGGCGCGCGAAGTAATTCCGAATCGCGAACGTTTTGAACAAAAAGATTATGCACTCACAGAAGAACTGATGCGCAAGCTTGGCGAAATGGGAATTCTCGGAATTGCTGTGCCGGAAGCGTATGGCGGTCTGGGGATGGGTTTCGTTACCACCATGCTCGCGTGCGATATAGTTTCCGGCGCAAATGGTTCCCTGGCAACGGCTTACGGCGCACATACCGGGATCGGGACGCTTCCGATCCTGCTGTACGGAAATGAGGAACAAAAACAAAAATATCTGCCGGCTCTAGCGGCAGGCGAAAAGTTTGGCGCATACTGTCTGACTGAGCCTGACGCCGGCTCCGATGCGAACTCCGGAAAAACGAAAGCTACGCTCACCGAAGATGGAAAACACTACATCATCAATGGGCAGAAAATGTGGATTTCCAACGCCGGTTTTGCAGATACCTTCACTTTATTTGCCCGGATTGGCGATGATAAGAACATCACCGGATTTGTGATTAACCGATCAGAACTGGAAAACCCGGAGAGCATGACTTTGGGCGCTGAGGAACACAAGCTCGGCATCCGCTCCTCCTCCACCCGCCAGGTGTTTTTTAATGAGATGAAGATCCCCGCGGAAAACCTGTTAGGCGAAAGAAACAACGGTTTTAAAATTGCGCTGAACGCTCTTAATGCAGGACGAATCAAACTCGCTGCAGCCAATTTGGACGGGCAAAGACGTATCACTGACCTGGCGATTACCTACGCCAATGAGCGAAAACAATTCGGAGTTGCGATTTCAACCTTCGGTGCCATCAGAAAGAAAATAGCGGAAATGTGCACCGGTATTTTTGTATCGGAATCAGGTGCTTACCGTGCCGCGAAAAACGTAGAGGACATGGTGGAAAAACTGGTTGCCGACGGAATGGAGCACGAAAAAGCCGAAATGAAAGCACTGGAAAACTTCGCCGTGGAATGTTCTATCTTAAAGGTTTATGTTTCGGATTTAACACAACATATTGCAGACGAAGGACTTCAGATTTATGGCGGAATGGGCTTTTCGGAAGATGCTCCGATGGAAGCCGCCTGGCGCGACGCCCGTATCGGCCGTATTTATGAAGGAACCAACGAAATCAACCGTTTACTTTCCGTAGGAATGTTGATTAAAAAAGCCATGAAAGGTGAACTGGATTTACTCACACCGGCGATGGGCATCAGCAAAGAACTGATGGGCATTCCTTCCTTTGACGTTCCCGATTACTCGGAATATATGTCTGAAGAAAAAGCGATTATCCATAACCTGAAAAAAGTATTTTTGATGGTTTCCGGGGCGGCTCTTCAGAAATACATGACCGAGATCGAAAAACAACAGCACCTGCTGCTGAACGCGTCGGAAATTCTGAACCAAATTTACATGGCGGAATCCGCAATTCTGCGCGCCGAGAAGCACTTCGAGCAGGATTCACCGCAAGCTATGATGGCACAGCTCAATTTGTATAAAGCTGTGGAAGCCATTACACAGGCGGCCAAAGAAGGAATCGTTTCCTTTGCAGAGGGTGATGAACAGCGAATGATGCTGTCCGGCCTACGCAGATTTACGAAATACACCAATATGCCGAACGTGGTGGCATTTACAGAAAAAATTGCTGCCCATTATATTGATAAAGGTTCATTCTAAAACGTTTGCAATTTATCTTCTAAACGTCCTGAGTCATTCGGGACGTTTTTTTAGTGCAATACTTAAGGTTTGTTAAAAATTCGTTTAGCTCAGATTATCATTGTAATTTTGTCCAAGATGAAGTTCCCCACAACATATTCTTCACTAATGCAGCGCGCGATTATTTCGTTCTTTTTAATCATACTCGCCTTTTCGCCCTGCGGCTTAAAGCAGTCTTTGAAAACCGTTTTTCAGGCAGAAAACTTGTGTGCAAAATCGGGGTCATCAATTAACAGCTGCCAGTTTGTTCGAGCTAAAGAACAACTAAATGCCGCTGATGAAGTTTCACAAAAACTTCAAAACACTTCTCACCATTTCTTTTTTAATACAGAGAAATATTTAGGTGTATTACTTAATTATGTATCGGGCTACAATGGTGTAACACAGTCAGTACCTCTGTATATACTCTATCAGCAGTTGCGTGCATTCCTTTTCTAAGATATTGATGCTCACAGCATCCCGTTACTTTTAACTCTATCCTTTAATTTTAATCTTAGAAAAGATGAATATTCAACTTATAAAAAAAATAGGGAACGTTTCGCTGTTTTCCCTGTTATTAGGCGTAGCCTTTGTGCCCGAACTGAAAGCTGGCGTACAGCATACGTTAATTAAAACCGGCCTGTTCCAGCCGCAGTTGCCAACTACTGAAATTAAAGCTGAAAAAGAAACCGTTTCCACGGCAGGAAACTTCACGATGAACCTCACAGACCAGAGCGGTAAAACCGTGACACTGGACGACCTGAAAGGCAAAGTAGTCTTTATAAATTTCTGGGCAACCTGGTGTGCGCCGTGTATTGCCGAAATGCCGTCTATCCAGAATTTATATGATAAATTTAAAGAGAACGACGACGTCGCTTTTGTTATTCTGGAAGCCGAAGGAAGCAAGGACAAAGCGGAGAAATTCATGGAACGTAAAAAACTCACACTTCCCGTATATTATCCGGCCGGCACTATTCCGCAGGAATTCTTCCGCGGTCGCTTGCCGACAACCGTGATTTTGGATAAACAAGGAAACATTGCCCATATCACAGAAGGGATGGCGGATTACTCCGGACAGGATATCGTGGATTTCCTTAATGAAGTCCGTGCGATGCACCCCTAGCTTAATTAATATTAATGAGAAAGGCGTTCACAGTAAATTGAGAACGGCTTCTTCTTTTTCGAAATTCTTATAGCTTTAATACATAGGTTTGCGAAACTTTGTAAAAGTATATTAATGAGTATTTCAGGAGATTTACGAAAAAATTGCGACCGGTCTTTTCTCGCTGTCAATTGCGACAAAAGTGAATTCGCCACTTACGGCTTTTTCGCGCACGTCGCTGTACATCTGTTCCATGAAAATATCTACCCGCACTTTCAGGCTGGTGCGCCCCAGGTAGGTCACGCGGCCAACCAACTCGATAATAGTTCCTGCGGCAATAGGTTTGGTAAAATCAATCCGATCACTGGAAACGGTTACCATTCGCTGGCGGCTGTAGCGGGTCGCGGTGATAAAAGCCACCTCGTCCATCAGCTGCATGGCCGTTCCGCCGAACAGCGTGTCATAATGATTGGTTGTGTTAGGGAATACGGCTTTGAAAATTCGTGTTTCAGCCTTTAAGATTCGCTCTTCTCTGGTCATAATTATTTGTTTTATGGGTAGGGAAAAGCTGCGGCACAAGTTGAAAGCTGCCGGCTCACCTTTTCCTTTACCCGAGGATTATCTGGTTTCTTCCGGTGGCAGGTCTCCTGGCTTGCATCTGTTCTGGCCGCCTTCCCGCCCGGGGGCAGTGGCACTGGACCAGCAGTATAGTAGCTTACAGTTGCGGGAACAGCCCGGGACTTCAACCCGGTTCCCTTTTCATGCCTCAGCAATCTGCTTCGGCAACCAACGGAAGCGCAAATATAATGTTACTGCATTAAAAAGAAAAACCGCTGAATAACAGCGGCAGATATCAAATCGTTTGGCTACGTACAGCGCAAAAGCGATTTACTGCTGATTGGCTTCCGTGCCCGCAGAATCAACCGTTGCAGGCTGGTCGCTCGCTGAGGCAGTGCTGTCGCTGTAGGCAGAATTCATTTCAGAATTTTGCGTCTGCCCCTGGCTCGTCTCCGGGCCGTAATCATGTTGCGTACTTTCTTCGGTGCTGTTTTTGGAACACGCCACCGTACACAAAGAAATAACGGCGGCGCTTACTAATAACTTTTTCATAGGATTGTTTTTTTAGTGTTAATGAATACTTGTTTTCAGCAAAAGATGTGCAACTTTATGAAAGCAATGGAGTTAAGGTATACAAAACAGAATGCCGTACTTTTGTATTTATGTGCGAAGACCAAACTTTTATCGGAATTAATTTTACTGAACACAACCCGGAGTTCGCTGAATATGAAAACTGCACGTTTAAGAATTGCGTATTCACCTCCTTACCATTATCAGATATAAAATTTATCGATTGTGAATTTATAGAATGTGACCTAAGTCTGGTGATTTGTAACAATACCTCATTTCGCCACGCAAAATTTACCGGTTGCAAAATGCTCGGAATTTTCTTTGACAACTGCAGTTCTTTCGGACTTTCCTTTTCTTTTTGCGGATGCAATTTAAATCACAGTTCTTTCCACGGCCTTTCACTTAAAAAACAGAGATTCGATAGTTGTGAATTACAGGAAACAGATTTCACTGATACGAATCTGACGCAGGGTATATTTATAAACTGCAACCTCGCGGGTGCCCTATTTCAGCACACAAATCTGGAGTACGCCGATGTGCGCACGGCAGAACATGTTGATATCAATATAAAAGAAAACAAAGTTCACGGCTTAAAAATTCAACAGCAACAAAGTGTGGCGCTTCTTCGACATTTCAAAATAAAGGTAGAATAAAAATTACCTTTACTGCCTCATTTACAAAAAATGCAGCTGCGCGCAACATTCTGATTGGATTCCATTTAAAATATCTACATTTGCCAAAATATTGATAATGAAAAAAATAATTTTACTGTGCGCAATGGTAATTACCTGCACAATTTCCGCACAACAGTCGCAGGCAAAAAAAATGGGTCCTCCTGCCGGCGATGCGAATGTTGGTGACACCTACGGCCAAACCGTGAAAGCGGGAGCCGAAAAAAAAGCAATGACGGCTGCGCAACTGGCCAAGAAATTAAAGAAAGAAGACAAGATTGCAAACGTGGCTGTCACAGGAAAAGTTACAGAAGTTTGTGACAAAAAAGGCTGCTGGATGACGGTCGCGACCGATAACGATGAGAAATTTTTTGTAAAAATGAAGGATTATGCCTTCTTTGTTCCGACCGCATTGGTCGGGAAAACAGTTGTACTGGAAGGCGACGCGGCCGTGAAGGTAACATCGGTTGAAGAATTGCAACATTATGCGGAAGATGCCAAAAAATCGGAAGCAGAAATTGTGGCCATCACCGAACCGAAGAAAGAAATAAGATTTATGGCATCGGGCATTCGCGTGATTCCTTAAGCTGATATGAAACTAATAAAAGAACTGCCTTTCGATTGAAAGGCAGTTTAACTTTAAATCAGTTCGAAATTTACAGGCTCATCCACTTTTGGATATGTAGTTGCTGAAATATACTGCTTCCCAGAGCAGTCGATTTCCTGCCAGCCCTTTTTTCTATTCAGTGTCCCGACTTCGCGAACCACCGGCACAAAGTTCAGACCTGTCTTTTCCTCATTTACCTCTTCACGAAACTGCACAGCAATGTCAACCGTGCATTCATGTTCCGTGGCTAACTTGACGTTCCGGTAAATAATATCATAATGCGTTTCCTTATTTAAAGGAATATCCTGATATAATTCCCACCCCTCTGCCGAACCTTTTAATTCGGCTATGGCGACTAAGCCTTCATACAAAGCGAGCGTGTAATATTTCCGCGTCTGCGTGCGGTTATAATCATCCGGAAAATGGCCGCCCTCAAATAAAATGTTTGGCAGGCGTTGACGCATCAGGTTGTCGCCTGTAGCACCCGAATAAAATTCATCCGTATATCTGCCGATTTTGTTCGGTAAGTTCTCACTCAATGCATGATACATTTTCGCGATCACAGCCATGGACATTTTTCTTTCCCTGGTAAGGCTGCGTTCCATATCCCCGGACGGCGACAGCAAGGATAAGGTTGCCGGATGAATTCCGTCTGTGGTAAAAATGGTGCGCTGGTCATGTAAATTTAAACCATAATCAAAGTCAGTCTCCGATAAAAATTTGCGAAGCAGTTTCATCTCGGCAGTGGAGGAGGACAAGAAATCACGGTTGATATCAACGCCATCACCGTTCGCGCGTGTCCAGGTCTCCGCACCATCCGGATTAAGCATAAATAAAATATGCAGTTCAATTTTTTCCTTGAGAGCTTCTTCCAGTTCTGGCTGTTGCGTCAGACTGCTTAATAAGTCCACCATCGCCAGTGTGCCTGTACTTTCATTTCCATGCATCTGCGTCCAGGTAGCCACCTTCATATCACCGTTTCCCCATACCAAAGAAAAAATTGGTTTCCCGGCGGTGGAATAACCATACACCTTCACATCTGGAAATTCTTGCCGCAAATATGAATGGAAAATTTCCGGATTTAAAAATCTGCGCGCTCCAATTTTCGATTTCAAATATGTAAACTGCTGCATAAAATGTTACTGTAATACAAAAATAATCAATTTAAAAGACATGAAGTTATATTTACATTTGTATATTTATAAAACATGTGCGGTTGCCAGTTTGTCAGTTAGTAAAAATGTGGATTACATTTACGAATATTTATAATTGTATTTTACTGTAAAACAGTATTTTACATAAATCATTTAAATTAAATATTAAGATTGGCTTTAAGTCGTGTGTTATTGTATTTGAGCGATTTAGGAGTTAATAGTGCAAACAGTATTTCAGCAGGTTTAAGTTTTTTTATTAGCTGGGTTTACAAATGTTATTCGAGTAATTTGTGGATATTGTTATCTTTGTTTTTTACCACTATATATGACGAATGAAGTTTTATTCCTTGGGAGTTTTCTGATATTTATATTGATTATCCTTGCTTTAGATCTTGGGTTGCTTAATAAAAAGTCCGAAGCCGTTTCACTGCGACATGCAGGGCTGATGAGCTTTTTTGTTATCCTGCTTTCGATAGGTTTTTACTTCGTTTTGAGAAACTACGGTCACCTACTCCACGGCATTGAAAGTATAGCTGAACTGCAAAAGGTGATCACTAAGCACCACCACCCTGTCCGGATTATTCCCGACGACCTTGCGGGAAGCATCGCTTTATACAACGAGAATCTGGGTTTGGAATATCTCACTGGCTATGTAGTGGAATATGCACTTTCGGTGGATAATATTTTTGTAATGGTTCTTATATTCGGAGCATTTGGGGTGGCGCCTCAGAATTATCACCGCGTGCTTTTCTGGGGAATTTTAGGCGCCATAATTATGCGCTTTATATTCATCTTCGTCGGTGCAGCACTTATCCAGGAATTTGACTGGATTATGTATCTGTTCGGCGCTTTTCTGGTCTTTACCGGAATCAAAATGTTTTTTGATAAAGATCAGGACGAAGCGATTGATACCCAGAATCACCCGGTAGTTAGGTTTGCCAACAAGCATTTTAAGGTGCACCACAGTTTTTCGGGAAGCAAATTCTTTGTAACAGTTGACGGTATAAAGAAGATGACGCCGCTGTTCCTTGTCTTAGTTATCATTGAATTTACTGATCTGATTTTTGCGGTGGACAGTATCCCGGCTATTTTCTCGGTCACGAAAGATCCTTATGTGGTCTTCTTTTCCAATATTTTCGCCATAATCGGCTTACGCTCCATGTTCTTCCTGCTCTCCGGCATCATTGATAAGTTCCGTTTCCTGAAGATAGGGCTGGCGATATTACTGACTTTTATCGGACTCAAAATGCTGCTGCATGAATATCTGGATCGCTGGGGATTTTCGACCACAGACTCCTTAATTATCATTATTTCGATATTGGGCGGCAGTATTCTACTTTCGCTTTTAATACCTGAAAAGGAACCGGGAGAATTGTCATAAACAGACCTAAAAAAAGAAATTTTAATTACTACTAACACGGTCACTTACCGTGTTTTTTTGTGCATTATAAAGTGTAAGTAGATAAAAGTTTACGCACAGCAAATAAGGTAGAACCTCAGATATCATAATTAAATGTGCGACAAAAAAAGGGCAACATTAAAGAACTAATCTCCATAATTACGATTGTGGGAAGCTTTAGCCTGGAAATAATCATTACTTACAGTTATCCACAACTTGCTTATATCTAAATGATATTCAGAGTCTTATACGTATTTACACTTGTAATATTTATTTCACATCTGTAATTAACAAATGTAATTCACATTTCAAAATTATTATTTACATTTGTTAAATGGATTTGAAGGACCGAATTGCTGAAGTTATTTCTTGGACAAACTACTCTGCTTCTGAATTTGCAGATGAAGTGGATGTTCCCCGTTCGAGTATTTCCCACATTACATCCGGACGAAATAAACCCTCGCTGGATTTTTTAATTAAATTAAAAAGTCGCTTTCCGGAACTGCAATGGTCTTGGTTGATTGAGGGTAAAGGCGAAATGACGGCCTCTGCCGAACCGCAAATTGAACAACCTGCCAAAGAGAAGGTGGAACGTCCCCCGCTACCCGATCTCTTTTCAATGATTAATGATGAATCGTTCGGGAGTGAAAGTCCAGCTGAAAAACCGGTGCAGGAAGTGCCGCGAGAATCGATTATTTCGCAACCGACTGCACCTTCCCCTGCGCTGGACGATTCTCAGGCATTAGCGACAAAGGAAGAAACCCGTGAAAAAGCAGGTACGCCCGGGATCCGGCGCATCGTTATATTTTATGATAATGGCCGTTTTGAAAGCTACGAACCGTAAAGGGCACAATTTTTCCTGTCTTCTTCCTTGAATTTTTAAATGAAGATTTATGAAGCTTGCTGAACTGGCCAGAGAGTTGAAAATTCCAACCGATAGTTTTATCCGTTTTATTCAGGACTTTGACCTGGAACTTTCTGACTGTATTACCACCGGTTTCGAGGTGAAAAAAGACTTTGAGAAGTTTGCGCGCGAGAACATTTCTTTCCTGCAAAAATATGCGGCAGATCTGGATAAGAAAAAATCTGTGGAAGACATTGCGGAGACAATCCATCAGCCGGCCGCCGAAGTTGCCGAGGCCATTCGTAAACAGAAACCGCAGATATTCAATAACGGACGTTACCAGTCTTCCGTTTCTAGCTTTGGGATTGATAATAAACTCGGTGGTAATTATCAGTTTGTCTATAAATACTTTGGCGACACCACGCGTCTGGATAAACGAGAATTCATCGGGTATCGGGATTTATTCTTTTTTATTTCCGAGGCGCTTGAGCCTTTTCTGAATGATGTTTCTGTTGAGAACTGGGGAATCCACCGTCCGTCTGGCATTATACTATATGGTCCGCCGGGCAGTGGAAAAATATTCTGGGCCGGCAAGATTGCTGAAATTGTAGGCTTTGATTTTAAGGAAATCCGGAAACATTATCTGGGGACTTCACTCGCCGAAGAAAACAAACCTGATTTTAATAATTTTCTGGTTAAAATGATGGAGCAGGAAAACGTCTTGCTGTTCTTCGAAAATTTCGATGTGGCAATGGCTGACCGGAGTGATGAGGAAACGGGCGAAAACTGCGATCAGGAAACCAAAGATATTGTGCTGCATTACATCAGCCATTTCGAAGAAGAAAATGTACTGATGGTGGGTGCTGCCAATTCACTGCGCCGGATTGATGACGACTTGCTGGCCCCCGGCAGGTTTGATGTGCAAATCCCTATTTTCCCGCCGAATAAGAAAGAGCGCGCTGAAATGATCCTTTATAATATGACAGAAGAATTGAGCGAAGATTCTTTGCTTCTTAAAATACTGAAGCATAACAAGGCGCATCTGGTGCCCTTCTGGAAGGAAACTGCAGCCGAAATGAGGGTTTATTCCAATACCATGGTGGTTGATTTTACGCAAAGCCTGAAAAAGCGGATCCGGAATCAGTACATGAAAGAAAACAGTACGGAGATTTCCATCAGCAAAGAAATGCTGTCTGCCTCGCTCCGGGATGCCGCCACCAAACTTACACCGAAATACCTGAATCAGGTGGAAACTTTCCTGAAAGAGGCCGCTTATCATCAGTACAAGCGCTTTTCTGCCAGAATAGATCAGTTAACCGAGGAATTGCAAACATACCGCATTGTGGAAGAACCGAAAAAGGCAATCGGATTTACGCACAACCTCAGCCGCGAATCTCCTGAATAAATAGTACAAAAGAGCCGTTTCGCAAAAGTGAAACGGCTCCCTTATTTTTATTTATTTCTTGCTTTGCTTCGGAACTTTTAATCCTTCTTTTTTTGCCTCTGAAATTCCAATGGCTACAGCTTGTTTACGATTGGTAACTTTATCACCGCTGCCGGATTTCAGTTTTCCTTCTTTATACTCTTCCATGGTTTCATGGATTTTATCCTGTGCTTTTTTCGAATATTTTCTGTCTGACATAACTTGATATTTTGTGGTTGTAGTGTTCAATTATTTATCGACTGCTACTCCGATTTTATACACTTTGGCGTGCATACGGTACTTAATTCTTTCTACAGACTGCACCGAGTCAAACTGGCCGTTTTTAAGGATAATGAGCGGATCCTCTGTATTTTCAATACGCTGATCCGTGATGTATTTTTCTTCAGGACTTTCTTCTTTAATATCAGATTCCATTTCCTGAAGCTGGTCCGAAAACTCAACAAAGCGCGGATCATCCGAATGGATGAACTGATAGTCCGGTCCGGCATCAATAAATAAGCTTTTTCGCTGCGCGATTAAGCCTGCTTCATTTGTAATCCGGGGATTATCATTTCCATCAGTAAAAGCTACCTCAACCAGAGTGCCCGATTTATTGGCAGCGTATTGTGAAGCTTCCCCATAATTGCCGAAGCCGGTTTTAATAACTTGGTCATCCAGTTCGTAACTCACCAGTTTATCTTCATTAAAAGTTTCCATACCTGTTTTGTTTATTATTTGCACTAAACACATCAAACTTGCTGCCAACATAACGCATGAAGACAGTGTTCGTGTGGATTGAATTTTATTATCTTTGGAATCTTATCTTATATTTCTATGAAAAAAATTCTGTTTTCCATTTCCTTTTTCGCCGCAGCTGCCTTGTTTGCGCAGGAAATTACGCTGGATAAAATATATTCCGGCTATTATCGGAGCAAAGGCATTTCCGGTATTTCTTCATTAAATAACGGCGAACACTATGTCGTTATCGAGCCGGGTGGCATTTCCAAATATTCTTACAAAACCTCCCGTAAAGAAGGGGATATCGTGCAGGGAAATTTTCAATCCTATATCTTTAATGAAGACGAATCCAAAATTTTATTACTTAAGCAAAGCAAGGGGGTGTACCGCCATTCTTTCCTCGGTAAATTTGAGGTGCGCGATCTGAAAACAGGGAAAACCCTTGAACTTAATAATGGTAATTTTGTGCAGGAGCCCACTTTTTCGCCCGATGGCTCCAAGGTAGCTTTTGTGGCAGATAATAATCTTTTTTATCAGGATCTCGGGTCGGGGAAAATTATTCAGATCACCACCGATGGTGAAAAGAATAAAATCTTGAATGGTCTGGCAGACTGGGTGTATGAAGAAGAATTTGGACACGCACGCCTGTACGAATGGAACAAAAATTCCGATGCGATCGTTTTCGTTCGCTCTAATGAAACACAAGTTCCGGAAATGCTGATTCCTATCTATGGTAAACAACTCTACCCTTCCGAAATGCGTTTTAAATATCCGAAAGCCGGCGAAAAAAACTCCGAAGTGTCGGCACATATTTATAGGTTAGACACGGCACAACTGATGCCTGTCAATCTGAGTGGCTTTAAAAATTACTACATCCCGGATGTGTACCGCACCGCGAAGAACGACGAAATGGTGCTTATTACTTCCGAAAGAGTTCAGAATGCCTCCGATGTTTTAAAATTAAATACAAAAACCGGCCAGCTTACAAAACTGTTTACCGAGACAGATCCGAAATGGGTAGATACCGATAATGTCACCCTGGAATTCCTGCCGGATAATTCTTTCATTTGGGCTTCTGAGCGCGATGGCCATCGCCATTTGTACTGGTACGACCCTTCAGGTAAACTTAAAAAACAAATCACCAAAGGCGACTGGGAGGTAACCAAATATTACGGTTACAATCCCAAATCAAAAGAGGTGCTGGTACAGACCACGCAGGCGGGCTCCATCAACAAAGTAATTTCCAAAGTTAATATCAACAACGGCCGCGCAACCATTATCAGTAATAAAACGGGAACCAACAGCGCGAATTTCAGCAAGAACTATCAGTATTTTATTGAAACCTCTTCCTCAGCAACCCAACCGTACACTTATGTGCTGAAAAATGGAAACGGCCAGGCTGTTAAAGAACTGCAGAACAATACCGAGCAGTTGCAGAAATTGCAGGCAGATAACTGGGTACCGAAAGAATATTTCACCGTTCCGAACGAAGCTGGTGACCAGATGAATGCCTGGATCATGAAACCGAAAAATTTTGATCCGAATAAAAAGTATCCTCTATTTATGTTCCAGTACTCCGGGCCGGGTTCACAGCAGGTGAGCAACTCCTGGGACCAGGGAAATGGCTTGTGGTTTAACCACTTGGTACAGCAAGGCTACATCGTGGCGTGTGTTGACGGGCGTGGAACCGGTTACAAAGGAACTGATTACAAAAAAGTAACGTACATGAACCTTGGCAAGTACGAAATCGAAGATCAGATTGCCGCTGCCAAATGGTTCGGTAATCAAAGTTATATCGACAAGAGCCGCATCGGTATTTTCGGTTGGAGTTTTGGCGGTTACATGGCAAGCCTTGCCTTAACAAAAGGTGCAGATGTTTTTAAAACCGGAATCGCGGTGGCACCGGTCACCAACTGGAGATATTATGACTCAGTTTATACCGAACGTTTCATGCGCACACCACAGGAAAATCCTTCCGGCTACGATGACAATTCGCCGACCACATACGCCAACCTGCTGAAAGGAAATCTGTTGCTGATCCACGGTACTGCCGATGACAATGTACACTTCCAGAATGCAGTTGAGTTCGCTGAAGCGCTGATTCAAAATAAAAAACAATTCGATTTCATGGCGTATCCTGATAAGGACCACGGAATCTACGGTGGAAACACCCGTCCGCAGTTATACCAGAAAATGACGGATTACCTGCTTGAAAAATTGTAACTATTTATAAATGAACTGCTTCAGAAATGAAGCAGTTTTTATTTGAAGTGGCTTCGGAAAACTTTCAGTTAAAAAAAGCCGACAAAATTAATCCGCTCTACTTTTTAAATTTTCACCATCACTACCTATTTGCGCATAAAACTCCATCCATCATCCATTTATCGAAGTTTAAATTTGATTTTTCAATTCGATTAAATATTCTATTTTTGAGAAATTTAAAAAATCATGAAAAAAACTTCCAGTAAGCATCCGAAGGGATTGCCCTATCTGTTTTTTACAGAGATGTGGGAACGCTTCGGGTATTATCTGATTCTGGGGATCTTTGTCCTGTACATGATCGACAGTGAAAAGGGCGGACTTGCCTTCAACGACAAAACAGCTGATGATATCTTCGGAACCTTCATCGCACTTACTTATCTGACCCCGTTTCTCGGCGGCTTCCTGGCTGATAAAGTGCTGGGATACATTAAAGCAATTTATATTGGCGGCGCGCTGATGGGTCTGGGCTATTTCGGAATCGGACTTTTTAAAGAACTTCCTTTGTTTTATGCTTCACTGGGGCTTGTGATTTTAGGTAACGGCTTCTTTAAACCCAGTATTTCTACCCTGCTTGGGAATCTTTATAACGAAGAACCGTACACCGCAAACAAAGATGCCGGTTATAATATTTTCTATATGGGAATTAATATCGGTGCCTTCATCTGTAATATTATTGCGGCTTTCATGCGTAATAAATATGGTTGGGGACCTGCATTTATGACTGCTGGTGCCGGTATGTTTGTGGGACTGATTGTCTTCACGATTGGGCGACGCCATATTCTTCAGGCCAATATCCTCAAGGAATCTCAGGAAGGAGATACCAAAATTTCTGATGTTCTGCTGAAAGTCTTCCTGCCGGCGATCGTAGCGGGTGTTATCGGCTGGATGATTCCGGGCAACATTTTCGGCAGCGATTCCACAGATGCCTTTATTTTCGCGTGTCTGCCGGTGGTTTATTTCTATATCATGCTTTATGTAAAAGCCAATGCAGAAGACAAAAAACCGATCGGTGCGTTGCTGGCGATCTTTGCGGTGAGTCTGATGTTCTGGGCCGTCTTTAAACAGAACGGAACGGCACTTACGCGCTGGGCAAATAACTACACGGACAGAAGTATTCCTGCACCGCTGGTGGAACCGCTGCGCAGCATAAATTTAATTGATGGTAAAGACGGCGTACAAGGCAAAACATACGAACCCAAAGAGGTTTCGGTATATGATGACCAGTACCGCACGGTGAAAGATGAAAATGGTGAACCTAAAAAAGAAATGGCGCCTGATATTTATTTCCGCAACATTTCTGATGCTGAGCGAAGCAAACTGGAAGCAGATCCTTCCCACGAAGTAGCGCTCTATAACACGGAACTTTTTCAGTCGATTAACCCTGCCTGGGTAATTATCTTAACGCCAATTGTGGTGAGTGTCTTCATGTTCCTGCGGCGGCGCGGCAAAGAACCAACCACGCCTTCCAAGATTGTACTTGGTCTTTTCATTTCCGCTTTATCCTGTCTGGTGATGGTCGGGGCCGTGTATGCCGGCGATAACGGGTTGATTAAAGTTTCCGCGATCTGGCTGATTGCTTCTTATGGCGTTATTACACTTGGCGAACTCTGCCTCTCACCGATGGGACTTTCGCTCGTGTCTAAACTTTCGCCACCACGGATTACCGCGCTGATGATGGGTGGATTTTTCCTGTCAACCTCTATCGGGAACAAACTCTCCGGCGTACTCGCCAGCTTCTGGTACGAGTACGACAATAAGGCAAATTTCTTCATCGTGAACTTTGGCCTGCTGATGATCGCCACTTTGCTCGGCCTGGCTATCCTGAAACGGCTGAACCGGATTATGAAGGAAAGAGGAATCCGCTAGGTTTCCTTTCTATTAATACAAATAAAACGCAGCTTTCGGTTGCGTTTTATTTTTTTTAATTGAAACTCTTTCGCTTTGCTGCTTTAGAAAAACAACTATATTTGCTACGCTAATAATTGCCTTGGCACTGCGAGGAGTTGCAGCATGCGCAACGATGGCTTAATTGTAAAGTAAAAAATCGATAAAATATGGAAGGAAATCAAGATGAAATTTTATTAAAACATCTCGCGAAAGAAGGCATTGATAATAAATTGGTGATAGGACACCCGGCCTCTCTTTTCGTTTTGTTCTTTACTGAAATGTGGGAAAGGTTCAGCTACTATGGTATGCGTGCTTTACTGACGCTGTTTTTAGTATCGAAATTAGTAGAAGGCGGCTGGGAATGGAGCAATGAAGATGCGCTGCAACTGTACGGCTGGTACACCGGGTTAGTTTACCTTACACCGCTGTTTGGCGGAATCATCGCCGATAAACTGACTGGGTATCGAAAGGCAATTCTCATAGGCGCTCTGGTCATGACACTCGGGCATGCCGCTATGGCTATGGAAGGCTTCTCCAACACCTTCTTCTATGTAGGGTTGGTGTTAATGATCTTAGGTAACGGTATGTTCAAACCTAATATTTCATCGATGGTTGGCCAACTTTATCCTGACAGCAGTGCAAAAAAAGATGCGGGTTATACCATATTCTACATGGGTATTAACGCAGGTGCATTCATGGGAATGATGTTGTGCGGATACATTGGTGAGAAAATAGGCTGGCATTATGGCTTTGGACTAGCCGGAATCTTCATGTTTTTTGGTTTACTGCAGTTTTATTTTGCGCAAAGAATCTTCGGGATTGTTGGGAGCAGCCCTGCTAAAAATAAGGAGGTTGCAGGCATTTTCGCAGAAGAAAATAAAGAGTCCGCCGAAGAGGAAACCGACAGCAATCCTGCAATTGTTCGTGACCGACTGATCGTTATTGCGGTCTTTATGTTTGCGAGCTTGTTTTTCTTTTTTGCTTTCGAACAGGCTGGTGGTTCCATGTCCATCTTCGCCAAAGATTACACACAGCGAGCGCTGGAAGGTAACACTGCTCTCATATTTAAGTGGGTCGATACGTTCCTGACGATCTTCCCGATCGCAATTGTGACATATGTACTCTATCTGCTATCTAAGCAGATTATGAAAAAATATCCGCTGACCATTATTTTTACCGCGATTTCTTTTTTAATCATTTGGGGATTGGGAATCTGGAAAATCAACAGAGAGTTTAGCCAGGAGGATACGGAAGTCGCGGCTTCATGGTTCCAGATTCTGAATTCATTCTTCATCATCACGATGGCGACATCCTTCAGTAAGTTGTGGGAGAAGAGATGGAATCCCTCCGGGCCGGTTAAACTGGCACTGGGGCTGATCCTGGTAGGTTTCGGTTTCGTGTTTCTGGCGTACGGAAGTATGAGTATTCCATTAGGCGCTCGCAATGCGTCTGTCAGCATGATCTGGTTGATCCTTGCTTATTTCTTCCACACTGCTGGAGAACTTTGCCTCTCACCGGTAGGGTTGTCTTACGTAAGCAAATTGTCACCAAAGAAATTTATCGGCTTACTATTCGGTTTTTGGTTTACAGCTTCGGCCATTGCAAACTTTATCGCTGGTTTGAGCGGTTCCATGATCGACAGAATTTCGGAAACGTACGGAATGTCAACCTTCTTCCTCGTAATCGGCGCTATTCCAGTTTTCGCTGCGCTGATGCTGCTCTTATTTAACAAGAAACTGGTAAGAATGATGCACGGAATTCACTGACCAAAAAGTATTTTACATTTACACTCATATAAACCACCGATAACTCGGTGGTTTTTTCTATTTTCGTAGGTCTGTTTTCGTCAAAAGCGATGCACAGGCGTTTAAAATAATACCTTATGAGTCTATCCATCGAACAGATACAAAATTTTAAAGGCAAATATCCGAAGCAAATCTGGTCCCTTTTCTTTTCCGAAATGTGGGAAAGATTTTGTTTCTACGGAATGCGCGGGATGCTGGTTTTCTTTATGATTTCCCAACTGGATCTTCATGAGGAAGAAGCTAACCTGCAATATGGCGCCACCCAGGCATTCGTGTATGCGTTCACGTTTATCGGTGGTTTATTTGCCGATAAAATCCTGGGGTTCCGAAAATCTCTGTTTTGGGGAGGCTCGCTGATGATTGTCGGAAGTATGATTCTGGCCGCGGATCCGCATAAGTTTTTCTTTCTGGGAATTGCCTTTACGGTGGTGGGAACAGGATTTTTCAAACCCAACATTTCCTCCATGGTAGGGCAATTATATAAGCCCAATGATTCGCGGGCTGATGCCGGTTTCTCACTTTTTTACGCCGGGATCAACCTGGGCGCCTTGCTCGGAGGGTATTTGTGTATCGCCATCGGAAAAGGGGAACTGATGGGGCATTTAATTCCCGAAGGATTGCACTGGAACGTAGCGTTCGGCTGCGCAGCCATCGTGATGATTATCAGCTTAATTAATTTTGCTTTTACCCAGAAGAGCTTAGGGCCTATTGGTTTACAGCCCGGCCATCCGGAATCGCTTATTGCGCATGCACCCATTGCCAAATGGAAAGAGTTCGGTGTGTACATTCTGTCTTTAATCTTTGTGCCGATTATCATGATCATGGTGGCACAAACGGAATACACCGATATTTTTATGTACACCATCGGGCCACTCACGCTGATTTATTTGTTTTATGAAATGAGCAAAGTAACGCCTTCCGAAAGGAAAAAGCTGTGGGCCGCGCTGGTTTTCATTTTATTTTCTATTCTTTTCTGGGGGATTTATGAACAGAGTGGCGGCTCTCTGAGTATTTTCGCCGCGAAGAATCTGAATAACGATTTGCTGGGCCTCGATGCGAACGGTGTAAACAATTCCGGCGGTGCGTTCTTTATTATTTTCCTGGCGCCACTCGCTGGCCTTGTATGGATCTGGCTGAGCAAAAGAAAGCTGGAACCCAATACCGTCATTAAATTCGGGCTTGGCTTTATCTTTCTTGGCTTGGGGTATTACACCTTGTTTGCCACAAAATTTTTTGCCAATGCAGAGGGCGTAACTTCGCTGCGGTTCTTCACTATCGCACTGTTAATCATAACGTTCGGTGAGCTCTGCCTCTCTCCTATTGGTTTATCAATTATGACGAAGCTTTCAACTCAAAACCTGCAGGGAATGATGATGGGTTTATGGTTTCTGGCCTCCGCGTACGGGCAGTACGTAGCAGGACTTATCGGTGCCAACATGGCCACAGCCAAACACGGTACGAGCAATCTGGAAGCCCTGATTACGTATGCAGAAAGTTATAAGCAACTCGCTATTTATGCAGTGATCGCAGGGGTGATATTAATAATTATCTCTCCTTTTGTGAAGAAGCTGATGCAGGACGTCCGCTAATGATTTAACCCTTGCATAGTTCAGTTATCTGATATAAATATGAAAAAACTGATTATTTTATTTGGCATCCTTTCCGGGCTTTTGTCTTATGCGCAGGTGAACTGGCAGTCGTGGGACGAAGCAGCGGCGCTGCAGAATGAACAGTCTAAAAAGATTTTGGTTTTTTTCTACACTCAGGGCTGCAAATCCTGTGCGGTTATGGAACGGGAAGCGCTGAACCATCCGGTGATTTCTTCTCTAATTAATAAAAAATATTATGCCGTGAAAATAGATGCGGAGCAAAAACAGCCTATCACTGCTTTCGGCCGAACATTTAATAATACCGGCCTTCAAAACGGGCAGCGGCAATCTCTGCATGATTTCACGAAATACATGAACATATCAGCCACGCCTGCTTTGGTTTTTATGGATGAAAAAATGGAACCTGTTACCAATCTGCAGGGCGAATTCACTGCCGGAGAGATTGAGCCGTACCTGCAGTTTATCGGTACCAATGAATACAAAAAAGTAACCTCCCGCGAACAGTGGGAAACCTACCGCAAAAAGTTTAAAACGAAACTGCGCGATTAACTCCTATTTTAAGACTTTCAGAGATTGGAAGTCTTTTTAATTTTAACGAAATTTGCTGACATCAGTTTTATAACACATTGTATTGACACTCGACACTCCAATAGAATTTCTGAAAGGCATCGGAACGGAACGTGCTAAGTTTATCCGCAGTGTTTTGGGGTTTCAGACCGTTGAGGATTTTCTTACCTTCTACCCGCTTCGCTACGCGGACCGCAGCACGGTTCATAAAATCGGTGCCTTGCAAAGTGGTTCCGACAATGAAATTCAGCTCAAAGGAAAAATTACGGACGTGCAGGAAATTACCTACGGCAAAGGACAGAAAAGACTGACCGCCAAGTTTCGGGACGACACCGGCACCATTGAGTTGGTTTGGTTTCGTTATTCCAAATGGCTTCAGGAGCAACTACCGCTCAATCAGGAGATTTTTGTTTTTGGAAAAGTCAATGAATTTAACGGTAATTTTTCCCTGCCACATCCGGAAATCGAAAAGGACGAGAAAAAAGCCGTAAGTAGTAGCCTGCTACCCATTTACCCGGGCAGTGAAAAGCTGGCAAAACGTGGATTAAATAATAAGTTTTTCCAGAACATCATACGCGATATTCTGCAACAATTACCGCAGATGATTTCCGAAAACCTGCCGGCAGAACTCATGAAGAAACTAGGAATCATCGGACGTCTTCCGGCGATGTTCCATATTCACTTTCCCAATGATATGCAGCACCTGGAACACGCCGAAAAAAGACTGCGGTTCGAGGAAGCTTTTTTCTTTCAGCTGGGATATGTGCTTAAAAAACAGCACCATAAAACAAACGTCATCGGCAATCCTTTTCCAAAAGTCGGTAAACCCTTTGAAGATTTTTATCAGCACAGGCTTCCGTTCGAATTGACGGGCGCGCAAAAACGAGTGCTGCGGGAAATTCGCGCCGACATGAAAAAGCCGGTGCAGATGAACCGCTTACTTCAGGGTGATGTGGGTTCCGGCAAAACCATGGTCGCGCTGCTGAGCATGCTTATTGCGCTGGGCAACGGTTTTCAGAGTTGTCTGATGGCACCAACGGAGATTCTGGCACAACAGCATTTCCAGTCGCTGCAGGACCTGCTGGACGGCACCGGCGTAACCATCAGGCTGCTGACCGGCAGTACCAAAACGGCAGATCGCCGCGTTATCGATGACGAGCTCCAAAGCGGTGAACTGTCAATCTTAGTAGGAACGCATGCCGTGCTGGAAGACCGGGTGAAATTTAAAAACTTAGGGCTGGCCATTATTGATGAGCAGCATCGCTTCGGTGTGGCGCAGCGAGCGAGGCTCTGGGCAAAAAATAAAATCCCACCTCACATTCTGGTGATGACGGCGACTCCCATTCCGCGGACGCTGGCCATGAGTTTTTACAGCGACCTGGACGTTTCGGTGATTGATGAACTGCCCGTCGGCCGAAAATCTATTATCACTGCGCACCGCAAAGAGCGCGACCGGCTGACCATTTTCCGTTTCGTACAGGACGAAATTGCGAAAGGTCGCCAGGCTTACTTTGTGTATCCGCTCATCGAGGAATCGGAAACGCTTGATTACAAAAATTTACAGGAGAATTATGTTCACATCTGCGAGTTTTTTTCGAACTGCAACGTGGCGATGGTTCACGGCCAGATGAAGCCTGCCGAAAAGGAAGCCGCCATGAATTATTTTGCCTCCGGCAAAGCACATATTATGGTGGCTACCACGGTGATTGAAGTGGGTGTGAATGTTCCCAATGCCTCGGTAATGGTGATCGAAAGCGCCGAGCGCTTCGGGCTTTCACAACTGCATCAGCTGCGCGGACGTGTGGGACGCGGTGCGGAGCAGAGCTACTGTATCCTGGTCACTGCAGATAAGATGAGCAAGGAAAGCCGCACCCGGATGAAAACGATGGTGGAAACACAGGATGGCTTTGTCATTTCCGAGGTGGATATGCAACTTCGCGGTCCCGGTGATATCCTCGGCACGCAGCAAAGCGGCATTATCGATTTTAAAAAACTGGATCTGGTGGCCGACGGAAAAATAATTAAAGCGGCAAAAAAAATCGCCGAAGATTTGGTTCAGGACGACCCTCATCTGCAAAAACCTGAGAACCAGAATTTGCGTGCTTACTACGTGAGCCAATACCGCGGTAAAAATAAATGGAGCCGCATTTCCTAAAGCCTTCATTCTGGCGTGATATTTTAATGTGCACCATTTTAAAAAAATATATTTAAAAACGGGTGCATATCCTGTGCGAAACATTATCTTTAAATTTAAGTCACGCCTCCTCCCTATATGAAACACTTTTCTTTCTTTCTTTTACTTTTTACAGTAAATGTCCTGACGGCCCAGTATAAAATAATTGTTACGTCGGAACCTGAAAATAAACCGCTGGCCGGCGCTCAGATCTTATGTGGTAAAAAACTACTGTCTGTCACCAATGCGACTGGCGAGGCCTATTTGCGAACAAAATGCCGCGAAGTTGAAATCATTAAAAAAGGTTTTTATGATGACAAAAGCCTGGTTGATAAACTGATGGAAGTGCGTATGGTTCCAAAGGATTCCAAATTACAGTCCATTGAAGGGGTAGTAATTGCTGATGTAAGCGATCAGCTGGCGCTGGAAATTTTAAAGAAAGTAAATGAAAACTTTGAAGACAATTCACCTAAGAGTTTACAGTCTTACGAATTTAAATCCTACGAAAAGATCGATTTCGATTTAGATGAAGACAGCATTAAAGCATACAATCAATACATCAGCCGACGCCTGGATTCGCTAAAGCTTTTGCCACCCGCAGCAGATCTGAGCGATAAAAAGAAAAAGGATTCGCTTGAAAGCGTGCGGGTTATGAAACTGATGGGCCAAAGCAAACTCTTCCTCTGGGAACGCGCGACGGAATATTTGTATTCCCAGAAATACGGCGAGAAAATTAATGTGCTCGACAACCGGATCAGCGGCCTGCAAGAGCCGATCTATGAAATGCTGGCGCTGCGATCCAACCGCAATAAAATCCCGCGCGAAATCCTGGCGGAAAACCGCGCGCTGTACCGATACTTCGTAACCGATACCTTGGAGATCGAGGGACGCAGTAATTTTGTTATCCGTTTTCGGCCGGTTGATAAAAAGTCTGCACCCAAGCGCCGGAAATTTACCGGCTATCTTTATATAGATACCAAAACCTACGCAGTAAAGAAAATCGAACATCACAGCAAAGTGAAGAGTGAAGGCTCACTCACAAGCATCTGGACACCCATAGACGGCAAGTGGTTTTTACATAAAGAAAACTTCAAAGTTAAAATGGGTTCCACTGCCTTTCCAAAACCCGGCGCTGATTCTGCCAAAGTGAAAAAAGACCGTTTCGGCATGTATGTAAGCCTGCAGGCTGATTATTTTAATTTTAAAACAAACATTCCCCAAAGCAAAAAAGATTTCTCCGGTTATACCATGTCCGTAGAAAATGCTGACGGCACGCTACTGAATCAATATCGAACAGATTCCCTTTCCGCTCGCGAACAAAACACCTATGTGCAGATTGACAGTGTCGGCCAGAAATACAAACTCGATCAGAAAGCCGGAATCATCTCTAAACTGCTGAAAGGAAAAGTACGTTTCGGCAAAGTTGATTTTGATGTGCTGCAGTTAGTGAAATACAATAAATATGAAGGGCTTCGGCTCGGCGCCGGCGTTAAAACCAATGAAAAGTTCAGCAGATATATTTCGCCGGATGCCTATGTAGGTTATGGTTTTCACGACCACCGCTGGAAAGGCGGTGCGGGTATAGATGTGCGAACCACGCTCCGAAGGAATGCTTTTTTCCGCGCAGAATATTACAATGATGTGGATGCGGCCGGCCGCTTCAATGAAGATCTGTGGAATGTGAAAATGCGCATTATGAACTCTGGCGTTGATTTGAATAACAGGATGTTTTACCGCTTTTCCGGCTTTAAATTTTCTTACGAAGATGACCTGACGAGTACCTTCACGGCCAAAGCAGCGATGTCAGCCAACAAGGAGTACGCCGAATTTCCCTATAACTTCCGGGAGCGCGGTAATGATTTTCACAACACTGCTTTTCAGCTGACTTTAAAGTACGCGCCGTTTTCAAAAAACATGATGACGCCGGCGGGCAAACTTACCTACGAACAGAACTATCCGGAGTTTTATTTTAATTATGAACAGGCTTTTTCTGCTTTAAAGGGAAATTTTTCCTACAGCAAATTTGATGTACTGGCGCAGCATCAGTTTAAAACAAAAGCAGGGCAAACGGGCGCAAGACTGTACGCCGGCATTGTTTCGGGTGACGCACCGATCTGGCATCAGTTCGCAATGAACGGCTTGAGTAACGGCAAAGGAAATATCAGTTTCAACCTGACTTCATTCCTTGGTTTCGCGACCATGGAAGGAGGGAAATATTTCAATGACCGTTTTGCCGGCTATTACCTGACGCACCGTCTGCCTGTATATTTCCGTACCTTTGGCCGCAAGACTTCTAGCTTTGATCTGCTGTATAAAGGAATCATCGGCGACATGTCGCATCCGGAATACCATGATCTCAACTTTGAAAAACTGAATAAATTATATCAGGAAGCGGGTCTGGAAGTTAACAGTATTTTTGGAATACCGTTTAATCTGGGCTTTTTCTACCGTGTGGGACCATACGCCACAGCTAACTTCAGTTCAAATTTTGCGGTCCAGCTTAAGCTTAATATTTTAGGATTTTAAATGAAACCAATTCAGATTCAGGCACGTTCGTTTTTTGAAATGCTTAAAGAGAGAGATACTTCCATGTGGGAAATTTTCGCGCAACTGATTGACGGACAGCGGCGAGAACTTCTATTCTTAGACGATGAAGACAAAATACTCTTTGCTTACGAACTGCCGGGAACGCTCGAAGAACTCAACCGCGACCGCGAAGTTTTCGCGAAAGAATATGCCGAGAAACTATCTGCTTTGAACTAGGAAATCCTGAATGGTGGTCCGCGCCTGGGCCACGTCGTGTACCCGCAAAATTTTTGCACCGTTTTTCAGCAACGTGCGGTGCAGCTTTTGTGTTTCGGTATTGATTTCGGTGGTTTTTTTCCCTAAGGGTTTATAAATAAAAGATTTCCTGGAAATACCGGCAAGCACAGGATATCTTCCAAAACTCAGATAATTCAGTTCATTAATCAGCTGATGCTGCTGCTCCACCGTTTTCCCAAATCCGAATCCGGGATCCAGTATAATGTCTTTCACACCGGCGTTCCGCAATTTTTGTATGCGCTCCGAGAAATAGAAGTTTAGGTCCAGCAGCAGATCATCGAAGGTTTTAACCTCATGCATTTTTTCATAATTCGCGTTGTTGTGCATCAGGATATACGGCAGCCCGGTGCGTCCTGCTGCAGGTATCATCTCCTTATCGTAAAAGCCACCCGAAATGTCATTAATGATATCAATTCCCTGATCAAACCCGAATAAGACCGTGTCCGAATAAAACGTATCGAGCGAAATCAGTGTTTCCGGAAATTCTTTTTTAATTAAACTGATCAGGGTGCCGAGTCTTGCGATTTCATCTGCGGCTGTGAGTTTCTCCGCACCCGGCCGGGTGGATTGTGCACCGATATCCAGGATGTCAGCACCCTCCGTAACCATCTTTTCTGCCTGGCGTAACGCCTCTTTTTCTGAATTAAATTGCCCGCCGTCTGAAAACGAATCGGGTGTGACATTCAGGATGCCTAAAATTTTCGGTTCTTTCAAATCCAAAAGCTTACCGCGGCAATTAATTAAAAAGTTGGGAGCCGACCTTACATTTTCCATTTCACAAAAATAGAAATAATATAAAACGATGTGCTGCAAAAATCAATTCCGTGCGGTGCCGCTCGGAAAGGCAAGTCAAAATTGTTATCTTTGAAACGATTTACTGATCTATGGACAAAACTTTACAGCAATATGACGAGGCACTGGAAATGTGCCGTTCTCTTTTTGTAAAAAAACTGCACGATTACGGCGCTTCCTTTCGTGTTTTGCGCGCGCCGTCGCTCACCGACCAGCTTTATATTAAAGTAAAAAGCTTGCGAACCTTCCAAACCACCGGCGTTTCCAAAGTTGGTGAAAGCGAACAGGAAAATTTTATAGCCATCGTTAATTATGCGGTTATTGGTCTTATTCAATTAGAGAAAGGGGCGGCAGACGAAGTTCATGAAGATGCAGAGGAAGTAATCGGATTATATGATCAGTTTGCCGCAGAAGCCAGAAATCTGATGATTCGGAAAAACCATGATTATGGTGAAGCCTGGCGTGAGATGCGGATCTCCTCCATCACCGATTTAATTTATCAGAAAATTCTGCGTACCAAACAGATTGAGGATAATGCCGGTGCCACACTGGTGTCCGAAGGGATTGATGCCAACTACCTCGACATGCTGAACTATGCTTTGTTTTGTCTTATTAAGATGAACGAAGATTCCGCAAACTTTAAAAATCAAACGTCATGATACGCACAGTTCTCCGCATCATTGTTGGAATTATCTTCGTTGTTTCCGGCTTTGTTAAGGCAGTGGATCTGAAAGGTTTTGGTTTTAAACTGGAAGAATACTTTTCGCCGGCAGTGTTCAATCTGCCCTTCCTGGAGCCGTATGTTTTATTCTTTGCGGTGGCGGTCGTTTTTGCAGAGCTGCTCCTGGGTTTACTGCTGATTTTTAGATTGCAGCTGAAAGCTACTTTGACTTTATTGATCGCACTGTGCATCTTTTTTGGCTTTCTGACTTTTTATTCGGCATACTATAACGTGGTCACAGATTGCGGCTGTTTTGGGGATGCTGTATCTTTTACGCCCTGGCAGAGTTTTTTCAAAGACATGATCTTGCTCGCTGCCCTGCTTCTTTTATCATTTTTATACAGACGAAAATCTGAAACGCTGCCGCGCCGAAAAACGCCGGCAGTTATGGCGGTACTTGCTTTGATGCTTATCTTCAGCAGTATTATGGTTTGGGGAATTAAAAAGGAACCTCTTATTGACTTTCGGGATTATAAAGTAGGTACTAATCTGCTCAAAGAACAGCAGAAAATTGCGGCAGATCCGGCGGAGTATAAAACGTTTTACGCTGTCAAAAATAAACAATCCGGCGAAACACGAAACATCGGCCAGGATGAATATATTAACGATAAAAGCTACTGGCAGGAAGGTTCACCGTGGGAAATTCAGGAAAATGAAACGATTACTAAGGTTGTAAAGAAAGGCTATCAGTCCGAGATTGCCAAGTTTGCACCGGAAGATGCAAATGGCCAGAACATGACTTTAAAAATTCTGAATGCACCGAGAGCAGTTTTAATTTTGTCTTATAACCCGAAAGAGGCCGACTCAGACGTTCTGCGGGCTGCGGAAGCAAAAGCTGCCTCGGAAACCGGCACTGCCGCTTACGGAATCTCCACCAGAACTAATCTATTCACAAAAATCCCCAATACCGTAATGGACGGCACGGCGCTGAAAACCATTGCCCGGAGCAATCCGGCGGTGCTCATTCTGGAAAACGGCACGATAGTGGCTAAGCTGCCGGCGCTGGATTATATTAACCTTTAAA
Organism: Chryseobacterium salipaludis; assembly: GCF_022968825.1. Classification (GTDB taxonomy): domain Bacteria; phylum Bacteroidota; class Bacteroidia; order Flavobacteriales; family Weeksellaceae; genus Kaistella; species Kaistella salipaludis. The sequence goes on from NZ_JALHKS010000003.1 coordinate 252,104, forward strand.
AAAAATTAAACATGAATACTGAACAGAAAAAATCGAATAAATCAATTGCCGGATACCATTTACTGATGTTACTTTCTGCCGTCGATGGCGAGGTTGCGCCTGAAGAAGGATTGATGATCCGCGAATATCTGGCAGAAGAATTTCCATTTAAAATGGACCTGGATGACGAACTGGATGTCATCGCCTCTTTACAACCTGAAGAATGGGCGCCGCATTTTGAGTTTCACGCCAAATGTTTCCTGGATGATTCAACCGAAGAAGAACGGCTGTCTTTCCAGCAGTTTGCCAAGTCCCTGATCAAAGCAGATGAGACAGTATCTGATGATGAACATTCCTATTACACCACACTGAAAAAAATCTGGAACCTGAAATAATAAATTAATCAACATGAGAAGAAAAATCGTTGCCGGTAACTGGAAAATGAATAAAGATGTAATTGAAGCGCAGCAGTTGATGCTTCAGTTACTGCATTACCGCAAGGAAAATCCGGGACATTGCGAAATCTGGATTGCACCGCCGGCATTATATCTTTTAATGGCGAAGGACGTATTCTCGCTCCGCGAAGTGGGAATTTTTGCGCAGGAAGTCAGCGCATATGAGGAAGGCGCCTACACCGGTGAGATTTCTGCCGGCATGCTGGAATCTATCGGCGCCAATGGTGCTTTGGTCGGCCATTCAGAAAGACGCCTCTACCACGGCGAAACGGATGAAAAGTGTGCACTGAAAGTGAAGATTTGCTTAAGAAAAGGCCTCACGCCCATTTACTGCAATGGTGAAACACTCGAACAACGCCGCGCCGGAAATCATCTGGATGTCGTAAAACAGCAGACGGAAACGGCTCTTTTTGGTTTAACGGCCGAAGAAATTAAAAATGTTGTTATCGCGTATGAACCTGTTTGGGCGATTGGAACCGGGGAAACGGCAACGCCGGAGCAGGCACAGGAAATTCATAAGGCCATCCGCGATCTGATTGCCGATAAATACGGAAAAGACGTTGCAGAAGAAATCTCCATCCTCTATGGTGGTTCGGTGAAACCGGGCAACGCAAAGGAAATTTTCTCTCAGCCTGATATTGATGGCGGACTCATCGGTGGCGCAGCCCTTAATATTTCGGACTTCTCAAAAATTATTGAAGGAATCGAAGGATAAAATTTGAACGATATACATCTAAAAGCCGGCGCAAAATAGTTTACGCCGGCTTCTTTTATATGAAAGAAAAGTTTATTATTTCTCTGTTTTTCTTTCCAGAACTTCATCCACCATACCGTATTCTTTCGCTTCACCAGACGTCATCCAGTAGTCACGGTCCGAAGATTTTTCTACCCAGTCATAAGTCTGGCCGGAATGATGTGCGATAATATCGTACAATTCCTTTTTCAGTTTCAGCATTTCGCGCAGGTTAATTTCCATGTCAGACGCTACTCCCTGGGCACCACCGCTGGGCTGATGAATCATCACACGCGAATGCTTCAACGCTGAACGTTTCCCCTTCTCTCCTGCTACCAGCAGCACTGCGCCCATGGAAGCTGCCATGCCGGTACAGATTGTCGCTACATCCGGTTTAATAATTTGCATCGTATCATAAATACCCAAACCTGCATACACAGATCCGCCGGGTGAATTAATATAAATCTGAATATCCTTGGACGCATCAGAACTTTCCAGGAACAGCAATTGCGCGGTCACGATGTTGGCTACCTGATCATCAATTCCGGTTCCCAAAAAAATAATGCGGTCCATCATAAGTCGCGAGAAAACGTCCATTTGCGCAACGTTCATTCGGCGTTCTTCCATAATATAGGGTGTCAGGTTGGTCGGCCCAAGCATTCCCATATACTGATCTGTCGCCAGGCCACTGTTACCCATGTGTTTTACAGAGAAATCTCTGAATTCTTTTTTTATATCCATCTTGAATTTTTTTCTGCAATTCTTTTTACAATTTCTGTTCCTTAAAAAAACTATGCCCTTTTGTCAGTTGGCGGCTGAGTTTGCGGTTGATTTCGTTCAGCAAAGTCTTCAGCACCATAATCATTTTGAGTGTCTCGTTGTATTGCTCTTCCTGATCCTGGCATTCCTGCAACTGCTGCACTTTTTCATAAATGAGTTTTTCGATATAATGACTTTTATGGATCAGCATATCATCTTCGATCTCGGCTTCCAGTTTATCGCCAGGGCTGGGCGGGAAGATATTATTGCGTGCCCAGTCACCCAGCGGATTATCTTCCATGATTGCACTCGAGACTTTGGACACCACCTGCTCATCCATCAGGGTCAGAAAGAAATTACTGCCGATAATGGTGTTTTCCTGTAATCCTTTTTTAAGCTCATCGATGATGACCTGGTTGACCGGCGACTGCACCGGATAATCATCTTCTTCCAGATGCCGCACAATCTCTTCGATTACGGTCGTTTGGTACGGCTGATCTTCCGCATCTTTGCGGTTGAGCACTCGGTCACCGTAGTTGAGCATATGCTTCACCAGTTTCTCCTCCAGTTCCAATAAAGGATTGAGGGTCTGGATCGCTTCCGGTGCCACCACTTCCATTTTAGGTTTCGGCGCGGCTGGCTGGGCAGACGGCCCGGGCTGTTGCTGATGAATCTGCTTCTGCACATTCAGTTCATTAAACAGCGTTTGTTCCGAAAGATCAAACTTGGTAGCCACTTCTTTCAGGTACACTTCCTGTTTCAGGACATTGGCAACGGCCGCGACGGATTTCACAATATCCCGGATCGCCTCCGCTTTTTTTATCGGATCAGCACCGGCATCTTTGAGCAGAATAGCTGCTTTAAAATCAATAAAATCCTGCGCCTGCTCGGCGATAAATTTCTCCACATATTCCTGTGGATGTGCGCGTACAAAAGAATCAGGATCATGGCCTTCCGGAAAGAGCAGGATGCGGATATTCATTTCGGAAGCCAGCAGCATATCGATACTCCGGAAACTGGCCTTAATACCGGCGGGGTCACCGTCAAAAAGAATGGTTACATTCTCCGTGAGCCGTTTGATAAGTTTAATCTGTTCCTGCGTCAGTGCTGTTCCTGAACTGGCCACCACGTTTTCAATACCGTTTTGGTGCAGCGCCACGACATCCATATAGCCTTCGACGAGCAAACAGACATTTTGCTTACTGATCGCCTGCTTGCTCTGATTTAGACCATATAAAACATTGGATTTATGATAAATTTCCGTTTCGGGGGAGTTCAGATATTTCGCGGCCTTCACGTTGCTCTTCAATATTCTGGCTCCAAAACCGAGCACCCTGCCGGAAAAACTGAGTATCGGAAAAATAACACGCTCCCGAAAACGGTCCACTCCGTCAGGACTGTATTCTGTGAATATGCTGAGTCCGGATTTTTCCAGGATTTCTTTGCTGTAGCCTTTCTCCAGCGCGTAGGCCGTAAAGGCATTGCGCTGCTCGGGCGAATATCCCAACTGAAATTTCTTTATAATATCATCCCGCAGTTCGCGCTCCCGAAAATAAGCATAGCCGATCGTCTGCCCTTCTTGTGTTTCAAAAAGCTGCTGCTGAAAAAAATCGTTGGCAACTTCGTGGATTTTGTACAGCAGATCGCGGCCGGTTTGTGCCTGCTTTTCATCATCGGTGAAGTCGCGTTTAATTTCGTCGATTTCAATTCCATACTTTTTTGCCGCGTGGCGCAGCGCTTCCGGATAGGTGAAATTCTCGATTTCCATTAAGAAAGAAATGGCCGTACCTCCTTTGCCGGAAGAAAAATCCTTCCAGATCTGCTTGCTGGGTGACACTACGAAACTCGGAGTCTTCTCATCATGGAACGGACTCAGGCCCTTGTAATTACTGCCGGCACGTTTTAGTTGCACATATTCGCCGATGATTTCTTCTACCCGAATGGCTGAAAAAATCTTGTCAATGGTTTCTTTTGAAATCATGCCGTAAATGTACTGATTATTGCCAAGTCATTTAAAATTTTGGGCGTTTCCCGCCGGAGGAATAGCTGAAATGAGAAAGAAGGTAATCAGCCGGCGGGCCGGGCTTTTCATTGCAAGTCCTCGCCTCCTGCGTCGGCTGCGGGCTTTTCATTGCAATCCCTAACGCGGGGGAACGCCGCCGTTGTAAGAAACGTGCAAACGGGAAAATTTCGAACAACATCATTTACAGTACGAACAGCATATAACTAAGCGCAAATCAAGCAGAAGTTTCGGCGCTCGCTGCGCTCGCGCCTCCAAAATTTTCTCTACATTTGAGCAGCTATTTTTTACCCCTTTATCATGAAAAGATTACTGTTTACGCTGAGTCTTTCGGCCGCAGCACTGCTGACTGCACAAAAGAAGCATATACTCGTCATCCACGGCGGTGCCGGCACTATTCTGAAAAGCGAGATGTCGCCGGCGAAAGAAGCCGAGTATCAGGCGAAGTTAAAAGAAGCATTGCTGGCCGGTTACGCCCAGTGGAAAGCAGGCAAGCCGGCGGTTCAAACGGTGACTTCCGCCATCATGGTGCTGGAAGACAGTCCCTTGTTCAACGCCGGCCGCGGCGCTGTTTTTACGGCGGATGGAAAAAATGAACTGGATGCTTCCATCATGCGCGGCCAGGACAAAGCGGCCGGTGCGATCGCCGGCGTGCATACCATTAAAAACCCGATAACGGCTGCGGTAGCCGTTATGGAAAAAAGTGAACATGTCATGCTATCCGGCGCCGGTGCCGAAGCGTTTGCTGCAGCTCAAAAACTGGAAATAGTAGATCCCGAATATTTTTGGACACAGGATCGATGGAACAGTCTGCAAAAAATTAAAAATAAAGAAAATAAAAAAACAACAGCCATGTCGGCAGGCAAATCCTATCCGGAAGCGTATGAAGTGGATCAGAAGTTCGGAACGGTAGGCGCAGTTGCTTTGGACAAAAATGGGTACCTCGCAGCGGGTACCTCTACCGGCGGAATGACTAACAAAAAATACGGACGCATCGGCGATGCACCGATTATCGGTGCCGGCACCTATGCTGACAATAACGTCGGGATTTCCGCTACCGGCTGGGGAGAATATTTCATCCGCGCAACCGCCGCACGAACCGTTGCTGCGAAGATGGAATATCAGCAAAAAGACGTGGCAGCGGCTACGCAGGAAGTAATTGATGAAATTGGCAAAATGGGCGGCGATGGCGGAATGATCGCGCTGGACCGTGCCGGCAATATCGCTATGCCTTTTAATACCGCCGGTATGTACCGCGGAGCTATCAACGAGGACGGGGAAATTCTAATTGAAATTTATAAATAAATGGAGTTCATTGTTCAGGGCATGGAAGACTGGCAGGATTTTACCCGGTCTTTCCTATCACAGCGAAAACATCCGCTTCTCCTTCTAAAAGGAAATCTCGGCGCCGGCAAGACCACCTTCACGCAACATTTAGTGCGAGAACTGGGCAGTGCAGATCAGGTTTCCTCCCCTACCTATGCACTGGTGAATGAATACATCGCGCCCGGAGGCACCATATTTCACTTTGATTTATACAGATTAAAAAACGCTGCTGAAGCTTATAATATCGGTATCGAAGAGTATCTGGATACCGCTTTTTTCACCATAATTGAATGGCCTGAGGTGTATGAAGAGCAACTTGCCGATTATCCGCATCATACGATGCAGATCGAAACCCGCGACGGCATACGCCACATCTTTCTCACGGAACACAGCTGAAAAAATTAAATCGTCGTATCTTTGCCGCCTGTAAGGCACTGTATTTATAAACTGATTTGTCATGAGCCACACCCATGTCTTCACTCCCTTTACCGAGCAGGATCTTGTTCCGCAGGAAGAAAAACTGGAGATCGTAAAAAAAGGAAAACAGTTCAGCATTGGTATTCCCAAGGAAACCTGTCTGAATGAAAGGCGAACTTGTATTACACCCGATGCGGTACAGGTGCTCACAGCCCATGGTCATAAAATCATCATCGAAAAAGGAGCCGGCGAAGGCTCTTTTTACAGTGATTTGCAGTACGCTGAGTCCGGTGCACAGATGACCGATGATCCTGCAGAAGCCTTTGGACAGGACTTGGTTCTCAAAATCAACCCTCCCACAGAGGAAGAAATACAGCTGTTAAAAGCCAACACATACCTGGTGTCGGCACTGCAGATCAGTTTGCGTGACGCGGACTATTTTAAGCAACTTGCCGAACGAAAAGTAAATGCAATCGCGTTTGAGTTTATTGCAGATGACTATAAGCAACTTGCGCTGGTACGCCTGATCGGTGAAATTGCCGGGAATATTTCGGTATTATATGCCGCGGAATTACTGGCACTATCCAATGGGATGATGCTCGGCGGAATTACCGGCGTGCGTCCGGCAGAGGTGGTTGTTTTAGGTGCCGGCATTGTAGGTGAATTTGCTACCAAAGCGGCACTGGGACTTGGCGCAAGCGTACGTGTGTTTGACAATTCACTGTCTAAACTGCGCAGGCTGCACATGATGGTGGATGGCCGCGTACCGACTTCTATTATTGATCCGAAAGAATTAGCCAAAAGCCTGAAACGTGCTGATGTTGTGATCGGTGCACTGTCGAAACTGACACATGTGCCCGTAGTTACCGATGAAATGGTAGCGTCAATGAAGAAAGGCAGCGTCATTATTGATGTAACCATCGATAACAGCAAGATGATTGAAACGTCAGAGCTCACCGACATGGAAAATCCTTACGTTATCAAACACGGCGTGATTCACTGCGGACTTCCGAACCTGACGTCTAAAATGCCAAGAACCACAACGAAAGCGATCTCGAATTTCTTCTTATCCTATCTTTTAAATTATGATGAAGAAGGAGGTTTTGAGAATATGCTGGTGCGCAATAATGAAATGAAGCAATCACTCTATATGTACAAAGGCCGCCATACCAAAAAAATTCTGTGCGACCGTTTTAACCTGACGTACCACGATATCAATCTTTTAATATTCTAAATGCGAAAAATTAAATTTTTTCTGATTGGCCTTATCCCGGGTCTTTTGCTGGTGATGTTTATCCTTAATAAAAAAGGTGCGAGCTGCAGTGGCTATCTCCCGAACTCCCGAGTGATTGCGGAAACCTTGTCCAAAGACTTCGCTTTTTCTGAGGAAGTGAAGGAAACAATGGCACAGCAGAATATCGATGAGAAATATTTGCGCGACAGTATTCTGACCAATGGGTATGTGGATTTCGCCCGCAGCCAGGCGCAGCAACAGCCGTGTCCTGCCTATACCTTGGTCTATCCCAAAAAGAATCCGCGTTATGAAGTGTATTTTGAAAAGTGCAAAGAGCAAACGCTTTTTAAATCCCTGAAAAAGCTACCCTGATACTCCAATATAAAATACAAGCAAAATGCAGCTTACTATTATCGGGACCGGCCTTATTGGCGGGTCCATTGCTTTAAAATTAAAACTTAATGGCGTCTGTAACCATGTGATTGGTGTTGATGCTTCACCGGAACATGTTCAAAAAGCGCTGGAGCGCGGAATTATTGATGAAGCGCTTCCATTGGCTGAAGCGGTGCAAAAATCGGATGTGGTGATTCTTGCCATTCCCGTAGATGCCGCCGCAGCTCTGCTGCCGCAAGTGCTTGATCTGCTTGGCCCAGGGCAAACTGTAATGGATGTCGGTTCCACAAAGGGAAAGATTTGCAGTACGGCAGACCAGCACCCGAACCGCGAGCGATTTGTAGCCTTTCACCCGATGTGGGGAACTGAAAACTCCGGACCCGAAGCAGCTAAAGCTGACAGTTTCAGTCAGAAAGCCGGCGTTATCTGCGATGCAGAAAAATCAGCGCCGGATGCAGTAGAAACTGCCCTGAAAGTAATTGAAGGCCTGGAAATGAATGTGTTGTACTTCGACGCTGAGAACCACGATATCCACACGGCTTACATCTCGCATATTTCGCATATCACATCGTATGCACTTGCCAATACGGTTTTAGAGAAAGAACGGGAAGAGGATACTATTTTCCAGATGGCGAGCACCGGTTTTTCGAGTACGGTTCGTTTGGCAAAATCCCACCCGGAAATGTGGGTCCCGATTTTTAAGCATAACAAAGAAAATGTTCTCGATGTACTGAATGAGCATATCTCGCAGTTAAGGAAATTTAAATCGGCGCTGGAAAAAGAAAACTACGAACTGCTCGAAGAACTGATCCGGAATGCCAACAGGATTCGTCCCATTTTAAAGTAAGCGTACTCCGTCCGGGAAAGAAAGAACGGAATGTCCCTCATAGCCCGGATGGAAGCGGCATCCTGCGCCGCGGCGGCAAAGCCGCCGCGGCGCAGATATAGCGGACAGCCGGACGAGATTTCCACTGAGCACAGTACTTCCTGCTCCTAAAAATTTTAGCACTCCGCTACATTCACGGCAATTGCCAAACCACCTTCCGAGGTTTCCTTAAAGCGTTCGCTCATGCTCTGCGCAGTTTCCCACATGGACTGGATGACTTCATCCAGCGTGACGCGTGCTTTTTCAGGATCGGACTCCAGCGCGATATTGGCAGCGGTGATGGCTTTCATGGCACCCATCGAGTTGCGCTCGATACACGGAATCTGCACCAGTCCCGCAATCGGGTCGCAGGTGAGGCCGAGGTGATGCTCCATGGCAATTTCGGCCGCCATCAGCACCTGTCCGGGTGTACCGCCCATAATTTCCGTAAGACCGGCCGCTGCCATTGCCGATGAAACACCGACTTCTGCCTGGCAGCCACCCATGGCCGCAGAAATGGTTGCATTCTTTTTAAACAAAGTTCCGACCTCACCGGCGACGAGCAGAAAACGGATGATATTGTCTTCACTGGCATACTCCGTAAATACCTGTGAATACAGCAATACCGCCGGAATAACACCGCTGGCGCCGTTGGTCGGTGCCGTGATGATCCGGCCAAAGGAAGCGTTTTCTTCATTAACCGCAAGCGCGAAACAGGACACCCATTTATTAATATTAATAAAACCGGGATCGGTTTCGAGCAGCAAATTATACCATTCCTGCAGATTATTGTATTTCTTTTCACCGAGCAGCTTTCGGTTTAGGCCGGCTGCTCGCCGTGTAACCCGCAGGCCACCGGGCAAAATCCCTTCTTTATTAATGCCTTTATAAATGCATTCGCAGATTTGCTCCCAGATGTACAGCGCTTCCCTTCTGGTTTCCTCGCGCGTGCGCCAAGATTCCTCATTCAGGAACACCAAATCAGAAATTTTGGGCAGTTGCAGTTTAGTAATATTGCGCATAATATCCGCACCGGAATGACAGGGATATAAGGTTCGCACGCAGTTATTTTCGTAGGAGTTTTCCTCGCGCGTCGCAATGAAACCACCGCCCACGCTGTAATAATCCTGCTCTACGGTAGTGCCGTCTGCAAAAGTTGCTTTGAAAATCATCCCGTTCGGATGGAAATCCAGTGACTTTTTTTTATTAAGAATCAAATCGGTTCCGTAAATAAAGGGCAGTTCTTTTGCGCCGCCGAGCATTATTTTTCCGGATGATTTAATGGCTTCTACTTTCGCGTCAATCTGCGTGGTGTCAATTTCGCGGAAATTTTCGCCGCTCAAGCCCAGCATGCCAGCGATATCGGTACCGTGACCAATACCGGTTTTGGCCAGCGACCCAAAAAACTCTACTGAAACATGCGTCACCTGTTCCAACGGCTGAAGGCCGCGCAATAATTGCAGAAAGCTGCCCGCTGCATTCCAGGGGCCCATGGTGTGTGAACTGCTGGGGCCGATTCCTACTTTAATAATCTCGAAAACGCTGATTGATTCCATGTACAAGCTGCCGGAGCAGAATAAAATTTAATGTATTACAAAGATAATTTTATTTCGATGATTTCCTATGCAGTGTGCAGGTTCCGCAGTATCAACTACTGTTATGGTCTCTCTAGCTTTATTTTACCGAAAATTTCGTCCAGGATACGGGACACTTCTTTTGCGCGTGTGGCTGGAAATAAATGGCTGGCATTTCTTATAATATAATCAGGTTTGGAATTCGCGATGGGAAAAATGAGGTCGCGGTCTGCCATGATTTGTACTACACCGGGAACAGGTTCAAACTTCCAGGCAGAAATTTTTGCAATACTCCACTTGAGGTAATACGGATCACGCACCCTGAAGTATTGAAGAAGTGCAGGATTAGACGGATCAAAAAAGCGCCGGGCAAATGTGTAAAGAAAGGTCGATCGTTCACCGTAAAAACCCGACGGCACATAGGCCGGCAGCCGCGTGCGTTCGCCCCACCGCAGCAATCGCGACTTTTCGCGGTGCGAACGAATGCTCCCCATAATGATTACCTTTTCTGCGGGCTTCAGCCGATGAATTTCCTGCACGATGATACCGCCAAAAGAATATCCCAGCAACGCGAAAGGTTCACGATCGTCGATTCGGTCTGCCATCCGACGGATATAATGAGAAAAATGTTCACCTTTTTCCGGCTGCAGCCAATCGAGAAAACAAACTTCAAGATCAGCGGGAAATGTCAATCTTTCGAGCACCTTAAAATCGGCACCCAACCCGCTGACTACGTATAATTTCATGTCATAAAAGTAAAAAAAAGAGCAGACAATGCTGCTCTTTTCCACCTTCAAATTAATCTAACCTTTACTTTGCAGTAATGCTGATCATCATATCGATATCATCCTTGATGACGGCATCCTTCAAACTTGATTTATAATTGACGCCAAATTTCTGACGGTCAAAACTGAATTTATCGGATGTTAAGGTGAAAACTCCATTATTCAGGGCAATTTTCGCCGGGAAAGAAACTGCATTCGTCTTTCCTTTCACAGTCAAGTTTCCGTTCACTTTGTACGGGAAAGCTTTACTGTTGTTCTTTTTTACACTGGTGATCTTGTACACGGCCGTCGGGAATTTATCTGTTTCGAAGAAATCACCGCTTTTCAAATGGCCATCTAACTTCTGCTTGGACTCGCCTGTCACATCTGTTGCATTGATGCTGTTCATATCCAGTACGAATGTTCCGCCGGCGACCTGATTATTTTTCAGTACCACCTCACCAGACTTGACATTAAGCAGACCGAAGTGTGAAGAGGTTTCGGTTTTAGCCAGTTTGTAACCCCACCATTGTACGTTGGAATCTGTTACCTTTTTAGTTTGTCCGAACGCCAGGCCGCTTGCCAGTACTGCAGCGAATAATAATTTTTTCATCTCGTTATAAATGCTTTTAGAATTCATCTGCGCAAAGGTATCCTAAATAAGCTTTGTTACTCTTGATGTAGGTCAAGATCGTCGTGTAACCGGGTACACAAAAAGAGTCTTGCTGTGCAAAACCCTTTGTAAATAATTATTCCTGAGAGAAAGCGCCATAAAGTGCTGCGCCTTTAAGGATGGTTTTTTCATCGCGAACCAGATAAATGGGAATGTCTTCCAGAATATTTTCCATTTTATCGCTGATGACAAAGTTCTTGTAAAACTGGCCTTTGTCAATGAACTGTTCCAGCATGATGGGCAGTTTGCCGGTCAGGTATAAACCACCGGTGGCCTTCATTTTCAGCACAAGGCTGTTCGCCTCTCGCGCCATGTAGGTTAAAAATGTTTCAACGGTTGCTGTGCAGATGCGGTCTGTGCATTCAAGTGCCCCGCGAATAACAGCGTCGGTGAAGTTTCCGCTTTCGATCTCCCCACTCAGCCATTGCGGCTGCTGGTGCTGCTTTACGTCGCGCAGAAAACGGTAGATATTAAACAGTCCGCTCACTGACAGTACTGACTCCCACGAAACGATGCCGTAAATTTTTTGCAGGTAGGTATAGAACTCAACTTCCTGATTGGTCCGCGGCGAAAATTCGCAGTGGCCGCCTTCCGTCGCAAACGGTCGCAGGTAATGGCCGTCCCAAAACAGCGCAGCTTCACCCAGTCCTTCACCCGGTGCCAGTAAGGCTGCATTGCCCTGAGTAAAATTCACAACGTCATGAATTTTAACAAAATCCTCATCATCTACATGTTTAATTCCGTAAGCAGAAGCTTCCAGGTCATTAATCAGGCAGACATTTTCCAGGCCGGTGACACGGCTGAACTCCGCGGCATCCAGCCGCCACTGCAGGCGGAGCGGTTCACTCTTGCCGGCAATGACAGGGCCCGGCACGGCAATACTAACACGATCAATTGGCCCCGGCTGATGCTGCTGCAAAAACTCCTGTGCAATTTCCGTAAATGATTTGTAGTTTTCGGTTTCATAGACAGCCTCTGTCAACAATTCCAGATTCTGATGTGACGTTTTATATAAGGCAATAACCGTTTCAGCTTCTTTCAGATCAGCAGCAAGCACGGTGATTCCATTGTTTTTCTCTGCCATTAAGCCAGGCAGAAATAGTTTGAATTGATTTTTTGCTTCCATGTTTGTACGGTTATCTCCCAAAGATAATAATAGTTTTTAAAAATAATAAGGCTTAAAAAGAAAAACCTCCCCTGCTTACAGAGGAGGTTCAAGAATGTTTCGTTTCTTATTTTCCCAGCGGAATGTTGTACCCTACACCAACACCAATGGCTCCGGCATTATATTTCTGGCCGCCGATTTCGCCTTTGCTGCCGGTAAATGTTTTCTGGTATTGTAGGGCTACGTTCCAGTCGCGGTTATGGTATCCGATTTCTGGTTTGATGTAGAAACCGCCGTCTGGTCTGTCCACCGTACTGTTGGAAGCTACCTTTTCATCACCTACAATAAACCCGTATCCAAGGTCAGTTCCCAGATAAAAGCCGGTTTGCTGCGGATAATATCTCAGCAAGGCTGCGACCGGCACCACGCCAAAATCGTTATTGCTGTTCCCGTTGTTATCCTTTCCAAAAAAGTGGTTATATCCGGTTGCGATACCCAAACCAAAGCCCGGAGTCGTCAGATTCTGGTAAGCCACATCAACACCGATGGTACCGCCTGCATTTTCTGCCGGCACCGCTACCCCACCGTTTACTCCGATTTTCAGCATATTTCGCATATCAGCACTTTGTGCACTAAGTAATCCGGCTGTAACCAACCCTGCTATAAGCATTGAATTTTTAATCAGTTTCATAATTTTAAATTTTTAAGTTTTACGCTCTATGGCTTGTCAAAATCATGCCAAAGAAACCGGAGCAACTCCTTAAAATAAAAATTATATAACTCAAAGTACTGAAGATCAATCGAATAAAAACAGTATCAAAACTAAACAACCATTTACTTTCTGCCGTAGCAGATGTCAGTAAATGGTTGTTTAATTTAAAATAAGGACGAATTATTTCTCTAACTGGCTTGCCACATCCTGATAGCCGCCGCCATTGTAAACATCTTCGATTCCCTGGGATTTTAAGTATTCCATTGCTTTCCCGCTCCGATTTCCGCTCCGGCAGAACACAATTTTTGGTCCGCTCATATTGGCGATTTCATCTTTATGCTCCTCTATTTCGCCCAGCGGAATATTGGTTGCCTGGTCGATGGCGCCGTCCATTTCCAGCTCCATCGGTTCACGAACATCGATCAGATGGTAATTTCCGGACTGCAGAATGTTTTCAATTGACATGATTCTTGTTTTTTAAAGTTGATTGTACAGCAGTATGCTTCACACAAAATTATAAAATAATAGTAATTTCGCAATCACTCTTATGGATTCTTCTGCCAGCCGTTACACCCGATTGATTAAAGCAAAAGCAAAAGCACACGGCTTTCATTCGTGCGGAATTTCTGCGGCCGGCTTTCTGGAAGAAGATGCTGCTCCGTTGGAGCAATGGTTAAAGAATCAGTACCACGGTGAAATGTCCTACATGGAAAATCACTTTGATAAGAGGCTGGATCCCACAATTCTGGTGCCCAGCAGCAAATCCGTTATTTCGTTGCTCTATAATTATTATCCTCAGCAAAAATTTACTGATTTTGGCGGCCTGAAGATTTCCAAGTATGCGTACGGCCAGGACTATCATGAAATCATTAAAGAAATACTGCGTGAGCTCGTCAGTGAACTTCAAGAGGAAATCGGTGCGTTCGAATGCAGGGTTTTCACAGATTCAGCGCCGGTACTGGAACGCAGTTGGGCAAGAAAATCAGGCTTGGGCTGGATCGGGAAAAATGCCAACCTCATTTCAAAAGGTGCCGGCTCCTTCTTTTTTTTAGCTGAAATCATTTGCGATCTGGAACTTATTGCGGATGGGCCGGTCACGGATCACTGTGGAAGTTGCCGGCGCTGTATTGAAGCGTGCCCCACAGATGCGATTGTTGATGACCGTACTATTGACGGAAGCAAATGTATTTCCTACGCCACCATTGAACTTAAAAATGAAATCCCCGCCAGTTTTGCCGGCAATATGGAAGACTGGATGTTCGGCTGTGATATTTGCCAGGATGTCTGCCCCTGGAACCGCTTTGCAACCCCACATCAGCAGCCTAAGTTTGTTCCCACGGAAGGTCTGCAGCAAATGAATCAGGTGAACTGGACAGAATTAACACAGGAAATCTTCTCGGAGATCTTTAAAAAATCGCCGGTTAAACGAACAAAGTTTGCAGGGCTGCAAAGAAATATAGCGTTCATTAAAAAGCACAAAAAAGACAATTTATAGCGCATTTTGATGCGACAAGTCTTACGGAACTATTTAATTTTATATTTACAGAATGAAAAAAATATTCCTCGGAATTGCGAGAGCAGTGGGCGTCGTTCTAAGTCTCGTGCTGGTGTATGTGCTGGCAGCTTTATTACTCCCTTTCCTGGAAGTTCCTGCGAAGCCGGCAGGTGAACCCAAAACCATCGAAACCTATATTCTGACCAATGGTGTCCACACCGATATTGTCGTTCCGATAGTATCGCCTGAAATGGACTGGCGCGCTGCCGTTCCGTTTAGAAATACCAAATCGCAGCGCACTGACTTTCAATATCTCTCCATTGGCTGGGGCGACAAAGGTTTTTATCTGGATACGCCGGAATGGTCTGACCTGAAATTCAGCACGGCTGTGAAAGCTGCATTTTGGCTGGGAGAATCGGCAATGCATTGTACGTTCTATGATACGATGATTGAAAATGACAAATGCAAAAAGATTATGCTGACGGAAACGCAGTACCGTGATCTGGTAAAATTCATTACGGATAAATTTGACCGCGATCAAGAAGGAAATTTTGTTCTGATCCCCACGGATGCGGTCTATGGTGAGGATGATGCGTTCTACGAAGCAAAAGGAAGTTATAATTTCCTGGAAACCTGCAACACCTGGACAAATAACGGTTTAAAAGTAGCCGGGCAAAAGGCCGCGCTCTGGACTGCAACGGACTTCGGGATTTTTCAGCACTATAAATAGGATTTTCAAAATAAAAAAACCTCCGCAAGAGGTGCAGAGGTTTTGTACCCAGTGCCGGAATCGAACCGGCACACCTTTCGGTACTAGAGTTTGAGTCTAGCGCGTCTACCAATTCCGCCAACTGGGCCGCTAATTGGTGTGCAAATATAAAATTATTTTTCCGCTGGAAAAACTTTTAATTTAAAAAATTTCAGAAATCAAGCTGTAGGCCGTCGTACGCCAACTCAATACCCTCCGGGAGTTCCGCTGATGTTTCCGGGAAAAGCCCCATGTGATGCGAGATATGCGTAAGCAGCATTTTCCCGGGCCGCAGTTCCTCAAACAATTCAATCGCCTGAGGAAGAATATAATGCGACGGATGCAAATCGTCCTTTCGGATGCAGTTTAAGATCAAATATTCCAGGTTCTGCATTTTTTCTTTTTCTTGTGGTGAGATATAACTGGCATCAGTGACATACGCTAAATTACGGATTCTGAATCCGAGAATCGGCAAATTTCCGTGCATAACTTCCAAAGGCTGGATTTTTACTCCCGCAATTTCGAGCGGTCCATCAATGTGGTGAAGATCAAAAGATGGCGCTCCCGGATAACGCACCGTGGCAAATGCATACGGAAAACGTTCTCTGATTTCGTTTGCGACGCGCTCTTTTGCGTAGATATCAATATTTTTTCCTTTTCTGAAAATTAATGGCCGCATATCGTCCAGCCCGATGATATGATCATTGTGTTCATGGGTAATCAGGGCAGCTTCCAGATCATCTGCCGCGGCGCGCAGCATTTGCAGCCGGAAATCGGGGCCGCAGTCGATGAGCAGATTTTTTTGATCGTCAGTCGTGAGCAGTACGGACGAACGGAGACGATGATCCCGCGGGTCATCGGAGCGGCACACTGGGCAGTGGCAACCGATCACCGGAACACCCTGAGAAGTTCCTGTTCCAAGAAAGTTTAAAATCATAAAAAACGGATGTTTTGTAAATCTACAATTATTTGTTAAAAACTTAAAGAGGCAGAAGAAGAATGGAAAGCCATGTGAAACAATAAGCGCGCTTGGAAACGGCTGATAGCCTCAGATTGTTGAATATTTCGTATTTTTGCGCCAAATTGAAATGGGCCGTGATTGAGCAGAAATTAACTCCGAAACAGAAAGCATTAGAAATAAATTTAGACGCCGGTATTTATGGCACTTTCGCCGAAATTGGCGCGGGTCAGGAAACAGTGCGTCATTTTTTTCGCGCCGGAGGAGCTTCCAAAACCATTGCGAAAGCAATGTCTGCTTACGATAAAGATTTCAGTGATGCGATCTACGGAAAAGAGCCCGGCAACCGCTACGTGACGCAAAACCGCCTGCGCAAAATGTTGCGGTATGAAGTCGCTTTGATCGAAGAGCGCCTATCCCGCGAAAACAATCCGGGCCGCAGGTTCTTCTCTTATGCAAACACGGTAACCACCATCAACTTTGATAAAACAAGTAAAGGCCATGGCTGGGTGGGTCTTCGTTTCCAATTGGACGAGCACGAGGATTACAACGAAATCGTTTTGCACGTTAAATTTCGGGAGAATGATGCAACACTGCAGCAGGAAACTTTAGGCGGTCTCGGGGTTAATTTAATTTACGGCGCTTTCAACTACAGCGATAACCCGCGCAAGATGATCAATTCATTATATGATCATATCCCGACGGACAACCTGGAGATTGATATGATCGATTTTCGCGGGCCGGCTTTTGAGTATGTAGACAATCGCCTGATGAGTCTGCAGCTGGTGAAAAACAATATGACCGACGCCGTGATCTTCAATGCGCAGGGCAGTAATATGCTTCCGGCTGATACTTTATACAAGAAAAATATTTTTGCCGTACGCGGAAGTTTCCGGCCAGTAACGCTGGTGAACATCGATATGTTTAAGCGCGGGCTGGAAATGTTTGAGCGCGACTGGGAATCCACGCCCGAAGAAACGGAGGTCCTTTTTGAAATTACCATTTCCAATCTGCGGGCAGCGGGCGATATTGATGAGCGTGATTTCCTGCACCGGGTTGATATCTTAGGAAAGCTGGGTTACACGGTAATTCTTTCGAACTTCTCGGAATATTACAGGTTGATTGATTATTTTACAACGTACACCAATGGCAAAATTGGCGTGGCGATGGGCGTTAATAATCTGCTGGATGTGTTCGATGAAGAATATTATAAAAACCTGTCCGGCGGAATCCTCGAAGCGTTTGGTAAATTCTTCCGCCAGGATATGCGCGTGTACCTCTACCCTTACAAAGATCCCGAAACACATGAGCTGCTGACTTCCAAAAACCTGAAAGTGAGCGACAGTCTGAAGCAATTATATAAATACTTTAAGCAAAACGAAAGGATTGTGGATATCGAAGAATATAATCCCAATCACCTGGAAATTTACTCAAGAAGCATTCTGCAAAAAATTGCAGACCACACGCCGGGCTGGGAAAAAGAAGTGCCGGCAGGTGTGGCAGAAATGATTAAAGCACGCGGAATGTTTGGCTACCAGGAAGAAATGAATTTAAAACACTTTTCATAATATATGGAACAACTAAAAAAGCAATTGCTGACTGCGCTGGATGACGAGGGAAAAGATACCAATGCGAAACTCCAGAAAGTATGTGAAATTCTGGACAGAGAAATTTCGTATTTCAACTGGACCGGTTTTTATTTCAAAAATGGCGATAAGCAGGAACTTATTCTGGGACCTTATGTAGGTGCACCCACGGATCACAGTATTATCCCCTACGGTCGCGGAATCTGTGGGCAGGTAGCTGTCTCCAACGAGACCTTTGTGGTACCGGACGTTCATGAACAGGATAATTACCTGAGCTGCTCAATTGATACGAAGGCTGAGATCGTGGTTCCGATTATGAAAAACGGTGAAAACATTGGTCAGATCGATATCGATTCCCATACAGTAGATCCTTTTACAGCGGAAGACCG
Organism: Chryseobacterium salipaludis; assembly: GCF_022968825.1. Lineage (GTDB taxonomy): Bacteria > Bacteroidota > Bacteroidia > Flavobacteriales > Weeksellaceae > Kaistella > Kaistella salipaludis. The sequence goes on from NZ_JALHKS010000003.1 coordinate 270,289, forward strand.
CGAATTGCTGGAGTGGCTGTGTGAAGAGATTAGTGACATTATGTAATAATCAGGCATTTCAAAACAGTAATAAACCGGCGCGGAACCTTGAGGTTCCGCGCCGGTTTTTGTTAATCAGACTCCGAAATTTATTTCACAAGTTTCTGCAGTGCCTTTTCGTCCAGGCGGTAAACTGTCCATTCATTCATGGCTACAGCGCCGAGCGATTTATAAAAGTTAATGGCCGGCGTGTTCCAATTGAGCACAGACCATTCCATCCGGCCACACTTTTTCTCTTTAGCCAGCGTGGCCAGCTGAACAAAGAGTTGTTTGCCGTAGCCTTTGCCGCGGTATTCCGGCTCAATATACAAATCCTCGAGATACAGTCCCGCGCGGCCTACGAAGGTGGAGAAATTGAAAAAATATAAAGCAAAACCAATTGCGGTTCCGGCTTCTTCTGCAATCAGTACCTGCGCATTTTCTTTAACAAACAGCTGTTCGCGGAGCTCTTCTGCCGAGGTAATAACTGCATCTTCCATTTTTTCATAAACGGCCAATTTGCGGATCAGTGAAAATATTAATTCAGTATCGGCTTCTTTTGCCTGACGGATGGTAAACATTAATAATTTGATTTTAAATGTAAATAGAACGTAATTAAAACTAAAAACCTCCGAATTCCGGAGGTTTAGATATTATATTTCAGTGTTCAGATCCCAGTTCTCCAGATAATCATGAACATGTTTCAGGAACATGCCGCCCAATGAACCATCTACCACCCGGTGGTCGTAGGAATGTGACATAAACATCAGCTGACGGATGGCAATCACATCGCCATCAGCGGTTTCCAATACGGCCGGTTTTTTCACAATCGCACCAATTGCCAGAATTCCCACCTGTGGCTGCGGAATAATCGGCGTGCCCATCAGGTTTCCAAAGCTGCCCACATTTGAAATGGTGTAGGTAGCGCCCTGGGTATCTTCCGGTTTTAGTTTTTTATTTCTCGCACGGTGCGCCAGGTCATTGATTGCTTTCGCCAGACCTGACAGGGAAAGCTGATCCGCATTTTTAATCACCGGTACAATCAGGTTACCATCCGGAAGTGCGGTGGCCATTCCGATGTTGATGTTTTTCTTCTTAATGATTTTATCACCATCCACTGAAACGTTGATCATAGGGAAATCCTGAATGGCTTTCACCACGGCCTTCACAAAAATCGGCATAAAGGTCAGCTTCTCGCCTTCCCGCTTTTCAAACAATGCTTTGTGCTTGGCGCGCCATTTCACGACATTGGTTACATCAGATTCAATAAATGAGGTAACGTGCGGCGAGATACGTTTGGAGTTCACCATCGCATCAGCAATGATTTTCCGCACACGGTCCATCTGAATAATCTCATCGCCGGCAGCAACCGGAACCGGCACTGCTTTTGGCGCTGCAGGTGCTGCTGTTGTCGTAGCGGCAGGTTGCGAAGGCGTAATTTGCTGCGCTTGTGGCTGAGCTGTTTTACCTTCTTTGCGATCTGCAACAAAGGATAAAATATCTTCTTTGGTAATTCTACCTTCCATTCCGCTGCCGGAAATAGAGCGAAGTTCGTCTTCGGAAATATTTTCTTCCTGCACAATGGATTTTACCAGTGGTGATAAATACAGATCACCGGTATTCATTTGTGTAGTTGCAGAAGTCTTCTGGAGCGGTTCTTCCAGTGCGGCAATATCCGTTGGTGTAGTCTCCGGAATCTGGGTCTGTACCTCTGCGTGGGATTTTGGTTCCTGCGCCTGCTCTTCCACTGCATCTCCGGCGCCGGCCACCTGCAGAATGGCAATTACTTCCCCAACCTGTGCAACTTCGTCTTTTTGTTTCAGGATTTTGACCAATTTACCGGATACGGGTACCGGTACATCAGAATCTACTTTATCTGTTGCAATTTCCACTACAGAATCGTCCTCCTGCACGGTATCTCCTTCGTTTACAAGCCAGCTGATGATGGTGGCTTCCATGACTCCTTCGCCCATCGAAGGAAGCAATAGTTTATATTCTGCCATTATTGTTTTTCGGTTTTTACAAAGATAAAAATTTTAGCCATTTAGCAAAAAGTGATTTTTAAGCCTGGTTTTTTGTCAAATTTTTAAAAATGTTTTTTCCTGTTTTATGTTTATTGTTCAAAGGTAGCTTCGAAAACTGCGCTGAAATGACGCAGAATTTTCTCCTTAATCTCAGCTGTTTCTTCGGTTGAAAAAGATCGCTCCAGCTCCCGTTCTAATGATGTTACTGCCTTATCCCTGATTCCACACGGGATAATATAATCGAAATATTTTAAATCTGTATTCACATTCAGAGCAAGCCCGTGCATGGTTACCCATTTGGAAGTCTTCACACCCATTGCGCATATTTTTCGGGCGTACGGCGTTCCCACATCCAGCCAGACCCCAGTTTCGCCTTCGCTGCGTTCTCCCTTCAAACCATATTCTGCGATGACACGGATGATCACTTCTTCCAGGTTTCGCATATACAGAAATATATCTGACTTAAAGTTATCCAAATCCAGAATGGGATAGGCCACGATTTGGCCAAAGCCATGATAAGTAATGTCCCCGCCGCGGTTTGTTTGTACAAATTTCGCCTTTAGGTCGCGCAACTTCAGCTGGTCCGCCAGCAAATGCTCCTGCAAGCCGCTTTTGCCCAGCGTGTATACATGCGGATGTTCCACAAACAGAAAATGATTAGGCGTTATTTTTCTGTCATCTTCATGATCGCGGTTGTGAAGTTTGAGCGAAATAATGGAGTCCATCAATTCCTGCTGGTAAGTAAAAGCGGGTTCATATTCCATCAACCCTAAATCTTCAAACTGCAGGACACGGTTTTGAGTACTAGTCATAAAATCTTTTTTCTGAGGCGCAACGCAATACTTTTTACTCATTTATAAAGCCTGAAAAAGAAAAGTGCGGACGCCTGACAAATTTAAAACTAATTGCGGATATTTTCAATAAAAGCCGCCCCCGATGTTTCCCAATCCGGGTCATCCAGCAGAATTTTCACAAAGGCCGAACCTATGATGGCGCCGTCTACTTTAGCTGAAATCTGTTTAAAATCCTCGCAGTTACTAATCCCAAATCCGACCATTATTTCATTTTTAAGTGGCAGTGACTGTAATCGGTTCAGGTAGTTTTCATTATACACCTGCTTCGACTGCTGACCCGTGGTGGATGAACTGGACACTGCATACAGAAATCCGCTGCCCAGTTTATCCAGGTAATAAATTCTTTCAACAGAAGTTTCCGGGGTAATCAGGAAAATAAAATCCAGCTGATATTGTTCTGTAACCTTTTTATACGCTCTTTCAAATTCAACCGGCGGCAGGTCAGGAATAATCAAACCCTGCACGCCCGCATCACGGGCCTCGCGGCAAAAATTTTCGAAACCATATTGCAGGACAGGATTAAGATAACCCATCAGAATAACAGGAATCGTAATACGGTCGCGGATCTCTTTTAATTGCGAAAACAAAATGGAAATAGTCATTCCATTGGCCAGTGCTTTTTCATGTGCTCGCTGAATGACGGGGCCATCCGCCACCGGATCCGAGTACGGCATTCCTATTTCCACATAGTCTGCGCCCGAGTCCTGAATCATTTGCAAAACGCGCCCGGTATCGTTCAGCTGCGGGATTCCTGCGGTAAAATAAATATTAAGTTTTTTCTTTTTCATTGCTGTGTTTTTACAGTTTTCCATCCTTTGCCAAATCAGTCATATACGCTTCCATGTCTTTATCACCGCGTCCGCTCAGGCAGATTACTACTTTTTCCTCCGTTTTAAACTTCATAAAGTCCAGGACTGCCAGTGCGTGCGCCGATTCCAGCGCCGGAATAATTCCCTCGCGCCGTGCCAGTTTCTTTGCAGAAGCCAGCGCCTGCTGATCAGTCACACAAACGAATTCTGCTCTGCCCGAGGCAAACAAATGGGCGTGCATCGGACCAATTCCCGGATAATCCAGACCGGCAGAAATCGAATGCGGTTCAATCACCTGTCCTTCGCCAGTCTGCATCACCAGGCTTTTACTGCCGTGCAAAATGCCGGTCGTACCCAAGGCGGTGGTCGCTGCCGATTTACCTGAGTCAACACCTAAACCGCCGGCCTCTGCCGCGATGAGCCGCACTGACAGTTCATCCGCGAAATGATAAAAAGCACCGGCGGCATTACTGCCACCGCCCACGCAGGCAATGATGGCGTCAGGCAGTTCAGATCCGGTTTGTTCGCGCAGCTGAAATCGTATTTCCTCGGAAATAACACTTTGGAAACGTGCCACCAAATCCGGGAAAGGATGAGGCCCCACCACGCTGCCGATGATATAATGCGTGGAATCAGCGTTATTAATCCAATCGCGCAAGGCTTCGTTCACGGCATCTTTCAGCGTTTTGGAACCCGAAGTGGCAGGAACCACGGTCGCACCCAGCATTTTCATCCGTGCTACGTTGGGCGCCTGCCGCTTGATATCAACCTCGCCCATGTAAACAATGCATTCCAGGCCGAGCAGCGCACAAGCTGTCGCCGTCGCAACGCCGTGCTGGCCCGCGCCCGTTTCGGCAATAATTCTTTTTTTGCCTAAATGCTGCGCAAGAAGTGCCTGGCCCAGCGCGTTATTAATTTTATGCGCACCGGTGTGGTTTAAATCCTCACGCTTCAAATAAATCTGGGTGTTATATTGGTTACTTAAATTTTCAGCAAAATATAATGGCGTGGCACGCCCGACATAGTCTTTCAGCAGCGCCGAATACTGTTTTTTAAATGCCGGCCTTTCCATAATCTCCAGATATTCCGAGCGCAATTCCTCCACATTCGGATACAGCATTTCCGGTACGAAGGCGCCGCCGAACTCGCCATAATATCCGTTGATGTCAGGATTTTTATAGGTTTTATTTATCATCAGTTTTTTGTAATGTTAGCGTATTTAAATTTTCAATTTCTTAACCTTATTAAGAAACTGCGGACCTTGTTTACATCTTTCAGGCCTGGTGCTGTTTCAAAACGTGAGTTAATATCGAGTGTTTGAGGTTGGATTTGTAATGTTTTAAGTTTTGGCAATAAAGATTCATCAATACCGCCGCTTAGCCAATAGGGCTTTTCAAAAGTAACGTCATTAAGAAAACTCCACTCAAAAGATTGTCCGGTTCCACCATAAGAACTGCCATCAGTATCAAATAAAAGAATATCCACTTCTTTCATATGATTGTATCGCTGAATTTGCTGGCAGACTAATCCTTTATCTGAACCGACACGGATTACTTTAATTATTTTAATCCCGGCAGGCAGCGCTTTCTTTACATTTAAAATATAATTTAAATCTTCGTCGCCGTGCAACTGTACAAAATGGAGTCCTGCGTGTTGAGCGATTTCCACTACTTCATGTATATCTGCATTAACAAACACACCCACTTTTCCACTGTGCGTAATTTGTGAAATCGCTTGCAATGAAAGATGAGTCAGCACATATCTTTTAGATTTTGCATAGAAAATAAAACCCAGATAATCAGCGCCCACTTGTTGCAGTTCTTCCGCTTGTTTTAGATTTGTGACCCCGCACACTTTTACTTTCATCATAATGTTTTTACAAAGTTTGCAAACGCTTCCGCCGGCGCATCCGATTCCATAAAACGGGTACCGATCAGAAAACCATTAAATCCGTTTTCTTTTAAATAGTGGTAATCTTCCGCCGACCGCATACCGCTTTCAGCTACTTTAATCACATCCGCCGGAAGTGCCGCCGCCAAATCCACCGAATGCTGCAGATCCACTTTAAAGTTTTTTAGATTGCGGTTATTCACGCCCACCATATCAATTTCTCTACACACATGGCCTAACTCCTCTGCCGAATGCAGTTCCAGTAATACCTGCAATTGCAGACTGTGCGCCAAGTCCGTGAACTCCTGCACCTGTGCCGGAGACAAGCAGGCCGCAATGAGCAGCACCGCCGAAGCCCCCAGCCCGCGCGCTTCATAAAACTGGTATTCGTCCACCATGAAATCTTTTCGCAAGACAGGAATACGGACCGTTTGCACGGCCTTCACAAAATCATTGGCCGAACCGCCAAAAAAAGCCGAATCCGTCAGCACTGAAATTGCACTGGCTCCGCCACGCTCGTAACCTTCAACAGTTTCTGCAACAGCCGCCTTGGCATTGATAATTCCTTTGCTGGGCGATTGTCTTTTAAACTCAGCGATAATGCCGTGTTTATTTTGTACTCCATCCGTGAAAGAAAGCGGGTCTTGTTGCGCTGCGTCAGTTTCCAAAAATTTTCTGTATTCAAATGTGCGCTTCGCTTGTTGCACCTCCAGTTTTTTGTGCGCGATGATTTTCTTTAATATATCCATTTTATTGTATCAGTTTTTTAAAGTTTTGCAGGGCGACTCCGTCGGACAATGTTTTGTAAGCGAGTTCCAGGCATTGTCTATAATCGCCATGCTGTCCTGCGGTTTCCAGCGCAAGGGCGGCATTGGTTGCCACTACCGCATTTTGTGCTTCGGTTCCCTTTCCGCTTAAAATCTGATAAAATATCTCCGCGGCCTTTTCCGGCGTGGTCCCTCCGTATAAATTTTCGGCTCGTACTGGCTGCGGATTCAGGCTGCGCGCGGTACAGACTTTTACGCCGTGACTGGTGATCAGTTTCGTATCGCAGATCAGGCTAACTTCATCATATCCGTCCAGCGAATGCACCAGCAGAAAATGCTGATTTTTCTTTTGCAGCAAATATTGATACAGCCTGGCAATTTCCAGATTGGCCACACCGATGATCGAATACCTCGGCCGCGCCGGGTTAATGAGCGGTCCCAGCAGATTAAAAAAAGTTTTCAGTCCCAGATTTTTGCGCATCGGTGCAATATTCTTCAATGACGTATGAAACAGGGGCGCATGCAGATAACAGAAGTTGCTCTTTTCAAGGTCGCGCTTTAACTCTTCTTCAGTTTTTTTAAACCGGTATCCCAACAGTTCCAGCACGTTCGACGCACCGCTCACCGCAGAGGCGGCATAATTGCCATGCTTAGCGACTGGCTGTCCCGCCGCAGCCACCACCAGTGCAGCCAAGGTTGAAATATTGAAGGTATCCTTTCCGTCGCCGCCCGTGCCCACAATGTCTACCAGTCCATCATTTTCCAGGTTTATATTTGGTGCCAATTGTTGCAGCGCTTCCACGAATCCTTCCAGCTCCTCCATCGTGATACTGCGCATCAGAAAAACCGACACAAACGCCGTCACTTCGATTTCATTAAATATATTTTTGGCAATTTCCAGCAATACGGATTTCGCTTGCGCTTTACTCAGCGTTTGGTGATCAAATAAATATTGTAGTATTTCTTTCATAGTTTAAATATTTTTATTGGGGCAATCCCCTCGCCCATCCTTGGCCAGCCGCGCCGGGGCCGGGCTATCTGCTGCAATCTGCGGCTCCTGTGTCGCCGCAGGATTTACGCGTCTATCCCTATTGCGGCATGGACGCGCCGAAAAAGTTTTCCAGTATTTTTCTGCCGTTGGGCGTCAGGATGCTTTCGGGGTGATATTGCACACCATGTACATCGCAGGTTCTGTGTTGCAGGGACATAATAATACCGTTGGCATCACGGCTCGTAATCAGCAATTCTTCCGGAAAATCCAGCTCAGAGACAGCCCAGCTGTGGTAGCGGCCTACTTCTATTTCAGCCGGCAGGCCCCGTAAAAGTGGAGCTTCCGAAACACAGGAAGTGGCAGCGGTTGCCACCCCGTGGAAAATCTCGCTAAGATTCACCAGCGTCGCCCCGAATACTTCTGCAATCGCCTGCTGTCCCAGACACACGCCGAGAATCGATTTCGTGGCGGCATACTCACGAATAAGGTCACATAAAATTCCGGCCTCAGCGGGAATACCCGGCCCGGGTGAGAGCACAATTTTATCATAAACTCCAACTTCTGCCAGCGTTATTTCGTCGTTTCGGTAGACGTCGGGACGCAGTCCGGTAACCTGCTCGATCATCTGCACCAGGTTATAGGTGAAGCTGTCGTAGTTATCAAGTACAAGTGTTTTCATCTTTGTTTTATTTAAATTTTTTCGGCACGTTCTATCGCCGCACGCAGTGCATTCAGCTTGTTATCTACTTCTTTCAATTCGTTATGTGCCTCCGACTTTGCCGTGATTCCGGCGCCGGCCTGGTAAATGAGTTCATTATTTTTGCTCAGCATCGTGCGGATCATAATCGCCATATTGCAGCTGCCGTCGAAACCGGTAAAACCGATGGCCCCGCCATAAAACGATCGGGAAACCTGCTCATATTTGTCAATCAGCTGCATCGCCCGGTGTTTCGGCGCACCGCTCAGTGTTCCCTGCGGAAATGTGGCCGCGATTACCTCAAAAGGATTTTGATTTGTAGGGAGTGTCGCGCACACTTCACTGACAAGATGAATCACGTGTGAAAAAAACTGCACTTCTTTTAATTTGCTGATGTGCGTTTCGTTTCCGAAGACACTTAGGTCATTACGAGCAAGGTCCACAAGCATGGTGTGCTCTGCGTTCTCTTTTGCGTCGGCTTTTAATTCTTCCGCTGCCTGCAGGTCCGCCGCCACATCTCCGGTCCGGCGAAATGTACCTGCAATCGGATGAATAATGGCTTTGTTATCTTTAATAATAAGCTGGCTCTCCGGGCTGGAACCGATTAATTTATAATCTCCGTAATCAAAAAAGAAGAGATACGGCGACGGATTGATTGTCCGCAGGCTGCGGTACACATTAAACTCATCACCGGCGAAAGGAATGCGGAAACGGCGGCTTAAAACCAGCTGGAAAACATCGCCGCGGAAACAGTGCTGTTTTGCTTTTTCGGTAATTTCCAGAAAATATTCGCTGCTCGAATTGCTTTGTTCTGCGCCGATGGTCTTAAACGGATACACCGGTGCATTCTTCTGATGGATCAGGTTTTCAATTTCGAGGACAGGCGATTTCAGGCCACTGAATTTATTTTCGATAATGAACATTTCATCATTGTAATGATTAATTGCAATCACGACCTGATACAGCCTGTAGCGCAACAGCGGAATCTGATTTTCTGCCTGCTGAATATCAATCTTTTCAAAGAAAGAAACTGCATCATATGAAATGTATCCGTACAATCCCTGCGCGTATTTTGCCATTGGGTGAGCTGCCGGCTCCGATCGAAAACAGTCGCTGAACTCCTGGAGAACATCCGTCAGTTTCTGATTTTCGAGATCGATGCTGAATGGCTCCCCTGCCGGAAACTTCACTTCCGCGGAACGACGGTTTTCTATCTCAATTCCCGCGATGGCATTGACTGCGATAAAAGAAAAGTTATTCTCCGTATTCTGATTTCCGGCGCTTTCCAACAGAATAGTATCACGGAAGCGGTCGCGCAGCCGCAGGTAAATTCCGACCGGCGTGAAGAGATCGCTCATCACTGTTTTTACCGTCGTTTTAAAGGGAAAAGATTCTGAAAAGTTCATGTTAATTTTTAATTTTGAAATAAAAAAAAAGACCTCAGCGGGTCCCGCCAAAGTCTTTTATATGCTTATATAAACAAAATACAAAGATTCGCCTCAGACCCTAAGAGAGTTTGAAAGCCACCACCAAGTATTTTGTACTGTTAGATTCATTACAGCAAATATAGATATGTTTTCAGATAATCCAAACAATTATGAAAAAAAATTAAAAAATAAAATTTACAAAATCTTAAATTTATATTTGCTGGTATCTCAAATTAGTTTAGTTTTGCCACAAATAAAATTTTACTATGAAAAAATTATTAGCAATCGCGTTCGTTGGTGGTCTGATCATGGCGAGCTGTGCAAAAAAAGAATCTGTTGATGAAACAAACACAATGATGACTGAACCGGACAGCATCACTACTCCAATGATGGACAGCACTGCAATGATGCCTGCTGACTCTGCAGCGGTAGTTGCTCCAACGGTAACTGATTCTACAGCAGTAGTACAGTAATCACCACGCAACGAAAGAAAACAGCAGCCTTTTAAAGGTTGCTTTTTTTATGCCCGGCCGGCAGCTGGCTTTTGCTGAAATTTTAATTAAATTTGCATTCTTTTACATATACTTATAATCCATGCAATTAACCGAACAGGAAATCATACGCCGCGAAAAGTTACAAGCCCTCCGAAATCTGGGCATCGAACCATTCCCAGCCGCCGAATATAAAGTAACCGACACGACCTTTTCCGCGAAGGAAAATTATGAAGAAGGAAAAAAGGTGTGCCTCGCCGGCCGCCTGATGAGCCGACGTATTCAGGGGAAAGCCAGCTTTGCGGAATTGCAGGATTCCGAAGGACGTATCCAGGTATATTTTAACCGCGATGAAATCTGTACTGGCGACGATAAGACGCTCTACAATGAAGTATATAAACACTTGCTGGACATTGGTGATATTATCGGTATCGAAGGTGAACTCTTCACCACACAGGTAGGCGAAAAAACAGTGCTGGTAAAAAACCTGACGGTTCTTGCAAAAGCATTGCGTCCTTTGCCGTTGCCTAAAACAGACGCGGATGGAAATACATACGATGCCTTCAATGACGTTGAATTAAGATACCGCCAGCGGTATGTGGACCTGGTAGTGAATCCGCAGGTGAAAGAAGTTTTCATGAAACGCACCAAGTTGTTCACGGCGATGCGTAATTTTTTCAATGATGCCGGATATTTCGAAGTGGAAACCCCGGTGTTGCAGCAAATCCCCGGCGGTGCAGCCGCGCGGCCTTTCATCACGCATCACAACGCGCTGGATATACCATTATATCTCCGTATTGCGAACGAACTGTATCTGAAAAGACTGATCGTGGGCGGATTCGACGGTGTCTATGAGTTTGCGAAAAACTTCCGTAATGAAGGAATGGACCGCACCCACAACCCGGAATTCACGGTGATGGAAATCTACGTGGCCTACAAAGATTATAACTGGATGATGGACTTCACCGAACAATTGCTGGAGTTCTGTGCCACACAGGTGAACGGCAGTCCGGAGTCCGAGTTTGGCGAACACAAAATCAGCTGGAAAGCGCCCTACCCACGTGTGTCCATGACGGACGCCATCAAGAAATTTACAGGTTTCGATATTACCGGTAAAACTGAAAAAGAATTATTTGACTTCGCGCAGTCTATCGGTATTGAGGTGGACGACACCATGGGCAAAGGAAAACTCATTGACGAAATTTTTGGTGAAAAGTGTGAAGGCAATTTCATTCAGCCCACCTTTATTACAGATTATCCGGTAGAAATGTCGCCACTGACCAAAAAGCACCGAAGCCAGGAAGGCCTCACGGAGCGTTTCGAACTGATGGTATGCGGCAAGGAGATTGCCAATGCCTACTCGGAGCTAAACGACCCGATTGATCAGCGGGAGCGTTTTGAAGCACAGCTGGCCTTATCCGAAAGAGGTGACGATGAAGCCATGTTTATCGATAACGATTTTCTGCGTGCTCTGGAATACGGTATGCCACCGACCTCCGGCTTAGGAATCGGCATGGACCGCCTGATTATGTTCCTGACAAATAATCCATCCATTCAGGAAGTTTTGTTTTTCCCGCAGATGAAACCCGAAAAAACAACAGCGCAGGTTGAACTTGGGGAAGATGAAAAAGTAATCATTGAAATCCTGGCCTCGCAGGAAGCGCCGATGCTTTTAAATGAAGTTAAAGAGCGCAGCCAACTTTCGGGGAAAAAGTGGGACAAAGCCACCAAAGGGCTCACCAAACTGGAACTCATTAAGGTGGAGAAATCAGAGGAAGGACTGTTTATGCAGGCACTTTAAATTCATCATCATAGATAACTTTTAAATCCCTGCTCTGCGGGGATTTTTCATGCCGCTAATTACTGTATTTGAACAGCTGAGAACCTTTCGTATTCCGCGTATTTTTCGTATATTTGTTAGTCTTTTTTATACCGCTGAAACGGCGGTATTTTCAAGGATTGGTTTTAATACAAAGTCGACAGCCGGCAGCTGATAACTGCCGTTCAAATAAATATAGAATATGAGTCAAAAAGAATATACGGCCAGTAGTATTCAGGCGCTGGAAGGAATTGAACACGTGCGGTTGCGTCCGTCCATGTACATCGGTGATGTCGGAACGCGTGGCTTGCACCATTTGGTGTATGAAGTAGTGGATAACTCCATTGATGAAGCATTGGCAGGATACTGTGATTCGATCATGGTAACCATTCATGAAGGAAACGGAATTTCGGTACGTGATAACGGCCGTGGGATTCCGGTGGACTTTCACGAGAAAGAGCAAAAATCTGCGCTTGAAGTTGTTATGACGAAAATTGGCGCCGGTGGTAAATTTGATAAGGATTCCTACAAGGTTTCCGGAGGTTTGCACGGTGTCGGGGTTTCCTGTGTGAATGCCCTCTCCACTTCCTTGGTGGCTACGGTTTTCCGCGGTGGTAAAGTTTATCAGCAAAATTATTCCAAAGGCCATGCGCTGGAAGATGTACGCGAAATCGATGTAACCGAAGAACGCGGAACTGAAGTATTTTTCCAGCCGGATGATTCTATTTTCCATGAACTCGTATACAGTTATGATACACTTGCCAGCAGACTGCGCGAACTTTCTTACCTGAACAAAGGCATCCGTATTACGCTGACCGATGAACGACTGGTAGACGAAGAAGGCGTTGTGAAACATGAGGTCTTTTATTCAGAAGGCGGTCTTAAGGAGTTTGTAGAGTACATCGATGGCAACCGTGAGAGCATTATGAACAACGTCATCTTTATGGAAGGTGACAAGGATAATATTCCGGTGGAAGTGGCGATGCGTTATAACACCTCATATAATGAGAACCTGCACTCTTATGTAAATAATATTAATACACACGAAGGAGGAACGCACTTAGCCGGTTTCCGACGTGCGCTTACGCGTACGCTCAAGAAATTTGCTGATGAGCTCGGGCTTCCCGCTAAAGAGAAAGTAGAAGTAACCGGTGATGACTTCCGCGAAGGGTTGACCGCTGTTATTTCGGTGAAAGTGATGGAACCTCAGTTTGAGGGCCAGACCAAAACCAAGCTTGGAAACAGCGAGGTAAGCGGTGCCGTGGATAAAATCGTGGGCGAAATGCTGACCAACTTCCTGGAAGAGCACCCGAATGAAGCGAAGCAAATCGTTCAGAAGGTAGTTCTCGCTGCAAAAGCACGGCAGGCCGCAAAAAAGGCCCGCGAAATGGTTCAGCGCAAGTCGCCGATGGGCGGCAGCGGCCTTCCCGGAAAACTCTCAGACTGCTCTTCCAAAGACCCGGCCATTTCGGAATTGTTCCTGGTAGAGGGTGACTCGGCAGGCGGAACGGCAAAACAAGGCCGTGACCGTCATTTCCAGGCGATCCTGCCACTGCGGGGTAAGATTCTGAACGTGGAAAAATCCATGCTACACAAAGTGTATGATAATGATGAAATCAAAAATATCTACACGGCACTGGGCGTTTCCGTCGGAACTGAAGAAGATTCCAAAGCCCTAAATATCAGCAAACTGCGTTATCATAAAATTGTAATTATGACCGATGCTGATATCGACGGGGCGCACATCAGTACGCTGATTCTGACGTTCTTCTTCCGTTATATGAAAGAGCTGATTGAGAATGGCTACGTCTATATTGCCCAACCGCCACTCTATCTTTTGAAAAAAGGAAATAAGAAGATTTATGCTTACAATGAAAAGGAAAGAGAAGAGCTGACGCTGGAACTCGCTCCGGACGGAAAAGGCGTAGAAGTGCAGCGTTACAAAGGTCTCGGGGAAATGAATCCGGAGCAGCTGTGGGATACAACGCTGAATCCGGAACACCGAATTCTGAAACAAGTAACGATTGAAAGCCTGGCAGAAGCTGATAATGTATTCTCCATGCTGATGGGCGATGAAGTTCCGCCGCGCCGTGACTTTATCGAGAAGAATGCGATTTATGCCAAGATTGATGTATAATCGCTGCATCATCAAATACTATATTTTAAAAACTGTCCATTCGGGCAGTTTTTTTATCTTTTTGCCTGATATTTGCATCCTTTACGACAAACATTATTTAAATTATGAAAAAAATATGGTACGCTTTTCCCGTTCTGCTGCTCTCCCTTGCAGCCTGTAAAAAAACAACTGAAGTACAACATTCCGGTACCGGGACAGATACGGTTGCCGTGCAAAAACCAGAATTTAAGGAAAGCGATTCGGTTATATTTCGGGATTCTGTTCAGCTGGATAAAAATCTCACCGCTTTGTTTGAGTCCACGGTTCCCACCTTTGACGGTACGGCTGATAAGGCACTTCTTGATTCCCTTTACAAACCTGCCAATCTGCAATTAAATGGCTATTCACGCAGCGAACTGGAAGCGGGCTTAAAAGCTTCTGCGCAGCAATATTATGATGACATCAGGAAAACATTAGCTGACTTTAAACCAACTTTTCACCAAACGTGGAACCAGAGCAGCCACATGAAAACATTTTCACGCGAACATGATTTTCTTACTATCCAATACAAATCCGACGGCTACAGTGGTGGTGCCCACGGTTATTATAACGAAATTTATAAAGTTTTTGATTTAAAGAATAATAAAACCTTACAGCTGAGTGATGTGGTCGAAAATCAGGATTCCCAGGTATGGTCGAGGATTTTGATGGATCACTTTCTTAAAAATGATCTCGGCACCGGACAAAGTGAAATGCTGTTGGTGAAAGAGATTCCGCTGAACAACAATTTTTACTTTGATAACCAAAATCTGTATTTTCTGTACAATCAATATGAAATTGCGGCCTATGCAGCCGGACCGGTTTTGATCAAAGTGCCTTTTTCCGACATTAAACCGATGCTGACACAATCCTTCCGTGAGAGACTGTCTTTATAAGCAACGTATTGCTATTTTTGCAGCATGAAAAACGTTGCCTGCATCATCAATCCAAACTCCTCCAAGGGTAAATATCACGCTGCCTTACAGGCTTTTCAGAAGGTGCTGCACGATGACCGTATCCTGCTTTCCAGATCGGCGCAGGACACGCATGAATTTATCAAAAAACAGTGGAACGACACGGATATTTTTATTGCTGTAGGCGGTGATGGGACCATTACCTCAGTAGCGTGCCAGCTGGCGCATTCGGATAAAATTTTAGCCATTTTGCCGGGCGGTTCCGGTAATGGATTTTCGCGCGAGCATCAGTTTGATAAAGATATTGACGGACTTCTAAGTAAAATTAAAGGCAAACAATACCGCCGGATTGATACCTTCACCGTGAACGGACACTTATCCATCAATGTTTCAGGCGTCGGCTTTGATGGCGTCGTCACTAAATTATTTGAAAAAACCAACCGTGGACTCTGGAATTATGTTAAAGTTTCTTTACGAACCTTTTTTTCGTATAAGCCTGTAGAGATTAAGTTTGAGGATGAAAAACACGTAAGCCGCAAAGGTAAATATCTGATGATTAATGTGGCCAACACCCGTCAGTTTGGAAACAATGCCTTTATTGCTCCACACGCGACCACTACGGACGGACTTGCTGAAATTGTCCTGGTTAAGAAATTTCCGCTTTGGTACGGAGCCATCTTCGCTGCCAGATTATTTGCAGGAACCTTAAAAGAGGATGAATATATATCCTACATTTCAACCGCAGATATTAGCTTTTCCGTGAACAGCCGGGATTGGCATCTGGATGGCGATTACATCGAAATTAGTTCGCCGGTTCACATACAGGTACAGCCGGCCAGCCTTTGTGTTTTGCAGTAATCAGCTTTTTTGTAACGCCTTTTTGTAGGTATTTAACGCTTTTTCCCGCGTAGCTTTGTGCTCGACTATTGGTTGGGGATATTCTGTCGTATTGAATTCCGGCACCCACTTTTTAATGTATATAAATTCAGGGTCGAATTTCTTTTGCTGTTCTTCCAGATTAAAAACCCTGAAATACGGGGAGGCATCGGCGCCGCTGCCGGCACACCATTGCCAGTTTCCATTGTTGGCAGACAGATCATAATCCAGCAATTGAACTGCGAAATAGGCTTCACCGATACGCCAGTCGGTCAGCAGGTGTTTGGTCAGAAAACTGGCGCAGACCATCCGGACGCGGTTCGGCATATATCCCGTTTTGTTCAGCTGGCGCATTCCGGCATCTACTAAGGGATAACCGGTTTTGCCTTGCTGCCATTTTGAGAGATGATCTTCATTGTGCTCCCACGGAATACTGTCGTATTCCGCACGAAAAGAATGAGTAACCACCTTTGGAAAATGATATAAAATCTGCATGAAAAATTCCCGCCAGATCAGTTCTTTCAGAAAAACTTCACTCTTGTCTCCTACTCTTTCCACCAACTTCCTGATGCCGATCGTTCCAAAGCGGAGATGCACGCTGAGTTCGCTGGTATGCTCGGAAGGCGTATTTCTGATCTCGGCATATCGTTTCAGAAATGCATCGGTTAGTTGAGGAACTTTCCAGCTGCCGCCCGTGCTTTCAAAACCAATATCCTTTAAACTAAGCCTTTTAAATCTGCTGTCTACCAGCTGGTCCAAATGTCTTTCGCTCGGATATGGTTTCTGTGGATTTTCCTTCCAGTGTTCCAGCCATTTTTTTGAATAAGGCGTGTACACGCTGTACGGGCTTCCATCTGCTTTTACAATGTCGTCTTTCGCGAAGATCACCTGGTCTTTGTAACTATAAAAAGAAATGTTTTTTCCCTCTAAAAAATCGCAAATTTCGGCATCCCTTTTAATTGCAACAGGTTCATAATCTTCATTGGTATAAACCGCCGCGACATCATAATCCTGCACTAATTTTTTAAAGATATCGAGCGGTTTTCCATGGTATTCCGCAATTGCTTTTCCTTTTAAGGCAAGTTTATCCTGAAGCCCACCGAGATGCTGCCTGATGAAATCAACGCGCCGGTCCTCCTTGTTTTCCAGTTGATCCAGGATTGTGGTATCAAATATAAAAAGAGGAAGAACCGGCTCCTTTTCAGAAAGTGCGCGGTATAAAGCATGATTATCGTCCAGCCGCAAATCCCGGCGCATCCAGTAAAGTGAAAGCCTAGTTTTCACTTCCCAGCAAGCTTAAAAATTCTGCCGGATCCTCCGTGCGTCGCGTCGTATAAATAGTGTGGTGAAATGTATTTAACTCTTTCAGCATTCTCAGCAGGTCTTCCTTTTCCTTTTCGGAAAGCCGGCCGCACATTACTTTGGAAACTGTCGTGATATCTTTCATGGAAGCGTTAAAAAGTTCCCTTCCCTTCGCGGTAACAGATATTCTCGTGCTGCGCTTGTCTTTGGTGTCGGGCTTTTCTGCCAACAGGCCATGTTTCACGAGCCTTTTGATGATTTCAATTCCTGTTTGTTTCTCATGCGCATTTTTATCAATGAGCTGCATTTTCGTTAATGAATCGTAATCCATCATCCGGTAGAGATAGGTGAAATCTTCATTCACCAACTCCGGATGTTTGTCTAAGGACTTTTTAATCAAATGCTTACTGTAGCGGCCCAGCATAATCACCTGTTTCGCAATCTGATTTTCCAAATCATTCACATCCAGTTCATATTTTTCAGTCAGATTTTCCGGATTCTCGCGTTGGTAAGCCTGTTCATTCAGGAAAAGGCGGAAGTCTTCCAAAGTAATGGTTCCAGACGGACGCGTGCTCTGGCACTTTTCAAGCTCGGTGAGCAATTGTACAATTGTGTCTAATTCCATATTACAAATTTACTAACTTTTAATACTCCCCATACCACCATCCAGGCCAATTACCTGTCCGGTCATCCAGGAACTTTCATCCGACATTAAAAATGCTGCCAGCGCTGCAATATCCTGCGGTGTTCCCACGCGCTGCAACGGATGCCTCTTATCGGCCGCTTCGCGCTTTTGCTCAGTGGACAATAAAGCCGCAGATAAGCTGGTATCCGTCAGCGATGGCGCAATGGCGTTTACGCGAACTTTTTGCAAAGCAACTTCTGCCGCCAGGCTTTTAGCCAAACCTTCAATCGCGCTCTTACTGGCAGAAATTGATGTGTGGAAAGGCATTCCCAGTTTTGCTGCGACGGTGGAAAACAATACAATACTGCTGCCATCCGCTTTTTTCAGCGCTGACAGGCACTTGTGAATCACCTTTACTGCACCAATAAAATTTTGTTCAAAATCTGCACGATAATCATCTTCTGTTAACCGCTGAAAAGGTTTTAGCACAATGGACCCGGGACAGTAAATCAGCCCATGCAATACTTCGGGCACTTCAAGAGTTTCCAGAGAATCTTTAACCACATCCAGCGGGATAAATTTTGTGTTCAGCGCTGCCAGCTCAGGTGTTTCATGTCGCGAAACTGTGATCAGGTTGTTTTCCCGCAGTTTCCAGGCGCACGCCAGCCCGATTCCTTTGCCGGCCCCGATGATGAGAATATTTTTCATATGAACAGATTTTGATGGTACTTCCAATGATTAGTTAAGATATTGCTGGTAGTTATACACGCGAACAGGTCCGCCGTGCAGATTATTCATCAAACTATAGAGCCCGAAAAACGTACGGTTCATATAAATAAAATGCCGTGAACCCCGGTCTGCACTCCGGTTTCTCAGTTCAGCGCTTTTCGCATACTTTTGGCCCAGGTCCGATAGAGCATTGAGAAATTCCGCATCTCTAAAATCAAAGTAATCATAGCGGAAAGGCGTGAAAAACAGCGTAAACAATTCATGGAATAAATCACTGAAAAACACGCGGTCTTCCTCGCTGTCTTCATCTGATAACAGTTCCAGTTCATGCATCAGTTCTTCAAAACGTGCAGGATCATCCAGATTTTCCGGTTTCGACAAGGCAAAGTAGGGATTATAAAATTCCGCAGGAATGTGCTTCATACACCCAAAATCAAGTGCAATTAAGCTGTCATTCCGGTCTACTAAAAAATTCCCCGGATGCGGATCCGCATGAACGCGATGCAGACCGTGAATCTGAAACATATAAAAATCCCACAATGTCTGCGACACCAGAGCACGCGATTCCGGGCTGCGATTCTGCTTCGTGAACTCAGCCAGATGAATTCCCTCCATCCAATCCATTGTTATGATTTTGGAAGAAGACCATTGCGGGTAATACTGTGGCAGCCGAAGATTGGGCAGGTGTACGCACTGCGCGGCCATTTCCATACTCTGGTGAATTTCTCGCCGGTAATCCGTTTCCTCCAGCAGTTTTCCTTCTACTTCGCGGAAATAACGATCTGAATTTTCAGCTTTTATGTTAAATAACTTTAATGCCAGCGGTTTTACCATCGCCAAATCCGAAGAAATACTTTCGGCAACGCCCGGATACTGAATTTTAACGGCAAGTTTGCGCCCGTTTTTAGTGGCTTCGTGCACCTGGCCAATGCTGGCCGCATGCGTACTCTGGCGATTGAATGTATCGAAAAATTCCTGAGGCCGTTTCCCCAGCTGAGCAGAAAACATTTTATCCACTAGTGGCGCGGACAGAGGCGGGACCTGAAACTGTGCCAGCGAAAACTTTTCAACATAGGCGGTTGGCAGCATATTTTTTTCCATACTGAGCATTTGTGCTACCTTCAACGCGCTGCCTTTCATTTGCTTCAAGCTGTCATAAATATCCGACGCGTTATTGCGATCCAGTTGCTCGCGCGCCTGTTCGCGGCTGCCGGTTACCTGGTCGCCATAATATTTAAGGTAGTTCACGCCCACCTTGGCACCCGTCTGCAAAATCTTGGCAGCGCGCTCAATTTTAGAAACAGGAATTCGGTCTAAGCTTTTCATATAAACGGACGGATTTTCTCGTGATACAGAAATTTACCAAGGTCAGCCAGCTTGCGCGCAGGACTGATATCGAGCAGGGAAAAGGCTGTGTCTAAAGATTTTTCGATATAAACATCGGTCTTCTCAAAGCGCGGGCTGTCATCTTCCAGCCAAAACTTTAAAACAGATAGCAGGTGTACCCAGAAAACATCGGCGGTCGCACGACTTTGCACTTTATGGAAATCGCTGAGCGACCGTACCTCTTCCATTTTAATATAATGCGGAAGGGCAAGATTTTTGATATAGTCAGAAAATAGTTTTTTAGCGGATTGCACGTTGCGCCACCGGTCTGCACGGCTCGGTTTCTCCTGCAGCAGATATAAAACCAGACTGCGGTTAATCGCAAGTTGCTCGAAGAATGTAAAATAAAAGGTCAGCAGCCGCTCTTTTGCATCATCAGTTGAATACTGATGGCCAGAAATAAGTTCAAGAGTGCGTTTCATAAAAAATGGAAAATAGCTTTGTTCCAGGTTTCGGAAAGAACCAAAGCAAGCATAAAACTCCGGCTCGGCTATTTGATGTTGTTGGCAGAACTGATAAACACTGGCCGGTGGTGTGCCATTTCTCAGCACCACATCTGCGTACAGCTCCATCAGTAATTCACGATTTATTTCAGAAGAATGCATATTAATTTGTTTTTGATGAAACAAATTTAGTAAATATATTTTCTAATATGAAAATAAAAGTATAGTTTTGTTCTATCACAAATGTAGATTATGAAAAATGCTGTCGTCATTGGATCCGGATTTTCTTCGCTGGCCGCTGCCTGCTATCTCGCAAAAGATGGTTATGCTGTGGATGTGCTGGAGAAGAATGAACAAATCGGTGGCCGCGCTTCCATACTGGAAATGGAAGGCTTCCGGTTTGATATGGGGCCCAGCTGGTATTGGATGCCGGATATTTTCGAACGGTTTTTTGCTGACTTTGGGAAAGAAGTTTCGCAGTATTATGAATTGAAAAAGCTTTCGCCGGGTTATCGTGTTGTGTTCGGTAAAGGAGATTATATTGATATCTCTGATGAGCCGGAAGAAATCATAAAAACTTTTGAAAAGATCGAACCGGGCAGTGGCAGGCACCTTCGTAAGTTTATGGATGAAGCCAAACGAAATTACGAAATAGCAATGCAGGACCTGGTTTATAATCCCGGTAAATCTTTGCTGGAACTGGTGAGTCCGCAAACGGTTGCCCGCCTGCCCTTATTTGTGCAAAACATTTCACAAACGGTTCGTCGCAACATCAAAAATCCGAAGCTGCGCAGCATTCTGGAATTTCCGGTTTTGTTCCTTGGTGCGAAACCAGACAAAACGCCGGCTTTTTATAACTTTATGAACCATGCAGACTTCGGCCTGGGAACCTGGTATCCGAAAGGTGGTTTCAATGCTGTGGCGCTGGGCATGGCGAAGCTGGCGGAAGAACTCGGCGTGCGCTTTCACTGTAATCAGGAAGTGCGGAAAATAAGGTGTGAAGACGGTTACGCAACCGGTGTCGAATGCGCACAAGGTGTTTTTTCCGCAGATGTTATTGTTTCCGGTGCTGATTATGCGCACACCGAACAGCTGCTGCCGAAGGAACTGCGCAACTATACCACAGAATATTGGTACAAGAAAACCTTTGCGCCGTCCTCCTTTCTATATTACGTTGCCTTTGATAAACCCGTACCAGAACTGCTGCATCATAATTTATTTTTCGATACGGATTTTGAACATCATGCAGCGGAAATTTACGATACACCGCAATTACCCGCAAAACCCTTATTTTACGCCAATTTTTCTTCAAAAACCGATGATTCCTTATGCCCGGCGGGCAAGGAAACCGGCTTCTTTCTCATTCCGGTAGCGGTCGATTTGGAAGACAGCCCTGAAGTTCATGAGCAATACTTCGAGGTAATTATGGATCGAATCAAAAAGAATACAGGAATAGATCTGAGACCATCTGTATTATTCAAAAAAAGTTTTGGCGTTCAGGACTTTAAAGACCGCTACCATTCCTGCCGCGGCAATGCATATGGTTTGGCTAATACTTTGCTTCAGACCTCTGTCCTGCGGCCGAGCATATCCAACAAAAAAATTAAAAATCTTTTCTACACGGGACAACTCACCGTACCGGGCCCGGGGGTTCCGCCGGCACTGATTTCCGGAAAGGTGGTGACAGAATACATCAAAAAACAGAAACACAAAATTCTCAGCATATGAACAATTTCGCTATTTACCAGGATGTCTGCAACAGTACGTCGCAGATGGTAACCGAACGGTACAGCACTTCTTTTTCCCGTGCCTCTACTCTTTTCCATGCTGAGATACGCCAGCATATTTATAATATTTATGGTTTCGTGCGCCTGGCTGATGAAATCGTAGATACATTTCACGATTACGATAAATCCAGACTGTTGCAGGAGTTTGAGGACAGTTATAAAGCAGCGAGAGAGAACCGCATTTCGCTGAATCCGATTTTAAATTCTTTTTGCCGTACACAGCGCGAGAAAAACATTCCACAGCATTTGGTTGACTCTTTTCTGCATTCCATGCGCATGGATTTAGGGAAAATTAAAAACCTGAATGATGAGCGGTACAATGAATACATTTACGGTTCTGCGGAAGTGGTCGGGCTTATGTGCCTGAAAGTTTTTGTGGATGGCAATGATGCGGAGTACGAACGGCTAAAACCGTATGCACAAAGCCTTGGCGCTGCCTTTCAGAAAATTAATTTTCTGCGGGATATCAGTGCGGACTTTAATGATCTGGACCGCACCTATTTTCCGAATATTGATTTTAAGAATTTTTCAGCGGCTGATAAAGCGGAAATTGAGCAGGATATTGCCCGCGATTTTGCCCACGCGAAAAAAGGGATTACGCAGCTGCCGATCTCAAGTAAAATTGCTGTTTTTATGGCGTATAAATATTATTTTAATTTATTTAAAAAAATCCGGCGTACCAAAGCAGAACAGCTGATGCAGAAGCGCATCCGGGTTTCCAATGCACGGAAGATCTATCTCTTCGGGGAAATGATTGTAAATAAAAACCTAAATTTACTTTGATGAAAACTTAAAAATATAGTCAGATGAAGCTCAGGTATTTATTTTTCGTTTTACTTTTTGGCCAGATGTGTAATGCCCAATCCTCAGTTCAGTTCCGCGAAATGATTAAAAAAGCGCAGCACTCCGAGAGTGAGACCAAAACATTTATTAATAAAGCGGAAGCCGCTTACAGCAAAAGCGGAAATGCCTTATACCAGGGTTTTCATGCAGCGGGAAATTTCCTAATGGTGAAACATGTTTTTAATCCGTTAAAAAAAATGTCTTACTTCAAAGAAGGAAAACAACTGATGGAACAGGCGATTAAAGCCGCGCCGGATAATGTGGAGCTCCGCCTGATGCGACTCATTACGCAGGAAAACATTCCGAGTTTGCTCGGCTACCATCAGCATATTGAAGAGGACAGAAAGTTTCTGAAAAAAGCCTTCCCCACCGTACAGGACGCGGAAATTAAAAAATATATGAAAGAAAAATTAAAACTCTAAGATGCAAACGGCATATTTTATTTTGATTACACTGGCTGTATTTTTAGCCATGGAAGGCATTACTTGGCTTACACACCGGTATGTGATGCATGGTTTCGGCTGGTACCTTCATGAAGATCATCATCAGCCCGGCTATCCGCATGTCTTTGAAAAGAACGACGCTTTCTTTGTAATCTTCGCGATTCCCAGCATTCTGCTGTTTTATTTCGGCAGCCGTGGCGACCTGAACTGGATGTTTTTTGTAGGACTCGGTATTCTGATTTATGGAATTTGTTATTTCCTGGTCCATGATGTTTTAATTCATCGCAGATTTAAATGGTTTGATAAAACCAATAACTGGTATTTCCGCGGTTTACGAAAAGCACACAAAATGCACCACAAGCATCTCGGCAAGCACGATGGCGAATGCTTCGGAATGCTGTATGTTCCCTATAAATACTTTAAAGAGGCACGATTGTCCACCAAAAAATAATATATCTTGCAATCATTCTACTACTTACTTCTCGACGTTTTTAGCTTTTTAATTCCTTTTGTTTTTAGCTTCGAGCGAAAACGCATGCATTTCATCCGCTACTGGAAACCTTATTTCCTGGCGATTATTATTGTCGGATTTTTCTTTATAGCCTGGGATGTTTTTTTCACGTATCAGCAGGTCTGGGGTTTTAATGATGAATATCTGATTGGACTCCGAATTCTCGGGATGCCACTGGAGGAGTATCTTTTCTTTTTACTAATTCCGTACGCCAGTGTTTTTATTCATTACTCGCTGGAATATTTTTACCCTAAAATAATGCTGAGCGAAAAAGCTACCAGCGTAATCAGCTGGATTTTATTTCTAACAGGACTTACTTTAACTGTTTTATACCATGAAAGGCTGTACACTTTTGTCTGCCTGGGCCTTTTTACGATTCTGCTGTTATTTCAGCTCATTTACAAATGGGAAGTGGCGCGAAGATTTTATCTGAGCTTTATTATCATCTTCATTCCTTTCTATTTTGTGAACGGCGCGCTTACCGGCAGTTATTCCGCAGAGCCGGTGGTGTATTATGACAATAATGAAAATCTGGGAATCAGGTTGGGAACCATTCCGGTGGAGGACAGCTTTTATTGTTTTGCGCTTTTGTACAGCATTACCTTATTATTTGAATATTTAAAAACTAAATTTCCAGTGCAGCCATGAACATCGTTTTAAAGAAGCAATCCGGCATTTATACGTTGACCTCGGAGCAGATTTTACCGGTCAGTCTTGAAAAAGCCTGGGCATTCTTCACGGTACCCATGAACCTGGATAAAATTACGCCGCCGGAAATGAAATTTTATATTACCAATAACCCACCGCCCACCACGTATCGCGGCCAGATCATCACCTATAAAATCGGAATTTTTCCGCTTGTTAAATCCAATTGGATTACCGAAATTACGCACCTGGAGGATCGCAGGTTTTTCGTGGACGAGCAGCGGTTTGGCCCGTATGCGATGTGGCATCATGAACACCATTTCGAAGAGATGCCGGACGGGCAGGTGAAAATGACCGACATTGTGAATTTTAAATTACCGTTCGGGGTTATTGGCGACCTTCTTGCAGGCAGCTCCGTAACAAATAAGGTAAAGTTTATCTTCAAAAGCAGATACGAAATTTTGCAAAAGTTTTTTCCATCATGAAAATATTCCTCACTGGCGTTACCGGTTACATCGGCAAAAGATTACTAATTCAATTAGTGGCAGACGGGCACCATGTGGTGTGTTCCGTCCGGGATAAACATCGGTTCAGTACGGATCTTTTCAAAAACAACCTAAGTCAGATTGAGGTGATTGAAAACGATTTTTTAATCGAGGATACCCTTCAGAACATCCCGGAGGATATCGATGCCGCATACTATCTCGTTCACTCCATGTCCTCCGGCAAAGGTGATTTTTTAAAAAAAGAAAAACAGTCTGCGTTGAATTTCAGAAGCGCACTGGAAAAGACAAGCGTTAAGCAGGTTATCTTTCTGACAGGTATCGTCAACGAGAAAAAGCTGTCGCGGCATTTGCAGTCCCGCAAAAATGTGGAAGAAGCACTGCACAGCAGCCATTATGCACTCACGAGTTTACGGGCGGCCATCATCGTGGGCAGTGGCAGCGCCTCGTTCGAGATTATCCGTGATCTGGTGGAGAAGCTTCCGGTTATGATTACGCCCAAATGGCTGAACACCCAATGCCAGCCTATCGCTATCCGGAATGTGATGCAGTTCCTGACCGGTGTCCTCGGGCAGGAATTCACTTATAACCAGCATTATGATATTGCAGGCAGTGATGTACTGACTTATAAACAGATGCTGCTGGAATATGCCAAAATTCGCGGCCTGAAGCGAAAGATTATCACGATTCCCGTGATGTCTCCGCGATTTTCTTCGTACTGGCTGTATTTTGTGACTTCTACGAGTTATCCGTTAGCAAAGAATCTGGTGGACAGCATGAAAGTGGACGTAGTTGCCGAGCCCAACAATTTAGCGGAGCGGCTCAACATCCATGTATTTTCTTACTGTGAAGCCATCCGCATGGCGTTTGACAAGATTAAGCAAAACGATGTGCTTTCCAGCTGGTTTGACTCTTTCAGTAACCAGTTTCATAAAAGAAAAGTATGGCAATACCTGGAGGTTCCGGATGAAGGTTGTTATAAGGATATCCGCGAGATGAAGGTTGACGACGAGGAAAAAGCTTTGGAAAGAATCTTTAGTATTGGCGGTAAAACCGGCTGGTACTATGCAGACTTCCTGTGGCGTACCCGGGGTTTTCTGGACAAACTGTTTGGCGGTGTGGGATTACGCCGCGGCCGCCGGAATACGAATACACTCCAGGCGGGAGATTCGGTGGATTTCTGGCGTGTGTTGTATGCCAGCAAAAGTGAGAATCGCCTGCTGCTGTTTGCCGAAATGAAAGTTCCGGGTGAAGCCTGGCTGGAGTTCAGGATTAAAGACGGCATTTTGCATCAGGAAGCCACCTTTCGGCCGCTGGGAATTTCCGGAAGGCTGTATTGGTATTCTGTATTACCTTTTCACGGTTTAATATTCAACGGAATGCTGAAGAAACTGGCCGGTCAGTAAGTTTTATTCCGCTGCAGCCGAATCGTCGCCCCGCCAATCCGCAATACCGGTGACGCCATCTTTTTTAATCAAAATCAATTCGGTACGACCGATATTACCGCGTTCAGTGACGGTGTAATTTTTATCTTCGAGTTTTTGACGGACTGACTTTGGAAAGCGTTTCTCTACCGAAACTGTTTCAGGCAGCCACTGATGATGAAATTTCGGCGCATTTACCGCCGCGGCCGGTGAGAGCTCAAAGTCAATGACATTCACAATCGTTTGATACACGCTTGTTGGAATAGTCGTGCCACCGGGCGTTCCAACCACCATAAAAGGTTTTCCATTTTTAAGAACAACCGTAGGCGTCATGGAACTCAGCATTCTTTTTCCGGGCTGTATCGCATTGGCCTCACCACCCACAGCACCGAACATATTCGGTACACCGGGCTTGATGGAGAAATCATCCATTTCATTATTTAATAAGAAGCCAGCCCCACGCACCACTACCCTGCTTCCATACAAGCCGTTTAAAGTAGTCGTAACGGCCACCGCATTGCCATACCGGTCCGTGATGGAAATGTGCGTGGTTTCAGTAGATTCCGTAACGGGTTGTATAATATCGCCCACGTCCGCGCTGGGAGTTGCTTTTTTAAAACTAAAACTGCTCCAGCGGCTGCGAACATATTCCCGGGAGGTGAGTTTTTCAGTTTCATCCGTAATGAAAGCCGGGTCACCCATATAAGCTGCGCGGTCTGCGAAGGCACGGCGTTCTGCTTCTACCATGATCTGCACGGCTTCTGTGGAATTTTGTGCGTAGTGCTGCAGTCCTGCCAACTCGGACATTTGCAGCATCTGGCTCAGCAAAATCCCGCCACTGGACGGTAATGGCATAGTGACGATTTGATGCCCGTCGTACGGTATTTCAAGTGGCGTGCGTTCGTGTACTTTATAATTTTTTAAATCTTCGGCGGTGATAATGCCGCCGGAACGTTTCATTTCCTGCACGATAAGATCAGCTGTTTTGCCACTGTAGAAACCTGCCAGACCGTCTTGCTGGATGCGTCTCAGGGTTTGCGCGAGTTCGGGTTGTTTCAGAATATCTCCCGGATACCAGGTGCGGTTTTTCTGAAAGGCCGTTTGATGCCTATTAAACTTTGCGAAATCTGTGGCATGTTCATTAAGCAGGTCAGCTTCGTGCACTGTGAGCGAAACTCCCTTTTCCGCCAGATCAATGGCAGGCTGGATCAGTTCGGCCATGGGCAGATTTGCGTAGCGGTGGGTCGCAAAAAGTCCGGCGATCGTACCCGGAATACCCACGGCCAGCGACCCATTTTGTGAAAGATCCGTATTTGCATTACCTGAATCATCCAGGTACATATCGCGATGGGCCGCCGCAGGTGCGGTTTCACGGAAATCGAGGGCGAGCTTCTCACCGTTTGCCCTTGTTGCCACCATAAAGCCGCCACCACCGATGTTGCCAGCCTGCGGATATACCACTGCCAAGGCATATTGAACTGCAATTGCTGCATCAAACGCATTGCCGCCTTTCCGTAGAATTTCGGCGCCGGCTTCACTTGCCAACGGATGCGCGGAAACCACCATGCCGCCGGTGTCGGATGAGTTCTGTTTCTGTATTTTGATATTGGTGAACTGCGCAAACAGGAAGCCGGGAACGGCCAATATGAGAAGTACTGATTTTTTCATGGTTGCAAAATTTGACCAAATTTAATTAAAAATGCACAAAACGCGCGGAGACAAACCGAACTGCAACCCGGCTTGAGCGGAGCTCTCCCGCGCCAGCGAAGGCGCGGGAAGCGGGAGCGGAAGACGGATTTAGTTGCCCAAATAAATATTCTGACGCTGCCGGCTGAAATTCACAATGCAAATGAGTAAATTTGTGGGAAATTATAAAAAAGTACTATGCGATCCAAATCAGAAAAGATTCTTATTACCGGCGCGCTGGGCCAGATTGGCACGGAACTGACGAACCGGCTGGTTGAAATACACGGTGCCGATAGTGTTGTAGCTTCGGGACTGGACCGTTTTCAGAAAGGCATTACTGCGGCGGGACATTATGAACGAATGGATGTTACCAATACGCAGCTGGTGCGGCAGGTGATTCAGGATTATGAGATTACAACGGTGTACCACCTCGCCTCCTTACTGTCGGGAACTTCCGAGAAACAGCCGCTGTTCGCCTGGAAACTCAATCTGGAGCCCCTGTTGCATTTCTGTGAAATGGCAAAGGAAGGGCTAATTAAGAAAATTTTCTGGCCGAGTTCGATTGCGGTTTTCGGCAAAGGATTGCCCAAGCATGACGTAGGTCAGGATGTGGTACTGAATCCGACGACGGTGTACGGCATTAGTAAAATGGCAGGTGAAAAATGGTGTGAATATTATTTTGATAAATACGGTGTGGATGTACGAAGCATCCGCTATCCGGGCCTGATTTCATGGAAAACACCGGCAGGCGGCGGCACAACGGATTACGCAGTGGAAATATTCTATGAAGCGATTAATGAAGGAAAGTACACAAGTTTTATTTCTGAAAACACGGGGATGCCGATGCTATATATGGATGATGCGATCAACGCGACGCTGGCGCTAATGGAGGCTCCGAAGGAAAACCTGACCGTACATACTTCATACAATTTAGGCGGGCTCTCCTTTACACCGGCGGAGCTGGCAGCCGAAATTAAAAAGCACATTCCGGAGTTTGAGATTTCTTACGAGCCTGATTTCCGGCAGCAGATTGCCGATTCCTGGCCGGCCTCCATTGACGATTCCCGTGCGAAGGAAGACTGGAATCTAAGTTATGATTTCGATATTGCATCGATGACGGAAGATATGCTCAAAAACCTGAGGATTAAACTTGGGAAATAAGAATTTTATATTATATGAAGGAGCCTGCGTAAGCGGGCTTTTTTATGCCCCGAATTATGCTTTTTCTCAGAATGTGGCACAGTTCCGCACTGCAACCTGTTATTATTATCTATGCAAGCATTTCTATTTAGCCTGTATAATTTAATAATAAAAAGCAATTTGTTTTGCTGATATAAAAATATTTTTCTAACTTCGGCAGATAACTAACCAAATTTTATGTTATGAAAAAAACTTTACTTACTGCCTCTTTACTGGCAATGCCATTTTTGGCAACATCGCAAATCTTCCAGGAAGATTTTGATGGGAATGGTCCGGGGATCGGTGCCTGGACAAAGATTGATGTGGATGGCCTCCCACACGCTGAAGCAGTGGCACAGTATGATGCGAGTGCCTGGATTCGGGTAGACCGCGGCGGCCCGACTCCCAATTATGGTGGCCCCGATGGAAATTATGCAGCTGCCAGTTCATCCTGGTATGATCCGGCCGGCACTTCCAACGACTGGTTAATTTCGCCGGCTATTGCGATCCCTGCCGGAGGAGCTGATTTATCTTGGGAAGCCAAAGCACAAGATCCGGATTTCCGCGACGGATATAAAGTAATGCTGGCTCCAAGCGGTGGCAATACGGTGGCTGATTTTACAGTGACGCTCTACAGCACAGCGGCTGAAAATGGTGCCTGGATCAAAAGAACGGCATCACTGGCGGATTATGCCGGCACCAGCGTACGCATTGCCTTTGTAAATAATTCTACCGATAAATTCGTGTTGCTGCTGGACAATATTCTGGTAAAGGATATTCCGACAGAAGCGCCCGGATGCCCTACGCTCACTTCGCCGGCAAACAGCACGACCGGAGTTGATTATAACGTTCCTTTATCATTGAAATGGACCGCAGCAACAATGGGTGGCGAAGCATCAGCTTACGACGTTTACCTGGATACCAACCCGGACCCAACTACTTTACTGGGCTCCACTTCGGAAATGTCCTACAACGTACTGAATCTGGAAGCTGATAAGACCTATTATTGGAAAGTAGTTCCCAAAAACAGTGTTGGTGCTGCAACAGGCTGTACGGTATTCAGTTTTACCACGATGGCAAATCCATTTGCGCCGTATTGCGGACCGCTGAATTTCACCTCCAAAACAGAGCCTATTACGTTAGTAAATTTTGCAGGTATTAATAATGTGACCCCTGCGGCGACCTCTAATACAGAAGGACACCAGGACTTTATTAATATTACGGGAAATGTTTCGGCCGGAAACACATATACGATTAAATTGCAAGGGAATACATCAGGAAATTTCAAAAATAACTTCGTGGTATTCATCGACTGGAACCAAAATGGAATACTGGATGATGCAGGAGAAGTGTACCAGGTACCGACCGCCTTGCAAAACTCAACCGGTACGGATGGCAAGGAAGTGACAATGGATATCGCTGTTCCAGCTGATGCAGTTGCCGGTTCTACCAGAATGCGTGTTAAAAAGATTTTCGGCTCTACTAATTTACTTAACCCTTGCATGGGTGCAAGTTATGGCCAGGCAGAAGATTATACGGTGAATGTAGGTACACTCGGCACAAGCGAAGCGAATCGCCAGAATTTGAATGTATACCCGAATCCGGTGCTAGATGTGCTGAATATCGATTCAGACAGCAAATTATCCGGCGTAACGGTACATGATCTGACCGGGAAAGCTGTATCGAGTCACACAATGGCAGCACAGAAAAATCAGATCAATCTGAGCAAACTGTCGCCGGGCGTTTATGTGGTAACTGTTCAAACCGAAGCCGGCAGCAAAACAGTGAAAATTTTGAAAAAGTAATCTTTTCATTTATTATAATTATTGAGGGCCT
The DNA here is from genome assembly GCF_022968825.1 of Chryseobacterium salipaludis. Lineage (GTDB taxonomy): Bacteria > Bacteroidota > Bacteroidia > Flavobacteriales > Weeksellaceae > Kaistella > Kaistella salipaludis. Next base: position 301,363 of record NZ_JALHKS010000003.1, read on the forward strand.
GCGTAAGCGGGCTTTTTTTGTTTACGGTTTCAAAAAGAACTTGTTTTATTTACAGCAAATTAGAACTCTCTTTTGTTGTGAGACTGCAAAATAAACTTTACTTTTGCAGCTTGTAATATTTAACAAATTATTTAACATCATGAACAACTACGAAACTGTTTTCATTTTAACTCCCGTTCTATCTGACGCACAGGTGGAGGAAGCAGTGAAAAAGTTTGAAGACCTGTTGACTTCAAACAATTGCGAAATTGTCGCCAAAGAAAAATGGGGACTGAAAAAATTAGCTTACCCAATTCAGCTGAAAAAGAATGGTTTCTACACCCTGATCGAATTTAAGGGAGAAGGAACTGTGGTAGCTGATCTGGAGCTCGCCTTCAAACGTGACGAACGAGTGATCCGTTACCTGACTACAAAACTGGACAAGCATGCGATTGACTATGCCGTTACCAGAAGAAACAAACTGAAAGCTGCTAAAGCATAATTTTAAAAAAAGATACAGATATGGCAATCGATGATATGGCTAAACAAGCCTCCGCAGGTGGTGAATCTGAAGTAAGATTTCTGACCCCTGTAGATATTAATACAAAATCCGACAAAAAATACTGCCGTTTCAAAAAATACGGAATTAAGCACGTTGATTACAAAGACGCTGACTTCCTGTTGCAGTTTGTGAACGAGCAGGGTAAAATTTTACCAAGACGCTACACCGGAACTTCCCTGAAATACCAGCGTAAAGTTTCTGCAGCGATCAAAAGAGCACGTCACCTGGCTATGATGCCTTACGTTGCTGACCTTTTAAAATAAGAAACAAAGAGAAGAGGAAAGCGTTCAGTTTTCCTCTTTTTTAAGTTGCTGAATTAAATTTATATTCTAACTGTTTTAAAGAAGCTTTATGAAATTTGCTTCTGCCAAACAAAAACAAGACAACAACAATGGACATTATCCTAAAAAAAGACGTAGAAAACCTGGGACTGGAGTTTGATACCGTAAGTGTTAAACCGGGTTATGCACGTAACTTCCTATTGCCACAAGGCCTGGCAGTACTGGCTACGCCAAAAAACAAAGCGGCACTTGCTGAAACTTTGGAATCAAGAAAAGAAGAAGAAGCAAAATTGGTTTCTGCTGCGAACGCAACGGTTGAGCAACTGAAAAACACCAATATTACCATCGCTGCGAAAGTGGGTACCGGTGATAAACTGTTTGGTTCTATCAACAATGCAGATCTTTCTGAAGAGCTTTCTAAATCAGGCGTTCAGGTTGATAAAAAATACATCAAAATTCCTGGTAACAACATCAAGAGAACCGGTAAATTTACCGCGTTGATCCGTCTGCACAGAAATGTAGAACACAACTTCGATTTCGAAGTAGTATCTGACGCTCCTGCAGAGCCTGTACAAAAGGCTGCTCCTGCTGCTCCTAAAGCTACCACAGAGGAAGAAAATACAGAAGCATAATCAGCTTTTATACTGAATACTAAATCCGAACTCGAAAGGTTCGGATTTTTTGTGTTTGGAGATATGCTGTTAAAAATGCTTTTATGCCAATTGACTTCAGCGGTTTACTTTTATTCAGGAATGCAATTCAGGTTTGCACAACAGAATAAAACGGGCAGATAACAAGCTGAATTCACAAGCCACAATATACCGACAGAAAACCGCTAGTAATCAAAACATAGAAATACCGGACTGAAGAGCATCATAATTATAAAGCTTGGGCAGTCACATGATGACGGGTTTTATAGCTTCTATAAATGATTGTTTTAAAGCCTGTAATGATCATTCAAATGAAAATACTGTGTCAAACCCTATGTGCACAAAAAAAGCTCCGAAAAACGGAGCTTTAGTACAATTAATTTTATCGCTTATTCAAACTTGCTGGCCATTGGCTCAGTTTTCTTCAGATTGGTAAACACTTCAGGGAAGTAACCATCTGCAAGATGTTCAAATTCATCTCCTCTCATGAACATGCTAGCGTCAACATCATCATAAGAAGCGCGGCCTGCCGCTGCCATCAGTTCATTGCAGGTACGCAGTGTATTCTTGTGGAAGTGGTATACACGTTCGCTTTTATCAGTAACATCCAGACCTTTAATCAGCATTTTATCCTGCGTAGCAACCCCGGTAGGACAAGTGTTGGTGTTACAACGCAAGGCCTGAATACAACCCAGTGCAAACATAAATCCGCGCGCATTATTACACATATCAGCACCCATCGCGATGGCACGAAGAATATCCAAAGAAGTCAGGACTTTGCCACTAGCAATCAGTTTCATTTTGTCACGCAGTCCGTAATTGGTCAGCGTACGGTTTACGTAAATTAAAGCAGGCTCCAAAGGCATACCTACCCCATCGGAGAATTCTGGCGGTGCAGCACCGGTACCACCCTCAGCACCATCAATGGTAATAAAATCAGGATAAATTTTCAGGATGTTCATCTGCTCACAGATGTCCTCAAACTCGCTGGTATCACCAATACAAAGTTTAAAACCAACCGGTTTCCCACCAGACAGGTCACGAAGTTGCTTAATAAAATTTAACAACCCGGCTGCATTGGAAAAAGCAGAGTGCGATGGCGGAGAAACAATAGTCATCCCTGGCTGTACGTGACGAATTGCCGCAATCTCGGGTGTATTCTTAGAACCTGGCAACACACCTCCGTGTCCCGGTTTAGCACCTTGTGACAATTTGATTTCAATCATCTTCACCGTCGGTAGTGACACATTTTTCTTAAAGATGTCCGGAGAGAAATTTCCTTCCTCATCACGGCATCCGAAATATCCGGTACCGATCTGCCAGCAAAGGTCACCTCCCTGCAAGTGGTAAGGAGAGATTCCCCCTTCACCTGTATTATGGTAAAATTGTCCTTTCTTAGCTCCACGGTTTAAGGAGATGACCGCACGGTCACTCAAAGAACCAAAACTCATGGCAGAAATGTTAAAAATAGAGGCATTGTATTTTTGGGTACAATCATCACCTCCTACCCACACGCGCGGCAATTCTTCCATCGGTGATTTAGCATAAATAGAATGCTTAATCCCTTCGTAGCGTCGGGTATTAATATCGAGCTGCGTTCCGAAAGGAACGGTATCGGTTAAGTTTTTAGCGCGTCGGTACGCGGCAGAACGCTCATTGCGCGGAAAGGGTTTCCCGTCGGTTTCACGTTCAATAAAGTACTGCTGCATTTCCGGAGAAATACCCTCGAAAAAGTAGCGGAAGTAACCAAGTACCGGGAAGTTCCGGAGGATGGCATGTTTCGTCTGGAAACTGTTATAAATTCCCAGTAAATAGATGCAGGTAAGAAGAACAGGAATCCAGAGGTGCGCCTTTAAAACAAGCGACAGCGCCCAGGTCACCACCAGGATTACAGCTCCCCATTTGATGAATTGATCTCTCATTTCTTTTAATAATTTTCAGTGTTCAAAAATAACAATAATAAACCGACAAAAAAAGCCTCTTTGATTTATTTTGATAAAGCCTAAAACTGATGAGTTCTATTATCTTATTATTCATTGTAAAGCGGTGTTATACAACTTCTTATAATTAATATGCAGTAAAGTATCAGGATTATTAGCTGATCATAATACATTGCGAATTCCTCACCGATTGTATCTCTATATCAATTATAAGCCCAATCTCTTAATAAAGATAAAACGTCGCTTTTGTTCTATTTTTATTTTTATTGACAAAGATAGTTCTATTTTGCATATTTACACTAATGCACCGTATTAAAAACGGGCTCTCATAAATATTGCCATGGCAGTATGGCGGCATCCTTTTATAGATGTTAAAGTGGATGTTTTGCCTTCGTGAAACTCAAGGTCTTTAATACCGCTAGCCTGCTTTTTATAGTTATAAACAAACCATCGATCATTCTTGTCTTAGGTAAATACATGTTATGTCACAGCAGGGCGGTTTTGCAATCTACAAATTCCTCCTTGCAAGTTGAACCAGGCCGGACTGTCACAAATAAGAAGTATGTTCTGATTTGGCGTATTATTTGAGTAATTCTCCATATTTTTTAATTTTAATTCTAATGAGAACAAAAACCATCATAGTTGCAAGTGCTTCCGTTGTGGCGGCAGCGACCACCACGCAAAGTTGTGTGGCACTGGCTACCTCTGCCGTGGGAATTGCCGTACTGAAAAAAGTTCTTTTGGGCGGTATTACCAAAGGGTTGGGTATTTTTGCAGATAAAAACAGCTTTTTAGCGAACCGGCTGATTGATGCGGCCATGCCGTCGCAGTTGCGCGAACTTAATAATACGCTGGAGAAGATCGGCCTTGGAAATCTCGTGCAAAAAGAACGCGAATATATTGCGCAGGCGGCGGCCTTTACAGTAGATGTGTCCCGGCCGGTACTGGTCAATGCGGTAAACTCGCTGACGGCGGAAGATGTGACGCGCATCGTACAGGGCGGAAGCGGCACTGCTACCAAATTACTGCGCGAGAAAACTGAAACCCAACTCATGGCCGCCATTGCACCCAGAGTAGATGCAAAACTTAATGAGTACGGAATTGTGCAGACCTTAAACTCAGCCATGGCCGGAAACAATTTGTTCGGCAGCATTTTCGGAGGACAGCAGAACGCTTCGAACAGCCTTACGTCGGGCATCAGCAGGCTGGCTGCTCAGCAGATGGTTAATGGCCTGTTTAATATTATCGAACAGCACGAACAACAAAATGCGGTGACGCTGCAAAATGCCTTACAGCAGAACCGCTAATCATCTTTTATATAAAACACCTGTTCTCGCGATCCGCGGAAATACTTAAGAATTATTTATTATGCTCAATATTATAGAAAACGACCAGAACGCCAATCCCGAAGAATTTTATAAATCATTAAAAGAAAAACTGGAAGCCACCCATGATTTTCCCGAAGATTATCTTTTTAAATTCATCATCAATAACGATCCCTCCAAACACACAGAAATTTACCGCGTTTTCGATGGCATTAAGTTCACCCTGTCCAGCCGCGAAAGCAAAAACGGAAAATACACCTCCTTAAATATTAACGCTTTTGTGATGGATGCAGACCAAGTCATCCGTATATATAAAGAAGTAGGGAAAATCGATGGTGTTATGATGCTTTAATATCATTAACGAAATGACGATACTCATCACCGGTGGCAGCGGCCTCGTCGGAAAGGCTTTATGTCATCAATTACGTCAGCAGGGACACGTCTTAAAACTGCTCACACGGCATGAACCTGCCACGCAGGAGGAGTTACGCTGGGATCTCACTAAAAAATATATTGATCCAACAACCTTTGAAGGTGTACAATCCATTGTCCACCTGGCCGGCGCGCCGATCAGCCAGCGCTGGACTGAAAAAAACAAGCGTGAAATGTACGCCAGCCGCGTGGATGCTGCCAATCTCCTTCATCAATATGTGAATCAGTCCGGTATTCAGCTCGATAGTTTTGTTTCCGCCTCGGGAATTAATTATTACGGGACGTTTACGGATAATCAAATACTTACGGAAGCGGACGCTGTAGTTCACCACGATTTTCTGTCTGATTTATGTGTAGTCTGGGAACAGGCTGCCGAGCAGTTTCGCGATGTGGCGGAAAGAGTGGTTCATTTGCGTACCCCAATGGTGCTCAGTAATAAAGGTGGCGCCTTGCCACAGTTGCTGCAGATTGTGAATTTAAATCTCTCCGCGCCGGTTGGTTCCGGTAAACAATGGATGAACTGGATTCACCTGGAAGACATGGTCAACATGTACGTGGCTGCTATCGAAAATAGAAAGCTTGATGGCCCTTATAACGCGCTTGCAGATGAAGTTCCGACTAATGCTGATTTTATGAAACAGCTGGCACACGCACGACATAAATTATTTTTACCGATTCCGGTGCCTTCGTTTGTGCTGAAACTTATTTTTGGAGATACGAGTGCGGTACTGCTCACGGGAACCCGCGCTGATAACTCAAAAATTAAAAACACTGATTTTAGTTTTAAATATAAGAAACTGTCGGCAGCCTTGCGGGATTTGGTATAATTAATCTTCGATAAAGAGTTTTGCCACTTCCATCGGGCGTGCAATCATGGCTATTTGTTCCTTGATCAAAATCGGACGTTGCATCAATGAGGGATTTTCTGCCAGAATTTGAAAACATCTGTCTTCACTCAATGTTTCCTGCCCAAACTTTTCCTTAAATAAAGCCTCATTTTTTCGAAGAAGCATTTCTGCGGGAACATTCAGCTTTTTCACCAAGGTTCTCAGTTCGGTATAAGAGAGCGGATGCGCAATGAAATCAATAATTTCAAAAGGCACTCCGTTTTCATCCAGAAATTCCAGAATGCCGCGGCTTTTGGAACAGCTCGGATTGTGTAATACTTTGAGCATGATGGTTATATTATGTTCAAAGTTACAATTTTTTAAAAAAATAAAATTTAGAATAAGCCGTGCAGTTCGGCTTCGGTTCTTTCCAGGATATATCCGAAGTCTTCCGGCCGTTCCACGAAATCCAGATCGTCCACTTCAATCACCAGTAATTTTCCTTCTTTATAGTTGGAAATCCAATGTTCGTACTTCTGATTCAGTTTAGAAAGGTAATCAATGCTGATGGTAGCTTCATAATCACGGCCGCGCTTATAAATCTTCTTCACCAGATTCGGCACATCCGATTTCAGATAAATAAGCAGCTCGGGTGCAGACACAAAACTTTTCATTAACTCGAAAATTGACGAGTAATTTCTGTAGTCGCGGTCGGTGAGCAGCTGCATATCGTTCAGGTTCTGGGCAAAAATATGCGCGTCCTCATAAATCGTGCGGTCCTGTACGATGTTTTTACCGCTCTCGCGGATTTCTTTTACCTGTCGGAATCTGCTGCCCAGAAAATAAATCTGCAGCGCAAAACTCCATTTGCTCATATCCGCATAAAAATCTTCGAGATATGGGTTATGGTCCACATCTTCGAACTGCGCTTCCCAGCCGTAATGTTTGGCCAGCATGGTGGTAAGTGTAGTTTTGCCTGCTCCGATGTTTCCGGTGACCGCGATATGCATAGTATTATATAAAAATATTTAAATGAAAAGTTGTACTGACTGCGGAAACAGTTATTTCACTGCTTCTTTTTTCAGCGGGTAAAGATAGAGTTTGTCCTCAGTCATTCCCAAATAGCCGGTCGAGTTTTTATCCACAAAGCGGCATTGCGGGCACGTGAAGGTAATTTGCAGGAGATCATCGCTCAGTTGCAAAACAGCCTGATCAGTCAGCACAAAAATGGTTTTATTTTCTCGTCGCAGGCGTCTTGCATTTTCCACCAGAATTTGTTTTAAAAGCTGGCCGCGTAGGTTGTACACCTGCAGTGCGTTTTTTGTCAGCAAAAATATTTCCCGCCGGTAGATTAGGAAATCATTCACTTCTGCAAATGAAATGGGAAAGGGAATTTCCTGCAGGATTTGATCTTCCCGGTAATTGTATTGGATCAGGCGCTGCCTGCTTTCTTCCAGCAACCAGGCTTCCTGCAAATCTTCCACAAACACCGCGCGGATAAAACCTAGCGTTAGCGGAAATTTAATTTTTTCAGTGACGGCCAGCCGCGCATCCAAAAAAGACAGTTCCTGCAAATTTTGTGAAAAGGCCGGATAACGCAGGCTGTTCTGTACGGACGGTATCCGAAACGGATGCCGGAACCCGATGGTGGCAACCGGCAATCCGGCGGCGTCATACTTTGTAAAACTTTGTTTTTGTGAATTATAAAGGAGAAAATAACCCAGATCATCGATTTGAACATCTGATATATCCTTCCATACCACGGTATCGGCCGGAACGATCTGTTGCTGTCCGTACACCATACTGCATAACAACAGAAAAAAGACAGACAGCTTTTTCACGAATTATTTTAAAATTTTAACCTCGTATATCGCCGGCCAGTTTTTGCCGGTGATCAGCATGTTCTCACCTTTGAAAGCAATGCCATTCAATACATCATCATTTCCGGTGGTATGCTTGCGCGCGATTTCACTAAAATCAAATTTTGCCACTACTTCACCGTTTTCGGGATTAATTTTAATGACAATCGGTTTCTGCCAAACATTGGCATAGATGAATCCGTCTTTATATTCCAGTTCGTTCAACTGGTCGTATGCTTCGGATTTTCCTGCTACTGAGAAATGCCTTACCATTTCTGAAGGATTGTCCACTTTTAAATAATAAATATTTTTGGTTCCATCTGAGGCAATTAAATGCTTTCCGTCATACGTAAGGCCCCAGCCCTCGCCCATCACATTCGGATAGTCGAATTCGCTGAGCAGCTTGAGTGAATTTTTATCATAAATAAACCCTTTTTTATTCTGCCAGGTCAGCTGGTAAATTTTATCCCCCACGATGGTGCAGCCTTCCGAGAAAACATCGGCTGTCTGCTCAGTTTCCACCACGGGTTTGGTGGTTCCCAGCTGATATTTCATAATTCTTGACTTCCCAAACTGGCCGTCTGATTCATAAATCATATTGCCTTCCAACTCAAATCCCTGTACAAAATATTGAGGATCGTGCGGATATTCAGCCACAATTTCATATTTCAGTAAAACTTCGGCATTGCGCGCGAATACATTGATGGTCGCATCCTGCGTCAGTTCTTCTCCATTCTTCTTTTTAACCACAAACGTGACCGCATTATCGCCCAGCGTATAGAAAGCCGGATCGATTACCAAGCTGGTTGTTTCTTTATCACCGAAACTGATGGTAATGGTCTCTGCATTATCTGTCACCTTTTTAGGCAGTTTGAGGGTATCACCGAAATGGTATCCCTGGCTTTCCATGGATGCATTGTATTCATAAAGGGAATCCAGGACCTGCTGGTCTTTGTTACAGGAGATCGCGAACAAGAAAAGGCACGCAACGGCAAAATGTCTGACTTTCATCAACGTAAAAATTTTCGTAAAAATACTATAATTTATTCACCTGCTGTGTATCATCCGGCTGTGCGGAAACTTCTATCTTTGCGGGTATACTTCTTCTATTATGAAAAAAACGCTGCTGACACTCGCTTTGATTCCGGTAATTTTTAGTGCACAAACTTTCACGAAAGCGGATACGCTGAAAGGTTCTAATATCGTGTACCGCAATTTTTGGGATGTGCAGAAATATGAAATTGAAGTTGAACCGCAGTTTGAAACCAAAACACTCCGCGGCAGCAATACCATTTCTTTTAAACTCTTGAAAGATGTGCAAAAGCCTGTTTTTCAGATTGATTTGCAGCAGCCAATGAATTTCAGCTTAGCACAAGCAGATCAGAAAAAATACACTACCCGCCGCGACGGTGATTTTATCTTCCTGCAATCAAACACTGACTACCGCGCAGGCGAAACAGCCTCTTTCACAATTTATTTTGAAGGCAAACCCACCGAAGCTAAGAATGCTCCCTGGGATGGCGGCTGGGTGTGGAAAAAAGATACCGAGGGCAATCCGTGGATGTCCGTAGCACAGGAAGGAATTGGTACCTCGGTGTGGTTACCGCTTAAAGACCTTTGGAGCGATGAGCCCGATCAGGGCATGGTCATGTCGATTATTACCGCGCCGGAACTTACGGGTGTTGGAAATGGTCGGCTGATCCGGCAGGAGAAAATCAATGGCAAAAACAAATTTACCTGGCAAGTCACCAATCCTATTAATGCGTACTCTATCGTTCCGAACGTAGGAAAGTATGTTCACTTCGGCGAGCAGTTTTCAGGCGAAAAGGGGACACTCGATCTGGACTATTGGGTGCTGGAAGAAAATCTGGGAAAAGCGAAAAAGCAGTTTACGCAGGTAAAACCGATGCTCGCTGCCTTTGAGTACTGGTTCGGGCCGTATCCATTTTATGAAGATTCCTATAAATTGATCGAAACGCCGTATCTCGGCATGGAGCATCAAAGTGGCGTTGGGTACGGCAATGGCTATGCGAACGGTTACCTGGGCCGGGACTTATCGGGTACCGGTGTGGGGCTGAACTGGGACTTTATCATTGTTCACGAAAGCGGTCATGAATGGTTTGCCAATAACATAACAGCTCAGGACAAGGCAGATATGTGGATCCACGAAAGTTTCACCAATTACAGTGAAACGCTGTTTACCGAAAGATATATGAACAAACAGGCCGGCAGCACCTATGTGCAGGGAATCCGGCAAAATATTAAGAACGACAAAACGATTATCGGACCCTACGGCGTTGCGAAATCCGGCAGCGGAGACATGTATTATAAAGGCGCAAATATGCTGCATACCATTCGCCAGGTAATCAATAATGATGAAAAGTTCCGGCAAATCCTGCGCGGGCTGAACAAAACGTTTTATCACCAGACGGTTACTTCAAAACAAGTGGAGGATTATATTTCCCGGGCAGCTGGTTTTGATTTTTCCACGGTGTTTGATCAATATCTGCGCACGGTACAAATCCCGGTACTGGAATACAAACAAAAAGGACGAAAACTGCAGTATCGCTACCAGAACACAGTTCCCAATTTGCATTTGCCGGTACGACCGGCAAATGCTGATATCACTTTACATCCGACGGAAAATTGGCAAACAGTAAAACTGAAAAGTAAAGCACCAGTTCAGTTCAGCGCAGAATATTATATTAACTACATGGAAAAGTAATAATAGCTGCTGGACTGCGGTCAGCTATTTCGCATGGTGATTCTGAAGGTCGTTCCGTGCCCCGGAGCGGTAGCCGCAATTTTAATATCTCCTTTATGATATTCCCGGATCACGCGTTTCGCCAAAGATAAGCCCAGGCCCCACCCTCTTTTTTTGGTGGAGTACCCGGCCCGGAACGCATTTCGTGCCTGGGTGCGTGTCATGCCCGATCCGGAATCTTTAATATTAATGACAATATTGCGGTGTTTTTCATACAGTTCAATCTCGAGCCGGCCTTCACCGCGCATGGCATCCACGGCGTTTTTCACCATGTTTTCGATCACCCAGCTGAGCAGGATCCGGTTATGCGGCACAAGCAACTGCTCGCGCGGCAGGAGGAGCATAAAATGAACTTTTTTGGATATTCGTGATTTCAGATAATCGTAATTGAGCTGAATGGTTTCATTGATATTCAAGTCATTAAGTTCCGGCACAGAACCTATTTTTGAGAATCTTTCGCTGATGGTTTTTAGCCTGTTAATGTCGTTTTCGATTTCGCGAACGCCTTCGCTGTTTTCGTTTTCCAGCCGTAAAATTTCGATCCAGCCAATCATCGACGAAAGCGGCGTTCCGATCTGGTGCGCTGTTTCTTTGGCCAGTCCGGCCCACACGTAGCCTTCATCCGTTTTTTTAATAGTGCGCAAAAACCAGAAAGAAAAAGACACATACGCCACAATCAATAAACCCAGCAGATACGGTGAATAACGCAAATTGTTCAACAGATCCGAGTTGGTGTAATACACGTATTGGTTATTTCCGTCGGGCATTTGCAGTTCGATGGGTTTGTAGGAACTTTCCATTTTCTGCAGCAGTATTTTCAGGCGCTCCGGATCCTGCTGAATATATTCCGGAATATTCACCTGGAAATCCGGACCCAGCGGCTTTTTGTTTTTATCGGTGATGATGACCGGTACCGTCGTATTTGCTTTGTTAATCTGCAGAATCAGATCCAGCGTTTTCGGATCTTCGAGCATTTCTTCCTGCTGATATTTCATTGCCGTGGCAAACAGTTCGATCCGGTTAATTTCTTCCTTCCGAAGATAATCGATTACCATGACCGAGGCCACCACCAGCGCACCTACGGCGGTGGTCAGCAGCAGGTAAATAATCCAGTTGTTGAGTTTAGACAGGAAGCTGGCCGCTTTCATTTATTTTAAATTATTCAGGATTTGGTAGAGTGCATCACTGCTGTTGCTGCCCTGGTAATTATTAATGATAATTGCAAAAGTGTATTGCTCTCCGGATTTAGAGGTGTGATAGCCGGCGAAGGATTTGGTGTTTTTCATGGTGCCGCTTTTCATCTTCATTCCATTTCCCTGAACCGGCAGGGATTCCAGGAAAATTGGATACCAGCTTTGTTTTTGCGACCATTGGAGCGCCTGTACTTCCGCTTTGGCGGACACGTAATTTTGTGGACTCAGCCCGCTGCCATCAGCAAAATTGAGCATCACCGAGCTGATACCCTTATTGGTCCAGAATTTTTTAAGGTAATCTACACCGACGGAAAAACTCCCTTCGTTCTTTTTTTCTTTTGCTAAAGTTTTCACGAAGGTCTCTCCGTATAAATTAATGCTTTTTCGCATAAACCAGTACACCATTTTTTCCAGGGTTGGGGAATAATATTTCAATATCTCTGTTCTTGAGCCGGCCGGAATAGATGTGCCGGCACTGCGTGCTTCGGAGGCGGAAGTAATAGTTCCCGAAAAGCTGATTCCGGCTTGCTGCATCCAGTCTTTCAATTCGTAGCCAAGGGACAGAGGTGGATTTGGCGTTGCACCCGAAACGGTGATGCTTTTTGCAGGCAGTTTTCCATTGATATGGGCTACCGGACTGTGCGGCGCCGTAAAAATCAGGCTTTGATCATAATTTCCGCTTACCTCCACATCGTTCACCCATTGCACGCCGGGTAAAGGAATGTTAATGCTTTTAATTTCACCTCGAGTCAGCTGCACATCAAACTGGTTCTCTCTCCAGTTGACGCCCCAAACGCCGGCGCCGTAGTAGTTCCCGATATCATTCCACGGCCATCCGCCGGGCACCGTCTGGAAATCAAAATAAGAATCATCGATAATCAGATCACCGGTAATCTCTTTAATGTTTTTTTGTTTCAGCGATGCAATAATATCTTTTTTAAAATCTTCCGGTTTAAATCCGGTGTAGCGCCAGCTCCCGAGCGTGGGATCTCCGGTGGAAAAAAGATATAAGTTTCCTTTCAGAACTTCATTGGACAGATTTCCTGAATATGACAAAGTGGTAAAATAGCGGTATTCCGGTCCCAGTTCTTCCAGCACTGCCGCAGCCGTAAAGATCTTTTGTGTGGAAGCCGTGCTTAAACCTATATTGGGCTGATATTCGTAAATGATTTTGCCATTCTTATCTGCAACATATAAAGAGAGGCTGGCAGACTGTGCCACAGAATTGCTGAGAAGTTTGTGTACAGCTGCGTCGAGTTTCTGAGAAACAGTTTGCGCGTGCCATGTTACGGTTGTGAAAAATACCAGAAGCAGCATTTTATATTTCATATGGATAGATTGTGTTTTCAAATATACACATTATCGTTTTTTCGGGCGTCCGGACTTGGTTTTTGAAGCAGGAAACATAAGATAAAATAATCACCGCAAACCGTTGCTGACATCAATCGGCAAAGCTTTTGAACTGCCATATTTTTCGTATTTTGCAAGACCTAAATGTCGTTGAGTATGGCTTATGATTTAGAACAGGAAAACAAAGAAATCCTGGCGCGGTATAAAGATTTAATTTCCAATACCTACCGCAAGCTTGATGAGGACCAAAACAAAGTAATCCGAAAGGCTTTTGATATTGCGCTGGATGCCCACAAGGATCAGCGTCGCAAAACGGGTGAACCTTACATCTACCATCCGATTGAAGTGGCAAAAATTGTCGCTAATGAAATCGGTTTGGGAGCAACCTCCATTGCCTGTGCCCTGCTTCACGACGTGATTGAAGATTCAGATTATACCTACGAAGATTTAAAGAAAATCTTTGGTCAGAAAATCGCGGATATTGTCAACGGACTCACCAAGATTTCGGTGATGAACCACCAGAATATCTCCATTCAGTCTGAAAACTATCGGAAGTTGCTACTCACTTTATCTACCGATTTTCGGGTGATTTTAATAAAAATTGCGGACCGCCTGCACAATATGCGCACACTGGACAGCATGCGCCCGGATAAACAGAAGAAGATCGCCAGCGAAACAGTTTATATTTATGCGCCACTCGCCCACCGTCTGGGTCTGTATAATATAAAATCAGAACTGGAAGATTTAAGCTTAAAGTTTAATAATCCGGATGTCTACAACGACATATCTGAAAAACTGGAACTTGCCAAGGAAAACCGGGAAAAATACATTGAAGAGTTTAAGAAGGAAGTTTCAGAACAATTATCAGCCGAAGGTTTAAACTTCTCCATCAAGGGCCGGGCAAAAGCGGTTTCCTCGATTTACCGGAAAATGCTGAAGCAAGGCGTAACCTTCGAGGAAGTTTTTGATAATTACGCCATCCGGATCATATATAAATCAGATGCCAAGAACGAGAAATTCCTGGCCTGGAAAATTTATTCCATCGTAACCGATTTATACCACAGCAATCCGCACCGCATGCGCGACTGGATTTCGCAACCGCGTTCCACCGGATATGAAAGTTTGCACCTGACCATACTCGGCCCGGATAAAAAATGGATTGAAGTACAGATCCGTTCCGAGCGAATGGATGATATCGCCGAGAAAGGCGTCGCGGCACACTATAAATACAAAGAAGGCTACCGCCAAAATTCCGATGACCGCAACTTTGAGCGCTGGGTAACGGAAATCCGTGAAGTGCTGGAAAACCAGCAGTCGCTGAGCACCACCGAATTGCTGGATGACATTAAACTTAACCTCTACTCCAAAGAAGTTTTTGTTTTCACACCGAAGGGAGAAATTAAAATTTTGCCGATCGGCTCCACCGCGCTGGATTTTGCCTTTTCGGTACACTCTGATCTGGGCAGCAAGTGTCTGGGTGCCAAAGTAAACGGCAAACTGGTTCCGATTTCATATGTTTTACGAAACGGCGATCAGGTCGACATTTTATCTTCCCAAAATCAAAAGCCAAAACCGGACTGGCTGGAATTCGTGGTGACTTCCAAAGCCAAATCTAAAATCAAGGCGATTTTAAACTCCGAAAAAAATGCGCTTACCGAAGAAGGCAAGGAAATTCTGCAGCGAAAAATGCGTCATGCTAAGATCAATTACAATGACGACGAGATCAATAAGATGCAGAAATTCTTCGGCCTGAAAACCTCGCAGGAATTATTCCTGAAGTTCCAGAGCGGACAGCTGGATGCCAGTGACGTGAAAAAGTACACCGAAGGCAAAGGTCTTTTCAGCAATATTTTGCAGCGGCTGCGCAAGTCCTCTAACAAAAGCGATGTCTTCACTGAAACACCGGAAACCAATCTGAATATGATTGTCTTCGGTAAAGATGAAGAAAAGATGAATTATTCTTTTGCTAAGTGCTGCACCGTAATTCCGGGCGACAAAATTTTCGGTTTCATTACCATTTCCGACGGAATCAAAGTCCACAATGACAACTGCCCGAATGCCATCAACCTGCGTGCACAATACGATTACCGCGTGCTTCCGGCCAAATGGGTAAACGAAGAAAGCTTCCGCAACCGTATTAAAATCGAGATCGAAGGCCTGGACCGCATGGGAATGATTAATGACATCACCGCAGTCATTAGTAATACCATGAGTATGGATATGAAAAGTATGTCCATTGAATCCAATAACGGTATTTTCCTCGGCAACATTAACCTCGAAGTGAAGAACCGCAGCCAGCTCGAAGAAACCTTTAAGCAACTTAAAAACATCAACGGCGTGTCACGCGTCAAAAGACTTTAAATATAATCAATGTCGCCTATTTCCCGCTACTTTAAAAAATTTCTGCACAGTTCCCAATCGTCCGGTTTCCTGCTTATCTTCTGCGTACTCGTTTCGCTAATGATCGCCAATTCATCAGCCGGGCCTGCTTTTCAGCAATTGCTGGACACCCAACTCGGAACAGATTTTATGCACCTGCGCTATCCCGTCGGGATCTGGATTAATGACGGCCTGATGGCGATTTTCTTCCTGCTCGTAGGTTTGGAAATAAAGCGTGAAATCATTGAGGGTGAGCTTTCCAGCCTTAAATCCGCTTCTTTGCCGATTATTGCAGCCATCGGCGGAATGCTTGTTCCTGCAGTAATTTACCTCGCTTTTAATAACCATACGGAATATGAACACGGCTGGGCGATCCCTATGGCAACGGATATTGCGTTTTCGCTGGCCATTATTTCCATGCTGGGGAAACGTGCGCCTTTATCCTTAAAAATCTTTCTGGCGGCTCTCGCCATTGTGGATGATCTGGGTGCCATTCTCGTCATTGCTATTTTTTATACCGATCAACTGCAGTGGGTTTACCTGGCGGTCAGCGCGGCGATTGTGGCTTTGCTGGTGGTCTTCAATAAAATAGGCGTCACGAGGAAATACATGTATGTGCTGCCGGGGATCGTACTTTGGTATTGCATGCATCACTCCGGCATTCACGCAACTATTGCGGGCGTGCTGCTGGCTTTCACCATTCCGACCAATGAGTCGGCCGAAGTTCCCTCGCCGCTGGAAATCATGGAACAGAAGCTGCACCTGCCGGTGAACTTCCTTATCATGCCGCTTTTTGCTTTGGCAAATACCAATATTATGTTTAAAGAAGGAATGGTGGACGGTCTCTTTTCCAGCCTCGGTTACGGTGTTATACTTGGCTTGGTGCTGGGGAAAATCATCGGCATCAACCTTTTTTCCTGGATTTTTATAAAACTTAAAATAAGTACTTTACCGCAGGATACCTCCTGGTCTCAGATGATGGGCGCCGGCCTGCTCGCCGGGATTGGTTTCACGATGTCGATTTTCATATCCATTCTTTCCTTTAAAGGCAGAGTAGATATTCAGGACGAGGCGAAATTTGCCATTTTGGTAGCCTCGGCCATTTCTGGTTTTGCCGGTTATGTGCTTTTAAAATACATCGGAAAGAAAAGAGAAGCGGAAGCTGAGGATTAATCAGTCGTCAGCGAATCTCTGTCCGAGGGCAGTTTTTCATTAGCAGAAGAATAGGTACTGAGTTCGGTAGCAATCATTTCATCAGCAATCATTTTTTCGAGCCGTACTTTTTTAATGGCAATGTTGAGTTCGTTTCCCAACAGAATTAAAATGATATTTATATTAACCCAGATCATCACCAGAATAATACTGCCGATCGATCCGTACAGCACATTATACCGCGCAAAATTCCGGACATAAATCGCGAAAAAATAGGTAACGACCACGAAAAGAATGGTAGTTAAAATGGCGCCGGGCAGCGCCTGGCGAAAGGTGGTAATCTTCAGGCATCCCACCCAGTAAAACAGGGTCAGCAATATCAGGTAAAACAGCGGAAACGAAATAAACCCGATCATCTTCGATAAATTATCGACAAACCAGGAAATGCTAAACTGCGGTGTAAACAGTTTCAGCACAACTTCACTGTAATAAATCCCCAGCAGCGTTGCCAGAATTAAGGCGATAAAGGCAATCGTTATAACAAAAGCGACCAAATATTCCTTCACGGCACCGCGTTTGAGATTCGTATTCTGATTAAATCCGTTGATCAGCGAGTGGGTACCGTTTACCGCAAAAACCATGGCAAAAACAATAGTGATGTTGCTGATGTTTTTCATGTTCGGCAGAATAAACTCCTGAATATAACCCGAAACATCCTTTTGAATTCTGGACGGAAGAATATTGGTCATCAATACATCAAAAATGTAAAACTGCAACTTGTCATAATGCGGCAAATACGGCAGCAGCGATAGCATAAAAAGAATAAAAGGAAACAGGCTCAGGAAAAAGCTCCAGGAAATACTCGCAGCGCTGCGCCCGATCTGCATTTTAAAAACACCCTGACCGTACACCTCGAACATCTTCCAAAGAGAAATCCCTAAAAAAGGGATGTGAAGCTCATCGAGGAAGTTACGAATCCGTGTAAGAAAGGCGGGCGTGTTCAGGCGCATTCCGTTATATTTGCAAGCAAAGATAGGAAATGCGCATTAATCTGGTTTGTGTCGGTAAAACCGCCGACAGGGAAATTCAATCACTGATGGACTATTACATTAAACGGCTGCCGCGCGCCTGGAATTTTTCTTTTGTGGAAATCCCGGATGTACGGAATGCTAAAAACTTGTCGCCGGCACAGTTAAAGAAGGAAGAAGGCAAACTCATCCTCTCGCAACTGGAAGGATGTGACCAGATCATTCTTCTGGACGAAAACGGCGCTATGTGGACCAGCCGTGAACTGGCTGCTAAGATTGATCACTGGCAGGGAAATGCAGTGAAAAATGTCGCCTTCGTCATTGGTGGTGCGTATGGTTTTTCTGATGAAGTATATGCCGCGGCAAAGCAGAAATTATCGCTTTCCAAAATGACTTTCACCCACCAGATGATCCGGTTATTCTTCTCGGAACAATTGTACCGCGCCGACCAGATTTTGCAGGGCCGCCCGTATCACAATGATTAAGCGACGATTCGCATCTGTTGTGGTACATTTTTTTCTATCTTCCTGCGAAAATTACACATGGCGCTGGAGCAATTGGAATACTATTCCCGGTTTTTCGCATTCATTCTGAAATATTATAACAGCGGTGTGGTACAGTCAACCACCGACTCTGCGCTGAATGAACTGCAGGCGGAAAATGAGTACGACTTCAAGGAAACGCCGAAAGAACTCGTAGAGGATTTAAAAAGGATGGGTCCTACCTTCGTGAAGCTGGGCCAATTGCTGTCCACGCGCCCGGACCTTTTACCGGATCCGTATTTGGAAGCCTTGGCAGAACTGCAGGACGATGTAGAAACCATCAGCTACGAAGAAATCCAGGAGATATTTGAAGAAGAAATTGGGGTCCGTATTTCAAAGGCGTTTCAAAGTTTCGATAAGGAACCCTTGGCCAGCGCATCCATCGGGCAGGTCCACCGCGCAGTATTGCCGTCCGGACGCGAAGTGGTGGTTAAGGTGCAGCGTCCCGGCGTTCGCCAGCGGTTTCTCGAAGATTTGCAGACGCTGCAAAAAATGGCGGATCTTGCTGTTTCCTATTCCAAAAATGCGCGCAAATATGCACTGGACAGCATTGTGGAGGAAATGCGTTTTATTCTGGTCAATGAACTGGACTATGAAAAGGAGGCACAGCATCTCCGCTTACTTCGGACCAATCTGGAGCGTTTCGATCTGCTGATGATTCCGGATGCAGTTCCCGCCTATTCCACCGGCAAGGTGCTCACGATGGATTATATTTTTGGCAAAAAAATAACCTCGCTGGGCAACCTGCGAAAACTGGAAACTGATTTCTCGCCGCTGGTCGACCAACTGATTGAAGCCTATCTGCAGCAAATTATTGTTGACGGCTTTGCGCATGCAGACCCGCATCCGGGCAACATTCACCTCACGCCGAATAACAGGCTGGCTATTATGGATTTAGGCATGGTTGCTAAATTCAGTCCCCAACTGCGGGAAAAAATCACCAAACTTTTGATTTCCATTGGGCATAAAAATGGTGATGAAATGACGGACGCTTTGCTGGCGATGAGCGAATACGATCATGAGGATGAAGACGCTTTAGTACGCTTTCGCAAAAATCTGAACCGGCTGGTGCAGGAAAACCTTACCACTACCGCTGCCGATATGCAGACCGGACGCATTGTTTTGCAAATCAACCGTATTGCCGCCAATGAAGGAATTAAAGTCAACGTAGAATTGAATATTCTGGGAAAAATACTTTTAAATCTCGATCAGATTATTGCGGAACTTACGCCAAAATATGATATGCAGCAGGCCATTCGCCGCTTTACAGAAAAAGTGCTGCGCCAGAAAATGGCAGAATATCTGAAACCTGATGATCTGTATGGATTTATTTTGGACAATAAAAAATTCCTGGAGCATTTGCCCGGACGGCTGGACATCATTACCTCTAAACTTGCGGACGGTCAACTGGAAGTGAGAATTAATGCCTTTAATGAAAAACGCCTCACCGATGGTTTTCAAAAAGTAGCCAACAGGATTACGGCCGGCCTCGTTCTGGCAGCAATGATTATTGGCGCGGCGCTGCTCATGCGGGTTCCTTCCTCGTACTCTGTCCTAGGATATGGTTTATTACCATTTGTATTTTTTATAGTGGCCATTGGGCTGGGTCTTTTTCTGGTGTACAATATCCTGTTCAAGGATGAGAGTTTCCGGAATAAATCAAAGTAGTCCCGAACAATTTTCTCTAATTATATAAAATGTAATTTTGCTTTATGATAGATTTTTCGCTGCGCACCGTTAAGGTTCAACGCTATATTCTACCGCTTCGGGAAGGCGGCTCGTTACCGGCCCTGGCGGAGGCAGATGATGGTTTCACGTATGTTCTAAAATTTCGCGGTGCCGGGCACGGCGTGAAAATGCTGATCTCCGAATTGCTGGGCGGTTTAATCGCCAAAGCCCTGGAACTGCCGGTGCCCGAACTTGTTTTTGCGCAACTTAGTGAGGACTTCGGCCGTACGGAACCCGATGAGGAAATTCAGGATTTGCTGAAAGCATCACAGGGTTTGAATCTGGGCTTGCATTTCCTGTCCGGCGCGTTGGCCTACGACGGCATGCGCCAGGTAGATCCTTTGCTCGCCTCCAAAATCGTCTGGCTCGATGCCTTTACCACCAATATTGACCGTACTTTTAAAAACACCAATCTGCTTTGGTGGCATAAAGAACTATGGCTGATCGATCAGGGCGCTTCCTTTTATTTTCATCATTCCTGGGAAGATCTTGACCGTCACGCGAAAAGTACTTTCGCTTATATTAAAGATCATGTGCTGCTTCCGCAGGCAACGCTTCTCGACGAGGCAGATCGTTTCGGGCACGAAAAACTTACCTCTGAAATATTAAAAACCATTACCAATCAAATACCGGATGACTGGCTGCAGTGGGAAGACTCCCGCCAAACACCGGATGAACTGCGCCTTGCCTATTTCCATTTCCTGATGACAAGACTCGAACATTCCTCTAATTTCTTAAATCAAGCGAAAAATGCAGCAGCATCTTTATGAATATGCGGTGATTCGTTTTGTTCCGAAAGTGGAACGGGAGGAATTTTTAAACGTGGGACTTATTCTTTTTTGTAAAAGAAGCCGCTACCTGCGGGTACAGTATCAGATTTGTTCCGGGAAATTTACCGCGTTTCAGCCTTCGATTGAAGTAGGGGAACTGGAAGAAACCCTGGCTCATTTTCAGGCAATCGCTGCCGGCCGGAAAGAGGCCGGAAGGATCGGAATGCTCGATGTGCCGGAACGGTTCCGGTGGCTTACCGCTGTACGCAGTGCCACGGTGCAAACTTCCCGCCCGCACCCAGGAATCTGTAACCAGCTCGATGAAACCTTCGATCGCTTATTTCGGGAGCTGGTGCTGTAACTTAATCCAGTTTGGTAAGTTTCGCGAATTTCAGAATCAGGTTTTTTTCTCCTTCATGCTGAAATTTCACTTTGGCTTTAATGTTTTTAGGATCCGTACCGTCCAGGAAAGTGACCTCTCCTACCCCGAATCGGTCATGTCGCACGCGGTCACCCACTTCAATATCTTCCGACGAAGTACCGCTGGGATTAATGATTTTGGCCGTGGCTACCGGTTTTAGGTTTTGCGGCACCGGCACATCTTCATCGCGTTTCAGTGGTTTCTTTTCAGCTTTTTTGCGGAAAGAGCGTGGCTCAGCCGGTGTATCATCAAAAATACTGGAGCGCAAACCGGAGTGATTAATGAAACGGCTTTCGGTGGCAGGATTAATGAAATCGATATACTGCTCCTCTACTTCGCTCAAGAAACGGGACGGTTCTGCATCGGTAATTTTTCCCCATTGAAAGCGGGAAACCGCATAGGTAAAGTAGGCCTGCTTCTCGGCGCGGGTTAGTGCGACATAAAATAACCGCCGTTCCTCTTCCAGCTCTTCGCGGGTGGACGAACTCATAAAGCTCGGGAACAGGTTTTCTTCTAAACCTACGAGATACACAACCGGAAATTCCAGTCCTTTTGAAAGGTGAATCGTCATTAGAGACACCATATCACCATCTGCTTCCTTCTCTGCCTGGGTATCCGCGGACAGCGCAATATTTTCCAGGAAATTACTCAGCGACGGATCGCCGTCTTCGAGTTGCTGTTGTTCCTCGATGAAGCCCTGCATAGAGTTCATTAATTCCTGCACGTTTTCCACGCGCGAAATCCCCTCCGGCGTCTGGTCATCTTTCAGGAATTTAATTAAACCAGTGCGTTTGGCAGTTTCCATGGCCACATTATAGGCATTGTTCTCTTTCAGCATTACCTGCAAGGCTTTAATCATGGCCCAGAAATCACCGAGCTTGGTCAGAACCCCATTATTTAAGTTAAGGCGCGGCGCATAAAATCCTAAATTAGATAATACTTCAGCCACGGACACATTCTGCGAATCTGCAAAAACTGTGAGTTTATTCTGGGTCGTTTCACCGATGCCGCGCGCGGGATAATTGATAACCCGGCTTAAAGCTTCGCCATCATTTTCATTAATAAGCAAACGCAGGTACGCAATTAAATCCTTGACTTCTTTCCGCTGATAAAACGAAAGACCGCCAAAAACCCGATACGGAATATTTTTTCGCCGCAGCGCATCTTCAAAGGCGCGGGTCTGTGAATTGGTTCTGTATAAAATTGAAAAATCAGTAAACTTTCGCTGATTGGAGTTATGCTGTTCCCAGATGTTCGATGCTACAAAATTGGCCTCGTCTGCATCGGAAAGGGCACGGTACACTTTGATTTTTTCGCCTTCTTCATTTTCACTGAAGACGTTTTTCTTAAACTGCTGCACGTTTCGGGAAATCACCACATTGGCCGCATTAACAATATTCTGGGTGGACCGGTAGTTCTGTTCCAGTGACACTGATTCTGCTTCAGGGTAATCTTTTTTAAAGTTTAAGATATTATAGATATTCGC
Source organism: Chryseobacterium salipaludis (assembly GCF_022968825.1). Taxonomy (GTDB): domain Bacteria; phylum Bacteroidota; class Bacteroidia; order Flavobacteriales; family Weeksellaceae; genus Kaistella; species Kaistella salipaludis. Next base: position 324,031 of record NZ_JALHKS010000003.1, read on the forward strand.
CCCACGGAAAGAATAAATTGACTGGGCATCATCTCCTACCACACAAATGTTTTCAAACTTGGAAGCCAAAGCTTTCACAATCAGGTACTGCGAATGATTGGTATCCTGGTACTCATCTACCAGAATATACCGGAAGCGGTCCTGATATTTTGCCAGCACTTCGGGGAAGCGTGTCAGGAGTTCATTGGTTCGGAGAAGCAGATCGTCAAAATCCATGGCCCCATTTTTAAAGCAGGCCTCCACATATTTCTGGTAAATGGTGCCGATATGTTTCATATTCGTGCGTTCATCCGCTTCAATGAGTTCAGGATTATTAAAGTAAGCTTTAACGGTAATCAAATTGTTCTTGTAGGTGGAAATCCGCGACAGTACTTTTTTAGGTTTATATAAATCTGAATCGAGTTTCAGATCTTTCAATACCTTTTTTAAAACATTAAGGGAATCCTGGGAATCATAAATCGTAAAGTTCGATGGAAAACCCAGATAATGTGCCTCGGAGCGCAGGATCCGCGCGAAGACCGAGTGGAAGGTTCCCATCCACAGCGAGCGGGCTTCACTCTGCCCTGCTACCTTAGCGATACGCTCCTTCATTTCCTTGGCGGCTTTGTTGGTAAAGGTAAGTGCCAGGATATTAAACGGATCTACCAGATTGTTGATGAGGTGCGCAATCCGCATGGTGAGGACGCGGGTTTTCCCCGAACCTGCGCCGGCAAGCACCATCAGTGGCCCTTCGAGTGTGGTTACGGCTTTATATTGTGCTTCATTCAATCCTTTTAAATAGTCCATCTTTCCCAATTTGATTCGCCGCAAAGATACAGATTTTCACGCCTTTCTGAAACCGCTGCAGTGCAGCCGTGGGTTGCTGAAACCACATGGATCGGCTGAGTTTGGTTATTAAAAATGAAGATTTTCACTCGTGATTATAAGCCCGAAAGCATATCCCTCTTTGAAACTTATAAATATTATAAAAGTAACGTGGGATTATCTTTCCTAAAAATCCTTAAAAAAGAATAAAAGTATTATATTTGCACCCTAAATTAGGCTACAATAATGAGTACAGTATTTACTTTATTTATGGTGCTGATCATGATCCTCAGTGTGTTACTGATCATCGTGGTCATGGCACAGAACCCGAAAGGCGGTGGTTTATCCGGAACTTTTGGCGGTACTTCTTCGGCACAGTTCGGTGTGCAGCGTACCAATGATTTCATGGAAAAATCAACCTGGACCCTGGGGATTCTGATTGTAGTGATGATTATCCTGAGCGTAGTCCTGACTGCAAATCCGGTTCAAAAGATTCAAACTGCACCCGCACAAATTGAAAAAGGTGCACCGCAAACAGCGCCTGCCACCAACAACCCTGGAACAGCACCGGTAGCTCCAGAGACGACGCCGGCTCCATAATCAGCAAAAGATATTTCAATAATACAGAACGTGCGTTTACCGCGCGTTCTTTTTTTGTTGCCATCGGGCCAGAAAATGCCGCGACTTTAAGCCTAAAGATAAAACGGTATGCAGTATTCTATTTGACCTGTAATATTTATTTACGAAGATCTGCATTGCACCATAAAAACGCTCGAGATAGACGTCGTCTTTTACGGTACATTCCCCTTTAATATGCAGCACCGAGGCTTTGCCGTAATACCAATTGGTGTAGCCGGCCTGCAGCAGCGTATAACAAAGGTCAATATCTTCCCCGTACATGAAGTATTGTTCATCCAAGCCGCCAATTGCGAGATACACCTCTTTTTGGGTGAGCAGAAACGCACCGGTAATCACTTCAACCGGCGCAACATCATACTCGCCAATGTCTGTACGATAGTATGAAGTTCTTTTTTGTTTGCCAATCAGAAAGAGTTTTTTAAAAGAGCTGAGCGGATCCGGTACGATCCTTTTACTTTCTGGCAGAAAATTCCCGTTCAGGTCATGCAGACGAACGCCCAGGCAGCCAAAATGATCCTGTGATTCGGCAAATGTAATCAGGTCTGCCATCGACTGATCTTCCAGCTCCGTATCAGGATTTAAAAGAAGGATGAATTCACCATTGGCCAATCTGGCAATGCGGTTGTTTGCTTTTGCAAAACCACCATTTTCTTCAGCAGCAATAAACTGAACGCGTGGAAATTGACTAATTAAACTTTTCCAGCTCTGATCGGGCGACAGATTATCGATCACGATCACTTCGTACGTAACTTCTGTAATATATTTTTCCAGAGAAAGCAGGCAGTTTCTCAGGACGCGGGTACCGTTATAGTTGACGATCAGTACGGACAACTTCATCTTCCTCTCCATAATAAATAGCGGTTACGCGACACTCTGAAAATATATTTTGCTGAAAAAAAGGCAGAATAAGCAATATACGACATCGGGCCGAGTTGCTTCGCTTCGTACAGTTCCTTCAGACTGCGCTGGAACCCTTTTTCCATTTCCGGTAGATTAGCAGAAAGTCCGGCCACACCGAAACTTCGTTTGCCGCTTCCGGCCAGAATAAGTTCTTCATCTAAAATGGCCATCTTTCCCTTCAGCGACATGCGCAGCCACAGATTTAAATCTTCTGCATGCCGTTGATCCTGGTTGAATATTCCGGTTTTCTGAATCAGAGTTTTTCTAAATATCACCGTTGACGGTTGCGCTTCATTCCTGAAAAGCAATTTTCTAAATGTAATCTTTGCCAGCTTGTTTACTTGACATTTATACGGAAAAAGCAATCGCTGACCTGTACGCCGGGCGGCAATAAAATCGAGGTGTTCGCTGTGAAAATAGTGCATCTGCTTTTCCGTTTTTTCTTGGAGCCATTCATCATCTGCATCCAGTAATGCGATATATTCGCCAGACGATCTCTCCATTCCTGCATTGCGTGCCGCGGACACTCCCTGATTCAACTGCTGCAAGATGATAAGATTGAATTCAGGATGCTGTGCTGCATATTTTTGTGCAACTTCCGCCGTATGATCAGTGGAGCCGTCATCAATTACAAATACTTCGAACTGAAAATGACCTGTTTGCTTACGCACAGAATCCAGTGCAGTTACCAGCGTTTCCTGCGCATTGTAGGCAGGAATAATAACAGAAATCAGGTCAGAAGCAGCGAGTGTATTCATTCCATCAATCTTTCTCGCTGTACGGCAACCGGTTTTGAATTGAGCGTCCCAGCGACAGTTCATCCGCATATTCCAGTTCATCGCCCACCGAGATTCCCCGGGCAATGGTAGAAAATTTGACCGGCGCATCCTTGAACTTTTTATAGATAAAATACGCCGTGGTATCGCCCTCCATAGTAGCGCTTAAAGCGAAGATGAGTTCGTTTACTTGTCCCTCTTGCAGCTTTTTTTCAATGGTTCCGATATTGAGTTTGTTAGGTCCGATTCCTTCCATCGGCGAAATTTTTCCACCAAGCACCAGATATTTACCACGGTATTTCCCGGTGTTTTCAATTGCCATCACATCACGCACATCCTCCACGATGCAGAGTTGCTCATCGCTTCTCTTTTCGCTGGCGCAAATGGTGCATACCGGCTGGTCCGAGAAGTTATGACATTCACGACAGTACTGAATATCATTCACCAGTTTTTTTAAAGATTCAGCCAGCGTTAATGCCTGACTTTCCGGCTGCTTCAGGAGATAGAGAGCGAGCCTGAGCGCCGATTTTTTTCCAATCCCGGGCAGCCCGGAAATCTCCTCTACTGCCTTTGCCAGGACTTTACTTGGGTACTCCATATTACAAAAATAAACTTAAAAAAAGGAAGCAGCAAGTCGCACTGTATTTATTATCTTTAAAAATTATTTCGCGGAAAAACGGCAATTAAACAGAAAATAAACGCCCTGAAATTTCTTAAAACGAAATATGATATTGCAAATTTAAACTCAGATATATTTATGAAAAAACTCTGGATCCTTATGCTGCCCTTAGCGCTGGCAAGCTGCACGAAAGAAGGACAAATAAGTTCGGCCGGAACAGAACCCGTTGCAGGTGAAGACTCTGTGGCCGTCCACACGCCCGACGCCATCGGAACGCTACCGCTCGAAACTTTTGGTTTTCCGCCGGAAGTGGAAGGCTGCAGCTGTTATTTCAGTAAAAACAAGGAAGACTTTGAAAACGAAAAATATATTTACATTGATGATTACGGAAATCACGCATTTGTGAAAACCGGTGGCAACCTGATCCGCGTGAAGATGGAAGAAGGCGATTTCGATCCGGAAAATTTCAATAAGCACATCAGTAATGAAGAAGTTGATATTACCATTACCGGAAAAAAGGTAAGCGAATTGGAAGAAGTGATGCGCTTCGAAGGAAGTATGACGGTGCAGCACCGCAACGGGCAAACCATCACGACGCCCATTTACGGCGAATGCGGTTGCTAAAGGAAAAACTGCCCGCGATTTATTTGTAAATTTGATTTCTTAAATTAAACGTATGGAATTATCACAACTGGAACCGCAGGTGATCTGGAAAAACTTTTCGGCCCTGAATTCGGTTCCCAGACCGTCTAAAAAAGAAGAACGCGTTATCGCTTTTATGAAGGAGTTTGGTGAAAAACTCGGCCTTCCTACCAGAGTGGACGCAACCGGAAATGTTATCATCACAAAACCGGCCACTGCTGGCATGGAAGATCGTAAACCAATTGTTTTACAATCGCATCTTGATATGGTTTGCCAGAAAAACAACGAGGTAGATTTTGATTTTGAGACCCAGGGAATTCAGATGTATGTGGATGGTGACTGGGTTCGCGCCAAAGGGACCACCCTGGGTGCCGATAACGGTTTGGGAGTAGCAGCCATCATGAGTATTCTGGAAAGCAACGATATCCCGCATCCGGCTTTGGAAGCACTCTTCACCATTGATGAGGAAACCGGCATGACCGGCGCAAAAGGTCTGCAGGGCGGCGAACTGAACGGCGAAATCCTGCTGAACCTGGATACCGAGGAGGATGACGAGATTGATATCGGTTGTGCAGGTGGTATCGACGTAACTGCTTCACAACAATATGAATTAACGGAAGCGACCGGACAGGCATTTGAACTGCGCGTGAAAGGTTTGCAGGGCGGTCATTCCGGTATGGATATTCACAAAGGTTTCGGGAATGCCAATGTCATTTTGGGCAGATTATTATATGCAGCACTGCAAAAAGGAGATGTGCAGCTTGTACGCATCGATAGTGGCGGCCTGCGTAATGCGATTCCGCGGGAAGGAATGGCAGCGATGGTGAGCCATAACCCGGAAGAAGCCTTACAGGTCATGGAAGCGCTGAAGAAGGAAATCATGGAAGAATTTGCTACCATTGAAAAAGACCTGAACATTACCATAAATACGACAGAAAACAGCGATAAAGCACTGAGCGTAAAAGATTCAGCCAATATCATCCGTGCGCTTAAAGGTGCACACAATGGCGTGTACCGCATGTCACCGGATGTTGCAGATCTCGTGGAATCGTCCAATAATATTGCGCGGGTAGAACTGCAGGACGGGAAGTTGCAAATTCTGAATCTGAGCCGTTCTTCCGTAGAATCCAGCAAAGATGATGTGGCACAGCAGCTTCAGGCTGTGTATGAACTTGCCGGGCTGGAAGTAGAATTCAGCGGAAGCTATCCCGGCTGGAAACCACTGCCGGGTTCTGAGATTGTGCAGATTATGGAAAAACTGTATCAGCAGAAGTTTGAAGAACAACCTGCAGTCGTAGCCTGCCATGCCGGGCTGGAATGCGGGCTGATTGGTGCCCATTATCCGGAAATGGAAATGGTGAGCTTCGGGCCGACGATTCGCGGTGCGCATTCGCCTGATGAAAGGGCAAGTATTTCGTCCACGCAGAAATTTTGGGATTTCCTGAAAGATATTCTGGCCAATATCCCAAAGAAAACGGCGTAAATCAGATAGGAATGATGAGCGCGGGCTGCCCTTGGGCAGCCCGCGCTTTTTAAACAGGTTTACTGTTAGATACAGCTCCCGGGATATTTCTGCCTTTATTCAGCAGATAACGACCCGCCTTTTCCTTCGCGGATATGGAGCACCCGTTGCGGCAAGGGCACCTCGATCCGGTGCGACCGCAAGGCTTCGAATATTGCCACTCGCAAATCGCTTTTCACATTTTCTACCCTGAAAACTTCTGAGGTCCAGAAGAAAACAGTAAACACCAGCCCCGACTCGGCGTATTCTGTAAAACGCACAAAAGGTTGCGGTGCCCGCGAAACCCGCGCAGTCTTTTCGGTGGTCTCTTTCAGCAGTTTCATCACCTCCGGTACCGGACTGCCGTAGGCGACACGAACGTCAACTTCAAAGCGCGAATTCTGGCGGTTATGCGTCCAGTTGATCAGGCTGTTTTTCGTGAGCACCGTGTTGGGCAAAATAATATACTTGTCATCGCGGGTGAGCACTGTGGTGGTTCTTAAATTAATTTCGCGCACGCGGCAGACGATTTTATCCACTTCAATAACGTCGCCCATTTTTACCGAAGAATCCAGCAGCAACACGATTCCGGATACAAAGTCACTGAACAGGCTCTGCAGGCCCAAACCGATCCCGACCAGTAAAGCGGCCGACGCACCTAACAGCACCGAAACATTGACGCCAATCATATTCATTCCCAGAATAAACGATATGACAATGGTAATGTATTTCGTCAGGCTGAAAATGGTGAACTTCTGGGATTCATCAAGTTTCTGGGTTTTATAAATCAGCTTGCGGATAAAACGCAGCAGCAGTGAAACCCCGATAATGAACAGGAGCAGAAACAGCAGCGATGACAAATTAATGCCTGTTCCGCCAATGGAAAAGAGTCGGTGATTCAGCAGTTCTTTTAAATTAAATTCCATAGGCAGCAACAGGAGCGAAAAACAGACCAATTAAAATGTTTCTATACGAGTAATTTATGATGAAGTTTCATCATCTTTTACCACTTCTCCGGCCGGAAAATTCTGCCGGAAACTGTTTGGGCTCTCGCCGGTAATTCTTTTAAAATAACGGCCGAAGTGTGACTTGTCCGAAAACCCCAGTTCAAAACCGATTTCCGCTGCTGAGTAATCCGTGTTCAGCAGTAAACGCTGGGCTTCCAGGATCACACGGTGGCGAATGAGCCGCTCGGCGGTCATATCTGTTTTTTCACGCACCAGCGCATTCAGATAGTTTGGCGAAAGGCCCATTTTTTCAGCGTAATCACTGGTACGTTTCAGTTCGCGAAAATGCTTGTCAATGAGGTGGCGAAATTCCTCGACATAGCTTTGTTTGTGATCCGTCCGCAGTTCAGAGAAGCGTGTGTCACCGGTGCTGCGCATATACCGAAGCACCAGCACTTTCAATTCCAGGCAAATAATTTCTTTTGAAGCCTGTGCTGCATTATGGTACTCTTCGTTAATATTCAGGATGGTTTGGCGGAATTGGCTAAACTGCTTCTTCTCTGGTTTCACGAAAGGCGGCAGACCGGCGAAGGCAGTATCATGGCGAATACGGCGGTTGCCGGTGTATATTAAATTATAAAAAGAACGGGTAAACACGAGTGCACTCCCCTCTGCTACAGCTTCGCGGGAAAAAGAAAAAATCTGATGATAGGCGACCAGAAAAACACTTCGTGGTTGCAGGTCCAGCTGCCGCTCATCAATATTGATCTGGCCGGTTGCTCTGCTATGTACTGCAATCAAAATATAGGAGCGCACCGGTTCCGGCTTTTCCTTCGCGCACAGGGCAATAAAATCGTTAAGTGGCAGCACAAAAAACTCCTGATTAAAGGAGGGTGAAGGAAATTCGGCGGCCAGCCTGCGAAGAAAATATTGTGCCATAAGGGAAAAGTATTTGCGAAGGGCGGGCTAAATTTAACAGAAAGTTTAATTTCGACCAATCGGAGCAGATGTTTTTTCAGATCGTTAAAATTAATAAAAAATCCGGTATTGAAAAGAAGCTGCGGGTAATGGGAACGAGTGGAAGTTTTAAATATTTAACACTGCCTTTTGCAAATACCATTTTACCTGCAGTTTTTTATTCACATTCATAATTGGACTTTTTAAGAAAGTTTTCCGTTGCTTTTTTGTCAGCAAAATCAAGAGTTAGAATATCATTTATAGCTTGTTTTTTATTCAGTGCATTTTTGTAATAATTTTTTGTGATAATGTAGCCAATAAAATATCCTAAATCTGCTGGTTTTTCTTTTATCGTTGCTGTATTTGAAAGCCAATTTCGAAAATCATAACTATACATTTCTTTTTTAAAATCTCTCCAAATTTCACATTGGTTTTTTATACCGCAATCAATATAAGGCGCTTCCACTTTTTTGTTAAGAATTAATTCCGCAACAAAATCTGCCGAACCTTCTTTCAGACAAGAACCAAGCAAATTTGATTTTTCTGTATTGCTTAAGTTTTGTTGTGTGTGCACAAGTTCATGAGTTGTAAGAAAAATGATTCCCGAATTAATTTTCATTCTGTCTTGATAGTTTTGTGGAAGTTCGGAATAATCAACAAATTTATCTGAAGAAGCCAGTTCGGAACCTATAATTAAATTGTTGTTAATTACAGTTCCTCCACCTTTTAAATTACCAATCGTAAAATAAATTTTTGGTGGATTAAATGCAGGATAAACCCTTTTAAATTTTTTGTAAATTTTTGCAACCTTTTTAAAATCTTTGTGAATATTTTCAGTTTTCGAACGAATTGAAGTCCAGAAATTTGGATATTTTCCGAATGATTTAATCCATTCTCCGGGTGTTAACTCTCTCGCTTTTATAAAATCTTTTAAACCTTCTGACGCATTGTCAACATACATCTTCTTAAAAACTTCTGACTTATGGTTTGTTTCTTTTAAATTTTTAACAGCATCAAAGGCAGTCCAAAATCTATCAATGTCAGAGGTTTCAATATAGTTTTTGAAATCAGTAGATTGGGAAAAAGCAAAATTGCTTACGAATATCAAAAATATTAGAAAACTTCTATTCATCGCTGTTTTTATAAAATTGGAGGTAACACTTGTCTTTGCAAACAAACTTACATAATTCAAAATGAAACCCGCATGGTCAGTGCGGGTTTATATACTTAATTTAAAGAAAACATTCCATCGGGCTGAATGGCTACTATTACTTCATCACCGTCCACGTTCTTATCAATATAATCGGAACTCATTGCGCGAAGGACTGCCATATAATTCATTCCGAATTTTACGGTATCGCCCACCTGCAAGTCCGCGGGATTATCCGCAAGATCCAGGATCAGCATATCGGAACTGGCACCAATGATTTCCATGCCGGGCTGCATTGGGGTGATATCGCGGTGGTCTAAATCCAGCAGGCCGACATCCACGATCGCACGGAATGAAAAGTCGTTTTTGTTCCGGTCAGAAAAGTCAGGCATTTCACCGGTCAGATTGGTACTGCAGTTGCCGGAAGGCGCACAGGGTTTTTCCTGCATCTCAATAATCTCCGCTGTGAGTGTGAAGACGTCATGATACATTCCTTCCAGCCTGGAATTATCATACACATCTGTTCCGAAGAAAAGTGTTTCGCCAATACGGAAGTGGTTAATTTCATTCGGAATTTCATTTCGGAGCAAAAGCGGTATGGTGACTGAGGAACCGCCCGAGATGTATGGAATCTGACGCCCGGAGTGCTCTTCGACAATTTCTTTGAAACGGTTAAGTTTGGTAAGTTTGCGCTCGTCCGGCAAAATACCGTTCAGGCATTTAAGGTTCGTGCCCAATCCCACCACTTCAATATGAGACAGCCGCAGCACTTCGCCATAAAACTGCAACAGGTTGCGCGCCATGATACCTTCACGAAGCTCGCCCATCTCCACCATGAGCACGACACGGTGCACTTTATTTTGCTTTACGGCTTCCCGGGACAGCACTTCCAGCGTGGCCAGTTCCGTATTAAAACTAACATCGGCGTACCGGACAATGCTGGCGGCCAGACGCTGCGCGGGTGGTTTAATATAAATAGTTTGTGTTTCAGGTGAAAGCTGCTTAATCATTTTCAGATTGCTCAGCCGCGAATCACAAATTTCCTTGTCGGTTACCTGCAGAAGTTCCTGCAGAAAAGTTTTGTTTCCGCACAGCATCTTGGCCACAATTGCCCACTCGATCTGGTGGCCGCTGAATAAACGGTCCAGTGTCTGGTAATTGTGACGAAGTTTGCGGGTATGTAAAGTAATATAAGACATAATTATTTTTGTAATCTCATCTCGAGATATTTACTGGTGAATCCCAGCTTTTCATATAAATGGCGCGCCGGATTATCCGGCTCACAGTGCAGTGCGACAGCGCCTTCTGTTTGCGCAATCGCAGCCTGCATTAATTTTTTTCCGACTCCCTGGCCGCGCACGGCAGGATCTGTGGCAATATACACCAGGATATTTTCAGGGATATAAGATTGCATGCCGGTTTTGTTGACCACCACAGCACCCACGAGTCCCTCTTCATTTTCAGCGGTGAGTACGACACCACCTGCTTTTCCGTTTTCGCCAAAGGCGTAAGAAATGGCTTTGCGGATGTCATCGGCCGGATCGCCATACTGCTCCAGGCTTTTGTGCAAAAAAGACACAATATGATCGGTAGCAGCGGCATCGGCCGGCTGCTTTTCAGAATAAGTTGTAATGTTTATCATTGTTTGTTTGGTATTAACCCGGTACAGGCATGGTCATATCGAAACCGGCAGCATCATTGTCCGGCTCGGTATCATGCGCGCGCAACAGCCGTGATTTAACGACCAGCAGCGGCACACGGGTTCCGTTCATTATTTTTTTAAAGAAATTATCACCCAGGAAGGAACGCCAGGAATTTTCATCCTGATCGGCCAACAGTACAATATCGGCCTCACTTTCTCCGGCGTGATGTACGATCATGGCAGCATTATCCGTGCCCACGGCAAATCCTCCTTCGGTCGGATGGCCTTGCTGCAAAAGTTGGCGGCGGGTTTCCTGCACCGCTTTGCGAAGCTGGATGACATCCTCGGTACGCCCCAGGCCAAGCACATTGATTTCTCCCTGGTTTCGGGCGGCGATCAATAATGATAATTCAGTTTTCTCGGGTAGACCTTCTTCGAAACGCACCGGAAACAAAATCTTTTTAAATTCAGTTCCGTTGAAATCTTCCGGCACGAGCATCAGTGAGCAGGCACTGTGCTGCAGTAAAGCATAGGAATTGGAACCAAGGACGAATTCTTTCATCGTCTGGCGCCCCGAAGTTCCCGCCACAACCAGATCTGTTTCCTCCTGTCTGATTAAAGTATTCACCATCTCAAGTAACGAAAGCGTGCTCAGGCGTGGTTCAGCAATAATGCCAAAATTCGTTACCAAATCGCTGCAAATTTGTTCCAGTTTTTGCTGGGTTTGTTTGATATTTTCCTCCAGTTGGGTGCCGCCGACCGGATGTTTGCCGGCGTGGTCGATCAGATAATACGATGGCTGGCTGTGCGCCAAAAGTAAGCGGGACTGGTGCCGTTTTGCCATATGGGCCGCGAGAATTACGGCATTATCAGATTTAGACGAAAAATCGGTCGTAACGAGAATGGTTTGTATTGTTGCCTCCATGATGTACACAAAAATACGACCCATACTACTTATAAAGTGGTACAAATAAGCGCATCAGTAGTACTAAACAACTATTTTAAAAATCGGAAAGCGGCTATTATATGTATTATGCTTCCGTTGCTATTAGTTCGGTGTTATAATGCGGAAAGGTAAAAAGTTCTTCACTTTTGCCCGCGAGCCAGCTTTTGTGTACGGAAGGCCCAAGCACAAGCGGCATGCGGTGCTTGGTATTATGAATTTCAGCCATTAATTCATTGGCTTTAGTCGTAAGCAATGAAAACGACAATAAATCCTGACCTGTTTCGTGGTTATGCCAGCGGTTATAAATTCCGGCAATGGCAAACGGCTGATGTCCATTATTGAATTCAATATAATATCGTTGTTTCTTTTTACCGGCCGGATCCAGCCATTTCCACTCGTAAAATCCGTTAACGAGAATCAGGCACCGTTGCGATACAGAAGCTTTAAAAGCAGGTTTCTCCGTTATGGTCTCGGCGCGCGCATTCAGCGTCATCTTGCGGATATTCTCGTCCCGACTCCAGGGAGGAACCAAACCCCAGTCACCCAAGACAGCTATATCCGGATTTTCATCTGTAATCACCAGCAGCTGCGGAAAGGCAAAACCATTAATGAAGGTGCTCCCTTTATAATCAGGGCTTTCATATTCTGCGTTGAATACTTTTTTAATATCGTTATTGGTAAGCTTGCTGGAAACGAAATAACACACGGGCGAATTTTTACCGAAGATACAAATCCTGCTTCTAAATCTCTAACGATTACATGGCGCAGCATTTGAAGAAAAATTCAACATGTATGGAATCAATGAATAAGATTTTAAAAGCAGTGCGCGACTTTGCAGATCAGGCGCACGGCGAACAAATGCGTAAATATGAACCAAAACGGTATATTGTGCATCCGGAAGAAGTAATGGAAATCTGCCGCGAATACACCGATGAATTGCCGGTACTAGCCGCTGCTTTGCTGCACGACGTGCTGGAAGATACGCCGGTAACGGAGCATGACATTGCAGTATTCCTGGAACCACTGATGTCGCAAGCGGAGGCGAAACAAACCCTCAATCTTACCGTGGACCTTACCGATGTGTACACAAAGCAAGCGTATCCTCACCTGAACCGGCGGCAGAGAAAAGATAAAGAAAACGAAAGGCTTTCAAAGGCCGAACCCAAGGCGCAAACCATTAAATATGCAGATATCATCAGCAACGCGGTAGATATCACAACGCACGACAAACACTTTGCACGGGTATATCTGCGGGAAATGGAAACGCTGCTTTCGGTGATCAAATCCGGTAACAAGGATTTGTATCGGCGGGCGGTGGAAACGATTCGCGCATGCAAGTTGGAGTTGAAAATGGGGTGATGCTGAGATGCGAGATGCAGGGTGCAGGGTTCAGGGTTCAAGGTGCCAGTTGATTTAACTGTGTGCCGATGAACTTCGAGAATCATAAATGATCGCAATTTGTCTACGTTTCTTTTCTGCATCATAATTGCATGCAATCCGGCATGAGCACCAAATTTAAAAAAGGAAACCACGTAACGTGGAACTCCGAAGCAGGCCACGTGAGCGGCACCATTATTAAAGTTCACACAAAAGATTTTCAGTACAAAGGCTACACGCACCACGCCAGTCCGGATGAGCCACAATACGAAATCAAAAGTGACAAAACCGAACATATTGCAGCGCACAAGGAATCAGCACTGAAAAAGAATTGAGAAGTTCATAATAGTCGCACTTTTCCGAATACGATTGTGTGTTTTTCGTCTATTTTATAATTACATGAGACAAGTTTGCGCGTTTGTATACATCTCTTTTCCGGCATTTATTCATGGCTGATTTTATAGATTTCTCTTGCTCAGCTACGATTATTTATTTTAACTCCACCTTTTCCGCAATTTCCAGCGGATTATAGTTTTTTCGGAGCTGTTGCTGGTTGGCGCGCGTACGTTCAGCATAATTTATATCGCGATAACCGCCTGATCCGTCATCCTGCACCACTCGTTGTCCTCTCGCTCTGACTGATTGATATGGATTATAGTAAAACTCCAGGAATATCTGTCGATACGCCGGCCAGTCTACCTGAAGACCTTGAGCGGAGACGCAGGGCATGTCAGAAACTGCAGAAACTGAAGTAGCACTGAAAGAATAGGATTTCGTGTCATCCTCTATTTTCAAAATCAAGCCAGGCAGCCCGTGAAAGTAATAAGGACCTTCCGAAACGGCAATATCCGAGGCAAACCATGCGGTCCAGTGGCGGCCACCGTAGTCGGCAGTTGCTTTCTGACAGGAATAGCCGCCTACCTCCTGTCTCTCAGGGAGTATTTTCCAATGTAAAGGTTCTGCAATAACGATCATGTACGCATCCCGCCCGGCTCCTAAAACAATTCTTTTTCGGTACTGCTGTTGTTGATGGTCTTTTATAAAATACAACTCAAAGTCCGCATCCAGGTTGTAGCCAAGTCCCAATCCGGTCCGGCAGACCATGGAATCAGATGCCCGCCGCATATCTGATCTGAATACAGATGTTTCATTTTGCACATCCAGCACATAATCCGTTTTACGGTCTGTGTTTCCAAACTGATACGTGAGTGTATAACGTACTTGTAGTTGCTGCGCAAACAGTAAATCTGTCAATAAGAAATAGACTAAAATAAGAATTGCCGGTGCTTTAACGCAGAATATCTTTTGCATGATCATTTTATTAAAGGTACACTTTTCAGCATATGGTGTGCGGATTTCATTCTACGTAATTAAATTTACAGTACGGTTACATTAGAAAACTTTCCAAACTGTTCTTTATTCCATTTAAAACATTTTCCGGTCGACGACATATTCACCGTGCGGGCAGGAAGCTGCACTGAAATTCCAGTTGCTTTTAGCGTATAAGTCACTTCTTTATTTTTAAAAGAAAGCGTTTGGTTTTTCTGATTAAATATAAAAGATCCGTCGTAGATGAGTTCTACGTCTCCTTCCGCATTCATAAAGACATACAGCAACTCCGCTGTATCTCTCGAAAACTGATACAGTCCCATTTCTTTTTTATTGGTAAAAGATAGTTCGCAGACGGGCTCAAGCTGCTCCTTCAGTAAAAGCTGATGGCTCTTTTTCCGCATGTTACCGTTCACTCTTTTCTGCTCGGTAACGGTGACTGTAAATCCGGTGGCATCCACTGCTTCTTCTGTGATATAAATAGGCACCGGTTTATCATTGATGACTTTAAACTCGGAAAACTGATGCCAGCAGCAGCCGCTTTTGGTCATGGTCGATAATGTTTTAGTTTCCGGCTCCAAAGAAAACATCCCGCAATAACTTTGTGCAAGATCCGTGAATTCAGGACTTTTGCGGAAACCGTTTTGGGTTGCCAGATAAACGGTGAAGGAGGGTCCGCCATAGCAACTGTTACTTCCGTCGCGTAAGGCCAGATCTGCCATCCCATCAAAATTAAAATCTTCCGAAATCAGGGCGCTTTGTTCGCCATATGGCAGTTGCTTTACATTTGCCACAACATTCTGATTTTGAATATCAAGCGACAATTCTTCGGATTCGTGACTGAGTATAAGAGCGTTCGTTTTTTTATTATAAATATTGATGGCACCTGGGGTTATCAGATCATTTTCGCCGTTTTCGGGAATGGTAACTTCGGCGTAGTATTTCGGGGAAAAGTCTTGCACCCGGTAAGTGGTCTGCGCGTTTACAGAAGTAGATAGGAACAAAAAAAATATTCCCGACAGAAAGTTTTTCATGAAGGTTTTCGGTTTGTTGATTCATTAAAGATAGTAAAAGCACGACTGATACGTGATTTTTCGCACAGCTTAAATGGCGAATCCTTCTTCTTTAAAATATTACGAAATTTGAACCCGTTATTTCATGTATTGCGCAGCAATTATTATACGTCTAAAACATTTTTAAGAAACGGTGCGGTACGGCTTTTTTTAGAGGCGGCCACTGTTACAGGTGTTCCCTGCACCACAATATTGCCGCCCTCATCGCCGGCGCCCGGGCCCATATCGATGACATAATCGCTGGCGGCCACCACGCGCATATCATGCTCGACAAGCACCACTGTGTTACCAAGATCTACGAGTGCCTGAAGCTGTGCCATCAGTTTTTCCACATCAGCGGGGTGAAGACCGGTGGTGGGTTCGTCCAGAATAAATAAAGTCTGGCCCCGGCTCTGCCGCTGCAGCTCGGTAGCCAGTTTGATCCGCTGCGCTTCCCCGCCGGAGAGTTCCGTTGCCGGCTGGCCTAACCGCAAATAACCCAGGCCGACTTCCAGGAGGAGCTTCAAGGCACGGTACACCGACTGCTCTCCTATAAAGAAATCGGCGGCCTGATCCACCGTCATTGCCAGGACTTCTGCAATATTACGATCATGATACGTCACTTCCAGGGTTGATTCTTTGTAGCGGGTTCCTTTACAAACAGAGCATGGCGCATAGACGCTCGGCAGGAAAAGCAATTCAACCATCACATAGCCTTCGCCTTCACAGTTAGGGCACCTGCCCTTTCCCACATTGAATGAGAACCGGCCGGCATCGTATTTTCTCTTTTTTGCCAGGGGTGTGGAAGCGAAGAGTTTGCGGACGTGATCAAAAAGACCGGTATAAGTCGCCAGGTTGGAACGTGGTGTCCGCCCAATGGGTTTTTGGTCTACCAACACCATCTTTTTTATATGCTGCTGACCACCACTGAGTGTTCCGGTAACCACAGCTGTTTCTTCATTTTCCAGGTCTGAGGCAAGCTCCTGTGCTGAGGCCGTAGTATCCGGCTGCAAATAATTTCGCATCAGTTCAACCAACGCTTTGCTGATGAGGCTGCTTTTGCCGGAACCGGAAATTCCGGTGACGCTGGTGAGTACACCAAGGGGAATCTGCACGTCCAGGTTTTTTAAATTATGGACCGAAACGTTTGACAGTTCCAGCCAGCCGGTTGGTTTTCGCAAAGTATGCTGATTCGGAAGCGTACGATCATAAAGATATTTGCGGGTGCTCGAACGTTCGACCTGCTGTAATCCCCGCGGCGGGCCGCTGTACAAAATCTCACCGCCACCCTCTCCTGCGTCCGGTCCCACATCCACGATCCAGTCGGCATTCCGTATCACTTCCAGGTCGTGCTCGACGACGAAAAGGGAATTGCCGGCGGCTTTTAAACCGTCCAGTGCTTTTAATAAAGACAAAGTATCAGCGGCATGCAATCCGGCGGAAGGCTCGTCGAGCACATACACAACTCCGAATAAATTGCTTCGAACCTGCGTTGCCAGCCGCAACCGCTGATGCTCGCCGGGAGATAAGGTAGGGGTCGTGCGGTCCAGACTGAGATAGCCTAAACCCAAATCCAGTAGAATATCAAGTCGCGCCAGCAGATCAGCGGCAATACGCTGAATCACTACGATTTTTTCTTCGTGCTTCTCTTTTAATTGTTGAAGTTCAGGTGCGCTTCCGTCCGCATACGGCTCAAAAATCTGATACATATTTTTCAGCGGCTGTGCCGACATTCCCGCGATATCCAAGCCTGCGAAATGCACAGAAAGCGATTCAGGTTTCAGTTTTTTACCGTGACAAAGCGGACAATCGGCACCGCGCATATAACGGGAAACACGCTTTTTCATCATAGCGCTTTGGGAATTCGCAAAAGTGTGCAATACATATTTTCGGGCGCCCATGTACGTTCCCATGTAGCTTGGTTCGCGTTTCTCTTTAAGCGCCTTTGCCGTTTGGTGCGGTGTAAAGCCGGCGTATACCGGAACCTGCGGCTGCTCATCGGTATATAAAATCCAGTCGCGGTCTTTCTGGGGTAGTTCTTTCCAGGGAACATCAACGTCATAACCCAGCGTAACCAGAATATCGCGCAGGTTTTGCCCCTGCCAGGCGGTGGGCCACGATGCAATTGCCCGCTCGCGAATGGAAAGATCCGGATTGGGAACCATGGTTTCTTCCGTCACTTCATAAACTCTTCCCAGACCATGACACTCCGGGCATGCACCTTCCGGCGTATTGGGTGAAAACGACTCGGCGTACAGCAGTGGCTGCCCGGGCGGATAAGTTCCGGCACGGGAATAAAGCATCCGCAGGAGATTGGACAAAGTAGTTACGGAGCCGACCGAAGATCGTGTACTCCCGCCCCCACGCTGCTGCTGCAGGGCGACCGCGGGCGGCAAACCATTAATTATATCAACTTCGGGGACCGACATCTGGTGAAATAAACGCCGTGCGTAAGGCGATACCGATTCCAGATACCGGCGTTGCGCTTCGGCATAGAGTGTTCCAAAGGCGAGTGACGATTTTCCGGAGCCGGAAATGCCGGTGAATACTACCAGCGCATCACGTGGGATATCAACATTAATATCTTTCAGATTATTTTCGCGCGCACCGCGTACCTGCACCTTATTGTTGAGCGTTTCGTTATGTTCTGCCATAGGAAGCAAAGCTTCAAAGGACATGCCTTAAAAAAAACAGCAATTAACTTTAGAAGTTTTCATTAAAAATAAGCTGACGCAAATCCAAAGTCCAGCTGCGGTTATCCTCGTAGGTGATTTTAATGCTATGATCCGTTTCGAAATCAACTTCCTTGTTGCAGAAATGTGCGCAAGATTCCACGATGACAGGGAAATACTTCTTCTTTTTCTTATCGTACGCCAGCAGCTCACCG
This sequence comes from Chryseobacterium salipaludis, assembly GCF_022968825.1. Lineage (GTDB taxonomy): Bacteria > Bacteroidota > Bacteroidia > Flavobacteriales > Weeksellaceae > Kaistella > Kaistella salipaludis. The sequence continues at coordinate 342,199 of NZ_JALHKS010000003.1, forward strand.
CGGAAGAAACTTTTGATTATATAATACTCGTTTTCAATCTCTTCGGCCGTACTTTTTGAAAGAGCGAACAAGTTTTCTTTATAATAGGTTGAATAAATGGTGTCCATTTCGCCCTCGTAGCCGGCACCGTAGTTGGAATCTCTGGCGTTGTCTTCCTGCCATTTCTGACGGTAATTGCGATAGTCGGAGACCTTCTTCTCCGCGCCGCTCGGCTGATAAATAAATGTTGATTTTTTAGCGAGTTTCAATAATTCCTTTCGGGCGAATTCGGGCAAATCGGGATCTTCTGCAAAAGAGCCTTTAATGCAACCATCACAAATCGGATCTGGATAGCCACTATATAAAAGGGAATATGCCTCCTGCGGATTGGCGGTGTTAACCATCCAGAAAAACATATTTTCGTCCGGAATAGCTTTCCCCTGAAATGCACTTAAGGCAGAAAACAGAAAATAGGTCTGACCTTTTCGTTTAAAAGTTTTAAAGCTTGCCGAATCAATGTTCAAATAGTTCCACTCACCGCGATTTAGGATCTGCCGCCGGAGTTTTCGCCAGGCACCATTGATGCGTCCATAATTTTCAGCAATTAATACATTTACTGAGTCTGCATAAAAATATTTTCGGTCGCGGTCTCCTGATTTCACCCAAATGCGAAACAACCCATTCCCGTCTTCAAGCGAAAAAACAGTATTGTAATGCAGGCTGTCCGCAGCCGCTATATTCGCCGAAACGGTGTGAATAGGCTCAGCTTCAACCGAAAACTCGGCAGTTGGTTCAACCGCATTTTTACAGGAACCGAGCCATAAAAAAGTGATGGCATAGAGGAGCAATAAAGTTATTTTCATCATGCTGATTATTATAAATTATTCCCAGCCCCACTTAAGAAAGACGGCTTTTGCTTCAGCGGATTTCAGATATTCATAAAACTGTTTTGCTGCTGCATGATCTGCTCCCTGTTCTGTAAGCGCTGCGCCGGTATCCCGATAAATACGGTGTCTTTTTGGCAAATGAACGAAATCAGCTGCGCCGCGGTTTCGGGTTTGCCAGATATTCCAGGTAATCCAGACATCAGCGTTGCCATTTTCCCATTCCTTCTCGGCGAGACCGCTGTTGGCAGCAAAGTCGGTAATATTTGCGCGAACCGCACGAAAACTTTTCATGGGCAGGTGGCCAAGCATATCTCCCCAGGCGCCGGTGAGGCCGGAACCCTGCACGACCATAATCTTTAAACCAGGTTGCGCCAAGTCTTGAATCTTTTTAATCTTTCTTGGATTTCCGGGGCGCACGAGCAGTCCCAGTTGTCTTTTATATAAAGAGTAAACCGTACGCATCTGCAACACGTTTTGCGTCATCATTTGTGCAAAGTCGGTCATCATGTGTTCTGAGCCGCTGTAAATCACATGCGCGTTCTGCATTGCCTGGTTTTTCCATTGCGGGGTAGGTCCGGCAGTTACTTTCACAAAGGAGGCAGGCTGCTTATTATATTGCGAGGCAATTTCTTTTATCGCGGGAGCAGGGCCGCCGGGGCCGTACACAAAAACAGTGTCGCGTTGAGCAGGAGAAAAGATGAAAAGTAACAGGGAAAATACGGGAAGAATTTTTTTCATTTTTTTCAGCTAGGCAAAGTGCAAATTGTGTGCTTGCAGCTGCGCGCGAAAATTTGGGTAAGATAACATGGCACGATTTGATGAATAACTCGTCCAATACGCATTTTCAAATTATAGAGAGGCATTATTCTTTTTGTAAAACATATGTGTTTGAATTTTTCATCAAATTATTCATACACGAACTGGTCATCCTGTATTGTCCAGCTTTTTTCTCAATAATTATTTTAAAATATTCATCAGCCGGATCAATTAGCGAGAGTGTGTTTTGATTTATATTCGCCACGACCAGTTTTTTATCTACAATTTCAACGTAGGTATCCAATTTAAATGATCTATATTTTCCTGCATGAAAATATAGATCATACCATAGGCGCGCGGATCAGCATGTTCTTCGGGCAGCCGCAGAAAATTACAACTATAAGCTCCTTTCCAAAGTAAAAGTTTTGTTGCTTCTTCTTTTATAGATTTATCCCAGTTTTTTGACATTACCTCTTCCAAAATGGTTGCTAAGGTACGGTGTTCAAAAGGTTGAATTCCCTGAACCACCATATCAGGCTGCGTGGTTGTCCCTTCAAATAATATATAGGGTAATTGCTTTTGACCGGCAGGTAAAAAATAGTTGTCATCCCTTTCGTCTGGATTGCCAAGCGAGCTCAACAGTTGATAACCTTTATCAGTTACAACATTTTTTACATCCCAGGGATATCCCCAAAAGAACTGTCCCGGACGGGTTTGATCGCGCAGTACCGGATTAAAAACCAAGAGCACTACCTGCTGCGCATCCTGAAATTTGGAAATGCTGTAATCAATTCCATCCTCAAATCCCTGGGCCCGGATAATTTCGGATTTTCCATCTCCATCCAGGTCCTGTAACCAGCGATAGTTAGTATCATAAATAGGAAAAGAGATGGTTGCGGACAATTTATTGTCTTTAATCCAGTATTCAAAAAATTTACTCTCCTTGGGTTGATAGCCGGAAACAATGAAATCGACCTGTGGATCATTTTTTATAAAAGCAGTGTCAACGTCAGTAAAACCATCCAACTTAAGTTGGAGCGCCGGCGCATTTTCTGTCGGCAACGATGCTTGCACAGGCAGCTTCGGTTTCGTACAGGCGATCATTGAAAAAACAACGATTAAAAACAAAGGAATTGTAACTTTCATAGTCTGTGTTTACATTATTTCACTCCACATAGTGCGTATTTATCAGTTCTTCTTTCGTAAAAATCCACTGTCCGCGCTCATTTTGATAATAGTAGCTTACTTTGTATGGTAAAGTTATTTTCATGGTTGGTCACTTTGTTTTGGTGATTTTAACTACTTCTTCTATAATAGATTGAGGATTGCAGCGAATAAGTGGACAAAGCAACAATTAAGCTTTTTAGGATTGTATACGAAAATGCCAGTTCTTCGACAATTAGCTTAAAATAATATCCTTCTTCAAAACCCACAAGCTATTTTCTTCGCAAGCTTTAACCATACTTCTGACGTGTCGCTCTTATAACATATCATCATTTTTCTGTAATTCCAGGGATATTTCACAGCCATCGTAATACAGTATTAATTTAGTTTCGGAATTTTTTTTGAAACATCTTTACTCCGCATACTACTCTTTTGCTTCCAAACCTTTACAATAAGCTCAGCGAGGAAACCTTCCACTTACCTGGAATCTTTGATTAACATTTCCATAATTTCAAAATAATGACTGTGCAACAATCTATGATCTGTTTAAGCGCGAAATTCTGAGTATTTTATTCTAAGTCTGCTTCAGCTATTTTAGTGCAATCAGTTTTTGTTTCAGCAATTTTTTCAAATAGTTTCGCGGTCGATCTTTTCAAATTAAAATTAACGATCTGATTGCATTTCTCTGTGTACCTATCTTGCCATGATTCAGTTTCAGTCTCAATTTTCAATAAAATAAAATCGTTTTTATTGCTTGTAATCAGGTATTTTTTTTGAAAGTATCCTCTATCGGGGAATGACGTGATGATTTCAAATCCATTCTTTGTTTCGTTAATGTCAGAAACCTGATTCCCTCCATCTTCCGAAAAATTGGTACTCTTTAACGCAAAATTAAAATTGTTGTTTTTATCTCCCAAAAAGATTAATAATTCATCTCCCTTGTATCTGGAACTGCTTATGATCTTGTCGTGTATTCCGTCTTTATTAACATCAAATGTTTTTATAAAATAATTATCATTATCGATGTAGTCACCGATATCATAATCGTTACCAAAACTCCCGCTCGTGTTTTTAGATGGTCTGAAAGACCATTCTTTTAAAATAATTCCATTATTAGATAAAACCAGTATCGTTTTTTGTCCTCTTGGAACATTATTTATCTTAATGTTATCTTTAATTGAATGAATATCCACGACATCAATTATTTCATATTGCTTCATATCATCATTAGCAATAAGTTTATTTAATGTTGCCACAAGATTTTTGGACATTCTGTTTTTATATAATGTAACAGAAATACTATCTATCTCTGTTTCTTCAGATCTAACAAATACATAGTCAATAAGTTCGTCTTCTGCATAATATTTTTTACCTTGAAAAAATTCGGCATTTTGTGTACTTGGTGCCTCTTTCTTAACCACTTTATTATCAGAGTTTTGTCCATTACAAGAGATGGCTACGATACATATTAGTAATGTACCTATAATTTTTGCTTTCATGTTAAATTCCTGTTTGTGTTTCTTTATTAGGGTTTCTGTCGACGTCGGCTCCTAATTCCTGAATGGTTGTGAGCGGGTCCACTTTTCCTCCTGTTCTCTCGCCCGTAGTCCTTACCTCAAAATGTAAATGATTCATCTTCGCAGCTTGACCTTCAGCGTTTCCGGTTTGTCCAGTTTTTCCTATGGGTGCACCTAACTCAACAGAATCACCTGCATTTATACTTATTTCAGATAAGTGCGCATAAAAGAAATAGTAGCTTTGTCCTTTGTAAGTACCTTTTATATTAATTGTTTTTCCGTATGTATCAGATTCATATATTTCATGTACTTTTCCCTTTACGCACGCGTAAACTTGTGTTCCTGCCGGTGCATAAAGATCTAGTCCGTCATGCTTTCCAGCAATTCGCACTGGAGCATCTCCGTGATCACTAGAACTTGGGTGAAACCCACTATTATACCAGCCTCTTAATTCCATTTTACTCAATGGATGGTGCCAGTCACCTGTTTTTAAAATCTGATTTTTTCCACATTTAAAAATATCTATTTTTTTTAGTTCTGTTAAATATTTTTTCCGTTCTGCAAGACCATTATCTCCGCCATTAATTAGATAGGATATTACATCTATATCATCATTATCAGCTACTAAATTTAAATTAACACTTCCGTATCCGCCAAATGCACTTTCATAGTTAATTTTGGGATATGAACGTGGATTCAAATTATATCGTTGTTTCGCATCACTTGATGGAGCCCACGAGGATCCTTTATTCAACTTTTTTCCTTGCTTCCAGTACCAACCTGCACTATCAAACGCGTATTCTAGATTAGTTGCCATTTGAGCATAATTCGAAACGATAGTGTCATCACCTTTATAGTCAGAATACCTTTCGTAAGCTTCTTTATGCGTTATCTGAATAATCCCTCTTCCTCGATATGGGTCATATTTTGGCGTATGCGCACTGTCATACTCTTGCGTGGAATAAAACCTGTCGGTTTCATGATAACATTCAGCAATAAAATAAACTTTCCTTATGCAGGAATTGATCTCATATTTATTCATCACGTCGTTAAGTTTTGCTAACATGGATGATAGTGAAGAATCACTTGGGCTGGCACCACCAGCATTTTTTGGCTTCCATATGTCGCTGATCTCTAAATTTTCTGACGCTCGCAAATATTTTAAGATTTCTTTAAGTTCGCTTTCGGTTAGATTCCTGTTACAAGAACATCTATTGCCTATCTCAAAATACGCTCCCTCCCCTTTCAGAAACTCCTTCTTGTGCTCCTTACTGCCGGTTGCACTCACCTCCAGCCACAGCATTTCTGTTTCTTTTCTGTAAACCGGAAAAGTAACGGTGGCACCGCTGGCGTAGGTTTTCGTTTCCAGTGCTTTTTTCACGTCGTCTGCGTGCGCTGTCTTGCCTGACTCCAGTTTTGGGTTGCCATGGCTTCCGTTGGTGGCATTCTTTACAATGGCGGCTGCAAGCTCTGCTTTGTTGCCATCAACAACGCCGTAGCTGTTTTTAAAAGTGTAGGTATAGGTTCCGTCTAGCCGGCCCTTGTTGAGTTTCTCTTTCCATTTTGCCAGATCGTCATCGCTTTTCGGGCGCAACTGCACCGGAATGGCCAGCATTTCAGAACTGATCGGTTTACCTTCGGCGTCTTTTCCTGTTTCTACCTTCGCAAGAGCTCCGGTAAAAGTTGTTTTTTCCGTGCGGTCAACTTCCGTCAACGCCTCCGTTGAATTCATTTTAGCTTCGCTTATCTGGGAAATAGGGAGCGCAGCTCCTGCAGAACCCTGGATAATACCATCTTTTTCTTTCACGGTAATGGTCGCGTTTTTCTCCTGCAAAAGGTAAGTGGACACCACCAGGTAAACCTTCTCTTCCAACGGAGCGCTTCCGATTTTTTTAAACTCTTCACCTAACGCAAAAGTTTTAAAGGTGACTGTTTTATGGCTGGTCGTATCCGTACCGTATTCAGTTGCGGTCAGCGCTGATGCAATCGCCTCCTTGGTCGTATATTTCTTTTCAGTTTTTAATTTATCGTTTACCTTTCCGACACTTAGAATAGCATTGGCCACCTTTTCTTTGTTTACAGTGTTAGAAGTATTATTAGCAGCCTTTTTACCACCGAAGGTGTAGGTATAATTTCCGGCTTCCTGACCGGTTAATTTTGTAAAATCCTTCTTTGCAAAATAAGCGTCGATAATTCCTTCAATTTTAGTATCCTTTACAACAGCATCACTTTTGCCGTCCGGAATGGGATTCGTCGGTGGCTGGTCTACGGTAGCCGTTCCGCTCGCCTGCTGGGAATCTGCTGGCTGCCTTTGGCCAGTATTGTTTTTATTTTCTTCTTTTTCCTTCGCGGGTGTTGCAGGAGCAGATGCAGCCGGAGCCGGAAGATTTTGCTCCGGTTTTGGCGCCGTCGGTGCTGGACTAGTGGCTGGCACCGTATAATATGGATTAGCAACATGAACATTATTGGTTGCATGTTTTTTATGTGCATAATATTCCACTGTGACATAAAACTCCAGCTGCGAGTCCACTTCACCTTTTGCGGCCTGACGCATCAGCGCAGCGGTCAGCGCAAATTCCGCCACAGCAATTCCGTTCTTATTTACTTTTGCTTTTTTTGACTCAATCGGCTGATTACCGGCATGATGTCCGGGACCGGTTTTGTCATCTTCCCAGAGCGTAAACACCAGTTCTTTGCCGAGCATATTCACACAGGTGGCCTGCGCACGAAGTTTTTCGAAAAAACTGAATACCGTGCCTTTGGAATTATCGACATACAAAAGTTCTACCTTATTAATTTTAGGAATGGCCGCCGGTTTGGGCGTGATGACTAAACCGCGCCCTTCCGGATGGAAAAGATATGCTTCAAGCCGATAGGTCTCACCTGCTGCCACCTGGCCGAAAGTAAAATGATTAACGCCTTTCTTTCTGATATGCGTGGTAGTGAAGGTACCGTTCCGTCGCTTTTTAAATAATTCCCAGGTAACCAGTGAACTATTTCGCTGCCGGGCTGTGGTGCCCGCATACCATTCAGAAACCTGATAGGTTGTTTTTTCACCAATAACCGGTGCGGTATTCCCTGAAATTTTTGAAACTCCTTTTTTAGCCATCTCATTAATTTTAATTACCAGGCTTCGCCTTCAGTGCCAAACAGTTCCTCGCTCAGTTCTTCAATATCTACCAAAGGATTATAAATCCTCTGTTCATTGGGATTCGCTTTCGTCAAACTGCTTTTTCCCAGTTCGCTCTGCTGCCCGTGTTTCATAATGGTAATTTTTCCGCCCACGGCACATTGCAGTTCCGAAATTTCGGTAACACAACTTTTTCCCATGACTTTCACCTTGTCATATGTTTTCTGCCATTTGCCTGCTGGGGCATAACTGCACGGGAGGTAGCTGCTGCCCGATGGCTGTAACTTACATTGCGAACCAAAAGGCTGCGCTGACGGGTTAAATTGAAGATCTTCTTCCGTAACGGCAAGGTAATCCGCCTGTCCGTCCCCATCATTCCAATAATGTTTTTGATGGCTACTGACCTTAAAAGAGGGAAACGCCATCCCCTGATCACACTGGCATTTTCCGCGTTGCACCACAAAATGTTTCCCATCATGCGGACTGGCAGAGGCTGCAGGTTGGTCTTCCTGATTAGTTGAAGATACCGCTGCGCCTGATGTATCGGTGGCAGCACAGCTTTCCGGCTGGTTATTATCAGGCTTATCACCAGAAGCCTTACTTTCTCCAGTCGGGTCTGCTGACTCTGCAACATCATCAGAATTTTCCAAGCCCGGCTGTTCAGGGAAATGCGAAATTTCTTCCTCCGGAATTTCATTACTTTGACTGAGCTGATCCGCCGGATTCGGCAGATGATGCCTGGTCTGCAGGTTGTCATCCATGTGCAAATCATTCTTTTCTGACCTATTATCAAAGGTTTCACCGTCTTTTGTTGGATAAGTTGCCATAATGCTCGGGTTTACATATTGTTTCAAATTACTTTTGCATTATCGTAAAAAAACAGAAGTGTCTGATTAATAACGTACTGCGTTAAAGGTAGAAAACATAAAAGGAGAAGCATGTAGTAGTTTTACTACAAATTATCTTTTTCCTATTCTGCGGTGTCTGCTAACCTGACCAAAAAGCCAGCAGTGACCTTACTAAGCACCATTCTAATTTGCTTTTCTGATGACTTAAAAAAATTAAAATCTGGCTGTTTAATTAATTCTGATAAATAGATCTTGTTTCACATTAAAATATTTCGTACCTTCTGACATCATTTAAAATACAACCAAAAATTTATGGCAGATTCTTTTTCAAAGAAGGAAAAACTTAAGAAAAAACTCGAAAAGCAAAAAGAGAAAGCTTTGCGCAGAGAAGAGCGTAAAGAAAACAACGACAAAGGCAAAGGGCTGGATGACATGATTATGTATGTGGATGCCAACGGACAACTCACTTCCACACCTCCGGACCGCAGCGAAGAGGAAGAAATTGAACTGAGCGATATCCAGCTTGGCGCAGCGCCTATTGAACCGGAAGAAACGATCAAAAAAGGAATTGTCACGTTCCTGAGCGATAAAGGCTACGGTTTTATTACGGAAGAAAAAATGAAGGAAAATGTCTTCTTCCACAATACCAGTACCTCAGAGGAGCTCAAAAAAGGCAACCGCGTTTCTTTTGAAATCGAAAAATCACCGAAAGGCCTCGTAGCCGTCGATATCAAACTGATCAAATAACGGTCTGCGCGTCACTTTGTACGCAAACATTTGTCGTGAATCTTTTTCAGATTTATTCTAAAAATATCCAACCTTCACTCCGCCATGAGTGAAGGTTTTGCTGCTTGGGTAGCGGTGCGTTGATCTACCGCTGTTAGAGCTTTGAGCTCTAACAGCGGTCTTGGCGTCTGAGATCGCCAAAATCGTAATATTTCCACAAAGAATCATCGGTACGTCTGAAAATTTTGACATCTTACTATAACCGTCGATTCTCATTATCTTTGCACCGTAAAAAAACGCATCTGTTATGGCAGTATCCCTTTTTAATCCTTTTGATGACATGATTTTCGAAGAGCAGTTTTGCTTTTTGACCGGTGATCTGACGACCGAAAAAATGTCGGTATTTCCGGAGTGGCTGCTGGCGCATTTCAAATTTGCAGATGACCGGATTGAAATGATGGATAAAACCAAAGTCTATCGTTACAAAGATTTACAGCTTCCGTGTTCGCCACGCGTCAAAAAAGCTTTTGATGATTTGGAACAAACCTTTCGTTCAGCCTACGAAAATGGTTATGAAGGAATGGCTGCGCTGGAAGATCGTTTGCTGTTTTTGTGGGCCGGCCGCATTGTCTATGGTATGCTGTATTATGAAATGCAATATGAAACGCAGCGGTTGCGGAAGATGGGGGAAAGCTTCGAGCTCTCCGATATGCTGAAGGAAAGATTCGGCAACTTCCATTTAATGTTGCAATCAATTGTGGAACCCATCGAATTTAGCGCGCGCAAACCCTGGAGTATTGTTTTGTTTCCGCTTAAATATTCGGATGATATTGTAAGTTACCGCGATGACACAGTCAATCTCTTGTTTCAGTTTGGTGTGAACGGTTTTGGATTTATCGCCTGCCTGCAGGATAATGGTGTGCTGGCGGAGCGTGAAAGCGAAGTGGTTGAGCAAATTAAAGGGCACACCCTCCACCCTATTCAGTTTGAAGAATTGTTTGCACGTTTCCATTATGCCGATTATATTTTGCAGTACCATCCCCAGTATGAAATCACCGAGACCCAGCGCGGACTATTTATCGAAGCATTGCCTGTGGTCCCGAACGAGAACCGGCCGCTATTCGGTTTCTGGGATGAGGATATGTTTGCCCAGTTGCTGGCGAATTACTGGTCCGTTTATGGGATTACCCGCGAAGAAATTTTCCGTTACCCTCGTCCTGTGCTGAGTTATCTGCAAAAACCCTATACGGCGGAATTCATCAATCCTGAAAGTATTTCCCTCCCGTGGTAAGAACTTTTCGGAGTTGATACCTATAAAAAACGCGCTTCAGAACTGATTTCTGAAGCGCGTTTATTTATACTAAGCTAGTGACTAATTGGACACACCACCCAGCACGCCGATAATCTGTCCGGTTATATAAGACGAACAGGAAGGTGCCGCCAGAAACACGTACGACGGCGAAAGTTCTTCCGGCTGCGCGGCGCGTTTCATGGGATTGGTGGAGCCGAATTTTTCCACATCTTCTTTTTTCTGGTCCGCGGGATTCAATGGGGTCCAGACCGGGCCGGGCGCTACGGCATTCACACGAATTCCTTTTTCTACCAGATTTTTCGCCAGAGATTGGGTAAAAGCATTGATTCCGCCTTTCGTCAGCGAGTAATCAATCATCTTATCATTCCCGAATAATCCGTTGACCGAACTGGTGTTGATTATCGTATCGCCTTCCTGCAGATGCGGCAGTACTGCACGCGCCATATAGAAATATCCGTACAGATTGGTTTTCATCGTCATGTCAAACTGGTCATCAGTGATCCATGACATATCTTCGGCATGCGCCTGAAAGGCGGCGTTGTTTACCAGAATATTTACTTTACCCAACTCTTGTATGGTCTGCTCCACTGCAGCCTTACAAAAACCGGAATCGGAAACGTCACCGGATATAATGATGGCACGACGGCCTTCTGCTTCCACATCCTTTTGGGTTTGTTTTGCGTCTTCATGTTCGGTCAGGTACACGATCGCCACATCTGCGCCTTCTCTGGCAAACAGGACCGCCACGGCGCGTCCAATGCCCGAGTCGCCACCGGTAATGATGGCCACTTTGCCGTCGAGCTTGCCCGAACCTTTGTAATCCGGCGCCTTGTATTTCGGCTGCAAGTCCATATCGGCTTCCAGGCCGGGCTTTTCCAGCTTTTGTCCCGGAAACGGCGGTTCCGGTTCTTTGCGCTCCCCGGCCTGTGCAGCTTTTTGCTGATCGTCCTTTTCTTTCTGTGCGGCAGCTTCTTTATCTTTTTTACCAATAAAATCTTGGATCTTCCGCTGCTTTTCTGCTACTTCTTCGGCTTTCTTACTGTACTCGCTCATTGTTTTATTATTTTGTGTTGATGTTGGACCTGAATTTCAGCAAGAACTGTGCAAAGCGGTTTTAACTTTTATAATTAAGGAGAACATAAGCAAACGTACTGTGGTCTTTCGATTTTCAAGATCGCGTTGTATTTCCTGTCTTTCTTCACTTTCAGAAGCGAAACAGTGTTGGCGCATTTTTGTACCTTGGAGTTTCCAAATCCGTCAGAAATACATTTCCATGTTCAAAACAACTTTAACAAAAGGCATTTTTCTGCCCAGCCTCATCTTTATTTTACTGGTCTCCGTGATCTCGGTTTTGTATCCGGACACAACGGAAAATGCACTGAACCTTATTAAAAACTTCATTTTCGTTAATTTTAATTGGGTATACGTCTGGGCAGTCACCGCCTTTGTTATCTTCCTGGTGTATCTGCTCTTCAGTAATTTTGGTAACATTAGGCTGGGGGATAATGACAGCCGCCCCGAGCATTCCTTTTTTTCCTGGATCGCCATGCTTTTTTCCGCGGGAATGGGAATCGGATTGATGTATTTTGGTGTGGCGGAACCCATGCAGCATTATACCTCTGAAGTTTTTGGTGCAACGCACTACGTAAATAAAGCTAAAAACGCGCAGCTCTACACCTTTTTCCACTGGGGAATTCACGCCTGGGCGATCTACGGGCTGGTTGGGCTGACACTTTCCTATTTCGCCTACCGCCTGAAAATGCCACTTTCACTCCGGAGTTGTTTTTATCCTTTGCTTAAAAATAAATCCGGCGGTCCCTGGGGAAATGTGATTGATGTTTTTGCGCTGTGCAGTACCTTTTTCGGGATCACCACCACACTGGGCTTCGGCGTGGTTCAGATTAATTCAGGACTGCACATTCTGGATGTGGTACCGGATACCAGTTTCATGTACCAGGTTTTAATCGTGGGCGTGCTGGTTTCACTGTCCATCACTTCTGCGCTCACAGGTGTTGATAAAGGAATTAAAATCCTGAGTAATACCAATGTTTTTCTGGTGGTCTGTCTCCTGCTTTTTGTTTTATTTTTAGGTCCCACCACTTTTCTGATCGGAAGTTTTACGGAAGGCCTCGGCAACTATATTAATAACTTTTTTAATCTGACGTTCAATACCCACGTGTACAATCAGGAAGTATTGCCCTGGTTTTATGACTGGACCATTTTATACTGGGCGTGGTGGATTTCCTGGTCGCCGTATGTGGGCTTGTTTATAGCCAAGATTTCGAAAGGGCGTACCATCCGCGAATTTGTTGTGGCCGTATTGCTACTTCCTTCCCTGTTTAATTTTATCTGGATGACCGTTTTTGGCAACAGTGCTATCTGGTTTGATTTAAACATCGGCCAGGGTGCATTGAGTGCCCTCGCAGGCGATCCCGATGCCCTGATGTTCCGCTTCCTGGAATACCTGCCTTTTTCCACCATCGCGAGTTTCCTCACAATTATTATTGTCATTGTCTTTTTCGTGACTTCTGCCGATTCCGGTATTTTTGTGATGAACAGCATTGCCACTCAAAATGCGGAGAAGTCGCCGAAATGGCAGCCCGTTCTTTGGGGCGTACTGCTGGCAGGGCTGTCCTTGTTGCTCCTCAACGCCGGAGGACTGAAAGCCTTGCAGAGCATGACCTTAATAACGGCCTTACCTTTTTCGGTCATAATGATTCTCTTTATTATCAGCCTGACCAAAGCCCTGTTTATTGACCGCGCCTATTACGAGCGCAGCTTTAATACGACCACGATTCCCTGGTCCGGCCGGTTATGGAAGCAAAGACTGCAGCGGATCGTGATGACCAAAGACAAGTCGTATGTCCGGAATTTTATCAATACGACCGTTCGCGAAGCGTTTCAGGAATTACAGGAAGAACTGAAACAGAACGGAATCACTTCTAAAATTAATGAAAGTGAAAATCCGATGAGGCTGGAACTGGAAATAAAGTATGACGTCATCAATAATTTTGTTTATGGTGTGGAAACATCTGCCAAAACAGTTTCAGGCTATATCGTGGAGGAAGCCAACCTGCCGGCCGCAAAGGAAAAAGGAGCCTTTTATCCGCGTGCGTATTTCGGTGACAGCCGCGACAGTTATGACATTCAGTATTTCACCAAAAACGAGCTGATCTCTGATGTGCTGAAACATTACGACCGCTTCCTCGATATTGTGGCTGAAGAAAAAAATGAAATGTTTATTAAAACAGGGAGTAATGAAACCCTTACCTAAATACCATGACAATGGAACTGACACTTTATCAGATTGACGCCTTTACCGATACTGTTTTTAAAGGCAATCCGGCCGCCGTTTGTCCGCTCACTGAATGGCTTCCCGCGGAACTCATGCAGCAAATCGCCGCGGAAAACAACCTGGCGGAAACCGCTTTTTTTGTTAAAAAGGATCACAATTACGAACTCAGATGGTTCACACCGACAACCGAAGTTGACCTCTGTGGCCACGCGACGCTTTCGGCTGCTTTTGTCCTCTTTCATCTTGAAGGACACAGCGGAAACATTATAGAATTTCATTCGCCCCGAAGCGGACGCCTGACCGTGCAGCAGCATCCCGACGGATTTTTAGCTTTAAATTTTCCGGCCGATACTTTGTCGCCGCTTTCGCTGACCGAAATTCTGGCAAAATGTGTCGGCACCATGCCAGCCGAAGCATACCAGGGCGCGGCAGATTATCTGCTGGTTTTTGATAATGAAGAACAGGTCAGAAACTTCACACCGGATATTGCGCACATCTCGAAAATTCCGGCGCGGGGAATTATCTGCACGGCACCCGGTAGCGAGGTAGATTTTGTATCGCGCTTTTTTGGGCCGCGTGTGGGCGTGGACGAAGATCCCGTGACCGGCTCGGCGCATACCACGCTGATTCCGTACTGGTCTGAACGGTTGCAGAAAGATGAAGTTACCGCGAAACAAGTTTCCCGGCGCGGCGGATTTCTTAAATGCAAAAACCTCGGCGACCGCGTGGAGATCAGCGGAAAGGCCGTCCTGTATTTAAAAGGCAGCATAACTGTTTCTGGTTAATACAGGCATTAACGCTGCAGGAGAAGGAATTTCTTTTCAGAACAATAACAGCGGCGCAGGGTTTTCAATTAAATGTCGTTTTTTTGCACAAAATTTAATGCAGCCCCTCGCTGCCCTCATTAACACATGCATGCCGTTACCCGCCTCTTCAACTTTAATCAGAAAATAAATTACCAAAAGGAAATCCTTGCCGGCCTCACCGTGGCGATGACGATGATTCCCGAGTCGCTGTCTTTTGCCATCCTGGCCGGACTGTCGCCGCTCACGGGACTGTACGCTGCCTTTCTGATGGGCCTGGTCACCGCGGTTCTGGGTGGCCGCCCGGGTATGGTTTCCGGTGGTGCCGGCGCGACCGTCGTAGTCCTGATTGCGTTGGCCGCAACACATGGCGTGGAATATCTTTTTGCCGCCGTGTTGCTTGCGGGAACACTGCAGCTGGCCGTAGGCGTCTTTAAGCTGGGAAAATTTGTACGCCTGATTCCACAACCGGTCATGTATGGGTTTCTGAACGGGCTGGCCGTCATCATCTTTATGGCGCAGCTCGCTCAGTTTAAAGCCAGCGGTACCGACGGCTGGCTGGAAGGTGCTGCCCTATATATCATGGGCGGGCTGACCTTGCTGACCATTGGCCTGGTTTGGTTCGTTCCAAAAATAACGAAAGCTGTACCGGCCTCACTTGTCGCGATTGCAGTGGTGTTCGCCCTGGTCTTTTTCCTGGACATTCCGACCAAAAAAGTGGTGGATATTGCTTCCGTCAGCGGCAGTTTTCCTTCCTTTCATCTTCCAGTGGTACCCGCCACGTGGGAAACGCTTACCATTATCTTCCCTTATGCACTCGTCATGGCCGGCGTTGGTTTGATTGAAAGCCTGCTGACTCTGAATATGGTGGATGAGATGACAGGCTCGCGCGGAAATGCCAACCGCGAGGCGGCAGCTCAGGGGGTGGCCAATATGGTGAACGGTGTGTTCGCCGGTATGGGAGGCTGCGCGATGGTGGCCCAAACCTTAGTCAACATCAATGCCGGGGCGCGGGCACGGCTGTCTGCCCTCATCGGAGCGCTCACCATCCTTTTTGTAATTCTGGTCGCGAGCCCGGTAATTGAACAAATTCCCATGGCTGCACTGGTGGGTGTCATGATGATGGTCGCCATTGGCACTTTCCAGTGGGCGAGCCTTCGCATCATTAACAAGATGCCGAAACACGATATCTTTGTGGGAGTTCTAGTGGCGGCAATCACGATCCTGCTGCATAATCTCGCGTTGGCAGTTCTGATTGGCGTCGTTATTTCCGCACTGGTTTTTGCCTGGGAAAGCGCCAAAAGAATCCGCGCGCGTAAGTTTACGGACGCACGCGGCATCAAACATTATGAAATGTATGGCCCTTTGTTTTTTGGTTCGGTAAGTCCTTTTATGGAAAAGTTTGATGTGGCGGGCGATCCGGCAGAGGTGGTCATTGATTTCCGCGAAAGCCGCGTAGCGGATATGTCGGCGATTGAGGCGCTTCATAAACTCACCGCCAGATATGAGGCAGCAGGCAAGAAAGTCCACCTGAAACACCTCAGCCCCGACTGCCGGCGTCTTCTGAAAAACGCCGACAGCGTTATTGATGTGAATGTACTGGAGGATCCGGAATACAAAGTGATGTCCTGACTTATGCTGCTTGTGTCAAGGTAATCCTTCGCTGAGGTCCGGCGGTACATATTTTGGATCCTCAGGGTATGTCAAAACGTTTACTTCTCCCCTTCTTTCAGCAAAGCAATGCGGTTTTAATCGCACAGCAGCTCCTTGGTAAAACATTGGTACGCCGTTTTGAGGATGGCCGCGAACTGCGCGGACAAATCACCGAGACAGAAGCCTATTTTGGAACCGATGACCTCGCGAGCCACGCCAGCAAGGGCCGGACGCCACGCACGGAGATTATGTTCGGCGATGGAGGTTATGTTTATGTGTATCTTATCTACGGCATGTATTGGCTGCTGAATATGGTCACCGGTACAGAGGGTGCGCCCGAAGCCGTGCTGATTCGTGGGCTTACTACCGTCAGTGGTCCGGGACGTCTCGGAAAACTGCTCGAATTGGATAAAAGTTTTTACGGCGAAGATCTCAGCACTTCAGAAAGACTGTGGCTGGAAGACAGTTCCCTGGCCGGAACGGTCACAGCTACACCGCGAATCGGCGTGGATTACGCCGGCGAAATCTGGAAGAACATGCCGTGGCGGTTTGTCTTAACGCCCGATCAAAATAATCATAGAAAATAACTTCTGTTAACGCGATGTCCGTCAAGGGAGGTGAGGCCTTACAATCCGGAAATAAATATCTTTGTATAAATCTCAGTTATGAAACAAACCAAAATAACCTTGTTAGCGCTGGCGGCAGCTTTGCTGTTTTCCTGCACAGCTCAACAAAATACAGCAGCATCAGGAAACAATCAGGAGCAGACCCGTCCGAATGAACAAAACAGCATCGACCGTTTTGCCGATGTCGAAGTCCTGCGGTACGATGTGCCCGGCTGGGACAATCTTACATTAAAGGAAAAGGAATATGTGTATTACCTGAGCCAAGCGGGATATGCCGGACGCGATATCAGCTGGGATCAGAATTATAAGAACAACCTGAAGATCCGCCGGGCGCTGGAACATGTGTACGAAAATTACAAAGGAGACCGCAACAGTGCTGACTGGAAGAATTTTGAAACCTACCTGAAACGCATCTGGTTTTCCAACGGAATCCATCATCACTATTCCAATGACAAGATCCGGCCAGCTTTCACGCAATCGTATTTCGAGCAGCTTCTAAAACAAACAAACACCAAACTGGAGGCTTCGGTAGTCGCTATATTATTTAATGACAAAGATGCCAAGAAAGTAAACTTAGATCTGAACAAAGGTTTACTGCGCGGTTCGGCAGTTAACTTCTACGGGGAAGGTGTTACCGCTGCGGAGGCAGAACAATTTTACGCCAACATGAAAAGCCCTGACCCGAACAGGCCGCTTTCCACAGGCCTGAATTCCAAACTGGTGAAAGAAAACGGCAAGCTGAAAGAAATGGTCTGGCGCAGCGGCGGCATGTATGGCGCTGCCCTCGATAAAATGATCTACTGGCTGGAAAAGGCCAAAACGGTCACTGAAAATCAAAAACAAGCGAACGCACTCGATCTGCTCATCAAATATTACCGCACCGGCGACCTAAAAACCTGGGACGATTATAATATCGCCTGGGTGGAAGCCACCGAAGGAAACATTGATTATAACAACGGCTTTATCGAGGTGTACAGCGATCCGCTGGGACACAAAGGTTCTTATGAAAGCGTGGTGCAGATTAAGGATTTCGATATGTCTAAAAAGATGGAAGTGCTGTCCCGAGAAGCGCAGTGGTTTGAAGACAACTCGCCGCTGATGCCGCAACACAAGAAGAAAAACGTGGTGGGCGTGAGCTATAAGACGGTGATCGTGGCTTCCGAGTCAGGAGATTCTTCACCAAGCACGCCGATTGGCGTCAACCTGCCGAATGCCGACTGGATCCGCGCAGAACACGGCTCAAAATCCATCTCACTGGGAAACATCATCGAGGCCTATAACAAAGCAGGCGGTTCCGGCCGGCTGAAAGAATTCGTGCACGATGAGGAGGAACTGCGACTGGCACAAAAGTACGGCGAGCTCGCCGGCAAACTGCACACAGCGCTGCACGAAGTGGTGGGCCACGCTTCCGGCCAGATCAATCCGGGTGTGGGAACACCAAAGGAAACTTTGAAGAGCTACGCCTCCACCATGGAGGAAGGCCGTGCCGACCTGGTAGGCCTGTACTATTTATACGATCCGAAACTGCAGGAACTGGGCCTGGTTGACAACTGGAAAGAGGTTGGCATGGCGGCGTACGATAACTACATCCGCAATGGCCTGATGATGCAGCTCGTCCGCCTGGAACCGGGCGCCGATATCGAGGAGTCGCACATGCGCAACCGCCAGTGGGTTAGTGCGTGGGTGTTCGAGAAAGGCAAAAAAGACAACGTCATCGAGAAAGTGGTTCGCAACGAAAAAACGTATTATAACATTAATGATTACGCAAAACTGCACGAGCTGTTTGGCCAGTTACTGCGCGAAACCCAGCGGATCAAATCCGAAGGTGATTATAATGCGGCCAAAAACCTAGTGGAAAATTACGGCGTAAAAGTAGACCAGGCGATTCACCGGGAAGTGCTGGAGCGTAACTCGAAATACGATGAAGCGCCCTACCGCGGTTTCGTCAATCCGTATATCACCCCGGTGATGGGTGCCGATGGCAAAGCAACGGATTATGTCCTGAAGTATCCGAAAACCTTTGCCGAGCAGATGTTGTATTACGCCAAAGAGTACAGTTTCCTGCCCGATGACAACTAAAAATCATCTCAGTAAATGCCGAAAGTCAGTGCCTGCCACTGGCTTTCTTTTTGCTTTTGCGTTACTTACGATTGAAAGGAAACTGCACATGTAATTTTTGTTAGGGGAAGATTGTTTACTGCATCACCTGAAAATGTGTAGAAATGTATCAGGCTGAACGCTTATGATTTTTCTGAAACGTAAGTAGAAAAAATCAGGCAAAAACAGGTTTTAATCTTTACTTAAAACTACTTGTATTAAGTCATGATTATGATCTTAAAAAACGGTACTTTACAGGTTATTATTTTATACATCATATTTGAATGAAAATATTTTTTTATACCTTCTTTGCCTTCGCCGTTTGTGTCCCACTTCTTCCTTCCTGTCAATATGAAACAGCCAGTAAAAGTCTGCTCGCAAAAATACCGGCGACACCTGCGATCGATACGTTACAAAGCAACATTCGCCCCGGCGAAAAACTGCAGCTGGGCACAATATATACGGATGACCTCGAATACATCAGTTTTTCAGATGATTATGATGACTCTTATATGCTCTTTAAAAAGGGCAAAGATTCAGTCTCGCTCATTTATAATGAAGAGCAGCCGACCTTCGTGCGTGGCGACCGTTTGCGCGTTCGGTGGAAGATGGATAGTTTGCGCCCGGCCGGAGATCCTGAATTTCTGGACTTTGTTCCATTTGTTGTTTCTGCAAAAGTTGTTCAGCCGCTTCAGTTAAAAAATCATAATACTAAAGTTTTGTGGCGGAATAAGGAAAGCGCGTATCATGACCTGGAGCTTAACCAAGATTACTTAAAAAACATCACTGATCCGGAAAAAGCGGCGCTCGGTTATGTTGCGACTTTTATTGGAAACGATTGCGACTGGGACGGCGACAGCACAGAGAATTTAAAATGCAAAATCATTTCAGCGGTTGGTCTCGGTTCTCAATGTTCCACGAAGCATCTGGAATTTCTACGGCATTGGTTTCGGGAAGATAACAATATTTTGAAAGAGCTGGAGAACTGCCCTACAGTTCCTATTACCGCGACCGTCCAGGAAAGCTTTGATGAGATCTATATGAAGGTAGAGGGCAAACGGATTATCGTTTCGTATAAAGCGAGCGGCGTGAATTTGCGCGAAGAGCAAGGCTGGAGCTGGTCTGAAGAACAAGTGTTTGATTTTAAAGAGGGACGGCTGGCACTGGTGAGTAAAAAGAAGTCGGATGTGAAAAAGGAAATGTTTAAGTAAAAGTTTCACGCCGAATCATTACAAAAATGAAAAACTGGACAAATCTAATTTTAAAAACTCTGTGGTGCGCTGGCATGGCAGTCCTGATTTTTATCAACAGTTGCACAAAGGAAAGTTCGGAGACTTATAAAGAGAATACGATCGTGTATGACGATTACCTTAAGAGCACTTCCTGGCAGATTGCGGGTGCTCGGTTAATCGGATTGGCGGAAGTAAATAAAGAATATCTGTTACAACGCGAAAATAAAAATTCTTCTCCCTGGAATTTTACCGCGATCATTTTCGATGAAACAGAAAAATTTAAGAGTTACAGCAGCTGGGAATGCAGATATGACTGTTTTATTTCCATAACTGATGTGTATGCATTTATTGCCAGAAATAAAATCAGGTTGTCCACCGGACGTATTGAACGAAATGGTTTGTGTGAAGTGCCAACTGAACTGTTTAAAGATAAATTAAGCAGCGAGTATGAAATCTTGCGCAAAAGCAAAGACAGCGTATTTCTTGTGAGCATTACGTAATTCAGTTGAGAATTCTGAAAACTGCACCGTATGCAACTGTAATTTTACAGCAGCGTACCGTATTTAAAGTTCCTATTTTGAATAATCCAAATGGCATCGAAACCTTCGGCCGAAATACGAAAAGAAAATTTGCACTTATTCAGATGGCACGTCAAACGAGGATGAAGCTGAAGAGTAGTACATTTAACACATATATCAGCGACCCTATAAAGCAGTAGGACCCGGCAAAAACCGGCAAAATCGGCATGAATATACCGGTATGCCCTTCCATGCATTACCCATGCACTATCCATGCTTAGGATTGGGCTTTGGGTGGGCTTTGGGTGGGTTGGGGATTTTGATGGATTTTTTTTGTGAATGTTGATTTATTGAAACCTTCAAGGTTTAAAAAACCTTGAAGGTTTGACGGTGTTATGTTACGGAAGATTTCACAAAAAGCAATATACAATGCCGCTGAATTTATGATGAATCGTTTACATAACAGCCATTACTCAAAATAATTTATCTTTCAATACTGTTTAGCGCTCGCTTCGCTCGCGCAGTTGCGATTTTAAAACATCTCGTAGAAATCCCGAATCAACATATAAAATATAACCTAACCGGGTTCAATGATTGCTCACGGAAAAGTTAAAATAATTTCAGCCCGTCGGGCTTTGCAAGCGTTGTTCTTTTTGCATGGAAGTCACTCTTCTAAAAAATCAAGGCGCAGGTAATCCCGCTTGATAAAATGCTTAAAGCCTGCCACATCAGATTCCAAACCGTAACCGCCCAACCAGTGCGAATAACGATTATATAGCAGCGCTTTCAGCGAAAACGGGATTCCATCTTCTTCGCTCCACAGCGGAAGAACATCATCAATATACTCCCGTACCATGGCGCTACTTTCATCACGCATCTCATCGCGCTGGACCCACATTCGTTCGTAGTCCCAAATGAGGCGTTCATTGTTTTCATTAGTATCGGGTTCTGTGTCGGGGCCTTTATAAAAGCGGGTGAAAGCAAAAAGAGGGTTTATCGGCATATCGAAAGAAAATTAATGGTTATTGGTTAATTAAATAACCGGTAGTGCAACTCCCATTTTATAAACTTGATGGTAGGCTTTGATTGCAAAGGGAGAATCATCTTTATTATCATTTATTAATCTGTACATGCTGTCAAGGTTCAGAATTTCAAAATTATCTGACATGGTGGGATAAATAATCAAACAAGCTATGTTCCGGTCATCGTGTAAATCCAGTCCTACTTCCTGCCGAACTTTCCTTAACCTTGCATAACCCGAAACCTGCCGGATGTCGTGATGAATGTGGCTGTGCTGGTAATGAAGTTTATATTTTGCATCGATGATCATCGAGTTTGCTCCGTCTTTCACCAGAAGATCCAGGTAGTTGCCATAGGTGCCAAACTGATAGATGATTTTGTTCTGAGCGGATGGATTTGCTTTTAAAAGTTTATGATAGACAAACAATTCAAAAAGCAGGGGCATATCGATCCAGAAGGGCGGCGTTTTAACTTTGAGCTCAGCGGTATTCGATATGTTATAAGAATACTTTTTTAAAATATGGCTGCCAAGTTGAATCGCTTCCTTGTATTCCTGAAAGAACGGGTTATATTTTATATTTTTTAAATCTGTTTCTCTGACGTCATCAGACACGTGCTCGAAAGCGGGACGACAGTAATTAATGATGTGCAGCAATTCCTCCTCGAATGTAGAATGCGTTTTATTCCCACTGTTCCGTTTAAAAAACACCTTGTCATTTCGCACATAATGTGTTGCGAAAGTTAACACCTTCTTTAAAAAGCGATTTTCTAACGTGTCTGAGCCAAATTCCTGATATCTACAAACAGTCCTGGTCATCCTGTTTCTGAGAACATTTTGCTTGATGTTCTGCCCTACTAGGATTTTACCTTTAACACGATTAGCCAGGTTTTGATCTACGGTGTAGTAGGATTTTTTCAGTCCTTTTCTAACAATAGACTTCAACAACTGTAAAAACTGGACGATCAAAAAAGGAGTCAACCGGTCGTCGCGCTGCTCAAGGATAATGGGCTCTGCTTCCCAATCAATCGTCAGTACAGCAGGAATGAAGGGAACCGTATAGGGATTTCCGGCCAATTCAAGCAACATGCGGAGATAATCTACCTCAGCCATAGCTTCCTCTGAGGCAGGTTCGTCGTACGGGTTGTCATCTTCGCGCGTTTTCTGATGATCAAATTCATCTGTTTCAGTTTTTTTGACGAAAGAAGAAATGGCCGAGGTGTTCAGTTTAGGCTCTACCTGAACAAATTTTTCACCTTCAATTAACCAGTCAACACCTACATAATAATCCGCTCTCAACTCGCAAGTATGCTCTTTTAAGCTGAGATGAAAAGGATAAATGTTTCGGCCATGCTCGGATTTAAAGGCTTTGATTTTATTTGCATCCAGTTTTGCGAAAAGGTCATCAGCAAACGCTAAATCATTTTCTGCACCGGCATGATCTCCCCTGATAATGGTTTGGATTTTATGTTCTGAAAGCAGAATTTTCATACCTGTTTCTTAAGTGACCGGATATAGTCCAGAATGGGCTGCTCTCCTACTTTTCCCAGTAAAATTCCATCCTGCACATATTCTTCCAAAATGGGTAGTACTTCATACTGCATTTTAAGATCAAAAAGTTTATCCCGCTCTTCTTCATTTTGTGCCTCTGATTTTTTTACAATGAAATAACTGTGGCCAATCTGCACAGCGTTTATTTCAAATTCGGGACTTATATTCTGATCCGTAAAAAGACTTGCTACCAGCTGGAAATCATTTTTGTTGAAGTATATTTCCTCATTATCTTCTAATTCTTCCGGCAAGACGTCCACAAAAGCAAATCTTCTCCTAATCGCATAATCTATATGACCTACACTTCGATCGGCGGTATTCATAGTGCCGATGATGTAGAGGTTAGGTGGTAAAACAAGCTGTGCTGAACCGTCAACTTCATACATGCTTTCTACAGGTTCATTGCGGTATTCCAAAGCGTAAATTAGTTCTCCTAAAACCGAGGAAAGATTGGCGCGGTTGATCTCGTCGATAATCAACACGTAATTTTTTAATTGTGTACTCTCAGACTTGTTGTCTGCTACTTTATAATTGGCTTTGAACTCGTAAAATCGCTCGGCAACTTTTAAAAAGTAAGTTGCATGTTGCCGGGTAAGTTCTTCCAGTGCAGTCATTTTTTTAATCTCCTGCCGTTCCCTAATGTCAGCTTCAATGATTTGTTTCAATTCTGAAAACTTCATATTCAGCCCTTTCTGATGAGCTACCCAGTTATCGCCTTTGTACTTAAACCTGGTTTCATCTGCCGCAAAAAGGTAAACCGCATCAGTGATTGGGTATTTATGGTTGACATCCAACGCCATTTCGTCCTTTACATATTCTATAAAGGCTTCAAAAACATCTGATACCGGTGAAATAGGACTTTTTTGTGTCGCATTCTTATAGTTTGCGAGAGCAGCTTCAGCAAAGGCAGCCAGTGTTTTGTTCTCGGCTTCATAAACAATTCCGTCGCCCTCAGGATTGGGTTTTGAAACGATCCCACGTACAAAATCTTCATAGGTATAACTGGGATGTAACTGCACAAGTTTAAACTGCGTATTATCGGCTAAATCATCTACACTTTCCAAGCGTAACATTTCTTTTGCTATTAGTTTAGCCTGGCGGGTTTTTCCGGTGCCGGGAGGACCTTGCAGAATAATTTGTTTTTTATGCTCCAGTACTTCTTTAAATTTATTGACAGTCTTCATCTGCTCCTTGATTATTTCATTTTTCTTCAGCACTTCATATTTACTAATAAAAGAGTGAAAAAAGTCCTTTAGGTGCTCTGTAATTATTTCTCCCTCGAACAATTTTAACATTTCGATTGTATAAACCTTGCCGGTATTTGTTCGTCGCGTTGGTTTCTCCCAATAGATGAATTCATCCTGATATAATCCTACGATTTCACCGTTGTTCCACGATGCTAGAATATTAATTCCGGTATCCTGCCAGTTTAAATAGCATTTTACAGACGCATATGAACCATAATTACTTTGAATATTAATACAAATTTTTCCATCTGGATACGTGTCCCACGATTGAACTTGCTGCTGAATTGCTGCCCCATTCCACCCTTGTCCGCTCGTCTTGAAGTTTCCATTATCAACCAACGGCTTTATATACCTTTCATAACCCCTTCCCATTGAATTTTGGTTTGAAATATATTCTAAATGAGCTACAAAATACTCTAAAAGATTTTTAAATCTTACAAATTCAGACTTGTTATTTACTTTCATAATTACTTGATAGCCTGATATTTATTCAAAATCATAACGATTGGAATCGGAACTACCAAAATCATTTGAGGATAACCTGACTCCGGCAAGTTTAGCTGCTTCTGTTACCAGCAGTTTAAAAGGGTACTCTTTATTGTTTATAAGTATTGCATATGTACTTCCCTCCCGACTCTTCGGTATACCATTTTTATTTATTTCAAGAACTGCGTTATCAACTAACTCTTTTGTTAAAAAACTAAGTTTTTGATCCATTTATATTTTATTGACTTTTGTATTTTGTTCTCTCCTCCGCCACCATACCCTTTTCCTCCACCTCACCTACCGTTACCTGCCCATTCATCAACATCGGCAACAACCAATCCCGTAATTGCGCGAGTTCTTGGTTTTGGTTTTGATTAGTTACAATTTTCTGCAGGAAGCGATCAAATAACTTCTTCGATTTCTCCGCAACTGTTTTAGTAGGAACTAGAATATTCAATCTTTTTAGATCCTTGTCGCTAAGATGGCCTACCGTTGTTCTGGAAACAGATTTCTCCCTCAGTTTTATATATGGTTCAATCTGATACCTAACTAACATATTGGGAATATTTTTTTCCTTAATCATTACAACCCGCTGATTTAAATAACAACCATTTTTTGACCAATAATTGATATGGAAATTTCCATCCATTCCAATAAGTAGATCACCTTTACTAATTAAATATTTTTCATCAACATTATTTTCTGAGGAATAATTAGATATTGAATTCTCCAGAATATCTCTAATTCTTATAACTGGTACGCCACATTCATCAGCATTAAAAAACTGCGTACTAAATGGGAAACCGTATTGCACTTTTGCTACATCAAAAATATTCTTCACCTCCCACCCCTCAGGAATCTCCCTTTTCAGCACCTCATGATACACCATTTTTCTGCCGGAAGATTTGTAAGGTTTCCCGCTTTCATCGGGAAAATCAAACTGCACAAACCAATAATCATACAGCGTTTTGGCCAACGCTTCCAACTCCGCATTGATTTGATTGTTGAGTTCTATTTTGTCATCTAAAGCAGAAAGAACCGCGGCAATTTTTTTTTGATCAAATTTTGATTTCGGAACAAGAATTTCTTGCCGTTTTAATGCACCTTCATTTACACGTTTCCGTCCTGAAGTTCCTTCCATACAACTTATTGCTCTGTCTCTAAAAATAGGACTTCGCGCTAGATAATAGATAAACTTAGCATCTGAATAATCATTCTCGCGTAAAACGATAAACTCCGAAGAACCAAATGCCACTTCATCTTCATTGAGAACATCAACTAAAGCAGTCTTTCCGTTTTCTAAGCATGGAGTAATTTTAGCTACCACTGTATCGTCGTTTCTAAACTTAGGTCCAGCACTGTATACTGCATACTCAGAGCCTACAATTTTCCGCTGAAACGTTCCCAGTTTGTCCATTGAAATTTTTCGGGCAACTACACCTTTCTTAATCGTCTCTGCAGGATTAAAATCAATGAATTCTCCGATCGATATTTGAATCCAATTATTCATACCTCAATCCCTGTAATTGTTTCTGAATTTCATTATCCAAACTATTCCCCTGCTCAAACAAATCTGCCAAGCGGCTTTCAAATCCACTCATCTTTTCTGCAAATTCTTCGGGTGTAATATCCACATACTCAATTTTTACCTCAAAATACTGCCCGGCCGAAAAGGAATAATTCTTTGCTGCAATTTCTTCTTTGGAAACCACCACCGACAGATCTTCCACTGCAGTTTTGCTGTTGAAGGTTTCCACAATCCGCGCTTCCTCATCACGGGTCAGCACGGTGCGCTGGTTTTTGCCTTCCTTGATGGTTTCGCCCAGTTTGGAGGCATCCATTAAAATAATATGTTCGCTGTCGGCCTCCTTGTCCAGAAAAACCACGGAGACATTGGTGCCGGTACTCGCAAAAATATTGCTCGGCATGCTTACCACGCCGCGTAGCCAGCCGTTGGTAATCAGGCGCTCACGGATTTTTTTTTCAATGCCGCTTTGCGCGGTAATGAAACCGGTGGGCACTACAATAGCCGCCTTGCCGGTATCGCTGAGGTTGTACATAATGTGCTGAATGAACAGCAGGTAGATGGCCATGGATTCCTTCTTGGCCTTCGGAACATTCGGGATGCCGGCAAAGAAGCGTTTCTTGAAGGCGTCTTTGTCCAGCTCCTTGTGGAAATCGGAGAAATCCAGCTTGAACGGCGGATTGCTCACAATATAATCAAACTTCGTATCCAGATAAAACGGATGCGCAATGGTGTTGGTCTTGATAATGTTCGGGATGGAATGCGTAAGTCCGTTCAGCACCAGGTTCAGGCGGAGCATATTGCTCGACTTCTGGGAGATATCTTCGGAATAAATCATACAGTTTTCCTCGCCAATCTTGTGCGCCAGGCTCATGAGTAAAGTTCCCGAGCCCGCACTCGGATCGTACACTTTCACGCCTTTCACGGGTTCGGGTACCATAATATTGGCCATAATCCGGGCTACGGCATGCGGCGTGTAATATTCGGCGTATTTACCACCGGAATCGGTATTGTAATCTTTAATCAGGTATTCGAAAATAGTGGCGAAGAAGTCGTATTTCTCCTTAAACATTTCCTCGAAACTGAATTCGAACAGTTTATTGATGAGTGCTTTGGCAAATGCATCCCGCTGCGAGGAATCGGAGATAAACTGCGTAAGCTCATCGAAGAGGGTATCCTTGGCTCCGGAAAAGGATTTCACCGAAAAGACTTCGGCATTCTCAATACTGATCTGGCGCAGCGTATCGTCGAATAGCTTGGCAAAATCGTCGTCGTTCTGCTTAGTGAACAGATGCGAAATAAGATGGTACGGCTGCAGCCGCGGAACATTAGGATCCAGACTGCCCAATAAAAAGGCGTACTCATCCTCGTCCATATTTTTCAGTTTGTCGGTAAACTTTTTATCATCTGCAAGTTCCGGCTTTTCTTTTTTTACTTCATACCGAAACTTGTCGTTCAGGAATTTATAAAGGAAAACCTGGGTAATAATTTTAAATTCGTTGCCGTCATTTCCCAAACCATAATTGGCACACACACTTTTCAGATTGTCTATGAGTGCTTTGGTCTTGGTCATGAAGCTGATGTCCTGCGTCATGGTTATCTGGATTGGTATAGTTGAATGTATTCGTTCAAAATCAAATGATTGATGTTTTCGGTAGTAGCGTAATCGAGTGAAATATTTTCTTTTTTCTTAAACTCGCTGATGACCACCTGCATCAGGTATTTTTTAAAGAAGGCTTCGTTTTTCAGAATATCTTCCTGGCCTTCCAGCTTTTGGTCCACCTGTGATTTCACCTGCATCAGCGCGCGGTGCAGCTGCATTTCCTTTGCGTTGAGCAAGGGTTTTTCGCTCAGTCTTTTATGTATGCGGGCATATTTTTCATCGTTTTCATACTTAGCCCGGATCAGTGCATTCTTGCGGTTGAGTTCTTTGGCGCGGTCATAAATCTTTTCCAGCAGATGCATGTTCTCCACCATATCAGCCTGCGTAACATCGCTGAGATTTTTCTTTTTGAAAATTCGCTCGAGTTCCTCCCTTAAAGTAATAAACTGCGGATCATGCTGGTCAATATTGAGCTGCAGGGATTCGCGGGTTTTGCGCAGGATATTTTTAAAGTCGTCGGCGAGTACCAATTCGTTTTCCGAAACTTTAATAAACTGGAAAACAATATCTTCTAACGCCGCATTCAGAAGATTGCGCGAAGTTTCCTCGTTGCCGATGCTTTCCACAAAATTCAGATTGTCGAGGCGGTTCTGCGCCTCGGTAAGCAAGCGGTTCCAGATTTCAAAATCGCCCTCACCGTTCAGTGTTTCGTAACCGTTTACGGCAATAATATTTTTGAGTTCCCTCGCCAGACGCAGGGCCTTGATGAGTTTCATCAGCTCTCCTTTGTTGGTAATCTGCTCAATCTGCTGTGAAAAAATTTCTTTGTTCTGTGTATCATAATGAAAAAGGGTTTCCCGGATTTCTTCCAGATCCTTTTTAATTTCTGCTTCAGATTTGAAGAGGTAGGAATACATTTCCATTTCATCGCCCAACTGCTCCTGCAGTTCGTCAAAATACATTTTGTTGGTCTTGTCGAACTCCCTGGAAATATCCGCAAAATCGACCACATAGCCGTATTTGTATTTTTTGTAAGGCCTGTTGACACGGGTTAAGGTCTGCAACAGATTATGATCCTGAATGACTCTGGCCAGATACAGCTTTTTCAACCGGCTGGAATCGAAACCGGTGAGCAGCATATTATACACAAAGAGCAAGTCGACCTTTGCCTTTTTATAAGCGGTAATCAGTTCTTTCCGCGTCAGTTTATCATTTTCATCATGCAGGATGAGTGCCGCCGTAAGTTGGGGTTCCTCGTGTCTGCCATACCTCGCAGGCGCTTCCGCTACCATCAGCACACTGGCATCGGTTTCCTGAGTGCCGTATTTTTCTTCAAACTGCCGGAAGAGTTCTTTGGCCTGCGCCGCGGAATCGCATACCACCATTCCGCCTAATGAAGTGTCCTCCTCATCACGGCGGAACTGAATCAAATCTTTAACGATATAGTCCAACAGCGGTTCGGCAAATTTGGGATGAGCATACAGATCAGACTTTTTGATCTCACCCTGCAGAACCTTGATCTGATCCATTACTTCCTGCATGTGCATTCTGAAATTACCGCGAATTTCTTCACGAATCAGCCGCAGCGTATAGCCGTCGGCAATGGACATGTTATAGTAATATTTATGGAAGTAATTCCCAAACAGCATTTTAGAATCATATTCCTTGGCCACTTCCTTCAGCAAAGGTGTTCCGGTTAAGGCGATGATAATGGCTTGTTTATCTGAATTGATCAGGCTTGCCAGATAGCTGCCTTTTGGATTATAACTTCGGTGTGCTTCGTCAAGAAAATAAATGCGCTGCACATTGATGTCATACTCGGGATACTCGATCACCGTCGCATCATCACTGAACTTCTGTATGTTCACCACACTCACCTCCGGAATGCCACTGTCATTATGTAATGCTCCGACCGTCTTCAGATCTTTAATGAATTCCTGTTTAGAGTTCACGGTTTTAACTTTCAGACCACGGTTGCTGAATTCCGTTGAGGCCTGGACCAAAAGATCAAGCCGGTCCACTATGAAATAGAATTTCGGGATGGTATCTTTCGTCTGAAAGTAATCGGTCAGGTGCTTTACATTAAAGTAGGCCAGCGCGGTCTTGCCGCTCCCCTGGGTATGCCAGATAATGCCCTTGCGCTGCCCCACATCCAGTTTTGAGGCGATCGCCTGTGTAGCAAAAAGTTGCGGATAGCGCATAATATGTTTCTGCCAATAAATCTTACCATTATCTTCTGTCTCCACATAGGCAATGCCGTATTGCAGAATAAACTTCAGTCTTTCCCGGCTAAACAGCGAGGTAAGCATTCTGTGCGTGGGAGAATTGGGATTTTTATTAGTGGCAAACTCCGGATTATGCCGGATCACCATCAGGTGATTGTCTTTCAGAATGGAAATTTCCTGATCTTCGCTAACATCCAGCATTCGTTGCTGCACCGGATAGTCGGGATCTTCGCGGAAATAATTAAAATGCAGGTCGCTGTATGCAGAAGTGGCGTAAAAAGCACCGTACACCGGGTCCACTATGCCATCTTCGTACTCCATGTTGTTGGAGAAGACCATCAGTTGGGTAATATTGGCAAAATTTCGGAAATACTTATTCTTAAAGCGGGAATTGATGCGGTTGCGCTCTGCAATCACGCCTTCCTTGTTGTGCGGCTTCTTTACTTCAATAAAGGCGAGCGGCATGCCATTTATCAGAAGGGTGATATCGGGTCTGAACTCTTCGTCCCCGTTTTTGCAGGTGAGTTCGGTGGTAACGTGAAAACTGTTGTTATCGAAATTCCGAAAGTCGATCAGTTTTATGCCGGAAGTGGCGGTCAGCCTTTCATAAAATTTCTTTCCCAAGTCTTCATAATCCAACTCAAGATTGATTTCGTCTAAGATTCTTTCGATTTCCTCTCTGTCCGTATCCGGATTGATGCGCAGCAGACTTTCTACAAAAATATCTTTAAAAATATTATGGTCTTCGATTCTTATTTGAGCCACGGCTGGAATATACTGATAGCCAAGTCGCATGAGATGCAGAATAGCCGGAATTTTGACGCGGGAATTTTCGTTGAACATCAATTGGTTTTATTATAGGCTTGTAAATATAATAAATGAATCAGTACAGCATTCAATCCTCAGGAGAGATATCTCATGAATGTGCAATAAATCAGGTATCCTCACTTCTGCGCAAAATGCCGGATAATCACAGTCCGATATAATTAATAAAAGTAGGTGCGCGACCTGTCTACATTTCAAACAGTGAGTACCGCCTTACCGAACCGCGGCAAGTGCGTACCATCAGATTGCAGTCCGCACCCAGTGCATTTGTTGAAAGCTAGAGGCTGACAAAATTAAAAGCGCGGCAGCCTGCCATGATAAAAGGTTACTTACTTTCAGACGTCAGCAATCTACACTCTGTCAATCAATATTATGGGGGGGGGGGGGTGTCGAATTAGATTATTACGTACATTTGAGTGTAATCACAAAGTTTTTTTTTAAATGAATAATAAAAAACTTTACAGAAAGGTCAATACAAAAACATATAACGTACATCATAACTTCAGAAATAGTTTTAAACTACAACTCATAACTGACGAGCATTTAGTTACGAACATAAAAAGTCACAGGACCTGCTAACGTCCGTGCTGCCGCGCTTCAGACAGAATAATAGTTAGTCTGCAGTGAAGGATATTACATTAACCTAAAAATTTTAGAACTCATGCGTACACTCTCTTTCCTTTTGCTGCTGCTCTTTACCATCCGCGCGCAGGCCCAGACTGACTTAGTTCCGGAAGGACTCTGGAAAATTGAATCCGTAAACGCTTCCGGCGACTATGTGCTGCGAAAACTGACGGACGGGGAGCAAGACCGGGAAAAAACTGTTGACTATGTTGAATTTAAATACGGAAAGGAATTTACGTTACAGCAAAAATGCCTCTTTACAGAAGGACTGTATGCGGCAGAAGGTAAAACGCTCACGCTGACGAGCTACCGCGCGCAGTCGCCCCTCGAATGTAAAATGAATAGCTTTGCGAAGGCAGTGTATGAGGTGGAGCGTACCGGTGCACACATGAAATGGAAACTGCAAAAAAAGGAAACGTCTGACGAAACACACGCAGGTTTGGTTAAATTTATCCTCCCGGACGATCCGATGGTTCACCGGGCGCAATACCGGAAATATGCCGGACTGTACGGCGGTAACGATGGTCTTGCTTTATTTGAGGACGGCACCTTTCTGCTCTATGGGTACGCCACTGCCATTCCCGGGCGTTATTATTTTGAGGGTGATCTGCTGCATTTTTACCTTAATCGCCCGCCAACTTTTGAGGTGTTCGCTACCCACAATCCAGAGCTGGGCAACAAAATGCGGGCTGAATTTACGGGGTTTGAAGACAATGAAACGTATCTTCAGTTAGACATGCAGCCGCTGCGTCGGGTCTTTAATGAAGATGCCAACTGTTTCGACGCTCCCTTTGTGGCAAACTTCCCGGAGCTGGCGGACCATTTTACTTTTTATCATAGGGATTTTTTAGCTGAGGATGAAGATCCGATGCTGTTCAAATATCGCTACGAAAATAAAGCGCAGTACAATGATTTTATTTTCAATTATAACAAAACGCTGCCAGATTATCTGGACGTTACAGCCGTATTAAATGACGATGAGAAATCCGGCCACACCCGATTATTGTACATGAGCTACGGTCAGGGTGATGCACTGACACGGGCACAGATTTCCAGTGATAATGAAAACTGGAAGGAGCTGATCAACCTGAAAGAAAAAATAGCGCGTGCGGCAGAATCGCCGGCAGTTTTTGCAAATAAACATTACAAACCCTTTAGAGCTGCCGACGAAACATTGTACCAATACAACCAAAACAAAAACCAATATATCCACAAAAACGCTGCGGCCAATGCGGCGTATTTTAAGAGCGATCCTTACGCTGACGACAGATACCTGCGCAAATATGACAGACAACAAACAGTTTCAATGGGTACGGGTACACTTACCAACGTTGCAAAAAAACCGATATTTTATACTTTGTGTGAAGATCCAGAAAACAGTTACAAGTCTGAGCTGACGAAGGTAAACAATGCTTCATCGGCAAAAGATAAAACTTTCATTACTGAGCCGTTGCCGCTATCTCTGCCGGCTGCTAAGGTTAAGAGGAAAGAATAAATTTTAACAGATGGTTGCTTGGATGCGGACATTGTGCTTTTGGGTGTACCCTCTTTACATACGGTTAAAGAAAATTTCACAGGGTTTTATTTCTGATTATTGTCTTAATCTAATCACTGAGGTGAAAATTACCAAGCAGATGCATACATTGACGGGCCTTACAGCCGTTGTTTTCTGTCGCAGACCTTTTGGAGGAGGCAGCTAAGTAACTGGTGAGCTGTACGGGAGTAGAAGTTCACCGATATAAAGACTGAGAAACCGTTCCAGCGCTGTGGCTTTACATAAATAGCTGCCGTGCGAAGTGTTCTTACCTTTTAGGTATATTTTCGTTGGCATAAAACGAGGAAAACCTTCACCGCTTAGCAAGGTATTTAATCGGATTTCTTATATTTCAAATACTGTTTTTCTTAGACTCTGTCAGTACTTCGGTACGATTACATCTACCGGTACGGAACATTAACGTACATAATAATCTTTGGTACGGAAATTTCACGTACCTTTGCAAAAACATTTTGAGCGATGAGTACAACAATGAAAGACCAGGCAAGATTTGATGCAAGACTTCCGAAAGAACAAAAACAATTTTTTGAAAAAGCTGCTTACTTAGGAGGTTTCAGAAGTTTGACAGACTTCGTGATTCTGGCCGTTCAGGAAAAAGCGAAAGAAATTATACGGGAAAAAGAACAGATTATAGCCTCTGAAAAAGATGGTCAAATATTTTTTGATGCAGTTACAAACCCAAAGAAACCTTCCGCAACATTAAAAAATGCCGTAGAGGATTATAATGCCTGGGGTTCAAAATCCAAAAAATGATTGAACTGCTGAATAAAAAACACAATCGAAACCTTTTTGATTGTGGGAAAGAACTA
This sequence comes from Chryseobacterium salipaludis, assembly GCF_022968825.1. Classification (GTDB taxonomy): domain Bacteria; phylum Bacteroidota; class Bacteroidia; order Flavobacteriales; family Weeksellaceae; genus Kaistella; species Kaistella salipaludis. Next base: position 376,210 of record NZ_JALHKS010000003.1, read on the forward strand.
TTAAACAACTATTTAAAAGTACAGGCAGGACAGGATCTTAAAAGAAAACTCTCGGCCTGCTTTGTGTTATGCGAAAGCGAAACCGGGGCCATTCAGGGTTATTATACTCTTTCTAATAACAGTATCTTTTTGAGTAGCTTTCCGGAACAAATTCAGAAGAAACTTCCAAAATCGTACAATTATATTCCCACCACCCTACTTGGCAGATTGGCTATCGATAAAAAATATCAGGGAAAAGGAGTTGGAAAAATGCTTTTGATAGATGCACTGAAAAGAAGTTACGAAATTTCGGAGGAAATTGGCTCTTTTGCTGTGGTAGTGGATCCTATCGACGCGGAAGCCGAAAATTTTTACAAAAAATATGACTTTATTAAACTACCGGACAGCGAAAAAATGTTTATAGCGACTAAAACTTTGCAAGAACTTTTTGCGTAAACTAGGAGCAGTGCAGGCTTTCTTTTTAAATCAATCCACGATAAAAAATAAAAGCCATCTTCTGTTAAGCGTTTTGGTGCAGGTTTTTATTTCTGTCTTTGAAAACTTTCCGCTACAGGACGTCGGCTCCACCAAAGTCCTCATTTTGTACCGAAGATAAGCTTACATCCAGTTTGCAACCAACCACAATGCTTCGAAAAACAGCGGTGAGGCGATTTATTGGTAAAATAAAACTTTACAACTGAACAGTGAGGAGTATTAGCGGTAAACCATTAAAATCAATAAAGATGAACATTAAAATAGATACAACGTTAGCGCTGAGACAACTGAAATTGTCGGATGCGGCTGAAATTTTTAATACAATTGACAGCCAACGAGCGTACCTGGGAAAATGGTTGCCTTTCGTTGATTTTACAAAGGAATTAAAAGACACGGAAAACTTTGTAAACTCTATCGTCAATGCGCCGGAAGATACATTTGAATTCGTGTTTACCATCAGAAAAAACGGCGCCTTTGTCGGATTACTCGGGTTTAAGGATACAGATAAACAAAATAAAAAGACTGAAATTGGGTACTGGCTGTCGGAACCATATCAAAAACAGGGGATCGTGACAATGTGCGTAACAAAAATTTGTGATTTTGCTTTTGATGAATTAAAAATCAACAGGATTCAAATAAAGTGCGCCGTTGATAACATACCGAGCAAAAATATTCCGAAAAAATTAGGGTTTGTTTTGGAAGGAGTTGAAAGAGAGGGTGAATTACTCAGCTCAGGCAGGTATACTGATTTGGAAATATACAGTAAGTTGAAATCAGATAGATAAGGTAAGTGTCATTGGATACCTTATGTCAACACCAGTTTGGTAAAAGAGCTCCCTTCGTCTGCCTTGTCTACCCGCTTACGGATTGATTTGGTAGCATCCCACGAACTGTGTAAGTTACAAAGTAATTCTGGAAAATTTTGGGGCGATGCCGCGATTCTTGATGGCCATCTTCCAGGCCGGCAGGGAGGTTTCCTCTGCGCTCATTCCGTTACTGATGCTCCAGCCTATACATTTGCGATCGTAGAGGTCGATAATGGTCGTTAAATATAAAAAGCCTTCTCTGGTGTGGATATAGGTGATGTCCGACACCCAGACCTTTGAAACCGCTGATACCGTAAATTCTCTGTCCAATATGTTTTCCATGATCTTATGCGTATGCTGTGAATCTGTCGTTGTCCTGAACTTCCTTCCCAGCTTGCTTCGCAACCCCATCTGCTTCATGTTTTGGCCACTGTGACCCTGGAAATTTTATCTCCCTGGGCCTGCAGTTCCATCGCTATTCTCGGACTGCCGTACCGCTGCTTTTTATTAAAATAAACAGCTTTTATCTTCTCCTGAAGCAGCATGGCCCTGTGTTTTCTATCAGAAACACCGCTGCTTTTCCAGTCATAGTAACTTCTCAGGCCGATGCCCAGGACCTTACACATCTTTTCAATCGGAAATACCGTCTCGTGGTTCTTGATGAACCGGTATATCATCGATCGCTCTTGGAAAAGATGCCGATGGCCTTTTTTAAGATATCCCGTTCCAGTTCTGCGTCTTTAAGCTTCTTTTCAAGAGCTCTTATGCGCTCCTGTTCAGGCGTCTGCTTTACATGACCGTTTCCGGGAAAGCTTCCAGCTCCAAATTCCTCTTGCTCTTTACGCCATCTGTAAAGCTGTACGGGTTTTATCCCTAGCTCACGGGCAAGTTCGGAAAGGTTCTTCCTTTCTTTGCTCAATTGAACGGCTCTTTCTTTAAACGCACGGTCGTATTTCTTGCGGGTCTTTGTCATTTTCTAAGATTAAGGTTATTTATCCTTAACTTCAAATGCGGAGTAAGTTAGCAATTCCAACACTAGACTAATAACAATTACTGCAGCTAATAACTAAGCTTGGCTCTTGTCCGCAGAACGCGAGATGATTTACTGATCATCCCCTCAGCTACAGATAAAAATAATGCATTTCTAAAACTTGTTGAACGGAAGCTACGGTGGCTTACTGCGAGCTTTTGGGTAATCTACGGAGTTCTGTATTTCAAAAGCATTGAAAAACTATCGAGGGTGAGTCTAAATGCGGCCTAGTCATCAGATCCTAATCAAAAACAGTAAATTTGCAGTAATAAAAAAAAGGCGCTGTATGAAGCAATTCGTTCATAACAAATATTTTCTGCTCATTTTCATTGCCCTGATCTGGGGCTCTTCTTTTATCCTGATCAAAAAGATACTTCCAGTTTTTGACCCTTATCAAATTGGGGCTTTCCGGGGGGGACTGTCCGGCCTGCTTTTGTCGTTTATTGGATGGCCTGCTTTAAAACGAATGTCAAGGAAAGATATTTTCTGGATTGCACTATCAGGATTATTTGGCAACTTTTTGGTGGTTTTTATATTTCCTATTGCGCAACAAGGCGTAAGCAGTTCTTTAGCAGGCATCATCAATGCGTTAGACCCGATATTCACACTCATTTTAGGGGCCATGCTCTTTGGAATAAGAAACAAGGCCATACAATATGCCGGAGCAGTCATTGGGTTCATCGGAGCTATTATTTTAGTGTATTCTTCCAACTCAGGAACAGGTGAAAGTCATTTGTATTATACGATACTGCTGGTGATAGGTTCGGCACTTTATGCCGTTGCGGCGCTCATTATTGAGAAAAAACTGCCACATATAAAATCGACTGATATATCGACCGGCATTTACACAATTTGGATGGTGCCCTCCCTTTTAATCTTAGGTTTTTCGGGCTTTTTCACCGATATTGATTACAGCCACAATGAAACCGTTGTAGCGCTGGGGTATCTGGTTTTTCTGACGGTTATCAGCACCACTTTAGTAATGTTTTTGTTTTTCAAACTGGTACAGGATACCTCTGCAGTTTTCGTCAGCACCATCTCACTCCTATTGCCGGTCGTCGCCGTAATTTGGGGTATTCTTGACAAAGAGAAATTCACAGTTTGGTATGCGATCGGCGGACTATTGATCCTATTAAGTGTTTACCTGATTCGGGAAAAGAATAATAAGTCATTTGACGGTGAGTAGAAAATACGCTCAGGAGCAGTACTTGTTGCCCCACTGGCAGGAACCTTCGATAAAAACATACCACATGACCTCATACTAAATATGCTGATGGTTGACAAATTAACAATTGATAGCACGCGGCATTTCACCAGCCAACATCACCTCAATCACTCCGTTCTTGCCCATCCATTACGCCGGATTCTTAAAATTTCGATGTGCTAAGGATTTCCCTTTGCACCTTTGAAAAAAACTTGATTCTCAATCATATTTCGGTGAGGATTGCCGGAACCAGACTGCGTTCGCAATTAATTACCTTCCATCAAAGCTATGTATGCGTATTATGGAATACCTTTGCACCAAATCTACAAAGGAATGAACTTCGCACAACACCTCACTGACGGTTATAAACTGCGCACAACCGATATCGACCGAAAAAAAACCGAAGACTTTATAGAAAGTTTCTTTAGGTTTATATTTTTTCTGGAAGTGCAACGCTGCACCGAACTTTCGGAAATAGAGGCACGGTTGGAAAACTTTAAAAGTGCTTTCACCGACATTTTGGGCTCCGTTCACAAATCTGAGGAGTTTGCTGATACTGATTTTTTCTTCAAGCAGTTTCCGAAAGTGTATCATACGCTTGAGGCAGACGCTCAATTTATATTTGCGCACGACCCGGCGGCGAAAAGTGTGGAGGAAGTTATTTTCTCTTATCCCGGTTTTTTTGCCACGGCGGTCTATCGCTTCGCACACGAACTCGAAAAGCAGGCGTGCCGCTCATTCCACGGATCTGGACGGAGCTTGCGCACAGCCGCACCGGCATCGATATCCATCCGGGGGCGCAAATCGGATCGCCGTTTTTCATCGATCACGGAACCGGCATCGTTATCGGTGAAACTACGGTAATTGGCCATCGTGTGCGGCTGTACCAGGGCGTTACGCTCGGTGCCCTATCTGTGGCCAAAGAATTGCAGCACAGCAAACGGCATCCCACCATAGAAGACGGGGCGGTAATTTATGCAAATGCCACCATTCTCGGTGGAAAAACCGTAATCGGAGAAGACAGCGTGATTGGCGGAAATGTGTGGATCACCGATAGTGTGCCAGCAGGTTCAGTAGTCTTTCACAAAGGCCAGGTGACCGTGAAGAATAAAATACCGGCTGCTGAACCAATCAATTTTGTCATCTAATCTGAAACCCATGACGACAGTTCACCACAGACTGCCTTGAATTTTCAAATAATGAATGAGCGAAAAAGTAACTTTACATAATAACAATTAAAATAAATACAGACCTATGAAACTAAATACTGTACTGGAAACCATTGGCAATACGCCAACTATAAGAATTAATACTATGTTCGACCGGCGAGTGGAGGTTTGGATGAAACTCGAACGCCAAAATCCGGGCGGAAGCATCAAAGACCGCATCGCCTTGGCAATGATTGAAAAAGCAGAAAAGGAAGGCAAAATCACAAAAGATACACTAATCGTAGAGCCTACGTCGGGTAATACGGGTGTGGGCCTTGCCATGGTCTGCGCGGTGAAAGGGTATCAACTGATTCTCGTAATGCCCGAAAGCATGAGTGCCGAGCGCCGCAAACTGATGTCGGCTTACGGAGCGCGATTTGTCTTAACGCCTCGCGAACTCGGCACATCCGGCGCGGTGAAAAAAGCCCTTGAGATGGCAGAAGAACTCGATAACGTCTGGATACCGCAACAGTTTGAAAATGAGGCCAACCTCGAAAGTCATCGGCAAACTACAGCGCAGGAAGTGCTGAACGATTTTCCGGATGGCTTCGATTATCTGATAACAGGTGTGGGCACTGGCGGACATATCAGCGGGGTTTCCGAAATTCTGAAACAAAAGTTCCCCAACCTTAAAAGCTTCGCGGTGGAACCCGCAGACTCGCCGGTTATTTCAGGTGGAAAACCCGGGCCGCACCCGCTGCAGGGCATCGGCGCAGGATTTGTTCCTAAAGTCCTGAATACTGAAATCCTGGACGGTACCATACAAGTGGACAGAGCTGAAGCTTTTGAATTTACGAAGAAACTCGCTGAACAAGAGGGCATTCTGGCAGGAATCTCGACCGGTGCCTCACTGGCCGCTATCCATAAAAAGCTACACGAAATTCCTGATGGCGCTAAAATCTTAACCTTTAATTATGACACCGGCGAAAGATACTGGTCTGTGGAAGGCCTGTTTGAGGAAAACATTTATAAACACTAAATATAAATCCTGCCGCACAGCAGGATTTTTCATTTAAATTTTGTGCTGATTATTTGTCAATTTTCTGCTGCAGCATAAACTGTCTCATTTCGTGCCCCAGCTACACGATGTCTTCACATTTCGTGCCTGATTAATCAGCTGCTCCAGCCTCCTGACATATCCTCCTTCCTGTGCAAAAATATACCGTGCTGTGCATTTTTTGACAAAAAACAAATAAAAAGCGTTAAAATTTAAGTTGCAAGTTTATGCGTATCAATATAGGGCGTTCTATACTCATGACCTTCCACTCTTTTATATTCATCCCCTGCTTGCGGCAGTAAAACATTTAATATATTGTCGCTATAAGGACTTAGGAGATTTTTACGTTAATAAAAATTAAAATTTCTGTTGTTCGACCGTCCACAAACACAAGTTAAAAATCCCCGCTGTTCGAGTGGCGGCAATAATCTTACATCGAAGCCGAATCTTCAGTTCCGCCCGAAACCTAAGGAAGTGGTTCGACGAACGAAGAGAGTCAATTTCGGGGAAACCTAACGAAGTGGTTCGACGACCAACGGGAGTCAATTTATTAAAGAAATTTTGGTTTTTTAGTAAAAAGATCCAAGTCTTGAAATCGCAGATTCGACGATTCCTATAAAAATATAAAAATCGTTGAGTCATCTTTTGGTCCGTTTGCATCAAGGCAAAAGGACAAATATCATAAAGTTACTTGCAACTTATTCCAGCTGCGCATTCTGTCTCATAGCGCACATGTGCAACAAAAATTCTATTTTTTTGTCGGCCAGATGATTTACTTTAGCCCTTCCTTTGATGCTTGAGCCGGAACTGTATTCAAAGGGTGCAATACCCGAATGGCAGGCAAACTTTCTCCAGGTTGGGACCGCCTTACATGCCTTGGTGGCAATAATCAGATAAAGGCTTGTTTGCTCACCTATTCCAGGCACTGATTTGAGCAGCGCAGTCTGTTGGTGCAGTTCCGTATTGGATTGGGTAATCTGACTCATCTTATCCTCTATTGCCTTAATAGATTTTCTGATAGCGCCTACTAAACCTTATTAATCACCTCTGCTTTCCCTCGAATAAATTTACAGCATTTACTTATTTTCAAAGTAAAGTCGAAGTATTCTCACTTCAAGCCATATCATGCACAGTTGCTCCTGTTTTAAATAACCTTCTAACTGTGAGCCATCAAAAAACTTTCACAAGGACCCATCCACCCTATCCCAAACTTGCAAACACCAGACTGCTGCGCCTTCAAGAAAAATTCTGTTTTTACTGGCTGTTTCCGGCCACACGTAATTTAATCGCATTGCCAAACCCGCATTTTTTCGCTGCAAGCGCACGTTTGACAGCGGAAATTTTAAGGCGGAGCTACTCTGCTTATTTTTAGGTTTAAAACAGGTTTTTATAAAGATTGAAAAAATGCCTGCCGAATTCAGTACCGCTTTCTGTAAACACAAAAGCGGATGTAAGATCCGCGATTTGCTAAAAATACAAATCACATGATGATGACCTGCAGCATCCTGCGCTAAATAAGCTTATTATGTGCAGCATAGGCGAGTACCTCTGTTATGTTTGACATGCCTGTCTTTTCAAATAATTTGCGGCGGTGGAATTTAACTGTATCAATGGAGATAAATAATTTTTCCGCGATTTCCGTAATATTCAGCCCGCACGCGTGTAATCTCAAAATCTCAATCTGCCTTTTGGAAAGCTTTACTTTTTTCTCTTTTCTCCAGAGATGATTCGTCTGGTCGTACTTCCACACCTCGTCCGATCCCTGTTTCGAGATGGTTGCATTACCCGCGCTCGCAGTTGATGCCAGGGAAGTCACACAAAGCGCTTTCCATATTTTGCCCTCTTCATTTAGAAAAACAGGGGTAAGCTGATGATTTATCAACACAGGCTTACCGTCCTCATTAATTAAATGAAAATCATAAGAGATCAAATATTTTTTTCGCTCCTCTACGGCCAGGGTTTCATAAAATTTAAAACCGGCCTCATTGATTTTCAGCAATAATCCCAGATCGTCGGGCTGCACATTTCTGATATAAAAATCATAACCCATCGCCTGAACTTCAGCTGCTGTGAGCCCGCATAAAAACAGAGGATTTTCAGAGACATAATCGAAGCCTTTTCTCTGGTAATCGATCACATAAATACTCATATAGGTCATCCGTGCAAGAGCCTGGACCATCGCAAGATAGTTTCCCAGTTGTGATGCTGCATCAGCGGGCACCTCCTGAATTGTATTTCGGTCGGAGAAAAAAAGATCTGCCTGATTCATGGTACAGTTTGATTAGCCTGAAAGCAATCCAAATGTATTAAAAAGAATAAGTTGGGCAAAATGATACGCTGCAGTTTTCGCAGTCTTACCCCGTCGCTACCTTGATCAAACTTGAGTAGAAGCAGACCGAACATTTGACTGTCGTTTACCGGGCTGACTAATTATACGCATAAGGCCCGCCATTTATTTACGACACATATACTACACGCTGGTGTAGCGATATCAAAGCGCAGATTGGCTTATATTTGCCTCGGCGCGGAAAACGGAAGCACGCCTGCAAAACTTTGCCTTTGCCTGGTGCAGAAGGTCTGCCACACCTAAATGTCAGCGTGGCAGGAAAGTTTCTGTTTAAGAATAATTCCTCAGACCAAAAATACACCGCAGCACAATACCGATAAAAAAAAATAATAATGAGATATACCTGGTGCCTATTTTTACTGATGACTGTTTCCTGTACTGCCCGCGAAGAGGACGCCAGCAGTATCACAACTCCGGATCCAACGGTATATAATTTCGTACCGGCGGATCAATACACAATAAATCAAATTGTGTTGTACCAAGGTAAAAATGGAGCAGTACGGCATCCCGACGAAAGCTTTATTGGAACTGTCTGGAATGGTTATTCGGATCCTCCCTATGCTTCAATCAGCATCAATCCTGAGGTTAATGAAATGGAAGTACGCCAGGACAAGCTTTCTTTGAAATATTCCATACGGATCTCCGGTGACTCCATCTTCAGGAAACAGGACGAGAACCTGATCGCCATTTTTGCAGACCAGCGACAGCAACTAACACTTAAGAAATCATTTTATTACATACTAAAAGTCTTGCCCGACCAAGGCTTTTCTTTTAGCCGAATGACTAAATTGGGAGCTACTGTACACCAAGATGTTTTCCGTGTAAATACCTTTCCGGATCCTGATTATATGGTGGCTGGCGATGAAGTTTTTTGGGCGAATCTCAGTTTCATGTATCGCCGGGCAGAATAAAATGCCACAAGCCGAAAAAGCCGCGGCGAGCTGTGTTTTTATTTCCGACCGCAACTTTCATATTCCCTATTCATTTTTGATCATGCCTCAGCAGAAAAGTATTTTTGTGCACACCCACCTGCGCCACAAGTTCACCCCCTTTTTTAAACGGAAGTTTCGGAACAAATTTCTATCGCCCCTTTGGTCGCCCATCCTTGCCAACACCTTCCACGGGTTGCCTGCATCTAAAGTCGACCACGTGAGTATATTGACCATTCTGTGGAAAAATCAGCCGGCGCCGTGTAACATTGCGCCCGGCTGCGTTGTCTAATACCTAACAACCATCACCTATGAGAAAAAAAATAACGGCAGCAGCGTTGCTTTACGGCATACTGACGTTCGCACAGGAGGCAAAAAGCGATACCCTGAAAACCGGGAACCTGGAAGAAGTAATCGTGCTAGCACGAAAACCCACGATAGAGAGCAAAGCGGACAGGACCGTTTTTAATGTGGCCAACAGTGCCATCCTCACCGGAAATACCACTTGGGATGTCCTGCGCATGACGCCCCTGGTGAACATTGATAATAATGATAATGTGCAGGCGGAAGGCAACAGCGTCACCGTCTATATCAATGACCGGAAATCAGTCTTTACCGGCAAAGAGCTCAAGGAGTACCTGAAAACCATTGCAGCAGATAATCTACTGAAAATAGAAGTCATTACAACGCCGTCGGCAAAATATGAAACGAGCGGTGCCGTGATCAATATTGTCCTGAAAAGGAACGAAAACGAAGGCCTGAAAGGCAGCCTCTCACTGAATAATTCGCAAAGCTATAAAAACTCGCAGGCCGCTTCGCTCAACCTGAATTACCACCGGAAGCGCTTTACGCAGTCACTGAGCGCCAGCTTCCGGAATAACAACAGCGTACAGAAATCCTATAACGAAAACCTGATCTATGCAGATCAGTCGCTGACTAAAATCAGTTCCGAGAGCAACAGCAACTGGCAGTCGCCTTCCCTCTCCTCCACCTCTGAATTGGAACTGGATGAAAAAAACAATCTAGGCCTCCTGCTTCAATATTACGGTTCTGCGAGCACCATGCTTTCCGAGGCCGCAGGCGATTATTTCCTGAATAACAGCCTGCAGAAATCCTATACCAAAACAGTCAATTCCGACGGAACGGATCACTTCCTGGGTACTAATCTGTTTTATAAGTATTACGATAAGGAGAAGAACCGCATTTTTGACCTTAATGGCGGTGTGAATTATTCCGCCAATGACAATACACGGTACCATTCCACCCTGTGGCTGCCGGCAGCCTATGAAGGAATCAAAACCGTGGCTGATGATCAGAGCCGGGAATATTATCTGAAACTTGATTATTCGCAGCCGCTGGGTGCAGACGGTGGCCAGCTGGAGTTCGGCGGCAAAATGAACTGGCGCAACAATGTGATGCCGTATGACTATTTTAATTTGCAGCATGACGCCTGGATCCCCGACCTTTCCCGGACCAACTCCTTCCATTATCTGGAAAACCTGAATTCCCTCTATACCAATTACAGCCGCACTTTTTTCAAAAAACTTGAAACCCGGATTGGCTTGCGCTACGAGTATATCCGTTTCACAGTGAAACAGGAAGTGGGCGCGATCGAAAGGACGGATTCCTACGGTACTCTGATGCCGGATTTGCTGGTGAAATATTCCTTTAATGATAATTATAACCTGACCGCCACGTATAAACATACCATCTGGCGACCGTGGTTCACGGAATTCAATCCTTTCCTGATGCCGGCCGATAATGGCACCTACGAGCGCGGCAATATGGACCTGCAGCCCAATTTGAACGACCGCTTCGGCCTTAAGTTAGGTCTTTATAAAAAGTATTTTATTTCCGCTAATTTTAATACAACCGATCAGGATTACTGGGCCGCTTACGTAGTGGAGGGCGACCGCACCATCTCCATGCCTATGACATATTACGGGCGGGTCAACAACTATTCTTTGTACGCCAATACTAACCAGAACTGGCTGCAGAACAAACTGAATGTCAACCTGAATCTGGGTCTTACCTACACAGACAACAGCGACTTTGTGCAGCGCAACGATTTTGTGGGGATGAAGGAACACATCACCAATTTCAACGGTTCCGCCAACTTTTCCTATACCAACCTTTTCAATAAGAACCTCAACCTGACCGGCTGGCTCGGCGTACAGTCGCAGAACTGGGGCAATTCTGTGGGCAGCCAGCTGCAGTTCTTTCACAGTTTCGGTGCCACCAAACTCTTTCCGGCCACCCAGATGGAAGCCGGCCTGCGCTTCAACAATATTTTTCGCCGGCCCGGAAACGATTTCGTCACGTACACCCCCGTCGGCACCTTCCGCAATGTCAGCAAATGGGACTGGTACGGCGTAAACCTTACATTCGTGAAACGGTTTGGCAATCAGAAGGTAAAAGAAGCCACCAAAAAGGAAATTGAAAAAGAGAGTGGCGGAAAAAGTTGAACCGGGAACGTATAACAGTTACGGTACTTTAAACTCGCGTGGCGCAGCGATAATAAAAACTGTCCACTTTCCAACTTCGTGGATTATTTCGATATGAAAATGAATATGCTCATCAAATGACTTCCTGCGGATGATAAGATAATCGAATTTGGTTTCTTATCCGAATAAAATATTCGAACGACTGCTGTGTTTGCATTTCGCAGAGTTGGAAGAGCGTATCCTAGACGTAATAAGAAGTGCACATTCAGTATGTTCGTGCCGGCCATCAGATTTTAAGACAATACGGAATGCGCAATGCTTATAAACAGTTACAATTGATTATAAATTTGTAGATGCCTGTTCTGGTGTACGTTATAAGATTCAACTATTACGGTGGTGAAATAGATTATTGCGTATATTTGAGAGTTAGCAGCAAGTGTAGGACGACACCGCAAATAGACAATTAAGACCAAGAAATGAACGAAACACAAAGTATAAATCGTGACGAAATATTAAACATTGCAAAGACAGAATCTGAATTATCAGACTTGAAGCAACACGCAGACAAGATGATAAGAGGTTTTGAGAATTTCAACAACTATTCGTCAAATCGTGCTGTTTGGGAATTGGTTCAAAATGCTTGCGACCTGACAACGGAATGTGAAGTTGTTTTAGACTACAGAAATGGTTTTTCATTTACTCACAACGGAAAACCATTTACGACAAAGTCATTTATTTCATTGATAAAGCAAGTAAGTGGAAAATACGGAGAAGAATCCGACATTCCAGAAGTTGGAAAATACGGAACAGGTTTTTTAACAACACATACCTTCGGACGTAAATTTCGTATCAATTCAATTCTTGAAGCGAATAATACCTTTTTTGAAATCAAAGACTTTTTAATTGACCGCAGTCCGAAAGAATGGAAAGCGTTAAGCGAAAACATTAGAACGCAAAAAGAAAATGTTTATCAGCTTATACAAGAAGGTGCTATTCTTACCAACCCTGAAATAAAAACAACATTCACTTTTTTACCTGAAACCGACCAAGAACGAAGCTATATTTCAGAATCAAGCAAAGACTTAGAAGATTATATTCCAATTGTTTTAACGATTAATGACAGACTCAAAAAAGTTAAAATCGTTTTAAACGATACGGAAACTTCGTTTGAAAGAGTTTCAAAAGAAAAAGTCGAAAATGATAAAGGAATAGAATTATACAAGACAACTGTTTCAAAAAACGGAATAAGCAAAATACTTTATTCTATCATTGAAACTGACGACCAAATTGAAGTAATTCTTCCAATCAACGAAGACCTTGAATTGTTTCAGTTTTCTGAAAGAGTTGCCCGACTATTTTTATATTATCCTTTAATCGGTTCAGAAGATTTTGGCTTAAACTTCGTTATCAACTGCAATCAATTTTTGCCAACTGAACCAAGAGACGGAATCCACTTAAAAAGCAACAAAGACCAAGTAAAAGAGCAAGAAGAGGCGAACCAAAAAATAATAGAAAAGGCATCGCAATTAATTTTTGATTTTATAAAAAGTAACGTATTAAGCGTTTCAAATCCGCTTTTATATGCTCAAATAAATTTCAAAAGAAATACAGACAATAATTTGTTGAACGAGTATTTTGAAACCCTACAAAACACTTGGATAGAAGAATATAAGTTATTGCCAATCGTTGAAACGGTTGAAGGGTTTAAGCCTGTTAATGAAGTTTGTTTCTTTGCCGAAGAACTTTTAACCAACACAGAATATTTTGATGACATTTATACTTTAGTATCCACTTTTTACAGCAACATTCCGACAAAAGACAAAGTTGTTTTGTGGAGCAAGTTTGCAAGTGAATGGACTAATGAGAATACTGAATTTATTGGGCATCAAGATTTGGTAGAGGAAATATCAAAAGAGCATTTATCTAAGTTTGACAAAGATTGCTTAATCAATTACTACAAAAATCTAATTGCAGAAGAAAAGATAAATTACTTTTCGGAGCATACTTTATTGCCAAATTTAGACGGTAAATTTTGTTTACTTTCATCGCTTCTTACACCTCAAAATTTAACCGAAAATCTAATTGACATTGGAAAATCTATAATTCCAAACTCTATTGAACGACTAATTCATAAGGATTTTAGTTTCAATTTCCATTTTGAAAAATTCAATAGAAAAGATTTTTCAAACAGCGTTAAAACCAAATTAGACGAAACTCAGGCTTCAACTTGCATTTATTTTCCTGAAACAATAAATACAGAAAATTACAATGTTCAATCATTTGAGAAAACTCAAAAACTTGAAGATATTTTCTTTGAAAACCTATTGAAGTATTGTAAGTTAAACAACAATGTAAATTCACAAAGCAAGCCTTCGTCATTAGTAAAAATCATTAGCAAGTATTATTCTTTTGAAGAAAATTTGATTCAATTATCTAACCTTGAAAACCAAGAAGAAAATTTAGACATTCGTTCAGCAAGAAAAATTTTGGTTCAAATTTTCTTCAATTTACTTCAACACCATAACGAGGATTGGATAAAATCAAACATTGCATTGTTGCTTGAAATCGCAAACTGTAATGAAGACAGCCTGAAAGAAGTTTATTCAACTTCAAAAATTTATCCTAATCAGTTAAATCAACTAAAAAGCAATAATGAACTAAAAAGAGATATTGACATAATTCCTGAAATTAAAGACCTTTACAACAAGGTAGCAAAGGACGAAATTAGAGAAGAGTTAGTTTACATAGAATTTAATGAATTTGTTGCTGAGGACAGATTTGTAACAAGTAAATATCTTACTACAGCAATTGAAGAAAGTTTCTTTGGCACAGACATTAACAACATAAACGAACATCCTTTCAAAGATGAAATTTTGAAAATTATATCATCGTTGCGAGACCCAAAATTTGCTGAACTATTTCCCAGACTTGACCTTAAAAAAGCCAATTTGATGTTGGATGTAGTTACTAATGAAAACACGAAAGACGAAATTTTCTCTATTGTAACATTAAAGGAATCCGAATTAAAGAAACTTGGTCAACTTGTTCAAGAAGATAACTTTTCAGCAATTCTAAATGCTGCAACTATCTTGCTTCAACAGCAAAAAGAAGTGGAAGCAGATTTTCACCATAAACAAGAAATTGGAACATACATTGAAAGTCTTATTAGAGAAAAGTTATCGGACGAATTAAAAGACAGAATTTCATTTGGCGACAAAGAAACAGAAACAACCAATATACAAGGCGGTCAAGACATCGTTATTTTCCTTGACGAAAACCCCGTTTATTTCATAGAAGTAAAATCAAGGTGGAACTCACAAAATTCCGTTTCTATGAGTAAACTACAATTACAACGAGCAGTTGAAGAAAATAGGCGTTACGCTTTGTGTGCGGTGGACATTACACGCTACACAGGCGAAAACGACAGATACAAACTTTCAACAGATGAAATTTTACCACTTACAAAATTTGTAACGAACATAGGAGTCACAATAAAACCGCTAATTGAAGACAACTTAGAAGCAGAAAAACAACAAGACCAATCAATACACTTGATAGATTACAGAGGCATCATTCCGCAAGACATTATTCAAAGCGGTAACGACTTTGACAATTTTATTGAATTGCTATCTAAAACTATTATCAAAACAGCAGACACAGAAAAGTATGACAACGAAAAAAACACCAGCTGCTAACAGCGGTTTTGCGTTATGGGGGCTGACGTGCTTCGTAGAAGCATTTATGCTAAAACAAACATTTCTGCTTCGTATGAACTTTGGTGCTAAAAATCCCCCACAACGCAAAGCCGCAAAACGTTATGTGCAACCCTTCCGAACGTTTGTGCATAAATCGACAATACTTTAAAAAATCAAACTCATTTAACTTTTATGGAAAGTTGAAAATTTATTATCAAAAACAATTGACTATTAAAATCTTAATCGTAATATTGCAATATAGAAATAAATAAATGAAGATAGAACCGACAAAACCCACGGATTTTACAGAGAGCCAACACAACATTGCTCATATCATAAAAGCATTGGGACATCCTGCCCGAGTGGCTATCATAGAATATTTATTATCGGTTGATACGTGTATCTGCGGAGATATTGTTGATGTACTTCCTCTGGCACAGCCAACTGTTTCAAGGCATTTGAAAGAACTTAAAAATGCGAAACTGATTAAAGGAACTATTGAAGGTAATACGATTTGCTATTGCATTGACGAAAATACGATTGAAGTACTGCAAAAATATTTCACAAATATTTCGGCAAAACTCACCCTGAAAAACAATAATTGTTGCTAATATAAAAATCATACAAAAATGAAATTATCACAAGTAAAAGCACTTTTACCCACCTTAGAAAACCTTAGTTTTAAACTTGAAAACGGCACTTTTGTTCCGGAACATTTTCACGTAACCGAAGTCGGAATGGTTACAAAAAACTTTATTGATTGTGGCGGAGTAATTCGTACAGAAAAAACAGTAAATTTTCAGCTATGGAATGCCGATGATTTTGAACATCGTTTAAAACCTACTAAACTTTTAAACATCATTCAACTCGCCGAAGACAAATTAGGCATTGAAGATGCAGAAATTGAAGTGGAATATCAAAGTGAAATCGAAGATTCGCAATCACAAAATGGACAATTGAAAAAGAGTTTGCAAACCATAGGAAAATACGGCTTGGCATTTGACGGAACAAATTTCATCTTGCAAAACAAAATAACTGCTTGTTTAGCCGAAGATGCCTGTGGAATTCCGTCCGAAAAAGTAAAGAAAAATTTAATCGAATTATCTGTAAATCAAAATGTTTCTTGCACACCAGGAGGTGGATGTTGTTAAAAGTAAACTATGCAACCAAAATTAAAATTTCTTGACCGTTATTTAACGCTTTGGATTTTCCTTGCAATGCTTTTTGGCATTGGTTTAGGTGATTTTTTTCCAAATATCTCAACCATTACGAATTCCCTTTCTGTTGGCACAACCAATGTGCCATTAGCCATCGGATTGATATTAATGATGTATCCGCCTTTAGCAAAAGTCGATTACAGCTTGTTACCTAAAGCTCTAAAAGACAAAAAAGTAATTGCCATTTCCTTAATATTGAATTGGGTTATAGGTACCGTTTTGATGTTTGGTTTAGCCGTTCTGCTTTTACGAAACGAACCCGAATATATGTCGGGATTAATTTTAATCGGTTTGGCAAGGTGCATCGCTATGGTTATTGTGTGGAGCGATTTGGCAAAAGCAAACAGAGAATACACGGCATTATTAGTCGCCCTAAACAGTATTTTTCAGATATTGACGTATAGTTTTTTCGTGTGGCTTTTCATCAACATATTGCCCAATAAATTAGGAATTGCCAATTTCAATGTAAGCGTTTCCATGAAAGACGTTACACAAAGCGTTTTGATATATTTAGGCATTCCCTTTTTTGCTGGTTTCGTGAGCCGTTATTATTTGGTAAAATCGAAAGGTATTGAATGGTACAATAGAAAGTTTATTCCAAAAATATCGCCCATTACATTGTATGCTTTATTGTTTACCATTGTACTGATGTTCAGTTTAAAAGGCGACAAAATATTGGAATTGCCTTTAGATGTCATAAAAATAGCGATACCATTAATCATTTATTTTGTACTGATGTTTTTCGTGAGTTTTTTCATCGCTAAATCTCTAAAAATCCCTTACGACAAAAACGCATCTATTGCATTTACAGCTACTGGCAACAACTTTGAATTGGCGATTGCCGTCGCCATTGCGGTATTTGGTATTCATTCGCCTCAAGCGTTTGTGGGTGTAATCGGACCTTTGGTTGAAGTTCCCGTGTTGATTTTATTGGTGAGAGCAAGTCTATTTTTAAAACAAAAATATGATAAACAATGACAAAGAAAATTTTAGTGCTTTGCACAGGTAACAGTTGCAGAAGTCAGATAGCTGAAGGTTATTTACGACATTTTGCGAACGGAAATGCAGATATTTACAGTGCAGGTGTGGAAACACACGGCGTAAACCCAAAAGCCATTGCTACAATGAAAGAGGACGGAATTGATATTTCAAATCATACGTCAAACAACATTGATGAATATTACGACATTGATTTTGATTTTGTGATTACAGTTTGCGATAATGCCAAAGAACGCTGTCCGTTTTTTCCGACTAAAGCTAAGAAGTTTCATCACAACTTTCCAGACCCAGCAAAAGCAATAGGAACAGACGAAGAAATCAACGAACAGTTCAGACAAGTCAGACAGCAAATTAAAGAATATTGCGAACGATTTGCAGCGGAAAATCTAAAGGGAAAGCAATAAGGGCAGCACCTAACATCGGTTTCGCAAAAGAGCGGGTTAAGTGCCAAGTTGAACATTTGTGTTTTCAATCCGCAAAAGCCAATTTTTATTTGCTTTTAAAATGTAAATTAGCAAATAGAAAAAATGGTTTTGCTTACGTTTGTGCTAAATTGAAAGTTTAAGCTTTCTAATCCGCTCCTTCGCCAAGCCCCAAACCGTTATCTGTAGTTACAGACAAACCAACCTTTTAAGACCAGGTAATATAGTATTCCACCTATTAAGTAACATAAAGCATCCAAGATATCTGCCGTATAAATGTTTGATATTTTAGGACATATAACTTCAAAAATTATAGTTAAATAAAATGTCGAAAACAAAATATCTTTCAATGCGGTTACTCTTTTCGTCTTGAAAATAGCATCCATTAATAAATTAATTGTGTAACAGAACATTGGTACCGAATACAAATCTGTGAGATGATTATTAATTATCGGAATAATAATTCCATACTTTCTTAGGACATAAATTCCAAGCCAAAGTAGCAAACCCAAAATGTACCAAACAGATACTCCTTTGTAAGTTCTAAGCATGCAAAATCGCCATTAAAATCCCCAAAAGTATTTGCAGGCCTTTCATTACATAATCTTGAATCGATTTATATTCTTCAGCAGAACCATTTTTTTCATTTTCAATTGCTTTTTCGTAATCGAATTTCTTATTTCCTGTCATTGTAATAATTTTATGCAAATTTACAAAATTAGAACAAATGCCCTAATTTTATTTTTTTAGTATATTTGAAGAAATTTAAAAAAGTGAAAACAAAGGATAAAATACTTTCTGGAGCTAAAGATTTATACAATGAAAAAGGGTACAGTAGTACTACGACAAGAGATATTGCAAAACACATTGATATAAGTCCTGGAAATTTACATTACCACTTTCCCCACTCTAATGAAATTTTAGAAGCTCTTTTCGAAAGTTTTGCAATGAAGATGAATGAACTTTTAGAAACCACCTCTATTTCAGATTCCAGTTCAATAGAACTATTATATAATTACATAGAACAAACCACCAGTTTAATTTATGAATATAAGTTTCTATTTATCAATTTTACGGACATTTTAAGAGAAAATCTTAAAATAAATAACATGTATAAAGAAATTCACTCTCGAAGAAGAGTTGAGTTCGAGAGGCTTTTTACAACATTTCAAAATAAAAAAATATTTAGAGATGATATCCCAGAATTTATTTTTTCAAATTTAATAGAGCAAATGTTTATTATTGGTGATAATGCAATTTCTTACAATGAAGTTACTCATTCATTGAAAAGTGAAAAAGCGATAAAATTTTATACAAATATTTTTATAACTCAATTTTACTATTTACTCACGGATGAGCACCAAAAAAAGTTCAAAGAAAAATTAAACTCATTGTAACTACAGCTGACACGGCATTTCTATTAGTGGGGTTGAAGTTTACATCATGAAGGCTTTCGCCAGTTGTTCATTTTGTTATATTTACAAAAATATGTATAATACTCCCGCTAACAGAAATACCCAACCGTTGTACAACATTTTATGAAAACAGCAATTAAATCAAGCTTTTATATTTTTTTATTTGTCATTTCGAATTTTGTTTTTGCACAATCTTCTCAAGAAATTATGAAAAGTGACTTGGAGAAAATGAAATTTTTATTCCTGAATAAAAGTTACAAAGGATTTTCAACATTTGTATATCCTAAAGTTATCCAAATGTATGGAAATGAAGAAAAAATGATTGACAAAACTAAATCTAGTATTCTAAAAATGGAAAATGATGGATTTAAATTTGTTAACATTTATTTTAAAAATTTCAATGAAGCCATTGCAAAAAATAATGAGCTGCAATCTACATTTACACAAGTGATTTTAATGAACAGTCCAAAAGGAAGAATAATTGGAGAATATACAATGATTGGAATTTCAAGCGACAAAGGAAAATCTTGGAAATTTATAGATACTTCCGGATATAACGGAAAATTAATTCAAAACAATTTTCCTAATTTGGATGAAAAATTAATTTTAAAACCAAAAGTTAAAATGTTTCTTGACGAAAATAACTTAAGAGAGAAATGCTCAGAATTTAAGAATATAGAATTGCAATCAATTTCACCTTTTAGTTTCAAAAAAACTTCTTTCGTTATATTAGACAGCAAAACCAAAGAAACCGCAGAAGACGGAAGTTTTATTGCTTCGAAAGTTGTGAGAGATAAAGAAAATCCTTGCAAAATGGATTTCATAATTGAAGAAATTCAGAACAAGCCAAGAAATACATTTAAGATTGGAGATATTGTGCATTTGGAATTGACAGGATTTGAAAATGAAATATATTATTTCATTGCAACAATGAATAACGATAAATTAATTACTTCTGATAGTTTTAAAGTTATTAAAAAATTATAAAAAAAATAGTATAACATGGGTTTTGCAAGATGCGGGGTTGAAGGAAATCTTAGAAAATTAGTAAGCAGTAACCGCAAAAAACCATTTCATTTTTTTTGTAAATTTAAAAAAAATGAAAATGGTTGATGCTAGCGTTTCGTCCTCCGCTCCACTTCCGGTTGCAGTAGCCCGCACCTCGCAAAGCCTCTTTCCGTTATGTGCAATTTTATCCAAACAACGTCCTAAAACAATTGACAGAAAAAATTGAGTGAAACAAACCAAAAATATTACAGAATTTTACCTCTGATTTTAGGATTAATTGCTTTCCTTTATTTTTATCGCTTCAAATATGTTTTTGAGAATAATAATCATTTTTATGAAAATAAAATAAATTCTAAAATTGTAAAGAAAAAAAACTTTGAGAATAAATCTCTGCAATTCTTTTATGACAAAAACTACTGTATTACAACAACAAATACAAAAGGGGACATTCTGAGAATTGGAGACTCAATTTCAAAAGAAAAAAATTCAAGCGAATTCAAAGTATTTAGAAAACACAATGGAAATTATAACCTTTACAAATTGTATGATTTCAAAATAAAGTAATTTATGAACAAAACATTTGAATTTGTATGTTTGTTTTTTACTGTAATACTATTCGCAGAATTTATCGCTAGTTATATTATTGACCAGCAGAATACAAATTGGAGTAGTGGTCCAGTTCTCATAATTTTGAATTTAATCCTTTTGCCAATCCAGATTATAATTAATTACAGAATATTCAAATCTAAAACAAGACAATGGAAGATAATTTTATTTGTTTTTTCTGCAATTATTACAATCTTTTCTACTTTGGAGTTTTGTAAATTTCCTAACCAAATGCTCATAAAAAACTGCACCTAATAACTAAGCTTTCGTTGGGCTTGAAAAGCCAACAATAAAAGCCCGCTGAACCCTTCGAGAGCCTCAGGGTAAACTACAGCTACGGGAGCTTTTTGACATTCTATGGGGTTGTCGTTTTTAGAACTCAGAACTACAAAGCAGCTTTTCAGAAGGACTGCTTTTTTTTGTAGCGTTTGATAGCCTGTAAGAGGGGTTTTCCGCGCTTTTTCTTTGCTGCAGAATACAGCTTCCCTTACCCGAAAAGGTTATTTGGCAGAGAAAGGTTGAAGAGCAAAAAGATATTCCGGTGGCGGATCACGCTATGCGAAAACAGCGATGGTGACGAGATTTCCTTTCTTGCAACACCAACATTGTCCCAGCTGCGCGAAGTGTTCTCACCTCAAACCAGCCAGTCCAAAAATTACTCCGCTCCTTAAGGCCTCCCGCCTTCCCAACCACTCTAGCCCAAACTCGCAAACACCAGATCCTCCAGAAACTCTACAATCTCAGACTCCTGATTTCTCTTGCTGAAATCCGTCAGCGACGAAATATTGTGCATAAAGAAGTTCTGAAAATGCGCAATCTCCACAATGGTTGACGCCAGAGATTTGGGGAATCTGTAGTTCGGATTGTACTCCAGGATCACGCTGCCGATCAGGGTGCATAAATCTTTATACGGCTGAAAGAACTCGGATTTGTTGTTCTCGGCCACCTGCTTCGTCAGGTACGCTTTCGAACCTTCCGCCACAATGACCGGGTGAAGCAGGCTTTCATCTATATAACTCGTCTGCTGATCATCCTCTATCGGCGCGGCCAGCAGATGGATGATTTTGTGCAGCTTCACTTTTGGATTCCGGATATTATTGGTCTGAAAATGAATCTGGTACGAAATCCACCCGAAATACCACGCTGTTATATAAATTAGTAATTTATGCTTGTTTTCGAAATAACGGTAAATCCCCGCCTCGGTGGAACCGATCACTTCGGCCAGTTTCTTAAAGGTAAAGGATTCAAAACCCAGGCTGTAGATCAACTCCACACTGTATTTTAGTATTTTCCGGCCGAGTTCTGTGTCTTCCGGATTACGAAGGAAAAGCCCTTCATTCATTTGTATGGTAAACTGGTATTTCATGTCAATCTTCCGACGCTCAGCGCCTGCTGCAAAACTACGGAAAGCAATTATTATTTTTTATGATAGTATTACTATTAATTAAAATAGTTTTTCTACTTTTGTACGCAACTGAAATGCGCGAGTAATGGATTTTATTTTAGAATTCCTGCAATACCTGACCGACCCTGACTGGATAATGCGCCATGGCGGCCTGTACCTGGTGCTGATCATTTTGTTTATAGAAACCGGTATCATCTTTGGTTTTTTCCTGCCGGGCGACCCGCTTCTGTTTGTTTCGGGTATGGTGCTTGCCGCCGCCGGCGAAAGCACACAGCTCTTCGAAACGCAGCTCTTCAACCTGCTGTTCTGGATGTTTCTTTTTACCGTCTCCACCATTGCCGGAAATTTTTTCGGCTACTGGTTCGGTTTTAAATTTAAGCATATTGTCAACAGGACTGAAGACACCTGGTTCCTGAAACGCAAACACATCCGCACGGCACACGATTTTTATGAAAAGAAGGGCGGTTTCGCGATTGCCATTGCCCGTTTCCTGCCGATCGTACGCACTTTTGCGCCCATCATTGCCGGTACGGTGGAAATGGACTTTAAAAAGTTTGCTTACTATAATGTGGTCGGTGCCGTCATTTGGGTGAGCAGCATCACTACCCTGGGTTATGTTCTGGGCGATATCCCCTGGGTACAGGCGAACCTGGAATATATTTTACTGGGCCTTGTCCTGCTGGTCACTGCGCCGGTTTTCCTGAAGCTGTTCTTTAAAAAAGAAAAAATAAATCAAACCATTTAATACTGCCTATTATGAAATGCCCTACCTGTCAGGTTGCGCTGACGATGACCGACCGCAACGGAATTGAAATCGATTACTGTCCGCAGTGCCGCGGCATCTGGCTGGACCGCGGAGAACTGGATAAGATTATTGAACGTTCGGCCGCACCGGCTGCACCGCAAGCTGGCAGTCCTTTCTCTTCGGAGCGCAGGTACACGTCCGATCAGGACAGATACTACGCTGACAAAGACCGCTACTACAAAAAGAAAAAAGGATTCTTAGGCGATTTGTTCGATTTTTAAATGACCGTTTGCACTTTACATTTTAATCTATGATTGTCTGGATCGTCTTTATCGCTGTTGTTATCTTTGCGCTGATTTTAGACCTGGGCGTCTTTAACCGTACGCCGCACGAAATAAAAACAAAAGAAGCTGCCATCTGGACCAGCGTCTGGGTAACCTGCGCTTTGCTCTTTTCAGGCATTATTTATCTCTCTTTTGAACACAGCTGGATCGATAACCCAACGGACTTAACGCCGACCGATGCGGTATTAAAGTTCGTTACCGGATATTTAATCGAACTGTCGCTGAGCGTTGATAACATTTTCATCATCGCCCTGATCTTTTCTTCCTTTGCCATCCCGAAAAAGTATCAGCATGAAGTACTTTTTTACGGCGTCCTGGGTGCCATCGTCTTCAGGGCAGTCATGATTGTTTTTGGGGTCGCACTTATCACCAGATTCAGCTGGATGATCTATGTGTTTGGCGCGTTCCTGATCCTTACCGCACTGAAACTGCTGTTCAGCCAGCATAAGCAGGAAGACCCGAAAGACTTTAAAATTTACCGGTGGATTTCCAGGTTGTATCCCGTGACTACTACGGTGGAGGGCGACCGCTTTTTTATCCGGAAAAACGGGGTTAAATATGTGACTCCCCTCTTCGTGGCGCTCATTATTATTGAACTCACCGATGTCTTTTTCGCTATTGACAGCATTCCGGCCATCCTCGCCATTACCGCCGATCCTTTCATCGTTTTCAGCTCCAATATTCTGGCGATTATGGGACTGCGTTCGATGTATTTTTTAGTCGTCGGGATGCTGGATAAGTTCAGATACATTAACTACAGCCTGGTTGTCATTCTGGCCTTCGTCGGCATAAAAATGATTCTCTCTCATCAGGTGGACATTCCGGAATGGCTGTCACTGGGTGTGATCATCTTTTCACTGGCGGCCGGGATGCTCGCCTCGAAATATCTGAAAGAACCTACGCAGGAGTAAAAAAGTATGGGTTTAAAAGCGCGCGCGGATACGCGTCAGTTTCGCGATTACGACAGATTATTGGAACTGCACATTAAGTTAAAAGCGCTTTTTCGCAAACGTCCGCAACAGGAAGCCGTACGAGCGAACGAACCACATTTACGCAGAAAGCTTTAATAAATGAAGACAAAACAGACCAGCGAAAAAAGCAGAGGGCCCCTCTATCTTTCGTTGCTTATAGTGGCGCTGCTGCTGGTGGGTTATGTTGTCTTTCCTTCGGTCCGGGAATTTTTCAACGAAGCCTGGGAGGTGCTCACCAGTGAAGACGAAGCGCGCATGCAGCAGTGGGTGGAAGGTTTCGGCTGGCTCGGCCCGGCAGTGCTCATCGTGGCGATGATCGTGCAGATGTTTCTGCTCATTATCCCGACGCTCCTGCTGATGGTGGTAGCCACAGTTGCCTATGGGCCGGTTTGGGGAAGCTTCATCAGTTTTGTGGCCGTACTGCTGGCGTCGTCAGTGGGTTTTGCGGTGGGAAAATACCTGGGCATATCGTCCGTGCAGCGTTTATTGGGTAAAAAGAGTACCGGCAAAATCACCTCTTTCCTGGAAAAGTAC
This sequence comes from Chryseobacterium salipaludis, assembly GCF_022968825.1. Taxonomy (GTDB): domain Bacteria; phylum Bacteroidota; class Bacteroidia; order Flavobacteriales; family Weeksellaceae; genus Kaistella; species Kaistella salipaludis. Next base: position 401,010 of record NZ_JALHKS010000003.1, read on the forward strand.
GGCTTTTGGGCAGTAGCCATTACGCGCGTTAATCCCTTTCTCTCGAATGATGCCATCAGCTTTGTAGCCGGCATCCTGAAAATGAATTACTGGAAATTTATCGGCGCCACGGCACTGGGAATCGCACCGTTAATTGTGCTGCTTGCCTTTGCCGGCCGAAATCTGGACACCTTAAAGACCACACTGTTGTATGGCTCTGTGCTGAGTCTGGTGATTTTCGGGATCTACGTTTGGTATGATCGAAAAAGAAAACCAAATTAACAAAGAGATGTACCTGACAGATTTTCTTCGTGCATGCTTTTCACGCTTGCGGGAAATTCACAGTAGCATCAGCACAGTTCCGCACATGTTCCATAAAAATTAAAACTGCTTCGTTTCGGACCGGCTTTTGCAAGAGTGCCTGTTGTCTTTGATGAAAAGTTTAATAAAGACAAAATTTTGTCTGTAAATAAAATCACATACTATGAAATCAATTCTTACCCTGGCTGCAGCAGCTACCCTCGCAGCTTGTGCACCGCAGGCGCCAACTACCGGCTCTGATTCAATTCAGAAAACCTGGGAACTCGTTTCTCTGGACGGACAGGAAGTAAATACCAGTGAACCGGTGTATCTGAACTTTGGGAATAATAAGATAACCGGCCAAACCGGTTGCAATACCGTGAATGGTACTTTTACGGTTACCAATAACACACAGGTCAGATTTTCGCAGTTGGCCAGCACCCGGATGATGTGTGCGCCGGCCGATATGAACGTGGAGAATCAGCTGCTGGACGTTTTGAAAACGGCAGATAATTTTACGATAAACAACGGAAAACTCATGTTGAATGTCGGCAGAAGAGCGCCTTTGGCTGTTTTTGTTGAGATGGATAGCAACCCGGTCCTGAATACGTTCTGGAGCCTCAAAGAAATGAACGGTACTGCTGTGACCCCAGCTGCGAACCAGGAGAAAGAACAGGGGTTCATGCTGAGAAGCAACGGAAAGATAACAGGCTTTGCCGGCTGTAATAATTTCTTCGGGAGCTACAGTCTGTCAGGGAAAAATTCTATTTCCTTCGACGACAATATGGGAATGACGATGATGGCGTGCCCGGATATTACTGTAAATGAGCAGGAATTTAGCAATCTTTTCAGGAAGGCAAAACGCTATGAGCTAAAGGGGAACATGTTGCAGTTGAAAGATGCAGCCGGTAAGACTGTGGCTGCTTTTGAAACGATGTAACTGTACATAACAGATCTAAAAACCGTTCTGAAAGTATTTCGGGACGGTTTTTTCGTACTTGTTGCCAGGAATCAGCGAAACATTTCGTATTGCAAGCTACGGTCGTGCGGAATATTTTGCAGTGCATGTCATGGGGCATCCGGGCGGTTCTTGGGGGGCGAGAACCTGGAAACCGCGCAGTAGGGCGAGCCTGGGTGCAAACTTTTTTCTCTTTTGCAGATGAGGGAGTATGAAACGAAGTTCCAGATAAAACAACGGTCCATAAAGTACAGTCGCTGCCCTCGCTGCAGATTATGCTGACGCTGGAGCTGTTATACTTTCCTCAATCCCGGGCGCAAACAACCTTTATTCGACATTCCCCGTATGCGATAATCTGCCCTCGTAATAGAGGTTGGACGTGTTTGCATCGTAAACATAGGAGTGATTGCGGAAGGTGCCGTCTACTGATTTATTTAATATAAGAGAGGGGCCGTCGGTGTCGGGCAGGAATAATTCTGCTTTAGACATGTCCTCACTCATCAGCACAAAAGCACTGATGACCTCTTCATCAGGCGCACGGTTAACCGTATTCAGCCGGAAACCAATATTGAACAGCTGTACGCAGTCCTGTTTCACTTCGCTCCACGTATACCCTGCCGTACCGATACAGCCATGGCGGTCCCGGTCAGCGCCAACAATCGTTGGCTGGGAATTATTTTCAATCGGATCTTTCGGGGAGGGCTGGCAGGCCGTGAGCAGTACGGTAGCGGTTAATAAAGTGGGCAGTATTTTCATAGTGGTCATGGGAGTTATTGTATTGTATAAGCCGGCAGTTTTGTTCCTGTCGCGGTACCGGCACAGCAGGGAGAGTTCTGAAAATCATACCAAAATAATGAACGCAGGCCGTGGTTCAGGTTTAGGCAAGTCAACAATGCTGCATAAACAGTCCAGTCGCCCCGAGCTGCGCGGTAATTTCGTTTGGTTATGGGAGCATGACCAAGGAAAACAAAACGGTTTATGGTACCTTGCGGCTGCAACCATGTCGTTTTTCAGCTGAACCGTCTTATCATCTGCGTGCTCCTTGGCCGGCCGGATACCACGTCCCTGCCCTTTTAGCCCTGGGTGCAGCGGCATCCTTTTCAGGAGGAGGCACGACGACTGAAAAGATACAGCGGAACACAGGACTTCCCTGACTACGGTGACAAAATCTGGTTGCTCCCAAAAATTCAACCTCAAAAAGAGGCAGCGGGAACTTTGGGCTTTACACCAGAATATATTTCCGGTTTCATATATACATACAAAAGGCTGCCGGCGCGGCAACCTTTTCCAGTTGATTCAAATTCGGCTGTGAATCCTACTTCGGTTTCCTATTATTCTGTGCAGAATCCGCTTTTGCGGTATCGGTCGCCAGCGAAGGGCCGTCCATCGGCGAGGTGCTGTTCGAGCTGGTGGAATCGCTTTTATTCTGTATGAGCTCATCATAGGTTTCGGCATAATCCGCCGAGCCGCTGCTATCGGGTTTGTTATTCTCCGAGCAGGAAGCAGCCAACAGGGCCGCTGCAAAGGTGAGTGTTAAAACAGTTGATTTCATATCGTTAATTTTTTAATGTGAGACCTGTTTTCGGTTACAATTTCAGTTCCCCGGATAACTCAGTAAAAACCAAGCCAAATTGTATACGCGGTGATTGGGTGAGCGTTTTTTAGACTTGCGTAGGGGATTGCACAAACAGTGGGGAATATAATATTGAGCCGTTAAAAGGAAATAACACTATGGTATAATACCCTTTCGCGTATAGTGATAAAGCATTAAGGGTAATTATACTTTTTCAAGTATAATTTTTTTTGAACAGTAGATAGTGGACTTTTGAGCAGATGCGTTGAATTATCTGAAAGGCGAGAAAGAATGATGGTATTATTTGCCGATACAAAAAATAAAAAACCCTTTGCTGTCGGCGAATTACAAAGATTCAGGTGTACAAAAGCTGTACAATATTATCTTAACTTTAGATGATGCACTAAATCTTTAAAATATTGTTTTGACCAAACCTTTTTAGAATCGTGGTGCGAAAAGACAGCGTTTCTTTATACGTTTTCAAAAGCAGAAATAGATTGTTTTACAATGCTGTTTTCAATTCGTAATGCGTGCTTCTTCCTCCAGATTTTGCTTTGATCAAAATCCCTTTATTGACTAGATCGGTAATATCCCTCAAAGCAGTATCCTGTGATGATTTGGTGATTTTTGCCCACTTAGAAGTAGTCAAGTTGCCCTCAAAGTTATCCATGAATCTGTTGAGCATTTTTTGCTGGCGTTCATTACTGATCTTACCTGCATTTTTTACCCAAAACTGATGTTTCTTCACCACCTTATCAATGATCGTGTCAGATGAAATAATTGCGTTCTTCAAACATTCAAGAAACCACACGATCCATCCCGTAATATCTAAATCGCCTTTTTGTGTATGTTCTAAGATTCTGTAATAGGACTTTCTATCATTTTTGATTTGCGCCGACATACTGTAAAACCGCTGGTTTACTCCGTCAGCTTTAGAAAGCTGCATATCAGTAATAGCACGGGCGATACGACCGTTTCCGTCATCAAACGGGTGTATGGTTACAAACCATAAGTGGGCTATTGAAGCTTTTAATATAGGATCTAAATTTGAATCTGTATTGTACCAATTTATGAACTGTTCCATTTCCTGTTTTAACAGTTCTGCTTTTGGTGCTTCATAATGCACAGTTTCTCTGCCCATTCCACCCGAAACAACCTGCATATCGCCTGAACTCCATTTAGCTACCTCGATTTTGTGCATTCCGCTTCTGCCTGCTGGGAATAATGAGGCGTGCCAACCGAATAACCGTTCATCACTCAATACCTTATCGTTGTTTTGCGTAGCATCCAGCATCATTTCTACAACTCCGTCAATATGTCTGTCGGAATGCTGCAAGCCTGAATCTTCTAAACCTAATCTTGTTGCGATGGACGAACGAACTTGTTCAGGGTTCAAAATTTCTCCCTCTATTTCGGAAGACTGAACAACATCCTGAATCAATGTTTCTAAATTAGCTTCATCCTTTAATTCAAAACCAAGCATCTCTACTTTACCCATGAGCTTTCCCTGCAGGTTTCTGACTTCACCTAACAGCGAAATAAATTCCTGCTCATTCCATTGGAAATCTGTCCAGTTTTTGAGTTGGTGAATGTAAATCGCCATATTGTTTATGATTGATGCGGCAAATATACTTATTATTCTCCGCAAAATATGCGGAGAATAAAATGATTTTTCTCCGCAAAGTTTAAAATTGGTTACTTTCTGGAAAAAGCGTTCGTAGATTTTGCGATTAGTTGTTACAATCCCCTTTTGGGATACAAGTGTAATATTTACTAATCCATCATTTCATTTCCTGCCACAGGAAGCGCATTGAGTTCACGCTGATATTCCCGCCAGTTGGGCATATACCGATAAAGTAATGCCCGGAATTCATCATTATGATTGGGAACTGAATCTAATAAATACTTTATTTATAGGTTTTTGCAGCCACTGAGGTGTACAAAAGAAATACATTAAGATCTTATTTTCAAATGTTTTACCAAATCGCTAAAATACACTGCTGACCAAATGTCCACCGCTTTGGTGTTCGGTATAAACCTTTCTACATCTTTTTTGCAGTATCAAAATTAAGACTGAAAATCCGATTTGCCAGTAATGTTTTGAATTCCTCTTCTGAAGTGCTGTTTTTATGCCAGTCGCCAATGTCCTTAGCTCTTTCGAGAAAATAATCAAGATTCAATGATATACCTTTTCTGATATACCATTCCAAATCGTACCAGTCCCGACCCTTTACATTGTTGCCCCATTTTCGATTATATTCTCAATATTTTACATTCCTGATAGACCGTTTGGAATCGGAGTACGCATCAACAGTCGCGAAACGATTTTATATCGTGCCGCATTACAGAGATTGCATAGCAGCACTATTGTTTTCAGCGGTTAAAGCAAATCTAAATTTTAAACATTTCGTACAGGCCAACTTACTCAGTTACCTTAAATTCCGCCTGTAGCGTTATTTCTTTTTTGCCCGGATATTCAGCGGCGGACTTGGAAATTCTATAATGGCCGTTCGGAAGGTTTCTCAAAAGATAGGTATGCATTTTAATACGGCTGCTTTCCGTCTGCGGGTTTATTTTATAACCGATATCATGTACCAAGCCGCCCTCTAACTTCACTTTTTCCCACTTGCCATCCTTTTTTCTTCTTTCTAAAAAGAAACGATCTCCGGTCAGGTAGGGATCTTCCGCGTAGTTGATCACTGAATAAAATAGGGGTTTCTGCGCCATGAGATCCCCGCGTTTAACAATTGCAGGAAATACTAAACACAGCGTGCCGGCCGCCTGTATATCGAATTCTTTAACTGCCTCTCTTCTCACTTTATCTGCAAAATAATATCCTTTAATCACCCGGTATCTTCCGCAGGCAGGTTGATCCGCAAATGAGGTCAGGGGAAACGGATATGTTCTTTCTGCTCCGGGAAGCAATACATACTCCATACTTACAAAAATGTAGATATCAGTGAAATCAATCTTTTCCCATTGGCTTCCGTTCCATTTCTGAAATATGAGATAGGAGTCGTAATATATAGGCTGGTCATGTGTGTTGGTAAGCGTGAGCGTTATTGATTGGTTTTCCACCTTAACAGACAGAAGATTTTCCTCGGAAAGGTCTTTTCCGGTTATTTCCGGCTGAGCGTTTTGCGGTGCTGGATTATTTTCTGCACTGGCAGCGTTGTCCTTTTCAATCCTGAACTCTCTGATCCCCTTCCTATCTGGTTTGTCATTGAAATTGTATTCTTTTATGACGCGATACTTCCCTTCTGAAAGTGGTTTATTGAAAACCTTAGAAGAAAAAGCGTGCGTTCGTGTTTCACCAGGTTTAAGAATATATTCTATGCTTGGAATTCCATAATTTCTGACATAATCCACTTTTTGCCACTTGCCATTCTGGAACCGTTCAAAAATGAATTTAGCACCATAAAACAGTTCTTCAGGGAAAACATTAGTGATCTTGACTGAAATATTTCTATCCTCAACATCTACTGACAGGATGTGCTCCTGTGAAATTACATTTTGATGTTCCCACTTGGCAGCAGTATCTGCTGTGGACTTTGGTACGGCATCAACCGGATCAGCGCTATTGATAGCTTTAGCGGTGCCTTCATCTTTAACAGCTGAACTGCAGGAACAAAAGACAAGAGCTACGATGATAACAAAAAATAATTTCATTTCCAGCTTTTTTAAGGTAAAAAAAATAACAAACTTTAAAGGAAGGATAAAAAAAGATACAAAAAGGCAGCCGGTAACACTTGGGAAAATCTGCGTTTAACTGAACGAGCTGCTCACTATAATTTAATTTGCGCTGTTCTTCTTAATTTTCATTATCTTAAAAAAAGATTTTTCCACACATCAACTTTTGTAATTGGCGGACAACCGGACTTTATGCCGTGTCAGATAAACGCTCAAGGTTAAGAGGCGATGAGAACGGGATTTTTCTGGCTATAAAATGTAATTTGTACCTGTCAGACTAAAAACGATCCAAAAATGCAGTCTGTAACAACGTTTGCAAAGTCTGGCCCCTATTCGTTTTGCCTGTACAGCTGCCCTGCCGGCTTTACTGCGTGTTGTTAGGAGACATTAACGGTCCAGTTCCTGCTGAAAAGTTGTTAAGTACTTTGCTAAATGAAAGCCGTCTGCCAGCCCGTGATGGGCTTCAACCGACACAGGCAGGAACTTGCGGTCACCGCGCACCGTAAACTTTCCAAATGTGATTTTCGGGACAGATTCGCTTTTGTCCAGCCGGCTCGGATGCAACAGCGCCGTAAAGGAAGTCCAGGGTATCGTGGAGTACCGGACCAAATCAATCTTGGCATCTTCGTTATTAAGTCGCAGGCCGTTTGAATTTTTGACGGCCATAATTTCGCTTTCCAATTCCCGTTTGAACGTCTCAAAATCCGGGGAAAAATGCACGAAGATCAACCCAAAAGTGCCGTCTGGCCTTCCGATCGTAGCTCCGGCGTGGACTTTGTCAAAAGCAACGACCTCTTCACCGGTGATTCGGTATTTGAGTTCCTCCACAGAATTGACGGCCAGCATCGATTTATGTAAATAATGAGCAAAGAAAGATTCGCCGTTACGCTTAGCCTTTTCATGGGCCGTTGTGCAGTCCACTTCAGCTGTGATTCCGAAAAAAGGACTCGCCATGCCGGAAAAAAAATTGAAATGTTCTTTGCGTTTCCACGTCTTCAGATCGATTGGAGTCATATTGCTGCTTTTTTTGCCTTACGGTATTCTTTCAGCTGTTACAGAAATTGGGGCTGCCGCGGCTTGGTAAAGATACTGATTCCGCATCTCCTGCTGCAAACGCGATCAGGATTAATGCATCGCGTCACCTACGTCAATGGGCTCCCGGCCTTTCGATTCCCGCACCAGAAGCACAAAAGGGATACAGATCAGGAACAGCACGCCCAGGTATAAAAAGACATCCATATACGAAAGCACCGATGCCTGTTTCAGCACACTGAGATCCAGCATTTTATAAGCACCCTGCAGCGCCTGATCAGCGGAGTAGCCTTTCTGCAGCAATCCAGCTTTCAGGGCAGCCAGCCGCTGCTGCACGTCGAAGCTGTTAGCATCCAGATGCTCAACCAGATTCGCGCGGTGTTTTACGGTTTGATTTGCGATAAACGTCGTGATCGCCGCAATGCCAAACGAGCCCCCGAGCTGACGCATCATGCCTGTAAAAGCAGCTCCCTGTCCGATCTCCTGACCGCGCAGCGTCGACAGTGCCAGCGAGGTGATCGGGATAAATAATAAGCCCAAACCGGCTCCCCGCACGATCAGCATCCAGAAAAAATCGTCCTTGCCCGTACTGGGCCCCAGTATTTTGTAACCCCAGAAACTGTAAATGAAGAAAATAAGCAATCCGAGAGAAACCAGTAGTTGCTGTTTCACGCCGCGGGTCAGCAGCCGGCCGATCAGCGGCATCATTACCGCGGTCGTTACCGCGGCTGGTATCATCAGGGCTCCCGATTGCAGTGCCGTCCAGCCCAGGATGCTCTGGGTATACAGCGGTACTATAAAGGTGGATCCGTACAGGCCGAAACCTAAAACAAATGACATAATAGTCCCGATACGCAGATTTCCGTTTTTCAATACACGCAGTTCTACGATCGGGTATTTGCAGGTAAGTTCCCGCCACAGAAACAGTATAAAGCCAATCACCGCCATCGAAGTGAATAAAACGATCACGCGGCTGTCAAACCAGTCCTCTTCATGGCCGCGCTCGAGAATATATTGCAGCGAGCCTACCGTAATTGCCAGCAGCACAATGCCCCACCAGTCGATATCGCTGGCTTTTCTTTTTTCGGAAAACCGGGGGCTGCGCACAAACTGCAGTGTCATAATCGTGGCCGCAATTCCCAGCGGTATATTAATATAAAATATAAAAGGCCAGCTGTAGTTATCTACGATATAGCCTCCGAGCGGCGGGCCCAGCGTTGGGCCGATAATCACACCCAACCCGTAGATTGCCTGGGCCATACTTCGTTTTTCCAGCGGATAGGATTCGGTAATGATCGTCTGCGACGTCACCAGCAGAGCGCCGCCACCGATACCCTGCATCAACCTGAAAAAGACAAGTTCCCAGATATTGGTCGCGTTACCGCACAGGAAAGAAAAAATAGTAAATATGACAATGGAAGCCGCGAAATAATTACGTCGCCCGAATTGCTGAGACAGCCAGCTGGTCATCGGTACGATGATAACATTTCCGATGGCATACGCGGTGATAACCCACCCGACTTCAGACAGGGTAGCGCCTAGGTTACCCTTCATTTCATTCAGCGCTACGTTGACAATCGTGGAATCCACGATCTCCAGCAAGGCACACATAATAGCGGTGATAGTAATGATAATGCGGCGCGAACCGTATTCTACTAATGAATCCTGTTGCATGTATCTTCGATAGTTTGGCTGGCAGGTGAAAAAGCTGTTTTTTGCGCACTCCTGCCGAGGGAAATTACCCGTTATTGTAAATCAACCGTTACTTTGGCGTTCATACCGGCGCGCAGACGGTTGGCAACCGCCGGGTCAATATCGGTAAAATTGATCCGTACCGGAAGCCGCTGCACCACCTTCACAAAATTGCCGCTGGCATTGTCGGGTGGCAGGATGGAAAAACTGGAACCGGTAGCGGGCGAAAAGGAGTTGACGATACCGCTGAATTCATGATCCGGAAAGGCATCGATTTCAATATGAACCTTTTGACCCTCCACCATTTTAGACAGCTGAGTTTCCTTAAAATTCGCAATAACCCAGAGGGTATTGTTGCGCACCAGGCTGAAAAGCTGGGCACCCGCCTGCACAAACTGGCCCTGCTGAGTGGGAACTTTGGAAACGTAGCCGTCTTCCGGTGCTACGATCACCGTGTAGGACAGATTGAGTTTTGCATTCTCTACTTCGACTTCTCTTTGTTTGGCCATTGCCGATGCTACGCCGATCTGCTCTGAACTGGCAGCCGTTTGCGAAGATACAATCCCCGTTTGCTGCGCCGCCTGGTTGCGCTGATCGGTCAGTACCTGCAGCTGACGGTCGGCAGACTGTTTGGCGGCCAGCGCTGTTTCGTATTGCTGCTCGGTGATGGTATGATCTTTCACCAGATTGCTGTAGCGCTTGAGATCCTGGCTGGTTTTCCAGACATTCACTTTTGCCGCTTCAATCTGGGCATTGGCCGTAGCGATCGCTGCGTTGCTGGACTTCATGTTTTGGGAAGTGGCACTGGTGGAAGCACGGGCGGATGAAATGTTGCTCCGGGCCGTGCTTAAAGCGGCTTCTGCTGCAGCCACCGCCATTTTTTGATCACGGTTGTCCAGCACAATCAGTGTATCGCCTTTTTTGACGAACTGATTATCCTGCACTCTTACCTCGGAAACATAGCCGGATATTTTGGAGATGACGGGGCTCATATCAGCCGCGAGCTGTGCGTCATCCGTTACCTCATGGCTTTGGGAAAATGCGTACGTACGGTACCCAAACAGGCCGCCGCCGATCAGCACGACGGCGAGAATGATCGGAAAAACGTAGCTTTTCTTTTTCTTTTTATAAACAGGAGACTGCTCCGGTTGTACAGGGGTTGGGGTATCTTGCATGATAGTTTTTTCTGTTTCGGTTAGTGGAGTTTTGGGAGAAGTTTTCACTGTAAATTCTTATTTTAAAATGAATGTTCCTGAAGTCTGCAGGAGCTTTTGGTAGGCCAGCGCCGCATCTGCCCGGGCATTTACCACATTCACATTGGCTGCGATCTGTGCCGCATCGGCATCCAGCAATTCGGTGATGGTGGCCAGGCCATTATCAAATTTTCTTTTCGTAACACGGTAGTTTTCGTTCGCTTGTGAAGCTGCCTTTTCATACACGCTGATTTTTCTTCTGGCGAAGCTGGCATTCTGGTATTCCCGGTGTACCTCTAAGCGAATCTGGTCCTGCAGCAGTTCATCGCGCGCGCTTAGCTGTGCCTGCTGTGCCTGTGCCCGCTCCAGCGACGCATTCTTTTTCCACAAATGGTCAATAGAATATTCAAGCCCGACGCCGATGTTAGCCGCGTTAACAACCGTCAGGATCTTGGGAACCGCGGCCGCCACATATCCGCCGGTCAGTGCGATGCTGGGCAGATTTTCCGCCTTGGCAGCAGCAATACCCAGGTCCGATGCCTTCATTTGATACGCCAGCGCCCGTAGGTCCTTCCGGTGCTGCAGCGCCTGTGCCAGGTAATAGGAAACCTCTTGTGTATCAGAGCCCTCAAGAAGATAACCCTCATCTACCGAAATTTCCGTTTCTTCCGGCAGACCCAATAGCAGATCCATATTGATATTGGCGATGCGGTAGTTGTTTTGTGCTTCCAGCAGCTGCAGTTCAATCTCAGAGGTCTGCAGGTTCGCTTTCAGCCGGTCATTTCGCGCAATAATACCGTTGTTCTCCAGTTTCGCCAAAGAAGCATCTCTGTTCTCTGAGGCCGAAAGGTTTTCGGTAAGTACCTTGATGGCCTGATGAGCCTTGAACAGATTGTTATACGCTTGTGCAACGGTGTACGCAATGGCGGTCTGATTGTTTTCCGCACTGAGTTGAGCCGCTTCCACCAAATATTCGGCGGATTGAATTCCGTATCTGATCCGGCCGCCGGAAAATAACGGCAGCGATGCCGATACATTTCCGAAAAAAGCAGAGTTGGCTTTGGGTGTCGCAGCGCCGGGTTGCGCCGGCGGCGCAATCATCAGGTTGACGTCTGCATTGGCCAGCGCCAGTGCACTTCCTGATACTGTAAGGCTGGGGAGCTGCCTGTTTTTGGCCTCGAGGTAATGCGCCGTTGCTTCCCGCACCTGAGCCGCATCGATTTTCAGGTTTTTGGAATGCAGAATACCAAGATGCACTGCCTCGTCCAGACTAAGTGCCTGCGTTTGCTGTGCCGGCATATTAGCTGTGCCAAGCAACAGCGCGGTTGCCAGCATTATTTTATTTATTTTCTTCATGCCCTAACAGGTGTTTTAATATGGAACTAAGATGGGTGTTGAGATCTGCGAAATACTGTTCTTCATAATCAGGGCCGGCCTCAAGATAACTTTGATACATAGGCAAAAGATTTAAAGCGGTGAAAACAGTCCCCGATACGGTGCTGTGCAGAAATTCCAGTCTTGGCTTTCGCGTGAAAATTCCACTCTCGTATCCGGACTCCAGCAGTTCCGCATAGATTCGGAGAAAACCTTGCTTCGATTTGGAAATCATCGTGGAGATCCGCGTGTTCGCATTGCGGAGTTGCTCGCGCTGCAAAATCAGATAAAAAGTTTTGAGAGTACGTACACGCTGCACATAACGGCTGATTATAATGCGCAGTTTTTCCCACGCATTCAGTGTCTCGTTTGCCAGAATATCTTTGCTGAAAGAAAGACTTTCATTCATACGTACTTCAAATATTTTTTCAAAGAGCTTTTCTTTGGATCCGAAATAATAGGAAATCATGGATACATTGACCTTGGCTTTATTGGAGATGTCACGAATCGAAGTCCCGTCGAAACCCCTCTCAGCAAACAGCGCTTCGGCATGCAACATCAGATGTTCTTCCTTGGAAATCATATTTTTGATTTTTTCAGGGTGCAAAGATACCACATTTTCAGAAAAAATCAATCAAACGTTTGAATTGTTTTTTATCGGGAAAGCTGAAAATAAATGGTCTTTCATAATATTTGCCTCTCACTTTCTCCCCATTACCACCCGGGGCCTGCTTCAAAATTCCGCGACACAACACCGGAAACCAGCGCTCTCGATGCGGGTGTGGTTAATAATACCTGCAGAGAAAGATATCGCCTTTTTTTAGGAATCTGATAACAAAGCGTATGCTGCGCCTGCCGTATTATAGACACAACGTGCGCTGCTGCACATCAAATATGGTTCGCGAAATGGAGGATGCAAGAATCATAATTGCTTAACTTACAAAAAGTTTAGCCAGAATTGAGCTACAGCGGGCTTTGTGGTTTCGTTCGCAAAAATTAATCGCGCTGAACCTCCGCGATACCAAGGAAAACGGGATGAGCCGCGCAGATATCGCCTGTGCTGCGCATGCTGGTAATCTGTACAACCGCCAGTAGCGGGCCTTCCCCGGCGGGAATCTGAGCCAATGCGGGTGTCAGGAAACCTGCTTCCATTTCAGCAATCCGCGCAGGCTCAGCCAATATTCGGTTCCAGACACAGGTTTCGAAATCAAAGCGGACCATTCCTGCCAGGACTTCCGCGTGAACATCAGCGTCCTGGACTTGCAGACTGGTCCGCTCAACAGAAAAACAGCGCATTTCATGATTGAACGTACACTGGTAAGCAACGGGCGAGGATACAGGTAAGAAATTAAATTCACGCAGTAGTTGCCGGCCTTCTGCGGTAGTAAGGCCGCCCGCCACGGTGCGGCTGCCCTTTTCTGCTGCCGGGTCTTTATCTTTGATACGCAGGAATAGCTGCATCAGGCGGCGGTGCAGCGTTCCGTCTTTATTGGGCAGCAGGAACGGTTGCAGCGCCTGTTTAAAAGCTTTGTTCACCAGCGAACAGGCTGCAAATTCACAGTTGCTTTGCCGAACAGTTTCCATTCGCGGCGATTCTTTGATGGCTTTGCGCGTAAAGCCGCCACCTGCACTGCGCGCCAGCGGCATGCCTGCTGAAATGTAAAAATTAATGCCGCCCAGCGTACCTTCTAAAAATACAGGGCCTTCCTGTCTTGCCATATCTTTTCTTTTTTTCTCTCCGGATCATGCAGGCCAAAGGCGGGTCAAAGCCCAGTCCCAGGCACGGATATGCCGACTATAGTGTATGGACCATTACCGTCATCACACCTGCAAACCTGAGAAAGTTTCACTGTAACAGCTTGTCTGTGAGCCTGTCGTCGCGTACCAAGTTACTGAATTTTATATAGCGGAGGCCTGCTGTCTTGCGCGCTGCCCTTGCCGCTGCGATTGGGCAAGCTATTTTCAGCAGCATCTGTAATCAGATACTCGAAACCCGTACACTTTGATGCTTCTCCGCGGAGCAACTGCTTGTGATATTACTGACCACGCAGACCGTCATACAAATAGAATTGTATATTGGATAAAAAAAGGGACAAGACAGTAACTTTAAAGGCAGAAACATAAAGTAATCTCCTGGTCTTGCTGTTTTAGGAAATACTGAATCCATACCCTCAGCCACTGCGGCCATCGTTTAATCCCTTACAAAATTCAGCAAACTTCGGAAAACATCCAAAATATCGTCGGTAGCACCGTCGGATATCTCAAGACAAATTCATCCGCGATATATAGCTAATCCCGCTGCTTATTTGAGCCTGCTTCCGGTCCGCGATACGTCACATTTTTCTCACTGCATTTCATTTCATGCCCATGCACCGTTTTTCTGGTGGAGAACAAGCCGTCTCTATTGAAAGACCCGGGTATGATATCATTTATTTACCAATACAGAACTTCGAAAAAATATTGCCCAGCACCTCATCATTCGTAAACTCACCGGAAATTTCACCCAAATGCTCCAGGGCTGCACGCAGTTCGTACGCCAGTAGTTCCGTGTGAATACCTGCGGTTACCGCGTCCTCCACCTGCTGTACGGACTGCAATGATTTGCGCAATGCGTCATAGTGCCGTTGGTTGGTGATCACTACATTGCTTTCCTGGTCCTTCAGCTGTTCCACATAGTCCGAAAGTTCGTGCTTGATCAGTTCCACATTGGTTTGGTTTCGTGCCGAAATTCCCAGATACGTCTGCACTTTTTCCGGCATCAGCGCCGACTGAATCTGCTGTGCAAACGCCGAGTCCTGGTGTGTTGCCAGATCCATCTTATTCTGCAGCAAAATAATCTTCATATCCTGGCGCCAAATTTCCTGCACAAAATCAATAACTTCGGACACCATACTGTCCGTTTCATCAAACAAATACAGAACGATTTTGGCGGAGGCAATTTTCTCGCGCGCTTTCTTCACCCCGATTTCTTCGATCACGTCCCTCGTCTCCCGGATGCCCGCTGTATCGATGAACCGAAATGCCGTGCCGTCAATATGCAGCACTTCCTCAATCGTGTCCCGCGTTGTGCCCGCAATATCAGATACAATGGCGCGTTCCTCCTTCAGCAGTGCATTCAGCAGCGTGGACTTGCCCGCGTTGGGTTTGCCCACAATGGCTACTTCTACGCCATTTTTAATCGCGTTGCCATAGCGGAAACTTTCGGTCAGGCTCTGGATTTTGGCTTTCAAACGGTGAATCAGTTGCACCAAAGACTTACGGTCTGCAAACTCCACATCTTCCTCCGCGAAATCAAGCTCCAGTTCGATCAGCGAGGTAAAATTCAGCAGATCATGCCGCAGCACCGAAATCTCCTGCGTAATCCCGCCCTTCAGCTGGTTCAGCGCCACCTTGCGCGAAGCTTCATTTTCCGAGGCAATCAGGTCCGCAATCGATTCCGCCTGCGACAGGTCGATACGGCCGTTCATAAACGCGCGCATGGTGAATTCTCCTGCTTTCGCGAGGCGGGCGCCGTGGTTCACCAGCACTTCCAGAATGCGTCGGGCAATATGCGGTGAGCCGTGAAAGGAAATTTCTGCAACATCCTCAGTCGTAAAGGTTTTTGGCCCTTTGAAAACAGATACCATCACCTCGTCCACAGTTTCGTCGCCATCCTTCAGAAAGCCGTAATGCACCGTGTGCGACGCCTGCGCCGTAAGGTCGCGCCCCTGAAAAACCCGCGCTGCAATCGCTATAGCCTGTGGCCCGGACAGCCGAATAATGCCGAGTGCACCTACCCCGTTAGCAGTAGCCAGCGCACAAATGGTATCTTGATTCATGCCTCAAAATTACGGAATTAATCTTTTCAGGAGCAGGGCGGCTCCGCACCTGCCGGAGAACCGTCCCGCTTTCACTACTCGCTTGCCTCGCCGGCTGCCGCCGGCGCGGCAGAGCTCGAACAGGTCGTTCAATCGGGGCTATACTGGAGAGGAAAGAGAGATTTGGTCGGGTCTACCTTACCATAACAAACATCCAGGGTTAATACTCCACAGCATTGTAAATTATAAAATACAGATAGCCGCCAGAAATAAATTAATAATCATGACAACTTAAATTAATTTAGTTAAAGAACTCGCTATCATTGCGCAGTACGGTAAGCCTCAGCTTGTCAAAGCTACATTTCCTCAAACTGTCACCCTTTGTTTTCCCTATCTTTACCCAACTTACTAAAAACCTGATGAGCTTACCTATTATAGACCTCCACTGTGATTTACTCAGTTATCTGACGCGCGAAAACACCACCTTCAACGACACCACAGAAATCGGTTGTGCCCTACCCGATCTTCAGCAGGGAAATGTAAAACTCCAGGTGATGGCGATTTTTGCGCCTACCCAGCCCGAAAGTGCCGCCTACGGTCTGCAACAGGCAGAAATTTTTCGGCGGCTGGCGGAAGAAGAAAACGAATGGTATGCTTTCCCTCCCCAGGATGTGGCAAGTTTTGGAAAGAATTCTAATGTAGGAATGCTTGCAGCCATTGAAAACGGCTCCGCTTTCTGCGATGAAAATATCCCTTTGAAACAAGGATTTGAAAACTTTGAACGGCTGCTGGAATTAGCTGGGCCTGCGCTCTACATTGGTTTTACGCATCATGCCGAGAACCGCTTCGGCGGCGGCAACTTTTCCTCCGCCGGCCTGAAAAATGACGGAATGGCTCTGCTGGATTATCTGCACGGGCGTAACATTGCGGTTGATTTTTCCCACACTAGTGACGCTCTCGCTTACGGAATACTGGATTATATCGTGAAGCAAAACCTGGATATTTCCATGTTGGCCAGCCATTCCAATTACCGTTCAGTGTATGGGCATGCCCGTAACCTGCCGGATGAACTCGCCCAGGAAATCATTCACCGTAAAGGTCTGATCGGTTTAAACTTTGTGCGCGCTTTTGTCAATCCCGATCACGAAGAAGCCCTGGCAGATCATCTTGCCCATGGAATAAACTTAGGAGGTGAACACAGTGTATGCTATGGCGCAGATTATTTCTACACCAAAAGCCATCCGGATAAGTCGCGCATTCCCTTTTATTTTCCCGCACATGAATCTGCGGCACGATATCCGGAGCTAACGGAGGAGTTTGCAGCACGTATTGGGGCTCGTCTCGCCGAAAATCTATCCTTTGAAAATGCCTTACAGTTTATGCGCAGGTTGTGGTCGCTTTAGTATAAACAGGACCTTATCATGACGGAAAAATAAACTTATCATTTGTTTACTTCGTATTTGCTACAACTAACTGCGCAATCATGTGTCATTTATGGTGGTTTTTAAAATATGGCTCAGCCAGTAGTATTTTTCACCGTAATGATGTGACTTTTTTGTACCGCCGGTGAATAATTAATATCTTGTGGTAATAAAATTCAGCATGATGAAATTGCGCTTTCTTTCCTCTGCCTGTATCATTGGTTTACTGGCAACCTCCTGTAAAACAGCTTCGGTTGCGTCCGTTCAGGATGATGGAAAAATAACGGTGACTTTTGTGCAGATTAATGACGTGTACGAAATCGCACCTTTACAGAACGGGAAAGTCGGCGGTGTTGCGCAGGTGGCTACTTTAAAGAAACAGGAACTTGCAAAAAACCCGAACACTTTCTTGGTGATGGCCGGTGACTTCTTAAGTCCGTCCGTCTATAACAGCCTGAAATACGAAGGCCAGCGCATTCGCGGAAAACAAATGGTGGAATCACTCAATGCAGCAGGGCTGGATCTGGCCGTCTTCGGAAATCATGAATTCGACATTAAAGAAAATGAACTTCAGGACCGGATTAATGAATCTAACTTCGATTGGGTTGCCAGTAACACATTTCACCAAACAAACAGCGGTGTCGCGCCTTTTGTTAAAATCACTTCGTCCGGTGCTGTACCCTTTCCCGAAACCTACTATATTGACGTGCAGGACGCCGACGGTACGAAAGCAAAAATTGGCATTATTGGCTTGACGATTCCCTTCAATAAAGCTCCGTATGTGAAATATACGGATGAATTTAAGGCAGCTGATGTGTTATATAACCAAATCAAAGATTCCTGTGACGCAGTAGTGGCGCTAACGCACCTGGCCATTGAAGAAGATATGGCGCTGGCGAAAAAAGTACCGGGATTTGCGATGATTTTGGGCGGTCACGAGCATGATATGCGTTTTGAAAAAGTGAATGATATTTACATCACCAAAGCACACGCAAATGCGAGATCAGCCTATGTAAACTACCTGACGATTGATGTTAAAAATAAAAAAACAACCGTGGTTCCGGAACTGCGAATGATTGATGAATCAATCCCGGAAGACCCGGAAACAGCCGTTGTCGTTAAAAAATGGATGGATATCGGTGAGCAAAATTTCGCCTCACTGGGCTTTCAGGCGAAGCGAATCATCAGGCAGCAGGGTGAACCGCTGGACGGACGCGAGGAAATGATCCGCAGCGGTCAAACGAACCTGACGAAGCTGGTAGTGAAAGCGATGGAGCAAGCGACACCGAAAGCAGAGGTGATTCTGCTGAATTCCGGCTCTATCCGCGTCGACGATGTTCTGCAGATGCCCATCACGGAATATGATATTATTCGCACGCTTCCTTACGGCGGCAGTATTGTAGAAGTAGATATGAAGGGCAGTCTGCTCATTCGAACGCTGGAAGAAGGCCGTCTTAACACTGGCTCGGGCGGCTTTTTACAGTACTCTGAAAAGGTGGTTTATAATCCTGCCGAAAAAGTCTGGAAAATAAAGGGTACGACCATCGATCCGAAAAAAGTATATCATGTCGGCCTGGCGGATTTCCTGTTAACCGGTGGCGAAACCAATATGGCTTTCCTCACGCCTGAAAATCCGGACATTGTAAAAACGTATCCTGTTGTTACTGATACTGCTGACCCGCGCTCCGATAGCAGGCTTGCCATCATTCAGTATATGCTGAAGCATCAATAATAAGTATTACTAAAAGATATGGCTCAATCACTTCAATCCCATGACATTCCTTACTTGAAAAGATGCCTGGAACTGGCTGAAGAAGCTGTAAACGCAGGTGATCATGCGTTTGGTTCTGTACTTGTGGATGCTGATGGAAAAATACGGGCAGAGGCGCGAAATAAGATTAATGAAAAAACGGCGCTGGCACATCCCGAGTTTGATTTAGCTTTATGGGCTGCTGAAAATTTGACACCTGAAGAATGCGCTTCCGCTACACTTTATACGACGGGCGAGCATTGCCCGATGTGCGCCGGTGCGCATGGCTGGGCGCAGGTCGGAACGATAGTTTATCTGAGTTCTGCGCAGCAGTCAACGGAATGGCAGCGGGAAGCCGGACAGCCAGACGGACCTGTTTACTTCCTACCCGTGGAGAAAATCATCAAAAACATTATAGTGCGCGGTCCGGGCGTTGGCGAAATGCTTAACGAGATTAAAGCACTTCATCAAAAAGTTTGGCAGCGTTAATTCTTTTTTGATAATGTATTATAAGCTTAGATGCATGATAATAAAAGATTTCTTTTTTAAAATTACCAATTTCAGACCCATCGGATTTTAAATACAAGAAATCAGAATAATGATCGCTCAGCGAAGATTCTATAAAAAACGCCGAGCGAGTCAATCTGGTCGAAACTCGAAACCCGTCTCGTCAAACCCTTGACGAGATGACAGGGCGGCATTCTAACCAGCCTTTCTTAAAACAAAAAATCCTCCAGAAAAATCTGAAGGATTAAGCGATCCGGACGGGACTCGAACCCGCGACCTCCGCCGTGACAGGGCGGCATTCTAACCAGCTGAACTACCGGATCAATTTTTTATAATAAAGTATTGATAAACTTCGTGAGCGTCTGTGCTGCCGTTTTAGCTGGTGCAAATATAGAACATTTTTCTATTTCTGCAAATTAAAGATGAAAATTTAAATTAGAATTGCATCTTAAGATGAGGGTATCTAAGTTTTGCGGTTTAAAACAACATCTACCTCCTGCTGTAATTCTTTTTCAGAACCTTTCGTCAGGAAGAATTCTTCATAATAGGCTTTGATAAAAGCAGTAAGCGGCGTTGCAATTAAAGCACCCAATAAGCCGAAGACACTCGCCATTGCTAGCATTACAAATAAGCTCGACACCGGATGCAGGTCCATCGTGGAAGCCCGCACGCGCGGCATCACCAAATCGCCCATTATTTCATTTAAAACAAGATAAAATATCAATACCCACAGCGCTGTCATCGGATCCAATGATAAGGAGATGAGTACAGGCGGAATTGCCATGATATACAAGCCCAGTTTCGGAACCATTTCAGCGAATAAAGCCAAACCTACCCAGATCCAGACGCCCGGAACGCCCATATAGCTTAAAAATATAAATACTGCCACCGCTTCCATGGAGCCAACCACCAGATTGGACCACATCCAGCCTACCATCATGGTGGAAGCGCGGGCCAAGGCGTGTGCTGCTTTGCCGCGTTTTTCTTTTTTAAAAAACTGTAGATACATTTCTATCAAGGGTTTTGGTTTTATAAGCATGTATAAAACGATGCTAAAAAACATCACCAATAAAAAGATAGCACCGACGATGGAAAAAGAATACTTTCCCACGTTTCGCAGGATCTGCATCATCGACGGCAGACTTTCCTGGAGGTTTGAACTGCTGAGGAGTTTATCCTGTAATGAGGGGTAATCTGCAAGCAAGCGGGATAACTGCCCTTTTAAATCTGTGTAATACGTCGGGAGATTATTTACCACTGCACTTGCCTGCTCCAGCACTTTGGGCACAACGAGATACCCGATCAATCCAAGAAAAAGAAGCATCGCGAAAAAAACTAGCAGCGCTGCCGCTGTGCGCGGTATCTTCCGTTTCACCAGCCACATGACGGGTGCGTTGAGCACAAGAGTAAGTACAACAGCGAAAAAAAAAAGAAATAGTACAGCGACCGCCTCATACGCAAACCATAACGCAAAAATGATAGCAGCAGCTATATAAAGAAGTTTTACAGCTTTGTCAAAAATTCCCGAAAAGTAATGATGTTCCATGCGACCCGGTTTAAAATAATCACTGGATTCAAGCAATTAAGGTACCATGGCATTCGTGCTTTGTGCACCTATCGACATCTTATTATTTTATAGATTGAAGCGATGTTTATTCTATCGTTCTGTTTTCGCTGATTAATTTTTCAAGTGAGCGGCGGTTTAGCTTCTTGAGCCTTCGTTCTTCAACCAGTGCTGCTTCTTTTTCTGTGAAAGACTTGCTGTAAACAATGTTCCAGTCCAAAGCAGAGGAAGTATATTTAGTATTCGATTGCAAATGATATTGCAGCCGTTTGTGACATCTGTGGAATAGCCTTTATAATAAACATTTTTCGAAGCAGAATATAGCAGATAGACGTAGTGCATTTTTTTCGATTAAATGTCGTTGCAGCCTATCGATAATTATGGTTTTCCGACGTTAAGTTCAGTATAGCATATACCTTCAGAGTAAGCGTATAGTTCTGATATTAAAGATAATACATTTTAAACAAAAAATCCTTCAGAAAAAATCTGAAGGACTTTAAGCGATCCGGACGGGACTCGAACCCGCGACCTCCGCCGTGACAGGGCGGCATTCTAACCAACTGAACTACCGGATCAATTTTATATTATAAAGTATTGATAAACTTTTTCTGCTTCTGCGCTTTACCAACAAACACTTCCTGTGTTTTGGTGAGTGCAAAAATACAGATTTTATGCAGCTTTCCAAATGTTTTCACAAAAAAAAGCTTTCCGCAAAAGGAAAGCTCTCATTATCAAGGTGATTATTTTCTACAGGTGTGCAGAAAGTTTTTCGCTGATGACTTCTTTGGAAGCCACCCCTACAACTTTATCTACTACCTCGCCATTCTTAAAGATTAAAACCGTAGGAATGTTTCTGATTCCGTAGTCCACAGAAACCTGCTGGTTATTGTCCACATCTACTTTTCCTACTACCGCTCTGCCTTCAAAATCTGTAGCAACTTCTTCGATAATCGGTCCCAGCATGCGGCAAGGCCCGCACCATACTGCCCAAAAATCTACAAGTACTGGTTTATCTGAGTTCAGAACCGTTTCCTTAAACGACTGATCTGTAATTTCTAATGCCATTTTATATAATTTTTATGTTTTGCGTTTTAGAGGAAGACTAAATTACAAATATTTTACCAAACTGCCAGCTCCATTTATCAATGAGCAGCATCTGTTTTTTCAATAACTTCAGTCTTGCTTATTTTGACTAACTCCTGGACAAGTGCGTCGATGTCGCTCTTTTTGGTCATGTGGCTGAAGGAAACACGCAAAGGTGTGGATCGCGACATTTCATCTTCATCTACTACCATCATCAAGACCATTGATGGTTTTGCGGCACCCGACGAACAGGCACTTCCCTGCGAAACGGCTATTCCTGCCATATCTAATTTTAAACCGATCATCGGATCATGGAATGGTAGCAGCACATTCAAAACCGTATAGAGACTGGCATCCATTTCAGCACTGCGACCGTTGAATTTCACGCCATCCACATGTGCACGCAGTTGATCGATTGCATATTGCTTAATTTCTTTAATGTGATCGCGGTATGCATCCAGATTAGCAAGAGAAAGTTCCAAGGCTTTCCCAAGACCTACGATTCCGGTCACATTTTCAGTTCCGGCACGCAGGCTTCTTTCCTGTGGACCACCCGTAATAATTCCTTTCAGGCCGGATGATTTACGGATAAACGCAAACCCGCTTCCTTTCGGTCCATGGAATTTATGCGCGCTACAAGAAGCAAAATCAACCGGAATATCGGAGAAATCCAATTCCATATGTGCCATAGACTGTACCGTATCCGAATGAAACAATGCACCGTGCTCCCTGCAGATCAACGCTGTTTTTTTGATATCCAGCATATTACCGATTTCGTTGTTCGCATGCATCAGTGTAACAAGCGTTTTCTTATCTGAATTCTGCAGCAGCTCTTCCAGTTTATTTAAATCAAGGTCACCTTTCTTATCAGGACGAAGATACACTACCTCTACCCCGCGGCGTTTTTTCATATCCAGTACCGTTTCGGCCACGCACTTATGTTCCATTGGTGAAGTGATGATACGCTCCACATTCAAATGGTTAACGCATGATTTGATAATCATGTTATTGGACTCGGTTCCGCAGGAAGTAAAGATAATCTCAGCGGGCGTTACATGAAGATAATCTGCTACCTGACGTCGTACATTTTCAATAAGAATTTTGGCTTCCTGCCCCAGGCTGTGAAGCGATGAGGGATTGCCATAATTGTTCTTCAGTACATCCACCATAGCACTGATGACTTCTTCGGACAGCGGCGTAGTTGCTGCATTATCCAAATATATTTTTTCCATTGCTGAGATTTGTTGATTAAAATTTAACGGAGGCTAAATTTAGTGAAAAAATTTAAAGTGTGCCTCATCTGCCCACTCCATCATTGCTTTGTCGCCGGCTGTATCACCGAAAGCAATCACTTTATCAAAGTCTTTCCGATCAATATAGGTTTTGAGCCGGTTCACCTTTTCATCACCGTTGCAGTTTTCGCCCACGAAATGCCCGGTAAAACATCCATTTTTATATTCTGCCTGCGTTGCCAGCAAACCCAGATTTAACCGTTTCGCAAAAGGAGCTACCCAAAGGTCAAGGGAGGCAGAAACAATAACACCTCTGGTTTGTGGATCCATTTGCTGAATAAATTCCAACGCGTTGGGACGCATCAGCTTTTTAAAATTAAGATCGCAGTATAACTGTGCTTGCCGAGCAATGCTTTCTTCTGACTCTCCTTTCAGACACGAGGCGATAAAACTTCTCTTCACGTTTGACGCGGGAAGCAAACCTGCTTTTAGTAACACAAATAAAGGCACATGCCTGAGGAAATTAAAGTAAAACCGCTTTTTATCATAAAACTTCAGGAAGCCGAACATGGTATCCTTAAAAGTTAGTGTCCCATCAAAATCGAAACAGTATAACTTCTTCATCTTACAGTTTCATTTTTCTAAAAATAAACTCCGGAATGTTTCGGATGGCCGTCATAATAAAAAACCAAACCGGCAGGACGTACGCTGTGTTTTTTCCGGCTTTATAGGCTTTAAATATATGATCAGCAGCCTGTGCAGGTGTTGCGGTTAAAGGTTTTGGCAGCTGAACGCCGGCGGTCATTTTGGTGTCCATAAACCCGGGTTTGATGGTGAGTACATGCACCTTTCGGGCCGACATATAATTACGCAAGCCGCTCAGATAAGCAGTCAGACCTGCTTTCGCACTGCCATAAATAAAGTTACTCTGCCGCCCGCGATCACCGGCAACTGAAGAAAGCACGATCATGGTTCCGTGTCTTTGTCTTTCCATTTTCCCGGCGAAAAATGTTAAAACAGGAATTAATTTCGCATAGTTGATATCGATGATACGTTCCGTATTTTTAATATTGTAAAGTCCTTCAGCGGTATCCTGCCCAAGATATCCTGTAGCGCAAAAAAGCAATTCGCCTGAAATAGTTTCAAGTTGATTATAATCCACTTGTCGCAAAAGGTCAAGCTGATGAATACTGCTTTGCTGAATATATTTCACCTCGAGATGACGGGCAAATTTTTCAGTGGTTTCAGTATCAGAAGTAAACAGGTGAATATTTTTTGGCCGAAATCCGCTCTGTAACACACGCTCCACGAATGCCTGCGCAACTTCTGAATTGCTTCCGAGTATAATCATAATTTTCTAAAATTAATTAAAGCAGAAAAGCTGTTAGAGGCCACGCTGAATTCTTTCAGATTGAAGCGACGAAAATCGCGTGTTTTCCACATTTTTTAAATAGGAAGTCAGCGAAGATTTACTCATGGAATCTTTTGTGCGATAAATCCGCCCACCATATTTCTCTACGATTGCATCCAGCGCCTGAACCAAAGCCGGCAGTTTTTTATTCACCTTAAAATCCAGGGCCAGCGTGTACCCTTCCATCGGAAAAGAGTTATATGCGTGTTGGTTTTGCTTTCCAAAAAGTTTCAGCACGGCCAGAAAAGATCCGTTGCCGCTATGGGCAATAGTTTCCAGAATTTCACGCATACCTTGCTTCCCGGAATTTTTGGGGAGCACCATTTGGTATTGTATAAAGCCTTTCTTACCATACATTTTATTCCACTCACCTAAAACGTCCAGCGGGTAAAAGAAGGGTTCGTAATGAACAATATTTGCCTTAAAGTCAGAACTCTGTTTACGGTAGTAGAACCAGTTAACCAGACGAATCGAAAAAGAGTTGAGCAGAAATTCAGGTAAATAAAAAGGCAAGGTAGCAATGTGATCTTTCTTTAAAGCCAGCGGATTCTTCTGCAGCTTAGGCAACAATTCTGCACGCAGGGCATGCTCGCCACGCATCATGAGACTGCGGCCGATATTCTCCCCTTTTTGCATGCAATCAATCCAGGCTACATTGTAGGTCCAGTTTTCGCTTTCATCAAATAGCTGGAAAATTTCGTCCAGGTTTTTAGCTTTAATAGTTTCCTGCCGGATGTATGAGGTTTCAATATTCTTTAACTGCAGTTTTGCAGAGAGGATAATTCCGGTTAGCCCCATTCCGCCGACAGTGGCCCAAAATAAATCGGCATTTTCTTCGCGGGAACAAGTCAGAACCTCCACTTCACTGTTGATTAACTCAAAACTCAGGACGTAATCAGAAAAACTGCCCTCAGCATGATGGTTCTTGCCATGCACATCTGAGGCGATCGCGCCACCCACGGTAATATATTTAGTACCCGGCGTGACGGCCAGAAAATAACCCTGAGGAACCACCACCGCCAATATATCGGAAAGCAGTACGCCGGATTCACACTCAATAACGCCGTTCAACCGGTCAAAACTGATGAACTTGTTGAGCCGGCTGGTAGAGAAAATATGTTCTGCCAGAGAAGCATCGCCATAGCACCGGCCGTTCCCTCTTGCAATAATCTGCTGCCGTGTGCGAACGTATTCTTTAATCTTTATAAGATTGTCTTCCGCTATAACCTCCTTTTCCACCATTGGGTAATTCCCCCAATTGCTTACCTTAACCTTGAAATCCCGCTTCATTCTTAAAATAAATTTGGAGTAAAAATGCAATGAGCCAAAGCACCAGCGTTACCTGAATATAACGGTCGCGGTACACCACCTTTGTAGGAGACTCGGTTTTATTGTAAACGAGCGTCTGTTGCAGATACCTTAGAAAAGCAAATACGACGAATATCACGGTATAAAAAACGCGTGGATGATAATTCTGCTGCACTTCCGGCGACAGGGTGAACATGACGTAGCAGACAATCGCCAGTGTACAGCTGATTGACAAGGCTATGTCAGCGAACTGTACGTTATACCCATCCAGGGCTTTGCGCGTGGGGCCATCCAGCTGGGAATTGATCAGTTCTCCTCTTCTTTTTCCTAAGGCAAGTACCAGAGCCAGGACGAAAGTGAGGAGAATGGCCCACTGCGAAATAATAACACCGGTTGCATATCCGCCTGCCAGGACCCTTAAAACAAATCCAATTGCAATAATGCTTACGTCGACAATGGCCACGTGCTTCAGCCGGAAAGTATAGAAAAGGTTCATCACAAAATAAAATCCGATGATGACCGCGAATTTCCAGATGTTATTTCCTAAATACGACTGCATGCCCAAAATCATTCCCACCAAAATAATCAGGATGCCACCGAAAACGCCTTTCGCTGCAGACTTGGAAATGACCCCACTTGCCAGCGGCCGCTTTTTCTTTTCAGGATGTTTTTTATCCGCTTCAATATCGGAGTAATCATTGATGATATAGATACTGCTCGCCACCAGACAAAAAGCGATAAAAGCAAGTACGCTTTTCAAAAAAAGATCGCCGTGCGTAATTTTACCGGAAAAGAATAACGGCGCGAAGACAAATAAATTCTTCACCCATTGTTCCACCCGCAGCAGCTTAAGGTAATTTTTTATCATTTAGAAAAGTGAGCCGCAAAAATACTGAATATTAAACAAAAAAATCCGCCGAAGCGGATTCCTTTTTATGATATAGGTATGATTTACTGTGCGGTTTTAGCATCATTAATCATATTTTCGTTTGCAGTAATCGCAAACTCCACACGGCGGTTCTGCGCACGTCCCTCGTCCGTACTGTTGGTGGCAATAGGATCATCCTGGCCCATACCCATGGCAAACATGCGATAGGAAGAAATACCTTTGGAGATTAAATAAGATTTCACCGCATTGGCTCGTCTCTCAGAAAGTCCCATATTGTAGCTCGCCTTCCCTTTCGAGTCCGTGTGCCCATAAATATTAATATTAGTATCAGGATTGTTTTTAAGTACCTGTGCCAATTTATCAAGGTTGGCTCTCGCCGCGGCACTCAGCTCTGAAGAGTCAAAGGCAAAATTCACCATGTTTTCTTTCATGGTTACTTTAATCCCTTCACCTACTCTCTCTACTTCAGCACCAGGCAGTGTTTCCTTGATTTCTTTCGCCTGCTTGTCCATATTGCGGCCAATCACGTTACCGGCCACACCTCCTACAATTCCACCAAGCACGGCACCCGCAGGAGCATTTTTACCTTTACCGATATTGTTACCGAGCACTCCCCCGATCACGGCACCGGCTGCAGTTCCGATTACAGTTCCTTTTTGCTGGTTGTTTGCGTTTCTTACGGATTCACAACTCGTCATGACCAGAGATCCGGAGATGAACAGAGCTGCGATATTTGTTTTATTAAAAAATTTCATTGTCTTCTAATTTTATTATTTGATTTAAAAAATTCTTATCTCATCGAGGTTCTTTCGAAATTATAAACGATGCGTACCATTTCTCCGTTGGCAGGCACGTTCTGCTCCAGTGAAAACTGATCTGTGGTCTGACTCACCAGATTAAGGGAATATCCTTCGGTAACTGCTTTAGCCTTGGAACCTTCCAGCATTTTCTTGAAACGGAATTCGTTGCCGTTTACCACCTCAAACTTGATCGGCTGTACCACACTTGGACAGGCACCTCCGCCGGTCAGCGTATACGAACCGGACCAGTTGTTCGGAATCAGCCTCCAGTGACTCCCAACAAAACATTGTGCATCTGCTCCCTCGTCGAAAGGTTTAACTTTGTAATTGCGGTCATAATTTACGCTGGTAATCTCCCAGTCACCTTTCATCTTCAGAAAATCTGCCCGGTTGGACTGGGCAGTTTTAGCAGTAGAACACGACATTAAAACTGCCGATCCCAATATTCCTGTTAATAGTACCTTTTTCATAGTATTTTATTTAAGTATAGCATTGATGTACAAAAAACCGTGCCATGACCAAAAAAAATCCGGCGAACCGGATTTTTAGCTAATTTCATTTAAGAATTATCTGCCCTTAGCACGTGCTCTTTTCTTCTTGGCTGGTGCTATTTTCGTAGGCGTTGGTTTATAGAAATGCGTATAGGCATATTCAGCTGCATTGCGCACATCAATGACACCGCCGGCCTGTGAAATAAGATCAAAACGGTTGTTGGTGTTTGATTTAAGCATGGCATTAACCGTAGACTTATTACTGGTTTTCACCAAAGACTCAATAATCTGCGCCGGCGTTAGGTTCGGCATATAAGCCAAAAGAATCGAAGCAGCTCCTGCGACTACCGGTGAGGCCATTGATGTCCCCTGAAGATATTCATACTTATCGTGCGGCACCGTTGAATAGATTTGTTCTCCCGGAGCGAACACGTCCACAAGCTTACCATTGTAATTGGAGAAACCGGCTCGCAGGAATTCATTATCGTTTGTTGAAGCACCGACTACAATCATATTGTTTACAAAGGGTTTCTCATCCGTTACATTCTTGTAATTCGTCGGGAAATAAATATTTTCAGAGATATCTTCATTCTCATTTCCGGCAGCTTTAACCAGCAGTACACCTTTGGATTCGGCATATTTAAAAGCATCCCACACGACTTCTTTGCCCGGAGATACTGGCTTACCAAAGCTCATGTTCAGGATTTTCGCACCATTATCCACCGCATAGCGAATGGCATTGGCCACATCTTTGTCGCGCTCATCACCGTCGGGCACGGCACGTACGGTCATGATTTTAGCGGTTTTATATCCTACCCCATACTGCACTTCATTGCCGTTTGGAACGCCGGCAATAATTCCTGCCACGTGGGTACCATGCTGTGCATCCGGCCCTTCGTAATGGTTATTTCCGTAATACTTTTCGGTGTAGTCGTCATAATTATCACCCACGATCGAGGCGCGCGGATCATAGTCCAGGTTATATTGTTTGGTAGCCTGTGGTTCGAAATAGTCCAGTGCACCTTTGAATTCCTTTTCAAGCTTTTCGCGGACTTCGGCAGGCTTTTTACCGGCCATGCCCGGATCAAGCGCAGCCTGCTTCAGGATTTGTACCGCCATGGTTTCTTCCTGAGTTGTTGGTGTAATCTGGGCGACATTTCCCGGCGTCAGATTATGGTCCTTAAGCAAAGAAACCATTACCGGAATCAGGTCATAAATACGCTTATACGTTTCATAACTCTGGCGGGCTGCGATGCTTTTCTCGGTAAATATTTTCTTCGAGGTCATGTACATCTCGAATTCCTTTGGCATTTTCGCCTGATTGGCTTTATTGGCTGCTGAATCGGGACCTTCGAAAACCGACTGATATTTTTTAACAATACGCGTTACTTCCATGTTATCCACATCGATATCACCGTTTTTGCCACCGCTGAAGTTCCAGCCGTAAATATCATCCACATAGCCATTGCCGTCATCATCTTTTCCGTTGCCCGGAACTTCGTTTGGATTATGCCACATATTGGGTGCCAGCCCCGGATGATCCACCTGAACACCACTGTCGAGCACTCCAACGATGACCGGCTTTGGGCTTAACCCTTTTGACTCAAGATATTTATACGCGTTTTGCGTATTCACTCCGTACACGTTGGTCGCGGAGAAGTCCTTGTGATACCAGGTCATCAGATCCTGATCTTTCATCGGATCAAGCGCAGCTGTCTCCGTTTGTCCGAAGATGGTCATACCTGTCATAAAACAGGCGGCAATCAATATTTTTTTCATGTGTATATTTTATGGATTGAGAATACTTTTAATATAAGTACGGGCTTCGGGCCCTTTGTTACAAATCAGATCCAAAACAGACAAATCCGGCAGGAAACCATACTTTGAAGAAAAGGACTGAAAGTATTCAGGCGTATCATAGGCCGTTGGTTGTTTTGGCGAGAAGGCAGCACGGAAATCTTCAGCTTCCGGCGCAGCTTCATAACTTGTGGTCAGCCGGTAGGTTTGTTCTGTTTGCAATACCCGTTGGATGACTTCCAAAGCATGAAGGTTAAATTCCAGCAAATGATCTGTTTTAATGTGATAGATCTCTGCCAGTCTATCTTCATAATATTCAAAGTACGCTGAGGTCTGATACGCCGTTTTTATAGATTTCCAGTGCAGGCTTTGCCAATTTTCGCGGTTGCATACTTTCGTATCTTTCAGGGCACGGTTTCCGCCATGGCTGATAGGAATGATCAAAGACAGTTTCCCGTTGGCTCCGTAAATATTTGCACGATTACGGTAGGTCTGCTTCGGGAAGTTTTCATGTTGCTCCAGGACCACTTCTCCGACAGCTAGAAATTCGGCAAACCAGGAAACCGGTGGCAGGTAGAATACAGGCAAAAGTTTGCTCATCAGAGGTAATTAAATTTAAAATACAGTTTTACTCTTCTTCTTTTTTACGGAACAGTTTCGCGAAGAAATCCCAGCCGAAGAATAAAATAAGCACGATTGCGGCGATCCACCAGTAGGATGTTTTCTCTGCTTCGCCGGTGTTGGTTGCTTTGAACATGCGGTCCCATCTCAGCCTCTTACCGTCGGGCTGATACGAGGAACTGCGGTCCGGGAAAAGCCCTTCCACACTTAACCAGGTGAACATCGGGGAACCTACGATATTTTCTTCGGGCACGAATCCGAAGAAACGTGCATCCAGAGAAGCATCGCGGTTGTCACCGATCATCATGTAATAATCCTGTTCAATGGTGTACTGCGTTGCCGGTTTCCCGTCGATGAATATCTGTCCGTTTTTATTTTCCAGATGATGATGCTCGTACTCCGAAATAATCCACTGATATTCCGGCAAAGTTTCCTGCGTTAGAGGAACCACATCTCCTTTTTTCGGGACGCGCAACGGACCATACCAGTCCTGGTTCCATTTTTTGTTAATCGGGAAGATTGATTGCGAGCTGTCTATATTTTTTGTGTATGCATCATGTGCGGCGTTGATTTTATAAGCCACGGCGGCAGAATCTTTTGGCCAGATATGCTCCTTCATTTCAATCACTTGCGGAAGCTGTTCGATATCTTTAGCCGTTTGATCCGTTAAGCCCTGAAAGTCATATATAAATCCGTTATCAGTCGGAATCTCCTGCACAGGCAGAAATCCATATATTTTATATAAAGACTGAATATCCAGCTGACTGCCAGTCGTCACGATGTATTTATGCTGTTTCTGCTGGTCGCCCAATTCCACCTCCGGCTTCCCGTTTACAAATAAACGCCCGGCTCGCATTTCGAGCTCGTCACCGGCCACGGCCACACATCTTTTTACATACGGATCTTTTCGATCCGTTGCGATATGTACTGAATCCTGTGGATAATTGAATACCACAATGTCATTGCGCTGTGGTTTTTTAAACTGAAATATACGCTGATACGGAAGTTTTACACCCTCTGCGTATGATTTTGGATCATCCTTGGGATTTCCTTTTTCACCGGTATCCATGATGGTTCCCTGCAGAAAAGGAATGGCCAGCGGACGCATCGGCAAACGGTAACCATAACTCCATTTATTAACAAACAGAAAGTCACCCACCATGAGTGTTCGCTCCATGGAGCCTGTCGGAATCCCAAACGGCTGTGTGAAAAATACGTGAATCACCGTAGCGAAAACCACGGCGAATGTTACGGAACCCAGAAATGTATCTTTTTTGCCGGTTTCTTCTTCATCCTCAAAGTCGAAGGCAGCCGGTTTTTCTACTTCAGGCGTACTGCTGTAGTTGACATAGGCCATGTAGATAAAAGGCAGTACCACAGTAAGCACCTGATCCGCCAGGGAACGACGACCGAAGTGGCGCATCAGGAAAAGGTGGAAGACGGACATCATAATCGGGCCGACAATTGGCAGATAGGCCAGAACCACCCACCATCGCGGATGCCCTGTCTCTTTCTGAATGATACTGTAATTATAAAAAGGAACAAATGCCAGCGCCGGATGATACCCCATCGCCCGAAAAAACTTCCAGGTGGAAATTCCCATCAGAACCGAGAGAACAGCGACGTACAGCAAATAAGTTAATAAATATTCCATAGAGCAATCTTTACTGCTATTAGTTTACGATTAAGGTTGGATGTTACAGATAAGCTTATGAAAACGCCTCACCCAATACATCTTTCATAGTGAAAACGCCCCGGCGGCCTTTTAGCCATTCGGCGGCAAGCACGGCGCCGGCTGCAAAACCCTGGCGGCTGTAGGCGGTATGTTTAATTTCAATTTCGTCCTCCGCGCTGCGGTACGATACCGTATGGGTACCGGGCACATCTTCTTCTCTCAGCGCAAAAATGCCGAGTTCGTTTTCTTTGGTTTCCTCCAGCTTCCAGGCCTCAAAACGAGGATCCTGACTGATAATTCCCTCTGCTAAGGTAATGGCCGTGCCACTGGGCGCATCTTTTTTGGCGGTATGATGGATTTCTTCCAGTTGCACCTGATACTGTGCAAACTGCTTCATCATCGCCGCCAGCTTTTCGTTCAGCGCAAAAAAGAGATTCACGCCGAGGGAAAAATTACTTCCATATAAAAAAGCAGTTCCGCATTCAGCTGCCAGCTTTTCGACTTCCGCCCGATGCTGCAGCCAACCGGTAGTACCACAGACCACAGGAACCTGATTTTGCAGGCAAACCTGTATATTTTCAAACGCCGCTTCCGGATGTGAAAATTCAATGGCTACTTCGGCACCATTCAAGGATTCAGGGGTTGGCGTTTCGCGCAGGCGAGCTACAATTTCATGACCTTTGCCTGTTGCAATATCATCTATAATTTTGCCCATCTTGCCATAGCCTACCAGTGCAATCTTCATTTTTTCTTTATTAAAATTAATTAAAACCGGTACCGAACGCCGACTGCCACCGCCTGTTTTCCAGAAAGTTCATCTTGTATCACCGCCGGACTTAAGGCTAAATCCGGATCTTGGCGGCCTTCATATAAATGAGCATCCACAACAGCATCCACAATATTTAAAACATATATAAGCGCGGTGACCGCAATGGCATAATCCCGTTGCCTTTTCACCCGGTCCTGCGCCCGGCCTAGTGCCTGCTTTGTGATGCCCGGCACCGAAGAAAATTCATGCTCCTGGCCATTCAGCTCAGCCAGAAAAGCATTTCGGTAGCGGTCGTATTGCCGCTGATTATAAATGGTGACACCCACGCCTGTTCCGATCGCACCCCAAACAATTGGGATCTTCCAGTACTTACGGTTGTAATACTGACCGAGTCCGGGCAGGACAGCTGAATACAAACCAGCTTTAGTGGGATTAAACTGTAAGGTTTTTGCCGGTGCATTGGCGGCCTGTATGTCGGCCAGAACCTGCACGTCGCCCGCTTCTTTGACAGTGGATACCGAATCCGTCGGATAATTTTCCACACGAATGGTATCCTTGGGGCTGATCTGCGCCACAAGATATGCTGACAAAAATAACAGAACCGCGGTTAAAATTTTCATCCGTTGAAGTAAGATAAAATATGCTGCAACTGTTCTTCGTTTTTGAAATCCAGCACCAGCTTTCCTTTTTTACCGTTGCCAGAAGTTTTAATTTCAACTTTCAGGTCCAGGATGTCAGCCAGGTTTTTCTCGGCTTTTTTATATTCATTCGGAAGTGCCGCTTTATTTTTACCCACCTTGGCCGGTTTCTTCAAAAGGTTGGCTTCTTTCTCGGCTTGTCGTACACTGAGTCCGCCAGCTACAATTTTCTGAAATAATTCCTGCTGCAGAGCCGGATCTTCAATGCTCACCAGCGCACGGCCGTGACCGGCAGAAATTTCTCCCGACCGAATCGCGTTCTGGATTTCAGGCGACAAGCGCAGTAAGCGAAGCGCGTTGGTAATGGTACTTCGCTCCTTCCCTACGCGTGAACTCAGATTTTCCTGGGTTAAGCCAATTTCTTCCAGCAGACGCTGATACGTCAGTGCAACTTCGATGGCATCCAGATCTTCACGCTGGATATTTTCCACCAAAGCCATTTCCAGTAATTCCTGATCGTTCACGAGGCGAATATAGGCCGGCACGCTTTTCAGGCCCGCCAGCTTACTCGCGCGGTAACGACGCTCACCGGAGATAATGATCAATTTATCACCATCCTTCCGCAATGTTATAGGCTGGATAATGCCCAGATTCCGGATAGACTGCGCCAGATCTTCCAGCGCTTTTTCGTCAAAATTGGTTCGGGGTTGCCCGGCGTTGGGTTCAATATCTTCCAGAGCAACCTCTACGATATTGCCCACAAACCGGTCTGCTCCTTCATCACTGGCGGTATGTACAGACGCTTTTGACTCGGCGCTCAGGATCGCACCGAGGCCACGCCCCATCGCTCTTTTTTTATCTTTCATGTTCCCTTGGTTTTGCGTTCAGCCTGAACAACGGCTGATTGCCTACGATATTATATTTCAGGTACTGATCAGGTTTTCGTTTTTAAGCAATACCTCTTCTGCTAGTTGCAGGTACTGCACGGCACCTTTGCTCTCTGCATCATAATTCAGGATACTTTCACCAAAGCTTGGTGCTTCGCTCAGGCGCACATTGCGGCTGATAATGGTTTCGAAGACCATCTCCGGGAAATGCTGATGCACCTCCTCCACTACCTGATTGGACAGGCGAAGACGGGAATCGTACATCGTTAGCAGCAAACCTTCAATATCGAGATCCTGATTGTGAATCTTCTGGACATTTTTAATGGTATTCAAAAGCTTACCCAATCCTTCCAGTGCAAAGTACTCGCATTGAATCGGAATGATTACCGAATCAGAGGCAGTTAGAGCATTAACGGTAATTAAACCCAAACTCGGTGCACAGTCGATAATAATATAATCATACAGCGGTCGAACCGGCTCCAACGCCAGCTTCAGCATATGCTCGCGATTTTCGCGGTCTACCAATTCGATCTCAGCAGCTACTAAGTCAATATGAGAAGGTATGATATCCACATTAGGAGATGCCGTGCGGCGAATACATTTTTCTGCTTCCACGCTGTGCTCCAGCAGATTATACGTGGAATAGGCCGCTTCATCAATCCCCAGCCCCGAGGTAGCATTGGCCTGCGGATCCGCATCGATCAGCAGGATCTTTTTCTCCAGCACACCCAGTGCTGCCGCCAGATTCACGGCAGTA
Source organism: Chryseobacterium salipaludis (assembly GCF_022968825.1). Lineage (GTDB taxonomy): Bacteria > Bacteroidota > Bacteroidia > Flavobacteriales > Weeksellaceae > Kaistella > Kaistella salipaludis. The sequence goes on from NZ_JALHKS010000003.1 coordinate 436,198, forward strand.
GTTGTTTTGCCTACGCCGCCCTTCTGGTTTGCCACGCCTATTATTTTAGCCATGTAGTTTTTCATTTAAGTTTCAAAAATACAATTTTTTACGACGCAGGGAAGAAGATGCTTTTATCAAGATGATGTAAAGACTTAAAAAACAATGTTTTATCAAAATAAAAAATTATCCACAAAACAAGGAGTCTTGTGGATAAATATAAAACCAATTATTACTATTATTATTCAAACTGCATGGTTACCGGAAATTTAAAATAACTGCGGACCTGTGCGCCATTCAGCTTGGCAGGCGTCCATTTCCCTTTAATCATCCTGATTGTTTTTTCGGCTTCGCGGTTAAAGGCAGCATCCGGTCCGGTGGCTTTTACGCCGGAAATAGTACCGTCTTTCTCCACAATGAAAGTAAGGACTGTTTTCAGTGTGGCTCCGCTGCCGTCCATGGCGGAAGAATCGAAATTACTAACAAATTTCTGCCGGAACGCGTTAATTCCTCCGTTAAAATCTGCAGCAACATCTACAACGGTTTTCGGGGTGTTATCAACCGGCGCAGGAGCAACCGGCGCTGTACTAACCGGTCCGGGAACAGCGTCAATTACTGGTGGTATTACCGAAATCACCGGTGGATCGCCCGCAACATTCTCAAAACCCGGTGCCGCCGTACTACGGTCAATGGTTACCGGATCTCTTTCCTGTACCGGATTGGCAGTCGGCGTAGGAACTGTGGAGTCGTACGTTTGTACCGGCGTGGCAGGCTGAGGTTTAGCGAGCTGAACCGGTGGATCAGGTAAATCATCTATAGGTCTAATATTATAAGGCGGTAATTCTGGCGTAGTGTGTACTACAACATCCGGAGTTTTAAAAGCATTAATCACCACCGGCGACAGAGCCAGACAGGCGAAAAGGCCAATACCCATGAACATTGCTTTTGTCAGCACACGGTCGCTTTCGGCCCGCAGATTATAAGCGCCATAGCTACGGTTACGGTTCTCGAAAACAATTTCATCTAAATGATAATCGGAATTCTTAAAGATATTTTTCATACTGTATTATTTTATATTAAACAATTAAATTATTTTGTTTAATTATAAACAATTAATACACCATATTTTTATTTATAAACAAATAAATACCATTCTTTACATACAGAAAGAATATTTTCAACTTTAAAATCAAAAAAGCCCCTCCGTGCGGAAGAGCTTTGTTAATATCATTCAGTATAATCTGTGATTTAGTTAAAATAATTCTTTGCGGATAATATTCTGTGTACGTTCCGGGCCTACAGATACCAGATATACATTAATACCAAGATATTTTTCGATGAACTCGATATAGTTTTTGGCGTTCTGTGGCAATTCATCATAACTCCGTGCGTGGCTGATGTCTTCTTCCCAGCCCGGCAGTTCTTGATAAATCGGCTCGTAATCATATAGTTTGGTGGTAGAAGAAGTGAAATAATCAATCACCTTATTATCTTCCGTACGGTATTGGGTGGCAACCTTCAGGGTCGGGATGCCGGAAAGCACGTCCAGTTTGGTAATAACGAGGTTGTTGATCCCGTTGATCATCGTCGCATGTTTCAGCGATACTAAATCGAGCCAGCCGGTTCTTCGGGGACGTCCGGTAGTTGCTCCGTACTCGTGGCCTGTAGCGCGCATTTGCTCGCCCAATTCATCCAGCAGTTCCGTGGGGAAAGGGCCGTTTCCAACTCTGGTAGTATATGCCTTGGCAACACCAATCAGATTTTGCAGGCTTGTGGGCGGCACACCTGCGCCGGCACAAACACCGCCTGTAGAGGGCGATGAAGAAGTGACATACGGATACGTTCCGAAATCGATATCGAGCATCAAAGCCTGAGCGCCCTCGAATAAAATATTTTTACCGTCGTGAATCGCATGGTTCAGTTCAACTTCAGTATCCACAATACGATCCTGCAGTTTCTTTCCGATTTCAATGAATTCATTATAAATCTCATCAAAGTCCAGTGCAGGTTTATCAAAATATTTTTCGAAGAGTGAATTTTTGATTTTAAGATTTTTGCGGATTTTTTCTGCAAGCACCTCCGGGTTTAAAAGGTCAACCATACGGATGCCGATACGCGCTATTTTATCTTCATAGCACGGCCCAATTCCCTTTTTGGTAGTTCCGATCTGGGTGCCGCCCTCTTCTTCCTCGCGGTACTGATCCAGCAGCAGGTGGTACGGCATAATGACATGCGCGCGGCGGCTGATGAACACGTGATCCGTGCGCATTCCTTTTTCTTCGATCTGTGCAATTTCCTTCAGGAAGGATTTTGGATTCACCACCACTCCATTGGCAATAAAGCATTTTCCGGGACACTGCAGCACGCCGGACGGAAGCAGGTGAAGCACAAATTTTTCTTCTCCCGCATAGACCGTGTGACCGGCATTATCGCCGCCCTGAAAGCGAACAACATAATCAGATTTTGCGGAGAGCACATCGGTAATCTTTCCTTTACCTTCGTCACCATACTGGAGACCCACGACAACGTATGTGGCCATATTTTACTTTTTATTAGATTTCCACAAAAATACTTTTAATAATAAACGTGCACAAAAAAACCGCGGGAAAACTGCCGGAATATTCACCCTGCTTTTGCCGCTTCGGGAAGCTCTTTCGAATTATTTGCGTAAATTTGCCGTTTACGAAAACGTATGCAAACAGTTACAGTTCACGATAAAGAGTTCGTGCCTTATTTGAAAAATGAGGAGATCCAGCGGATCATCAAAGAAGTTGCAGAACGGGTGTATGAGGATTACAAAGATGAAACACCGGTTTTCATCGGCGTGCTGAACGGCGTGATTATGTTCTTCTCTGATTTCCTGAAACACTACCCCGGAAAATGCGAAATTGCTTTCATCCAGATGAGCAGTTACAGCGGTACCACCAGTACCGGAATCGTGTACAAGAAAATGGATCTGACCAAAGATGTGGAAGGCCGCCATATCGTCCTGATGGAAGACATTGTGGATACCGGAAACACCATTGAAAGCTTATTTGAATATTTCAAAAATACCCAGCGCCCGAAATCGCTGCGTGTGGCCACCCTGCTGCTGAAGCCGGAGGTGTATAAAAAAGAATTTAAAATTGATTACGTAGCTAAGGAAATCCCAAACAAGTTTGTGCTGGGATACGGACTGGACTACGATGAGCTGGGCCGCAACCTGCCCGATCTGTACCAACTTTCCGAAGGGCGGATCAACCACTAATACTAAAGCTGAACAACATGATAAACATCGTTCTTTTCGGCCCTCCGGGCAGCGGAAAAGGCACGCAAGCCCAAAATCTGATTGAGAAATTTAATCTGAAGCAAATCTCTACCGGGGATCTGTTCCGGTTCAACATTAAAAACGGAACCGCACTTGGGATCCTGGCGAAATCGTATATCGATAAGGGAGAACTGGTACCGGATCAGGTGACGATCGATATGCTGGTGGATGAACTTCGCAAACCGTGTAATGCGGCCGGGTATATCTTCGATGGTTTCCCGCGCACGGCCAATCAGACCCTGGCGCTGGAAGAAATTGTAGCGGATGTCCTTAAAAGCAATATTGACCTTTGCCTTTCTTTAGTAGTAGAAGATGCCATCCTGGTGGAACGCCTGCTGAAGCGCGGCGAAACCAGCGGCCGCAGCGATGACCGCAACCCGGAAATTATTGCGAACCGCATTGCGGAATATTATAAGAAAACTGCAGAAGTAGCGGAACTCTATAAAAAGCAGGGAAAATATGTGGAAGTAAACGGTGTAGGAGAAATCCAGGAAATCGCTGAAAAACTTTTCCACGAGATTGAAAGAATCAAAACAGCCAACCCGCTGAAAACTTCGTAAGCCTCATTTCGCAGGCTTTTTACTTTTATAATTAAACACCAGAAAAATGTCAAACTTTGTAGATTACGTTAAAATCCACTGCAAAAGCGGTCACGGCGGCGCCGGTTCTGCACACCTGCGGCGGGAAAAGTATATCCCCAAGGGCGGCCCCGATGGTGGTGACGGCGGCCGCGGCGGCCATGTAATTATGAAAGGGAATGCGCATGAGTGGACCCTGCTCCCGCTCCGTTATACCCGCCACGTTAAAGCGGAACGCGGTGAGAACGGCGCAAAAAACCAACTGACCGGTGCGTATGGCGCAGATGTGTACATTGAAGTGCCGCTGGGCACCATTGCCAAAAATGAAGAAGGCGAAATCATCGGTGAGATTATGGAAGACGGGCAGGAAATCATCCTGATGCACGGTGGTAAAGGTGGCCTCGGCAACGAGCATTTTAAATCGGCCACGAACCAAACGCCGCGCTATGCCCAACCCGGTTTGCCCGGCGAAGAAGGTTACGTAACCTTTGAATTAAAATTACTGGCAGATGTCGGGCTGGTGGGCTTTCCCAATGCCGGGAAATCCACTTTACTCGCCGCCGTTTCTGCTGCAAAACCAAAAATTGCCAATTACGCTTTTACCACACTGACGCCGAATCTCGGTATCGTGAATTACCGTAATTACAAATCATTTGTAATGGCGGACATTCCGGGGATTATCGAAGGGGCAGCCGAAGGGAAAGGTTTAGGCCATCGGTTTTTAAGACATATTGAAAGAAATTCCATTCTGCTGTTTTTAATTCCGGCCGATTCCGATGATCATTTTCAGGAGTTTAAAGTTTTGGAGAATGAATTGCAGGAATATAATCCCGAGTTGCTGGACAAAGATTTTATTATTTCTGTTTCCAAAGCTGACTTGCTCGATGAGGAACTGAAGGCTGAAATCTCGGCGGAATTCCCGGAAAACCGGCAGCCGCTGTATTTCTCTGCGGTAACACAGGAAGGCTTGCAGGAACTGAAAGATGCCATCTGGAAAAAACTGCATGGTTAAAATATTACGTTAAAATAATCCCGGTGATCCGGGATTTTTTTTGGATATATTTTTGCTTTCGCATAGAAAACAACTTTATGAAAAACATACTTTTCGCAATATTTGCCATGTTAATATTTAGTTGCAGCTCAGCCAATGAACAGCCTAAAATAGCCTCTCTTCATTACGAAGCCGGTCCTTGTTTCGGATTTTGCCCCATGTTTTCAATGGACATCGATGCTGACGGCACGATTATCTACGAAGCCATCCGGTACACCAGTTCCCGATCGGAACCAGAAAAAGGCAGCGGCAGATTTAAAGGCCGGTTAAATCCAGCGCAGCAGGCACAGCTGCAAGCTGCCATATCCAACCTGAATCTGCAGAACCTGAAATCGTTTTATGGTGATAAAGGCATTACTGATTTACCGACTTCCAAATTGCGGCTTTCAGTGCAAAACGGAAAAACAGCAGCAACGGAAGATTATGGCCAGCGCGGCACACCGCAGTTAATTAATTTATACCAGCTGCTCAATCAATTCCGAAATGAAGTAAGCTGGACTGCTGTTTCACCATAGATAACCTAATTTATTTTAAGTTATCTTTGCACCGCCTTGCTTAAGCTTCGTTCAGAATACTTCTGCTTCGGGATTAAAAAACACTTTGTTTTTTTAATAACAGTTTAATAAAGGCTTCTTAACTTAAAATATTTTCATTTGAATTTTAGCGATTTACATCTTATTGATCCCATTGCCAAAGCATTACAGGAAGAGGGATATACACAGCCTACGCCTATACAGCAAAAATCCATTCCGCATATCCTGGAAGGAAAAGATCTGCTGGGCACCGCGCAAACCGGAACCGGAAAAACAGCTGCTTTTGCCATTCCGATTCTTCAGAATCTCACGAAACAGACCAGCAGGAGCAAACATATCAAAGCCCTAATCCTGACGCCCACGCGTGAACTGGCCATTCAGATTGAGGAAAGTTTCAAGGCATACGGGCGACATCTGCCTTTGCGTACGCTGGTTATTTTCGGTGGCGTGAAGCAGGGTGCGCAGGAACAGGCACTGAAAAAAGGGGTAGATATTTTAGTAGCGACGCCGGGACGTTTGCTTGACTTTATCGGGCAGGGACTCATTTCACTGAAAACATTAGATATTTTCGTTTTAGATGAAGCCGACCGTATGCTTGATATGGGCTTTGTCCATGATGTGAAAAGAATCATCAAACTATTACCTTCGAAGCGCCAGACCCTATTCTTTTCCGCCACGTTTCCCGAGGAAATCAGCAATCTGGCAAAGTCCATGCTGACCCATCCGGTGAAAGTGGAAGTGGCACCGGTTTCCGCCACGGCAGATACCATTCAGCAGAAAGTATATTTCGTTGAAAAGGAAAACAAACTGGACCTGCTGACGCATATCCTGAAAAAAGATATTTCTGATGCGGTGCTCGTTTTCTCCCGCACCAAACACGGCGCCGACAAAATCGCCAGAAAACTGCAGAAAGAAAAAATCTCCGCCGAAGCGATTCACGGCAATAAATCCCAGAACCAAAGACAGAATGCTTTAAATAACTTTAAATCCGGCAAGACACGCGTTTTGGTAGCGACCGATATTGCCGCACGCGGAATCGACATCGATGAACTGAAATACGTGGTCAATTACGAGCTTTCTGATGTATCGGAAACGTATGTGCACCGAATCGGACGAACCGGACGGGCGGGCGCGGAAGGAAAATCGATTTCTTTCGTGGACGGACTGGATCTGGTTAATTTAAAAAACACCGAAAAACTGATTGGCAAAAAGATTCCGGTGGAAAAAGAGCATCCCTTCCATACCGACGATCTGGTGCCGCAAAAGCGCGACAGTAACAACAAACCGTTTACGCCGCGGCCAAAACCACAGAGCAAGGAAAGTATCGGTTATAAAAAGCCGAAGAACAAGAGCAATTTCAGCCGTAAGAAATAAACGAAAAACACAGGAGCGAATCCTGTGTTTTTTATTTTAAGAACGGTTAAACATCCTCAATGCATTTTCTGTTGTAATGCGATCGATTTCGTGGAAGTCTTTTTTATATAGATCCACGAGCCTACCGGCGATGAGCGGCACATAGCTGCTTTCATTCCGTTTCCCGCGATGCGGTACCGGCGCCAGATACGGGCTGTCGGTTTCCAGCACAATATTTTCCAGTGGAATCTCCGCCAAAAACTGATCGATCTTTCCGTTTTTAAAAGTAACCACGCCGCCAATACCCAGCATAAAACCGAGATCAACCGCTTGCTGTGCCTGTTGCAGATTTCCGGAGAAACAATGAAAAATACCGCGCAACTGCGGACATTTCTTTCTTTCAAGAACTTCAAATACCTCATCAAAGCTTTCGCGGGTGTGGATGACAATCGGCATATTGCGCGCAATTGCCCAGTCGATCTGGGTTTCAAAAGCTTTGGTCTGGATATCCAAAGTCGATGCGTCCCAATGCAAATCGATTCCGATTTCACCGATGGCAGAAAATACCTGATCATCAAGATAATTCAGAACAATGGCTAATTCTTCCTGCCAGGTGCCGGGCTGCACGGAGCAGGGATGCAGGCCCATCATTGGGAACATCTGCTCCGGATATTCCTTTTGCAAAGCCAGCATTTTTTCATGGGTCTGCGAATCGATCGCCGGCAGGTAAAACCGGGTAACACCGGCGGCCAGCGCGCGCTGAATCATTTCAGTGCGGTCTTCGTCAAACTGGTCAGAATATAAATGGGTGTGGGTATCAATCATAGATGTTTAGCTAAAGATTTTATGCTTCACTTTGGACTGCTGCGCGGCAATGCGCTGTTCGAGCTTTTGGATAAAATCCTGATGTTTTGGGTCCTGTTCGTCTGCCGGCTTATGCATGAGAGACCGGTTAATTCTGAAATTTTCTTCAATAAAATCCATGGTCGCTTCGGAGAACCAGGCACTGCCAAATTTTTCCCAGATGTATAACACTGCCTGGGCAGAAGGATGGATCATGTCTTCTTTATAAAAACGATAATCCCGCAGGTCATCCATCATAATTTCGTAAGCAGGCAGATAGTGGCAGTTTTCAAAAGTAGGAAGCACTTCATGAAGGGCGGTGATCAGTTTTGCTTTACTCAGGCTGTTTTCCGCCATGCCCTCTTTGGTATGACGCACCGGCGACACGGTGAACAAAATCTGAATGTCTGCAGCAGCAATATCACGCAGGTTAACAATGGTTTCGTAAATGGCATCTGTAATTTCCAGATGCGTTAATTGTCTCTTTTTAAAATACTTCGCCGGAATTTTATGACAGTTGGCAACCAGTTTCTGTTTGGGCAAAAACTCATACACCATGCTGGTACCATAGGTAATGATAATCCATTTTGTTTCCTTCAGGAAGGTATTGGCTGCCTCGATATTCCGGTTAATTCTGTCCAGTGTCTGATGGGCAAACCGCGTGTTGAATGAAGTGTGATGATCAAGCGAAATAATCTCATCATTAAACTTAATCAGTTCACTTTCGTCATAAAATTCTGCATCGTGAATCCTTTTGACAGCCGTATTCAGCGCCACCGGATTAAATAAGGTTCCGAAAGGGTTATTGAATGTCTGCAGTTGCCCGCGTTGTAACAGTGCTGAAATCTCCGTCGCAAAACAAGACCCCAGGGAAAAAATACGGTCGGTTATTTCCAGTTTGGTTTCAGAAGAAGGGATGGATACATCGGTGCGGAATTTCATATAGTCTGGGCTTTTAAAATGAACAGTTTTCTTTATTTTTCGCGGTGCAGCAGGTAATTGGCCAGCTCCACAAACGGGCGCTTGCGCGCTTCGCTGAGGCTGATTTTATCCAGATAATGCTGTGCCTGATCGTTGTGCTCCTGAACGAGCTGCAGAGCTTTCTCATCTACGCGGCAACGGCGGAAAATTTTCTCTACGCTGTAGACTTTATCAATATTGTCCGTTTTCTTGGAATACCACCATTTCAGTTCTTTACGCTCTTCGTCGGTAGCATGCTGCATAGCGAGAAGATACAAAACAGATTTTTTATTTTCATAGATATCACCTGCGTGCTTCTTTCCTACATGTTGTTGGTTTCCGAACACGTCCAGGTAATCATCCATAATCTGGAAAGCAATCCCCACATGTTTGCCGAAGTTGAAGATGGCACGCGCATCGGCAAATTCAGCACCGGCGATCAAAGCGCCGATTTCAAATGACGAAGCCGTGAGCACCCCGGTCTTATAGGTAATCATTCGAATATATTCATTGAAGGACACCTCTTCCTGGGTTTCAAAGTTGATATCGTATTGCTGGCCCTCGCACAGGAGGAGCCCGGTTTGCACAAATACGCGCATACATGCTTTGTATAGATCTGGCTCCAAACCTTCAAAGAATTTCAGAGCTTTAAACATCATAGCATCGCCGGCGAGGATACCGACGCTCACGCCGTGCAACTCATGAATGGTGGGCTGGTTGCGGCGCAGCGGCGCTTCATCCATAATATCGTCGTGGATCAGCGTGAAGTTATGAAAGAATTCAATTGCCAATGCAGGCTTCAGGGCTTTCTGGAGGTTGCCGCCGAACATATCGCAGGCCATCAGCACCATCATGGGGCGGAGGCGTTTGCCGCCATGCGAAATAATGTAATTCATCGGTTCATACAGCTCCTCGGGCTTGTCCCGGAAGGTATATTTTTCGATCGCTTCGGCGATAATTTGCTGATATTCTTCTAAAAACTGCATTGATTGTTTCATATAAGGCAAAAATACAATTTAAATCGGTTGTGAATCAAGCATGGGCCGATTTTTAGGGCATCGGAAGGTTTTTGGAATCAGAATTTTTCTGTATAATCATGTCAGCCCTTCGGGATTATTTTCATGCACGTGATTGTATTTTATAATCATGTCATCCCTACGGGATTATTATCGTGTTAAATTAATTTTTCTATAATCAAGTCATCCCTTAGGAATTTGGGAATGAAATGAATATGTTGGATTTATTTCATTACGGTAAGATTTAATTAAAAGCCCGAAGGGCTGGTATTATTATAGAAAAAGACCAGAGCATTATTAAAAAACCAAAGGGTTGATATGAGTATGTAGCCGATTACCACCGATGTATTTTTGGTTTTTTTTACATAAAACCACAGCCTTCATCTTATGCGATCTCGGACTATAGGATCCCCCTGCGGCCGCGATAGAAGTGGTTACCCCGCAGCGAGGCGGCGCAGCGCAGCGGAGCCTACCGAGCGAGGAGTAAAAACGGATAGCGCGAAATGTCCGCCCTGAAAAATAGTATGCTGCTGACGACACCTTCCGCTGAGATCAATGCCACAAAACATCAGGATTACCAGCACAAAAAAATCCGCCCCGGAAAAACCGAGGCGGATCTAGTTTATTTTACATGCAATCAGCGGAAAAACACCACCAGCAGATACGTGCATCCTGCGACGAAGGCAGAAATCGGAATGGTGAGAATCCAGGCCCACAACAAGCTGACGGTGATTCCCCACCGTACGGCCGAAACACGCTTGGTTAAACCAACCCCGATAATAGAACCGGTAATGGTATGCGTGGTGGAAACCGGGATACCGAAATGCTCGGAAATAAAGAGCGTCATGGCACCGGCCGTCTCGGCACTTACCCCTTCCAAAGGCGTTACTTTCGTGATCCGGGTACCCATGGTCTTCACAATTTTCCAGCCGCCGCTCATGGTTCCCAAAGCAATCATCAGGAAGGAGGTGAACGGAACCCAGAAATAATGCTCCACGAAATAATTGAACTGATGCGTACTGTCCAAGGCCAGATATACCGGGTCCTGCAAGGTTTCCACGTGGTGATAAATGACTGCTGCACCGATAATCCCCATTACCTTCTGGGCATCGTTGGTTCCGTGGCCCAGACTGAACAGCGCAGAAGAAACCAGCTGCAATTTTTTGAAAATATTATCTGCCTTGCGCGGACTGGTGCGTTTGGATAGATACACAATAATCAGTGTAATGATAATTGATATAATTCCGCCGATCACCGGTGCCAGGAAAATAAACAGGAAGATCGGCAACACTTTGTCCATCCGGACCACGTTCTGCGTGAAGAGTTGTTTACACGCTAACAAAAACTTGTCCCAAGTGGAAAGCGCCGGTTCTGCCAGTGCAATATTGTGATAGTCACTTACGAGGGCATACATCAGTGCCGCGCCAAGAAATCCACCAATCAGGGTGTGTGATGACGACGAAGGAATGCCAAACCACCAGGTGAGCAGGTTCCAAGCAATCGCCGCAATCAGGCCGGAAAATATAACTTCCAGGTTAATAAAGTCCACATTGACCGATTTCGCAATCGTATTTCCGATCTTAAATTCACCGATAACATAGGCGGCGAGGAAGAAGGCGGCAAAGTTCCAGACGGCTGCCCAAAGTACGGCCTGAAATGGCGTGAGCACTTTAGTGGAAACGATGGTGGCAATTGAGTTGGCAGCATCGTGGAAGCCATTGATATAGTCGAAAATCAGCGCCAGGACGATGATGACGACGAGTAAAACGGGTAAATCCATTTATTTTTTTCTCTTAAAGGTTTTACGCGTATTTTACCAGAATGCCATCGATGGTATTGGCGACATCTTCTGCCTTGTCGGTTACATTTTCCAGATATTCCAACACCGATTTCACTTTGATAATGGTAATGGCATCCTCAGATTCAAACAGTTTTACTATTGCCTGACTCAGGACATCGTCTGCGATGTTTTCGTAGGAGTTAATTTTAATGCAACTTTCCTTCACGGCTTTCGGGTTCTGGAAATCCTTCATGTTTTTCAGCGCGGTTTCAATCTCCACACAGGATTTGTGAATCAGCAGCGTAAATTCGGTATATGCTGAATCCAATGGTGCTTTGTAGAGGTAGATATATTTCGCAGACGCATACATGAAATCCGCAATATCATCCAGGCCGCTCGCCAGGTGGCTGATATCTTCGCGGTCAAATGGAGTAATAAAGTTTTCTCCCAGCTGCACAAAGATTTCATGGGTTAAATCGTCCATTTTGTGCTCGTAATCGCTCATGTGCTGGAGCATGGTATCATCGTTAATATCGAAGTCCATCAGGCTTTCATGAAATTCCTTTGACATGGAAACCAGGGTTTCCGCTACTTTTTCGAACAACACAAAAAATACTTTGTCTTTCGGCTGGAAGGCTTTAAAAATGTTTCCGATTCCCATTTTATTCTGTTTAATGTTTACTGCTGCAAATCTCCGAAAAAGAGGCGTTCGTTTCCCGTTTTAATGTTAACTTTTCGTAACATAGCCACTTTGTCCGGAAACAAAAAAAACCAGCACAATGAGTGCCAGTTTTTCATGTAAAGTTTTGGTGTGCTTAGGAAGCTACTTCCGCGCGCATATCTTTGCCCTTAAACTTCTGGGTCTGCATCCCGCGCAGGACTTCATCCTTAAAGGATTTCTCTACTTCAAAGAAGGAGAACTTTTCCAGGATTTCAATCTCTCCGATGTCCGGACGTTTTTTGGATTTGCCCGTTGACTTGTTGATGATATCCAGCATATCAATCTTTTTCAGATGATCGCGTTTTCCGAGGTTAAAGAAGAAACGAACCATATCGGCATTGTTGCGACGCGCTTTGCGGCCTTTGCCTTCAAAGTCGCGGTCTTCACGTCCACGGCTGCGCTTGTCCTTCCCGCCGCGTTCACGGTCACGACGGTCACGACGGCTTTCGCCGCGGTCATCGCCCAGTTTCTGATCGGCCAGATCGGGTTTGTTGTTATAGTACATCGCCATATCGCGCAGCTGGAATTGCAGGAGCTGGTGCACCAGTTCTTCTTTGGAAAATGCAGACAGATCCGGGATGAGGCTGTCATCAAATTCAAAAAGATCTTCGTGTTCCGTTAGCAATTTATCAAAAACGCCGCCTACCTGTGCCTTAATGATTTCATTACCGGTCGGTACTTTCTTCTCAACGATTTCAATTTTGGTAGCTGCTTTGATTTGTTTCAGCTTGCGGGCTTCTTCCGGCTTGATGAGCGCCATGGAGATCCCGTCTTTGCCGGCACGGCCGGTACGTCCGCTGCGGTGCACGAAAACTTCCGGGTCATCCGGCAGTGAGTAGTGCATTACGTGCGTCAGTGAATTCACATCGAGTCCGCGCGCGGCTACGTCGGTAGCCACCAGGATATCGATGTTTTTCAAGCGGAACTTCTTCATTACCGTATCACGTTGTGCCTGGGAAAGGTCACCGTGAAGCGCATCAGCGGCATAGCCGTTCTGCATCAGGAAATCGGCCACATCCTGGGTTTCCATCCGGGTACGGCAGAAAATAATGGAATACTGGTTCGGGTTCGCATCAATCAGCCGCTTCAGCGCTTCTTTTTTATTGCGGTAGCCCACGACATAGTATTCGTGTTTAATGTTTTTCTTCACCTCGTTAATCGACCCGACCGAAATACGGTGCGGATTCGTAAGGTAATTTCTGGAAATACGCTCCACTTCCTTGTTCATCGTCGCCGAGAACAACAGCGTTTGCTTTGTTTCCGGTGTTTCGCTGATGATGGTTTCCAGGTCATCTTTAAAACCCATGGACAGCATTTCATCCGCCTCGTCGAGCACGAGCCAGTGAATGGCCGAAAAGTCCAGCGCTTTGCGGTTGATCAGGTCGATCACACGTCCGGGCGTACCGACGATGATCTGTGGTTTTTCGCGCAGGGACCGGATCTGGTCACTGATGCTGCTTCCACCATAGACGGCAGTGGTCTTAATGTTCGGAAGGTATTTCGAGTAATTTTTAATGTCTTTGGTAATCTGCAAACACAGTTCTCTGGTTGGGCACAGCACCAATAATTGGATTTTGCGACTCCCGTCGTCAATCATATCCAAAATCGGAAGCGAAAATGCTGCTGTTTTGCCTGTTCCTGTTTGCGCAAGTGCGATGAGATCGCGAATATCTGAAGAGATAAAAGGAATAGTCTGTTTTTGGATTTCAGTGGGGCTTGTGAACCCCAGTTCGCCAACGGCCTGAAGAATTTCAGGGCTTAAGCTGGTCTCCGTAAATAAATTCATGTAAAAGATCGTCTAATTGGGTGCAAAGATACGCTTTTTATTTTTGCTTTTCTTATAATCAATGGAGGATATTTTTAAAAAATTGATAACCAGGCGAAAATTGGAAGGAGGGAGAAGAGGAAAGACAAAAGACAAAAGATGATAGACTGGAAGATAATAGACAACAGTAATTTTAGATTATAAATTATAGATGTGGAACAAAGAGGAAAGTGGAAAGAGAAAAGAGGAAAGAAAAAAGATGAAAGACAATAGACTTTGAGAGAATAGACGGTAATAATTTTAGATTATAAATTTTTGAGGGGAGAAAAAAAGAAAAGAAGAAAGACAAAAGAAGATAGACTGGGGATAATAGACTGACGAACAGCCGACTAGGCGATAATAGACGCTCATCTTGTCAAATTTTTACAGTATAGCGCTAAGCCGGCAGAAAAGGCAAAAAATGGCTGAAAATGGCGCGGATGTACCGTTATGCCCACCCATGCATTATCCATGCACTATCCATGCTTAGGACTGGGCTTTGGTAGGGAGAGGATGCGAAGTAAGAAGTCAGAGGCAAGAAGTCAGACGAACGAGGAACGGATTTAAAAATAAATGACTTCACTATTGCAGACGGCCGAAAATTCTAAAATACATTTAAAATTAATGTAAATGACGATAAATAATTGACCAGCACTAGGAATTCGGAGCTCAGGAGGATGCACTGCGAACGTCAGCGGGTGTATGCAGAATGCCAAGAAAAGCAATGTAAGATCCTACACTCTTTTACTATAATACTTTTGCTTTAAGAGCCTGTAATTTTAATATCATTTCAAACGCAAATAAAAATGCCCCGCAGATAGGCGAGGCGCTAGATGTTTTCACAACGGAATAATCCTTATTGTGAATTGCTTTCAGAAATATTTGTTGATGCACATATAACATTTATCAGCTGAGTACAATTAATTCTATTTAATTCACAAAAATTCATTAGTTTAGAAAAAAAATTTACACTGTCAAAAAATATCCGGGCAAAGGTGTATACTAATGCCAAAAAAATGGCAACTACCGAAGCAGTTGCCTAGAAAACTTTTCTACGGCTTATAGCCTTGTTGTGAATTGTCTTTCGAATACAAATGTACAAAAATATTTATAGAAGAAATAACTTATGGCAAAAATCGGCTTAGATATAGGAAGTTCATCATTAGGATGGTTTATTAATAAAAATAAAAAGGGAGTTGTGACTTTTGAGACTGGAATGTCTAAAGGACAATCTGGTGGATATACATCTCCTACCAAAGACCGTAGAGAAGCTCGGTCAAAAAGAAATTTGATTAGAGCTCGAAAATACAGAAAATGGGAATTGTTAAAAGCTCTGTTGAATGATTATGTCCCCTTGAACGAAGTTGAACTGAGTGAGTGGTGTCGTTATCAGAAAGGAAGGCGAAGAAAATTCCCTGAAAGTGAACAATTTTTAAATTGGCTTGCTTGCGATTTTACTTATCAAGGTGGTGAAAAATATAAAAATCCATACGAGTTGAGGGTAAAAGCTTTGGATGAAACTTTGAGTAAACACGAGTTCGGAAGAGCTTTATATCATTTAGTTCAGAGGAGAGGATATAAAGATATTGGAGAAACCGATCAAGAAACTGAAAAACAAATTCAGAGAAGAGGTGAAAGTGGATTTCAAAATGCTTTAGATGCAAATAGAACAATTGCAGAAGCATTAGTAACGGAGTTTTTAGATAAAGGCGAACGTGCAAGAAATCAGTATCCGTATAGAGAGGAATATAAAAATGAATTAGAAGTTATCTGCAAGTCTCAAGGATTTTCTGTTGGAACGAATGAGAAAGGCGAATACTCGGATGATTTCGTGAAGAGTCTTTGGAAAGCAATCATCTGGCAAAGACCCTTAAGAAGCCAAAAAGGAAATATTGGAAAATGTACATTAGAACCCTCAAAACTGCGATGTCCTGTTTCACATCCTGCTTTTGAAATTTTCCGTGCATTGCAATTCATAAATACAATTAAATATTTTGATGCGAATAATGAAAAACAAAATTTACGCTCAGATTTAAGAACGAAATTATTTACTGATTTTTTCTTGAAAAAAGATGGAAATTTTAAGTTTCAGGAAATAAAAAAATTCTTGGATAAACATAGTGGTTCAGTTTACAAATACAACTATCCGATTAATCCTAATAACAATCAATATGAAACTTCTGTCGCTGGAATGCCTGTATGTAAAAGTCTTGTTGATTTATTTGGGAATGACGTTCAAAATGCACTTTTGCAGATTGAAAAGTTTCATATTGGTAATGCACCAAAAATGAAAAATGGATATTCAATATATGATATCTGGCATATTGTCTTTGATTTTGATGAGCAACATTTAGGGAAATTTGCTGTAGAAAAATTAGGCATTGAAAACGTAAGCAGAAAAAGAAAAGGTGAAGATATCTCTATCTCGCCTTTAGTCGAATTAAAAAGAAAATTTTTACAAGGCTATTCTGATGTCAGTCTGAAGGCTATCTGCAAAATCATTCCCTTTTTAAAAGAGGGATATTTATACCATGAAGCTGTGGTACTGGCGAAAATTCCGGAGTTAATGGGTACTGACTGGCAATCATCTAAACAAATAATTGTAGATATTCTGAAAGAAAGCAATAAGATTTATCAGGAGAAGACAATAATTAGCTCTATATCAAATAATTTAATTGACAAGCATAAAGGACATACAAGAGCCATGATAGATGGTAGTGAAGAACAGGTATTTGCATTTAAAGATTTTTCTTACACGCTTGATGAGGATGATTTTGAAGAAGTTAAAAATGCTTGTATTAGTCATTTCGGGAAAAAAAACTGGGAGCAGATTAAAAATAAAGATGAAATTATTCAAAAAGTAGGTTTAGAATATCAGGAATATTTCTTCGACCACAAGAGAGCTTACAGAAAGACGGATACACTTACAGATATTTTTAAATTATTGTTAAAAGAAAAGAACATCGACTTAATTGGAGAACTTTATCATCATTCCAACCGAGAAAATTTATACAACAAAAACTTGGAAGTAAACTTCAAAACTGGAGAGAAATATCTGCAAAAGTATAAAAATACAGAAACCGAGATTCTACCGATTCCGTTTATTGATAGCATTAAAAATCCAATGTTCAATAAGTCAATGAGTATTGTGAGAAAACTTTTGAATGAATTAATCATAACAGGTGAAATAGACCAGGAAACTGAAATAACTGTCGAACTTGCAAGAGAACTGAATGACAATAACGTACGAGCTGCCATAGAAAGATATCAAAAGGAAAGAAGAGATAATCGTGAAAAAATCCGAAAATTTTTAGAACAATATAACCAAGAAGAGAACCGATCAATTAACATAGAAGATAATATTCCTTTGTTTGAACTGTGGACAGAGCAGATTTTTGAAGAGACTGAAGACGAACGCAATAATAAAATTCTGAACAAAAACAGACTAGATATCCTGCGGGAAAAAGAAGATGTAAAACGTTACGAACTATGGACTGAGCAAAAAGGTCAGTGTATGTACACTGGAAAAATGATTTCGATTTCACAATTATTTTCAAACGAAATTGATATTGAGCATACTATTCCGAGAAGCATTTTACCAGATAATACATTGGCAAACCAAACAGTAGCATTTTCAAAATATAACCGAGATATTAAAGGTGCAAAAACTCCTTTTTATTGTGAAAATTATTCTAAAGATACTCCGAACGGAACGAGCATTTCACCAAGGCTTGACAGTTGGAGAAAACTGCGAGATTATTATAAAATTCAGTATGAATCCCGAAGACGTGCAAAAGGAGCAGAAGATGAAAACACGAAAAATAAAAGAATTCAAGATAAGCATTACTATAAAATACATTTTGACTATTGGAACGATAAACTAAGTCGTTTTGAAGCGGAAGAAATAAAGGACAGCTGGGCAAGAAGACAGTTGGTGGATACCCAAATGGTGAGTAAATACGCCAGAGAATATCTAAAGCTTTACTTTAAAAAAGTGGCTGTACAAAAAGGCAGTGTAACGGCAGATTTTAGGAAAATATTTGGCTTTCAAGAGCAGGATGAAATAAAAAGCAGAAATAAGCATACACATCACGCAATAGATGCAGCTGTTCTAACTATGATTCCTACCAACAGTAGCTATAGGGAAAAAGTTCTAAAGGAATATTATGCAGCAGTAGAAAACAAAGACAAACGTAAAATTGATGAAATAAGAAAGAAAATGATTCCTCCTTACTTCAATGTTCAGTCTTTGATAAATGAAATAGAATCTACAACGCTGATTGTGAATTATCAGAAAGATAAAATTCTTCAGCAAACCAGTAAAGTTGTAAGAAAAAGAGGAGTAATTCAATATGTAAAAAATAAGAATGGCGAATTTGTGTATGATGAAAATGGAGATAAAATCATCAAAAAGGCAAAGGGCGATTCTATAAGAAGTACATTATATGCACAAACCTATCTGGGAAAGATACGGGATGTTGAAAGATATGCCGATAACCAACCGCAAAGAGAAAATGATGATTGGAAATATAAACAGGGCAAGGATGAGTTTATTTTTGTTAAAAGAGAAAATATCTCGAAAGTAAAAGAATCCGATAAACTTATTGAATCCATAATTGATCCTAACATACAGCAATTGGTTAAAGATCAGAAAAGCAATGCGGAAATAAAAGACTTCCAAGGAAATATAATTCGTCACGTACGAATAAAAACCAGCACTGGTAGAGAAGTAAAAGAAAGATTAAATTATCGATCAAAGTATGATTATAAAAATAAGTTTTATTCTGAAGCAGGCTCTGTTCCTTATTCTATTTTAGCGCAGAAAATTCATAATGGTGCAATCAAAAGAGAATTGATTCCAATCTCATCTTTTGAAATTGCTAAAGAATTTAAGAAGTATGGCAATTTTGTTATTGAAAATTTTATTTCCGAAAAGTATCCTGAGTTTGATCAATGGGATAAAAAACAACTTCTCAAAACCGGTCAAAAAGTAATAGTGCTAAATGAAGATGGTGATTTTGAAAAAAGACTAAATATAGATTTCCAGCAAAAGAGATTATTTGTAATAAGTCAATTTTCCGAAGGAAGTATTTGGCTGAATTATCATTTAAATGCACAATCAAAAGATGAAGTTAAAAAATCAATTGCATTCATCAAAGATGAAAAATTACTAGAATTTGAAAAAGAGTATAATTTGCCGGATATTATTGAGGATGTCAATATTCAGGATAATAAAAAACGTAGGGAAGACTTTTTGAATCGTAAATTTAGATTTGATACGATTGGAAATAGTTACAGATTATCACGCCTTGTTGAAACAATAGGTTTGGAAAAAACAAATGAAGTCAAGAAAGAATTGGATAAATATAAAGCAATTCCGTCAACCATTGAAATAGAAGGAGAGACTCCACTTTTAAAAATGGGTAAGGATAAATGGAATTTTCTCTTTGAAGGAGATGATTTTGGAATTTCACTTGACGGTAAAATTAAGTTTAAATCTAATCCATGATCACCCGTTCCATCTACATCGGAAACCCTGCTCATCTTCGCCTGAAAGATGAACAGCTGTATATCACTGATCCTATAACGAAAGATATTAAAGGGAAAGTTGCCATCGAAGATCTCGGCCTGCTGATGCTGGATCATTTCCAGATCACACTCTCGCACCAGCTGATTCAAAAAATGATGGGTCACAATGTGGTAATGATCAGTTGCGATGCGCATCATTTACCACATGGAATTATGCTGCCACTGCACGGACATACAGAGCATTCTGCCCGCTTGAAAGATCAGCTCCAGGCGTCGGAACCGCTTAAGAAACAACTTTGGAAACAGACAATTGAAAGTAAAATCACTAATCAGCGCGACGTCCTGCGCACGCTCGGAAATTACTACGAGCCCATGGAAAACTATTTGTCGCAGGTAACCAGCGGCGATGTGACGAATATGGAAGGTATCGCGGCGCAGCATTACTGGAAATACCTTATCAGCCTTGATTTTCTGCGGGAACGATTTGGCGATTCACCCAATCAGTTTTTCAATTTCGGCTACGCTGTTCTCCGCAGTATTGTAGCAAGGGCCATTGTAGAAACCGGCCTGCTGCCGGTACTCGGCATCTTCCATAAAAATAAATACAATGCGTATTGCCTGGCAGATGACCTGATGGAACCGTACCGCCCGTTTGTTGATTTACTGGTAATGAAGTGGCTCGAAAAAAATCCGGAGGCCGAGGAGTTATGCCGCGATTTTAAAGCGTATATGCTGCAAATCGCAACTAATGATGTGTTGATAGAAAATAAAAAGCGTCCACTGATGATTGCAGTGAAAACAACCGCTGTTTCCCTTTATAAATGTTACAGCGGCGAAAAGCGTCTAATGGCCTATCCTCATTTGTATGAATGCCGAGCGGTTTAATGCCTACCGAATTATGTGGGTAATGGTATTATATGATTTGCCGACGGAGACAAAGGCAATGCGTAAGGCAGCCGGCCTGTTCCGGAAGCGCTTGGAGGATGACGGATTTGCACTGTTTCAGTTTTCGATCTATATCCGGCACTGTCCCAGCCGTGAAAATGCGGCGGTACATACCCAGCGCGTGAAATCATGGTTGCCAAAACACGGAAAGGTCGCGATTATGACGGTAACTGATAAACAGTTTGGTGACATTGAGCTTTTTTATGCCAGAACCAAAGAAGAGCCGCCACCCACCTATCAGCAACTGGAATTGTTTTAGTTTTTTAATTCTATGATTGAAAACAACCGCCTGAAATTCAGACGGTTGTTTTTTGAGGTTGTGCGATATCCCAAAGATACCAAAGTTTGAAAGCAATTCACAACTACAACAACGGCGTGAAAACCGGCAAGGAAGTTGTGCGATATCCCAAAGATACCAAAGTTTGAAAGCAATTCACAACGACAATCCAGATTTATATCCAACACCGCTCGTTGTGCGATATCCCAAAGATACCAAAGTTTGAAAGCAATTCACAACCTTTGTTTATACTGTTACTAAATCGGTGTCGTTGTGCGATATCCCAAAGATACCAAAGTTTGAAAGCAATTCACAACAATGCTACGTGCTTGCAGATGAATGGTGAGGTTGTGCGATATCCCAAAGATACCAAAGTTTGAAAGCAATTCACAACGAACATGCACCCCGTTCACGAGCACATCCGGTTGTGCGATATCCCAAAGATACCAAAGTTTGAAAGCAATTCACAACCTCGGCTCCTTCATCCCACACGGTATAGATGTTGTGCGATATCCCAAAGATACCAAAGTTTGAAAGCAATTCACAACCGAAGTAACCAATTAAAATTTTTTAATTTTGTTGTGCGATATCCCAAAGATACCAAAGTTTGAAAGCAATTCACAACATGGAAGGCAAAGGCCTCGTACCGGTGTAGTTGTGCGATATCCCAAAGATACCAAAGTTTGAAAGCAATTCACAACTGTTCATGCTGGTGGATGCCCGCGAAGCCAGTTGTGCGATATCCCAAAGATACCAAAGTTTGAAAGCAATTCACAACCGCGCTGGCTGGCGGGCATCATATCTGCGAGTTGTGCGATATCCCAAAGATACCAAAGTTTGAAAGCAATTCACAACGTATTATCCTGTTTGGTAGTTAAATTCTTAGTTGTGCGATATCCCAAAGATACCAAAGTTTGAAAGCAATTCACAACGCCGCCACGGGCGAGGGCGTCGCCGCGCTGGTTGTGCGATATCCCAAAGATACCAAAGTTTGAAAGCAATTCACAACGATCCGGATGGTTACTATGACCCGGAAAAGTTGTGCGATATCCCAAAGATACCAAAGTTTGAAAGCAATTCACAACGTAAAGATTTTAGGGTTAATATTAGCCGTCGTTGTGCGATATCCCAAAGATACCAAAGTTTGAAAGCAATTCACAACAGATATTGCTTGCACTCGTCTGGGAATGCTGTTGTGCGATATCCCAAAGATACCAAAGTTTGAAAGCAATTCACAACAAATGCATCGGGACAAGAAGGAACACAAAAGTTGTGCGATATCCCAAAGATACCAAAGTTTGAAAGCAATTCACAACCTAAGACCCTCGTTGCTGTCACCGACTGCAGTTGTGCGATATCCCAAAGACACCAAAGTTTGAAAGCAATTCACAACCAGAACTGGAAACCGAGGGCCGTAAATTATGTTGTGCGATATCCCAAAGATACCAAAGTTTGAAAGCAATTCACAACAATTGGGTTAAAGAATAACCTGAAGCAGCTGTTGTGCGATATCCCAAAGATACCAAAGTTTGAAAGCAATTCACAACAGCTTGTTCGCAATTTGCTGAAGCGAGAGAGTTGTGCGATATCCCAAAGATACCAAAGTTTGTAAGCAATTCACAACGCTCCTGCAGCTGCTAAAGAGGATCAGCAGGTTGTGCGATATACCAAAGTTTGAAAGCAATTCACAACCTATAATCGCTGTCATCATACAGGAACATGGTTGTGCGATATCCCAAAGATACCAAAGTTTGAAAGCAATTCACAACTAATTGTCCGGATGGTAGATCATCATACGAGTTGTGCGATATCCCAAAGATACCAAAGTTTGAAAGCAATTCACAACCAACAATATAATTTTGTGCGCGATGTAGTGGTTGTGCGATATCTCAAAGATACCAAAGTTTGAAACAAGCAGTGGCATTAGCCAAGGCGTTCGGCGAAGCCAAAGCAATTCACAACAATGGTTTTGTTGGCGTGTTGGTCGCTGGTGTTGTGCGATATCTCAAAGATACCAAAGTTTGAAAGCAATTCACAACCCCGGCCATGGAGGAAACCACATCCATACTGTTGTGCGATATCTCAAAGATACCAAAGTTTGAAACAAGCGGTGGCATGAGGCAGGGCGTTCGGCGAAGCCAAAGCAATTCACAACGAAAAGGGGCTTGCGGACGTGAAATCACAAGTTGTGCGATATCCCAAAGATACCAAAGTTTGAAACAAGCGATGGCATTAGCCAGGGCGTTCGGCGAAGCCAAAGCAATTCACAAAAGTGATGGGCTCATGCTAGAATTGAGTTGTGCGGTATAACAAAGTTTAAATCATCTAATTGCAGCAGCCAATCAGTTCGGCTTTCCCACACCAAATTACAGTGTGATCTAATTCTGACACAGTCGAAAACAAAGTTAACCCGCTTGCCGTACCCGCCACGATCACCACCTCATCGTATTCCGGTGCTGATGCAAAAAGCCTGCTTTGTCGAGCTTCACGCCAACCCCTCTTTTCGAATTATCACTTCCAGCTTTTCGGTCAGATGCGTTAAAATCTCATCCATCGCAGCAAGATCCTCCGCACTGAGGTGACCTACCCTGTCGGAATACCTCAGATGCGAATCGATATGCCGGTGATACATTGGACTGATCTTCGCAAACAGGTACTCCATATTTTCCAGGGAAGGGTTTGCATAGGTACATAATTTCCAGGTATCCCACGCCGCTGTCCAGGTGGGAAGGTAAGAATAACAGGAAGTGTAGATCAAAAGCCTGAGGGTGCGGAGATATCCCTGCGCAAAGATCTGAAATACACCGTCGGTATTTTGTTCAGGTAAGTTTTTCCGGAGGTTAAAGTACTGGGCTACCTGTTTTCTTGCAGCTTGGTAGTAAATGCAAAAATCGCCGTAAGAAGGCCTGTACGGCTGCTCCCAATGAATATCGGAATGAAGGCTGGACGAGGCATATACCCTCTTTTCCGGCACCATGATTTGCTGCAGGAACTGCTGATATGAATAGAGCCGTTGTTGCACCGTTATCCGGCGGTGAGCCAAAATGACCACGCCGGCCTGATCCTTCGAGCGCGCAGCTACAGCCTGTTGTATACTCCGGATCTTCTCATTTCCTATGCCTTGTCCTATGACCAGTAAATAATAGAGGGTGATGCGGCTGTCCGCTTTCGGTGCACCAGCCTGAGTCTGATGAAAAAGAAATATTTCTTCCGGTGACGCTGTCTGCACAATGGCCTCAATAATCTGTTGGAGGAAAAAATCTGCCGGCGTGTCAACCTTTTCCAGGGGGAATGCAGGATATTCAGACTCGTACCTTTGAATGATAGATTTCAGTTCTTTAAAGCGTGCGCTTATGCATTGGTACAGCTGCGCCTCTGCTTTTTTAACAGACGCATACAGTTCAATATTTATATAAACTTCGTCGCAACTTTCCGCTGCTTTCAGGGCTGCCTCTAATTTTTTGATTAAAAAGAACTGTGTTCCGTTCTCCCGCACAAAGAATCTTCGCATCTCCGGAATGTACGAGATCAAATTATTTATTCTCGTATGCAATGTCTCGTCGGGAAAATAGTCACCCATATATAATTGTTCCAGATAGCGCAGATCATGGTCAAAAATGGAGAGGTAGGTGAGATAGGTGCTTATCGGGGAATGCAGGCGATGAAACCGGCTTGCCTCCGACAGCAGTATATCATGGTCATGATAAAACGATTCTTTATAGTCACCGAACTTCTTTTTAAATACGGCCGCGTTTGCAACTCTGTCGTACCACCCTGTAAAACCTTCTTTTTGCCAGATTAGAAAGCATGAACGGTAATAACAATACACGAAGGGGATTTCCGACTTCAAAATATCTTTCGATACGATGGATACTGCTAATACCGATATGCATACGGGTAGTGGTCCGCCGTACCCATTTCGTTCTGCGGAGTGCCTCGGCACCAGCCTGATTTTCGGTAATAATAAGCAAGCGTTCGCCATTTGGTATAGCATCCGGTATTCGGTAAACGGCAATGATTGAACAGTTACGACCCGCCTGTTGTAACTGGTCTGTCAGGACCCCGTTTTGCAGGCATGCGATATTCGACTTGGCAATTGTTTCCATCTTAATTTGTTTTAGATATTATTAAAACAAATTTGTGGCAGACATTTCAGATATTCAATTCATCATCAGGATAATTTATCCCCTGTACTGCTGAACCATTCCACGGAGCTAATACAGGTCAGCGAGAGTACCGCTAATTAACCATTACTCCAAATTCAGCTGATAAGAAACAGAGCGTCCGCCTCCTGTTTTTAGCAGGGCACCTACTTCACTCATGTGCTGTAAGTCTCTGGTGGCGGTGGCTTTAGAGGTTTTATTCAGGGACATGTACTTTTTAGCGGTTAGACCGCCTTCGAAAGAAGTACCTCCCTGGTCCATCATCCTGTTGACCGCTTTATGTTGGCGACTGTTCAGTTCAGCGCTGAACCTGTTAAAAAAACTTCGCTTTTTTCAGCGTGAACCATACGACCTGTTCAGAATCATGTAACGCATCCTCAAGGAATTCAAAAAAAATACCGTACCCAATCCGTGATATGCAGGTCACGTTGGGCTTTTTTAAGTTCACTGTAATAACGCTTTTTATCTTTTTCAATCGCTTTGGAAAGGCTCAGAAAGACTGGCATTTTCAGTTTTTCCACCAACGCTTTTTCAGCCAGAGCCCGGCAAATACCACTATTTCCGTCTTCAAAGGGGTGCAGTGTTTCGAAATACAGATGTACCAGCGACCCAAAAAGCATGGCTTCGCCTACCCTGCCCAGTTGCTTCTGTCAAAATCATGGTACCAATCGAGGAAACGTGAAATGAGTGCTGGCAAATCACCAGACGGAGGGCTTCAATGTGAACCATAGAATCACCATACCGGCCCGAGAACACCTGCATCGGTTCCGTACCAGTACGGAAAGCACCGGCACTGATTCCTTTTTCAGCATTCATCAGGATATCATGCCACTGCAAAAACAGATCTTCTGTTAAAGCTACATTACTCCTTTTTTGGACCTCAATCATCAGTTGTGCAGTGGCATTGGCTTTTTTATTACGGGTATTGTGGTGGAAATCATTGATGCCTAAGTTGACCTTCAGTGAGGACATTACAACTTCCCGGCTGAAATACGCGCCTTCGATCTCGGACGTTTTCAAGGCTTCTGACAGCATTAATTCTGCAAAAATCTCTTGCTTTGTTTCGGCTGAAAAAGTATGGAGTATTGCGTTGGCTTCCCCAGTCCCAGAGTAAAGCGCTGCACCATCAGCTGTGGTTCTTCAGTTTGAAAAGTAAAGTGAGGAAATTCGGGAAACTGCCAGCTGTACATATTGAGCCAATTAGCGTTTATATTCGACTCCAATATACGAATTTTATGAGCCGAATAAGGAGATTAATCGGCTCAGCAGCCCTAGTGTCATCTTTACCGAACACACCTTTACTCGGCCGGATACGCTCAACGGTGATTCAGAAAGCTTCGAGCATTTATAAAGGCCTGTAAAGCTTTAAATTCCAACTGCTTGCGCACAAGGAAACTGCGCTGTATTATTATATAATTTACAGGAATTTGCGGCTGCCTACCTTTTCCACTCCGCGTTCAGTGATAACCTGCGCTGCATCCAGCATTTTAATAAACCAGATGTAAGGGGTCGTCAGGTCATAATCAGCCTGCTCCCTATACGGCATAAGCGCAATATAGCAAATTTCATTCAGGAAAAATTCATATTCATCCAGGGTACTGGCCGCGAAGGCTTTCTCAAAAACCAGCTGGGGATTTTCATATTCTTCTGCGGTGAGCGAAGCCTGCGCCATGACCGGCCACGCTTCCGGCCCTTTCTTTACTTTCCATTGCTGCTTTTTCAGATTAATCAGATACGCTGCCCTTGCGAAGGATTGCAGCGCTTTATGGAAATCAAAGATCCGGGACGGATTCTCTTTTCCGCAGACCTCGTCTTTGTGCAGGTAGCGCATCACCTCGCTCAGCATGTCTTTACTGCTGTCCAGTCTATAAAATTCAAAGAAGGCGCTGAACACTTTAAAAGGATCATCTATTTCCTCGGTGGCCCAGAAATACGTTTCCAGCCGGACATTTGCCTCTTTCATAAGCCATTTTTTTTATTTTATGCTAAGATGTGACGGAAAGTAAAGATACTACAAGTTTCTGCAGGATAATATAGCCAGACCGCGGGATATTTTACCTGAATTTCTTACCTTTACCTTTCACACGATTTCATCAAATGGCTTTATCTTTACGCCAGTAAAAAGACCACCGCTATGGAACAGAAAATACATCAGGGCCGCAACGTGAAACGCTTCCGGGAAATGCTCGGCATCAAGCAGGAAGCACTGGCATTCGATTTAGGCGATGACTGGAACCAGAAGAAAATTTCTTTGCTGGAACAGAAAGAGGTGGTTGAAGATCCATTGTTAAAGAAGATTTCCGAGGTGCTTAAAATCCCGGTGGAGGCGTTTCAGAATTTTGATGAGGAGCAGGCGATAAATATTATTTCGAATACGTTTAACGATGAAGCGTTCATCGGTAATTCAGGAGGCACTTACAATATCAATCCATTACAAGAGATGATCAAACTTCACGAGGAAAAGATTGCGTTGTATGAAAGGATGCTGAAGGAGAAGGAGGAGATGATGGGGAGGTTGGAGAAGCTTATTAAGTAATTTATATTCAAAAAAAATGAAATTCTACGGACTACCGGATGATTTCTTTTTAAGCAGTTCTTTATTTTGCTTTTGGAGGCTTTATCTCTGCAGGAGCCGCGGTAACTCTGCCGGTTTTAATATTTCCAGCGGGATTTTCACCACTGGCTTTATTTGTTTAATTGCAGTTTTTGTCAGTCATGTCATATTGTTTTAGGTGGTTTAACCACAGCTGGCTGTCCTTTTTGATCTTGTGATCGTTGAGGATCGCCCTGCGTTGTTTTAGATGGATTTTGAGGCTTTTGACTTTTTTCTATAACCTTGCAGACATCCTCCCGAAAATTTCTCCAATAGTTTTCGGTATCATCTGGATAACTAATTTTCCCAATTTTTTCAGGATAATAGTCATTACTGCCATTATACTTATCTGCACTCATAATCAGTGATTAATAACATCAGAACTCATCCACTTACCTTTTCCTCTTAAAATTCTCCGCCTGTTCCAGCACGTTCTTATACACCTCATCCTGCGTGATGGGCGGATAGCCAAACTGGTGTAGCTTGACGATGATATCCATTTTGAGCTGAGCTTTGATATCGTCCCGGTCACTCCAGTCCGGATATTTGGCTGTATTGTCCACAATCTTTTTAATTTCCCTGGCGAGTTCCAGCATTTTGTCTTTGTCAAATTCAAAACCGTATTGCTTACAGATCGCATCGAGAATATCATAAAAAGCTTTCTCCTCATAGTCGATTCCCAGATCTTCAAAAGACGCCATCTCGGTGCGTAATTTTAAGATCAGGTCCAGAATCTGCTCGGTGGTTTCTGTCTGAATGCCGTCATAATCGAGAATGTCCAGTTCACTGCGCTCGTTGTAACTGTCGATGATTTTCTGAAGGCGATCCGAAAATTCAAGACCTTTGACCTTGTTTACTTTTTTGAAATCGCCGATGGCCTGCTTCAGCAGACGCTCCAAAATCTTGATCTTCGTATTCGGCAGTTCCAGCGCATTGATTTTTTCCAGAAATTTGTCATTAAACAAATCGATGGCGTTGGCTTTGTGGTCGTCCAGTTTAAAGATTTCTTCCACGCCTTCCGAGACAATGGCTTCTTCCACCATTTTGCTCACTTTCTCATTCATCTGCGCCGTGTCAGGTGCTTCGCCTTTGGTCAGCTTTACCACAATGGATTTAACAGCAAAGTAAAAATGAATTTCGTCGGTTTCTTTTTCATCGAACACTTCCGAACCGCAGACCAGATTATAAGCCGACTTTAATTTCTTGGTCACATCCACAAAAAACTTTTCCGACTGTTCCGTCTGCAATACCAATTCCGAAGCTCGGTTGAGACACTGCAGCTGTTCCACCGGAGCCCCTTTAAAATAACCGGACGAATCAAACTGATGGAAGAACTGCCGCAACAGGTCCAACTGGTCTTTTACGATGATCACGGCTTTGTCCAGATCTTCAAAGTCATCCGCAGCTGTCTGGCCGTTGAACAAACCCAAAGCATGGTTCAGGTTTTTCTTGATGCCGATGTAATCCACCACCAGGCCTTTGTACTTGCCTTCATACTTTCGGTTCACGCGAGAAATGGTCTGAATGAGATTATGGGTCTGCAGGGGTTTGTCAATGTAGATAGTATCGAGGAAAGGCACATCAAAACCGGTGAGCCACATATCGACCACAATGGCAATTTTAAAATTGGAATGAAGCTGCTTGAACTGGCGGTCAAGTTCCTTGCGGTCCTCCTTAGTTCCGAGAAGATTCCAAAGGCTTTCTTCATCATCTTTGTTCCTGGTCATGACCATCTTGATCCGCTCGACAGGCTTGATTTCTTTCTTTTCCTTTTCAGTCAGGTTTTCCGGAATGTGTTTTTCATTCCACTCCGGCCGCAGCCGGATGACTTCCTGAAAAAGCCTGTACGCAATCTCGCGCGAAGCACAAACAAACATCACCTTTCCGGCGACGGTCGCTTTCTCCTCCAACCTTTTTTCATAATGCGAAATAAAATCCCGCGCTATGGCTCCAATCCGGTCCGGATCGCCTAAGATCACCTCCATCCGCGCAATGGCTTTTTGGCTAGCCTCCACATGGTATTCCGAAGCACCTTCGGCCACTGCATTTTGGTAATATTGTTCGATCTCCACCACTTTGGAATGGTTCAGATTGACTTTTGCCGCACGGCCCTCATACACGAGCCGGACCGTGATTTCATCCACCACCGATTCAAACATGGTATAGGAATCCACCACCGGACCGAAAACATCCAGCGTTTTGTCAATGGGCGTTCCCGTAAATCCGACATAGGTTGCATTGGGAAGTGAATTGTGCAGGTATTTGGCAAAACCGTACGATTTCTTCACGCCGTCTTCATCAATGCGGACTTTCAAATCCAAATTTACCTGTGACCGGTGGGCTTCATCGGAAATACAGATGATATTGGTGCGATTGCTCAGCACCTGATCATCTTCAGTAAATTTCTGCACCGTGGTCAGAAAGACACCGCCACTTTCTCTGCCACCCAATCTTGCCCTGAGATCGGCTCTGGATTCGATATTAATAATATTTTCGTCACCGATAAAATCTTTGGCGTTGGTAAAGTCCCGGGAAAGCTGATCATCCAGATCGGTGCGGTCGGAGATAATGACAATGGTCGGGCTGGCCATTTGGGTAGAGCGCATGAGCAGCCGCGCCAGGAAGAGCATGGTGAAACTTTTCCCGCAACCTGTGGCACCGAAGTAAGTGCCGCCTTTGCCGTCTCCTTCCGGTTTGCGGTGCTTTTGAATATTGTCAAACAGTTTATTGGCTGCGTAATACTGCGGATATCGGCAGAGGATTTTCGCTTCTTTTTTGGACGTATCGGGAAACCAGATGAAGTTCTGCAGAATGTCGCACAGCCTTTGCCGGTTCAGCATCCCGTGAATGATGGACGTAGCCGTGTCAATGCCGGTCAGCGCTTTCTTTTCGTCGCCGGTAATTTTGTGCCAGCCGTAGAAGAAATCGTAGGGTGCAAAGAGCGAACCCGCTTTGTTGTTCACGCCGTCACTGATGATGCAGAAGGCATTGTATTTCATCAGTTCCGGAATGTCCCGGCGGTACCGGATGGTCAGCTGTTTGTAGGCATCGTGAATGGTGATTTTTTCTTCAATAGCGGTTTTAAATTCCAGCACCACGACCGGAATGCCGTTGATGTACAGAATCAGATCCGGAATGCGCAGCTCTTTTCCCTGAATCTCCAGTTGATTGACAATCTTAAACCGGTTGGTTTTGAGGAGCGTGTTTGGGTCTACGTCAATATAGCGGATGTGCAGATCTTTTCTGGCCGGATTATTCCTTTTAAAAATAAGGCCGTCGGCCAGCAGTTTACAGATGTACTTGTTGCTGTCGTACAGGTTGGACGCTGGCTGGTACGCCAGTTCATTGAGGAGCGTTTCCAGTTCCACCGTTTCCAGATCGGGGTAGCGTGCAAGCAGAAAAGCGCTGAGATCTTCCCGAATCAAAACTTCCTGACTGGAAGCGCGAAATACCTTTTCGCCCTTCACGTACTGATATCCTTCCTGGTGTAAAAGATGGATAAAGGATTTTTCGAGTTGGGATTCGGTGTATTTCATATCGGTATTATTCAAAATAAACTCGTAAATCATTCATATTCTCATTATCAAATATTATTTTTCTAATATCATGTATAGAAAATTTATCTGGTAAGTTATCAGCTATAACTTTTAAAAATGGATTAGCTCTTTGATAGGGAATTCCGAACTCAAATAGTTTATTCATAATTACTAACGTTTCATGAGATGGACTATCTATTCCTATAAATTTAGAATAAAACTGAGCCTTTATTCTTTTAGCTTCTGCAATTACTTTGGGTGAAACCAAATTTTCATCAGTATATTTTTTATGAAGCTCATCAACATCAATTATAAAATTAATTAATGGTATTATTTTAAAAGGTAAAAAGCTGTAAATCATATCAATCAAAATTGATATTACCTGTGACTTAAATTTTTGCTTATTTTTCGAATGTAGCTCATTGACCATTTTACTGAACGAATTAAATCGCGAACTCAATATAATGTTAAGACTGATTAAATCCGTTTTTCCAACAAGTTTTCCAATAATACCAAGAAGAACTACATTTTTGGTAGAAGCTATATAGTCAAGTAAAATTTTAAATTTATTAACTGTAAATCCATGATTATTTAGGAGATTTACTATTTCTTCTGTTGAAACATTTGAATAACTTGAATTTTCTAAATGTTTTTGCAATTTATCTTCATACGAATTAGCCCCCTCGGGTATAACTTCCATGTCAAAATTTTCATCTCTATTTATTTCAGTGATTTCATCTTTATTTTCTAATTGGAATTGAATATCTATTTCTTTGTAAGAAATATTTGCATCTTCAAATTGTATCTGATGTTTATCGAAATAAAATATATTGCCTACTTTATGCTCTCCGAGTCTTCCCGCACGCCCAATCAAATTTTTATATTTTACTAAATTTTTAGCACCTAATATATCTCTTGAACTGTATATATAAATGTTTTTTGTAGGCGTATTTACACCTTCTATAATGGAATTTGTAGCAAGAACATTCTTTATTTTTGTTGCCTTAAAAAGATCAATTACTTTCTTTTGAATAAATTTTGGCATAGGACCATAATGTATTCCAATACCTGATTTTAGTGCTTGGATTGGTAACCATTCTGAATGAAAATCTTCTTCGACCCTCCGTATCCAATTATCATTTAATTCAATAGGATTTTTAATTGCTTTAAATTTTTTAAGATAAATTCTTTCTAATTCTGTTGGCGAGTTAAAATATACGAGATTTGTATTTTCGTTTTTGGATATTTCTATATTTATTTTTTGGTCTAACTTTTTTACACTAGTAAAACTTTTAGCCACTGGTGCATAATCAGACTTGAGAATTTGAAAAGCAAAATTTTCTAATCCTATAATAGAATTAACTAAAGGCATCAGCAATACCATCTTATGTGAATTTTCTAAAGTATCGATGAATGACCGATTTAGAATAACTTCTCTACTTCCCTTAATTGAATCCGTGAGTTTATAAGCTTCATCAATTACAAACAAATCAATTTTATCGTGATAAAAACCTCTTAAATTGTAATACTTTTCCTGAGTTCCTATAAAAATACTTTTATCAGAAATGATTTCTAGGCTTTTAACTGAATCAAAAATTACATAATCAAAATCTGTAAAGAGTATCTTAAAATCATCTAACAATTCGTCTGCTAAAGAATTTGTTGGTACAATAAAAACAACTTTATTTGGCTGATAATTGAAAATATATTCCTTAATTAGCATAGTTTTACCAAAACTTGTAGGTGCTGATACAATACTTCGATTATTCTCGACTATTCCTTGATAAATTTTGATTTGTTCAGAAGTAAATGAAATTTCTGAATTATGGCTCAACTGATTCTTTTCTTGGATAAATTCAAGTTGTTTTGAGAAAAATGAATCATTTCTTTTCTCTTCATAATATGGTGATAAGTCATACAAAAATAAATCTTCCAATAATACTTTCTCTTCAGAACTATCAAGTAGTTTTATAATTTCTTCTCTATTTGTTTGATTTATCATAAGTTTTAAAGTGCAATTATTAAGTCCAAAGCCATTCTTTGAGCCTTGAAGATTAATTCATTTTTTGATTCAATTGGTAGATGATATAAATGTACTTTATAATGCGGTGGAAAGTTGTCTATTTCTATTTTATCTATTAAATCGTAGGTTTTATCATACATATTAGTTTTATTTTTAGTGTGTAAAACAAAACCAGATAATGTCAACGGTAATGCTTTTATTTCATCAACTGTTTTTTCACATATATCACCAGTAATACCTTTTAATACTATCTCTGTTTCTGAACTTGTAATATTTTTAATGTAATCTGATAATTTACTTTTAAAACTGGCATCTTTAATTATAGAATGAATTCCTTGGTTTAGATAACTATAGAATTTAGCTTCACCTAAAACTAAGTTTGTTTCAGAGAACATACATACATCGGCGCCCGTCGAAACCTTTGTCAGGTTTTCGTTTACATTAATTACCCCTGTAATTAAATCCTGATCAATATAATCAATATTTAGTCTGGCTAATAGTGCTTCAGCAAAAAAAGAGTAATATGTTTCATTATTTTTAGATAAGATAGCGTCCATAATGTCAGTATCTATAACAGCTGCTTCTCTATTAATAAAAGAATCCTCAAGAAATTTTTGCAACTGTATTTTTCTTTGTTTTTTTGAAATAGGAATGTTTTTCTGAAATAAATAATTCAACTTATTTTCTTCATATAATAATTGTAAGATATATGCATCTAAATCACTCATCGAAAGTTTATGAGAATAAATCGAAAAATTATATTTTCCACAAGTGCTGTTCTTTTTAATTAAGATATTAAGTGACATTAGTTTTTGTTTTTATATTTTATTCTTTGAAGATTTTATCTTTCCTTTTGGATATAAACTCGTCAAAAAAAGGTGCTGATTTATTAATCTAAATGATTCCTAATTATCCTATCAACATTCTCCTCAGACTTATTCAATTCTTTCAACTTCTTTACAGATAATCTATAATTATGTTTTCTATCCGTAGGTAGGTGGATTAACAATTTTTCAAAAAGTAACTCTCCAGTTCCGTTATAAATTTCTTCAAACGTGCCATCTTCATAGAGTTGCACCGCAATAAAATACTTTGGCTTTCGATCAATGTGTTTAGTAAAATAAAAATACTCTTTAAAAGAAGCTTTTATCTGAACTTGTAGGTTCTCCGAACCAGTTACAAATCCGTCGTGAACATGAGTATTATCTCCATAAAGAGTCAATCCATAATGTTCTGCAACCAAAATTTCTCCTATATCTCCTACTAGCTTTCCATCTAAAGTAAAATTCTTTTTATGATGTTTGTATTTTTCCTTTAATATCTTAATAGTAGTAAATAGTATTTCAAACTCTTCTTTCACATTTCTATGGTTTTGTTAAATTCTCCACATCTATTATTATTATTTTGCTAGTACATCATCAACTTTAACTAATTCCGCTAATTTAGAAGCAACATTTAGCATTGAATCTTCCACTGTACTTAATCCACTTCGAGAACCAAGCAAAGGACTTACTTCACGCAATTTTTCAAAGGTTGTATCATGAACAATTGGAACAAGTAAATCGCGAGCTAATAAAGCTGAAAGTTCTTTGTCTGCAATTCCTTCTCCTTTCACACGTTCAAGAAAATTTGGCGTAACTAAAACGATACCCACACGGGATTTTGCTAAACCTTTATCAATTTCTCGTAATAAAGAGGAACCTAATAATACATCTTTTTCACTAAACCAAACCGTTACACCTTTAGATTCAAGTATGTCATGTAATTCCTTAGCTGAATCTTTTCGGTCATCCCATGCATGACAAAGAAAAACATCTCGTAAGTCAGGTATATCAGATCTCTTTTCAACGTTTTCACGAACTGGAGTAAGAGTTCTAATTTCTGCAGGCGTATAGAGTATTGTTGAACCTGCTGAAGACCAACGTGCTTTAGATCTACTTTGTCCGCTACCGCTATTTCTGCTCGAAGAACTTCCATAAGATGATGAATTATAAGGTGAAGAGTATGAAGAATAGGAATTGTAACCTCTATAACTTCCTCCACACGCAGGACAATTTTCCCTTGCACTTGCAGTGCGATGACCATGAATTGGTGCTGTACATCTTGCCATAATTTGATTTTTATAGTTATTAATTTAAATTTGATTTTTTTAAGCACTCACTTCCTCCCCAACCGCCAACCGAGACAACAACAAACTTTGCAGTTGTGTGAGTTTTATATTTTCTAATGTTTTATAAGCTTTTAAATCAATTATATGCGAAAATTTAAAAAAGGATATTTTCTTTAAATCTTTAGGCAAAATCAAATTAATTGCTTCTATGATTTGCTTACTTAAATTAGGTTGAGCACCTCCTATAGCCAATGTTTCAATCTGTTTTTGCTGATTTAATAAAGCATAATACAGGAATGCAGACCTTTCCTTTTCAAAACAAATCATTGCACAACAAGCTTGATTTGTAGTAAGTTCTTTTTTTAAATAAGTTAATTGCCCTGCTGTTGCTCCATACATAGCCATCAAAATAGATTCAGCAGGAATTAATCTCGCAGAACTATTTTTATAACCTTCTTTAGATATATATTCTTCTGCATCAAACACAACATTATTAGATATTTCTCCCGTTTTTAACCAAGGAATATCATTAGAGTTCCAATAACTCACATTATCTCTACTCGGAGTACCTCCACTTTTCATGTCGTCGCAAAAATCTTTAACTTTTACAACTTCCCACCCGTCCGGAATCTCCTTCCCAAGCTCTTCATTCCAAACCATTTTACCACCGGAAGATTTGTAGCCTTTTTGCTTGGCAGCATATAAACTTCTTTCCTCGGCAACCAAGGCAGGGATTGCTTCGTCGTTCGTTCCGCTCTCCTCGCAATGACCGACCGGGAATTCAAAATCCACAAACCAATGTTTATACAAAGCCTGCGCAGCCGCTTCCAGCTTCTCGCAAATCTGCTCGTTGACTTTTATTTTGTTGGCTATGCTTTGGTATTGCGCAACGATCTGTCGCTGTTCTTCGATGGGGGGAATAGGTAATTCAACTTCACATAATTCTTCCCATTGAAAACCTCCGCGTATCGAACTATCACATCTAAAATCAGCGTATCTGTCAAATTCTGATCTTCTGAACCACATCATTAAATATTCTGGCAAAAGGCTATTTTTATCTGTTATTTCAAAAACAATGTACGCAGGAGAAATGATGACATCTTCTCCAAGATTATTTAAAACTACAGGTAATTTGTGGACTCGGATTACAGACATGAAATCGCAGCAAAACTGTCCTGGCTGAACAATTTTGTATTTAGACAAATCCGTTCCTACAATATTAGAAGTAGATTTTCTAAATTCCTTTGTCATGCTCAGCCCCTGTAAATTGAGTACCTTAAGGTCTTTATTGCGCACATTAACCTGCTGTATAAACGCGCCCAGCCTTTTATAATTCCCTGCCTTCATCCAAATTTTGTTGAATTATTTGTTTCTCTCTTTCTATCTCCTGAATTAATTCTTCTTCGGTAGGCAAATACAACAAATATTTACTTGTAAAAAGCTGCTTGTTTTCTTTGAGCACCGAATACTTGGCAATGGTTCGATCGGTTTCGGTGCAAAGCAAAATACCAATCGTGGGATTATCGCCTTCCCTGCGTTCCAAATCATCAAACATGCGCACATACATATCCAGTTGTCCGATATCCTGATGGCTGAGTTTATTGGTTTTAAGTTCCACAATGACAAAACATTTAAGAATATAATTATAGAAAACCAGATCGATAAAAAAATCCTGCGTTTCTGTGCGGATATGTTTTTGCCGTGCCACAAACGCAAATCCTTTTCCCAATTCCAGCAGGAATTGCTGCAAATTATCGATAAGTTTCTGTTCAAGCTGCGCTTCGGTATATGCATATGAGGTGGGTAACTGAAGAAATTCCAGCACGGACGGATTTTTAATAAAATCATCGATTCTTTCAGCCTGAGCGCCTGTGTTCTCTTTCATCTCCTGTTCCACCAGATCTTTCTGCTGAGAAGAAAGAAGGCGCTGATAGTACAGCGTGGAAATGTTTCTTTCCAATGTGCGCACCGACCAGTTTTGTTCAGTGGCTTCTTTCAGGTAATAGGCTCGTGCTTCTTTATTGTTAATCCTCATCAACAACCTAGCATGCGACCAATTCAATTTGGCACACACCTGTGCCAATTCTTTCCCAGTGCTAAAAGTGAGATAAAACTGGCGGCAGTCCCGCAGGGTTCTGGCAGAAAAACCTTTTCCTAAAACCGCTGCTAAATTCTTGATAATCATAGCGCCATATTCGGCTCTTTCACTTCCATTTTGTTCCTCGTCCACAATTCTTCTTCCTATTTTCCAATAAGCCTGAATCATGGTACTCGCTACGGAAGCATAGGCGTTTTGTCTTGCCTCGGAAATGATATGCTGTATATCCGCAATGTAGCGGGCAGGCTGTTTATCCAAGTTCATAACCCAAAGTTTTAAAAACATCTGCCACTTCTGCCTTCAGCCGGCTTTCCTCCGCAAACAAATCTTTCAGTTCTGCTTGCAACGTCTGCATGTGTTCAGCGAAATCCAGATTTTCATCACGATTCAAAAATTCAATGTACTTACTCGGCACCAGAGAATAATCTTTTTTGCGGATTTCCTCAACAGAAGCACTGTAAGAATACTCCGGAACGTCTTTGTAGGTTTCTTTGCAATTAACTTGCTGCCAGTTGTGATAATGCGCCGCGATGGCCGTAATCTCATCTTCGCCAAACTGAATAAATTTCTTTTCAAACGGTTCGCCTTTCTGCCGCAAATCCATAAACAGAACTTCGCCTTGTCGGTTACGGTAATTCTTTACACCATCATTCACTTCAACGGTGCGTTCGGTCTTATTCCGATTTAGAATCCAGAGCGTCACCGAAATATCAGTCGAGTAGAACATCGAGCGTGGTAAAATAACAATCGCTTCCACCAGATCATTTTCAATGATCTGCTTCCGGATTTTGTATTCTTCGCCGCCGCCGCTCAAAGCACCGTTGGCCAGGATAAATCCGGCCACCCCATTCTGGGAAAGCTTGGAGATCATATTCAGAATCCACGCATAATTGGCATTCGATTTTGGCGGCACTTCGTAGCCTGCCCACCGCGGATCATGGGTCAGTTCGTTTTCCGCACGCCAGTCCTTTAAATTAAAAGGCGGGTTGGCCATGATGTAGTCGGCTTTCAGGTCTTTGTGCTGGTCGTCCGCAAAAGTATCCGCTGCCTTGCTGCCCAAATTGGAAGAAATGCCACGGATGGCCAGGTTCATTTTGGCCAGTTTGTAGGTGGTATTGGTCAGTTCCTGCCCGTAGATGGAAATGTCTTTTTTATTGCCTTTGTGCTTTTCAATAAACTTCAGGGATTGTACAAACATACCCCCGGAACCGCAGGAAGGGTCATAGATTTTGCCTTTGTAGGGCTCGATCATTTCTGCAATCAGGTTTACAATAGACTTGGGGGTATAGAATTCGCCTTTCCCCTTACCTTCGGCAATGGCAAACTTGCTCAGGAAATATTCGTACACCCGGCCGACAATATCCTGCGCCTCGTCTCTGAGCGTGTCGATATTGTTAATGGTATCCAGCAGCGCTGCAAACTTCGACGGGTCCAGGCCGAGGCGTGAAAAGTAATTGTCGGGCAAGGCGCCTTCCAGGGATTTGTTGGTGCGCTCGATGGTCTTCAGCGCCGTATCTACCTTCAGGGTAATGTCTTCCTGTTTGGCGTTTTCAATAATGTAGGTCCAGCGCGATTCTTCGGGCAGGTAAAAAATATTTTCTGCCTGATAGAATTCGGGAATTTCCAGGAAGGCTTCTTTGTGTTCGTTGATGAGTTCTTCGCGTCGTCTCAAAAACTTGTCATTGGCAAATTTCAGGAAGATCAGGCTCAGCACCACATGTTTATATTCGGACGGCTCTACGGAGCCTCTCAATTTATTGGCAGAATCCCAGAGGATTTCTTCGGTCGATTTGGTTTTGGCAGTAGATTTTTTGGCCATGTTTTCTTTAAGGACAGTTGATTTGTTGAAGTGATACGTTAGATCCCGGAAGTTGCTCTCAGGCGTATCTCACCTATCATATGTTTGTTTCGACTCAAATATAAGTAAAAATAGGCTTCTGTGTTATGGAAAACTATAAAGCTTTATAGGGTATTTAATTGTGGATAAGACGCTTTTCTCCATTTCGAAAAAGCTTCAAAAATACTTGCGCATAATTAATTTTCACCTCACAGCGTAAAAGAACCGCTCCGCAGGACTGAGTAATTTAAAGCAGAGTCACGGGAGTAATCCGGTCAGGCAATCTAATGCCATCCCTCCTTTATATGCCGGACTTTCTGCAAGGCTCGGCCACATTGAAGGTGAACCTTCTGCATTTTTTCTGCAGAACAGGAGATGCCCACGATATGCAACGGGTATTCAGGGATTATATAAAAAGCAGCCACGCGTGCCGGTAAATTTTCCGCCTTTTACAAAACCATTCAGCCTTTCTGCAAAATGTGCCCGCTCTGCGAAGTATCCTCACTTCGCAGCGTTATTAACGTGAATACACCGGTTAACAAGGCTGCATCACCATAAAAGACCCGACGCCTGCCCGCCTGAAAATGTTTTAGCGGTCAAACGGCTGTTCCCGATTTTCAGAAAAGCGAAATAACAGAGTAACCAGCAGGAGCAGTTTGCAGCGAAATTAGCTCAACAAATACAGTTTAAATAAGCAGAGTTAAAAACGCGTCTATTTTGTTTTTTAGGAAGTACTACAGGTGATCTTACAAAAACAAAGTTCGTACTTCTCGCAAAGTGCTGAATTGCGGACATGGAGAGATAATTTACCGGACCACAGAATATTTTATCCCGCGTATCCCTCTTTCCTTTGTTTCATCAACCGCAAACACCGTAATGATGAAACCCTATCTAAACACCCTCGCCTCCCATCATTTGCCTGAAACCATTCGGTGGAAACTCAGTCAACTCTTCGCTGATGATGACATCGAACTGATCTTCTTTTCGCGCGAGCACCTCTGTCCGCTTCCGACCCTTACTGTCATCGCCGGCGCCGGCACTTCGCACACCAGGCTTCAGGAACTG
The DNA here is from genome assembly GCF_022968825.1 of Chryseobacterium salipaludis. Taxonomy (GTDB): domain Bacteria; phylum Bacteroidota; class Bacteroidia; order Flavobacteriales; family Weeksellaceae; genus Kaistella; species Kaistella salipaludis. The sequence goes on from NZ_JALHKS010000003.1 coordinate 476,299, forward strand.
CAACAGCAGGATTGGCTCCGCAACAGTATGGAGCAGCATTCCCTGATAATTACCGTCAGCCCGCATTCAAGCCATGCCCCCGAACCGGATCTGCCTTTCAGCTACATCGTGCTGAACTGCCATCCCCGGCACCTGATCTATGCCCGCACCGAAAAAAGCTGGGCCAGCCGGTTCCAGAATGATTATTCGGGGAAGCAAAGCAAGTATGAGAAACTATTCATAACATGGCAAAGCAGCATTGAATCCCGGTGCGCCGTTTACCACAGCCAACTTATCGCGCCTTACTCCGTCGCCATGAATGAAGAGGTTGTGCAGGCCGGGCTTAAAGCTGTGTACGGGGAACTGCTGTCGGGGTTCCGGGCCTTCTTTCTACCCAAAAGCCTGCACTGCTTCTTTACCGGCACCCTGATTCTGGATTTTATGCAGCAGCATGTACCGGAACTGAAGCGGGCACTCACGAAACTTGAAGTGCCTGCCATTAAACGATTAATAAACGCTTCTGTACCGGAGGTGGCCGGCATGCCGAATCAGCAGCATCTGCACTACATACAACTGCTGAGTGATATTTTAAGAACAAATCTGGCGCACCTCTTTTACGGAAAACTCCGCCAAACCCTGTCCTGGAACCGGTATGCAGCACTGTATTTACCGGCACAGCCCGTAACCGAGAAGTCGGCGCCTGACCTTCGTACTGCCCTTGCGGAAACGATCAGGAAACAGTATAAAACGCAGTACATATACTGGATTCCGTCAAAAACGCGTGCGGACCAACCCTGCCGCTACCTGCTGATCATGCTGGGGTCTTCTTTAAAAATCACCCAACTCCACTACGTGCAGCAGCACCTGGCCGCACAATTTCCGGAGCTGCAGATTTCGATCCTGCTGCATAAAACCGATTGGATCAAAAAACATTACGCCGTATTTTATGACTTTATTGACCGCCACCTACGCAGCGAATATCTTATTTGTTACAGCCGAAAAACACTAAGTTTTCCTGCGAAAGTGGAACAGGAAAGAGATGGCCTCGTACGGCGCTACTGGGCAGAGCGGAAAAAGATTATTGAGGTGCAGTGGACCAGCTTGGGTTTTTCTGAAAGTGCATTTACCGAAGGCCAAGTACTGTATCTGCGCAGTATTTTTCAGCAGTTGTTCCTCGCCACGCTGTATTACTACGCGCATTACCTGCCGAATACCCTCAATCTGAATTATCTGTGGGAACTCATCACGTGGTTCGCACCGGAATTACCGCAAAAAATCGGCCTTGACCGTCCGATGCAGGACCTGCTTGCCTTTGCAGGAGCGCCAGACCAAAACTTTCCAAACGCCGAAGCGGATGAAATCTCCACCATTTCCTTTCAGGAAGCCGTGTCGTGCTGCACCCGCCTTTATGAACACCTGAATAACGAATTATCGTAAATCTTTTATTATGGAAAATTTTATTAATCAGGTCAGGGAGAAAAAGCTGCCCGCGCACCTCACGGATTTGCTTATGGCCGAGACCGAAAACAGGAATATTACGGCCATGTGGCTGCACCGGCCAGCGCATCAGAATGGCTTGCTGCTCACCATTCTTTGTAAAGACAGACTGGTGCTGGAGCGAACATTTGATTACCTTTTCGTCGGCGATACCTTTGAGCAGGACCGTGTGCTGATTTCTGTTCTGGACGATGCTGACCTTGAACAGCACCGCGAAAACCGGTATGTATTCTTCCAAAGGTATGCACGAAAAGAAGATCAGATATACGGCGAAGAAAAAAATTACGGAAGGTTTACCGTCGTTGATTCGGAACTCAGGTCTCTGAGAAAGCGCTATCTGAAGGGCGAACAGCTTCTCTCGAAATATACTGAAGAACTGATCGCGGATGGACAGGTGGGCGCTACGCTGTTTTATTTAAAAAACATACAGCATGACCTCGAGTTTCTGGAGTATATGCGTTTTGGGCAGCCCTTTGAAGGCTTTGCCCTCGCAGAACGGCTGCGTTTTATGGAAGCTTTTATTCCTGAGGTCAGAAAATTCTTTGTGAAAGAAGGCCGCCACTATTACCTTTTACGCCATTTTGAGGATGAGGAGCTGATTGAGTACATGGATTCCTATCAGGATCATCTCCATCAAATCAAGAATGAGATGAAACAAATTGTTCTGCAAAACTTGCAGGCAAAACTGCCTGAAAAGACACCTCTGCACCCCCCTGTCTCTCATCCTTTACTGAAAAATAAAGCGGTAAAAAAGGTATTGCGTCCCTTACTGCAGCTGGCGCATCTGGAAGAAGTGTATCTCTTCCATGAAATTACCAGTATTAAAAATGAGTTCCAGCATCGCCAGTACTACCTCCTGGCGCTGGTCTCTGAAGAAAGCGAAAAAGACTTCGAAGCTGTAGTTGATAAAATTAATAAAGCGCAGTTCCCCGATTTAAAATTCACCATTATCTGTCACACCCGCCTGTGGATTCAGGAAAACATCTACGAATGTCAGGATTTCTTTAAAAACCTGATGCAGGCTGACAACAGAATCTACACCAACGCCTTTCATCCTGAAATTCACTGGAACAGCCGCCACACAACGGACTGCATCGATCTACCGATTTACCGCCGACGGGCAAAAAACATCTTTAAGGAACATCTGAAAACAGCCTGCCGTGACCAAGCAGCAACAGTGGCGCTGATCCCTTACTGGCTGAACAATTACTTGGCACAGTTGCTTAAAAACCGGATCTACCAAACCTTTGGCTACCTGTCGGAGACTGACCATCTGCAGACATTGTGGGATCTTTTTATTTTTTCAGCGGAGTCTGGCAGCTATTGGTCTGACCTGCTGCCTACCTTTTCGTTCGACTTTATTACCTACCTGCACGAGCACCGCCAACAAAAACTTCCCGTACTGCATCTCAACTACGCCGAAAAGAAAAAGCTCTTCAGCCTGCTGCAGCATTTGAAATAATCACTCAGACCGGGGAAAGAAGAAAGAGAAAAGAAGAGAAAGAAAAGACTTTGAGAGAATAGTCGGTAATAATTTTAGATTTTAAATTATAGATTTTAGATGCAGATGCCAAAAGAAAAAGGAAAAATAGCGTATCTGCGATGCCATCTGTGTAATCTGTGCGCTAAATTATACGGTCCAACGTGCACTGCTAAAGTGTAATTTGTAAATCTGTGCGCCCCAGCATGCACGGTGCGGGTCGGAAGACGGAAGTTGGAGCAAAGAAGAAAGAGCAAAGAGAAAAGATAATAGACTGTGAGATAACAGAACAGCAACAAGGTGAAAAAAAAAACATTAGGGTTGCTTTACTAATTTGCTAAAGTCCTACTCCACTTTTTCCTCGACCGGCCAGAGCAGATAGGTAAACAGCAGTTGCGCCGCCGAGATCAGCGAGAAAGACCACATGGCCCAGGTCTGTGAAAGTTGGGTGAGCCAGGTACCGGCGCCGATGCCGAGTACGAAGACGCAAATGGTCAGGGCCAGCAGCCCGGCCGTGTGGCCGGCCGTTTTGTTTTTCAGCACCATGAACTGATAGAGGTTCGTCGCCAGGTTTTTAGCATTGCCCGTCATAATTCCGTTGTTTATGGTAATGGCGCCCATTTTCCGGAAAAGATCAATTTCATAACCGGCCAGCAAACCCAGCATAAAGAGCAGAATATCGCCCGGCAACCGGTGATGCGTGGCTGCCACCGCAATGAAAAATAAAGTCTGAATCAGCAGAAAGACGCGCAGACGATGCCGCTCATTGCCCGTAATGCGGTCGGAGATCCACTGCCCCAGAAAAGCACCCAGAAAGTAGCCGGCAAATACAATTATATGGCTGGCAGCCGAAATGTAATCGCCCTCCAGACCCTTTACCGTGAGCATAATCAGGTTGCCTGTCTGTGCAGTGACAAACGTATGGTCCTGGGTAATAAATGTAAAGGCATCGAGCATACCCATCAGCAGGGTAGCAAAAACCGTCACGGCACTGACGGCAAAACCGGGCGTAGTATGAATTGAAAATCGGGGCATATCCCCGGCTGCTGCAAGCCGCCCGCCAAACTGAAGTTTCACCCCTTTCAGCGTAGTTTTTTAATGAATGTAAGTTGGGTGGGAAAAGATGAATACAGCGGCGCAGTCTGACTGCTTCAGGAATTATTGGTTACTTTTGATTTTGAGGGCATCAACCCTACTGCTGCACTCGATACAAATCTTGCAAGACATGATCAAGCATTCTTTTCGCCCTACCCTGTTCCTGCTGCTGCTGTTGCTTACCGGTTCTTCACTCCCCGGGCAAAACGCAGCACAGGGAATTGATTATCCTGCTTTTCTGGAGAAACTCGCCACTGAAAATCTGTCCTTCGCGGCGGAGAAATACAATATTTCCATTGCAGAAGCGGGTGTACAGGCCGCGCGTGCCCTGCCCGACCCGGAACTCAGTTTTATTGCTTATGACAATCAGGAACAACGATTGGGCATGGGCTATGGTTTTGAGACAGAACTGAGCTGGACGCTGGAACTCGGCGGCAAACGCGCTGCCCGAAAACAGGTTGCGGCGGCGCAACTGACCCTGGCGCAGCTGGAGACGAGGGATTTTTTCCGCACACTTAAAAAGGAAGCGACCACCGCCTGGCTGACGGTCTTAAAGAATGAAAAGGAATATAAAGACCTGAAGGAAACAGCAAAGTTTTTAGATAAAATAACTGCTGCAAAAGGAAATCCGGACCTGCGAACGGCACAGGATGCGCTGGAAGTCTTGCTGCAAAACAACCGTCGGGAACATGAACAGCTGCTGCAGGAAATGAATGATTTTATTACACGCACTGAGGCTGAAAACCTTTACTTCCCACTCGGTGATCTGGAAGAGGAAGCGCAGCGGTTTTCGGAATATTCAACGGAGATGGAAAGCAGTGCTGAGGCAGACCGCCAGAAAGCAGAACTTGCCGCGCGGCAGCGCAAATTAGCCAAGGCGGAGGCCGTGATGGATCTCGGGGTGATGATCGGTGTTGTCAACAATGGTTTTGCTAAAAATATCATCGGGCCCACACCCAGCTACACCACCGCGATGGCGGGAATCAGCATGCCGCTTCAGTTTTCCGGTAAAGGCCGCGCTGAGCATAAGATGGCGGAGGTGGCAGCGCAGAAAGCACAACTGGAATATGAGCTGGCACAGCGGGAGCGAAAGCGAAATTTCCGGGAGCGCAGCAGCGCCAGAATGGAAGCCGGTTTAAAAATGAAGGAAAGCCGTTTGAAAATGCATCAAAAACAAACGCATCTTGAAAACCTCAGTCAAAATTACACCGAAAAATCCGAGACAGCACAACTCCTGAAAGCACTGGATGAGTTGCGTGAAGCCAATCATACGTACCGTGAAGCATTATATAATTTTTGCAGGACAACACTGGCACTCGAATCTTTATAAAATAAAAGGATGATGAAAAAGAAATTGGCCGTTCTCGGTCTTTGCTTTTCCTTAGCGCTTTCCGCGCAACAGGCTGAGCCGGATCTTCGAAAAACGACGGTCAGCGTGCAGGCCGGTTACCTGCACAGTGTGCTGCACGGCGCAGACCGGAATGTTTTAAGCACTGAAGACACCTCTGTTGCCGGAAATGGCTGGACAGCTGGCGTAAGTGTGCGAAATCCCATATCGGAGCGTTTTGCCCTTATGCATGAACTCATGCTCCAACACAACCGGTACAGCTACGCCACTGCACGCGAAAACGAACCGATGCAGGCCCGCCTTGATTTGCATAGTGTTCGTTTGCACCCGGCCTCGGCTCAGGTTCGTTTCGGAAAACTGCAGCTGGGCGCCGGACTGTTTGTGGAAATGCTGAGCGGCGCTGCGCTGCGGCTCACGGACCGCACCGGAAAGTCCTGGACAGAAGATCCCTACGGCACTGATGACCACGCGCAGGAGGATGAACCGTATCTGAATAAAACGGATTACGGCATGGTACTGCAGGCGTCGTATGAAGTGTTTCCCAAACTTCAATTGAGTGCCCACTTTTCACAGGGTTTTGCGGGCATTTATGACAATTCCAATTCGTATGCGGCGGATGATACCTCCAACCGGCACACGCTGCGGCTGTACCGGAAGCAAGTTGGAATTAGTTTGGGGTATCAGGTATTTTGAGGAAGATTACTGCTTGAAGGTTTTAGCCGACTTGTGACAGAATCAGCTAAGCAAAGTCCGGCAGCATACGGAACTGCGCGCGGACCGTATCAGCCATGTTAACACTTTCAGCATTGCCGTGCAACCCAATCAGTCACCTTTTTTAGATGAATCCTTGGTCGGTCATGGTCAGTTACAGCATGTCGAGCGGACTCTTTATTTTTCGCTTGGTCTGATCAGTCAGTCCCGTGTATGCCATGGTTGTTTTAATATTTTGATGGCCGAGCAATTCCTGGACGAAGCGGATATCGGTGCCCTGCTCTATCAGATGTGTGGCGTAGGAGTGCCTCAGGCTGTGCACACCGACTTTTTTATTTATTCTGGCTTTTTGCATAGCACGTTTAAAGACCTGCTGCACGGAACGCACAGCGTACTGGCCCCCCTGCTGGCCTTCGAACAGGTAACGCGTTGGCCTATATAATTTGTAGTATGTCCGCAGTTCTTCCAAAACAGACTGTGGAAGATTGACATAGCGGTCCTTTTTGCCTTTGGAAGCACTGATTAAAACCTGCATCCGGCCGCTGTCAATATGCTGTATTTCCAGGTTGACGATTTCACTGACGCGCAGGCCCATTCCATAGCACAGTTTGAGAAGCAGCAGGTGTTTCGGATTTTCCACGACTGAAAACATTTTGCTGATATCCTGCACCGAGATGGCTTTCGGCAGAATGCTGGGTTTTTTGGGCCTGGGAATTTCCAGGAATAGTTTTTCACGGTGCAAAACCTTTTCAAAGTAAAATTTGACTGCATTCATTCTGCTGTGAATCAGGTTTTCGGAAAGTTGTAGCTGATCAATGCAATACAGAAAATAGGCTTTCAGTTTTTCAGGCGAAAGCTGGCTGACCCGCCTGTTTCCAATGGCTTTGAGCAGCTGGATAAATTCAGTTGTGTAGGTTTTGATGGTATTGGCACTGTAGCCTCTGAGTTTCAGTTGCTCAATAAACCGGTTAAGTTCGGTCAGATGTACCGGCGCCAACTGGCATGCGGCCTCACCAATATAGTCTGTGCCGAGACCAAATAAGTTACGGTACTGCTTATGATCCGCGGCGTACCATTTCTTGTGGGAGCGGCTCCAGTGTACCTTAGCTGCCGCCCTTAACTGCCCCACCAATTTGTGATCAAAGGGAAACGAGATCCAAATCACATTTCTGTCTTTGTGCCTGCCGGGCTGAAAGTGATAATTTTCCTTACGGAAGGCATTATTTTTTGGTGTTTCCATTTGTTCGCATTTTGTATTGTTCACATATTGTAAAGTTACCGGAAAAGAGGCAAACAATACAAAATACGCCACAGGTCTCATCACCCGTTTATTCGGTCAGCAGCGGCTTTCGAAAAATTCGCAATAAAAAGTACGGTGGGCTGGATTATTGCGTATATTTGAGAGTTAACTGCAAGCTTATGAACCAACTACAATTCGATATAAATAAGAACTTTAATCTCCACACTTACGGTTGGGGACAAGCACAACTTCAAGACATTACAAAGTTGCTTGACGGGGTAATAATTGAATTCTACGCAAACCTAGACATAAGACAAATAACAGGAAAACCAGTATATGTGCTTAATTCTAAAAACAAAGTTCCTCCGACTGATTACCCTGAAATTATTAAGCTTGACAAGTTCAACTTGATATATTTAGGAACGTCTGACAGACTTTGGAGCCAATATTCTTATCAGTTTGCCCACGAACTTTGTCACCACGTTATTGACAGCGACTTCTACACGACAAATGATAAATTCGGATGGTTTGAAGAAGCCCTTTGTGAATTAGCTTCAATCTTTTCCATTGATAAAATGTCACAAACTTGGTTGACAAATCCTCCATATGCAAATTGGAAGGATTATTCAATGTCATTGGCTAACTACATTACAGACATTATTGGAAAACCAGAGAACAAAATTTCTAAACCATTTAAAATTTGGCTTACGGAAAATCTTGACGAACTATTTATAGACCGTTACAAAAGAACAGAAAACAGAATTGTAGCATTACAATTATTTCCTCTTTTCAAAAAGAGACCAGAGTTTTGGACGACTATTCAATATTTGAAGTTCATAAAAGTGACGAATGAAATGTCGTTTGACAACTTTATAGACGCTTGGACAAAATTAGTTCCAGACAAATTGAAAGAGTTAGTAACTGAAATTAAGACAACACTAAATGAGGAGAAAGCCAGCAGCTAACAGCACATTTGCAATAGGCGGGGGTTCGTGCTCGCAGACAGTTTTGTGGTAGCCGAAAGTTTTGTGCTCCGTATAGACATTAGTGGTAAAAATCCCGCCCATCGCAAATCTGCAAAACGTTAGCCGTCATTTTAAAAATTCAAGAGGGAATGCCAATTTATAGATTACATATCAGACCAAAAGGGGGAACAGCGAATACGAAAACTGTTTTTGATTATTGTCTTAAGAACAATTTTTTAGGTGTTGGGTGGAGAGTTACAAAAGAAATCGGATCAATGGATTGGGAAAATTATTCTACAATTGCAAATTCTATTTTTGGAAAAGTCAATACGGTGAATTTTTTAAGAAATAGAATAAAAAAAGACGATTTGATTTGGACTAGAAATCATTTAGGAGAATATTACCTAGCAAAGGTAAAATCTGAATGGAGCTATTTTAATAGTGTTGAAGCAAATAAAGAAGACATTGATATTGGCAATGTCGTTGGAGTTGATTTTATTAAAATTCCCACCGATCAAGTTCCAGGGAAAGTTATTGCTTGTTTTAGACCTACACGAACACTACAAACAATTAACTCAAGTCAAGTAGATGATTATTCAAAATTTCTTTGGAATGAAAAAAGTAAAATAAACAAATATGAAGCATTAAAGACAAATATTACTGGTTATTTTGACTTCATTGATTCCGAGGAGTTAGAAGACGTCATTTTCATTTATTTACAGATGAAAAATTTTTTGGTAGTTCCAAATTCAAGAAAAGGTGATACGATGAGCTACGAATTTTTTGCGATAAACAAAGAAAGTAAAGATAGTTTTTTTATACAAGTTAAGTCAGGAATGACAAGAATTGACCTTTCCACATACAAAGACTCAAGCGAAAACTTTATTTTATTTCAACCACATGATTTATATATCAATCGTGAATTTGAAAGTGATAAAATCTCAATTATAGATAGCAATACAATAAAAAACTTCATAGAGAAAAATTTCATTTTTTTACCAAAGACTATCCAAAAAAAAATCGAAATAATTAAAAAAACGAACGACTAACATATTCTATGATAATAAACAAGCCCTAATCGAAAAAATCAGCTTGCAAATTTGTGCAGATTCACAAAGCTTGAGTCTCGCGCAATGACCGCAAAAATTCTGTACACGATTTTGCATTTAATATTGTTTAAAACAAGCATGCTGTGTTTTCCTTCCGGCTTTTTACGCGTGTAATAGCTTTTCAGTTCCGCATCGTATTTAATTGCGGTGAGGGCGGCCATATGCAGCAGCGACTTCATTTTTTTATCCGCCAGATGGCTGACCCTGGTTTTCCCCTTAACGCTCGTTCCGGAACTGTGTTCAAAGGTCGCTACTCCTGAATAACACGCAAATTTCCGCCCGTTTCCAAATGCCGTAAACCCTTTGGTTATAATCAAAAGATAGACAGAGGTAAGCTCGCCAATTCCCGGAATGCTTTTTAAAAGTTGCTGTTGTTTGTAAAGAATTTCATTTTCCCGGACCAGAATTTTAATTCTGTCATCAAGCATGGCAAGTTGCTTTTTGAGCTGTTTCACCGTTTGCCGGTTGATGGCTTTTACGCTGGCAAAAACTTCTTTGCTCAGGAACATTTCGTTTTCCATTGTTCTTTCGAACGATTTTATGGCGGCAATGGTCTTTTCACGTTCGGCAAACACGATTCTGAGTTGCTGCAGGCTCAGTTCCGGAAGCGCAGAAAGTGCTATTTTATCAGTGTTTCGCCTGGCGTAATTGGCAATTTCTTTGGCATCTACTTTATCGCTTTTGCCGCGGGTAATCCCCAGCGAGCGTTTGATTTCCAAAGCCGGGACCTGAGCATAATCCAGTTGATTTTCGCTTAAAACCAGGGCGAGCAGCGAGGAATAAATGCCGGTATTCTCAAAAACAAAAAGAGTCTCGTTCATTTCACAGCTGGCTTTTTTCAATGTTTTTAGAAACGTCTCGATCGATTTCTTCGTATTCAGTATCTGGCCTTGTTCGGGTTGCGGATCCGGGGTAATCACGCAATAATCCAGCGTTAGTTTTGCCACATCGATTCCGATGAAAGTTGTATAATTTTTCATAATTTAGTGATGTTTAAATTAATGTTGAACTACTTTAAAATCTTTATTAGATCTGGGTAACCTGGTATTCTATCTAAAGCTGTTTCAACCCTTTAAAACAAGACAGAGGACTGATATGTTAGTTGAGACTTTTACGCTCTAAGGGTATTGTTAGTTCACCCCTGTCTTGTTTATTTTAAAGGTAATTATTTTATGAATGTAAAGTAAAGATAGTATTTATGTTATGCGGGGTTGAATACAAAATATGAACATGGTCATAATAATTCCGCGAAAAATGCTTTTTTCTTTTCCTAAGTTTTGTATTTTAGCAAAAGAAAAAAGCATTTTTTGCTAAGGTTGGAAATCGTTGAAAATTCAGTCATAGAAAGCCCGCACAACAAAAATACTTTTCTCGTTATCTGCAATTCCCCTACTCCAAAAACGGAGTTGTTTTTAGCCGCTAACGAGAGTTCTCAAAATTCATATTCAAAAAATCCATTATTTCTTACCTTAGTAATTGCTCCTTGAAAAGACCGGTTTAAGCAATGGTGTTTAAAAACCCGTCTGCAATTCAGGTAAGATTGCACAAAAGTCTTTAGTAGTAATACTTCAGAGGGCGTTAGTTTTTAATGGCGAGTTCCGATTTACATCGGAATATCCCGATCAGAATAATTTCAAATTTAACAAAGTGCAGTCCTTGGAGTTTTTTATTGGTTTAATTGGAAAAATTGAGACATGGAAACTAAGAAGCAGATTTCACTCGAAGTGGTAAATTCCAATGCTGCGGGAATAGACATTGGAAGCCGTAGCCATTGGGTAGCAGTAGGGCAAAATGCAGAGGATGTAAAAGAATTTGGCGTGTACAGCCAAGACCAGTTGGAAATGTGCCACTGGTTACACTCGAATGGCGTTACCTCGATCGCCATGGAATCCACCGGAACTTATTGGCAAAATCTCTTCTCCACTTTGGTGGGACAAGGTTTTGTTGTGATTTTGGTTAATGGCAGACAAACCAAAAATATCAAAGGAAAAAAGACAGACATTAAAGATTGCCAATGGATTCAAAAACTTCATTCTCTCTGGCTTTTGAGTGCCAGCTTTTTACCCGATTCGGACACGGACACCGTACGAACCTATTCCAGACACCGCCAAAACCTGCTCAAGCAATCTGCATCATGCACCAGAAGAATGCAAAAATATCTGCGACTGATGAATATGAGGCTTGAGGTTGTGGTAAGGGATATATTCGGTCTTACAGGATCTTGCATTATTGAAGCTTTTCTAAACGGAGAGCACAAGGGAGAGGAATTGGCAAAACTCCGTCATTACAATTGCCGAAAATCAGAGGAGGAAATCGCAAAAGCTCTGCAATTCAATGGGCGCAAAGATTATCTCTTTGCCTTGAAGCAAGAGTGGGATTCCTACAAACACCTCCAGCAACAAATCATGGATACGGATTTGCAGATCGACCGGCTCCTGAAGGAATTCATCGAAAAGGACGAGCATAAGAAACAGCATACCATTGAAAAAAAAAGCACAAGCGTAAAAATAAAAACGCAGTAAGCCAAACCGACATGAATTTAATTGCTTACCAATATTTTGAAGGGATAGACTTGATGGCGATTGAGGGAGTAAGCGAAGGGTTGATTATGGCTCTCATCGCAGAAGTCGGATTAGATGGGATTAGAAAATTCCCCACTGCAAAACAATTCACCGCATGGTTCAGGCTCGCCCCCAACAATAAAATAAGTGGGGGCAAAGTATTATCCAACCACATTCCGAAGGGAAGTTCGCGGTTGAAAATAGCATTCAGAAACACGGCCAATGCCATCGGCAACCTAAAGGAGGGATGGCTCGCTGAGTTCTTCAAAAGATTAAGCTACAAAAAAGGAAGGGCAACTGCTGTTTCTGCACTCGCCCGAAAGCTCGCCGTCATTATCTGGAATATGCTCGTTAAGGGGCAAAGGTACACTCCGCCTTCACAATACCTTTTTCTGGACGAGAAAAGAAAAATAGCAGCAGCCAAAAGAATACAGAAACAAATCACTAAATTTGGTCTGACTAACAAGGATATTGAAATCATACCAAGCTGATTATCAATATAATGAATTAACGTTAGTGAGAATATTATGAAGATACCGCACAAAATTATACTTTCTTTAATAATTTCCCTTTTGGGATTATCATTTATCAATGCCCAAAACTATTTTGAGTATTATAATAAAAGTAATAAAGGTGACTCTTTGAAGTTTTATAAAAAATATATTGAAGCACTAGAAAATTACGAAAATGCGTTTAAGAAAGTTGATTTTGTCCACTCAGATAAATTAATTAATGCAGGTTTAACCGCAATTAAATTGAATAAATATGAGAAAGCAAATTCATATTTTGAAACTGCAATCTTACAAAGTGGCAATAAAAGCTTCCTTAAATTGAAAGAATTCAAAGATAATAAAAAAGAATTTGTCGGTCTTTCCAATAAAATTTCAATGTTAGATAATATTTTCCAAAAGAAAATTAACAATACTTATAAAAATAAAATTGATAGTTTGTATATTCTTGACCAA
>NZ_JALHKS010000004.1 GCF_022968825.1 Chryseobacterium salipaludis
CTCAAAACAAACCATTTATACAACTGAATATCAATATTTTAAACACGTTTATAACCACATTTTCTATTTCTGAAATCTTTTTTACTGTATTTTTGAAAAAGGTTGTGCAACAGGCACATCGTATTGCCAAAAAGCGGAGTGAATACTGTCTTTGAGAACTGATTTAGCCGTATCCCAAAAAAGTTTTCCGCTAACATTTTTTTTTAGTAATTTAATCATCGGAAAAAATTTTTGCTTAGGTTTGGTTTTCCTTTGAAAATGTGTGCAAAGTAGCCCGCACTTCGCCAATACTTTTTCCGTTATGGCTAATGCTAGACACACAACAATAAAGTAACGAATGGCAATTGACAACAAAAGATTAAAGATAAACCGCCACCTGTTTTACTGGGGACAAGCATATTAAACAGGGTATTGCGGAGCTTCGTCCCAAGGGGTTCGACTCCCCGTGTGCATTGGTTGCATTTTGCGTTTGGAAGACGCTTCATCCTGTCACACTGAAAAAAGAGAAGGTGAAGAACAGAGCTGTATTGCTCAAACTGAAATTGAGTTTGCAAGACAAGGGATACCGTTTGGACAATTGGTTCAAACTCAACTTGGCTTCCCTCAACTTTTGGTGTTCTTCTCCTTTTTAATTCAATAAAACTGTATCAACATAACAAATGGGAATATTCAAAAAAAGATATCAGGTAAAACCAAACACTGTGGGGTTTCTTTACCGTAACAATAAGTTTGAGCAAAAACTGGCATCCGGCTACCACGAAATCTGGGATTGGAAAAACAGGACCGAACTGTTTCTTCTGCCCCAGACCTCAAAGCTGCTCACCGTCGTAAACCAAGAAGTTTTAACTAAGGACAATGTCGCTCTTCGGTTTTCCTTCAATGTAATTTACAGAATCGTTGATGGGCAGAAATTTCTTGACAAGTTCGCGCTTGACAGAGAGATGTATGCCATTATTCAGGAAGCTGAGCAGCGAATCTACAATATCGTGCAAATCTATCTCAGAAACAGGATTGCAGAAATGGACAGTGAAACGGCTAACGAAAAAAGAAATGAACTTACGGATTTCAAGACCGAGGAAATGGAAAAAGAAGTGGCAGAATTCGGCATTACCATAGAACAGGCGCAACTGCGAGACCTAACCTTTCCAAAATCAATTCAAGACTTATTCGCTAAACATCTGGAAGCAAAAATTAGAGCAAAATCAGAACTTGAAAACGCAAGAACAGCTGTTGCGACAGCACGGGCTTTGAAAAATGCTTCGGAACTCATGAAAGATGACGAAAACATAAAGTTCTTCCAAATCATAGAGACCATTACCAAAATTGCCGACAAAGGAAAACACACTTTTATGATTGGTGACATTAACCAATTAACAAAAAAATAGAACGATGAAAAGAAGCACTAGCCATAACAGCCGTTTGCCGCAATGGGGGCTTGACGTAGTTAAATCAAGTGCAGTGCTTCTATCAAAGTTTGTGCTTAGTTGACAGTGAAGTACTCCGAAATCCCCAACTGCGCCAAGCGCAAAAACGTTATGTGCAATTTCACAAACACTGCACGAAAATATCAAGAAAGAAACAAGAGAATTAATTGTAAATCATTATTCCGGAACTAATGAAAGTTCTGAAATAAAACAGGATTTTGAAAAGATACTTGTAAAATTTATTGAATTCCATCATTTAAGAAAAGGGGCGAATATGACACTTTCTTTTGAAATATTCATTCTAATTTTAATGATGGACATAATTGCGTTGCTTGCAACCTAAATGATTCTAGCAAAAGGATAGAAACTTTTTTATTAGGATACCATCTTTTTACGAATCTTCACACAACGATGACAAATTTTATCTTTTTATATCTTCAAGCCGAATGCATATTTGAATATTTTAACTATTAGCAATTACCAAACGCTTACATTCAAAAAAATTTTCAAATATTATTTACCGTTAAAAGATGGCGAATTTTCTGAAACGCCCTAAATCCTTTATGTTAGTCCATCATCGAATTTGGGAATACAAAAAAGATATAAATATTTTCACTAACAAAAAAAATACCATTAATTAACAATGAATTTGTAAAAAAGTATTATAGCGGAGATTCTAAAGATAAAGAACCTGTAAAAGAATTAAGTAATAAAGAAGAATTAACAGTTTTGCATCCAAATCCGCTTGAATTAATTACAGAATTTTGCAATACTCAAAAAAAATTCTCAGAATTAATTTCAAAAAATCAGTTAGTCAGAGAAATTTTGGATGACACTGCAACCATCAAGGACTCTATCAAACTGAAAATGCTGAAGAATCTGAAAGAAGTAATAAGAAACTGCACATAGTAACTTAGTTTTCGTTGCGTGCGAAGCACGAACAATGAAAACCCTGTTGAACGGAAGCTTTGGGAGCTTTTTTCAGCAATATGGGTTTATCGAAAAAAATTTGTAAAAATACTGAAGAGACTTCCAGAATGGTCTCTTTTTTGAAAGCCAGTTGTAGCCTTATTAAATTTGATCTTTACAAAGTTCTGCGAGTAGTGAAGCTACCAAAAATTAAGTTTGTGATTTTTTGCACTATGGGAAAGCACCTGCAATGCTAACAGCAGTTTTTCGACGGAAATTTATGCTTTTATCAAAGATAATGACTTCAAATTCTTCTATTTTAGTACTCCGCAAAGCCTTAATGGGTATTTTAAAATCATTAATTAGGTCATAACACATTTTAAATTAATCAAAAAAAAAAAAAATAATGAACACATTTAAATTTTTAACCGTAGCAGCACTCACCACCATTTTTGTTTCTTGCAGCGACAGTAAATCAACCGTTGAAACTGGAAATAAAGAGCAGACAAAAACAGAGGCACAGCAGAATAATGATTTTCCTTCAGGAATCTATACGGCAACATTGCCTTGCGCAGATTGTATGGGAATCGAAACCTATATTACCTTTCAAAAAGACAACAAAGCGGTTAAAAGTACATCGTATTTAGACAGCGACGGTACTTCTGAAAACGAGTATGGTACCTGGACAAAGAATGATGATATTATTGAAGTATCCATCCCAAATTCGCCCAAAGAATATTATCTGGTAAAACCCAACAAAACCTTGGTAAGATTGGATGCTGATAAGAAAGAAGTAAGCGGAGAATTAGCCAAAAATTATATTTTTAAAGAAGTAAAAGCTCATACGCCCGCTGAGTTGAACGGTACGTATAACACCAACGCCAGTGGCAAAGGATACAACCAAATTCTGGAATTGAAATCTGAAAATGACAGTATTTATTCAGTTAAGATTTCATTTACCGGTGCTGTGAAAGGGTGTACGTTTGAGGGCAAAGGAAAGTTAGTGAATAATCAGATTGATGTTGATTTAAAAACCATCAATAAAGATTTAAAAGGAACGATGACGATTTTATTTAAGGATAAAACAGCTGAAGTATTTACTTCGAAATTTGACGATAGATTCGCATTAAATTTCTTTTGTGGCGGCGGTGGAAGTTTAGCCGGAGATTATCATAAAAAAGAGTAACTTAAGGTTTGTATCAATAGCTGATCGGTTACAAACTGCTGTTAATAACTGGAAGTCCAATAATCAGAGTGTTGTTGAACAGAAGGCTAATTAGCATTATAAGTTTTACCGTAAAATGTTTTAAAAAAAACCAAGAGACTTGTAGAAAGGTCTCTTTTTTTGTACACCATTTTCATCTGTTATTTTTTTTAACTTTCTAGAGTAATAATAAGCTACGCAAGGAATCGCCTGAACTACTTTCTGCTGAACAAAATGTAGGTGGGCAGCATAATATGATGTTGATTACGGTGATCAACATTAACCTTATTTAACATCTTTTGTATTTTTAGTTTGATAAGGAAAACCTATTTTTGTTAGAAATAGTTGAAGAAAACTATTAATCACATTAAAATTTTAAATTATGGAAAAGTTTGCAGTATTAGCAAGAGTGGAAGCAAAACCAGGTAAAGAAAATGAAGTGTTGGAATTCCTAAAGTCTGCCTTACCTCTTGCCGAAGGTGAACCAGGAACCGTAAGATGGTATGCTTTACAAATCGGCCCTTCTAATTTTGGTATATTCGATACGTTCGAAACTACAGATGCAAGAGATGCTCACTTGAATGGTGAGATTGCAAAGGCTTTAATGGCCAATGCTTCTGAATTACTTGCTAAAGAACCTGTACTTGAAATGGTAGATCTACTTGCAGTAAAGTAAGCAATCGAACACAGATTTTTAATACCGTTAAATAGAGCCAGGTACTGCCCCGGCTCCATTTTTTTTATATGATTTTGTGAAAGGTTGAACCTTTGCTATGTATACAAGATTCATTTTGATTATTCAAAGAAAATTTAAATTAGCATAAAAAGAAAGAGACTGAAAACAGTCTCTTTTGACACTATCCCTTAAAGTGTGCAAAGTTTAACATTTGTTCTTCGAGTGAACCTTTGTGCTAAAAATCTCCGCCTTCGGCAACAACCAAACATTAGCAGTAATTTTGCAAAACCGATCGCATAAAGAAAAATCCAAATGAAAAAAAAGACGTACATCATCGTAGGAATATTGACGTTTATTATTTTATTAATAATTGGAGGGTATCTTTTTTTACTTAGTTCATTAAGTGGTATGGGCAATCCTACAGGAGGACGAGGTCCCGATTACCCATATTTTATCACAACCGAGCCTACAACTGTCAAAAAAATTATTGTACCAAAAGGAACGATACTAACTTATGAAGAACAATTCTTCAAAGAAGGAAAACAAGATAAAATAATGAATGAAAATAAACTTACTGATATACAATTGCCAGAGGGCGAAACAATAATTTGGGGCGGAGTGCCTGTCAATATGATTGTGAAATTCTTCAACACGGAAATGCGGGGATTTACGGTATATGCAGATTTCAGCCAATTAACTGATGATAAAAAAACGAAATTTTCCAAATTATGGGAAAGTGAAGATAACCAATTGAGCGTGGATGTAAAAAATATAGACGACTGGAGCTTTAATGACACCAATATTACTGACGTTCAAAGTTGTGGTGTAAATAAACAGAGGTATTTCCAAGAAGATAAATCCCAGCAGCAGTTTCTTGACAACTTATATAATGAATTAACAAAAAATTAATTTTAAAAAAATTACGAGAAAATAAATTGGTTATGAAACAAAATCAAAAAGTACCGCTGACCAGGTATTACTATTACTGGGTTGAAGTTTACTCCATAAAGATTTCCGGTAGTTGTCCATTTAGCAATTTTTAGGACAATCAGTTATAAAAATCCCTGCCAGCAGAAATACTCCGCCGTTAGCGCTCATCTAAAAAACAAATAAAATGGAGGTAAAACAACTGAGACATCGTGAAGATTCGGCAAGCAAGTCGAAATTGAATAAAACTCAAATTCAATTTACAGAACTCATCGGAGAATTAAATAATAAAAATTTACCCGACCAAACTGTTGAAATCATCAATAAACATATTGAAGAACTAAATTCTCCCTTACTTTCCGATAGAGCTTTCAAAAGTTTACTTATAAAAAAACAAGCTCAAATCATCAAATTACTTGAAAAAACCCACAAACTGGTTCCTATAAATTACTATAGGAACTTATGGATGCTTTTAGGGATGTCTGCCATTGGACTTCCTATTGGAGTTGCTTTTGGGGCAAGTATTGGTAATATGGGATTATTAGCAACTGGATTACCTATTGGAATGGTTATAGGTCTTGCTATGGGGTCAGCTATGGACAAAAAGGCATCAAAAGAGGGAAGACAATTAAATATAGAACTTAAGAATGGAATTTAGATAGCCGATCCGGTAGCAAGATAATGCCAAAAGCGGGACCGAACAGCTTCGATTCCACATTTCCCGCAGTAGCTGGGCAAGTCTTGTAGGGTTTAACGTTTGTTCTTCTATTAAACTTTTGTACTAAAAAGCCCCGAGTTCGGGAATAATAAAACGCTATAAGCCATTTCATAAAAACACGATAATGACTATAAGAACCTTTTGGACACTTTTTATTAAGATGGTAGGCATCTGGTTGATTTTGAATAGCCTCACCGTTATACCACAATTTTTCTCGGCATTACTTTACGTAAATTCAACCGGTTCAGTGACAGAGTTTGCACCCACTGCAATTTTGCTTATCGTGGTCATTGTACTGTACATTTTGCTCTTACGACTTTTGCTTTTTAAGAGCGCGTGGCTCATTGACAAACTGCATCTTGATAAGGGTTTTGACGAAAGTAAAATTGACCTTACTGTTCAGCCTTCATCCGTTTTAACTTTCGCAGTCATTGTCACCGGTGGGTTTTTGTTCGTAGACAGTTTACCAGACCTTTGTAAAGAGGTATTTCTTTTTTTCCAACTGAAAAGCAAATTTCCGGAACATCAGTCTGCTGCCGTACTCATCACCTACTCAGTTAAGACCGTTTTGGGTTATTTGCTCATGATTTACAGTAAACAGGTTGTCGTATTTTTAAACAGGCAAATAATAAAACCAAATGACAAAAAAGAATAGATATTTTGACCTTAAGAGCCAGCAATTTATTTTGCAAAGTCAGTGGAACAAACAAAATGTCTTGCAGCGATCATCACAGCTAGGCTTAGCTGACGGATTGTTGCGGACCCGGAGCGTTGCACATGTAGCTGATGATAAAAAAAACAGAAGTTTCGTGCTGTGAACCAGTCTCTCTTAAACACTGAAATGCCGACTATTATTTAACCTTAAATCCAGGCAGACATGAAAATTATATTGACTTTCTTAGCCATCGTTTTTTGTTTGAACCTGACGGTTGCTCAGACCACGCGGGTGTATTATGAATTCACATAGAAACCAAATAAGACGGATTCTGCAAAAGAAAAGGAAATACAGATCTTAATCTTTGATCACCAAAAATCCACATTCCAGTCGCATGATCAGCTGCAGAGGGATTCCCTGCTGGCTGCCTCAATGGAATACATGGGCAGCGGTAATTCTCATATGCTTGAGGAAAATTTTCGCAAGAATATCAGAAACCAATATATTATCCAAACTGATATTGACACCTCTACCCTGCACTTCACAGAAATTCTGGGAAATCAGCTGTCTGCCAGCTATTCGGAAAATAATACTATAAACTGGAAGTTGGAAAATGAAAAAAGGGAAATCAGAAACATTTCCTGCCAGAAAGCAACGACAACATATGGCGGGAGAAAGTGGAGTGCCTGGTTTGCCCCTGAATATAATTTCAGTTTCGGACCGTATACGTTTTTTGGCTTACCCGGTTTAATAATAAAATTATCTGATTCAGACGGAAACTTCAATTGGGAGCTGAACGGTATTAAAACCTATGACAGTGCTGCTTTATACGAAAAAAACGATCTTGAATTACAATCCTTTCCGACAACCAAGCTCGATAAGCAGAAATTCCTCAAGCTGAAAAAACAATATCTGGAGCAACCCTTGGAAACATCCGTGAACTTTTTCCAAATGCATCGGGTGAAGAACTTAAAAATATATTGGAGGCAGAAAGAAAGCAACTTGAAATCAATCGCTACTACAACAATCCCATTGAACTGTAAGAGATCCCGATCGATAGTGTATTATCGGGACGAATTTTAAATACAATTTACGAGAAAGCAGTCGCCTTACCTGTCGATTTTTACAAACTTTATTTTTTTACATAAAAACTTTAAAATTTTTAATTTTTGCTTCCTTTCTTTTTGTAGTTTAGTCCGTGGCGAAGATGTGGTGGCACCAGGAAGTTCCGAATTTCCTTATGGCCTCTGCCAACAGTTCTTCTGTCCGACGTAATATTAAACCAAAATTTACAAAATAATGATGACAACCAACAAAAAATTAACTGAGTTCACCTTAGATGAGCTCTTTGCTGAAAAGAAAAAACGAAAAGCACTTCTCACAGGATTTGGAATCGTCATGCTGATTGCCTGTGGAATACTGGTTTTCCTCGCCGCCGAGAGTTCCAACTTCGCACTACTGGCCGTAGCATGCGGTTGTTTCCTCACGCTGATGCCCTCAATCGCATACATGAGTCAAGTGGAGAAGGAAATTAAAAGCAGGGCGAAGATGTAAGTTCGTTCGTCATCAATCAATTTTATACAAAACATGAAATTACAAAAGGTATGAAAAACCTCAATTTAACCGCGTTCAGTGACGCAAAACTTCTCAGGAGCTTAAGCCTGCTCAAAGGATTTGCAATAGGCCTCGGAATAACTTCTCTGGCTGTAATTTGTATTTGGCTCTATTTATATTTTGCGAAAGGCTATGATAACATCCCTATGGTCACTTTTCTGCCGGCCATCGGACTGCCGATGAGTTACTCCTTTATTTTTCTTATTTTGCAGCAATTCAAAAAAGAAGCAGCAGCCCGGGAATTAAAAGTCTGAAATAAAATGTATCTTAAGTTTTTAATCGGTTGCAGGACCAACCATTCACAACTTAAAAACAATAAAAATGAGATCACGACCTTTACTAATTAACAAAACAGTTCTCCTGGCGATGATTATTGCCTCTATGGTCTTAGCTGCCGTCGCTATTTATGTAAGGTTGTCCGACCCGGTTTCCTCGCTGGAAACAGCGCCGGTACTGATTCCTGTCTTAGCGTTGCTGCAATTTATACCCTGGATTGTAATTTTGGTCGACATCATCCGCAATCCCGTACGGAATAAAGCTTTGTGGATGATCGGACTCATCACTTTCGGCTTGCTGGTGATGTTGCTTTATCTACTGACAAGAGACCGAAATCTGATGCAACATCCTGCGGTTCTGGCTGAAGAGCGGTAAAAGTGGAGGTCTTGTAGAGATTGAATATCTTAGCTGATGTCTCTTGTCCTAAAATACTTATACAAAAGACATAGATACTCGATCGGTACGCCATAGTAACTCCATAGTTAGACTATAGTTAGACCATAGTTAAACCGTAGATACTCCATGGATATTCCATGGATAATCCATATATGCGCCCACTTTACTGCGTGGCAGCGGTCATACATATATACCGTAAAGCGCACCGAAGGGCAACACAGTATCGAGCTGAGGTAAACCCGCCGAACAACAAGCGTGCTGCCCGCATGACCCTATGGTCTGTTCAACATGCTCCTTTCTCTGAAAAACGTTGTTATCTTCTCATCAGCCCGGATAAACTGTTTGATCAGAAATATTTCACGGCGATAAATAAGGATAATTAACCCCATTTTAAATTCAAAAATGATAAATTTGGGCTATGCGGAACCTTTTTGCCAAACTGCGCAGCAGCCTCAAGCATTCTTTTGATAATCTTCACAATGAGCGGCTGAAACATAACCTGTTGCAGGCCATCCCCTTCTGGATCGGGTCGGTGATTACGGGTGTGTTCGCGGTTCTATATGCCAAAGTTTTCGTGCTGGCCGAACAAACAATGAACCTCATCCTCGATTGGCACGCGTGGCTCATTTTCCTCATCGCGCCGGTCGGCTTTGTGCTGTCCTGGTGGCTCGTGAAAAACTTTTCACCCTATGCTAAAGGCAGCGGTATTCCGCAGGTAATGGCAGCCGTGGAACTGGCCAACCCGAAAGAGCACCGAAAAATACGCAATTTACTCAGCCTGAAGATTATCTGTTTTAAAATACTTTCCAGTCTTGCACTAATTTTAGGCGGTGGGGCTGTCGGCCGCGAAGGACCCACTATTCAGATTGCCGGTTCGGTTTTTCGTAAAGTAAATGAATACCTGCCGCAATGGTGGCCCAAGATTTCAAAGAAAAACATGATCCTGACCGGAGCAGCGGCCGGACTGTCCGCAGCGTTTAATACGCCCTTGGGTGGAATTGTGTTCGCGGTGGAAGAACTTTCCAAAACGCATCTTAATTATTTCAAAACGGCACTTTTCACGGCCGTGATTATTGCCGGACTTACGGCACAAACGCTGGCTGGTTCGTATCTGTATCTGGGATATCCGAAAACAACTGATGTTGCGCTCACGGTAATGTTTCCGGTCATCCTGGTTTCGGGTATTGCAGGTCTGCTCGCCAGTAAATTATCAACCTTGATGCTCGGTATTAATGCCTGGATCAAAACCCTGAAAAATGACAGAGAGAAAATTCTGTTTCTCATTGGTTGTGCGCTCGTGCTGGCCAGCCTGGCGTACTTTGTAAACCGCGAAATACTGGGTTCGGGCAAGCAAATCATGGAAAGAACGCTGTTTAGTGACAATAAGCAGGAAGCCTGGTACATGCCATTGTTCCGGATGATCGGCCCGGCCGTTTCTTTTACGTCGGGCGGTGCGGGTGGTATTTTTGCACCGGCACTCTCAGCAGGTGCCAGTCTGGGTGCGGTGATTGCAGGTGCAATCGAGCTCACTTCCCATGAAACCAACGTGGTTATTCTGGCGGGAATGGTCGCTTTTCTGACCGGCATTACGCGCGCGCCTTTCACCTCTGCCATCATTGTGCTGGAGATGACAGACCGTCATTCATTGATATTTCACCTGATGCTGGCAGGCATGGTGTCCACCTTGATTTCGACCCTCATCAGCCGGCATTCCCTCTATGATGCTTTGAAGATTTCCTATTTGCAGGAATTAAGGGAAGAAGTAAGTGGAAGCGGTGGGACAGAAAAACGTGGCGGTTAACGTCTGGTTTTCAATATCGGTGATCACGAAAGAAAAGCGCTATAAGGTCATAATATTTAAGTATTTTCGCATCACATTAACTTTATTCCTTAAGAATGAAACCCTATCCTATCTCGGCTGACGAGCAGCACCGCCTTAAGAAGTTAGCTCAACTGCAACTGCTTGATTTAAACAAAGATACATCGTTTGATGTTTTTGCAGAAACTGCTGCGATGATCTCGGAGTGTCCGGTGGCACTCGTTTCCGTCATGCGGGAGGAAACACAAAATATACAGAGTTGTGTGGGGCTGGCTTTCGAAAGCGTGGAGCGCGAGAATACGATTTGTCAATACGTGATTTCCGGCAAATCTGCTCTTATAATAGAGGACATTCAGCTCGATGAACGCACTAAAAACAATGCCATTGCGGCAGCGGCAGGAATTCGCTTTTATGCGGGCTTTCCTATTTTTGATGAAGAACAGTTTGTATTGGGAACTTTATGTGTGATTGATTATCAGCCACGGATACTATCTACGCAACAGATAAGTATGCTGGAAAAACTCGCTACGGCTGTAAGTCAGCTCTTTATGAGTCGCCGAGATGCTGCGCAATCAAAATATTTTAAACAAACTTTTACTGTAAGCAACAATTTGCTTTGTATTCTGGACAGCAAACTGAATATTTTGCAATCAAATCCAACCTTTGACAGAAGCTATTCTGAAGTTAGCGAAGTATTAGAAAAGTACAACTTAACCGAGGTTTTACATCTTACACATCAGCATAAGACTGATATCCTGCAACAAATACGAGAGGGTAAAGATGTAATTTTCAGAACGAACGCGCATGGGATTTATGTCGACTGGATTTTAAAACCGGAGGGTCTTGATGGAGAAATTGTGGCTTTTGGACGTAATATTTCACAGCAGCTCGAAGAAAGAAAACGTTTAATAGATTCAAAACGCCGCTTTAAAAAGTTTTTCCAAAATGCGATTGGCCTCATGAGTATGCATGATCTGCAAGGCAATATTATTGACGTCAATCAGCGTGGCCGGGAATCGCTGGGATATGAGGCAGATGAAATCGCAGGCCTCAGCCTGTTTGACCTTGTACCCCAAAGAAACAAACTACAACTGCAAAAATATCTGGAACGGATCAAAATGCAAAAAGAAGATATTGGCAATATGGTTCTTAAGACAAAGGAGGGACAAGAAGTAGTCTGGATGTACCATAATCTCGTCGAAATGGATGAAGAAGGAAATCCTTACGTAATGAGTACCGCCCTCAATATTTCAGATCGGCTTCTGCTCGAAAAAGATTTAATTTATACTAAAAAAATACTGGAACAAACAGGCGAAGTTGCTCAGGTGGGTGGCTGGGAAGTTCATTTGAGGGACGGAAAAATATTCTGGTCACGCTTAACACGTGAAATCCATGGTGTAAGTGAGGACTTTGAACCAGATTACAGTACAGCTGTTGGTTTTTACAGTGCTGAAGATCAGGCTGTCGTGGATGAACTTTTTACAAGAGCAGTGGAAAAGGGTATTCCATATGATGAACAGCTTCAGCTTATAAAAGTAGACGGTACCATGATCTGGGTTCGCGTCAAAGCTATTCCTGAGTTTGAGGACGGACAATGTATACGTGTTTATGGAATCATTCAGGACATAGATCAGATTAAAAAAACCATGAACGAGCTGGAGCGCAAGGAGGCCATGTTGCAGGCATTTATAAAGTATGTTCCAACACCTGTCGCAATGCTTGATCGCAAGCTCACTTATGTGGCGGTCAGTGAATACTGGGCTAAGGAGCTGCGAACAGATGTTGGTCAATTGCTGGGCAATAACCTCGTTTCAGGGAGCACCAAGAATGTACCTGAATACAGAAAAGCTATTTATGAAAATGCATTGAATGGTGAAGCATATGTCAATGAAAATATGGTAATCGAGGCACGAAATGGAATACCAAGCCAAAACTACCGTTTTCAGGTTAGTCCGTGGTACATCGGCAACAATAAAGTGGGAGGCTTAATCATTTGTGCGCAAAACATTACGGAACTTATTCATAATAATGAAGAACTGACACAAGCCAAACAAAATGCCGATCTGGCGAACCGTGCCAAATCAGAATTTCTGGCCAATATGAGTCACGAGATCCGCACACCGCTCAACGGGGTCATCGGCTTTTCAGATCTCCTGCTTAAGACACCATTGAACGATATGCAGACCCAATACCTGAAATACATCAATGAATCAGGAGAGAGCTTGCTAAATATCATCAATGACATCCTGGACTTCTCTAAAATTGAATCAGGCAAGATGGATCTGTTTATAGATAAGGCGAACGTGTATGATATGGTGGATCAGGTGATGAATGTCATCCTGTACCAATCCCAACGCAAGAATATTGAATTGCTGTTGAATATTGAGCCGGGCATACCGCAAAATCTTTGGCTCGATGAAACGCGCATCAAGCAAGTATTGATTAACCTTTTAGGTAACGCCGTAAAATTCACAGAAAAAGGAGAAATTGAATTAAAGGTTGAGAAAATACTGCAGGAAAATGAAAACATTTCCTTGCGGTTTTCGGTGCGGGATACCGGAATAGGAATTCCAGTTGAAAAGCAGAAAAAAATATTTGACGCATTTACCCAAGAGGACAGTTCTGTAAGCAAAAAATACGGCGGTACTGGTCTTGGACTTACCATTTCCAATAACATTCTGAAATACATGAACAGTCACTTATCGTTAAGTAGCGAGCAAGACAAAGGTTCTGTGTTTTATTTTGAACTCACGGTAGCTTACGAGCAGGATAGTTTAGAAGATGACAGCGAACTCAATATTGGGCGGGTACTGATTGTGGATGATAATGCGAATAACCGCATGATCCTGGAGCACATGCTGCGGTACAAAAATATCGATTGTAAGTTGGCGGCTAATGGCATGGAAGCGCTGCAAATCCTGATGGCAGGCGAACGCTTTGACGTGATTCTGATGGATTATCATATGCCTGTTATCTCTGGCTTGGAAACGATCGAGAAGATAAAACAGCTGTTTAGTGAGCAGGACGAAATTGCGCCATTAGTGGTACTGCACACCTCCTCAGAAGAAACCGACGTGATTAATTCCTTCCGTCGCGATGAAAAGTCCTTCTGTCTCCTTAAACCTATTAAGTCGCAGGAACTCTACAGTACGCTTCGCCGGGCGATCAACAGTTTACCTTCTGAATGCGAAACAGAAGTTGAGGGAGAGCAAAGCGGATCACCCGTAACACAGGATGTACTGAATGTATTGCTAGTGGATGATAACCCGGTCAACATGGTGCTGAATAATAAAATGATGCAATCCCTGCGTCCCAACTCAATCTTTACCGAAAAAACCGACGGATTGCAGGCGCTGGAAGCATGTCAGGAAACCCAGTTTGATCTGATTCTGATGGATGTACAAATGCCGGTAATGGATGGCATCGAGGCCACAAAAAGGATTCGGAAAATACCTTCTTTTTTCGACACACCGATTCTGGGGGTTACTGCCGGAAATATAGTAGGCGAAAAAGAAAAATGCCTGGACGCCGGCATGACGGATTTTCTGCCTAAACCGCTACGACAAGCTGACCTGCAGGAAATGCTTGAAAAGTATCTGCCTGACCTGCAGAATGAAGATGAAAAAGGACCACTCCAAATAGAAAAACATTTTGATATATCCTTGTTTAATGAGCAGGTAGGCCAAGATACAGACTTCAGGAAAATATTTATTCATCTGGTCCTTGACGAGTTGGCAGATGGCAAGACAAAAATAAATCACGCAAACCATAGTCATAACCTGGCAGAATTGCAAAGAATTTTGCATAAGATAAAGGGGACTGCCGGAACTGCCGGATTATTCCGGATTGCCGAAATCGCTGTGCAGGCAGAAAATAAATTAAAGAACAGTGAGCATCCCGGCGAACTGATAGCAGACCTCATTAATGAGATTGGCACCGGCGAGCTTATTATTAATAAATTATCTTAAAAAAATACATGGTTGTTTTAGTTGCAGAGGACGATGAACTTATTCTCAAAACGATTGAGCACAAATTAAAGAAAGAAAATTACGAGGTCATTTTGGCTAGAAATGGCAAAGAAGCCATTGAAAATCTTACAACATCTAAAATTGATTTAATTATCACAGATATTATGATGCCCTTTGCTTCGGGCACAGAGGTTTTATCTGCAACAAAACGGTGCCCAGATTCCCGTAATTATTCTTTCAAGCCTGGGCCAGGAAGAAGTGGTGCTAGATGCATTTGACTTAGGCGCCGCGGACTTTATCGTCAAACCATTTAGTCCCAGTGAGCTCCTGCTCAGGATCAAACGCTTGACCAGCTGATATGAAGGTTTTTCCGGAATTAAATTTTCATTTCTTCATCACGGTTTTTATCGCAGTGCTTTTTTTGATCATATTACTGGTTGGCACTGTACTAACCATCAGTTTTCTTCAGTTTAGCCGCCCGAAGAATACATCATCACGGTCGTTATGGATCATCTGAAAATGACTAGTGATCTTTTGAGAGTTCAAATGTCTGGCGGACAGGAATGCATATAATTGCATGATCTTAATGATCTGTGTTAATGTAAGCTGATAAAGTCTTGCATAAATCCTAATGATAAAACTGCTGAATGGATCAACAAAGGAATGACTGTTTATCTAACATCCAAACAGCTTATAAAATCTTTTAACATTTATTTAACATTATTTCTTACCTTTGGCAGTTGCAACCAAAGTGTTTATGCCTTCAACTGTTAATACTCTGAACTTTTATTCTGCTGCACGCGCAACGAGGGCGGATCGTAATCCACTCAAAATCTGCACTATATAAATGGGCGTCATCGCAAGACAGGGTCTTAAGTACTCACTGATTGGCTACTTCGGCTTTTTGCTCGGCACCTTTTCGGCGCTGTTTGTTTTTCCGAATCATATTGAATTTTATGGGAAACTGCGCTACATTATGCCCACTGCAGAAATGCTGCTGCCCATTGTTGTTTTCGGCCTTTCATTTTCAAATGTTAAGTTTTTTCACCGAGCGCAGGAGCAAGGCCGTCACCAGAATTTGCTATCGCTTTCGCTGGCGGGCATCGTTTTCAACTTTATTGTTTTTTGTCTCTGTTTCCTGATATTCTTCTACCTTTTCCCGTCGTTCCGCTCGCTGGAGCTCTGGCATATGAGGGGATTGATTCTGCCATTGATACTGGTGCTTGCGCTGTCCGCGGTGCTGAATAAATACCTGTCTAACTTTAAGCGGATTGCAGTTCCCAATATTTTCGAAAACCTGTTTCCGAAACTGGCCAACCTGGGGGCTTTCTGCCTTTTTTTCTACGCCGGTTTTTCCGAGAAAGGTGCGTATGCTTTCTTCATCGGGATGTTTATTTTCGCCTTGGCAGGGTATGGCTTTTATACTAATTCGCTCGAAAAGGTGCAGCCGGATTTCACGCTTACCTATGTCAAAAGAAACGGCCTGTGGAAAGAAATTCTTAATTATAGTTTCTTCGGTTTCCTCGGAAATATCGGGAACTATATTGCCTTTCGGGTGGATAATTTCATGATTGGTGAATTCCTCAACTTCGAGGAAAATGGCGTGTACAGTATTATTCTCTCCATTCTGTCCTTTATCATGATTCCGCAAATGGGCCTGTTTAATATCTCCGCGCCGGTCATCAACAAAAGCATCGAAAGCGGTGATTTCGAAGAGCTGGACCGGTTCCATAAACGCACTTCCCTATCCTTATTTTTCCTGGGAATTTTCCTGTTTTCGTGCATTCTGGTCGGTTTCCCGTATCTCACGCAACTCATTGCCAATGGCGAACAACTGCGTCAGGCCGAGCCTGTCGTCTGGATTCTGGGTTTTGTGATGTTATTTGATTTGGCCACCGGCTTTAACGGACATATTATTTCGCTTTCGAAATATTACCGGTTTAATATTGTGGTGATGCTGTTCCTGGCGGCAATGACGATTGGCTTAAATTATTTTTTCCTCACGCGCACCAGCCTGGGCATCATCGGGATCGCGCTGGCAACGGCCATTTCGCTGGGTATTTTTAATATTATTAAAATTTACTTTAATTATAACCGTTTTAAGGTTTTTCCGCTCACCATAGAAATGCTGTATCTGCTGATTGTGTGCACCCTGGCCATTACGGTCGCCATCATGCTGCCGGAGACCAAAAGTGCTTTATTCAATATGATTTATAAGCCTGCTTTTGTGGCAGCTGTTATTTTCGCCGTGAATCATTTTATGAAAATTATTCCGTTGGAAAAGTATATCAATAAAGCCTTCTTCAATTCCTTATTCAGGTTTAAGTAACCGCTGCAATACCTCTTCCAGCCTGGTGCGAACAGTTTCTTTGCTATAGTTCTGCAGGAAATCGTATTGCATATTTTTTAAAGCCAATAACTGCGCGTCAATATGATCCTGTTCCTGATGGATAAACTCATACGGTGATGTAAACCACCTTGGGAATACAGCCGGTTTCGCATATGAAATGGCATCGCCTATATTCCCCGACATTTTGGTTCGTCCGTATTCTTCTGCGACACTGAAAAAGCGGGTTCTGCGCTGAATCGGGCACCATAATACGTCAGCATTCCTCATCACATTATCGAATTCCAGCTGTGGTACTTTTTCGGTATAATAGCGCAGGGATACCTGTACGGAATATTCCTGCTCAAATCTTTGCAGCCACTGCAATTCCGCACCGGCTGCTTTGCCCAGAAAAGTTACATGAAGCAGTTCTCTGGATTTTGCAAGCTGCCGAAGTACATGTTGATAATCACGTCTCTGCTGTTGCACGGAACCCGGAATCACGATATTTAAAATCTGATTGCCGGAAGAGCCGGGCATTTCCGCATAAAACAAAGGCAGCCACTGTGTTCCGTCGGAAGCCATGGAAGCATCTAAAACAAGCCGTGCGGCAGCTTTCTTATAAACGAGCGGTGCCAGATGCAAATGTTCTTTCAGGGCAAGCTTTACGCGATATTTGGTTTCTTCTTTACCTATGTTTTTATAAAGATTGGTAACACTTTCCTGACTGAAGTTGAGGTTATGCACGATTACCGCTGTTCTAAACTCCTGCACGACTTTATAAAAGATTTGAAAATACCGGTGCACCGTACCGATGAGTACCAGTTCATATTCTTTTTCCCTCAGTTTTTTTAAAAGCTCCGCAGGTTGCAGCACAGAAACATTGTTTCCTGTCAGCTGAACTTGTTCGGCAATTTTAGGCGAGAAATAATAATCTACCGCGACTACGGCAGAATCCTGCAGCAGTTGATAAAACCGGCTTGCGATTTCTGCGTGGGTATCCAGTTCGATGTAGGCGATCCTTCTCAATGATTCACAGAATTTAGAATATAAAATTGATTTATTTACGCTTCAGCATTTGTCGCCAGCGCAGCTTCCGGATGTAGGCGATTTCCTCTTCCGTGAGGTGCCGCTGTGCTTTTTGTTTCAAGAAACTTCGCAGGGTAATTATAAGTTCACGCAACGACTTATTTTTTAAAGAAGATTTTGCAGAGGAAATAAAGGCCAGCGGGAAATCTAAACCAATGTTATAAAAATATTCGCCCAGTTTCTCCGCTTTTTGTGTTTTATATTTATAAGCGGTCGGCCGCAAATGCTTCACCCAGAGTTCTTTATTGGTAATAACTCGCCAGCCGTGTTTTTGGGTCAGCATCACATCGATATTGTCCCAGCCGAGCACCGGGCGCAAACCATTTATTTCCTGAAAGCAGGCTTTGCGGTAACTTTTGATCGGGCCGCGTACATGGTTTTTGGAAGAAATATTCTCAAACTGCCACTGCCCGTTTTTATTATTAAAGTCAAAAGCTTCCTTTACAGAAAAAGGTTCGTTGCTGATTTTCACAATTCCCGATGCCATGCCAGCCTCTGGATCATTTTCATAAATCTTCTTAATCTCTGAAAGATAACCAGGCGGGAAAATAACATCCGCATCAAATTTACAAATGATATCTGTGGAACCCAGCTCCTGACTCTGCAGTCCGGACATAAAAGTGCGCACCACCTTTGCGCCGGGCTGATGTTCCGATGCCGGCAGTTGCTGTAAAACGAACCGTGAGTCGCCTCCTGCAATTGTACGTACAATTTCAGCCGTGGCATCAGAAGAACCATCGTCCACAACCACACACCTGAAATCGCGGTAATCCTGGCGACTTAAAGACTCCAGCGCGGCACCGATATATTCCGCTTCATTGTGTGCCGGTATGATAATCAGGAAATGCATCAGTGCGCCTCCAGCCAGTTATTGCCGACACCCACTTCCACCAGCAGCGGAACCGTTGTCAGATACGCGTTTTCCATCTCATGTTTAATGAGCGCCGAGGCCGTTTCCACTTCTTCCTCGGGAGATTCAAACACAAGTTCGTCATGCACCTGCAACAGCATGCGCGTCTGCAGCTTTTCGGTGGTCAGCTTTTCATCAATATGAATCATGGCCAGTTTGATCACGTCTGCGGCACTTCCCTGAATTGGTGCATTTACCGCATTTCTTTCTGCGTGCGCTTTCACCACAAAGTTGGCGGAATTAATATCTTTCAGATGCCGCTTCCGGTGAAGCACCGTTTCCACATATCCCATTTCGCGGGCTTTCTCCACCTGCTCTGCCATGTATTTTTTCAGCTGCGGATACGTATCAAAATAAGAAGCGATCATTTCCTTGGCCTCAGCACGGGAAAGTCCGGTCTGTTCCGCAAGACCAAAAGCGCCTTGCCCATACAGAATACCAAAGTTAACTGTTTTTGCCTGTGAGCGCTGCAGTTTCGTTACTTCTTCCAGTGGCACACCGAATAATCTGGATGCCGTCGAGGCGTGAATGTCTTCGCCGTTTTGGAATGCTTTAATCATGTTTTCCTCGCCGGAAATTGCGGCAATAAGCCGGAGCTCAATTTGAGAATAATCCGCGGCAATCAGTTTATGACCCGGCTTCGCAACAAACGCACCGCGGATCTGCTGGCCGCGCAAGGTACGAATCGGAATATTTTGCAGGTTCGGATTCACGCTGGACAAACGGCCCGTGGCGGCTGTGGTTTGCGAGAAGTTCGTGTGGACACGGTGGTCATCTTTATCAATCTGCAGGGGCAGCGCATCCACGTAGGTGGACTTTAGCTTTTGATAGGTGCGATACTGCAGAATGTGCTGAATAATTTCATGCTTGGCGACCAGTTTTTGCAGAATATCTTCCGAGGTTGAATATTGGCCGGTTCGCGTCTTTTTCGCTTTCGGGTCCAGCTGCAGTTTTTCAAAGAGGATTTCGCCCAGCTGTTTGGGTGAATTAATATTAAATTCCTCGCCGGATAGTGCAAAGATTTCTGTCTCCAGATTTTTAAGGTCATTTTCCAGGTCTTTGCTCTCCTGCTCCAGCCAAGCCCGGTCCAGGGAAATACCCGCCAGTTCCATTTTGGCGAGCACCTGCATGAGCGGCATTTCCACACTGAAAAACAGGTCGTGCAGATTTTCCTTCTGCAGTTGGGGAGCAAACAATTCGTACAGTCGCAGGGTAATATCTGCATCCTCGCAGGCAAACACCGTCTGTTTATCCAACGGCAGTGCCTGCAATGTTGTTTTATTCTTGCCTTTGCCGACTAAAGTTTCTTCGGCAATCGGTTTATAATTTAAATGAACTTCTGCGAGATAATCCATATTGTGACGGCCGTCCGGGTTAAGCAGGTAATGTGCAATCATGGTATCGAACATCGCTCCCTGCATGGTGATCCCGTACAATGTCAGGATCTTAAAATCAGTTTTAAGATTATGCGCGACTTTGATCAGATCCTGTTTCTCGAAGAAAGGCCGGAAAATTTCCAGTGTTGTCTGCGCTTCTGCCCGGTCAGTGCTCAGCGGAATATAATAGGCAAGTCCGGGCTGGTAGCAAAAACTCATACCAATCAGTTCCGCTTCCATCTCATCCGGCTGCGAAAGCTCCGTATCGAAAGCCACCACCGGCTGCTGCAACAGATTTTTCACCAGAACATATTGTGCTTTCGGTGAAGAAATATGCTGATACAAATGATCGCTGTCTTCCGCAGTCTGAACGGTAGAGGTTGCTCTGTCCAGCTCTTCGAAGTTGGCAAAAAGATCCAGTTGTCCCGATGCGGCTGCCGGCTTTTGCGCCGCGGGTTTCAGATCTTGTGGTGCCGTCGGAGTTTCTGCCGGTGCAAAGGCCCGATATAAATTTTCGTACATGCGACGGAATTCCAGCTCATCGAAAATCTCTTTCACCTGCACAAAATCCGGTGTGTCGAGATCATATTGTTCCTGATGAAAATCAATCGGCGCATCGCAGATAATGGTCGCCAGTTTCTTCGACATGATGCCGCGCTCGGCAGACGCTTCTACTTTCTCTTTCAGCTTCCCTTTCAGTTCATGGGTGTTGGCGAGCAGATTTTCAATGCTGCCGTATTCTTTCAGAAACTTTTTGGCGGTCTTCTCTCCCACGCCTTCCAGCCCCGGAATATTATCCACGGAATCTCCCATCATCGCCAGGAAGTCAATGACCTGTTTAGGGTCTTCTATCTCATACTTAGCTTTGACTTCTTCCACGCCCAGTATTTCAAACTCGGCACCTTTCAGACCGGGTTTATAAATACGGATGTTTTCCGTCACGCACTGCGCGAAATCTTTGTCCGGCGTTACCATATAAATCTGATAGCCTTCTTTCTCCGCTTTGCAGGCAATGGTTCCGATCACATCATCGGCTTCGTAGCCTTCGAGCCCCAGAATCGGCACATGCATCGCACTCAGGATCCGGTGTATGTACGGAATCGCTTCTTTGATCGCGTCGGGCGTTTCGCTGCGGTTGGCTTTGTATTCTGCAAAATCATCGGTGCGGATACTGGCTTGGCCAACATCAAACACCACAGCAAGGTGGGTAGGCCGCTCGCGGCGAATGAGTTCAATTAATGAATTGGTAAAACCGAATATAGCGGAAGTATCCTGCCCGCTGCTGGTAATGCGCGGGCTGCGGATCAGGGCATAATATCCACGGAAAATCATCGCATACGCATCGATGAGAAAAAGGCGCTTATCGTTGTTTTCAGACATAGAAACAAAGATATAAAAAAGATGGCAGCGCTACCGGAAATGCCGCGTACAACTAAGGTGCAACAGACCCTAAAAAAGAGTTTTTGCAGTAAATTTTAATTAAGATAATTAGAAAGCGCTAGGCCGCTGTTCTATAAATCACCTTTTTGGAAAGTGTTGCGAAAAAGCCTCCTAATAAAAAGCCTACGGCAGCACCCATGACGATATCCAGCGGAAAATGCACCCCCAGATAAATACGGCTGTACGAAACAACAACAGCCCACATAAATAAAATAAAGGGCAGTTTGGGAAGCTGACGACGCAGCAGCTGTGTGAGAAAGGAAGCCAGGAAAAAAGTATTGGAAGCATGGCTGGAGTAAAAGCCAAATTGACCACCGCACTTCACGCTTCGCATTTGGTGTATTAAGTACGGATCATGGCACGGCCGCAACCGCGCAATTCCTACCTTGTAGATGCCGGCCAGCTGATCAGAAACCGTAACACCGAGCGCAATAAAAATTAAAATATAAATGAGCTGGCGCCAGGAGAAAAATCTTTTCAGTAAATACAAAAAGATCATGTACAGCGGCACCCAGATCCAGGTAGCAGAAATAAGAATCCAGAACTGATCGAAGGCGGAATCGCCCAGTGTATTAAGCTCTAAAAAAAGTTGACGGTCAAACTGAATAAGTTCCATACGGCTACCTGCTTACCGGCCCTTCATAGGAATCATCTTCGGCCTGGCTACGCACCACAGGTTCACGCTGCGGCGCATTTTCCGGTGCTTTTTCTGCCAGCGGATTGTAGTTCTGGGCTGCTTCCTTCACCTTATCGATCTCGCGCTTTATTTCCGCAACCGGATTATCGGTTTCCTTCATGATTTCAGTTTTCACATCCTCCATGGCGCCGCGCATTTTGCGGACACCCTGACCGAGGTCACGCGCAATCTGCGGTAATTTATTCGGGCCGAACAGCACAACAATGGCTATGGCAATAACAAGCATTTCGCCTATACTCAGTTCCATAACGCAAAATTACAAAAGATTAACCGATGCTGTTTCATTTACTTTATTTTCTTTTTGCGCGGGAAGAGCCTGTACACCATCAGCACGCTGACGCTCATCAGCAAAAATGCCAGAAAGAACGGTGCGCCCGGAAACAGAAAGGGTGCAGCATCGTGCGTAAAATAATAAAAGGTGTTGGTCATCAATGGCGGACCCACGATCGCCGTTAAACTGATGAGACTGGCCAGCGCACCCTGCAATTCGCCCTGCTCGCCGCGCGGCACCTGCGTAGAGATCACCGCCTGCAGCGCCGGTCCGGCGATTCCGCCAAGTCCATACGGAACCAGGAAAGCGAACATCATCCAGCTTTGGGATGCGAAGGCGAACAAAAGCAACCCCACCGCGTAGAGCGATAAACCATAAATAATCGTCCGTTCATTCCCCAGCCGAGGCTGCACCAGCCGGATCAGATATCCCTGCACCAGGGCGGCCATTAGTCCAGAAACACCTAAGGAGATCCCGACGAGCTGTTCGTTCCATCCAAATTTATACATGGTGAAAAAGGTCCAGTTGGCCTGCACGGCGTGACTGGCGATATACACAAAAACCAAGGCAGAAACCAAACCGATAATCTCAGGATGACGGCGCAGCTGCATTAAGGAGCCGACCGGATTGGCGCGCCGCCAGTTAAAAGGACGCCTGTGCTCGGGTGCCAGGCTTTCCGGTAAAACAAACCAGCCGTAAAGAAAGTTAATGAGGCAAAGTGCCGCTGCGGCGTAAAATGGTACACGCGCTCCGTAATGGCCAAGCAGTCCGCCCAGGACCGGACCCACAATAAAACCTACCCCAAAGGCGGCGCCCACCAGACCGAAGTTCTTCGCGCGGTCTTCATCTGTGGACACATCCGCAATATAGGCGCTCGCAGTGGTGACACTCGCACCGGTTATTCCCGAAAATATCCGGCCCACAAAAAGCCAGAAAATACTGGGCGCTAAAGCCTGAATCATAAAGTTAACCGAAAAACCAAGCAAAGAAAACAGGATAATCGGACGGCGGCCAAAACGGTCACTTAATCCGCCCAGCACGGAGGCAAAGAGAAACTGCATGCCGGCATAGGCAAAACTCAGCCAGCCACCGTATTGTGAGGCCACGCTGATATCCGGATTATGAATCAGTTCCTGAATCAGTTTCGGCACCACCGGAATAATAATACCCCAGCCCGTGATATCAATCATCAGGGTAATAAATATAAAACCGACGCCGGCTGCGCGCTGTTTCTTTTTCATAAGGTGCAAAATTATGGAAATCGGGTAAAACGAAGTCAATTTAATAAGGTGGGCAAACAGGAATTTTTAAGGTAAAAGATGACAAAAATGCATCTTAAAGCAAGTATGCTTTTCAGCAAAAAAAATGCCTCCCAAATTCGGAAGGCATTATAATAATCAGATAGTGTCCTATTTCGAAGATGAAACAAGCTCGCGATCAGCCGTTGTTTTTCCGTGTGGTGCTTCTTCTTTTTTCTTACCTCTCAGGAAATCATACGCGATGGCCGAAGAGATGAAGATGGAGGAATACGTACCGAACCCGATACCCAGTAGCAGCGCAAACATGAATCCGCGCAGGTTGTCTCCCCCGAAGATGAAAATCGCCAGGATCACCAGAATCGTCGTGAATGAGGTGTTGAAGGTACGGCCCAGCGTACTGGAGATAGAATCATCAAACAGACCTGCCAGCGTAAGCGATTTTTTCTCGCGCAGGTATTCACGGATACGGTCAAATACAATCACCGTATCATTAATGGAATAACCGAGTACCGTGAGGATCGCAGCAATAAAGTCCTGATTAATTTCCATGTTGAACGGCATATAGCGGTATAACAAGGAATAGGTTCCCAGGATAATAACGGCATCGTGCGCAAGGCCGGCAACAGCTCCCAGGGAGAATTGCCACTTGTTGAACCGAATGAGGATATACAGGAAGATCCCGCCCAGTGCAGCAATTACCGCAAACGTACCACCGGTTTTGATGTCGTCCGCTACGGTAGGCCCTACTTTAGTGGAAGAAACAATTCCGGCTTCGCCCATATCAGCTGCTTTAAACTGCTGGAGTGTCATGCCGGCCGGCAAATCTGCCTTCAGGCCCTGGAACAGTTTCTCTTCGATTTCCTGGTCAGCGGCCAGCGATTCATCATCAATTTTATAATCGGTTGAAATTTTCAGCTGGTTGCTGTTTCCGAAAGTTTTGGCTTCTACCGCGGAATTGATCCCGTCTTTGGTCTGGAATAATTTCAGCAGGTTTTCCTCGGTACGGTTGGCATCAACGGCTTTGTCAAACTTCACCACATAGTTTCTACCACCGGTAAAGTCGATTCCGAATTTAAATCCGTTAATAGCGATTGAAGCTAAACTTCCTACCGTAAGAATGGCAGAGATGATATACGCATACTTTCTCTTACCAATGAAATCAATCCAGATATTGCGGAACAGATTCTTAGTTGGCGGCGTCCAGACTGAAAGGCCTTTCCCTTTGTTCAGTCGGGAGAAAATCATTACACGGGATAACAATACTGACGTAAAGAAGGTCATTAACAAACCAATAATCAGCGTTACTGCAAATCCTTTGATCGGTCCGGTTCCGAAGATGTACAGCACAATCGCCGTCAGGATCGTCGTGGAGTGACCATCGATAATTGCGGAGAGCGCGTGTTTAAAACCATCCTTGTATGCTTCCAAAATTGATTTTCCGGCAAAGAGTTCTTCTTTCGTACGCTCATAAATAATAACGTTGGTATCCACCGCCATTGCCATGGAAAGTACAATACCGGCAATACCAGGCAACGTAAGCGTGGCATCCACCGAGTCCATAATCCCAAAGATGTAGAACAGGTTGATCACCATGGCAATTACCGCGTACACCCCGGCACCACCATAATAGAAAATAATATACGCGATGATCACCAGGAAGGCAATCAGGAAGGATAACATTCCCGCTTCAATCGAAGCTGCACCCAATGAAGGTCCCACCACGTCGGCCTGTACAATCTTCGCACTCGCCGGAAGTTTCCCGGCACCCAGCACGTCCACCAGATCCTGCGCTTCCTGTTGCGAGAAGTTCCCGGAAATCTGCGTACGGCCGTTTGGTATTTCATTCACTACATTCGGAGCGGTGTACACCACATTATCCAATGTTACAGCTACCGGCTTATTAACGTTTTTCGCGGTCAGCGTTTTCCAGTCTTTGGATCCTTTGGAATCCATCTGCATATCCACCACAACTCTTCCGAGGTCATCATAATTGACACGTGCAGATTCCACGGCACCATCCACCGGTGCTTTCTGAGTAATGTTTCCGCGAATCGCGTAAAGTACCAGATTGTTTTCATCATTGCTTTCCGGTTTGTAGCCCCACATAAACTGGGTGTACTTAATATTGGCCGGTCTCAGGTTTTTAGCAATTTCTGAGTTTAAAATTTTATTAATCGCCGCGGTATCGGACAGTTTAATATTTCCGACCCCGTTGGCGCGCAGTGTATTCAGCTGCAGCATGGCCATCAGGTTGGCGTTTTTGGCCACACCGATAGAATCTGCCTTGGCAGGAACAATATTGGAAAGCTGCTCAAAATACGGCAGTACTTCCGGCGCCTGCTGCACTTCCCAGAACTGCAGTTTTGCAGAGGTTTGCAGCATTTTTTTCACGCGGTCAATTTCCTTGATCCCCGGCATTTCCACGGAGATACGTCCCGTGCCCGGTACGCGCTGTACGTTAGGCTGGGTTACCCCCATTTTATCGATACGGGTGCGGATTACTTCATACGCTGCTCCTTCTGCCGCACTGATCTTCCGACGGATAATATCTTTTACCTCCTCATCCGTAGAATTAAATTTAATTTCAGACAGATTGGTATTTCCGAATATTTCAGGATCTGCAAGTTTCAGGTTGGTATTCTTTTCCCGGTTAACAGCTTCAAACTGCGTGAAGAAGTTTTCAATGTAGTTCTTCGTTGAGTTTTTCTGTGCCTTGTCGGTGCGGTCCAGTGCTTCGAGCAAAATCGGGTTGGTGGAGTACTGTGTCAGGTCATTCACCAAGTCACGCTCATTAATTTCCAGCAGTACGTTGATCCCGCCTTTCAGGTCGAGCCCCAGCTTCATTTCCTTTTCCTGCGCCCGGGTGTAGTACAATTTGGTGAATCCCAGATTCAGCGTGTCTTTGGACAGGCGCGCGATTTCTTTCTGATACTTCACCGGATCATTTCCTGCCAGTGCCGTAGCCTGCCGTTCTATCTTCCCGGCGTACCACGTAGGCAGCAGCTCGTTCAGACAGATCAGCCCCAGAACGATGGCGACCAGCTTAATTAGTCCTTTTCCTTGCATTGTGAGTAGTTTACAACATTAAAATTATAGTCGGCAAATATAACGATTTTCACTACAATTAAGGATTTTTTAACATTTGATTTAAAAATGGTGAAGTTTCGCAGCCAGTGCGGTCGCATCGGTAACTTTAGATAAAGTAAACTGAGATTAATGGCAAGGCAGGGCTGCTTTATTTAAACCACAAATCGCGGTACGGACGCAGGTAAGTCCAACTTGCATAAAAATTGATGCCTGTTTCTGAACCAAATCAACTATTATGAACAACAATACAGAAGCGACCCGCAGCTTACGCGGAAAAACTGTAGTGATTACCGGTGGCAGCAGTGGCATTGGCCGTGCTGCCGCAGAAGCTTTTGCGCTCGAAGGATGTAAC
Source organism: Chryseobacterium salipaludis (assembly GCF_022968825.1). Taxonomy (GTDB): domain Bacteria; phylum Bacteroidota; class Bacteroidia; order Flavobacteriales; family Weeksellaceae; genus Kaistella; species Kaistella salipaludis. The sequence continues at coordinate 27,394 of NZ_JALHKS010000004.1, forward strand.
ATCGTCATCGCGGCCCGCGGCCAGAAAGGGCTGGATGAAACGGTGGCACTTTGCCATGACCTGGAAGTACCCGCACTTGGGATTCAGACAGATGTGAGCGACGCCGCCGCTGTAAAAAGCCTGGCCGACCAAGCACTGCAGTTCAACGGCAGAATTGATATCTGGATAAACAATGCCGGCGTTATGGCCAGCGGAAGGTTTGAGGATATTCCGACAGAAACTATGGAGCAGGTAGTAAAAACAAATTTGCTGGGTTTTATGAACGGTGCCCATGCGGCCATTCCGATTTTTAAAAAACAGAAAGAAGGCATTTTAATTAACAATGTTTCCGTGGGCGGTTATATGCCCGCGCCCTATTCCACCGCCTATTCAAGTACGAAATTTGGTGCCCGCGGTATGGTGGAAGGACTTCAGGGTGAACTGTCGGATGAGCCGAATATCCATATCGTCGGATTATACCCGGGCATCCAGCGCTCGACCGGAAACATGCATTCCGCAAAGTATTCTGGGCTCGATTTTAAAATTCCACCGTTCTCCACAGATCCACGTGAACTGGCAGCTCACATGGTGGAAGCGGCCAAGAACCCGCGAAAACATATCGTGACCGACGGTTTTGCTGCAGTGGCCAAAACTATGTACAGCCTGTTTCCGCGTCCGATCATCAATACAGCCTCGGCATTGATGCGAATGATGATGAAAGATGAGGCACTTACTGATACCGACGGAAATGTGAATTACCCGTCGGAAAGTCCGCTCCGCATTTACGGAGAAACTATGCTGCCGGTTCCGTCCCGCAAAACGAAAACGGTGCTGACCATGCTGGCCGGCCTTGCGATCGGATATTTCTGTACGCGCAACAGCTATAAAAAGTAAAAAATATTCATTGCTAAATGACAAAAGCGGCGCTCCAGAATTCCGGAGCGCCGCTTTCTTTCTAAGTATTTTCAGCAATTACATTTTCTTGTGGAATCGCATCATCGGTACATCGCCCATCATCAGGACGAGTTTTCCGTCGGTATCAATTTTATAGGAATCAACTTCCTGCATGGTTTTCAGGAAAACCACCTCACCATCGCCGCAGTACATCATGGTACTGATTTCCGGCTGTGCGAAGTTTATTTTCATGCCGTTCATGGTATATTTCGCTGCGTATCCGTTGCATCCGGAATTGCCGCGAACCATTTTGCTGCTCTTATCAAATGAAACCACAGGCTTCATATCCGGGAACAGTCCTTCAAAAGTAATACGTGGACCGGTAATGTATTCCAGCTCCCACTGGTTTCCATACAATTTGCTGTCATTACCGTTGGTTGCCATGCAGGACATCAAGAAGGAAGATACAATGGCCAGTAACAGTAGTGTTTGTTTTTTTAACATAATATAAAATCTAAATTATTTAATAGTTTAGTTAATACTGTCGAGCAGCATTTTCATTTCAGCGATTTCTTTTTCCTGCGCCGCAATAATACTGTCGGACAGCTGGCGCACCTGCGGATTTCGGATATTCGCGTTTTCGCTGGTCAGGATTGCGGAAGAATGGTGCGGAATCATTCCTTTCATATATTCTTTATCTCCCACAAATGCCTGAGAACGCAGCGCAGTGAGTGCAAAAACAAAAACGACTCCGGCAGAAATCAGGATCATCCTGTTCAGTTTTTGATTCTGGTACATCTTGGGCATCAGCAGCAGCATCAGCACTGCCATCGGGGTCACCATTAGTAAGGACATGTACGTCCTGGTAAGGCTCAGGTAAATATGACTTAGTTTGTGGACATTTAAAAACATCACACTGTACATGATTACAAAAGAAATCAGTAGCATAAGTGCAAGTCGGCGGTAGTGATGCTGTTCCATAACAGAGATTTGTTGACCGCAAATAGGTAGAAAATTTCGCGCCAAAGCAGCAATTAGGTAATATTAAACATGCGTTTAATTGATTTTTTTTATTGCATATAATAGTTAATGTTTTATAAAATTATGTTGCATCGGAGTACCATGGCTTTAAACCTATACCTTCGTTTTCTGATAAAAATAGAAACAAGCTATTAGTTTTGATAGCGGAGCGTTAGGTTCAGAGAGCCGCGCTTTTAATTTAAGGTAAAGCCCGGAATAGCTTAAAGGTGAACTTTTAATTATTGAGAGGTGCTGCCAAATCTAATTCATGAAATACTTACACTTCGGAACGGTGCTGCAAATGATTAAAAACGGCAGAAAACTTCAAGTTAGACAATGGACACAGATATTCTTTATAATGGAATCCTATAAATGGTAAGCTATATGTTTCTACTTTGAGATTCAAAGGATTTATTTAAATTCTTTGCTAACCTGCGAACCTCTTTTAAGTTCGCATCAGCGCATGAAAGTTGAAACAGTTAGGTGTAAAAACTATGAAGAAATTTCTTACCTTCGCGCTAAATGTTAGATCCATGAAACAATTTATATTAACGCTGATGATGAGCATCCTTTTAACCGGATGTACAGACGCTAAAAAAGATGACGGAAATTTCCGGATTGTGACCACCACCTCGATGATTACAGATCTTGTTAAAAATGTAGGTGGCGATAAAGTCAGCGTAACAGGACTGATGGGCGCCGGCGTCGATCCGCATTTATATAAAGCCAGTGAAGGCGATGTTTCCAAATTGTCCCAGGCGGACATGATTTTGTATAACGGCCTGCAGCTCGAGGGAAAGCTCGTCGAAGTGTTCGAAAATATGCAGAGACAAAAAATTAATACCATTGCCATTTCCGACGCGCTGGATAAAAAAGATCTGATCGGTTCAACCCTTTTTGCCAGCAATTATGATCCGCATATTTGGTTCGCCGTGGAAAACTGGGAAAAAGCAACCCAGTTTGTAGCCGATGAGTTATCCAAAGCCTTACCGGAACACCGCGAAGAATTTCAGGCAAATGCGAAAAGATATCTCGGAGCATTAAAAGCTTTAAAAGCAGAACTTAGGGAAGAGATTAATACCCTGCCGGAAGAACAGCGCCGACTGGTTACCGCACATGACGCATTTAATTATTTCGGCCGTTCGTTTGGCTTTGATGTGGTAGGACTTCAGGGAATTTCAACTGCTACGGAAGCCGGTGTGCAGGACGTACAGAAAACAGCATCGTATATCATCGAGCACAAGGTGAAGGCGATCTTCATTGAAAGTTCTGTACCGAAAAGAACCGTGGAAGCATTGCAGGCCGCCGTCAATTCCAAAAGCCATCAAGTGGCCATCGGCGGGACTTTATTTTCGGATGCTTTGGGAAATCCGGGTACACCGGAAGGCACCTATATCGGGATGTTCCGCTACAACGTAAAGACCATGGTAAAATCTTTGAAGTAATGGAAAAGTACGCAGTTCAGGTAGATGACCTCACGGTAGCATACCAATACAAACCGGTATTGTGGGATATTGACCTGCAGATCCCGGAAGGCGTGCTGATGGCAATCGTCGGACCCAATGGTGCCGGTAAGTCCACTTTAATCAAAGCCATCCTCGGTATCCTGAAACCAATTGCCGGCAGTGTCCGCATTTTCGGAAAGCCGTATGACACCCAAAGGAAGAAAGTAGCTTACGTGCCGCAAAAAGGCAGCGTGGACTGGGATTTCCCGACCACGGCGCTGGATGTGGTGATGATGGGAACCTACGGCAGTCTCGGTTGGATCCGCCGGCCGGGCGTTAAGGAAAAAAAGAAGGCGCTGGAAGCTCTTGAAAAGGTGGGCATGATTAGTTTCAAAGGGAGACAAATCAGCCAGCTGTCCGGTGGGCAGCAGCAGCGGATTTTCCTGGCGCGGGCTTTGGTGCAGGACGCTTCCATTTATTTTATGGATGAACCCTTTCAGGGCGTGGATGCGACCACAGAAGTTGCCATTATTAATATTTTAAAAGAACTGCGCAAAGCAGGCAAAACGGTGATCGTGGTGCATCATGATTTGCAGACTGTCCCGGAATACTTCGATTGGGTTACTTTCCTGAACGTGAAGAAAATTGCGACCGGTCCGGTGAAGGATATCTTCAATGATGATAACCTTACCAAAACCTACGGCATTAATTATAAAGTAAGCATCCAGAAATAATATGTCGATAACCGATTACCTTCAGCTGCTGTTTACGGATTATACCCTGCGTACCATTACGCTGGGCACGGCTGTTCTGGGCGGCATAACCGGCATGCTGGGCAGTTTCGCGGTGCTCCGAAAACAAAGCCTGCTGGGCGACGCTATTTCGCACGCGGCGCTGCCGGGAATCGCGCTGGCGTTCCTGTTTACAGGTTCTAAAGACACCCATATTTTATTACTTGGCGCGCTGGTGAGTGGCCTGGTCGGAACATTCTGGATTCGTGGCATTACTAAAAAAACGCACCTGAAATCAGACACAGCGCTGGGGCTTATCCTTTCCGTTTTCTTTGGTTTTGGGATGTTGCTCTTAACGTTTATTCAAAAGCAACCAAATGCAAATCAGGCAGGGCTGGACAAATATTTATTTGGTCAGGCAGCCACTTTGGTTGAAAGCGACGTCTGGCTCATGTGCATGGTCACGGCGATTTGTTTATTTGTGCTGCTTCTATTCTGGAAGGAATTTAAAATTCTGTTGTTTGACCAGGATTATGCACAAACATTAGCTTTTAATACGAAAACCATTGACATTCTGATCACGAGTTTTATCGTACTGGCCATTGTACTCGGCTTGCAAACCGTCGGCGTTGTGCTGATGAGTGCCATGTTGCTGGCTCCGGCTGCAGCCGCCCGGCAGTGGACCAACAATCTGGGCGTGATGGTTTTGCTGGCGGCCATTCTGGGTGCGGCGGCAGGCGTTTTCGGAACTGCTATCAGTTCCACGCAGAACAACCTTTCCACCGGGCCGGTCATTGTGCTCGTAGCTTCGGTATTTGTTTTATTCTCGTTTATTTTTTCCCCGATGCGCGGATTGCTGTTCCGGGAAATCCGCCGCATCCGCAACCGCAGTGATTTGCAGGTTCAGAAGACTTTATTATTTATGTATCACATAGCCGAAGAGCACGAAGATCTTTCGCATCCGCACTCGATTGCAATTTTAAATAATTTCCAGGGATACAGCCGGAAAGGTCTGCGGAAACTGCTGGATTGCAATTATGTTCAACTCCGCGGCGACCAATGGAGCCTGACGCCGGAAGGCGCAACCGCAGCCGCCAATATGTACAACCAAAACATAAAAAATGAGCACGGCACAGTTTGAAATACAATTGATTGCGAGCCTGGTGGCCATCGCCTGTGCAATCCCGGGAACTTTTCTGGTATTGCGCAAAATGGCTATGATCAGCGATGCCATCAGCCACTCGATTCTGCCGGGTTTGGTGATTGGCTTTTTTCTGACCCAGGATCTCAATTCGCCTTTGCTTATTATTCTGGCGGCACTGACCGGGGTTTTAACCGTGGTCATGGTGGAAAAGATTCAGCAGAGCAAAATGGTCAAGGAAGATACTGCCATCGGATTGGTATTCCCGGCACTCTTTAGTATTGGTGTTATCCTGATTGCGCAATATGCAAATGATGTGCATCTGGATACGGACGCCGTATTGCTGGGCGAACTGGCCTTCACGCCGTTTGACCGTTTGTATATAGCCGGAACCGATATCGGCCCGAAAGCTTTAATCGTTGTCAGTGTTATACTCACTGCTACTTTACTTTTACTATTTGCTTTTTTTAAAGAATTAAAACTGAGCACTTTCGACGCGGGCATGGCCACTTCGCTCGGTTTTTCACCCGTGATTATTCATTATGGCCTGATGACTGTGGCATCGGTAACCACCGTCGGTGCATTTGATGCGGTGGGCGCTATTCTGGTGGTTGCCTTAATGATTGCCCCACCGGCCACAGCCTATCTGCTCACCACCAATCTTAAGAAAATGCTGGCGCTGGCCTGCTTTTTTGGTGTTTTTGCAGCGGTGAGCGGCTACTGGGCTGCCAACGCACTCGATGCATCCATTGCAGGAAGCATCGCGACCATGCTGGGCCTGCTATTTTTTGTCGTTTATCTTTTCGCGCCAGACAAAGGTTTGATAGCCGTGCTGTACCGCGAACGGCAGCAGCGGATCGAAGTTTCGCTGATTACTTTTATTCTTCATTTAAAAAACCATTCAGATGTTGCCGAACGCCATGTGAACCATTTGCAGGAGCATATCAACTGGCAAAAAGTGCGCAGCCGCACCGTGCTCAACCTGGCACTTAAAAACAATCTGATCACCATCGACAATGATGTTGTTTCTTTAACGGAAAAAGGAAATACTTTCACCTCGAAAGCGATTGATTATATCCTGACCAACGAAGAAACCTTAATTGAGGACATGAAGGAAGATTTCTTTTTGTTCCGCGGATAATGGTTGGCTGCTAATATTCTTAAAATAAAATTAAAATTTCAAGTACAACCGACGACTTCAGCCAGCTGCCCTACATCGGCATGTTTTTCGCGGCATATTTTAAACATCAAAAAATATTAAAATATGACACAGAAATTAAAGATGCTGCAGGATGTAAACGCAAAAAACTGTATTACGATCGCACTCAATACGCACCGGACTTTGCCGGATAATCAAAAGGACGGAATTCTGCTGAAGAATCTCATCAAAGAGGCAGAAAACAAACTGAAAGACACGGTCGATAAAAAGGAGCTGGATGATACCATGAAGGTATTGCAAGATCTGGAAAGCCAGATTGACCATCGCCACAACCTGGAAAGCCTGTTGCTTTTTGTGAATGCTGAAAAGAACATATCGGAATATGTGAGGCTGACCATTCCCGTACAGAACCAGGTAGATATTGCCGACCATTTTGCCCTGCGCGATCTCTTGCGCGCCGAAGCATTGGAAACCCATTATTTAATTCTGGTGCTGACCCAACATAAGGCGCGACTGCTCGAAGCGCAGGACGATGCACTCATCCAGGAATATGGTGGCGACTTCCCTTACGAGAACACCGAATATTTTGCCATTCCCGGCCCCGAAGCAGCTAATGCTCAACGGCAGACCAGCCTGATGCAGGAGTTTTTTAACCGCACGGACAAGTTTGTAAATAACATCCGGAAGGAGCAGAAACTGCCGGTATTCATAGTAACCGAAGCAGAAAATTACGGCGATTACCTGAAAATTGCAGACGAGAAGGAGTCGATTTGTGAAGTGTACCTCAACGGTAATTATCAGGATGAAAAAGCCGCCGCAATTGTCCGCGAAGTATGGCCCATCATGAAAAAGGAAACGGAAAAAAAGCAGGCTGCGAAATTTCAATCACTACAGGATGCTGTGGGCCGCGGCACCTTCCTGAGTGATCCGGGCGAAATCAAAAGAGCCATCGAAGAAGGCCGTGTGCAGACTCTCTTTTTGGAGGAACAACGTGCCGAAGCTGAAGGCGGCAGAACCGAGGAGGACGACGAACAGGCGACGGCCAACATTCAGCCGTATGACGACTTACTGCATCAAAACCTGAAGTTCGGCGGAAAAGCCGTCTTTTTACCAGCGGGACAATTGAGAGAGTTCCAAGGTATCGCGGCAGTGACGAGATATTAATAAACTTCTTATATCTTACTGATACTCATAAAGCCGGCTGCACTTGCAGCCGGCTTCTATTCTTTTACTATTTGAAAACGTTTAAAAGTCAGATTTCTAAATTTTGATTATCTGATTTCTGACTTCTAAGTTCTAGCTTCTATCTTCTAATTTCCTCCTCTTTTATACTTAAATCCTTATTGAGGTCCGGATTTAATTTCAGGTAGCGCTGCTGCTGTTTATTGCGGAAACGGATGTTCAGCATTTCTACCGCCAGGCTGAAGGCAAGACAGGAATAAATAATGTTTTTGCTCACATGCTGATGAATCCCCTCGGCCACAAGCATCACACCGATTACCACCAGGAAGGAAAGTGCCAGCATCTGCAGGCTTGGATATTTATTAATGAGGGTTGAAATCGGGCCGGCAAACGCCATCATCATTCCAATGGAAATAACCACCGCAATAATCATGAGCATTACATTTTCAACCAGGCCAATAGCCGTTAAAATAGAATCCAGCGAAAACACCATATCCACCAGAATAATCTGAACAATGACCAAAGTCATCAGGTTGGAGCCGGATTTTTTCACCGGTTCGCCATGTTCGCCGCGCATTTTCCCATGGATTTCCAAGGTACTTTTTGCAATCAGGAAAATACCACCCGCCAGCAGAATAATATCTTTCCAGCTGAGCGCCAGCGGGACTTCTGTGCCCGGCTCTTCCAGGAAACCGAGCGTCAGGACCGGTTCTTTCAAACCGATAATCCAGCCTATCATAAGCAGCAGCGCGACCCGGAACACCATGGCAAACGCCAGACCTAAATTGCGCGCAAATTTCTGCCGCTCCTTCGGGAGCTTGTCGGAAATAATCGAAATGAAAATAATATTATCCACGCCCAGTACAATCTCCAGGAAGGTGAGTGTGAGTAAACTAATCCAGATTTGCGGATTGGCGAAATCAGGAAATTCGAGAATGGACAACAGGCTCATAGCGCAGGGTTCAGATGCGCAAACTTAATATTTTTTAAGGTTATTTTAATTTATTTTTAATTTTATTTTAAGGTCAGATTAGAGCTTTTCTGAAAAGAATTTAATAAGCGCTGAAGTTGCCTTTTGCAGGTCCTCCGGTAGCTTATCTTCCGTCCAGGGTTCCTTTGCACCAAACGTGTGATTTGCGCCCTCCAGGATGAGCAGTTCTGATTGTTTTGCCCACTCATGCAGCAGGGTGGCCTCCTTATCTTTCACCGCCTCATCTTCGGTTCCCTGGATAATCAGGAATGGCTTTTCCAGATGTTGCGCGGCGTACTGGATGTCGAACCGTTGTTCGTGCCTTTCGAAGTCTTCAAAAAACTGAAAGTAATGCGGCATTTGCTGGCCGGTTCTTTTATTTTCAGAATACATGACACCGGATTGTTTCCAATCGTCAAAACGCTGCTGGGACGGAAACCGATACCTGAAGTTGCTGACGCCCGCAAGAACTGCTGCGGCTTTGATCCGCTCATCCTCGTACGCCTGAATCACTGTGATACCACCGCCGCGGCTGTGCCCCACAATGCCTATTTTTTCCGCCTGCGCTTTCGGATGGTCTGCTGCCCATGAAACCATCTTCTCATAATCTGATAATTCTTTGCTGAAATTGTTTTGTCCAAAAGCTTCCAGGTCAGCAAAGTTTTTTGGGTCTTCTACCGTGGTTCCATTATGCGAGAAATTGAATTTAATAAACAGAAAGCCGGCGTTGGCAATTTCCTGAGCCATCAGGTCCCAGGCGCCCCAGTCTTTGTAGCCTTTATAACCGTGCGCAAAGATAACGACCGGAAATTTCTCTCCCTGCGCCGGATGATACACATCTGCCAGAAAATTACGCGTTTCAGCATTCGAGATGATTTCGTTACGTATTATAGTCAGTCCTTCCATTTATATACTTATGTTTTAAGAATTAAAGATATTTGATAAAAATCACTGATGAAAAAATTATATTTCCTGCTCCTGCTTGCCGGCGCTTTTTAATTCAGCCTAGCAAAATGAAATTAAGGTGAATCTGCGCAAAATAGCAGACATTAGTTATGAACGAAAATTAATGCCACAATGGTCCGCCGGACAGCATGGGGAACCGGCCTCATCAAAGATTCGGATGAGTATAAAAATAAGATTTTTCTTAAGACTTTTGCACGCTGGTATCTGCTGAACGATGCCAATACTTTCAACTGGCGTATATTCATAATGAAGATATTTACTACGGCAACGATACCTCATTTCGTAAAGATCCAAACAATGCCATTACAGGTGGTCTGGGTTATAAATTTGTAGTTTGGAAAAACTGGAGTGTTGATCTGTACTTTGACCTCGGGCCGGACTTAGCGCAAAGAGGAACGATGCTGCCCATTTTTGCTGACGCAGCCTTAAGCTGGGATACCGTTTTTAAATTATGGTCCATGCTTCCGCTATTATTTGTAAAATAAAATTCGATTTCACCGTTTCGAACTGTTCCTGAAAACAAGCGCAGTCCTGCGTGAGCGATGGCAGCGGAAATCCTTTTTGCTTCAGCAAAAAGATTGCAGCGGACGTAGCGACCCGGGCGCGGGCCTCGCGCGGCTGAGGGGCACGCCCAAATAAAAAAAGACCGCCTGCTCAAAACAGACGGTCCCGGGTTTTTGTTACCAGATTTTAATTCTTTCCGATGGTGCTTTGTACAGCGCATCACCCGGTTTCACATCAAATGCTTTATAGAAAGCATCCTGATTCACCAGTGGCGCAAACGCCCGGAAATAGCCCGGAGAGTGCGGGTCGGTTTTCACCTGATTCACCATGTACTGCTCCGTGGATTTGGTTCTCCACACGGTCGCCCAGCTCATGAAGAAACGCTGATCCTGCGTAAATCCGCTGATCAGCCCAGGATTGCCGTGATCGTTCAGGTACATCTGCAAAGCGGTGTAGGCTACGGCTACGCCACCAAGGTCGCCAATGTTTTCTCCGCTCGTAAATTTACCGTTCACGAAGCTGCCTTTAACCGGCTCGTATTTATCATACTGCGCGGCCAGCTGCCCCACTTTTACGTCAAAGTTTTTGCGGTCAGCATCCGTCCACCAGTTGTTCAGGTTTCCGTCACCGTCGAAACGGGAGCCGGAGTCATCAAAACCGTGAGATATTTCGTGGCCGATTACGGCACCAATTCCGCCGAAGTTCACTGCAGGATCTGCCTTGAAGTTAAAGAATGGCGGTTGCAGGATCGCAGCCGGGAAGACAATCTCGTTATTGGAACCGCTGTAGTAGGCATTCACGGTTTGTGGTGACATTCCCCACTCTGTTTTATCTACCGGTTTGCCGATTTTAGCCAGATTCTTGGCGTAATACCAGGAAGTGATATTCTTGCGGTTGTTATAGTAGGTGCCACCTTGCGCCGGAGCCGCCAGCTCAAGTTTGGAGTAGTCTTTCCACTGATCCGGGTAGGCAATTTTCACCGAGAATTTCGCCAGTTTTTCCTGTGCTTTGGCTTTGGTTTCGGGAGACATCCAGTCCAGCTGGTCAATATGCTGTTTGAAGGATTTTTTCAGGTAGCTGATGTAGGTTTCCATCTGGCTTTTTGCTTCAGCCGGGAAATACTGATCTACATATAATTTACCGAAGGCTTCGCCCAGCGTACCATTAATCACGCCGAGGCCGCGCTTTTCCATCGGGCGCTGCTCCTGCTGACCCTGAAGGTATTTTGAATAAAAATCAAAACTGATATCATCCAGTTGCTGGTTGAGTGTGCCGGCATTGGCAGAAACCAGACGTGCTTTCAAATAATCCTTGATAAGCGGCAGGTTGGCATTGGTCATCCAGGAATCCATATTCTGGTAATACTTGATTTCGCCCACGATTACCTTATCGGTGTTTACGCCGACATCTTTCAGGTACTTCGGAAGGTTCACGTTTTTCACCAGTTTGCCAAGTTCAGGCATGGTCTTCGGATTGTAGCGCAGATTAGCGTCGCGGTTCTGCTCATTGGTCAGCATGTCCAGGGCCAGCTTCTTTTCGAAATCCACCACGCGTTGGGCAGTTTGCGCCGCATTTTTAGTACCGATTACTTCGTATAATTTCGTCAGGTAGTTTTTGTATTCCTGAAGTGTTTTGGTATTGGCGTCGTTTTGTTTCTGATAATAATCACGGCCCAGACCCAAAGAAGCAGAACCGAGATACACCGCGTTCATCACCGAGTTCTTCATATCCGCGCTCACGCCCCAGCCATAGAGCGGGTTGTTTCCGCTTGGTGTTGCTTCCGTCAGATATTTCTGAAGTCCGGCTACGGTTTTAATATCATCAATTTTTTTCAGGTCAGCTTTAATCGGGCTGATGCCATCAGCGTTTCGCTTATCCCAATCCATAAACGTTCCGTAGAGCGCCTGGATTTTTTGTCCTTCGGAACCCGGCTCGAATTTATCGGTCAGGATGTGCGTCAGGATTTCCAGCGAAGCATTGTCCACATCCTCACGAAGCGCATTGAAACTCCCCCAGCTGGATTTGTCGGATGGAATTTCGGCTGTTTTCATCCAGTTTCCGTTGACATAATGGAAGAAATCGTCCTGTGGGCGCACGCTGGTATCCATGTAGGAAAGGTTCAAACCTTCCTCCGCCATGGCTGGTGTTTCTTCATCAGCAACCACGGTCGTATCCGCAACAGGCTGGTTTTCCGCAGCAGTAACGTTTCTGCTGGAACAGGAATTAAGCAACACGATGCCGGAAAATGCGAGCACCGCAATCGTCATTTTTTTCATAATACTTTCTCTTGCTATTTTATTGATTCTTGTAAATATACGTTTAATTCACTGAAATACAGGGCAGCGGATTTTATAATTACGCCAACTGCCCTGCTATTTAGTATTACCAGATTTTGATACGGTCTTCCGGTTTCTTGTACAGTTTATCACCTTCTTTGACATCGAACGCTTTATAAAACGCGTCGGTGTTTACCAGCGGTCCGAAAGTACGGTACAATCCCGGTGAGTGCGGATCTGTTTTCACCTGATTCAGCAAAGCTGCTTCTTTCTGCAACGTACGCCATACGGTTCCCCAGCTCAGGAAGAAGCGCTGATCTTGCGTGAAGCCGCTGATTTTGCCCGGATTTCCATGGTCTTTCAGGTACATTTGTAAGGCGTCATAAGCGATATTCACGCCGCCAAGGTCGGCGATATTTTCGCCGTTGGTAAAGGTTCCGTTGACGAAGGTTCCTTTCACCGGCTCATAGCTGTCATATTGTTTTGCCAATGCTTCAGTCGCCTTCTTAAAGTTTTCCTTATCTGCCGGTGTCCACCAGTCCACCAGGTTTCCTTCTGCATCGAACTGAGCACCTGAATCATCAAAACCGTGGGTCATTTCGTGACCAATCACCGCACCGATACCACCGAAGTTCACCGCAGGATCAGCTTCGGGGTTAAAGAACGGCGGTTGCAGAATTGCAGCCGGGAATACGATTTCGTTGTTCAATGGGTTATAATAGGCGTTAACGGTTTGCGGTGTCATACCCCACTCCGAGCGGTCTACCGGTTTGCCCACTTTTTCCAGGGCACGCTGATAGCTCCAATCTGCCACGTTCTGCAGATTTCCGTACAGGGTTCCTCCTTTTTGTTCAGAAACAATTTTCAGTTCAGAATAGTCTTTCCATTTATCCGGATAGGCTACCTTCACAGTGAAGGAGTTCAGTTTCTTCATTGCTTTCTCCTTCGTTACCGGCGACATCCAGCTAAGATTGGTAATGTGGGTCGCAAAACTTTTTTTCAGGTAGTCGATGAGTTCCACCATTTGCGCTTTGGCTTCTGCCGGGAAATATTTTTCCACATAGAGTTTACCAAAAGCTTCACCCAGCACACCGCCAATCATTTCGTAACCACGCTTGTCCAGGGCACGCTGCTCATCCTGGCCACGCAGGTATCTTCCATAGAAGCTGAATTTCAGATCATCTAAATCTTTGGATAAATACGAAGCACTGCCGGAAAGCAAGTGGAACTTAAGATAGTCCTTGATTAAAGGCAGGTTTTTAGCCGTCAGGAATTTATCCAGGTTCTGGTAATATTTTAATTCACCCACGATGACGCGGTCTGTATCTACACCGGCTGCATGAAGATAGGCCGGCAGGTCCACATTCTTCACCAGCTTTTTCAGTTCCGGCATTGTCTTCGGGTTGTACTGAAGGGTGATATCGCGGCTTTGCTCGTTGGTAAGCAGTGTCTGCGCCATTTCCTTTTCAAATGCGACGATATTCCGTGCCGTCGCTTCCGGGTTTTTATATCCCATTTTGCCGAGCATTGCGCTTACATACTGGGTGTATTCTGCAATGGTTTCGGTATTCTTCGGATTTGTTTTTTGGTAATAATCCCTCCCGAGTCCCAAGGCCGGATCACCCATGTACACGGCGTTCATTTTAGAGTTTTTCAGATCCGCGAAAACACCCCAGCCGTAAAACAGATTGTCGCCCCGCGGCGTAGCTTCGATCAGGTATTTCTGCAAATCGTTCAGGGAACGGATGCCGTCGATTTTGGCAAGATTTGCCTTTACCGGTGCCATACCATCTGCATTACGTTTCTCCATATCCATATAGGTAACGTACAGATCCTGAATTTTTTTCCCTTCACTGCCTTCTTCAAAAGTATCCGTCAGCAAAGAGGAAAGAATTTTCATGGAATTAACATCCGTATCTTCTGCAAGTTTGTTGAAAGAACCCCAGGTGGATTTATCAGAGGGAATCTGAGCGGTCTTCATCCAGTTTCCGCTTACGTAATTATAAAAATCATCCTGCGGACGCACGGAAGTATCCATGGCGCTCAGGTCAAGCCCCTTTTCAGGAAGTTCTGCCGGAGCAGCCTGTGTTTCGGAAGAGGTTTCCGGGGTGGAATTGGTCGCAACCGGCGCAGCGCAGGAAGCAAAGGCCAGCACGGCAGCGGTAGCCACCGCATGTATTGTAATCTTTTTCATTGGATTTAATTTTATTATTTAGTCAACAAAGTCCGCAATTTGTTACAATTGGGTTGCAATATTTATTAAACGTGATCTTGAACCCATGTATTTTTATATAATCAAAGGGTGTGGTTTTTGAATAGCAGTACGGAGCCAGACTTTCTGCCTATGAAAAGTAAAACATTTATTAAATTAACCAATAAAGGCCTGTACTGTGTGCCCGGTAAATTTTATCTCGATCCGTGGAAACCGGTGGAGATGGCCGTTATCTCACATGGCCACGGCGACCACGCGCGCTGGGGAATGAAAAAATATTTATGCCACAGTTATACCGAACCGATCTTACGGCTGAGAATTGGTGAAGACATTTCGATCCAGACGGCAGCTTACGGCGAGAAAATTAGTATCAATGGCGTCCAGGTTTCGCTGCATCCGGCAGGCCATATCATAGGCTCCTCCCAAATCAGGATGGAATACAAAGGCTACGTGATTGTTTTTTCCGGTGATTACAAAACAGATAACGACGGGCTATCCACGCCGTTTGAACTCCAGAAGTGCAATGAATTTATTACAGAAAGTACCTTTGGCTTGCCTATATATAACTGGCTGACTCCGGCCGAATATGCCTCGCAAATGCAATCCTGGGTTACACAAAACCAGACCAATGGCAAGACCTCGGTTTTCATCGGCTATTCCTTAGGAAAAGCACAGCGCATTATGCAGTCCGTCCAGGGCAGCGGTAAGATTTATGTGCATCAGTCCATCGGCCGGCTCAATGAAGGAATTGAATCAGTGGGTATTGACCTGCCGGAATACGAAACGATTAACCTGCACGAAAATGCCAAAGAA
This sequence comes from Chryseobacterium salipaludis, assembly GCF_022968825.1. Classification (GTDB taxonomy): domain Bacteria; phylum Bacteroidota; class Bacteroidia; order Flavobacteriales; family Weeksellaceae; genus Kaistella; species Kaistella salipaludis. The sequence goes on from NZ_JALHKS010000004.1 coordinate 42,686, forward strand.
ACGGACGGGCAAATTGTAATTCTTCCGCCCGCCTTATTCGACTCGAATGTCATTAAAAAAATTCCGAACCGCGCCACGGCAATTTGCTCCGGCTGGATGCAGGTGCGAGGTTCACGACGCTGGCGTTCGGCTGATGCCGGCTTTGCGATTTCTGACCATGCTGACTGGAACAGCCTGATCGCGACCGTGAAAGGTACCGAAGCTGAAAAAGTGTATGTAACCCATGGCCAAACCGCTGTTTTCTCGAAATACCTGAATGAAATTGGTATTGATGCAGTGGAACTTAAAACCATTTTCGGTGATGAAGAAGCCGGCGAAAAAGAAATAGCAGAAAAATCATGAAAGATTTTGCAGAACTGATTAACGCACTGGACAGCAGTAATAAAACCACCGCAAGAATTGATGCGATGGTGCATTACCTGGAAATAGCAAACCCGAACGACAAACTTTGGTTTCTGGCACTCTTTACCGGCAAACGACCCAAGCGTCCCGTAAATACAGCTTTGCTTAAAAAATGGGCACTTGAAATCACCGAGCTGCCCGAGTGGCTTTTTACCGAAGCCTATTCCTCGGTGGGTGACCTCGGTGAAACGATTTCTCTCATTCTGCCTCGGGCGGAAAATAAAATTGAAAAATCACTGTCGCAATGGATGACCGAACTGGTGTTGCTAAAAGACCAGACCGAGGAAGAAAAAAAAGCCTATGTACTGGAAGCCTGGAACGGCCTGAACCACATCGAACGGTTCATATTCAATAAGCTTATCGGCGGCAGTTTCCGGATTGGTGTCAGTAAAAAACTGTTTATCAATGCGCTGGCAAAGTTCTCCGGCGTGGACGGGAATATTCTGATGCACAGTATTATGGGTTCCTGGAAAATGGAAGAAGAAAACTTTGACAACCTGATTCAGGGCACCCACATTAATCCCGATGATTCCAAACCATATCCTTTCTGCCTGGCGTATCCGCTCGAAAAAGAACCGCAAGAACTGGGTGATATTGCTAACTGGCAGGCAGAATATAAATGGGACGGCATCCGCGGACAATTTGTAAAAAGAAATGATGAAATATTTATCTGGTCGCGTGGCGAAGAACTGGTAACGGAGCAGTTCCCGGAAATCGAAGAAGCCTTGAAACTGATGGAAGGAAACTTTGTGCTGGATGGTGAAATACTGGTCGTTCGGGACCATAAAGTGTTAAATTTCAATGAATTACAGAAGCGCCTAAACCGAAAAACCATTCCGAAGAAAATGCTGGAGGAACTTCCTGTGCACATTTTTGTTTATGATTTGCTGGAACTCGAGTTTGAAGATCTGCGCGCTGAACCGTTATACAGAAGAAGAGAATTGCTGGAGGAGATTATGAGAAAACATCCAGCCGGCCGACTTTTGATTTCGGAGATCATTGAAGCAAAAAGCTGGGAAGAACTGGCCGAAGTGCGGGAACATTCGCGGGATAACAATTCCGAGGGATTAATGCTGAAGGAAAAGAATTCGCTGTACCACGCCGGCCGCAAGAAAGGCGACTGGTGGAAGTGGAAAGTCAGCCCGCTGACCATTGATGCTGTTTTGATTTACGCGCAAAAGGGTTCCGGCCGCCGCAGCAATTATTATACGGATTACACCTTTGCGGTTAAAGATGGCGATAAACTTGTGACCATTGCCAAAGCCTATTCCGGCCTGACCGATAAGGAGATTATGGAAGTCAGTAAATTTGTAAATAAAAATGCCATCGAAAAATTCGGGCCGGTGCGCACCGTGAAACCCGAACTGGTTTTTGAAATTGCCTTTGAAGGCATTGGTTTCAGCAGCCGCCACAAAAGCGGGGTGGCCGTACGCTTCCCCAGAATCCTGCGCTGGCGCCGCGATAAAACGCCCGACGAAATCGATGAACTTTCCGAAATCAAAAAGATGATTACCTGAATCAGGAGGACGCTGAAGCATGACGCAAAAATTTTTACACAGTAACGGGCATCAGATTATTCTGCATTGGATGGAAAAGCACGGCCGCAAGCCATTTGGTTTCCAGTCACAGACCTGGTACCGCTTTTCGCAGGGATATTCGGGCATGGTGGTGGCACCCACGGGTTTCGGCAAAACATTCTCGGTATTTTTGGCAGTCGTGATTGATTTTATGAACCGTCCCGACGAATATCAGGAGGGCCTGAAATTACTCTGGGTTACGCCGCTTCGTGCGCTGGCCAAGGACATCGCCAAAGCCATGTCCGAAGCGCTGGAAGACATTGGCCTGGACTGGGAAGTATCGGTTCGCAATGGGGATACGCCCAAAGACCTTCGCGCCAAGCAAACGCGCAAAATGCCGGATATCCTGATAATCACACCGGAAAGCCTGCATTTATTATTAAGCCAGAAACAAAATCAACGGTTTTTCAAGCATCTGCATTGCATGGTCGTGGATGAGTGGCATGAACTGCTGAGTTCCAAGCGGGGCGTGATGACGGAACTTTCCGTAATGCGGATCCGTAACTTCAGTCCCACCATGCGCATCTGGGGAATTACAGCAACCATCGGGAATCTGGCGGAAGCCATGAATGTTTTGATTCCTTACGAGGTAAAGAAAACGCAGGTGATGGCGCGTGAGAAAAAGAAAATTCAGATTCAGTCCGTTTTCCCGAATGATGTGGAAGTGCTGCCGTGGGCAGGACATCTCGGGACGCGGCTCGCTGACAAAATTATTCCCATTATTCTGGAAAGCCAGACGACCTTAATTTTCACCAATACCCGCAGTCAGGCTGAAATGTGGTATCAGGTTTTGCTCACCGCCTATCCGGATTTTGCGGGACAGATCGCGATCCACCACAGTTCAGTGGATAAGGATCTGCGTATCTGGATTGAAGAAAATCTTTCCTCCGGTTATCTGAAAGCAGTTATTTCCACTTCCTCTTTAGATTTAGGAGTGGACTTTAAACCCGTGGATACTGTCATTCAGATTGGCAGCAGCAAGGGCATTGCTCGGTTTCTGCAGCGTGCCGGCCGCAGCGGCCACTCCCCTTTCGAGGTTTCACGTATTTATTTTGTGCCGACCCATTCCTTGGAACTTATTGAAGTGGCGGCATTGAAAGAAGCCATTAAACAAAACAAAATAGAACCGCGCGAACCTTTGGTTTTATGTTATGATGTTTTAATCCAGTTTTTGCTGACACTCGCCGTGGGTGACGGTTTTAAAGATGAAGAAACCTATGCGCAGCTCATTTCTACCCACGCCTTTCGTGATCTGACACCGGAAGACTGGCAGTGGCTGCTCACCTTTATCACCATCGGTGGCAAACTTCATAATTATGAGGAGTATCATAAAGTAGTGCTGGAAGACGGTTTGTACAAAGTTACCTCGCGGCGAATTGCCATGCTACACCGAATGAACATTGGTGCCATCGTCAGCGATTCCATGATGAAAGTGAAGTTTTTTGGTGGTGGCTATATTGGAATGATTGAAGAATATTTCATTTCAAAACTAAAGAAAGACGACCGCTTTATCCTGGCCGGACGCGTGCTGGAAGTGTCTCATATCAAGGAAATGACCGTGTACGTGAAAAGCTCCAGCGGCAAGGCGATCGTGCCAAGTTACCTGGGCGGACGGCTGCCGTTGTCCTCTTCGCTGAGCGGCTTTTTACGGGAAAAACTTTCGGATTCGGTACATGCTAAAAGTTCGGAACCCGAACTGCGCTTCTTGCATCCGTTGCTAGCCCGCCAACAGGAATTTTCGCACATTCCGGCGCAAAATGAGTTTCTGGTTGAAAAAATAAAAACGCGGGAAGGGTATCATTTATTTATGTACCCATTCGAGGGAAGGCTGATTCACGAGGTTATGTCTGCGCTGGTAGCATATCGTATTTCGCTGTGGTCACCAATCACCTTTTCGATTGCGATGAACGATTATGGTTTTGAATTGTTTTCTAAACAGGAAATTCCGGTAGATGAAGAGAACGTCCACGAAATCCTGTCCCGGAAAAATTTGATACGGGATGTCATGGCATCCGTGAACTCAACTGAAATGGCGCGTCGAAAGTTCCGTGATATTGCAGTAATTTCCGGCATGGTTGTACGTACCTATCCGGGTCAACAGAAAAATAACAAGAACCTGCAGTCGTCGTCGGGATTAATTTTTAATGTGCTTGAAGATTACGATCCGGAGAATCTGTTATTAAAACAGGCATATTCCGAAGTGTTTTTTCAGCAGATTGATGAAGTCCGGCTGATGGAAGCTTTTGACCGGCTGCATAAAAGTGATATTATTTTAAAAAGCTCCAATGCCTTTACGCCTTTAAGTTTCCCGATCAAGGTGGACAGCCTGCGACAAAGCTTGAGCTCAGAAGATTTGGCAGCACGGATTTTGCGGCTGAAAGTGGAAGCAATGAAAAAGAAAATGGGCAAATGAAGCTGGATACTCTCGAAAGAACAATCCGCGGCGAACAGTTGATTTTTACAAATCAGCGTGCTTTATACTGGCCGAAAATAAAAGGCCTTATCATCAGCGACCTTCATGTCGGTAAAACGGCGCATTTCCGGAAAAACGGGATCCCAGTGCCGGCCGATCTGTTGGTCAAAGATTTAGTACGGCTGGAAGAATTGGTGCAACACTTTGCAGCAGTACATCTTTATATTGTGGGTGACTTTTTGCATGCAGGCAAGAATACTGATTTTTGTATTTTTGAAAATTGGCGTGCCCGATTTCCCAAACTGCTTATCACCATTATTAAAGGAAATCATGATCGTTACAAACCAGGTTTTCTGGAAGGATTAGGTATCGGCTGGGAAGATAATTATCTCGACGAAAGGCCGTTTCGGCTGATTCACATTCCTGAAGATCATGAAGATTTATTCAGTATTTCCGGGCATTTGCATCCGGGCGTCACGGTGCGGCTCGACCGGCACAGTTCCCTGCGCCTTCCCTGTTTCCGGCTCTCGGATCAGCAATTGATTTTGCCGGCCTTCAGTAAATTCACAGGACTGGATACGCAGAGCTGCCGCGATTACCGCTGCATCGCTTTTACCGAAGATCTGATATTTGAACTGTAATTAAATTCGCGTTTCTTCCAGTACCATTTCCACAACGGTCTGCAAAGTACGCTGCGCCACAAAATTCATAAAATCACTGCGCTCCAAGTAAGGCAGAAACAGCTTTTTCGTCAGCTCTTTATCTCTAAAACGGACAGAATAATACACCGTGCCGACCGTATTGCCATGCGCATCCGAGGCGGGCCCCGCAACACCGGTTGTAGCTACGGCTATATCTGTTTTAAACAGCTGCTGACACCCCTTCGACATCTGCTGTGCAACTTCTTCGGAGACGACTGTATGCGTATCGATATCTTCCTGTTTCACCTGCAGCAGTTTTACTTTTTGTAAACTGTCATACGGTACTACGCCGCCCAGAAATATCTTGCTGCTGCCCGGCACATCGGTAATCAACCGTGCGATTTGGCCGCCGGTGCAGCTCTCAGCAGTGGAAATGGTTAAGTGATGTGCCGCCAGAAGATCTTTTATAATTTCCTCAACCGTTTCAGCACGTTCCGAAATAATGTGATTTCCCAAAATCGGTCTGAGCGCAGCGGTTAGACTGTCAAATGTCGTAATGATGTCCGCTTCGCTCGGACCACTGCCGGATAACCGCAATTTTATGCGGCTGCCCATCGGCAAATAGGATAGTTTCACCTCTGCCGGCAATTGATTTTCCCAGTTTGTCAGCATCTGCGCCAGCCGGCTTTCGGGGATATTGACCACGGTTACGGTACGCGACAGCAAATGGTGTGTTTTATACTTTGCGCTCAAGAAGGGAATCACTTTACTGGTGACCAGATTTTTCATCTCGAGCGGAACTCCCGGCAGACAAAGAACGGTTTTTCCTTCCTTTTCAATCAGCTGGCAGGGCGCTGTGCCCAGGTCGTTCTGCAGGATGACTGCAAATGACAAAACTTCAGCCTGGCTTTTATTAATATCGAAAAGCTCGGGTCGTCCGCGTTCGGCCAGCAGCTTTTTGAGGTGTTGCAAAGTTGCTTCGTCGGTCCGGTAGTTATCATTAAAAAATGCCCGGAGCGCAGGTACGGTTTTATCGTCACTGGTCGGGCCCAAACCACCGGTGGTGATGATGACCTCCGCCAAGTCCCACGCAGTCTTGAAAGTGGCAACAATGGTTTCCGTTTCATCCGGTACCGTGAAAATACGCACCGTGTTAAACCCCGACATTCGAAGTTTGGAGGTAATAAAAGCAGAGTTGGTGTCGACGGTATTTCCGGACAGAATTTCATCTCCGATCACGATGATGACGGCTTGCATACACAAAGTATTTTAAAAAAGTCATTTGGTTTTATTGTGCTCCACCCAGATCAGCTTTCCGGTATCGTAGCCGAGGCTCTGCGCTTTTTTCAGGAAACGCTGCTTGATACCTTCGGGAATGGTGGTTTCGCGCGATAAAATCCACAGATAATCCAGGTTGTAACCGGCAATCAGCGCGTACTGATAATCTTCATCAATATCTATAACATTATAACCGGACCAAATGGGTTTAAAAAAAGACACTTTCAACTCCGCCGTGTTTTCATCTTTCACGAAACGTGCTTCGCCAAGACTTTGTTTCCATTTATCCTTCAAGTAATCATATCCCTGATTATTAACCTTAATATTTCCGTTATCTTTAAGGGAATAGGTAGCCGTGACGTTGTTCAGGTTCTTTTCGAAACGGTAATCAAAGCGCGCGATTTCATACCATTTGCCCAGGAATTTATCTTTTTTAAAGTTGGTTACAGCAGTGGCGCCGTCCGGTAATCCGACTGTGCAGGAAGAAAAGAGCATAAGTCCTGCAATTCCCAGCACGGCAGGCACAAAGAGCTTTTTAAGTGTATGCATGTTTTTAATAGTTTATTCTCATAAAGATACAAAAACGAGCAGCTACTTTTGTACCACTCACCTTGAGTCCCTCCTTAAAAATGGTGACTGACTTTACGGCTTCGATGAATTCAATCCCAATCCTTTACATTATAATTAATATTATATTCATAAAATACATATATTTATAAACGTATTTAGGCTTTAGAGTAAAGTCATGATTCAGTATAAAGAATGAAGTTGTTCCAAAACGGAGCACACTCTATGTTTTAGTCGGATATGGTGTAATATTTGAATCTGCTTGAAGACAGTTTTTTACTTAGAAACTGCATGTACATTATTAACACCAAAACAAATAATTTTATGTCAAAAGAAAATTTAACTTCCGAGGAAGCGATTAAAAAACTGAAGGAGCTTTCAGAAGATGCCAAGTTCTGTATGTTCTGTACAGAACTTGATACTATTCCAAATGCTTCACGCCCGATGAGCCTGCGCGAAACCGACCATGAAGGAAATATGTGGTTCCTGAGCAGCGACCAAAGCCATAAAAATTTTGAAATTAAGGAAGACAACCGCGTACAGTTGTATTTTATGAACAACAGCAATTCGGAATATCTGTCGGTGTTAGGCGAAGCGTTTATTTACAAAGACCGCAGCCTGATTGAAGACAAATGGACCGAAATGGCAAACGCCTGGTTCGACGGAAAAGATGACCCAAACGTTACGGTAATTCGCGTGGTACCACAGCAGACCTACTATTGGGAGCCGAAAGCCGGCAAATTTGTATCGCTGCTGAATTTCGCTGCTGCAGCCATCAGCGGTAAAAAAACCGATAATGACGACGGCCGCGAAGGAAATCTGCATATTTAATTAAAACCCAAACACATATGAAACCTGATTTAGGAATAACCCAAAAGAATCTGAACGAAGTTTATAAAATCCTGAACCGAGTACTGGCAGACGGAAACATTCTTTATATTAAACTAAGAAAATTTCACTGGAACCTTTCCGGTGATAACTTTATGGAGCTGCACCTTTTGCTGGAAGACCAGTACACAGCAGTAGCTGAAGCGGTGGATGAAGTAGCTGAGCGTATCAGTACGCTGGGCGGCATGGCAATTGGCACTACCGAAGAATTTGCGAAACTTTCACAGCTGAAGGAAACACCCGGAAAAGTACCTGATAATCAAGGTATGCTTAAAGAACTGGTGGCCGACCATGAAGCAATTGTGAAGTCACTGCGCGATGATCTGGATAAATGTGAAGATGACTATGGCGATGCAGGAACCTCTGATTTCCTGAACGGATTGATGCAGGAACACGAAAAAATGTCCTGGAAACTGCGTAAATATTTCAGAAAAGAATAATTAATTTTCTGTCTTTATAAAAATATCCCTGCTGAAATCAGCAAGGATATTTTTTTTAATGGATATGTTTTTCAGCGTGATAGGAACTGCGCACCAACGGCGAACTTTCCACATGGCGGAAGCCCAGACTGCGGGCAAAATCGCCCAGTTCCTGGAACTCTTCCGGTGACACAAAACGCTTCACCGGCAAATGTTTTTTGGTAGGCTGCAGGTACTGCCCGATGGTAATTACGTCCACGTCTGCTTTTCGGATATCTTCGATCGTTTGGAACACTTCGTCTTTATCCTCGCCCAGACCCAGCATTAAGCCGGTCTTTGTGCGGCGTTGTCCGGCTTGTTTTAAGTAAGCCAATACTTCAAGGCTGCGTTCATATTTTGCCTGAATTCTAACCTCGCGTGTCAGTCGCGAAACGGTTTCCATGTTATGCGAAATCACTTCCGGCGCAACGGCGACCAGGCGGTCAATGTGGCGCGTAATTCCCTGGAAATCCGGGATCAGCGTTTCCATGGTCGTGCCGGGCGAAATGCGGCGGACGGCATTAACAGTTTCCGCCCAAAGAATGGAGCCCATATCTTTCAGGTCATCTCGGTCCACGGAAGTGAGAACCGCATGTTTGATTTTCATCAGCTTAATGGAGCGCGCCACTTTCTCGGGCTCCTCCCAGTTCACGTCCAGCGGACGGCCGGTTTTCACGCCGCAGAAACCGCAGCTCCGGGTACAGATATTCCCCAGAATCATAAAGGTAGCAGTTCCCGCACCCCAGCATTCGCCCATATTCGGGCAGCTGCCGCTTTGGCAAATGGTGTTGAGCTTATATTTATCTACCAGGCTGCGCAGTTCACGGTAATTCTTTCCGGTGGGCAGCTTTACGCGAATCCATTTGGGTTTCTGTGTCGTGGTATCGAGGTCGTTCATAATTTGGAAAATACAAATTTAAGCAATTGCACAAAAAGAAGGTACTTTGATTACTCGTCAAACGAATTATCTTTCAGCAGTCCGGCCAGCAGTTTCTTGGCGCGCATAATCCTGACTTTCGCATTGGCAACGGTAATATCCAGTTCTTCGGCTACTTCTTTAATACTCTTTTCTTCAAAGAAACGCAGGTGAATGATTTCCTGATATTTGGCATCCAGTGTTTCGATAATGTTCAGAATCTGGCGCTGGTCTTCTTCTGAAATCAGGAGTTCTTCCGGAGATAAGGCCAGGTGGTTTTTAAAGTCATCAAAATTGGCGGTGGAATCTTCATTTTCACGCGCACGTCTGCGCCAGTAATCGATGATGGAATTCTGAGCAATGGTCAGCATCCAGGTTTTAAACTGAAAGTTGGGATCATACAAATCCAGTTTGCCGAGAATTTTGGAGAAAACGGAAACGGTGAGTTCATCGGCCACATATTCATCCTGCACCTTTTTCATGATAAAGCTGAAAACATCCACCCAGAAGAGATTAATCAACCGGGTTTGTGCCTTTTGGTCTTTATTTTTGGCGCTGACAATCAGCTGTAGCAAATCCGCATCTTTCATGGTACACAAAGATACTCAAAAGCATTCTTTTGACGCATTTCCGGCGGTTGATCGGTTTTAATATATTATATTGCATTAGAAAAATATTAAATATGAAAACTAAGAAGAAATATAAAAAACAGGTACTGAAATGCCTGAAGTCGCTGAACAAAACAGAATATATGCTGCTGGAAACCATGACGAATCTGATGCTGCTGAAAGAACTGAAGGAGAATAACATCGAATTCAAGGAAGGCGACACCTTCTCCTTTGAGGACAATATCTTTGATTACAGTGAAGACCCGAATATCCGGCAGCTGGCCGAACTGCGAAAGAAAACAATGAAGGCCATGCAGAAACTGGTAGAAAACAGTGATTTCAAGGACAAGGAAATTGAGTTTCTGGCGTAAATTTTTATCTAAAAAATATAAAAAAGCTACCGCAGGCGGTAGCTTCCGTATTTTATTTGTTGATTCTGATTAAGCCTCACAACTCGAACAAGTCACGAAGTTCACCATCAGTTCCTTGGAAACCGAAGAACTTCTTTGGTAATATAAGGACTTCACACCTTTCTTCCAGGCTTCGATATACAGGAAGTTCACATCTTTCACCGGCATGGTCGATGGGATTTGCAGGTTCAGTGATTGCCCTTGGTCGATGTACTGCTGGCGCTGCGCCGCCTGGGAAATAATTTCCATCGGAGAAATCTCACGGAAGGTTTTGAAGACTGCTTTTTCCTCAGCGGTCAGTTCTTCCAGATGCTGCACAGAACCGTGATTCAGCATAATGCTGCGCCATGTATCTTCGTTATCAATTCCTTTTTCTTTCAGCAGTTTGGCCAGGTACTTATTCTTCCTCATAAAGTTTCCTTTCGCCAGACCTGCTTTATAATAGTTGGACGCAAAAGGTTCAATACCGGGTGACGTCTGTCCCAAAATCGCCGAGCTGGAGGTCGTAGGTGCAATCGCCATGGTGGTCGTGTTGCGCATGCCGTAGCCTTTCAGCAATTCCGGTTCACCGTATATATTGGCCAGCTCCTGAGAAGCCTGCAGCGACTGCTCGCGGATCTGACGGAACGCCTTCGCATTAAACTGCGTCGCCTCAAAACTTTCAAACGGAATCATGTTCTTCTGCAGATACGAATGGTAACCCAACACGCCCAGACCAAGCGCGCGGTGACGCAGCGCAAAATTACGGGCACCGCTCAGGTAATAATTCCCTTCGGTTTTTTCAATAAATTCCGACAGTACGGCATCCAGGAAATAAATAGCCAGTTTCACGGCATCGGTATCTTTCCACTCGTCGTACAGTTCCAGGTTCATCGAAGACAGGCAGCAGATAAAACTTTCTTCCTGGCTGGACGGAAGCATAATCTCGGAACACAGGTTACTCGCGTTTACCGTCATGCCCAGATCTTTATATACCTGTGGCTTTTTGCGGTTCACGTTGTCCGTAAAGAAAATATAAGGCAGGCCTTTCTGTTGGCGGCTTTCCAGGACGCGCGCCCAGATACGGCGTTTTTCCATATCGCCATCAATCATATCCTGCATCCAGTAATCAGGTACACAGATTCCGGTGAACAGGTTTTGAATCGGGCTTCCGATATCTTTAATCGACAAAAACTCCTCAATATCACCGTGGTCCACATCCAGGTAGGCCGCAAACGCACCGCGCCGCACGCCTCCCTGGGACACCACATCCATCGCCGTGTCGTACAGCTTCATGAAAGAAACTGCGCCGGAGGATTTTCCGTTGTCGGTAACAGCCGTACCGCGGTTACGCAGTTCACCGAAATAGCCGGAAGTTCCGCCGCCGATTTTGGTCTGCATAATTACTTCTCCCAGCTTGTGGGTAATGCCCTCGATATTATCGGGAACGTGCACATTAAAGCACGAAATGGGCAGACCGCGCTGGGTACCCATATTCGCCCAGACCGGAGATGAAAAACTGATCCAGCCTTTGGTAATCATTTCTTCAAACGCCGGCTGCAGTTCCGGTTTATAGAGCCTTTTGGCCGCGGCGGTGGTAATCCTTTCGATGGCGCCGTGCACGGTTTCGCCCTTCAGCAGGTAGCCGCGATTGAGCATTTGCTCCGATTCTTCGTTCAGCCACCATATATTTTTCTGCTCGTCCATATTTTTAATCTGTAAAATGAGTCATGTACAAAGTGCGGTTGTGGTTATATTTTTTTTGGAGCCTCAGGTGCCCGTTTCTTTTCAGGTGCGGTCCCGCTTTCCGCTGTATCTTTTCCGGCGCCTGCGCTGTGCTCCTGCGCCGGAAAAGGATGCCGCTGCAATCGGGGCTATTTTGGAAGTTCCGTTTGCTTCGGCAGGTTTCACGCAGCATCATCAGTACGTTTTGGCGCTCGCTTCGCTCGCGCACACCTGCTTAAAACAAATCGTTTTCTGTAATGCTTTTATCGTGCTTGGTGTAATCCACCGGCCGCTTGGCGAAGAAATCATCCATTGAGTTGGCAAAGACTTCTTCCTCAAACCATACCATCGGGCGGTATTCTTCCTGCGAAACATTGTAGCGCGGCTGCATTTTTATTTTACGCAGGCTGTCGTCCACGCGGTATTTCATAAAGTTCAGCAGATTTTCTTTGCTGACGTTATCCAGTTCACCGAGCTCGAAAATCCAGTCCAGGATTTCTTCTTCCACGGAGATGGAATGATCCACCAAAGTATAAATGTCTTCGATATCGGAATCCGTCAGCAGGTCCGGTTGCTCTTCCCGGATCTTATTAATCAGGTAGATACCGGCATTCGCGTGAATCTGCTCGTCGACGGAAGTCCAGGCAATAATATTGGATACATTTTTCATATACCCTTTGAAACGGGTAAAGGAAAGGATGATAGCAAACTGCGAAAACAGCGATACATTCTCGATCAGGATACTGAACAGCAGCAGCGCCGACACATATTCCTTCGGCGTGGTTGAATTGGCGTGGCGCAGTACATTGCTCAGAAACTCAATCCTTTTTTTAATCGCCGGGATTTCCACCACGTTGGTGAACTCATCATTATAACCCAGCACTTCCAGCAAACGCGAATACGCTTCGGAGTGGCGAAACTCACACTCGGCAAAGGTAGCCCCCAGGCCGTTGAGTTCTGGTTTCGGAAGATGGTGGTATAGATTTCCCCAGAAGGTTTTTACGGATACCTCAATCTGGGCGATGGCCAGCAGGGCGTTCTTCACCGCATTTTTTTCATGAGGTTCCAGCTGGGACTGGAAATCCTGCACATCGGCGGTGAAATCCACCTCCGAATGCACCCAGAAAGATTTGTTAATGGCTTCCACAAACTGCAGAACCTCAGGGTATTCAAATGGTTTATACCCGATACGCTTATCAAAAATTCCCATAAATTTTTATATTAAATCCGCTGCGGCGGTACTAATTTCCAGAACTGAACACGATGTTTTTCAGAAGAAAACGCATTTGTGAACCGTACAAAAATAGAAAAACAAAAGTGAGATTGAGCAATCAAATTAAGCTCAGAAGTGAACAAGTTTTCCACAATTCCCGTAGAGTGCACACTGGCACTCAGTTAGCGAAAGCTGTGCCAGCAAATCCAACTTTTTAGTGACAATATTTCAGTTAGTTGACCGGCACCGATGGCTATTGAGGCCACGACCCGAAATTTTATTTTTTTGTAAATTCTCTGTAACATTTCTGCCGAAATGGCTACCTATTTCGCAAACCCAATCACTGATGCTGAAAATTGAAAACCTGAACAAGTCCTATGATACCGGAAAGAGCAAACTTCACGTATTGAAGGGAATTAACCTGTCCATCAGCGAAGGCGAATTCGTGTCCATCATGGGAAGCTCAGGTTCCGGCAAGTCCACGCTGCTGAACATTATCGGGATTTTGGACGAAAAGGATACCGGCACCTATGAACTGGACGGTATCCCTATCGAGCATTTGAGTGAAGTAAAAGCTGCCGAATACCGCAGCCGTTTTCTGGGGTTCATTTTTCAGTCATTTAATCTGATTGGTTACAAAACCGCTTTGGAAAACGTGGCACTTCCCCTCTACTATCAGAACGTGCCGCGCAAGGAAAGAAATGCGCGTGCTCTGGAATATCTGGGAAAAGTAGGCCTCGCGGAGTGGGCTACTCATTTGCCGAATGAAATGTCGGGCGGGCAAAAACAGAGAGTCGCCATTGCCCGCGCACTGATTACCGACCCGAAAGTAATCCTGGCCGATGAACCGACCGGTGCACTGGATTCCAAAACCACGTATGATATTATGAAGCTGCTGCAGGAAATCAACCGGGAAGGGAAAACCATTATTGTGGTAACCCACGAACCGGATGTGGCGGCCGAAACCAAAAGAAATGTAGTGCTGAAAGATGGCATTATTGAAAGCGATGAGTTCATCATTCAGCGTGTCCTGCAATAAAAATTAAATAAAAAGTCCATGTTTGATATCGACCGGTGGCGCGAAATTTTTGATTCCATTCGCAGTAATATATTGCGGACGGTACTTTCCGGATTTACCGTAGCGCTGGGACTGTACATATTTATCGTGCTGTTCGGAATTGGGAAGGGACTGCAGAATGCTTTTACCCAAGGATTCGCGCGCGATGCCACGAACCTTATTTCCATTTTTACCGGCCGAACGTCGGAAGCTTATGCCGGCCTGCAGGAAAACCGGCAGATTGTTTTAAAGAATGAAGACTTTGAAACCATCACTACAAAGGAACCTGAAAAAATAGAAAGCGCGACCCCGCGCTACTCCACTTCCATGCTGGTGAAATACGGCCGCGAGAGCGGACAGTATCAGATCAGCGGCGCTAACCAGGATGAGAAAGTGATCGAAAACCGCCAAATGATGGAAGGGCGTTACATCAGTCCGCTGGATCTTGCCCGGAAACAAAATGTAGCTGTTATCGGGCGAATGGTACAGCGCGACCTGATCAAAAACGGCAGCCCGATCGGCAAAGACCTGGACATCAACGGAACCATGTTCAAAGTGGTAGGCGTTTTTTCTGATGACGGCGGCGACTGGGATGAACGAATGATTACCGTGCCCATTACCACCCTGCAGCAAATGAAAAAAGGTTCCGATACCGTGAACCGTATTTTTATTACCTACGATACAAAGTTATCACCGGCACAGGCCATCGAATATGGTGATCAGATTCAAAAGGATCTGAAAGCAAGGCATAAAGTTTCGCCGGACGATGAAAATGCGGTGATTGTGCGAAACAATGCGAAGAACATGGGCGAAACTTTTCAGTTTCTGTTCATCATTACGCTGATTGTCGGATTTATTGGATTGGGAACTTTGCTGGCGGGAATTATCGGCATCAGTAATATTATGGTATATATCGTGAAAGAGCGCACCCAGGAAATTGGTGTGCGAAAAGCCATCGGAGCGCGGCCGCGTAGCATCGTAGGCCTGATTATGCAGGAAAGCATTGTGATTACGGTTATTTCCGGTCTGATTGGTGTGGGCCTGGGCGTACTTACTTTATTCTTGATCGGTGACAGCCTGGAACAATATTTTATTACGGACCCGAGCGTAGGTTGGGGATTAATTATCGCGGCTTTTTTCAGTCTGGTCTTTTCGGGACTGGTTGCCGGATTTGTGCCGGCGTACCGGGCCAGCAGGATCCGGCCGATTGAAGCCCTGAGGAGCGAATAACTATAAATAGAACAAATACTTATGAATATTCTATTTAAAAAAGATACCTGGCAGGAAATTTATTACTCGTTAAAGAATAATAAACTGCGCACCTTTCTGACGATGATTGGTGTCGGCTGGGGTATGTTTCTTTTTGTGGCGTTATTGGGTGCCGCCAAGGGTATGGAAAACGGTTTTGAAAAAGTGTTCAGCGGTTTTGCGACCAACTCAATTTTTCTGTGGGCACAGAGCACCACCATTCCCTATGATGGTTTCCCCAAAGGCCGCACCATGGACCTGCGCCTGAGCGACCTGGAATTACTGCCCCGCAAAATTCCCGAAATCGATTATATTTCGCCCCAAAGTTCGCGCGGACGCTTCGGTGCACCGGCAGAACAGTTCACACGAAACGGCAAAAACGCCATGTACACGCTGACTGGTGACTACCCGGTGGGCAACAAAATCAGCGAGAAAAAACTCATTTATGGCCGTTACCTGAATGACGCTGACCTCAGCGGCAGCAAGAACGTCATCGTGATCGGTGAGGAAATTTATAAAAACTTCTTCGATGCCAAGAAAAAAGAAAATCCCATTGGCAAACTCGTCAATGTGAAGGGAATCTTCTTTAATGTCATCGGTGTGTTCCGGGTGAAAAAAACGGGCGGATTTGACAGTGATGAATCAGCGTTTATTCCTTTCTCGACGTATGCGAAGATGTATAATGAAGGCGACAAAGTAGGTTTCTTTGCGATTGTAGGGAAGCCGGACGCAGATCTGACCTACGTGGAAGATCAGGTTAAAACCGAACTTAAACTTAAAAACCACGTCTCGCCGGAGGATACCAATGCTTTCGGGAGTTTCAACCTGGGCAAGGAATTCGGCAAACTGACCGGCTTTCTTACCGGTATGCAGTTGCTGACCATTGTCGTAGGAACGCTGACGATTCTGGCCGGGGTAATTGCTATTTCCAATATCCTGCTGATTACGGTGAAGGAAAGAACCAAGGAAATTGGCATCCGGCGTGCGCTGGGCGCGAAACCGGCCGAAGTGCGAAACCAAATCCTGTTGGAAAGTGTGGTGATTACGCTCTCTTCGGGATTACTGGGTTTTATTATCGGCATATTTCTGCTGATGATTTTGAATATCGCAACGCAAAACCAGGACAGTTTCCCATTCTACAACCCTACTGTTAATTACGGTCAGGTCTTCGGTGCCATGGCGGTGATGGTCATTCTTGGTCTGGTGATCGGAATGATTCCGGCACAGCGGGCAGTGAAGATACGGCCGATTGAGGCTTTGCGAACAGAATAAAAAACCAACAAATACCACGTCCCAAATCTGCGACCCGACCTGAGTGGATACCGGCGCACGCTGGGAGGGAACGGAGGACGGAACCAGACTTCGGGAGGAATCCCAGGCGGATTGTCGCCCAAATAAAAAAATTATAAAAAATAAAAACTATGAAAAAGAAGGCCAAAAAAATAGTGTATGTCATCCTCGGGCTGGGATTTGCGGCTGCGCTTATTGCCGTTATCAGCTATCTTGTGAGTTCCAACACGGCCGAAAGTGAGGCATTCCTGACCAAGAAGCCGGTGGCGCAAAACATGGATGATAAAGTGATGGCCACGGGCAAAATTGTGCCCCGTGAAGAGATTGAAATTAAGCCGAATATTTCGGGCATTATCGATAAAATTCTGGTAACGGAAGGAGATCAGGTATCGGCCGGACAGCTGGTAGCGACCCTCCGCATTGTACCGAGCATTCAGAGCGTGAATGCGGCGCAACAGGAAATTAACAGTGCGAACCTGCAGATCAGCAATGCCAACATTAATGTGCAGCAGCAGCAAAAACAATTCGATATGCAGCAGCAGTTATACAAACAAGGCGTGATTTCCAAACAGGAGTTTATTACCGCACAACAGCAATTGCAATCTACACAGCAAACGCTCCGCAACGCACGGCAGCAACTACAGACCGCGCAGAAAAGCCTGCAGATCGCCAGAACCGGAGCTACGCCCGAACTGGCTGGCCTGGCTACCACTCAGATCCGCTCCAAAGCGAACGGAACGGTGCTGGAAGTACCGGTGAAAGTGGGCAGCCAGGTGATTGAAGCAAACTCGTTCAATGCAGGAACTACTATTTGCTCTATCGCTGATCTGAATTCCCTGATTTTTGAAGGGACGATTGACGAAGCGCAGGCCGGTAAACTGAAAGAAGGAATGGAAATGAATGTGGTGATCGGTGCGCTGCAAAACAAATCTTTCCCGGGACGCGTGACGATGATTGCGCCTAAAGGCAAAGAAGAAAGCGGCACCATCAAATTCCCGATTGAAGGCGATGTGTTTAACAAAACCGGCGAATATATTCGGGCCGGCTTTTCTGCCAATGGTGAAATTATCCTGAGTTCTCAAAAGAATGCCTTGCTACTGGACGAATCGCTGATCCAGTACGAAAAGGTAAAGGGACAGGATAAAGCTTTCGTGGAGGTGAAACAGCCGGACGGTAAATTTAAAAAGATGTATGTGAAGCTCGGTGCCAGTGACGGAATCAATGTGCAAATCCTCTCCGGCCTTGCTAAAGATTCAGAGGTAAAAGTCTGGAATCCAAGCGATAAAGACAAAGAAGCGCTGAAAGAACAGCGCAAGAAATCCTAAATAAAAAAGACTGCCAATTGATGATGAGCAGTCTTTTTTTTTTATTTTTTCCACCGGAACAGCAAAGCGAGATTCAGGAAAAGCAGGAGCAGATCCAGTGTAATCCAAACGGCGGTGCGGATATTTTCCAGCTTTAAAGATTCAATTTCTTTGCGTGCGCTGGCGGCCAGTTTACTACTCTGCACGATGTAAGACTTAACCTCGATGATCTGGTCTTCATTTTTGTTCGGGACTGCATGCTGGGAAAAGTACACCAGGTTCTTTTTTCCCATATAACCTACCAGCCAATATTGATCGCTGTGTTTCATATCGAGATATTCGACACGATAATAATCACTGCGGATGGTACCGGAATGCAGGGTCTCAAATTTGGGCAGATGTTCTTCAGGGTTGGTATTATTAATTTTAACCAGATAAAAATCCAGCGTAAACGGCAATTTATTGATTACCTGAATTGCCAAAGCGTCCGGCCGGAAATGGTCGATACTCTTTCGGACAAAGACGGAAGTAAAGAGAATAATGCCGGCGGTAACTACCACAATCCGGTAGATGCGCGACCAAAGCGCCAGCCTGCCGGTTTTCAGTACGGAGAAGAATAACCCGAGAGAAAGCAGTAAAGCCAGCAGCAGATAAACGTAAAACATGCGGTAAATATACTAAAATTAGTGTGCGTCTCCGCTGTCAGCCGCCTCCCATTCATGGTAGAACTGTTCCAGGAAATACAGCATAAACTGATGACGTTCGGCAGCCAGCTCTTTTCCTTTTCGGGTGTTCATTAAGTCTTTGAGCAGCAGCAGTTTCTCATAGAAATGATTAATGGTGGTACCTTCTGATTTCTTGTACGTTTCCTTGCTCTGATTGAGGTTAGGCAATACGGTCGGATCATACATCAGGTTATTTTTATAACCACCGAAGTTGAAAGTGCGCGCAATACCAATCGCACCGATGGCATCAAGGCGGTCCGCATCCTGCACAATCTGAAGTTCTGCGGGTAATTTTTCGGGCAGCTCGTTTCTGTTCTTAAAGGAAATATGTTTAATGATAAACAGAACCTGCGCAATGGTTTCTTCCGCAACGTTTTGGCTTTCCAGGAAATCGCGCGAAACTTTGAGTGCCAGCTCTTCATCACCCTGATGAAACTTCGGGTCGGCAATATCGTGAAGCAGCGCTGCCAACTGGACCACGAGCATATCGCAGTTTTCCGTGGAAGCAATGAGTTTTGCATTTTTCCAGACACGCTGGATGTGAAACCAGTCGTGACCGGCTTCGGCGCCGTTCAGCTGATCCTGGACGAAAGTACAGGTCGCAGCGATGAGTTCCGCCGGATTTGTATTACTCATATATTCTTTAGTTTTTACTTTTATATTAATAAATATTATCTACTGTACATTAAATCAATTATTTGGTGCGATAACACACCTACTGCGGCCTCGCTTCCCATCAGAATTTTTATCCGTACGAACTACGATTGATCCGTCATCGAGCTGATGAGTTTATCTAGATTGAGGCTCCGTGCAGAAGCGTCGAATATTTCACGATACGTTCCGTGCAGGCTGATGAGTTCTTCATGCGAACCGCTCTCTACTACCCTTCCCTCCTTCATTACATAAATACAATCGGAATCCAGAATCTGAGACAGCGAATGGGAAATGATGACCACAGTGCGGCCTTTCTTAATAGCATCAAGCGAGTTTTTAATTTGTTCAGTCGCGATGGCGTCGAGGCTGGCGGTCGGTTCATCCAGAAAAATAACAGGTGGATCTTTTAAAAACAGCCGTGCGATGGCAATCCGCTGCTGCTGACCACCGGAAAGCTGGGTGGCATCGTGGGCATACTGCTGCGGAAGTGCCATAATCTGGTCATGGAGATACGCTTTCCGGGCCGCCAGTTCTATTTCAGCAAAGGAGGCGTCCATATTTCCGTATCTGATGTTATCCTCAATGCTGCCCTGGAAAATATGGTTTTTCTGGAGCACAAGTCCAATGTCTTTCCGAAGGCCGGCGGTATCATACTCAGAGAGGTGCACTCCATCCAAAGAAATAGTTCCGGCATCAGGTTGATAAAATTTACACAGCAGGTTGATAACGGTGGATTTGCCGGCGCCGCTCAGCCCGACCAGCGCAGTGGTTTTTCCAGGGCTAATTTTCATCGAAACATCGGTGAGCGCCTGTGAGCCGTTCGGATAGCTGAAACTGACGTTTTCCAGAGTAAAAGCACCGCTGATTTCTTTTTTAAAATCGCCGGAAGCTTCTGTTTCCTCATCAGCATTTAAGATATCAAAGTAACCTTCTGCATAAATCATCGCATCATTCATATCGTCATAAATCCGATGCAGCTGGCGAATAGGCGCAGAAACATTATTAAATAAAAGAATATGCAGCATAATGGCACCGATGGTCATTTGCTGGTCTAGCACCAGATAAACGGTTAGCAGAATAATAAGCACCACCCCAAACTGCTCAATAAATGTTTTCAGGCCATCATAAATAAAGTTGGTGCGCCTGGTGAACAACTGGCTTTCCATAAGCTGCATCTGCAAATCGTACTGTTTTTTACCCTCAAAGCGTTCGCGTACAAAACTTTTGATTACCATTACAGAATTAATGAGATTCAGCAAGCCCGAAGTTTTCTTTTCCCGCTGAGACCGCAACTGCCGGCGCACACCGGAAAGCTTCCGCGCCTGCAGGGAACTAACGTAAAAATAGATCGGTACGACTATAGTGGAAACCAAACCGACATATACATTTTGCATATACATAATTACCAAGGCAATAATTGCGTTGGAAAAGAGTGGCAGGATATCAATGAAAAAATTTTGCACCAGTTTGGTGAGGCTCTCGATTCCGCGGTCTATCCGGATTTGCAGTTTTCCCGATTCATGTTCTTCATCTGTATAAAAAGCAACGCGGTACGTCAGTATTTTATCAATAACTGATTGCGCAAGGGTGGAACTGGTATTAATTCTGATTTTTTCGCCATAAAATTTTTGCCCGAACTGTATAAAAATGTTCAGCAGTTCCTTTCCTAATAAGATGGCGGAAATAATCAGCAGCACACGAAACCCTTCGGACATAGGATCCGGCTGCCGGGTAAGTTCTGTAACTTCATCTACTGTATATTTCAGGACCAGCGGATTCACCTGCGCCATCAGCGCGCCGATGAAAGTCAGAAATAAAGTAAACAGCATCATCCGCCGGTATGGTCGGATAAAAGGCAGCAATTGCTGATAAATGTGATATAATGTGATAGTACGGGTAAAAGGCTTGGGCATAAGCGGACGTTTCAGTAAGAATCAGGTGAAACAAAAAACCGACCACCGGGAGGAATCTAGCACCGAAGCTCAGGAACCGGTTACCCAGCCGGACAAATATCTTAACTGATCCGATGAAAGTTGACTGGCCTCCGTTGCGGCATTTTCGATATTATAACCGGGCGTAACTGGCTTTTTTTGTATAACGAAGGAATTATGTGCGGATTTGTCCACCAGCTCCGAAAAAATAAATTCCAGCTCTGAACTGGACAGTGTCGCGAAGCTGATATCTTCAAAACCGTGCAACAGCCTTAAATTATCCATGTTTTTCAGCTGCCCGGAAACCGTGCTTTCAAAAGACTGCCGGGAATCAAAATTACCACCCCAAATGTTATAGACAAATTCCTTCTTCGCGGGTTTATTAAGGATATCCTGATAGACAAAGTTTTCGCCGAGATACGCCTCGCGGACCTGCGGATCATTGGCCAGATCCTGGGGTAAACCTTCTTTCAGGATTCGGCCTTCAAACATAATATAGGTTTTATGCGTAATCGCCAAGGTTTGCTGCACATTGTGATCGGTAATCAGGATACCGATGTTTTTATCGACGAGACTGCGCACAATCTTCTGGATGTCTTCCACGGCAATCGGGTCCACGCCGGCAAAAGGTTCATCAAGCAAAATGAAGGCGGGACTTGTCGCAAGGCAGCGCGCAATCTCCGTACGGCGGCGTTCGCCACCGGAAAGCAAATCACCCCGGTTTTTCCGGACATGCTCCAGGGAAAATTCCTCGATCAGTTCATCGCATTTCATTTGCTGCTGCTTCCGCGTTAATTTGGTAAGCTGCAGCACGCCCATGATATTATCTTCCACGGAAAGTTTACGGAAAACCGAAGCTTCCTGCGCCAGGTATCCTATCCCCTGCTGTGCCCGGCGGTACATGGCGTCACCGGTAATATCGCGGTTCTCCAAAAAGATCCGCCCGGACGTTGGTTTTACCAGACCGACGATCATATAGAAACTGGTGGTTTTTCCGGCACCATTCGGGCCGAGCAAACCCACAATCTCGCCCTGCGCTACCTGCACGGATACGCCTTTCACAACCTTCTTCGGGCCGTATTCTTTAATTAAGTTTTCTCCGCGTAGAATCATAAGGCAAATATAAGAAAATACGGTTTGCGCGAATAGGGCAATTTAGTCAGTGCTGAACAACAGGACAGTAAAGCATCTTTATTATTTCGCCTTTTGTTATAAATAAATTATCTTCGTTTCCTGAAAAAATTGCACGGTTTGAGTGTCAGGGAAAAAGAGTTTGCGGAATTAATAAAGGATCACCAGGGGCTGATCATTAAGGTTTCGCGGCTGTATACCAACACGCTGGAAGATGAACAGGATCTTTTTCAGGAAATTGTGTTACAATTATGGCGTTCCTACGACTCATTCAAAGGACAATCCAAAATCTCTACCTGGATGTACCGCGTGGCCCTCAATACCGCCATTACCCTATTCCGAAAGAAAACTCGTTCGCCGCAAACCGATGAACTGCATGATTTCCACTTCGCGGGATACACGGAACAGGACAACGATCAGGAACAAAAGGTCGCGCTGCTGTACAAAGTAATTAAGAAACTGCCTCAGGTGGAACGCGCGATTGTGACAATGTATCTGGATGATTTGCCCTACCGCGATATTGCGGAAAACCTCGGAATCTCGGAAGTGAATGCGCGGGTAAAAATGAACCGGCTGAAGAAAACCTTAAAAGAATTGATGACCAAGTATGCCTGAATTTGATCTGGATGACTTAAAGAGCAGTTGGCAACAACAGGCAGCCCCACAGCGGTATAATGAGCAGGATATTGAAATCATGCTGAGTAAATCGTCGGGGAGTTACGTGAAATATATCCTGTGGATTTGTATTGCGGAATTCGCGATCATTCTCGGTGCCAATATTTACTACAGCTTTGCCGGCGAAACCAGTGATGGCCTGAAACAAATGTTCCACCGCCTGGGCATCCGACACACCGAATCTTTTGCGCTCTCCATTCGCAGGTTGTACACGGCGCTGCAAATCACCAGCCTGGTAATGTCGGCTGTTTTTGCGGTTATTTTCTATAGAAACTACCGTAAAATTAATGTGGAAGAAAACCTGAAAAGATTCATTCTGCAGATTATCCGATTCCGGAAGTCTGTGAACTTTTTTATTCTGGCTAATATTGGTCTCGTAGTCCTTTTCACGCTGGCACTCGGATACTTCACCTTTTCAGTACTGGCACGGCAGGATATTACCTGGTCACACCCAACCGTGCAAAGCTTGCTGATCATGTATGGCATTCTGCTCCTGCTGAGTGTACTGCTCATGTGGCTTTATTACCGCATCGTGTACGGGATGCTGCTGCGGCGATTGGGCCGAAACCTGGAGCAACTCAAGAAAATAGAACAGGGAAACTAAAATAAGTTTCCCTGTTTTTTTTAAATCTGTTTTTTAATTTATAATTCCTTACGCAGCCTTGCCACCGGAATATTAAGCTGCTCGCGGTATTTGGCAATGGTACGCCGTGCGATGTTGTAACCCTTTTCTTTCAGCAGGCCTACCAACGCGTCATCTGTTAACGGCTTGCGCTTGTTTTCATTATTAATGACATCCTGAAGATGGGTTTTAATTTCACGCGTGGACACTTCTTCACCATCATCATTGACCAGTGAATCAGAGAACAGGTTTTTAAGATATACAATTCCGTTGGGCGTATCTGCATATTTACTCTTTACCACACGGGAAATGGTCGAAATATCAAAACCGGTGATATCGGCTACATCCTTCAGAATCATTGGTCTTAAAGATTTGTCATCAGCCGTAATGAAATAGTCCTTCTGCAGCTTTACAATCGCAGTAATGGTCTGCAAAAGCGTATTCTGGCGCTGGTTGATCGCATCAATATACCATTTGGCGGCATCCAGTTTCTGCTTGATAAATAAAGCGGCCTGCTTGTGTTCCGGCGATTTTTTATCATGAGAATACGTTGTCAGAATATCTTTGTATTCATCTGAGACACGCAGGGAAGGTGCATTTTTGCTGTTCAGTGACGGAATGACTTCCACGCCTTTGCTGCCGTTATCCTTCACGGTGATCAGAAAGTCGGGAATAATTTCGTTGTTGATGGTAATCGTTTGTGTATCAAAATTACCTCCCACGCGCGGCGAAAGTCTTGAAATAATATCGAGCGCATCACGCAGGTCATCTTCTTCGATATCGTATTTCTGCAGAATTTTGTTGTAATGCTTATTCGTGAGCGCGTCAAACTGGTTTCGCAGAATATTAGCTGCCAGACTTACGGCTTTATCACTGCTGACCTTTTTTTCAATCTGAAGCAAGAGGCATTCCTGCAGATCACGTGCACCAACGCCGGCCGGATCGAGTTTCTGCACATAATTCTCGAGGATATATTCAACGTGTTCTACCGTGGTAAAAATCCCCTGAGAGAAGGCCATATCATCCACGAGCTTTTTCAGTTCGCGACGTAGATAGCCATCGTTATCCAGGTTACCGATGATATACTCGGCGATTTTCAGGTCTTCATCTTCAACATTGGTCAGGCGGATTTGCTCGAGCAGATAATCATATAGGGACTGCCCTTCCGTAAGCAGCGCCTGATTATCAAACTCTTCATCATCTGCGGAATAATTGCTGGCCGTGGTTTTATAGGCAGGTTCGTCATCGAACAGATAATCATTCACATCAAAATCTGTATCGATGGTTTCCGTGCCTTCATCTTCAAAGCCTTCTTCTGCTGAGAATTCCTCTTCTTTGGTTTCTTCCTGCACTTTTTCCAAAGCAGGGTTTTCTTCCAGTTCCCGTTCCAGTTCTTCCTCAAATTCCAGCGTATGCAGCTGAATGAGTTTCATAAGCTGTATTTGCTGCGGGGCGAGCTTCTGCCCCAATTTCATCTGAAGGTTTTGCTTTAACATATAATAAAATGTTGTTTTCTATATTTGGTGTGTTGTGCGGTATTTATTTACCAGAAAGCTAAATTTAGTGAAAATATTTTAAAATTCGGCGCTGTGTGGCGTACGCGGGAACGGAATAACGTCGCGGATGTTGGTCATACCCGTCACGAAAAGCACCAGCCTTTCCAGTCCCAGTCCAAAGCCTGCATGCGGTACGGAACCAAACTTACGCGTGTCCAGATACCACCAGAGTTCTTTGGCATCCACATTCATTTCAGTCATTTTCTGCTGCAAAATGCCCAGCTGATCTTCGCGCTGGCTGCCGCCGATGATTTCACCGATGCCGGGGAATAAAACATCCATGGCGGCCACGGTTTTTCCGTCTTCGTTCAGTTTCATGTAGAACGCTTTGATATCTTTCGGATAATCGAATAATACCACCGGGCTTTCAAAATGTTTTTCTACGAGATAGCGCTCATGCTCACTCTGCAGGTCAGCACCCCACTCCTCAATCGGGAACTGGAATTTGCCTTTTTTGTTTTCCTTTGAGTTCTTAAGAATGTCAATAGCCTCTGTGTAAGAAACACGTTTGAATCGCTTGGCCACCACATTTTCCAGTTTTTGGATCAGGCCTTCCGCAGCGCGGTCTTTGGCCGGTTTTTGTTTTTGTTCTTCCGCAAAGCGCTGATCCAGGAAATCCAGGTCATCCTTGCAGTTGTCCAATACATAACGGATGACATATTTCAGAAAGTCTTCCGCCAGATCAATGTTATCTTCAAGGTTATTGAAAGCCACTTCCGGTTCCACCATCCAGAATTCAGCAAGGTGGCGCGTGGTGTTGGAATTTTCCGCACGGAAGGTGGGACCAAAGGTATAAACGCGGCCCAAGCCCATCATGGCTGTTTCCACGCTCAGCTGACCGGAAACCGTTAAGTTGGTTTTACGCCCGAAAAAATCCTGCGCAAAATCCACATCTCCATTTTCAGTGCGCGGAATTTCATTTAAATTAAAGTTGGTTACACCAAACATTTCGCCGGCTCCTTCTGCGTCTGCACCGGTGATAATCGGCGTGTTCATGTAGAAGAACTGGTTTTCATTAAAGAACTGGTGAATGGCAAAACTCACCGCACTGCGCACACGAAATACTGCCGAAAATAAGTTGGTCCGGAAACGCAGGTGCGCCTGCTCACGCAACACTTCCAGCGAGTGTTTCTTGGGCTGCAAAATCGTGCGGTCTCGCTCTTCGGTGAAGTTCTCACCGAGGATCTGAATTTTCTTTGCGATGATTTCAATCTGCTGGCCGGCACCCTGGCTTTCCACCACTTCGCCGGAAATGCGTAAAGATGCCGCCGTGGTAATGCGGTTAAGTGTCGCTTCATCGAGCTTCTCGAAGTCCACCACAATCTGCAGGTTATTAATCGTAGAACCATCATTTAAGGCGATAAAACGGTTAGAGCGAAAAGCCCGAACCCAGCCACTTACGGTAATGTCATGATGGAGCAGTTTTTTATAGTCTCCCAGTAATTCCTTAATCGTCGTTCTCATACGTTTTGCATTCGTTTTAGCAGCAGCTCTGCGCAGCATCCACAGGCTGTTAACTGCCGGTCAATACATGCAAACTTACGAAAATTGGCGTAATATTTGATGCAGGGCGGGAATTAAATTGGGGAGAGAAAAGAGAAAAGAGAAAAGATGAAAGCGTAAGGACTAAAGATGTTAGACTGAAAGATAATAGACTGCTGAGAAATTTAAATTTTAGATTTTAAATTATATACGGCAGCAATCAAGATATAACCAAACTATAAAGTGAGGGTGCTGAACGTCAGGAAAAACCATGTTTAAAAAAGTGGTGATTGATTAGTTAGAAAAGCAGATTATAACTTACTAATTCAAACCCGGACTTCCTACTTCCATGCTCCGTCCTGATTACTCGTCCTTACGCGAAGGTTTCAAAAACACATCCAGCAAGCCTTCCGGCAGGCTCATACGGATTGTTTTCTCCTCGCGATTAACTTCAAGAATCCAGTCGCGGACAATTGGAATGATAACTTCCTTTCCGTCGAGATCTAAAATAAAATAATGCTGCGCCGTCTGGTCGTTCACAGAGCAGATGGTTCCACAATGGGTTCCGTCCTCGTCCAGGATCTGAAAGCCAGTGACTTCGTGATAATAGAATTTGTTACCGGTGAGTTCCGGCAAAGTAGAAAGTGGCAGATACACATCTTTGGAAAGTACCTGATCCACCATCGCCTCGGTGGCGTTTTTGAAGGAAATCACCAGTGTATCGGTTTTCCCCCAGGATTGTTTTGCAATAAAAAACGGAACCAGTAATCCGTTGATATCAACGAATACTGATTCCAGTTTGTTATACATTTCGGGCTGATCTGTGTCCAGTTTCAGGAACACATTGCCCTGTAACCCGTGTCTGCGAGTAATTCTTCCTAAAAAATAGCAGTCTTCCTTACGCATATCGGGTGGTATGGGTGTTACGCTTTATCTTCAGCAGATTCGTCGTTACCGGTAATTTTATCAGCAACGTTTGCTACCGTTTCTTTCACGGTATCAACCGCATCGCTGATCGCCGCTGCAGCTGTACCAACAGTTTCAGCCACGTTTTCAACTACGCTTTTTTCTTCTGCTTCCTGTGCTGCTTTTTCTTCAGCCAGTTTTGCATCTGCTTCTGCTTTTGCGTCTGCTTCCAGTTTTGCTGCAGCATCGATACGTGCCTGGTTTACTTTAGCTTCCGCTTCGTGCGCTGCTTTTTTAGCATCTTCTTTGGATTTAGCCAGGTTGTCTTTTTTACCAAGAACCTGCTGTTCTTTAGCTTCCATCCATGTGTTGAAACGCTTGTCAGCTTCAGCCTGATCGAAAGCACCTTTGGCTACACCTCCCTGAAGGTGTCTTTTGTACAATACTCCTTTGTAAGAAAGGATTGCACGGGCAGTGTCAGTTGGCTGAGCACCGTTATCCATCCATTTCACAGCAGCATCCACGTTCAGTTCAATCACCGCTGGATTGGTAATTGGGTTGTAGGTACCGAGTTTTTCGATGAATTTACCGTCGCGGCTTCTTCTGGAATCTGCCACTACGATGTGGAAAAAAGGCTTCCCTTTTTTACCATGTCTTTGTAATCTGATTTTTACGGACATATAATTTAAAATTTGTGGGAACTCGTCCCGGTTGAAATATTAAGCTGCAAAGATACGGTTTTTTCAGGATGTAGCTGATATAAATTTATTTTTCCTAAAGGTGTTTCAAATCTTTTGTTTGTAAAGAACCAGAACGATCTTACTGGAAAAAAACCATAATGATGGCCAGTATAAAACCCACGCCTGCGTAGATCATCCCGCGGCGGAAGGCCTTGGATTTAAAATTAAACATCCAGAACGAGGAAATCACGAAGAAAAAAAGGACAATCCCGAAAATGGCATTTAATGTTGCATACCGGTGCTTGGAGGTAGATTTGTGAAGCTGACTGAATTTATCCAGAACAAAAGGCAACTGCTTTTTGGTGTATTTAGCCTCACCGGTTTCGGAATTATAAGTGCCGGCGTCGAATACTTTAACCGCATCAGTACCTTCTTTAAACTCCACATTCTTCATTTTAATTTCCTTCGCCAATTCTTTATCAGTGAGGTTTGGTTTCAGCACGACTTCAAACTTGTTTTCACGTTTCAGAAAATCAGTGTCACGATAAATGAGCAGCACGCCACTGATGGCATATACAGCCATAATGCCCGCCGCAAAATACCCGAGGTACCGGTGCGTGATCCGCATGAAACTTTTAGTGTCTTTAATTTTAGCCATGGTTCATCTGTTTTTTGAGTGTTTTATTTTTTTATGTTTTACCCAGACAGCAGCGCAAAGAAATGCACTGCTGACTGAGAAAGTGTTAATATAATATGAGAATGTGTTTCTTACAGTTTGTAGGTTAAAGTAACATAGAAATTGCGGGGCATGATCGGGTTGACCGAATAGTTCTCGTGGTAGGTGTAGTTCACTGTATCGAACAGGTTTCCCACTTTGGCCAGAACAGAGAATTTATTCCAGTCGTAGCCCGCGGTTAGGGCAACCGTTGCATAGTCATCTACTTTCAGGACACGGCTAGCACTACCGATCTTTGCTAATGCCTGCTTGGTATCATTCCAACCTGCCAAGCGATCTCCAATGTAGTACACGGTGGCACCCAGCTTCAGTCCCTGCACGTAGTCAGTGAAAGTGTAGAATACGGATGCATTCGCCGTTGTAGCCGGTGTTCGCACCAGTCGCTGATTTTCTACATAACCAAAGTCTGCTGGTGTGTCTAAATAAACTGCATGGTTATAGGAAGCTCCTGCAATGATCGAAAGGTTTTGCGTCGGGTTCCCGGTGATATCCAGTTCTACCCCACGGCTACGCATTTTTCCGGCGAATTCTTTTACATCAGGTCTGATCGGATTCTCAGGTGTCTGATAGAAATTACGATTGAGAATCTGGTAAACGGATAAGTTAAGTGCTACCGCGTTGTTCCAGAAATTCTTTTTCATCCCCACCTCATACTGATCGATGATCGATGGCTTCAGTGCACTAAGGTTCTCATCAACACCGGTATTGGCAGAGAAGGAGTTTGTGTAGGTCGCAAAAAGGCTTAAATTTTCATTTGGTGTATAAACCAGACCCGCTTTTGGAGAAAATGCGCGATCGATAGAACCGTCACTTTCCGTATAACTATTTTTTACAAAGTTTGTAGTTTCTTTGGCTTTGTTTTCCAAATAAGACCATCTCAAGCCAGCCAGTACTTTGAACTTATCGGACAATTCAATAAAATCCTGTACATATACACCAAAACGCTGCAGTGGGTTTCTGGAACGGGTCAGCCTTTCAGTTACCGGCATCATGCCTGAGGCCCAGGTAGCAGGATCATCTAAATAGATAGTACCATTATTATTGCTTCCATTAGTTCCATAAAGTGTTTTTGAGGTAATTTCTTTACCGGTAGCTTTGTCAAAATAAGTATAGGTATCATTATTACCATAATCACCATCAGCACCAATAAGTATTTTATGTGTTACCGATCCGGTATTGAATTCACCATTTACGTTAAATTGTAACGCACCATAGTTTTGCTCTGTGTAAGATCTTCCTAAAGGTCTATCCCAGCCAATGCGCCCGTCAGCACCGCGCTTCCATTGCACTCTTTCTGTGCCAAAATAATCTTTAGTATAATTCTGGTAGGAAGCGACTGCATTCAAAGTCCAGTTGTCAGAAAACTGATGGTTGAAGGTAATACCGCTGGTTGCCTGCTGCACATGCTGATACTGCCAGTCTGCCCCCAGGAAATCACTGCGTTTTAAAAGATTATTCAGGCTGTAAGAATCATCTAATTCAGTGATGGTACCAATCCCGAAATCCGGTGTAAAGTCATGTTTGAGATAATCCGCTTCCACAATCAGCTGAGACTTTTCGCCGAGGTTGAAGACAAAAGACGGATTGAAATAATATTTTTCAGAACTTACCACATCGCGGAAACTTTCTGCATTTTCATACGTACCATTCACACGGAATGCCACTTTTTTGGAAAGAGGTCCATACAGGTCAACAGTTGGTTTATAGCTGTTCCAGCTTCCTACGTTAAGGCCCACACTTCCACCGTTTTCAAATCGTGGTTTTTTCGTAATCAGGTTAATGACACCACCGGCAGCAACGTTTCCGTACAACATGGCTGAACCGCCTTTTAACACTTCGACGCGCTCCAGTCCGGATACTTCCGGGAAGACGCCACTGTTAACGCGGGCCCCGTTTTTGAAGATATTGTCGTTACCAAAAACAAATCCTCTTCCACCAAAAGAATCCTGTGAATTTCCGCGGGAAGATGTTACATACAGACCGTTGACATTTTGCAACACCTCGCTCAACTGGCGTGCCTGCTGCTGTTCGATAATCTCGTGCGTAACAATCGCAACCGGCTGTGGATTCTCCATAATCGTCAGGTTCGATTTGGAGGACAGCGGGCGTGCCTTGTTTGGGTTACCGGTCTTATGAAGGTTAATGTCCTCAATCTGCTGAATACGAACGGTATCATTCTCGGGTTTAAACTGCATTTGAGCTGCCACGGGAAGCGCTGCCATCAGAAGCGCTACGGTCAATATCTGTTTTTTCATTATTTAGAATAAGTTAAAATAACGCGGCAAAAGTACAGAAGAAAGTCCAAACCCGCAAGGTTATTTTAATTAGTTCTAAATAAAGTTAGCGTTCTACACCTTAACTTGCTCAAAATTAATACCTCAGACCAATGCCTGATTTTTATCATTTCCTTATTAAAGTGCGACCGATCAGCAGAAATATTCCGCTGATAAGGAAATAAACAAGCCCGTTTTGCGCCGAAGCGGATCCAACTAATACCACCAGAATTCCCAGAATAGCCACAACAGCCATTGCTTTACGCATCATCATATTTCCCGCAAAAACGCTGTTTTTAAACAAACGGAACAAGCCAATAAACAATGCGCCGTTCACCATATAAATAAAGATAATCGGCACGGCTGAGAGATCAAAGTTATTTCTGGTGAAAAACGGATGCATGTTGGTGAAACCATACGCTATCATATAAAAAGCGACGATGCCCAGCCCTAGAAAAGCACTGTTCAGCGGCATGCCCCTTTTCCTGTTCACATCGCCGAGGCGCAGAAATTGCGGTGACCGCTCCAAATGAGAAAACTGAAACGGCACCCGGATCGTCGCCAGCAGCAATCCATTGCTTGTTCCCAGCACGGAAATAATGATAAAGAGTTGCATCACGATCGCCCCGGCGTTGGAAGCAATTCTCCGTGCAAATTCGGTAATGTAGGTATCTTTTAAGTTCAGAATATCAGCACTGCTCATCCGCGATACAATACCGAGATAGTACAAAATATAAATGACCACAACTGCCATTGTACCCACAATAAGCGCACGCGGAAGGTTCCGTTTCGAGTCTTTAATCTCACCGGAAATCTGAGTAGCGATGTACCAACCGTCAAATGCGAAAGAGATCGGAATAAAACTGGCTGCAATGAGTAAAAGAAAACTTTCTTTCCCGGCCGGAATGGCGGTGGAGAAAACCTGCTGTTGTACTTCGCTGCTTTCCGGCTGTACCCAGGCGAGGATGCCAAAGGCCGCAATAAAAATCAACGGTAACACTTTCAGCACCGTGGTGAGTTGCTGAAAGATACCACTGGCTTTCGGCCGAAATATATTCAGTCCAAAAAATAAAAGCAGATTGGCAAAACCGATCAGTGAATAATGAATGAACTGCGGTTCAAAGTCGATAAACTCACCAATGAGATGAGCAATATAAATCCCGGAAACAGTAAATAGAACGGCGGTCAGAATCGGGTAAAACAACGTGAGGTACATCCACCCGACCAGATATGCGGCCACATCTCCAAAACGGTACTGAACATACGCTAAAATACCGCCTTCACGCGGCAGCAGTTCCGCATAGTTTGCCATGGACATCCCGGCAAATACAACGCTGACACCTACAATGATAAAGCCCAGCAGGCCGGCAAAAACATTTCCGCCGGTGACCTGCAATACATCGTCCACCTTAAAAAAAATTCCCGAGCCGATCACCTGCCCGATTACCATGGATATGGCGGTGACTAACCCATATCTGGCTTCCAATCTTTTTTCCATCTCTTACTCCTGGAGTTCCAGCCAGCGCATTTCTATTTCTTCCAGTTCTGCGGTAATCCGTTCCAGCTCGGCGGATGATTCCGCGATTTTTTCGTAATCGGTTTCATTATGCAAAGCCGCCACAATTTCCTCTTTTCTGCTTTCCAGGATCGGCATTTTCTTTTCAATTTCTTTTAAGTCCTGCTGTTCCTTGAAACTCAGTTTTCGAACGGGCGCTGCGGCCGGTGTAGCGGCGGGGGATTCTTTTTTGGCGGCAGGTTCCGGAACAATCGATTTCTTTGCTTCCTGTTGGGCCTCATATTCGCGATACTCGCTGAAATTGCCGGTAAAATCTTTTATTCTCCCCTCGCCCTCAAAAGCGAGGACATGATCCACAATACGATCCATAAAATAACGGTCGTGGGAAACAATGATCAACGTGCCCTGAAACTGCAGCAGGAAATTTTCCAGCACCGTCAGCGTGGGCAAATCCAGATCGTTTGTTGGTTCATCAAATATCAGGAAGTTCGGGTTTTGATAGAGTACGTACATCAAATGCAAACGCCGCTTTTCGCCACCGGAAAGTTTCGCAATGGGTGAATACTGCGTTTGGTCATCAAATAAAAACAGCCGCAAAAACTGGGACGCCGAAATGGTTCTGCCGTTGGCCAGCGGAAAGTTTTCAGAAATATCTTTAATAAAATCAATCACGCGCTGGTCTTCCTGATATTGCAACCCTTTTTGAGAAAAATAGCCGAATTTGATGGTCTCACCGGTTTCTATTTCACCGGCATCATACGGTTCCAACCCCTGGATGACATTGAGTAAAGTGGATTTCCCGGCACCATTTTTCCCCACAATTCCTACTTTCTCACCACGCTGAAACTGATAAGAGAAGTCATTCAGAATAACCTTCTCACCAAATCTTTTACTGATGTGTTTGAGTTCCAGAATCTTTTTGCCCAGCCTTTTCATATCAAACTCGAGCTCCAGAGTCTGTTTTCGGGTGTCGGTTTTCGCTATTTTTTCTGTTTCATAGAATGAATCAATACGCGACTTGGATTTAGTGGTGCGCGCTTTGGGCTGGCGGCGCATCCATTCCAGTTCCTTCCGATACAGGTTATTGGCTTTATCGATGGAAGCATTGAGGTTTTCCTCGCGAATCATTCTGTTCTCCAGATAAGTAGCATAACTTCCCTGATGCACATAGAGTTTATAATCCTCCATTTCCCAAATGGTGGTGCACACCGCATCCAGGAAATAACGGTCGTGCGTCACGAGCAGTAAGGTAACCCTGGCTTTCTGCAGATAATTTTCGAGCCATTCCACCATATTAATATCCAAGTGGTTGGTCGGTTCATCCATGATCAGTAACGTATGCCGATGTTCTGCCCGCGTTTCCACGAGCAGTTTGGCCAGTGCCACCCTTTTAACCTGTCCGCCGGAGAGCGTATTCATTTTTGCGGAAAGATCCGTGATTTTCAGCTGACTCAGAATCTGGCGCATTTCATTTTCCAGGTCCCAGGCTTTGTGCTGTTCCATCCCTGCCAGTGCAGTTTCCATTTCATCTGCATCATCGCTGAGCAGAGCTTTATGATAGTTTTTCAGCGCCATAATCGGTGCCGATTCCAGCGTCATCATGAACTCCTCAATCGTCAGCCGGCCATCGAAGTCAATCTCCTGATCAAACAGGACGACCTGAATATCTTTATTTATGATAACCGCACCACTGTCGGCAATTTCAGCACCGGTCAGGATCTTAAGTAAAGTGGATTTTCCGGACCCGTTTTTCGCGACGATGGCAATTTTATCACCTTCATTAATATGAAAGGTAATATCCTCAAAAAGGGTTTTGACACCGTAAGATTTCGACAGGTTTTCGGCAGAAACGTAATTCATTGAAATAGTATAAAGGGAAACGCTGCAAAAATACACAATTAAGCAGTGCGGGTGACTATGATTCCGCTGTGTCGGGAGGTAAGTGTGCAGCTTATTTTAATCCCCAAAAAAGAAAGGCAAAAAGTTTTTATATAAAAAGAGAAAGATCCGCGGTAAAATGCACCGCGACGTTAAACTGTGTTAATTCTTACCAAACCTTTTTAAATGGAATGTTTTCTGCACTAAACCGAACTTTAAAAATAAGACCCAAACATAAAATCACAAAACAATGGACAATGACAAAATTGTAAGTGCACTAAACGACTTACTTACCAAAAACTACGATGCAGAAAAAGGATACAAAGAAGCTGCAGAAAAGATTGAACATACCTCACTGAAAGATTATTTCCTGAAGCAATCTCAGAATCGCTATGATTTTGGCCATGAAATTAAAGCACTGATTGCAAAATACGGAGGCGAGCCGGACAAAGGAACTTCGGTGACCGGAGACCTGCACAGAATGTGGATTGCCATCCGCGACGCCTTCTCCCGCGGCGACCAGGATATTTATGAAGAGTGCATCCGTGGTGAAGAAGCCTTCTCCGAAGAATATGGCGAAACCCTGCGCAACGAAATTTTGCCGGAAGATGTGAAAGAGGTGGTACGCAAGCAAAAAAACTCCGTAGACCAGGCTTTGGCTACGCTGAGAACCATGGAAGGTTTTTCCGCTAAATAATGAGTTGTTAATCCAAAGAAGAAAGCATCTGCCCGGTAGCAGATGCTTTCTTTATTTAATCCAGTGTAAGCTGCCGCAAAGACCACCAGCCACCATTGTACATGTTTAAATCTACTTTGGTATTGATGCCGTACACAATTCCGTTCTCGGTAAACTGCCACATATCCCAAGAATCGGACGGCGTCGGTGCGGGCACGTCATTATAATTCGCAAGCCAGAGCGGATAACCGTCGAATTCCTGTTGCAGCACATCCTTATGATAATAGTAATAAGAATAGATAATCGGTTTCACACCATACGCTTCTTCCACGATGCGGCACCAGATTTTCAAATCTTCGATTAATTTTTTCTTGGACTTTCGCTTCGGTATTTTTTCGATATCCAGCACGGGCGGCAAATCACCGGATTCCAGCTGGACCGCCGCCAGGAAATTGTTGGCCTGTAATACAGGGTCTTCATCTGCACGGTAAAAATGATACGCACCTCGAATGAGCTCATGTTTTTTAGCTTCTTTCCAGAAGTGCGAAAAGTTTTTGTCCGCAGATCTGTTGCCCATGGTCGCCCGAAGTATAACGAATTTCAGCGGAATAGTCCGGTTGCCGATGCTCAGGCTGTCCCAGGCAATATCTTCCTTCCTTTGATAATGGGAAATATCAAAACCGTAAATCTTATCTGTATTGTCACCAAGAATACGCGTGATCCTCGCTTCTTCGCGCGCGGTGTTACTCAGTTTTTTATGTTCGAATCTATTGAAATATAAAGCATAGTAAAACGCGACTTTATCTTTCAGATACCAGCCGGTGCCCAACAGGCCCAGAAACAGAAAAAACAGCAATACCCAACGGCGCAACAGAAAATGCTGCTTCCGCTTACGATGAATTTTCCTGCGTGTTTTTCGGGTAATTTTCTTCCTGGCCATCGGGTGCAAAAGTAGCTTTTTCAGGTTATAAAAAAACCACACATTGCTGCGTGGTTTTTATTATTTAGATTATTTTACGTTTAGGCCCCATAAGGAATCCATATATTTTTGATTTCGGTCGCGTGGCGCAGGAACTCCTGCCCTTCTCCCTGAGCAGACACGAGCCAGTTCCGGTATTTTCCGTAGTTGACCCACGTACGCTTCATGCCTTCGGCGGACAGTTCCTCCACCTTTTTACTTCCTTCAGCCGAACCAAAATACCAGATGCCTTCCACATTATAATGCTTCGCCAGTTCTGCGGCCAGTTCTTCCGACGGTCCTGTTACAATATTAACGGCTCCTGCCGGTACATCCGATGTTTCCAGTAACTGATAAAAATCAGTTGCCGAGAACGGATGTTTCTCTGACGGAATCACCACTGTGCGGTTCCCCATGGCCAAAGCCGGAATCACAGTAGATACGAACCCCAGCAAGGGATGTTCCTCCGGACACACAATCCCCAATACGCCGATCGCTTCCGGCATCGCAAGGGTTACCATGCGCTGTAAGGTGGAATGCGCCGCACCATCATATTTATCCGCGAAAGCTGCGTAATAATAAATTCGGCTGATAGACAACTCAACTTCTTCCTGCGCAGACTCCAGACTTTGATTCGTCATCTCTGCGATCCGCGCCGCAAACTCTTCTGCACGAATGGCAAGATTTTCTGCCAGATAATATAAAACCTGTGCCCGTGCATGTCCGGTCATGGCCACCCAGCTTTTATCGGCATGGGCTGCTTCCACCGCGTTTCGGATGTCTTTGCGATTACCTTCTGAAACTTCACCGATATAATTGCCAAAGGTGTCGGTAATTTCGGTACTGTAACCACTGTCGGGGCGCGCCTGTTTGCCGCCAATGTACATTTTGGTCGTCCGGTCAATTTCAGAAAGCAATCCTCCTGTTTTCTTCTTTTTATTTGGCTTTTCGGTTTTAATCCGTTGCGGTTCTGTTGTAAAGGAGGCTTCCACCGTTGGTTTCAGGTATTCATACAAACCTTCGCGTCCGCCTTCCCGGCCAAAACCGGATTCACGAAAACCACCGAAACCCGCAGCCGCATCAAACTGGTTGGTGCAGTTTATCCAGACACTGCCGGCTTTTACTTTGGGTGCAATGTCCAGCGCCAGATCGATATTTTCTGTCCAGATACTGGCTGCCAACCCATATCGGGTGTTATTGGCCAGCGCTACTGCTTCGTTATGGGTGCGGAATGTCATGGCGACAAGCACCGGTCCGAAAATCTCTTCCTGTGCAATGGTAGCACTGGTCGGTACGTCGGTAAACAAAGTTGGGGGGTAGAACCAACCATTTTCAGGCAGACTATCGGTGCACTGATATAAAGTGCAACCTTCATCAGCACCGATTTGTACCAGCCGCTGAATGGTTTTAATTTGGTTTTCATCCACAATCGCACCCATGTCTACCGTTTTATCCATGGGGTTGCCGATGCGCAGCATTTGCATACGGTCCCGAAGTTTCTGGTAGAATTTCTCCGACACAGATTCCTGCACCAGTAAGCGCGAGCCGGCACAGCATACCTGCCCCTGATTGAACCAAATAGCATCCACCACTCCTTCCACGGCGGAATCCAAATCTGCATCTTCGAAAACGATGAACGGTGATTTACCGCCCAGTTCCAGGGAAATCTTTTTGCCGCTGCCCGCCGTTTCGGTACGAATCATCTTGCCAACGCGGGTGGACCCGGTAAAAGCAATCTTTTGCACATCCGGATGATTGACCAGCGCAGAACCTGCCACGCTTCCCACGCCGGTTACGATATTCACCACACCTGGCGGCAGCTTAATCTTGGCACAGACCTCGGCAAACAGCAAGGCGGTCAGAGACGT
This sequence comes from Chryseobacterium salipaludis, assembly GCF_022968825.1. Lineage (GTDB taxonomy): Bacteria > Bacteroidota > Bacteroidia > Flavobacteriales > Weeksellaceae > Kaistella > Kaistella salipaludis. Next base: position 80,927 of record NZ_JALHKS010000004.1, read on the forward strand.
ATATTCTGCCGGTTTCAGCACGACCGTATTACCCATGGCGAGCGCCGGTGCAATTTTCCAGGAAAGCATCATCAGCGGGAAGTTCCAGGGAATAATCTGGCCGATCACACCCACGGCTTCATACGCCGGAAACTCGGTTTCCATCAGACGGGCCCAACCGGCATGGTGGTAAAAATGGCGCGCGGCCAGCGGGATATCAATATCGCGTGTTTCGCGGATGGGCTTCCCGTTATCCAACGTCTCGAGGACGGCAAAAAGACGGGCATGCTTCTGAATCTGCCGTGCCAGCGCATACAGATATTTTGCGCGGCCGAACCCACCCAGCGCCTGCCACTGCGGCAGGGCATCGTTTGCTGCTTTCACGGCCCGGTCGATATCCTTCTCGTCTGCTTCGGCAACGTTGGCGAGAAATTCCCGCGTTGCAGGATTATGTGTTTCCGCGTAGGAACCGCTGTGAGGCGCGGACCATTCGCCGCCGATAAATAAATCGAAGCTGCGGTTGTGCTGCTCCAGAAATTCCTGCGCTGCGGCAGCGCTCTCGGGTGCGGGTCCGTATTCCATGGTTTGGTATATTTCTTTGATATTCATGTTATTCAATGTGAGTTAAAGTGGATTAAGCTAGTTGCCATATTCCTTTCATTAGGTTGAGCTCTTTGCGGCTATGCTTCTCCCGGCAAGAGGTGCCGGCACTGCGCCCCGACCTGAATGGAGCTCTTTCTGTGGCCGGCTAAGGCCGCAAAAAAGCGGGAATGGAGGGCGGAAAAAGGCGCCCAAATTATCATCAGGCCATAGGATGACGGTAAGAGGCACTGTAGCGACCGGTTACAAAATGTTCCAATTGCCGCTCGATATCGCCCAGGAGGGAACTCGCGCCAAAGCGGAACAGTTCGGGAGTCAGCCAGTCATTTCCTAATTCTTCTTTGATTAAAATCAGATAATCCAGTGCCTGCTTGGCTTTCTGGATTCCGCCGGCCGGTTTGTAGCCCACGCGTACACCGGTAAGTTCGTAATAGTCGCGGATACAGCGAATCATTACCAGACTGACGGCCAGCGTGGCGTTCACGGATTCTTTTCCGGTAGAGGTTTTAATGAAATCGGAGCCTGCCATCATCGCAACCCAGGACGCTTTCGCTACTTTGGAACAGGTAGGAATTTCGCCGGTTGCCAGGATGGTTTTCATGTGTGCTTCGCCGCAGGCTTCGCGGCAAAGTTTGATTTCATCGTAGAGTTCTTTCCATTTGGATTCCAGTACCAGATCACGGGAAATCACAATATCAATTTCGGTGGCACCTGCGGCAACTGATTTCCGGATTTCCGAGAGTTTATCTTCCAGCGAAATTTTGCCGGCCGGAAAACCGGTTGAAACTGCGGCAATCGGAATCTCTGTGCCGTGCAGCACTTCTTTTGCGTACCGAATCAGATTATGATACACGCACACGGCCCCGGTGGTGAGATTAATATCTTCCATACCCATGGCCTGCAACAAATCGCGGCGGATGGGATTTTTCGCTTTTTCGCAGAGGCGCAGAACATTTCCGCGGGTATCATCGCCCGCAAGGGTGGTCAGGTCTATCATGGAGACTGCTTTCAGCAACCAGGCAGCCTGGTATTCCTTTTTCACGGAGCGCCGGCCGGTAAGCGTTGCCACGCGTCTTTCGATGGCGCTTCGGTTTAAGGTAATATGGTCAAAATAACGGGTATCATACGGGATGCCCTCGTTTCGCACTTCGTGTGACGGTGTATGTGTTTTTTCTTTTTGCTCCTGCAGGGTTTTTTCCATAGCGTACGCTTTTACCGGCGGACCGGGCCCGCCTGATATTAAGATGTAAAAATAATCAATTTAAACGGAAGCGTCACAGCAAAAGCGCAGAGAATAGCGTCAGACACGCAGCTGGCGGTTAATGCTTTGCTCAAGAGAAATGATGGTTTCCGTGCGGGTCACGCCATTGAGTTTCTGCAGTTTATTCAGAATTTCCATCAGGTGGTCATTGTCGCGGCACAAAACTTTCAGAAATATGGTATAATTTCCGGTGGTGTAATGCGCTTCCACCACTTCATTTACCTGCTTTAAGGCTTTAATAGCTTCGGGATAATGGCTGGGTTTATCGAGAAAAACGCCGATATAGCAAACTACTTTATAACCGACTTTTCGGGGATTAAGATAGGAGACAGAACTTTCAATCACGCCGGCTGACTCCAGCTTTTTGATGCGTTGATGGACCGCAGTGGTAGAAATTCCTACGTGTCGGGAAATCTGGGCGAGCGATGTTTTGGCATTATCCATCAGCAGGTAAATTATCTCTTTATCTATACTGTCTAAATGATACTCGGCATTCGCTGCTTGTTTCATCGTGAAATTATTAAAATTATTCTGTACTTGACTTAAAAGTAACCGTTACCGGAAAATGATCGCTGCATCCGCCGAGGTAACGCGTACCGGCATAGGTCCGAAGCGGACGTACCGAAAACGCGCCGTGGCGCTGCTGCAAAGTCGCAGCATTAAATATGCCAGCCTTGTGAAATTGTAAAGGAAATTGGGAATTAATAAAATGAGATGAAAAAACAAACTGATCAAACAGCAAACCTTCGCCGTAATGCCAGGTGGAAAATCGCTTTTCCTGAAAGAGGGATTCAAACGGATTACACAGCGAATGCGCGGGCCCCGCGCTGATCCTGAATTTCTGCAATTCATCCGAATCGGGATTTACATTGAAGTCGCCCAAAACCAAAACCGGAGTGCTGTTCAGGCTTTTAATTCTGTTTGCCAGTGCTTCCAGCGTAGCGATCCGCTGGTGGCGTTTGCGGTTTTGCTGCCGTTGCGACGAAAGATGAAGCACAAATACATGCAAAGGATGGTCATCAAAAATAAACGCAGCGTGTAAAATATCGCGCACAGGCTCTGGGTATTCAATGCCTATTGTCTCAGTATGCTGCAACTGCAGAAGATCAGAATTATATAAAAGTGCAACGGCAATTCCCCGCGGATCGGCAGAGTCAAAATACAGATAGGACCACTCTTCACCGAAGGCTTCTGTGTTCAACAGATCTTGCAAAGGACTTATCCTGTGTACTTCACACAAACCAATGAGGAGCGGATCCGCCATTGAAAACAACTCCCCAAATACATCACCCAGCTGCCTGATTTTTCTTTTATAGCGGTAGTCGTTCCAGCCGCGAAGACCTGAGACACCGGGATCTGTACGATGGCGGCCGGGAACATCCGGCGGAAATAAATTTTCTACATTATAAAAAACTGCCTGAAATTGCTGCATGAAGCTTTGCAGTTATTCGCCGAGTAAATCGGGCCGGCGTTCACGGGTGATGCGCACGGCTTCATCATGGCGCCAGTCTTCGATTTTGGCTGCATTGCCGCTCAGCAAAATGTCCGGTACGCGCAAACCTTTATACTCAGCCGGCCGCGTGTAAATAGGCGGAGATAAGAGGTCATCCTGAAAGCTATCCGTAAGTGCAGACTGTTCATCATTTAAGACACCGGGCAGCAGGCGTATCACAGAATCAGCAAGAACGCAGGCTGCCAGTTCACCGCCGGTAAGTACATAATCGCCGATGGAAATCTCGCGTGTAATATGAAGTTCGCGAACGCGCTGGTCAATTCCTTTGTAATGTCCGCACAGGAAGAGAAGATTTTCTGTGGTAGAAAGGGTATTGGCAATTCTTTGGGTTAATGTTTCACCGTCGGGCGTAAGATAAATTACCTCATCATAGGTTCGCTGCGCTTTCAGTTCGCTCAGGCAGTTGTCCAGCGGTTCAACCATCATCACCATGCCGGCGCCGCCACCGTACGGCTCATCATCCAGCTGGCGATGCTTCCCGATGCTCCAGTCGCGCAGGTGGTGAAAGTGAACTTCTGCCAGCCCTTTCTGCACAGCTCTTTTTAAAATAGATGTTTCAAAGGGACTCTGCATTAATTCCGGCAGGACACTCACGATATCAATCCTCATTGTTCAGTATTGTTCTTATTGTTGGGTATAATGATGAGGCGCAAAGAGGAATCTTTATTAAAGTAACTCCACATCCAGTTAAAGAAGATGGCGATTTTATTCCGCACACTCAGAATGAGCATTAAATGCAGGAACATCCAGACAAACCAGGCCAGGATTCCCTGGAATTTAAGATTCGGCAAATCTACCACAGCGCGGTATTTTCCAATCGTTGCCATGCTGCCCAGATCATCGTATTCATAAGGCGTCCAGTCAGCTTCTGATTTTCTAAGGATATTGCGGCCCAGGTTTTTGCCCTGATTAATGGCGACGTTGGCTACCTGGGGATGGCCGGCCGGGTACAGCGGCGTCTCCATATAGGCAATGTCTCCGATTGCGAAAATATTATCATAACCTGCCACACGGTTAAAGCGGTCGGTAATATAGCGATTGCGCAGAACGCTTTCTGAAGCGATACCTTCGATGATATTACCGGTAACGCCTGCTGCCCAGATCACATTATTACTCGGAATGGTTTTGCCGCTTTTCATGTACACCTTATCGCCGTCGTAATCGCTTACCATCTCACCACGCAAAAATTCCACGCCCAGTTCGGCCAGATATTCATCTGATTTTTTCTGTGCCTGTTCACTCATCGTGCCCAGCGGTGTATCGGTAGAACTAATTAAAATAATGCGCAGATCATCAAAATTCATGTGCGGATAATCGCGCGGCAGAATATCTTTTTTCATCTCGGCGAAAGCACCGGCCAGTTCCACGCCCGTCGGTCCGCTGCCCACGATGACAATGTTCCAGTTTCCGTCGTCGCTGCGGCGGCGTTCTATAATAAGTTTTTCAAACGTCAGCAATACGTGATTCCGGATGGCGATGGCTTCCTGGGTATTTTTCATCCCGAAAGTCAGCGCTTCCATCTTTTCATTTCCGAAGAAATTGGTGCGGCATCCGGTAGCAATTACCAGTTTATCATATGTGTATTCCGCATCCTCGATGATAATTTTATTTTGTTCCGGCACGATTCGCTGCACTTCTGCCAGGCGGAACTGCACATTGTGCGAGCGCTGAAATATCTTGCGGAAAGGAAAAGAGATATTGCTGGGCTCAATACGGCCACAAGCCACCTGATAGAACAAAGGCTGAAACATATGGTGGTTCACTTTGTCAATCACCATTACTTTTTTCCGGCGGTTATTGAGTTTTCTGGCCAGCTGAAGTCCGGCAAAACCGCCACCGATAATTACAATTTTCTCCCGTGCTTCCATATGTGCAAAATTAAGAATTAATAACGGACCCTGCCCGCCAAACATAAGAAATCCCCGAAAGTTCAGGGATTTGAAATATCTTTATTGTTTTACAATCTGAGTTACTTTCTGGGTATTGTCACTTAGTACGTACCGCATCAGATATTTGCCAGGCCGCAACCGGTCCAGCCTGATTTCTGCTGTATTTTTGTTGATTTGATATTCCGCTACCTGCATTCCCAGGATGGAATAAAAGGTCACCATCCGAACCTGCAGTTGCGGATCTCTTGCCTTCACCATAATCTGATCACGAGCAGGATTAGGATACACCACCAGCACCGCGTCTTCGGTTTTACCCGGAACTTGGGTCCGGTCTGACGTCTGTGCGTTCAGCGGCAAACTCCATAGAGATACTCCGGCAAACAGTAATATAAAGAATAGTTTTTTCACGTATAAACAGGATATTTTAATAATCTTAGCTAACAAAAGTACGGAATCCAATTGAGAATGCCATAGCTTTTTTGCTAAACTATAAGTAAATTTGCAGACGATAAATCAAATACTATTCCAACCCCATGATTATATATTCAAGAAACCGACGCCTCCGCGCTTCCGCCGGAATCCGCGCTTTGGTACAGCAAACAGTTCTTACCCCGAATGATTTTGTAATTCCCATGTTCGTTATGCCGGGAACCAATATGCAGGAACCGGTTGCGGCCATGCCGGGTGTTTTTCGGCGTACGGTAGATCTGACGGTAAAAGAATGTAAGGAACTGTACAACCTTGGAATCCGCGGAATCAATTTATACATGAAAGTTCCAGATGAGCTGAAAGATAATACCGGACAAGAATCCTGGAATGAAAACGGCCTGATGCAAACGACCATTAAGGCGATTAAAGACGCTGTGCCAGGCATGGTCGTAATGCCTGATGTTGCGCTGGATCCCTACTCTATTTACGGCCATGATGGCATTATCACCAACGGAAAAGTTGACAATGACGCGACCAATGACGCGCTTGCCAGAATGTCTGTGTCACTGGCAGATGCCGGTGCAGATGTGATTGCTCCGAGTGATATGATGGATGCCCGCGTGGCCGCCATTCGCCTGGCGCTGGAAGAAAACGGCCATACTGATGTAGCCATCCTGAGTTATGCTGCCAAATATGCCAGTTCTTTCTATGGTCCTTTCCGTACTGCGCTGGACAGCGCGCCAAGAGAAGATGAAAACATTCCATCCGATAAAAAAACGTACCAGATGGATTTCCACAATTCCCGCGAAGCCCTGGATGAAGTACAGAAAGACATTGCCGAAGGAGCCGATATCATCATGATTAAACCGGGCCTTCCTTATCTCGATATTGTGGCGAAAGTGCGCGAACAGATCGATCAGCCCATCGCAGTTTTCAACGTGAGCGGTGAATACGCCATGCTCAAAGCCGCCGCACAAAACGGCTGGCTGGATTATGATAAAGCCATGATGGAAGCTCTTACCTGTATTAAGCGTGCCGGTGCGGACATGATTTTCACCTATGCTGCAAAAGATGCTGCCATCTTATTAAATAAATAAAGAAGAGTTGTAGGAAGCAAATGAAGCTGTCTGTTTTTTCACAGACAGCTTTTTTTATTCGATGCTGCCGATATAGAAAAGACCAAGACAGCGCTCGTCTTCTCCCAATTCTAAATACGAATGCAACTGCGCTGCGTATGCCGGTGTACTCCAATAACAGCCCAGGCCATACGTAGTTGCCATTAAATACATATTCTGCACGCCCATGGAAGTCGCTGCAATCTCTTCCCATTCCGGCACCAAAACACTGAAAGCGGTCGATACCGTAATAATGGCGGCAGAGGCATTTATTTTTAAAATAATGTCATCGTATTTTTTCTGCAGGAAACGCTCCGGCGGTGTGGAAGCTTTATAGATTCGTGCCATTTCAAGCGCCAGCTGCTCCTTCTCCTCATTTCTGAAAACTTTAAAACGCCAGGGCCTGGTACGTTTATGATTAGGAGTTAGATGCGCTGCCTGCACGATGTCTTCAATCACCTGGGCAGAAACCGGTTGTTGGGTATAGGATTTCGGGAAAGTACTTTTTCTTTGCTGCAGAATTGCCTTTAATTGTTCAGTTGCGTTCATAGCCCTAAAGATACGCTATTTCAAAGCACCTGCTCAATCACCTGGCTGATGTTGTTGAGCACAAAAGCATCGCCGGGCTGGCGGCCGAACATTGTTTTCGCCATGGGGCTTTCCTCGGAGATCGCATAGAACCGGTCGCCTTCATAAAAGAATTCACCCAGAGAAACAGAGATATAAAACCGCGCTTTATTTGTAAAGACCAGTGAGCCATGCTGAACCCGTTGCGTGGCACTGTCGGTTACCCGCACCAGTTTACCGCGCATATGCTGCAGGGCCGCCAGCTGTTTTTGCATCTGATAAATTTCCTCTTGCATCTCCTCGCGAATCGTGTCATACTTCGATGACTTTTTAACCTCGCGGCTTGCTTCCAGCGTAAACTGCATGAAGTTCGACAGCTTTTCAATCTTCTGGCTGATGACGTCTTTTATATGTTGTCGCAGTTCACTTTTATGAACGGTTATATTTCGCATACCCTCTCCATTTATTAATATAAAATCAAACTGTATGCAAAACAGCGCCAACCGCTTATTATTAAGGTTGCAATTGCTGACGTACCGCTTCATAGAGCAGTGCCCCGCAGGCAACTGATACATTCAGCGACTGTGTTTTACCGGTAATCGGCAGCTTGATTTTTTCATCGGCGTGGTGCAGCACTTCTTTGGAAATTCCGGTCTCTTCATTCCCCATGACCAAGGCGCAGGGCTGCGTGAAATCAACATCGTACACCAGCTTTTGCGCTTTTTCGGTGGCCGCATAGACCTGTACACCGGACTGCTGCAGAAAATCTACTGTATGTGCCAGATGTTTTTCTTTACATATTTTAACATTATACAAAGCGCCGGCGGATGTTTTTATGGCATCCGAATTCACAGGCGCAGCACCTTTCTCCGGAATAATAATAGCATCCACACCCACACATTCAGCGGTTCGGCAAATGGCGCCGAAGTTCCGCACATCCGTTAAACGGTCCAGAATGAGCAAAAACGGCGTTTTTCCTGCTTCGAAAATACCGGGCAGTACTTCTTCAATACTATAAAAAGGAATATCTGAAATAAAAGCCACCACACCCTGATGATTTTTTCGCGTGAAGCGGTTCAGTTTTTCCACCGGTACGTAATTCGCGCGGATGCCGTGGGTGCTGAGCAATTTTTTAAGTTCCGCATAAAGCGGACCCTGCAACGCATTCTGCAGAAAAATCTTGTCAATTGTTTTTCCTGCTTCCAGCGCTTCCATCACCGGGCGTATTCCAAATATAAAGTCTTCTTTCATGTATTATTTTAAATTTAATAAAAAACGGATTGCTCCCGGTCGCAAGGTACGGCTCAGGACTGCTCTCCGAGTAAAGCACGTTTCTGTGCGAGAATATATCCCAGATGCTGTGCCTCGTGCATATTGTTAAAAATAATGGCATCCTGAATATTCTTCAGGTCCAGGCCGAAACTGGTAGTGTACGGCGTATAATCCGAGAAAAAATCTGCATCGTAATCTTTTACCAGTATTTTAGAGGTTTCCGTGAGCAAAAAAGCGAGGTCTTCCATTTCTGAAGGTTGCACAGAAAGATTGGGCAGCGTGCCTTTCTTATAGGTTTCGATCCAGTACTGATCAATCCGCAGATCATTGCCGCTCAAATAATAACATAGCAACTGCTGCGTCGCGACGGTGTGGGCGATGTTCCAGTAGATATTATTATTAAAACCATCCGGAATGTACAGCAAGTCTTCCGATGAAGTTTCTTTTAACAGCTGCAGCAGATTCTCCCGAACCTGGCGGTGTGCCTGAAAATGGTAATTCATAAGGCCTTTAGTTTTCAGCTGTGTAAAAGTACACGATTAAAGCGATAACTTCAAAATTGCACTGTAAGTTGTTCTTTGTGCAGCGTCCTCCGCTCAAGTGAGCATTAAACGTAAAAGCCCATAAACAGGAAGGGTTTAACAAAACTTTAACGCTCAATTGGCATTAATTGTGTTGATTGGTGTGAGTTTTTAATAGAAATTTACAAGTTAAATACAATTTTATATGTCAGAACTCCATCAGGCTGAAGATATCCGGTTGCTCACGGAACGTGTGAAAGAGCAGAACTATCTTTTTACCCTGCTGCGCCAGGAAGTCAATAAAGCGATTATCGGACAGAACTACATGATCGACCGGCTGCTGATTGGCCTGCTCGGCAACGGCCACGTTCTGCTGGAAGGAGTACCGGGTCTGGCAAAAACACTCGCCATCAAAACTCTGGCGGAAGCAGTACAGGGCGAATTTTCCAGAATTCAGTTTACACCTGATCTGCTGCCGGCCGATGTGGTAGGAACTATGATTTATAGTATTAGAGACAATGACTTCTCGGTAAAACGCGGGCCCATTTTCGCCAACTTCGTGCTGGCAGATGAGATCAACCGGGCGCCATCTAAAGTGCAGTCTGCCCTGCTGGAAGCGATGCAGGAAAAGCAGGTAACCATCGGAGATGAAACCATGGCTTTGCCGCGCCCGTTTCTGGTACTTGCCACACAGAACCCAATCGATCAGGAAGGAACTTATTTATTGCCGGAAGCGCAGAGCGACCGCTTCATGCTGAAGTGTACCATTACTTATCCTACGCTCGAGGATGAACGGCAGATTATGAAAATGGTAGCCACTTCGCACCAGCCGGAAATACGGCCGGTGATCAGCCTTCAGGATGTCTCCGAAGCAAAAGAACTGATCAACAAAATTTACCTCGACGAAAAAATTGAAAAGTACATTCTCGATATGGTGTTTGCGACCCGATATCCGGAGAAATACGGATTGTCGGATTTAAAATCCTACATCGGTTTCGGTGCCTCCCCGCGGGCGTCCATCAACCTTTCAATTGCCGCACGCGCCATGGCCTTCCTGCGAAACCGCGCCTTCGTGATCCCGGAAGATGTGAAGGAAATCGCGAAAGATGTGCTCAGACACCGTATCGGTTTAAGTTTCGAAGCCGAAGCCGAGGAAGTAACCGCCGACTCCATCGTAGATACCATCCTAAGCAAAATCCAGGCACCTTAATTATAGTTTATCAGCGCCGTGGATATCAAAGAAATCATCAGAAAGGTTAAGCAGATAGAAATCCGAACCAAGAAGAAATCGGAGGCTACGCTTATGGGACAATACCACTCTGCTTTCAAAGGCCAGGGAATGACGTTTTCTGAAGTACGACCCTACCAGTTTGGTGACGAAATCCGCCGCATTGACTGGAACAAAACTGCACGCTTCCGCGAACCTTTTGTGAAGGTAATGGAAGAGGAACGCGAACTCACGCTGATGCTGCTGGTCGATATCTCGGCCTCGATGGATTATGGCACCCGGGCCCAGCTCAAACGCGAATTCGTGGCGGAAATTGCAGCCAGTATCGGCTTTTCTGCCACAGGTAATAATGACAAGGTGGGCTTAATTCTGTACGCTGATAAAGTCTATAAAGTAATCCCGCCGCGCAAAGGCCGCAAGCACATTCTGGCGATTATCAGCACCTTGCTTTCCACAGAATATGTAGCTGCACAGGCCAGCATGGAAGCCGCGCTGGAATACATGATGACCGTCTTTAAAAAGAAATCGCTTATTTTTATGTTTTCAGATTTCGAAGACATCTATGATAACAAAATGCTGCGCGTCGCTGCCCGAAAACATCAGTTGCTGGGGTTGCGGATCACGGATGATAAGGACAATGAAATCCCGGATGTAGGCTATGCACTGTTCCGCGATGCCGAAACCGGCCGGCAAGTCTGGGCCAACACCTCGCTGGCGCGATGGCGCTATCAGTTTGCGGAAAATCAAAAACAAAAAGTAAGGCAGATTACCAATGATTTCGAAAATGCCTCTGCAGGTTTTATAAACATTCAGACGGGTGAAGATTACAGCAAACACCTGTACCAATATTTTAGAAAAAGATAAGTTGAAACAGCTCCACATTTTATTTTTCTTTTTAAGCGGTTTTCTCCTATCCGCGCAGACCCTGACTTCGCAGCTGGATAAGCAGACTCTGGCCCTGGGTGAAGCGGGAACATTTCGTCTCCGAATTGAAAATCTGCAGGCAAAAGATGTGCAGTCTGCACCCAAAAACGAGCTCCTCCCTTTTCATTTTGAGGAAATAAAAGACAGTATTCACACGGAACCACAGCTCTACGAGCGCATTATTGAGTTTGCCATTTTTGAAGAAGGCAAGTTTACCATTCCGGCACTGGAGTTTAAAGTGGGTGGCGAAGTTATGCGTACGGTACCCTACGAAGTGGAAGTGATTAACACAGCACAGCGCGGTGATGTGATTAATGACATTATGAAGAACAAGGAGATTTCCCTGGATATCGCTGATTATTGGGAACTCTACAAATGGTATCTGCTGGCAGTGCTGGCGCTCATTGCTTTAATTATCGTGATTTATCAGCTTCTTAAATATGGAAAGCGGCGCAAGGATTCACCGGTAGTGATGACAAACCAAACGCTGAAACAGCTGGAATCACTGCGCAAAAAAGATTACATAAAAACAGAAAAATACAGATTGTTCTATGTGGAATTGCTGGATATTACCCGAAATTTCATCGCAAGGCAATACCGGATTCCGGCAGATGTGCTGCTGACCGATGACCTCATTGATAAAATGAAAACCAGTAATACGATCTCACCCGAAAATGAGCAAATGCTGGAGGAACTTTTCCTGCGCGGCGACCAGGTGAAATTCGCCAAAGTCATCCCGAACCGGAAACTGATGCAGCGCGACCTCGATGATCTGGTGTCTTTTGTGAAAGGTTCTGCGCAGGAACTGGAGGCGGAACAACTTAGAAATGGTGTGTAAAAAAGAGTAATGATGCTGGATTACCTGAATTTTGAACTGTACAGCCCGTGGTATTTGGTATTGCTGCTGGTTTTTATTCCGCTGATCGTCCGCGATCTGCGCCGGAAGAAAGCCACCGGCATTACCGTACCGACCACTGCGGCGATGGAACCCAGCCGCGGCATCAATGCCGTCCTGCTTCTGCTGCGCATCTCAAAATATATTATTCTGGCAGCGCTGATTATCGCGCTGGCGCGGCCGCGCACTTTTACCATTTCGCAGAATCAGGATGACAGCAAAGGGATTGACATCATGCTCTCGGTAGACGTTTCGCTTTCGATGCTCGCCCGGGATCTGGAACCCGACCGCCTTACCGCGCTTCGGAAAATTGCCAAAAATTTTGTCCGTCAGCGGCCTGGCGACCGCATCGGGCTCGTCACGTATTCGGGCGAGGCCTTCACAAAAGTTCCCGTGACTTCAGACCATCAAGTGGTGCAGGATGAACTGGATGAACTTAATCCGCTGGAACTGCTGCCCGGAACCGCCATCGGCGAAGGTCTTTCGGTAGCCGTTACCCATCTGCGAAACAGCCCTGCAAAGTCAAAAATTATTATTCTGATGACAGACGGCGTTAACACCATCGAGAACGCCATGCCCACGCAAACCGGCGCCGAACTTGCCCGCAGCAGCGGAATCAGGGTATATTGTATCGGCATCGGAACTAACGGTTATGCACTCATGCCAACCCAAACCGATATTTTTGGTGATCTGGTCTTTACTGAAACCGAAGTACAAATTGATGAACCGTTACTGCGGGATATTGCCCAAACTACCGGCGGCCGCTATTTCCGTGCGACCTCCAATGAGAGTCTGCAGCATATTTATGATGAAATTAACCAACTGGAAAAGTCTGAACTGAAGATAAAGAAACTGTATAACTATCAGGAATATTTCCGCGTATTCCTGTGGATCGCGCTCGTGGTTCTGGTGCTGGATGCACTGCTGCGCTGGGTGTTTTTCCGGTTTCTGAGCTGATTTTTCAGGAGCAGGAAAGGTTGAAATCCCATGGAATAACCGTCCGGCTTTCCGCTGTATCTGCGTCCCGCTGGTCCGCAGGATGCCGCTTCAATCCGGGCTACACAGGCAGGTTGGTTCTTTTCTGGAAGAGAAAACCGCCACGCGGAAAATATATAAATGAATAATTAAAACAATGAACTGGTCTTTAGGGAATTACTGGTATCTTTTATTGCTGTTGCTGCTGCCGCTGCTGGGTGTGTTGCTGGTGCGTTTCCTGCGCTGGAAGAACGAACGGCGGGAACGTTTTGCTTCTGCCAGGTTTCAGGAGGAATTGTTTTCACCTAAAACAGCCTTCTCCCGATATTTTCCGCTGCTGTATCTGCTCGCTACCTTATTTTTGATTTTATCAATTGTTGACCTGCTCAGCGGCTCCGAGGAAATCAAGACCAATCAGAAGATGAACAACATTATTTTCCTGCTCGATGTTTCCAATTCCATGAACGCACAGGATATCGAACCCAACCGGCTGGATCAGGCGAAAAACATCATCGTCAATACAATGGCGCAGTTGCGTAATGACAAAGTGGGCATAGTCGTCTTTGCCGGAGAAGCTTCTTCCATCATGCCGCTGACGTCTGATTACACAGCTGCAGATACCTACCTTTCCGGAATCGAAACCAACATCGTAAAAACACAGGGAACCGACTTCCTCAAAGCAATGGCGACTGCTGCCGATAAGTTTAAAAACATCCCGATGGGCGCCCGAAAAGTCGTCATGATCAGCGATGGCGAAGACAACGAAAAAAATGAACGGGCCGCACTGAGTCTTGCGAAAAAGAATGGATTATCTGTCATCACCGTAGGCGTGGGAACAGATGAGGGCGCGCCGATTCCGGAATATGTCTTCGGCCAGCTGATGGGGTACAAATCAGACCGCAGCGGACAAACCGTCATTTCCCGCCGCGAAGCAAAGGCACTGCAACATATCGCCCAGGAAACCGGCGGTAGCTATATCGACGGAAATAATATGGACAATGCCGTTACCGGGATCACCACTGATCTGCAGAAAATTGCTACCTCATCGTCCAGTGTCATAAAATCCAATAACGCAATTCATTATTATCAGTATTTCCTGGCCGTTTCACTATTTTTCTTCCTGATTATTTTGCTTTTAAATCCGCGTCGCGATTTTAATCTTTAAAACGAAAGTCACTGATTTGCGCTATTTTAACCGAACTTTAACAATTGCTGTGCTGTGCCTTAACATATAAAGGAATATTTTTGCAATGATGAAACAGAATTTACTTTTTTCCTTTCTCTGCATATTCTGCGGACTGTTGTCCGTTTCCGGTCAGGAACGGTACAATACCCTTGTGCACAAAGGAAATAAGGAGTTCGACCGAAAAAATTACGAGTCTGCCTCCTCACAATACATTGCGGCTCTTGAACACAATCAGAAAGATTTTACGGCGCATTATAACTTGGGCAACGCTTTGTACAAACGAAAAATGTACGAGGAAGCGCAGGCTGAGTACGAAAAGGCAGAACAACTTGCCGGCACGTTGAGCGACAAAAGCGCTGCGCTTTATAATCTCGGAAATACCTACATGCAGCGCGAAGATTCAAAAAAAGCGGCAGAACTCTACAAGCAGGCGCTGAAACAGGATCCTTACAACGAAAACATCCGCCGGAACTATGAGATCGCGATGCTGAAAGAAAAGGAAAAACAACAACAGCAGCAAGATCAGTCCGGTGAAGGCGGAAAGGACCAGAACAAAGATCAGAAACAGGGCAGCGAACCCGGCGACAATCCGCAGCAGCAGGAAGGAAAAGGAAATCAGAATAAAGGCGAAGGAGAAGGCAATGACAAAAACCAGGGAAAAAGCGACGCGAATAAAATGCCGAAGGAACTGGAAGATGCCATCCTGAACCGCGTGGAAAACAAAGAACGGGAAACCGCACGGCGGATCCTGAATAAAAACTCCTACTCGATGCCGGAAAGCAATGAGAAGGATTGGTGATGAAGAAGCAACTCGGTTACATATTATTTTTAATTTCGACGATTTACTCATACGGACAGGTGACCCTGGCCGTTTCTGAGGTGAAGGAGCAGCGGGTCAATCAGCGATTTACGCTGACGGTGATGCTGGAAATCGCCGGGGAAAATATGGAGCAACAATCGCGGCTCCGCTTACCGGACATCTCCAAATTTGATTACGTGGGCAGTGCTTCCGAGCAGAATACTGTGGTGATTGATGCCAGCCGTAATAACGTGATTAACCAGCTGTTGTATCAGGTCGTGCTGGTGCCGAAGCAAGCCGGAAAAATTAAATTCGGCTCCGTGCTGGTAACCGTTAACAACAAAATTTACAAAACCGAACCGTTTGATATTGTGGTACGGGATGCTGAAAGAAGCACAGGATCGGAGTTTGCAGATAAAAATGATGTCTTCCTCGATCTGGAAGTAACACCGAAAGAAGTTTACAAAAACCAGCCGGCGGTCGCCGTTTTGCGTGCCTACAGCCGGAATTACAATAACTTCCGGAAAGTTGGATCTGTTCATGTCGGCAGCCAGAAATCGGTACGGATGAAACCGGTTACGCTGGAAAAGTCCGAAATTGATGTAAACTCCGGGATGGGTTCACAGGTGATCGGCGTGTTTGTGGTATTTCCTTCGGAAGCTGGCACCATCGAAATAAAACCGCTTTCTGCCGCAGTCGATATGGGCGGTGCCGCAGAAAAGGTACTATCTGCACCTGCCAAACTGGCGGTGAAGAAATTGCCGGCGGGAATGCCAGCCGGTTTTAAGAATGCCGTGGGAAAATTTAAAATTTCCGCAAAAAGCAAAGGCGAAACAGAACATGCCGAAACAGAAAAACCACTCACCGTGGCGCTTTCTCTTTCGGGCTCGGGAAACATGGACGAAGTTTCCTTGCCAAAAATTGCCGCATCAGAAAATTATACATCTTATCCTCCGAAAATCATTACCAATATTACGACCGGCCATAAAACCATGAGCGGAACCATTACGGCAGAATATGTGGTTGTTCCCAAGAAGCCCGGAAACTTCGCCGTTCAGTTTGAACCGTTTTCTTATTTTGACCCGGCAACGGCGAAATATGCAGACCTGGGAATCCAGGAAGTTTTGCTGAGTGTAAAAACACAGGAACAAATTGCTGAAGAGAAAACCGCCATTGAAAAGGTAAACGATTACACCAATACGGTCCTGGAAACCGTCAATACCCCTGTCCTGCAAACCAGACATCTGAAAGTCGCTGATAAAGCAGGCATTAACTGGTCCGTTATTTTGGGGAATATGACCTTGGTAACCGGCTTCGCGGCTTTGCTTTTCCTCGGTTTCCGCAGACGCGGACGTCGCAAGGTGATGGCTGCTTCCGTGGTGCCACAACCCACCGTTACGACCATTGCCGAGACTGAAGTTCAGCTGCGTGATCAATTGGGTGATCCCGTGAAAGAAAACCTGGCGTATGCCGGCGTTTTGTTGGATCGCCAGGACATCGCCGGTTTTTTCTCTGTACAGCAGGAATTGCATCAGGCAATGTGCGATAGATTAGGCATTCATTCGCAGGAAGAGCTGATGCAGTCACTTCGGAAAAACTTTGGCAGCAGCCTTGCTGAAAAATACGGCCAGATGCTGTATGCCATCCAGATTGAAAAATACGCACCCGAAGCCTCACTGGAAGCTTTGCAAAAAATCAAGGCAACGATGAATGAATTATATCCGATTGTTAAAAAATAATCATTTATTTTTCATATTTTTGCGAAATCAATAATCACTACTATGTTCGAACACTTTTCGGTAAAAGAAACCCTTACCGCCACCATGATTTTATTTGCCGTTATCGACATCATGGGTTCTGTACCGATTATTGTTGGCCTTAAAAAGAAGTTCGGCCGCATCGAAGCGGAGCGGGCCTCGATTGTAGCCGGTGTACTGATGATTGCCTTTCTATTTATCGGAAATAACATCCTGAAACTGATCGGAGTGGATGTGAACTCTTTCGCCATTGCCGGTGCTTTTGTCATCTTCATTATTGCCATCGAAATGATTTTGGGGATTGAAATTCAGAAAAATGCAGAATCAAAATCTGCCTCGATTGTACCGATCGCTTTCCCGTTGATAGCCGGCGCCGGAACACTGACGACTACTCTATCGCTTCGTGCCGAATATCATGATATCAACATTATCTGCGGTATTTTGGTGAATACAATTTTCGTATATTTGGTGCTGAAATCAGCGAATTGGCTGGAGCAAAAACTGGGTGACGGAACGCTGCAGGTTTTGCAGAAGGTTTTCGGGATCATCCTGCTGGCGATTTCAATTAAATTATTTACCGCGAATTTCGCACAGCTTTTTACCACGTACGTTAAATTTTAAAATAAAATAAATGCAGCGCTTTTATAAAATATTCCTGGTTCTGTTCATCGTATTTCTGGGATTTAATATTTATTCTATTGAATGGGATCTGGGTTTCTGGCATGAAGAAAACAGCAAGTTCATTCTGTCAACTTCTGCGGCTTTGGTAGGTATTTTGGTTCTTTTCATCATGCACACCATGAGTAAGCTGCAGGAAAGAAAACATTAATCATAAATACAGAACAGTCTGTTTTTATACATAACTTACTGTTTTATAAAGTAAACCATTCGCCAGGGCGGATGGTTTTTATTTTACACATATTGTAAAAAAGCCCAAAAAGAACGGTCGGTACGATAAGACAGATTGTGCTCATTCGCATACGCTTCCCGCTCGAAGGAAATTGATTTATAGGCCAGATAACGGTTTCGGGTTTTCAGCAGCCGGATTCCGTATTCCGTGACATACCAGATATAAAAGAAAATAACGAGCAGTTCAGCCTGCTGACGAAGATGGATTTTTTCGTGGTTCAGCAGGATAATATTGGCACGGTCCGCTGGGTTCTGCAGCAGAATAAAAGGGAATAAAGTGATCGCCGAAATTTTTGTATTTTTGAGTAAAGAAGGCGCTGCAATAACCATACAGCAAATATAAAGGATATCCATTTAACAAATGAGCGGAAAAAGCATCAAAGAGGGCGAAGACTTTTATTATAATGAGCAGGGATATAAGGTGTTTACCGAGAATTTCCATTTAAAACGCGGTTACTGCTGCAAAAGTGGCTGCCGGCACTGTCCCTACGGTTATGATAAAAAAACGGACACTTTCGTAAAAGCAAAGAAAGAAACAGGAAACATTTCAAAATAGAAATGCTGCCCCTGATCAAAATAAATACAACAAATTACAGACATCATGAGCAAAACTTATATTATGACTTTGCTGGCTTCAGCTTCGCTGGCGCTGGCTTCCTGCAGCCCTTTTCAGGTGCGGTCGGACTATGCCGAGACAGCTAATTTTAGCACATACAAGACGTACCGGCTGCGCATCGATGATTTAAAACTCAATGACATTGATAAGGACCGCGTGTTGAATGAAGTTTCCCGGCAGCTTCAAAGCAAAGGGTTGGTCGTGGCTGAAAATCCGGACTTGATTGTGAACGTGAAAGCCAATCATAAAAAAGTACAGGATGTGCAAGGCTACCGTCCGTACGGAATGTATGGTTGGGGCGGTCCGTTTGGCTGGGGCGTTGGGATGAGCCGTACCTGGACTTCCAATTACAACCAGGGTGCGCTGATCCTGGACCTGATTGATGCCCGCACCCAAAAATTGGTATGGCAGGGAATCGGCAGTGGAATTTCTGTGGATTCACCGCGCGCGAAACAAAAACAGATTCCGGATATCGTTGCAGAAATTATGGCCAATTATCCGC
Source organism: Chryseobacterium salipaludis (assembly GCF_022968825.1). Lineage (GTDB taxonomy): Bacteria > Bacteroidota > Bacteroidia > Flavobacteriales > Weeksellaceae > Kaistella > Kaistella salipaludis. The sequence continues at coordinate 99,864 of NZ_JALHKS010000004.1, forward strand.
CACAAAGTGGACGGTAATCCCCTGATTAATAACGAAAAAGACTGTGGTAAAACAGTCTTTTTTTATGCTATTATCATAAAGAATAAGGTTAACGTTTCCTTACAAACGAATATCCGCGCGCCTGCGGCGCGCGAGTATTCTCATCAATTAATTAAGTATTGCTTATTTCGCAATCGCTTCCGAAATCGGATTTCCGATGGTGCCGCTTGGGAACTGAACACGCAGTAAAGCCGCCAGTGTCGGTGCAATATCCGTCATGTGGTAGGCCTGATGGCTCTCGCCGGGTTTCACGCCCCAGCCCATAAAAATAAGCGGAATATGGGAATCGTACGAATTCCAGGAACCGTGGGTAGTACCGGTTTTGGAATAGCTCGGCAACCAGGAATCATGATAAACGAGCTGAATATCGCCGCTGCGCTGCCAGTTATACCCATTGACAATACGGGCGCGAATTGGCTCGGGAATGGAAGCAGCACCGGCTTTCTTCATATCAACGGCGAACAGCACCGACTGGTCTTTATTCAGCATATCAATCAGATATTGTTTTGTTTCTTCCATATTCAGTTTGCTGCCGGTATGCGCTTTTTCATCCATATAAATCTGATTATTGGTCACCTTCGACACAAGCTGATCCGCGCCAAATTTATCTTTCAGCCAGCCATTAAACTGTTTGATGGAACCTTCTCCGTAAAATCCGGTGGGCATTTTATGCTCTGCCAAAAATCCTTGTGAATGCGCGCCGCCATGGTCTGCCGACAAAAATACGGTGTACTGATCTTTGCCAACCTTGGAATCCAGATAGTTAAAAAATTCCGCTAAATCACGGTCCAGGCGCAAATAAACATCCTGTACTTCAATGGCGTTCGGGCCGAACTCATGGCCGGCATAATCAGTGGAAGCCAGGTTAACCGCCAGCAAATCGGTAATGGCATCCGCACCCAACTGCTCACCCTGCACGGCAGCTTCCGCCAGCTTCAGTGTGAGGGTATTTCCAAAGGGTGTCGTGCGGATAATTCCTTTTTTCTTATGATAATCTGCTGCTAAGTTTTTATAAGGAAAGGTTGGTGCTTTAGCACTTCCCAATAATCCCTCCCACGGGGAATTATCCGGTGAACTTTCGGTATACTGCGCGACTGGGAGCAGGGTATTCCAGCCGTTTTTGACAAGCTGATCACCTACTTTGGCTTTGTTAAAATTATCAACCCAAGCCGGTAACTCGTTTCGGTAATAGGTACTGGTAACAAAGTTCCCGGTGCTGTCATCATACCAGTAGGCACCGGTAGGATTATGGCCCGCCGGCAGGATAGAGGCACGGTCCTTCAGTGAAACTCCGACTACTTTAGCCTGGAAATTGGTCGCCAGCCTCAGTTCATCCCCAATGGTGGTAGACCACATATTGCGCGGCGAATGGCTGCCATTCTCCACATTCGAAGTTCCGACCGGCTTCACTGTATCGTCGCCGGTGCAGTACACATCTTTACCGGTTGCTTTATCATACCAGTTATTTCCGGAGATCCCGTGGATGGCCGGCACCGAACCGGTGTAAATGGTAGTATGCCCAATGGCTGTGTAGGTCGGCAGATAGTTGATGTGAACATTGTTCAGGGAATAACCCTCGTTCAGCAAGCGCTTAAATCCGCCTTCTTCATATTTGTCATAAAAACGATACAGGTAATCCCAGCGCATCTGGTCTACCACCAGACCTACGACCAGTTTCGGCCGCTCCAGCGTATTTGTTTTTTTTGTTTGCGCCGTAAAGCTGCCGGACGCGATGACCAGCGCGACAAGAGTGAGTTTCTTCAGCATATTATTTTTTATTGTTATACAGATTATTTGCTGTTTCACAAATTTAGAGATTATAATTCATCTGGTTGCCTTCGTACATAATGATGTTGGCTGAAAACAGTAGCCAGGTAATCTTATATTAAAATAAAAGACATTTTCACTGAATAGTTCGGCCACTTCTATTCTCTTTATTTTATTTTAGAAAACTTTAATACTATTTAATTTTTCAATGCATTTACAAATCCGTAAATTGTGTCTTCCTAAAATTTAAACAATGAAAGAAAAAGATGTGTCCGGTTTGAAGGGCCTCACTTTCAGCCAATATACCCCGGAAGAAATTTCAGATTTTGATCGCGTTTTTGGTATTTTTAAAGAACTGCTGACCCACACATCGGGTGATGTCGAAGAAGCTTTTGACTGGTTGAACATGTTGGATCAGGAATACAATATCTTTAATGAAAACTATACGCTTGAGGATTTCGAAGAAGACCTGCGCAAGCGAGGCTATATTAAAAGAGATTCTGAAAATGACGAAGGCAATACCGGTCCCGGTCAGGGAAAAAATATTCTGACTGCCAAGCTGGAAGCCGCTCTGCGCGAGCATGCGCTCGATCAGATTTTTGGAAAACTGAAGAAAAGCGGTTTGGGGAATCACCGCACCACCAAAAGCGGTACCGGTGACGAACACGATGGTGCCACCAGACAATACCAGTACGGCGATGAATATTCAGATGTGAACATGACGGAAAGTCTCAAAAATGCGCAGGTAGCCAGCGGCATCGGTGATTTCCGGATGACGGAAGACGATCTGGTGGTGGAAGAAACGCGCCACAAAGCGCAGATGAGCACCGTTCTGATGATTGACATCAGCCACTCGATGATTTTGTATGGCGAAGACCGGATCACACCGGCAAAGAAAGTGGCCATGGCACTCGTGGAACTCATCAAAAGAAAATATCCAAAAGATTCCATCGATATTATTGTATTCGGAAACGAGGCCTGGCCTATTAAAATTAAAGATTTGCCCTACCTGAAAGTCGGCCCTTTCCACACCAACACCGTTGCCGGTCTGGAACTGGCCATGGACATCCTGCGGCGGAAACGAAATACCAACAAGCAGATTTTCATGATTACCGACGGAAAACCCAGCTGCCTGAAATTGCCCAACGGCGAATATTACATGAACAGTGTCGGTCTGGACGAGCGAATCGTGACCAAATGTCTGCAACGCGCGGCGCAGGCACGCAAACTCAAGATTCCGATAACCACCTTTATGATTGCACAGGATCCGTACCTTCGGAAGTTTGTTGAAATATTTACCCAGCAAAATCAGGGGAAAGCTTTCCTGACCGGCCTGGGCGATCTCGGCGAGATGATTTTCGAGGACTACGAACGAAACCGCATCCGCCGCATTTAAAATTTAATTTTAGTAAAAAAGACCATTATACAATACCAATGAAAAACGATATCACCTTTAAAGAATTAAAAGAGTCCGGTTACCGCGACCGCACCATCAGCGAGGAAATCCGACAGAACCTGACAGAACGAATCAAGAATAAACAGCCCATCTTCGAAGGATTATGGGGCTATGAAGATACCGTGATCCCGCAACTTAAAAAGGCGCTGCTGGCCGGCCACCACATTAATCTCCTGGGATTGCGCGGCCAGGCTAAAACACGCATTGCACGCAGCATGGTGAATTTGCTGGATGAGTATATGCCGATTGTGAAAGGTTCTGAAATAAACGACAGTCCTTACCATCCTATTTCGCAATATGCGCGTGAACTGGTAGCTGAACACGGTGACGAAACTCCGATCTCGTGGGTACACCGCAACGACCGTTTTTATGAAAAGCTCGCCACACCGGATGTAAACGTAGCCGACCTCATTGGCGATCTGGATCCCATCAAAGCTGCTACACTCAAGCTTCCGTATTCCGATGAGCGCGTGCTGCATTACGGCATGATTCCCCGCGCCAACCGCTGCATCTTTGTGCTGAACGAACTCCCGGATCTGCAGGCGCGGATTCAGGTTTCACTGTTCAATATTTTGCAGGAAGGCGATATCCAGATTCGTGGCTTCCAGCTGCGGATGCCGCTCGATATTCAGTTTGTGTTCACGGCCAACCCCGAAGATTACACCAACCGCGGCAGCATCGTCACGCCGCTGAAAGACCGTATCGGTTCCCAGATTTTCACCCACTATCCTAAAACGGTGGACCTGGCCAAGGCCATTACGGCGCAGGAAGCCCGCGTTTCCGACGAAGACCGTGCAGCGATCACCATTCCCGATACTGCCCGTGATTTACTGGAGGAAATTGCATTTGCAGCCCGCGAAAGCGAATATGTGGATGCCAAAAGCGGCGTGAGCGCGCGGCTCACCATCAGCGGTATGGAAAACCTGGTAGCAGCGGCCCGGCTGCGGCTTCTGGAAAGCGGCGAGGAAACCACCACCATCAGGCTGCTGGATTTCCTGTCGGTGATTCCGTCGATCACCGGAAAAGTGGAACTGGTGTACGAAGGCGAACAGGAAGGCGCTGACCACGTCGCCCGAATTCTGATTGACCGCGCCGTGATGCGACTGTTCGAGACATATTTTCCCAGAATTTCCAAGCTGGAAAAGGAAGGATTGAAAACCGCCTATACCGATGTGATCCAGTATTTTAATGATCATCAACTGACACTTAACCACAGCGACAGTGATCAGGAATTCCGTGACAAACTGAACCGCGTGCAGCCGTTGGAAAACGTTATTCAGCAAAACGCACCGGAACTGCCTGCGGATGACCAGTTGTTCCTGAAGGAAGTTGTTCTCTGGGCGCTGACCATCAGCGAAAAGCTGGACCGCTCAGAAAGTCAGTCGGATTTTACCTTCGATGCGGCAGGAATCAGTCCCTACTTCCGCAATTAGCATCCGTAACTGCATATAAAAATCCATACTTGGCCGATGATTATTTGGGCGTGCCCCAATGCCGGCCCTTCCCGACCCGGCGCTTCGGCAAAGGGTCGGGCTGCTGCGGGGTTCCGTCCTGTTTTTCAAACATGACCGGCGCTGCCGCGCCGCCCTTCACATCCCTCACGCGAGAGGTGGAAATTGGAAAGTTAGATATTAGATTGTTAGATGTTAGATTTTTAGACAATAGATGTGAGGATAACAAAGCGGTCGAAAAAGTCATGTGAGGCAAACCAACTTTCACTTTTTCTATAAATGCGCATATTTTTAGTTATGATTGTCAGGGATATCTTTGCAATACATTAAATCGTCCGGAAATTATCAAATGAAAAAGGAAAAACAAAAAGCCGTCTTCAGCTGGAGCGGCGGCAAGGACTCAGCGTTGGCGCTGCATCAGATAGTACAGGATGATACCTTCGAAGTCATTGCACTGCTCACCACGCTGGATGCCGGCACAGAAACTTCTTCCATTCATAACATTCCATTGCCTCTGCTCGAAAAGCAGGCAGCTTCCCTTGGAATTCCGCTCTATCCGCTGTTTTTATCTAAGGAACTGCTGTACGACGAAGCTATGCGCAAGGCAGCCACCCATTTCAAACAAGAGAAGGTAACTCATTTTATTTTCGGTGATATTTTCCTGGAAGAAGTCCGGCAATACCGCGAAAACTTACTTGCGCCTTTGGGTTTGGCTGTGCACGCACCGCTGTGGGGTAAAACGTCAGCCGAGGTAATGGAGCAGTTCCTGCAGTCAGATATTCAGGCAACACTTATGGTCACCCAGGCAGATATATTGGGGCGTGAATATATCGGCCGGATCCTGGACGGGGAACTGACAGCAGATTTTCCTTCAGATATAGATTGCTGCGGTGAAAATGGAGAATATCACACTTTCGCTTTCGCCGGTGGCCCGTTCAGTAAGGAAGTTCCTTTTCAAACAGAGGAAGTAAAATTAATTACACACGAATTTAAACTGAACACGGGCGAAACTAAAAAATTTGAATATTGGCAGGCCGTGCTTTTATAATATTTTAATTAAATCATAACCTTTATCTCGAAACTTTTAATATTTTTAATTTTAAATTAAAGATAATTAATGAAAGGACTTTATATAGTTGTGTTGATCGGCTTGTTTCTGATTACTTCCAGCTGCTCCAAAAATTCAGTGGAAGTAAAAGAGGGAAAAACAGCGACTGTTGATTCTGTATCTACAGCAAGTGATAGCGCTCAAGTCAAGACCTCCCTACCGGCTGTCTATAAAATGTATGGGTATGACAATTATAATGTAGGCTTTATTTCGCTGTCGGATTCTTACCGCCTGAGTGAACATCCGGACTCGCTTGCCATCCCCAAACTGAATCACAGCAAAGGAACACCCGTACCGCAACGAATCGTTCTGGACAACACGTACCGCCAAAGATTATTAAAAAATGTAGGCATTACGGAAAATCAAACGCTTTTCGTTTATGATTACACCTCGAATACTACGACCTCTTTTCCGGTTGAAAACCTGACCACCGTTGCTTACTTAAGTGCTTACAGTTCACCTGAGTATGAGGATGTATCCCAATACGATTACCAAATTGGTTTCGAAATCCCCGACCGTAAACTCAGCGCTGTAAAAGAATATTATAATACTTTCATCGCCATTGCGGATGAGAATCCATTTGACAAGGCTCAGATACAGGCGATCCAGTGGACAGCGTTGAACGATGAGGCGTTTCCGCAGATCAGTAAACCTTATCAGGAAAAGGTTAATAATCACACTACCTATAAAAATTATACATTCAGTACTTCGGCCCATGAATATTTTTTGCGTGATTATGCAAATAAAGAATTCCCGCAGGAAGCCGACTTTCGTATTTTAATAGTTTCTGACAAACAAGGAAAAGTAGTCTTCGAGAGACTTTTCGAACAGCAGGACGGGATTTATATGGCACCGCTCAGCATGAAAAAAGGCGAACAAAACTACGACGGCGCCCGAAATCAATTTACGGGAAAGCTTTTTCCGAATCAGCCCGAGGTCATCTTCGGACTGCAGGATTACAGCTTCGGTTGTGAACCGATTATTTTTTTAACTAAAAAGAAAAGTGACATCAGCACTAATTGTGATAACCGACATTAATATAAATACCTAATATTATTTTATGAAAAATTTTTACCTTCTGCTTCTGTCCACTTTTATGCTTGTACTTTCCTGCCGCGCCGAAGATGATCCCGTTGTTACTGATGAACAAACCCTTTCACAGATGAAAGCTGATGTGTTTTATCCGGGTGCGGTGCCCTATGATAATTCTGCACTGTTTTTTAAGTTTGAATATAATTCGAAGCAACAGTTAACACGCAAAGCGGGAGGATTTCTTCCGGCCTCTGGTTCAACCGGCGGTCTCAGGTACTTTTCAGATAAAATATATACCTCCTTTAGTTACAACGGCATTCAGATTACTGCAGAAAATAAAAGTTCTTCTGCTGATTTTACAGTTCAACCCGAAAAACGGATGTACCTGCTCGATCAAAACAATCGCATCGTCGAAAAGGAAATTCCGCATACCAATTCTTATCTCGTTGCAAAGCAAACTTTTGTGTACGATGGTGATAGATTGATCGAAATAAAGACGACTTATCCCAATATGCCTTATGACCCCAATGACCCGGATGATTATATCGAAACATGGCTGGAGAAATTCACTTATGACGACGGAAATAACCTGATCAAAACCGAGAACGTGCAGCTCCACAATAGCAAGCCGGCGGGAATACGGATCGTGCGCACTTTTGGAAATTATGATACCGCAAAGAATGTATGCAAATCATTATTTCTACTGGAAGACCTGATGTACCGTTCACTTTCGGCCAACAATTACCGAAACTATTCAGAAGAAGAATTTTGGTTTAATGAATTGCAAAGCAGCAAAACGCAAAGCTGGACCTTTAATTATGACAGTAACGGGCAGGTGATTATTAATTAAAACTGACGACACGGCTCGGATTTCGCATAGAGTCGCTTTATGAAACATGAGGAAATCCAGCGACCCCTTAAGCTAAGTACCAAAGAACAATTTACCGAAATAGAAGCGCCGTATCTGGAAGCCAGACAGACCGAAGATGACGCGCTGATTGATTTGCTTATCTCGCCGTTTTTGCTGACGGGAGAAAATGCAGATGCTTCACAGATTACAGGTTTTGATGAGGAAACCGCACACCACTGCTATCAGGCATTCAATCAGATGACTTACAGCGTGGGCAAAATGGTGCGGCTAGCGGAGCTGAACCGGGACCATTTGGGCAGATTTATTCACCGGTATTTTCAGCAGCACGATCCCTGCGAAGTAGCGGACCGAAATGCAGACTGCCGCAAATTAAACCCCAACAAAATGAAGGAAGGAACACTGCAGCTTACTTTTGCCAACCTGCGGAATATTCTGAGCTGCATTGTGAAAACCGATGAACGCTTTCATGACCTTGCCGGCCTGCAAATGCCGGAGCACAGAAGTAATTTCACCAAGGTGTACCAAAACTACATTACGGACCGCGACCGCTACACGCACGGTATTCTCTTTTTTACATATCCCTCGCTGGAACCGCTGCTTCGCGTACGGTCCGGTAAAAAGCTGAGATACATTACCCTGAATGAAAATATTTTCCTGGATAACCTGCGCACCTTTCAGTACCTCACCAATCTGGTTAAAGAGATGAAGGAACTTTTAAAGAGCAGTGAATAAGCTATATTGTTTTAATCACCTTTTTAGTTGAAAAGCACCTTTCCGGTAATGTATCAATAAACCCGGAAAGCTTATAAATTGCTACTTCGGTTCCTCCAGCGCGTACACAGCAAAGCTGGCCAGCCAATGGTCGCCGCCATAATTTCCTTTAAACAAAAGCGGCAGTGCGTTTTGCAGAAAGCGGTCTGCTGTTGTTTCAAACTGTTTTTTCAGCCGGTGATTGTGCGGCAGTGATTTGGCAATTCCTTTCATCGTCCAGGCGCGCGAAAAAGACAGCCCGACCAGATGCACCGTCTGGAATCGTTCAGATCACTGACAACCGGCATTTGCTCAATTCGATGAATACTGCGGCGTTCATAAAATTTATTCAGCCATTTTACAAATTCCCGCTGAGGCAACACACGACGCATCAGGTCTGCAATTTCCAGGCTGGGTGAAAAGAAATCTGCACCATCCGGTTCCAGGTAAGCAGGTGTTTTGGTATTGTCAAGATAAAAGGTTTTCGCCTTTTCGGTCAGTTGCTTTTCAAAAGAAGCATCGCCGGCAGCCCGCGCCCAATCAAGTGCAAAAACCAATGCGAAGGCAGTATTCCCGTGAACTCCGGTTCGGTTTGGATAGGTTTGCTTCGGCAAATAATCTTTCCATTTTGTCAGGATTTTGTCGGTAAGCGGTTTCAGATGTTGGTGCCAGCATCTCGAACGCGGGTCGTCCCAGGTGATTAGCTCTTCATCCAGTTTCATAATCCAGGCCCAGCCGTAGGTGCGCTCGAAGGTGCCGGTGAGCTGATATTTTGTGAAGTAATCAGCTTCGGCCTGCAGTTTTTCTTTGGCAAAGGAATTCTCCAATAATGCCTCAATCTCTTTCGCGGAAGACAGATGGGGTTTGGTCTTCAGCAGGCGCACGAGCATCCAGTGACCGTGTACAGAACTATGCCAGTCGAAACAGCCATAAAAAGAAGGATGCAAATCTTTCGGGCTTAGCGTAACTTCGCCGGCCTTATTAATGGTGTGCGCCGTTTTATTAGGATACTCCTCGTTAATGCAGTGAAGCGGTTTTTCAGCCAACTGGGCTGCCATGTTATCAGTAAATGCTAGGGAATTTTGAGCCAGGACAAAGGATGGCAAAATAAGGACGGCCAGACAAAGTTTTTTCATTTTTTAAAAGTACGTAAACTAGTATTAGGAATGAAGAACAATTTAATATCGGAAAGTTGTCAACTAATACCCATTACTTTCTCGAAATCCTGGGCGCTACTTTCATTTTTATTTTGCTGCACCGGCTTTTTCCTTTGTTGCAGCCTACTCCGATCGTGTTGGAGACCGGATTAAAGGCCACGAACGCGTTCTGCTGAAGGACGGCGAACTGCTGCGCGAAGCCATGAAGAAGAGCAGCCTGAGCTGTCAGGAAGTGATGCAGTCTTTAAGGCAGAACGCCCAAACGGAAGACATCAGTAAAGTAAAAACGGCCACGCTGGAACGCAGCGGTGAGATCAGTGTGATTTTAAAAGAGGTTAAAAAGTAATTTTACTTTACGATAAAATACCACTTTCGGCTGATTGGAATATTTTAATACTATTTATTTTACTTTTATTTGCAAAGGTTTGCTTCTTGCATATTAACTACCGTAAAACTTCTTAATATTACCTAAATAACAGGACTTAATGAAATTCACTACTCTTAAAATAACGGCTGTTGCCCTTGTTTCTACCTTAGTCACCTCCTGCGCGCAGCGGCTTACCGGCACCTGGACTGTTCAGCTCTACGAGACGGTGACACCCGGACAGCCGGGTGTGCCTCTGCAAAACATTGGAACCATGAAATTTAAAAACAACGGCACCGGCGAAAAAGATCTGGATTATACCGTACTGGACATCACCAGAGCGGAGCACGTACCTTTAAATGGACATGGAACGATGGTAAATATGTTTCGATAACGGGCGATGATTCTGTATTTTCCAAAACGTGGATTATTATTGAAAATAAACGTAACCACCCGAAATGGAAATCCACCGACGGCACCAATCATATTCAGATTTTGGAACTAAGAAAATAAACTGACAATCTTTATCATTTATACGTACCTTGGCGTTTAGATAATCAAAAGTAATGGTGATAAGCCTGCAAGAATTTGAGGCACGAATTGAGCGTGATTACGCCAAAAATAAATTCCTGGCCTATGGGACGGCTGCATTATTTCTTTTGATAGGCAACCTGATTCTCTACGAAATTATTTTCATCAATAACTTTACCTACGGAATGGGCCTCGGGCTGTTTGTATTTAGCGCAACGGTGGCTATTTATCTGATCGTCACAGGCGCACGCGGATTCGCTTATATTCCGGTGCTGACGCAAATTTATAAGATAGGATCTTATACTGCGGAATCCGGATCGAAAAGAATGATTGAACAGGCAGCTTACAAAGCCGGTTTGCGCAGGCAATCTTTTCAGGGCTTTGGGCCGGTGATCCGCTATGAAAAGCCGGGTGTCTTTGGCATTGTATCTGTGGTGGAATTTTACTTTGCTGCCTCAGGGGTTTTTGCACACGTGCGGGTTCATAATCATCCGCTGGAATATATGACCTATCAAGCCCGAAAAAAGCTTGTTTCCGCATTACAACGCGAGTTTGATGAAATTTCGGCTCAGCATTAAGAAAATTGGTATTCATAAAAAATCCGGCTTGTGTGCACAAGCCGGATTTGTTATTGAAAAAAGGTGAAATTAAAATTTCAAATCACCGTTTACTTCGCGAACTGCTTTGGCAGCGGTTGCAAATTTTTCTTTCTCCTTGTCTGTCAGTTCGATTTCCACAATCTTTTCTACACCTTTCGCGCCGATGATCGCCGGAACGCCCAGGCAGATATCAGACTCGCCGTATTCGCCGTCGAGCATCAGCGAACAAGGAATCATTTTTTTCTGGTCACATACGATGGACTGCACCAAAACGGATACCGCAGCACCCGGTGCATACCAGGCAGAAGTTCCCAACAGCTTGGTTAAGGTAGCACCGCCAACTTTTGTTTCTTCAGTCACGTAGTTTTGCTTGTCTTCAGATAAAAATTCAGTTACAGGAACGCCGTTGCGCGTTGCTTTGCTGAGTAAGGGAACCATTCCGGTATCGCTGTGTGCCGCGATCACCATACCATCCACATCTGAAATCGGACATTCCAACGCTTCGGCCAAACGATATTTGAAACGAGCCGAATCCAGCGCGCCGCCCATACCGATTATTCTTTCTTTTGGCAGACCTGATGTTTTGTGCACCAGATACGTCATCGTATCCATTGGATTAGAAACTACGATGATAATGACGTCCGGTGAGTGCTTTACCAGATTTTCAGTTACTTCTTTCACGATCCCGGCGTTGATGCCGATGAGTTCTTCGCGGGTCATGCCCGGCTTTCTTGGGATTCCGGAGGTAATTACCGCAACCTGTGACCCGGCTGTTTTGGTGTAATCACCGGTGGTTCCGGAAATGCGGGTATCAAAACCGTTCAGCGAAGCAGTTTGCATCAGGTCCATGGCTTTCCCTTCGGCAAAACCTTCCTTGATGTCTACCAACACCACTTCTGACGCGAAGTTTTTCATCGCGATGTATTCAGCACAGCTGGCACCTACTGCGCCCGCTCCTACTACCGTAACTTTCATATAAAGTAATTTTTATTAAAAAATATTTTCTGCGTATGCGCTGTAAATTTACAAAATATCGGCTGCAGGAGCAACATACCGGCAGCAATAGTTTTACGCTGAAAAAGGACGGCTTTAAGAATGCAAAAGCATAAAAGAATAGGCTTTTTCCGCACCGGCGATTACCTTATCGAAATCAGCAGGCTGCACTTTTTCGTCCAGCACTTTTTTAAACTGAAGCCACATGGGGCCGGTATCCTTCCCGTAACTTTTAAGGAAATAAAAATGATGATCCGCAAACTCAGGGAGCTTTGACAAATGTTTAGCAATAACCTGCCCGCCCAGTGTCGCGCCTTCCATCACGTAGAGTATTCCCAGCGCTTCGTGCACATCCGGAATGCCCGCATTGAGGACCGGACCCGGAAAAGGAAGATCGAGCTCTGCAAAATCCTGGCGCAGCAGCGGCAGTTTCTCTCTTGCGGATAGGTGCAATTCCTTTGATAATTCGTCGGGAATCGCGGCCATGACTGCGGGTTCAAATTGTTGAAGCAGTTTCGCATTAATCTGAAGCATCGCCAGATAATCAGTGAAGGTAAAAGTTCCTTTGAAAATTTTCTCTGCCTGCATCAGCTGTTCGGCAGCATCGTGTGAATCTTGTGTTTTTTCTTTCAGAAAGGTAGAAAGTGCCTGCATTTGTGTTTGCATATTTATTCGGTATCAGCATCTGCGGACTGGGTAGCAGGAACAGGTAACACTGCTTTATCCGGAGATGGGAAAGCCAGCACAAATTCCGTACCCTGTTCCACTTCGGCATTGCAGATAATGGAACCTCCGAGCCTTTCCATCAGGCGGTGTACAATAGACAGCCCGACACCGTTCCCCTGGAAACCGCGCGCATTATCCAGACGGGTGAAGATTTTGAACAGGTTCGCGTATTCATGTGGAGGAATTCCAATGCCATTGTCGCGAATTCGGTACAAAATCCGGTCGCCATCCTGCTGGCCGCTGATGTAGATGGTCGGAATATCTGCTTTGGAGCTGTATTTAACAGCATTGCCAATAACGTTTTGGAAAATCTGCGTCAGCATGGTATGGTCAGCCAGCACATCCGGGCAATTGTCGATATGAATAATCGTGTGATCGCTGCCGAAAGTCAGGCGCACATCGGCTACCACTTTTTCAATTAAAGGCCGTGTGGAAATTACTTCTGTTTTCAATTCCGATGATTTTGCACGGCTGAGCTGCAGCACATTGCGCATCATTTGTTCCATTCCTTCGATTTCATGGAGGATGCTCTGCAACTTCCGTTGCACTTCCGGATTGCTGCGCTGTGAATTTTGAAGCAGTTGTGCATTTAGTTTCATCACCGTCAGCGGCGTTCCCAAATCGTGAGAAATGGTATAGGAGAAACTGTCCAGTTCTTCGTTAAGTGATTTTAACTCTTCATTCAGATGCAGGATTTTCTTGCTGTGCGAAACAGAAGTTTCCAGAATCAGTGGAATCAGTTTCTCTACGGCGATGATATTTTTATTTTGCCAATGGCGGGATTTTCCCTGGATATCTTCCAGGTAGATAGCAAATGACTTTCGCGGCGAAACCATCATTTTTTCGACGCCGTAATGATTAATATTTCCGGGTGTTTTTTTGGCATAACCGGCCCATTTAATATAATCACGGTATTCGCGGCGGAACCACATCAGAATCTGCTGCTTCGTACCCTCGAGGTCAGCAATGAAAACACCGGCGCCGCTGGTGTCGAGGTTAAATTGTTCGCCATGATCGCGCAGAAACGAGTCACTGTAATAAATTTTCTCCTGATTTCCCTGATGCCAGGCGGCAATCTGCCGCAGAGAATCAGCATTGGGTACAGCGCCCACCGTTTTAATTTTATCCTGAACGATGATGGCCATGCCGTCGCAGTCCACAATACTTTTCAGCACAGAAATATTATTGAAAAGTGCATCGGTCAGCGTACTTTGCTCTTGGAAGCGATTCCGAAGGTATCGTGTTTTTTCGTTAAACTCGGTTAAATCATCCAGCTTTTGCTGTGCCTTTAAAGACATATAAGCGTTCGCCGCCAAAGTAGTAAACACTTCCGCACGGATCCGGTTGGCCAAATCAATATGTTTTGGTTCAGCGTTCTGGCAGGTAAGCAGGCCCCACAGGCGGTTCTCCACGATAATAGAGGTGCTGAAACTGGAAGAAGCACCCGAGTTTCTGATGTACTGCGCATGAACCGGCGACATGGCGCGCACGGAGCTGTAGGTAAGGTCAATGGCATCCGCTGTCTGACTGAGAATCGGTACCGGTTCGGCGTGTGCATTGCTGAATATACGTTCTCTTTTTTTTAGATACAGGGCTCTGGCCTGACGCGGAATATCGCTCTCGGGATAGTGCAGTCCCAAAAAGTTTTCGAGGCCGGAATGGTTAGATTCTGCAATGACTTTACCGGTCCCATCATCCAGGAAACGGTAGACCATCACGCGGTCATATCCGATCATATTGGAAATAGAAGAGACCAGGTTATCCCAGATTTCGGCGGTCGTTTGCAACGTATTGGGTGTGGCGTATTTATTTGAAATATATACTTTCTGAGAATTGGATTTCACCATCTTCTCAAACTCCAGAAAGATGTGGCCATCATAGCGATAAAGCAGAAAATGATACAAGTTGCCACTGAGGCGAATTTTATCAACAAAATATTCGCTTTCTTTTTCAACGAAATTATCAAGGTTACTATACAGTTCGCTGTGAAGAAGACGATTGAACAGGCCCGGAAGCTCTGCCACGGATTTACCCAAAAGAGGCTGTTGCACCTGAAATAATTCGGGAACATTCTGGCTGTAAAAGCGGATGGTTTTGGTGCGCTCATTCAGTCCGATTAAGTATCCATAATCCTGGATGTGTCCGGGAATATGAATTTCTTCTTCGTGACACTCTATATATTCCTTCATAAAAAGACTTATTAACTCAAAGGTAGTTTTTTAATTAACATAATCAAAAAGAAATTAAATATTTTAATATAATTTTAAAATACGGTTAATTTTCTTCATCAAAGTATAACCTGTAATATTTGCCTTTCTCGTCGGCGCCCTGCTCGAGCATTTTGCGGTCACCGTGGACGTAGATATGAAAGTTTTTATCCAGCTTAATAACGCTCTTGAAACCGCGGCTTTGTTTCTTAACGGCAGCTTCGGAAATGGCAAAATCTTCGGAAATGGAAACCTGCATATCCTGTTCATAATCGGATTTAAAATTGCCAAAGCTTTCGATCACCTCTTCATCCTGCAGCACTTCTTTGGTAAAACTGTCATAATCAAACTGCTCTTTTTCCTTGAAGAAGTTGATGGATTTATTCAGAAAATCTGCCTGATCAGCTTTTGTTACCTCAAATTCCTGCGGTAGCTGTTTGGTAATATATTCCTTATAGACAGAAAGTGTTTCCTGAGTGTGGAAGTACTCGTTATCGCGCTGTTTTACTTTCAGGAAATCCTCAAACCAATAATAGGCATCGCCGTTTTTGTTGTTATCGATTACGGAAACGGCAAATCCGCTTTCCTTGAAACTGTTGTAGATTATACAGCCTTTGTCCAGTTTATTCAGACCAATTCCATAATCCTTTTCAATATCAAAAGATTCACCTTCCGGGAATATTTTCAGGAAAGGGCTTTTATTTTCTGTTTTAAAAATGCCGATACTGTCAATCCGGACACCATCGGTTTCTTCACCCGTAAAGTACGCAACGAACAATTCGCCCGCCTGCACGCGCGGATTTTCAGTTATATCGTACAGATGGGTCGCGATATTTTCTGACTCATAAACAAACGTAGCAGGATCTTCAAAAATTTCAGAAACCGAACTATAAACCGGATTGTTTACGAGATACGTATCACTGTAAAACTGAAACTGTTCTTCGGACTTAAAACCTTTCAGGAAAAAATCTTCGAGCATTTCGGTCATTTCCTCGTTGAGCGGATATTCTGCCTGCGAAAGGATGAGCGATTCCTGATTTATTTTGTTGCCGACTTTATGAATAATTAATCTGGTAAGCATAGAGAAAATTTAGAGGTGCGAAGGTAGCGATTTTGTAGCAGGGTGCGGATGGGATTTTCCACTTAAAACCATAGTTGTCTGGCTCTATCATGGGACTTTGAGCATACGTTTAAGAATTATTAGTTTCATCAATTTTGGGCCATTTTGCAAGTATGATGTGATCATTTATATTAAAAAATTAATATAAACATCAGGCGTTGCGGTACTTTTCCGGTCTTGACTGTCTATTTATTTCTGTTCAAGATACTGATCACCAACCGTTTCACCGTATCCATTTCTTCCGGTTTACTCGAAGCAAAAAGCAAGGTCAAGCTTGCCAGTGTCCCATTTTCAATGAGCAGTTCATTTTTTTTGTTAAAAAGCATTTGATTGACTTGCAGGAATTTCAGAAAACACGCTGCGGCTTTTCTTTTATTACCATCCACGAAGGAATGATTTTTCACTACGAGATATAAAAGCATGGTGGCCTTCTCTTCTAAGGTTGGATAAAAATCTTCTTACCCGAATCCTTTCTCTATTTGAGCAAGCGAGCTCTGGAAATTTTGATCCTTTTGTTTTCCGAATACTTGTGAATCAAAATCTATAACCATTTCATCAATTATTTCCTGATAATCTTCTCTGGATGGATAAATGGCTTGCTTTTTCGTTAATCCTGTGGTGTCTAATAGTTCGTGATCATAATCATCCAGCAATTGTAAACCTTTGGAAAAAGTCGAGAGCCATTCATTTTCAGCGGCTTTTTCTTCAATCGCCCGGCTCAGAATCTGGATCCCGTTTGTCAGGTACCGAACTTCCTGCTTTTTCTGTGCTGATCTTTTTTAATTAACAGCGTATCCATTTACAAGATATCCCTTCAGGATTTTATTTGCCCAGATGCGAAATTGGGTTGCTCTGCTAGATTTCACACGGTATCCTACTTAAATAATTGCATCTAAACTATAGTGCAGCTGTTTTCTTTTTACTGTTCTTATCCCTTCTTTTCGAACTTGTAAGAAATCCTTACAAGTTGCATGCTCCACAAGTTCTTCTTCTTCATCAATAGATTTTAAGTGCATCGTTATGTTCTGGGACGTCGTCTCGAAGAGTTCCGCCATCTGAGCCTGTGTAAGCCAAACCGTATCCTGTTCAAACTGTACTTTAATTTCAGTGGAGCTATCATCGGCCTGATAAATTTCTATTTGATTAGCTGTGTTCATCATAATGTATTTTGTGATGTAAATTTCAACAATCCTTTCGGGAATGCGAAACCACCAATGAAATAAAATGTGATTTTTATAAATCAAAAAAAAAGACTTTATCATTGGAAATCTGGCCTATAAACAAAAAATTCCCCAAGCAAACGCTCAGGGAATTCTATCTGTTATTTCGGAATAATTACTTCACTTCTTCGAAGTCAGCGTCCTGAACATCGTCAGCGCCGCCGTCATTATTACCGGTGTTTTGCTGGCCCATATCCGGACCTGCCTGGCCTTGCTGGCCGGCTGCATACATTTCCTCGGAAGCTGCCATCCACGCTGCATCCAGCGCTTCAGTTTTGGTTTTCACGTCGTCCATGTTTTTCGCTTCGAAAGCTGTTTTCAAATCGGCTACCGCAGATTCGATGGCTGATTTTTTGTCAGCAGAAAGCTTGTCACCGAACTCCTTCAGTTGCTTCTCTGTCTGGAAGATTAAGCCGTCCGCTTTGTTGAATATTTCTACTTCTTCTTTCTTCTTAGCATCAGAAGAAGCATTTTCTTCAGCTTCGCGCTTCATTCTTTCGATCTCATCTTCGGAAAGGCCGGAGCTCGCCTGAATTTTAATAGACTGCTCTTTGCCGGTTCCTTTATCTTTTGCGGATACGCTCAGAATACCATTGGCGTCAATATCAAAGGTAACTTCAATCTGAGGAACGCCTCTTGGTGCCGGTGGAATATCGGTCAGATCAAATCGTCCGATTTCCTTATTGTCATTAAACATTGGTCGCTCCCCTTGCCCCACGCGGATGCTTACCGCCGGCTGGTTGTCTGAGGCTGTAGAGAATACTTCAGATTTCTTGGTTGGAATCGTTGTGTTTGCTTCAATCAGTTTGGTGAAGACAGAACCCATGGTTTCAATACCTAAAGAAAGTGGTGTAACATCCAGCAGCAATACATCTTTGACATCACCTGTCAGTACCCCCCCCTGAATGGCAGCACCTACGGCTACAACTTCATCCGGGTTTACTCCTTTGGAAGGCTTTTTACCGAAGAATTTTTCCACCTCTTCCTGAATCACCGGAATACGGGTAGAACCACCCACCAGGATTACTTCATCAATATCAGAAGGCTGCAAACCTGCATCAGATAATGCTTTTTTGCAAGGCTCCATGGAACGTTTTACCAAGTCGGAAGCCAGCTGCTCAAATTTAGCTTTGGTCAATGTTTTCACCAGGTGTTTAGGGCCTGTTGCTGTAGCTGTAATATAAGGCAGGTTGATTTCCGTTTGCGCAGAAGAGGAAAGCTCAATTTTCGCTTTTTCCGCAGCTTCCTTCAATCGCTGCAGCGCAATTGGATCTGTTTTCAGGTCAACACCTTCTTCAGATTTAAATTCGTCTGCCAGCCAGTTGATGATCACATCATCAAAGTCATCACCACCCAGGTGCGTATCACCATTGGTTGCCAATACTTCAAATACGCCATCACCTAAATCAAGAATAGAGATATCGAAAGTACCACCCCCAAGGTCATATACAGCGATCTTCTGATCCTTATGATTTTTATCAAGACCATACGCAAGCGCGGCTGCGGTTGGTTCGTTGATAATCCTTTCAACTTTAAGGCCGGCAATTTCACCTGCTTCTTTTGTTGCCTGTCTCTGTGCATCGTTAAAATAAGCCGGAACTGTAATTACCGCTCTGGTTACTTCCTGACCCAGATAATCTTCCGCAGTTTTCTTCATCTTCTGAAGTATCATCGCAGAGATTTCCTGAGGCGTGTATTCGCGATCGTCAATTTTAACTTTAACTGTATCGTTTGGTCCTTTAACGACTTTATAGGCTACGCGGCCGATTTCATTGGTATCATCTTTAAAGTGTGTACCGATGAAACGCTTGATTGAATATATGGTTTTGGTCGGGTTGGTTACCGCCTGTCTTTTCGCAGGATCACCTACTTTTCTTTCACCATCTTCGGTGAAAGCTACAATAGAAGGAGTTGTTCTTTTTCCTTCTGCGTTTGGAATAACCACCGGGTCCTTCCCTTCCATTACTGCGACGCAGGAATTCGTAGTTCCCAGGTCAATACCGATTATTTTGCTCATATTTTTTATTTTTAATTATTACTAATATGCTCTCAATTACTCAAGTACTATACCAAGGAAAAAATAATGACAAAATGACATAATAGCAATAGTAGAAATTAAAAAAGCGCCTGTTGGTGGCGCTTGGGAGTGGTTATTTTTTCAGGGTAAGAATATATTCAGCCATAAGTTTGGCATTTTTCTCACTCATTCCGGCGTGCGGCGTCATTGGAATTTCACCCCAGACTCCACTTCCGCCTTCTATAATTTTTTTAGCTAGATAATCAAGGTCTGCGTCTGTATATTTTTCCGCTACTTCCTGGTATGAAGGGCCCACTACTCTGGCATCAACTTTGTGGCAAGTAAGGCAGTCTGCCCCTTCTATAAGGGCTAAACCTTCGTGTTTACCGGCAGCGGCAGGATCATCTGCACCAATGGCTGTTGGCTCCGGCAGCATCACGTTGCTTTCCTTATTAGGATCATCAGCTTTATCTGAACATGAAACCAGGGCGAAAACTCCAATAATTGCTAAATACTTATTCATTTTTTCTAATTTTAACAAATTTACTAACTTTAAATTACATAAATATAAATAAACAGGCGACAATTGTCATACCACTCGTATGACTGCAGTCATATAAGACCAGCTTGTAATCATTGTAGCTTTGAACCATAAATAAAATACATTATGAAAACGTTGAAAACACTTGCAATTGCAACCCTTAGCTTCGCCCTCTTCTCTTGCGGCGGCGACAAACAGAATGACACAATCCCGACGGCTCCGGCAGGCGGCGAAACAGCTGCTACCGAAACACCGGCAGGAACTGACGCCAGCGATCCGGCAACCTATGATCCGAAACGCGGTATCGGTAAACACGAAAATGTGGACGTAAGTTCATTCGACCCTGCCATGGCTGCAGCCGGTAAAAAAGTCGCTGAAGTAAAATGTACTTCCTGCCACAAACCAACAGAAGAAAAATTGGTAGGACCAGGCTGGAAAGGTGTTACAGAAAGACAAACACCGGAATGGATTATGAACTTCATTACCAACCCTGATCCGATGATTGATGTGGACCCTGAACTGCAAAAGCAATTAGAACTGTGCCTGGTAAGAATGCCTAACCAAAGTCTGAATGATACTGAAGCTCGCGAAATCCTGGAATACATGCGGGAGATCGACGGCGCAAAATAACCCCCCCCCGAAAAAATTTTAATTGTTATATATAATGAAAAGTCTTAAATTATTTGGACTCACATCCCTTGTTGCCTTAACTGCGCTGACAGGCTGTAAACCAAAAGGTGCTGAGAGCGCCGTGACCGGAGATGCTGCTGAGAAAGTGTATGTCGCGCCCGGAAAATACGATGAGTTTTACAACTTTGTCAGCGGAGGCTTCAACGGGCAGGTAAATGTGTACGGACTTCCCAGCGGGCGACTGCTGAAAGTACTGCCGGTGTTCTCCCTGAATCCTGAAAACGGATACGGCTTTAGCGAGGAAACCAAACCTATGCTGGAGACTTCCCATGGATTTATTCCCTGGGATGACCAACACCACCTTTCCCTGTCTCAGACCAATGGTGAAGTGGACGGCCGCTGGCTCTTTGCCAATGCCAACAATACACCACGGGTTGCAAGACTGGATCTGAAAACCTTTAAAACGGTTGAAATACTGGAAATCCCGAACTCTGCCGGGAACCACTCTTCTCCTTTCCTGACCGAAAACACAGAATATGTGGTCGCAGGAACGCGCTTTGCGGTACCAACGGATGATATGAACGGTGACGTGCCAATTGATTCTTTTAAAGAAAACTTTAAAGGTGTGATCTCCTTCATCGGTATTGATCAGCAAACCGGGGATATGGATCTGTCCTTTCAGATCGAAGCGCCGGGCATCAACTTTGATCTTTCACACGCCGGTAAAGGAAAATCAGGTGACTGGTTCTTCTTCTCCTGCTACAACTCTGAAAAAGCAAATACGCTGCTGGAAGTGAATGCTTCCCAAAATGATAAAGACTTTATCATGGCAGTAAACTGGAAGAAAGCAGCTGAACTTGCTAAATCCGGAAAAGGACGTAAAGTTACTACAGAGTACGCACACAATAAATTCAACGAAGAAACGCACAGCGCGACTTCCACGATGAAGAAAGAAGTACTGGTACTCTCTGTAGAAGATATGCAGGATGCCATGTATCTGATTCCTTGCCCAAAATCTCCTCACGGATGCGACGTGGATCCAACAGGCGAATACATCATTGGTTCCGGTAAACTGGCGGCTCTGATTCCTGTTTTCAGTTTTGATAAAATTCAGAAAGCGATTGCCGACAAAGCCTTCTCCGGAGATTATGACGGCGTGAAAGTGATTAAGTACGAAGCTGCCCTTTACGGTGAAGTCCAGAAGCCAGGCCTTGGCCCGCTGCACACCGAGTTTGATGGTCAGGGAAATGCGTACACCTCCATGTTTGTATCTTCTGAAGTAGTAAAATGGAATATTAAAGACCTCAAGGTTATTGACAGACAACCTACTTACTACTCCGTAGGTCACCTGATGATTCCTGGCGGAGACTCCAAGAAACCATTCGGGAAATACCTGGTAGCTTATAACAAGATCACCAAAGACCGTTACCTGCCAACCGGACCTGAACTGGCGCAATCTGCACAGTTGTATGACATCAGCGGAGAGAAAATGAAGCTGCTGCTGGATTACCCGACCTTTGGTGAACCACACTACGCACAGGCGCTGCCGGGAGATATGCTGGCTAAAAACCAGGTGAAATTCTTTAACATTGCGGAAAACAAGCACCCGTATGCAACCAAAGGAGAAGCTGAAAGTAAGGTAGTACGCGAAGGAAACAAAGTACATGTGTACATGACCTCCATCCGTTCTCACTTCGCACCGGATAATATTGAAGGAATCCGCGTAGGAGATGAAGTGTACTTCCACGTAACCAATCTGGAGCAGGACTGGGACGTACCGCACGGTTTCGCAATCAAAGGAAACGAGAATGCTGAATTGCTCATTATGCCGGGTGAAACCTGCACGCTGAAGTGGATACCGAAGAAAGCCGGAATGTACCCAATGTACTGTACTGACTTCTGTAGTGCATTGCACCAGGAAATGCAGGGATATGTTCGCGTATCGCCGGCCGGAAGTAACACACCGCTGGTTTACTCGCTGAACAACAAGAAGGATAATGCCCAGCTTCCCGTGAAAGCCGGAGAAACTAAATAATAACTACAAGTGAAGGGCAGAGTTACTCTGCCCTTCTTTATTTTACTGATATGAAAACCAACCCCCTACAAAAGCTTACTCGTATTCTGCTTGCTGTTTGTGGAATATCCCTGATCGTTGCCATCTTCGTACCATTGTGGTCTATTTATCTGCAGGCACCTCAATACCCGGAAGGACTATCGATGTTTCTGTGGCCGAACAAAATCACCGGTGAATACGAAATTATTAACGGCCTGAATCACTACATCGGCATGAAGACCATTCACGAAGAAGATTTTTGGGAATTTAAAGTCCTGCCGTATGCGCTGGGCCTCTTTGCAGCCTTATGTTTTCTGGCGGCAGCTTTAAACAAGAGAAAATATCTCTATATCGTCACTGCCTTGTTTATCGTTTTTGGAATCGCGTTTATGGTGGACTTCTGGCTTTGGGAATACGATTACGGCCACAACCTGGATCCTAATGCAGCGATCGTGGTACCGGGCATGTCTTATCAGCCTCCTTTATTTGGCTTTAAACAACTACTGAATTTTGGTGCTTACTCCTATCCGAACGTCGGCGGGGGCATCATGATGGGCGTTGCTGTTATTTTAATTATCTTAGCCTTTATCGAATACCGCAACACTAAAAAAGAAACGGCGGTCCTTTAATTATTTACCTTATTTAAAATTACAAACGTATGAAGCTCACAAGAATTTTACTGGCCGCAGGAATGGCATTTACTTTTACCGCGTGTTCAGAAAGCGGTCCGGCCGAGATTAATCTGGGAAAAGACCAGTGCGACAACTGTAAAATGACCATTACGGAAAAACCCTATGCCGCAGAACTGCTGACGTCCAAGGGCCGTGCCTATAAATTTGATGATGTGAGCTGCCTGACGATGTACGAAAGCGCCAACGCCGATAAAGCAGACGGAGCTACGCAATACGTGGTAGATTTTCCAACCGGTGAGTTTGTAGAAAAGTCACAGGCTACCCTGATTACCGGTGGCAGCATAAAATCTCCTATGGGCGGCAACACACAAGCATACAAGGATCCGGCACAGGCAGAAAAAGCAGCAGCAGAACTTGGTGCGACACTCACAAAATAAAAATTCATGATCAGATTATTGTTTTTGCTTTTGCCCGTCTGGCTGTTCTCTGCAGTACTGCCGGTGGGCAAAGGCAAAAATTATACGACCATTCAGCAGGCGCTGGCCGCTGCTAAACCACACGACACCATTGAGGTGCACAAAGGAACCTATCGCGAGGGCAACCTGAACCTGACGCAACCCGTCACACTTATGGGAATTGGTCGTCCTGTACTAGATGGCGAAATGAAATACGAAATCGTTTCTTTCCGGGCACCGAATATTGTCTTAAAAGGATTTAAAATCATCAACTCCGGCGAAGATGCGGTGGCAAACATCGGCGCGGTGAGGTTATACGACAGCCACTTCTCGGTGATTGAAAACAATATTTTTGAAAACAACTACTTCGGAATTTATATTCAGCGCGGGTACCGCTGCCTGATCCGGAACAATCACATTACCACGAACCGGTCCCACTCGCAGGAAGGCGTCGGCGACGGTATTCATGCCTGGGTGAGTCAGGAAATCTGGGTTAAAAACAATTATATAGAAGGCCACAAGGATGGCATCTATCTGGAAAAAGTAAAAGGCTCGTACATTTACCGGAACCTTTCCAAAAAAAATCTGCGCTACGGCCTGCACTTTATGTTCGCAAACGATAACGTGTACGTGAACAATATTTTCGATAATAATAACGCGGGTGTGGCCGTGATGTACAGCAATAATGTAGGCATGGTCGGGAATAAATTTATCAACAACTGGGGCGACGCGAATTATGGCCTACTGCTGAAAGATATTTCCTTCAGTAAAATCAAGCACAACACCTTTAATAATAATACCACCGCTATCTTTATGGACGGTGCCACCAAGATTGATTTTTACAAAAATGAGTTTGCCAACAACGGCTGGGGAATGAAGATTAATTCCAACTGCATGGAAAACCGGCTGACCAATAATAACTTTATCAATAACACATTTGATGTCAGCACCACCGGCAGCATGTCCATGAACGATTTCAAAAGAAATTACTGGGACAAGTATGAAGGTTATGACCTGAACCGCGATAAAATTGGTGATATCCCCTTCCATCCGCTCAGTTTGTATGCCGTACTCGTGGAAAACAATCCCGGCGTGATGCTGCTGTTCCGGACCTTTATTGTAGACCTTTTGGATAAAACCGAAAAAATCATCCCGAGCTTAACGCCAGAAAACTTTGTGGATGAGCAGCCGCTGATGAAAAAGCAAATTATTTAAAGCGCAGGCTTTTCAAAGAACAACTCTCATGATTGAAGTAAAAAATCTCACCAAGAAATTCCAGAATTTCACCGCGCTGAACGATCTTTCGGTCACCTTCACCGATGGACATTCTACCGCTCTAATCGGTCCCAACGGCTGCGGTAAAACGACGCTGATTAAATCTATTCTTGGTTTAAATGTGGTGGATGACGGTGACATTCTGGTAGATGGCACCAGCGTTAAAGAAGATCATTTGTACCGCCGGAACATTGGCTACATGCCGCAGATTGGGCGCTATCCGGAGAATATGTCCATCCTGCAAACCATTAAAATGATTCAGGAGACACGCAATATGCCGTCCGCTGAACTGGATATCGAATTACTGGAGGAATTTGATCTGCCTTCTCTGTACGACAAAAAAATGGGAAACCTTTCCGGGGGTACGACCCAAAAAGTAAGTGCCGTGCTGGCTTTTATGTTTAATCCCAAGATTATCATTCTGGATGAACCCACGGCCGGCCTGGATCCGCTTGCGTCCGAAATTTTAAAAAATAAAATCATCCGTGAAAGAAACCGCGGCAAACTGATTCTCATCACATCGCATCTGCTGAGCGAACTGGATGACATTGTGAGTGAAGTCGTTTTTATGAATGAAGGAAAAATTCTGATTCAGCAATCTGTAACCGATCTCATGACCGAGCGCAATTCGCAGAAAATTTCGGACTCCATTATTAGTATTCTCAAAGAAATGAAACAGTAAGCAACTGCTTACGTAAAAGAGCAGGCCCAACTCCTGTATATTTGACATGAACAAAATTGCCCGTTTTATTTTATTCGATATTCTAAAGAATAAGATTGTTATTTTCTACACCATTCTGTTATTTATTATTTCCTGGTCTGTTTTAGGGCTGGAAGAAAACTACACAAAAGCTACGCTAAGCCTGCTGAACGTGGTGCTGCTGGTAGTTCCTTTGGTGAGCATTATTTTTTCCACCATTTATGTCTATAACAGCAGCCAGTTTATCGAGTTGCTGCTCAGTCAGCCTATTGCGCGGCCAAAGGTTTGGTTTAATATTTTCCTCGGCTTGTCCACGGCGCTCACGCTGGCCTTCCTGCTGGGTTGCGGTTTGCCGATTCTTTTATATTCCAGTGTGGAAACCGGCTTTTCATTAATAATTATCGGAATACTGCTGTCCGTTATTTTCACCTCATTTGCCATGCTTGCTGCCATCACCAGCCGTGACCGTGCGAAAGGAATCGGCATCGCCATTTTCGTCTGGATGTTCTTCAGTATTATTTATGACGGCATCCTGCTCGTGCTGATGTTTCAGTTTGCAGATTACCCCATCGAAGGCATTATGGCAACCGTCGCCGGACTGAATCCCGTTGGCTTGTCCCGTATATTCGTTTTGCTGCAATTGGATATTTCAGCCATGCTCGGCTACAGTGGCGCTATTTTTCGTCAGGTATTCGGCAGTGGCGGCGGAATGGGAATTTCGCTGGTAGTGCTGCTGATCTGGGCATTGGTACCGTTCCTTGTTTCTTTGATGAAATTCAATAAAAAAGACCTTTAAAGCTGCTGATAAATGTCATTGGTTTTCAGGTGTTTCATATTACTGCAATCATAGCAAACCGTCCAAAATCGGGTGTACTTTTAATCAAAATTAAAGCAGATGAAAAAGTCATTCCTCCTGTTGGGCATTATTGGATTTGCCCTTGTTTCCTGAAACAATAACCAACGATGGCGCACAGCACGATACGGAGCTCACCGCTCAGGGGCAGGACGCTGTGCAGGACAGTGATTCGGACCCGAATGTACTACAGCTGGCCGTGAAAAACCCCGATTTGTCCACCCTGATGAAAGCGGTTCATGCAGGCAATCTGGCCGGATCATTTAGCAATGCCGGACCCTTTACCGTTTTCGCGCCGCTCAATTCTGCGTTTGATAAACTGCCCGCCGGTACGGTGGAAGGTTTGCTAAAACCGGAGAAAGAAGATGAACTCTCTGATATCTTGAGTTATCATACGTACGTGGGCGTCATTAAAGAAGATCAGATGAGCGATGGGCAAAGTCTGGGAATGGTGAACGGTAAGAATATTACCATTACGATGGTAGATGGCAAACCGGTGATCAACGGTAAGGCGAAAATTGTTGCCACGGTTCCTGCTTCCAACGGTATTGTCTACGCTATTGATGAAGTACTGCTGCCACAATAAAGAAAGTTCATAGTTTGTTTTATTTAATGTCGAAGAAGCCGTTTCAATACTGAGGCGGTTTCTTTGTTCAACACATAATAGGTTTGGCAGATTTCTTTTGTGATTGTCTTTCTTTCGTGATCCACAACGTTGCAAAATTGCAAGCCTGAAAGGCTGAAATGCCTACGCCATTGACGAAGCGCTGCTGCCACAATGGAGAAGGTTACTAGTTTGCTTTATTTATAGTCGAAGCGGCTCCCGGATAATCCGGGAGCCGCCTCATTTTATATCGTTTGGTTAATAATGCTTTAGGTTTGTTCCCTTCTTTTCAGGGTACCCACGATGATGATTAAAGCAACCAGCATCAGCACGGAAACGGCAAGCAAGCCATGATTGGCATACGGTACTGCCACATATTTGATAGAGAAAACGCCCATCAGTCCCAAAATCAATTCATTCAGAAAAATTCCCAGCAGCAATAATTTTAAGCCGGTGAGCACTGTAGACGTCACTTTAAAACGGTTGGTTGCCAGAATCTGATTCACCAAAAACGTTGCAATACACATCAGCAGCACCAGGTGTAGATACGCAATGACCACATTACGAAAGCCGAACGCGAACTGACTGATCGCGGGCACATTGGACCCCAGCTGCAACAGCGTTTTCACCGCGAAGGCAAAGCCAGCATACATCAGCACAAAACGATGCATCGGCGACCATTTCACCACCAGATTGGTCCAGTGCTTACGAACATATTTGTAAAGCATGAGCGCGCCTATCGTTTGACCCACCGTCGTAATGATAATCAATGCAAAAACCCACGCCGGCATTTCCATCCATAATACCGAAAGACCAAATCCGACCAGGCAGCCAAAGAACATGAGGAAAAACAAAATATTGTTTTCTTTTTTGGTTAAAACAGCGCCTGCTTCTTTCATCGAAAAAAGCAATAAGCCAATACAGGAAAAGATAAAAAAGCCGTTGTACTGAAAATGCAGGAAGTAATATTCCGATGCCAGGTACATGCTTTGTGAAACTGTCCCGGTCATCTTCATATAAGCCAGATTAAACACACCAAAGGACGAAATTACCGCAAAGAACAAAGCACTGCGGAACCATATTTTGCTGGCATCCCGCAATCCGGCGGTATCTTTATAAAACACGCCGGCAAACACAAAACTGCAGAGCAGCGCTGCCGTAGAAGCCGCAATACTCGCCCAGAAATAACCGCCGTAAATAAAGGTAGCGAGCATGGCAAACGCCGAAACCACGTTCACAATAATGAGGGCACGGTATTTCTTCATCGCGACATTTGGCATTGTCTTGCGCAGATAGTCCGTCAGTAAAATATAAATGGCCGTCGTAATCCAGCCGTAGAAAGCAAAGTGGGAATGCGCATCCTGCAGGTGTTTCTGATCCAGCCAGGGAAGCGAGAATAATATTTTATAACGCATGATTACGCCAAGCACAGCTACAATACAGAAGTTTACCAGCGCGAACTTCATCCAGAATGAGCGATTCATCAGTAATAGATTTTATGATTGATTAATTCAATTCGTTTTTCGTTTTCCATTTTCTTCACGGTTCGGATTACCGTTTCCACAGCTAGTCCGGTGGCGTTGGCCACGTCCTTCCGCGTCACATCGATGAGCACTTTCTCCTCCGGCGCGACACCAATATTTCGCTTGTGAATTTTAAGAAATGAAATAATCCGCTCGCGCGGGCACTGATGCACAATGCTTTTTAGTTTCATCGTTTTGTCGTATGCCTTGCGCGCGATTTCCCGGGTAAAGCGAATCAGCAGTTCGGGATGGCCGATCATAAACTGCGTAAAGAGCGCTTCGCTGAAACCGTACACCTTCGCTGTATCACTGGTACAAATAGCGTTGGCAGGATAGCGCTCGCCCAGCATGAACGGAGGCTCACCAAGAAACTGATGTTTGGCGGCAGTGCTGATCAGGAACTCTTTGCCGTCTGAATCGATGTTGTATACTTTTATACTTCCTTCAAATAAATAAAACAGTTGCGTGGCCTGCTGGTCTTCGCGGAACAGAAAATCTTTCTTCCGGAGATGCAGCAGCGGGATCTTATTTTCCTGCAAAAGTTCACGTGTAAACATATTCAGACATTTTAGTCAAATTTAATGAAAATTATCCGGCAGCAGGTGATACCGGCGGTGTTTGCACAGAAATGGTTAATATTACATCAGTAAAAAATGATCCGATGGCGCACAAATATCATCCCCGCGATATTTCCTGGCTGGCTTTCAACGCGAGAGTCTTGCAGGAAGCCCGTGATCCGTCGGTGCCCACTGAATGGAAACTGCGTTTTCTTTCCATTTTTTCCAGCAATCTTGATGAATTTTTCCGCGTGCGGGTTGCGGGACTCAAGCGTGCGGCTGCATTTAAAGAAAAAACGACACAGAAATCATTTTACGAAGCACCGGCTGCCATCCTGAAAAAGATCAACTCCTTAGTACTGAAACAGCAAAAAACTTTTGATAAAACCTGGAGAAAAGTCCGCGCAGAGATGGCAGAACAGAACATTCACCTGGTGGAAGCCAAAGAACTTACTGTTGACCAGAAAAATCAAATTGTAGAGATATACCGGAAAAAAATAGAACCGCATGTCATTCCTGTTATTCTGGCTAAAGATAAACCATTGCCGAAGCTGCGGGACCGCGTGCTGTATCTCGGTGTGACTTTAAGAACAAATAAAGACACCGGCTTTGCGATATTAGAAGTTCCCGCTGAGAAAGCCGGCCGTTTTCATATTTTAAAAAATGATGTAAGAACGGATCTCATTTTACTGGAAGAAATTATCGTCTCCATGCTTCCGGATATTTTCCGGCACCTGCCGTATGAGACCTTTTCCGCCGCCAGCTTTAAGATTACACGCGATGCAGAGCTGGACCTGGATAATGACATCACGGTTTCACTGGCTGAAAAAATCCGCAAAGGCATCAAAAAAAGAGGAGACGGGAGCCCTACCCGACTTTCTTATGACCGGAAAATGAATACCGAGTTGCTGCAGTTGCTTGTCGAAAAACTCAAACTCACCTCGGAAGACAGTAAGGTTCCGGGCGGCAGTATTCATAATTTTAAAGACTTTATGAAGTTTCCGGCAGTGTTCTCAGCGGAACATGCGATTCATAAAAAAGATCCTTTGCTCCTGCCGTCACTGAAAAGCCCGATCAGCAAAACGATTCTGCAGCGGGATTTATTACTCTCCTTTCCGTATCAGAGTTTCCGGCCGGTGATCGATTTACTGAGAGAAGCCGCCACTGATCCCGAGGTTACAGCAATTAAAATCACAGCATATCGCCTGTCGACACAGTCACATATAATTTGCGCTTTGATTGCTGCCGCGCGCAACGGAAAGAAGGTAACCGCCGTACTCGAGCTGCGTGCCCGTTTTGATGAAGAAAACAACCTCCACTGGAAAAATATTTTAGAAAAGGCGGGCGTTACCGTACTCACCGGCCCCGATGATAAAAAAGTGCATGCCAAACTCTGCCTTATAACGAAACAGACAGATAAAAAAACAGTTCAGTATGGCTTTGCCAGTACCGGTAATTTCAACGAAGATACGGCTCAACTGTATGGCGATCATCTTCTGATGACAGCGCACCCGGGAATTTTGGCAGATATGGAAGTGATCTTCACAGCATTAGAGAAACCCGATAAGAATTTAAACGTAATGCTAAAAAAATGTGGGCTGCTACTGGTGGCTCCTGTTTCGCTGCGTTCTTCCCTCGAAAAGCTCATCGATTTTGAAATTGAAGAAGCCGGAAAAGGAAATAAAGCGCATATCATTATTAAATGTAATTCTTTGAGCGACCGCAAACTTATTGATAAGTTGTACCAGGCTGCGGAAGTCGGCGTGCAGATTCAGCTGATTGTGCGCGGAATTTACTGTGCCTTAAACCGGGTGAATTTTAAAACGAAAATAGAAGCCATCAGCATTGTAGATGAAATTCTGGAACATTCCCGGATTCTGTATTTTTATCATAAAGGAAAGGAGCAAATGTACGTATCCTCCGCCGACTGGATGCCGCGCAATATGGATTATCGCGTGGAAGCTGCCGTTCCGGTGCTCGATAAAAAGATTAAAAAGGAATTAAAAGCGCAACTGCAGCTGCAACTTCAGGACAACATGAAAGCGCGCCTGCTCGATAAAAAAATGAGGAACACCTATGTCTGCAATGATTTGCCACCACTTCGTTCACAGCACGAAATCTATCAACATCTGAAAATGCAGGGTGACAAGAACAAAAGGTAACTGCTGTTCTTTTGCTCTTCTCATCTGCACTGGGAAATTCTGTTTAGAAACTGTATCTTTGCACCACTTTCAGAAAAGGGAAGCGCGTGAAATTCGCGGACTGTCCCCGCAACTGTAAATCACAACCAAGCAGACTGCTCTATTGCCACTGAGGAATCGGGAAGGCGCCGTCTGGTGAAAGTCAGGAGACCTTGCTGAAAGCTATTCATTAATTATAAATAAAAGCTTTCGGAGGAAAAGCCTGAACTATGAAATTACACCGGATTCTGAAGGTGTCGCTGCTGTTTTCCGTTCTGTATGTGTACAGCCAGGAGCAGAAGATTGATACCGTTTATCTTTTCGATACCCAGCTGGACCATTCTCAGCGTTTTCAGCACATCACCAAAATTGGTCAGGAAGACCTGCTGCGTAACAGCACAAACTTATCGGAAGCACTTCGTTTTCAGTCACCTGTTTATATTAAAGAGAATGGGCGCGGCATGGTTTCATCACCGTCTTTCCGGGGAACCAGTGCGCAGCAGACGGCTTTTATCTGGAACGGAATTAATGTAAATTCTGTCACGCTCGGCCAGGGAGATATTAATAATCTGGGCATGCTGATCTATGATGATGTGGCGCTCAGGGCAGGCGGCAGTAGTGTAATTTACGGCAGCAGCGCTATCGGCGGAACGGTGCATCTGAATAATGATTTAGGTTTTAATAAAGGGCTGAACGGAACCCTGTTCGCCGAATACGGTTCTTTCGAAACACTCAATACGGTTCTTAAAACTTCCTACAGCGATGATAAATTTTCTGTTAAAGGCGGTTTTGCATTGGCCAGCAGTGAAAACAATTACGAAGTTCCCGAAAAAAAATACCTGAACCGCAACGGGCAATATGATAACCGCTCTTTTAGCTTGGGTGCCGGCTACCGGCTGAATCCGGAGCATACCTTCCTGTGGCAAACCGTTTTCTTCGATGGTGACCAGCATTATCCAACGTCGGAGTTTGGAACCCCGACCAAATATCTGTCGGATACCTTCCGCACGGTGGTAGACTGGCGCTACCGAAGCGGCAAAATCCGCAACAGTTTGAAAACGGCTTATCTTGAGGACACCTACAGCTATTTCGAGGACACTGATTTCCCCAAATCCAGCGGTGCCACCACCAAAAGCTATCTCGCGTCAACCGATTTTAACTGGCTCGCGGGCAAAAACTGGTCGCTTAACCTACTGGCAACCTACCGGCTGGATGAGGCAGAAGGATACCAATCCGGCATTCAGCAGGTTCAGCGAAACAGCGGCTCTGCGGCTGCATTGGCGCGCTGGAATATAAATCCGCGCCTGCACGTGGAAGCCGGACTAAAAAAGGAATGGCTCGAAAATTATGAAGCCCCTTTTTTATATTCCTTTGCCGGTCAGGTTCAGATTGCAGATTTTTATGAGCTGACGCTCAATGCTTCCAAAAACTTCCGGGCACCTTCTTTTAATGATCTGTATTGGCAGCCGGGCGGGAACCCCAAGATCCGGCCAGAATTTTCAAATCAGGCAGACCTGAGCAATAGGTTCAGATTTAAAGGATTTGAGATTAACATTACCCCTTTTTATCTATACATAAAAGACATGATCCGCTGGCTGCCTACCGCAGAAGGATATTGGTCGCCTTTTAATACGGATAAGGTGGAATCCTACGGTGTGGAAAGTTCTGTGCAGTACAAACACTCATTCAGCAAAAGCAGTCTGCAGCTACAGGGTGGCTACAGTTACACCCGTTCGGCTGATGCAGAGACCGACAGGCTCCTGATGTATGTTCCTGAGCATAAAGCTTTTGGATCTGCAGCCTTCTTATACTCAGGATTGGAACTATTTGGCCAGGCGCTGTTTACCAGCCGGGTCTTCGTGACTTCGGATGAAAATACAGCTACCGCGCTGCCGTATTACACAGTGGTAAGCGGTGGCCTTTCTTATACACTCCTTCAACACTATTCTTTAGGCCTAAAGGTGAACAATATCTTCGATACGGTGTATCAAACGGTGGAATCTTTCCCGATGCCAAAGAGAAATTACAGTTTACATCTTCGTATTAATTTTTAATATTATATTTTATGAAACTTTCTAAATTATGGATGCCGGTACTGGCACTGACGCTCGCTTTCAACGTTTCGTGTAGCGATGACGAAATTGTGTTCGCGGAACCGAAAGGTGCCTATGAGAACGGAATTATTGTGGGCAATGAAGGGAACTTTACCAAAAGCAATGCGGATGTCTCCTATATTTCGGCAGATTTGTCACAAGTGGAAAACAACATTTACTCTTTAAATAATGATAATGAAAAACCGGGAGATGTACTGCAAAGCATCGGGTTTTATGGTGATCACGCATATTTGGTGATGAATAACTCCAATATTATCCAGGTGGTAAACCGCTATACTTTCAAAAAGCAAAGCACGGTTTCTGCGGAAATTTCTCAGCCACGTTATATTACCTTTTCTAAAAACAAGTATTACGTAACGAACAGCAAAGGCAGAGAAAAATATGTCTCGGTCTATAATGTTGCTGATAACAATTTCGTCACAAAAATTACTTTGGCCAACACCGCTGAAAGAATTGTGGAAGCTGGCGGCAGAATTGTTGTACAGAATGCCTCGTTCGGAACCGGGAATAAATTAACCTTCATTAATCCGGAATCTAATAGTATTGAAACTGAAGTTGCGGTAGAAAAAGGTTCTATTAAGAAGACCATTTCGCACGCCGGTCATGTGTACGTGATCTCGTCTGATGCGAACGATAGTTACATTTATAAATACAGCCCAACAGGCACGCTGACTTCCACGGTAGCCCTCACCGGTTTTAAAAAAGGCAGCAACCTGGCTATTGACGGTAACAAAATGTATTTCAGCTCTCAATATAAAGTATATGCAATGGATCTGAACAGCACCACTGCGCCTACTGCGCCGATTATTACGGTAGCTGATACAGGATGGTCTGCGCTGTACGGCATGGATGTGATTGACGGGAAAATTTATATTTCAGATGGCAAAGGTTTCGTTGAGGCAAGTGAAGTGGCTGTGTATAGCACCTCAGGCACTTTGCTAAACACACTGAGCACAGGGCTCGGCTCCAGCAATTTCTACAAAAATTAAATAATTGATAATCAAAGCGCGGCAACCTTCGGTTGCCCCGCTTTTTATTGTATGTAAATAACACTAAGCCTGTAAGGTCAGGCCAAGGGCAAGTCCTTCTCTTTCGACGTATTTTCTGGCTTCCTCGTGGCTGTTGAAAATCTCACCTTCCAGAATCGCTTCTTTTACTTTTTCTTTCAGGATACCGATTTCACGCCCGGGTTTCAGTCCAAACATCTGCATGATTTCTTCCCCGGAAATAGGCGGCTGAAAATTGCGGACCTGGTCTTTTTCTTCCACCTCGCGGATTTTCTGGGCGACCAGTTCAAAATTCTTTTTATAGCGGTTTTGCTTTGCCGCATTCTTGGTGGTAATATCTGCTTTGCACAAAGTGAACAGATCCTCCAGGTCATCGCCGGCATCAAACAGCAGACGGCGCAAAGCGGAATCAGAGGTGTCGTCATCAATCAGTGCAATTGGCCGCGAAGAAAGTTTCACGAGCTTTTGCACATATTTAGCATCAGTACCCAACGGCAGCTTCAGCCGGCGGAACATGCCGCCCACCATTTTGGAACCCCGGAATTCATGCCCATGAAAAGTCCAGCCGGTGCCTTCCACAAACTTTTTGGTAGGCGCCTTGCCGATATCGTGTAACAACGCTGCCCAACGCAACCAAAGGTTATCGGTATGTTCGGCAATATTGTCCACCACCTCCAGCGTATGCCAGAAGTTATCCTTATGGGTCTGTCCTTCCACCTCTTCAATGCCCTTCAGCGCGGTAAGTTCCGGCATAATAATTTCGAGAATGCCCGTATTTTCCAGCAGTTTTAAGCCAACTGACGGTTTCCTGGAAAGCATGATTTTATTGAATTCCGTCATGATTCTCTCCATCGAGACAATGCGGATGCGGGAAGCTTCCTGCTGAATTGCAGCGAGTGAGTCAGGCTCAATAGTAAACTGGAGCGTACTCGCAAAACGGATCGCGCGCATCATACGCAGCGGATCGTCGGTATACGTCTGGCTTGGTTCCAGAGGTGTCCGCAGAATTTTATTTTCTAAATCATCCAGCCCGTTAAACGGATCAATGAGCGCACCGAAATCCTCTTCATTTAGCGATATCGCCAGCGAGTTAATGGTAAAATCGCGGCGCTGCTGATCGTCCTGAAGCGTGCCCGGCTCCACCGCGGGATTGCGGGAATGCTCGGCGTAGCTCTCTTTTCGGGCACCTACGAATTCCAGTTCCAGGCCTTTGTACCGAAACATCGCCGTTCCGTAATTCTTAAAAACAGCTACTTTCAGGGAGGGAGACAACGATGCTGCGACAGCCTGTGCCAGTTCCATTCCGTTGGCTTCCGTTACAAAATCAATATCCGAGGGTACCTGACGCTTGAGCAACAGGTCCCGTACGTAGCCGCCCACAATATAGACAGACTGTTGCCGGCCGGCCGCCACCTGGGAAATTGATTTAAAAAGTGAAAAGTTTTTATTTTGCTTAAGATTGATGATCATGGAACTGCCTGCGGAATTTCTGCAAAGGTAAAACTTCTGCAATAAAAAGCCAGCCGGCAGAAAGCAGGTGCGCGTTAGCACTCAGGTTCGCGAAGCCATTTCTCGATTTCTTCTTCCAGATATTCAGTCTGTATCTCCAGCGCCTGCAGAAAATCGTCCGGCAGGTTGCGATGTGCTTTCGGGTCGGTATTCCAAAGTTCACCGGAGAGGGCTTCGTATTCCTTAAATACACGCCGGAACCTGGGGTGTTGCTGTTCAAGCTCTTCGATCCGTTTTTGCTGCGGTTTAAACTTCCGGTACGTTCTGTCTGCAATCATGATAATAATATTTTGTGGTTTGGTAGTGTGTGTGTGATGGCTGCAGCCAAGCCGGAGAGGGTGATTTAACCCATTGCACTTTAATGATTTATCAACCTTTTCCGGCTTAGAAAAAATAAATTTAAACAATAATACCCGGCAGAAAAATTATTTAACAAGATTTCTGATTGTTTAACATATAGTTTTAAATTTGCAAGTCAGGCATGAAAACACTTCTTCTCAAACAAAAACAAATTTTCTTTTTCGGGATCGCCGGCGCCCTTAGTGCTGTGGTAGAAATTGGTACCTTTAAACTGTTGAGCCTGTATCTGCCAGTCTTGTTTTCGCAGGAGCGTGATTTCCACGGAATCCATTTTCCGGTTAGTAATATTTTTTCCACGAGCTCGGGGATTATCACGAATTATTTCCTGAGCATCTGGTTCGTTTTTGAACGCGGGAAGCACAGCAAAAGAAAAGAGTTTGCTTACTTCATGGGCATTTCCTTTTTATCGACCCTGGTGAGCCTTGCGTTCTTCCAGCTCTTCTTCCGATACATTATTTTGCACGATGTTCCGACGCCCGTATTTGTGTTCAGCCGAGAAATTTTAAGTAAAATATCTGCGATTGTGGTGGTTTCTGTACTGAATTATACGGTCAAAAAGAAAATTATTTTTAATGGATAAGGGATGTACACCGCGTTACATTGGTATAATCTGTAACTTTCGGTCATGAGTCGATTACTGAATTACCTTTGGCGCTGCTGGATGATTTTGCTCGGTGCTGTACTAACGATCGCAATGGGCATTCCGGTGTTGCTGTTATCTGTACGGAAAGAGCATTATCCTTACGCCTACCAATTTATCCGTTTCTGGTGCTTCGGCATGTTTTACGGCATGGGTTTCCGTTACGAATACATCAGAGAAACGGATAAAAAGATAGATTCGGCGCGGCAGTATGTTTTTATTTCAAACCATACTTCGATTATGGATGTAATGCTGCCCTGTTTGCTGATGCCGCACCATCCGCTGTGTTATGTGGGAAAAAAAGAACTGGTGAACATCCCGATTTTCGGAACGATTTATAAACGGATCTGCGTGATGGTGGACCGCAGTTCTGCCCGCAGCCGCGCAGATGTGTACCGGCGCTGCGCTGAAAGAATGGCGGAAGGCCAAAGCATTGTTATTTTCCCGGAAGGGGGTGTACCCGATGACACTTCCGTAATTCTCGACCATTTTAAAGATGGTGCCTTTACCTTAAGTTATAAATTCCAGGTTCCGATTGCTGTTTTTGCTTTTCATGGTTTGAAGGAGATGTTTCCCTTTGATTCAGGGAAAGGCCATCCCGGAAAAGTGCGTGTAACTTTACTTGATATTCTGGAACCCGGCGATTCCCAGACTGCCTTGAAAGAGCGTGCCTACTCTTTACTTAAATCCAGTTTAGTGAAGGAGGCCGCGCGGTAAATTTAATTATATTTGTTTCTATAAAATACTGAAAATATGCCTGTTCAACAACCTGTAAAAACCAATTGGGGCCAGTTTCTGCCGCTGATTACCGTTTTCTTCTTCTGGGGATTTATAGCTGCCAGCAACGATATTCTGATTCCGGTTTTTAAGAAAGCTTTTAATCTGACCCAAAGTCAGAGCCAGCTGGTTTCGCTGTCCTTCTATATTTCATACACGGTAGGTTCGCTATTGTATATGTTAATTTCAAAGTCACTGCGTCAGGATCTCATTAACCGGATCGGATATAAAAACGGGTTAATATATGGTTTGCTTATTTCCGTGCTGGGAACCTTGTTTTTCATTCCGGCCGCAAATATGGGTTCGTATTTATTAATGATTTCAGGATTATTCGTGATCGGGCTTGGATTTTCCCTGCTGCAGATCGTAGCCAATCCTCTGGCCATTGCACTCGGTCGGCCCGAGACAGGCTCCCAACGCTTAACTTTGGCTGGTGGTATTAACAATTTCGGAACAACGGTCGGTCCGCTGATCGTTTCCTTTGCCATTTTTGGTTCGGCTGCCATTGCGAATACAGAAGCGAGTATTGAAAGCGTGAAACTGCCGTATATCGGCTTGGGTATTGCTTTCTTGCTCGTGGCGATTCTCATTAAATTTTCCAAGCTGCCGCAGGTAACTGCGGCCAGCAACGAGGAACCGAAAACACAAGCGACCGGCACCGAAAGAAAATCGGCGTTTGAATATCCTCAACTTATCATGGGCATGATCGCCATTTTCGTGTATGTGGGTGTGGAAGTTTCCACCGCGAGCAACCTGCCTGCGTACATGGAGAATTCACTGGGTTTTGAAACCAAAGATGTAGCACCTTATATTTCTTTATACTGGGCGTCGATGATGATTGGCCGCTGGACCGGTGCCGTGGAAGCATTTGATGTGACTGCCGGTATGCGCAAGATCATGCGTTTTCTGGCGCCCTACCTGGCTTTCGGCGTTTTCCTGGCGGTGAACGCAATTGCCAGACATGATTTGCAGCCGTTCTATATTTATTCCGTGATTATCCTGGTGATGATTGCGGCTGACATTGCGAGCAAAGGAAACCCGGCGCGCATGCTGCTGGTCTTTTCCTGCATGGGAATTCTGGCGCTGCTGATCGGGATGTTCACTACCGGAATGGTTTCCGTCTATGCATTTACGAGTGTGGGGTTATTCTGTTCAACCTTATGGCCGTGTATTTTTGCTTTGGCGATCAATGGCCTGGGGAAACACACTAATCAGGGAAGCAGCTCCTTAATTATGATGATTATGGGGGGCGGGATCATCAGCTGGATCCAAGGATATCTGGCGGACCTCACCAATATTCACTTTAGTTATATTGTGGGCGTTCTCTGTTTTGCATACCTCGCCTTTTATGCCGTGCGCGTCACGGGAATTTTGAAATCACAAGGCATCAGCCTGGATCAGATTAAAGAAAAAGAAGTTGAGGAAACAGTCGCTTAAAAATTGGATCTGGGCAGGTATTTTACTTGCCCAGTTTGTTTTGTTCTCGTTGCTCTCGTGGTCTGATCGCGCAGTTGAACTGGCTGCCCGGGTTTTTGGCTGGTTACAAAAACTGTGGGAGCCGCTGGCCTTTTTTGTTTCTTTTTCGCTGGGTGATCTTTTTTATGGGTTGTTGCTGATCATCTTTGCGGTTGGTATTATCTTATATTTTAAAAAATACCGCCGGAAACGCATGATCACTTTTGTGCTGATCATTTTGAATGCGCTCACTTTCTGGTATTATTGTGCCTGGGGATTGATGTATTTCAAACCACCGCTCTCCGATCAGCTGCCGAAAAGTGCCTCAGATGTGGCCACTATCAAAAAACTAGCGACCGACTATCTCGAGCTAAGCAAAAAGTACCGTGCGCAGTGCACAGAGGACATTACCGGTGTATTTACGATTGATGACGTGTATAGAATAAAAGTCAATATACGGGAAGCTCAACTATCTTTGCCAGAGCCCTTTGGTCCGCAGATGAAACTTCCGGTGAAAACCATTAAACCCAGTCTTTTTTCCGGCCTGATGAGCTACTCCGGCATCATGGGATATTATAATCCGTTTACCACCGAAGCACAATACAATGCAGAGATGCCGCACAGTTCCCTGCCGTTTACACTGGCGCATGAAGCGGCGCATCAGGTGGGCTTTGCGCGCGAGCAGGAAGCAAATTTCATTGGCTATCTCACCGGGATGCAATCCAATAATGCGGCCTTGCGATACAGCACCTCGTATTTCACTTTAAAGTCTCTGTTACGTGCCCTGCCGGAAACTGAAAAGCAGTTCGTAGAGAAAGTTCTTAATCAGTATTCTCCGGCGATGAAACGTGACCGTGAAGCAGAACTGAGATTTGCCGAGAAACACCGCGGACCGGTTGAATTGTTCTTCGGTTTCACCAACGATTTGTTCTTAAAGTCGAACCGGCAGGAAGGCAGCATCACGTATTCTTATTTTGTAGAATTGTTGCTGCAGTATCAAAGATTAAACAAATAAAAAGAACCGTCCTATTTACATAAGACGGTTCCCAAACACAAATGATGAAAAAAAATTTAAGCGCTTTAGAGGTTGATTTCTAAAGCGATGTAAACTTAGAGCTTATTTTTGATATTTCCAATTGATATTGTCGATAATTATAATCCCATGGTGCAAATCGATAATATAGTCCAAAGAAAAACCCGCCTTTAGCGGCTTCTGTATTATTCCTGTTGGTACTCTGCTTCCCATTCATTGCCATCATCTCCTTTATGACCATCGAGCTTAATAACGAAACTCTTGGTCGGGAAATACGGCGTCATGCGGATGTCCAGCCACACGCGGTCCTTATTCACTTTATCCTGTTCAAAACGAACGATTTTAAACTTCTCAATTAATTTATCAGGACCTTTAATTCCGTCCAGGAAGGTTACGATCTGACGGCGAAGATCGTCTTCATTACGCGGATTCCAGTTTTCGAACGCGCGACGGTTCAGGAAGTCGAGCAGAACCTTGGTTACATAATCGAAAACGCGGACCACCGAATACGTCTGCAAGCCGATATTATCACCAGTGAACAACGTCTTGGCGGAGAACGCCATAATTTTACCATATTCATTTACCATCGGCACCAGACCCATTTTCTCCAGCTGCGAAATTTCACTTTTCTTTAGGTCAAATTTCACGGCATCCACTTCATTGATGTTTCCGTGTTTTTTACCGGCTGCTACCTGAGACATCAGGGTTTTATAAATCTTACCAGCCAGCGAAGTGGACGGCGGAAGATCCACGTTTTCTTCCTCGCCTACCTCTTCTGCCCTACCGCGGCCCACGAGCCAGTTAGCAGTCATGATCACATTACTCCGGTGCAGTTCACCACCCGTGAGATTAGCGGAATGGAAAAGATCCACCACATCATCCGGTTTATCAAGGTTGGCAAAGTCGGTCACCATCATTACTTTGTTCTCATTGCAGATCTTGGCCCATTTTTCCACGACTTTATTGGAGCCAAGATAGCCCGGAATTGCCAGAATCGAATAGTTATCGCGCAGGTCCAGACGGTCGTAGTTCTGCTTAAATTCCTCCGCAATCGCTTCAATGAACAGCGGATTATCCAAATCAGCCATTTGTTCCAGCGAGGCATTGACGATGCTCACGTTATCCACCTTATCCAGTTCCGTGTTCTTGTAGAACTGTGCCACGGTGCGGTAATTAGTTTCCAGTTCGCGAACGGTATCCAGGGTATTTTTAAGGTTCTTTTTTAAATTTTGTTCGGCACTTGTAGCCTTTGTACGGCAGGTATTTGCCATTTCTTCGGCCGTGCTGTGATTTTCCAGCAGAGAGATCCAAAGATTTAATTTTTTAAGCAGGTCTTTGCGCTCAGTTTTTTTGGAACTGTCATTCAGGAAAATTTCTTTTCGGGCTTTGCGGGTCGGGTTCATATTGGCGATGCCATCTACCACCGTTTCCACAAAATTAAAACCTCCGACTTTATTCAGAACCTGCAGTGCATCCTGCTTTTTGGGCGCGACGGTTTGCGTCTGGACTTGCTGCTGGTGTTGTTGTTGCTGTTCAGCTTCTTGTTTATTACTCATGATCAGGTTGTTTACAGATTATTTATCAAGTTCGCTGGCTACTTCTTTTAATACTTCCACTAGGGCATCTTTGGTCTCTTCATTCTGCAGCAGCGTGCGGAGCAACTTATTATTTTTAAGCTGACGCAAGATTTTATTGTACTGTTCCTGTTCGATGCTCAGCGTTTTCAGATATTCAGAGTTTTGCACCAGATTTTTCGGTGTGAAATCCGCCAAATGGTGAAATCGGAATTCTTCATCCACGATTGTTCCGTCTTCGGTCTCGTGCTGTACTCCTACCGAAGGCTCGAAATGCCGAAAAACATCGTCTACTGTTTTCAATCCTTTGACCACTTCCGGTACAAAAGGTTCATCTTCGGTCAGTTTGCTTACCAGCAGTGACCGGTTTTCCTGGATCTGATGTATGGCTTCATTGGCATCTACTTTTATTTCATTGCCCCCTACACCGTAGTTAAACATTGCCATAATGTATTGTTTTAATTAATTATTTAATGATTTGGTTTCCCTAAAGTAGGAATTTTTTTTAAGAGATACCAACTATGCTAAAACTTGTATCTCTTTATCTGTTTTTTTATAAAATTTATTGTTGAACTCAATTTAAAATTGATTCTAGTTTACAATTGGTCCACCGGATTGATCATCGGCATGAAATACGCGTTCAGCCAATAAAACTTCTCACCGTTCTGGTCTATAATTATTTTACTGTTGCCTTTGTTTTCCAGCATGCGGTTGGCGAGCATCCGGTACTGATTAAAATAAGCACGCACAGCATCAGACGGAACTACCTTCGACTTTTTCCAGCCTTCCAGCTTATATTTAGACAGCAGTTCCTCACCGGAATTATCAAAGCCGGTCACCGCCGCGACGGAATAGGCCATCGGATTCTCTAACATCGTACGGCGCTTATATTTGTCGCCCATTTCACTCTTTAAAATTTTTAAATACGCATTCACCGCACGTTCCTGTGAAAACTCATTTCCATACGGCTTGGTTTCCTGGTAAATCAACTGGTACATTTTCTTTAAATCTTCATATTCCTTTTCGGAAATAAGAATTCCTTTTTGCACCGCCGGATAATAATTTTCGTATTCAGCAGTATAGCTTCCTTTGGTGAGAAAAGGATTGCTGTACACCACCAGCTGTGAGGCGGTTTCTACCGGAATAAGTGCCGGCGCATCCGGAAACTGTGGACGATACTCGGCTTTCAGTTCCGTTCTGGAAGAGCCAAGCGGTGATTTGAAATAATCTGTCAGCATGGCATCCGTTATCTTGTTCTGATGTGTGGCCTGGGCAATCAGACTGTCGAGCGAGCGAGCAAGCCTTGCGTTTGAATTAATTTCGCCTTTTTTAGGATAAATTACGAAGCCCTGTGTCATGCTGCTGTTCGGGTAATCCAGGGAGAAAATTCCTTCCTCACCCTTCTGCAGGTTATAATTATTGCGGTTCATCACTGTGTTTTGCGCGATGGTTCGCTGCTTCTCCAGCTCAGCGATATTCCGTGCGGAATTGGTCACGATATTTTCTGAAAGCAGCACAAAGTTATTGTACGTATCAGCCGAGCCGGAAACCGTTTGGTACGACACCAGCCTTGCTCTTGCTTTGGAAAGGCTGCGGACTGCATTGGCCGTATTGCCGGACATATTTGCGCTGGCACCTACCAGCACCACGATATTGGTATCGTCGCGGTAGGGCGTTAGCAGGTCGCCTGCTGCTTCGAGGCCTTCCTGCATGGGTTGGCCGCCCATGGTGTTGCAGTTCATCTGCATCGATTTTTCATCAATGAACTGCGCGATTTTATTAAAATCAGAACTTAAGGTTGACACAGCTACGTTCTCACCGCAGGTATTATTTTTAAATAAGACTGCTCCAAAATGTACATTCCGGTAATAGCCAAGATCTTTGAGTTTAAACTGAAAATCCTGGAAAGCTGATTTGGCCACCGCCGCATTCTGGCTGTTTTCGTTGCTCACATCCATGGTGAAGACGATATTCAGATTTTTATTACGGTTGGTAATTTCCCGGTAGCGCGGATAATATAAAGGTTCGCCCAAAACATTATAGACGAAGTTTTTGGAATAATCCAAAGCATTGCTGAAGAATCTGGCGCGGGCTGTCTTCCGCATTGTTGCAGGCCGCACACCAATCAGGTTTTCCACATCGGAGCGGCTTTCCGCTTCAGATAATTTAAAATGTTCATTGGAGGAAGTACCGTCGGTTACATCTTTCTGCAGGGAAAGATCGTTTTCCTCGGTATAATTATAATCCGGTGACACGCGAAGGCCGGTACGGTCGCCCCAGGCAGCCAGCATGTTGCTGCTTACCCAGCCATACACATTACTGTCGATACTATCCAATGGAATCGATGGTGTTTTCCCGACTAGGTAGCGGCGGTTTTCTTCCGCATTTTTATAAACGTATACCAGCTGTCCGACCGGTAATTTCTTTGGCAGTGCCATCGTGAGATCCGGCGAAGAGAAAAGCAGCACC
The DNA here is from genome assembly GCF_022968825.1 of Chryseobacterium salipaludis. Taxonomy (GTDB): domain Bacteria; phylum Bacteroidota; class Bacteroidia; order Flavobacteriales; family Weeksellaceae; genus Kaistella; species Kaistella salipaludis. The sequence continues at coordinate 144,213 of NZ_JALHKS010000004.1, forward strand.
GAATCATTCTTCATATATTTTTCTCCGGATTTCAACACATCGGAATTGCGCGGCACCAGGGTTCCTTTTAAAGCAAATCCGTTTTCGCGGTTCGGTACGGCATTCCGCCACAGCAACAACTGATTCATCGGAATCCAGCCATACGTTTTCACTGAATTGGCCGGTAATTTTTTGAGCAGAGCATCGGGGTTGTATTGCGCGACCTTAACCAAACCTTTGTTGCGGTTGTGCTTTACAACTAATAATGGTTCCAAAAAGGCCAGTTCTTTTGGCGATTTCTCATCACCACGGTCCATAAAAACGGTATTATTACCACGGTCGGAGATCACCACCCAGGGTTCTGCTTTCAGCGGATATCCTTCGGAAACTTCAATCTGATCAATGGCACCATACGCCTTGGGCTTGGGTGTGGAATGGGACGGAATGCGCACATGGCAACTCACGATTATGAAAGCGCCGAGCGCCAGGGCAACTGTGCTGAGCGGAGCGGGAGTATAGTTCTTCATGATTATTGCTTACTTTGTTTAACTTCAACTTTACTGATGCAGTTGCGGAAAGTATCCACAGTGGTGGTTACTTCTTGGATCAGATTATTCTTATCGAACTGCAGACCGGTACAGTAATAATAGAAAGAATTGTTTTTATCATTCACCGAAACAGACACATTATCTTTGTTGCACAAGTAGGTGGTCAGCAGATAGTTATAATGATAATTAAAATTATTACCGTTGGCAATCTGCTGTAAATGGTAGCGGAAATCATCGTTGATTTTGCTGTGAATTTCACTTTCCGTAGGTCCTGCAGGCGCCAGTTCGGGTTCATCTTCCAATGCAGGATAGGCAGGTAACACGCGGATCTGGTGAATAAGCGGCTCAGCATCAGCGTCGGTATATAAAGTCACGACATAGTTACCCGGATTTTTAAACGCGTAGGTTGCCATTTTTTCTTTGGCGTCAATCTGGCCGGACTCGCCAAACTTCCAGGTATAGACCTTGGCATCTGAAGACACTGCGCGGAAAAGCACATTTTCCAGTTGCATCGCCTGCGTCGGAGCATCAATCAAGGTCGGTGCTCTTTCCGTGTCCACTTCCACCACGCCGGAAGATACGAGTACGGGAAAGGTGCGGGAAAGTTTATTATCAATCAGGAGCGTGACCTGATAATAACCCGGTTTTTTAAACACGTGCTGACCTTTTCTTTCCGCACTTTCGAAGCCGTCGCCGAGCAGCCATTTGCGGGTCTGGCCAAAAGGCGATTTGTCTTCGAAGGTGATGGTTTCACCTGTATTCAACGAAATCGGATACACCGTCGCCGAAATGTCTTCGGGCGTGTACTCCTGCTTTCTGATCCCCCAGATCAGCAGCGCTGTAAACAGCACAATCCCCAGAACAATGAAAGTAATTGTGCGCCTGTTTTTTTGTAAATAGTTCATAGTTATATTTTATCTTCGGTTGCTCATCAATTCAGCGTTTTCACGCTGCATCATCTGCTGGCGGCGGTCACGGTAGCCCACAGAACAATCATCAAACTGTTTTTCAAAAATCCGGATGTTATCTTCAATCACGGCCGCACTCTTCTTATCATCATAAAACATCTTATAGAACCGGCCAATCTGCTCAAAAGCAGAAATCCGCGGATCTTTCACATTGGTAAGTGCAAACGCATTCTGAATCTCGCTGATTCCCATTTTAATATCGTTTTCTTCCAGCGGAGAGGTCTTTTCCGCATCGAATTTTTCAAGTTTAGAAAAGGTACTGTCGGTTTGTTTTTGGAAAGGTTTACGGGCTTCTTCAAATCTGTTTTTCTCCTGCAGGGTATAAATCGCATGCATGTCTGATTCTGAGAACGGCGAGGGATGGCTGTACAATACGGCTACGGCCACCACTCCCACGGCAAAACACAGCATTCCCAGCAAATAGAGGAAATAATATCTTTTTTCTTTTCGGGATAAGGTGATCTGGATCTGCATGACTGTTATTTTGAATTAGACTTAAATAAACGACCACCCCGCGTAGCCGCGGCTGCACGGCGCGAATCGATCTGGCTGGTAACACGGCTCACATTTCCCATGCATTCCTTCAAACGCCGGCTGGCAGACTGTTCTTCCATTTTCTTTTTAATCAAATCATTCTTATAGGTAAGCATGGGTTGCAAATCATTCAGCAGCGCCGAATAGTGTTTAAGCCTTTCCGTGCTATCCACACCGATTAGTTGCCGGCAAAGCGTCATATCTTCGATAATGGAATTACGCAGAAAAATATCGTTCTCTACCTTATTCATACTTAGTTTGGACATTTTCACATAAATCGTATCCATTTTTTGTTTAAGGAGTTCATTTCGTCCCAGCATCATTCGATACTCTTCCAGTTCCTGACGTACATTTTTAGCCTGCATCCGGGAGCTTTTAAAAAACATAAAGACCGTAAGAAAGGTAAGGCCGGCCAGCAGCGCGAAGGAGAGTACGAAACGAAGCGTGGCGTTCCGAACTTCCTGTGTATTTAATTTTTTTTGTCCGTATGATTTCATAAGATTAAATGCTTGAATTATAATATCCGTTTTCCACACAGAACCGCACCAGATCGATCTTACTCTTCAGGCCCAGCTTTTCGGTAAGCCGGTTGATATAAGTATCGACGGTTCGATTACTGAGACACAGCATTTCTGCAATTTCCTTGTTACTGTATCCTTCATAACAGAGCTTAATAATCTGAATTTCCGTGACGGACAGTTCTTTCTGCTGCTCCTTCTGCCGGCTCATGTATTCCTGCACCGCTTCGGATTGCGCGGCCCATTCTTTTTTATAATCGTCGTATTTGTCCTGCGAAGAAAGGACACAGTTCCGCAGAATATCGCGGATGATAATGCTGCTTTTCTGGCAATAGTACACATGCGGAATTTCTTCCAGCAACCCGGCCATGTCTTCCTGGTAGGTAGCGGAATAGGTGATAATAGGAACCTCCGGATGTGATTTGCGGATGAAACGGATGGCTTCGATACCGCTGAGAATGGGCATGTACAGGCTCAGAATAAAGACATCTTCCTGACGGCGGTAGAGCCGATTGATCAGCTCGTTTCCGTTATTACAGTCATTCACGATGCTGTAAAAAGGATTCTCCAGCAACATTTTGGTGAGAAACTGCTTGAAATAAAAATCGCTTTCGGCAATAGAAAACCGTACCGCACTGTTTGGTTCCTTTAACATAAGCCTGTATTGTTTTTTTTAGGTGTCCCTCTACCCTATCTTCCTACCTCACCTGTCCTGTTTTTTTAAATAACTACTTAATGCCACCGGGTGGCCCGCTGCTGAATTGTGCATTAATCAATAACGCTCCAGCCTTTGCGCGGATCCACACCGGTGCGGACCGCCTGCTCGTTCACAATAATATTTTCCTTGCGCTGGCCGATATATTCCAGCTCACTGAGTTTACCCATGATCTGCTCCAGGCTCTTCAACAGGAGCAATATATTGCTGAAGATTTCTCCGCTGTCATGATGGGTGTATTGGATTTCTGCCACGGAGGTCAGCTGATTCAAAATAGTATGCGGTGCCACTTCGCTCCATTCCAAGCTGTAATTCAGCATTTCTTCCAGTTCGGCCGGCACCATCATCTGGGTATCATTGTACAGGCGCAGCGCCAGCTGGGAATAAATATTAATTAAATAGACCGGTGGCTGCGACGGCACCATATTGCGGAAACGGAAATAATTTTCGCTGAGGTGGCCCACCAGGCTCCGGCACAATGTCTTCACATTTTCTGCGAGCGTATTATTCTGATTCTGGTGTGCGGCTTTTTGCAAAATACGGAAACAGTACTGCCGCAGGTTGCTCCAGATGCCGCTGTAGGTTTCATAATATTCCACCAGTCTGGGGTGACTCTCCACGGATGTACACGGCGGAATATAATGCGGATCAATGCGCGCAATGCCGGACCGGATATCCACCTTGCCCAATACCAGATAGTTCCCGCCCGAGAAACTGCTGTGCAGCACGGCGGTTTCCACCAGTTCGATACGGTAGTTGGACCGCGTAAAAGGATGGCGCGGCGGAATTTCTTCAGAATCAATATCGCCGAAAGGAATTTTGTCAAACGGATTAACGGAAGCCAGAATATAAAACTCGCCATCTGCCTCGCCGGAGTCTGCTTGCTGACGCGCAGATATTTCGCGCAGGTTTTTTTCATAATCGGCAATTTCCACGCGGTGACCGGCCATGGTGATGGCCGCACACTTGCGGATAATGAGTTGGGCATCATTGGTCGCGGTACTGCGGATTTCATACAGTGTATGCTTATCATACGGATCTGCTGCCGGCAAAAGACCATAATTAAAAGCATTGAGCGGCAAAGAAGCCGTGTCCCGCAGGGCATCAAGCATAAAATCTTCCTGCTGGGTAAAATGTTCACGGGAAACTTTCATCCCATCAACCCAGTTCACGGCAAAATGTTTTACAGACTGTATCATTCCTAAAATCTTTATAATAAAATAATGAAGGCTTACTCGGCCTCTTTATGATTAATCACACGTTTGCAGATTACGGTTTCATTCTGCGATATATTATTTTCGGTAATATCTTTTTCAAAATCAATATACTTCCGCATACTGAAAAACGATTTTTTTACATAAAATATCCAATAAAAGGACTGTCCGGCAGCATCACGCAACTGGATAGGCGAATTCCCGTTTTTAAAGTTATAATCATCCACCACGCGCAGGAACCAGTCGCCGAAGGTAATGCCTGTGGGTAATGTTTTAGCTTTGATGTTGAACCGCTGCGGATCCTGAGAATTCTTACTCAGCTCCACATTTAAAACCATAAGTCGGTCGAAATCAGCTCCCTGAAAGTTGTGCGGTTTCTGATCCGGATCGTATTGCCAGGTTTTATAAATATCAAAAGGAATACTGACGAACTGCAGATAGCAATAATAAAAAGCCAAGGGTACCACGAAAATAATTCCGCTGGTGGCAGCCATCAGTGCGTTCCCCATTCCGTTGCTCATCCACTTAAAAATAAGTGTAAAAATATATCCGCCGACGCCCAAAGCGGTCAGACTCAGCAGCACTTCAAACAGTACTGCTTTCCACATAATATTGAAATGGCGACGGAAAAACCGGTGTAATAGATTCACATGCAGAATCCCCAGGCCCAGGTACACCAGCATGGCCACCAGATACCACCAGGGGCTAAAAAGATTGCCGGAGAATCCCAGAAAGCCCGGAATCGCCAGGGCCAGTCCGCCAATGAGCACATACAAAATAATATTGCGCACCCGGATGGCCGGACGGCTGCGGCGCAGCGCACTTAAAATAAACACCATCACCGTGGCGATGAGTGGCATGAGCAGATAACTGAGAAAAATTCCTTTCAGAGAGGTGAACTGCATATGGTATTATTAATCTGTCTGTTGAACTCTTTTTATATTTTAAATAAAGGTGGAAAATCCTAATCTTGCGCAGGCGCGGGGTGGCAGCACAAATGATTCCGGTGACTTTTCCGTAATGAACCGCGTTTCTATTTTAACCGAAACCGGCATTACATATTCATATATTTCCAGCAGCAATTCCCGGAAGGGATGGCCTTTCACATAATTCGGAATCTTCAGATACGGAATCGGGCCAATGTTTACCTGCCAGTTGCGCACGCCGTCCTGATGTGCTCCGTTGGGAATCAGGGTCAGGCCGAGACGTGTATTTCCCAGGCGTGCCAGGCCGGCCGTATCATCGCTGGCGGTAATGGTATTCGGCACAAAATCAATGAGCACCGGCACCTGGAGGAAAGCCGTCAGAAAACGCTCAATCCAGCGGCGGTTTCCGCGAACTTCGTGGAGAAACGGCAGGATATAAAAAAATATCTTCGCCGTACCGCGATCCACTTTGGTCAGCAGCGGCCACAGTTCAGCGAGTGTATCAATCAACACATCTGATTTATCGCGAATATCAAATTCGGTTTCGCGCAACAGCGCCGTGATTTCGGTATAAAAAAACTCCAGTTCAAAAGGCTGAAAAAAGCGGCGGGCATGTTCCTCGACCTGCTTCTGGCGGCGCATCTCGCGCACCACACTGTCCACCTGATGACCGGCATGCCCCAATGAGGGCGAGTGAAACAGACCTTCCGGCAAATAATCGTAGAGCGATTCCCGGTAGGTTTCCATAATGACCGCTTCTTCGTCCAGCAAATGATGGCCGTTATAGATCCTTTTAATGTCCTTCAGGTACGGGCGATCGTTGGTTCCCACCCTGCGAATAAACAGGGAAGCATTGGCATCGTAATATTTCAGCAGATTAGCAGCCACCGTTTCCACCCGGAAATCGGTACTCAGGATATTATACTGCTTGTCTGGAATGGTCATTGTCTGCATACACCCATGGTTTGAAACACTGAGGAAAGTTAGGAAAAATATTTCGATGCCGCCATGGCTTTTTACTAAAAAATAAACATTAGTTTGAAGTCATTGTAAATATGGGAGGTAATAGGGTGTTTTTCTTGCTGATATCAAGTGTATGAACGACAATCAACGGTTTCGGCCGGCAGTGCAAATGTTGGTAAACTAATGCTGATGAGAATTTTTGAAAATGGCGGACTGGTTTTCATATCGAAATAGCTAAGCCTGATCGAGTATTGGTTTTTGAACTTATGCAGAGGTTGTCACCAGCACAAGCGGATCTTTTAGGGTTTTTTTTAGATATTCCTTCGACCTTATTATTTAAATAGCGAGGATATTATGAAATTTCGTGTTAAAAAAAAGTGCTGGAATTTATTTTTTTGGAAAAAGTTTTTTTTAAAGTACCGTTTTAATAAATCATTTACACAAAGCCTATTAAAGAGGTACTCAAAGTAAAGTTCATATTGTAAGCTCACTGCTACTTAAAACGCTGTTTAAACTCTTCTTTAGGCATTATGTAAGTTAAATACTGTTCTACGTTGTAACGATATTCTTCTTCTGTAGGAGAAAGGGGTACAATTTTTTTTAAATAAAAACCGTCATCTCCTTTTATATCAGTCTGTATATCAACTGTAAATTGTTTGTTTATTCCCATATAAGAAAAAACAAGAATAGGATTTTCTTTTGTACCAAAAGAAGGATTATTAATTTGAGAAGGATCTACTTTAACGTAAAGTTCTTGATTATCTATATCGCTTGTTTGTGGTAAACTAAATTCTTTTCCATACTTATCAAATCGAACAATTTTATAATATCGCTTAGTAAACTCATCCTGAAAAGTATAGTTACTACTACCTCCGAAAATTCCTTTAAAAAAAATGATCTGCTTAAGGTAACTGTAGCCATTAAACATTTCATCAAAGCTTTCTCGTTTCACTTTAATTTTAACTTGTTTTGAAGTCTTTATATATTCTTCAACATAATCTTTACCATTGTTTTTACTTACAAAAATCCAAGTAGCAAGAAAATTAAGCGTTAAAAGAATTAATACTAATCCTAAAATTTTATATACAATTTTCATATTTTAAGCTTTTGTGGCAATAACGTTAATACCTTTATTCATATCTGATTCATTAAATTTCTGGGCCTTCAATGTTGTTTCTGCCGCTAAACTATTTTCATATTTATCGGCGAAAGTACCTATAGCTATATTAGCTATAAATCCAGCAATACCTTTATAACCTGCAAATTTTTTATCTTTTAAACCTCGATGACCAATAAAATTACGGATAGCACCTTCAAAACTCCTGGTAATATTTCCGGTAGCTGAACCAGCACCATACTGTACTAAACCACCTTCTGCATTTCCTACATTTGAATTAATTATTGTTCCGCCAACTTCGGTAGTTATATGTGTAGCCGAAAGACCTGCACCAACACCAGCTGTTACAACATCACTTCCCACAGCAGAAATTATACGTGCTGCTCCTTCATTATTAGATCCAAAATCTGTATCTCCAAATGCTTCACTTGGCGTATATAAAGCCAAAGTAAGCGCACCTGTAACGCCAACTGCAGTTACAGAAGCACCCACTGTACCACCTGTAATTACCCCCATCACCAGCTGACTTCCCATCTGCATCATAACTTCTTTATTATTGTTGTTACTTAAGAAATCTGCTGCTCTCTGAGCAATGACAGGATCCATAATAATGGTGATCTTACCTTTTTTGGGGCAATCTAAATAGGAACGATTTAAAATAGCCTTTCCCTGATTGAAGCGAACTTTTTCATGTACTTTTTGCCATTCTCTATCTAAAGTAGCATCACAATCGTGCGCCATTTTATAGAGCGCCGCGCCTCCTGCTGCAACACTTATTGCACACGCAGCAACAATAACCACTGCTGCAGCTCCCCCTGTAAGAACAATAGCAGCGCCAATGGCAATTCCTAAAGCTAATGCCTGAAGACCATCCCAAAATTTTGCAGGGGCTTTACACTGAAAAGAACCAGATAATTTGTTGTCTCTAATTGTTAAAAAAGGCTGTGTTTTGGTACTGTACATCACATTACTCAGGCTCGTAATCTTAATCATTTGTGGAGCACCGTTTGTCATCATCGTACATACAGCCGTTGTATCTTGTGGAACGTATGACTCTGCCATTATACTTCTATTTTTGTCAATTTATAACTGATCATCAGTCTTACATTATTTTTTATTTCTTCAATAATTGTAACGTCTGAAGCTGTAATCCAAGTATTTTCTAAATCATAAGTAGAATTTTCTCTATAACTGAATTTAAATTCAGAAAACTTATAATTAACCAGAGGTTTAAACTTAATATCATATATTTCTTCCAATGAAGCTGTATTTACGCTGTCTTTTATCATCTCCCCAACTTTCCTTACATTAATTGTATTTTGGGTTTCTGTAATAATATCTTGTCTGAACTCAAATGGAATTGGTTTCCCTTCGAACAGCTGAGAGTATAAAACTTTTTTTAAAAGGACTGAATACATCCTCATCGTTCACCAAATATTTATCAAAGAACAAATCAAAAAACATCTTGTTGTTTACCCATTCTTTTAATTTTCCTGCATTCAAAAAAATTTCATCATTAGTTTGCAGAAATAGTTGCAAGTTTTCTATTGTCTCAGAGTTTCTTAAAAAACCATATTTGCTTTTCAGGTTTTCTTTATGCAGTTTCCAATTCTCAACAATTTTATTGTGATTGATTAGCTTATCAATTTTTCCGGTTTCTCTATTTAAAGAAACCTGCAAATTACAGGCAAGTAAATCTATATCTGAAATCAAATCAACAGCGTCTTTCATTTCTTCCGGATAATAATTCATAATATTCTCTACCAGCTTTGTATTCACAAAACTTTCGCCATTCTTCTGAAACTTATCTACCAGAAATTCTCGTTTCGTATCAATATGGTTGATTAAAATCCCTCCGACGTAGGTCATTACAGACTGCTCGCAACGGTATCTAGCCTTTTGATCAAACGATATTTCATTAATATCGAATTCTGTTTTATCTGGTAGATCATTAATATATAGCTTTTCGATATGCAACGGAATATGCGTCCCATATATCTGCTGCGTCATTTCCACATGCTGATTATGAAACTGCACCAACTGCTTCACCGTGCATCCCTGCTTTTCCGCAATACTTTCCAGGGTATCATCTTTCTGAATTTGGTATGTAGTATATTTCATTTTAGTTAATATCAACCTGGGTTCCGGTAACATATGTATTGCCCGTCGCATTAATTGACGTGTCAGATTTACTGTGCAGACTCAAATTATTTTGCGTCACAAGCAATGCATTATCTTCAGAATTCATATCAAGCATTCCACTTCCTACAGAGATGATAATCGAATCTTCTTTGATGGTTATTTTATTTTCTCCAACTTTAAGCTCAATTTGAGTTTTGCCTTCAAGAGAAATATTCCCCGCATTGTCCATCGTCAGAACACTCTGATCTTTACCTACATTAATTGTAGTTTTTGTCGTAACATTCGTTGTATGATTATTCCCGATATCTTCCGTATTATCATTGCTCACAAACGTGGTCATATCACCTGAGCCGCTTAAAGTCACATAATTCCCGTTCTTATCCTTAATCTCAATCCCCGCGCCGTCGTTTAAGCAGATTATATTCCCGCTCTTGCTGCTCAGGCTTTTCACATTATTGCCCTGGCCACCACCGCCGCCCACCTTGCCGTGAAACATACCGCCCATGACAAAGGGACGGTCCGGGTGGTTGTGGATAAAGTTTACCATGACCTGATCACCCACTTCGGGGATGGCCATGAAGCCGCGGTTCTTGCTGACCTTATCGCTGCCGCCGCCGTCGGGTGTCATCACACGGATAAAATCGGTAACGTCATGCATCTGCCAATCAAAGCGTACCTGCACCCGGCCCTGGCTCGTGGGATCTGAATTCCAAGTTATTTTTGCAGGTTAGAATCCTGCAGTTGAAATGGTAAATTACAGACGGGGGGGGAAGATAGTTCGGATCTGCTGCAACGGCGTTGAAAGTGCCACTGTAGAAAACTTTGCATCTACTTCATGTGCGTATTCGGTGATTATCCGTTTGGTGAAATAAGAGTTTTATAGTATGTTTTTACACATATCTGGGCGGAATCACTAACATTCGGGAGACTTTGCACAACAGCTGTTTTTTTCAGAATTTACTTTCGCGTATTGAATTAATTCTGGGTGGAATTTATTGTCATTCCTCCACCAGATTGGCTCGCAAAAGAATCTGCCAGAACACTGAAAGTCCATTCACTCACAGGTGAAACCAATAATGGTAAAATTAAACCAACGGCATTCATTCCGCTGAAACCTTTTGCAGCCTCAGATTTTATGGCTTTTGTTGTTTCAGACTTATGTTGATTTATAACGCTAATTCCTTTTCTGCTGGTTCTTTCTCTTGGATAGATTTTTCCACTATTTCTTCGTTTCATTGCCTCAACAGCTTCAGATCCCGATCTTGTTTTTTTCATCTCAGCTACAATTTCCGCAGTTCTGGCTTCTCTTTCAGCACGAGTACCTTTTAAGTTCATTATTTCTTTTATGTACTTTTCATTTTGCTTTTGACGGTAAAGATCAAAGGAATGATCTTTTATATTACCTACAGCGGTTGTCTGTGAAGTACCAATATATGGATCATCGGGTGTATCTACTACAAAACTATTTTCCAAATCTCTTCTGGCATCCAGCAATTCATCATAAGTCTGATCTCCATTCTTGCTGCCGTATAATGATTGCATGCCTTTAGATTCTAAGCTCGAAACTGGCTGATAAACAAGGTAAGCACCGACTACTCCCACAGCAATCTCCTTTCCACCTGCAAGAAGTCCAGCTCCTAATCCTCCGCCTGCCAAAGCAGTGCCACCTGTATAACCTACTGTGAATCCAAACAACCCACTTATTGCGGCGGTCAGACTAATTTCACCCATGTTTCTGAAAGAAATATTTTTTGCTGCAGATTTTGCCTCAGTTTCATCGATAAAAGGAGTTAAAATTCCCGGTCCCGCAGAACATGTCAAAAAAGACTTTTGGGTTAATGCTTTATTATTTTCAAATTTTACTTTCGAATGCGAATTCACCCATTCAACTAGGTTAGGATTGCACTTTGTGCTGTTTGAAGCCAGTGCTAAAGTCACTCCTGTTCCTATAGCAGCAGTTGCCAATACACCTATTATAATTGCCCCCACACCGAAAGTTAAAACTGAAAATGCCACTGCAGCCGCAATTGCCAGACCTGCAATGAGTCCTCCAAAAAAGAACCCCCAACCTGCAGCTTGTCCCCAATTACTTTTACATTCAAAGTCCTCTTTTAAGATTTTATCAGCTTCTGTTAATAAAGGTTTTTGTTCTGCTTTATAAATAACACTCAGTTTCCACAGATTTGGATCTGCAAGCAGAACACCCGGGGATGGATTAACCTGGTGTGAACATACGATGAATGATTCTTGTGGCAAATATTTACTCATGATAAAAAGTTTCTTTATACAAAACACTTTTCGGAGATGAAAATGATCTGATCGCATCTTTATCTTTTATATCAAAAAAGATCTTGTAATCATTTGCAAAATCTTGAAAACCCATGTCAATCCCTTTACTGTATATAAGGTAATTTCTTTTTGTTTTGCTGTAGATAACGATCCATTTTATTACATCATTCGTACTGTTCTTGAAAAAAACAGTCTTGTTAATTTCATTCTTATTAAAATCGAGTATTTTTTTTCCCGTCCACAATGTTAAATTTGTTTTTAAAAAATTAAAATTGATTTGCCTTTTACTGAAAAACATTCTATTGGTAAAAAAATATGCCGCTACAACAAAAATCAAAATAAAAGGAAGAGCACTTATAATCATTAGCAAAGCACCTTTTGCCCGAAATAAGATTTGAAGATCTGCAATATATGGCGTAATAAATTTAAAGCTGTAAATAGCAGTTAAAGTGTAGATTATTATTAAAAAAATGAAATAAATATATACTTCGCTAAGCGCCCTAAATCCACCCAAAAAAGATGTTCTTGCTGCATTTTGTATAGATTTTTTCTTTCGCATCAATAGATTTTGGAGCGCTGCTCTATTCCTATTTTTTACTTTTAAATCGATCTGTTTTTCACCACGTATTTTTATAACATTCTTTTCAATGCACAATTGATCTTTATTGATAGTAAAATCACCTATACCTTCTATAAATAGAGTTATTATTTGATCTTGTGAAATTTTCAAAACAGCATTTTTTGAAAATAATTCGCAAATTATCTGGTAGAATAAAATAAAGAGGAGAAAATAAAAACTGAGAAGCAGCAGAAAAACCATTATAAGACTCAATTGCTGTATCACATATGATTTTACTTCAATCAAATAATTCCATCCAGGTACAAAATAAGAAAAAATAATTACCAAAAGGACCGCAACAGAAAAAGCTATTGATTTACTATTATTGGATGGAAGCGTCGTTAATAATATTTCCTCATTCTTCATCCCCAATTTTTTTCAAGTTAAAGATGCATTCAGACTTAATGTTATTCTCTATATTTTCAATAATTGTAAGTTCAGCATTAATCATAACTTTTGTTTTATGATTAAATGTGAACAAATTTCTCATATCCAATTTATAATTTGAAAACTTATATTTAATTAAAGGCTGGTGATATTTTTCGTAACCTTTGCTTATCTTCTCCAATAATTCATCAGATTCAATGGTTTCCCAAACTTTTCTCAAGGTCACCAAATCTCCTTCTATCTTTAAAATATCGTATCTCATATTCATAGGCACTACAACGTCCGGAAACAACTGAGACTGATATTCATAAATTTCACTTTCCAATTGATCGTGAGGTACTTTAAGATATTTATCAAGTAATACCAGATAAAATAAATCTCTATTAAAGTCTTTTTCATCATCATAAAGTTCTGAAAACTGTAAATCTCCTTGTTTTAGTAGATTTTCATATTCCTGCGGTTTTGTCTGTTTTATTACTTTTACAAATTCAATGTCAGATAATTCGTGCTTTTTAAACTGCTCCCACTTTTTCTGGAGTACTTCTTTGTTATCAATTTTTAAAAATCTTCCAGCTGTATTGATTTTGATCAAACAATTGTTTCTTATAAAATCAATTTTAGAGATAAAATCAAAAATTCTTGAAAGTGCAGGGGGATTAAATTCGTAAAAATAATCAAGAAGACTAACTTCAACTTGTTGCTTTGAAAGATTAAGTTTAAAATTATACTCTTTTTTTAATTTGGAATAGCTTTTTACTTCTTCTTCAATTCTTGTGATATTAACCTGCTCAGTCCTGTATCTCGCATTACTTCTTTTATAAGATTTGTCGTACTCAAAATCTCCTCTTGCTGCTTTTACTCCGGGTAAAAACAAGCTTTTGATGTGGAAAGGAATATAATCAGCATAGATTTGCTCTGTAATTGAAGCGTTTGAATTGTGAAAATCTAGCAATTCTTTTACGCTTTCGCCTTTTTCTTTTGCAATTGATTCCAACGAGCTTTCTTCCTTTATATTGTATTTTATAAAATCCATACTTCTAATTTATATCAACTTCACCACCTTTAATTGTTACATTGGAATTTACAACAACGCCAGGATCACCTTCATAACTTCCAAGAGTTGCTTTTTCAGTTCCAATGATTTTAGTCGTTTCTCCGTCTGCAGTTATATTTGCTGACTTGATCATTATTCCTGTTCCTGTTATTTCAATATAACTTTCACTTACTTTGAATGTTACCTTTGTGGCTCCCTTAAGATCTATTATACCGTCTTTTCCCATTGTTAAAACGCTTTGCCCTTCACCAACATCAGTACAATGCAACCCTCCAGCGTGAATATTGTTGTTATTACCCACTTTTACTGTCTTGTTATTATTCGCATTTGTAATCGCATTCCCCGCGCCATCAAATTTCATATTCGCACCGCCTTTATCTGTTAAAAATACAGAACCTTCTCCATCGTGCAGTTCCAGTTTATTCCCACTCTTACTGCTCAAGCTTTTCACACTGTTGCCCTGGCCACCGCCGGCGCCCACCTTGCCGTCGAACATGCCGCCCATGACAAAGGGACGGTCGGGGTGGTTGTGGATAAAGTTTACCATGACCTGATCACCCACTTCGGGGATGGCCATAAAACCGCGGTTCTTGTTGACCTTATCACTGCCGCCGCCGTCGGGTGTCATCACACGGATAAATTCTGATGTATCTTGTCCGCTTTGCCAATCAAACTGAACGTTAACTCTTCCCTGGTTTAATGGATCTGCATTTGCGGTAACTTTCGCAAACTGAGCTTCAGCTTTAAGAATTGAAAATCTGGATACTCAATCACGAATAATCTGAGTTTAAAATAAGTAAAGCATTTCAAATAAATTACTTGATTTAAAAAAAAATAATATTCTTAGTTATTTGTATTGAAAGAAAATAAATAAAATCAATTTACTTATGAGACGTATTTTCCAATGAATCTAAAATCTGGAGATTTTTTTTGCTTTTTTGATTTCCTAGCTTATCCGATTCATTAAGAAAGATTCTTGCTTTATTATAATCTTTATCATTTGTATAAGCAATACCAAGCAAATTGGTAATCTGTGATTGTTGTTCTACACTATAATTTTTACTTTTGTAGGCTATTTCTAAATATTTTATGGCGTTGTAGGGCTCTCCAATCTCCAAATATGAATCTGCCAATGGAAAAATGATATTTGGATTTTTATTTAAATCCACAGCCACAAATTGAACTACAGCATTGCTATAATCTTTTTTTTCATAGGCATTCCAGCCTTTATCAATCCTCTCTGTATCTCCGAAAGAAAAGAGATAATTATTTTTAATAATAGCAATTATTACGAGCAAGGCAATAATTCCTAAACATATTAATAAGTATTTTTTCATAGTTCTACACAATAAAATTAAGCAACAGGCATATCGTAAAAAAGATATACGAATAATTTACAATTTTACTATTGACATTAAGTTTTTCTACTTTAAAATTTTCATCCTTTTTAATCTTCGAAACTAAAAATATGAGCATCAGAGGACAAAATAAAATGATAAAAGCAATTGTTTTGGAATAATTAAATTTCCATAAGTCTAAAAGAACAAAGAAAAAACTGGCAGGCTGATCTATTTCTCGTAAAGCAAAATACGGAATTTCAGTTTTTTCTTGTTCATTCAGAGAATAGTCTTTGTTTTTTACATAAAAAGTAAGATTTACGTTTTTATTATTTTGATCAACTCCTGAAAAAGCCATATTAATACCTTGTCCTAAAAAGCCATAATCTCTTTTGATAATTGTATTATCTTTTTTATAAGCTCTGGTAATAATGGTTGCTTTGTAGCCTGTATATATAAAACTTACGTTTTCGACTTTGCGCCAATCAATCCTTTTAACATTTTGAAAATCTACAAATGATTGTATAATCGTAAATAATAAATATATTAGCCACGCTAAAGAAAACAATACAGTTAATCTTGCATTTAATTTCTCCATCAAACTTAGTCTTTACCCGCTAATACGGTAATTTTTTCTCTTGCTTCCCGCTCCTCATTTTTCATGGCTTCAATAACATCATTTGCTTGTCTCTCAAGTAAAAAGTTACTTACAGCTTTTCCTGCATCCTGAACAAGTCCTAGCAAAAGACCTCCGCCACTGGCTCCGTCTTTATTGAATTGGGGTCTTCCCCATTGATCTTTTGCAAAATTTACCATACTTGTTCTACTAGTACTGTAAGCATCATTTACTCTTAGAGGATTGTATTGTGCATTTGTGGTTGTATTTATTCTTTCATATTCTTGATATCGCCCGCCAAAATCTTGATTTAAAATTCTAGAACTTGAATTGGTGGTAGGGTTTCGTCCTTCGTAAGATCCTGTAATCCTTCCATTTTCAGTACGGACAGTTGGGCCATGCTCTTCAATATCATCTAAGCGTACAGAGGTAATTCTTTCGTCTACACTATAACTAGAAGTTCTGTTTCCTACTGCCTTTTGCCCCAAATCTCCCGCAGAACCGGCGTCATTAATGATTTCTTGATTGGGTTTGGAATCATCACTGGGTTTTCTCAGTCCTTCTTCTCTAAGTTGGGCAACATCAGTATCAAAACCATCAACGTAATCACCATAACTTCTTTCTGTACCTGGAACTGGGATATTTTCGTATGCTACCTTTTTAATACCGCTAAGAACTTCATTGGCTCCATAAATCAATCCGCCTGTCCCTAAAATACCTAACCCATGATTACCCATCGCAGCACTAAAAAAACCAAAAGATTTTGATATTGATACTACAGATGCTCCAATACCTCCTATTGCCTGGATTGCAGGCCCCATAAGATATGAGAATGCTATGGTTCCTATTACTCCAATAGCAGTATCACCAATAATGACATCCGTCATTTCATCTGCTGCTTTTTCTGAATATAGTATAATGACATTCCCACCTAATATACACGGAATAGTAGAGTTTTCAAGTAATGGATGTATTCCGGAAGTAAGAACATTGCTATCATACGGTGTCCATTTATCTAATCCCATAGCACAAATGGAGGGAATTAAAGAAATTAATCCTCCGGCTGCAGCTCCTCCGGCTGCACCAGCTGCCATAAGGGCACCTGCTCCAACAGCCAGAGCTCCCCCAGTAGCAATGGTTCCTACTATGAATACTGCTGCCAATGCTGCACCCACTACCGCCCCAATAAGCATCATTTTACCACAAATAAAATTGCCTCCCGGCCTGTCATCTATGGTTGCTTTTAAATATCCTCCGGCAATAGTGATTTTGCTTTGGCTTGTAACTTTTATTTGTTGTTTTTTCATTCCTTTAGAACATACTAACCATGCTCCATCAGGCACATATAACTTGCTCATTATAATTTTTTTTAAACAATATTAATAATATGTTCCATAATATGAGAATATTGATTTGTAGCTTGTTCTTTTGTTTTTGACTGACAAAATAACAGCTTACCTTCTTTATTAAAATGATATTCTAAAGACCAATTTAAAAGATAATTGAAATCTTCACGAAGAAAGTCTTTTAGATTACTGTCATAAATTCTTTTTAAATGTTGGTTAAGATTGTTTTTAGATTCTGAATAAAATTTAATTTTAATAATATCACCCTCTTTTTCAACTTTTCTCTTTGTAATCAAATTAACTTTCTCATTGCTGAAAATTTGAGAGATGTAAGTATGAGAAGGAATCTCAACAAATTTACCTACCTCATGATACTCCTGAAACAATTCTTTAAAGAATAAATTATACAGAAAATTATTTTTCAATAATGGTAATGTATCTGTAAAGTCTTGCTCCCCATTATCTAACATATTTTTTTCTTCTAAAGTTCCAATCATTTCGGATGCTAGTTCTGATCTTAAAATGTCCCATTCCATTTTAATCTCTTCCTGATTTAATATTGAATTTATCGAACCATCGGAATTCAGAGCTAAAACAAGTATCTCCAAAGGGCGATTAAACTTTTGCATATATTCAGCCAACTGACGATACATAGATTTAATATAATTCACTTCATGCTGTTCTTGCTGTACATTTACTGTAAAATATTTATACTTTTTTAATTTTTTGAGCTTCCAGATAATATTTGTTTCAGAATCAACCAAGCTATTTCCGGCAACACTTAAATCTATTTTTTGCAGAATTTTATATCTTTCTTCAAATTCTTTTTGATCCAGATTCACAAAATGTGGAAACTCTTGCTGAAGCTTTTTTTCTTTTAAATTTTCAACAGTATCTGGTATCAATAATTCATTAACCCATGAAGCCACAGTAAAATCTCTTCTAATCCATTCATGAGGCTGTGAATTTGCATTATGAAACTCTATTAAAGTTGCTAAGTCTAATCCTAAATCTTTGGCAATATCAGAAATACTAGCTTTTTCTTTTAACTGAATTTTATTCATTATTAGTTTTCAATAATTTTTTCTCCTTTAATAGTAACATCTCCATCAATTTTCATTCCTGCATTTGCTCCCTTTTTACCGATTTCTGTTAGCGAACTTCCAATTATTTTTGTTGTAGTTCCTTCTACAGTTATATTAATTCCTTTTATAAGAATATTTCCATCTTTATCCATAGTGATTGAGCTACTTCCCGTCTCCAATTTTATTTCAGTATTGCTTTTTACACTTATTTTCCCACCATTGTCCATAGTCAGAACACTCTGATCTTTACCTACGTTGATTGTAGTTTTTGTCGTAACATTCGTTGTATGATTATTCCCGATATCTTCCGTATTATCATTGCTCACAAATGTGGTCACATCACCTGACCCGCTTAAAGTCACATAATTCCCGTTTTTATCCTTAATCTCAATCCCCGCGCCGTCGTTCAAGCAGATTATATTCCCGCTCTTGCTGCTGAGGCTTTTCACGTTATTGCCCTGGCCACCGCCGCCGCCCACCTTGCCGTGGAACATGCCGCCCATGACAAAGGGGCGGTCCGGGTGGTTGTGGATAAAGTTTACCATGACCTGATCACCCACTTCGGGGATGGCCATAAAACCGCGGTTCTTGTTGACCTTATCACTGCCCCCGCCGTCGGGTGTCATCACACGGATAAAATCCGTAACGTCATGCATCTGCCAGTCAAAACGCACCTGCACCCGGCCCTGGTTCGCTGGATCTGAATTACTGATCACCGTGGCGGTCTGTGCCTCGGCCATCGGCAGGGTAAATTCCGGGCGTGGTAAAAAACCGCTGTCCGCTGCGATTGCTTCAAAAGCGCCCTCGTAATGGCCGCGCCCGTCCACTTTGTGCGTCACCTGGGTAACCATCAGTTTGGTAAAATAGGACGTACTGTTCGTGTCGCGTTTGCGCATATTGATTTCGGCCGTACAGCCGGGATATAAAAAAGGAATAGACGTGCTGCCGCTGGTCACGAACACTTCCGCCGCCCTGCTGCCGGCCGTTCCCGTTTGCGATGCTTCCACATCATGGTAATTTTCTGCCTTCAGCGGTGCTACCCGTAACGAAGGAGTACTGAAGGTTTGCTGCGAAATCTGATAAGCCCTGTTGGCAATATCGGACACGTGGCGCACCGGCGACTCGCCCGAGGTCAGTTTCTCGTTGTTTGCACTGTTGTAACCATAAAAAGTAGGCTTCACATGCACCGCGCGCATCTTAATTTTTATATCCGTTACGTTACTGCCGTACACAAATTCAAGTGATTTCTGCGGCGGCGGCAGTTTCCCGAAATGCAGCACTTCGCCATCATAAAAGAATTGTTCACCGTATGCCTCCGCCATCCGGGCGAGATAATTGAAATGAGTTTCATTGTATTGCGACGTGTATGGCAAATTTTTCTGATATCCGCATTCAACCCGCACATCATATTTGGAAGTGCCCAGGCCCTGACTGATCAGTTCAGAAGCCACACTGTTCAGACTAATCGGTTGTCCGCCGCCCAGGCTTTGGGTATGCGGTGCCGCATCCAGCAATATAGTTGGGCTAAAACCGGTCAGCACTATTTTACCCAGACTTCCCTGCTCCTGCTCGTACCCCACTTCCGTAATGACACCTACAAAAGTTCGCTCCGGACTGTCCATTACATCTTTATAATGAAACACCACCGTCAGCCGTTTTCCCAGAAACTTTTGTGCTTCATTCAGTTCATGATTTTCATACTGATCGAGCGCGTCACCGGGCAATTTTAATTCGAACTCATGATGGCGCGAAGCACTTTGGTTTAAAGTAAAATAATCAAAATGCCGGATAATATATCCTTCCACGATGATCTTCAGATTAACCACCCGGTTAATACCCAGGATCTGATTGGCTGCAATAGCGGCCGCGTTATAAATTTTAGAAACAGGCTGTTTTCTCGGATTGCTTTCCTGCACCGTAGCACCGTTCATACCGGAATTAGAGTTATTGTTAAGCATAATATTGTGTTTTGGAGAAGTTAAAAAGGTGGCGAAGTATATTTTTTAATTAAGATTTATAATTAGTTTACGATGATAATTTAGCGCATTAATTGAAGCTGATCACAGATGAAGTTTAAATAAATTTCAGTAGCAATTTTCATGCATCTTTCTGTTATTCATTATTATATATAGTCCGGAAGATTATTTAGCCAATAGCCGTCGGCTCTCTTCGTACCGGTTTTGACCATAGTTATTGTCAAAATTAATGGTGGTTTTATCGGCAGGGTTTAGTTTCTCATATAATCTTATATAATGCTGCGCTTCCTGCACAGGATCTTTCCGGACCGGAAAGGACACTTTATAGTCTTGCTGAAGTTTTTGTTTAAACCCCTGCAAGCGGGACTGATAATCTGCATCAGTTTTCTTTGCTTTTTTTAACTGACTTTCTTTCCATTCCACAAAGCTGGCTACCGGCACGAGCGTCGTACCCGGGATCATGGGCTGTGCTCCTTTGGCGAGCAGATATTCGGCCAGTTCGAGATCATCACTCGCGGCCGCCTCCAGGATATTATCCCCGTTGATCGCCTGATGATTTACATCCGCACCGTGTTCCAGCAGAAAATCAATCATTTTTCTCTCGGTAGCTGCATCACCGAGCGTCATCGCCACCACCAGCGGCGACTTTCCTAAGGCCGGATTCAGTGACGCTTTGTATTTTAAAAGAAGTTTCAGCATTTCATAATTATTAGTCGCAACGGCCTGATTTACCGGCGTATCATTCAGCCCCTGAAAGGGAGTGATGATATCCGGGTTCGCCTTCAGTTCCAGCAGTTTTTCCATTGCGGGTAGATCTTCGATGATGGCGGCGTACATCAGCAGTGTATATCCCTGAGGGCTGAGCTGATTGATTTGCGCCGGATGTGCACGCAGCGTTTCTTCCATTTTGGCCAGGTTGCCGTTATACATACTTTTGGCCGCGTCCAGCTGCACATTGGTAAACATTCTTTCCGGCGGGTATTGTTCACGGTTTTGTTTGCGGCGGGAACGGCTATCAAGACAGGCAGTAAGAAACATAAGGGTAAGTATTAAGTATAAAAGATTCTTTTTCATGGTCTAAACATTTTTGGCAAGTACGGTGGTATTCATGGCAGCGACCATCGCCTCCAGGGCATCGGCATAAGCACTGTGTCCGCTGCCAATTGTACTCAGGCCGAGTCCTTCATTTTTATCGATGTATCCGAAGATTTCATTCTGTTGTCCCAAAGCACGCGGCACGGCACCATCGGCGAGACCTCCGATTCCGAGGGCTTTTAAAAGATTGAAACGGGAACCGCCGATGGTAGCCAGCAAGCCTTCTCGGTTGTTCTGGAGCGCGTTAAGTATGTCGTTGCTCGTGCTGTAATTAATAATCTGATCCGTGCTTCCCACGGCTTGCTTCTCATCCAGGTATTCCAGGGTGCGGCGGTGCACCCCTCTGGCATTGAAGGTATAGCCGGGCAATCCTGTATAGTAGGAGGCCATGGCACTATTACCACCGCCCAGCGAGTGGCCCGTAAACTGCACCTTATCCGGTGCCGCCCGCGATATTTTTTCAGCCAGCATTCTGGTTTTTTCGATTTGCGGGGTACGGAAACCCAAGGCCTGGCCGCCATCTTCGATAAACCAGTCATGATAAAACTGCCAGCCTTTTGGTTCGGAGCCGCGGAAAGCCACAAAGTAATCGCCTGTTTCACCGTTGCGGTAGAGTGATGCATAAAAACCATTTTTGGCATTGGTATTAAAATCAGCCGGCGTTAAGGTTCCCGGCCCGAACAGTTCATCCAGCGCCGCCTGGCTGTCCGTATTTACACGGGTGTAATCGCCGATCTGCGCCGGATTTTTGGCGTCATTGTCCTGGTACGAATCCTGCGCCATTTTAGCAGCATTCATGGCCTCCTGAATTTCCGGCGCCGACAACAGCATGAAACCTACCTGTCCGCCGAGGAAACATTTAAGTTTTGAATCCTGGAGCAAGGGTTTCTTCCCTTCAATCCGTACTTTCGGATGCGTACCGGACCATTGGCTGCCTTTACACAGCAACGAACAGATGTTCAGCGCATCATCAATCAGGGCGCTCCCGGCGAAGGCAGCTGCAGCAATCATAAACAAGCCCCCGGAAAAAGCAGCCGCCAGTGCTGCACCGGCGATGGCGCCGGCCGCCATCATTTTCGGACAAATGAAGTTATCCTTAAACCGGTCTTTTTCCGTAGCCATTAATTTGGTGCCGCCTTTCAGAAATACAGATGATTGTGAACTCACGCCGATTCCGATCAGACGTCTGCCGTCTGTACATTTCAGCGGCGTATCCTGCGCTATATATAACTGACTCATTCCGTACTTATTTTAAAAGTTCAATATGGTATTCACATACATAAAACATAAGGTCATTCAATCGTTCTTTCACATGAAAGACAGCTTCTGCTAAAACCGAGTCGCCATTAAAGGAATAGCTACCTTCCAGACTAAAATCGTACTCCAGCGGCAGGTTGAGCATTTCCTTATATTCCTGCTCATATCGTTTCGGGAACGGAGGCGGAACCGTTTCCGCAGCGCCCTTCACTTTCATTTCATAGCCTGCAGCTGCCTCTTTAATTTCGTACGAGGACGCGTACGTAAGCAGCTCACCGGGAAACAGCACCGAGGGAGTTTCGCGTGCAGCGAACGGGCCGCTCTCCGGTTGGTCTTCAGAAAACGGATAAAACATCAACTGATACATCAGGCTGCGCCGCAGGTTCTCACCGGTCTGTGCAATTTCCTGATCATATGTATCGATGACCTGTTTATTGTTCTGGTTAATCAGTTCCAGAAATTTAAACTCTTTTTCTTTCACACTTTCCCATTTCTGCCAGATTTCCTCCTGATTGCGGATCCCCGAAACGGTTTTATCCAAGCCCAACTGCAATTCGAGGTGTCGGGTCACCGCTTCAATTGAATGAAGCAGATCATAAAACGGCTTCATCTGACGGTCAAACTGAGGGTACACTTTCGGTGAGATATGCAGATCCAGTTGATTAAATTCGCCGGGCTGCAAGGTCCATATTTCTTCCGTTTGGGTTTCATTGGCTTTGCCTGTGCCCAGCGTCATATAGGAACGGGTCCGCATCGCATACTCAGCCTCTTTATACCAGGCGTAGGTGAAAGCGGTTCGCGCAGGTGTAGGGTCAGAACTCATTGTAGTCATAGCTTCGGATTTTTTTAGAAGCACCGAAAACAGAAGCAAAGCATATAATCAGGAGATTAGTACGCGAAAAATTCCTTTCTGTTTTCAGCCGCCAGTCATAATAACTTTTAATTACCTTAATAATTGTCTGATTTCTATTTCTGTCAAGACATCAATAAAGATCATTGTTTAGAGGCACTCTCGTAAATGTACCAGCTTTCATTGAATTAAATCGGCTTTCAGACCTAAAATTTGAAAAGTGTAGTAGTTTTACTACAACCACCCATCTGCGGTTTTCCTATACAATTAAACTCCACTCTGTCTGCTGTTCTTAAATTATTTTAATTCCTTTTGAAGGCGGCACGAAAATTCTCAACAATTACGCTCTGGCCACTTTTCAATTTTAAGGCAAAATGGCGGCAAAGGTTAACACCATTACAGTGCAGGTATTTTTATTTATGATTAACATATATTTAACACATATATATATTAAACATATAATATTAATAATTTTTGTTACACAATAGTGTATTTATCATTTCTCTGGCATTCTACTTGATGCTCTGCATAACGAATCATCGGAGCAAAATGCTAGCTACTGCTCCGGTGATTTTCTTTCACCAATTATTAACATAAAATTTTTACTATGAACCGCAGAAGATCGAACAATTCACGTTCAGGAAGCAACAGATCCCAATCCCACGACTACGAAGACGACCACAGATACCAGTCACAGCATCATGATTATGATGATTACTATGATGAAGATGAGTATGATGATGACGACTACGATGAGGATTATGACAACGATGATTATGATGACGATGATTATGATGACGATGATTATGATTACGACAACGAGTATGATGATGATGATTATGATGATGATTACGACGACGATGATTATGATGACGATGACTATGATTATGATGATGACGAAGATTACGACGACGAAGACTATGATGACGAAGACTATGATGACGATGAAGACGACCACTACGACAGCCGAAGCGGCCGCATGAGAGACAGCCAGGGCAGATTTACCAGCGGTGGCAGTAGCTCCGGCTCCGGACGCGGCAGATCATCTTCCGGCAGAGGAAGCAGTTCGGGCCGGGGTTCTTCAGGCCGCAGCCGTTCAGGTAGCGGAAGAGGCTTTGCTTCTATGCCTAAATCCGAAGTAAGAAGAATTGCCGCTATGGGCGGACGCGCTTCACACGGCGGCGGATCATCATCCGGCCGAGGAAATTCCGGTGGCTCAGGAAGAGGAGGAAATAATTCAGGAAGAGGCGGCAGATCAGGACGCGGACGTTCTTCAGGCTCTGGTTCCGGAAGAGGTAATTCCGGCGGCGGAAGAGGCTTTGCTTCCATGCCGAAATCTGAAGTAAGAAGAATTGCCGCTATGGGCGGACACGCTTCTCACGGCGGCGGACGCGATTCATCATCCGGCAGAGGAAACTCCGGTAATTCCGGCAGAGGCGGTAACTCAGGAGGCAGCAGCTCAGGACGCGGACGTTCTTCAGGCTCTGGTTCCGGAAGAGGTAATTCCGGCGGCGGTACTTCCAGAAGAGGATTTGCTTCCATGCCGAAATCTGAAGTAAGAAGAATTGCAGCCATGGGCGGACACGCTTCTCACGGCGGCGGACGCGGATCATCATCGGGCAGAGGAAATTCCGGTAGCTCCGGCAGAGGCGGTAACTCAGGAGGCAGCAGCTCAGGACGCGGACGTTCTTCAGGCTCAGGTTCCGGAAGAGGTAATTCCGGCGGCGGCACTTCCAGAAGAGGTTTTGCTTCCATGCCGAAATCTGAAGTAAGAAGAATTGCAGCCATGGGCGGACGCGCATCACACGGTGGCGGACGCGGCAGCTCTTCCAGATCGGGCAGATCCGGTTTCGGAAGAAGAGGAAACAACTCTTAGTTTATATTCATATACCCTGATAAAGGAGGCTTCGGGTCTCCTTTATTTTTCTTACACATTAAAAAAAATACAATGGAAAAGTCAACTGATAAAGATAAAAGCACAACAGCCAAGACCACCAGCACCGACAGCGCAACAGCAACTTCCGGAAACAGCACCGGAACTGATACGGGTAAAAAAGCGGCGGCAGCTGATAAAAATAAAAACACCGATACCAGGACCGGAACCGAAACAGCAGCGGCAGGCAAAAGCGAGCTCGGTAAAACAGCTTCTGCAGCAGCAACCGGTGATAAAAGCACTAAAACAACCAGCGGCACATCCACCGATTCGGCAGGCACGACCAGTACAGGTACAGACAAAAACACAGGTGAGAACAAAAGCGCAAGCACCACCTCCACAGACAGCAGCAGCAGTAGTCCGCAGAATGAAGATAAACCACTGATGGAGTTTTTTGTGAGCGCACTGAAAGATATTTATTATGCTGAACACGCTATGGTAGAAAAGCTTCCAAAGATGCGTGAAGCCGCGACCACCGAGGAACTGCAGGACGCCTTTGAAGACCATGAACTGTTGACACGCCGCCAGATTACACGGCTCGAAAAAGTGTTCCGCGAGATCGGTGAAGAACCTGCGAAGCAGAAATGCGACGCGATCGAAGGTTTAATTAAAGAAGCCGAAAAAATCATAAAATCCACACCGGATGGTTCGATGACCAGAGATGCTGCCCTGATTATCGCAGCCCAGAAAATCGAGCATTATGAGATCGCTACCTACGGCGGCCTGGTACAGCTTGCAATTACGCTTGGCTACGACAAAGCCGTGGACCTGCTCGAAGATACGCTGGAAGAAGAAGAAGAAACAGATTTTGAACTGACCGATATCGCCGAATCGTTCATTAACTTCGAAGCGGAAGAGGAAGACAGCGACGATGATTTTGAAGATGAGGATGATGATGATGAATACGACGAAGAGGATGACTACGAGGATGAAGAAGATTATGATGAAAGCGCAGACGAAAGCTGGTAATTGATATTCGGCATCCTTATATCTCCTTAAACAATAACCACCTGAATGACGGGTGGTTTTTTATGGAGAAATAAAGACGAGCACAAATAAAAAAGCCGTTCGCAAATGCAAACGGCTTGTGGAGGATATCGGGATCGAACCGACCACCTTTAGACTGCCAGTCTAACGCTCTAGCCAGATGAGCTAATCCCCCATTTTCAAATATTGCAAGCGGTGCCTGTAAATTTGAAGTGCAATGTTACGAAAATAATTCCAATCGGCGCAAATCTTTTTTGCTTAAGAAAGAATTAAAGCATGGCCAGATAAAAGACACGCCCACACTTTACAAACCGGTACGCACGCCGGTCAGAAAATCTTCCAATGCAATGGTATGCTGTTCGCCGGAGTTAAGGTTTTTAATAGTAATCATTTTATCAGCGATCTCGCGGTCACCATAGAAGACTAGATTGGGGATTCCTTTCTTTTCAGCGTAGGTAAACTGCTTTTTCAGCTTGGCGTCTTCCGGATATAGTTCGGCGGCAATACCGGCGCTGCGCAGTTGCATGATCAGTTGCAAGGCTTCCAGTGCTTCTGTTTTTCCATAGTTGGCAAAAAGATACTGTGCCTGATGCACGGCGTCTTCCGGGAACAGATTCAGTTCTTCCATAACCAGGTAGATGCGGTCGAGACCAAAAGAGATTCCGATGCCCGGCATTTCCTTCACACCAAACATTTCGGTGAGGCTGTCGTAGCGGCCGCCGCCGCCGATAGAACCTACCTGCACGCCCTGCGCTTTCACCTCGAAAATTGCTCCGGTGTAATAATCCAGGCCACGCGCCAGGGTTACATCAAACCGCAGTTGATCACGCTGGACACCCATCCCAAAGCTTTGCTCCAACACGAATTCCAGCTCTGCCACACCTGCGCTGCCGGTTTCATTACCGGCAAATTTCTCCTTCAGCAGCTGTATGCTTTCCAGCGCATCTTCTGTCGGTGTAAACAGGAACTCCAGTTTAGCCACCGCTTCCTCAGAAATTCCTTTTTCATACAATTCTTTTACAACGCCTTCCCGGCCAATCTTATCCAGTTTATCCAGTGCCACGGTAAAATCAACCAGCTGACTGCCGATCCCGGCATATTCCGCCAGACCGGACAGGATCTTGCGATTATTTAAGTGCAATACCACCGGGACCCCTAACTCCTGAAATGATTTCAGGTACAGCTGCACCAGCTCCACTTCCAGCCACAGGCTCTCGCTGCCTACTACATCCGCATCGCACTGGTAGAATTCGCGGTAACGGCCTTTTTGGGGACGGTCTGCCCTCCAGACCGGCTGGATCTGGTATCTTTTGAAAGGAAAGGTAAGCTGCCCGTGGTTCATGGCCACGTGCCGGGCGAAGGGAACCGTGAGGTCATAACGCAAAGCTTTTTCGCTGAGTTGTGCCGTAAGCTTTTGCGAATTCCGCGCCTCCCAATCGGCATCATTTGCCTTCGCAGCATAATCGCCGCTGTTCAGGATTTTAAATATCAGCCGGTCACCTTCCTCACCGTATTTTCCGGTCAGGGTGGAAAGGTTTTCGAAGCTGGGCGTTTCCAGCGGCTGAAATCCAAAGAGTTCAAAATTACGGCGCAGTATATCAGTTATATATTTACGGCGCTGGACTTCCTGTGCGGAAAAATCGCGCGTTCCTTTAGCCAGTCCTGGTTTCATAAGCGGTAGTTTCTTGAGGCGCAAAATTACGCAAACGCAAATGATTACCCAAGCTGGCGAAGAGCCGTAACTACAGGAACGCGCGTCCGCATTCAGACCATTTCCAGAATTTC
Organism: Chryseobacterium salipaludis; assembly: GCF_022968825.1. GTDB lineage: Bacteria > Bacteroidota > Bacteroidia > Flavobacteriales > Weeksellaceae > Kaistella > Kaistella salipaludis. The sequence goes on from NZ_JALHKS010000004.1 coordinate 172,453, forward strand.
CAGAATTTCGGAACCGTAGTTTTCGATTTTGTATTTCCCAAAACCTTTAATATCCACCAGTTCCTCTTTTTTGGCCGGCCGGTATTTCGCTATCGAGAGCAGCTCCTTATTGGTCGCCACAAGGTAAACCGGAATCTTTTTCTCCCGCGCCTTTTCGCTGCGCCATAACTTCAGGGAATCGAGAATCTTTATTTCATCTTCATTCAGCTGCTCCTGCTCCGCGGCATATTTCCCGGGCGGCATTTCCTGGATACGCACCTGCATTTCTTCGTAGTACAGGATGACGGACCAGTAACAATCGTCTTCCTGCTTCACGAATGCGGTTTCATAGGTCAATACATGATGAGCGGCCAGAAAGAGATCAAGCGCTGCCTGGTCCTGCTGTATCAGGCCATCGGTGAGTCTTATTTTAAATATTTTCGTTTTCATTGTGATTGGGTGTTTGGAACGAAAAACCGGCAGGATGGCTCCTGCCGGCAGTTATTTTTATTTGGAACCTAACAACATGAGTTGTTCTACACGGATATCCGTGGTATAGCGCTTTACGCCTTCTTTGTCTTCATAGTTGCGGTAGACAATTTTTCCTTCGACGGCAATTTCTTTTCCTTTCTGGACGTACTTTTCCATGATGTCCACGAGCTTGCCATTGACGATCAGGCTGTGCCATTGTGTTTCTTCCACCTTTTCGCCCATAGCGTTGGTGTAATAATCGGTAGTCGCGAGGCTTACTTTCGCGATTCTTCCATTGTTGAACTGTACGATTTCAACTTCCTTTCCGGTGCGGCCAATGAGGCTTACTTTGTTTCTTAGTGACATGACATTAAATTTTTGTGATTAAACGTTCAGATAAGGGCTTCACTGATTTTTCCCAAATCTCTGGAGCAAAGGTGCAGCGGTGGTTAAAAGTTACCCGGTTTAAAACCACTTAATATCGATTGTAGTCGTTTGTATCATATAATGTTTTGATAACTAACATCTTATATTAAACTTAATTTTATTAATAGCGAGATGTTTTGTGAGAATATGTAAATAAAGACGTGAGAGAAAGACGGTTTCCAGCGTTATTCATAAACAAAATCATCCAGTAAGCTGATATTTAAAGCGTATTTACAGCAGGTTTAAAGTTGTGCCCCCAGGCGGAAGATATACACAGGCCAGGCAGGTTTGATGCATTAAGGTTGGCATATCCATACACTATCCATACACTATCCATGCTTTATCCATGCCTTTGGTATGGTTCAACCCTGTAAAAACTTTAAATCGCGGCTATTAAAATTCAGAACTTACTTTTCCAAGTCCGTAGTATTCCATTAATTTAAGAACAAAAAAATGACTTAAAAGGTGATTGTCCGCCTGCGGAACAAAGATGTTCTTTCGCTGACAGGTAGCCTTTAAATAGGTATTATTTCTTACATGTAATCAATAAACTCCTTATTTTCCAGAAAAAAACCTGCGCGAAGGCGCAGGCTGGTATTCATGACAATTCTGTGATGCAATTAAATCGCGGTAAGCACCGGCTGGTTTTGATCTTTTAAATTGAGTCCGGCGGCTTTTACCGAGGAACGGTATTTTTTGCGCAGTTGTTTATTGATATCCTTCAAGGCGCCTAAAGTGCCGGCCTTGATGGAATTTTCGGCCGAGCCCAGCATGCGTCCGCCTTTCCGGTAAGTATCGTACGAAGTTTCTGCCACGAGCGCGCCGGCCGCGTCAAATATTTTCAGGCTGACAATCACCTGATTTGAAAAGACATATTTCCCCAATCCTACTTTAAAATATTTCACTTTAGGCAACACGGCAAACTGCGCATTGTTATTCTCACAAAATTCAGCAATCAGGTCGGTACTGGGTGAATCATAGACAATGTTATAATCCACGCGCAGGAGGCGGCCGGCGCGCGCCGCACTCACCTGATCGGATAAAGCTGAGAAAAAAGCGGCATAGGTCGGATCCTTAATCTCTTCGATGTCAGGAAATATTTCAGGATTAAAATACAGGATCTGATAGTCTTTGTCTGTACGCAAAGAAAAGGAATTCTGCCCTGCTGCCGCACAACTTGTGAGCAGTAAGAACACCGTAAAAGAATGGCAGAACTGGTAAAAATGTTTCATGGCCCGAAGCAGTACAAAGATACTGCCATACATGCAGCAAAACTAATGCTATTTTAAGTTTTTTTTAACACATTTGAAAAACTTTTTTACGTCGGCTCTACATTTTCTTCCGGCACCGGGAAAATTGTTGTACTTTTGCAGCCGTTACATAATAATCATTAAATAATATTGGAATGTACTTAACTACAGACAAGAAGAAAGAAATCTTCGCAAAACACGGAAAATCCGAAACGGATACAGGAAGCGCTGAAGGACAGGTTGCTTTGTTTACTTACAGAATCAACCACCTTTCCCAGCACCTGAAAAGAAATCACAAAGACTATGCTACAGAGCGTTCCCTGGTGGCGCTGGTAGGTAAAAGAAAATCTTTGCTGGATTACATGAAGAAAAAAGACATTACAAGATACCGTGCCATTATTGCGGAACTGGGTCTGCGTAAATAAACTTTTTATTACCACAAAAAAAGCAACTTTCAGTCGAAAGTTGCTTTTTTTTATTTTCTGCAGGCAGATCTAGACCCTGCGGCCGGTGATCAGGTTGATGATGGCCAGCAGCACAATGGAACCCAAAGCTCCGGTCAGAATCTGACCTAAAACCCCTTCGCCAAACGTTCCGCCCAGCAGCCAGTATCCGATGGCACCCCCAATCAGGCCCACGATAATATTACCGATGAGTCCGAGACTGCCGCCTTTAAAAATTTGTGCACCCAGCCATCCTGCAATGGCTCCGATAATTAATGTCCATAAAATTCCCATAATTTTAAATTTTTAATGTTAATAAATCTGTTCCCTGTAAATCCAATTTTGTGCCGTAATTGTTTACATCTTTATCTGTACGGTGGTACAGTTCATTGCTACACGACTGGCTAGCAAATGTTTAGAATTATTTAAACTGTTGTTTTCTTCATTTTAAAAAACTGGAGGTGAGCGCGAGGAGCTGCCGGCCTTCACCGTTGTAAATCATTATAATTCACAGCCATTACCCGAAAAAAGCCCGGCCGCACACCTACTGCCTCGCTAAAAAACCGTAACTTCGCCAACGAAAATTTAAAAAGATTAAATATTAACCGCACTCAATACGGAGTGCCGACGAAACACACTTTTTATGAATGCTCCACAAGCAATCACTGAAGTTATTCAGTTAAAAGATGGCCGAGAAATCACCATCGAAACAGGACGCCTGGCGAAACAAGCCAACGGTTCTGTGGTAGTTAAAATGGGCAACACGATGTTGCTCGCCACCGTAGTGGCCAACAAAGAAGCTAATCCAGGGGTAGACTTTCTGCCGCTGACGGTGGATTACCGCGAGAAATTCTACGCAACGGGGAAAATCCCCGGAAACTTTTTCCGCAGAGAAGCAAGACCTTCTGACGAGGAAATCCTGACCATGCGTCTGGTGGACCGCGTACTGCGTCCGCTGTTCCCGTCCGATTTCCACGCGGAAGTCCAGGTAATGATATCCCTGATTTCCTATGATAAGGAGGTAATGCCGGAAGCGCTGGCGGGACTTGCCGCTTCTGCCGCCATCGCGATTACCGATATTCCTTTCAACGGACCGATGTCTGAAGTACGCGTGGTACGTATCGACGGAGAACTGTCGGTTAACCCAAGCCTGGAAAACCTGGCCAAAGCCGACCTGGATATTATGGTAGGTGCCACCAAGGATTCCATCGTGATGGTAGAAGGTGAAATGGATGAGATTTCCGAACAGGAAATGATTGAAGCGATTAAATATGCACACGAAGAAATCAAAGTGCAGATCGCCGCGCAGGAAAGACTGGCTGCCAAAGTAGGAAAATCCCTGCCAAAGCGCGAGTACTCCCACGAAGACCACAACGAAGACATCCGCAAGAAAGTTTGGGATGAAACTTTTGATAAAGTATATCAGGTAGCGAAAACGCCGGCCGGCAAAGAAGAGCGCCACGATAATTTCGCGGCCGTACTGGAGGAATTCCTGTCCCAGTACAGCGAGGAAGAACTGGAAACAGTGAAACCTTTTGCCAAAGTATATTTCCATGACGTGGAAAAAGAGGCTATGCGCCAGATGATCCTGAACGAGCGCGTGCGTCTGGACGGCCGTACACCGGAAACCATCCGCCCAATCTGGTCCGAAGTTGATTACCTGCCGGGAGCGCACGGTTCTGCCATCTTTACCCGTGGCGAAACCCAATCGCTGACCGCAGTTACCTTAGGTTCCATTAAAGATGCGAACCTGGTAGATTCGGTGGCAGCACATTACGACCAAAAATTCTTCCTGCACTATAACTTTCCGCCGTTCTCCACCGGGGAAGCCCGCCCATTGCGCGGTACCAGCCGTCGTGAGGTAGGACACGGAAACCTGGCGCAGCGTGCGCTGGCGCGTATGATTCCGGCAGAAAACCCATATACGATCCGTATTGTATCAGATATTCTGGAATCGAACGGTTCATCGTCTATGGCAACCGTTTGTGCCGGCACCATGGCGCTGATGGATGCGGGTGTACAGATCGCCAAGCCGGTTTCCGGTATTGCGATGGGTCTGATTACCGATCCGGAAAGCGGAAAGTTCACGGTACTGTCGGACATCTTAGGTGATGAAGACCACCTGGGTGATATGGACTTTAAAGTAACCGGAACCAAAGACGGTATCACCGCCTGCCAGATGGATATTAAAATCCAGGGGCTTTCCATGGACATTATGGAAACTGCCTTGAAACAAGCGCGCGAAGGCCGCCTGCATATTCTGGGTGAGATTTTGAAAACCATCGACGCACCACGCGAAGATGTGAAAGCACACGCACCGAAAATGGAAATCCTGGAAATTCCGAAAGATTTCATCGGTGCTGTTATCGGGCCTGGCGGAAAAATTATTCAGCAGATGCAGAAGGATTTTGACACCGTGATTGCGATTGAAGAAATCGGCGAGATCGGACGCATCGAGATTGCCGGTACCGACCGTGAGAAAATCAACGCGACCATTGCAGCCATCAACGAGATTACCTTTGTACCGGTAGTTGGTGAAGTATATAACGGTAAAGTGGTAAAAGTAATGGACTTCGGTGCCTTCGTAGCGATTGCAAAAGGAACTGAAGGCCTGCTGCACATTTCCGAAATCGAATGGAAACGACTGGACAAAGTACCGTATGCAGAAGGTGATGAAGTAGAAGTGAAATTCATGGGGTATGATGATCGTAAGAAGATGAAATTGTCCCGTAAAGTTCTTTTGCCAAGACCACCACGTGAGGAGCGTCCGCAAGGAGACCGGCCGCAAAACGGCGACCGCCCGAACCGTGATCATCGCGGTCCACGCGACAACAATAACCGCGGCGAGCGCAGAGAGCATAACAACAACCGCACGAGAAACAACGGCGGCGCTCAGGAGCGTCCGGCAAACGGAGAAGGCTCTAAAGAAGAGGGAAACACTCCAACGGAATAATATTTCCTTTTATATAACTAAAACCTGCAGCGTATGTTGCAGGTTTTTTTGTGGCGTGTAAATTGCTGATTCAGGCCTAAAATAAAAAGTTATGAAACGAATGTTATTACGAAAACTGATGGTCTGGGTAGCGCCCTTAGTGCTGGGCTATATTGCAAAGAAAATCGATGGCCGCATCAACCGGCCGAAGGTAAAGGCAGGGAACTAAACTGTTCTTTTAACAGAAATAAATTATGAATCGCCCGGGTGAAACTCGGGCGATTTTTACTATTGTCTGAACATTAGCGGCAAAGCGGGCCCGTCAGAACTTGCGCGGAAAAAAGGCTGAATTTTCAAAACATTATTTTTCTTGTGCTTCGACCTTAGTATGTCTATAAGACTTTATTTCTTTGTCCTTTTGCCTTGATGCAAACGCACCAAAAAATGACTCTCCGATTTTAATATTTTTACAGGAATATCTGCGATTTCAAGACTGGATCTTTTTACTAAAAAATAAAACTTTCTTTAAGAGGTTGACTCGCTTGGGTCGTCGAACCACTTCGTTAGGTTTCCCCGTAACTGACTCTCTTCGTTCGCCGAACCAATTCATTAGGTTTCGGGCGGAAATAAGGATGAGTCTTCGATGTTAAGTTGTTGCCGCCACTCGAACAGCGGGAATTTTTAGGTTGTGCCAGTGGACGGTCGGTTAAAAAAGAAATTTTAATTTTTGCTTCCATACTTTTATATTTTTAATGGAGTCGGCGAACCTCTAACGCAAAATGCTCCTGGGTCATTAAGGTGAATTGTTGTTCATGGTTTTGTGTTGGTTTATTATCTTGTTATTCTATTAAATGTGTGCTTATTGTCCGAGTTTGTAAACTCTGGGAGAAAGGGCTTTTTTCCTATTAACTTCTTTTGGCTTGAACCAAAAGAAGCAAAAATTCAAGACTGGATCTTTTTACTAAAAATGTCTGTTTCTTTTTAAGAAAATCTCCAAACTTGCGCGGAGGGAAGACGGGATCTCCTAAACCTGATTTTTTCCCGCGCTTCGGACACTGGAGATTTTTAATACGTTATAGAAGGCCAGTGTACGATTAAAGAAACAGTCATTTTCTTCACGTAAAAAGCTCCTAGGTCGTTATTGTGGCGGATGGTCTGTGCAGATCTGTGGGATCTGTGTGCGGGATAGGTAATTTACTATATGTTCTTTTGCCTTGATGCAAACGGACCAAAAAATGACTCTACGATTTTAATATTTTTACAGGAATATCTGCGATTTCAAGGACTGGAAACTCGGCTGAAATTTTAAAACGTATCATAAAATTCAACAATTGACTCTCTTCGTTCGTCGAACCACTTCGTTTGGTTTGACTCCCGTTGGTCGTCGAACCACTTCGTTAGTTTCGGGCGAGAATAAGGATGAGTCTTCGATGTTAAGTTGTTGCCGCCACTCGAACAGATGAATTTTAAACGGATATTTACTTAAAATTCTTAATCGCCTCCGTTTCCTGTGTTCTGAGCCGGAAGGAACTTCTGCTTTCAACTGAGCAGGACCAGGCCATACTGCAGTTTTTGCCTGCCGCGCGTCGCTTAAATGATTTCATTGAAACAGATACATTTACCGGCTTGATGGCCACTTATTACAGGTAAAGCGCAGTTTGCCGAACCCCTGTCAGCACTTCAAGCACTAACAGAATGCAAAACCATATGGTCTAACGCCCGCAATCCAATGGCTGACCTAAAAAGATCTTTACTTAAGCATAGAAGACCTGGGACAATACTTAGCCGATGTTAATTTATTTTTCACAACAGCGAAAGGTTCTAGCAGAATCGTTTTGAAGACGAAGTTAACATTGAGACGCCAGGTACAGCTGACGCCTTTTGCGTACCATTCGGTATCGTTCGTACACTAGAAGGCAAAGCGACGATAAGAATTTAGTGAAAACGCTGACTGGGAAATACCATGTATCAGCCTACCCTGCTACAGTAAGGCACACTTCCCTATCGCCACAGGCGCATCAGCACTACTTTATAAAACCGGTACCTTCGCCTCCTCAAACTCCCGCAGCAGCTGCTGAAACACCTGCTCCACCGGCAGCACCTCTTCGATGAGTGCGGAAACCTGGCCGATTTCCAGTTCGCCTTCTTCCAAGTCGCCCTCAAACATGCCGCGCTTGGAGCGTGCACGCCCCAACGTTTCTTTTAAGGCTTCCACGTTCCGCCCGGTATCGTACAATTTTTCAAGATCCTGATAAAACTTGTTTTTCACCATCCGCACCGGGGCCAGTTCTTTCAGCGTCAGATGGGTATCGCCTTCGCTGAGCGAGACAATTTTTTGTTTCCAGATATCATGCGCGCTTGCTTCCGCAGTGGCAGCGAAGCGGGAGCCAATCTGCACACCATCGGCGCCCAGGACCATGGCTGCTTTCATCTGCGAGCCCAACGCGATGCCGCCCGCGGCAATCAATGGTTTGGAGATATGGCGTCGCACATTGGGAATCAGGCACAGCGTGGTGGTTTCATCGCGGCCGTTATGGCCACCCGCTTCAAACCCCTCGGCCACAATTGCATCTACGCCGGCGGCTTCACATTTCAGGGCAAACTTAGTGGAGGAAACCACATGGGCGACTTTCAGCCCTTCCTTTTGCAAAGTTTCAGTATAGGTTTTCGGATTGCCGGCCGAAGTGAAAACAATTTTCACTCCCTCCTCCAGAATAATATTGATCACCTCATCTATGTTGGGATACAGCATTGGGACATTTACACCGAACGGTTTAGCGGTCACCGCTTTACATTTTTGAATATTTTCGCGAAGAACATCGGGATACATGCTGCCGGCGCCAATCAGGCCCAGACCGCCGCAATTGGAAACTGCCGAAGCGAGGCGCCAGCCGGAATGCCAGATCATTCCACCCTGGATAATGGGATATTGTATATTAAATAAATCGGTGATACGGTTGTTTGTCATGATCCTTTAAAATTTAGCTGTTTAAAAAAGTCAGCTGTAAATTTAATTAAAGTAAATGAACCTATTTGCGGTCTTCTATTCCAGTACGTCGAGATAGAACAGACCAAAATGCAGTGTGATGCCGAAGATTCCCTTACGGCTGTTTATTTTCTCACCATTACCGAAATCTACCGTTGTATCCGGAATTGTTTTGCATATAAAGAAATGTCCGGCACTGAGGCATTTTATTTCATGCTGCAGAAAACGCTGTGTCCAGCCAAACTCTTCATACTCATCTGCGCCCTCGTCTGGTTCATATTTAAATGGCTGCAGGCTGACCGGCTCCTCATCTGGGTCCGAAACGGAAATCGCCTCAAAACCGCCATCCGTACGGTATCTGATGACCAGCGTATCCATAGTCTGCAATTTTTTATTTTCATCAAAAGCCTTTAGGGCATAGGTTCCTTCCCAGGTATTGATTTTCTGACCAAAAGCTGGAAGACTGAGAAGGAGGAAGAAATACAAAAAGATACGTATTTTCATGCTATAGCTTTAAAGTGAATTCTCAAGCAAGTCGCTGATTTTCTCCGGGAGTTCGCTTATTTCCACATCGCGCGCAACAATGATCCCATGGCGGTCGATTAATATATTGGTCGGAAAAGCATGAACGTTGTACATCAGCGCCGCCGGTTCCCGGGTTCCTTTAAAACTGCTGACATTCTGCCAGGGAATTTTATATTGCTGCACCATCTTTTCTACCGTCGGTTTCCTGTAATCCACCACGATACCCAGGATATCGAAGCCCTGCCCGTGAAACTGCTGATGTACTTTCACCAATGGCGGAAATGTTTCCAAACAGGATTCGCACCAGCTGCCCCAAAAATCCAGCAATAATACCTTGCCGTTGTAATCAGAGACACGGACAGGCGAACCTTGAAGGTTATTTGCCTGAAAATCGATATACCGGTCACCGATCTTAGCCTCACCTGTATATCTGATAAAATCAGCCACCTGTTGTCCGTAGTAACTCTTTTGAACCTCAGGAGCCAGCAGTTTGTAATATATCTCGGCCTGGGCAGGCGTAAGCAGCTGTCCTGTTAAGCCTTTCAGCTGAAATGCACTCAGAACCGAGCCGGGATTCTTGGTAATAAACCGGGTGCGCTGCTGAACCTCATCTGTGCTGTTTTCCAGCTGCGCCTGCAACTGGCGGTTCATGGCATCGGTGGCAGAGCCGGTAACCATGATTTGGTTAAAGTGGCCGATGTTCAGCCGGAGCTGTATAGGTTTGTCTTCTGCCCAGAACGTGGCACGATTGCGCAAATCTTGGGTATGGACAGCCAAATGAACGGGATTCATTGCCATCGGACCGGAAAATGAAAAAACCCCTCCCCGTACCTGCGCGGAATCGATCCGCTGAAACTGGCCGGTGGTAACGTCGCTCAAAAGGAGCCAGCTGCCGTCGGACATGCCGTTGACAGTTCCCGAGATTTGATACCGCTGCGCGCTCAGTAGTAGCAGGCAACAAAAAAAGGCAAGAGAAGAAAGTGTTGATTTCATTCGGTACTGTTTTTACGAAGCTACGCTTTTTCCGGCTCTAAACACGATCTCATTCTGAAGAAGTTTTGCCCCAGGTCTGCACAGTGCTTAACGTTTCCGGCTTTTCGTTGTCGTCGGAGGAAAGAACGGTCAGGCTCCCATCGGTTTCCAGAATGACGGCGGTGGCATTGCTCAGGGCGCTGACACCGTTTTCCCGGAGAGCAGCATAAATCTCGTCCCGGTTCACGCGTTCTTTGAGCATCGCGCGGTGCAGAAGTTCGCCATTGTACACCAAAAGGCTTGGCTGTCCTTTCACCAACTGAGATACCGTTTTGGATTTCACGGCCAGTTTGGTGATGATATACTGCAGCCCGATCAGGAGGATGAAGGCCAGCACGCCATCTGCCAGCGCCACATCTTTGGTTAAAAGCACACTCGCAAGCGTTGAACCTAAGGCTACCGTGACAATGAAATCAAAGGCGTTCATTTTGGAAAGCGTCCGCTTGCCGGAGATCCGCAGCAGAATAACGAGGGAAATATAGGCCAGGATGGTAATAATTATAGTCCGCACGATGCTCTCCCAGCTGTCGAAAAATATTTTATCCATATCAATATTTTATGTTCGAAAAAGTTAGGAATTTTTAGAGGAACGCTGGCTTGTCGCTGAAAGATTTGGACGAAGGAGCAGCGGCCGCCCTTTTTTTAGAATAGCAGGGACTCGCCATGCATCGGCAAAAAGTAAGAAAGTTTTGCGTAGTAATGGAAAGCGCAAAGTCGGGAGACTTTGCACAGCATTGGGTAGTGCGCGAAGTCAGGAGAATTTGCACAGCAGCGACACTGTCAGCGCTCGCTATTTTTAAATGTAAATACAGGCCGGCCACCCAGCCGCGATGGAAGCGGCATCCTTTTGTCGCGTCGCGCAAGCGCCGCGGCAAAAGATACAGCGGACAGCGCGACCAGATTGTCAAACAAGCGTAACCGTCCTGCTGCCTGATAAAAAAAATCTCCGCCGAAGCAGAGATTTAAAATTAGTTAGCGGCGGTTTTGCGCCAGTCTGTTTTGAATGTACAGTTTTTGTAGCGGTCATTGATGGAGATAAACACATCGGGCAGTTTGTTCTTTACCCATTTTTCCACCATCTCGTTTTTCTTTTTATTCAGCGCCATCTGTTTGATCCGGTTGTAATCGGTGGCGATGTCGAGTTTGTGTGCATCAATGATATCATCCACTTTCACGATGGCTACCGTGGTGCGCTCATCCGGAGTGGACTCCTGGAAGACATCGGTCATATCGCCTTTGTTCAGACCGGCAATCTGATAGGAAATCGTCGCCGGCAGGTCCAGTCTTTCCAGGCGGTCAGAGCCGTCCCGGGCGGTTAAAGTCCCGGCGTTAAATTTGGTTTGCTTGTCATCGGAGAAACGGTACGCAGCTTCCTTGAAGGTCAGGTTGCCGTTGACAATCAGCGTACGGATGCTGTCGAGTTCCTTGCGGGCCGCAGCAATTTCATCTGCATTGGGTTCTGCTTTTAAGAGAATATGGCGCGCATCGTAATTTCTCCCGCTTTTTTTGACGAGCTGAATCAGGTGATACCCAAACTCAGATTCGACCGGATCCGACATTTCGCCCTCCTGCAGGTTGAGGGCCGCCGCTTCAAACGGCTTCACCATTTTCCCGCGGCTGATGTTTTTATACAGTCCCCCATTCGAAGCCGAGCCTTTGTCATCGGAATAGATCCGTGCCTGGCTTTCAAACGATTCGCCTGCGAGAATATCGGCTTTGATCTTATTCAGCCGGGCTATGATTTCATCTTTATGGGCGTTGGTCAGTTTGGGATACATCACAATCTGGGAGAGTGTGACCTCATCCTTTACTTCCGGCAGCTGATATTGATAGGTATTGAAGAAATCGGTTACCTCGTCCGGCGTCACGTCGGCTTTTTCGGTAATCCGGCCGTACTTTGCCTGTCCGTAATAATTATCGGAGTCAATTTTCTCGATGGCATTTTTCATTTCATAAGACGTACGGAAGTTGTACGTATTCAGCATGGTACGCTCATCAGGAAACTGAGACAGGATTTCATTATACTTCAGCGAAGCATTTTCCTTGATCGCCGCCGAACGGTTATCAATCAGCGTATCACGCTTTGCTTCATAAATTAAAAGCTTATTGTTTACGATGCTTTCCACAAAGCTACAGCGGTCCGACACCTGGTCGCCCTGCTGTTTTGCGAAAGTCGCCTGGTCCTCAATATCGGACTCCAGAATAATTTCATCTCCCACAACCACGGCAATCCCGTCCACCAGATCACCCGGTTTCAGGCTGGACTGCCCGTACACCGTCTGGCTGCAAAACAGGATCACGGCCCACAGCGCGGCAAAGAGTTTCATCTTTTTGTTCATACTTGTTTTTTAAACGACATGCAAAATTATCATTCTAATCGACATCTGCTGCATGCTTTGTTATAATTATTTCTTAAAGTTCTGCTGCAAACCGCTCAGGAAGGCAGGTTCTACTACGATATTGGTTTTAGCGCGCTGCTCTTCCAGAATGGCAATCAACTGTTGTTCATTGACAGCATCCTGCAGGTCTTCGGCAGCTTCCTCACGGGTCATGCGCGTTGATGGCAGCAGTTCATCGATCGCGATTACCAGCGTGCGCGATCCCATCTGGGTATCGTGAACACCGGTGCGGTACGGCACTTTATATTTTGTAAATACTTCAGCTTCCTTCCCCATTTCGCCGGTTTCAAAAGTAACCGCCGGCTTGCCATCTGCTGCTTTAAAACCGGCAAAACGTGCTTTTACCGCTTCCCAGTTTTTGGCTGTTTTCATTTCCTTTGCCAGTTGCTTTTTCAGCTTCGGATCGTTCAGAATGGCCACGCGGCCTTTGGCTCTTTCCTCCCACATAAAGCGGTCCGGGTTTTTTGCGTAGAAATCATCCAGCATTTCCGGATGTTTCGCCATTTGTTCCTTTACATAAATGGAGAAAATATAATCTGAATACAATCCTTTCCGGAAGTCGTTCATTTCACGGCTTACCTGCGGGAGTGACGCGAAATTGCGGCTGTATATACGCAGCACGTCCTTGGTGTTCACATCCTGCAGCACTTCTGACCACACGGCCGGTGCCAGGGTTGCAGCCTGCTTGCTGTTTTCACCCATCATCTGTCGCAGTTTACCCACGGTAATTTCTTCGTTTTTGAAACGGTACAGCACATCCGTATCCTTGGCAGCAGCAAAAGCGGCATAGGATTTCCTGGCGTTGGCAAAGGCTGGGAATTCCTTGTAGGTGTTATCCTTTTTAAGATATTCTGCCATGCGGTCCTGCAGCAATTCTGCATACAGGGAGTTGTTCAGTTCGCGCAGGAAAAACTGTTTGTTTTCTTCGGTCAGCTGGTACGGCTGCACGTTATATAAATTAAAAACAAAGTAGTTCCCGGAGAAGAGCAAAGGTTCCGGTGTATAAAAGTTTTCCTTTTGTCCTTTAAAAGCGGCATACAGTTCATCCGGCAAAGTGGGCGAACCCAGCACCACCCCACCGTTTTGTTTTTCGTGATCGTTGGCTCCGAATTCTTTCGCTACTTCTTCAAAAGATTTCCCAGCTTTCAGCGCAGCATAAATTTTCGCTTTGGTATCTGCCGCAGAGGCATCATCGGGATAGGAAACAGAACCGAAAATCAGATAGCCCAGGCTTGGGCGCGTGCTGAGGACTTTGGCGAAAGCATAATAAGAAGGTGCTTCCAGCAAAGGTGTCAGCTGTCCGTTGGCGGTTTTTTTAATGTCGCTGTATAAACCGTTATCCAGGGTGCCGGGCTTAATGTAAATCGGTTCCGCGCTGCCGGAAGTGTGTCCGGAAATCGCCTGATCGATGGTCAGCTCGCCGGCTTTCACCTGCTGGTACAGTTTGCGGTAATCTGTTTTATCGCCGGGTGTTTTCTCTTTCAGAAAAACCTGTACCTGACGCTCGGTTTGGTTATCCGCCACAAACTGCTTCATCAGCGGGTCCAGGATTCCCGCCGGAAAGAAGTAGCGCGACCGAAGTTCTGCTTCCTTAGCAGCCATTTTCTCACGGAAGGCTGTGGTGGTATCCGCTTTTTTGTCCGCGGCAAACTGCTGGTACAGATAAAAATTCTGGGCTGTTTTCACGGTGCTTTCCACGCCGGCATTTTCCAGGCCGTAGCGGTATTCTTCCTGAAACTTCTTCAGCGAAATACTGTCTTTACCAATGATCATATATTGTGCAGACAACAGGGAACCTGCTGTCAGCAGGAGGGTTCCGAAAATTTTCTTCATATTATATAGTGTATCGGATTTGTTTTGTCTAAAGAGATGGACAACCGCGCAGAAAGTTAAACTTCCACTTCAAACGTTGTCAGTTCCTTAAACCTCTGAATCCGTTCGGCGATTTCTGCTTCGGTTACTTCTTTTAATCGTTCGGTTCCGAATTTTTCCACGGTAAAGGACGCCATGGCTGATCCAACGATGAGGGCGGATTTCATGGTTTCGAAATCATAAGTTCCCTTTTTCGCCAGGTACGACACGAATCCACCGGCAAAGGTATCACCGGCACCGGTCGGGTCGAATACTTCTTCCAGCGGCAGCGCCGGGATGGCAAATACTTTTTCGTCATGGAACAGCAAAGCACCGTGCTCACCTTTTTTAATGATGACATACTGCGGCCCCATGCGGTGGATCTTCTTGGCCGCTTTTACCAGAGAATACTCGCCGCTCAGCTGGCGGGCTTCCTCGTCATTAATGGTGATGATATCGGTTTTGGCAATCATCTGCACCAGAATTTCCCAGGCAGAATCCATCCAGAAATTCATGGTATCCAGCACGACCAGTTTGGGGCGCGCCTGCATCTTCTCCAGCACGGACAGTTGTACACCCGGATGCAGGTTGCCCAGCATCAGGATTTCTGCTTCCTGCATGGAAACCGGAATTTTCGGGTCAAAGTTTTCCAGCACGTTGACTTCAGTTACCAGCGTATCACGCGAATTCAGATCGTTGTGATACTTTCCGCTCCAGAAGAAAGTCTTGCCGTCGGGAATAATTTCAATACCGTCGGTGTTCACGCCGCGCTTTTGCAGCATGTTCAGGTCTTCATCGGGAAAGTCGCCGCCGACTACCGAAACGATACCGGATTCTACGCCAAGGACAGAAGAAGCCAGGGTAATATAGGTAGCCGCACCGCCCAGAATTTTATCGGTTTTTCCAAAAGGAGTTTCGATGGCATCAAAGGCAACGGAGCCTACAACTAATAATTTCATAGAATGTTTTTATTTTTAGGGGTTTACTTCCACTCAAACGTATCGATGAGGTGGAGCAAATCATTTTTAATATATGCTACCGCCGGAGCCAGCGAATCGGGCTTCGGCCGTGAATTGAAATACAAATTGGCAGTGACATAATGCCTCGTGGAATCCGTCACAAAAAACTGGAGGTTGGAGGCGGAGGGGCCTTTCAGTTCATAAAAGTTTCCGTACACCTGACGTTCGGGATAGCTGAAACTTTTGGTGTCAATTGCCGTGGCTTTAATGGTGTGTTCATAGACCATTTTCTCGGATTCCTTTACATGGAGAGCGAAGTCATTTTTAATCGGGAAATAGGTCAGGAACACTTTCGCTTTCATTTCGGGGTACTCAATGTAGTACCAGCACTCCTGTTTGGCCGGCTTCACCTTTGCAAAGGCCGAATACTCGAAGCCGAAATTGCAGGGCGAGTGAAAAGGCTGGTATTTTGCCGCGGGATATTCCAGGCGCAGTTCGCCGCCGGGCTTGGGTAAGACATCTTTTTCACAGGAAACAGCCAACGCTGCCAACAGCGTGAAAGCGAGTTTTTTAAACATTCCGCAAAAATACAAATTAGTTTTCTATTTTAAGTCAGTGAAAGACAGGGGCAGATGCGGCTGAAAGGCGGCATTATTTATCCCGAATAACACCTTCATAATAGGACTGCAAAGGTTTAGGAAAGGCCTTCTCCGCGGCTGCATTGGTATTTACGATTTCAAAACCATGGCCTTTGGCCATATCATTTAGCAGCGTGTCCGGCAGCTCTATCTGTTTTATGGTAATCAGCAAATTCCGGTGCGTCAGTTTATGGGAAACGGTGGTTTCACTGACCTGATATTTTTTCAGGTCTTCCGGAAGGTCAGACGGGAATTCGTAGAGTTTTTTCCAGATATCACCGGTTCCGCGCTGGCGTACAAGGAACTTCTCACCGGCGGTTACATAATAATAGGTCAATGCCAGGTTCAGTGTTTTCGTCTTTTTCGACTTAACCGGAAACTGCGCGATGGTGCCGGTATTGTAAGCCAGACAGTCTTCCTGGAGCGGGCAGTACATGCAGAAAGGATTTTGCGGGCGGCAGATTTCGGAGCCGAGGTCCATCATCGCTTCATTGAATTCACCGGCTTTATCCGCAGGCATGAGGCGAGCGGCCAGTTCACCGAAATAAGAAAACGCGCGGGCGGAAGCAATATCAAAATCATCAGCAAAGAGGCGGGACAGGATGCGGTAGAAATTCCCATCCACGGCGGCGCGCGGCTCGCCATAACAGATACTGCAAATGGCGGCGGCCGTGTACTTCCCTACTCCTTTCAATGATAACACGTCCTCATAGCTGCGCGGAAAAACACCATTAAAATCATTGATAATCTGCTGCGCGGCTGCATGAATATTGAGCGCGCGGGAATAATAACCAAGTCCTTTCCAGTAGAGCAGGACCTCTTCCGGCTTGGCGTCGGCCAGCGCCTGAACATCGGGAAAACGCTCCACAAAACGGAGATAATGCTGCATGCCCTGTGCAATGCGGGTCTGCTGAAAAATAATTTCACAAATCCAGATGCGGTACGGGTCGCGGGTGTGGCGGAAGGGCAAATCGCGCCCGTGTTCCTGAAACCATGCCAACAGCCTGACACCAACATGAACAAAATCAGCCGCTTGTTTTTTTGTTTTCAAAAATAGTTGTTATATTTGCACACCAAAAATATAAATAAATACAGGAAATGACAAAGGCAGAATTGGTGAACACCATCTCAAACAAGTTGGGAACTGAAAAGAATGAAACACAGAAGGTTATCGAAGCCTTTATGCAGGAGATCAGAACCTCAATGTACAACGGAGACAATGTTTATTTAAGAGGATTTGGGTCATTCATCATCAAGACAAGAGCTGCCAAAACCGGTCGTAACATTTCCAAGAATACTGCTATCGAAATTCCTGCACACAATATTCCGGCCTTCAAGCCTTCCAAAACATTCGTGGAGAAGGTGAAAACCAAAGTTGCAGTGAAGTAAAATATTAACAATTTATCATAAAAATTTAAATTATGCCAAGCGGAAAGAAAAGAAAGAGACACAAGGTTGCCACTCACAAAAGAAAGAAAAGAAGAAGAGCAAACAGACACAAGAAAAAGTAATCTTTTTGCGGCTTACAATATAGCGATATAGTTGGTGTTTTTATAAGGTATAAAAGGTCACCGACTATATTTTTGTTTTTAAGATACAGCCCCCAACGACGGCATTGCCTCCCTCCGCCTGGCTTTGCTGCCGCCGTTGTTGCTGGTCTTTTTATTACCATAAAGCATGAAGAAAGAACTGATTATATCACATGAAGATGAGCAATCCAAGATTGCCCTGCTGGAAGACGGGCGCCTGTTTGAACTTCACGAGCAGGAAGATAAAAGCGCATTCGTGGTCGGCGATCTTTTTCTCGGCAAAGTACGCAAACTCGCACCCAACCTCAACGCAGCTTTCGTAAGCATCGGCTATGAAAAGGATGCGTTCCTGCATTATCAGGACCTGGGCCCGCAGTTCCTGACCTATAAGAAATTCTTGAAGGATACAATTTCCAAAAGGCAGCAAAACTCCTCGCTGAAAAATTTCGAAATTCAGAAAGAAATTAACAAGAACGGCACGATTGATAAAGTCCTGGCGAAGGATGAAACCGTGCTGCTGCAGATTACCAAGGAGCCCATTTCTACCAAAGGCCCGCGCATCTCAACCCAGATCTCACTGACGGGGCGTTTCCTGGTACTAATTCCGTTTGATAAAAGCGTGTCTATTTCCAAGAAAATTTCCAATCCGGAAGAAAAGGAAAGACTGCGCACACTCATTGAAAGTATTAAACCGGAAGGTTTCGGCGTGATTATCCGCACGGTGGCCGAAGGAAAAAAAGTAGCGGAACTGCATAATGACATGAACCAGCTGGTACAAAAGTGGGAAACCGCTTTTAAAAACATCCAGAAGAACAAAGTACCCGGCCGTGTACTTAGCGAGGAAGATAAAGCCTCGGCGATTCTGCGCGACAATTTTAATGCAGATTTCGTGAGCATCGTGTGTGATGATGAGCAGATGGTGGACGATATGCGCAACTATATTGAGGTCATCGCGCCGGAACGCAAAAATATTGTTCAGTTTTATGACAAACCGGTGCCGCTGATGGAATATTACAACGTGGAAAAGCAAATGAAGCAAAGCTTCGGCAAACACGTGAATATTCCGAGTTCCAAAGGTGCCTACCTCGTGATTGAACACACAGAAGCGCTGCACGTGATCGACGTGAACTCCGGCAACAATATCTCGGGTTCTGCTTCCTCCAATAAGGAGCACGCGCTGAATGTGAACAAAATGGCAGCTACGGAAATCGCCCGGCAACTGCGCCTGCGCGATATGGGTGGTATCATTGTGGTGGATTTTATCGACATGGTGATTGCCGAACACCGCAAGGAGCTGTATGAGCACCTGAAGAATGAAATGAAGCGCGACAAGGCCAGACATAAAATTCTGCCGCCGAGCAAATTCGGGCTGATCCAGCTTACCCGACAGCGCACTAAGCCTGAGGTTCAGATTAAAACCAAAGAAGAAAACCCGAATATTGATGGAGAAATCCTGGCGCCAATCGTGGTGGTGGAAAGAATGGAAGAATCCATCCGCAATCTGTTCCAGACCGAAAAAGGCAAGCTCTTTCTGCATGTGCATCCGTTTGTGGAAGCCTACCTGACCAAAGGCCTGATGAGCATCCAGACGAAATGGTATTTAAAATACAAAAAGTGGGTCACCATTATCCCACGTGATTCCTTCAAGTACCTGGAATACAAAGTAGTGAACGGTAAAAAAGAAGAACTGATCAGCTATTCAAACTAAAACCAACTTCCGCCTGCAAGCGGAAGTTTTTTTTATTGAGGATATTTTATTATTTTTAATGAAAGTTTATAAATCCCTCTCCATGTACCGAATTATTTTACCATTTTTCCTGATAGCGTCCACCGTTGCGGCACAATCCGCACAGACGCTGGTGATGTCGCGCAAAAATACGCCGGCGGTTTTTCTAAATGACAGCACCATCATCAGTTCCCGGATGCTGAACGAGCTGCAACCGCAAAACATAAAAACCATGGTGATTCATAAAGATAAAGTTTCGGCAGAGCAGACCTCTTTTTCTGTCAGTTCACCGTTTGGCCCGTATGGAAGGATCAACGTGGTAAGCGATGAGAACATCGCGACAAGAACCCAACCGGAAATTCGTGCTTTTTTGCAAATGCCCAATGACACACCGGTGTATGTCGACGGTTATCTGCTGCAGGATCCCAAGCTTACTGTCGCGGCAAATGCGATGGTGGAAATTGAGATCATCCCGGAACGAAGTGAGAACCACAATGAGCAGCCGCTGATTAACATCTGGACTTTAGAAAAGGAAATGCGTCTGGGGTTCAGTCCGCAAATTATAAGCAAGATAAAATAAGAGCGGAATTGTTTTTGCTCCGCTACCTTCCGGAAATCCTTTAATATTTTAAAGATAATGGAAAAGGAACTTAGTTCGGTTTTAAAAGAAATATCGCAACTTTTACAAAAGCAGAAAGTATCCGTCGCGGTCGCCGAGAGTTGTACTGCGGGACTGATTCAGCATCATTTATCCCACGCCGAAGAGGTGATGAACTTTTTTCAGGGCGGAATTACCGTGTATAATATCGGACAGAAAGCAAAACATTTAAACATAAATC
Organism: Chryseobacterium salipaludis; assembly: GCF_022968825.1. Classification (GTDB taxonomy): domain Bacteria; phylum Bacteroidota; class Bacteroidia; order Flavobacteriales; family Weeksellaceae; genus Kaistella; species Kaistella salipaludis. The sequence continues at coordinate 192,438 of NZ_JALHKS010000004.1, forward strand.
CCATTGCCGCTGAAGCCTGCAATGCCGTGGCGCCCGAAATTGCCGAAAAAATGGCGATGGAAGTCGCGAAGTTATTTAATGCCGAAGTCGGCCTGTCGATCACCGGCTTTGCGCAACCCGTCCCCGAAGAAGACGTACAGGACTGTTATGCCTGGATTGCGGTTGCCAAAAACGGAAAGATCATCTCCACCGAAAAAATCACCGGCAACAAAGAGCAGGACCTGTGCGCCAACCAGGATATTTTTGCAGAGAAAGCACTGGCGCAGTTTCTTAGCTCCGTCCAGTAAAATCCCGGCATCTGTTTAATAAACAGCCCTGCTTATCCTTAGAAAAAGCATCGTTTCTTGATAAAAGCGGCTGTATTGATGGATTAGCACAATCGTGTTTCGTACCTTTGCGTCTTTAATTTTTTTCAAAATGAATGCTTTTATTGAAGAACTGAAATGGCGCGGTCTGTATGCGGACATGATGCCCGGCACCGAGGAACAACTCAGTAAAGAGATGACCAGCGGGTATATCGGGTTTGATCCGACGGCAGATTCCCTGCACATCGGGAGTCTGATCCCGATCAAAGTGCTCGCCCATTTACAGCAGCACGGCCACAAGCCTATCGCATTGGTAGGCGGCGCCACCGGAATGATCGGTGACCCTTCCGGCAAGTCTAATGAGCGCAATGCGCTGGACGAGGAAACACTGAATTATTACGTGAAGTGCCTTCAAAACCAGCTTTCGCATTTCCTCGATTTTAACGGTACCGAACCGAACGGCGCCGAGCTGGTCAATAACTACGACTGGATGAAAGATGTTTCCTTCCTGGATTTCATCCGCGATATCGGCAAGCACATCACCGTGAATTACATGATGGCCAAAGATTCCGTGAAACGCCGCTTCACCGGTGAAGGCGGAGCCGAGGGAATGAGCTTTACCGAATTTACTTATCAGCTGTTGCAGGGTTATGATTTCCTGCATCTGTACAAAACCAAAAACATTAAACTGCAAATGGGCGGTTCCGACCAGTGGGGAAATATTACCACCGGGACGGAACTGATCCGCCGCAAAGTGCAGGGTGAAGCCTTTGCGCTGACCGTGCCGCTCATTACAAAAGCCGACGGCTCCAAATTCGGGAAGTCTGAAAGTGGCGAAAACTACTGGCTGGATGCCAAACGCACTTCGCCCTACCGCTTTTACCAGTTCTGGCTGAACGCGAGCGACGAAGATGCAGAGCGCTTTATTAAATACTACACGTTCCTGGGCCGGGAAGAAATTGAACAGCTGATCGCGGAGCACCGCACCGCACCGCACGAAAGAAAACTGCAGAAGAAACTGGCAGAGGAAGTCACCGTGTGGGTGCACAACCGCGAGCAATTTGAAAAAGCACTGAAAGCCTCGGAAATCCTGTTCGGGCGTTCTACGGCAGAAGATCTGGTCAACCTCGATGAGGCTACCTTCCTGGATATTTTCGATGGTGTACCGCAGAAAGAACTGCCGAAAGCTGAAGTGCTAGGCGGAAACATTATTGACCTGCTGTCCGAGCAAACCGGCTTTCTGAAATCCAAAGGAGAAGCGCGCCGCGAACTGCAGCAAAAGGCCATATCCATTAACAAGGAAAAAATCACCGAAGAATTTCAGGCAACTGAAAAAGACCTGATCGACGGCCAGTTCCTGCTCCTGCAAAAAGGAAAGAAAAACTATTTTATTGTAAAAGCAGTCTAACTGCTATGCAACTACCTGTAAATACCAGAAGCCGGACCTGTTCCGGCTTTTATTTTGGCCGAAAGCGGCGTACCTTTGCACCCTTATATTTTAAACAATGACGATACTTATTTTTATAGCGGTACTCTGGTATTCGGGCCTGTTTTTCCAGACTTTCTTTTTGCACCGGTACGCAGCACACCAGACTTTTTATATGTCACGCTTCGGCGAGAAAGTATGTTTTGTGCTGACCTGGATTACCCAGGGTTCCAACTACCTGTCTGCCTATGGGTATGGCGTTATGCACCGGATGCACCACGCCTACGCTGATACCGAGAAAGATCCGCATTCGCCGAAATACGATGACAATCTGTTCTCAATGATGTGGCGTACCAAGAAGATCTATGCCTCCATTAACGAGCAGCGTGCTGCTATTGAGGACAAGTTCACCAAGAACGTTCCGCAGTGGGAAAAGTTCGATAAGTTCGCCAGTTCATGGGGTTCGCGTATTGCCTGGGCTCTTGCGTACACCGTTTTCTTTTATTTCTTCGCGACGGCGTGGTGGCAATGGCTGCTGTTGCCGGTAGCCTACCTGATGGCGCCAATTCACGGCGTGATTATCAACTGGTTTGGCCATATCTATGGCTACACCAACTTTAAGGTAAGCGACACGTCCAAAAACCTTTTCCGCTTCGACTGGCTGATGATGGGCGAAGGGTACCACAACAACCATCACCGCCATGGCGGACGTGCCAATTTCGGCGGCGTGCGCTGGCATGAGATCGATGTGACGTATTATATTATGGTGCTGCTGGACAAGATGAAGCTGATCAGGCTGAAGCCGGTGGCGATTGTGGTTCGGGAGCATTGAGAGGCTGGAAGACGGGAGTGAGGAGTTGGGAGTTGGGAGTTGGGAGTCGGGAGTCGGATGATACAGAAAAGACAAGGCTTTTTACAACTTGCAGAATAGTTATGATGGAACGAGTCATTGCTGAGTAAAATACCTTTGCGTACCTAATTAGGGCAGAGTGATATAAAAATCCTTTGCGTTCAAAGCGTTTGGCAGAAATCAGAGGTTAGAAGTTGGGAGCTGGGAGTTGGGAGTCGGGAATGAGTAGTAAGGAGTTTGAAGTAAGGAGCCGGGAGACGGGAGTAAGGAGTTGGGAGTCGGGAGTTGGGAGTTGGAGAAGAAGCAGGGTTCTGACAACATGCAGAATAGTTATGATGCGCAAGCCATTGTTGAGTGAAACCCTTTGCGTTCCTAATTAGGGCGTGGTAATAAAGACCCTTGGTGTTCTTTGCGTTTAAAATATTGTTCGTTGAAAAAATTATCGAACCGCTTACAGAAAGTGTTGGGTTTTTAAGAAAGCATCACTGTAAAATCTTTTGGCTTTCCCTGCGTTTAAACTAATACTCATTCCGCCGGTGCAAATCCGTATATTTGTTGTATGGAATTACAATACCTCGTTCGCGAACCCGAAAATATTACCCCCGAAACTACTTTGCTCGTGCTGCTGCACGGTTATGGCAGCAATGAACAAGACCTTTTTGCTTTTGCGCCGACCCTGCCGGAAGACTGGCTGATTGTCAGTTTTCGGGCTCCACTGAAATCTGCGTGGGAAGGATTCTCCTGGTATGATATCGACCTGATGAACCAGGAAAACCGGATCGATGTCGCCCAGGCGCGCGAATCGCTGCAGATGATTACTGAAAACATCATGGCACTGACCAACAAATACGGCCTGACCGAAAATCAGACCCATCTGGCCGGCTTTTCCCAGGGCGGTATCCTAGGCTATGCGCTGTCGCTGCACCATCCGGAACTGTTCCACAAAGTGGCCTGCCTGAGCTGCTATCCGGAAGAGAAACTCCTCACCGACATCGTAAAGGATAAAAAGAAAATAGAAAAACTGCGCTTTTTCGTCTCACACGGAACCGAGGATCCGATCATCCCGCTGGAATGGGGACGTAAGGCGGCAGATCTGCTTTATGACCTGGGCGCCTACTTCACCTTCCGGGAATATATGAGCGGCCATACGGTGAACCAGAAAAATTATATGGACCTGATGGAATTCTTCAATGCCTGATTAATTCCCGGGCTCAATCACGGTTGAGTTTTTCACTTCCTTTATCATAAACGAACTCTGGGTACTGGCAATATGCTGCAGGCTGGTGAGTTTGCTGACCATAAATTCGCGGTAGGCAGCAATGTCGCGGACGCATATTTTCAGGATATAATCATAATCACCGCTCACGTGGAAACATTCCAGCACCTCGGGGAACCGGGTAATTTCCTGTTCGAACTGTGCGATGTATTCCTTGCGGTGCTGCACCAGTTTCACATGGCAGAGCACGATAAAACTTTTCTGCAGTAAATCCTTATCCACCAGCGCCACATACTTCTCAATAATCTTTCGCTTTTCCAGTTTGCGGATGCGTTCAAAAACGGCCGTAGCGGAGAGATTGAGTTCCTGCGCGAGCTGGCGGGTTGTCTTTTTAGAATCCGTTTGAAGCAGCCGGAGCAGCTGCTGGTCTTTTTCGTCGAGCATGGGTTGAATTTTGTTCGGTGAATTTACTGATTTAGCATCTATATCGGAACATGGTTCTGCTAAATAAGGCTTTCATCAATTTAAAAACTAAATTAAGTACTGAATCTTGTTTATTTATCGGTAAGGTTGCATTTTTATTTCCTTAAAATAGAAGGATATGAAAAAATCAGAAGCAGCCAACCGGATTCAGGATCTGCAATATTTCGGGGAGTTTGGCGGGGTGAATCCGTCGATTTCGGACAGCTCCACCTACACATTTCTCTCCGCTAAAACCATGGCGGACACGTTTGAAGGCAACACTGAGGGATGTTATTTATATTCGCGGCATTCGTCGCCGAGCAATCTGTACCTTGCACACGCGCTGGCAGAACTGGAAGGCACCGAGAATGCGAATGTCACGGCGTCGGGCATGGGCGCGATCACCTCTACCCTGCTGCAACTCTGCAAAACCGGCGACCACCTCATTTCCAGCCGCACGATTTACGGCGGAACGTATGCCTTCATGAAAAACTTTCTGCCCGGTTACCATATCAGCACTTCTTTTGTGGACATCACCGACTTAGCGGCGGTGGAAGCAGCCATCCGTCCGGAAACAAAAGTTATTTTCTGCGAAACGGTGAGCAACCCGCTGCTGGAGATTGCCGATCTGCGCGGTCTGGCCGCCCTTGCGAAAAAACACCAGCTGAAACTGGTGGTTGACAATACCTTTTCGCCACTCGCGGTGGCACCGGTCCAGCTGGGTGCCGATATTGTAATCCACAGCCTGACGAAGTTCATCAACGGCAGCAGCGATGCGGTGGCCGGCGTGGTCTGTGCCGGTACGGAATTTATCAATGCGCTTAAGGACGTGAACAGCGGCGCATGTATGCTGCTGGGCCCCACGCTGGACAGTCTGCGGGCGGCAAGTATTCTGAAGAATATGAGAACGCTGCACCTGCGGATGAAGAAGCACAGTGAGAATGCCCTGTACCTGGCGCAGCAATTCCAGCAGGACGGCCTGATCGTGAAATACCCCGGCCTGAAGGACCATCCGCAGCATGCGCTGTATCAGTCGATGATGATGCCGGAGTACGGCTATGGCGGCCTGCTCGCACTGGACGTGGGCACAGTGGAAAAAGCCAATGAACTGATGGAGCTGATGCAAAACGAAAACTTAGGATATCTGGCGGTCAGTCTCGGCTTCTACAAAACTTTATTCTCGGTGTCGGGTACCTCGACCTCTTCGGAAATCCCGGAAGACGAGCAAAAAGAAATGGGCCTGTCGCAGGGCCTTATCCGGATGTCCGTAGGGTTGGATGACGATATTGAAAGAACGTACCGGAAGATGAAGGCGTGTATGGAGCAAGTGGGGGTTTTGTAGATATTAATGTTGACTTGTATAATTTTAATGCGGACGGCGGTTGCGGTTCGCATTTTTTTGGGGTTGGATATGTTGGGGAGGTGAGCGATTTTAAGCGGCTCAACACATATTACACGAGATAAGAACACCTAACAATAAAGACATTGTAAAGGTAGAAATAAGGCTATAACGTAATTTCATTTTTAAGCTTCAGTCGCGAAAAGCGCCAAATTTTCCCGACAATGAAAGTCAATCAGCACGCGCGTACGGTTTTGTAGACGGTGGCGCAAAATGGGTGCTAAAGAGGAAAGGCAATGATGAACGATTGCAGATGGAAGCCGGGAGGCAGGGACTGAGTGAAAGACTGAGTGATTGGATGGCACAGGGTGCAGGATGCGAGGTGCAAGGCCCGGGTTGTGAGGAAAGACAATAGATAATAGACTTTAAGATAACAGACTTTGAGAGAATAGATACTAAAGGAAAGAGCAGAGACTTGCAGCTGAGAGATTGAAGAGGCCAGTTGGGGGGAGCAGGGAGTGATTGAGTAATTGAGTGGGGAGAAAGGAGAAAAGTTTATTGACGGTGAGATCATTGTTTTCAAGGTTGCACCAGAAACGGTGATATTCGGGGAATGAGACCCCTGTTAGCGCTTCAAGCGCTAACAGGGGTTAGTACAATAAGGCTTCGCGGACGGATTCCAGAGTCAGGCAGAGACAGGTGCTGACTTCTTCCGCAGAAAGCGCCTGATGGGCCTGCTTGCCGAAGTGATTTTTTATGGTATGCAACAGCTGGCGGCTGTAGCGGTCGCTGCGGCCGGTGATGCGCTGAATGTCTTTAGGATACACGCAGAGACGCTGATTTCTTTTTTTCATGATGTTTTATTTATGAGGTAAAGCTCGTGCTTCGGTTGGTTGGGCTGCCGGTAGTTGGGCGGTATACCGGCGGGAAAAGTTATCCACCTATCGGGCAGGCCTGCAGAAAGCGGAAGAAACGGCAGCAGCGGCATGGATGTACCGATATGCCTTTCCATGCATTATCCATGCACTATCCATGCTTAGGACTGGGCTTTGATAGGGGGAAGGAGGAAAGAATAAAGAGGAAAGATAATAGACTTTGAGAAAATAGACTTGAGGGACAATAGAGATTGAAGGGGAACCACCCCGAGCCTTTTCTGATGAAAAGGCCCACCCCTCCGCAGGAGGGGAATAAGGTGCGATTGTGGTTTGTAAGAAGCGCTGCTGTTCAGGGGGTTGCTTCGTCGGCTGGCGCCTCCTCGCAATGACGAGTGTGCGGTGGAAAGGTGGAGCGCGCTGCAGTGAGGTAAACCACCCCGCGCCTTTTCTGACGAAAAAGCCCACCCCTCCGCAGGAGAGGAATAGAGGGGATTGTAATTTGAAGGGAGCGATGCCGTGCAGGGGGTTGCTTCGTCGCACTGCTATTTTGTTTTTAAAATACGGAATTTATGAAACGGACCCATTATGTACATGCAGCAGTAAGCGCCATTTTTGTGGCTATTCTGCTTTATTCGCTGATCACGAAACTGTGGAAGCGGGAAATTTTTATTGAGCAGCTGTCGCAGGCTCCGGTCTGGCAGCAGCACCCTGTCCTGATGGCAACGGTTTTTTTAACACTCCATGCCGTTGCCATTGTGCTGCTCTGCCTGCCGCGTACGCGACAAGGGGGTCTGGTACTGGCTTTGTGTACAGCTGCTCTTTTGGCGGTTTACAGTGTATTCATTTTAGGTTCAGAGCAGCCGGTGCCCTGTGCGTGCATCGGTTTTTTTGAAAAACTAACCTGGAAAGAAAATATGGTCCTCGATTTTGGTTTGGTTCTGCTGGCGGGTATCAGCCTTGGGGCGAAAAAAAAGCGAAAGGAGCCACAGCCGCAGCGTATTTTCCGTCAGCGTTTATAATGACTGTCTGAAAAGCGGGAGCAGGTGATTTTGGTTTCCCTTATATGATATCAGGCTGAATATTCTGATGATCTGTCTTTTCACTTACGTACAGGAGAACAGCCGGCAAATCATAATCACAGGACCAATTGGCGGAAGGGGATGCAGCACAATGAATTCAGGCGCTGCAAGGAAGTAACGCAACAGGCTGATCTCTGCTTGTGTTGCCGAAGAGTCTGCAAAAGGCAGAATGCTTTATTTATTTTTTTAACCTTTTGAAGTTTTTACGGTAATCTTTTTTACATAAAAAAGACCAGTCAAATGAAAACTATATCATTTTTAAAGAACCACTTTATGCTTATGGTGGCCTTGCTTACAGCAGGTGTCACGATGTCTTTTAAAGTGGCTGAGAGCCATAAGGCAGACACGGTTTACTACTATAACAGCAGTGACCTAAGCGAAGGTGCTTTTGCAAATGCTTCTAACTGGACCACAGCCATTAAACCGACCTGTCTTACTACCGGGAAACGACCATGCAGCATGGTTGTGCCGCAAGGCAGTTCACTGAATGACCAGATCGGAGGTAAAACCAATGACGAGGTATTAGCCATCCATCCGGACGAGAGACGTCCGTAACTGGAGTTTTGAAAGGGAAGCTGGCCAATCGGCCAGCTTCTTTTGTTTGCTGACTTTACCTGGGATTCTGTGGAATACCGGTAATTTCAATTATTTCTTCCGGGATCGCGATAGCATACCTCGGATCATTTGGCGGCAGGACGTATTCTTTGCCATTCACCGTCCTAGTCAAGGTGATGTTGGCACCATCACGATTGTATCTTTTCAAATCTGCCCACCTTAACCCACGAATAAGCAATTCTTTTCTGCGCTCTGAAAGAATGATGGCTAATGCTTCATCCTGATTTTGAGCCGTGCGTTCAACATAGGTACCTGCTTTCCATCGGGTTACAAGCAGCTGATTGAGAGTATTCATAGCCTCCGGCACCTGACCAAGCCTGGCGTAACATTCCGCAGCCATCAGATAAAGTTCATCAACTGCCACTGCTGCGGAAGGCCCATTTTCATTATTATAATATCCGGAGAACAGTATCTCACCAGCAGGGCTGACGGTAAAATAGACCTCCTTCCGCAAGTCGTTCGTTTCATAGGAGTCATAAATACTTCGTGGTATTTTCGCAGGAATCAGGTGATATTCATAACTCATTGCGGCCCAAAAAGTAATTTCTTTATTAAAATCAGCAATCGTATAATCAGAATCCGGATTGATCGTATTAAAATCCATCAGGTCAGGCTGTAGTGCAAGTGCCTGTTTTGCATGCGGCAACGCCTTTTCATATTCACCCATAAAGAGGTAGGTGCGGGCGAGCAGGCCATGGACAGTGGTTGCGGAAATTCTTATTTTGGAAACCTGTTGCGCAGGCAACAGCGGAAGCGCCGCATGAAGGTCTGCCAAAATCTGGTCATACGTGTGTTGCACGGAAGCACGCACTGTGGCAACATTCATATCCGGATCAAGCCTCAAAGGCAGTCCCAAGTCTGTACCGGCACTACTTTTTCGGTAGGCCGGGCACCATAGCTGCGAAGCATCCAGGTAGCGGGCCGCCCGCAGTGCCAAAGCCTGACCCCTGACGTGATCTGCTTTCGGACCGGTGAGTTTGTAGGTATCAAGGTTATGCAGCACAGCGTTGCTGATATAAATTGCGCGATAACATCTGGACCAGGCATTTCCTGCAGAAACAGGTTTGGTCACATAATCCGGCATCCAGGTATATAACCTCTTATCCTGTTCATAATATAAACCGTTGTAATCAGCATCGGTCATATAATAATCGTCAGCACTCGTTTCGCCGATACTGGCAAAATCCGTATTCATAAAACCGTATTGGTCGATAAGGGCCTGATTATCTTCCACGGTAGACGGAGTTGCCAGTTTCAGATCAGATTTCTCCTCCAGAAGTTCCCGACAACTGCCGGCCGGCAAGAGTAGTGCGGTGACTACAGCAATTAACAGTATTCTTTTCATGATGTTTTTTTTTAAAAATAAATTTTAAGACCAAGTGTATAGGCGGGACGGTCAGTCACGGTGTTGTAGCCAAGATTAACATCGGGATCGATACCGCTCGCGGAAGCCTGCCACAGGATACCCAGGTTGCTTGCATTGGCATACAATTCGAGGGTTTTGAAAGGGGCACTCTGCCAAATGTTACGGGTGATCCGGTAAGTTAAGTTTATGTACTGCAGGCGTACATGGTCTCCTTTATCCACGAGCACAGCAGATCCGGCGTAAAAAGCATCTCGGTTGGTATTGGTCTGATAAAGATTGGAAGGCACCTGAGTAAAAGCTTCGTCGCCCGGTTTCTGCCACCGCTGCGAATAATCGCTGTGGCCTATCCATTCAGTAAAGAGATCTGTATAATTAATAGAGGATCTCCTGAAATAGTACCCAAGTCTGTATGAAATTCCCACGTCCAGACTGAACTGGCGGTATGAGAATGTGTTGGTAAGGTTGCCATAAACCGTCGGAATAGCAGATCCGAAGTATTCCAAATCTTTTACATCCGTACCGGTGCCCGTTATTTTCGCATAATCTTTACTGACCTCACCATTAAGATACCCGCGGGGATCACCCGTTTCCGGATCAAGCCCCGCCCACTTGTATCCGAACACAGAATACACAGGCAAGCCTTCGACACCGGAGACAGGAACCGTAGGGAGCAGGAACTGCCGCCCGAATGTGTTAGCAAGATAGTACCTGGTCACCCTGTCCTCATAAGTGCTAAAATTCAAAACAGTGTTCCAGCGCAGGGCACGGTCTATATTCAATGATCGGATCTGCACATCGAAACCGTGCCCTTTCATGCCTGCCACATTCCAGGTCAGCGAGCTGATTCCTGTTGTATAATCCATAGGAGCAGAGCCAAAGAGGTTTTCACCGTCTTTTTTAAAGTATTCCACGTAGCCGCCAATCCTCTTATTATTACTCTCAAACTCTGCTGCAATATTGATCATCCGCAGGGATTCCCACCGCAGCTTGGGGTTATAATAATTGCTGAACTGCGCCATCGGGCTTTTAGTAAACGGCGAATTAGAGGAGGAATATTTAATAGTGGTGACTGCGACCATTGATGGGTCTATGTTGCCATTATAACCTACCGAGCCCCGCAATTTCAGATATGGCAGCCAGTTTATATTATAAAAAGCTTCCCTGGACACCTCCCACGCTGCGCCGGCTGACCAAAAGGGATTCCAAAGATCATTGGTGGCAAGTCCAAAAAGGTTACTTGCATCTCTGCGCGCACTTGCCGACAGAGTGTATCTTTTATTGAAAGTATAGCTGGCGTTAGCAAACGCCGAAACAAAATTGTTATTGAATTCGTTAAGAGAAGTTCCCTTTTCAATAAATCGCGTTCCGCCGGTTATCACCGGCAGTGCCTGGTTGAAATTGACCGTACCAAAGGCGAGACTTTCGCTGTTATAGCCATAGTAACGATTGCTGATATACTGTACGTTTGAGATACGACTTTCTGCCCCTGCCAGTGCTGAAAGCTGATGCCGACCCCATTGGCGGTTGTAGTTCAATTGTCCGCGGACGTTGTCGATTAAAACCCGGGACGAGGACCGATCAAAAATGTCACCTTTGGGAACGTTATAGGTTACTGCGCCGGCAGGGCTGATGCTGGTGAAGAGATTAATATAGTCACGTGTATAATAACTCCCGATATCTCTCATGTTTTCAGAAAGCCCGTTTTGCCGATGGTGCTGGTAGCGCATTTCAGCATCCAATCCTTTTATGATTTTATACTGTACGGAAGCGTTAAGAATAAGTTCCGCGTTCTCGTCGGATGTTCGATTGTGCTGCCAATCGGTCAGGGGATAGTAATTCCAGTCCAATAATCTGCCGCCACCCAGAGAGTGGATATAAGTCTGGTTGTATTGTCTGGGCACTGCCACAGCAGTTCCGTTTTCATCTGCAAAACTCAAATACGGAAGTCCGTTATTTTTAACAGTTACAGTACCGTACGCGCTTCGACCGCTTTCATTCCGGGTTTGGTTAAAGGCGACGCCGGTACTCACTGTTACATTTTGCAATGGCTTCCATGTATTTCGGAAACTGACGTTGAGACGACGGTATTTTTCGTCCAGATTACCGGAGTTATCATCGTACCCCAAAGATGAAGACCATGAAAAGGTGGGAAATCCGCCAGACATGTTCAGAGCATACAGCCGGTTTTCCATGGGCCTGTACATATATTTCAGATATTGTTCACGTACATCTACCGCTCGAAACCTGTCAATTATGTCATCCGCTTCCTGCTGGCTCAACACGCCGGATCTCGCTTTGTTCAGCAAATCCACCACGGGTGACAACACGGGCCGTTGCGTCGAAGTGATCTGACTGTTATAAAACCCTTTTTCAAACAATGTACGTTCTACATCAATAAAGTCAGAACTGTTCATTTGCGGCGACCTGTACAGATCGGGCTTATCCCTGAGTGTTATGGAGGTATTAAAATCAACCGTGAGAGGCTGATTCAGCCTTCCGTTCTTTGTTGTGATCACAATAACACCGTTAGCCGCTCGCGCACCCCAAATGCTGGAGGCAGCGGCATCTTTAAGTACAACTATACTTTCGACTATGTTTGGATTAATGTTATTAATATCGCCTTCATACGGAAAATTGTCCAGAACAATAAGGGGCGACCGCGGTCCTTTGATGGTACTCAGGCCTCTGACCATTAACTGGCCGGGGCCTTGTCCAAGTCCTTTATTCAACAATATTCCATTGGCTGCGCCCGGTAGCCTGTCGAGTATACTGACAGTCACCTGCTTACTGAGTAACTCATTATTTACAGTAGAAAAAGAGCCGGTAGCCCTTTCCTTAGGCAGTTTCTGATATCCTGTTGTAAGGACCACTCCTTCCACCTCAGCTACTTTTCCGGTCAGCCGGATATCTAAAGAAGCAGTAATCGGCATTTTCACCGGAATCATCTGCTGTTCAAAGTCTGCGCGTGAAAACACAAGCACAGGATTTTTCTCCTCTGATTTTATCTCAAACCTGCCGTTCTGGTCGGTGACGGTAACGTGTTTTGTGTTTTGTATACCTACAACGACCTGATTCAGCGGCGAGGAGGTGACCTCGTCCGTAACGCGTCCTGTTACGGTATACTGAGCGCTGGCCCAAAAACCGCAGCATAAGACAGCAGCTGTTAAAGTTTTATTCATTTCAAAAATATTTTTAGTGCCGGTCGGCAACTGTTTACGAATTGTTTCTTTTGTTAAATTTTCGAGAGGTATCAGCGGTCTTTTACGATGAGCATGTTGAGATCGCGAACGCTCTCCTCCAAATCCAAACCGTAGGCGGCAAGTTCTTTCTTTAGCTGGCTTAGGCTACTGACGCCTGAAACTTTCAAATCAACCCTTCCCGTATATGCTGTTTCATCGACGACCGGCAGCTCAATAGCAGTATTCCCGTTCAGCATATTGACCATTACCTTCAGTGGCATATTCCGAAGTTCGGACGGGCTGCGCGGAAAGGTAGAAAGTGGCTCTCCTCCTTTGCTTGCCAACCTGTCTTTGGCTGAAGTTCTTTTCAGTACCAAACACTTCACTGCTCTCTTCTCAACTGTTACGCTGTACGGACTGTAGCGGTTCAGGTCCCGAAGCATATCGCTATACAGTGAGTCGGCCCGGTGTGCAGGAACAATAAGTTCATAACTGTAGAGATACTTTTCGTCGAGTGTACCGTCTTCATGAACAACTCCTTCCAGCTCTGCACGGTTGTTTATCTCAGTAATCATCCGTTTTCGGGAAAAATTTTCCTTTTCCTCTGCAGCCTGAAAAAGCTGATATGCGATTGCATAATAGATATCTGCCAAAGAAAGGTTGGTAAACTGGCGGCCGTGTACTTTTTTATCTGCACCATAACGATAAGTTCCGCCCGAGCCTATATCAGGGACGGAACCTTTGATAAAAACTGAGTAATTGAGGAGCGAGGTATTTTTTTGCCGATCATAGGCATCAGATAGAAATAGTGGTCTGCTCCTGTCCATCTGAATAACCGCCTGGAGCGTATTAGCATCCCCGCTGAATATTTTGCTGATATTTTCCCCAGTTACCTGTTCAGCGTCTGTCGTATTCAGCAGCTTACCGTCTTTAACCCAGGCAATAAACGGCACTCCCAGGCGAGGGATCATTGTTTTCAACAAATGATCTCCGATTACAGACTGCAGGTCAGAAAAGCGCTGACCATTCCTGCTCTCCATAAACTTTTCTACTTCCGATCGTTTCTGATCTGTGACCGGTATTATTTTAAGACGATCACCAAACTGTTTTTGGAGCGTCATTATCTTAGGAAGGCTTAGTAAGCATGCACTGCACCAGGTATTCCAGAAATCCAGCAGAATGAGTTTGCCGCGGTCTTTGTCGAGAGTGATGGTTTTTTCGGGATGGTTGACCACTTGTAAAGGCGTGGTCCAGAAGGATTCGGGGAGGGTGTCTCCGATTTTGAGGGCCTGCTGCGCGGGGATTTTGAGGCAGAGGAAGGTGAAGGTAAGGGCCAGGATGCCCCTGCAAAACTTTTTTTTCATAGTTTTGTTTGGTTTTAGGTTATTGATTACTTAAAATTTTGCTCTTTCCCGAGGTCGGCAAAACTGGAGGGAAAGGGCTTTTTTCTTCTTTTGCCTTGATGCAAAAGAAGCAAAAGATCAAGGACTGGAAACTCGGCTGAAATTGAAAATTATTTCCTAAAATTTACCGAACTCGGGCGGAAATAAATATTTGTCTTCGATGGTGGGTTTTGGCCGCCACTCGGACAGGTAAATTTCTTTACGAAAATAATTCCCAATTTTTAACCGCCTCCGTTTCCTGTGTCCGGAACTGTTTAGTGTTAGGTTGAAGTGGTGTTCATGGTTTTGTTTAGGTTTTTAGGTTATTGATTACTTAAAATTTGCTCTTTTCCAAGGTCGGCAAAACTGGAGGGAAAGGGCTTTTTTTGCTGTACAATGTATTCTGTACAAAGTACAATGATAGGAGGAGGCTTTAGGCTATTCGCCTTAAGTGGTTTCGGTTTTAGGTTTTCATGCTGTTTGGTTTTTTTGGTGGTTCTGTATAATGTATTATGTACAATGTATAATGATAGGCGGGAGGTTATCTGCTTTACGCTGTATGCTGTATGCTATAGGCACCGGGTAGGTTTGAGTTTTTAGGGTCATTTGGTGGTTCTGTATAATGTATTATGTACAATGTATAACGATAGGCAGGAGGCCAAGGTCTATTATCTATCAGTCTATTATCTTTAGGTCTTTCCTTTTTTCTTTTTTCTTTTTTCTCTCCCTACTGCTCCTCACTCCTCACTCCTCACTCCTTAGTCGATCTGCCCGGGGAAAACCGTTGGTGATTATGAAGAAAGTGCGGCTTTCCCGTGGTGGGCGGATCTTTTTATTAGATGTTAGATTTTAGAGGGTTAGAAGTTAGAGGTTAGAGGTTGGAGGTTGTTTAGTCGTTAAGTTGTTTAGTTGTTTATTTGTTTATCTGTTTATTTGTTATTAGGTGCAAGGTGCAGGGCGCGCTGTTCCCGATACATCCGCTTTTGGCGGACACTCGAACTGACGGGGTGCAGGATCTGCGGTAACCACCCCGACCCTTCCGTGACCGGAAGGCCCACCCCTCCGGTGGAGGGGAATGGTGACGTTTTTATGTGGAGGGTGTATAGTACTCATGAGGGTTGGAAATAAGAAGGTTGGAAATAAGAGGGTTAGAAGGTAGAGGGTTAGCGGTTGGAGATTGGAGGTTGTTTAGTCGTTAAGTTGTTTAGTCGTTAAGTTGTTTAGTCGTTTATTTGTTTATCTGTTTATTTGTTATTAGCTGTAGGGTGCAGGGTGCGGGTGCGGTTCCCTATAGATTTTTCCTGCGCGTTACTGCGAAAAACCACTCGAACTGACGAAAGTTTCTTGTCCGGGAGGCTGCGTACGTCACCTCGAGTGCGCGACGTGAGGAGCGTGTATCGAGAAGTGTTTGGTGAAAATGCAGTAACCACAAGCGTTCTCGATACATTTTTTCTGCGCGTTGCTGTGAAAAAACACTCGAACTGACGGGTGTGGGTGCAGGAACAAAATGAGCGATGCCGTTCACGGGTCTGCCGAGTCGCGCTGGTGCGCTCCTCGCAGTGACGGGGGTGGGTTGTCTCTCCAGAGGTGTGCTGCCGCTCAGGGGTTTGCCGCGCCGGCTTGCGCCTCCTCGCAATGACGGACTTACGCTCTGTCGAAACCGTACGATGTCATTGTAAGGTGGTCATGTGTTAGTAATTTTATCATGCCGTTGCTTTTTGTTTACCGGTGGGTGGCTGCGGGGTGAGCGCAGCCGGTACCGGCTGTTACACAGTGAAATGAAAAATGAATGTTTCCCAAAGGCATTGCTGCCGCGGCGGGTTGAGCGCCGTTACCGTCGTGCGATGTCTGTGCTTAGAATTGGGATCTTGCCGGAAATAAAAACGGCATGGAACTCTACAATATCCGAGCAGAGGCACTGGTATACCCATAACAACAGATAGAGAGAGGCCACGCCGCGGACGTGAGCCTTCTGCTTATCCTCTCGTTGTTATTTTGAAAATTACCAGTTTTCTGCTTCGAGATTCTAAGCGAATAGCTTCTAATATTTTTTGAAGTATCGCAAGATTACTTATTCGTAACTTATAGTACAAATATAAAATAAAAAACAATGGTACGCAATACCGTTCCGAAATAAAATTCTAATTGTGGTTAATTGCAGTTATGACTACGAAGAGTGAAGAATTAATTATAATCAAAATAGCGATTGCATTACGCGTGCTGCATCAAAGAAATAAAGAAGATCAAATAGGAATTACCGATAGCAAAGAACGTGTTAATAGTTATGAGAAGATTGCCCTAAATAGTGCCGGAGAAATGCGAAAAGCAACAGTCACAAGTGCATTTGATGGGAAAACAAGATCCGCTATGACTACTATTATATTGATTGTTGAAGCAATGGGATTTACGATGATTGATTTTGGGGAAACCTACAGTAATATTTCCGATAAAGAGGTGTCCGAATTTAAAGAAAAAATTATTGCTAACAAGCACGAAAAGCCCTTTTAAGTGTTAAAAATAATACAATGGCAAAATTAAATATAAAAATACAGAATAACTTAAATTACTCAAGCGACTATTTCTGTATTCATTCAATACAAAGACTGAATTCTAAATTCGACACAAGTGTCTTTACATCGAATATTCCGGTAGCGCAATTGCTGAAAAATCGAGATATCTTGCTAGTTGATGATTTAAGAGGAGATGCGAGATGGGGAATGAATAAGATCATTCAAAGAAATATTTCTACAAAAAGAGTTAATGAAATAAGAAATGAATACCTTGACTCCCACAACAGAGCTATAAAATTCTTTCCAGCAATCACAGTTGTATTATTGCCAAAAACAAATGGCGAACCCAGTAAGCAATATAATAGTTCTGAGGGATTTTTTGACAGCATTTCGGGTATTGTTGTAGAGAAAACATATGAAAGTGAAAATTTCATTTTTGACCACCCAATTGAATTAAAATGGGACAAAAATGGTATTTCCGCACTAGTTATTGATGGACAACATAGAGTAAGCGCAATAAGGAGTTTTTATGAAGCAAAAAACGAAAGTTCGTATAAGGATATTAGTATCCCCGTAACGTTTGTTATATTTAAAAACAGCCTTGATTTAGACTTAATTCAAGCAACGAGGGCTCTTTTTATTGATGTGAACAATACTCCCCGTTTGGTATCCGAAGAAAAATTAATTTTCATTGATGATCGGAATATTCACAGGAGAATTACCGCGCAAACTTTGGGGGCAAATATCCCTGGTATAGAAGAGGATGATGTTTACCAAAAAATGTTGGAAGAAGATGATTTTATGATTAATAATAATGATTTCATAAATCGTTATTTTTTAGAGGAATCAGGCAAGGACGATGAGGAAAACAGAGGGTTTCTTACAAACCACAATTCGTTATTCCCCTGGGAGTTATCAAACATAATGACAATTCACAGAAATATTTTAGGTAATATTTTACTAAAATATTTTGATGTGGATAAGATGAGAGATATTAGAAGTATTTGCTTATTGCTTAACAGCACTATCTTGGATGAAATAAATAATTCACAATCAGTTGAAGAACTAGATGAGCGTAAAATAAGTCATCTAATGGAGAGGTTGACAAATGCGGGAATAACAGATTCTGAACTAGAAATATTCACAATTCTAATTCGAATAAAGGCAAAAAATCTCGAAGAAATACAGCAAGCACAAGGAGAGTTTTTTATGGGTGCGTTAGCAAGTGATGATGAGAATCAAGACCGTACCGACTTTATTAATTTACTGGGTAATATTTATAATCAAGATTGTTCAAAAGATGCAGCTTTTGAGCTAAGCGCGGATACAATTACGAATATTCTAAATGAAAAATGTTCAATTTTCATTAAATTACTTTCAAGTGTTTATAATAGATTGTGGTTTACTTCCCAAATTAAAGATTCGATTCTCAATCATGAAATTGATGACAGAAAACTAATTTTCAATTTTATAATTAATGCACACGAATCTTTAAAAGTTGATAGTAATATCAGACGAAGAACGGATAAAGTAGAAAAACAAATTAAGGCCTTCCTTAGTGAAGCAGAGGAAGGGGTGGAAAACCGAAGGCGAGTGCTAACGGAATGGGCTGGAAATCTTGAGAACACACAAAAGAACAACTTGTTAAGAACAGTAGTTGGACAAGAAATGTTATTTCTATTTCTCAAAGAGGTAGGAGGCAAGCTGAACAATATAAACATTGATGACAGCATAAATTTCCTTAATGATTTAGGAATGAAAAAGTTTTTCAACAGTGATTACCATTTAGAATTAAAATTCTTCGACACCCCATCCTATGATGTTCCAGACTTTAATCAGTGGTCGGAAATCACCATGAAAGGAGATAGTATGAAACCAGGTCTTGCAAATGCGACAAAGGGTTCTCAACTTATTATTGTTGTGAGAAAAAACATTTTCAATAGAACTGTGGGTACTTCATACTATAGACTGTTAGATAAACTGCAAAAATCGTATGGGCAAGAGATTTTTGGCCGAATTGCGAACGGTGATTCAAATCTGATATTTCAATTATATAGTATCGCAAAAGACTATGCAGATTTAGATAATTATCTAAATAGTAAAGATATTGAAACTATTACCGAAATATTTGATTCAGGTGATCAATTAACACCCAAGGTGCATAGTGTACTAGTAAAGCTGCTGGGCGGCATAGCATTGGAGCAAGTTGTTAAACATTTTTATATTACGGAGAATGATTCTTTATAAATATCGCAATTTTAATACTGAATCAAAGGAAAGAGTTCTGCAAATCATCAACAAACAGGAGCTGTACTTTTCTAATATTGATAATTTTAATGATCCTTTTGACGGAAAAGTATTTTTACATTTTAATGGGAAATTAAATGAAATCAAAGCTGCTCAAATTCGTTCGCAGTATACAATGGCACTTAAGAAAGAAGAAAAATATGAAGGTATAACATTTGACCAAGCACATAAACTAATAGACGAGAAGTTTAGCCAAGCTTTTGTCGAAGATGAAACTGAGAAGCATGCTATTATTGAAAGAATACAGGATTTGCATGACAAAAAAGGTATACTATCTTTAAGTTCTAAAAATGATAATATTTTAATGTGGTCTCATTATACATTTAACCATCAAGGAGTCTGCTTTGGCTTCGATGCTACTCAAGACTACTTTGCTGAATCGAAAAGGGTAAGGTATCAATCTCACTATGATGATATTTGGGGTTGGCTGCATACTGATGAGGAGATTGTTGATAGAATTCTTTTTGCTAAGGCAGCTGATTGGAGGTATGAGGATGAGTATAGGATCGTTACTGATGAACCATGCGTCCGGAAATTTTCTCAAGATACGTTAAAGGAAATTATTTTTGGTTCACGAATGTCAAAAGATGATAAAGATGAAATTATTAAAGAATGTCAAGCTGTTGGCTTGAGCCCGTCTTATAGACAAGCAGTTTTGGATATAGAAAGATATAAAATCAATATAGAAGATTATGTATAAATGTCAGTTAGATTAAATTGGTGAAAAATTAAACCTAAATTATATTGAATTTTTATTGTAGAAAGTTTTTCCCATTCTTAAAAAATGATCCGATAATTCTTCATTGGAAATTTTCCTGTTGATATTCAGATCAAAGACATAGGGGTAACATTAAATCATCAAGGCTTAATTCAATTCTAAATAACACTTTCTGCGATAAGTCATTACCTATCAACGAAAGATCAATGTCCGAGTAGGGCTTAAAATTCCCTTTAGCACGCGAGCCATAAATAACCACCTCATGCACCTGAGGGAACTTTTCAAATACACCTTTTATCATCTTAATTTCACTGGGGGCTAATCCAAACATTTTCTTATTCAAAAAGATTTCCCTGCTCTCCACTTCTTAAGCTTTCCATTTTATACTCAAATTTAACGAACTCCTCTTTATATTGAAACAAAATATATTTTGTGATTTCATTTGCCGTATCTTCATTATAAGTATGTGAAGTGCTGTTCCTGCTTTTCATCATTTCCATCCAAACATGTGCTTTTGATATGAGAGCCACCTGCGCCGCATACAACACTGCATCACGACTGCCTTTAATTTCAGTATTGCCCTGAAACTCGGCATAGTCTTTCATTACTTTCCAAGCTAACTCATGCGTAAATTCAAAGCTTTGTATTAAACCTTGTTTTATGATGTCTGGCGTTGCTAAAAGGATATCCAAGACAATGTCTTCGTCATCCTCCCATTCTGTATCCTCCCCAGAAACTACAAATGCAATATTATTTAATAGTCTCTTTAAAGCCTTTCTGTAATTACCAAATCTTTGTTCCCAACGTATATCTTTCATTTGAATGAATTAGGTTGTATTATAGTTTATGGATCATTTACTTGTCGCTATTCTCTCTGTAAGATCAAATCTAGAGCATTTGAATAAATAGGCAACTCAATTCTTTCCACACCAAATTCTTTACTCATCATTAAATCCACTATTCCACTCCCATCAATCAAAACAATTGGTACAGCACCTGGCTGTAAGGAAATATCCTTTGCTTCAGTAGAAAATTGAGAAGTTGTGAAAAAAATCCCCTGTTGATATTTGCCTTGAATATCACCTCTGAACTGACTTACTTTAGGTCGGCCAACTGTTTGGAGCCACTTTTTACATTCAAAAGCGACCGGCATGGTGGCAATACCTATTTTTAGTTCGCCATATCCATCAATACCACCATCCTTCGTTTTGCGAGTTACTTTGACATTTTTAAAACCTTACACTACCAATAATTGTCTGCAAAATTCTTCAAAATCTTCGGGTTCAATATTCGAAAGTTGGTTCAAAATTGACTTTTTAAAAATGGAGTTATATTTCTTTTGTAATTCAATTATTTCCTTATACGGCAAATTTTCTTTCGATAAGATCTTGGTTTTCTGCACATTCACGGCCGCCCTATCCTTAAACCAGAAAGTACCATCCGCCATGAAAGTAAAATGTCTTTCTTTCCTTGATGAAGGAAAATTTATGTTATCACTATGTCTTCTTAATAAAGTGCGTACGATATGCTCAGGATTATCCGATCTAAAATTATAAAGTTGATTTTCGACAATTCGCAAGTAAATATCCTTAACTCCTAGGGGTTTACCGGCATCATTCAGAACTGAAAAAACAGCATCTTTTATTGTCATCAATTTCTATTTTAGACAAGGTAATAAAAATTTTGCGATAATATAAATTTAGATTTCACTGATTTTACCTGCAACCAGCTCTACTAAGAAGTCAAAGCCGTCAATATTGGGAGCTTTTAAAATTTCTTTGTTGATTAATTGCAAACCATCATCAACATGCAACTTGATATATTTCGACAGATCCCTGTGCGTTTTATAAATATTATAATGAACGCAGATTAGGCCTAAATAAATATCATCATATTCACCAAAAAGCACTGTGCGGGAATATTCTTTTCCCCTTGAGTCCTGCAGATCTTTTAAATGGAGTTTTCTGTTTTGTGAAAGAGAATAGGTATATGCCATACGCGCAATGAGATTTTCAGCGCCCAAATTCAGCTTTCTGGTAAGCTGTGCTACCACATCCCTATTTTCTTCGCTGGTTTTAATAGTCTTAAACATAGCTGTTCTGATTGACGTTAAATTCGAAGAGTTGATCTGCATTTAGAGGCTTAAATAATGAAGAGCCTGCCATGTTTTCGATCACGAAGACTTTGTTAACAAAGGGTTTTAAAGAGTTGTATTCTGCTTCCGACAGTTCCTTTTCTAGCAACGGAAACAAAACTACCTGATCTGACACAAGCGGGTAGAACTGCTCAATAATATTTTGAGAGTGATGTTTATCAAATTTCTGCAATGGACTGTCTATAAAAATGGGAAAATTTATACCTGATTCATCAACCAAGGCTTTAAGTAAAGCCGTTGCATATAACTGTTGTTCTCCTTTGGACAGAGAGTCTTTATCAATAATCCGATCATTAGCGTCTAACAAATCGATATCCATCACGTCTTCATATACGTTAACTCTTACATTTTGCACGAAGTTATTTTTATGCATAATCTTTTTGAGTCCTAAAAGAATGGCCTTTTGAAGCGAGTGCTTTTTCTCCTCTTTTATTCTATAGGAAATAAGATTGATTTTTTCCAAAATCTTATTCGTTACTTTGCTTTTAGCTATATCTGCTTCTATGAATTTAAATTTCTTCTCGAATTCCGAGATAACCTTGCGTTTTGCAGCCATGTCGTTCTCAAGTCTGCCTAACTCCTCTATTATGCTACCCCTCTCCTCAGATAGCCGAAGAATATCCGCATCTATCTTTGCTTTTTCATCTCGTAGTTTTTCAGAAACTGCATTGGTCTTTCGGGCTTCTGCTTGTTTTATTTTATAGTAGACTCTTGATCCTGCCAGACGATTGTTTTTTTCCTCTCTGACAATACTCTGAAATTTTATGTTGAAGCCATTCTTAAGATCGTCGATTATTTTCTTAACTGTACGGGTTTGTTCTGGGCTGTAATCCAGCAAGACTTCGGTATTTTGATTGTTTTTGATTGTGTAATCTTCCAGAGTCTGTTGAAACACAGTGATTATTTGCGCACCCATTTGTGTAGGAATCTCTAATGTTTCTAATCTTTCAAGAATAGATGTTTTTAAAGTAGCTACAGATGAAATATTGATATTAAAATGAGTATCCGAAAAACTTTCTTTTTCCAATTGAGTATTTAATTCTAACAGTTTAGAACCTGCCATAACTAAAGGAACCAGATCAATCATTCTTTTCAGCCGATCTCTGATCTCTATTGAACTCTCCTTTAGCAAGTTTTGCTCCATCCGAAGTTCAGCTAATTCTTCAGAAGTTATACCGCTTCCCTCACGAATAAGCTTTTCTTGATAATCCGCACTTTGAACAGTTAATTCCGAAATCTGAATATCTATTCTGTCTAATTTATTCCTACTAATTTCAATGAGATGCCCCAGTTGGGCTGCTTCGTCAATCAACTGCTGCAGCTTTTCTTTCTGATGTGGCTTTGCGCCATTTCTGCGAAGCTTAATAAGTAACGTTTCGAGATTTTTTTTAAGGTCTTCGTATTTCTTTATTCCCAAAACCTCGGCGTAAGCGCTACTTAAATTCTTAAGTTCAGATTTCGATTTTGCTTCGGCAAGTGTTACAATTTTTTCGGCATCAAAGAAAAAGAACTTAGCAATTTCTCTAGGTAAAATGAAGTCATTAATAAACAGCTCTGACCCTACTTCCTTTGTTAACTCATTTTCCAGCCCATCTATATAGATTTCCAGATGCTCATGCTGTTTGTATATACTGAAACTCCTTCTAATCAGCACGCGTTCACACGGCATTGAGGGGATCGCTACACCAGTTAACTCCAACTCAACTGACATCGCTGGTTCGATCAACTCCCCCGCCTCAAAATCGTCTTTTATAGCACGATTAAGCAAGGTTATAAGATACTTATCATATCCTCCCGCATTTTTAATATCTTTCTTGTATTTCTCTTCAACCTCAAGCATCATCTTTCCATACAAACACCATATCATAGCTGTTAAGAAAGTGGTTTTTCCGAAACCATTCTTTCCTGCAATAATGTTAATATTTTTTGATGACGGTACTGTGTCAAAAATGATTTCATTGACACCTTTGTACACTCTAAAATTCTCGAATGTTATCTTGCTAATTTTCATCCTATAAGTTGGTTCCCGTGGCAAATTTTTCAATTCTCCTCTCAATGTCGTTATGTAGCCCATACTTAGATATGAGCAAAGTTTTCGTTTCCTGAAGAGAAATCAAATTGTCAATCAGATTGTAGTATTCAACATCGTCCTGGCATACCTCTCTTATAATCCTTTTTTCGGTATAATCTAAAGTTTTAATGTTGTTTGTACTTATGTCCTTATTATATATAGCTTTGTATACTTCGCCTACAGTATGATCAAAATATCCGTCTCTGTTCCATAATACCTGAATAGCAATAAGCTCTTGGTTATTAATAAGATTAACATCCGGGCGTTCTTGCTGTACTTGTTTTTGAACAGTAAGCAGGTCTTTAAGTATCTGATATCTATAGTTAATGTTATAGGTCCCGTTATTCTCATCATCTTTATTTTTGGCCAATTGCCCGTTTCTCCTGCGGTCCATTCTATTTTCGGGAAGATTTCTATTTTCAACCAGTTTGTTTCTAAAATCCATTAAAGGCTGCATCCAGTTTCTGCCATTATTAACAAGAGCGGTCATAGACTTGTCGTTTTTTACGACAGTACATGTCCAACATCCAAATCTGCTCTGGCCACAAGAAGTATGTTTTTTATCGGTGATCACTGTTGGACATTCATAATCATCAGCGCTGGCATCAGCATATATCTGAAATAAAATATTATTATCATATCCCCAAGGCGACGCGACAGTATTGATTACATACCATACTTCCTCAACCATTAGTTCTTTGATTGGCGCATAAGTATACGTATTAGCTGAGGTCTTATGCTTTGACAGCCTTCTGCCTGCGACTTCATGTCGTCTAATAGAACGTTCTCTGGTAAGGCTTTCGTCATATCGAGTGCCGAGTAACACGATTGCTTCACCCATTTCATCAATTTGCTCCAGAAGAAAGTTAGATGTGGGCCTAATTTTGAGCTTATCTGTACACCATCTAAAGGAATTATTTGGAACCGGATATCCTTTACCAATTACATTGGTCCAAAAAGTTTCTTCCAGTTGCGGAGTTGTTCTTTTTACAAAGATGGGAAGGTCCTGATTCCTAGCTTCTTCATCAATCTTTTTCAAGACCTCCTGTACGTAATCAGCAAGAACAGGATTTTCAACCATTGTGTCATTACAAACTACATACACTTTTCTCTTCAACTGGAAAGGAAAAGGCAATTCCTCCCGGATCCGTTGGAGCGCGATCCAAACCAGGGTCAATAGTACAGTAGAGTCCTTGCCTCCGCTAAATCCAATAATCCAAGGCCGCTCTGACCTGTCTGCATATGTATACTGATCAATGATTTCATCAATTACACCCTCAATTTTTCTGCTTTTAATCTTCACCATGGATACTTACAATTTAAGGTTTAATTTCAACAGTCAAAATTACTAATAATTAGTTCAAAAATCACAAGACTATAGTAACAATCTAAAACATTGATAATAAACAAATTACCCCAGTCTTAGCCACCTATATTTTAAACTCAACAGTTTAACCGCGTCATATAGACCTGTGCACTTCATTTCACAACAGATAATCAAGAATTATTTTTATAAGATCTTCTAGGATTACTCGAGGATAAGAAAACATGCGCTCAAATAAATACAGTATCTTACATTTGCATCGTTCACAGAATTATGCTTATGTTATTAAATATAGCACTATGAAAACCGGTCAACGCCTCTGGACCCGCAACGAATTGATTCTTGTAATGAACCTGTATTGCAAGTTGCCGTTCGGAAAAATGCACCGCAGCAATCCGGAGGTTGTACATCTTGGGGAATTGCTCGAACGTACGCCCGGCTCGGTGGCGTTTAAGCTGGTCAATCTGGCCAGCCTTGACCCTGCCCTCAGAGCGAGAGGAATCAGAGGGGCTTCCAACGCCAGCAAGTTGGACGCGGAAGTGTGGAACGAGTTTTATGAACACTGGGATATTCTGCCCTATGAAAGCGAACAGTTGCTGGCCAGTTTTGAAGGCAAGCCCATAGAAGAAATGAGCGATATCACGGAACAAATGCTCCCACGCGAAGGCAAAGAACGCGAACAAACTGTGAAAGCCCGCGTAAATCAAACATTTTTCCGCCGTGCGGTGATGTCAGCGTACAATTACACTTGTTGTATTACAGGCATCACCTACCCGCAGATGCTTATCGCAGGACACATAATACCATGGGCGCTGGACGAAAAGAACCGGCTGAACCCAGAGAATGGCATTGCGATCAACGCGCTTCACGACAAAGCTTTTGAAGCGGGCCTAATCACCATCACTCCTGAATATAAAGTGAAAGTATCCGGCGAGATCCTGGAAGACCGCAGCCAACACGCTACTGATTACTTTAAAAAATATCACGACAAGCCCATCATACTGCCGCAAAAGTTCCTGCCGGATCTTGAATTCCTAAGGTACCATTATGAAGAAAGATTTATCCCGTAACATTAAACTCTGCTACCTGTTCCGCGACGCCGGAAATTATAAAACGTTCGGTTTTGTCATCCTGAGAAATCCCAGCGGTAAAAGTCTGGAGGGGATTGATGGCGACCTGCGCCGAATCCTGATTGACGATGCGTATTTTTATGCGGAGCAGGTGCAGCTGCCGGTTTTGGATGACAGCGAAGAAAGGATGTGGCATGAGTATTAACAAATGGAAAGTAGTGATAAGTACAGACTCAAAGTGAGGACAGCTTGTGCAGCTGGAGTGTAATCCATACCAAAGTGAGTAAAACTGTTGAATCTTTACCTCAACTGAAACCGATTACCCAGGAGCGTTGCGACCCGTCTTCTTAACTATAAAGATCAATAATATCATCATCACTCCTTTATATTTTTTTTTCTTTTAATCTGCTGCATTTTAAAGATTACAACATTTTACTTGACGTTGCAAATTTACTTATTTAAATTTCTGTATAATAAAAAGTTTGCTTCCTTAAATTTTTCATTATAAATAGGTGCAGGTCCAAGAGGTTTAAGCGATGATTAAGAGTTATACACCGAATTAAGAATCCGATCTCACCAAAAAAAAAATAACTCTACTTTTTCTTCGGAGGTTTAGCTTTTGACTTATTCTTTTTATCAACTTCTTTTACAGTCGTTTTGGGATGCTTTTTAGCGTATTCCTCAGAAACATATTTTCCTGTTTCTGCATCTCTATTTGGTGCCATATTGCGGTGCTTTAGTATTGCTAAAATACAAATTAAATAAATACATATTAACGTTCAAATAATTTCCACAACAAATGTTTGAATTGGGCTCTAATTATTCTAATCACAAAGGTTTTTTTATAAAAATTATGGGCGAAGTTGTCTTCAAATTTCAATATCTCATTTAATTCTTAATCTTACCCACCCTCAAATTCGCTGATTCCTGCCCAAAAAATATTGCATCTCTTTCGCCAATTGCCAATTGCCGGACATGGGTGTTGTACCTGCGAATAAATCGAACTTATGTGGACCATCAAACACGTAGGTTCGTGTGAAACCATCTGTTTCTGTTTTTGATTCTGTCACAACTGGTTAACATACTCCTAGCTGCGCTAACTGTTCTAACTTGAGCCCAGCTGCGCAAACTTTTAAAACATAGAGGAGAATTTCTGAGCCTTTGCCTGTTCTATTTTCTCTACCACTTGAGGAAGGTCTGAAGTATTGATTATCTGATACGGTACGTCGTAATTGGCATTTTCGGTCAACAGATCATAAAGATCGTGATGCGTATGCTTCTCACCAGCATAGGGATCAACGACCAGATAATGCTTATTTTTATTTGAGTCGATGCCTCGCTCGTCTGCAAAACTGTCCAGTCGCAAGGTAAGGTTCTCCAGTTCTGAAATATCTCTGCGTAAACTGTCAATGGCTTTATCGGAATTGATATCCACCGACTTGACAGAGTATATGACTCCGTTTACCCCGATACCATCCAAGGTATAATCAAAAAACAATTTGGGAAGCGTTCCTTTCCTGACCCTGTAATTGGTATCAATAATATCTTTTAACGGACTGATGAATTTCGAATAAACTTTGTTTACAAAACTCTTATCTTCTTTGTTTTCCTGTCTGGACTTGGCCGCGATATCGATAAATCTTTCAAAAAAACGTGCAAAAGACTGCTCATCAAAATCCATATCGATTGCTGCAGGATGATCAAACTTCAGGAAATTATTAGAATACACTGAAATATTCTTCAGGAACTCTAAGTTATAATGATGTTCATTCTCAAAAAGAGATTTTGCATTTTTCAAATCCTGCTCTATTCCGAAGCTGATATTTTCAATGGCGTACTCTAATAGTCTGGAATTGTTATTATTCAGTTTTGAAGTCAGGGCAATTTTTTCCTTGGAAAATTTATACATGAGCCGATGGCCGGAAATCATAATGATCCCAATCGCTAAATTTTCATTAGTAACTGAGTTATTTACATATCGAACGATGCTGTAAAAAGATTTCATTTCCGGTAATTTATATATATTTTTGAAAGCCTGGCATTTCTTACCTTATCGGCCAAAACCTCCCTAACTTTTTCCTTTCCGGCCTTGCTTAATCCGAATTCCGCCGGAATCTGTTTAAAAATATCATCTAACAATGATAGCGATTGGTCCATTGCCGCTACTATTGACTGATCTAAGTTAAATATTTCAGTTGGGTCTGCAAAATTACAAAGTGCTTATCATCCGGAGGATAATTGCTTACCGAAAATTACTATTGTTAATGTCTTAGAACTCTAAAAAATTAAAATAGCCTCGCTTATTCTTTTGAGACTTCTTCCAGTATGTATCGCTATTTATTAATCGCCTGTTTTATTAAGCTCATGATGTACTCCAGATTTTCTGTATCTTTTACCAACAATTCATAATCGCCATTACCCCAATGGCCGACTGATGAAACATCTCTTGCCAGCTCTTTCGCATCATCCAGTTTTCCTTTTCTCAGGTTAATCCAAATCTTAAGGGCTGTCTTCTGCAGGCAAATGTCCGCGAAAACCCGACCTTTTGCAGTGAAACCGATTTCGTTTTTCTTTGCTCTGATCTCCAGGTCGGGAGCGAGATGCAGAATTCCCTCTTTAAAGGTTTCATAAAGCTCCACGATGTGGTCAGATTTTCCTTTCAAGAGGTCTTCTTCCTGGTACACTTTAGTTTGGCGTACCACATTTGCTATTTCAGCTGATTCATTTTTCTGAACCTGCTTTATACTCGGTGCAAAACCTGATTTTTTAACTGGGTTAATGACGACAATTCCTCCTTCATAGTTTTTAATTTCCCACAGTTCAATTGCGAGATCTTTAAAATTAGAGGATTGTTTCTGGAAGCTATTAAATGCCGGCGAGACAAAAAGCACGCGGCTTTGGGTCCAATCAAAGTCCTGCCGCTTGAGCGCCTTATTCTGGGTTTCATTATATTCGACAATGAATTCTGCTTTATGCTCCAGCATGAGATTAAGATAAGAAACGCCTTGGTCAACCACACTGTAGTTTTGCCCGCGCTTATACTCTATAATCACAAAAGCACCAATTTCAGGATCAAAAGCCAGCGTGTCAATCCGGTTATTCCGAATGGTGAATTCAGATTTAACAAGTTGTAATCCACTGATGTAATGCAGATTGTGTTCAAATAGAGTCTGTATTTCTTTTTCGAGCTTAAAAGGTTTTTCCCGTAGCTCAGACAATATGCTTTTCCCGTTCCTGAATAACCGCATAGAATTTGTGTTTCTCAAATGTAGCAATTATAATCTTTCCTTCACAAAGGCTGAGACAGTTAACCTATGCACATTAAGTATCCGTGCGATGGCGCTATATGAAACTTTCTTATCGAGCAGTTCCTGAATTTTCTTTTCCTGGCCGGTCAGTTTGGTTTTAGCGGACTTACTGCCTTTGGGCCGTCCTAAAATGACACCTTCTGCTTTCTTGCGCGCCAGTGCCTCCCTTGTCCGCTGAGAGATGAGGTTCCGTTCGATCTCTGCTGAAAGACCAAAAGCAAAGGCGAGCACTTTTGAGCTGATGTCACTGCCCAGCCGGTAATTATCTTTGATGGTCCATACCTGGATATCGCGGTTCATACATTCATTGAGCACGCCCATAATCATGAGGAGGTTTCGGCCCAGGCGCGAAAGTTCTGAGCAAATCAGTACATCTTCCTTTTTCATTTTTTTCAGGAGTTTACCCAGTTTCCTGTCTTCCACATTTTTTGCGCCGGAGATGGTTTCTTCAATCCATTTGTCAACAATAATTTCCTGCCGTTGGCAAAATTGATTGATTTCGTATCGCTGATTTTCTACTGTTTGTTTGTCGGTACTTACACGGATGTAGCCGTAGATCATAATTGCTTATTTTAAAGGGGTTAGATCTGATTAAAATAAACCAAAAATGCCGCATAGAAAACATAGCTTATTTTTCTACAAGGTAAACCAGCGTTTTTGTTAGACAGCATAGCTCTGTTATGACATTTAGCGACTCAAATTCCTGGGTGATTTTGTCGGAAATCGAGAAGAGCATAAAGGAAAAGATTGAACGTGTCGGCACTCCGCTGAAAGACTGGGACATTTCCATTAATTACGGTATTAAAACAGGATTCAATGATGCTTTCATTATAACCGGTGAGAAGCGAAACGAACTTATTGAGCAAGATGCTAAAAGTGCCGAGATTATTCGACCGATTCTTAGAGGCCGTGACATAAAGCGATATACGTTTGAGTTCGCAGATTTATATATCATCACAACTTTTCCGAGTTTAAAAATTGATATTGATAAGTATCCCGCTGT
>NZ_JALHKS010000005.1 GCF_022968825.1 Chryseobacterium salipaludis
GTAGAATAAATTCCATTCTTCTTTTGTGAAAAACTTATTTCGAAGTCATCTGTTATATCACTGCCCAAACGTTCATAACTCCCATAAAACACGCCGCGCTCAACTCCGTGATCTCTGACTTCGCTTGCTGCGCTGGAAATAATATTTCCCTCAGCAGAAATATAGTGATCCCCTGCAGAAATTTTAATGTATTTACCTTTTACAATTCTGGTACGAGACATAACTAATGATTTTTGCTTTTCTCACCACTGTTATTTTTTACTTCCTGCTGCGCATTCTTTGTGATGTTTTTGCTGGAAGAAATTTCAATATCATCATGTGAAATCTCGTTTCTGTTTTGCTTTGTCTCACTATGCACATCACCCTCAATCATCTCCATCAGTTTCCCGGTGATGAACACGCTGACATCACCCATCACGGAGGTCATCTTCATGGCACCGACACTTTGGGTAGCATTCATTCCGATGGATTGTGAACTGTTCATGCCAATGGTCTCACTGCTGTTCATTCCCACGCTCGTAGTCATATTCTCCCCCACATTAATATTCATGTTCTTGCAATTCAGCGTCATGGTTTCCGGCGCGGTGATGCTGATATTGCTTCCCGTGGTATCCAAATGGATTTCATTGCCACTCGTATCGGTAATGACAATACTTTCATCTTCGGTGAAGATAATACGGTGGCCGCTTCGGGTCTGGATGGATTTAACGCGGTTATCAGAACCGCCTCCAAGACCCACCTGCCCGTGGAACATGCCACCCATCACAAAAGGCCGGTCCGGGTGGTTGTGCACAAAACCCACCATGACCTGAGTGCATACTTTTACAATTCCCTACTAATTGTTTATAATGCATCTGTTAGGACAAATTAAATTAAGGCTTTCCTTAAAAAATGAAACTAGCTCCATACAGGAAGTCGAAGCGAAAGTATTAATTCTTGAATACACATATTACAAGTTGAACCTTTTAATTTATCTGTTGCAATTTCCAACAGATGATAAATGTTATAATTGATAGTGTAACACTAAAAAATATAGATTTAACTATTTGTTCTGTTGGCATATATTTGTGTCCGTCTTCTGTTGGAGGACTATAATAAATGAAAATATTATAAAGTAAAAAAACAGATAGAATAAATACTAAAACCGCAACTATTGTTAGTTTAATAAAAAAACTCACACTTATTTTGAATTGATATAACCGTAGTAATTTGTTCTGAAAAATCATAGCCGACGCTGTTATTTTCTTACCATAGGATTCTGCCTCCGTGTGTATAAATTAAGTTTTGTTTATCCCGTTACTTCATAAAAGAACATAAAGGAAAATTTAGTCAAGTTATTTGTATATATTAATTTCATTTTTAGCTTTTGTGAGTTTTCCGTCAACCAAACAATTTCCTAAGAAACATCCTAAAAATTTTCCGCCGCCAAAATACGGTTCATTTTGAAACTCAGTAATGGTTATTGTTTCCCCATCAGAAAATATTATTTTTAAAAAATCTTTGGACTCTAGTTTAATATTGCCGGAAATTTTTAAATAATTTTCTTTAGAGAGCCTGAAGCCTGCGTCATTTATTTTCTTATTGTTCCTTGAGTGTTCAATATTTAGATTTTTAAAAGATTTATCTTGATATTTTCCATTAAAAAATATAAGAATACTGTCACTAGCATTATAAATATTGATTTCACGTTCCTTTATACACATTTGCTTTTTCTGCACAATATTTTTATTGTTTTTTACACATGAGCACATTGATAATATACAGATGATAATCAATAGAAAAATCTTACTTTGCTTTAATATAACCATAATAATTTCTTTTAAAATCATCCATAGTAATTACACTTTGTAAATATTTATTATTAGTCCCCCAGGTATATACTTTAAAATTTAATGTATAAAAAATTCGACCATTTCCATCTAAATTCTGAATAGTCTGGATTGGGGTTTCTAAAACAACCCAATGGTACTCTAAAGAGAATAAATTCCATATTGTATCGGGGTCTGAAGCAATAAGATCAGAATCTATCATTAAAATTAATTTATACCCATCTGATATCTGCTTATTGATATCCTCTATCATTTGCCAAACAATTGGTAAAGGAAAGTTTTTTAACTTCTTTATAGGATTATAAATTCCATTTGACTCAACATCAGAATAACCTAAAAATTTTTCTGTTAATTCCATCATTAAAGGCGGCCAATTTATTGCTTGAAGTTCCTCATTACCACCTTTATAACTGTTATTATCGTGATTTCGTGTTCCAGCAAGCGCAATAAAATCCGCTAAAGGCATACCACCTGTTCTATCAGGAAATCCTGTAGTCAATTTTTTTTTCAAGCAATTCTCCTGTTGGTTCAACTTTGTATTGGTTGGAATTGGAAACACCTTTCCTAAAAAGATTTTGTGTAAAAACCTTATATTCCTGTGGTTTTTCCTTAGCAAATAAATAAAAAATACAAGCCATTCCACATAAAGAAGTTGAGCTTTGATTAATTAGCCAAGGACTGTTAATTCGAGAATTTAACTCATTTTGAACTATTTGCCCGTCAAACCATCGGAACCTGTTGTGCATAAATATCGGAAATTTACCCTCGGAATCTGCATTTTCTATAAATGCTCGCACCTCCATATTACTTCCACAGCATTCAGTGCTGGAGAAGCGAAGGTTTAGTTCCAAGCCGCGGCAATCTTTATTTTGGAGAATATTCTCTTCAACTACTCCAGTTTCTGGATGAGTAAATTTAAGTGCCCATCGAATATTATTAGGATTTTTCGGTTCTCCGTTCGTAAATTCTTTCGCTTTAAATCTATAGGTTTTATTAAATAATACACCTTTTTTCAAACTTGTTCCCGAGCCATCGTTCGCTGAACCATCATCAAGCTCACTATGGCATTCAATTGTTTTCACTCTTGTTTCCTCAACTGATTTTCTAGCTTGGTTTACATCATGATTTACCTCTCCGCCAAAGCCGTTTTGCACTTGTCTTCCACCAGCTACATTTCTTGTAAATCTGCTTTCTTCCAAAATACTTCCATTGGCATTACCTCTTATATTTTTAGCAAATACTTGAATTCTCCCTTTTTTAGACTGATTCTCCATATCAGTAAATTTATGCGTTGTGTCCTTTCTCTCCAGACAAGTTATGTATTGTTGTCTCGCTATTCTGAATATAATCGCCGATAGCAGCAACTTCGATAGCTTCTGAAGCATTTTTATGAATATCTGTAGCATCATAGATGAAATTTTCGGACGCCATATTCATGATGTTGGTCGCATTAAGATTATAGTTCATAGTAGCATTTTGCCAAATATTAGCTCCAGCAGTTTCGGTAATATTCATTCCTACTGTATTGCTCTGATTCTGCCCAACCGAAGTACTCTGATTATTGCCGATCGTAGAAGTCATATTCTTCCCCACATTAATATTCATATTCTTACAATTTAGTGTCATGGTCTCCGGTGCGGTAATGCTGATATTACTGCCGGTGGTATCCAAATGGATTTCATTGCCACTCTTGTCGGTGATCACAATACTTTCATCTTCTGTGAAGATAATACGGTGGCCGCTTCTTGTCTGGATGGATTTAACGCGGTTATCAGAGCCTCCACCCAGCCCCACCTGCCCGTGGAACATGCCACCCATCACAAAAGGACGGTCCGGGTGGTTGTGCACAAAACCCACCATTACTTGATCCCTAACTTGCAAGATGGCGACGTAACCACGGTTTTGTTGTAGATTTCTAAACAATAAAGTCTAAAAAAAATCAGAAACTAAATTCTGATTTTTAAATTATTTAGAAGTTTATTTTATCTCCTTTACTTTACCAGTTTCTCCGTCAATTTTGTACTCAATAGGCTTCCAAATACTCGGTTCTCCTTCAGAACTTCTTGTTGCTTCTAAAAATTCATCTTCAGTTAATTTTTTTCCTTGAGTAATTAAAATCGTCCAAACAGAAATGTCTTTATCATATGTAATATCATATTTATTAGTTCCATCTTCGTTTAATCTACCTTTACCAGTACTAATATTAATGTATTTCATTTTATGAAGAAAATTTAAAATATCCTGATATTTAATTTTGCCATAATGTTTATCTTCATCTACAGATTTAATTGGGTTTGCTTTCTCATCATAATATTCAGATTGCATTACTTTCACTGTTTCACTAATTCTTACTTCCTTTTTTTTGATATATCCATTGGGATAAAATTCTTTGTACAAGAATAAAAATGATGGTTTTGGAAGCAATTCTGTTTGCATACCCATTTCATTATCTTCAGGTGGAACAATTGACAAAATAGTATAGCCATTTTTTAATTCTAATGTACCGTTACTTTCCTGATATTTTTTATACAATTCAAAATCAAATTTTTCAGCCATAATATTGGTTTTATTTTCACTTCCTTTTATGTTTGTTTTTTTTTCTTGTTGACACATAAATGTCAAAAAAAAGAACACTGGTAAATAAATAAGTCTTTTCATCACGCAATTATCTTAGAATTTAATACTTTCCATTGCCATTTATATATACATATTCTTGGGATCGCTATATGATGACAATAATCCATAAGGTTGTTGGTTTTGTACGCTTCGTATGTGTATTTTGCTTGAGTATTTCCATCAAAAGTATGTGGAAGTCCTAGAGCATGCATAAGTTCATGCGCTACAGTTTCTTTTGAATGTGTATTAAATTGAACTGTAAAGGTGGTATTAAAATAAGAAAAACCATTTGTGTAACCAGAAATTTTTCCATTCTTCCACGATGGATAAATATCATCAATAAAAAAAACTTTATAAAATTTATCATATTTACTTCCATATTTTTTTTTAAATTCTTTTTCCAAATAATCCTTTAATCCAATAGATTTACTAATATAATTTTTTCCACCTAGTTTCGTGCAAAATTTATTTATAAACGTATTATACAAGATATTACCTGTACAATCAATTGAGAAGTTATTTAAAATAGTAGGCTTTACGAGCGCTTGATTTAAGCATTCCGTAAAATATTGTTGGCTTCCTTGTTTAGAAACTCCAGATTTAATAATTCCATTAATATCTGTTTTTACTGAAACGAAAATTGTTGTAATAAGTTTTTGATGTTGTGTAGAATTAGGATGAATTTTCATTGCACCACAAATTTCTCCATCTGCTTTTACATATAATATTTGTTCTTTTGCGAAACTTTCTTTGCAAGTAATTTTTAGATAATTAAACTTGTCATATTTGCCTTTTCTAATATCACCAATTTCTTTTAAATTAAGCGATAAGTATTTTTCTGATTCCTCGTCTTTAAATTCTAAACTTAATTTCTTTGGCTTCTCTTGAATTTCAATTTTCAAATTAAACAACGCAGATTTTCCTTTCAAAAGGGTTAGAATAGGAATTGGATATAAGTAGGGTTTTTTATTTATTTTTTTCCACACCACTGAAAAACTGCTATAACTTTTCAACTTTTGGTCATACATATTCAGATCTTTGCGAAAATTGGTATTCCAGCTATTTCCATTTTTGAAGACAGTAACATTATCTGTTTCATAATATTTACCCATAATATTTCCGAACCAGTTATCTCCTTTTTGACCAGAATCTCCTGCACGAAGCCAATCAAATCCAAAGTCAGGATTATCTTTATATTTGTCATGGGGTCTAAATTTCACTAAACACTTGGCTTTTATTTCTCTACCAGATGGCTTTTCAGGATTTCCATAACTGACGCCTTTTGTTTTACCTTTTTCAGAAACCACTTCGGCAGCATAATCTATGATACTGGTTTCAGAGTACATATTATAATCTTTCCCGATAATCTCCGTAATTTTCCCTTTTACTATTCTTGTTCTACTCATTTTATAAAATCTTAATAGTTTTTAGACTTTTCTCCGCTGTTATTCTGCACTTCTTCCTGAGCATGCCTGTTAATGGAAGCCTGCGAATTTGTTTCAATTCCCTGGTCCGAATTGACGATTGTTTTTCCTTTTGCGGTCTCACTATGCACATCTCCTTCAATCATTTCTGTAAGTTTCCCGGTAATAAACACACTCGCATCGCCCAGTACCGAGGTCATCTTCATCGCACCGATGCTTTGGGTAGCATTCATTCCGATTGATTGTGAACTGTTCAGGCCAATGGTCTCACTGCTGTTCATTCCCACACTCGTGGTCATATTCTCACCCACATTAATATTCATGTTCTTGCAGTTAAGTGTCATGGTTTCGGGCGCGGTGATGCTGATATTGCTGCCGGTGGTATCCAAATGGATTTCATTGCCACTCTTGTCGGTGATGACAATACTTTCGTCTTCCGTAAAGATAATCCGATGGCCGCTTCGGGTCTGGATGGATTTAACGCGGTTATCAGAACCTCCACCCAGCCCCACCTGCCCGTGGAACATGCCACCCATTACAAAAGGCCGGTCCGGGTGGTTGTGTACAAAACCGACCATCACCTGATCACCAACTTCCGGGATGGCGACATAACCTCTGTTTTGGGTGACCTGATCGGTGCCACCGGCATCGGGACTCATCATGCGGATAAAGCTGGTGGTGTCATGCAGCTGCCAGTCAAAGCGCACTGTAACTCTACCCTGGCCCTGTGGGTCTGTGTTGCTGATGACCGTAGCCATCTGCGGCTGAGCAGTGGGTGTGGTGAACTCCGGCTGGGGCAGATAGCCCGTATCGCTGGCAATGGCTTTAAAACTGCCTTTGTATTTTCCCGTGGCATCCAGATCGTGGGTTACTTCGGTAATCATGATGCGCGTGAAGTAGGAGGTTTCGGTACTGTCGGTTTTGCGCATCTCCAGATCGCAGACACAACCCGGATACAGAAAAGGAATCGAAGTATCTCCGCTCACCGTAAAGACATCCACCGCGCGGTGCCCCCAGGCGCTCTGCTGGGAGCTGACCACATCCTGATCAGTCTGCGCTCTTAGGGGTGCTACCTGAAGCGAGCGGGTCTTGAAAATATCGTTGTTGTTTCTATAAGCCGTGCGCGCCAGATCTGATTTATGGCTGGCCGGTGTTTCTCCTGAAGTAAGTTTTGTATGCTGAGAGGAATTATAGCCGTAGAACTCGGGCTTTATGTGCACAGCATTCAGGTCCACCTGAATGTTGCTCACATTACTGCCATAGTGCAGCGTCAGCGGCGCTTCAGGCGCGGGGAGTTTTCCTAAATGCAGTATTTCTCCGTCATAGTAGAACTGCTCACCATAGGCCACGGCCATACGGCAGAGGTAATTGTAATGGGTTTCCTCATACTGCGCTGAATAAGGGATTTGGCAGTGGTCATTGGCCTCGATACGGAAGTCAAACTTCTCACGGCTCAGCGCCTGATTAATGACTTCCCGGGCAATAATACTCATGTTCACACTCTGGTCACCGCCAAAGCTCTGGGTATGGGGCGCGGCGTCCATCAAAAGCGTAGGACTGCCGCCCGAGAGAATCACCGTGCCCAGGCCTCCTTTCTCTTGGCGGTAGCTTACTTTGGTGATCACCCCCACAAAGGTGCGCTCGGGGCTGTCTTCCACCTCGCGGTATTTCTGAATCAGAGTAATGCGTTTGCCTAAAAAGCGGTTGGCACTCTGCAGCTGATGGTTTTCCTCAGCGCCCAGGGTATCGTGCGAGAGTTCGAGCTCAAAATGATGGTGGGTATGGCTGTACTGCTCCAGGCTTAAATGCCGGTAGTGCGAGATGACTCTACCCTCGATAATCACCGAGAGTTTTACCTGGCGGTTGATGCCGCGCAGCTGATGCTCAGAAACAGCGCGCGCGGTGTGGGAGGATTTTAGGTTGAGGGAAGACATAGGGAGGAGGTTTGGGGTTAAAGTTGAGGAGTGGTTGAGTCGTTCAGTGGTTGAGTTGTTGAGTTGTTCAGTTGTTCAGTTGTTTATTTGTTGATTTGTGTATTTGTTGATTTGTGTATCTGTTGATTTGTTAATTGACAAGGCGGTTAGGGTTAGCGTGTTATTTGGCTCAAAAATTCTATTAGCTTCTGTCTTAATTAACTTTATAATTAAGTTTTGTTTAGCGCACAAAACATTGAACACTTTAAACAATTATTGCTAATAAAATTAAGGTATTATTTTTAATTACATAGCATAATTTCAGATTCACTAGCTTTCGGGATACTGCCGCGCATGAATTGCACCTTTAATATGTAATTGGTCTTATGAAGATATCATGACAGTAAATAAAATTTGTCTTTTTCTTATTTCGATAAAAGTTCCGGCGGCAGCGGGATTGCCGCACTATATATTTAGCACAAAATGATTAGCGCTTCATCGCGCGAAAAAAACTTCCCGACCGGAGGACTACCAAGGCAGCCGGACCGTATCGGGAAGCGGTTAACACAAATGATGAATGTTGTATGGCTGTATGCTTTAGGCTATATGCTCTAAGCGTTGCGTACTGCGTGTAGCGTATTGCCTACCACTTAAAGCGCGTAGTGCTGACTGCATATAGCTTATAGCTTACAGCTGCGTGCGGCTTACTTCTGTGGCCAGATTCCATCGTAGGAAGAGTTGCCGTAGTCGATCTTCTCAGCGCTTACCACAAAGGATACCTGCATGTTGTCTTCGTTCAGGGCGTCATAATCTACTTCGTGCTGAATCACGTAGCCGTTTTCCCACTTCAGGGTGGTCAGCGCGCCTTCTTCGTGTGCTTTGTTGAAAGTCACCTCGCCGCTGGTAGGCTTGTACTTGCCGTTCAGAAGGCTTTCCAGAATGCCGCTGTCTTCAGTAGCTTCCACGGTAATTTTAATCAGCGCATTGTTAGGATCCGAAGCCACGCGTCCGGAAACATCCGTAGATCTGGAAACACCATAGTTTAGTTTTAATACTTTCTGTTCGTTGCCGCCGTTGAATTTTAATACGGCTCTTGAATTGTTTGCCATGATGGTAGGTTTTTAAGTGTTATATGAATTGATTTGGTTTTTTAATTCAGAAGTTAGAGGTTAGAGGGTTAGAAATTAGAGGAGACTTGGACTTGTTGAGTTGTTTATTCGTTGATCTGTTTATCCGTCAATCTGTTTTTCTCTTTTTTCTTTTTTCTTTTTTCTTTCTTCGCTTCAGACTTCCTTCTTCAGACTTCCGGCTTCTGTCCTCCCGCTTCCGTCTTCTGTCCTCCTGTTTCCTGCTTTCTACATATCAAACTTACGCGCATCTTTTTCATAAATCAACCAAACGGAGCGAAACTTTGAAAAGTGTAGTAGTTTTACGACTTTTTATCGGGGATTCCGGGCATGGCGTGCTTTGCAGGTTTGGAAGTGGTGCTGAATTCAGCTGATATTGAAGATGATTTGTATGAAGTATAACGTAGAATGTATAATGATAGGCGATGAAAATTGTATGCTGCATGCTGTCAGTTATAAGCAACAGGATTTAAAGAGCACTTATTTAACAGATAATTGCGCAGAGGCTTTGCAAGTTGCACCTTGCAACGTGCAGTAACCCACACAGATTCCACAGATTTACACAGATCAACTGCGCACATGCAACAGTTTATCTCATACCTCTAACATTAAACCCTGCGCCCCACACCAAAAAAAACAGCCGCTCTGCCCGTTCCCGCTGCCCTTGGAAAAAGGCTCCCCTTGCGGCCGCGATGGAAATGGTTACCCCGCAGGGAGGCGGTGGAGCGCAGCGGAAACGACCGACCGAGGAGTATGAGTGGACAGCGCGAATTGTCCGCCAAAAAAAATACCTTCGATATAAAACCGAAAGCATTTTAGTTGTCTGGATTGGCAAACTACTATAAAATCTCTTTAGTCATGGCAGCTTCTTCCTGAATCGAGACGCGGTATTCTACCCCGTCAATTGCTTTTGATTTGATGCTGTTACGCAAAATCTCGGCCTGCTGATCCCAGTATTTGGCACCATAAAAGGCGAAATCCTGTGGTACAATGGTAACATCCACGGTGCGTACAAACCCTTCTTTCGGACGATCACTGATCATCGTGCCGCGGCTGACTGTAATTTTCTTCACCTCATTTCGCAAAGCCATTTTACAGTAATTGCGAATATCTTCCACTGAAATAATCTTATCCCGCGTGGTCAGTGCGTATTTATATGCCTGAATAGTGTCCGACTGCTTTTGTTCCCGCACGCCGCCTGAGGTGGGCGTTACCAATGTGATACTTTGCAGCCTGCGCTGGGAATTGAAAACCGTTCCCGGGCGGATGGCGTTTGCCAGCGGACCATGCGTCACCCAAAAACTGGCGTAGGTATGCGCAGAATCCTCCAGCGGCTGAATAATGACATAATTGACATCTTCGCGAAGTTCGCGGTTGGCCATTTCCACTTTCTGCATCAGGCCTTTCATTTTCTCCGAAATTTCACCCAGCACTTCCTTTACCTTATCACGGTTGATAATCGAAAAGGCCGCTACTTCATCACGCAGGAGTTCCATCAGGTGCGACATCAGGTCAATGGCATTGCGATCAGTGAACCGTTCCATGCCGCCTTTGCGCACAGTGTACAAACCTTTTTCCATATGATCACTGGGCGTAAAGGGAATTTCTCCGTAGCGGTTGCCCTGCCCGTCGAGCACTTCGTCCACATACAGAAAGAACTCATCCTCCGAGGTATCCAGCGGAATATTATTTCCCATAATATCCAGCGCGTATTCTGTTTTCTTCCAGGCGCGGTTGTACACAGGGAAAGCATTGGTAACAAATAAAAAGTTTTCCAGAATTTCAGCAGTGAACTGTGGCGGGAATTCCAGGGTCAGCCACAGCAGCTTTTTCCCCCGGTAGGTATCCCAGACGGCCGTTCCGTCATCCAGTTCATCAGGCAGGGCGACCTCGGTATTTTTCATGGTGTTCCGCGAGAAACCGCTGATCTCAATAAAACGGTCATGATAAATTCCTTTGATGTCCTGCCGGATTTTATGATGCAGCGATTGCTCTTCGAAAATACCTTCAAAGCCTTCCTTCAGCGGAGAATCGGCGTAGGTCAGGCCGTGCGCCACTTGTAGTTCCTCGGATCCGTGATATACCCGAACGTGCGGCAGGAGCCGATAGACAAAATCCACATGTTCAAAGGTAGGATTGGAGGCATACAAAGCAAGACGCTCAGGAAATTTCTCTGATTCATAAGCAGATAAATCAATTCCTAATTTCATGGTTCGATACGCTTCCACCTGCACAGGAAGCCGCGCCACCGGCAGTTTATTTAA
Source organism: Chryseobacterium salipaludis (assembly GCF_022968825.1). Classification (GTDB taxonomy): domain Bacteria; phylum Bacteroidota; class Bacteroidia; order Flavobacteriales; family Weeksellaceae; genus Kaistella; species Kaistella salipaludis. The sequence continues at coordinate 11,174 of NZ_JALHKS010000005.1, forward strand.
CTGCTCATCAATACTGTACACTGTATTGCCGGCCACCATGAGCACTGTCTGTGCACGGATAAGTTCCACGTGATCTACCGCTGTCAGCGAAATATTGACCTGCCGGTCCGAACGGTCTTTCTGCAAAGTGTTCACCTGTTTTTTGGTAAAGAATTCACTGTGCGCGAGCAACAGCTGCCGGTCTTCCGAGGGAGCACAAAAGGCAATGGCATGCGCGGGCGACGGGTGAGCATATCGGGAAGGAGTCAGCAGCCGGGCGAGCTTTTCGAGAATGCGGCCGTTGATGGTCTGAATTTCATTATTTGCCTTAAAGACTTCTGTACTGAACGCATCAATGAGCAATTTCACAAAAGGGTCCAGCGACTGTATATTTTTTACGCCCCACAGCTGGGTTGCATTTTGCAGCATGCGGGCCTGTATAGCTTCCTTAGAATAATTTTGTCTGATAATATTCATACACTCTTCAAAAAGTTAATCGATTGACATAGGACTTAAAAACAATTCCGTAGAAAAACTGAAGTTCTCGCCGGTTTCGCGCATTTTCGCATTGATGGCGACCCGCACTTTCTTTTTTACCTCGGTGAAATTCCGGGTTTCATAGCTGTGTTCCACATAATTAATATCTGCTGAAACATGTGCCTCTGTCAGCCGGGGTTCATAATCCCTGATCTGCCGCTGCAGGCTTTTGATGAAAATATTTTCCCAGGCGGCCGAGGACACGCCATTATCAAACTCCACCTCCCAGACATCATTCCCATACTGCGGATCGTAGCGGTTTTCGCCTTTCTTGGTAATAATCAGCAGCATGATATTCTGGGCAATACTCTCGCCGGTACTGCACGTTGCTATATTGCCGTCGCTGGTCATGGCGGCGCGCGGATCGAAAGGCATTCTGTAATTCGTATTATCCATTATTCATTACTGTTTAAAGAAGCGGTAAGGATTTCATTTTTTGTTAACTGAAAGTCCAGCATTTTCTCACGCGGCAGATAAAAAACACTTTGCCCTTTTTCAGCCAGTGCCTGTTCTATGCCGGGATTCCAGCCAAGCAGAGTACTGAGCTCGATGTCCAGACGCTCTGCAATTACGGTTAAATCGAAAGCACCATTTAAAACAATCTCCGAAAGTTTACCGCTATTTTTGGTAAAAGGTTTGCCGGGTTTCTGAACAGTTTTCTGCGCTACGGCAGCCGGAGCCGTTCCGGTCTTATGGTAATCTGCCAGCACAGCCTGCAGTTCGCCCGTAGCATAACTCGCGTTCAGAAACTTTTTCACGTGCATCTGCGTTTCTGCTGGCAGAAAGGGTGCAAAATCAGTGTAGCGTTTGGACCCGGCTGCAGACATCGCCTTGGCAATATTTCCTTCGCCACAATTATAAGCGGCTACCACTGTCACCCAGTTTCCGTATTTATTATACAGATTAATGAGAGAGTTAACAGCCGTGCGGGTACTCTTGTACATATCCGAACGGTCTTCTTCGGACAAGCCATACTGCTGGGCATGTGGGGTCATGAACTGCCAGACCCCTCTGGCACCGGCAGTGGAAACAGCCTGATGATCCAAACCGGATTCAATGATGGCCAGATTCCGCATAAACTTAGGAATCTTGCGCTGCGCAAAAGTATATTCTATCAGGCTGACGAGCTGTTTGTTGCTGCGAATCACCTGCTGATATTTTCGCACACTGCGCTCCGACGTATCGGTGGCCGTTAGTTGTGCTGATAAACTACTGCTGCAGAGAAGTAATAAAAAAATACAGCAGCGGTATATTACTTTTTTATTTTTCATAGTAAGCGTTCAATTACATATCCCAGGTCAGTTCCTGTTTTTCAGTATCCCAGCCAATCGAAAGCTTTTGGCCATGCTGCAGTTCTTCGCGAACAATCAGGCGGGAAATGGGTCGTGCCAACTGTGAACGGATGACACCCGAAATTTGCCGCGCGCCATATTTACTGCTAAAGCCGTTTAAGGCGAGGTTTTTCACAGCTTCCTCACTTATTTCCAGTTGCATCCCAAGGCGTTCCAGCGAGTGCCGCAAAGCTTTGAGCTGAATATTAAAGATGTTAACCGCCATTTCCTCTGTAATCGGTGAAAACGGAATAATTTCTGTAATCCGGGCCAGGAATTCGGGACGGAAACGCCCGGACTCATTCATGATCCGAAGTAAATCCTTGGAAGGGGGAATTTCCTTTCTTTCGAAATACTGCACAATTTCCTCGCTGCCGATATTGGACGTAAATAATATAAGCGCATTACTAAAGTCTCCTTCCTTTCCGAGTTTATCATGGATTTTTCCTTCGTCCATAATCTGTAGAAAGACATCGAACACGGAACCGTGTGCTTTTTCAATCTCATCGAACAGAACCACTGCGTATGGCTGCTGACGAATTTTGTTAACGAGCATTCCTCCTTCCTCATAGCCCACGTATCCGGGCGGCGCACCATACAGAAGCGCGGCTGAATGCTCTTCCTTAAATTCCGACATGTCAAACCGGATCATTGCTTTTTCATCATTAAACAACAATTCAGCGATGGATTTGGCAAGTTCTGTTTTTCCGGTACCGGTAGGACCCAGCAGAAAAAAGGAACCGATTGGCTGGCCGGGTTTGTTCAGGCCGCTGCGGTTTTCAATAATCGCGTCGGAAATAGTTTTGAGTGCATGATTCTGACCTACGACGCGCTTCATGAGCAGCTCTTCCATATTCAGCAGTTTCTCCTTTTCACCAGCCTGAATTTTCCCGATCGGAATGCCGGTTTTGGCAGCCATCACCGCAGCCAGTTCCAGACTGCTCACCTGCTCCCGTTCTATCGCGGCATATTCTTCCAGTTCTTTAAAAATCGAATCAATGCGTTGCTGCAGTTCTTCAGAAGGCATCGCGTCGTCCAACTCCGGTTGCTCTTTCAAAGAACCCCAAAGAATCGGACTTAATTTATCTTCGAGCGTACGGTAATGCCAAAGCAACTCATCAGTTTCCGCCTTACTTTCCAAGAGTTGGTCATAGGTTTCTTTCCATCGCTGCAATTCGGTTTGCGACATTTCACCCAGCATCCGTACGGAAGCCATGGTTCTGTCTAGAAGATCAATGGCAGAATCCGGCAACTTTTTCCCTTTGGAATACCGCTTGGCAAGTTTTACACAGTCCGGCAAAGCGGCGGGATCCACTTTCACCTGATGATGATCACAGTAACCAGGCAATACTTCTTCAATCATTTTAACACAAGCCGTATCGGCAGGCTCTTCCACCTTTAACACCTCGAAACGGCGGTTAAAGGCGCGTTCTGGCTCGATAATCTTGCGATACTCTTCTTCCGTGGTAGATCCGATCACCGTAATTTCGCCGCGGGCAAGTTCCGGTTTCAGCAAATTCGCCACATTGCCGTAACTGCCTTTGCTGTCCAGCAGCGCATGAATTTCATCAATAAACAAAATGGCTTTGCCCAGCTTTTTGCAATCGTTGATTACTTTTTTAAGACGGTCTTCCACTTCACCTTTATAGGAAGCGCCAGCCATTAAAGCGCCGGTATCCAGTTCATACAATACCGCGTTCTGCAGCAGCGCCGGCATATTCCCCGCCAGCATCTGCATGGCAAACCCCTCCACGAGAGCTGTTTTACCGACACCGGGCTCGCCAACAATGATTACATTGGGTTTAGTTCGCCGGCACAGAATTTCCACCAACATCCGCTGTTCACGGTCGCGTCCGATAATGCGGTCTAACTTCCCACTGCGTGCCTGCTCTATTTTATCGACACAATATGCATCCAGGGCAGGTGTGGCTGAATCTTGCTGCAGTCCGGAAAAGACCTGCTGTTCTGTATTTTTAACTGCATTATCCTCTCCGCGATAATAATTTAAAATTTCATGCTCCCGAACCGGCAATGACTTGAGTTCCTGAGCAGAAAAAGCGACACCGGATTTCGTAACGGCTGTAAGAATACATAAAGCTGAAATCTCGTCCAGGCCGAGTTTAATACGGACCTCGTCTGCTTCTTCGAGGATATCATCGATGGCGTCATCCGGTTCGGGTTCCTGCACCATGCGTCCTGATTTGGGATATTCTTCAATCCGCACTTCGGACCACTCATAAATGTAGGCCGGATCTTTACCCAGTGTTACCAGGAAATCTTTTAACCCGATGTTGTTGTGCATTAAAGCCTGCAGAAGATGCGGAGCACCAAAGGTGGAATTGTAATTTTCGCGCGCGAGCGACTGTGCGATGTGGAACAGTTCCTTGACTGTTTCATTGGTAATTAATACGCTCATATTTCTTTATTGTGATTTGGATGGATAATACTAAGCCGTACAATATCCAAATATAATAAATAAACCGTAGCATTAATACCTTTAATTACTATTCATTAAAAAGGAATTACCATATCTGTCGATAATTTGAGAAATTGATGCTAAATAAAAAAATCTAGTAGAATGCCGAAACAAAGGTTCAGAGCTCACATTAAATGAAGATTTAAGATATTTCAGGCAAGGTGTTTTAGTGAATAGGCCGAAATATAGCTTTCCAGACTGCAACTTAATACGCTACTGAATCTCTTGACATTAAAATTGGAAAGTTAGAAAGTAATTTCAGAACTTCCAGTGAATCAATATTGCCGTTTTATATTGTCAAATTATTTTGCTTTAAAATATATACTTTCGTCTTAAGGCATTTTAATATTTACCGACTACATTTTAATAATCTCTTCTCAAACGGAAGGAATTGAACCCGTGTCCGCCGTGGCAGATATAAATCCTGACATTTGAACCGATAAAAAATAAAAAAAGTCCAGTCTTTCGACTGGACTTTAGTAGCGAAGACGGGAATTGAACCCGTGACCTCAGGGTTATGAATCCTGCGCTCTAACCATCTGAGCTACCTCGCCATTCACATTAACCGATATTCTAAAGCAAGAAAACAGCGCTGTTCACACATCCTTCATTGCCCTTGAATAAGGTGGTGCAAATATAGAACTATTTTATGAGCGTGCAAAGAAATTAATTCAATTTTAAAAAAGAAATAACGTCTGCCGCACGGTTGGGTTTTGCAATGATTTTATTATTACTATCCAGCACAAAATAAGTTGGCGTAGCGCGCACATTATATTGTTCTGCAGCGGTACTGTTCCAGCCGCGGAGTTCGCTGTCGTTAATCCAAGGGAGCATTTTTACCTTATTGTTAAAGGCCGCTGCGTCAGAATCCAATGAAAGCGCGATAATTTCAGTTTTTTGTTTTTTCATCGCGTTGTATTTCTCTATCAGCACAGGTAGGTCGTTCTCACAGTGGTAACAAGTGGAGGCCCAGAACATGATGACTTTGCGGTCTGCTTTCACATCATAAATGGATTTAGCAGTGGTGTGTGCGGGGTTGCTGAATTTGTAATCAGCGAAGGTGGCGCCAATCTGTGTCATTTTATTGGAAGCGATGGTCTGCGCAAGACGGTCTGTTATGGTACATTTCAGATCTGCTGCCTGCGCGAGATAGCGTTCCTTCATTTCGGGCATCCCGTAGGCATCAAAAATATCAATCAGTTCCGAAATGACGGTCTGTCCGCGCGGTGTTTCTAAATTAACCTTTGCCAAAAGTTCATCGACATCCTTTGATATCTCTGAAGATGAGCCGGCATTCAGATAGGCAACCAACACGGGCCTGAGCAGAGAAGATGTTTCCAGAAATTCATTGGAACCTGCGATAAACTGGATAATTTCTGCGCGGGTAGGTTCGGGTTTTCCGGCTTTCTTTTCGAGGAACTTACTGTAATTGGTCGTGTAATATGTAACAAACGGAAATTGCCCGGCATCCATTTTCTCTGCCGACAACCTGTTGATTTCCTGATCGAGCGCCGCACCAAAGGCACTGTTTGCTTTATAATATTCTTTGATCTGATAGAGCGCCGGCAGGATGATTTCTTTCTTTTGCTGTACTTCCTGAATTTCGTTCATCAGCGTATTCGCGGCATCTTTATAATCAACGTTGGCAATTTTCCCGTTTCGCACTGCGAACGCCAGGCGCACATCCTGATTTTCAGAAATAAAATTGACAGAGGTGTTGGTTTCAGGAAAATACAATTTCATCATCCCTTTGTAGGATTGCGGCACTTTCAGCTGCCAAGTGTTTCTTTTTTTATTTTGTTTGGTTGCCAGAACGTCTTTGGAGCCGTTCAGCGTGTACAGATACACTTCCTTTGCCGGGAATTCTGCCGGTCCTTCCACAAATACACTAAACTGGGCGTTCATCCAGCCGAGTGCCAGAAAAGCACAGGCCACAGAGAATTTTTTCATACCGTAAATATATAAAAAAACTCACCGGTGAGGGTGAGTTTGATCCAATCTTGTAAGCATTTATATTCCAAAGCTTATGCTTTCGCCCGAAACTAAAATTTTCTTTTCGTCCTCAATATTGAACATATAATCCTCAAGAACTTTCTCCGTCGTGCCCCGCAATCCGCGGGCACCGAGACCTTTTTCAGTGGTTTCCTCCACTATTTTCTCCAAAGCTTCCTGCGTGAATTCGAGTTCCACACCATCCATCTTAAATAATTCAATGAACTGGTTAATGATAGAATTTTTAGGTTCTTTCATAATGCGGATCATCGTTTCCTTGGTCAGCTTATCCAAATAAGTAATAATCGGGAAACGGCCCAGCAATTCAGGAATCAAACCAAACTTGCGCAAATCTATTGCATTGATCTGGCTCAGGATATAATCTTCTTCGTCCACCTTCGATAACTTTTCCGAACTGAAACCTATCGCCTGTTTATTCAGCCTGCGCTCGATAATTTCTTTAATTCCATCGAAGGCACCACCGGCAATAAACAAAATGTTTTGGGTATTAACCTGAATATACTTCTGGTCCGGATGCTTTCGGCCTCCTTGCGGCGGTACGTTCACAATGCTTCCTTCCAGCAGCTTCAAGAGTCCCTGTTGAACTCCTTCACCGGAAACATCTCTGGTAATGCTTGGGTTATCAGACTTGCGCGCGATCTTATCAATTTCATCAATAAAAACAATTCCGCGTTCAGCTTTCTGCACGTCGTAATCTGCCACCATCAAAAGCCTCGATAAAATACTTTCTACATCCTCACCCACATATCCTGCTTCAGTCAGAATCGTGGCATCCACGATACAAAACGGCACATTCAATTCCTTCGCTATGGTTTTAGCCAACAAGGTTTTTCCGGTACCGGTTTCACCGATCATGATAACATTAGATTTTTCAATTTCTACCTCGCGGTCTTCATTCTGTGCGTGCAATAATCTTTTATAATGATTATATACCGCAATGGAAAGTTGCTTTTTTGCCTGATCCTGACCGATAACATACTGATCCAGGAATGCTTTTATTTCTTTGGGTTTCTTCAGTTCATCGATCGTCTGGGCAGGCTGTGCAATTGTTCTGCTTGTTTCCTGCACGATACCGTGTGCCTGTTCAATACACTCTTCGCAGATAAAACCGTTGTTACCGGAGATCAGCATTTGGACCTGATTCCTTTTTTTTCCGCAAAAAGAACATTGGTTAGAATTCATATATATAATTTATGATAATTAAAAAAAGTGACCCGCTCCTTCTATTAAGAAGCCAGAATCTTCTGTTGTATTTCTTTGTATTGTTCCGGCGTAAACTTCACGCGCTCGTTGGCAAAATTCATATCACTTACCGCTGTAATCGGCAATAGATGGATGTGCGCATGCGGAACTTCCAGTCCGACTACCGCCACCGCCACACGCTTTTCCGGATAAGCTTTCCCAAGCTGCAGCGCCACCGTCCGTGCAAAATCCCAAAGTTCCTGATGTTCCTTACTGCCGATATCAAAGATAAAATCGGTTTCCTCTTTAGGGATTACCAGGCAGTGACCTTCCATCAGCGGCATCGCATCCAGAAAGGCCAGGTGTTTATCATCTTCCGCAATGATGTACGCCGGGAGCTCGCGCGCGATAATTTTAGCGAATATAGACGCCATAACAATACGTGTTTTAAAATATAATACCCGCACCAAAAAGTGCGGGTACAAAATTACGAAATCATAATTTATTCCGGAATCAACTTCCCGGTCGGGGAATTTCTACAATGAGATTTCCAGGATATCGAAAGTTAATTTATTGCCGTTCGGAAGTACAATATCTGCAGTTTCACCAACGACCTTACCTAATAAACCTTTGGCAATCGGTGTGTTCACACTAATTTTCCCAGATTTCAAATCACTTTCATTATCCGGCACCAGCGTGAATTTCTGCTCGGCTTTGGTCGCATGGTTTTTCAGGCGAACGGTGGTCAGGATGGAAACCTTCGAGATGTCCAGCTGGCTTTCATCAATCACTTTGGAATTCACAATCTGGTCTTTCAGCTTGGAGATCTTCATCTCCAGCATGCCCTGTGCTTCTTTAGCGGCATCGTATTCGGCATTTTCAGAAAGGTCTCCCTTATCACGTGCTTCGGCAATCTGCTGCGTGATCTTTGGGCGCTCCACTGTCTCCAGGTGCTCCAGCTCTGTTTTCATCTTCTCCAGTCCGTCTTTGGTCACATAACTTGCCATAATATGCGAGATTTAATGTTAGTATAAAAAAATAATCCGACATTTGCCGGACAATGTTTTCGAATAGGTTGTATCGGACAAAGATATAAATTTATTTCATATGCCAAGAAAATTTTTCCGCCCGTATCTATTTCTGTTTTTAGGCTTTACCTTACTGATTATGAGCAGTTGCCGCGAAAGAGAAGACACTGTAAGCTGTTTTCCTGCCTCACCTGTGAATGTAGTTATAAACCTGAGCCTGCCTTCTTATTTCGCCTTGCAGAATGTAGGTGGCTGGGTGTATGTTTCCGAACAGCAATCCGGCACGCGCGGTTTAATTGTCGTGCGTACCACCCAGGGTTTCAAAGCATATGACCGCAATGCGCCGCACCTCTGCCCTTCCAGTGACACGACGCTTGAAGTCCAGAACGACATTAAAATCATTTGTCCGCAGGATGGCGCCGAGTGGATTTTGCTTACCGGCGAACCTGTTAAAACGGCAACTATCGCACCTAAGTTGTATCTGACCAGCTATGACGCCTTTAGTAACACGTTGCAGATTTATTGATAAAGTTAGATAATGAAAGCAGTTATTCAGCGAGTTTCAGAAGCGGAAGTAAAAGTGGATGGGGCGGTTACCGGCAAGATTACGGCAGGGCTCCTTTTACTAATTGGTATGGAAGAGAACGACACAAAAGCCGATGCCGACTGGCTGGCCGGCAAAATTCTCAACCTTCGGATTTTCAGTGATGGCGAGGGGAAAATGAATTTATCCGTGCAGGATATCAAGGGAGAAATCCTGTGCATTAGCCAATTTACTTTAATTGCTGATTATAAAAAGGGAAACCGGCCTTCCTTTATCCGCGCCGCACGACCGGAAGCAGCCGTTCCTCTGTTTGAATATTTCAAAGAACAATTAAAAACATCCGGTTTACAAATCGAAAGCGGGATCTTCGGTGCTGACATGAAAGTTAGCCTGCTGAACGATGGCCCGGTTACGATTGTGATGGACAGCCAGACTAAAGCATAACAGCAATACTTGGTGGCGTTTCTTTCTGGTGTAAGTTTTGCACCGGATTTACTTTAATTTCATTTAAAATGCTGCACTATACCAAATCAGGATCCGGCTCCCACATCCTTGTCTTACTTCACGGTTTTATGGAAAACCTTACCATCTGGGATGATCTTGAACCCCATCTTTCGCAAGATTTCACCTTAATAAAAATGGACCTGCCCGGACATGGCGAATCACTGGTGGAACAGGATACCAGCATGGAATCGAAGGCCGCAGCGGTGAAGGAAACTTTAGATCACCTGGAAATTACGAAGCGTATTCATATTCTTGGTCACTCGATGGGCGGCTATGTAAGCCTCGCTTTTGCGGAACTGTTTCCCGAACGTTTGGAAACTCTTACGCTGTTTTTCTCAACGTACCTGGCAGATGATGAAGAAAAAAAACAACAAAGATTAAAAAGCCTTCGGGTAATTCGCGACGCTTTTCCAGCGTATGTGAGCGCAGGTATTCCCAATCTCTTCAACCCAAACGAGCGCGATATCCTGGAAGGAGCCATTAAAAAAGCAAAAGAAATTGCCTTATCCACCCCGCAGGAAGGCGTTATTGCCACTGTTCAGGCAATGGCGCAAAGAAAGGACCACAAAGAAACAGTAATGAAATTCGACCGTAAAATTCTGCTCCTCGCCGGGAAGCATGATCAGGCTATCAAGGTAGAGGAAACACTTGCAGGATTACCCGACCGCACCACCGTAAAATCCTATCTGCTGGATTGCGCGCATAACGGTCACTGGGAAAAACCCGCCGTCTGCGCGGCCATCATTAATACCGAATTACTGCACCATTTGCCGGAACTGGTATTTTAAATAAAATTTAAATAAAAGAGGATTGCCAAAACAATCCTCTTTTTTATATTTAAATATCTTCCTGTTCCACGTAGTCTTTGAAATCTTCAATTGTATTTTCCAAAGACTTATAATATTTTCCGCCGGCTGCGTTGATATGACCGCCACCGTTAAAGTATTTTCGGGAAAACTGGTTTACATCCAGATCTTCTTTCGAACGGAAAGATATTTTAATGAAATCCTCATATAAATCTTCCATAAAAAAGGCAGACATCTGTGTACCGAGAATTCCCAGGCCGTAATTCACGAAACCTTCCGTATCCCCTTTCTGGAAACCCAGTTCCTTTAGTTCATCACGTTTCAACCAAAGGATAGCAACCTTGCCCTCTTGGACTACTTCAATCCGGCCCAGCACCAGCGCGAGCAAATGCAAACGCGAAACGGTATTAGTGTCCCAGGTATTGCTGGTAATTTTGGCAGGATCGGCTCCTTTCTCGATCAGATTGGCCACGATTCTGTGCGTGGTAGCGCTTGTGGAGCGAAAACGGAAGCCGCCGGTGTCGGTCATAATACCGGTGTACAGGCATTCGGCAATGTCTTTATTAACCAGTTCTTCCTCTTCCAGAGCTTGGATAAAGTGATACACCATTTGGCATGTGGCGGGAATACTTACATCTGAATATACATAATCAAACGGATCCGGCTGCTGGTGGTGGTCGATTAATATTTTGGTTGCGCGCGCTTTTTGCAGCCACGGGCCCACCAGGTTTCCGCTGCGTTGTGCGGAATTAAAATCCAGAACAAATATCAGATCTGCATGGTGGATAGCTTCACCGGCTTTTTTACGCTTGTAATCGGCAATGATAATCTGCTTGGCACCGGGCATCCATTTCAGAAACTTCGGAAAGTCATTCGGCACAATTACCTCTGCTTCAATTCCTTTTGCGGCCAGGAAATGCTTTAACCCCAGACTGGAACCGATCGCATCCCCATCAGGGTTATAATGGGTAAGAATGACAATTTTCTTTTCAGGTGTGAGCAGATTTTTTATCTTTGATAATTCAGCAGGTGTAAACATAAAATACAAATCGGAATGAGCCACAAAGATAAGTTTTGTTTTCCTGTTCGCCGAAGAAGCGCGGCATTTCCTTGATTTTAATTTGTAAAAAGAAAGCGCAAAAACTGAAATTAGTTTGCAGCAAATAAAAAGTTTTATATCTTTGCAATCTGAAAAATAAGAAAGCGTTTTTACCTTAAAATAGTAAGCTATGAGCAAGAGAACATTCCAGCCATCTGAAAGAAAGAAAAGAAACAAGCACGGATTCCGTGAAAGAATGTCTACGCCAAACGGGCGCAGAGTACTGGCTGCGAGAAGAGCGAAAGGCAGAAAGAGTTTAACTGTAAGTGCGGTACGCGCTAAGAGATAATCTCGGATATTATCATATACCACTATGCTTGAAAAGTTTCTTTTCAGGCATTTTTTGTTCGTTAAAATTTATTAAATAGCAGCCGAAAGCAAAAGTTTTTGGCTATTTTTGGGCAGTGCAACAGCGGTTGCCTTTATATTTAAATTTAGTTGTATGCCACATTCTTCTCAGGAAGGCCAGGACGTGATCCGGCTGAAAAATGCTAAAATCTCACAAAAGAATTTCACGGTACTGAACGAGGTGAACCTTAACATTAAAAAAGGACGGTTCTGCTACCTTATCGGCAAAACCGGTTCCGGGAAAAGTTCACTGCTGAAAACTTTGTACGGCCATATCCCCATTGCAGCAGGCCAGGGAAACGTGGCGGGATTTGATCTGCAGGGTTTGCGAATGTCTGACATTCCCAACCTGCGCCGCAAACTGGGAATTGTTTTCCAGGATTTTCAGTTGCTCACGGACCGCAGTGTCGAGAAGAACCTTCGCTTCGTTTTGCAGGCAACCGGCTGGAAAGATAAAACCGAAATTGATGACCGGATTAATGAAGTGCTGGCAAGTGTGGGCATGAAGTCCAAAAAACACAAAATGCCGCATGAGCTTTCCGGCGGGGAACAGCAGCGGGTAGCGATTGCACGCGCGCTCCTAAATCACCCGGAACTCATCCTGGCGGATGAACCTACCGGCAACCTGGACCCGGAAACTTCCAACGAGATTATGACACTGCTGAAACAGGTAGCTTTTGAAAATAATTCTGCCGTAGTCATGGCGACACACGATTACCATATGATTCACAATTTTCCCGGCGAGGCGATTCGCTGCGAAGACGGTAAAGTCACCGTACTCGACACGAAGGAACTGTTCGAGTAAAAACGAAAACTTACCTTTTAAAAACAAAAAGTCCCGTATTCTGCTGAACACGGGATTTTTGTATATCATAAATTCTATCCTTTAAACTGCCCCATGGCAATGAATTTTTCCTGGCGCTGTGTTTCCAGTTCCTGCGCCGTGAACTTGGAAAACGCACGGATGTTCTGCAGAATAGAAGCTTTAAGAAACCCAAAAGCAGCCTGCGGATCATAATGCGCACCTCCCAGCGGCTCTTCAATAATACCGTCGATAAACTTCTCGCGAAGTGCATCTGTAGGTGTCAGGTTCAGCGCATTGGCAGCGTCTTCCTTGTGGTCCCAGTTTCTCCACAGAATAGAGGAGCAACTCTCGGGTGCAATAACGGTGTACCAAGTGTTTTCGAGCATATATACCTTGTTTCCAACCCCAATACCGAGCGCGCCGCCGCTGGCACCTTCACCGATGATATAGCAGAAAATAGGCGTTTTCAGCATGGTCATTTCGAAGATATTGCGTGCGATGGCCTCTCCCTGTCCGCGTTCTTCTGCTTCCAGACCCGGATAAGCTCCCGGTGTATCAATCAGCGAAATAACAGGAATGCGGAATTTTTCGGCAAGTTTCATCAGCCGCAGTGCTTTGCGGTATCCTTCCGGGTTGCTCATTCCGAAACGGCGGTGCTGTCTTTCTTTGGTCGTGCGGCCTTTCTGGGTACCAATGATCATCACGCGCTGTCCGTCAATGGTGGCCAAACCTCCTACCATTGCAGGATCATCCGCAAAGTTTCGGTCGCCATGGAGTTCCAGGAAGCTGTCTTTATCTGTAATCCCTTTAATGAAATCCAGTGTGTACGGACGATCCGGATGACGGGACAATTGCACACGCTGCCATGGCGTGAGGTTATGATAAATCTCTTTTTTCTTCTCTATAATTTTATCTTCGATCTGGGAACAGGCCAGTTTTACATCTACCCCGCTTTCCTCGCCTACAAGCGAACAGGTTTGGTACTGGTCCATCAATTCCTTCACCGGAAGTTCAAAATTTAAATACTCCATTCTTCTAATTAAAATATTTTCAAATTTAGGAAAAAATTAGGCGATCACCGGTATATTATTCACTGCATGCTGAATCCGGGAAATACATTCTTCTTTGCCCAGCACGCGCATGATATCGGGTACATCAGGACCTTTTAACTCACCTACCAATGCCAGGCGAAGCGGCATCATAACTTTGCCCATGCCCACACTGTGCTTTTCGGCAAACTGGTGCAGTTGTTCTTTGAGATCGTCGGTTTCAAAATCTACTGTCTGCAAAGTATCAGTCAAAGCGGCCATGAGCGAAGACGCATTGGCATTCCAGGCTTTCTTTACTGCTTTTTCATCATAGCTCAGCGGCGCCTCGAAGAAGAAGCGACCTTCCGTATAAATATCTTTAGCGAAGACGGCACGTTCTTTCATCAGCTCAATAATTCGGAGTAAAGTATCATCTGATAGCGAACTTCCGGTAACTCCCGGTATTTCTTTCAATAAAACCAACAGTTCCTCTGCGGATTTTGCGCGCAGATATTCCTGGTTAAACCACTCTGCTTTTTCTTTGCTGAAGCGCGCTCCTGCTTTATGTACTTTCGCCAGATCAAATTCCGCTGCCATTTCTTCCAGCGAAAGAATTTCACGGTCATCAGCAGGGCTCCAGCCGAGCAGTGCCACCATGTTTACGAAAGCATCCGGCAGGTAACCTTCTTCCCGGTAACCTTTCGAAACGACGCCGGTCGCGGGATCTTTAAAATTTAAAGGAAAGACCGGGAAACCAAATTTATCACCGTCGCGCTTGCTGAGTTTGCCTTTTCCTTCTGGTTTCAGAATCAGGGACAGGTGCGCAAATTCCGGGCGCTCCCAGCCCATGGCTTCATACAGCAACCAGTGCAGTCCCAGCGAAGGAAGCCACTCTTCGCCGCGGATGACATGCGAAATCTGCATCTCATGATCATCCACAATATTGGCGAAATGGTACGTCGGCATGCCATCGTTTTTTACCAAAACTTTGTCATCGAGTGTATTGGTATTCACGGAAAATTTACCGCGAATGATGTCTTCCAGGTTAAGCACGCGGTCGATCGGCATTTTGAAACGTACCACGTAGGGTACTTGCTCGTCCAGCAGCTGCTGTACTTCTTCTTTGGTTAAAGTAATGGAATTCCGCAGGCGGTTCCGGGTCATATTATTATAGGCGAACACTTCCCTGTTTTGCTCATACTCCTGGCGGATGGCATCGAGTTCTTCGGGTGTATCAAAGGCGATATAAGCGTAATCAGTTTTAAGAATCTCGGCCACGTAACGATCATAAATCTCACGCCGTTCCGACTGGCGGTACGGACCAAACGGACCACCGTGCACGGGACTTTCATCGGGAATCATACCACACCATTCCAGTGCTTCCATGATGTATTCTTCTGCTCCTTCCACATAGCGGGCTGTGTCGGTATCCTCAATCCGCAGCACAAAGTCGCCGCCCTGATTTTTAGCAAAAAGATAATCATACAAGGCGGTTCTGACGCCGCCCAGGTGCAAGGGCCCGGTGGGGCTGGGTGCAAAACGCACGCGCACTTTTTTCATAATTCCGTTGGGTTTTAATAAGCCTACAAATTTACAGAAAAAATCGGCGTATGATAATTTTAGTTATTTTTGCAGGAAAAGATACTGTATGCTGGAAATTGGAGAAAGACCGTGGGGAACGTATTATGTATTGGCGGATGAGCCCCATTACAAACTAAAGAGAATCGAGGTTCAGCCGGGCCATCGCTTGTCTTACCAGTACCATCATCACCGCCAGGAGTTCTGGACGGTGGTAGAAGGCGAAGCGGTTGTGATCCTGGATGAAAAAGAGCATACAGTACGCTACGGTGAAAGCATCTTCATTCCCCAAGGCGCCCGCCACCGGATTGAAAACCGAAGCAATGCTGTTTTAATTTTTATTGAAGTGCAGACGGGAACCTATTTCGGGGAGGATGATATTATAAGGTTGGAGGATGATTATGAAAGGTAGGGAGTTGACATAATCCTTTATATTAATGCGATGCCATTAGCATGGATGTGCTTATTGTACAATTGGTGATTAATAAGCCAAACTGATTACAGCAGACTTTAAAATAAGGCTGTTGAAATTCAGCTTATGAACGCTTATTTTCCGACGAAATCTTTTCACCAATACATTTACTGCGATACAGTCATACTGGATCGCATTTACAAACACCAAAGATTCTCAACTTTACTCTAATGTATAAAAAAAATATAGCATTTTTGCATGAAGAATACCCATTTGGCGGCGCTGAGAAGGTAACATCTGATGTCGGACAGTATCTGGCTATGCATGGCTTTAACATCTATATTTTTACGTGTCGTATCAATGAGGCACTATTGAATGAGGAAGATAAAAAGGTTTTTACATTCGTATTATTTGAAAAAAAAAATCTGTTTAATTACCAGAGGAATAATCTTTTGGTTCAAAAAGCAAGAGACAAATGTATGGACGTCATCATTTTTGTTGGTGGCCATCTTAAAGTTAATCATCACAGAATTGCACGTTCTATAGGATGTAAGTATATTTTTTCACTTCATGGAACTCCTTTTTGGGAAATTGAAAATCTTCGGCAGTCTTACCTGCGCAAGGCAATTACTCGTAAAATGTTGCTGAGCAGATGGAAATACAAGTACTATAAACCTCTTCTGTTTGATTTGTATAGACGCAGAATTCTTGGGAGATATCATTCGATTTATAAGAAATGTGACGCTTTTACTGTGCTCACGCAGTCATATAAAGACACTATACGTACATCCTTAAGGTTATCTGACGCCCGCAAGATCCATGTAATCCCTAATGCCCAGGTTACTCCGGAAATGCCTTACAGTACAAAGAAGAAAAACCAGATTATTTATGTTGGTCGACTCAGCTATACGGACAAACGGGCGGATCGTCTAGTTGAAATATGGCGTAGGATCTATAAGAAATTTCCTGATTGGGAGGTGTTGATTGTGGGAACTGGAGAAGAATTCGAAAACTTACGCTTATCTATTAAAAAACAGGAATTACCCAGAATAACTTTATGTGGTTCTACTAACAATACCTATAACTATTATAATACAGCAAGTATACTGTGCATGACTTCTACCATTGAAAGCTGGGGGTTGGTTTTAACTGAGGCTCAACAAGCCGGAGTTATTCCTATTGCATTTAATTGTTCTGCTGGTGTAAAGGAAATTATTGCCCCTTCCGGAACCAATGGTTTTTTAGTCGACTGCTTTGATTTAGAGCAGTATGAGCAGAAACTCACGCTACTTATGCGCAATGAATTTTTACGGGCAGAAATGCAAAGAAATGTCATGCTAAAATCCGCTGAATATGACATCGAAAATGTTGGTCTGAAATGGATCAAAGCAATTGAAAGTGCCCTTGCAAAATAACTCCAAATTTTTATAATAAAAATTAACTTTACTAATAACAAGGCGCGAATGAATTTGTGCAACGACCGAACAGAAATTGTAATTCTACATCGTAAACAACATCTGTCCGTTAACACGATAAACACCGAGTAGAGGCTTTCGAAGAAGTGATGCCGGCTGCACAGGCGGCCACCAGAGAGAAAGCAAGATTTCTTTTCTATTTTATAAGCTTATAATTTTTATACTCAAAAAATCTTGTATTCAGCGCATCTTCAATTTTCTGAAGCAATTTGTCTTTTGTTTTCCACACGGCTTGGCTCGTATCATGCTCAAAAACGAAGATGTAATTTTTTATTGCTGACTCCATTACTTTGGGATGCGTTCCTGTAAACTTGCCCACACGGTCGACCTCGTGATAATTAAAATTGGAAATGCTCGGGATCTCGGTTAAAGCCTCCTCTGTATGTCCGTAGTAATACTGAAAATTATTAGCTTTGAGCTCCATAGCATTAAGACTTCTTACCGCGTTATAGTGATAAACTGGAACATTTAGTTTAATGACATTTAACTTAGTTCCTCTCTCGCTGCCATTCTTATAATTCTCCTGAGAATGAAATTTTCTAAAGCCTTGCGAATCACGGTAAGCTCGGATGCTGGATGAATTCTTGAAGACCCGAATTTCATTCCGATGTACCCTTCTAGACGTACGAATATGGTTATAATCTCCCCAAAAATGAAGAAATGGCTGCAAGAATCCGTCGACTCTAGGGTTATCATTATACCTTTCGATATATTCTGTTATTTTTTGCAGATCATTTTCATGAACTACCTCATCTGCCTGAATATGGATGACCCAGTCGCCAGTACAGTGGTCAAGCCCGATGTTTGACTGCTGTGCAAAAATTTTTCCTTCTTTTCTCAGGTTGTCGTCCCAAACAGTATCGATTATTTTAATCTTAGGGCTATTTAATTTGAGAATAGCTTCACGTGTGCCATCTGTAGAATCACCAACTACTATGATAAATTCATCACAAATAGGAAGTACAGATTGTATTGATTCCAAGAAGGGAACTCCATATAAAAAGCCATTTCGAACATATCCGTAGGCAGAAATTTTTACCATATTACAATTTCAATAATTACACCAAGCTAATAGGCGGTAACTTTCAAGCACTGCACTACAAATTAGGTCAGTATTCATTTACTTTTAAAAGTTGCCTCAAATTTAAGAATAAATAAGAAAAGTATGTATGGACATAATAGAGGCTAACAATCCCTATTAAGAAATCTGCTCTATCTTAAATAACAGCTGCACAACTAAAATTTGTTTTAGTTAAACTGTAAATGAATAGATATATTTGTGGTGATGAAATCACATAAAAACATTCTTTTAGATCTTGAACGGCTGCGATACAAACACTCCGGTATTGCCCGGGTATTTAGTAACCTATCTGAAGGCCTGCGTTTACTGAAAATTACAGAACAGATCGCAATTTATGGACCTGCGTCCATCGAGCATACAGGAGATTTCAGCCATTTAAAATGGACGAAATTTCAAAAGTTTAACCCATTTTTTTCAAGATCATTCGATTTAATTCATGTTTCACACCAATTATCTTCTTATTTTCATTATAAACCTAAAAATCAAAAGAAGATTGTCACGTTGCATGACCTGAATTTTCTGCACGAAGATTTTGGCTCCGGTAGAATGCGCAGGAATATTCGCAGGGTACAGCAAAACGTTCAAAACGCAGATATGGTCGTGTGCATCTCAGAATTCGTAAAACAAGATTATTTAAAAAACCAACATCTGTTCAATGTAAAAAAACAACAGCAAATAAGGGTAATCTATAATGGCTTGCAGTTTCCAGATGGCTCAAAGCAATATGACTTGGGTAAATATAATTATCTAAAGAACAAAAGATATTTTTTGAATATCGGTGTACTTTTCCCCAAGAAAAACCAACTTAGCTTGCTTAACGTTTTGTCGCTAATTGAAGAAGATCTTGTTTTTATAGTGTCCGGTTCGAAAAAAGAATATGAAAAGGAATTGCTAAAATTTATTATCGATCACCAGCTTGAAACCCGCGTGCATATTCTGCGGAACATTTCAGATGATGAGAAATACGCACTGATTCAAAATTGCGAGGCAATGCTCCATCCTTCTCTAGCTGAAGGTTTCGGTATTCCACCGATCGAAGCTATGTATTTCGGCAGACCCGTATTTCTGAGTCAACTTACCAGTCTCCCTGAAATCGGAGGTCCACACGCGTTTTATTTCAAAATGTTTGATGCCGAAGAAATGGCCGGAACGATAAAGAACGGCATGCGGGCATACCGTTCTGATAAAAATTATGAAGAAAAACTCCGCAATTGGGCTCTGCAGTTCGATTATCGGGTAATGGCGAGTAATTACTTAGCGCTGTACCGAGAAATACTTAAAGGCAAGTAAACTCCTCCACCGTCTTCTCAATAATCTTCACACACGCAAGCAGCTGCTCCTCTGTGATCACCAAAGGCGGCGCCAGGCGGATGATGTTGCCATGCGTTGGTTTTGCTAAAAGACCATTGTCACGCAGTTTCAGGCACAGCTCCCAGGCCGTACTGCTTTCTGGTGTATCATTAATCAGGATGGCATTTAAGAGACCTTTACCGCGTACTTTGGTAATCA
This sequence comes from Chryseobacterium salipaludis, assembly GCF_022968825.1. GTDB lineage: Bacteria > Bacteroidota > Bacteroidia > Flavobacteriales > Weeksellaceae > Kaistella > Kaistella salipaludis. The sequence continues at coordinate 30,909 of NZ_JALHKS010000005.1, forward strand.
AATCTGTTTTTTCGATGAGTTTGTTAATTTCGTCGCGGAATAACTGACCCAACTTTTCGGCGCGCTCTGAAAGCTGTTCCTTTTCCACAACCTCCAGGGCGGCAATGGCGACAGCACATGCCAGGGGGTTTCCGCCAAAGGTGGAGCCGTGTTGGCCCGGCTTAATCACATTCATTACAGGATCATTAGCAAGCACTGCAGAGACAGGATACATTCCGCCAGAGAGTGCCTTACCCAGAATTAATATATCCGGCTGTACATCTTCATGGTAACAGGCAATCAATTTTCCGGTACGGGCAATACCGGTCTGAACCTCGTCAGCGATAAATAAAACATTGTATTTATGGCACAAATCAGCACAGGCGCGCAGGTAACCGGCATCCGGCACATATACACCGGCCTCTCCCTGAATCGGCTCTACCAAAAAGCCTGCAATCTGGTCGCCTTCCTGTTTCAGAATATTATCTAATGCTGAAATATCATTATATGGAATCTTTATAAACCCTGGCGTAAACGGACCATAGTTCGTATTCGCATCCGGATCATTGGAAAAAGAGACAATCGTAGTGGTACGCCCGTGGAAATTATTTTCACAAACGATGATTTTTGCGCTGTTTTCCGGCAGGCCTTTCACTTCGTAACTCCATTTTCTGGCGATTTTCAGTGCCGTTTCCACAGCTTCGGCGCCGGAGTTCATCGGCAGCACTTTATCAAATCCAAACAAGTCGGTTATTTTCTTTTCATAGACGCCCAAACTTGAGTTATAGAAAGCACGCGAGGTCAAAGCCAGTTTCTGCGCCTGAGCAGTCAGCGCCTGCACTATATGTGGGTGCGAGTGTCCCTGATTAACGGCTGAATACGCTGACAGAAAATCAAAATATTTTTTCCCTTCCACGTCCCAGACATGCACTCCTTCTCCACGCTCCAGCACTACCGGCAGCGGATGGTAATTGTGAGCGCCATATTTTTCTTCGAGTTCAATATAATAGTCAGAATTGTGTGCGGAATTGGTCATAAATTATTTTGGTATTATTAAAAGTTAAATTAACAAACGGTTGCGAGCCGGTATCTATTTGTCAGTATAATGTCCGTAGGCAGAGAGCAGAATAATGATGATTTCTTCATCATGAATCTCGTAAACGAGCCGATGTTTTCCGAAAATGCGGCGCGACCATACACTGACCTGGTGGTGTTTCAGTTGTTCAGGTTTTCCAGTACCAACCTTAGGATTTTGTACGATTTCTTCCAGCAAGGCCGTAACTTTTTTGAAGAGCGCTTTCTCGCCAGATTTCTTAATAAGATGAATGTCTTTCGTGAATTTATCTGTGAAAACTCATGAGTATTTCATAAGCTTTTCAAAAAAGCGTGCAACTCCTAAGTCGTATTGATTCGTGTCACTTTCCCTTCCTTTACCTCCTGCTTTGCCCGGTCTATCTTTGCAAAGAACTCCTCCTTGGTCATCTCGGTGTCATCCTTTTCTACCTCGAAACGAATTTTAATTTCCTTCAGGAAAGCCTTGATTACGGCCGATTGTTTCTTGCTCTCGGGGATAATGATGATATTTTCCATGATGCAATCGTTTGTACAAAATTACATAATTAAAGATGAATCACCGCTTTTTAAAGCAAAACATCACAACCGAAGGGCTGTGATGCAAATATGTTTCAATTGAAATGGTTTAGTTATTATCAAACCTTTTATCCATTGTAAAGTCTTCCATAAACTTGGTCGTGTAATTCCCGGAAAGGTAATTTTCATCCTCCATGAGTTGACGGTGGAAAGGAATTGTGGTTTTCACACCCTCAATATAAAACTCTTCGAGCGCACGCTTCATTTTGGAAATGGCTTCTTCGCGGGTTTGCGCTGTGGTGATGAGCTTGGCAATCATCGAGTCATAGTTGGAAGGAATCGTATAGCCGGAATAAACGTGTGTATCCACTCTGATCCCGTGACCGCCAGGGATATTCAGTTCCGTGATTTTGCCTGGTGACGGACGGAAATCATTGTAGGGATCCTCCGCATTAATACGGCATTCGATTGAATGCAGTTTCGGCAGATAATCACGTCCGGAAATTGGTGAACCCGATGCCAGCAAAATCTGCTCACGGATCAGGTCATAATCCACCACCTGCTCGGTAATCGGATGCTCCACCTGAATACGTGTATTCATCTCCATAAAGTAGAAATTACGGTGCTTGTCCACCAGGAACTCAATGGTTCCTACGCCTTCATACCCGATGTATTCTGCCGCTTTTACCGCTGCTGCGCCCATTGCCGTACGCAGTTCCTCTGTCATAAAAGGAGATGGTGTTTCTTCGGTCAGTTTTTGGTTACGACGCTGAACAGAGCAGTCTCTTTCTGAAAGGTGACACGCTTTCCCATATTGGTCGCCGGCAATCTGGATTTCGATATGGCGTGGCTCTTCAATAAGTTTTTCCATATACATTCCGCCGTTCCCGAAAGCTGCAACCGCCTCCTGAATGGCAGATTCCCAGTGGTCCTTCAGATCTTCTTCTTTCCAGACTGCGCGCATTCCCTTACCACCGCCACCGGCAGTTGCTTTAATCATTACCGGATACCCGATTTCTTTGGCAATTTTAAGCGCGTGATCGTAGGATTCTATCAGGCCATCAGAGCCCGGCACACAAGGAACACCGGCTTCTTTCATCGTTGCTTTCGCATTGGCCTTATCGCCCATCCGGTCGATTTGTTCTGGTGTAGCTCCGATAAATTTAATATTATTTTTCTGGCAGATACGCGAGAAATTAGAGTTTTCCGAAAGGAAACCATATCCCGGGTGGATCGCATCTGCATTGGTAATTTCCGCGGCGGCGATAATGTTAGGAATCTTCAGATAAGAGTCCTTGCTCATCGCAGGCCCGATGCAGACTGCTTCATCAGCGAAGCGCACATGCAGGCTGTCTTTATCTGCGGTGGAATATACCGCTACCGTTTTGATTCCCATTTCCTTGCAGGTACGCAGGATGCGCATGGCAATCTCGCCACGGTTGGCGATCAGTATTTTTTTGAACATTTACTTTAATTTGAAAATTAGAAATTTGAAAATCAGATAATTTTAATTTTAATGCAGAACTTAATCTAACATCTAATGTCTAACATCTAATTTCTAAATTAAGACGGATCTACCAGGAACAACGGCTGATCGTATTCTACCGGTGTTGCGTCATCTACCAGAACTTTTACAATTTTTCCGGACACTTCAGATTCGATTTGGTTGAAAAGTTTCATCGCTTCAATCACGCAAACTACTTTGCCCACAGAAACTTCGTCGCCTACATTCACAAATACATCTTTATCCGGTGACGGCTTACGGTAGAACGTTCCGATCATCGGAGATTTGATCGTCACAAACTTGCTGTCGTCAGATGCAGGTTCCGCAGCCGGTGTTGTAGCAGCGGGAGCAGCCGGTTGTGCAGGTGCAGCAGCAGGAGCCGGAGCGGTGTGATACACTGCCGGTGAAGGCATGAAATTAGTTTCAGAACCGCCCAGTGGCGTTTTGATGGTAATTTCGAAATCTTTGGTCTTGTATTTAACTTCGGAAACTTCAGCCTTGGAGACAAATTTAATCAGGTTCTGAATGTCTTTAATGTCCATATGTCGTTATTTAATTATACGGCCAAAGATACTAAAAATCAACAAAAAACCACTCAAAATCCAATATTTTGAGTGGTTTAGCTATAAAATTGAAGATTTTAGCTCTTTTCGGGCTTATGCTTCTTCAGTAGTTTCAATTTCTTTTTCCATTACTACCTTACCTCTGTAGTATAGTTTTCCTTCATGCCAGTGTGCTCTGTGGTACAGGTGCATTTCACCGGAAGCAGCATCTTTTGCCAGTTGTGGAACTTCTGCTTTGTAATGCGTTCTTCTCTTATCTCTTCTTGTTGACGACTGTCTTCTCTTTGGATGTGCCATTTTCTATAATTTTTAATTTGATGAGTGATGAGTTGTTGATTGCTCAATTCTCATCATTTTAAACTATTTTAATTTTTATCTTTCAATTTGTTAAGCGCGGCCCATCGCGGGTCCACTTCAGTTTCTTTTTCCTCTTCATCAGGTTCGGCAGGCATATACTGATCCAGCAGCGCAAGCTGTTCTTCCGAAAGATTCGGTGACACCTTCTTCATCGGAATACTCAGCATCACATCTTCATAAATCAACTGCGCAACATTTACTGCATGGTCTGTGGCCGGGATCGTAATCACATCCACATCGCTGTCATCATACTCTTCTCCGAATTTCACCAGCACACTGATTTCATTTTCCACCGGATGATCGAATTCCTGACTGCTGATATCGCACTGCAGCTGCACCGTACCTTCTATACGAATCCACAGTTCCAGAAAAGTACTGTGCCTTTCCATCAGTACATGTACTGTGATTTCCGGATTTGTAAATTCCTGTTCGGTATCAAAAAGCTGAAAGAACGCCTTATCTATCTCAAACCTGAACTCATGCTTCCCGTTCTTCAAGCCGGAAAACACGATATCGTAGTTTTTAAACTTGTCCATAAAATGAGGTTGCAAAAATATGCTTTTTTTTTAATATTACAAATTATTTCCGGTCAATGTCGCACAATTTAAAGTATGCCACACTTATCTGTTCTTTTCTGCCGGCAAATCTTCATCGGTACCGTGGTGGTCTCTCGATTTCCGCGGACGCAGCCGCCCATTCATCAGATCTGCGTACTCACTTCGGTTTCGGAATATTTTAATTGCCGCAAAAACAGCTTCGCTGAAACTGCGCGGATCCGCTATATTCTGACCGGCAATATCATACGCCACTCCGTGATCCGGGCTTGTACGTATAAAAGGTAATCCGGCGGTATAGTTCACTCCCTCCTCGTAAGCAATGGTTTTAAAAGGTGCCAGCCCCTGGTCATGATACATCGCCAGAACCGCGTCGAACTTGCAGTATTTTTCGGGCTGGAAGAAGCTGTCTGCCGGATAAGGCCCGAACGCCAGAATTCCATTATCTATCAATTCTCTGATAGCCGGACTGATGATTTCAATCTCTTCCTTGCCGATCGCACCGCCGTCGCCGGCGTGTGGATTTAATCCCAATACGGCGATTTTCGGCCGCTCAACACAGAAGTCTTCCACCAGACACTGATTCAGCAGTCGAATCTGTTTTTTAATTTTCTCTTTCGATATATTTTCCGCGACGGCAGAAATTGGGATATGATGCGTGGAAACGGCTACTTTCAATTCATCGGTTACCAGAAACATCAGGCCTTTTTTGCCGAACTTTTGTTCCAGGTAGCCGGTATGGCCGGCATGTTCAAAACCAAGCTTCAGCATTTCCTCCTTATTAATAGGAGCTGTTACCAGCACATCCACTTCACCGTTCATCAAAGCAGTGGTTGCTGCTTCCAGAGAATCAATGGCCATGCGGGTAGATTCTTCCGTCGGTTTGCCTAACTCTACATTCACATTTTCCTTCGTCAGGTTCACCATATTGATTTTGTCCGGATGCGCCTGAGATGCTTCATTAATATATTGATACGTCTGCTGTACCTTAAAGATATTTTTCTGGTAGGTAAAGAGTTTTCCCGAACCAAAAATAACCGGCGTAAAAAAATCAGTAATCGTTTTATCCGCCAGGGTTTTAATGATGATTTCGGGTCCGATCCCATTGTAATCGCCGATAGAGATTCCGACGCGTATCTTAGGCGGTGTAGTACTCATTTTCTTATATTTGGAAATTATTTAACCGTACAAATTTAGCAAATTTGGTGGGTTACCCGAACTAATAACGGAACAGGCATTATTTAACTCCAGCAATTTACAATAATTATGTTTACAGGAATCATTGAAGCTACCGGCATTGTAACCGATATCCAGAAAAATGGCCAGAATATAGATTTTTATCTCTCCTGCCCATTTACGCATGAATTAACAATTGATCAAAGTTTGGCGCATAACGGCTGCTGTCTGACGGTGGTGGAAACTGATAATGAACAGTATAAGGTGACCGCCATTCATGAAACGCTGGAAAAGACACAGCTTGGCGACTGGAAAATCGGAACAGAAGTAAATTTGGAACGCTGTTTGAAGTTTGATGGCAGGTTAGACGGGCACCTGGTGCAGGGACATGTGGACCGGACCGGCAAAGTAGTGAGCATAGAAGACAAAGACGGTAGTTTTTATATTACCTTTTCGTATTCATCAGAAGCTGAGTTTACCACCGTACCACAAGGTTCCATCACCGTTAACGGCGTAAGCCTCACCGTTGCTGACAGTACCGAAAACCGTTTCTCCGTGGCGATCATTCCTTACACATGGGAACTGACGAACCTGAGAAATCTGTTGCCGGGCGACCGCGTGAATCTCGAGTTTGATATCATCGGGAAGTACGTTTATAAACTAATGAATAAAAATGCCCCTATCTAAGTATAAAGGTTTTAGTTTGAGGAAAAAGATGTTCTGGGCATTTCTGTTGATTTGCATCCTGAGCATCGGCGGTTCCTCTTTTCTGTCGTACTGGATTCTGCAGAACAATGCTGATGTGCTGAGCCGCACCGATTTGCAGAAACGCTCCGAGTCACTGATGTCGTCTCTGGACTATGCCGTGAGCCACACCCAGGTGCAGACTGATAACCTGGTCAGTATCTTATCAAATTCTATTTTTGAGATTGCCGATATTAATAATCAGGATATTATTATTTATGATCTGAAGGGCGATTTTCTGATTTCAAACAAAGATTACAATTTAATTCCGCAGAAAAAACTTTCACGGGATCTCATTAATCGTACACTTCGCAGTAATGAGCGGGTGGATATTCAGTCGTATGATAAAAGTATCGACGCAAATGTAACTTCCTCTTATATCGTACTGAAAAACAACATGCTGGAACCGATCGGCATTGTGTATTTTCCGTATTATCATAATGATTCTTCCTACAACAGCGTCTTTAAAAGATATTTTAATTTCATACTCATTGTGAATGCAGTGGTCTTGGGTATTGGGATTCTGCTGAGTTGGATCATTTCAAGGCACTTAACGCGTACGGTGCGGAAATTCTCTGACCAGATCAACCGGGTTACGCTACTGGACGAAGATCCGCAGCCGATCCGGTATTACCAGAATGATGAGCTTAATCAACTCGTGAAAGCCTACAACCGGATGATTCTGCAGATTCATGAGCAGAAAGAACGCCTTAGTTTTAAAGAAAAAGAAGAAGCCTGGCGCGAAATGGCCAAGCAGGTGGCGCATGAGGTTAAAAATCCACTCACGCCGATGAAACTGACCATCCAGAATTTTGAGCGTAAATTCGATCCGGAAGATCCTCAGGCTACGGATAAAGTAAAAAGGCTCTGCAAAGTAATGGTGGATCAGATCGACCTGATTGCTACCGTTGCGAATGCTTTCTCACAATTTGCCCAACTACCGGAGAAGAATAACGAACTTTTCGACATTAATAAAGAAATACAAAACATCTTAAGAATCTACAGCGGCGAAAAAATTTATTTCCACAGCAATAAGATTGAAATAATGGTGAATATGGATAAAACCTACCTGATGCGCATCATTACCAATCTCGTTTCCAATGCGCAGCAGGCTACATCCGACGAGCGCGAAAACATAATTAATGTGGATGTGGAACAGCGCCAAAAGCGAATTATCATCAGCGTGGAAGATAAAGGCAACGGCATTGATCCGGAGATGATGGGCCGCATCTTCGAACCGAATTTCACGTCGAAATCCGGCGGAATGGGCATCGGCCTGACCATGGTCCGCAAAATGGTGGAAGATTACAAAGGAGAAATCACCTTGAAATCTGAACAAGGCAAAGGTACTTGCTTCACGATTTCCCTGCCCAGCAATGTAAAACAGCCGCAGCCGGAGTTGGTGGCGCATCAGTAATCAGCCGTTCTTTTGAAACCATTTCATTTCCAGCAATTTTCTGTTCAGCAGCATCCTGAAGTATTTCGGGTAGGAACCGATGGCGTTCTGCTAGGCGCACTGGCGCAAATTGAAGAAACAGCTGCCTCCGTTTTGGAAGTGGGCATCGGTTCCGGTATCATTACACTCATGCTTGCCCAGCGCTATCCTGAGGCCACTTTCGCAGCGATCGATATTAACCCACTCGCTGCCGGGTTAGCCGCCGGTAACTTTAAAGCTTCGCCCTGGAGTAACCGACTGACTGCGACTGTTGCAGATTTCAAAACTTTTGAGACAAAATTTACAGTAGATCACATCGTCTGCAATCCGCCGTATTTTGAGGTAAATGACTCCGGCAAAGATTTATGGGCGCGGCAACAACTGCTGCTTACTTTCTCTGATTTAATCGAAACTAGTTCGAAAGTGCTCGCCTCCTCGGGAAAGCTCAGTGTCATTATTCCGGCGGACAGCGAAAAGACATTTACTGACATAAGCAAACAGCATCAGTTTTCTAAATCAAGACAAGTAATGATTTCCGGACGCAGAGGCAGCCCACCCAAACGGGTAGTTTTGGAATACACTAAAAATACCAATGTTCAGCTGATTGAAGAAGAACTTGTGCTGGAAAATAATCCGCGGGAATACAGCCGGGAATACCTTGAGCTGACCAAAGACTTTCACATCTTCAAAAAGAAATAACTATTTCGGCTGGTTGAGTGTAATCACAATATCCTTTCCGATATTTTTCACTGAACTGTATTTGGCATCGCAAACCGAGGTGGTCACCGTATAGGAACCTTTATCCACAAGAATGAAGTTCTGATTTTTGGCAGGCACATCCAGGTTGTAAAACCTTTTACCACTAATTTTCACAATCAGGTTGCAGGCAGACTTGTTCACAATCTGCACATACGCCTGGCGGCTGCCGGCATCATTACTAAAAAGATGGTTCAGCAGTTCTTCCGTTTTTTTATGTTTCGCGTTTGTGCCGTTTTTAGCCACATCGCGGCGCACTTCATTCTGTAACTTTTTGGTGCTGACCGGCGTTACGGACGGCTTGGCCACTTTTGCCTGCTGGGCGGCGGGTTTATCATTAACCACAATGGCAATCAGTTTTTGCTTAAAGGCAGGCGTTCGCGGGTGGTTCGGATTGAATTTCACAAAGTTGGCAATGACTTGCGGGTCATTGCTTTTCTCTACCTGTGCCACGGTGTATTTGGACTGCGACCAGACGCTGAGAAAAATAAAAACAAATATAAAAGAGAGAAGTTTTTTCATAAAAACCGGAGCATTTTAGCTGAGATTACCTGAAAGGATAACGGTTAAATCTGCTTTTTAGTTTATTCAGAATTTATTATCTTTGCAGGGCTTAAAAATGAGCTTAACAAGTCAAATTTAATACAAAAAAAATAGAGATATGTATACACCGGTTGCTGCAGATGTAGCGAAATTAAGAAACATTACAGGTGCAGGGATGATGGACTGCAAAAAAGCTTTGGTAGAAGCTGAAGGAGATTTCGATAAAGCTATTGAGAACCTGCGTAAGAAAGGCCAGAAAGTAGCAGCGAACCGCGCAGACCGTGAATCTACTGAAGGAGCAGTAATCGCAAAAGTAAATGCAGATAACACGCAAGGGGTGATCATCGCGCTGAACTGCGAAACTGACTTCGTAGCAAAAAACGATAACTTCGTAGAGCTGGCACATCAGTTGGCAGAGCAGGCTTTGGCGTATGCGACCAAAGAAGAGCTTCTGGCCTCTGATTTCCACGGTGTAACTGTAAGCGATAAGCTGATTGAGCAAACCGGCGTAATCGGTGAAAAAATTGAGATCGGTTCTTTCGAAAGAATTGAAGGTCCGTTCCTTGGTTCTTATATCCATGCGGGTAACAAGATTGCGGCGATCACTTCCCTTTCTGCAAATGTAGACGGTGCTGCTGATGCTGCAAAAGCAGTTTCCATGCAGGTGGCGGCGATGAACCCACTGGCCCTGGATGAAACTTCTGTTTCTCAGGAAACCATCGACAAAGAATTGGATATTGAGCGTGAACTTCTGACAAAAGAAGGAAAGCCTGCGAATATCATCGACAATATCCTGAAAGGAAAAATGCAGCGTTTCTACAAAGACAATACATTGGTACACCAGGCTTTCATCAAAGACAGCAACATGTCTGTAGCTGATTATGTGAAGTTTATCAACAGTGACCTGAAAGTTCTTGGTTTCGTTCGCGTAAGCCTGACCTAAGAAATCTCATTCTTAATAAGAAAATCTCCTTTCTGCTCGAAGGGAGATTTTTTTGTCTTTATATTTAAATATAAAATTTATTCTGCGGTGCGAATATTTTCGAAGTTTTGGAACCCATTTAGGAAATCTTTCACGGCGACGCGCTTCTTTCCTTCCAGCTGAACTTCCGTTGGTGTGTACGTTCCATCTGCGGTGTAAAAAATAAAACTGTTCTTGCTGATATCAAAACTGCCCGGCTGTTTGTCATGATGTACCACCTCAAATGTACCGCTGTATATTTTCAGGAATTTCTTTTCATCACTTAATGTAACATAGGTGAACGCTGCAGGATAAGGCGACATCCCGCGGATGAAATTATGGACCTGGTCCGCCGGCTGATTCCAGTTAATCCGCGTATCATCTTTGAATATTTTATATGCTGTTTTCGGCTGTTCCGTTTTGGGTTGAGGCTTTTCTTCAATCGTGCCGGCAGCAAGGCCATTCAATGTTTCCAGGACAAGTTCGGCACCATTTAGCATCAGCTTATCATGTAGCTCTCCGGCTGTTTCATGTTGACCGATGGCCGTTTTCTTCTGCAACAGAATATTTCCTTCATCAATCTTTTCATTAATAAAAAAAGTGGTCACGCCTGTTTCTTTTTCACCATTAATAATGGCATAATTGATCGGCGCGGCACCACGGTAATCCGGCAGCAAAGAAGCGTGCAGGTTAAAAGTGCCCAGCGGTGGCATTTCAAACAGAACCTTGGGCATCATCCGGAAAGCCACCACCACAAAAATGTCTGCCTGCAAGCTGCGGACTTCTTCCAGAAAATGTTCGTCACGCAGTTTTTCAGGTTGAAGCGTTTTTAAATTCTGGCTGTCGGCGTATTGTTTCACCGCTGACTGTTGTATTTTCTGACCGCGCCCGCTGGCTTTGTCCGCCACAGTGACCACGCCTACCACCTCATGATGGGATTCGTGAATATGCTGCAGGATTACTTTTGCAAATTCGGGTGTACCAAAAAAAACAACTTTCAAAGACTTCATATTTTGTTTTAGATTTTAAGTTAAAGGGATGCGTCGTGATTATAGCAATACGTCCGGAAGTTGAGCATTTTAATTTTACCACTATCGAGCAGATAAATCAGGTTTTCCAGAATATTTTCTTTAGCAAAATAGCTGAGTTTGATGCTGAGTTCCTCAATATCAGCCGGTGCTGTTTTTAAGACCTGAAGAATTTCTGCGGAAACATCTTTGCCAATGAGTGTGTCTTTCTGCTGTTCGCAAACGGAGCACGTTCCACAGTCGCCGGCATTTTTTTCTCCGAAATAGGTGAGAATCATGCGCATTTTGCAATAATCCTCATTTTCCACAAAGAATTTCATTTCTTCCCATTTGCGGATTTTATTTTTTTGGATCTGCTCAAACAAATGCCAGTATTTTCCATTCAGGGCGCGGTCTTCGCGGTGTTTTAAAAACCTGATGCGCGACAAAGCACCATCAATATACTCCAGATAACCTTTTGCCTGCAATTCCCGGAGCCGCTCGCGAACCAGCAGTACATCAGCTTCCAGCTTTTCACTGAGTTTTTTCTCGCTGAACAAAACACGGCGGCCGGAAGATAAACCGGATAAGGAACGCAACAGAAGTTCCACCAGATACGCATCTTTCCTGTGCAGTAAATCTATTTCCCCGGTTTTTATTTTTAGTTCTAAAGAAGACAATGCCTGCTGCGCATCGTAATGGATCAATTCCTGATGGTGCAGAAAATTCAGGACGTTCCGGATTTTTGCTAATGAGCATTTCGTAAATTTCTGGATCCGCTGAATCTGAAGCTGAAATAACTCTTCCGGCAAATCATGTTCAGCCACCTGAAAAGAGGAATACAAATAAGACACAATAGCGGTGTATTCTTTTTTGGAAGGAATCTGATTGGCCAGAATCTGGTCAAAGTTTTTAAGTTCCTGCTCATTCCACAGCAAGAAGGCGTAGGATTCCGCACCATCACGCCCTGCCCTGCCGATTTCCTGATAATAATTTTCAAGAGAACCAGCAGGAGAAAAATGAATAATGAACCGCACGTTATCCTTGTTGATCCCCATCCCGAACGCATTGGTTGCAACCAGCACGTGCTGGTTGCTGCTAAGCCATTGCTTCTGCTTTCGGTTCTTTTCAAAAGCCGGAATGCCGGCGTGGAAATAATCCACATGACTGAGCTGGTTCCTGTTCAGGAATTCGGTGAGTTGCTCTGTTTCTTTTCGGGTCCGAACGTAAATAATGCCTGAGGATTGCGTGTAACGCAGTATTTTAAGTACCTGCTCGTATTTATCTCCGGTTTTATTGCTGATGATCCGGATGTTGGAACGCTGAAAACTTTGCTGAAAAGTCTGCGCATTTCGCAGGCCGAGTTTTGCTTTAATTTCTTCCAGCACTTTGGGTGTGGCGGTTGCCGTGAGCGCGAGACAGGGGATATTTCCCAATCCTTCGCGAAACGCGCGAATATGCTGATAGCTCGGTCGGAAGTCCTGTCCCCATTCTGAGATGCAATGTGCTTCGTCCACCGCGATCATCGAGACGGTAATTTCAGGCAAATGGTCCAGAAATAGGCGATTCGTTAAACGCTCCGGCGATACATATAAAAGTTTGGTGAGGCCTTCCTTGCAACGGGAGAAAATTTCTTCTGCCATAAAATCTTCCAGTTCCGCGGAGAGATATTCTGCTTCCACACCTTGCCTGCGCATCTGGATGACCTGATCTTTCATCAGGGCCAGCAGCGGCGATATGATGATACAGGTTCCTTCGAGCAACAGCGCAGGCAACTGGTAACAAAGTGATTTTCCGCCACCGGTAGGCAGCAGGGCCAGTGCATCCCGGCCGCTTATGACTGTATCTATGATTTCCTCCTGCAGTTCGCGAAAAGTATCGTGCCCCCAAAAATGTTTCAGGGTCTGCTTTTTTAATGCGGTAAACTGTTCGGCTGATATCACCTCGTAAAAGTAAATAAAGATCTGGCGTAAAACAACAGAAAAGCCACGCAGCGAATGCATGGCTTTTCAATTTTATAAATTCTGCAAGATTATTTTGCTTCGAAATATACTCTACGGTTTGCGCGGTTTTTCCATTCCGGGCATTTTGTAGCAGGATCACATTCCGGATATTTCAGGTCTGTTTTCCCTCTTCCCACCGCATCGAGCTTTCCACTGCTAACACCGTTCTGAATAAGATAATTTTTCACATTGCTAGCTCTTCTTTCAGAGAGGTTCTGGTTGTATGCAGCAGTACCGCGAGTGTCTGTGGCACCTACTACGTTATATCTTCCTTCAGAAGAATTGATGTAATTAACTGCGTCATTCAAGATTGGTGTATTTGAAGGCAAAATGCGATCTGAATTTAAATCAAATTCAATTCCTTCCAGCGCTCTGGTATTATCAGAGACTGTTGCACCATACGGGCAACCGTTATTTTCCACTGGTCCTGGTACTGTTACACATTTGTCGTAGAGGTCAATTACACCATCCATGTCCACATCAAGCGCAACTCCCGCTCCGTCAACTCTTGCACCTGCCGGCGTATCCAGCTGACGATCCCAATCGTCGCAAACTCCGTCATTATCTGCATCACCACTCTTGCAAACTTCAACATCACGATTCTGTTCTGATAAAACATCTAATTTATAGTAAATTTCCTGTAGTGGATCATGCCAGAACAAATGTGATTGATGCTTACCTAAATTAAGGGTAGCTCCTAGAGTAAAGTTAAACATATTGTCTGATGATTGTCCGCTAGCAGTGCGCGCACCATCAAAACCTTCGTCACCAGTAACGATATACATCAATCTTGTTTCAAGGTCTAAAGCTTGTGTCGCACGGAATTTTAGCCCCGCACCAGCCTGGCCAAAAAGACTTCCGAGCTTAAACGGTTTTACTTCTCTAACCAACTGCTGATTATAAGCCGGTCCAGCATTCTGACGATATGCTTTATAAGCTAAAGTTCCGATACCTGCATAGCCATGCAGAGCCCATCTGTAAGCAGAATGATTATCAACTCTTCGAAGCAGGTTCGAAAAATTCACGTCTCCCAGCAAAGACAGTGCATCGTACTGTGTACGACCGCCATCCCCGTTCGGAGAAGCTTCGTGATCTTTTGTGTTTACAAAACCTTGCCGTGTTTCCCCTTTGTCATACTGTAACTTAAGACCGAAAGCGTGTGAAATCGCTTTATCTACACTAAGATATGCGGACCATCCAAAAAGATTCTTACCCGCTCCAAATTCTTTCAAAGAATTTAATTCTGCACCGTGAACAATAGGTACTCCAGCACCGGCAGAGATAGCCCAATCGTTAAAACGTTTTGAATCCTGCGTAAAAGCCGAAATGTTTTCGGATCCTGAAGAATAGGCATTTGAAGATACTGCTACAGTATCCTGAGCCAAAACTGCACCAGGTAACAACAACGAGAATGCAATAGCTGCTAAATTTAATTTCATAATTTTATTTTTTGTTGAGTTATTATTTTAATGGGTAATTTATAAAATGTTACAGTTTTATAAATTTTAACATCCATTACCAAAACTTATGCCAACACACATCTCATTTCATCTGTTTTAGCAATACCTGAGAAAACTCACGCTGGGAGGCATGCTTCTCATGTGGCAGGCACAAAGAACGGCTTATATACTTCAAACGGTCAAAAAAAACCACATCGATGTCAATAATCCGGTCAGTATAGATTTTTGAAATTGATGTGTCTGTTGCTCTGCCCATCTCACGTTCAATATCTTTAATAATATTAAGAACTTTTAACGGAGAATAGCAAGTTTTTAACTGAACTGCAATATTACAAAAAAAATTACTACTCGCAAATTCTACAGGGGCTGTTTTCAGCATTTCAGAACGCTGCAAAACCGCGCCCAGACGCGTTTCCAGATGTTCTAAAGCTTCAGTAATGTTTTGAGATGGGTTTCCAAGATTACTTCCGAGTAACAAAGTGAGGGTATGCTGCGACATATTGCAAAATTAGAAAAAGAATTATGAAGAGTTTTTTCAAAATGGTATTTGCCAATATTGTCGCGATCATTATCATTGCGGCCCTGTTCGGCATTTCCTTAATCATGATGATAGCCGCCAGTGCATTCAGTAACCCCTCGAAACCCAACCTAAAAGATCAAACCGTGCTGACGCTCGATTTTAAAACCAATATTATCGACAGTCCGGCTGAAGACAATGAGGGTATTTTCTCCTTACAAAGCAACAGTAAGAATGTGATGATCTATGATATGGTGGAGGCGGTGAACCGCGCCGCGAAAGATGATAAAATTAAAGGCATCAGCCTGGAGACCGATGGAATGCAGGCTGGTCTTACCCAGTTGGACGCGCTTCGCCGTGCACTGGAAGACTTTAAGAAAAGCGGAAAATTTGTGTATGCATATGGTAACACCGTTTCTCAGCCGGCATATTACCTGGGCTCTGTGGCAGACCGTTATTTCCTGCACCCGGCAGGTGCCATCGATCTCAAGGGTCTGAGTATGGAAGTAATGTACCTGAAAGAATTTGCAGATAAATATGGAATCGGCCTGGAAATCATCCGGCACGGAAAATATAAATCCGCGGTGGAACCGTATATGAGAAACGACATGTCGGAAGAAAACCGTGAACAGCTTTCCACATTGTTAAATGATGTATGGAATACACAGGCCACAAAAATGGCTGCTTCCCGCAAGTTATCTGCAGAACAGTTTAAAATGATAACCGACAGTCTGTACGGAGCTATCCCGGAGTTATGCCTGAAATACAAACTCACCGACCAACTGGCGCAGAAAGGAGAATATGAAGATTTTATTAAAAATAAATTACAACTTAAAGAAAAAGACAAATTAGCTCAGGTTTCATTCAGCAAATACATCCGCACCTTTGCGGACGATAAAAAAGGTGATGGTGAGATCGGTGTACTTTATGCTTCCGGCGCCATTTATGGTGGTGAAGGATACGACGAAATTTATGCTGAGAATTTTGTGAAAGATATTCGCAAACTGGCAAAAGACGAAAAGATTAAAGCAGTGGTTCTGCGTATTAACTCGCCGGGTGGAAGTGCCAATGCCTCGGACGAAATCCTGTTTGAACTGCAGGAATTAAAAAAGAAAAAACCGCTGGTGGTTTCATTTGGGGATTACGCGGCCTCAGGCGGATACTATATCGCCATGGGAGCAGACCGGATTTATTCTGAGCCTAATACATTAACCGGATCTATCGGCGTGTTCGGCATGATTCCTTATTTTAAAGATTTAGCCAACAGAAACGGGATTCATTCGGAAGCTGTGAATACGAATGCCAACTCCAACATGTATTCACCGGTAAATGGTGTTTCTGCGGGCGGCGTAGCCATTATGACCAGAAGTGTGGAGAACACCTACAAGCGTTTCGTACACTTTGTTACGCAGAACAGAAAGAAATCTTTCGAAGCGATCGATGAAATCGGCGGTGGCCGTGTATGGAGCGGTACCAGAGCGAAGGAATTAGGCCTGGTGGATGAATTGGGCAGCCTGCATGACGCTATTGCCTTTGCTGCAAAAAAGGCGAAACTTAAAGACGGATATGGCCTCACCACTTACCCTAAAAAAGTAAATCCATTTGATCAGTTCTTTAAGGATATGGATGAAAACCAGATTACGACCCGACTGCTGAAAAGTCGTCTCGGTGCGGAGAATTACCGACTGATGGAGCAAATCACGCAGCCACGTTTCCAGGAGGGCGTGATGATGCAGATGCCATTCGAAATTAAAACCAGATAAGAAACAGAAATCCCGCACAGTTTGACCTGAGCGGGATTTTTTTTAATTTCATTTGTGTATGATTATGCGCGACGTTGCGACATTCCGAAGAGCCAAAGAACTACAATGGCACCCAGCACTGCCAGGAACATACTCTTAATATCAAATTCTTCCACAGTTCCCCAGCCAATCAGACTGCCGATGAATCCGCCGACGAACGCCCCCACGATTCCCAAGATAATAGTCATGAGCCACCCCATTGATTGGTTACCCGGCATAATAAATTTTGCAATTGCACCTGCGATCAGACCAAAAATGATCCACGTTAAAATTCCCATAGTTTTAAAATTTAATAATTAATATTTTGTGATTTGTAAACACTAAATATCAAACATAGGACCAAAACGAAAAACGCGCAGTTTGCCGGATATGGCAACAAGGCAAAAAAAAGACTGATATCGCTATGAATATCAGTCTTTTATTTATCAGGATCTTTGTTTAAAAAAGGAATCTACAAATTCGCTTCCGTTAAACAGCTGGAGATCGGTCATCTTCTCACCTACGCCGATATACTTAACCGGTATCTGAAACTGATCGGAAATTCCAATGACCACACCGCCTTTCGCCGTGCCGTCCAGTTTGGTTACCGCCAGTGCATTGACTTCTGTGGCTGCGGTAAATTGTTTCGCCTGCTCAAAAGCATTTTGTCCCGTGGAACCATCCAGCACGAGCAGGATTTCATGTGGTGCATCCGGAATTACTTTTTGCATCACACGTTTGATTTTGGTCAGCTCGTTCATCAGATTAACTTTATTATGCAGCCTTCCCGCAGTGTCGATAATAACAACATCGGCCTGACTGGCCACCGCGCTTTGCACCGTATCAAAAGCTACCGAGGCCGGATCACTGCCCATACCCTGCTTGACAATCGGTACGCCTACACGCTCACTCCAAATGACAAGCTGATCCACTGCCGCTGCACGGAAGGTATCGGCCGCACCCAAAACGACTTTTTTGCCATCGGTTTTAAACTGATGTGCCAGCTTACCGATGGTGGTGGTTTTCCCGACTCCGTTTACACCGACAACCATAATGACGTATGGCTTCTTGGATTCGTCAATATTGCCGGTCGCTGCCAGCGGATTTTCGAGCAGCATGCCACTGATTTCCTCACGCAAGATGGTATTCAGCTCATCGGTCCCCACGAACTTATCGCGGGCGACACGGTCTTCAATGCGCTTGATGATTTTAATAGTGGTTTCTGCACCGACATCGGAAGCAATCAGCACTTCCTCCAGGTCATCCAGCACTTCATCGTCCACGCGGGATTTCCCCACCACTGCTTTTGAAATCTTTTCAAAGAATCCCTGACTGGATTTCTCCAGTCCTTTATCCAGGCTTTCCTTTTCTTCCCGGCCGAAAACTTTTTTAAACCAGCTCATTCCGTGTGTATAAATTAAAAGTAAATAAAAAGCCGCCAGCAGCGGCAAACAAAGATAAAACAAAAAAACTACCCTTGTGGATAGTCTTTTCTTATATCATCGCAGTGGTTGCGATTATTTTTTCAGGTAAGCGTCAACTTCGTCAGCGCTCATTACTTTTTCGTCGAAAACGTAAGCACCTGTCTTAGCAGAACGTACCATTTTCACTACTTTGGTCATTTTTTTTGAACCTGCCCCACCCTGAAGTGTTGCTACTACTTTTTTTGCCATTTTTTATATACTTAAAAAATTACTTAATTTCTTTGTGAACAGTGTACTTTTTCAGAACCGGGTTAAACTTTTTCAGTTCCAGTCTTTCAGTAGTGTTCTTTTTATTTTTAGTAGTAATGTATCTGGACATTCCTGCAACGCCACTTTCTTTGTGCTCGGTGCATTCCAAAATAACCTGTACTCTATTTCCTTTTTTTGCCATGACTTCTTAAGCTTATTTAATGAAACCGTTTCTGGTTGCATTTTCCAATGCTTCCTCGATTCCGATTTTGTTAATGATTCTCAGTCCGTGTGCCGAAACTTTCAGCGTCACAGATTTTTCCTGCTCAGGCAGGTAAAACTTCTTCTCCAGTAGGTTGATTTCAAAACGACGCTTCGTTTTGTTGTTAGCGTGAGAAACGCTGTTTCCAACCATAGCACGCTTTCCTGTTATTTGGCAAATTCTTGACATATCTCGATGTTCTTTTTAGCTACTAAATATTTGAGAGTGCAAAATAACGAAGAAATTTTTATTTAGACAAGTACCGCGGCGTATTATTTTAAAGAAAATCAGCGCTTTTGCCACTTCATTTCCCGAACCTGCTGCGATTATGGCAATTGCCACAACTTCACCCCCTTCGTTTTATATCTTGCTCAATCCCGTTTCTGTGCTTTTTATAAATATTAAATAATATTCACCTCACGCTCCAGCGTAATTCCGAACTTTTGCTGAACATCACGAATTAATTCGGCGGAAAAATCAAATATTTCCTGACCAGTCGCCTGGCCCGTTTTATTAATGAGAACTAAAGCCTGCTGCGCATGTGAGGCCACATTACCTATTTGCCTGCCTTTCCAGCCCGCAGTTTCAATGAGCCAACCGGCCGGTACTTTCACGTGTTCCCCCGCCGGATAGGATGGAATGTGCGGATATTTTTCTTTAATTTTAATAAATGCTTCCTGCGAAATCACCGGGTTTTTAAAAAAGCTGCCGGCGTTTCCTGTTACCGCCGGATCCGGTAATTTAGTTTGACGAATGGCAATAACCGCCTCGGAAACCTGGCGGATGCTGGGATTTTCAATTCCTTTTTTCTTCAGTTCTTCCTGAATGGCACCATACGATGTTTTCATGGTATGGTGCTGGGTGGTTAACCTGAACGTCACTGAAAGAATGACATATTCATTTTTTCCTTCTTTTTTAAAGTATGATTCACGGTAGCCGAAATCACATTGTTGTGCAGTGAAAATTTCGGTTTCCAGGGTTTCGAGATTCAGAACTTCGCACGACTCGAAAGTATCTTTAATTTCAACGCCGTAGGCACCGATATTCTGCATAGGTGATGTCCCGACATTTCCCGGAATCAGCGACAGATTTTCGAGTCCGCCATATTCCTGCGACAGACAATACTGCACGAAAGCATGCCAATTTTCCCCGGCTTGTGCTGTGACCAAAACGTGATTCTCTGAAACAACTTCTTTATTTATTCCTTTCAGATTCAGTTGAATAACAAGACCAGGAAAATCGGACGTAAGCAGCACATTGCTGCCGCCACCCAGAAAAAGACGCGGTATTTCGGTCCCGAACTGTTGCATCACGGAACGTAATTCTTGTGTATTTCGCACTTCCGAAAAATAGCGTGCATGTGCGGGAACACCAAAGGTATTGTAGGATTGTAAAGAGAAGTTTTCGTGTATCTCCATCGAGCTTTAAATGAAAAAGCGGGCCGCAGCCCGCCTGTTTATTATACTTTATAATCAGAGTTGGAATTCAGCGCGGTACTTTTGGATCGCATCGTTCAGCAATTCCACACTGCGGCGCAGGTCTTCTTCTTTCAGGACGTACGCAATACGCACCTGCTTTTTGCCAAGTTCAGGATCACTGTAAAAACCGCTCATGGGCGCAACCATTACGGTTTCGTTGTTATGGCAATAGCTTTCCAGTAACCATTGGGCAAACTTGTCGGAATCATCCACCGGTAGTTCTACGGCGCAGTAAAAGGCTCCCTTTGGCTTCGGACAGATTACACCCGGAATGCCATTTAACAAATCCACGAGCAGGTTTCGGCGTGAGGTATATTCCGCGCGAACCTTGAGGATATAATCTGCATCATTCACGTGGGCTGCAGCTGCGGCAATCTGCCCCAGCAAGACAGGGCTTAAACGCGCCTGCGCAAACAGCATGGCTGCATCATGAATTGCTTTGGAACGGGTTACCATAAAGCCAATCCGCACCCCACACATGGAATAGCGCTTAGATTCGGAATCGATAATAATACAGTGGTTTTCCAGTTCAGGAAACTCGAGCATGGAAATCTGTTGTTTGCCATCATACACATATTCGCGGTACACTTCATCTGAAATGATGACAATATCGTGCTTCAGTGCAATCTCTGCCAACTGCTGCAACTCTTCGCGGGTGTACAGATAACCGGTTGGATTGCCCGGGTTGCAAATCAGGATTGCTTTGGTTTTATCGGTAATTTTCGCTTCCAGCTCAGCCATGGGCGGCAGGGCAAAACCTGTATCAATGCTGGACGGCACGGAAACCACGTTTACATTAAAACTGTTTGCAAAACCATTATAGTTTGCATAGTAGGGTTCCGGAATAATAATTTCATCTCCATCATCACACAAGGTGGAAATAGCAAAGTTCAAAGCTTCCGAACCACCGTTGGTTACGATGAAATTATCAGTGGTCAGGTCTGTGAAACCTAAAGTATGGTAGTACTGCTGCAGTGCCGTGCGGTATTCCAGATTTCCTTCAGACAGTGAATACTCGAAAATGCTGAGGTCATTATTCTTCACAGCATCCAGCGCTGATTGCGGCGTTTCAATATCGGGCTGGCCGATATTCAGGTGATATACTTTAATCCCTTTTTGCTTGGCCTGCAAAGCATATGGAACCAGTTTTCTAACCGGTGAGGCAGGCATATTGTGAGCGCGTTGCGAAATCGTTGGCATGCTGTTTTAATTTTTGACAAAAATACAGATTTTTTCACAAGAAAAACAGAGCCGGACCGACAGACTGATCGTCAGCTGGAAGCAGAACAAAAGACCGCAAACTGCGCCACTGCGACCTAATTGCAGAAGGGGTCCTGCCCGTATTATAAATCTTCTGTGTAATGCTCGGTGCTGAAATTGATCGGCAATCTAAAGGTGTACTTAACCGGCACTCCGTTCAACTTTGCCGGTGTCCAGGTTTTTTTCATTTTCTTGACGGCGGTTACAATATCTGCCAGCAATCGGTCACTGTTGGCTATTTTAGGTTCAATATCAAAGTTTTCCATTTTACCAGTAGCTCCTACGTCAAAAGTCAGGATGAAAACACCTTCCGGATGGTAGCTGTTCTAATCGAGATACCTGCCCACATATTTGTGAAACTCTTTTCGAAAGGCATTGATACCTCCGGGCAATGCAGGACGGTTAATGGTCATTGTAATATCATATCCCTGGGTGTAGGAATCAAAGAAATGGGCGGGATGAAACGGAAAATCAAAATGGGCGGTTACTTTTTTACCGTTTACTTCGGCAGGCTGCCACTTGCGCAAAGTTCCCAATGAGCGAACAGCCAGTTCATAGGCACATCTGTTTTTCTCCACCGTCACAGCATCATTTTTCCTCCGGACCAGCGCCGGTTTTCCGGTTTCATCTATTTTCAGGTGTACCCAATACATTTCCTGCTTGGCACAAGGCTTCAGGTTGTTGCTGACGAAATATTGCTGCATCTCCCCAAACATGGCAGTTGCACCGCCTTGGTAGGCGTCCTGCCCATTGGGATAATAAGGAAGTACTTTCTGCGCAAAAGGGAAGTATGCGGTGAAGAGAAGAGCAAGAATAAAGAGCTTGTTCATGTGAAATTTCATTTACTATTTCTAATCACCCAAAAAGCTAAAATCACCACCAGTACCACCATAATCGCCCGCGGTCCAAACAGCCGTTTTCTCCATTGCAAAAAGGCAGGATCTGTACTTTTAACTAGATTAAAAATAAGGCCCGTCACCATGTATGGTACTGACAAAACGAGTAAAAGATTTTCTCTGGCGGCTTCAGCGAGATGAAAGTTCAGCAAATGATGAAGGGCGCGCTGAGAACCGCAACCCGGGCACTGCAGTCCTGTGAGGGAAAGAAAAGGGCACTTCGGAAACCAGTGACTTTCCAGTGGATTGTAGATTTTATAAATCAAGGCCAATCCACCCAGAAAGATCACCAGCAGACCTGCTTTCAGGTATTTAATATTGCGAACTAAAAAGTGATACACCGGCAATAAACACAAGAATAAAATAAGCACCAAGTCCGACAAGTGCCAATACTACACTGATCAGCGTCCATTTTTTCGCTTCCTCGGAATACCGCTGCGCCCCGGCAAGATCACCGGCGTAAAAGCGTGCTTCCACTTTTGAAGCGTTCACGATACCGACAATGCCAAAAGGCAGGCAGCAAAATAAGGTTGCCAGAATAGATTCTACCAGCCAGCTTTTCGGCGGGGTTTGATTGCTTAAATTCTCCATAGTTTTATAGTAATAAATAAGTTTGATGAGATGGTTTCCTCATTAAATTAAAGTAAAAGTTTAAAATTTTTTAAATCAGAATTAGTTTAGGCTAAGATATTATTTATTTACGGTAAAAAAACGCAGAACTTTAAAAATTAAAAATCCGTTGCGTGGGCAGCGGATTCTCAATTTGTAAAATTATTTATTTAATAAAGCCTTTGTTTTTCAACAGCGGTTTAAGATCCGGGTCGTGACCGGTGAAATCCTTGAAGGCTTGGTTCAGGTCTTTGGAGTTTCCGACAGATAAAATGTATTTGCGGAAGCGGTCACCGTTGGCGCGTGTCATTCCGCCGTTTTTGGTAATCCAGTCCCAGGCGTCCGCGTTCAGCATGTCGCTCCACATATAGGCATAATATCCTGCGGAATAGCCGCCACCCCAGATATGAGCAAAGTACGGCGAATGATATCTTGGCGGAACTTCTTTCAGGTTAAAGCCATATTTCGCGAGCGCAGCCTTTTCAAATTCGAGCGTCGGGCGGAATTGCGAAGCGTCTGTCACAGAATGCCAGTTCATGTCAATCGTAGCGGCGGACACCAGCTCCGTGGTAGAATATCCCTGGTTGAAGGCAGCAGCTTTTTTAATCTTTGCCACCAGCGCGGCCGGCATTGGTTTTTTAGTCTGATAATGCAGCGCGTAATTCTTCAATACCTCAGGTTCCAGCGCGAAGAACTCGTTGATCTGCGACGGGAATTCCACAAAATCACGTGGTACGCTGGTACCGGAGATAGAGGCATATTTCTGGTCCGCAAATAAACCGTGCAATGTGTGCCCGAACTCGTGGAACATCGTCTCCACATCATCGTAAGAAATCAGCGAAGGTTTTCCGGCGGCCGGCTTCTGATAATTGAATACATTCACAATCACCGGTTTCTGATTCCGCTGGTAACTCTGATCCACTAAGTTGTTCATCCAGGCGCCACCGTTTTTATTATTGCGGGTAAAGAAGTCCAGATAATACAGCGCCAACGAGCTGCCGTCGCGGTCAAACACTTCATAGGTTACTACATCCGGATGGTATACCGGTAAGTCGGTACGCTTCTTAAAAGTAATTCCGTAGAATTTTTCAGCAGCATAAAAAACACCTTTTTCCAAAACGGTTTCTACCTCAAAATACGGTTTGATTTCGTTCTCATCCAGGTCATATTTCGCTTTGCGTACCTGCTCTGCATAAAAGTTCCAGTCCCACGGCTCCACTGTAAATCCGCCTTTCTGCTTATCAATCAGTGCCTGGATTTCATCCCGCTCGCGCTTGGCAGCTTCTACCGCCGGTTTGGCCAGTTTTGCCAGCAGGTCCATCGCGTGTTCCGGAGTTTGTGCCATCTGGTCCTGCAGCTTCCACTCAGCAAAGGATTTTTTGCCCAGCAAATGCGCCTTTTCCATACGCAGTCTTGCCTGCTTTTCCAGGATGGCGCGGGTATCATCTTCATTGCCTTTCTCGGCACGGTACCAGGAAGCCTTAAAAATTTTCTCGCGTGAGGAACGGTTTTTCAGGCTTTGCAAAACCGGCTGCTGCGTTGTATTTTGCAGCGCAATCAGATATTTCCCCGTCATCCCGGCTTCTTTGGCATCTGCCGCAGCGGCTGCGAGTGCATCAGGGCTTAAGCCATCGAGCTCACGGGCATTATCAAATACGACCGCGCCGTGCTTGCGCGCATCCAGTAATTTATTAGAGAACTGCGTGGAAAGTGTAGCCAGTTCTTCGTTGATCTTTTTCAGCTGTTCCTTTTTCGCCTGCGGCAAATCGGCACCCGCAATTTCAAAGTTGGTTTTATAGACTTCAATCAGCCTTTTCTCTTCATCGCCCAGATTGAGCGGAGAGATCGCTTTGATACGGTTGTATAGCTTTTCGTTCAGATATATTTTATCGCTCAGGCCCGAAAAGATCGGAGCATACGTGACCTCCAGGCTCTGCAGCGTTGGGTTCGTATTGGAACTTGTTAAATTATAAAAAACGCTTTGCGCACGTTTCAGCACTTCGCCGCTGTTTTCCAAAGCGAGAATGGTATTTTCAAAAGTAGGTGCCTCCGGGTTATTTGCGATATACTCAATTTCAGCCAGTTGCACTTTCATGCCATAATCGAAGGCGGGCTTGTAATGCGAATCCTTAATTTTGTCGAACTGTGGCGCCTGGTACTGCAGTGCACTCTTCTGCAGGAACGGGTTATTGGCCATGGAGGCAGGAACGGCTACCTCAACCGGATGATTGGATTTTTTCATAGTGGTACAGGCGGTGGTGAGCGCCAGACTTGAAATTAAAAATACAGAAGCAATATTTCTCATTCGTCAGTTGTTTTAATTAAAGTAAAGATACTACATTTAACTAAAAATAACGACCATGAAAAATACGCTGCTTCTGGGCACAGCTGTGCTTCTTCTGTTTTCCTGCAACATTAAGACCGATATGTCTTTGCTGTCCAACCTGGTGACCAAAACTGCCACCGGCCCGCTGACCACGCGCGAGTACACCATGAATTTCAGCGGCCTGCGCGTTTCTCAGGGAATTGATGCAGAAGTCTTTAAATCCGATGAAAATAAAATCATAATTTCGGCACCGGCAGATATCATCGATGATGTGTTGGCAGAAAAATCCGGCAATTCGGTGCAGATCCGTTTTCGTCCCGGCCTGAATATCTCGGCCCATAATGTGAGTGCTAAAGTCTATACAAAGAATCTCTCCACCGTCGAGGCAAGTTCCTCGGGCAGGATCCGCGTGAAAGATAAATTCACCCAAGAACGCACTGATATTTCAGCTTCCAGTTCAGGGCAGATCTTCGGAGATTTCGAAGCCAATCAGCTTTCTGTCCGTACTTCCAGCTCAGGCAGTTATCAGGGCCAGATCTGGGCATTGAATCTGGAGGCAGCTGCCTCTTCGGCCGGTGCTGTCACCTTAACGGGAAAGACAGGCAGCGCGAAGATGAAAGCTTCTTCTTCGGGCAGCATTAATGCCGGGAAGGTCTTCGCAAAATCTGCTGACTTAAGTGCTTCCAGTGCCGGTGATATCAGCCTTACGGTTTCAAATCGAGTTTCTGCGAGGGCCAGTTCAGGTGGCGATATTCATGTTAATAAGAACGGAGCTTTAACCAAAGCCGATGTTAAGGAAAGCAGCGGAGGCAGTATTTCAATAAAATAAATAATACTTTACCAGCCGCCGGAAGCGCCACCGCCACCGAAACTGCCGCCACCGCCGAAGCCACCAAAGCCGCCACCGCCGAAACTGCCACCACCGCGGCCAAAACCGCCGCCGCCAAAACTGCCGGGGAACGGGAAGAAGCCGCCCGGATACATGGTACGGCCCCGCCGCGAAAGGATCACATCGTCTCCCCTGCCGCCGCCTCCACCGCCGTGGTTACCGAATAAGAAGCGCAGAATCAGCAAGACAAAAACGGCAATAATCAGCAGTTGGAAAGTGCTCAGCCCGTCTTCCGGCCTTTTGTCTTTAACAATAGGTTTAAATTTTCCTTGTACTGCCTCCATGATGGCAGAAGTTCCGCCATTGATGCCGGCGTACCAGTTCCCCTGCCGGAACTGCGGTGTTACAATGTAATCCAGAATCTGGCCTGCCACAGAAGCGGTCAGATACTGTTCCACAGCGCGTCCCTGCTGGATGGACATGGTATGGTCATTAGTGGCGATGAGGAAGACTACACCATTATCTGTTTCTTTCTGGCCAATTCCCCATTCTTCGCCGTACATGGTTGCGAGGAAATTCACGTCCTCTCCTTTCGTGGTGGGAATAATGATAACGGCAATTTCCGTGGACGTAGAATCCGAGAACGCAATCAGTTTATCATCCAGCGCTTTTTTTTCTGAAGCAGTCAAAATGCCCGATTCATCCGTCACCGGATACAGCAATTTGGGTTTAGGCGGTACACGCTGAGCCAGGAAGAAGCCGCAGCTCAGAAACAGCAGTATACAGGTAAATAAAAAATTACGAGAAAGTAATCTCATTCGGTAACTCATTGGGATTGTCCCCGGTAATAGGGAAATGTCTTTTCAGTTCCAGGCCGGTTTCCAGCACTGCTTTTTGCAGCCCCTCGAAATAGCGGCCTTCCGCAAAGTAACGCGTCGTTTGATCATGCAGCCGGTCCCAGAACTGTTGTTGTACTTTAGCATGAATACCTTCATCACCAATAATGGTGAGGTACTGCTGTTCAAAATTAATATGAAACAGCACGGCATTCAATTCGGCCGTTTGGTGCCGGCACAGTTTAGTAAAAACCTCAAAAGCAATTTCCGCATTATTTCCTTCCGTGTGGGAATCAATATGAATCCGGATTTCGCCGGTAGAATAATCTTCTGCCGTCCGAATGGTTTCTACCAGCTGTGCCAGCTGTGAATCGGTCAGGTAAGGTTTCATTATTCCGTGAATACTTCAGGTGCATTTTCTGCGCCGGCGGCTGCCTTGAAGTATGGTTTTTCTTTAAAGTTGGTGAAGTTTGCCAGAATATTGTTCGGGAAGGTTTTAATGGTTGTATTATAATCCTGCGCCGCTTCGTTATAATACACCGTTTCGCTGCGAATGCTGTTTTCAATCGCTGTGTATTCCCGCTGGAAATTCAGGTACTGCTGGTCCGCTTTCAGATTAGGATATTGTTCCACGACGGCCATCAGCCTGCTCAGCGCTCCGGTAAGCTGTCCCTGTGCGGCCTGGAATTTGGCCATATCTTCTTCGGTCATATTGGTTGGATCCAGTGTAATAGAAGTCGCTTTGGAACGCGCCTCCACTACTTTGGTTAAGGTTTCCTGTTCAAACTTGGCATAGGACTTCACTGTACGTTCCAGATTCGGAATCAGGTTTGCGCGCTTTTGATAGACCGTTTCCACGTTGGACCATTTGGTATTAACGGTCTGCTCTTTTCCTACGAAATTACTATATCCGTTCTTTCCCCAGAAAAAAAGTATTACTGCAATTACTACCAGCGCAATCCCTATCGATCCTGCGCTCATACAACCTCTGTTTCTCATCGTTTTATTTATTTTTTTATCGTTTAATAGCTACCCAAATATACAATATATGTGCTAAATTTGTGGAAACTTAAACAAAATGATCACTGCTGTGGTGGCCCTGGGCCGCAACAACGAAATAGGCGCCGGCAATCAAATGCTGTGGCATCTGCCGAAAGATTTGGCACACTTTAAAAATATTACTTCCGGACATCCTGTTATTATGGGTCGCAAAACTTACGAAAGCATCGGAAAACCGCTGCCCAACCGCACCAATATTGTGGTGAGTCGCCGCGAAAACTGGTTCGAGGAGGGAATTCTGATTGTAGGCAGCCTGAAAGAAGCAGTGAAATTTGCGAAGAAGATAGATCCGGAAGTATTCATTATCGGTGGCGGGCATATTTACGAACAAACACTTGACATTACCGATAAGCTGGAGGTAACCCGCGTGGATACCACGATGGAAGCAGATACCTATTTCCCTAAAATAGACCCGAAAGTCTGGGAAATGACGGAAGAACACTGCGAGCAAAAAGATGAGCGCCATGCTTATGACTTCTGTTTTCAGACCTACGTGCGGCGTGAAGCAAAATAACGCGCTGCGCTTTCCTGTACAAATTCTTATCTTTGCACCTCTAAAATTTCAACATGAATAAATACCTGAAATTTATAATTACCGCTCTTATTTTAGCGGCTGCTGTCTACCTGATGATGAACCGCAATATTGGCTGGGGCATTGTGCTGGTATTTGTTTCGGCTTTACCTATTCTCCTTTTCTTTAAAAATGAATATATCCTGCTGGCCTTCTGGTTCCTCAGAAAACAAAATATGGTGAAAGCAGCGCATTGGCTGAGCAAAATCACGAACTATGAAAGCCAGTTGCATAAATCACAATACGGCTACTTCCATTACCTGCAGGGACTGACACTGGCGCAGGACCAGCCGGCCAAAGTAGAACCCTACATGCGCAAAGCACTGGATTTTGGTCTGAATATGAAACATGACCGTGCCATGGCTACTCTGAATATCGCAGCAGGCGCTGTGCAAAAAGGCAAAAGACAGGAAGCCGCAAAATTACTTGAAGAAGCCAAGCGCCTGGACAGTGCCGGAATGATGACCGACCAGATCAAAATGCTGAAAGATCAGTTGAAAATGCCGAGCATGCAAAAGCATATGCACAATCCGCACATGCGCCAACGCGGCAAATTCAGATAAAATATCTTTAATAAAATTCAAAATCCTGTCCGGCAGAACCAGACAGGATTTTTATGTATTTATATGTAAACTTAAGCCTCTGAACTGTTATCTGTTCCGTAGAACTTTGGAATCTGCCACTGATATTTCACCGCCAGGGTCCGGATTATTACTATCAGCAGAATGGTGGAAATTTGTATCAACGCGTAGGACAAAGCAGAATATTTAACCAAAGTTAAAAATAGCCCACCGCCCAGGATACAGGCAGTTGCATAAATCTCCTGCCGGAAAATAAGCGGAATCCGGTTAAGCAGAATATCGCGGCTGATCCCGCCAAAACAACCGGTGATGGTACCCAGTGTAATACAAATCAAGGGATGCAGATCAGCATTCAGTCCTTTTTGCACACCGACAATAGTGAACAGGCCGAGCCCGAAACTGTCGAACAGAAATAAGGTAACCTTAAACTTTTTTTCCACAGACTTGAAGATCATCGCCACGAGCGTTGTCATAAAAATAACCGTACAAATCACCAGGTCGCGCATCCAGAAGACCGGAACATCCAGCAGGACATCCCGTACCGTTCCGCCGCCAACGGCAGTAACAAAGGCTATAATTAAAACCCCGAAAGGATCCAGCCGCTTCTGCATGGCGGCAAAACTTCCCGACATGGCGAAAGCAATCGTTCCCAGGATTTCGATCGCAAGGTTAAAATTCTCGTGTACGTGCATAGCAGATTACGGACGCGGCACACGCACAGCAGGCGGCACCATAATTTCATAATTTCCGTTGAAGGTAATGATTTCCCGGACAATGCTGCTGCTGATAAATGATTTACCGGAGGAGGTCAGCAGGAAAATCGTTTCCACTTTCTGTTCTTTGGTGAGTTCACGATTGGTCTGGGCAATGGCTTTTTCAAATTCAAAGTCAGCCGGATTGCGGAGGCCACGCAGGATAAAACGCACATTTTTGCTGCGGCAGTAATCCACCGTCAGCCCTTTGAAATGATCGACTTCAATATTCGGAAAGTTCGCAAATGTTTCACGGATAAACTGCATGCGCTGCTCCAGCGAGAACATATATTTCTTCTGCGAATTCTGGCCAATGGCGATAATAATTTTGTCAAACAGCGGATAAGCACGCTCCACAATATCAAAATGTCCTAAGGTAATAGGATCAAAAGACCCCGGAAAAACGGCTATTCTCATAAATTTTTATTCAGGGCTTTTTCTACCTCGTTACCACAGAGTTCCTCGAGCGCCATTCCGTAATGCGCTGCCTGTTGCGGTAAAATGGACGCCGGCGAAAAACCGGGATTGGTGTTCATTTCCAGCATGTACGGAATGCCATTGGTTATAATAAATTCACTACGAGAAAAACCGCTCATTCCCAAAGCGACATACGCGCGCCTCGCAATTTCCTCTACTTTCATCCTTGTATCTTCATCTAATCTTGCGGGTGTAATCTCTTCCGATGCGCCTTCGTACTTCGCTTCATAATCGAAAAACTCATTGTGCGGTACAATTTCAGTAATACCGAGCACCAAAGCTTCGTTTTTATAATCCACCACGCCGACAGAAACTTCGGTGCCGTCCAGATACTGCTCAATCAGCACTTCCTGGTCTTCAGCAAAAGCCAATTTGAGTGCAGCATCGAACTCCGCAGCTTCCTTTACTTTTGAAATCCCAAGCGAAGAGCCGGACTGATTGGGTTTAATGAACAACGGCAAACCCAGTTCCGCGATAATTTCCTCTTGATTAATTTGCTCACCCTCGCGTACATAAAAGCTTTTCGCCGACGGAATGCCATATTTAGAAAGTACCGCCAGCGTATCTTTTTTATTAAAAGTTAAAGCACTCTGATAGAAATCGCAGCCGGTATATTTTTGTCCGATGGTATTCCAATACGCCTGCATTTCTCCGTTCTCGCCCGGCTTCCCGTGAATGATATTGAAACAGACATCAAAAGTTACTTTAAAACCACTGCTCAGCGTTACCGAAAAATCAGCTTTATCCACCGGCAGATGATTTCCGCGGTCATCGATAAAATACCAATCCTTCTTCAGGATAACTACTTTGTACACATTGTACAGATCACGGTTCAGCGAACTGAAGATGAGCTCACCGCTTTTCAGCGACACTTTATACTCCTCTGAATAGCCGCCCATGACGACGGCAACGTTTTTCTTTTTCATGCAGTGGAAATCTTGCGGGCAAAATTACATAAATACTTTTACAGAAAATGGCCTATCCACACAAGTTTATGTGAACGTACCTCATAACAAAAGAAGATTCAAATCATGGCCGCTAATTTTTAATTGCTGTTTTAAAAATGTAATTTTGACGCCTATGAAAAGATGGTATCTCTACCCCTTTTCTCTCGTGTATCATCTGGTAACTGCAGTGCGCAACACCTTGTATTCATGGGGGATCTATTCTTCAACAGGTTTTAAAATTCCGGTAATTAATGTCGGAAACCTTTCGGTTGGCGGCAGCGGAAAATCACCGATGGTGATGTATCTCGCCGAGCTCCTTTCCAGGCAGTACAGAACCGGTGTACTCTCCCGCGGCTACGGACGGCTGACCAAGGGTTACCATATTACCAATTACGACAGCAATTACAAAACGGTGGGCGATGAAGCCATGCAGCTGTTTGAACGTTTCAAAAACCGCTTCGTTATTGGTGTGTCCGAAAAAAGAGTACCCGGCGCGCGAAAAATGATTGATGACATGGATTTAGGTGTCCTGCTGCTGGACGATGCCTACCAGCACCGCGCCATTAAACCGGGTTTCCAGATCCTGATGACGGATTACAGTGATCCTTATTTTAAGGATTACCTTCTGCCGGCGGGTAACCTGCGCGAAAGCCGGAATGGTGCCAGGCGTGCCGACATTATCATGGTTTCCAAATGCCCGCCGGAACTAACGGCTGAGCAAAAACAATATTATATTTCACGGATTAAGCCGACAGAAAATCAGCATGTTTTCTTCTCAGGAATCGGATATGATGAAAACCTCTACAGCCGCGATAAAATACTGCCGGACAATAATCTTTCCTACTACGATGTATTGCTGGTGACCGGTATCGCTAATCCCAAACCGTTGCTTCAGCATCTGGACCGTTTCAGCAAGAAAGTAAAACACCTGAAGTTCCGGGACCATCATAATTTCACGGACGAGGATATTCGCCAGATTATGGCTGAATACAAAAAGCTGGGCGAATACCGTATTCTTTTAACTACTGAAAAAGATTATGTGCGGCTTAAGACTTTCGATGCATTGCGCGACCTGGTATACTACTGGCCGATCCACGTTAATATTGATAAGCAGGAAGCATTTAACCAAATCATTTTAGACTATGTTGGACAGAATCAAAGAAACCGCCGCGTTTATTCAAGATAAAATTAACGACACGCCGGAGTTTGCTATTATCCTGGGTTCCGGCTTGGGGAATTTAAAAGATGAGGTGGCGCCCATTTGTACTTTAGAATATTCCGAAATACCGAATTTTCCGCAAACAACCGTTGCGGGACACGGTGGCAAACTCATTTATGGCACGCTGGAAGGCAGAAAGGTCTTGCTGATGAGCGGGCGTTTTCACTATTATGAAGGCCATGATATCCAGACGGTAGTCTTCCCGGTGCGCGTTTTCCATCAGCTTGGAATTAAGAACATGATTGTTTCCAATGCCTGCGGCGGCGTGCATCCTGATTTCCAGGTCGCGGATGTGATGCTGATTAACGATCACATCAACATGATGCCGGAACATCCGTTGCGCGGCAAGAACATGGATGAGCTCGGACCGCGGTTTGTGGATATGAGTGAACCTTATAATAAAAAGATGTTGCAAACAGCACTAAAGGTGGCGGAAGCTGAAAATATCAAAGTGCATCAGGGTTGTTATGTGGCTTTGCAGGGTCCTACTTTTGAAACGCCGGCAGAGTACGGAATGATTCGCGCAATTGGCGGTGATGCCGTGGGCATGAGTACGGTGCCGGAAGTGATTGTGGCAAAACATCAGGGAATGGAATGTTTCGGCTTATCGATTATCACCGATTTGGGCGGACCGGATATCGCGCTGGAAGTTTCTCATGAAGAAGTATTGCAGGCGGCGAAAAAAGCAATGCCAAATGTAATCGCCATTGTGAAAGGCCTGGTCCGGAATTATCACGGGTAACTTTTACTTTCAAATCAAAAAGCGCATCGGACGGTGTGCTTTTCTCTTGTTATAAACATTGAGCTGCCGGAGATAGCAGAATTTTTTTGAAACGTATAAGCTGATAGTTTTGAAAAAATTTTGGCTTAATTAATTTAAGTGATAATTCGCTGGATATCAATTGCTGCACCTGCATTTTCTCTGTTTTAAAAACTGATATTAGCAGTCTGCAAAAAATTAAAACCTGTACTTTTGCAGTATGGAAACGGTTCGGAAAATTATCCATGTGGATATGGATGCCTTCTATGCTTCGGTGGAACAGCGTGACCATCCCGAACTTCGCGGAAAAGCGCTCGCAGTGGGTGGTGGCCAGCACGGAGTTGTTGCCGCCGCCAGTTATGAAGCCCGGAAATTTGGCGTTCGCTCGGCCATGCCCGGCAGAATTGCTCAGCAAAAATGCCCGCATCTGATTGTGGTTAAACCCCGTTTTCAGCGGTACAAGGAAATATCTGCCCAAATCCGGCAAATCTTTTACGAGTTCACTGACCTGGTAGAACCTTTATCCTTAGATGAAGCCTACCTTGATGTTACCGAAAATAAGAAAGACATCGATTCAGCGCAGGAAATCGCCAGACAAATCCGCCGCCGCATTTTCGAGGAAACCGGCCTGACCGCCTCGGCCGGCATTTCAGTTAATAAATTCCTGGCAAAAGTAGCCTCCGATTACCGCAAACCCAACGGTCAGAAAACCATTCATCCGAGCCAGATTCTGGAGTTTATGGAAGCACTGCCGATTGAGAAATTTTACGGCATCGGAAAAGTGACAGCCAACCGGATGCACGAGCTGAAAATATTCACCGGAAAGGAATTAAAGGAAAGATCACTCGAAGAACTGATACATCACTTTGGGAAGTCGGGTCATTATTATTATCAAGTGGTACGCGGCATTCACAAAAGCGAGGTACGGCCGCACCGTACGCCCAAAAGCGTGGCGGTGGAAGAAACCTTCTGGGAGAATCTGGCGGATGAAGAAGCGGTTTTTGCACAGCTGGAACTATTAAGCACCCAACTGGAAGAACGCTTGCGAAAAAAAGAAATTTTGGGAAAATCACTCACCTTAAAAATCCGGTACCGTGACTTCAGCATGTGTACCCGGAGCACAACTACGGAAACTTATTTCGGTAACAGCGGCCAACTGCTTGCAACGGCAAAAAGACTGTGGGAGTTGCGGCCATATGACCGGCCTGTCCGGCTGCTGGGCTTATCGCTTTCCAACCTCAACACCCAGGAAAAGAAGCAGGTCAGCGTGCAGCTCACCTTACCTTTCGAAGAAGAAACCTATGAATAAATAAAAACGCAGCATCCGGATGAATGCTGCGTTTGTTCTGTAATTAAATAATCACTTTTTCAAAATTTTTTGGGCAGTATCGTCAGTTCCGTCAATTGATTCGGAGATATTTAAGTTAAGAATATCGGCAACGATGGGATACACTTCCACATTTGGGAAATCAGTAATCACCGTTCCGGTTTTAAAGGCCGGACCGTTGGCGATGAAAACTGATTTCATTTCGGTAACTTCAAACGGATTATAACCATGCTTGCCAAGCGAAGTGCTGCGCCCGGCTTCCAAAAAGATTTTGGGCGCTTTCGGCATCAGGATAATATCGCCGATGCGCCCGTAGCGGTCATCAGCTTTTGAAAAGTGCAGCGGCCCGGGGAACTGGTCAGCCAGAAAAACGAGATAATCTTCTGTTTTATTTTCATCAAGTTCCCGATAAACCGCGCGAACCTCAGCCGAATTTTTCACGAAGATGCGCAGCAACGTATTAGAGTTGTAGTAATCAAAACGATTTTTATCCGTTAGCATTTGTGGAATTTCAATGGTTTCCTCGCGGTCGACTTTAATCATTCCGTGATCTGCCACAAATATAATATTCACAGGCAGGCCGGTTTCCTTCACTTTTGAAACCAGTCGGCCTACGGTCTCATCAATCATGTGTACCGCAGCTTCCGTTTCGGGGCTATCCGGTCCGAAGCGGTGGCCGTTGCTGTCAACTTCGGGGAAATAGAGCGTAATAAAATGCGGACGGAACTCTTCAGGCAAATGAAGCCAGTTGAGGACTTTTTCCACTTTTTCCGCGGGCGTAAACTTTTCATGATACGGATAATAATACGTTGGCCGCGTGCCTGCTGCATCACTTGCGGACCCAACCCACATCATCGAAGCGGAAATCATTCCCTGCTGCTCAGCCAGGCTCCAGAGCGGAACGCCGCCATACCAGGAGCCATCTTCCACAATTTGCTTATCGTTCATCTTGTATTGCTGCTGTCGCTTGTAGTCATAAAAAAAGTTGTCGATCAGCCCGTGATGCGCGGGGTATAAACCGGTGATAATGCTCCAGTGATTAGGAAATGTGATGGAAGGATAACTCGGGACCATCGCGGTGGCAGTGACGCCGCTGCTGGCAAGTTGATGCAGGTGCGTTGCATTATACTTTCGGATATAATCATTCCGGAAGCCATCCGCTGAAATCAAAATCACGTAAGGCTTTTCGGCGGTGACGGCTGCATTTTTGCGATCGGGCGTTATGATTTGAGCCGTGTCCGACTGTGCGAATGCACATCCAAAGAAGAATAACAGAAGTAAGGTTGCGGTGTTTTTCATAGATGCAAAAATACTATTAATTAAGCTTAACAAAAATTCCCGGCACTTGGAAGGGCCGGGAACTTATTGCAATTTTTTCAAGAAGTCAACTCTTCCAGAAAACGCATCGTTTCAGTGCGTAAATCTTCGAGCGTTCCGTTATTATAGATGATATAATCTGCCAGCTTGATTTTATCTTTTTCCGGCATTTGTTTGAGCATCACGGCTTCCACTTCGCGGTACGTTTTCTCGTCGCGGTCCATGACACGCTTCAGGCGACAGTTGTCATCTGCTGTAACCAGGAGTGATTTGTAGCAGCTTTCATTTAATTTAAGTTCAAAGAGCAACGCAGTTTCCTTAAACACAAACGGAGTTTCCTGCCGTATTACCCAACTTTCGAAATCACGGCGCACCGCCGGATGAATTAAGCCGTTCAGTTGAAGCAACTGCTCTTCATCACTAAAAATGCGTTCCGCCACATATTTGCGGTCGTACACGCCTAAATGGTTGTAGGCATCCGGACCCAGCAATTCTGAAATCCGAATGCGGAGATCCGCGCTTTCGTTCACAATTTCTTTGGCGCGCAGATCCGAAGAATATACCGGAAAACCTGCCTCTTCTATATATTGCGAAACGGTGCTTTTTCCGGAACCGATCCCGCCGGTAATACCAATAATTTTTGTACTCGCCCTGGGTTCGGGCTCATCATTATTCATAATTTTATATTTACTTAGCTTTTTTTAATGTTAATAACCGAACACTTCGTTCATGCTGAAGGTTTCATCCAGCCGCACGCCTTTTTCGGTCATTTTGAGGCTGGCCAGTTCGTGATGTGCATCATGCTCGAAAAAGAGCAAATACTCATTATCTACGCACTGCTTCAAAAATCTCGCCTTTTCCTCCAGTGTTAAAAGGGGTCGCGTATCATATCCCATAACGTAGACCTGTGGAATATGCCCGACAGTCGGAATCAGGTCTGCCGCGAACACCACCGTTTTATCCTGATATTGCAGTACCGGCAGCATTTGCTTCTCGGTGTGGCCGTCCACAAAAATCACGTCCATCTTTAAATCCGGTGCAAAACCATAATTTCCATTCTGCGGCGTGGGCAAAAAATTCAGCTGGCCACTTTCCTGAATAGGAAGAATGTTTTCCGGCAGGAAACTGGCTTTCTCGCGGGCATTGGGTTCTGTGGCCCATTTCCAGTGCGCTTCATTAGACCAGAAATGTGCATTTTTAAAGGCTGGCTGATATCCGGTACGGTCTGCATTCCATTTAATAGCGCCGCCGCAATGATCAAAATGAAGGTGCGTCAGGAAGACATCTGTGATATCATCGCGCACAAAGCCATATTTCTTCAGACTTTTATCAATACTGTCATCGCCCCAAAGGGAATAATGACCAAAAAACTTTTCATTTTGTTTGTCACCGAGACCGGTATCAATAAGAATAAGTTTTTTACCGTCTTCAACGAGCAGGGAGCGGGTGCCCAGTTCAATGAGGTTTCTTTCATCTGCCGGATTGGTTCTTTCCCAGAGGGACTTCGGCACTACGCCAAACATCGCTCCGCCATCCAGTTTAAATTTTCCGCATTGTATTGGGTATAATTTCATAAGGTCTTGTTTTTATACTGAAATTTCTTTGCAATTCTTTGATAGTCTAAAGCTATAAAAATAACGATAGATATAAAAACGCAAATGTCTGTCATTCTTATAATATTGAACTGCCGGTCAATTTCAGTTTAATTTGCAAAGGTCGCAAATTTTGTCTTTATAAAAATGTTAAATAAAGCTTTCAATAAATTGAAAGAATTTATCAAGTTTTGAGTGTTAATTATGATTTGTCATTAGCGCGAAGAACGCAAAGATTTAAGCTGTATGAGATCAGAAATTTGAATGCTAGGCCGCTTCGCTCAGCAATGGAAAAAACAGATGAGTAACTATGCGCACAGAATCATTATTCTCCTTAGCGTTCTTAGTGAAGACAAATTGATTAAAATGATTTAAAACAACTCATCCGGTTTCTTTGGTGCAGAAATATTCAGGTGGCGATAGGCTTTGTCAGTCACTTCTCTACCTCTTGGTGTCCGGATGATAAATCCTTCCTGTATCAGAAATGGTTCATACACCTCCTCCAACGTTTCCGGGTTTTCACCAATCGATGTCGCCAGCGCAGCAATGCCAACCGGCCGGCCGCGGAAGTTTTCTATCATGACGCGCATGATGCGGTTGTCCATATCATCCAAACCAAACTCATCCACATTCAGTGAGTTCAGTGCAAATTTTGTAATATTAATTTCGATATCGCCGTTACCTTTGATCTCCGCGAAATCACGCACGCGGCGCAATAAAGCATTGGCAATCCGGGGCGTACCGCGGCTTCTTCTGGCAATTTCCAAGGCAGCGTCTTCAGTGATTTTCACTCCCAGTACGCGTGCGCTGCGCTCGATAATCATGCCCAGCAGTTCCACGGTGTAATATTCCAACCGAGACTGTATTCCAAATCGGGCCAGCATCGGCTTGGTGAGCATGCCACTACGCGTGGTAGCGCCAATAAGCGTAAAAGGATTCAAACCGATTTGCACACTGCGTGCATTCGGTCCGGTTTCCAGCATAATGTCAATTTTATAATCCTCCATGGCGGAATATAAATACTCCTCGACCACGGGTGACAGGCGATGGATTTCATCGATGAAAAGCACATCATTCTCTTCCAGATTCGTCAGCAGTCCGGCGAGACTGCCCGGTTTGTCCAGGACAGGCCCGGAGGTAATTTTGCAGTTTACTCCAAGTTCATTCGCGATAATGTTGGCCAGCGTAGTTTTTCCCAGGCCCGGCGGGCCATGCAGTAACACATGATCCAGTGCGGCACCGCGGTTTTTCGCGGCGGCAACGAACACTTCGAGGTTATCCAAAGTCTTGCGCTGACCGGCAAAGTCGCCAAAACTCTGCGGCCGGATACGCCGTTCCAGGCTCAGGTCCTCCTCGGAATAATTATCTTTATCTGCGTGCAGAAAGTCGGTCATTTTCAGTCGTGAATTAACTTCAAAGATACGAATTTGGCGACAGATTAACATAATGCTGCAAGGTAGCTTCTGCCCCGAACTGGCTTATTTTTTTTTAAATTTGGACTGCAGACAAATAAGTACTGCATGAGTTTATGATAAAGATAACAGGACCATTCACACAATTGGTTACCTTGAGTGGTTTACCCCTGCGCGGAAAAATTAATGATGAACAAATCGAAGTTATTCCCAGCGGTGGCCTCGCGATAAAGGATGGAAAGATTTATAAAACAGCCACCTATGCAGAACTGCAGCAAGAATTTCCTGACGCAGAAATTGATTTGATTGAAGAAGAAATGATTTGCGTGCCGGCGTTTACAGATGCACATACGCATATTTGTTTCGGAGGGAGCCGCGCGACCGATTTTGCCATGCGCAATGCCGGTAAGACCTACCTCGAGATTGCGGAAAAAGGTGGCGGAATCTGGAGTTCCGTACAGCATACCCGGGAAGCTTCCGCGGACGAATTGCTCCAAAAAACCCTCCAGCGTATTGAAAGTTTGTTGGAACTCGGGATTACAACCATTGAAATAAAATCAGGATACGGCCTTAATGTCGAGCATGAGCTGAAAATGCTGCGTGTGATTAAAAAAGCACAAGAGCAAACCTGCGCCACACTGATTCCAACCTGTTTAGCGGCACACTTAAAACCAAAAGACTTTGAGGGTGGAAATGAAGCTTACCTTACCTATATTCTGAAAGAAATTTTGCCGGCTGTCCGGGAAGAAAAACTGGCAGAGCGCGTGGATATCTTTATTGAAAAATCTGCATTTCAGCCGGAGGAAAGCCGTAACTTTTTATTAAAAGCAAAAGAAATGGGTTTCCAGCTCACCGTGCATGCAGACCAATTCACACCAGGCAGTTCAAGAATTGCGGTGGAAACCGGTGCACATTCCGCTGATCATCTGGAAGCGACTGTTGAAGAGGACCTGCAGTTCCTGGCGCAATCTGATACCGTGGCCACAGCCTTGCCCGGCGCGAGTCTTGGGCTGGGGGAAAAATTCGCGCCCGCGCGTAAAATTCTTGATGCGGGCGGAATACTCGCTATTGCTTCAGACTGGAATCCCGGGTCCGCACCGATGGGAAATCTGATTACGCAGGCAAGCATTCTGGCCACCTTTGAGAAACTTACAACAGCTGAAGTACTGGCCGGCATCACGTTCCGGGCGGCACATGCGCTCAATCTCGATGACCGCGGGAAACTGGAAACCGGGCAAAAAGCTGATTTTGTGCTTTACAGAA
This sequence comes from Chryseobacterium salipaludis, assembly GCF_022968825.1. Classification (GTDB taxonomy): domain Bacteria; phylum Bacteroidota; class Bacteroidia; order Flavobacteriales; family Weeksellaceae; genus Kaistella; species Kaistella salipaludis. The sequence continues at coordinate 71,285 of NZ_JALHKS010000005.1, forward strand.
CCAATAACTTCCACGATATTCTGTATCATCAGGGAAGCCTGACACCAGCAGCAGTGTATTGTGACGGAAATAAACTTACGTTTTAAAAAGTTCTTTTTAGTTACAAAACAAAAAAAAGCTGGTTTCGTCAGTTTACCAAAGTCGTTAATCGTTTTTGAAAACCACGCTAAAAAACGTACCTTTTAACCCAAAATTATTAGCATAATGAGCAATTTAGATATGTGGGAAGTTTTCATTCAAACCAAACCCGGGCTTTCCCATAAACATGCCGGCACTGTGCAGGCTGCCACCGCCGAAATGGCTTTACAAAGCGCACGCGATGTGTACACCCGCCGCATGGAAGGAACTTCCATCTGGGTGGTTCCCAGCAAATATATGGTGACTTCTGAAGGTGTTGATAAAGAAGCCTTCTTCGATCCGGCTGAAAGCAAACTGTACCGTCACCCTACTTTTTATGAAATTCCAAACGACGTAAAGAATATGTAGGTTGCAAATTGTACTATGTATAATGTACACCGTATAATGACTTTGCAGGACGTACAGCCGTCACCTTTTAAAAATTGAGATTATATGAATCCCTTATATCATTATTTACTGAAACTGGCAGATGACACCCTGATTATGGGTCAGCGGCTGGGCGAACTTTGCGGCCAGGGCCCGTATCTGGAGGAAGATATTGCGCTAACGAATATTGCCCTGGATTACCTTGGTCAGTCGAACAATCTTTTTAAATATGCCGCGCAGGTACAGGATCTCGGGAAAACCGAAGATGACCTGGCCTTTCTTCGTCTGGAAAAAGAATACCTGAACTGCCAGCTCACGGAATTGCCCAACGGTGATTATGCGCAGACTTTGCTTAAAGTCTATTTCTTTTCAGCCTATCAGAAGGTGTTGTACGAAGCGTTGCTTTCCAGCTCAGATGAAACGCTGGCCGCCATCGCGGAAAAATCTTTAAAAGAAGTAAAGTATCACTGTACCCATACGGCTACCTGGATTAAAATGTTTGCTGGCGGCACGCCCGAGAGTCAGGAACGCCTGCACAACGCAGTAGACCTTTTGTGGGAATACACAGCCGGAATGTTTGCTGAAACGCCGGGCGAGCATGAACTGGTACAACTGGATATTGTTCCGGCCGAGAGCGAAATCCACACCGCGTGGAAAACTGCCGTAGAAAAGGATTTTGCAGAGTTTGGAATCTCTATCCCGGAAAGCACCTTTATGCAAAAAGGTTCGCGCACCGGTTATCATACAGAATATTTCGGGTATATTTTATGTGAACTGCAATACATGCAGCGCACCTACCCAAACTGTGCCTGGTAAGCCGGGACACCACGAATAACTGCTTCGATAAAACCAATGGAAAATCTTCTTGATTTACTCGCTCAGATTCCCGATCCGGAAATTCCGGTGATTAATATTGTGGAACTCGGTATCGTGCGCGAGGCGCAGCGTACATCGGAAACCACGGCGGAAGTCGTCATTACGCCGACTTATTCTGCCTGCCCGGCCATGTTCAACATTGAAGAGGATATCATGAAGCTTTTTCGTGAACACGGCCTGGAAGCAAAGGTGACCACGCGCATTGCGCCCGTCTGGACTACCGACTGGATTACCGATGAAGCCCGCGAGAAACTTCGCGCTTACGGAATCACACCACCAGAAAAAGGCGCAGACCAGGACCACCTGGATGTACCGAAAAAATGTCCGCGCTGCGGCTCCGAAAACACCACGCAAATCAGCCGCTTCGGGTCAACCCTTTGCAAAGCCAGCTACCAGTGCAATGACTGCCTGGAACCTTTTGATTATTTTAAATGCCATTAAACTGAGTTGTTTTACCAAACCCTTTATCTCATCACTAAACACAAATCCGCCTGATATGACTTATACCCAACTGCAGATCGAGACCGCACTTGATGGCAAAATACAGATTGCCTATCTGAATGACGAAAAAACATACAACAGCTTAAATAAAGTGCTGCTCCAGGAACTGCGCGAGTTCGTGTATGCCGGCAGCCGAAATCCTGATGTTCGCTGTCTCGCTATTTCCGGGCGTGGAAAAGCTTTTTGCAGCGGTCAGAACCTGAAAGATGCCATGTCTTTCAATGACCCGGAAGAGGACAGAATTATTCAGCGCATTGTCATTGATTACTATAACCCCTTGGTAAAAGAGATTGCGGCTTGCAGAAAGCCGGTTATCTCATTAGTCAATGGGCCGGCGGTTGGTGCGGGTGCCATGCTGGCGCTGATTTGTGATATCTGCCTGGCGACGGAAGCTTCTTATTTCTCTCAGGCTTTCGTAAATATTGGCTTGATTCCGGATACCGGCGGCACATATTGGCTGCCAAAGTTACTGGGCCGTCAGCAGGCAAATTACCTGACATTTACCGGTAAAAAACTTTCTGCCACAGAAGCGAAAAATATGGGTCTGATCGCTGATGTTTTTCCAAATGAAGCCTTCGCTGAGTCCGCGATGCAGGTATTGACACAGATCTCGGCACTTCCGACAAAAGCTATAGCACTGACTAAAAAAGCATTTAATGAATCCTACGGAAACTCGCTTAGCCAGCAACTCGACCTGGAAGGCATTCTGCAACAGGAGGCAGCGGAGTCCGAAGATTTCCGCGAAGGAATTGGTGCCTTCCTGGAGAAACGGGCACCGGAATACAAGGGAAAATAGAGTACCATTTGGAAATCTTATAATGTGGGTAATGTGCGGATTTGAGAATATGGTAATTTAAAGATGTTGATAAACTGTTATGAGAAACCACAGAGAGAATGTTGGTGTCAAAAAAACTTTCGACTGTGCGCTTGGTATTGTTTAATTCTAGGAGCAGCTGTTCCCTCAAAAACGGTTCTCGCTCGTTAATCAGATATTTAAATCAGCAACCTCAACCGGAGCAAATCTTCAAAACAGTCACACTATCAAATTAACTCATTTTCAAATCATCAAATTAACCCATTTTTAAATTAAATAAATGAACATAGGAATCATCGGCTCCGGCACCATGGGAATAGGCATTGCGCAGGTCGCTGCCACTTCCGGTTGCGAAGTCTTTATATATGACACCAATACAGCGCAAACTCAAAAAGCAATTGCCGGACTGGAAAAAGTGCTGACCCGCCTGGTGGAAAAACAAAAAATCAGCGACGATAAAAAGACCGATATCCTGTCGAAAATTCAGGCCTGTCCTGATTTGCAGGCATTCGGTGCGTGCGACTTAGTAATCGAAGCCATTATTGAAAACAAGGAAATTAAAAGCCAGACGTTTGAAAATCTGGAAGCGGTCGTCCGCGAGGACTGTATTATCGGCACCAACACCTCCTCTATTTCCATTACCTCCTTGTCCGCAGGCTTAAAACATCCGGAGCGTTTTGTGGGCATTCATTTCTTTAATCCGGCCCCGCTGATGCCGCTGGTGGAAATTATTCCGGGACTTTTAACGGATCAACAGTTGCCACAAAAACTTTATGAACTGATGCAATCGTGGGGAAAAACGCCTGTGATCGCGAAGGATGTTCCCGGCTTTATTGTGAACCGGATTGCCCGTCCGTTTTATGGTGAAGCACTGCGTCTTGCGGAAGAAAATATTGCCACACCGGAACAGATTGATGAGGCGATGCGCAGCCTGGGAAATTTTAAAATGGGACCGTTTGAACTGATGGACCTCATCGGCATTGATGTGAATTTTGCGGTCACCAAAACCGTGTATGCCGATTATTTTTATGACCCTAAATACAAACCCAGCCTTCTGCAACAGCGAATGAGCGAAGCACGTTTGCTGGGGAGAAAAACCGGACGCGGATTTTATGATTATGCGGACGGCGCGGAAAAACCGCAGCCAGAAACAAATCAGGAATTATACCAGGAAATTTTCATGCGAATTATTTCCATGCTCATTAATGAAGCCGTGGAAGCCAAGCGCCTGGGCATCGCCAATGACGAGGATCTGGAGTTGGCCATGCAGAAAGGCGTGAATTATCCGAAAGGTCTTTTGCAGTGGGGATATGACCTGGGATATGACAAAATTTCTGAGACACTTACAAAACTTCACAACGAATATCAGGAAGAGCGCTACCGCCAAAGCCCGCTGCTCGCGAGAATGTAATTAAATGTAGCATTGTAAAAAAACCCAGATTTTCAAATTAACTTATCTTCAAATTAAAATATGACACCGCTCGAAACCGCCCAATATATGCTCAGTCAGGATTTCTTTTCCCAGTGGATGGACATTGAACTGCTGAATGTTCGCGAGAAATACTGCAAAATCCAAATGCCGGTTAAAAACGATATGATTAACGGGCTGAAAACTGTGCACGGCGGGATTACTTTTGCTTTGGCAGATTCGGCGCTGGCTTTTTCGAGCAATAATACCAATGAAGCAGCCGTGGCGCTGACCTGCACGATTAACTTTTGCAAAGCAGTGCGGGCAGGCGAAATCTTAACTGCAGAAAGTATCCTGGTGGCTGATACGCGCAAAACCGCCGTGTATGATATCACCGTTCGAAATCAGGAAGAAGTGCTCATCGCTTCATTCCGCGGAACTGTTTATAAGATTGGAAGGAAAGTGACTGATCTGTAAACGTTTTTTACGCTAAAATTCCATAACAAAACAAGACTTCGGAATCATTTCCGGAGTTTTTTTGTTTTATATGTAACAAAAGCTGCATCTTCATTGTCTTACTATCAGAACCCGGCGTATGACTCAGCAAACTTTTAAAGAAACGGTATTTTGTCTCAAGGATGAGATGTATCGCTTTGCGAAAAGATTTGTGCTGAGCAGCGATGAAGCGCAGGATATTGTGCAGGATCTGATGCTGAAATTCTGGCAGAAAAAAGAAGAACTGAGTCAGCTTACCAGCCTGAAATCCTACGTGCTGAGGGCAGTAAAAAATGAATGCCTGAACCGGTTGAAACATCACGATATAAAACTGGGGTTTGCCAGTCTTCATAAAAGCCAGTCACATCATTATTACACAGAAGCCAACAATCTTCGCGAGCATATTCTGGGCTTCATCAATCAGCTTCCCGAAAAGCAGCGGGCGGTTATCCATCTGAAAGATGTGGAAGAAATGGACGTGCCGGAGATTTCTGCGATTTTGGATATGGAAGCCAATGCCGTACGTAGCAACCTGATGCGTGCACGGCAAAAAGTGAAACTGCAGATTGAGCAGCTCATGCATTTTGAGAATCGTGCCGTGGAGCATATGTAATTTAAATTTTATGCAATGAAAAAGTCAGACACACTATATAAAGAAACGCTTGCCAGTCTCAAAGAAGAACAGATGAACTGGGACTTTGATGACTTTCTGAATACAACTGAAAAAGAAACACCATTAGTTCCGGTAACACCAAAGAAAAAACCGACCTGGCTTTGGGCAGCCGCCGGGATTGTATTGTTAATTTCATTTGGACTTTATATTTCAATAGAAAAACAGCCGGATGCTTCACACAAAGACACTCTAGTACAACAGGAAATTCTGAAAAATAAAGAACAGTTTTTCCGGGAAAACAGATTGGCTTTGCAAACAGCGGACACAGCCGTTGTGCGCCGGGACAGTATTCAGGCCGACTCCACCATGACGGCAGAGGAAGTGAATACTGACCGGATCATGGATCAGATTCTGCCGCGCCGCGGACGTATCCGTAAGGAATCAAAACCGCGCTATGCGCATCTAAACAATAAAGAAAATAACAGCAATCAGCCCGGATATCAGGCCGGTTATGTTATCATCAACGGGCAAAAAGTAGAAAACGAGCAGGAAGCGATCGATCTTGCAAAATTTTCTATCAGAATTTTATCGGATAAAGTGGCGAAAACGGTAGCCCACACTGCTGCAATATCTGATTTTGATAACGACTAATTTTACTACCATGAAAAAGCTATTTATAATACTAACCCTCGTGTTTTCGCAATTCTTCCAGCTGAGTGCACAAAAAGAAAAACTCAACCAGATTTTTGATAAATACCAGGAAACAGAAGGCGTTACCTCTATTAAGATCGCCAAACCCATGTTTAGCATGCTGAGCAACCTCAACATTGCGGACGCGGAACTGAACCAGATTAAACCGCTGCTGACGAAAATTAACGGAATTAAAATCCTGGTCATTGAAAAACCGGAAAACAAAACGAGTTCTGCACTGCAAACCAGCCTGGTTCCTAAAATCCAATCCGACATCACCGCAGCATTAAAGGATCTGAATTACGATGAACTGATGACGGTCAACAGCAAGGAAAACAAAATAAAATTCCTGTCCGGTGAAGCTAAAAACGGAATTTTAAATGATCTTTTACTCAGCATCAATGCCGATGATAACACAGTTCTGATGATGCTAGATGGCCAAATCTCTGTGAACGATGTTAATAAACTTGTGAACCAGGAACAGGTAACGGCCAACTCAAAAACAAAGGAACCAGCTGGCACGCGCGGCGAGGTTATTACCCAAGTCCGGAATGTCGGGCCTTTTGCCGGCATCAGTGCTTCTTCGGGAATCAAGGTAAACTTTACCCAGGGAAACCGGCAAACTGTGGTGGTGGAAGCCGATGGTGATCTGCAGCAATATGTGCAGACGGAAGTAAAGGATGGTATTCTGATGCTTGGCATCAGGAAAGCCAATAATAAAAATTTGAAGTTCAAGAAACTGCAGGTCACCATAGAGGCACCGCATCTAAAAAGTGTGGACTTATCCTCCGGAGCGCAGTTTTACACTGCTAACGAGGTCAGCGAAACGGATTTTACCGGCAACATTAGCTCGGGTGCTAATTTTAATGCGGATTTAAACATCAGCAACCATTCAAAGGTGAGTACAACTTCGGGGTCCAGTTCCCGGGTTAATATTAAAACAAAGTCCCTTGATATTACCAGTACCAGCGGCGCGTCTTTAACCCTGACCGGGAAAGCATCATCTGCCAGCTTCGACATTTCCAGTGCTTCATCCGTAAATGCTCAGGATCTGCAAGCGCAGTCGCTCACGGCGGAGGCCTCTTCCGGTGCTTCCCTGAAAATACATGCCACACAAAATCTGAAAGCCAACGCTGGTTCCGGTGCCAGCATCCGCTACCGCGCAGCAAACCTGAGTAAAAATGACATCCGCCAGACCAGCGGTGGTTCTGTGAAATCATTTTAATCTTCCGCTATGAAAAAAGTTATCGTTCTCCTAACGCTTGTACTGGTGTTTGCGCTGCAATCCTGCATGATATCCCGCCAGCCGAAGATGGAATATTTTAAAGAAAACCGGGATGCCTATCCTACTGCTGACTTTGTAACCATTAAAGTTCCGATGCTGGTGGCCCGGGCAATCGCACGGCAGGCACTCCGCGATGAAGGATTTAGTTATGCTGAGGCTAAAAATATAACGAGCAAAATCACGGGTGTCCGCGTCATGGCCGTTAATAACGCGAGCACGCAAATGAACCGGGACTTTAATAACTATCTCTCCGCACGTCAGTTCGAAGAGTGGATGACAATTAAAAAAGATACGGAAACCATCACCATTCAGGCGAGACAGGAAAACGAAAAGGTTCGCAAAATGTTCCTGACGGTGCGCAGTGAAGACAAGACAGTTTACATAGATGTCAGTGGTAAATTTACAGCGGATGATATTTCGGAGATGATTAATCTGTCCGAAAGAAACAGTGTTAAGTTTAAAATAAACTAAATACTGTATCACCCTATAAGGTCGTACTGATTAAATTTTCGTTAATAAAACTGCATTCTTTTTTATTTTAATTAAAAAAAGCTTAATTTCGCAAAGAAAGTAAAGATGTCTATTCACAACAAAATAGTGGAAACGGCCATCACTTTCGATGACGTTCTGCTCATTCCCTCTTACTCCGAAGTCCTGCCGAATCAGGTTTCCCTCAAATCACGCCTTTCCGATAAAATCACGTTGAATGTTCCGGTTGTCTCCGCTGCGATGGATACCGTAACCGAAGCTGAAATGGCTATTGCCTTGGCGCGTGTTGGCGGCCTGGGTTTCATTCATAAAAACATGACCATCGAGGAGCAGGCTTCACAGGTGTACCGTGTGAAACGTTCTGAAAACGGAATGATCTCCGATCCGGTTACGCTGTCCAAAGACCACACGCTGGCGGAAGCCAAAGAACTGATGGCGCATTATAAAATATCAGGATTGCCGGTCGTGGATGACGACCAGAAACTCATCGGCATTATCACCAACCGCGATGTGAAGTATCAGGAAAATCTGGACGGAAAAGTGGAAGAACTGATGACCCGCGAAGACTTGATTACTTCTGATCGTGAAACTACGCTGGAGGAAGCCAAAGAAATTCTGCTTAAAAACCGGGTAGAAAAACTGCCGATTGTCGATAAGGATTTCAAACTTGTTGGGTTGATTACCATTAAGGATATTGACAATCAGACGGAATATCCCAACGCTAATAAAGACGGTAACGGTCGGCTGATGGTCGGCGCCGGTGTGGGCGTGGGCGAAGATACACTGGATCGTGTTACGGCACTGGTAAATGCCGGCGTGGATATTATTGCGATTGATTCGGCGCATGGCCATTCCAAAGGCGTGCTGCTGAAAATTGCAGAAATCCGAAGCAACTTCCCGGAACTGGATATTGTGGGCGGAAATATCGTAACGGCAGAGGCTGCCAAGGATCTGATTGAAGCCGGCGCCAATGTATTGAAAGTAGGTGTTGGTCCCGGTTCTATCTGTACTACCCGTGTCGTAGCAGGTGTGGGCGTACCGCAGCTTTCAGCGATCTACAACGTCTTTGATTATGCGAAGACGAAAAATGTAGCCGTGATTGCGGATGGCGGGATTAAACTCTCTGGTGATATTGTGAAAGCGCTGGCTTCCGGTGCAAGTGCGGTGATGCTGGGTTCTCTTTTAGCCGGCACGGATGAGGCACCGGGCGAGGAAATTATCTTCCAGGGGCGCACCTTTAAATCTTATCAGGGAATGGGTTCACTTTCTGCCATGAAACGTGGCGGCAAGGAGCGCTATTTTCAAAGTGAAGCCAAAAAATTTGTACCCGAAGGGATCGAAGGCCGTGTGCCGCATAAGGGAAAATTGGAAGATGTGGTCTTCCAGCTGACCGGTGGTATCCGCGCGGGAATGGGCTATTGCGGAACGCCTGATATTCCTACACTGCAAAACGACGGCAAAATGGTTATGATTACCGGCAGCGGCCTGAAGGAGTCGCATCCGCATGATGTGATCATCACCCAGGAAGCGCCCAATTATTCTCTTTAAAAGACTTTTTAAACCGTATTGTTCTAAAGCTGTAACAAATGTTGCAGCTTTTGTTGCTTCTCAAAATTTGTATCTTTACAATTTTATGAAAAAATTCTGGCCCTTATTTGTTCTGGTTATCTTCTCCTGTACTGAGCAGTATCAGGTGGTTCGGCGGCCGGCCGGCAGTCCTGCTCCTACAGCACCTGTAACCGGAATGTCAGAATTTGACAGGCTGATGGAAAAAGACAGGATTAATAAAAAACAGGTGACCGCAGAAGTGCTCACCTATCTTTTAAATGAACCTGATGCACGCGAACCCCGAACCGCAGCTGTGATTGAAAACAAATCTTTCTGCCCCATGATTCTGCGGATGAAGCGCAGCACTGATCAGTTTATTTACAGTTTGCCCATCCCGGCACAATCCAAAAATCAGTTTGTTATTGAAAAGGGGTACTATCAGCTTTCCTCAAGAATTTGCCAGGCGCATTATCTGGCGGAGAAAGAGATTACGGAACCTTTAATTTTAATTTTATCAGATCATTAATAAATAAACAATTGATGCGAGATAAATTATTCAAAAGTTAAAACTTCAAACAGTGATTTAACTCATACGTTTAAATTTTGAAACAGCTTTTAATTCGGATAACTTTGTCCTATTGAAAAACAGAAAAAATATCACAATGAAAAAAACAGCATTTATCCTGGCACTTGGCCTTCTCGGATTGCAGGCATGTAAAGAAAACAACACAGATGCTACCACAAAGTCCGGTAACGACCCGATGAGCATCCAGGTGAGCGGCGACGCTTTGAAGCACGAAATCCTGAAACCCCCAATGGTGCCTGCCGCAATCGGCGACCGCGCTGCAAAAAAAGTAATTGTACATCTGGAATCTACGGAGGAAGAAGGAACACTGGCAGATGGGGTAACTTATAAATTCTGGACTTTCAACAGTACAGTTCCGGGAACATTCATCCGTGTACGCGTGGGTGATGAAGTGGAACTTCACCTGAAAAATGCAAGCAACAGTGTAATGCCACACAATATTGACCTGCACGCGGTGAACGGTCCCGGCGGTGGTGCCGAAGCAACCAACGTGGCGCCCGGCAAAACTGCGATCTTTAATTTTAAAGCATTAAACCCCGGCTTGTATGTATATCACTGTGCCGCTGCACCGGTTCCCATGCACATCGCGAACGGAATGTATGGGCTGATCCTGGTAGAGCCGGAAGGAGGCTTGCCGAAAGTAGACCGCGAGTACTACATCATGCAGGGTGAGTTCTACACCAAAGGAAAAACCGATGAGAAAGGACTTCAGGAATTTGATCAGGACAAAGGTGTGGATGAAAATCCGACGTATGTAGTCTTTAACGGTAAAAAGAATGCACTGATGGGCCCTGAGGCTCTGGAAGCCAAAGTAGGTGAAACCGTGAGACTGTATGTAGGAAACGGCGGACCGAACTTGGTATCTTCTTTCCATGTGATTGGTGAAATCTTCGATAAAGTATATGTAGAAGGAGGATCTAAAATCAATGAAAACGTACAAACAACGGTGATTCCTGCCGGAGGTGCAGCGATTGTAGAGTTTAAAGTGGATGAACCGGGAGAATACATCCTCGTGGACCACTCGATTTTCCGCGCATTCAACAAAGGAGCGATCGGTAAACTGAAAGTGACCGGTGAAAAGAATCCGAAAGTTTATAATAAAGTTCAGTAATTGACTAACGCACATTTCATAAAAACTGCCGTACAACGCCTGATCATGCTGGTGCTGGGCGGCAGTTTATTTTTAGCAATCGCCTGTGAAGCACCCGCCACACCGGAAAAACCAGTTAAAAGAAGTCCGGTTACAGGACTGGCGCCCATCACGCCTACGGTTAAAATGGTGATCATCAAAGGTGGCAAATACCAGCCGTTTTACGGAGAGAATGGCATACTGGAGGAAGTCGATGATTTTCTGCTGGATGAAAGACCGGTGACTAATGCCGAATTTCTGGAATTCGTTAAACTGAATCCGCAGTGGAGGCGCAGCAATGTGAAATCTGTTTTTGCTGATGACACGTATCTGAAAGACTGGCAGGACGACGAAACCTTACCAAAAGATGCCGACCCGAATGCGGCCGTAACCTTTGTTTCCTGGTACGCGGCGAAAGCATATGCCAAGAGTGCCGGCAAAAGATTACCAACGCTGGATGAATGGGAATATGTTGCCATGGCGGATGAAGAAGTGCCCAACGCCCGTGAGAAACCAACGTATTCTTCGCACCTGGTTAATCTGTACAATCAGAAAAACCGCCAGTTGCATCCGGTGAAGGAATCTGCACCCAATTACTGGGGAGTGTACAATATGTTTGACCTGGTCTGGGAATGGACAGAAGATTTTAATTCCATCATGACGACCAGCGATTCACGCACCGCCGAGTTTGATGACAAAGGCTTATTCTGCGCCGCGGCGGCCACGACGACGACTGATGTTCTAAACTATGCCTCGTATATGCGATACGCTTTCCGGGCGAGCCTTAAAGCAAATTATACCGTGGGCAATCTGGGCTTCAGGTGCGCGAGAAACCTCTCAACCTTAGAAAAATGAAAAATATAATAGTCTGGATGTTCCTGATCTTGCTGACAGGATGTGTCCAGGAAAATAAACAGGAAGAAAAGCCGCTGGAAGAATCCATCTTCTTGCTGGAATCCAACTGGCAGAATCAGGACGGAAAAACCCTAAAACTACGGGACCTGAAAGGAAAAAACCTGGTGGTTACGATGATTTTTACACGCTGCGAAACCGCCTGCCCACTCCTGGTTAAGGATATGCAACAGGTCAAAGCAAAATTGGATAAGAAGCATCAAAAGGATACCGACTTTATTCTGGTATCTGTGGATCCGGAAAATGATACGCCCGAAGTTTTGAAAGCGTATGCACAGAAAAACAATCTTACCGACGGTTCCTGGAAATTGCTTCGGAGCAATGCGGAAGATACCCGTGAACTGGCGAATGTGCTGGCCACGAAGTATAAACAGATTACACCGATTGTGTTCTCACACTCGAATATTATTACGGTCTTTAACAAGCAGGGCGAAATGGTCAGCCAGGCAGAAGGAACAGTAAAAGATGAAGAAGTTGCCGCTACGGTCAACCAACTGCCCTAACGGGTGAGATTTAAATTTGAAGATAACTACCGCCCATTCGGCGGTAGTTTTTTATGGTTTTTCTTCTAACTCTTTTTCCAGCTGCCGGATCCGGTGCTCTGTTACTAAATCGCGCTTCCGGATTTTTTCAGCCGCATACTGCCGGTAGCCCGACTCGGTATTTTCCAGAAGGTAATCATATGGCCCGGCTGAGGAAATCAGCTTGACCAGTACAGGTGCAATTTCAAGACAGATGAACAAACCCATGATGAAACTGGCTGCTACTGCGATGACTGCTGAATTTTCACCTAACTCATCCAGAGCCTGTAACCGAGCGGCAAATCCGGTAAAACGATCCTCGGCAGTATCGGTTTTTTCTCTCTCTTTCTCCACATTGGAATATACTTTTGCCACTTCCTGATCCAGATAGTTTAATCGCGGAGCTATTTGCTTCTGATAATTTTCCAGATCCGCGCGCCGCTGTTCTTTCAGCTCGGCTTTTCGTTTGGCATTCGGACCATACCCTACTTTGCCACTGGTCAAGCCGCTCTCCTTTCCCAAAATTTCTTTCTCCAGTTCCACAGCAGCAGAGTCATAGGATTTCTGATAATCTGCAATTTTGGTCTGTATGGTCTGCTTTTCATTTGCGAAAGGAGTGGATTGCTGCAGAATGCGGCCGTTCATCTCCTTCTGCAACTGTGCTTTATTCCGCTGGATAATGGTATTCAACTGTTTGTTGACTTCCTTTTCAAATATTTTTAACTCCAGCGGCTTCGAGATAATTACTCCCAGAAAACCTGCCAGGATCAGCCGCGGTAAAGCCATAAGCAATTGTTGCCACCAGGCGCCGGTTTTTTTCATCGACGAGACGATATAGCGATCGAGATTAAAAATCATTAAACCCCACAGAACAGCAAACGCTACTGAAATCCAGGCATCATCAAATACCGTAAACATGGCATATCCGGCGGATAAAGCTGCAAAGACTGCCGTGAATAAAATAACGCCGCCGATACCGGAAAACTTATTCCATTCGGTGGGTGCTTTGCGTAACTGATGCACATTGCTGCCGGAGCAAGTCAGCAGGAAATGCTGCAAGGCATTTGGGCGTATATCAGCAGGTGAATGTTCTTTTATATTATTTTTCATAAAGTTTTAAATACAATATGTCTTCATAAACGCAACAATGTTACGGATAGTATTTGGTTTTACAAGGATCAGCACTCTTATAAAGGTATTTTTAAAATGAGTTCATTAAATTTCTGTTGTAAAATTACCGCAGCCGGTCCGGATTCTGTTTTAAGAAACTGTCCCAGCCCGTATAGCTTTTATCGGTAAGGGCGTTACCCGAATTAAAGTGATGACAAACCGCCACTGCCAAACCATCGGAGGCATCCAGGTACTTAGTGGGAAATTCCTTTAAATTTAAAAGTGTTTTCAGCATCCCGGCCACCTGTTCCTTGCTGGCATTTCCGTTTCCGGTAATGGCCATTTTAATCTTCTTGGGCGAGTATTCAGTAATAGGCACATCCCGGTATAAGGAAGCCGCCATCGCCACACCCTGCGCCCGCCCCAGCTTCAGCATGGACTGCACATTTTTACCGTAAAAGGGTGCTTCCAGCGCTACTTCATCCGGATGAAATTCATCAATTAAGGATAAGGTTCGCTCGAAGATATATTTCAGTTTCGTTTCGTGGTTCGGATATTTCTTAAGGATCAGCTCATGTATCGACAGCAAATCCATTTTGCTGCCCTGCACCGAGATCAACCCAAACCCCATCACCGTTGTCCCCGGGTCAATACCCAAAATAATTTTTTCTGTCACGCTGCAAATTTACAGCTTTCCCGACAGATGACTTCACTCCCGAAAAACCAAAATTCCGGCTGGCGCAGTGCTTGCAGTATTTGCATCACACAGTACAATACAAATTTTAAAATAAGAATTATGAATAATCAAACTTTGGTGCAGACCCTCGCGGAATGCATCGCCGCGTGTAATTATTGTGCGGATGCCTGCCTGGATGAAGAAAACGTATCGATGATGAAAGAATGTATCCGGACGGATCGTGCGTGCGCGGCAGTCTGTACAACCGTTCATCAGCTGGTAGTTTCTGGATACACGAACATCAGCGATTTAATTCAGGTCTGTATTCGGATTTGCCGTGAATGTGAACAGGAATGCGCGAAACACGCCGATATGCACGATCATTGCCGCCGCTGTATGGAAGCCTGCCGCAAATGTGCGGATGCCTGCGGGGAACTGGCGGCTTAATTGTTTTGTTTAAAAAAGAAACCTTCAAGGTTTTGAAACCTTGAAGGTTTAGATTTAAAACTTACATATTCCTTCTGTACTTCCCTCCCACTTCAAACAGTGCGGTGGTAATCTGCCCCAGCGAGCAGAATTTTACTGCTTCCATCATAACCTCGAAAAGGTTTTGTTGGTTGATGGCCGCCGTCTGCAGTTGCTGCAGCATTTCCTCGCTGCGGTCTGCATGCGCCTGTTGGAAGTTTTTCAGGTTTTTAATTTGTTGCTGTTTCTCTTCATCAGTGGAACGAATTACCTCACCCGGCAGCACGGTGGGTGAACCATCTTTCCCGAGGAAGGTATTCACGCCGATAATCGGATATTCGCCCGTATGCTTCAGCATTTCATAATGCATACTTTCTTCCTGAATTTTCGAGCGCTGATACATGGTTTCCATGGAACCGAGCACGCCGCCTCGTTCGGTGATCCGGTCAAATTCGGCATATACCGCTTCTTCAACGAGGTCGGTTAATTCTTCGATGATAAAGGATCCCTGCAGAGGATTTTCATTTTTCGCCAAGCCTAACTCCTTATTAATGATGAGCTGGATGGCCATGGCGCGACGTACGGAATCTTCCGTCGGCGTCGTAATAGCTTCGTCATACGCATTGGTATGGAGAGAGTTACAGTTATCGTAAATAGCATACAAGGCCTGCAGCGTGGTGCGGATGTCGTTGAAATCAATTTCCTGCGCGTGCAGCGAACGTCCGGATGTCTGGATATGATACTTCAGCATCTGGCTCCGTTCGTTGGCATTGTATTTAAACTTCATGGCTTTGGCCCAAATCTTTCTGGCCACCCGGCCGATGACCGCATATTCGGGATCAACACCGTTTGAGAAGAAAAAGGAAAGGTTAGGCGCAAAGTCATTGATATCCATGCCGCGGCTCAGATAGTATTCCACATATGTGAAACCATTTGCCAGTGTGAAAGCCAGCTGCGTAATCGGATTGGCACCTGCTTCGGCAATGTGATACCCCGAGATGGAAACCGAATAGAAATTCCGCACTTTCTGGTCAATGAAATACTGCTGCACATCCCCCATCAGACGCAGGGCAAACTCCGTGGAAAAAATACAGGTGTTTTGTGCCTGGTCTTCTTTTAAGATATCCGCCTGCACCGTTCCGCGCACCGTGGCAATTGTTTCTGCTTTAATTTTATTATAAACATCAGCTTCCACCACTTCGTCACCGGTGAGACCGAGTAATTTTAAACCCAGTCCGTTATTTCCCTTCGGAAGCTCGCCGGAATATACTGGTCTTCGCAAGTCCTGGTCGTCATATTTTGCTTTAAGAATTTTCTCGACGTTATCCCAAAGGTTATGTTCAGTCAGGTATTTTTCCACATTCTGATCAATCGCCGCGTTCATGAAGAAGGCCAGCAGCATCGGTGCCGGACCGTTGATGGTCATTGAAACCGAAGTCATGGCATTCACCAGGTCAAAACCGGAGTACAATTTCTTAGCATCATCCAGTGTCGCAATTGAAACACCGGCATTTCCGATTTTACCGTAAATATCCGGTGGCAAGGCAGGATCCTGGCCGTACAGCGTCACGGAGTCAAACGCTGTCGATAAGCGCTTGGCATCCATATCCGCAGACACATAATGGAAACGGCGGTTGGT
This sequence comes from Chryseobacterium salipaludis, assembly GCF_022968825.1. Lineage (GTDB taxonomy): Bacteria > Bacteroidota > Bacteroidia > Flavobacteriales > Weeksellaceae > Kaistella > Kaistella salipaludis. The sequence continues at coordinate 87,546 of NZ_JALHKS010000005.1, forward strand.
TCTTTCGGGTCCACCTTCACCGGCAAACATTCGGGTAGGGTCCTCTCCTGTTCTTTTAAAAGGAAAAAGTCCGGCCGTGTACGGAAACTGTCCGGGCACATTTTCCTGTCCTTTCCAGCGAATCAGGTCACCCCAATCTTTAAATTTCGGCAACGCGATCTTTGGGATTTTCAGGTGAGAAAGTGATTCATATTTGGTTTCCACTTTAATTTCCTTGCCGCGCACAAAATAAGAAAAGGAATCGGCTGCCATTTCCTCGGTAAAGCTGTTCCAGTTTTCCAAGAACGAACTATTCTCTTCAGATAATTCCTTGCGCGTTTCTTCATAAGCAGACTGCAGAGCCTGCTGAACATGATCATGGTCTGCCAGCAATTGGCGGATGCCCTCCAGCTGATATAATTTGCGCGCAGTTTCCGCCTGTTCTTTCACCTGCTGATCGTAGGCATGGTTGCTTTCCACAATTTCGGAAAGGTAGCGTACACGCTTGGGCGGAATTACGGTACTGTCGTCGGAAACATTATGCTCTACAAATTCCCGAAAGCTGGCGGCGGTATCGCCATCTTTTTCCCGGAGTCTTTCGTTCACCTTGCGGATGAGTGCATTGTACAGCTCGGTGGTGCCCCAATCATTAAACTGGCTGGCTTTGGTCGCGAACACCGGCATTTCTTCCAGTTTCTGCTCAAAGGCCACATGATTGCGCTGGTACGTTTTGCGCACAGCCTGCAACGCATCGAGTGCGCCGCGCTTATCGGATTTATTTAAAGCAATCAGATCAGCATAGTCCAGCATATCGATTTTCTCGAGCTGCGTGGAAGCGCCGTATTCCGGTGTCATCACGTACATCGAGACATCAGCGATTTCGGTGATTTCGGAACCGCTCTGGCCGATGCCTGATGTTTCCAGAATAATGAGATCGGGATGCGCCAGCTTTAAAATATCCAGTGCTGAATGGATATAAGGCGAAACAGAAACATTATTTTCCCGGGTCGCCATGGAACGCATATACACGCGGGAATCGTGGATCGAATTCATGCGGATGCGGTCACCCAGTAGGGCACCTCCGGTTTTCTTCTTAGAGGGGTCCACGGAAATAATGGCAATTTTCTGGTCCGGGTTTGCACGCAGGAAACGTCGAACGAGTTCATCAGTCAGCGAGGATTTACCTGCACCACCGGTACCGGTTATCCCGATAATCGGGATATGAATATATTTTGCTTTTTCAGCGATGGCTTCTACCAAATCCGGGCGCTCATCGGAGAAGTTTTCCACGGCAGAAATTACTTCCGCAATGGATTTACTGTATTCAAACTGAATCTTGTCCAGGTCTGCGGCGGTAATATGTTCGCCGGTAGCAAAGTCCGAACGCTGCACCAAATCGTTAATCATTCCCTGCAGGCCCATTTCACGGCCATCATCCGGGGAATAGATACGGTCGATTCCGTAGTCCATCAATTCTTTGATTTCCTCGGGCAGGATAACGCCACCGCCGCCACCGAAAATTTTAATCTGGGGTGCTCCTTTTTCGCGCAGCAGGTCATAAATGTATTTAAAATACTCAGTGTGGCCGCCCTGATAGGATGTCAGCGCAATGGCATTGGCATCTTCCTGGATGGCGCAGTCCACCACTTCCTGGGCAGATTTATCATGGCCGAGGTGAATAACTTCAGCTCCGGTAGCCTGGATCATGCGGCGCATAATATTGATGGCGGCATCGTGGCCATCGAAAAGTGAAGCTGCCGTGACGACACGGACTTTATGTTTGGGTGTATATTTTTGAGGTTCCATACGGTAATTTTCGAAAGTTCCCAAAGATACCATTTTTTGAAATTTTGGAAGAAAGAAAGCCTTTCCGGTAAAGAAAAGGCTTTAATTAGCTTCAACGATAGCAACTAAAATTCATTAGCCATAGCGATAAGAACCCTCCACGTAGCACAAACACTTATTTAAAAAAATCAACGTTTCGTTACAGACCAGCTTCCTGTCCAGTCGCCCATTTTCCAGGTACCGGTTTTTTGTGCCAGGTTTCCGTAAAGAATGAAACCTGAGTTGGGCGAGGGTGTGTTGTAAATAGCGCCGCCATCGCCTACTTTGACGTAAAACAAATCCGTGCTTCCGCCGGCGGTGCGGGTTACTTCCACATTGCCGCTTTTGAAAACATTGAAAACGAGCGTTCCGGCACCATCACCGGTATACGTACCGGTCCATTTTCCCATATAAGGAGACTGATAGTTTTCCTGCGCCTGCTTTTCCTTTTCAAGGTCAAAGCGCGAACTTAGAAAATCGCAAGACCATAAGGCCCAACCTGTGAGCAGAAGAAGGTAAATTTTAAATAGTTTTTTCAAAGCAGGGATCTGATAAGATTATTGTTTTTTCAGAGTCCAGGTGCCACTCCAGCTGTTGTATTGCCAGGTACCGGACAGCTGATGTAAATTGCCGTACAGCCGAAACCCGGATTGAAAGACGACCGATTGCAGTGAGCCATCATCCCAAACTCTACCGGAATAATCGGCGGTCTCGGTGAAACTGGCGTTGGTTCTGCTAATGGTCGCTGCACCGTTTTTTGAAATTTCAATGATGAGGGAGCCCGCCTCGTCCCCGCTATAGGTTCCTTTGTACACGCCTTGATAGGTTGAAACATAATTCTGTTCTTCTTTGCGCTCAAAATAGTTATCGAGCAGTCCTTCGCAGGAAATAAGCGTGGCGCAACAGGAAAGGAGAAGAAGGAAGAATAAGTTATGTTTCATGTATTTTGTACTTGCAACCGAAGATAAGAAGTTTCAGCGGTAAATGGTTACTTTTGCGCTAAATTCTGAAATTATGCAGCGCGCACTTCTTTATACACTGGCCGGCACGGCACTGAGTTTTTTGCTGAACTGGCTTTTTCTGGGCAGCCAGGGCTGGGAACTGCACTTATATTATGGCTTTGCGTTCGGCCTGGCTTGGGGAACAGCCTATCTGCTGGACGATTTGAAATTTACTTTGCCGCAAAAACTGGGATATTCACTCCTGGCAATGGCCGCACTGCTGGGACTGGGCGCCCTTATTTTCAGTCTGGAGCTGGCCGTGCCATCAGTGATTAAATTCTCGATGGTGTTTGTGGTGTATTATCTGCTGGCGAGTTTCCGGCCGAGTAAGTCGATGCGGAGGTAGTGAGTGGTGGCGGAGTTTTTGAGTAATTGAATATTTGAGTGGTTGAGCGTTTGAGTATAGACTGCCTGCAAGCAGCATTCGACGGCTAACTATAATTTCAGAAAATGAATATTTAAATTTTTCATAGCTGTATCAATACAAACCTCCAAGGCTTATTTGGTTAACATTTATTCCTTTTGAAACTGACAAGTTGTTCTCTAAGCGTCCGTTATTGGAACACGCAGCTAAACTTCCCTTATATCTAACCAGCCCATCATTCAAGCAGCTATCAATCACTTTCTACTCAATTACTCACGTCTCAATTATTCATTATTCACTCACTTCACAACTAAACGAGCACCGCGATAGGGATTGCAGTGGAAATCCCGCAGGGCTGTCCGGAACGGCAGGCCGAGGAATTGCAACGAAAAGCCCGGCCCGAAGCGCAGGGAAAGGCAGTGGACGGGATCGCCCCAAATAATCATCAAAAAAAACGGCTTGCTTTCATTCCGATTTAAAATAGTGGATGACCACGCCTGCTGCGCAGAATCACTGCCGTACGCAATTGGAAATTATTTTCCATAAATTAAAAAAAATCCTTACCTTTGCACACCCGTTTTGGGGAAAATTATGTTTAATCGTAAACGAAAAAGTGTGAATACATTAAGTTACAAAACCGTTTCAGCTAACAAAGCTACCGCTAATAAAGAATGGGTTGTGGTAGACGCTGAAGGACAGCCTCTGGGCCGACTGGCTTCGAAGGTTGCAAAGATTTTGAGAGGTAAGCACAAGACGAACTTTACGCCGCATGCAGATTGTGGTGATAACGTAATCGTGTTGAATGCTGGGAAAGTAACCCTTTCCGGAAACAAGTGGGCAGACAAGACGTACATCTGGCATACAGGATATCCTGGTGGTCAGAAGTCGATGACGGCGCTGGAGCTTCAGAAAAAAGACTCCCTGAAAGTGTTGGAAAAATCCGTAAAAGGAATGCTTCCAAAGAACAAGCTGGGAACGCAGCTGTTCAAAAACCTTTATCTGTATGAAGGGACTGAGCACAAGCACGAAGCACAGCAGCCAAAAGAAATTAATATTAACGAATTTAAATAATTCCTATGTCCATAGTTCATAAAATCGGAAGAAGAAAAACCTCTGTTGCCAGAGTGTATGTGCGTCCGGGTTCCGGCAACATCACCATCAACGGGAAAGATGCGAAGGAGTACTTCGGGACAGATGTACTGGTGTACAAAGTAAACCAGCCTTTCCTGCTTACGGAAACTGCCGGGCAGTATGACGTAACAGTAAACGTTTTCGGTGGCGGTATTACCGGTCAGGCAGAAGCGATCCGCTTGGGGATTTCCCGCGCAATGTGCGAAATCAACGAAGAGTTCCGCGGCATGCTGAAGCCACACGGACTTCTTACCAGAGATGCCAGAATGGTAGAGCGTAAGAAACCAGGCCAGAAGAAAGCAAGAAAGAGATTCCAGTTCTCGAAACGTTAATCGGCGAATGGCTATTGGCTTATGGCTTTTAGCTTTTCTTAGGAAATTCAATTTAACTAACCGCTGGACGCTGATTGCCAAAAGCAAGAAGCCAAAAGCAACCTATGCCCCGTTTAGTTTAGCACCCAAACTCTTCTCCCATCTAAAGACGAGTTGATTGCGAAAAAGCGGAACGTAAACTAAAAACAAAAAAGCGACATGGCAAAAGCAAATGTTAAAGACCTTTTAGAGGCAGGCGTACACTTCGGTCACATGACCCGCAAGTGGAACCCGAACATGGCTCCATACATTTTTATGGAGAAAAACGGTATTCACATTATCGACTTACATAAAACAGCAGTGAAACTGGACGAAGCTTGCTCCGCTCTGGAAAAAATCACTTCTGCCGGCAAAAAAGTTCTTTTCGTAGCTACCAAAAAGCAGGCGAAAGAAGTAGTGGCTAAGCACGCTGCGGAACTAAATATGCCTTATATTACTGAAAGATGGCCGGGCGGTATGCTGACGAACTTCGTTACCATCCGTAAGGCTGTGAAGAAGATGAACCACATCGATAAAATGAAGAAAGACGGAACTTTCGAAACTTTATCGAAAAAAGAAAGACTTCAGGTAGACCGCCAGCGTGCAAACCTGGAGAAAAACTTAGGTTCCATCGCTGACATGGTTCGTCTTCCTTCTGCGATTTTCGTAGTAGACATCATGCGTGAACACATCGCCGTAACTGAAGCTAAGAAACTGGGAATCCCTGTATTCGCTATCGTGGATACGAACTCTGACCCACGCAAAGTGGATTATGTGATCCCAGGAAACGACGATGCTTCCAAGTCTATCGACATGCTGCTGAGCGTAGTTTCTGACTCAATCAAAGAAGGCCTTTCTCAAAGAAAAGCTGAAAAAGAAAGATCTAAAGAAGAAGGTGAAAAAGTATCTGCCGATGCAGATGCAGATTTCAACACTGAAGCATAAGAAATTTCTTATCATACACAGAAGACCCGAAGTGATTCGGGTCTTTTTGTTTTCAATACGCTTGCGACTGGACTTGATTTTAAGTTGGAAAAGCGCAGTGTAATTACGCAGAAACTTTAAGCTTTGTAATACGAAAGCCGGAAACTTTCACTGCAAAGCATGCCACTGTTTTATTAAAATAAGAAAAGCCAACCATTACAGTTCGCCTTTAATCTTTATTAATGTATTCGGAATTTAATGTATGTAATCGTCTTCCCTTTTGCTTCAAATAAACCTTCATAATAGGTTTTAATTTCGCGCAGCAAAGGCGTATCCGGATCATACTCAGGTGCACCGTATATGTCATGATGCGCGGAGATGATTTCCTGACCCATTCCCTGCAACAATCCAAGGGTGTATCCATGCAAAAATTCGGAATCGGTTTTCAGATGCACAATGCCTTCCGGTTTCAGAATTTTTTTATATCGCTCCAGAAAATCAGGATGGGTTAAGCGGTGTTTCGTACGGCGGTATTTGATTTGCGGGTCCGGGAAAGTGATCCAGATTTCATCCACCTCACCCGCGGCAAAAAAGCGGTCAATCAGCTCAATCTGGGTCCGGAGGAACGCAACATTATGCAGGCCGGTTTCAATGGCTTCTTTGGCACCAAACCAAAAGCGCGCGCCCTTGATGTCCACACCGATGAAATTCTTTTCCGGAAAAGCTTTGGCCAGACCAACCGAATATTCTCCTTTTCCGCAACCCAGTTCCAGCACAATAGGATGGTTGTTTTTAAAAACCCCATCACGCCATTTGCCTTTCAGATGAAATTCTTGCAGCGCTTCTTCACGCGTTGGCTGAAACACATTGGGAAGCGTTTTATTTTCGGCGAAACGCGCCAGTTTATTTTTACCCATACAGAAGAAAGTTGTTGATAATATTTTAAGATTGTAACATTATTTAGATTTAACCTCAAAAGCGACAAATTTCCGCTTAATGGCTATATCTTATTAGTCAAAGGTTGGCAAATATAAAGTTTTCCGTGTTATTGTAATGAGAACATTTATTTTGGCTCCTGCATCAGGCTGGAATTCCGCAATCTGCGCTGGTAAATCGGCAGATATTTTTCCATAATGGGGCCGGCCAGTTCATAGTTGCCGGAAGTGAGTGCGGGTGATAAATTCTCAGAGGTGTACACGAACTGCAGAAAATTATCAATTAAATTTTCCGGGATTTTGAGTGAAGTGAAATACGGCACACCGTAATACTTTTTAATATTTTCGATCGTCGTGGTCATCTGTTCGTATTGGCGGGCGCGCTCTTTCTTCTTCCGTTCACCAGAAATCATGTCATAAATGCTTTCCAGGTTAAAAGTGAGCCCGCCGCCGGAGAAGCCGGCTACCGGCAGTTCGGGCGGCAAACCATTTCCTTTGGGTTCCGGCAGACCGATCTTCTTTTGCAAAGCCATTTTCTTTTCACCGCTTTTAAGCTGGCTCACGTCCTGACGCAAATTGCCGGTGGGCTTAAATTTACTGATGACTACTTCCTGAATATCGTAATACGCTACTTTCAGTTCAATAATATTATTGGGGTTCTGCAATTGCTCAGCGGTTACCTGCACATCGCGGCGGTCCGTCACAATAGAAGTGAACCGGATAATATCTCCCGGTTTTGCAGGAATTTTAAAGGTTCCGAAATAATCTGTATATACGGTTTTATGCGACGTGATGTTGGTTACATACACCTGATTAAGATAATACACGGATTTATCGCGCAGTATTATTTCACCGGAGAAAAACTGCGCTTTTAAAAAGTGTGTCAGCAGGAAAGCCAGCAGCAAAAGTGATCTTTTCATAGAGTCTGCAAAATACTTCTTTTTTCAGGGAAACAGATAGATCTGTGCCGCGGCTAAAGGTTAAACTTTGGTTAAAATATGCGGCAGTTTATTAAGCGACAAAAGGATATAAAAAAATCCCCGATCATTTGACCGGGGATTCGCTTAGTTTAGTAATCAAAGTGTTATTTTTTGATAAACTTCACTTTGGCAGTTTCACCGTTATTGTCTACGGAGATGATATAAACACCTTTCTGCAATTTGGATACCTGTACTTTGTTATCTGCAACATTACCTTTGGCAACTGCCTGTCCGGCCATGTTATAGATGGTATAGGTAGCTCTGTCAGAAACTTTGGTTACATTCAGCACATCCACTGCAGGGTTCGGATATACAGAAATTCCACTGTTTTTCACTTGGTCATTTACACCAAGCGTAGAGGAAATCATCACAGCGTAATCTTCTACTTCGCCGTAGCTAAATGTTCCGCAAGGGTTGGTCTGTGCTGCATTAAATCGCAGTGCTACGCGCATACCCAGTGGTTTATCGCCGGTGTACGCATCTTCCGGAACTGTGAATGTCGCTGTTACAGGAGTTTCTTTATTTGCCGTAGTTGACATAACTAACTCATTTGCTTCATAAATTCCGTTTCTGTTAAAGTCAATCCACGCAGTTACTCCCTCGTTATATTGAGTGCTTGTCCAAGCTTTAGTTACCGTAATTGTATTTTCGGTGGTTCCTTTAGCAAGCATCATAACCTTATTGGTATCACCTGAATAATCAGTATATGTAGTAGCACCCGTCTCACCACTGTCGCCGCCGGCTGCACCCTGTGCTGTGATCTGAACCCGTTTAATAAATTCGTCTTTGGCACTGCCGGAAACAAGTGTACAATACTCCAGACCTTTGGTAGTAAACTCAAGTGAAGCATAGGCACCTACGGTTCCGGTACAAACAGCTGCTACTTCTACTACATAAGCGGTACCTTCTTCCAGGTTTTCCAGCGTGTAGGTAGTTGCAGACAGGTCTACTTCAGTCCAGGAAGATTCAGAAGCCTTCTTGTATCTCAGTTTATAAGTAGCATCCAGAACCGGATCCCATACCACTACAGCAGACTCAATTTGTACCGTTGTAGCCGTTAAGCCAACCGGTGCAGATCCATCGCAGGAAACGATTTTGGAAACGATAACCGGAGCTACAGCATAAAATACGTTGCCGATCGCAGATACCCGCAATTTCAACTGTGTATCAGCAGCAAATGTAGAAAAATCTACATCTTCCGTGCCATCATTTGGTGTTGATGCTTTCAGTACTGTCCAGGTAGCCCCTTCATCGGTGGTATAATCAATTTTTACGTTTTGCACATTAAACGGTGCCTGATCTGTTCCTACCACATTCCAGTTAACAGCGCTTGGAGCATTATTGTAAACTTTGGTATTGGTCACCTTAAACGGATCACTGTTCACCACGGTTACTTTTTGCAACGCCTGCTGGGTCTGCTGTTGTTTTGGATCTGCATTGTTATCACGAACGGTAATCCGGAACGTAGATGTTCTTGCTACAGAAGAAACCGCTTCCCAGTTGGCAGGATCTGAAAGTTTCCCGGCCAGCACACTGGAGAGTCGCGGGAAGTATCTTGTCGGACTGTTAGATGGCATCATCGAGCGGAAACTGGCGCCACTGGTCGTGTTCCCTAAGTTTGCTTTCGAAATGGTAACGGAGGCATTATCCACCTGCTCCCAGTTATAAGTTAAGGCATCATTTTCCGCGTCGGTGACCTGCGCAGTCAGCACAAAGGCCGTTCCCTTAGGAATAGAAACATCCAGCATGGGTGTGATTTCCGGTGGTGTATTGGCAACCGCTGTTTCAATATCACAGGTTTTGCTGTTCAGATTATTCTGCACCTGGATAATGGAGTTGATATGGAAATATCCATCGGAGTGTGGCTGTACATCGGTTGCGCCGGTAATTCCTGCATACGACATGACAGTAGACCCTGAACCCGGTTCCACATTTTGACCTGTACCTTCCAGGCTCATGGAGAATGTGTGATTTGCACCCAGCTGGTGACCGATTTCGTGTGCTACATAATCGATATCGAAGTTATCGCCCATCGGGATACCGTCGGCCGGTGAAGTAAAGGCTGATCCTTTTGCCTTGCTGCTGCTGGTTACCGGGTCTACACAAACACAACCGATACAGCCCGCATTTCCACCGCCGCCGGTGGCACCAAACAAGTGCCCAATATCATAAGCGGCACTTCCAATGGTGTTGGTCAGGTTACGCTGAAGTTCGAGATTCCAGCTGCCACCCGCGCCGGAGGAAGCAGGTGAGTAAGGATCACTAGCCGGATCTGTGTAGATAAGCTGCGGGAAATCCTGCAAAATCAAATGTAAAGCAAAATCTTTTTCGAAAACGCCGTTACAGCGAGTAAGCGTTGCGTTAATCTGTGTCATAGCTCCTTCAACCCCGCCGAAATACTGCGTATATTCACCGGTTACCGACATGGCCAGCCGCATGGTGCGGTACTTCTGGTCTGAGCTTTTGTTTACATCCAGATTGTTTTTCCCGAAGGACTGCCCGGACATATACATTTTATCAATCTGCTGTTTGGTCAGCGGCGCTTCTGAAGTGGAGCAAACGAACGCCTTATCTGCTTCAGACTTATTGGTTTTAGGATGAACACCATACACCGTCTTGTTGTGATCCTGTGGTTCGATAAACTCATAGGCACCATTGCGGAACATCATCGACTGGAAATCATTTGGTGCCACACTGAAGCGCACAGAGGCGGTGGGATCATCAATACCCACACCTACATACGAGCCCAGCTGATAGCGGTCTGCCAGTGATTTCACCACCACCGGTGCGCTGTACACTGCAAACCGCTCTACCTTGCCATCCAGCGTCGGAAGTGAGATTTCAACGGCCTTGGCATTACGGCCGGTAGGCTCTGCCTTGGCCAGGTCTGCACGAAGTTTCTGCAAGTCCAGAGTGTAGAATTTCTTCACATTGGAGGTCGCGCGGATTCTCTCTCCGTGCATCTGCGTAGGGCTCCACTGCGCGAGCGCTGCGGTACCCATACTGAGCAGGAGTAAAGAAGTAAAAATTTTCTTCATAATAATTTTGGATTAATATTACTCAAATGTAAATTTTTTTTGTCATCCCCCAAAATAAAAAAGACAAATCCGAAGAAGATTTGTCTTTTAATTTACATTTAATGGAAATAAATACTGCTTATAATTCTGATTAAAAAGCATATAACACCCGATTATATAATGCCGTGTATTTTATTAACTTTTAATTTTATAATTTTTGCTGTTTTAATGAGAGTTCTTTTACTTCAGAACAAATATGATATTGACCAGCTAAAACCCATATTAAATTTAGCAGAACTTTTTCCAAAACCCGGCACAATCATCGGAACAATATCTTCTTGTTTTGTTGTGAAAAGAAGATAACGCGGTTCACCCGTGACTTCGATATAAAAAGGAGATTCAAACAGTTGAATCCGGCCACCTACTACAGCTTCTGCCCAGTAGGAACTCTGAGTCGAGGAAGGAAATGCCTGACTGGCCGAGGCGCCGCTAAAACCACGGATAGGAACAGCTTTATATTCCTGGGTGTAAAAACTTCCGGCTACGCGCGCACCGGCGAAAAAGCCGTTCCGCGTATTTTCAGCATCGTGGGCGAGCATATAGGTGCCGCCCAATTTTATAAAGGGGCCATTAGCCACCGCATCATAGCCGTTTTTCTGATATGTGTTATTTTCAAAACCGGCAACGAGGTTCGCATACATTTTTGACCTGATCTCACTCGATACCGAACCCTGAAAAATCTTTCTGTCTGCAAACAAAGAAATTCCCGCATTCAACACATCAAAGCCAACCAAAAAATTAGGTTGATATTTAGGCGACAGGCGCAGGGAATCTTTCTGCTGCTGTCCCGACAAAGAGACAATACTTAAGCTAAAAAAGAAGATATAGATGTGTTTTATTTTCATCAGTGATTTCATTTTGTAATTGTTCCACAGCCCGTGCCTCAGCCGGTGCCGGCACCTCTGCCAGTACATTTTTGTAAATCTTACGGATTCCGCACGCCGGCGATACATACTCCGAGGATGTAGTATAATTTATCTTCACCTCCGATGTTACGGTGGCGCGGGAGAGGCCTACAAATATACTGGTGGCCGGTGCATCGTCTACGCGGAGGGGTATCAGCAGAGAATCGGTCGGTACTTTATTCGCTATCACGGCAATGGGCCCGTTTCCGTAATCCACTTTCACGAAAACAGAGTCCAGTGTTTTTAATTTTCCGGTTGCCTGTGTTTTAAATTTCATTTTCAAACGGGGCGTTGCTTCACCACTGAGGCAAATATCATCGTCGCTGCCGCAGGAAACCAAGAAAGAGAGCAGTAAGAATGACAGAAGAACTTTACAATTCATAGCTTAAATTTTAACCAGCAGAGCAATGTTTTCCACGTGGTGTGTTTGCGGGAACATGTCCACCGGCAGGATTTTAACCAGGCGGTATTGTTCTTTCATCAATGCCAGGTCACGCGCCTGAGTCGCCGAATTACAGCTGACATACACTATCTTTTCCGGTGCCACTTTCAGGATTTGTTCCACCACCTTAGCATGCATGCCGTCGCGGGGCGGATCGGTAATCAAAACATCCGGTCGGGGGTGCGCTGCCAGAAATTCTTCGGTGAAAACTTCTTTCATATCACCACAGTAGAAGGTGCAATTGTCCAGACCGTTCAGTGTAGCATGTTCACGCGCAGCATCAATAGCTTCCGGTACCGATTCAATTCCAATTACTGTTTTGGCTTTCCGCGCTACGTACTGTGCAATAGTACCAGTCCCGGTATACAGGTCATAAACAATTTCGTTTCCCTGCAGATCGGCAAATTCCAGTGTTTTGCGATACAGCTCCAGGGCTTGTTTATAATTCGTCTGGAAAAAGGATTTCGGTCCGATTTTAAATTGCAACCCTTCCATTTCCTCCATCAGATAGCCTTCACCGGAATACACCATAATCTCCTGATCATAAATGGAATCATTCGGCTTGGAATTAATACAGTACAGCAGCGTACTGATCTGCGGAAAGATCGAAAGCAGGTGATCAAATAAAGCAATACGCTCCGCTTCCATTTCCTGGAAGAGCTGAAACAGCACCATCCATTCTCCTTTTGAGTTTTGCCTTAACATTAAAGTTCGGAGAAAACCGCCGTGTTCACGTACATCAAAGAAAGGCAACTGATGTGCAATGGCATAATTCCGGACGGCCAGCCGAATGGCGTTGGACGGATCCTCCTGCAGCCAGCATTCCTTCAGATCCAGGATCTTGCTCCACATGCCCGGAATATGGAAGCCCAGCGCATCGCGGTTATCTACCTCCGCATCGCTTGCAATTTCGTCCGCCGACAGCCAGCGCGCATTGGAGAATGAAAATTCCATTTTATTACGGTAAAAATAGGTTTCGGCGCTGCCCATGATCGGAAGTGTTTCGAAATCAGTGATACCGCCAATACGGCGAATGTGATTATAAACTTCGTCTTGTTTAAATTCCAATTGCTTGACATAGTCCAGATTTTGCCACTTGCAACCGCCGCACACACCAAAATGAATACACTTCGGAGCTACACGGAAAGGAGAAGGTTCCACAATATCGATCGCTTCGCCTTCGAAGTAATTGGACTTGGATTTCTTAACCCTTACGTGAACAACATCACCCGGAACCGCGCCGGAAACCAGCACTGTTTTCCCTTCTTCCGTTTTACCGATAGCCACACCTTTGGCTCCTGCGCCGGTAAGCGTAATGTTTTCGAGGACTTTATTTTTATGTTTTTTACGCATGAAATATATTAATGGTTGCAAAAATACGGCTTTCCGCGGAACGGCTCACAGATTAAAAAATGCAACTGTTTAATTTATGCATAACTATCTGTTTTTAATTTAATATCTGATCATAAAAAATCCCGCTGAATTTCAACGGGATTTATCAAGTGTATTATATTTTAAGGCGTTTGCACAGCCGGTGCGTCTGCCCAGTCATTCTGAAGTTCTATCTCAGGAGATTGTTCAACTTCCGGTGCTTTCAGGCCGGTTTGCTTTTCCAGGACCTGTACCAAGTCCGGATCGCCGAGATTGTAGAAAGTTTTGCTGGCCACGTTGCCGGCTTTATCGATGATGATGAAGGACGGAAGTTTGAAACCGTACAGTCCCCAGTCTTTGGCAAACGAAGAATTTATTCCACCTTCGGCATACACCTGCGTTCCGCTCAGGCCCTGAAGCAATGCTTTACTGGTTTTCACAAACTGCTCTTTGCTGTCGTCCATATTTACATAAACGAAATCCAGTTTGGATTTATAGAACTCATGTACTTCCTTTAGAACAGAAATCGTCATTTCGCTGATATATGGATTCCAGGAAGCATAGAACATCACTAAAGCTGGTTTTGCACGCTGGGCGCTCAGCGAAAAATCCTTACCTTCAGCAGTTACCAGTTTTCCGCCCGGAGCAGGTTTTCCGGTGGCAGGACCATCAATCACAAACTGAATGCGCTCCAAATCTTTTTTAATTTCAGCATTTTTAATTTTCTCCTGAATAATTTTCTGAACTTTTGCCTTATCTTCAGGTGAAGTTGATGGGCTGATATCGCCGCTGGCAATAATATAAGCAAGCAGGTAATCTTTTTCCAGATCAGAAAGTTCTTTTCTGGAATCTAAAAATTCAGAGAACAATACGGATGAAGGTTGCTGTTGTCCGGCTTGGCTCTTTTTCTGACCGAACTCCATGAAATCTTTATTCAGTTTGCCCAACAGATAGTTTCGGTAGAGCGGCTGATTTTTCAGCATTCTCTCTTTGTTTTTCTGCAGACCCGCTTCCATTTCCTGGAACTTTTTGGAAATTTTGTAATTAGGATCGTTGGCTACCTGCGGATGGTGCATTTCATACTGAGCCATCAGGCCGAGCACGCTCGCTTCCAATTCATCTTTTTTCCATTGTACCACGTCACTGCCCGCAGAAGTTTGCTTGGCAGCCTGATCGATTCTTTTTTCAAGATCAGCATGAATTTTTTCCACGCTTTTCAGGAATGCATCCTCTTTTTTCGCGACCATATCGCCCAGGTTGATATTGGCTGCGTAGTCTTTTATTTTATTTTCTACCTCACGCAGGAAGTCGTTGTCTTTTTTAGCATCTCCTGTTACAGTGAACTGCATTGGAAAAGTGCCGGCCTGGCCGGAAATATTTAATTTCTGACCACCCTTCACGAAAATCATTCCCTGTTTTCCGCCATAGGTCATCAGATACATTCCGTCGCGTGGTGCTTCGAACGCACCGGAAAAATTGCCTTTTGCGTCCACACCTACATTGGTTAAAGGCAAGGTGGCAACACCGGCAGCTTCTATAAATTCAATTCGTTCCAGCGGCGATCCACCGGCCACATTACCGGTAAATTCTACTTTTTTGGAACAACTTAAAGTGAGAAACCCCACCAGCAGCATCAAAAAATACTTAGTCATTTGTTGTTTTAATTTATTAATGTAATTAAGATGTTTTTATAAACGAGCAAAAATACACTATACGAAGAAGTGTTTAAAATTAATATGCGATAATTGGCAAAGTTTAACAAACAAAAACTGCCTCCGGAAATGGAAGCAGTTTCTAGGTATTATAATAAGGAGTCTATCCTTTGTCTAAATGCGCCGCCATATATTCGCGGTTCATTTTTGCAATCACGGCCAGCGTAATTCCTTTCGGACATTCCACCTCGCAGGCGCCGGTATTGGAGCAGTTCCCAAATCCTTCTTCATCCATGGCTTTCACCATGTTCAGGACGCGTCTTTCTGCTTCCACGTGACCTTGCGGCAACAGCGCCAGCTGGGTCACTTTAGCACCCACAAACAGCATCGCGGAACCATTTTTACAAGTTGCTACGCAGGCGCCGCAGCTGATACAAGCGGCAGCATCCATGGCGTTATCCGCATCTTCTTTTGGAACAGGGATCGCATTGGCATCCAGCGTGTTTCCGGAAGTGTTTACGGAGACAAAACCTCCGGCGGCCATCACGCGGTCAAAGGCGCTGCGATCAGTTACCAGGTCTTTAATGATCGGGAAGGCAGCACTTCTCCACGGTTCAATGTGGATTGTTTCGCCGTCCTTGAACATACGCATGTGCAGCTGGCAGGTGGTAATGCCTGTATCCGGTCCGTGCGGACGGCCGTTAATATACAGCGAGCACATCCCGCAAATTCCTTCGCGGCAGTCATGGTCAAAAGCTACGGGCTCCTGGCCTTCGTTGATTAGGTTTTCGTTGAGCATATCCAGCATTTCCAGGAAAGAAGCATCGGTCGACACTCCGGAAATCTTGTAGGTCTCAAACTGTCCTTTTGATTTATTATTTTTCTGTCTCCAAATTTTCAGAGTCAGGTTTAATCCTTTTTGTGCACTCATTTTTTATAATTTAGTTGGAGATTATTTGTAGCTTCTGGTTTTCACTTCAATATTTTCATAGATCAGTTCCTCTTTGTGCATCACTTCCGCATTGATATTCTCACCCTGATATTCCCAGGCGGCTACATACTTAAAGTGTTCGTCATCACGTTCGGCTTCTCCTTCAGCCGTTGCGTGATCCCAGCGGAAATGTCCTCCGCATGATTCTTCGCGCTGCAAAGCGTCAATCGCCATCAGCTGGCCAAGTTCCAAAAAGTCAGCAACGCGGAAGGCTTTTTCCAGTTCCTGGTTCATACCGTTGGCATCGCCCGGCACGCGTACTTCTTTCCAGAATTCGTTTCTCACTTCTTCGATCTCGCGGATTGCTTCACGCAGCCCTTCCGGTGTACGTCCCATGCCCACTTTGTTCCACATGATGTGCCCCAACTTTTTGTGGAAATGATCCACACTGTGCGTTCCCTGATTGGTCATAAAGAAATTCAGCCTTTCCACCACCTGTTGCTCAGCCTCGCTAAATTCAGGCGTATCCGTCGGGATTTTTCCGGTTCGGATATCAGCAGAAAGGTAATCAGCGATCGTGTATGGCAGTACAAAGTAACCGTCGGCCAGACCCTGCATCAGTGCAGAAGCGCCCAACCTGTTGGCACCGTGATCAGAGAAGTTGGCTTCACCGATAACGAAACATCCCGGAATGGTGGACATCAGGTTATAATCTACCCAGATTCCACCCATGGTGTAGTGAACCGCCGGATAAATCTTCATTGGCGTCACATATGGATTATCGGCTGTAATCTTTTCGTACATCACGAAGAGGTTACCATACTTCTCTTCCACCCATGCCTTACCTAAATCGTAAATCTGCTGAGGCGTCGGGTTATGGATATTTTTCTCGATTGCAGCTTCGTTTCCTTTTTTCATAATCTCCGTGGAGAAATCCAGGAATACACCTTCATGCGTATCGTTGTTTTCAATTCCGTGTCCGGCATCGCAACGCTCTTTCGCTGCTCTGGAGGCAACGTCACGCGGCACCAGGTTACCGAAGGCAGGATATCTCCTTTCCAGATAATAATCGCGGTCTTCTTCCGGAATGGATTCCGGTTTCAGTTTACCGGCACGCACTGCTTCGGCATCTTCAATCTTTTTCGGAACCCAGATACGTCCGGAGTTACGAAGTGATTCAGACATCAGCGTCAGTTTAGACTGCTGCGTTCCGTGTACCGGAATACAGGTCGGGTGAATCTGTACGAAACAAGGGTTCGCAAAATAAGCACCACGCTTGTGAATCTTCCAGGCAGCGGACGCGTTGGAACCCATTGCGTTGGTGGAAAGGAAATATACGTTTCCGTATCCGCCGGAAGCAATTACTACGGCGTGTGCGGAGTGTTTCTCGATTTCACCGGTCACCAGGTTACGAACAATAATTCCACGTGCTTTTCCATCAACAATTACAAGATCCATCATTTCATGACGGTTGTACATTTTGATTCGGCCCTTACCGATTTGGCGGCTCATGGCAGAATAAGCACCCAGCAATAACTGCTGGCCTGTTTGCCCTTTCGCATAGAAAGTACGCTTAACCTGTACCCCACCGAATGAACGGTTGTCCAGCTGTCCACCATATTCACGGCCAAAAGGAACACCCTGCGCAACGCACTGGTCAATAATATTACCGGAAACCTCTGCCAGGCGGTACACGTTTGCTTCACGCGCACGGTAGTCACCACCTTTAATAGTATCATAGAACAGGCGGTAGATAGAGTCTCCATCACCCTGATAATTTTTAGCAGCGTTGATCCCGCCCTGCGCAGCAATAGAGTGTGCACGTCTTGGGGAATCCTGATAGCAGAATGCTTTTACGTTATATCCCTGTTCAGCCAGGGTAGCAGCAGCAGAACCTCCTGCCAGCCCGGTACCCACCACTATCACATCGATCTTGTCGCGGTTATTTGGTGCTACCAGGTTCATATGGTCTTTATGATTTTTCCATTTGTCCGCGAGCGGGCCTGCCGGAATTTTTGAATCTAATTTGCTCATTTGTAATGATTTTAAATTTTAAATTTCAAATTTTAGCTTAAATAAAAATCTAAAATTTACTGAGTTATAAAATGATACACTGCAATGAAAATAAATCCTGCAGGAATCAGGATAGAGTACCAGTTACCGAACGCTTTGATTGCCGGCGTGTACTTGGGATGACGCGCACCCACTGACTGGAATGAAGACTGGAAACCATGCCCAAGGTGCAGCCCCAGCAATACGAAAGAAACCACATAAATCCCCACACGGATCGGGTTCGCAAACTGATGGTGCAGTTCTGCATAAAAACGGTCCGCCACCGGTGCTTCCACGGTGATGTATTTGTAATCGATTTCATGCCACCAGAAATCATACATGTGCAGTCCCAAAAAGAAGAGCACCACCAAGCCTGAATAAATCATATTTCGGGACATCCAGGTGGAGTTCGCCGACGGATTGTTCATCCCGTACTTAATCGGGCGCGCGCGCTGATTTTTAACTTCGAGGATGAAACCCATCACAAAATGGAAGATCACTGCAAAGCCCAGAATCGGCTGCATCAGGAACTGAATGAAAGGATTGTAGCCCATGAATTCAGAAGCGGCATTGAATGCAGCAGGGCTGATCACTGAAAGAAGATTCACCGTGAGGTGCATAATTAGGAAAATGAGCAAGAACATTGCAGACAATGCCATTGCGTACTTTCTACCAATAGTAGAACTCGTTAATCCTGCCATAATTAAGGTTTAAATTTGAATTATCACAAAGTTAGGAAAACGCCAGACCAATTTTCCTGACCAAAGTCAGAAAAAATCAGTTTGTAATCTTTCTAAATAAGAATTACTTTCCGGTCTCAATCTTCGAGACGGAATATTTTCTTACCAAAACGAACCTCCTGGGTGCCTGCCGGAATTATTTTTATTTCAAACTTTTTCGTGCGGCGCGAGGTCAGATAAGGAGCAATGATATACTGTTGTATTTTCACACGATCACTGCTTTCCCGGAGGTAGAAAGTTACAAAATTTTTATCTTTTACGGAAATGACTTTCTCCCGGTAAAAAGGATGCAGCAATATTTCATTCAGCAGTGAAGCCCGGTAGTTAAGCAGCAAAGCGGTTCCTGCATATACAAAAGTAACAAAGGCAAATCTGGAAATATTTTTAATACTGAACTTTTGAATCAGCGGGCGCAGGAAATACACCAGCAAGGCTGCCAGGATCAATTCAGGAAGTGTCATCGGAATCTGTTCGGTCAGAGCAAAGTTGGCGTTTCCGAAATAATGTACCGCTTTCAGCACCAGCGAAATAACGTGATCATATAGCCACAGAATGGCAGGAACGGGCAGCGAGAGAGCGGCAGATAGCACAATTATTAAAGAAAAAATGATGACCATTTCCGCAAACGGAATAATCACCAGATTTGCCGGCAGCGACACAAATGAGTACTGATGGAAATAATAAATAACCAAAGGCAGCGTGCTCGCCTGTGCAGCAATACTGATGCTGACAATATTCAGCAGGAGATTCTGAATTTTATTCCGGGCGGCCGGCAGCCGTTTCAGCAGCGGGCCGTTGAGCCAGTAGATTCCAAGAACTGCCGAAAAGCTCAGCTGGAAGCCGACATCAAAAAGCTGATTGGAATCCAGGCTTAAAATCACGAAAGCGGCCAGCGACATCGAATGCAGTAAATCGGGCGTCCGGCGCAGCAATATAAATATAAAATATACCGTAACCATAATGCAACTGCGTACTACGGAGTTTCCATAATCTATAAAAATCGCAAAAGCCCAGATTAAACATAGCGCTGCTATGATTTTAAAAGTCCGAAAGCGTGGTGGCAATAAGCGATTTAATATCCACAGAATTAAGCCGAAGATTACCGCCATATGGGTGCCGGAAATTGCCAGAATATGCATAGTTCCCGAATTCCGGAAGTCCCGGACCGTTTCCGAATCCAAGCCGCTGCGGTCTGCTAAAATGATACCTTTTGTAAATTCCCGTGTGCGAGGCGACAGTGGTAAGCCATCTATTTTGTGTAATAATTCCAAACGCGCCTGCCGGATGCGTTCGGCCACGCTCAGGTCTGCACGCGGTTGCAATTGCAGTTGGGCAGGCACATACGCCTGATAATAAATTCCTTTTCGCGCCAGATATTTCGCATAATCGAACTGGAAATCATGATAGGGCTTTTGTACGGTATTTAAATAAACCTCTGCACGGTAGTAGTGTTTAAAGTCCAGTGAAGGCTGCTCTTTCGGCACTGAAAGAAGCGTTGTGAAATGTTGCTTTTCGTGCCAGGCGTCCACCTCATACCGGCGGTTACGCTCATTATTATTCAGCTTTTTATTTAATTTAAAAAGAATCGTCGCCTTAGCAGGTAAAGGCGGAAGCTGCGTTCTTTCTGAATAAATCCCGTGCGCTACCATACCCAAAGTAATAAAAAAAACCACTAGAAATGCGGGTCGCAGGCGAAAGGCGAGAAAATTCTTAATAAAGAAAATGGATAACCCCAGCAGGCCGGCACCCACTAAGCCAACCAGAAAAAGTCCGGATAAATGAAAAATATCCTGGAGAAAAATGCCGGTTACAAAGCCAATACACAGAATAAACAAGGGCTGTCTCTGCATATCTTTTTGTTTTTAAAGATACAGGTATTATCGCTGTATTTTACCGGGTGTAATCACCCTTTTACAATGATGCGTGCTGCTTCATCACTGGCACCCTTTCCACCCAGCTTTTCACGGAGTAAACGGTAATTTTCTAACAACGTTTCCCGTCCTGGGCCTTCAGTAATTTTGGAAAGTTCAGCAACCAGTCTCTTAGTATTTAATTCTTCCTGAATAAGTTCGGTAACAATCTCACGATCCATAATCAGATTCACCAATGAGATAAATTTAATGTTGCGCACCACCAACCGTGCAATACGGTAGGAAACCCAGCTGCTGCGGTAACATACCACTTCCGGCACGTTTAATAAGGCAGTTTCAAGCGTCGCTGTACCCGATGTGACCAGCGCCGCCCGGGAACAACGCAGCAAATCATACGTACGATTGGAAACAAAATGCACATCCGCATCGGTAAACTGCTCATAAAAAGAAGGTGACAAACCCGGTGCACCGGCGATCACAAACTGATATTGTGGAAAAGCAGCACGGACCGAGAGCATCAGGCCGAGCATTTTTGTTACCTCCTGTTGCCGGGAACCGGGGAGCAATGCAATGATTTCACGCTCATCCAATGCATGTTCCTGCCGAAAATCGGCCGCATCCACCGGCCGCAGATCCGCGACAGCATCCAGCAAAGGGTGGCCTACAAAATATGCTTCCACCTGATGCCCTTTATAAAACTCTTTTTCAAACGGAAGAATTACAAGCATTTCGTCCACATACTGCCGAATCTTAGATACCCTTCCCTCCTTCCAGGCCCAAAGCTGTGGCGATATATAATATACCACCTTAATACCCAGGCTTTTCGCATAGGCCGCAATCCGAAGATTGAAACCGGGATAATCTACCAATATGAGCACATCCGGCTGATACTGCAAAAGATCCTGTTTGCAGAATTTAATATTGCTGAGAATCGTTTTGATATTTTTTGCCACTTCCAGAAAACCCATAAAGGCCAGATCGCGGTAATGTTTCACCGGTGCGTGCCCGGCCACCTCAGCCATCAGATCACCGCCCCAGAAACGAAATTCCGCCTGAGAATCCTGCACTTGCAAGGCTTTCATGAGATTGGAGGCATGCAGGTCGCCAGAGGCTTCACCAGCGATAAGGTAATACTTCACGGACAAAAATTTTGTAATTTTGGTCAAAGATAAAATAAAAAATGGCGGACTTTGAGATAAAAAATAAAGTGGCCGACAGCGGCCTTGTAAATTTTGACCTGTCACAACTGGTCCCAAAGGGCAGGCGAATGGGTATTGATTTAAAGGAATATTTATATGAAGGTCTTATCCTGCGGGAAAAGGAGTACCGGCAGCAGATTGCCGCTCTGGATACGCAGACATTTCAAGACGCCTTTGTATATATTTATAACTCTGCAGATGCCATTGTACCACTTTGGGCGTATTTCCTGATTACCGCCAAAGTAACCGAAACAGCGAAGAAGGTAATCTTTGGCAGCCGCGATGCGTTGGAAACTATTCTCATGCATGATGCGCTCGAGCAATACGATTTCAGTGAACTGGAAGGAAAACGTGTGTTGGTAAAAGGCTGCTCAGAAAATCCATTGCCCGAAAACGCCTATGTGGAGCTGGTGCAAAAACTGAAACCGGTCGTCAAATCCCTGATGTTTGGCGAAGCCTGCTCAAACGTGCCCATCTTTAAGAATTAACAGCGTTGGAATATTTCTTGTTTCTCTCCGGTATTCAACCATTACAAAATACAGATTATGAGTTTACTGGATATGATTACCGGCCATGCCGGACAGGAAGTAGCATCGGAAGCGCACCATAATTTCGGCGTCAGCAAAAATCAGGTAATTGCCTTGCTGGCCGTCGCGGCACCATTAGTTATTTCTTATTTAAGAAAAAAGGCCGAACACGATCCCGCGGAAGCAGATGCCTTAAATAGCGCCTTGGAAAAAGACCACGATGGCAGTATCCTGAATAATCCGGCGCAGGCAAAGGAAAGACAAACAGAAGGCGGCTCTATCCTCGATCATATTTTCGGCAGTGAAAAAGGAGCGGTGGAAAATCAGCTTGCCGGCAAAACCGGAATCTCCATGGATAAAATCGGACCTGTGCTGGCGATGCTCGCACCTTTGATCATGGGATATCTCGGGAAACAGAAACGCGACAACGGCGTAAGTTCCGGCGGCGGACTGGGCGATTTACTGGGAGGTATTCTAGGAAATGCGCAGTCGCAGGCACAGCATGGGAATCCACTGAACGATATTTTAGGAAATGTGCTGGGCGGCGGCGGCCAGTCGGGGAATCCGCTGAATGACATTCTGGGCAGCGTCATGGGTGGCGGTGGCAAACAGCAAGGCGGTCTGGGCGGCGTACTGGGAAGTTTGCTCGGCGGCAAATAGAACAAAAAAACCGAAGATTATTCTTCGGTTTTTTTATTTTTGGCAGTTTTAGAAGCAGTCTTGGGCTTGCCGGACTCAGCATTTTCCGACTTTCCAGACGGGTAACCCACTTCTTCGCGCACCTTGTTCACGGATTTTTTGTCTTCATTTTCATCCATCACTTTCACCGGGATTTTGTTCACCGATTTTCTTCTGCGCGGTCTTCTTTTACCATAACTTCCGGCGGTGATTTTACCGCGTTTAGATTTTTGATCTCCTTTTCCCATAGACAATATTTTAGTTGGTTGGTCTAACAAAGTTATAAAATTATTTCATCTTCCGAAGTACGTTTTGGGCGTGCCCCTGCCCCGGGAAAAGTTGGGATAAGCTGAGATTTTTTATGGGGCAGGGTTGGGCTTTTCGTTGCAATTCCTCGGCCTGCCGTTCCGGACAGTCCTGCGGGATTTCCACTGCAATCCCTCACGCAAAGTACGCTGTCCGGCAGGCGAAGTTTTTAAAATTTAAATAAGTCACACGCAATTGGCCCCGGATTCCCTACTATTGACCGGACGTGACAAACACTCTTTTCGGCGCTCGCTTCGCTCGCGCTGTTTTATTTTTTAAAGTTTCAATAAAATCCAGTCCAGTTTTTGTTAAAACTATCTCCTGCCACAAACACCCTTTTCGGCGCTCGCTTCGCTCGCACCACCCATTCCCGAAACCGCCTCTTGCCCTTACCTGAAAAACAGCCGAAATCCGTATCTTTGCCCGGTTGAAACCGGCCAGCTGCCGGTAACCGCATTTCATTCTAAAAAAGAAAATTATGTTCCGAACGCATACCAACGGAGAACTGAATCTGAACCACCTTGACCAGACGGTTACCTTGTCGGGCTGGGTACAAACCATCCGCGATAAAGGATTTATGATGTGGGTTGACCTGCGCGACCGCTACGGCATTACCCAACTGGTTTTCGATGCCGACCGCTCTTCGGAAGAACTGCTGCAACAGGCGCGCGAACTGGGCCGCGAATTTGTGATACAGGTGACCGGAAGCGTGATCGAACGGACAAGCAAAAACCCGAAAATTGCGACCGGCGATATTGAAATTCTCGTCGAAAAACTCAGCATTCTCAACGCTGCAGAATTGCCGCCTTTCACAATTGAAGATCAAACCGACGGTGGCGAGGAACTTCGCATGAAATACCGTTATTTGGATATCCGCCGGAATCCGGTGCAGCAAAAACTGATTTTCAGGCATCAGATGGCGCAGAAAGTACGGAACTATCTGTCGGATAAAGGTTTTATTGAAGTGGAAACACCGGTACTCATTAAATCAACGCCGGAAGGCGCACGCGATTTTGTAGTACCGAGCCGTATGAATCCCGGACAGTTTTACGCTCTGCCGCAGTCACCGCAAACCTTTAAGCAATTGCTGATGGTCGGCGGCATGGACCGTTATTTCCAGATTGTAAAATGTTTTCGTGATGAAGACCTGCGCGCGGACCGTCAGCCGGAGTTTACCCAGATCGATTGCGAAATGGCATTTGTGGAGCAGGAAGATGTCCTGGAAATTTTCGAGGGAATGACCGCCAGTTTGCTGAAAGATATTTCCGGAAAAGAGTTTGGGAAATTTCCGAGGATGACGTACGCGGAAGCCATGCAGAAATACGGAAATGACAAGCCTGATATCCGTTTCGGCATGGAGTTTAAAGAACTCAACGATTTGGTACAGGGTAAGGATTTTAAAATATTTGATGAGGCAGACCTCGTGGTAGCCATTAATGTAAAAGGCTGCGCGGATTATACCAGAAAACAAATCGATGCGCTGACGGACTGGGTAAAGCGCCCGCAGATCGGTGCCACCGGAATTGTATGGATTAAATATCAGGCGGACGGAACCGTAACCTCTTCGGTCAATAAATTCTACGATGAACAAGCGCTGAAAAAGATAGCGGAACGTTGCGAAGCGGAACCGGGCGATCTGATGCTGGTTATGTCGGGCGCGACAGATAAAGTACGCGCACAGTTATCGGCACTGCGGATGGAGCTGGGCAATCACTTAGGGTTGCGTAAACCGGACGAGTTTGCGCCGCTGTGGGTAGTAGATTTCCCGCTGCTGGAATGGGATGTAGAAACGAACCGCTACCATGCAATGCACCACCCTTTTACCTCACCAAAGCCGGAAGACATTGCATTGCTGGAAACGGATCCGGGGAAAGCGCGCGCCAATGCCTACGACCTCGTACTGAACGGAAACGAAATTGGTGGAGGTTCTGTGCGTATTTATAACCGCGACCTGCAATCGAAAATGTTTGAACTGCTGGGCTTCACGCCCGAGGCAGCGGAAGCGCAGTTCGGCTTCCTGATGAATGCTTTCAAATATGGCGCACCACCTCATGCCGGCCTGGCCTTTGGTTTCGACCGTCTGGTGGCTATTCTGGACGGAAATGAAGTTATTCGTGATTACATTGCCTTCCCGAAAAACAATTCCGGCCGTGATGTCATGATCGATGCACCGAGCGCTATTGCGGAGGAGCAGCTGGAGGAACTTTCATTGAAAATTGCAGAGGAATAATTTATATTCTTTTACAAAACAAGGACGCAGCAGAAAAATCTGAGCACAACCCATAAAAAGGCCGTTTCACATATGTATGAAACGGCTTTCTTTTATTACACATCATTTAAGGAAGCATTGCAACCGCCCACTCCGGCATCCATTTCAGCAGCCGATGAATAATCTTCCACTTCCAGCCGGGTACGATTTCGAAACGGTGGTCGGCCTTAATTATATGCTTTGCGACAAAAGCAGGTTCCATCAGCAAATGCCTATTGAGATTCAACCCGGCATTTATTTTTGTATTAATATATCCGCTGGTCACGACGTTGACAACAACACCGCGCGCATTCAACAACTGCCGCAACCCGGCCAGATATTGCGTAAAAGCTGATTTAGTGCTGCCGTAAATTAGTGCTGCCGTAAATAAAATTACTCTTTCGCCCGCGAACGCCGGATAAAGAAGACAGCCCAATGATCCTTTCCAGCTGAATATTTTGCGTGTCCGTAGCAACCAGATTTAAAATAGAAACGGCCCCCGCATAATTGACCTGCATCATCTTGTGCGCAACGGGGAAATCGTGTAAAGCCTGATCATTGGTCACTAAAAAACCGGCGGCATACACAACAATGTTGGGCTTGCGCGCTAAGCCGTAATAAAAGGATTGATGGCTGGAAAAATCTTCAGCATCAAAATATAAAACTTCAATTTGCTGCGCCGGCAACTGCTCACGGTTGATAAACTGCTGCAGTTGCTCCAGATCTCGGGAAGCGGCCAACACGAAATATCCGCCTTTCACGTAAAGGCGCATGCATTCTTTGGCAACATCTGAATTGGCACCAAGAATCAACACCGTCTTTGCCGACTCCGCAGGTTTATTTTGCACGCAGGCGCTCTTTAATCTTCTGAATATTCTGCTTGGCCGAATCTTCCAGAATCAGGCTGGCACTCATGTGAATACGTTCAGGCATCAGTTTCTCAAAATGTTCGGTGCCTTCCCAGGAAACTTTTTTAATCAGAGCCAGCGCTTCAGCACTACGGCCGGATAACACTTGCAGGAACTCTGAAATTTTCTCATCCATTTCCTGAATGTTTCCTGATACTGAATGGTACACATCATGCCGCTCACACCAATCTGCACTTCTGAAATCTGCGTCGATCGACATGGCAGCGTACGCAGATGTTCCAATTTTACGCTCCACATACGGACCAATTACAAAGGGACCGATGCCTAGATTAATTTCTGTAAGCGCCAGGGCCGCCTCTTTCGTGGCAAAGCAGTAATCAGCCGCACATGCAATTCCCACACCGCCGCCGGTGGTTTTCCCCTGTACACGTACAATCACCAGTTTCCCGCAGGTGCGCATGGCGTTGAGTACTTTTGCGAAACCCCCAAAAAACTTTTGCGAAGTTTCCAATTCTTCAATGGAGAGTAATTCATCAAAGCTGGCGCCGGCACAGAAGGCTTTTTCACCCAAGGATTTTAATAAAATAGCTTTGACAGAAGCATCGCGGCCCGCGTCTAAAATAGTTTTTGCCAGCAGTTCCAGAATTTCGCCCGGCAGCGAATTGCTTTTGGGATGTCCGAAGGTGATTTCGGCAATATTGTTTTTTATTTCCTGTTGTACAGTTCCGTTGTTCATTTAATTTTATTTAAGGCTAATAAATACTTGTCGATATACATGGGTTTTTCCTTGCTCTTGTATTGCTGAATGTACCGCGGATGTTCCAAAACGGTCATTTCATCGAAAAACTTTTCCTGCTGATTGATTTTTTCCAGGAAGACTGCATTTTTTTTACCTAATACAAAGACTTCTGACGTATCCAATCCGAGGTTTATATGATCTCTGATGCTCTTAACCATAAACGGCCGAACCGCTTCGAACAGCTGGCGGTCATCATAATAATTGGCGTTCACAGCTCCGCTCCTGCCCTTTTTTACGATTGCCAGCGGGAATGGTGAATTGATGTAGAAGTCGCGAAAGAAAAGCTCCGCACCGCCATACGCTTCAATAACGTCATGTACAAAAACCGAGGAAACCTCATGGGTATACGCTGATTCCATTTTAATTCCGCAAACTGAATGCAGCCGTTTGGTATCCGTGAAAGGTACGCCGGTGACACCCGCGCCATGACGGCTGGGATTGATTCCGATAATAAATTTCCGGATGTGCTGGTCGTTATAATATTTATCGTAGAACCGCTGCATTACCTGAACTGTTTCCGGATTTTCCAAAAAGGGATTCATCACCTGAAAGCCTGCCGGCAACGGGTCACTGAAATTCAGCTGTTGATTAAAAGCAACGACGTTTTGTCCGAAAGTTTTTTTCAAGAAAAAAGAAATTTGGGTGCAAGTGCAATTTAATGAAAAAATTATTGAGCATGATCATGATGCAACAATGATGTTAATTATTGCGCACAGATCTACGCAGATTTACATGACAACGTAAGGATGAGATCTCCTTTTGCACACAGCATCTGTGGTAATCTGTGGGATCCGTGTGCTGATTATTACTCACAGATCTACACAGATTAACATAGAAGCGTAAGAACGTTCATGTTATTGCACACAGCATCTGTGACAATCTGTGGGATCCGTGTGCTGATTATTGCGCACAGACCTACACAGATTAACATAGAAGCGTAAGAACGTTTATGTTATTGCACACAGCATCTGTGGCAATCTGTGGGATCCGTGTGCTGATTATTACGCACAGATCTACACAGATTAACATAGAAGCGTAAGAACGTTTATGTTATTGCACACAGCATCTGTGGTAATCTGTGAAATCCGTGTGCTGATTATTGCGCACAGATCTACACAGATTTACATGACAGCTTAAGGGCGGTACGGCTTATTATGCACAGATCTTAATGAACTTAATTGTATCCGTTAACTATTCTTACAATATTATCGGGAAGCTCTTTCGTATTGAAATTAACCAGAATACCCAGGTGCATTTTCGTTAGCTTTAAATAATTCAAAACTTGCTTATGATGGAGCGGCAGTAATTCCGTTACAGATTTAATTTCAATAAGCACACGGTTCTCCACTAAAATATCAATCCTGAAAGCTAAACCTAAATCCTTTTCTTTATAAATGACAGAAACAGGAAATTCAATCTCCACGTGTAAGCCTTGCTGTCTTAATTCGATTGCTAAGGCTTTATGGTACACACTTTCAAGTAAACCCGGTCCAAGCGAATTATAAACTTCAAAAATTGCTTTTCTGATGCTATAACTTATTTCATTTTCAGTCATAAAAAAGTTGAAATATGTTGTAACATGAAATAATAACACAAGATTACACCAACCCAAACTGTTTAAAATGATGCGTGAAATGCTTTCTTTGGAAGAGTTCAGACATTTCTTTGTTCAGCATACCGAAGCGTGGATGATAAGTCTCTGCGGACGGGTTTTCACGGTAATGGACGTTGTATTCCTTCACGGCTTCGAGGAGTTTTTCCTTGGCCTGGTCCAGGTTCTTATATTTGGGCTGCATGGTTTCATCTTCCTGCAACAAAGGATATTTTGCGCCCGGCTGAATTTCGTCTTCGGTGTAAAGCCAGTCCTGCAGCTTTTCCAGTTTTTCCTCCGGAAGGGCCGGGAAATTTTCTGGTTTCAGTTGGCCCATGCCGTTGCGCACCACTTCTTCCATGTGTTCCACCATCAGTTGCGGCGTCATTTCACCGAATGTTCTTTCCGAAGACTCAGTGAGATTGTTTAAAGCATTTTTAACGGCAGCTACAGAAAGCGGCATAAAGCCTGACTTCTTGGCGACCAGCGTCAGGATGGTGGCAACACAGACCACTTCTTCGCGCTGATTCACGACCTCCACCAGCCACTTAATAACACCACTCGGAATATTTCTTCCTTTTACGCCTTTGTTTATCTTTTCTTTTGCGGTCAGGTACACGGTGATGGTATCGCCGGCATAGACAGGCTTAAAGAAACTCGCATTTTCAAGACCATAATTTGCAATCACCGGCCCCTTCTTGCCGGAAACAAATAATCCTGCCGCGGCGGATAAAACAAAATATCCATGCGCCACTACCTTTTCGAAAATGGTTCCGTTTAAAGAGGTGGAATCCGTGTGCGCGTAGAAATGATCCCAGGAAACATTGGCAAAGTTGACAATATCTGCCTCGGTAACAGTACGGCCGGCCGTTTCCAGCGAATCACCCACTTCCACCTCTTCAAAGTATTTATTGAACGGGTGTTTATCGGAGAACTGATAGGTGGCTCCCGGCTGATAAATTTTGGTCACGGCCGTGAGCATATCCGGTGAACCCTGGACCGCTGTTTTCTGCAGGAAGAAGTGCAGCCCGTTCAGGCCGCCCATTTCTTCGCCGCCGCCGGCGCGTCCCGGGCCGCCATGCATCAGTGTAGGCAGCGGAGAGCCGTGGCCGGTGGATTCTTTGGCATTATCACGGTTGAGGATAAAAATACGTCCGTGCGAGGTCGCCATTTTCCAGGAAGTTTCAGCGACAAACTTTTCGTCGCGGGAGATAATGGATCCTACCAGACTTCCCTTTCCGCGTTTGGCAAGCGCTGCTGCCTCTTCTGCATCACGGTACGGCATCAAAGTAGAAACCGGGCCGAAGGCTTCAACCTCGTGGGACACATTTTTTTCAAACGGTTTGTCATTATAAAAGAGTTTAGGAGACACAAAGGCACCGCTGTCATAATCTGCATCCAGCAGTTCATGCTGACCGTCGTAGATAAGTTCGGTTTCGGCTTTCAGTTTGTTGATCTGCTCGTGCAAAGTTGCCTGTTCTTTTTTCCCCACAATTGAACCCATTCTGGTTTCGCGGTTGAGCGGATTCCCGATTTTGGTTTGATCCAGTGCGTTGGAAAGTGCGTTCTGAACATCACCAACTAAATTTTCGGGAACAATAATCCGGCGGATGGCGGTACATTTCTGCCCGGCTTTGGTGGTCATTTCATTTCGCACTTCTTTGATAAATAAGTCAAATTCGGGGGTGCCGGGTTTCGCATCCAATCCGAGAATGGACGCGTTCAAAGAGTCGGCTTCCAGATTAAAACGTACGGCATTTCCGGCAACGGACGGAAGCGACTTCAGTTTTTTTCCAGTCGCAGCAGAGCCGGTAAATAATACGGAGTCACCATCCTGCACATAATCCAGAATGTTTCCAGGTTCCCCACACACCAGTTGCAGCGCACCTTCCGGCAGCAGTCCGCTTTCTATCATATCGCTGAAAACAGCGTTGGTGAGATACGAGCCGGGAACGGCAGGTTTTACAACAGCCGGCACACCTGCCAGTAAAGACGTGGAAAGTTTTTCCAGCATTCCCCAGACCGGGAAGTTGTAGGCATTAATCTGCACCGAAACTCCTTCACTTGGCGTCAGGATGTGGGTCCCGAGAAAAGTTCCGTTGGCAGAGATTTTTTGGGTATCACCATCCACCCAAAATGGTGTGTTGGGCAGCATTCTTTTAGCTAAACCCGAGTAGGTGAAGAAAGTTCCAAAGCCACCTTCGATATCTACCCAGGAATCCGCGTGGGTAGCACCGGTTTTATAGGAAAGTTCATAATATTTCTTTTTTCTTTCGAGCAGGTACAGCGCAATTTTTTTGAGCATTTCGCCGCGGTCGTAAAAGGTCATGGACGACAGATTTTTGTAACCAACCGTGCGGCCGTAGTGCAATGCTTCCTCAAAATTGATTCCGCCGGTATCGGAAATAGCAACCAATTCGCCGGTTACAGCGTTATGCAACGGAACTTCGGCGCCGTTTCCTTCTATCCATTGTCCCTGTATATAGTTTTTGAGCTTCATGTTTTTAAGCAGTTTTTCTTTTTTTAATTAATGAGCGAATCCCCAAGATGACGAGCAATAACACCAGCGCGATATTAAGGGTAAAGACCAGTGATGGCAGCACATCATTCAGCAACTGCTCTTGCTGCATTTTCGCCACAAGACCGGCATCCTGTGTCTGCCGGATCAGTTTTTCTGTTTCTATTCCCTTGTTAATAAAGTAAAAGGCGAGCACGTTTAAGGCAATCAAAATAACAATCGCAACAACCTTTATTTTTTTATTTTTCAAATGCATTCGTCTGGGTGAAATTTATTTGGATGGGTCGCACTTCACTCATCATATATAATATATCCGGAAAACATTTTTTTCACTTCTTCAAGGGTGTAAATCTTATATTCAAAACTTTCCCGGAATGTTTCTTTCGCAGATTCTTCGATTGTCTGTGTGAAACCCGCTTTCTTTCTTAATCTATTGACCTTTTGCGGATTCTTCACGGGCCAAATAATCTCCATATCACCCACGCCAAAGCCCTGTGTACCATACAATTGCTCTTTTCCTTTGTTCATGAGATAACGATCTAGCATTGTGGCATAATTCCTAAAAGGCAATTCTTTTTTTGCGGCGGCTTTTTTCACGAGCGGTAAGTATTTTGGAATTTCGTTCGAGTGCTGGATGACTAAATAGGCCGCTTGATTGGTGGGTTCGCCGACCAAGGATTTTCCCGGGTAACCATATTTTGATATGATTTTCCCGATCTTCTTAATATTTTCCCTGTCATATTTATTCATAAGAACCAGAAGATCTCGTCTCATTGTGTCATAGTCCATCTTCAGGCTGTCAGCAATATCTCTTCTTTCCTGCTCGGAAATATCCGGTTCGTACTGTCTCCGAAATGCCTGATCGGTGAACATAATATAATCCAATTCTTTCTTGAGCTCCGTATTTATGGCCTGCCGGGAAGTACAGGAAGACCAGATGAACCCCAAAATTGCGAGCAGTATAATTTGATTAAAGCGTTTCATTTGAAGTACGGTTTCTGTGATAAATTTTCGCGAGCGTTAAGATAAGGAAATTTAGAAATATGGCATTCTTGCCATGTGGCGATCAAGCGGAATTTCCTAGTAGATTAACGAGATGCTTGCCGCCAAAATATAAGGCGTTTTTTAAGAGTTTGATTTACGGATATTCAGCAGGCCAACTCTGTTAATTGCACAGTCAGATTTTCTGCACCAGTTACGTGAGTTCGGGCCTGCCGGGCAAAATAGAGTCTGCATTACTTTTTGGAAGCAATTAATGTAAGTATCTTTGCAGGCTTTTGTAATTTAGAGAGAATGACGAGACAAGATTTAATAAAAGGGGTTGCATTTGTTGCCCTGGGTGCTTCCAGTTACGGTATGCTGGCTACATTTGTAAAACTGGCTTACAGCCAAGGCTATACTACAGCGGAGGTCACTTTTGCACAGTTGTCGCTGGGTGTTTTGGGCATGTTGCTGATTACCCTATTCCAGACAAAAATAAAAAAGATAGAGACTCCAAAAATCGCGAAAGGAGATTTGCCAAAATTGCTACTGGCGGGAACTTCGCTGGGTTTCACGAGTTTGTTCTATTATTTATCCGTGGTGTACATCAATGTTTCTGTAGCAATTGTGCTGCTGATGCAAACCGTCTGGATGAGCGTACTGCTGGAGGCAATTTTATCTAAGACATGGCCTACAGCAAGAAAAACCCTGTCGGTGATGATTGTACTTTTTGGAACTTTACTGGCTACCAACCTGATCGGGCAAAAGATTGAGCTGGACTGGCACGGACTGTTCTGGGGGTTGATGGCGGCGGCATCCTTTACCACCACCATGTACACTTCTAACAGAATTGCGGTGTATCTGCCCGCGTACAAGAAAAGCTTACTCATGCTGTTAGGCGGATTTGCGGTGATTATTTGTTTTGTATTGTATAGCTACGAGGGTAGTTTTAACTTTTCAATCTTCTGGAAATGGGGCTTTATCCTGGCACTTTTCGGTACGATCATTCCGCCGCTGCTGCTGAACGCCGGCTTTCCGAAAGTTGGTTTAGGCCTGGGAAGCATCGTATCCTCGCTGGAACTTCCGGTTTCCGTGCTGATGGCATTTTTCCTGTTGAATGAAAAGGTGACCGCTATCCAGTGGTTGGGAATCCTTTTGATCCTGGCAGCGATTGTCATTATGAACGTGAAGTTTCGGCGGCGATAAGTTTTTGTAAAAACTGGTCTTTTCTGCAGGACAATCAGCCTTGCTCTATACAAAATCTGTTACAGCTGAACAGCCAGCCGGACTTTTCTGCTGCTAATTAGTTCTAAGCGAAAGCGGAAAATAGGTATCGGCCGTTGCTGAATATTAAGTGATTTTAAGAACAGAATTCCCAATACGCGGACCTGCGCCCCGGCTGGAACGAAGCTCTCCTGCGCCTAAGCAGGCGCGGGAAGCGGGAGTGGAAGACGGAAATGTGCGCCCAAAAAAAAATCCCTCACAGTAGATACTGCAAGGGAATTTAGGGTGAGAGCTCCAGTTATCTGTTGCCCATGTCTACATAGTCGCGTTTTTCGGCTCCTTTGTACACCTGACGCGGACGGCCAATCGGGTCGTTGTTCAGGCGCATTTCTTTCCACTGAGAAATCCAGCCCGGCAGGCGGCCCAGCGCAAACATTACGGTGAACATTTCGGTCGGGATGCCCAGCGCACGGTAAATAATTCCGGAGTAGAAATCCACGTTCGGATAGAGTTTGCGGCTTACGAAATAATCGTCTTCCAAAGCTACGCGCTCCAGCTGCATTGCAATGTCCAGTGCTTTGTCCTCGATGCCGAGTGCGTTCAGGATATCGTCTGCTGCTTTCTTAATGATGCGGGCGCGCGGGTCGAAGTTTTTGTACACGCGGTGACCAAAGCCCATCAGACGGAAGTTGTCGTCTTTGTTTTTCGCTTTTTCCACATATTTGGCTACATCGCCACCATCCTGCTCAATCATTTCGAGCATTTCAATGACAGCCTGGTTAGCACCACCGTGAAGCGGGCCCCAAAGCGCAGAAATACCGGCAGATACGGAAGCAAACAATCCAGTGTGCGCAGAACCTACCATTCTTACTGTAGAGGTAGAGCAGTTTTGCTCGTGGTCAGCGTGTAAGATTAACAGTTTGTCCAGTGCATTGACGACTGTCTGGTCCAGTTCAAACTCTTCATTCGGACGGCGGAAGCACATGCGGTAGAAGTTCTCAACGTAGTTCAGGCTGTTATCGCCGTGGTTAATTGGCAAGCCCATTTTCTTGCGATAAGTCCAGGCACACAGGTGCGAGAATTTCGCAATCAGCATTTCCGCAGCGTGGTCCATATCTTCCTTGGAGTTCACATCCACTGCTTTCGGGTTGAAGGCAGTTAAAGCAGACGTCAGGGAGGACAAAACGCCCATCGGGTGCGCAGAACGCGGGAATACGTCGATAAGACGCTTCATTTCGTCGGCAACGAAGTTATATTTTTTAATTCCTTTTTCGAAGTTCTGGAACTGGCCTTCGGTCGGAAGTTCGCCGTTCAGCAACAGGTACATTACTTCGGTGAAATTGGATTTTTCGGCGATTTGCTCGATTGGGTATCCGCGGTAGAATAGTTCACCATTGTCGCCATCCAGGTACGTAATTTCGCTGATGGTGGCGCCGGTATTCTTATAACCAAGGTCTAAGGTGATCAGACCGGTCTGGTCCCGCAGTTTGGAAATATCAATTCCTCTGTCACCGAGGGTGCTGTCAACGATAGGATATTCAAATGCTTTCCCGTCGTAGTTCAATACAACTTTGTTATCTGACATTATAATTTAATTTTTTACTAATTTAATGATAAAGGAACAATACTACAAATCTGCAGCGGCGTTCCTGATTAATTTTATCTATGAACGTTTTACCTTGAACGCGTCCATTCCCGGGAAGATCGCCGTTTCTCCCAAAGCCTGTTCTATGCGCAGCAATTGGTTATACTTGGCCATACGGTCTGAGCGCGAAGCAGAACCGGTTTTGATCTGTCCGCAGTTCATGGCTACGGCCAGATCTGCAATGGTATAATCTTCGGTTTCACCGGACCTGTGCGACATTACGGAGGTATATTTGTTATGCTGTGCCATTTGTACGGCTGCCATGGTTTCGGAGAGAGAACCAATCTGATTCACTTTTACCAAGATGGAATTTGCAATATTTTCTTTGATTCCGCGGGACAGGCGTTCCACATTGGTCACAAATAAATCATCGCCCACCAGCTGTACACGGTCACCGATTTTTTCGGTCAGCATTTTCCAGCCGTTCCAGTCATCTTCATGCATGCCATCTTCGATGGAAATAATCGGATATTTGCCGGCGAGCTCAGCCAGGTAGCTCACTTGTTCACTGCTGCTGTACACGGCAGCATCAGCAGTCTGGAATTTACGGTAGTCGTATTTTCCGTCCACATAAAATTCAGATGCTGCACAATCCAGCGCGAACATAATATCATCGCCCACCTTGTAGCCCGCCTTTTCCACGGCTTGTGAAAGGGTGTCCAACGCATCTTCGGTACCGGCAAATTTTGGTGCGAAACCACCTTCATCTCCTACAGCGGTTGAAAGTCCGCGGTCGTGCAGAATGGATTTCAGGCTGTGGAAGATTTCAGTGCCTTTGCGTAGTGAATCAGAGAAAGATTCTGCTTTCACCGGCATAATCATGAATTCCTGGAATGCGATGGGTGCATCGGAATGTGAACCGCCATTGATGACATTCATCATCGGAACGGGAAGCGTATTGGCATTTACGCCGCCTACATATTTGTACAAAGGCAGTCTCAGTTCCGTAGCTGCTGCCTTGGCTACAGCCAGGGAGACACCAAGGATCGCGTTGGCGCCCAGGTTGCTCTTGTTTTTGGTACCGTCCAGGTCGATCATTATCTGATCGATAAAATTCTGGTCGTACACCGGCATGCCGACAAGTTCCGGCGCGATGACATCAGTTACATTTTCTACGGCTTTCTGTACGCCTTTTCCCAAATAATCGGAACCGCCGTCGCGCAGTTCCACGGCTTCGTGCTCGCCGGTAGAAGCGCCTGAGGGAACGGCAGCGCGGCCCATGGCACCACTTTCTGTAAATACATCTACTTCCACAGTTGGGTTACCGCGGGAATCCAGAATCTGGCGCGCATCGATGTAGGAAATGTAACTCATTTTTTTCTTTTTTTAAATGTTATGATTTACGTACAAATTTAAGAAATAAAGCCTGACCACGCAGAATATGGCAGCTGCTTTTTGCTGTGTGGCGCGTAGATTATTGTTAGAAATCTCTGACAGTTTTGTATATTTAAATTTAAAATAAGATAACGATGAAGAAATTATTAATTCTCCCGGCGGCAGTTGTTCTTTTCACGATGGGAAGCTGCGATAAAAAGAACAGCGGAAATGCGGGCGTGCTGAAGGCGGATGAAACAACGGCAGTAACGGGAAATTCATCTGAAGAAGCGGTAAATGAGCGGACAGACCGTTATGTGGCTGAAGACGGCTCTTCTGCACTTGTTACTTTTAAAGAAGCAGGTGGAGAAAAATCAATCAGCATCCGAAGCAATAATAAAACGATTGCGGCGCCCCTGAAAGAAGCTGAGGCTGACAAAACGGTGTACGGCAATTACGATTTTGAAATCGTATCAAAGAAGGACAGCATTACCATTACGCAAGGTGACAATGTGATCAGTCTCAAAAGAGCAAGAAGTAACTAGTTCTTTGTATTTATATAATTATAAAAGGACACTTCTTGCAGGTGTTCTTTTTATTTAAAACCGATATCCGGCTGACAAACCAAATCGCACACCAGCCCACGGCCCGCTAATTTGTGCAGTGGCTCCGTTTGCATTTGCCTGCGCCTTAATTTTAACAAAAGGAACATCGAGGGCATTCAGTTCTTCCTGCAGCACCTGCTGTTCACGTGCCGTTAGCGGACGGGAGGAAACAGCGACGAGATCTCCTCTGGCGGCACCATAATGAGCGCCAATCATATTAAAATCAAGAATCCAGTTTTGGCTTTGCCCCAGATTCCACTGGATACCAAGCGCAAGACCACCACTGTTTCCATTGACTTTGCCTGAGAGATTAGCCGTATTTCGTATTCCATCCGCATCGTATTCGAAAATGAGGTTAGAAACTTCCAGATGGCTGTGGCGGTAATATGATGCGAGGTAAAAGCCCTGGCCATACCCTTTCTTATTTAAATAAAAACGGGGCTCCACCGTAAAAGAACTGTAGTTCATTTCTGCTGTGGCAAGCTCTTCCACGTTGTGAATCTTTAAGGTGGAAGCACTGAAAGGTATGCTCCCGTTCGGAATGGTACTGTAAGAAATTTGGGCTGCAAACTTTTCGGTGAAAATTCTTTCGTAGGACAGATTGATATTGCGGAAGAGATAGGCAGTCACATTTGTTTTAATAATGTTGGGCGACTCAGTGTAGTTCGCGGAAGAAACGGCAAACTGCTGGTTGGCTATGGTTTGTGCGCTTACTTTAGAAATGAATACAAAAGCTGCGAGGAAACACAGATACGACAGAGGAGTTTTCATAACCTTAAGTTTTATTCAAATGTAGTGCAAACAGCGGAGGTTGACAATCACCTTTTACAGCTATTTCGACAGTCTTCGCCGAATCAGTTATAAAACAAAAAAACCGCTCACGAAAAGTGAACGGTTTCTATAAGCATCAGCGTGAAAATTATTCAGCTGCTTTATCGTCAGCGTTATCTGCTTTTGGCGCTTCTGCAGATGCTTCAGGAGCCTCAGTTGCAGTTTCAGCTGCCGGTGTTTCCACAGTTTCCGCAACAGCTTCGGTTTTCTTAGCTGTTGTTCTTCTGCTTCTTCTGGTTGTTTTCTTCTCTTCTGCGTTCGGGTTGTACAGTTCATTGAAATCTACCAATTCGATCATTGCTGTATCAGCAGCATCGCCCGGACGGAATCCGGTTTTGATGATTCTTGTGTACCCTCCGTTACGTTCTGCGATTTTCGGAGCTACTGTGCGGAACAGTTCCGTTACAGCTTCCTTGCTTTGCAGGTAAGAGAAAGCAGTTCTTCTGTTGTGAGTTGTATCTTCTTTAGCTTTTGTTAAGATAGGCTCCACGAATACTCTCAAAGCTTTTGCTTTGGCCACCGTAGTGTTGATTCTTTTATGCTCAATCAGGGAACAAGCCATGTTGGAGAGCATTGCGCTTCGATGCGAGGCGGTTCTTCCTAGATGATTGAATTTTTTACCGTGTCTCATTGTTTGTTATTTATCAGCGTCTAATTTATATTTTGCAACGTCGAAACCGAAGTTAAGACCTTTTGCGTGCACTAATTCTTCGAGTTCTGTCAGGGATTTTTTACCAAAATTTCTAAATTTCATCAAATCAGACTTGGTATAAGAAACCAGTTCGCCCAGTGTTTCCACTTCGGCTGCCTTCAGGCAGTTCAGGGCGCGAACCGAAAGATCCATATCTGCCAGTTTGGACTTCAACAACTGACGGGTGTGCAGTGTTTCTTCGTCGTACTGAATAGATGCTTTCACTGCTTCTGTTTCCAGCGTAATACGCTCATCGGAGAACAGCATGAAGTGATAGATCAGGATCTTGGAAGCTTCCGTCAACGCGTTTTGCGGACTGATGGAGCCATCCGTTTCAATATCCAGAATCAGTTTTTCGTAGTCTGTTTTTTGCTCGACACGGTAATTTTCAACACTATACTGCACTTTTTTGATCGGCGTAAAGATCGAATCGATCGCGATGGTTCCAATGGGATCATTGGCA
The DNA here is from genome assembly GCF_022968825.1 of Chryseobacterium salipaludis. Lineage (GTDB taxonomy): Bacteria > Bacteroidota > Bacteroidia > Flavobacteriales > Weeksellaceae > Kaistella > Kaistella salipaludis. The sequence goes on from NZ_JALHKS010000005.1 coordinate 126,564, forward strand.
GATTTGTTCTGCTCGGATGGTACATATCCACGGCCTTTATCAATGTTAAAGGTAATTTCAAAAGTAACATCTTTGTTTGTTGAACAGATCACCAAGTCCGGATTCAGCACCTCGAACTCCTGCATGTTTTTCCCAAGGTCACCGGCCGTAATGCTGGTTTGCCCGGAAACTTTAGCAGTAACTTCTTCAGTCGTTGCCGATTCGGTTTTAGCTTTCAAGCGAAGTTGTTTCAGGTTCAGAATGATTTCTGTTACATCTTCGATTACACCTGGAATAGTTGAAAATTCGTGCTCTACGCCTTCTATTTTGATAGATGAAATAGCATATCCTTCCAGAGAAGAAAGCAATACTCTTCTCAAAGCATTACCGATGGTAAGCCCAAAGCCCGGTTCCAATGGTCTGAATTCAAATTGACCTTTGAATTCATCGGAATTAAGCAGGATTACTTTATCGGGTTTAATAAATGTTAAAATTGCCATATAATTAGGTTGAGCAAAAATTTGAAAAAAGTTATTATTTAGAGTAAAGTTCGACGATCAGCTGTTCCTTGATGTCCTCCGGAATCTGGATTCTTTCAGGTGCTGAAACGAAAGTTCCAGACTGCTTCTCATCGTTGAACTGCAACCACTCGTAGTTTGATTTGTACGCCAGGGAATCAGCAATTACCCCAAGAGATTTAGATTTCTCTCTTACAGCGATTACGTCACCAGCTTTCAACAAATAAGACGGAATGTTTACCAGCTCGCCATTTACTGTGATGTGTCTATGGGAAACCAGCTGACGGGCACCTGCTCTAGTTTTCGCAAAACCAAGACGGTATACCACGTTATCCAGACGGGATTCGCACAATTGCAGCAATACTTCCCCTGTTACGCCTTTTGCTCTTTGGGCTTTTTCATACAGGTTTGCGAATTGCTTTTCCAGGATGCCGTACGTGTACTTTGCTTTTTGCTTTTCAGCCAGCTGTACTGCGTATTCGGATTTCTTCGCACCACGTCTCTTGTTTGGTCCGTGCTGTCCTGGTGGTTGATTTTTTCTTTTTTCGAAGTTTTTATCGTCTCCGTAGATTGCAGCACCAAATTTTCGTGCAATCTTCGTTTTTGGTCCAATATATCTTGCCATATTTCTTTGAGATTATAAATTTTAGATTATAAATTTTAAATTATAAATGCATTGCATCTAAAACCTATAATTTAGAATTTAAAAATTATTAATTATACTCTTCTTCTTTTAGGTGGTCTGCAACCATTGTGTGGCATTGGAGTCACGTCAACGATTTCACTTACTTCGATTCCGGAATTGTGAATAGTACGGATAGCAGATTCTCTACCTGCACCCGGACCTTTAACAAATACTTTCACACGGCGCAGGCCTGCTTCATGCGCAACCTGAGCACAGTTTTCCGCAGCCATCTGTGCTGCAAAAGGTGTGTTTTTCTTAGAACCTCTGAACCCCATTTTACCGGCAGAAGCCCAGGAGATCACCTCTCCGCTTTTATTCGTCAAAGAAATGATGATATTGTTAAAAGACGCCTGGATGTGTGCTTCCCCGATCGCCTCTACTTTAACTTTTCTTTTCTTTACTGCTTTAGTCTGTTTTGCCATAATTCTTTACCGATTATTTACTTGCCTTTTTCTTATTAGCAACAGTTTTTCTTTTTCCTTTTCGGGTTCTAGAATTGTTTTTGGTTCTTTGGCCTCTTAAAGGTAATCCGAGTCTGTGACGTATTCCTCGTTGGCAGCCAATGTCCATCAATCGCTTAATGTTCAGTTGGGTTTCAGAACGCAGTTCACCTTCTACTTTTACGTTATCAGTGATATAGTTTCTGATTGCTGCCAAGTCATCGTCATTCCATTCGTTGACTTTTTTGTCTTCGCTGATTCCTGCATTTTTCAGGATTTCAGAAGCGGTGCTTCTTCCGATCCCGTAGATGTAGGTGAGGCCGATAACGCCTCTTTTGTTCTTTGGTAAATCAATACCGGAAATTCTCGCCATAATAAATTTTAACCTTGTCTTTGTTTAAATTTTGGGTTCTTCTTGTTGATTACAAACAGAACGCCTTTTCTGCGAACAATTTTGCAATCAGCGCTTCGTTTTTTAATAGATGCTCTAACTTTCATTTGTTATGTGTGTTATTCAAATGTATAATGCAATCCGGGATCGCATCTGTTTTTCTGTTTCGTCCGAAGAGAAGTACTGCACCGCAGCACAGTACGCTTCTCCGAACCTTTATTTTAAATGAAACCAGCTGCAGTGCAACATGATTTCATCAGTAGACATCACTTATGCCGCCGTATTAGTAGCGGAAAGTAATCCGCCCCTTCGATAAATCGTAAGGGGACAGCTCCAGCTTCACTTTGTCGCCGGGTAGTAATTTAATATAGTGCATACGCATCTTGCCAGAGATATGAGCGATAAGAATATGCCCATTTTCCAGCTCCACGCGGAACTGCGCATTGGAGAGTGCTTCTGTAATGACACCATCCTGCTCGATATGTTTTTGTTTTGCCATTAATTTTACAAGTTGTTGTTTGTTCGTGATAATTTAGACTGCATCAGGCCATCATAGTGGTGATTCAGTAAATACGTGTTGATTTGCTGTACTGTATCCAGGATCACACCCACCATAATTAAAAGGGAGGTACCACCGAAGAACAGCGCAAATCTATCCGTCTGAACAAACGCTCCGTACACAAGTGCCGGAAGGATTGCAAAGATAGCTAAAAACAACGAACCGGGCAAAGTAATTTTTGACAAAATATCATCCAGATAATCAGAGGTTTCCTTACCGGGACGCACCTTAGGAATAAGGCCGCCGTTGCGCTTCAGATCATCCGCCATCTGGTTTACAGGAATTGTGATTGCTGTATAGAAGAAGGAGAAAATGATAATCAGAATGGCAAAAAGCACGTTATACTGCCAGCTGAAAACATTCTTGAATCCGGCCAGGAAGGTATTGGACTCATCCACTTTCGTCAATAAACCCGGTACGAACATCAGCGCCTGGGCAAAGATGATCGGCATTACTCCGGAAGCATTTACTTTCAGGGGAATCCACTGTCTTGCACCCTGCATCAGGTTACGGTTAACGCCGCCCCGTGCCTGCGCACGACTTACATACTGAATCGGAATCTTCCGCACGGCTACAGAAAGGATGATTGCCAGCAATACGACCAGCATCCAGGCAAGCACTTCAATCAGGATCATGATGGTTCCGAAACCACCTTTGCCGTTTTGCGTTGCTACTTCCTGCACGAAAGATCCCGGGAAGTCTGCAAGGATCCCCACCATAATTAGGATAGAGATACCGTTACCGATTCCTTTGTCGGTGATCTTCTCGCCAAGCCACATGGCAAAAACGGAACCTGCTACCAGAATGACGATGCTTGGTAACCAGAACATCACGGATTGCGGATTCACGTAATATGCTGAAGCAAACTGGCCGTAGGGCAGGAACATCTGCGTGATCGAAGTCAGGTAAGAAGGCGCCTGAACCAAACAAACCGCGATGGTCAGCCAACGCGTAATCTGGTTAAGGGTGTTTCGCCCGCTCTCCCCGTCCTTCTGCAGTTTCTGCAAATATGGAATCGCCATCCCCATCAGCTGCACGATAATCGAAGCAGAGATATAGGGCATGATTCCGAGCGCCATAATAGAAGCCCGGCTGAACGCACCTCCTGTAAACGAAGAAAGCAACCCAAGGAGTCCTGCTCCTTGTTTGTTGCCTCCCTGGTCTTTATAAATCTCCAATAAGTTCCCCACCTCTGCCATGTTAATAGCCGGCAAGGAAATATAAGATGCGAATCTATACACGAGGATAATCCCGAGTGTGAAAAGAATCTTTTCTCTCAGTTCCTTTAGACTCCAAATATTTTTCAGTGTTTGTATAAATTCCTTCATCGCGGTGATTATAGAGTATTAGCGTTTCCGCCTGCATTGGTAATAGCCTGCTCAGCAGTTTTGGTAAATTTGTGTGCTGATACCGTCAGGTTTGCTGTAAGCTCACCACGGCCCAGGATTTTCACCATTTCGCTTTTCTTTGCCAGACCGTTTTCCACCAATACATCATGTGTAATCTCCGTAATGTTTTTGGTATCCGCCAGCAATTGCAGGGTATCCAGGTTAATTCCTCTATATTCTTTTCTGTTCACGTTATTGAAACCGAATTTCGGCAATCTTCTTTGCAGTGGCATCTGTCCACCTTCAAAACCGATTTTCTGTGAGTAACCTGCACGAGATTTCTGTCCTTTGTGTCCTTTCGTTGCAGTTCCTCCTTTCCCGCTTCCCTGGCCACGACCCAATCTCTTGGAGTTGTGCGTTGCGCCGGAAGCTGGTCTGATTGTATTTAATTTCATTGTTGATGTAGATTTTTAAGGTCGAGGTCAGAACAAAAACCAGATGTGATCCTATAACTGAATCCCGATCTGATTTTTAAATTCCAACTTCTACTGAAAATTATTTTTTTACTTCTACCAGGTGGCTTACGGTAGCTACCATTCCCAGGATTGCAGGAGAATCATCGTGCTCCACTACCTGATGAAGTTTTTTAAGTCCCAATGCTTCGAGGGTTCTCTTTTGCGTTTTGGTTCTGCCAATAGCGCTTCTTACTTGTTTGATCTGAATCTTTGCCATTGTTTTTCAATTAACCGTTAAACACTTTATCCAATGAAATACCACGCAGCTTCGCTACTTCTTCCGGTCTGCGGATATCCAGCAATGCCTTGAAGGTTGCCTTCACCACGTTGTGTGGGTTGGAAGAACCTTTGGACTTGGAAAGGATATCTTTAATACCGGCAGCTTCTACTACCATACGAACTGTACCACCAGCGATTACACCGGTACCGTGAGTTGCAGGACGCAACAGGATATCAGCACCACCATAGCGTGCAGTTGTCTGGTGAGGAATGGTATGGTTGATTACAGGAACTTTTACCAGGTTTTTCTTAGCATCCTCCACTGCTTTTGCAATTGCAGAAGCAACTTCTTTGGATTTACCAAGACCAAAACCTACGGTACCCGCCTCGTCTCCTACGACTACAATCGCAGAGAATCCGAAAGCACGTCCCCCTTTGGTTACTTTGGTTACGCGGTTTACCGCTACGAGACGATCTTTTAATTCTAATCCTCCCGGTTTTACTTTTTCTATATTATCTAGTCCTAACATAATTTCCGAAATTTATTGATTAGAATTTCAAACCGCCTTCTCTTGCGCCATCAGCTAATGCTTTCACACGCCCGTGGTACACGAAACCGTTTCTATCAAATACGATATTTTCAATACCTGCTGCTTTTGCTTTTTCAGCAATTGCTTTTCCTACTTCAGCAGAGATTTCTACTTTGGTACCAGTAGCGTTCAGTGCTCTGGAAGAAGCGGAAGCCAGGGTTTTACCTGTTTTATCGTCGATCAATTGCGCGTAAATCTCTTTGTTACTTTTGTATACAGAAAGTCTTGGCAATTCAGCAGAGCCGGAGATTTTCCCGCGAACTCTTCTCTTAATTCTGTTTCTTTTTTCTACTTTGGTCAGTGCCATGTTCTTAAACTTTTAAAAATTAAGCAGATTTACCAGCTTTACGTCTTACAATCTCTCCTACGAAACGAACTCCTTTTCCTTTGTAAGGTTCCGGCTTTCTGAAAGAGCGGATCTTTGCAGCTACCATTCCGAGCAATTGCTTGTCATAAGAAGACAGGGTAATGATCGGGTTTTTACCTTTTTCGGAAAGAGTTTCCACTGTGATCTCTTTTGGAAGATCCATCACGATACCGTGGGAGAATCCAAGAGCAAGCTCCAGTTTGTTCCCTGTGTTAGAAGCTCTGTATCCTACCCCAACTAATTCCAGTTTGGTAGTCCAGCCTTCTGATACACCGTGTACCATGTTATTGATCAGCGCGCGATACAATCCGTGCAGTGATTTGTGCTGCTTGGATTCAGTCGGGCGGTCAAGCGTCAGGACATTGTCCTCCTGCTTAAGGGTGATTCCGTCGCTAAGTTGTTGTGTAAGTTCGCCTTTCGGCCCTTTCACCGTTACAAGACCGTCTTTTTCAGTCACTGTAACATTAGCAGGAATCTCTATAATTGCTTTACCAATTCTTGACATTTTCCTTAAATTAAAAAATTAATAAACGTAGCAGATTACTTCACCGCCTACTTTTTCCTGTCTGGCTTTTTTATCAGTCATTACGCCGCGAGACGTAGAGATGATGGCCACACCCAAACCGTTCAGTACACGTGGAAGTTCCGCAGAACCTTTGTACTGGCGAAGACCCGGACGGGAAGCACGCTGGATGCTTTTGATCGCAGGTTTGTTGGTTTGTTTGTCGTACTTAAGAGCGATTTTAATGTTTTCCTGAACAGTACCTTCCTCGAACTTATAGTTCAGGATGTAGCCCTGGTCAAACAAAATTTTAGTAATCTCCTTCTTGATTTTCGATGCAGGAATATCCACCACTTTGTGGCCTGCGCTTTGTGCGTTCCTTACTCTGGTCAGGAAATCTGAAATTGGATCTGTTACCATTGTTGTTTTTTGGTTGTTATTGGTTGACGACAGTCAGTTTTGAAGCGCGGCAAAGGTAAGGAAAAAGAAGAAAGGATAAAGACTATGCTTTAATCTTTCTTCTATTCTCTTATTTTCCCTAAATCTGCACCTTCAACTTGACTATCCAGATTAGTTAATAATTATTACCAACTTGCTTTTTTCACTCCCGGGATCAGGCCTTTGTTAGCCATCTCTCTGAAAGTTACACGGGACAGACCGAAGGTTCTCATGTATCCTCTTGGTCTTCCGGTAAGCTTGCAGCGGTTGTGAAGTCTTACTGGTGAAGCATCTTTTGGCAACTTCTGCAGCGCTTCGTAATCTCCGGCTTCTTTCAAAGCTTTTCTTTTCTCAGCGTATTTAGCTACCGTAGCTTCTCTTTTGCGCTCACGCGCTTTCATTGATTCTTTTGCCATCTTTTAGTTCTTTTTGAAAGGCATCCCAAAATGCGCTAATAATGATTTTGCTTCTTTATCCGTGTTTGCAGATGTTACGAAAGTGATGTCCATCCCCTGGATTTTTTTCACTTTGTCGATCACGATTTCAGGGAAAATAATCTGCTCGGTAATCCCGAGGTTATAGTTTCCTCTTCCGTCGAAACCGTCTGCTTTGATTCCGGAGAAATCACGGATACGTGGCAGTGCAGATGAAGTAAGTCTGTCCAGGAACTCATACATTTGGTTTCCTCTCAGCGTTACGCGAGCTCCTACCGGCATCCCCTTTCTCAGTTTGAACGCAGCCTCATCTTTCTTAGAGATGGTTCCCACTGCTTTCTGACCGGTGATGGCTGTAAGTTCTTCCACAGCGTAATCTACGATCTTCTTATCAGCAGTAGCGGCACCCAGTCCCTGAGATACAACGATTTTCTCCAGTTTAGGAACCTGCATTACAGATTTATACCCAAACTCTTCCATCATTGCAGGAACAATTTTCTCCTTATATATTTTCTTTGGTCTTGCTATATATTCCATGTTGTTGCTCAATTAAAGGGTTTCACCGGTTGATTTCGCTACACGCACTTTCTTGTCGCCCTCCATTTTGCTTCCTGTTTTGGTTGCTTTCCCGTTCTTATCGATCAGGGCAACGTTGGAAATGTGGATGGAAGCTTCTTTCTCTACGATGCCCCCTTGTGGGTTAGCTGCAGATGGTTTGGTGTGCTTCTTCACAATATTAAGTCCGGCTACGATCACGCGTGCGTCTTTACCTTCCTTCTTGATCACTTCGATCACCTCACCTGTTTTGCCTTTAATTTCTTTGCGGCCTGTGGTGATGATGACGTTGTCTCCTCTTTTTATTTTAACTTTTGACATTCTTTTTAAATTTAAAAATTAAAGTACTTCAGGAGCCAGTGATACCACTTTCATGTATTCCTTGTCACGCAGCTCACGAGCTACCGGACCGAATACACGTGTTCCTCTCATTTCGCCAGCAGCGTTAAGCAATACGCAAGCGTTGTCATCAAATTTGATGTAGGATCCGTCTTTTCTGCGAACTGCTTTCTTGGTGCGTACTACGACAGCTTTAGAAACAGTTCCCTTCTTAGCGTTCCCCTGAGGTGTAGAATCCTTGATAGTCACTACGATTTTATCACCTACTGAAGCATATCTTCTTCTGGTTCCTCCCAGAACTCTGATCACAAGTACTTCTTTGGCACCTGTATTATCAGCAACTTTTAGTCTTGATTCGGTTTGTAACATTACTTAGCTTTTTCAATGATTCGTACTAATCTCCATCTTTTGTTCTTGCTCAGCGGGCGCGTTTCAGTAATCAGAACTGTATCGCCTTCGTTGCACTCGTTGTTCTCGTCATGAGCGGTGTACTTTTTCGTTTTCAAAACGAACTTTCCGTACAGCGGGTGCTTCATTCTCATCGTCTCACTTACAACAATGGTCTTTTCCATCTTATTGCTAGAAACAATGCCGATTCTTTCTTTTCTTAAATTTCTATCCATGATAAAATGGTATTGCTTATTGTTGTTTTAGTGTTAACTCTGTCTGGATACGCGCGATGTTCTTTCTCATGTCACGGATCTGGATCGGATTCTCAATCGGGCTGATGCGGTGCGCCAGGACCATTTTGTTATAGTCTGCTTTCACTTCCGCCAATTTTGCCTGAAGATCTTCTTTGCTAAGATTTTTAATATCAGCTTTTTTCATAATTCCGTTACGGTTTATTGAGGTTGAACAAAATCGTTAGCAACAACGAACTTAGTTACTACAGGCAGTTTCTGAGCAGCCAGACGCAATGCTTCTTTTGCTACTTCGTAAGGTACGCCGCCTACTTCGAACATAATTTTACCAGGCTTCACTACGGATACCCAATATTCCACAGCACCTTTACCTTTACCCATACGTACTTCGGCTGGTTTTTTGGTAATTGGCTTATCCGGGAAAATCTTGATCCACAGCTGTCCTTCTCTTTTCATATAACGGGTAGCGGCGATACGAGCTGCCTCAATCTGGCGAGCTGTGATCCAAGCGCCTTCCGTGGCTTTGATTCCGAAAGTTCCGTATGCCAGCTGGTTACCGCGCTGTGCATTGCCCTTCATTTTCATTTTGTGGACTTTGCGGAACTTGGTTCTTCTTGGTTGTAACATAATCTATTAGATGTTAGATGTTAGATGTTAGATAGTTAGATAAATTTTCAATCAGTTCTTGTAACGGAAGCTCTAATCTCTAATTTCTCGTTTCTAACTTCTGATTAATTATTGTTATTGTTTCTTCTTGGTCTTCTGTCGCCACGGTCGTTTCTGTCGCGTCCGCCGCCGCCTGAAGTTTTCTTCTGCTGACCTACCAGCGGAGAAAGTTCACGCTTACCATATACTTCTCCTTTCATGATCCACACTTTCACGCCCAGTTTCCCGTACTGTGTAAGTGCTTCGCTGATGTGATAATCGATATCTGCACGGAAAGTGGATAATGGAATACGGCCTTCTTTGAAAGACTCGCTACGTGCCATCTCTGCTCCGTTCAAACGTCCTGAAACCATTACCTTGATTCCTTCAGCACCCATTCTCATGGTGCTTTGCATTGCCATTTTCACAGCTCTACGGTAAGAAATACGGTTTTCGATTTGCTTGGCGATGCTGTCTGCTACCAGTACAGCATCCAACTCAGGTCTTTTGATTTCGAAGATGTTGATCTGGATATCTTTATCCGTCAGTTTCTTCAATTCTTCCTTCAGTTTGTCAACCTCCTGGCCACCTTTACCGATGATCAGACCCGGACGGGCTGTGGTAATGGTGATGGTGATTAACTTCAGGGTTCTCTCGATAAAAATCTTAGAGATTCCGCCTTTAGAAAGTCTTGCTTCAAGGTATCTTCTGATTTTGTAATCTTCAGCGATACGATCGCCGTAGTTTTTACCTCCATACCAGTTAGAATCCCATCCTCTGATGATTCCTAACCTGTTACCAATTGGATTTGTCTTCTGTCCCATACCTTAAATATTTTCTTTAGTACCGAGGATTAGTGTAATGTGGTTTGATCTCTTGCGGATTCTGTGACCTCTTCCTTGTGGAGCTGGTCTCAGTCTCTTCAGTTGCTTAGCGCTGTCCACGAAGATTTCCTTCACGATCAGGTTGGCTTCTTCTACATCCGCTCCCTCGTTCTTAGACTGCCAGTTGGCAATTGCAGACAAGAGTACTTTTTCCAATTTGTTGGAAGCTTCTTTCTTAGAGAATTTCAGGATAGCCAAAGCTTTGTCTACCTGCTCTCCGCGGATAATGTCGGCTACCAGTCTCATCTTTCTTGGAGAAGACGGGCAGTCTTTGTGTGCAGCTTTCGCTACATCCTGGTTTGCTATTTTACGTGCTAATGCACTTTCTCTTTTTCTTGATCCCATGATTATCTACCGCCTTTGTTTTTGTTACCGCCGTGACCTCTGAAAGATCTCGTCGGAGAAAATTCGCCTAACTTATGGCCTACCATGTTTTCAGTAACGTACACCGGGATAAAAGATTTACCGTTGTGTACTGCAATGGTTTGCCCCACGAAGTCCGGGGAGATCATCGATGCTCTGGACCATGTTTTGATTACGGTCTTCTTACCAGACTCTATATTTGCCTGAACCTTCTTATCTAAAGTATGTGCGATGAAAGGTCCTTTCTTAAGTGATCTTGACATAATTATTTTCTTTTAGATACGATGAATCGGTTAGACGCTTTGTTTTTCTTTCTGGTCTTGTACCCTTTGGAAGGCATACCATTTCTCGATCTTGGGTGACCACCGGAAGCACGTCCTTCACCACCACCCATTGGGTGATCCACAGGGTTCATTACTACTGGTCTTGTACGAGGTCTGCGTCCCAGCCATCTGCTGCGTCCTGCTTTACCGGACACGGTCAGCATGTGGTCGTGGTTAGATACAGAGCCGATCATGGCCATACATTCGGAAAGAATCATACGGGATTCTCCGGAAGGCAATTTCACGATTACGTAATTTTTATCACGCGAAGTAAGCTGTGCGGAAGATCCTGCGCTTCTGGCAAGAATAGCTCCCTGGCCAGGCTTCAGTTCCACACATGAAATCACAGTTCCCAAAGGAATGTTTTTCAGTTTCATGGCGTTCCCTACGTTTGGCTCAGCTGTTTCAGCAGCGATTACTTTCTGGTCCACTTTGATTCCTGCAGGAGCGATGATGTATCTCTTCTCTCCGTCTGCATATTCCAACAGTGCGATGAAAGCAGTTCTGTTTGGGTCGTACTCTACAGATTTTACCGTAGCTTCCACGTCGAACTTGTTACGCTTGAAGTCGATAATTCTGTATTTTTGTTTGTGTCCACCGCCGGTGTAACGCATGGTCATTTTACCAGTATTGTTACGTCCACCTGACTTTTTAATACCAACGGTTAGGGATTTCTCCGGCTTGTTGGTAGTAATTTCCTCAAAGTTGTTCACAACTCTGAATCTCTGTCCCGGGGTGATAGGTTTTAATTTTCTAACAGACATTACTATTATTTATAATTATATAAAATTCTTTGTTCTTTTAGATTGCTGCGAAGATATCGATCACTTCACCTTCTGCCAGGGAAACCACGGCTTTCTTCAGCTTATTGGTTTTTCCTACCTGCAATCCTTTCTTCGTGTATTTAGAAGAAACTTTCGGTGCATAAATCATGGTCCGTACATCGGCTACTTTTACACCATATGCCTGCTCTACCGCGTTTTTGATCTGGATCTTGTTCGCTCTGGTATCTACCAGGAAAGAATACGCTCCTCTCAGATCAGTAAGGTAGTTGGCTTTCTCTGAAATAACGGGTTTGATAATTACTGACATGACTTATTTTCTTAAATTTTCCTGGAATTTTTCGATAGCGCCTTCTAGGAAAACAATTTCACCTGCGTTTACCAGATCGTAAGAGCTGATTTCATTGTAGGTAAGTACTCTTGTTTTCGGCAGGTTTCGGGAAGACAAATACACATTCTTGTTTGCTTCCGGAAGGATGTACAGTGACTTCTTCCCTTCGAATCCTAACGCGTTGTTCAGGTTGATAAACTCTTTGGTTTTAGGAGCATCAAAATTGAAAGCTTCCAGAACCTTGATTGAGTTATCTCTCATCTTCTGAGACAGTACTGATTTCTTAGCCAGTCTCTTCAGCGCTTTATTCAGTTTGAAACGGTAATCTCTTGGTTTAGGACCAAATACTCTACCCCCACCTTTGAAGATTGGCGACTTGATATCCCCGTAACGCGCAGAGCCGGAACCCTTTTGCTTCTTCAGTTTCTTTGTGGAAGCGGTGATTTCGCTTCTTTCCTTTGATTTATGCGTCCCTTGGCGCTGTGCTGCCAGGTATTGCTTCACTTCCAGGTAAACCGCGTGTTGGTTTGGCTCAATACCGAAGATTGCTTCGTCCAGCTCAACAGTTCTTCCGGTTTCTTTTCCTGATGTATTAAATACTACTAGTTCCATTTTCTGATAATTACATAAGAATTTTTAGCTCCCGGAACAGCACCTTTCACAACCAAAAGATTTTGTTCTTGATCAACTTTCAACACTTGAAGGTTTTGTACAGTAACTTGCTTACCTCCCATTCTACCTGCCATACGCATTCCTTTGAATACTCTAGACGGGTCGGATCCTGCACCGATAGAACCAGGAGCTCTTAATCTGTTGTGCTGTCCGTGAGTCGCTTGCATTACCCCACCGAAGTTGTGTCTTTTAACAACCCCTTGGAAACCTTTACCTTTTGAAGTACCGGTAACATCCACATATTCGCCTTCTGCGAACAGATCTACTTTCACTTCATCTCCGATGCTCAGTTTGTCTACGAATTCATGATAGAATTCCACCAACTTCGCTTTTGGAGCAGAACCTGCCTTTTTGAAATGGCCGGCTAACGCTTTACCAACGTTCTTTTCACTCTTGTCATCGAAACCAAGTTGAGCAGCTTTGTACCCATCTTTTTCTACGGTTCTGACCTGTAAAACCGAGCAAGGACCAGCTTGGATAACGGTGCAGGGAATGTTCTTCCCTTCTTCGTTAAACAATGAGGTCATCCCGATTTTTTTACCAATAATACCTGACATTATTTAAATATATCTATTAAGTTCACTGTTAATCAACTCCGGGCGGGGTGATTTCTACGTCTGAAATAGGCACACCTCTTCCCTAAATTGAGTGTGCAAATGTATGAAGAATTTTTTGATTGACAATCAGAGTCTTAAAAATATTTTAAAACTTTTTGACTTTTCGTCAGCGGGCACGGCGGAAAATGCACACATCGAGAAGAAAAAGAAAGGAATTGCTGATTTTCCTGTAAGGAAGCCATGCATTGTTGCGGAATGTGCAGGCGGGTGAAGGCAGAAAAGAGGAGAATGGCGGGCTGTGTTTAATTTTAAAAATCTTTAAGGTCTTGGAAATTGGTAGCGGACTCTCCTGAGTGTTGAGAAAGCTGTTATTTCACTTTTTATTTAAAGCTTCAAGGTTCCGAAACCTTGAAGCTTTGAGTCTCTTATATAAGCTAACATAAACCCGCGCTGCGCAACCTGCCTAATGCTAATGGGTGTATTAAAAAAAGTTATTTAAGCCACATCATACCGTTTCTATTTTTTACTACCGTCGCTCCAGTGTATTGTTATTCTTTTTTATTCTTTCGCGGATTTGCTGCAGGCGGCTGGCGGGAACTCCCGTCCCGAAAGGACCGTTCATAATGCGCGCGACCGTTCCCTCGCGATAGGCTTTTTCAACTTCACGAAACTTAGGACGCGTGGTGGCGAGCAGTTTCCGCGTCCGCAAAGGCGGAAGCTGCTTTGATTGTACGTCGCTGGAATCCGGCTGATAAGTGAATGTATACGTAAACCGGGAACAGACATCCTGTTGCTGACCTGAGATTGTGATAGTGACCAAACAGATGAAGGTCAACAGAATTCTGCTGATAATCGGTTGAGTCATGTTTTCTGCAGTTAATCCAGTTCAAGTGGAATCACCTTTTTCTTCGCGTTTTCCCGCAACTGCCGTACGCGCTCCTCCGAAATTTGCAGACCGAGTGACCGCGTAAGTTCCGGTAAATTTTCGCGGTAGCTTTGTCGTGCTTTTAAGAATTGCTTACGATTGGTGTGCACAATCTTATATTTACGAAATTCCGGGATGGAAATAACAGTTGTAAGCGCAGGATCAAATTTGGTCAGCTTGAAGCGATACTGCAATGCTTCGTCATACACCTCAACGATCAGGCCCGGCAACCCGCGGAATTTATACGGACCATCGCTGAGCGGTATCTGCGGCGCGAACCACGCGATCCAGGTTCGGCCGAACTGCCTGGCGATTGCCTGCTGGCAAGATTGCCCGTGAAAGATTTTCTGAGCGCCAGTGATTTGCCAGTCAGCGGTTTCAACTTCATCGTATTTAAAATGTTTACCGCCGATCTGATCGTACACTACGACCGGTGCGGTCAAGTCCTCTTTTGTAATGTAATAGCTAAAGGCAGAGCTTGGAACTCCCTGCATTGAGAAGCTGCGCGCCCCCTGCCGTAACGCAATTAATTGTGCTGCCTTCACCGAATCCTGGCGCACCGTTTTTTCACTTGCGAATAACGAGTTACGACCATTTACATGAAGTAAAAAAGTTTCCCGATAATCCGACTGTAGGGTATCGCCGGCTGCGCTGTACTGCATTTCGTAATAAAAAGTCAGCGGCCCAGCCAGGTTTTCTTTTTTATTCTGTGCCCACAATACAGCTGGAATCAACCACAGTAATGCAAACAACAATTTAATGATGAAGTAAAAGACCAGATTTTGTTTTGCCATACAGATTTTATTAACCAACTACTCTTCCCAATCAAACTTAGTTTCAAGCTGATGCCGCTCCTGTTCGATCATTGTGTTGTGTGGATTTTTGCTTGAAGCCATTTTCAGTTCCGGTGAAAGACCGTATGCCAGTTTGGGATAATCTGTGTACGGACGAAAAGAAGTACTTTCTGTTTGAGCCAGCGCCGGTGCAAATTTTGCCTGCGGCAGCTCCTTCGAATTTTTGAGTACCCAGCGGAAGTTTCCGTCGTGGCAGGATGCTTCTACAATCTGGTATCCCAGCCCGTGAAATTTCCAGGGACCAAAAGCAGCCTTCACATTTTCATCATACCACACGGTGTAGTGCCGGCCGCGGAACGCGGTGGAAGCTTTCTTTAATGTCCTACCATCAACAATTTTTGTACGGTCGGATAAGGTCCAGTTCATTTCGGTGTGCGGGTCTTTGAGCAAATATTTTTTTCCCTGGAGGCGATCGGAGATCAATGCGCCGTCTTTACTGGTGTATTGAGTGTATGAAAAATTGCTTTTATCGTACACTACCATTTTGCGCGAAGTTGCGCCTTTATCGAGATTATCGACCGGTAAAAGTATATAATTGCAGCCCTCGTCATTCATGGTTACCTGCGCCAGCTGATGATAGGTCTGCTCGCTGACGGGACTTTTGGTATACACATGATATTCCAGGTAATGCACCTGGGCCGTGCTGAATACGGCAGCGCACAGCCACAGCAGTAAGGAAATCTTTTTCATCGGGTTTGTGTTTGTGTACGAATATAGAGTTTATTCGGGAAAACGCCTCGGTGAAAAGAGAAAATTTATCGTTAAAAGCCTGAACTGCTGCCCCTTTCTGCAAAATTATTTTATGTCGGGATACTCCACCACGTATGTGAGTTCAATGGGGTTATTATTGTTGCGCAGGTATTCTCTTTCCTCGTCTTCCATTTTTTTTAACTGGGACAGGTCCGTAATTCTTATGCTGTTATAGTAAAAATGCATATCCTCGGTTTTATTATTCTGAAAATGTTCCCGCATATCTCGCATGGGCTCATTGTATTCGGCAAGCAGCATTTTTTTGTATTTCTGCAGTGAAATTTTAACCGGTTTCATGCCGGCATGGCGTTCGAGGATGGCCTGTGTATCATACGTTCCGGGCAGCTGATAGCTTTTGAGAAGATTAAAACTATAATGCCCCTGATCATCACTGATAATGAAAATCATACCTGGCAAACCGTGGAATTTATAGGGACCTTCCTGCAAATTCACCTTGTTTGCAAACCAGGCAGTCCAATTCCTTCCACCGAAGGTGGTTTCCGCTTTCTGCAAACGATAGCCATTCACTTCAATGGTTTCTGTAATTAATTTCCAGGAAATGGCATCATCTGATTCTATTTTAAATAAATCGTCGATCAGCAGATATGCCGTGTTGCGGTTGGTACCGCGTTTCCTAACGATGGCCGGCGCTTCAGTATCCCAGGAGTAGTTGCGGGTATTGCGCACCTTGTTCAGCGAATCGGTTTCAATGTACTTCATGTTATAAAACTTCACTTCGTCGGGATTAACGTCCAGGACCATAGTAAGGGTCTGCGAATCTCCGGCGGGATCTGTTTTATATTTCATTTCATAGATGAAGCGGTGGGTCTGCGCACTGAGCAGAAAAGGAAACAACAACAGCAGTGGTAAAAGTTTTTTCATGCAAAATATAAAGAAGATAAATATACAATGAAAGCCTGAGCAAGCAGCACGCAGAGCATTTTAATTTTAAAACTGTTTTTTCTTGTTTTATGGTGGAAGAGCAACATAGCGCACAACGCGCCGGGACTACCGCCGAGAAAAGAGAAAAGAAGCAAGCGGGCTTCCGGAATCCGGGACTGATGTTTGACGGCTTTCTGCTTGTCCAGGGCAAAGGCAGAAAATGTAACAGTGTTGACGGTGGCGAAGTAGATGAGCCAAAAGAAATTCATTAGGTAAAATAACGAAAAGCTGACTTGTATCGCAATTTAGTAAACCTTCAAGGTTTATAAAATCTAAAGGTTTGGTATTGTATTTTTAATTAATGATACACTTTCTTTTCCGGTAAAAATTGAACTCGCTAAAGTAGCCGCGATCGAAAACTCAGTCTGTAACGAGATAAACAGGCATCCTTTTTCTTTTGCAAAAGAAAAAGATACAGTGGAGAGGGCGACGGTTCTCGAAGATAAGTGTAGTCTTCCGGCTTCTTAAAATAAAACCCTTAAAAAAAGAAAAAAATCCCTCTTCTCGCGAAAAGGGATTAAGCTGTAGCAATTCCAATCTAGTCTAATTCAATCAGATTATAAGGCAATTTATTTGAGCTTTTATCTAATTCTTTACCATCTGCACTGTATGCAGTTCCATGAAAGAAGCCGGGGTTTTCGTAATAACTCAACTGAATAGTTCTAAATTTTTCTTTGGAAACTAAAAATATTCCTTTATCGCGGCGCAAATAAATGGACTGTGGAGTCGTATCGATACCAACCATTTCAAAACTGAAATCATTTTTAGAATCGTGCATTTCGAGTATTAAACCGGGCAGTCCTTCAAATTTGAAAGGACCGTTATTTATAGGTATTTCTCTTGTATACCATGCAGTGTATGTCCTCCCGCTGTATTCAGCGGTTGCTTTATTGCAATTAAAACTGAGAATTTTTTTTGAGCCTTCTTCTAGTTTCCATTTAAAATCAGGTTTCGTCTCGTCGTATTGATAAAGATTTCTGAACTGGTCCTGTATGGTAAGCTTGTTATTTTCTTTTACAACAATGTTCGTCCACAGAGGCCTATACTTCAATAATTCACTAACTTCTGCAGCGTTAAGGAAATCCTTGTGGTCATAGCGGCGAAGTGCAGAATCTTGTTTCAGCTGATTAAGGTCAGAAAACTTCGAAATATTTTCGCCGACTTGCAATACACATACTGTTTCTCTTTTCTGCGAAGAATCTCTATTCGCGCTGAAAGTAACCTTATAAAAAAAATTATGCGTGCTTGAGCCTAGTTCTTCAACTTTAAGTGGTTCGTGGGGGATTGTAAAATCTGACTTGAATTTAATTTGACCGGTAAGGTGTGAAACCGAGAAAACTAAAATAAATAAAATATTTTTCATTATGGACTTTGGGTGTTTCGTTTAAAACATAAATGCTGTTTACACAAACAGCATTTCATACTTATTTATCAGCTGCCTTTTCAGCTCTTTCAATCTTTAAAGGGGTCCGCATTGCTGCTGTGTAAAATAATATGCGTCAGCATCTATTTGTTGAAAATTGGAGTAATGATTATTATCTAAATAGAATACCTTTCCGCACCAAGTTTCAACGATGATCCAGTCATGTTCTGCTGTTTCAACAATTATTTCTAATTTCGCATCTTCTATTGAGGCATTTTCAAAATTTAATAGGTCATCCTTGATAGTGTTTGCACTTACCAGACCCGCAACTCCAAAAGTTGCTAATAATAATTTTTTCATAATACATAAAATTTGGTTGTTAATGTATCACGAAACTAAAACTAAAACTAAGACTAAAACTGTGCAACTATTTATATGATAAAAATCATATACGTTGTGTTTTATATCCGTTCTAAACAACAAAAAAATCCCTTTTCTCGCGAAAAGGGATTTCAATCATAGCAAAGTGTATTTTGCAGCAGCTTAAAGCATAGTGCTTACCGCTTACTGCTGTTCATCACACTTTAATTTCTACATCTACACCGCTTGGAAGCTCCAGCTTCATCAGCGCGTCTACCGTTTTGGAAGAAGAAGAATAGATGTCCATCAGGCGCTTGTGCGCAGACAGCTGGAACTGCTCTCTTGCTTTCTTGTTCACGTGCGGCGAACGCAGTACAGTGAAGATTCTTTTATTCGTTGGCAAAGGGATTGGCCCGTTTACAACAGCGCCGGTAGCTTTTACCGTTTTCACGATTTTCTCAGCAGATTTGTCTACCAGATTGTAATCGTAGGATTTTAATTTTATTCTGATTCGTTGTGACATTGTTTTTTAGCTTATGGCAGTTGGCAAATGGCTATTTGCTTTCTGCGTGGGTTTAATTGTTGTAGCAAAAGGCCAAGAGCTATTCGCCATTGGCCAGACGCCATATTATCCTTTTGCTTTTTCAATTACTGCTTCGGCTACGTTGGTAGGCGCCGCTTCGTATTTTTCAAATTCCATGGAAGAGGTTGCTCTACCGGAAGACAGCGTACGCAGGGAAGTTACGTAGCCGAACATTTCAGACAGCGGCACAAAAGCTTTGATCACTTTTGCATTGTTTCTGTCGTCCATTCCGTTTACAGTTCCTCTTCTGCGGTTCAGGTCACCCACGATATCACCCATGTATTCCTCCGGTGTTACCACTTCCAGCTTCATGATTGGTTCCATGATCACCGGCTTGGCTTTCTTACCAGCTTCACGGAAGCCCATTTTCGCTGCAAGTTCAAAGGAAAGCTGATCGGAGTCTACTGCGTGGAAAGATCCGTCTTTCAAGGTTACTTTGATACCCTCTACTTCGAAACCAGCCAAAGGACCGTTTTTCATAGATTCTTTGAAACCTTTCTCCACGGACGGGATGAATTCTTTCGGAATGTTACCTCCTTTGATTTCGTTAATGAACTCCAGTCCTGGTTTTCCTTCATCTGCAGGCCCGATTTCAAACTGGATATCCGCAAATTTACCACGACCACCGGATTGCTTTTTGTACACTTCTCTGTGTGCCGCAACCTGAGTCAGGTTTTCTTTGTATTCTACCTGAGGTTCTCCCTGGTTTACTTCCACTTTGAACTCTCTTCTCATACGGTCGATCAGGATATCGAGGTGAAGTTCACCCATACCGGAGATAATCGTCTGGCCGGAAGCTTCGTCTGTTTTCACCTGGAAAGTTGGATCTTCTTCGGACAGTTTCGCCAAAGCATTCCCCATTTTATCCTGGTCAGCTTTCGTTTTAGGCTCTACGGCTACCCCGATTACAGGATCCGGGAAGATCATAGATTCCAGAACGATTGGGTTTTTCTCATCAGAAAGGGTATCCCCTGTTTTGATGTCCTTAAATCCAACCGCTGCACCGATGTCACCAGCCTCAATATATTCTACCGGGTTTTGCTTGTTAGCGTGCATCTGGTAGATACGGGAGATTCTTTCTTTGTTTCCGGAACGGGTGTTCAGAACGTAAGAACCTGCATCCAGACGACCGGAATATGCACGGAAGAATGCCAAACGGCCCACGAACGGGTCTGTAGCAATCTTAAATGCCAAAGCAGAGAATGGTTCTTTTACGTCCGGCTTTCTTGTTACAGGCTCATCAGTTTTAGGGTCTGTACCATCGATCGCTTCTTTGTCCATTGGAGAAGGAAGGTATTTACATACAGCATCCAGCATGAACTGAACTCCTTTGTTCTTGAAAGAAGAACCGCAGGTCATCGGGATGATAGACATATCGATGGTCGCTGCTCTCAGCGCTGCGTTGATTTCTTCTTCGGTAATGGAATCCGGATCTTCAAAGAATTTCTCCATAAGCGTTTCATCATATTCAGAAACAGCCTCTACGAGTTTTTCTCTGTATTCGTGTACATCATCCAGCATATCCTCAGGAATTGGCACTACGTCGAAGGTAGCTCCCTGTGTGTTGTCATGCCAGATGATGGCGCGGTTTTTAATCAAATCAACTACCCCTTTGAAGTCTTCTTCAGCACCGATTGGCAGAACGATTGGAACTGCATTGGAACCCAGCATTTCCTTCACCTGGTTTACTACCATCAAGAAGTCTGCACCCTGGCGGTCCATTTTGTTCACGAAGCCCATACGTGCAACGTTGTAGTTGTCCGCAAGTCTCCAGTTGGTTTCAGACTGTGGCTCTACCCCGTCTACAGCGGAGAAAAGGAACACCAGTCCGTCCAATACACGCAGGGAACGGTTTACCTCTACGGTAAAGTCAACGTGCCCGGGAGTATCGATGATGTTGAAGTGGTACTCGTGTGCATCATCAGTCGGCTGACCGTTGAAGCGCGGATATACCCACTTACAGGTTGTTGCTGCAGAAGTAATGGTAATCCCTCTTTCAGCTTCCTGCTCCATCCAGTCCATTTGAGAAGACCCCTGGTGTGTTTCACCCAGTTTGTGTGTTTTCCCGGTATAGAACAGGATTCTTTCGGTAGTGGTGGTCTTACCGGCATCGATGTGCGCGGCAATCCCGATATTTCTTGTGTATTTAAGATCTCTTGCCATGTGAGCTTAGAATTTAAAGTGTGAAAATGCTTTGTTTGCTTCCGCCATTCTGTGCGTGTCGGTTTTCTTTTTGTACGCAGCACCTTCTTCTTTAGCCGCAGCGATCACTTCAGCCGCCAGCTTCTGAGCCATAGACTTGTCATTTCTCGCTTTGGAGTATTTGATGAGCCACTTCATTGCCATAGAAATTTTTCTGTCGGCACGGATTGGCATTGGGATCTGGAAGTTAGCACCCCCGATTCTGCGTGAACGTACTTCTACGTGCGGCATTACGTTGGTCAGGGCATCTTTCCAGATTTCCAGTGATGTTTTTTCGCTGTCTCCTTTCTTAGTTTCCACGATATCCAGGGCATCATAGAAAATACGGAACGCGATGGATTTTTTACCATCCAGCATCAGGTTATTTACGAATCTTGTTACCAGCTGATCATTAAATTTAGGATCCGGTAACAACGGTCTTTTTTTCGCTTTTGTCTTTCTCATTGTTTCGTTTCTTAAAGTTTAATGATTACTTCTTTTTACCTTTAGCTGGTGCTGCAGCTGCCTGACCTGGTTTTGGTCTCTTAGCTCCGTACTTGGATCTTCTCTGCGTTCTTCCGTTTACTCCTGCAGTATCCAGTGCTCCACGAACAATGTGATAACGTACTCCCGGTAGGTCTTTCACCCTTCCGCCTCGTACCAATACTATCGAGTGCTCCTGAAGATTGTGTCCTTCGCCCGGGATGTAGGCGTTGACTTCTTTCCCATTGGAAAGTCTTACTCTCGCTACTTTTCTCAGTGCAGAGTTCGGCTTCTTAGGGGTAGTAGTATATACCCGAGTACATACTCCTCGTCTTTGTGGACAGGATTCAAGGGCAGCCGATTTGCTCTTCTTGGCAAGCGTGGCTCTTCCTTTTCTTACTAATTGTTGAATAGTAGGCATTTAATTGCTTTTTATTTTAGGGTGCAAAAATAAGAATAATTTTTAAAGCTACAATATTAATACTGCTTATTTCTTTGATTTTAAGGCTTTAAGTTATTATTTCACTTCATAAAACCACTGCTCCACATTTGGATCTAAATCGAAAGCACTCAGGTGTCTTTGCAGGGTTTGCACTTCGGCTGGCGAAATAGCATAAAAAACGATGCGTTCTATCGCGGGTCCGTATGCTCCACGGCTTCGCCATGATGCCACGGGAATCCACTCAGCAGGGGGGCCGCCGGGGAACCATTCGGGATAAATTACAGCTACACGGCAGTTTTCTTTAGTAACATACCTTCTTATAAATTTCTTATTCTCACTGACATATTCCTGGCGGGATTTGTGTTTATTGGCCACCTTCATGCTCGCAATATCAGTGCTTCCCAGCCCTACCATATCGATAAGTTGTACGTGACTGAAATAGGAGATCGCACCGATATCATTCGCTAAAACTTTTTCTCCTTTATAATAACGGTACAGAAAGCGCGACATTTCGACCTGCTGCTCGTTAATTCCTTTGCTGCTAAACTGTAACGGCTGGTGATGATAACCGAAACGGTAAATAGATATAAGTACGAGTGCCGCCGTGCTTCCGATCGTAAGTGTTTTCGAAATCGTCCACCTGGTTTTTTTGACATTGTTAAAAGCTTTGGAAATGACCGGAATCACCAAAAGCAGAACGGCGATCATGATATAATTCTCATACCTGTATTTCATAAAAGCAAATAAAGACTGCAGCACACCTACCGTAATAACAACGATGATAGCTGTTTCGTTTCTTAATAAATGTTTCCAGGAGTCTCGCCGGTATTTTTGCAGGAGATGAATAGCGAGAATTAAGAAAGGAAAAAACAAACATTTATAAAAAGTGGTATTAAACAGTATCCCTTCCGAGAATATTCGCCACACGCTAAGGAGAAAATGATCCGTTTCGGGATAGTTACCTTTCACCATTACGGAATTAGGAAAAAAGTAGCCTCCTTGGTCCACAGAAATAAGTCCGAAAATAAGAATCGAAATGAAACCAGCCACCAAAACAGCAAACGCCGGTAAAAAATCTTTTCTCAGAAATAAGGCAAAAGCCAGCGCTGCGGTGAAAAACATGCTTTCAAACCGTACCAATGACAGAAGAAAAGTAATGAACAATATAAAAAACAGGTTTTTACCCTTAAATTCATTTTGAACGCCAGCCTGAATATAGTACAGCGCCTGCACGATCAGGAACATATGTATGGTATGCTCCATTCCAATAAGCGCCATCATATATAATAAAGAAAATGGAAGCAAAAGCCACAATACCCAAGGCAGGTCCCGCGACTTTCCAAAATCTCTGAAGTAGCGGTACACCGCAAAAATTGTCAGATACCCAAAAAGTACGTTCAGCAAAAGCGGGTAATATTCCCAGTCTCCGAATACCTTAATAAGGCAGGACAGCAGCAGGGTATAAAGTATGGACGAAGAAGCACTGTCGAAACCTGATGTATTAACACTCCAAACCCCTAACTCCGCAAAATTCCTGGCGAGCGCCATGTGGATATACACATCATCCAAAATATAAATATACCTATGGCCAGCTGGTAGTTGCGCCCAGCCAAGCACGAAATAAAAACCTGTAATTATGGTGAACGCCAGCAATAAGAAATAAAGATATTTTTTCATGGCGCAAATATGCAAATTATTAAAGATTGTCCATCTCTTTAAATACCATTACGCGATAAAAGTACGTCCTTGGTAATATCGTATCCCGTCTTATCTTACCCGTACATTTTACCAGCAGCATTTTTGTTGTTATTTTACTTTTTATAAAGCTAAAGATATTCAAAACCATTTCCATAACCGCTATAGCTTCAGTCAATAGGAATTGCAGTTGCTTTTCGGTAACTTTGTAAGAAAGATAAAAATTATGAACAACGCTAAAATTATCGGCCTGAACGAAGCAGACTGCCAACAGATTGCAGAAAAACTGAATGTGCTGCTGGCCAATTACTCTATTTTTTACCAGAATACCCGCGGTGCGCACTGGAATATCAAGGGTGACCAGTTTTTCACGCTCCACCCGAAGTTCGAAGAACTCTACAATAACCTGGTACTGAAAATTGATGAAATCGCAGAACGCATCTTAACCCTCGGTGCTACGCCTAACCATAACTATTCGGATTACGTGGCCGTTTCTACCATTAAGGAAAGCCGGGAACTCTCTGATGCCGAGCAGTGTGTACGCAATATTCTAACTTCCTTCCAAACGGTGATTGACCTGCAGCGCGATCTGCTGGACGTAACTGATAAAGCCGGTGACGAAGGAACCAATTCCCAAATGAGTGATTACATCACCGAACAGGAAAAAGAAGTCTGGATGTACAACTCCTATCTGGGCAAATAGTGCAATTATTTTATACATCATCTGCAAATCGCTCCGCTGTCGGAGCGATTTTTATTGGGATTATGTACCTTTGCTTCTTATATCTACCCTATGACTGATGTCCGGCTGAAATCGCTTCTCGACAATGATTTCTATAAAATCACCATGCAGAACGCGGTGATTAAACTTTTCCCGAATGAAAAAGTGCGCTACACATTTATTAACAGAGGCCACCATTCTTTCCCGCCGGGCTTTGCCGAGGAATTGCGCCGCTGTATTAACGCCATGGCGGAACTGAAACTTACACGCGATGAGAAAGAGTTCCTGCGCATCACCTGTCCATATCTGGATTTGCCGTATTTGGATTTTTTGGGCGGCTATCATTATGATCCCTCTGAGGTAACCGTTGTGCAGCACGGCGAGGATCTGGAAGTAACGGTGGAGGGACAATGGTACCGCGCGATCCTTTGGGAAGTTCCTTTGCTTTCGCTGATTTCGGAACTGCATTATGAATTGAACGGCATGCAGCGCAGTCCGAATGAGGAGGTTGTCAGCCGCACTTTGGATAAAGCCGCGCACCTCGATGCGCTGAAAGTAACTTTTGCTGAGTTCGGAACACGGCGCCGCCACTCCTACAAAGTACAGGATTTGGTGGTGGATGCTTTGGTACGCAATAATAAATCGGGTAACTTCATCGGTTCCTCTAATGTACACTTTGCCATGAAATACGGTGTTAAACCTATTGGCACCCACGCGCACGAGTGGTTTATGTTTCACGCCGCTGCGTATGGTTTTAAGATGGCCAACGCCCTGTCTCTGGAACACTGGGTAGATGTTTACCGCGGTGATTTGGGTGTGGCGCTCTCGGATACCTACACGACCGAGGTTTTTTTCCAGCAGTTTGATAAGAAATTTGCGAAGCTTTTTGATGGCGTGCGGCACGACAGCGGCGACCCGATCGAATTTGCCAATAAAACGATTGAGCATTACCGCAAAAACGGCATCAATCCGCTGTTTAAATACATCATCTTTTCAGATGGTTTAAATCTGGAGAAAGTGGAGGAAATTACCCATGCCTGCGAGGGACGCATTGGCATCTCTTTCGGGATCGGCACTAACCTGACAAACGATGTGGGTTTAAAACCTATGAATATTGTAATGAAACTCACAGAAGCGCAAACCATCAATGGTGACTGGACATCCACGGTGAAACTTTCAGATGAGCATGGGAAATATACCGGCGACCCGAGGATGATTGAACTGGCAAAAGAGTTTTTAAAAATTAAAGATTAAGCTTTTTTCATCAGTTTCCAGGATGGAGTTTACATTTGTATAAGGAATGGTTGTATGTTTACTGCTGACCTGATGATTTTTAATGTCGAATAAAAAAGATAAAAGACAAAATCTTAAAATCAGTTATCTTAAATAATACAAGCCAAGGCGCAGAAAAGAACTAAAGTATTAATTCCGGGCTATTCTTTTACTATATAAATGGAGGTAACTTTTATTTTTATCGTCTTCCTTAGCGTACTTGCCGGCGCGGCTGGTGCGTATTTCTATTGCAAATCGTCCATGGTTTCCCGAACCGCCTTGGATGAAATAAATCAACGGCATATCCAGTCACAGGCCGATTTACACCATAACGAGCGATTACTCGATGAAGCGCGGGAAAATATAAAATCAGAAAAAGAAACGGCACAGCAGCACCTCCAAGATTTATATAATTTAAAAGAAGAAACCGCAGCG
Organism: Chryseobacterium salipaludis; assembly: GCF_022968825.1. Lineage (GTDB taxonomy): Bacteria > Bacteroidota > Bacteroidia > Flavobacteriales > Weeksellaceae > Kaistella > Kaistella salipaludis. The sequence goes on from NZ_JALHKS010000005.1 coordinate 152,627, forward strand.
ATTGCCGCCGAGCTCAATGCCACGCACCGGCAGCACAAAGAATTAAAAGAAACACACCTACAGCAGACCGACGCCCACGCACAACTCTCTGCGCAGTACCGTTCGCTTTTTGCACAAAATGCGGAGCTCCAGGCGAATAACGAAAGTTTAAAACAATCACTGCAAAACCAAAAAGAGGAAATCCTCCGCCTGCAGCAACAGGCCGCACAGGAATTCCAGAACCTGGCGCAGAAAATCCTGGAAGAAAAAGCGGAGAAGTTTACGGCATTGAACCATCAGAACCTGAAAAATATCCTGGAGCCGTTTCAGGAAAAGATTACGGAGCTGCGCACACAGGTTGGGGACACCTATGACAAAGAATCGAAGGAAAGGTTCTCGCTCAGCGAACGCGTGAAAGAACTCGCCCTGCTGAACCAGCAGATTTCGGAAGATGCCAAAAAACTCACCCGCGCACTGAAAGGCGAAAGCAAAACCCAGGGAAACTGGGGCGAAATGATCCTGGAGAGTATTCTGGAAAAATCAGGCCTGGTGAAAAACCGGGAATATTTTCTGGAGCATGAACTGCGAGATGAAGACAACAAAGCGCTTTACTCAGAATTTTCGGGCAAAAAAATGCGTCCGGATGCCGTGGTAAAATATCCTGATGAGCGCAATGTAATTATTGACTCCAAAGTTTCTTTAACTGCCTTTACCGAACTCGTGGACGAAACCGATTCAGAAGTGTATCAGATCAAGTTGCATCAGCACCTGGCTTCGGTGAAAAATCATATCCGCCAGCTGAGTGACAAAGCATATGATGACTATGATAAATCGCTGGATTTCGTCATGATGTTTATTCCCAGCGAACCGGCCTACATCGCCGCCATGCAGGCAGACCCGAACCTATGGTCATTTGCTTATGAAAAAAGAATATTGCTGCTAAATCCCGGCAACCTGATTACCTCTTTGAAATTGGTGGCTGACCTTTGGAAGCGCGAATACCAAAACCGCAACGCCATGGAAATCGCAGAGCGCGGCGCCAAGCTATATGACAAATTCGTTGGTTTTGTAGATAACCTCGAGAAAGTAGGCAAACACATGGACCAGGCAAAGAATGTGTACAATGACGCCTTCAAACAACTTTCTACCGGTAATGATAATCTCATTGTGCAAACCACCAAGCTGAAAAGCCTTGGCATTAAAAACAAAAAGGAGCTGCCGCCCACCCTCGAAGAAAACGCGGCCGCCCACGCAATTGATGATAAACTGAATGATCATGATGCTTATTGAAAGCCCCAAAAATGAAAAGATAAAATACCTGACCCGCCTGCTGACTGATAACCGCTTCCGGCGCAGGGAGCAGGTTTTTACCGTGGAAGGTCGTCAGGAAAATGAGCGCGCTCTGCAGTTTCATTTTAAGGCAAAAGAATTTTTCATCTGTCCCGATATTTTTGACGGTGAGATGCCTGCGGGGCAAATTACGTTTGTTTCTAAAAACCTATATGAAAAACTTGCGTACCGGGGAACTTCTGAAGGCTGCCTCGGCATTTACGAAACTGTGAAACCAGTATTGTCAGATTTTGCACCGGCAGCGCATTCGGCTGTTGTCGTGCTGGAAGGTGTTGAGAAGCCGGGGAACTTGGGCGCTATTCTCCGCAGTTGCGAAGCTTTCGGTATTGATGCTTTAATCATCACCGATCCAAAGACCGATTTTTATAATCCCAATGTCATCCGCTCCAGCGTGGGATGTTTGTTTGGAATGAATATTTTCCAGAGCAGCAATGAGGACACGTTTTCATTTTTATCAAATAACGGCTACCAGATTTTAACGACGAACATGCACCACGATGCGCAGCCACTGCCTGCACACACGCTCACGGGCAAAACAGCGATTGTGTTCGGAACGGAACATTCAGGACTTACTGATTTCTGGACCGGTAAAGGAAACAATACTTTAATTCCGATGGCAGGAAGCATTGATTCCTTGAACCTGAGTAATGCAGTAGCCATTGCGGCGTATGAAATATTGCGCCAGCGGATATAAAAAACCGCCTTCCTGAGGAAAGCGGTTTAAGAGTTTGTCAAAAACGTCTAATTATTTAGTAGCGTCTTTTACAGCATCGTTAGCAGCGTCAGCAGCGTTAGTTGCAGCATCACCAGCAGCTTTAGCCTGATCTTTAGCAGCATCAGCACCAGCTTCAGTAGTAGCAGCAGCAGCATCTTTAGTAGCGTCTACAGCAACATCAGTAGCAGAATCAACTACCATAGCAGCAGAATCAACAACCTCAGCAGCGTTGTTCATTGCATCGATAGAATCAGTACCGTTTGCAGTTTCTACAGTTTCAGATTTGTTACAAGCTACAAGAGCTACAGCAGCGAAAGCAGCTACAAAGAATGACTTTTTCATAATAAAGTAAATTAAAGTTTGTTTGTTCTATTTAATTCGTTCATCACTTTGAACAGGACAAAGGTAGACCCGCAAAAAAATTTGTTGCTGAAAATTAATTGTAATATATTTGTAAAACTGTTTTACAATTTTTTATATCTGATAATCAATCATTTATACATTTCCACCTTTTGAGCGATTTAGATTTATTACACTTCGAACAGCTGAAAAATGAGGTACAGCATACCTACCTCGAGCAGCACACCCCGTCTGATGACGATATTTCCCGGTGGAAAGGAATTGATATTATTTATTTCCAGGAAGATTTACGCAAAATCGCGAAAGGCAATATCAGCGAAAAAACGTTTTACACCTATTTTAAAACCAGTCCTGTAACCAAGCTGCCGCGGATTGATACGCTGAACCTGCTGTCTGTTTATGCGGGTTACAAGTCCTGGTATGAATTTAAAAAACAACACCTATTTGCTGATGAGATTTTAAAAGAAGACGAGACTGCTCCTGCTGAAATTGCTGTTCCGCAGACTGAACTGCAAATTAGCGAGGAAACTACGCCGGTAAAACCGGCCATACCACCGGTTGAAAAGCAGCCGGAACCGACACCGGATAAAGAGATTTTACAAACGAGCACTCCTGTAAATCAACCTTCTGCTGAAAATGTGGTGACACCAGTACCTGAAAAAACTTCCGGCATTCCCGCCTGGCGAAAATATTTGTGGTCCGGGCTTTCAGTTGTGCTCGGCTTTTTGGTTGGGATACTGTTTTTTAAGGATGAACTGTTCACGAAGAAGTTTTACTACAGTTTCGTGGATGCTGACCGTAATTCTAAAATTAATGCAGAACTTCAGGTACAGATTTTAAAAGAAAACGAATCACCCATTTTGTACACGGCAAAACCGAATGAACCTTTTGTCTATACCACGAAATCTAAAGATCTGACAATGGTTGTTTCGTCGCCTTATTACCGCACGGACACGATTCAGCGAAATCTGGAAACCGCACCGGAAGCTGAAACGATAGAACTGAAACCCAATGACTATGCGATTATGCTTTTCTATTATTCCAAGTCAATAAAGGATCTGAAAAAGAAACGCGAGACATTGAACCAGCTGATCAGCGATCAGGCCCTTATTTACCAGGTGTACGAAAATGAAACCTATGGTGTGGAAACTATGGATAAACAACGTTACATTAACCTGGTAACTTTGCCGTCCACGGCACTCGAAAACCTGGAAGTGATTGACACCCGAAACGATAAAAACAACAGAATCAACCTGATAAAGTTTAAAATTACCGCCCATGAAAACGCTCAGTAAAATAGGAAGTTGCCTGCTTCTGGCTTTTCTGCTGCTACTGGCCTGTAATCAGGAACCAAAAACGGTATCTGATTTACAGATTGTCCGAAACAACAATAACAAGAAATCCTATCCCGTCACAAAAATTGACAGCGCGCAGGCCATCGAAAATATTACACGGCAAAAGATTCAGGAAATCCTGGACCTGGCCGCTTTGTATACCGCTGGCAACCGGGACACTGAAATCGACTCTGTCATTTATGCGCAAATGCAAGGCTATTTTCTGGAACCTGATTCCTTAAAACTCAATCCGCTGCTTTTGCAACTGGACAGCCTGAAAGCGAAAAGTGCTAAAGTGCAGAACATCGCTGTGCGAAAAGAGATCCGCGGGACAGATACGCTCGATCTTGCCGACTTCAATGTGGAATACTTCGATGGATTTAACCGAAGTGTGGGCACCCGCGATAAAAATGTGCAGTATAAATTGCAACGCTCTCCGGTGAAATTTAAAAAAGAGTTTAAATTTTACTTTGTAAAATTCGATGTTCCGCCCGCGAACGACAGTACTTCTGTGGGAGTAACCAAATAATCCAGCGGCACATCCCATTCAGAAACATCTTCTACCGGTTCTTCCGGTGAGAAAAAACTGAGTCCAGCTTTTGGTGTATTCTTTTTCAGTGTAGCAAAGAAACGGTCATAAAAACCTTTACCATACCCGACCCGGTTGCCATTGGCATCTGCATATAACAGCGGCACCAGAATCATGGTGTAGGAATTCAGTCCACAGTCCGTATTGCTTTCAGGCTCGGGAATATTCCATTTACTTTTAATAAAAACCGTATCCGGAAAAATTTCGACCGAGCAGATATCAGCACCGGACACTTTGGGCACAAACACTCGCACACCCCGCTCAAAAAAATAGTCTAGAAATAAGCGCGTATCCACTTCATTCCGCTCGGCGATGGAAAGAAAGCAGTGTACCGTATCACCCGGCTTGAAAGAAAAGTGCTGTTGAAACTGCGTAAAGATTTCCGCAGACTTCTCTGCAGTTTCACTCGTGGTCAATTCTTTTTTGCGGGCATTATATAAAGTTCTCAGTGCAGCTTTCGTCATACTTAAATATAATAAAAAATGCGTTCCTCAACGAACGCATGTTTTTTAAGTGAGCTTAACCGAAATAATTTTCACCGGACAGGCGCGCGATGCTTTGTCGCACGGTTGGTATGCTTCCATGTTTGGCGTTTTCAGCGTATAAAAGCCTTTCTTGTTCTCGGTCTTCAATAAAACTGATTTACCGTCCTTCTTCGACATCCGGAAATACTCCGGTGCAAATTCCGCACAGTAATTACATCCGATACATTTTTCCCGCTGCAGCGTTACAATAACCATTACACTTTGTTTTTGATACAATACTGCTACGACTCTGCTGCCACAATTTTATATAACTTATCGGACGGGCGCACCCGGAATTCTGTTTTGAACGTAATCACGTCGGCCTTTGAGGCTTTCGTGGCTTCCGGTTTCTGATCCACGCGCATGGCTTCCACCACCATTTCCTGTGAACCGGTCGTCGGGCCCTGGATTAAAATTTTATCTCCCACGGCCAGATCATACGCTTCAATCATAAATTCCGCTACATTGGACTTTGGATAGAAATGCCGGCCTTTCCCGACATACACCTTTTTCTGGGTAGCACTGCTGCCGGAGTTTGCCGACCACTCGCCCAATTCCTGCCCCAGATAATATCCTGCCCAAAATCCGCGGTTATACACCGTCTCCAGACGTTTCATCCAGCCTTCTACTTTCGCCTTATCATACGTTCCGTCTGCAATAGCATCGATTGCTTCGCGGTAACATTTGGTAACAGTCGCAACATATTCCGGTGCGCGGCCGCGGCCTTCAATTTTCAAAACCTGTACGCCGGCATCCACAATCTGATCCAGGAAAGGAATCGTACACAGGTCTTTCGGAGACATCATATACTCGTTTTCCAGCTCAATCTCAAAGCCGGTTTCCTGATCGATAACCGTGTATTTCTTGCGGCAGTTTTGTTTGCACGCACCGCGATTCGCGGAAGAATTATGAGAATGCAAACTCAGATAACATTTTCCGGATACCGCCATGCACAAAGCACCATGTCCGAAAATTTCAACTTCCACCAGTTTGCCGGAAGGTCCCTTGACCTGTTCTTTTTCAATCTGGTCGCAGATCTTTTTAATCTGGGTAATGCTAAGTTCGCGGCTCATCACCATAGTATCCGCAAACAGGGCATAAAACTTCACCGTTTCGATATTGGTAATATTAATCTGCGTGGAAATATGAACTTCCATGCCGATCTGGCGCGCATACGAAATCACGGCCTGGTCCATCGCGATAACTGCAGTCAGGTTGGCTGCCTTGGCTTTATCCAGCAGGGTTTTGATTAACGATAAATCGTGATCGTAAATAATCGTATTTAAAGTCAAATACGTGCGCACTCCCTTTTCAGAACATCTGCGGGAAATTTCCGGCAGATCATCGATGGTAAAATTCATCGAAGCGCGGGCGCGCATGTTCAGCTGCTCCACACCAAAGTACACAGAGTCGGCTCCGTTATCCAAAGCTGCCTGCAGGGAAGTGAAATCTCCCGCGGGCGCCATCAGTTCTATTTTTCCTGACCTGGTCATTACTCTGCGATTTTATAAAGTTTGTCAGACAATCTGGTACGGAACGGAACCGGAAAGGTAATCTGGTCGCCGGCTTTTGCCGTTTCGCAGGCTGTACCATTGGCAAACAACTCCGTAATTTTTATTTCCTGCAAGCCGGTAGTCGGACCTGAAATGAGAATGGTGTCACCCAAAGACAACTCGCCTTCTTCCAGCAGAAACTGACTGATTTTCGATTTTGTATAGTAATGTTCTGCCTTGCCCAAAAACACTTTTTTCACCGGTGTTTGCTGACGAATACTTTTGGTTTCTGCTTTTGCTAAAGGTTTTGCCGGCTGCGCGCCTGAATTTTTAAACTTCAAGGCTTCTGACTTTCCTTTGCGGAAGATCTTATTGCCGATATCTTTTCCTTTGCGCAACGCGATCTGTTCTTCTATTGGCAAATGAATAATTTCCTGACATTCGGCAGAACAGCAGTTCTCCATCGCAGCCTTGCAATCATCGCACTGAATAAAAAGCAGATGGCACCCGTCATTCGCACAGTTCGTATGGTCATCGCAGGGTTTACCGCACTGGTGGCACTGGGAAACAATATCGTCCGTAATTCTTTCGCCTAACCGGTGGTCAAAGACAAAATTCTTCCCGATAAATTTACTTTCAATATTTTGTTCCTTAATCTGGCGCGTGTATTCGATGATACCGCCTTCAAGCTGATATACATTTTTAAAACCCTGATGCTTGAAATAAGCGCTCGCCTTCTCACACCGGATACCGCCGGTGCAGTACATCAGCAGGTTTTTATCCTCTTTGTGCTCCTGGAGCTGCTCATTGATAATCGGCAGACTTTCGCGGAAGGTTTCAACATCAGGCGTGATGGCTCCTTCAAAATGACCGACTTCACTTTCATAATGATTCCGGAAATCCACCACAATAGTATTCGGATCTTCCAGCAAGGTGTTAAACTCGTCAGCTTTCAGGTGAATTCCTTTATTGGTTACATCAAAAGTGTCGTCATTCAGACCGTCAGCCACAATTTTATGTCGGACTTTAATGGTCAGTTTCAGGAAAGAATAATCATCCTGCTCCACCGCCACGTTCAGGCGGATTCCCTTCATAAAGTCATACGCTTCCAGGGTTTCCCGGAATGCTTCCAGCTGGTCCGCCGGGATACTCATTTGGGCATTGATCCCTTCGTGGGCTACATAAATACGGCCAAGTGCATCCAGGGCGTTCCAGGCTACAAAAAGTTCGTCGCGAAATTGTTTTGGGTTTTCGATTTTAGCGTACGCATAGAAAGACAGGGTAAGGCGCTGCTTACCGGCTTCATTGATTAACTGAGCTCTTTCTTCTGCGCTTAACGTGTTATACAGTTGCATGCTATCAACAGATTAAGTGAGAATTATAAAGCCGCAAAGGTACGAAAATGCCTTTTAAGGAAAGGCAATTAGAATATGAAAGTACTCAGGAAGTATTCAATAAAAAGTATTTGGGCAGACATTTCCGCCGTCCGCTCCCGCTTTTTTTCGCTCCGCTGCGCTGCGCAAAAAAGAGCTCCGCTCACGTCGGGCTGCAGACTCCTCCGAGCGTAAGTGTAGCTCCTAAATTTCAGTAGAAGACCTCCGGATGTTCAAATCTTTTTTCACTTTATCCAGTGAAATTCTTTCACCCGTGTCAGTCAAGCGAAAAATCTTCACCGTAAGCAAGTCCTGAAGATCCTCCAGTTCCTTAAGATTTAAATCATTTAGAATATTGTTAAAGTCTTGTAAGATCTTTTTTGTCGAAGGTTCCATACAGAAATAGGCTGTCCGAATATTTTCTTTACAGCTCGGTATAAATATGTTTCAAGATACTTTTGTCCTCTTCCGTAAACGCCACTTTTCTTCTGGCCATGGCAAGCTCAGCCACTTCGTTGGCTTTTTCCAGTTTAAATTTAGGATCGCCTTTCATACCGCCCCAGGAAAAACTGTCCACCAGGTTTGGCGGGAAACCGGGTTTGAAGATATTCGCTGCCACACCAATGACCGTTCCTGTATTGAGCTGGGTGTTAATGGCTGTTTTCGTGTGGTCGCCCATGATGACGCCCGCAAACTGCAAACCGGTATTCACAAACTTTCCGATGCCGTAATTCCAAAGCTTTACTTCTGCATAATTATTCTTCAGATTAGATGAGTTGGTATCTGCGCCCAGATTGCACCACTCACCGATCACTGAATTTCCCACGAAACCATCATGGCCTTTATTGCTGTATCCGAAAATAACAATATTGTTCACCTCGCCGCCCACTTTGCTGTGCGGACCAATCGTGGTAGGCCCATACACTTTAGCACCGAGATTAAATTTAGATTCCTCACACAACGCAACAGGTCCGCGCAAATGGCAACCTTCCATTACTTCTGCATTTTTCCCGATATAAATTTTGCCGGTCTTTGTATTCAGGGTGGAAAACTCCACTTCGGCACCCTCTTCAATAAATAGGTCTTCCGGATTTCCAAGGAGTCCGTTGGTGGTTGACAACGCGGCGGACTGGCGTCCCCCAGTTAACAGTTGGAAGTCAAAATCAATGGCTTCCTTATTATAACTGAACAAATCGGTCGGCTGACTGTAAAAGCGGATTTCACCTTCAATATCCGTCATTTTCTCAATCTGGTTCAGCGAAAAGTTTTCCATGTGAATACGCACAGCCAACAGTTCATCGCGGTAAACCAGCGCTTCGCCCAACTTTAATTCTTTAATCTGAGCCAGAATTTCAGCGGTCGGTAAAAAGTTGGGCACGAGAAACAAACTTTCTTCTTTCAGCGGTTCCCGGAATTTCTGCTGCAGGTAATCTTCCGTGAGATAGGCAACCTCCGTGAAGCCCAGTAATTTTTGCCACCGTTCTGCAAACGTAAGGATGCCACAGCGCAGTTCGGCCACCGGGCGTGTAAAAGTAAGCGGTAAGAAATCCTGCCAGAATCGGGCATCTGAAAATACGAGTTGCATAGAAAATTTATTTACGGGTGAAAATAGCATAAAAAAAGTCTTTCCGGAAATTCCTGAAAGACTTTATATTCAATAAAAATCCGAAATTATTTTGCGAATTTTTTGTATTTGTTCATGAACTTGTCAACTCGACCTGCCGTGTCAACCAGTTTCACTTTACCGGTGTAGAACGGGTGAGAAGTTGAAGAAATTTCCATTTTTACCAATGGGTATTCCTGGCCTTCGTACTCGATGGTGTCTTTGGTTTCTGCGGTAGATTTGCAAAGAAACATCTCATCATTACTCATGTCTTTGAAAACAACGAGTCTATAATTTTCTGGGTGGATTCCGTTTTTCATAACTAAATTTACTATTAATAATTAAAGTTTTGCTTTCGAAATAGTAATGGATATTTCTCTGCTAAAATTTTAGACCGCAAAAATACAAATAGTTTTTCATTCCAACAACTTAGCAATTGTTAAATTTACAATTTCCGGGTTCAACAATTTTGGTTACTTTTGAAAAACTTACCGTTTATTCTCCATGAAACATATAAAAATACTGCTGGCACCGGCTTTCGTGCTCCTGCTGGCTGTGCTGAGCTGCACTCGTGATGATATAGAATTCGACGCACCTTCCGAATTGCTGCGTTTTTCGCGGGACACGGTATTTCTGGATACGGTTTATAATCAGGTACGCTCCGAAACCTATGCGGTAAAGCTGTACAACACGGAAGACCGCGATATCATGATTCCTCAGATTGCGCTAGAATCCGGTAGCAGTTCACTATATCGGATTAATATGGATGGCCGCGCCGGAACCTCTTTTCATAATGTGCCGCTGCGCCGGCAAGACAGTCTTTATATTTTCGTGGAAATCGCGCCGGTTGCCACTGCTACTGAAGCCATTGCGGAAGACCGCATTCTGGTGGAAACACCGGCCGGGAAACAGCACATCACTTTATTTTCCGTGGTGCAGGATGCAGAATTCTTTATTGAAACGGAAACCAATCCAAATATCCTGACCGAAAACACCACCTGGACCGCCAATAAAGCCAAGATTATTTTTGGAAATCTAAAAGTGGCTGCCGGAAAAACCCTGCAGATTGAAGAAGGCACAAAGGTCTATTTGCATAAAAACAGCGGCCTGCAGTTGGAGAAGACAGCGAAACTTACTGCAAACGGAGGCCTCGGTAAAGAAATTATTTTCCGCGGCGACCGCAATGATACCCGCTACGATACCATTCCCAAAAACTGGAACGGCATCTACGCAGATGAAAACGCGACAGTAGACTTAAATTACACAAAAATCATGGGTGGCACCACCGGTCTGGAACTGCAGAAAGCGCAGGCAAATATTAAAAATACAATTATCCACACCCACCAGGAATATGGGATTTTAGCAATTAATTCTGTAGTTAATGCGGAGAATCTGGTCGTCAATAATTGCGGCGAGGCCGGCGTTGGGCTCTTCGGTGGCGGCACGTATAATTTTAAACATGCTACGCTGGCGAATTATTGGCAGCTGAACGGTACCCTGCCCGGCCTTAGTTTATTTGCGAGTAATGAATATGACAAAGAAACCGGCAACATGACGCTTACCTTTGCTAACTCCATTTTGTATGGACATTCGAATAATGCGGTGGTTCTTAAACCAGCAGGTTCCGGCAATCTTAATTATACGTTTAATAACATTTTATTAAAGTACAGCGAGCAGGCAGGATTCGCCTTTGAGGGTAACCCCGCCATTACCGCTTCCCTTAAAAATGAAGATCCCAAGTTCATCAATTACTTTACCCACAAAATGAATCTGCGCGTAGCCGACGATTCACCAGCCCGCGGTAAAGGAAACACTACAGTAGCGGCTTCTGTTCCGCTCGATATAGCACAACAAAGCAGGGTGAACAATCCCACTTTAGGCGCCTACCAATAAAATTAAAAAAAATGGAAATTACCCGGCTTCAGCAGGAAGTAGATGAATGGATTAAGAATGTGGGTGTTCGTTATTTTAATGAACTTACCAATATGGCCATGCTTACCGAAGAGGTAGGCGAAGTAGCACGTATTATCGCCCGGCGCTACGGTGAACAAAGCGAAAAAGAAAGTGACAGTCAAAAAGATCTGGGCGAGGAACTGGCCGATGTACTGTTTGTAACGCTCTGCCCGGCGAACCAGACCGGCACAGATTTGCAACAGGCCTTTGACCGGAAATTAAAAATAAAAACCGACCGCGACCGCGACCGGCATCAGAATAACGAAAAGCTTAAATAGGCACTTTATGACGAAGGTACTGCAGCTGAAAAAATCTGTATTGAAGGATAATGAAACAATAGAAATCGGTGGTTCCAAAAGTATTTCGAACCGCTTATTGATTTTGAAGTATTTATTCGACAATGTTATCATTGAAAACCTGTCGGATGCGCATGACACGGAACTGCTACAACAGGCACTGGAAAGTTCTGCTGAAACTGTAGATATCCATCATGCGGGGACGGCCATGCGCTTCCTTACTTCCTATTTCTCTATTCAGGAAGGTAAAACCACTGTTCTTACCGGCTCTTCACGGATGCTGCAAAGGCCGATCGGACCACTGGTGGACGCACTCCGCAGCCTAGGTGCGGATATTAAATACCTGGAAAAAGACGGTTTCCCGCCGCTTAAAATTAGCGGGCGTGCTTTCAGCTCCAATGAAGTAAGCATTGCGGCTTCTGTTTCCAGCCAGTTTATTTCGTCTTTACTGCTTATTGCACCGGCGTTGCCCAACGGTTTAACCCTTCATCTGACCGGAGAAATAACCTCGCGGCCGTATCTGGAAATGACCCTCAAAATTGTGCGAAAGTTTGGTGCAGAAACTTCATGGGACGGCCAGACCATTCACATTTCCCCGGTTCTGCCGGCTACCAAAAGTTCGCAGATTATGAAGGTCGTGGCGGAGAGCGACTGGAGTTCCGCGTCCTATTTTTACTCGCTGGCCGCTATTGGGCGCAAAAGCATTAACCTGCGGTACTTCCGGCCGTATTCGCTGCAGGGGGATTCTGTTATTCGCGAACTCTACTGGAAATTCTTTGGTGTTAACACCATTTCTGAAGATGCTGAAAGTAAGATTTCACTGCTGGCAGAGGAGAACGTTAATTTCCCCGCGCTGATTTCATTGGATATGAATGACTGCCCGGATATCGCGCAAACGCTGTGCGTAACAGCAACAGCGCTGCAGGTTCCCTTTCACATTACCGGACTGGCCACTTTAAAAGTAAAAGAAACGGACCGGCTCGTTGCGCTGAAGAACGAATTATTTAAGATCGGGTGTATCGCGGAAATTACGGAAGACAGCATCCGCTCGGTGAAGTTTTTTGAACCGAACGAACAGATCTCAATTGAAACGTATCAGGACCACCGGATGGCAATGAGTTTTGCTCCTTTTTCTCTAGTGCAGCCGCTTGAAATCCAGAATCCTGAGGTGGTAGAAAAATCCTATCCGCGGTTCTGGTCTGATCTCGAACAGGTTTTACAGGAAGATTAATATACTTTTATGACAATCATTATCACGGGAACTTCGGCCGGAATCGGTCTGGCACTGGCTGAACATTTCGGCAAACTGGGCCACACGGTGTATGGGTTGAGCCGTAAGCTCACACAGTCTGATTACTTTACCTCTATCCCGACCGATATTACGGATGCTGAACAGATTACCCAGGCGATGAGTCAAATTGCTTCTAAACATCCGCATATTGATTTGTTAATTAATAATGCCGGCATGGGCATGGTTGGCGCCGTGGAAGATACGCGCAAGGAAGATATTTTAAAACTCTTTAATTTAAATCTGGTGGGCGCGGTGCAAATGATGACGGCCGTTTTACCTTCGATGCGTGCACAAGAGAAAGGAAGAATCATCAACATTTCCAGTATCGGCAGCGAAATGGGCTTGCCTTTCCGCGGATTTTATTCTGCCTCGAAATCAGCGCTGGATAAAGTCACGGAAGCCATGCGCTACGAGGTTTCGGCCTGGAATATTGAAGTATGCTCGCTGCATTTGGGCGACATCGCTACCAATATTGCGGACAACCGTGTGAAGACCGATGTTTCCGAAGCTTACACCGGTCTCTTTCAAAAAGTATATTCAGTCATGAACGCACACGTGGATGAAGGAACGCCTCCACAGCAGGTAGCCGTTTATATCGATAAATTACTGCAGAAAAAACACTGGAAAGCCCACTATTATTTCGGGCATTTCGGGCAGCGGATCGGGGTGCCGCTCAAATGGTTCCTGCCGCAAAAATTCTATGAAAAGCTGATGCGCAAGTACAACAAAATGGATTAATATCCGGCAACAGCGTCTTACTTCAACTGCAAAGCTTCTACGGCCAATTCGTAACCACGTATTCCGAAACCGGTAATCACACCATCGCAGTGCGGTGCCGTTACAGACTTCTGGCGAAACTCTTCCCGCGCATAAATATTGCTGATATGCACTTCTACTCTCGGGACCGCCAGATTGCGGAGCGCATCTGCAATAGCCAGTGAATAATGAGTGTAGGCACCGGGGTTAATAATCAGCGCCTCAAAATCCACCTGCTGCAAACGATCGATGATACTGCCTTCCGTGTTTGACTGGAAATATTCAATCGTATGGTCACTGTACTTTTGCTGCAGCCCTTTCATGACCTGGTCAATATCTGTATTGCCGTAAATTGCCGGCTCGCGGTTGCCTAGCAGATTAAGATTTGGGCCATTTAGCAAAAGTATTTTCATAGAATCGTTTTTACAAAGATAATTTTTTTTCCAAATTACCGTTTTTAACAAAAATTGGCATTGAAACTGCTGCAAGAGCTGTGATTATGCCGTAAAGTCAACTTCCACTGGCGCTCCGGTCATTTTTTATAACCTGAAATCTTATCTTATACACGTGAACATTTACAAAAAAATCCTCAAGTACACAGGAATTGTAATTGCTTCATTGCTGCTGATTATTGTTCTGGCAGTCCTGAGCCTGCAATTGCCCGGCGTACAAAACTACGCCAAGGGAAAACTCGTGAATTACTTAGAAAAGAAAATTCATACAAAAGTCAGCCTGGACCGTGTCTACGTGGATTTTCCGAACAGTCTGGTGATGGAAAATCTTTATCTGCAAGGCCAAAAAGTAGATACGCTTCTGTATGCAAAAAAGCTGGATGTGGGCCTGCATATTATGAAGTTGTTAAAAAATACGGCAGACCTTACGTCCATCGATCTGGAAGGTGTGAAGGCGAATGTGGTGCGCAACCCGGACGGCAGCTTTAATTTCGATTATATTATAGACGCCTTTGCAACCAAAGAAGCCGAAGAAAGTCCCTCCAAACCTTTTATTATTTCTCTAGATAAAATTAAACTGCGTGACATCCGGGTTTCGTTTATCGATCAGCAGGCAAGAAATGATCTGGAAGTGTATTTTAAGGCGTTTGATACGCGGGTGAAAACATTTGATCTGCAGAATAATTCCTACGCTGCGGATAACATTACAATGGACGGCCTAAGGCTCCAGCTCCAGCAGGACCTCATCGAAGAAGTAGCCGATAAAGTCGAGCAGAAAGTAGATTCACTCAACCAGCAGAAGCCGATGACCATTGGGTTGAACAGAATCCAATTCACAAATTTTGACATTGATTACGGCGACCAGAATACCCGGACTTTTGGAAAAGTGAAATTTAAGGAACTCAGTACCAACATCAATAAACTGGACCTGCAGAAAAATGATTTTGGTATCGGGAACCTCGCTCTGAAAGGCGCTGATATCAATGTGAAATTACACCTGCCCGGTAAAAATGCCAATCCTGAACCTGAAAATAAAGAGGAACAGAAGGATGATGCACCGCTCGCTTTAACTTTAAAAAAATTATTGCTGGAAGATGTGAAGGTCGCGTATGACAACACTGCGATGCCGCGCGCCCGCGCCGGGATGGACTTCAATCATCTTAATTTCTCAAAACTCGATACCGAAGTACGTAATTTTAAAATGCAGAACGGCACCTTCGCCGGCTCCGTCAGATCCGCTGAAATTAAAGAATCGCGCGGACTCGACATTCAGCGTTTTGAAACAGATTTTGTTTATGAAGAAAAGCAGGCGTATCTGAAAGACCTGTATCTGAAAACATCCCAAACATTGCTGCGGGATGAAGTGATTTTAAACTACAATTCCATCGAACAGCTTTCCGCTAACCCCGGTGCTGTACAAATCTCTGCCAACTTGCGAAACTCGCGGGTAGGGTTTAGCGATATTCTGATGCTGGTGCCTTCACTGCGCGGCACAGTTCCTTTTAATAAATATCCGAATGCCATTCTGGATGTGAATACACGGCTGAAAGGAACTTTAAATAACCTGGAGATACAGACCCTGCAACTGTCGGGCATCGACCGGCTGAAAGTAAACGCTTCCGGCACGGTTAAGAATGCCATGAACCCGGACCAACTGTACTACGATTTAAATGTGCGCGAGCTTTCGTCTTCCGCTAATACTATCTTTAACCTTGTTCCGAAGAACACCATTCCATCGAATATTTCGTTGCCTTCCTTCTTTAGCATCTCAGGTACGGCGAAAGGCAGCACGCAGGTCGTCAACGCCGATCTGAAACTGAAATCCACGCTGGGAAATGCAGCCGTGCGTGCCGCCGTGGACATGCGCCGAAAGAATCAGGAAAAGTATGACGTGCTGGCCAATTTGCAGAACCTGCAGATCGGAAAAATTATTCAGAACAACGATTTAGGTTCTATCACCGGCCAGATTGCGGTGAAAGGCCAAAGCTTCGATTACAAACAGGCAACCGCCACGCTGAAGGGTGATATTTCTTCGGTGTATTATAATAACTACACCTATCATAATATGGCGCTGGACGGGCGTATCAATAACGGTGCCTATGTCATCAACCTCGACTCCAAGGATCCCAACGCTAATCTGAAACTGCTGGCTTCCGGAACACTGCAGAGTAAAGAACCGGCTGTAAAAGTGAAAGGAACCATTCGAAAACTGGATCTAAATAAGCTGGGTTTTTATCAGGACCAGATGATTCTTGCCGGAGATATTGATGGTGATTTCACCAGCCTGAACCCTGATGCACCGAATGGCTATCTGCAGTTACAGAACTTTGCCATTTCCGATACCAAAGATGTTTATCCGCTTCAGGACGTTTTGCTTCGGGCGATGTCTACCGCAGACAGTAACCGCATTACGCTACAGTCACAGATTGCGGATCTGGACCTGAAAGGAAAGTATAAACTCACGCAAATTGTGGGCTCTTTGCAGCAAACGATAAACCAGTATTATCAGTTCCAGGCGCCCGGCACCAAACAAACGCGCGTGGATCCGGGACAGTTTTTCACCTTTGACGCCAAAGTTAAAGATGACAATCTGCTGCACACCTTTTTGCCGGATCTGAAAGAGTTTGAACCCATTACCTTAGCCGGGAGTTATAACGCCGACACCCGACTACTAGATATCAACGGAGATATTCCCGAAGTGAAGTATGGCGAAAATGTAATCCGCGAAGGAAAAATTGTGATTAATAATGCAAATGAGGCATTGGTTTATGATGTAAATCTCGCAGAGTTTAAAAATGAAAGTATAGCGCTGCAGAAAGTACGGCTGAATGGTGATATTAAAGACAATCTCATCACCTACAACGCCACCACGAAAGATGATAAAGATGCGACGCAGTTTCTTGTAGCAGGAAATGTGCAGAAAGCCGGTGACCTCACGAAAATCAGCCTGAACCCGAAAGGACTTACTTTGAATTACACAGACTGGACGGTAGCTCCCGACAACTCCATCGAACTGAGCAGCCGCGGTATTGTGGCCAATAACTTTGCACTTTCCAACGGCGGCAGCGAAATTCGACTCCAAAGTGAGACTCAGGTATCGAACAGCCCGCTGAATGTTTCGATCCGTGATTTTAAAATAGAATCTTTAACGGAAATTATTAAAAAAGATTCGCTTCTGGCAAAAGGAACCATTAACGGAACAGCACAGCTGCGTGATTTGAAGAACAACCTTCGGTTCACAGCAGATATGGACATTACGGATTTGTATGTGTACGGCAGCCCGGTTGGCAACCTCGATGTGAAAGCAATGAACGAAAGCGCAGACCTGATTCGTGCGAATGTCATGCTGAGCGGATATAATAATGACATGACCCTCGGCGGCACCATCAATACCAAAACCAATGCGCTGGCAATGAACCTCAACCTCGGCCAGCTTCAGATGCAAACGGTACAGGGATTCGCCGGGAAAGCCATCGAGAATCCGGAAGGTTATCTGTCCGGGAACTTACGTATCGGCGGAACAACGTCGGCTCCCTCCGTCTTGGGAACATTAAAGTTTAATGATGTCGGACTGGGCATCACCCAGCTGGGCAGCAACTTCCGCCACATTAATGATGAACTTAAATTTACCAGCCGCGGGATTGATTTTGATAATTTTAAAATTAAAGACGAAGCCGGAAATGCACTTACCATCGATGGTGCAGTACTTACGGAAAGCTACCGCGACTTTGCTTTCCGCTTGGATGTGAAAGGCCGTGATTTCAAAGTGGTGGATTCCAAGAAGGATAATGACAAACTCATGTACGGTACACTGGCGGTAGATACCGATCTCCGCATCCGCGGAAACCTGGACCTGCCGCAAGTCGATGGAAACCTGGCAGTGACTGATGTTACTGATTTCACCATCGTGTTGCCGCAATCGTCTCCAGCTTTGGAAGAGCGCGCCGGCATTGTGGAGTTTATTGATCAGGACCAGATTGCGTTGCAGAAAACCATTAAAACCGATTCTATTGACAGCCAGAGTGATGTCAAAGGCCTTGATGTCAATGTGAATATTGAGATTACCAAAGAAGCCAAGCTTTCATTAATTATAGACCAGGCGAATGGCGATTTCGTTAAACTCCAGGGAGATGCCCAATTAACCGGCGGGATTGATCCGTCCGGTAAAACGACTTTGGTAGGAACCTATGTGGTGGACAGCGGTGCGTATGAAATGTCCGTGAGTCTGCTGAAGCGCAAGTTTGAAATCGAAAAAGGAAGCACCATCACCTGGACCGGGGAACCAACCACGGCCAACCTGGATATTACGGCAGTATATAAAACCAATGCAGCGCCGCTGGATCTCCTGCAACAGCAGCTGACCGGTGCCTCACCGGGCGAGTTGAATCAGTATAAGCAAAGAATCCCGTTCAACACTCTGCTGATTATGAAGGGCGAATTGCTGAAACCGGTGATTACGTTTGATATTACCACCGAAGACCAGAACAGTTCCGTTTCGGCTACGGTATTGGATAATACGAAAGCGAAACTGAGCATGCTGCGTCGCGAGGAGTCTGAACTGAACAAACAGGTATTTGCCTTACTGCTGCTGAACCGCTTCATCGGTGAAAATCCGTTCCAGAGTGAAACCGGGCTGTCTGCTTCTACCCTGGCGAAACAGAGTGTGAGCCGCATTCTTTCGGAGCAGCTGAACAATCTGGCTGCCGATTTAATTGGTGGCGTGGAATTGAATTTTGATTTGGAATCTACTGAAGATTATTCCAGTGGAGAGAAAAACGAAAGAACAGACCTGAACATCGGAGTTTCCAAAAGATTATTTGACGACCGGCTGAAAGTAACTGTGGGTAATAACTTCGCTTTGGAAGGAGACGCAAGAAAGAATGAGCAGATGACGAACATTGCCGGCGATATTACCTTGGACTACAGCCTGAGCAAAGATGGCCGGTATATGCTGCGCGCTTACCGCAAAAATGATTATCAGGTAGCGCTGCAAGGGCAGATCATCGAAACCGGAATTGGCTTTATCATTACACTGGATTACGATAAGTTCAAACAAATCTTCGAGCGCTCACGCAAGAAAAAAGAACAAAATACACAAACTACGACTTCAAAATAATGGCATATCTGAATAAAACATATGGTTCCGCGCTTGGCTTATTGTCCCTGGCTTTGGTGGCAGCCTCCTGCAGCAACACAAAATTTCTGCGTGAGGGTGAACTGCTGTACACCGGCGCAAAAGTGAATATTAAAAATGATACGCTGAGCAAGAAAGAAAAATCCAATTTGCGGGATGCGCTGAAGGAACAACTTCGGCCAAAGCCTAATTCCTCTTTTCTCGGGTTGCGTCCGCGTTTGTATATTTATAATATTACCAAAGAACCAAAGAAGCAAAAAGGAATCGGGTACTGGCTGAAATACCGCATTGGTGAAAAGCCGGTTCTGCTTGGCGATGTGGACCGGAGTTTTAACGAAAAAATCCTGGTAAATTATTCTGAGAATAAAGGGTATTTTAATGCAAGAGCGTCCTCGGATACCATTAGTAAGAATAAGAAAGCACAGGTAATTTATAATGTGAAAACCGGCGCGCGCTACCTCATCAGTAAAGTGAACTTCCCGACGGACTCCACCATTCTTAATTCGGAAATCCAGTCCATTACAGACAAGACTTTTTTAAAGGAGGGAAAACCCTTTGACCTGGATGTGATTAAAGCAGAACGCCAGCGCATTGATGAACATCTTAAAAACAAAGGCTTCTATTACTTCAGCCCGGATAATATTATTGTGCAGGCAGACAGCACGGTGACCAGCGAGCCGAAAGTGGAACTCTTCGTCAAGTTAAAAGACAACACGCCGGCAGTTTCCAAAGAACAGTGGACGATTGATAAAACGGTTGTCTTTGCGGATTATAATATTGAAGATGTGAAGCTGGGGAAATATGAAATCCCTTACAATACGGATTCGCTGGAAATCTACAATGACAAATACATTATTGACCCGAACGATAAATTTAAACCTAAGATTTTCGACCGTGCTTTATACTTTGAACGCGGTGACCTCTATAACCGGGCAGACCATAATTTGTCGCTGAACCGCCTAATCAGCATGGGTGTTTTTAAATTTGTGAAAAATGAATTTGTTGTTTCGGATTCGACCAATCATGCGTTTGATGCATATTACTTGCTGACACCGCGCCCGCTGCAGTCGTTACGACTTGAAACATTAGGAAAAACCAATTCCGCAAACTATACCGGCGGTGAAGTCAACCTGAACTGGACCCACCGGAATCTGTTCCGCGGCGCCGAGCAGTTAAAAGGTTCAGTCTATGGAGCATTTGATGTGCAGGTAGGTGGTCCGAAAGACGCAAACAATATCATCCGTGTGGGAGCCAATGCACAATTATCAATTCCGAGAATTGTAGCTCCGTTTAATTTCCGCTCCTCCAGCGCCTATGTGCCGCGAACCAATATTGAACTCGGATATGAGTATCTGAGTCGTACCCAATTATATACACTTCACAATTTTAATTCCTCGTTTGGCTATCTATGGAAAGAAAATGAGCGAAAGGAACATAACCTGAAAGTGCTGGATGTGACGGTGGTCGCGCCACAAAATGTGACCGATAAATACCGGGAGCAAATCACCGGCAATCCGGAAAAGGGAATATCACCGAATCCCTCGTTGCAGCGTGTGATTGACCGGCAGCTTATTTTCGGGCCTTCGTACAGTTTTACGTACACGAATACCATGCTGCCGCAAAAGAATACGTGGTATTACAAAGGAAGTCTGGATCTTGCGGGTACACTGGCCGGTTTGTTCAGCGGCGCAAATGCCAAGAAAAGAGATCAGAAAGAACTCTTCGGAATTCCGTTCAGTCAGTATGCTAAAATGGAGCATGACATTCGCTACTACCGCAAACTCGGTGACAAGAGTATGTTTGCCTCGCGGTTTATCGCCGGTGTCGGGTATCCGTATGGGAACTCGATTCATATTCCGTATGTGAAACAGTTCTTCGTGGGCGGCAGCAACAGTATCCGTGCTTTCCGCGCCAGAACACTCGGGCCGGGCAGCTATGATCCCAGAACACAAAATGCCACCTTCTTTTTTGACCAGTCGGGGGACATTAAACTGGAACTGAATGCGGAGTACCGGGCGAACTTATATAAATTCCTGAATGCAGCGGTTTTTGCTGATGCCGGAAACGTGTGGCTGGTGAATGAAGATCCTACTAAACCGGGCGGTAAATTTTCAAAGGATTTCCTGAAAGAAATTGCCGTGGGCGCCGGTGTTGGCCTTCGGCTCGATTTTTCTATTCTGATATTAAGATTAGACCTCGCAATGCCGATCCGCGTTCCTTATTTTGAGGAAGGTGACCGCTGGACTTTTGACAAAATTAATTTTGGCAGCAGCAGTTGGAGAAAAGACAACCTTATTTTAAACATTGCCATCGGTTATCCGTTCTAAACTATGATGATATGAAGAAGAAAGTTAAGTTTTACTGGGAAACGCTGAAAGCTGCGTATGAGGACTGGAGTAAATCATCTGCAACCACAGATGCCGCAAGTCTGGCGTACTATGCAATTTTCTCGATTCCGGGATTATTAATAATCATTATTTGGATTGCGGGCGGCTTTTTTGGCCAAGAAGCGATACGCGGCGAGATTACCAGCCAGATCAGCAGCGTGATGGGAGATGACGCCGCCACCAGCGTCCAAGAGATGATTGCCAGCGCCCTGATCGATAAGAAAAATATCTTTATGAAAATCGTGGGGGTGTTCTCGCTGGTGTTTGGTGCCACGACTATTTTCTTCCAACTGCAGAAATCACTGAATGACCTTTGGGAAGTGGAAGCCGCGCCTAAAAAAGCGATTGTGAAATTCCTGCTGGACCGGGCCAACTCCCTGGGGATGATTTTGGTGATCGGTTTCTTGCTGATGATTACGATGGTGCTTTCTTCCCTCATCAGTTTGCTGAATAATTTTATTACCGCACAGTTAGGCTTAGAAACCTATCTGATCATGGAACTCATTAATTATGTGATCGGTTTTCTGGTCGTGGTGCTTGTTTTTGCCTTTATGTTTAAAGTTCTGCCGGATGTGGAAGTTTCCTGGCGTTCCGTGTGGAGTGGCGCGTTTCTGACGGCGGTGCTTTTTACAGTGGGTAAGTTTTTACTGGGCTTGTATTTCGCCGAACTAAAACCGACCTCCGCTTTCGGCAAGGCAGGAACGGTTATTTTAATTATGATGTGGATCAACTATTCCTGTATGCTAATTTTCTTTGGTGCTGAATTTACGCAGGTATATGCGCGCAAGAAAGGCTATCATATTCGTCCATCCAAACATGCGCGCTGGAGCGAGGCCAAACTCTACCGCGAATCACAGGACCGCAAACTGGAAAAATTGAAATCTTTGCAGGGTACAGAAAACATAGAGGCATAAATACAAATTTATATAAAGACCTTAATACGCTGCCTCCCTGCGGTTTACATTTTTGATATTATAAAGTTTTCATATTAATTTAAATTTAAAAGGCAGAGGCTTGCATGGTTTCCAGAAAGAATGTATTTTTGCAGCCTACAATTCATACTTCCATATGAAGCCCGGATGGTGAAATTGGTAGACACGCTCGTTTCAGGTGCGAGTGCTTCACGGCTTGCAGGTTCGAGTCCTGTTCCGGGCACTTTAATCACATTTCTTTCAGAAGTGTGATTTTTTTATGGCATAAAAAAAACCGGCCTGGCGCCGGTTTACTCTTTTGCAGTGAATGATTTAGTTTCTGATCACCTGCTGTTTGGTGGTGCTGCCATCATCGTGCGTAATCACCATCATATAGACTCCTTTTGCCTTACCGGTCAGATCAACCTGGGTTGCATCTTTGCTCTCGGCAACCAAACGCCCGTCTGCACTGAAGACCTGTACTTTGCTCACATTCTTGGCTGATTGCAGAGTGAAGACACCCTTGGATGGATTTGGATAAACGCGCACTCCTTTTTTGGCAGCGCCTTCGTTTGTTCCCAAAACCGTGGTTGCGGTAACTTTCACATCGTCAAGCATCATCATGTACACATCAGATGAAACGTAATTAATAGCGAAACGTACCGGCTGATTTTTATATGCATCCAGGTTATAATTTACCTGCGTCCAATTAATCGGTGCCGATAACGCTGTTGATCCTGAAATAGGGGTAAATACAGACACATTCGCCGGAGCATCTTCTCCTACGTAGATTAAGACACGGTACTTTTCCAGTCCGTAATCGGAGGCCAGCGATTTCACCCAGAAGCTAAGCTGATTTCCGGTATCTCCCAGATTAATTTTTGGTGAAATTAGCCAGTCATTGTTCTTATTTACGCCTGAGGCAGGCACTCCTGCCCAAAACGCGATATACTTTTGCCCACCGTGTGGATTAAAATTTGAATTCTCTCCGTCATGACCGTTTTGTACTCCTGCAACTGACGGATTAAATACCTGCGCTGCCATAGGCTCGTAAGCATTCACCCAGGGTTTCACACCTGGGGTTGTATCCACTCCGCCGGCATACGTTCCGAGGCCATCGCCATCCACAGTGCCCCAGGAACCGATATTAGTAATCGTGAAGTCTTCGTAGGTTTCAAACCCGTCCTCAAAAAGAGTGATTTGCGCGTTGGCATAAACTGCAGCCAGTGAGCAGGCTGCCGTAAGTAGAATTTTTTTCATAACAATACATTTTAAAATTTGATGCTTAAAGTTATAAAAAATATCCAAATAAAAAACCGATATGATAACGATTTTTACAAAAAGCTGTTGCTTTCGCATTATCACAGCTCTTGTGCAGGTATAAGTATTGAAAAAATTAACGATGCATAAACTAGTACAAGACAAAAAACACCCACTAAAAAGTGAGTGTTTAAGAAGCCAGTTGGCTTGTAGCCCGTAGGGAACTAATATAAATGAAACACTATTATAAGATTTGAAACTAAATGCCTATAAAGTAAGTATTTATACTCTTTTGCTGATATATAATCTTTTCATATTATTTCATTTACTGTATTATATAATACATTTGTAATACATTTTATTCTTACCTTTGGAACATATAAAGAGATGACGTTCTAAATTTATCCTGATTCGTAATTATAAATACACACAGTAGGCGTATAACGCGTATAATGCGTATTTAGACATATAACGCACTGTATTACAGCTTATTACAAACTGAAAAACAGGCGTATAATAGGCGTATTAGGGCGTATTTAGAGCGTATTTAGAAATTTTAACCGTGAAAAAGACCATAAAATGGCTTCAGTAAACTTCCTTTTGCGATCACTGACAAAGAAAAACGCGCCTTTCACGGCACGACTTCAATTTTATAATCAGGAAAAAGAAACGGCGAAAAACCCGCGCGGTCTTGACTTTGTGGAAGCGCACACAGAGATTTATGTTTTTAATCCTGATGAGGTGAAAGAAAGTCCTTTGCTGGATGGCCGCCGCTACTGGAAAGAATTAAAAGCGTACAAAGGTGCAGACCTTCAGATAAAGGAGCGTATCAGCAGGATAAAGCAGCAGCAGGAAGATGTACGCGCTTTCATTCTTGAAAAGTTTGAGGAAGCATTTACCGAAAGCCTACCGGATAAAAAATGGCTTCAGTCAGTAGTAAATGAATTTTACAGCGACCAGCGAAAAGCCGCCGCTAATGAGAAAGCGAAAAACAAACCGCAGGATTTACTTTGGCATTTTGAAAATTATATCAATATCAAAGGGCGCGATCTGCAACCGCGTACAGTCCTGAAGCTGCACGATGTGAAAAATATTCTCACAGCATTTGAAGCGCACCAAACCGCCAAAAAAGGATTTACTTATAAAATACTTATTCCTGAAGTGGATGAGGAACTAAAGCGGGATTTAGTGGCTTACCTTGAAGATGTGCAGCATTACTCACCTAATACTGTGGCAAAGGTTATCAAAGTTACCCGGACTATCTGCAATTACGCCACACGTTACGGCATTCAGCTAAGCCTGAGATATTGCGACTTCATAAAGCCGTACACAGATAAAGATGTGGTTTACCTTTCATTTAGCGAGATAGAAAAGATAAAGAATACCAACGTGCCGGAACCGCTGCAAAACGCCGCTACATGGCTTTATTTAAGTTGCTTTTTAGGGCAGAGGGTTTCAGACTTCATGCGCTTCAATAAGTCAATGATAAGCCGCGAAAATGGAAATTATTTTATCGACTTCGTACAGGAAAAGACCGGAAAGAAAATGCATCTGCTACTACACCCGGCGGTGCTGGAGGTATTGCAGACCAATGATATGAATTTCCCGGCCCGGATAGATGAAACAACGTATAACGAAAAAATAAAGGAAGTCTGCAAATTAGCCGGGATCACAGAGAAAATTACCGGAACACTCTTAACTGAAGTAAAGCCCGGTGTATGGCGCAGGATAGCCGGTCAGCACCCTAAATATAAATTGATTGGCAGCCACATTGGCCGGAAGTCATACTGCACAAATTTTTACGGCAAAATTCCTACGCCTTTAATTCTTGAAGTATCAGGACACACGGAGGAACGGACACTGCTTCAATACATTGGAAAGAAAGACAATACCAACAGCAAAATGATAAGCGATTTATACGGCTCAATAGATTATACAAAAGATTAAAAACCAATATTTATAAACATCATGGCAGAAACAATCCAACAACAGAACACCGGAACACAATTCACTGACCTGGATGCAACGCGCTTAACCGCACTGATCCGAAACGCGATCGACACAGCAGACAGCCTGGCAGACATGGCAGCAGCAGAAAAAAACAAAACCATGCTCCACGCAGCGCAGGGCCTTGAAGCGGTACTGACCGCCGCGCTGGAGAAATGCGAAAAAATCGAAAATTCACTTTAATTTTTAATCACCTTACTGAAAATGGAAACACCAACCTCAACAACCACACTCTACGAAAATGGCGATGCGTTCCAATTAAAATACAGATACGCAAAGGAAAAGCAGCCGGGAAAATCATATATAGATATTGATGGCCAACCTGCAGAGGTAATCAGCAAAATAAAGCTGAATGACACCAACACAACCGAGACGAATCAAAACATTCTTAACTCTTTAAAATCTTAAATCATGAAACTTCAAAACCTTATCAACAGCCTTTCCGCCTACACAGACCAATACAGCACCGCAGCAGCGGCCATTTTGGAACAGTACAGCCAAGACAATGACTATAAGCAAATGCGGTCTGCAATGGCTGATATAGCACCGGACGGCACGCGCTTCGTTAACCGGTGGAATCCGGAGATCAGAAGCCAATTTTCGGCGGTGGTGTTTCCCTAATGATCCGGCCCGGTTCGCTGGGCCTTAATTTTTAAATGAGTAGAAATGAAAATACAGTATGATGACGAACGCGAAAGGCTAAAATACCAATTAGCGCGCGTACAACAACAAGTCGGGTATTTAGAATCAGCAGCGCACCAAATAGGAATGACACGCGCGTATTATGATGATTTAGAGCAGGAACTTACACAGCTGATAGTAACATTCAACAGCTTCACCCACAGGAACCGGCAGCGGTTTAAAAGTGATCCGGCACTGCTACACGAAATGCCAGCGAATGTACAGCAGTCATTTGATAAGTACAAAAGTTTTCGTTTGGATGCTCCAGCAGATATACATCAATTACACGCCGACCTTAATTCAGCGTACACGGATGCCGCCGAATACTTTGCTGTTTTGCGGGACATGGTTCAGAGAAAAAAGGAAGCTGCACCGCTCCAGGCGAAAACGTCAGCACAAAAAAGAAACTTTGAGCAGTGCCTAAAAATACCGGTGAAAGATGCAGCCGGCCTTCATTCCTACCTGAAAGAATTAAGAGCGGCTGAGGTAGCCAGGGCAATTTTCGCACTGCAACAACAGGGTGTGCTACCTGAAGTGATAACAGTCAGCGAAATCGTAAGGGCTATAAATGAAACAATAAAGCCGCGTACCGTGCAGAACTTATTCCAGTTGGATGACGACGGATTTTCAGCCCTGGACATAGAATGGCGCGAAAGACCGGATAAAATACAAATTATTGAGAATGAAATACTTAAATATATCTAAAGAGGTACGTATATACATTAGCGTAGTACAGCGTATTTCAAAGATTTTCAAAGTGCCATAGTTTTGAAGTAGAAATAAAAACCGCCGGGGATGCCAGCGGGAAAAATTGTACCAAAAAGCCATAACTTGGGGAAGTCAAAGGCTGAAACAAAGATACAAATTTCCCAAAGGTGTCCATAAAAGGCGGTAAAGTTTAACACTTAAATTTTACGCAATGGACAATCCATTCACAGAACTATCTTCTAAGATAGATGCACTTCAGAGCAAACTGGATTTGCTGCTTCAGGCTAAAGATCAGCAGCCGGACCAATTACTGACGAAAAAAGAATATCTGCAAAAGCGGCAGATCAGCCACACCACACTATGGCGGGAGGAAAAACGCGGCTTGGTGGTTCCGGTTCAGGTGGGCGGTAAAAGGTATTATAAATTCCCAAATTAAGCCGCCATGAGAAATAAAAAAGCCCCACACGCAGAGCATGAGGAGCCAAAGTTGGTTAAGGTTCAGAGCAAAGATACTAATTTTCTTCAAGATTTACGACAATCTATAAAAGATACGGCCAACGGCACAGAGAACGCTCCACCGCTACACATTTTTCCGGCAGAGGTGCAGCAGATTATCCAGGAGAAACACAAACAAAGCTTACCAATAGATTTTCTTTTTTCGTCTGTTTTGGCGGCAGTATCCGGCGCGATCGGTAACGCCCTGAAGGTAGAACTTATTCCTGGCAGGCCTACCAACGCCGCCCTATGGCTGGCAGTAGTGGCCGACAGTGGCGACGGCAAAACGGAAGGTATGGAAACCTTCTTAAAGCCGCTTATAAAACTTGAAGCTGAAGCGCACCGCGCCTACAAAGAGCAACAGGCGGCGTATGATGCCGCAGTAAGCGAAAACAATGCCCTACCGTACAGCGAAAGGGAAAAGATAGACCAGCAGCCACCGGAACGCAAAAGGCGCGTAATTCAGGAATTTACTGCCGAAGCGTATGCCAACATAATGAGCCGAAATAAAAACGGCGTTATCGCCTTCGTTGATGAAATAAAGGGATTTGTAGCGGGGCAAGGACAGTACAAAGGCGGCAAAGGTAACGACCGGCAGTTCTATCTTCAGGTATGGAATGGCAGCGCAGCCATGATCGACCGCGTAACCCACAGTATTTTTATTGAAAATGCTTTTTTGTCGATGCTGGGCGGGATCCAAAAAGAGGAAGCCCGGGAGGTATTCGGCAATATGATTACAGACGGATTTGCGCCGCGTTTCCTTTACGTGCTGGCCGACAAAGTACCGCCCGGACGGTGGAGCCTGGAGCCGGTAGATAACAGCATGATGCAGCGGTGGGATACCATTATCCGGCATATTAATTCCCTGGAAAATACACACGTAGAGAATAACCTTATCACATTTGAGAGAGAAGCGGCGGAGGTCATGGTCAGTTGGCGGAATAACCAGGAGCGGTCTAACAATTACACTACGCGCCTATTTGATGCGAAATTGCAAATTTACGCCATACGGTTCGCGCTCATTCTGCACACCTTACGGAGAGCCACAGAAGGCACGTTTTACCATGCTGATAAGATTGATAAGCAGACGGCAGAGGACGCGCTGGCATTGGCCGCCTACTTCAGAAAAAATGCCCTGAAATTCATTCAGCGGCTTAATCTGGATGATCCATTGGAAGGGCTGGAAGGCGTAAAATTAGACCTATACAGCCGCCTGCCTGAAGAATTTACCACCGCAGAGGGCGCGGCAATCAGCAAAGAAAACAATTTGCTCCAGCATACGGCGTTTAGTACCTTTCTGAAAAATAAAAGACTTTTTGCCAAAGTCAGCAAAGGTGTTTATCGTAAAATACTGAGCGATGACGAAGACGAATAATTTCCGTTATACGCTGGATAAGTCGCCAAAGAAATACCCATGCCCCCAATGTGGAAAGAAAACCTTTGTCCTGTACCGGGATCAGGGCGGAACGCTGCAAAGTGGAGAGTATGGCAGATGCGACCGCGCAGACAATTGTGGCTACCTACGTTACCCGGAGAGCGAATACACGCCAACAGCGTACACACCACCGCCACCACCTAAACCACAGGTCTATTTTCCTGCTGAAGTATTTCACCGCACACTAAAGGATAATAACCCACTGAAGGCTATTTTAACGGCATTAGGCGCACCGGCGGAGCAATTGGATAAGGTGCTAAAGATATACAGGATCGGAGCGGTTAAAGATGCAGTTTGCCTTCCGTTTATTGACAGATTTGACAGAGTGCATTCCGTGCAGGTGAAGACATTTAACAGTGAATGTAAGACCACACACACAACCTGGCTGCATTCTATAATATACCAGGATCGTAAAGCCAAAAACAAAACAGTACCCCAATGGCTTGCAGATTATTATCAGAATGAAATTAAGACCCGCTGTTTTTTCGGTGAACACCTTTTGGAGGAACACCCGGACAAACAGATCATAATTGCGGAAAGTCCGAAAAACGCCATTTTGGGCGCGGTATTTATGCCGGAATACCTCTGGCTGGCTTCAGGATCATTAAGCACGTTAAACGTACGCAAACTGCAAAATCTGAAAGGGCGGGAAATATTACTACTGCCTGATACTTCAGTAAATAATGTAGCGTTTGACACCTGGGATTATGTACGCCAGCAGGCAGCAGACAAAGGGCTTCAAATTAAGATGCTGGACTTTTTGGAATGTACGGCCACAGAAGAACAAAAGGCAGCCGGTTACGATGTAGCAGATTTTATTCTGGAGCAATTGCAGCAGCCGGAATCTTGTGCCCGGGCACAAGAAGCCACACCTCCGCAATCTTTACTCCGGAGTAAAGATCACCAGCACACCCGGGAGCAGCGTATTTCAGTCGGAATGCAGTTTCCGGTACAGGAAGTCGCAGAGATGATTTATCCGGCATTTACGGAAGGCAGAGCCACCGGCAAACAGTTACGGCAATCCCTTGAAGCTGGCGGCCTTATCGGCGATGATGTGCCGGATCTGATGGATGTAATGGTCTTGCAAGGGATTATCACCGCAACGGAATATCCGTACTATATTTTTCACGCTCCACAGAATTAAGGCGCGTACCCTCGCCCTCCAGGTGAACAGAATTAATTTTATCAAAACTTTATTTTTTACAACGTGATAAGTAGTGAAACTCGCTGTAAATTAACACTTAACAACGACAGATTATGAAATTAGATGAATATTTTAGCCTGGAAGCTACGGAGCAGCAATGGGTATTGAGATACGAAAAAAAATACCTGAATGAGAAAACCGGAAAGGAAAGCACCAGCCGCAACGAATGGTATTTCAACACATTATCGCACGCCCTAAACTCATACGCGGACAAAAAAGCGAAAGCAGCCGGCACAGTAAGTGAAGCAGTGGCGATCCTTCAGGAAACTTTGGAGAATATTAAAAATCAATTAAAAAAAATGTAAAAATGGAAAAAGTAACGATTAACGGAAAAGAGTATTTTGAAGTTCAAGGCTTGAAGAAATACAACCTCAACGGCAAAGAATTTTATTCTACCGGAAATATTGAGGAAGCTGTGAAACAGCAGATCGAAAAAGAAATGCGGGATTTCCTGTATCCGGACGAACCGAAGAAGAAACCGGAAACCAAAGAGCAATTAAGTGTAGGCGTTCGACAGTACATTGAAGAAAAATTGCGTGGAGGCGGATTAGGAGGAAAAACAATTTAACCAATAAAACTGTAAGATCATGGCTGATAACAACGGAGGAGATATAAGATATAAAATCGGCATTGATAAAAGCGAGTTGGAATCAGCGCTTCGTGACGGCGAGGGGAAATTACGCGGGTTTTCGGAGGTAGTTTCACGACAAGCCGGCAGTGTTGACAATTTAATGGATGTGACTAAAGAAAATTTAGTTATTCAAAAGCAAGTCATCAAAGACCTTGAAAGCGAGTATAAGCAATTGCAAAAGCAGCTGGATAAGGTAGCACCTGGAAACGCTAAAGCAGCGATGATGCAGGAAGCGGCAAAAATCAAAACGGAGATTGAAGGTGAAAAAAACGCGCTTGCAGAACTTGAGGTGTATGTGAAATCCAGCAGCGCCGCGCACGACACGCTTCGCACGAAACTCCTCGCTGTACGCAACGAAATGGCACAATTAGTCGCTAACGGTCAGAAAAATAGCGCACAGTACAATGAATTGGCCACGAAAGCAGCCGAATACCAAAGAGCAATAAACGCGGTCAATGCTGACATGAAATCCATAAACCGGAGTGGTGGGTTAGACGTGTTGGTTGGCGGTCTTCGCGCAGCTACGGGGGCAGCATCTACGTTTATGGGGGTAATAACCTTGCTTTCCGACAAAAACGAGAACCTTACTAAAATCATGACAAACTTACAGGGAGTCATGGCGGCGGCAATTGGAGTGGAGCAGTTACATAATTCGGTAAACAAAGAGGGCGCATTAATCCAAGGTATTCAGGCGCTGCAAGCTAAAGCTAAGGCTAAAGCTGACGCGCTGGCGGCAGCAAGCACCGGAAAGGCGACAATCGCGCAAAGAGCATTTAACGCGGTCGCAAAAGCCAATCCGTATGTGTTACTGGCCGCCGCAATTATTTCGGTCGTGGGTGCTATTGCGCTGATGACTAAAAAGTCACAGCAAGCAGCGGAAGATATGAAGGCAATGAATAAGCAAGTCGCTGATTCTGTAGCTGAACCGATGATTCAATATAAGATGCTGCAAGCGCAATGGAACGCGCTCGGTAGTGATCTGAAAGCCAAGGAAAAGTTTATTAAAGACAATAAAGACGAATTTAATAAGCTGGGTGTTGAGGTTAATAATGTAAATGATGCCGAAAACGTATTACGAGATAAGACAGCAGCCTTTGAAAAGTCTATGATGGCGCGAGCGAAAGCCGCCGCCGCCATGCAAATTGCATCTGAAAAGTATAAGGAATATTTAGAGAACTTTGACGAACACCAACAGCGCGAGCAGAAATACGCAAATGATGGGTTATTTGGAAAAATAAACAAATCCGTAAATGAATTTGGTGCGAATATTTTAGGCATTGGCCCAAAATCCACCGCTCAGATGAATGCCATGAAAAACGGCTATGAGAGCATGGTTAAAGTTGCAGTAAAAGCGACGCAAGAAGCAGATGAAGCGTTCGCTAAAGCAGGGTTTAGAGCGCCCGGCACCACAAAAAAGGAAAAGGAGAAAAAAGGACCGAAACCCAAAAAGGCCGACGAGTTTTTACCACCCGGATCTGTTGCCGAAATTCAAAAACGCTTATCGGAAATCGACAAGGCACTTTCAAAGGCTACCGGTGCGGAACAAATTGCAGCCTTAAAGACCAAACGACTGGCAGCTGTCAAGGAATTAGCCGCCGCCGAAGCAAAAATCCGCATCGACTCACTGAAAGAAGCCTTTGACCGTGAGCAATCTTTGTGGGCTGATTATTACGCGGCAGTAGAAAGTTTGGGCAAAGATAAAGCAGACGAGATTTATAAGGGATTGCTTCCGGACGGATCAATGTTCGATAATTTGCAGAAAACAATAGCTGAATTGTCAGGCAAAGACAGTTTGACAGATGAAGAACGCACTTTACTGGGTGTGGCAATTAAGCAGTCAGACGAACTATTGGGTAAAGAATCTGCACTCAGTCAATTTACCAAGAAAATTGCCGCCCTTAAAAAACCGGAGGAATTGGAAGCAGAGCGAGGCAATCTTTCCGGAGACGACAAAAGCAACGGTTATGCTGCGGCAATTGCAGAACGTGAGCGCGAAATATTGGAGCAGCGTAAACAGGATTATCAGGCATTTGTAAAAGAAGCGGAAAGCCTGGAACAACAACAAACAGCCATTGCGGAAAAATACGCCTTATTGAGGGCCCAGATTGAAGCTGATGCAAGTACAACAGCAGAAGAAAAAGCGAGGTTATCAGCAGAAGCGATGCGCAGGCAAGCCGAAGAAAACTCCAAGCTAATGATGGAAGCCTTCAAGGGTTCGGCTGATTGGTCAATGGCATTCGGTGATATGGAATATATTTCTCAGGCTGCCTTAAAGCGAATTGAAGCAAGTTTATTGGAGTTTAAGCGGACCATGGGCGAAACATTGGAGCCTACCGAAATGCGCGAACTGGAACAAGCTATCAACAGAGTGCAGGATGCGCAACTAAGAAATCCTTTCAAAGATGTGATCAGTTCATATCACGACCTCAAAGATGCTGTAAATGCGGTTCGTATAGCTACGGAAGAATATAACGCCACATTAGATGCCAACGGCAACGCTACTGACAAAACAGCGGCAGCAGCCAAACGATTGAGTGAGGCCGAAATGGAGGCAGCCGCAAAAAAGAAAAAACTCACTGACAACCTCAATAAGTCAAAAGAGATTTTCAACGCTGTAGGCGAGGGCGTGATGACTATTGGCGAAATGTTCGGCGGTTTTGATGATGCGGCAAATGATGCGATTGAAAGCATTATGGAAGTCGGAAATGCAGCACTTGACTTGGGAACCTCAATCGCAAAAGGCGACATTGCCGGAATGATTAAAGCAGGCGTTCAGCTGATTGGATCACTCTGGAAAGCCATAAACGGCGATAAGAAAAAAGAGCGCAATGTTAAAAGAGAATTGCAACAATTAGCGCAACTTACAGCCGCCTATGACAGATTATCACACGCCGCAAATAAGGCGCTGGGAGATAAAAGGTATAGCGGCCAGACTGATATGATTAAGAACCTGCAACAGCAGAAAGTAGCACTGCAAAACGCCATCAATGCGGAAGGCAGCAAGAAGAAAGCAGATCAGGGTAAAATTGACGAGTGGACGCGACAGCTTCAGGGTATCGATCAGGAAATCGAAAATATAAAAGACAATATTGCAGAAACTATTTTGCAAACCACCGCTAAGGATGCAGCCAGAGAGTTAGGTGATGCGCTTGTGGAAGCCTTCGCTCGTGGAGAAGATGCAGCCAGTGCGCTGGAAGACTTTACCAATAATCTATTTAAGAGAATTGTCAAACAGGCGGTTGCTATGAAGTTACAGCCACTCATTGATAAATTCCTTAACGAATTGATGGCTGATATCGGATTTAATGAAAACGGTTCTGGTGCGTTCACGCCTTTAACTCCTGAGCAAATGGAGTTTTATAAAAATTGGCTAAAGAGCATCGGGCAGGCCGGACAAGATCTTATAACGATGTTAGAGCCTATGCTTGGGGGCGACCAAGCAGGGCCGATAAACAAAGGAATGGAAGGCGCGGTTAAAAGTATCACCAGCCAGGAAGCCGGGGAATTGGTAGCGCAGTTTAATGCTATGCGAATTATACAGGGTAAGATGTTTGAGATTGCGATGTCAAATGACAATACACTCAGAGAAAGCCTGATGATGCTCGCTAAAATCGAATATAACACCAGTAAGTTGCACGGAATAGCACTAGATATTTCCAGCATCAACAGTAAAATGTCAGACGACGGTGGTAGACGCGCCGGAGGTCTTTAAAAATTATCAAAACTTTATTTTTTGCAACGAAAAAAACGCGGAATAACGGTGTATTTTAGCAATTAACAACGAAAAAAAAAGTAAAAATGAAACTTTATTTAGAGGAGCAGTTCCCAACCTACACAGAGGATCTGCAAGCGGAACTGAAAAAAGTGGCGCAGATCGTAGGTAAGTGGACCCAAGAGGAAAGAGATAATTTCCCGCCGCTGGCATCACTGTTTATTTATTGCGTGGTATTCGGGTTAAACTATCCCACTTTTCTTTTGCTGCTCATGAAAAACGGCTTGATTGACGACGAACTTGCGCCAACTGAAAAAGGCTTGCAGAGTGGTCTTGTGTTTACCCAAGAGATACTGCCGACCGAACAGGAAATGAAGATTGTCCGCAACACCCTGAAAACATACATGAACCCAAGCGTAAACTAATATCATGGCAAACGAACACAATTTAATCGGTAAGGGCTTCGATGCCAAGCCGGAGAATATCAACCGGAAAGGACGGCCAAGAAAAACCTTCAGCAAAGTAAATGCACAGCTCGCAGAGAACGGATTTGATAACCTTGACCGCGCCGAGTACACGGAATTGCTGACCCGGATCATGAACGCAACAGAGAGCGAGATTAAAGCACTCGCAAAGAGCCCTTCCACGCCGTACGTTCTACGGATTATACTCACAGAATTAAGCGATCCGAAACGCCGCCACCATGTAATTACAGATATGAGAGATTTTGTATTTGGTAAGCCGGAGCAGCGTATCACCCACCGGCCAGCAGCACCAGTCGCCAGGCACTTAAATTTGGAAGAATTGCAGGCGTTTTTTGATAAAAGCAGCGACCCAGATTACAACGAGGTTACAACGAGAAAAACACACTAAGTCATGGCATTAAAAGTAACATATCCTGACTTCAAAAAGAACCATGAAAATATCGTGAGAAACGCAATCACCAGCATACAGGAAGCGATAGAACAGTCGCTTATGGAAGTGGTTATTCTCGCGAAAAAGACCAATACATATAAAGATCAAACCAATAACCTGCGGTCTTCAATAGGCTACGTGCTGTATTACAATGGTGAAATAGTTGGTAGTCATTTTTCACAGGATGGTCAAGGCACGAAAGGTGATGGCGCGAAAGGAAAGCAGGATGGTTTGGAGATAGCGAGACAAGCCGCTCAGGACGCGGGAAACAATGGTTTCATAGGCGTGTTGGTCGCTGGAATGAGTTACGCGCGATTTGTCGAAGATAATGGCAAAGACGTCATCACCGGCAGTTGGCTGCAAATCGGAGATATTCTCGACAGAAAGTTCGCAGATATCAGAAAAGAAAACGGATTAATTAAAAAACAGTAAAAACATGGAAAGAATAATTTTAAAATTTAACGAAGCCGGCTACATGGATGCGGTACAGGAACTGCAAGAAAAAGCCGATAATCTGAACAATGCCCTCCAGGACTTCCAGCAGGAATACGAACTGAAGCTGACAGATAAACAGATCCATGCACATTTTATTGACAGCGAGCCGGTGGCGCAGCTGGCTGCAACTTTCTATCCTGAAACCAAGTCGCCCACGATCAGGGCAATAGCGCAGGAAGCAGCAGCAGCCGAATTGCGGCACATTCAGGAACTGCACGGCATTACCTATCAGCGGGAAAAATTCAGCGTAAAAAAAGGAGCGGTAGCGGTATTGCCGGAAACGCTGGAAGCACTGAGAAGTAAGTTTGAGGAAAGCCTGGATACCCCAAGAGCAAAGCAATTGTATGATCTGCACCAAGAAGCCTTTGAGAAAGTCAGCGAAATTATGGCGATGATTAAGGGAACGGCCCCACGCGCTACGTTTGTGAGCCTTTTTCAGTACGATAAGGATTTTATATTGAAGAAGCAAGAGGTAAATTATAATGCTTTATAGCAAAGTAGAGAATCTTCTAGGAACCTAGAAGATTTAAAATGGATGTAAATTATAATGCATTATAGCAAAGTGGCCCTGAACCACTTCCAAGAGTAGTGCTACTACAGCACTTCCAGCCTTCCATACGGAGGGCTTTTTTGTGAACGTTCAACATGAAGTTGAGGGTGTGGAAAGTTAGGTATAACGAAACGTTAGGGCTTTTTTTGTGCACGTTCGACATTAAGTCGAAAACCTGAAAGGTTAGTTTTAATCACCTTTGGGAATGTGAACGAGGCCGTAAAAAACTTTACACCCTGTATTACTTCCGCTTTCATGAATTTGTTGAAAACCTGCTCCACAGAATTATGGAACACCTTTACCACGCTTGGCTTTTATAATGCCGTTTTTGGCGGTATTTAATCCATTGCTAATCAGCGAGGTCGGAATTCCGGCGGTCGGTTCTAAAAGTGCCGTGCCAGCACTTTTAAAATATTCCTCATAGCCAATTTTGGTGTATAAAAAACCCGATCCAAAAAAGACCGGGCCAATGAGTAGAATGGTTTAGCATATAGCCACAGATCAAAGATACAGATTTTCGGGAAAGGTGACGCAGGTGACGAAAGCGACCCTAAAACAAAACCTTTTATTTTGACTTCAGAAGTAGAGATTTAGCCGTAAAATGCTGCAAATACGCCCTAAATACGCGCCAGTACGCCTATTATACGCCTAAATTTTGAAGCGCAAAGTATTGATTATTAATAGGTTAAATATCATTATACGCATTATACGCGTTATACGCCTACTATGAGTTTATATTTATAGAATTTCAGAAATAAAATGTTCCCTATAAGAGTCTATAAAATTTAAACAAGTGTTTAATTTTAGGGAGATTTATACTAAGAGTGTATTTAGCGTACTACGCCTTATACGTATAGTCCTAATATATGCTTTTTGAATAAATAATACATTTATAATACAAATAGACACCTACAAAAATATGTAAGTGCCTATGAGTAAAGTATTTGGTACTTTTATTGGTAGCCCGTAGGGGAATCGAACCCCTCTTACCAGAATGAAAATCTGAGGTCCTAACCGATAGACGAACGGGCCATTCCTTTTATAATTACGCTAACTTGTTAACGTGCTTAGTCAGTTTGCTCTTCAGGTTAGCAGCTTTGTTTTTGTGAATAATGTTTTTCTTCACAAGCTTATCTAACAGAGAGATTACTTTTGGCAACTGCTCAGTAGCTACAGCTTTATCCTCTTCATTGCGCAATACCTTCAGAGCTGTTCTCGCAGTCTTGTGGTAGTATCTGTTGCGTAATCTTTTCTTTTCGTTTTGTCTGATTCTCTTCAGAGCTGATTTATGATTTGCCATTTCCTTTTCTAAAACTTGAGTGCAAAGATATAAAACCTTTTTTAATTACAAAATCTTTTTTCAAAAACTTTTTTTTAAAACTTTCAATCCTTTGGTAGCCTATAGGGGAATCGAACCCCTGTTGCAAGAATGAAAATCTTGAGTCCTAACCACTAGACGAATAGGCCTTTGTTTTAAGGACTGCAAAAATAGAAAATGTTTTCTATTCCCACAAGCGTTTTTCGCTTAGCGCGTCACTTTTTGTATCACCGTATGCAGAATCCCCTTGGCTTCCAGCTCTTTCTGAGTTTTAACCGCTTCTTCCAGGCTGGCAAATTTTCCGTACGTGTAATAGAAACGGCCGCGCTCTTTAACCCGGTTTACGTTGCCGAGCGTTTTCAAGATGGGTGAATTGGAACTCAGCTTCTGATCCGTGGCAGCAACTTCGAGTGTATAATACCCTACTCCCAGCCGCTGATTCGGCATAAAGGAAACCGCTGCTGCATTCCGGAAGCCTGCATCTCTGGCCGTACGTAGGTTTTGATCCCGAATGGAAGCGAAATTCGTTACACTATAATAATACTTATATAATCCGTTCTCTTTAATCGTCAGGATGTAGTTCAGTCCTTTCAGTGCCGGATCACCTGCCACATATTTGCTCGGTGCTGACATCAGCAGGATACGGAAATCATTTTTCAGCGGATTTTCTGCCGGCTTCTCAGGCTCGCGTGCAGCCACCGGAGCGTTGCCGTTTCTTTCCAGTGCTTTTTTATACCGTATCACCGCATCATAAATACTCTCAGCAATTTCAGCCTGGCCGCGGTCCGAGGAAAGATAGCTGGCTTCTTCATAATTGTTCACAAAGCCGGTTTCTATTAAGATGGATGGCATGGCGTTCATACGCAGTACGTGCAAATCCGCCTGCTTGATGCCCCGTGAATTTCTTTTATTTTTAACCGAGAAGTTCTCCTCGACGAAACTACCGATGAGCAGGCTGCTCTCCTGATATTTTGCCTGCTGCATTTTCAGTGCTATTAATGACTCCGGTGATTTCGGATCATAAGAAGCGAACATTTCCCGGTCTTTTTCATCCAGGTAAATCACATCATTTTCCGCTTTGGCCACCTCCAGGTTAGCTCTGTTTTGCGCCGGTCCCTGAACAAAAGTTTCGGTTCCCTGGGTGGAAGTGCTGTTGGCCGGCGAGGCATTCACGTGCACCGACAGGAATAAATCCGCTTTACTGCGGTTCGCCAGCGTAGTCCGCTGGGTAAGCGATGGAAACTCATCAATCTTTCGGGTATAGATCACCTTAAAGTCTTTATTCTTTTCCAGCATGCGTCCTAATTTAAGAACAATCGCCAATGTAATATCTTTTTCCCTTACATGTCCTAAGTCGCTGTACTTTCGGTTTGTACCATGGTCACTGCCGCCGTGGCCGGCATCCAGAACGATGGTGAATTTTTTTTGAGCAAAAGGAAGGAAGAAGAATAAAGAGAAAAAAAGTAGGAAATATTTTTTAAGGTAAAAACTGTCCGCTGTCATCTTCTGATTTTAAAAATTATGCTAATTTTGAGCCCCATATATACAGAGCACTTTGGTCAAAATTGGCTTCAAAAATATACCACTCATTTTAATTATCCTAATTTTTAACAATTTTTTAGCACACGCTGAGGCTCAAAATTTGTCTGAAAATAAG
Organism: Chryseobacterium salipaludis; assembly: GCF_022968825.1. Taxonomy (GTDB): domain Bacteria; phylum Bacteroidota; class Bacteroidia; order Flavobacteriales; family Weeksellaceae; genus Kaistella; species Kaistella salipaludis. Next base: position 192,195 of record NZ_JALHKS010000005.1, read on the forward strand.
GCAGTTAAAGATACGGTTATCCGCCCGGATACGCTGCGCACACCTGAGCAGCTGCAAGCCGTTGTGTACAGCAAGGCTGACCGTATCCGCAACGATATTCCCAAAAAAATGACGTACCTGAACACCAATGCACAGGTGAAGTATCAGGACATGCAGATTGATGCAGATTACATTTCGATTGACTGGAATAAATCGTTGGTTTTTGCACGTGGCGAACTGGATTCGCTGGGGCGCATCAGCAAACCGGCCGTTGCCCTGCAAGGCGGAAAGACTTATGAATACGACGAGTTCACTTATAATATAAAGACCCGCCAGGCGATTGCCTTCAATGCCAGAACGGAAGAAAGCGAAGGAGTCATCGTAGCGGAGAAAACCAAGAAATACAACGACTCGGTCTTTTTTATGCGCCGTGGGAAGTACACGACTGATGAATATTTCATTCAAAAGAAAGACACCATCGCTGATTACTATCTGCTGGCACCCAATATTAAACTGGTTAAAGGAAAGAATAAATCCCAGGTCATTACCGGCCCGATTCAGATGTATATTGAGCAGGTCCCGACTCCACTGATTATGCCGTTTGCCATTCTGCCATTTTCGGATAAGCGAAGTGCCGGAATTTTGATTCCCAGTTTCGGCGAACGCGAAGATGTGGGCTTTTTCCTGAACTCGCTGGGGTATTATCAGCCGATCGGCGAACACTTTGACCTGAAAGTGCTGGCTGATATTTACACCAAAGGCAGCTGGAACCTGCGGCCGGAAATGAACTACCGCAAGAACTACCGCTATACCGGAAACTTCTCCGCCGATATCGGAACAACGGTGCGGGGCATCAAAGGGCTGGATGATTATTCCAAGACGGGCACCTATCGCATCGCGTGGCGCCACCAGCAGGATCCGAAAGCCAATCCGTTCCTGACTTTTTCTGCCTCAGTGGACGTGGTGAGCAACCGGTTCTATAATAACACAGTTAATAACAACTACGCCTTCAATCAGAATAACCTGAATGCGCAGCAGAATTCTACCATCAGTGTAGTCAAGCGTTTCCTGACCTTGCCGGTAACCATCACCGGGACTTCATCTTACTCACAGAACTTTTCCACCGGTCTGGCAGATTTAAAACTGCCGGTACTGAATGTGGCGATCAATCAGTTTTATTTATTTAAACCTAAAAACGGCATCCGCGAAGGGTTGCTGGAAAATATAACCGTAAATACCGGACTGAATTTAAATAACTATGTGCAGACCAATGAAGGCGAACTGTTCACCAGCGCCATGTGGGATAAAATGCAGACCGGCCTGAAAAATAATATTGCCCTCGGGACCAATACAACCATTGCGCGATATTTCACGTTTTCGCTCTCAGCAAATATTGATAATGCCTTAACGACCAAAACACTTACGCGGACCTACAACCCGGTGACCAACACGACCGAAGATATTTTAAATAAAAAAATAGCCGGCTACTCTTCTTTTTCAACCAGCACGAGCTTGCAGACGGTTTTATACGGGCAGATGAATTTTAAACGTGGTTCCTCCGTACAGGCCATTCGCCACATGATGACGCCTCAGGTAGGCTTTAGCTACTCGCCGGATTTTTCTGCGCCGTCGTTTGGCTATTACCGCAACTATTATAATGAGCGCGGAGAGATGACGATGTATTCCATTTTCGATCGCGGCATTATCGGCACACCGAATTCGGGACTGGTGCAGGCGCTGACATTCAGTGTGAACAATAACCTAGAAATGAAAGTGCGCAGCAAAAAAGATTCTACCGGTATTAAGAAAATTAAAATATTTGAAAGCCTGAATTTCAACACCAGCTATAACTTCGCAGCACCGAAATACAAATGGTCGATTTTCAGTTTCAACGGGCAAACCACTTTATTTGACAAGCTGAACCTGAACACCAGCCTGACACTGGAACCATACAAGATTTTATTTGCGCCCGGCGAAGAGCGCGGCATCCGGACAGATCGGTTTGGCTATTTTAGCATCCAAGGCTTTAATGCGCAACTCTCTTATCCTTTGAGTGAAGCTATTTTTGGCGAGCGCGAAGACCCTTCGAAAAAATATTCCAAAAAAGGAGAAATCCGGAATGAAAATTATTATTTTGATGATGATGATTATGCACACTTCCAGCAGCCGTGGACACTGAATATTAATGCTCAATATGGCTACACCCGGAACCTGACACGCTTCGGAAATCAGGTGGCCTCGCTCGGTTTGGACGGGACCTTGAAACTCACGCCCTACTGGAGCCTCACCGGCAATCTGTATTATGATATTATCACCAAGGAAATTGCCAATACACAACTCGGTTTTTCCCGGGACCAGCGGAGCTTTACTATTAATTTCAACTGGATCCCGTTTGGCCAGTATAAAGTCTATGACTTCTTTATCGGTATTAAAGCCAATATCCTGCGGGATGCCCTGAAATACCGCGACCGCAGTTTTACACAGCCGAATGCACCGTTTTAAATTTTAAGGTGTACCACAGAAGTTTTATCTTTGCCCAAATTCCTGTTATGAAAAAAATCATCTCTACTCAGAATGCACCTGCCGCTATTGGTCCCTATGCTCAGGGAAATATGATTAACGGCGTACTGTATATCTCCGGCCAGGTTCCGTTTAACTCCGAAACCGGAAAAGTAGTGGAAGGCATCGAGAAAGCCACGCATCAGGTAATGAAAAACCTGCAGGCTATTCTGGAAGCCGCCGGCCTGACTTTCAGCAATGTGGTGAAAGCTACCATCTTCCTGAAAAATATGGATGATTTTGCAGCCATGAATGAAATCTATGCCTCTTACCTGGATCCGGAACAATTTCCGGCGCGCGAAACGGTGCAGGTTTCCTGCCTGCCACGCAATGTAGATATCGAGATTTCGATGATTGCACATCAGTTCTAAATGAATTTTCTGCGAAATACTTTTGCGGTCCTCACCGGGCTGGCTGTTGCAGGCCTGCTGATTTCGCTGGGGATCCGGCTCAATTCATCATGGATTACCTATGATGAGTTTGCGCCTTTCCAGCGGTGGGAGTCACTGCTAAAATCAATGGAACACAAACCCTATTTTTTTGTGGCGCTTCTGATTTCCTCCGGAATTGCAGCCACGGTTGGCGGGGTGGTTACAGCGATTATTGTGAAATATGCGAAGGTAGCGTACGCAATTCTGATTGGATTTATCCTCTTGTTTATGGCGATGCTGGATATCATCATTTTCCCGTATCATCCTACTTTTTATAAAATCCTGATTTTCCTCACTTTCTTTCCCTTTGCCTGGATCGGCGGAAAGATTACCGAGGTTATTTACCTCCGAAAGAAAAGACGGGAGAAGAAATTATTGCAAAAGAAAAACGCAGCATCTTAAAATAGTGCTGCGTTTTTTTGTTAGTTAAATCAGTTATAGCATATTAAACGGTTTAAAGATTTTTACTGCTGAAAATCTCTAGCAGTTTGGGATTATTATTTAAATAGTGTCGATCACTTTATTTTCGCGTCTGTAAAGAATATAGGAATAGACCGCAGGGACAACAGCAATAATTACAGTGATTGATATAAAAGCTATGCTGATCATCTGTTCATTTAATACTAATGTCAATATAATTACCACCAATCCACCCGCGAACCACCACTTTCCGGCGAGCACATGGGTTTTCTTCCAAACATTTTCGTTTTCCAATGTCCACGGCGTACGAATCCCGATGAAATAGTTGGGTTTAATCGTCTTAAAATAATTTCCCAGTACTGTATAAAACACGCCAAGCAGCAGGAATATCAGGCTTTGCTCCCCCGTATTTTTGTTGCCTGACATATAAATAATGAGAATAGCCAATGCTGACATTAACAAGGTAACTATAAATTTCAGAGCGTAATATTTTGATCCTATACTGTTTATCTGCTTTTTTGGATCAATGACCGGCAAAATGGAAAAGATGACATAGGTGAAAACCGGTAACAAACCAGACAAAACCAGCAGAGTCATTTTGCTTCCGTATCCATCGGGAGCACCATGTATATTCCAGTGAATGGGTACGCTTTCCGGTAGCGTGTGCCAGATCAGGCTAATATAAATGAAGGGCAGCAGAACAACGGCGAGTAACGAAATTTCTTTTTTTGTTTTCATACTTTTAATTTTTAAGATTTAAAATCCAGGCAAGGATATCTTCCAGGATACTGGTGTTAAGTGAATATTGTACGAATTGTCCTTTTTTCTCGCTGGTGATCAGTCCTGCTTGTTTCAGCAAATCCAGATGATGTGAAATACTGGGTTTGGAAATCTGAAAGTGATCCGCAATCTGGCCTGCCGTCATATCATTTTCTTTCAGTAACTCGACAATCTTCCTGCGTGTTTCATCATTTAAGGCTTTAAAAAGCGCATTCATCTACTTAGTTATTTAGACAAATATCTAAATACTATTTGAATAAAACAATACTCGGTTAAACTTTAACAAAAGAAAAACGCAGCATCTTAAAAAAGTGCTGCGTTTTTTATTATCAATTATATCGCTTAAGGCATTTTAAATCCCCGGGTGTTAATCCGGCCATAGGCATCCACATATTTAATCTGGACATTTCCTGTATGTGACTTCAGGAGTTTTTCAATATCCTTCTGGGAATTCACCGGTTTTCCGTTTACTTCAATAATAATATATCCGTCCACTACACCGATCTCCGCCATCAGGCTGCCGCCCACCACATTTCTGGCAATTACGCCGGAATCCAGTCCATAGTCGGTTTTATACCGCTCACTCAGTGGCTCGAATTCCGAACCGATTTTTTCCGTTACGGTCAGGTCTGCTTTACTTCTCAGGGAAGTTCCCCCTTTTTCATCTTTCAGTGTTACGTTGGTTGTATATGTTTTACCATTTCGGTTATAGGTTACCGCTACTCTGTCGCCCGGACGCTTGCTGCCAACCACGAAGGAAAGATCATAATAACTGCCAATCTCCACGTTATCCACTTTGGTAATAATATCACCTGTGCGAAGGCCTGCATCCTCTGCGCCTCCTTTTTCGCTCACCTGCAACAGCAGTACACCGTTTCCGCCTTTTATCTTGGCATTTCTTTCACGGTTATAAGCCGCCACGGCACGCTGATCAGATAAATCCAACGGAACCACGCCCAGGAAGCCGCGCTGTACCAAACCGAATTTCTTCAGGTCCTCCACCACTTTTCTCGCCAGGTTGGATGGTACGGCAAAACCATAGCCTTCGTAATATCCTGTTTTGGAAGAAATCGCGGAGTTAATGCCAATCAGTTCACCCTGCGGATTTACCAGAGCACCACCCGAGTTCCCGGGATTAATCGCCGCATCTGTCTGAATAAAGCTTTCAATCGGCGTACGCGACTGCTGGCTCAGCAAATCAATGGAACGTCCTTTTGCAGAAACAATTCCCGCGGTCACGGTGGAGTTCAGTCCCATCGGGTTACCGACAGCCAAAACCCACTGTCCTACTTCCACATTATCAGAGTTGGCAAAGTTCAGGAAAGGCAATCCTTTATCTTCAATCTTCAGCAGCGCAATATCAGTTGTCGGGTCGGTTCCCACCAAATTGGCAACGTAGGTTTTCTTATTGGAAAGCACTACTTCCAGCTTACTGGCGTTGGCCACCACGTGGTTATTGGAAATAATATAGCCGTCCGGAGAAATAATCACACCGGAACCCATCCCGCTCGGCATGGCAGGTGCGTCCTGTGGCGTCTGTTGTCTTTGCGGCATACCGCCACGGGGACCAAAGAATAAATCAAACCAATCGCTTTCGCTGCGTCCGCGCTGCGTTCTGTTGGAGAAGTTGGTAATACTCACCACGGCAGGAACTGTCAGTTTGGCAGCCTGCACGAAATCATCACCCACTCCTGTCATATTAAAGGAAGCATATTTCGCGTCCGTATTCTTCGGTGCGAAATACGAAAATTCTGAATCCTGCGCTTTTTCGCCATAGTAATGAATAGCGCCAAAGGTGGTGGCACCCGACATTACGCCCACTACTGCGTACGGAACCAGCTTCTTAAAAGTATTTTTCATCGTCATTAAATAATTTAAAACATTAGTTGGATACTCTCTGTATCACAAATTTAATGCTAAATAAGTATAAGGATAAAACAGGTTGTTTCAAGTTTAACTATTAATTAACAGCAGCCTGCCGTTTTTTAATTTATTTTTAAGAAGATCAACTGTAATAAAGAAAACCGACTCATTAAATTCTCAAATTTTAACAGCGCTGCGCGATTTTGTATCTTTGCAAAAGCTGCCAAAAAGGTCATTTTTGCTGGCAGTGACTAAAACGTTTTTATGAAATTAAATATAAAAAATGAAACCGGCCGCCTGCGCTCCGTCGTACTGGGACAGCCGGGTTCGCTGGGTGGCGTACCCGCACTGGAAGACAGTTACGATGCAAAATCCTACCATACCTTACTGCAGGGAAATTACCCGACAGAAGAACAGGTGGTCCGCGAAATGGATATCTTCGAGCAGGTTCTGGTAAAACACGGTGTGGAAGTATTCCGGCCGGAAATTATTTTAAATTATAACCAGGTTTTCGCGCGTGATGTAGCGTTTGTGATTGAAGATAAAATGATTATCTCCAATGTTATTGCTGACCGCGCTGACGAGCAGGATGCCTACAAGTCGATTTTTGAACAGGTGAAATGGCGCGACATTATCAACCTGCCGGATACTGCACATATCGAGGGCGGTGATGTGATTGTGTGGAATGATTTCCTTTTTATCGGCACTTGCTTTTCTGAAGATTACCGAAACTTTAAAACCGCGCGTACCAACGAATACGCCATCGAAATTCTGAAAGAATATTTTCCGAAAAAGCGTATCCTGGATTTTGAATTAAATAAAAACGACCGCGATCCGTTCGAAGGAATTTTGCATCTGGATTGCACGTTCAACCCGGTCGGAACAGATAAGTGTATTATTTACGAAGACGGTTTCGTGGATGAAAGTGATTACCATTTAATCCTGGATATCTTCGGTGAGGAAAACTGCTTCCATGCTACCAGACAGGAAATGTTTGAGATGGTGCCGAATATCTTTTCCATTGCGCCGGATATCGTTGTATCCGACAGCGCCTTCACGAGACTGAATCAGCACTTACGTGAAAACTGGGGAATCCTGGTTGAAGAAATTCCGTACCGTGAAATTTCTAAAATGGGCGGTTTGCTTCGTTGCTCTACCATGCCGCTGGTTCGCGATTAATAGTTCACACTGCTGTACTGCTTCAGTCTTTTGATTTCATCGGCTGTGGCATACGAGTCATATTTACTGATGCCTGTTGCCTGAAAGCAGCGGGCATCTGCATTTTCAGCCAGGTAGGAAATTTCTTCCGCGCTGTCAATGCCACCGATAATGATCTGAATTCTGTGCTGATATTTATTAATAATCTCCTTTAATTCTTCGGTTCTGCAATGCCGCGCCGGCAAAACGACCGACCGAAAACCCAGCCGGATTAACTCATACACTTCGGCCTCTAAAGAATCGCAGCGGTGCGCGGCAAGATAAAAACTGCACGGCAGCTCACCCGCAAGTTCCAGCATCTCACGACAACGGCTAACTTCGATTTTGCCCTGTGCAGTCAGCAGGCCAAAAACAAAACCATCTGCCGCTGCCTGGCCAAAGGTGATGACTTCATTTTTCATTCTTTTAAACTCTTCATCGGAATAATAAAAAGAACGGCCGCGCGGATGGATGAAAATATGGATGGGCTTACGGTAATTTCTTTTCAGGTACTGAAACTCGTAGAAATCCGGCACCAGAGCTTCTGTGCCGGTCTGGGGTGCAAAGACAATGCGGTCTGCCACGGATTGTAAAGCAATTTCAGCAGAGGTAATTTCAGCACACAAGATCTCGAGCATAACAGGTTTTTATTATGCTTAAATTTAAGTAATTTTGTGTACATATAAAACCAACTTTATTTAATCCTTTAACCATGCAAACAGCTGATACCGTGCTGATGATCGAACCGGTTGCGTTCGGGTACAATGCACAAACGGCAGAAAATAATTATTTCCAGGTAGAACAGAAAGAAGAAAACATTCAGGAGCGCGCCCTGCAAGAGTTCAATAATTTCGTGGCGAAACTTCGCAGCAAGGGAATTCAGGTAATCACCGTGAAAGATACAGTGGAACCGCATACGCCCGACAGTATTTTTCCAAATAACTGGGTGAGTTTTGACCCGAACGGTACGGCAGTCACCTATCCGATGTTTGCCCCGAACCGCCGGGTAGAAAGACGTGATGATATTCTGGAAGCAGTGCGCCAGGCTGGTTTTACCCTATCTAAAATTGATGACCGTTCCGGGAGTGAAGCGGAAGAAAAATTTCTGGAAGGAACCGGCAGTATGATCTTTGACCACGCGAATAAAATCGCCTACGGCTCGGTTTCTCTTCGTTTAGATGAGGAACTGTTTCGCAAATTCTGTGCAGATTACGGATATCAGGCTGTTGTTTTTCACTCCTATCAGCATGTGGGAGACCAGCGCCTGCCGATTTATCATACCAATGTAATGATGTGCATTGCCGACAAATTCGCCGTGATTTGCCTGGATTGTATTGATGATGAACTGGAACGCCAAAAAGTGCAGGAAATGATTAAATCTTCCGGCAAAGAAGTGATCGAAATTTCCGAAGCGCAAATGCAACAGTTCGCTGGGAACATGCTCCAGGTACAGAATACGGAAGGAGAAAAATTCCTGGTGATGAGTGAAACGGCGTATAAGTCTTTAACACAGGACCAAATCAGCCGTATTGAAAAGTACTGCGAAATCCTGCATGCAGATTTGCATACGATTGAAACCAACGGCGGCGGCAGCGCGCGCTGTATGCTGGCGGAAGTCTTCCTGCCCAAAGCAGAATCAGCGGAAAAAGAAAAAGTTCAACAAGAAGTTGCTGCACAATAAATTTTCAACTTCCAAATAAAACTGCCCGCGCCAAATGGTGCGGGCAGTTCTGTTGAATGAAAAAAATTAATTAGTACGTGATTTTATATCATCCGCAGCGCTGTCGATTTTGCGGATTCTTTTTACTTTCTGGTTGCCGAAATTGTACACTACCGTGAACTGCAGACCGCGGCGATACTGGTTTTGGCGGATAATATTGTAGTTGCCATTATCTTGTACATCATAAATGTTGGTCTTGAATGTGTTTAAAACATCCGTGGCTTCCAGCGAGAAAGTCCAGTTTTCCCATATTTTCTTGATATTCAGATCCAGTTGCATCAGGCTTTCCAGCTGACCCAGATCGATTTGCTGCTTGTCCACATAGAAGTAGTTGGCACCCAGATACCAGGTTTTCTTTTTATCAAGCTGAATGTTGTGGTTAGTTTGCAGGACAAAAGAGGTAGACTCGCGGTAGTTTTCATACATCGGGAAAATATCGCCGGTCAGTGGATCGCGGTTCAGACTGCCTTTGTTAATATTGTGCTGCACACCTGCATTCAACCCTAAAGTCCAGATACCTTTAAAGAAACTTTTCTTGGTGCCCAGCATGGCAGACATTTCCTGCGTATCACCAAAATTGGTCCGGATATAACGCAGTTGGTTTTTCCCGTTGATCACACCCTGAAGCGGCACTTGTGTAATCTTATCTTTTACCAGGCTGTGCTGCAGAATCAGGAAGTATGCGTTTCGGTACATATACGTAAACTCATGGGAATAGATGGAGGAAGCCTTCACAAAAGGATCATTCTGAATGTAGTTATTCTCCGTGAGAATATGCCGTACCGGATTCAGTTCCCAGAAACGCGGCCGCCGCATTCTGCTGGAAAAAGCATAAGACACATTATTTTGATCGTTGATGGCATAATTGAAACTCACGTACGGAAGCACTTTATAATATTCCTGTGTGATTTTTCTTAAACTTTCATCCTGCGCATTGTCGGACGTGCCGACACTTTGCGTGTACTCCAGTCTGGAACCGAGCTTTCCTGAAAACTTAGGTGAAAAGACTTTTTCCAGCGTCAGGTACGCACCGGCAATATTTTCATCGTATACGAAATGGTTTGGATTATCCTGCTCGGTACCCAACATATAGTTGTATGCCAGGTATTTTGTGTCGTTGTCCGTTTTTGTCTTATTATAATTTAAGCCAACTGAAGCGGTAAAATCTTTTTTAAACTTTTTAATATAATCTGCCGTGGCCGAAAAGTTATCAATATACTGAGGCTGGTCCTGCTCGATAAGGCGGAGTCTCCCGAACCTGTTCCCGGTGGCATCTGCAGCAGTTGTAATATTGTCAGAAACCTGGAAGCGGCGGTATAGCAGCCCGGCCACATTTAAATTTAATTTACTGCCCAGGGAGTCAATCTTCAGTTCATAATTCAGGTTCAGTGAATTATTATAGCTTCTTGCATCTTCATTATTGTCAGTCCAGGTATAACGCGTGGTATTGTCCACCAGGTTTTTGTCCGTGTTAAATAAACTGCTGGTTGCTCCGTAGCTGCGGTTTGCCCAGGAGTTGTAGGAAAGCGCCAGGTAACTGCGGTCATTAAGCTCATAATCTATGTTAAGGTATCCGCCCAGGTTTTTATTAGGGTCCGTGATGAAACCCTGGGTGCGGGTAGCCGCCTGGGCATTTCCATTTTCAAGTTCATAAAACTGCTGCTCGATATTCTCGCTGGTATTGATGCTGCCGTTGATGCCCAGTTTCCCTTTGCGGTAATTCAAGCTGGTGCTGGCACCGGTACTGTTGTAGTAGTTCTGCTTGTTGAACATCCGGAAGTTTCCGTTGAGCCCGTCAGAAGATTTCTTTTTCAGCACGATATTGATGATACCGTCGGATGACTCAAGCCTGTATTCGCTGCCGGGCGTGGTAATGACTTCAATTTTCTGAATATTTTCGCCGGGTGTATTCTTCAGGAACTGTTCCAGCGCATCCGCATCCATCTGTGTCGGCCGGCCATTCAGGTAGATGATGGCATTGCCTTTTCCGGCAATCTGCAGTGTCTTATCATCGGTGGACGAAACAAGCGGCGTTTCTTTTAGAAGACCAAAGGCGGTATTCCCTTTTGCTACGGGTGTGGAAGCAACATCATACACGAAACGGTCACTTTTACGCTGAAGGACTTTTTTCGTCATTTTGACTTGCTGAATCGTCTGCGTTTTGGTCGTATCGGTTTTGGTTTGTGCGACCGAGTGCGCCGAGGTAAGGGCAATCAGAGAAACAATTATTTTTTTCATGGCAACAGTGGTTTAAGTTTTATTAATTTTAATTTAATGTTATAACACAGTAGTATGTTAAACAAAGTACATATGTACAACAGCTAGCATTTCTGCTCTTACTTAATAAGACAATTAAAAATCCGGAATGTTACATCCGGATCAAAAGTTTTTCTGAAATTTAAAATTTATTCTCTGTCGAAGCGTGCAAGCTTCTTATCAATCCAGATGGTGGCAAAGGGGAAAAATGCAGCCAGCAACGCGAAAACGGTATCCTCATCATCCCATTCAAAAATTTTGCGCGCAGGAATTAAAAGCAGCAAATACAGTGTAAAGAACAAACCATGAATATTGCCGATAACAATAATGAAGATGGTGGAAGCTAATCCATCCGGGTCATAACGCTTCCAAACCATGGCCACACAGTAGAGCAGAAAACAGGAGACCGCCTCGGCAAGACAGATCTGCTTAAACCATTTTATGATTTTTTCCGTGGAATACTTTGCGAAAAACGCTTCGATAAACTTCATAATATCCGATGATTAAGACCCTGCAAAAGTACGGAAATTAAAACTCGTTTCAGCGGTAAAAGCTGCTGCCGTCCAGGTATTCAAAAACTTCCGGAGGCAACATGGGCCGCACATTCTTACCTTCCTTTATCATATTGCGGATTTCCGTGGCAGAAAGTTCAATTACCGGCGCACTGATCACCGAAATATTGGCATGCTTACTCAAAGGATGGTCTTCTTTTGCTTCACTAAACAGCCGCGGATACACAATGATCTGGTGGTTGCTGACGAGCTGCTCACTGTTCTTCCATTTGTGCAGGCTGTTGAGATTATCTTCACCCATGATGAGAGCGAAGGAATGATCAGGGTGTTTTTCTTTCAGGTAGGTCAGCGTATCAATCGTATAGCTCGGCACCGGCAACGAAAATTCAATATTGGAGGCGCGCATATTCGGATAGTTGCGCACCGCGAGCTGTACCATATCCAGCCGGTTATGGTCATTAAGCAGCGATTTTTTATTTTTAAAAGGATTTTGCGGGCTTACCACAAACCACAGTTCTTCCATATCTGTATTTTCTAAAATATAGTTGGCAAGAATGAGGTGACCGATATGAATAGGATTGAAACTGCCGAAAAATAAACCGGTTTTTTTCATAGAAAGAAATCTGCTGACCTGCAGCTGAAACAATTAATTATAATTTTATAAAGATAATTAAAACGATACATACGAAACCGTACTTTTACCGGTTTGATAGAGACAGCCTGCAAATGAAACTTCGCTTCAGTTTTTTTCTTTTTTGGATTACGTTTTTCTGCGCCGCACAGCAAGGCCTGCGACTGCGGGATTCTTCGTCGGGCGAAGAGGTCGTTAAAAAAGATTCTGCGGCTGCGGTTCAGTTTCTGGATTCACTGGCGCAGAACAGATATTATCTTACTAAAGTCCTGTCCGTCGAAAATACAGATACAGGCACTCTTATTATATATGATAAAGGCAAAAGTTTCAACACTGGATATATAAAACCGGATGAGGAACTACAGCAAACTTTTTCCTGGCCGGAAGAAATATATACAAAGAACATTGACTCGCTCCGAAGCACCATCAACAGTTACTTCGCAGATCAGGGGTATCTCTTTAACCGTGTTAAAAGCGATTACGACGGCATGAAAAACGGAGCGCCGCTAATCCATCTTTCGGTGGAAAAAAACGACCGTCGGACTATTGATGCGCTTGTTTTTAAAGAATATGAAAAAGTTCCCTGGCGATTTCGCAGAAATCTGGAATTGCAATATCTCGGCAAGCCGTATCAGACGAATACACTGCGACGTCTGCAAAATGAATTGCGCAACCATCCGTTTGTTGCTTTAATCAAAGGCCCGGAAACGCTTTTTACTAAAGATTCCACCCAGGTATTTTTAACTCTACAAAAGAAGAAATCCAACACTTTCGATGGTATTGTCGGCTTTGGTAATGATAAGAACGAAAAGTTCACGTTCAACGGCAGCCTGAATCTGCAGTTCCGGAATGTTTTTAACAGCTTCGAAAGTATTGATATTTACTGGCAGCGGAGCCCGGACCGCGGACAGAATTTCGATCTGAAAACAGATGTTCCGTTCCTGTTTCGCTCGAATGTAGGCGGGCAGCTGGATGTGCGAATTTTCAGACAGGATTCTACGTATGCTAATGTGAAAGTTATTCCTTCTCTGTACCTGTTGCGCGGATTAAAGCAGAAAACAGGCGTACGCGGAATCTTTGAGACATCAGCCGTTTTAGATTCATTATATACCCAGGCCAGAGACTTTTCACGTGCAGGTGTGGGTATCTGGTATGAATATAAAGTTCCGTCGGAGGTGCCGCTGTTTATACATTCAACAAAAATTACTGCGTCGGGCGACTGGCTATTAACAAGTTATGCGGCGGATGACGCTAAAACTTCTCACCAGGGGAATTTTTCAGCTCATGGAGAACATATAATTTCGCTTGGCACTCCACACTTTCTGCAGTTAAAGGCTGAAGGCGCTCTGCTTACTTCTGCACAAAACGCCGGACGAAATGAAATGCTGCGGTTCGGTGGCTGGAACTCCCTGCGCGGTTTTAACGAACAGTCACTTTTCGCCGATACATATTTATACGGTGGCGCAGAATACCGATATTTGGCGAATCAAGATGCCTTTTTTGATTTGTTTATACAATCAGGCTATTTGCAAAATGCAGCGTTCAATTTATCCACCGGACTCTACAGTTTCGGGCTTGGCTTTAACCTTAAAATACCTATTGGTATTCTTAACCTTCAGATTTCTAACGGCAATGAATTCGGCAACACGCTGCGATTTGCAGACACGAAGATACACTGGGGTGTGGTGAGCAGATTTTAAAATCGATCTTGCAAAATTGTTGTTTCTCATCCTTGCATTCGCTGCTTCCATTCTGCAATCTGGAATTTACTGATGAAGACTTCTGCATCCGTTTCGGGCGCTGGTTGAAGAACGAGCTCTATTTTTTGGCTTGAATGTTTTATGACTTCCTTGACGGATGCTGTGTTTACAATGAACTTGCGGTTCACTTTAAAGAAAAGCTTTGGGTCAATTCTGGTGATGATATCTTTCAGCGTATCGTCGTAGAGATAAGTGTGGTCGTCCGTCGATGTGATGAATAAGTATTTACCTGATGCAAAAAAGTACGCGATCTGCCTTTCGTCCAGCGACCTTATTTTATGACCGTCTGTCACCACAAACTTCCGGATGATGCTCTCCCCTGTTTTGCTCAGGTTCGCCAAGGCTTGCAGTGTATTTGCGGGCTTCATGCTCTGTCGGATTGTTATAAATTTTTCCAGGGCAGCGTAGAGCTGTTCAGGCTCAAACGGTTTTAGAATATAGTCGATGGTGAAATGGCGAAATACTTTGATAGCATATTCATCATAAGCCGTAATGAAGATCACTGGCGTACGAAGCTCCACCTCTTCAAAAATGCCAAGACTCTTACCGTCTCCCAAATGAATATCCATAAAAATTAGGTCCACCATATTTTCCTTGAAGAACTCAATAGCTTGCTTTTTCGACCGTAAGCTGGTGATTGTGGAAAACCCGATGACGTCCTGACTTTCTAAAATCTCTTTCAGATAGTTCAGCGCCAGCAGTTCATCTTCTACAATTGCAACTCTCATACAGTGCAAAAGTATAAAAACCGCTCAAACTTTCGTCTGAGCGGTTGCTGTAAAAAAAATGATATGAAGTAATTTACAGGTTGGGGTTGTTTGCCTTCGCAGCAGGCGGCACTTCAATGGTGTAGCGCACGTCGTTTGGCTGTAACACATACTGCATTCCGCTAACGGTATGGGTAATTTGTTTCTGGTCGGCTCTTCTCAGATCGAACCACCGGTGCCCTTCGGCAGTAAATTCGCGGAAACGCTCATCGAGGATGAACTTCATGAAGTCTGTGGCGTTCATCGCGGCTACCGTGGTTTGGATGTTCGCAAATCCTGCTGCAGTGTACCTTTTCGACAGAACCGTCATTAGCGCATCTTTGGCCTGTGAAAGCTGTCCGAGTTTCAGCAGCGCTTCCGATTTAATGAAATACAGTTCAGCCGTTCTGAATGATACTCTGAAATCAGTACTTCCGCCTTTTTTCAATTTATATTTACTGCCCGATTTTTCAAAGTAAAGTCCAAAACGCTTATCATTTGTTTGGTCATAACTGCCGATGAGTTCAGGCGAAGCAAAAGACACATTCTGCACCGCATTGTTAAACGCATAATCCAGTGACATGATCGATTCCTTTGAGTCGAAACGGCTCGGCACGGTGGCAGCCGTAGCATTCAGATCCACCAAGTCGTTTTGGATGAACAAAGCGGCATTGACAAAAGTGAGCGCCGCATCATAATTCTGCTGATACAGTGCCACGCGCGCCTGCAATGCTTCGAGAGCCGCTTTTGAAAAACGGTAACGCGTAGACTGCTCCTGCTTTGCTTTCACCATTAAAGTTTCAGCTTGTGTAAGGTCTGCATGAATCTGATCGTACACCTGCTGCACCGAGGAAGCGGGTAATACCTGCTCAAGATCGATCTCAAGGCTGATCGGAACGCCGTTGTCCGAAGCTGCCGTTGTCTCGTTGTATGGCTTGCCATAAAGGTTTACCAAATCAAAATAAGAGTAAGCTCTTAACGCATAAGCCTCGGCTAGAATCTGATTTTTTTCATCTCCTGCAGCCATGGTCTTGACTCCCTCATTGATGGTTTGGTTGAGATAAAAAATGGTGGAGTAAAAGCTGACCCACGGAAACTGTGTGGTTACCGCGTCGAGGTTGGAATCCTTCCACATGGTGATCTCACGGTAGTTAGGGAAATCCATGCTGTATTCATCCAGATTCAGTTCATCAGTGCGCAGTGCTGAGAGCGATTTGTGCGCAGGATATTTGGCATAAGCCGAAGTAAGTACCTCGCGGTAATCTTCCGTAGAGGTTGGGATCACTTTTCCCTCGGGTTGAATGTCGAGGAAGCGGTCGCAGCTTACCGTGCTCAAACTGAGCGCGGTAGCGGCTGCTATGGTGAATATTCTTTTCATTGCTGATGTATGCTTTTTTGGCCACTGCTGTTCGGTCTTTAAAAAATTCAGAACAGCCGTCGCCTTTTTAAAATGTGTTAAAATGAAAGGTTCAGTCCTACCGTCACCGATTTCTGGATCGGTTGTGCGTAGATGTTCCCGTAAGTTTCAGGATCGAAATAACCGTCGTAGCCGTTGCTGAAAACAAACAAATTGCGGGCTTCCACATTCAACCGCAGTGATGAAACGCCTACCTGATCGGTAAAATTCTTCGGCAGCGTATAGCCCAGACGGATACTGGAAATCCGCAGGTATGAAATCTCTTTCGCCCAGATGTCCAGCAGCGCATAGGTGTTGGCGCGGTTGTCGGCAAACCATTTGTTGGCCATCCAGCCGTCAGGATTTGCGTCGATATCACCGCCGGTGATGCCCGGCAATGTACTGCCCGCCTGCCAAATGTCCTGAGTATAGTTTCTTCCACGATCCAGTTCCATACCGCGGAAAGACGGTGAGCGCATCACGGTTTGCTTCAGATTAAAAGCGGCAGAAACAGCAAGATCAAAATTCTTGTATTTAAAATTATTGATGATACCGCCCGTATACTTCGGGTCGCGGTCGCCTATGTAGGTGAACAGCCCGCGGATTTCGGAGTTGCTGAATTTCGTGCCGACCAGCTGACCCGGGTAAAAATCGTCCCACTCATCAAACAATTGAAAGAATTCCGAAGCACTGACTTTGTCGTTGCCTTTCCAGAACAGCGGGTTGCCGTTTGAATCTATTCCTGCCGTTTTCAACGCAAAAACCGCATTCACAGGAAGACCGACTCTGGATGGCAAAGTAGAATTGTCCCGCACCTGCTCATCTAATACCGTGCTCTTATTGTGCGCAAAGTTGATGGTGGTGCTCCATTTGAAATTGTCGTTATTGATATTCCTTGTGGACAGTGCAAGTTCAAAACCTTTGTTAGTCAGGCTGCCCCAGTTCACCAGTGTATATTCAAAACCCGTTTCCAGTGGAGTTTCCTTCATGCTGATCATGTCGGTACCCTTTCGGTGATAAACGTCTGCAGTAAGGTTGATTCTGTTGTTGAACAAACCGAGATCTACGCCCACATTGGTGTTGGTGGTTTTCTCCCAGCGCAGTTTACCGTTTGGCGGACTGATGACATTGATGATGTCTTCCTTCGTTCCCGGCAAAATGCTCGTGTCGCTGTATTCACCGATGAAATACGGCGAGGTATTTCTGTCGATGTTGCCCTGCAAACCATAGGAACCACGGAATCTCAGATTAGAGATGAAATCCACATTCTGCATGAACTCTTCGCGCGAAGCCAGCCAAGATGCCGAAGCCGCCCAAATCGGCAGGTAACGGTATTTCTTATCTACACCGAAAAGGTTGGTACCGTCATATCTGGCGCTTCCGAAGAAGGTATATTTCCGGTCAAAAGTGTAGGATGCCGTGGCATAGAAAGAAGCATATGCATTCTCGATCGGCGCGATTTCTCGGTAAGCTTCGAATCGCTTATCCGAAGCATAGTTGGAGCTTGGGAAGACAATCGGGGTCGCTCTTTTGGTCACGGGATTATAACCGAAAGCTTTGGTCACCGTCGTATTGTCCATGGTTTTTCGCAGTTCAGAACCTGCCATCAAATCGATTTCATGACGGCTGCCAATTTTGGTGCTGTAGAGGGCCTGTAATTTCCAGTTGTATTGAAAGAAATCATTGTCCCAATTTTGCTTAATGGCGCCCTCTGGCAGGAAATATTTATAGCCGCCGTTCTGGTAATAACGCGTAGCCTCTTTCAGCTTTCTGGTGAAGTAGGTGTTTTGTGCAGCGTATTTTTCGCTATCGTTCACATCGTATTGAATACCAAATTGTGAAGCGAGCTTCAGTCCTCTCGCCAGCTTATAGTCAATATCGAGGATGGCTTTCAACGATTTATTCTTCAGCGAATAATGTGTATTCTCTCTTTCTTCGAGGAAATTGAACGGAATGTAACGATCGTCGAAACCGTCGATGTCGCGATCGTATCGGTAAGAACCATCCGCATTGAACGGCGTTAGATACGGATTCACATTTCTGGAATAGTTGACGGGATTGATGGACGCATCGGCATCGGTCACAAAGGATTTTCTCTCGCTCTCGGTACCGAAAACGGAAATACCAACATTCAGTCTATCGTTGACTTTATAATTGTTTTTTAAAGTCAGGTTAAAACGCTCGAAGCCCGTACCGATGGTCGTTCCCTGCTCGTTGAAATAACCCAGCGACAGGTAGTAGTCCGAATTGTTGGTGCCGCCCGAAACGCTGGCGCCGTACTGATGGTTAATGGCGGTGCGGTACAGCAGTTTGCCCCAGTCGGTATTGTTGCTGCGCAGCGCACTGATTTGTGCTTGTGCCTCCGGGTTCAGTGCTTCCCAACCGCCTGCACGGAATGCATTGAGTTGATTGGTAGCGTTTAGGATGCGCATCACTTCGCCTTTGTCGTCGCGGAAAGTAAGCTCAGATCTGCCTGCGAGCATCAGTTCCAAATCTACTTTTTCCGAAGCGTTCAGCAGATTTAGTTTTGAGAAATCAGGGCGAAGGTTTACAAAAGTATCGGCACTGAAGTTTACCTTCATCGCACCTTTCATGCCTTTTTTGGTGGTAATAGAAATCACACCGTTGGCTGCTCTGGCGCCGTAAATAGCCGTAGCCGCGGCGTCTTTTAATATCGTAATATCTTCTATATCGTTGGGGTTTAAACCCGCAATAGAGAAATTCTGTAACTGATCCAGGTTGTCTTTATCGCTGAAGTCCGGCACATCATTTCCTTCCAGCGGCAAACCGTCAATGACCCACAATGGATCCTGCGGTCCAGAAAGCGAAGCCGTACCACGAATTCTGATTTTTGCAGGACTGCCTGGCGCTCCCGTTTCGGGCGTGACGACCACACCCGCCACCTGACCTTCCAACAGTTTGTCCACACTGGCTACACCTGCCTGCTGAATATCGTTCATCTTCACGGTATTCACCGCAGAAGTCAGTTTGCGCTTTTCGATTCTCTGATAACCAGTAAGCACTACCTCCTGAATGCTCGATTCCTTATTTGAAGTGCTGACAGGTTGCAGTTTTACAGTGTACTGCACCTGGCCCGGATACAGCTGCAAAATCTCAGCTTCGTAACCGGGAAAGCTGATGGTGACGGACTGGGTTTCGGCAGGGATTTCCAGCGAGAAGTGGCCCTCCTTTGTCGTGATGGAACCTACCGAAACACTTTCGATAATGCCTGCCTCCGAGGTGGCAGAAGAAACCGACTGTGCATCAATTTTCACTGAAGCACCTACCAAGCCTTTGGCCGTGGTTACGTCCTGCACAGTTCCTGTGATCACCCTCTTCTGCTGGGCGTAGGCCATGCTTGCAGCCAGCAGAGGTAAAAGAACTAATGATTTTTTCATTTACTATGGTCTGTATTTTTTAGCCGTTCCCTGTTCTGTACGAGTGATCGTGGTTACTTTGACGGCTGTTCTTTCTTATGTTTAAATACGGTTTATTTTAAAGCTTCTTCAATGCGGATGATCAGGTCCGCGTAGTGCGCACGCGTTGCCGAATCTCCGCTGTTTTTCCTCTTACGAATGAGGTTTAAAACATTTTGCAGCTCGGCCCTTTTGTAGGTCGTTACTTCGGAGACGCGTTTCATCGATGAATAGTTGATGTTGCGCAACATTTGGTCTTCACTCAGATAATTGCAGAGCATCGGCACGCCCAAAGTCTGCTGTACCGAAAGCGCCTTAACGGCCGTTTTCTCGAACAGTTTATTGGTAGATACAATCAGTGCATCAACATAATTTTTCTGGGTCATCCGTTCCAACATACCCAGGTTTCCTTTCTTGCCGAAAGCTGCATCGCGCACTTGGCTGAACAGATTTTGAACGGTATAAATTTCTGCGTTTGTTCCCAACTCTTCGCGCTTCAGTTCGGTTTCCAGCATGCGCAAAAGACGGTCGTCGGTAAAGAGGTAATAAATGACGGCATATTGCATTCCGCGCGCAAGCGTGTACGGGGACTGCTCATACGGCCCGACAGGTGTTTTCTTCACCGCATAAGTTTTCTCCAAAATCGGATTGAAGAACAACCATTTCGGCAGATTAATGACATTTTTGTTCAGATAATCCACCGCTTTCCGCTGCATCTGCGCAGGCACAGGTTCGTAGGCTTTTTTATTATTTCCGAATACCAGACGGTCCAGATAAATCCCGCCCACATTTGCCATCACATGATGACTGTATAAGTCCCATTGTCCTACCGCACCATAATATAATCTACCCGCATCTTCATACGTTTTGCCGTTTTCATAAGTCCACGCAAGCAGGTTATCTACCACTCTTTTCAGGTTCATTACACCATATTGGCTGGCCAGCACAGCGTCATTGCCCAAGTCTTCTGACTGCGAGCGCGGGTCCACCGTATCCAGATAGCTTTGTTGCTCGCCGTAAAAATATTTGGGGTCGTTTTCATGGTCGGCGATTAGCTTTTTGAGCGCCGCTTTTTCTGTATACATATTGGGATACCAACGGTAGCCCCATTCTATGGCGTATTTGTCATAAACACCGATCTTCGGTGTAATGGCGGTAACACCGTCCTCCGGCTGCGCCACATAATTATAACGCGCATAATCCATGATGGATGGTGCGGTGCCGCCCATTTTATCGGTAAATTCTTTCGAACGCAAAGCTTCCACGGGATACGCGAAAGATGCGCCCATGTTGTGCTTGAGTCCAAAAGTATGGCCCACTTCGTGCGAGGAAACGAATCGAATGGCCTCGCCCATATGTTCGTCGCTGAATTTATTGCCACGCGCTTTTGGATCGATCGGGCCTGTCTGGATGCGCATCCAGTCGTGCAACGATGTCATCACATTGTGCCACCAAACGATATCTGACTCCAGAATTTCGCCGCTTCGGGGGTCCACAACTGATGGTCCCATAGCATTGGCTTTCGGAGAGGCAACATAGGTAATCACGGAGTAACGCACATCGTCAATGTCGAAATCCTTATCATTCTCGGTCGGCATTTTGGCGATGACCGCATTTTTAAAACCTGCTTTTTCAAAAGCAACCTGCCAATCGTAAACGCCTGCAATAATTTTATCACGCCATTGCGGCGGCGTAGCAGGATCGATATAGTAAACGATTGGTTTCTTCGGTTCTACCGATTCACCTCTCAAATATCTTTCTTTGTCTTCATCTTTTGGCTCCAAACGCCAGCGCGTGATGAGCTTCCTTTCCTCCATGCGCTGTTGACTGTCGTTAAAAAACCAATGGTTCTCGGTAAAATAGCCAACTCTGTCGTCGGCGAAGCGCGGTTGCATCGGTGTTTTGGACAGCAGAACGATATTGCTGGTCACCCCTAAAGTCACGGGCAGATCTACTCCGCCCTCATTGACTGAAGTCGTCAATTGTGATTTAACTACAATATTCTCAGGAAAAGTTTTTACCGCCTCAATGTAGGAAAGTTCAGATTTTACCGATCCGCCTAAGCCGGTACTGGCCAAGACATCGTTAAAGCTCTTTTTATTCCCGTCAAAAATCTTATTGACCTTGATGGCAACTGAGGTGGAATCCGCATTTTTGGCTTCGACGTCAAAGACTTCAATAATTGATTCCGCAAAATTTTCTCTAACGGATTGGGTGATGGCATCTTTTTCAGGCGACGAAACTTTTGGTGTGGACGTTTTTACCCAAACTTTCTTCGCCACTTCATCATGATGAAATGTGATGACTTTGTTTTCATAGTTCATCCCTTTATTTAAGCCGGCTTCGTTCACTTCCATCGGCACCTGCGAAATTTTGTTGACAATCAGGAACTGGCGATTCATTAGCGAATTGGGAATCTCGAAATACACATCCGTTCCTTTAACGATGGTATTGAACATCCCCTTGGTGTAGGTCGCTTTTTTGATTAGCTCTTCCATCTTTTTCATTTTCTTGGAAGAACTTGCCTTTTCCGTTTTTTCTTTATCGCTTTTTTCGCTGTCTTTCTGCTGCGCATTTACCGCTGTGGAAAAAAGCGCCAGTCCGAAATAAATTGCTAATGTATATTGCTTCATTTACCGTTGTTTGAATTGCGACAATGACAAAAATCACCGTCGGCAGAGAGTAAATGTAAGGGCGAATCGAGGGGAAAATGAAATATTGGGGAGTGAACGGATAGAATATGGGAGTGAACGGATGCTTTCAGTGCAGCAGCGGCAATTTGCAGACGAAATACCCGTCTTTGGCCGCAGCACTAAAATGGTATTTCCCAAAAAATCGATAGGCCTGTTGTAAATATTGCAATCCGAAGCGTTCTCCCTGCGGCAGTTCATCTTTGAGTTGTAATGTATTGTTGATAGTGACGGAATAATCGTCAACGGTTATGCTAATCTCCAACGGCTGCTCCGCAGTAGCAATATTATGTTTGATGGCATTTTCCACAGCAGTCTGCAGCGCGAGGTATGGTATTTTTTTAGTTAAAGCTTTGTCACTAGTGACGTTTAGCTTAAAGTCGATTTCTTCTGAAAAGCGTGCCTGCTGTAGAACCATGTACTGTTCTACAAAAGCCAATTCTTCTTTCAGCTTTACCAAATTATGTTCGGGCGGTACCATCAGATAACGGTAAATTTTGGATAAGTTCATTGTAAACTCCTGCGCTTTATTTTTATCGAAGCCGATGAGCATATACAATGAATTGAGAGAGTTGAACAAGAAATGCGGATTCATCTGACTTTTCAATTGCCGAAGCTGACTTAATGCCTGCTCTTTGTGCATAATTTCATTGTCGACGAGCAGCTGCCTCTTTTCGAGTTCACTTTTTTCCTTAGCGCGGTAAGCGATGTTTGTTGCATTGTAGAAAAGCACGAAAATCAGCAGAATCAGCAGGAAAGTGGAGAGGAAAATAACCGCTGTATAAAATCTTGTTTGCCTCACATTTTCATCGATGAGAAGGTTGGCATAATTGACGGCAACGAAGCCGTCGAAATTTCCAGTTTTCAATGGTTTGATAAATCGGGTTACGTCGATACCAAGATATTCTGAAAGTGCAGTGGTTTCATTATTTGCATTCGAATCTAAATCGCGTAAATCTTCTAGTCTGATATCGGTGAAATCAAAAATATTCTTGCCGATAAACTTTTGTTCGGGATGCGTAATGCAAGTTCCGTCCTTGGTAAACACAAATGCATAATTATTTTGATTTTGTCCCACCTTTATAAAATGTTCATGCAGCTGATCAAGATTAATTGTTGACCCAAAATACGTCTTTCGACCGCTTAAGCTCACACTGTCATAGGAAATCCAGTTTATTTCACCACCGCCCGAAATTAAAAAATTGCGGATACTGTCATCTGGAAAATCCTTTCGCCATTCATGACCGCTGGCGTTTTTCTTTAATGCTGCCTTCAATAACTTCTGATTATTCGCTTCCCAATCGCTCTGACCGTGGAAGTACCAATTATATTGTACCAGATTCTGCGCGTCATTCAATCTGTTTAATACGGAAAACTGCATTTCGTAAGTGTCACTTGCACTACTCTTGACCATTTTTTGTAGCAAGTGATGGTAAGTATGTATTGCTTTAAACTCGCGCTCTACTAATTCGTATTTAGTTAGGAAAGCTTTACGCGCAAACTCTTCATTGCTGCGAAAGGCTTCCGCCGTAATCAATCTACTCAGAATAGCGAGCGCCATGACGACTATTGCAGCCAGTACTACAGCAATTGTGTACACAGAGCTTCTCGATAAGGTAAAATGAGAGCGGTAATTCAACGTAATACTTTTTGCAAAGATGTGCATTTTATGGCAAGTATAAGGCTCAGTTCTGTATGGATAAAAAATAAAAAGATTAAAGAGAGGAATCATTTTATCTTATTTTAGATTATAGCCAATACGTCTGGACCAGTGCTATTTTAAAATGCAAAATTTCCAAATCATTTTTAAATGGAGATTTTGAAAAAAATTCCGAGCAACCGTTCACATTACTGCCATCCAGCAAACTAAAAAATATTCACCGAAAAAAGGATAATAACCACGAACGCAGGTCTCTCTTAATCTTTCCTAAAAAGGCTGTTCTAACGTCGCTTTAGAACTTAAAAGCCAATAACTTTACAGACTACCCGCAATCAAAAAAAGCTCATCAAAAAAGATTGATGAGCTTTTAAAAAGACTGGCGGCGACCTACTCTCCCGCTATTCGCAGTACCATCGGCGCTAGAGGGCTTAACTTCTGTGTTCGGAATGGGA
>NZ_JALHKS010000006.1 GCF_022968825.1 Chryseobacterium salipaludis
TTCACTGAACATCGACTACACCATCCCGGCTGAAAAAGCACAGACAGTCCTCTTAGGAAAACCGGAAGGGAAATACACCCAAACAGTAACCTATACCGCTACAACCAACTAATTCCTCCGGCGTTGAGCCTCTCGGCGCTCAGGAAAAATACCCAAAAAGGTCCGGCACTCCAGCCCGGACCTTTTTCTTTTCTTCTGCCTTTCTCACGAAGCACCTCGCAACCCGCAACCCGCAACCCGCACCTTGCACCTTGTCAGTTCGAGTGTTTTTCCGAAGCGCAGCGTAGGAACAATCACCGACAACCGACAACCAACCACCGACCACTCACCACTCGCAACCCGCAACCCGCAACCCGTACCCCCGTCATTGCGAGGAGGCGCCAGCCGACGAAGCAACCCCCTGAACGGCAGCGCTCCTTTGAAAACCCGCAATCACTCAATTACTCCCCACTCCTCTCCTCTGACCACCCACTCCTCACTTCCGATCACCGGCCACCCGCCACCGTTCACCGTTCACCGACCACCGATCACCGACCACCTCGCAACCCGCAACCCGCAACCCGCACCTTGCACCTTGTCAGTTCGAGTGTTTTTCCGAAGCGCAGCGTAGGAACAATCACCGACCACTGACCACCCCGCAACCCGCAACCCGTACCCCCGTCATTGCGAGGAGGCCTCAGCCGACGAAGCAACCCCCTGAACGGCAGCGCTCCTTTGAAAACCCGCAACCCGCACCTCGCAACCCGCAACCCG
Organism: Chryseobacterium salipaludis; assembly: GCF_022968825.1. GTDB lineage: Bacteria > Bacteroidota > Bacteroidia > Flavobacteriales > Weeksellaceae > Kaistella > Kaistella salipaludis. The sequence continues at coordinate 754 of NZ_JALHKS010000006.1, forward strand.
CACCTCGCAACCCGCAACCCGCAACCCACACCCTGCGCCCCGCACCAAAAAAATCCGTAACTTTGCCCCGCAAAAACACATTTTTCCACCGCGCCTCTGCCTTCCTCACCCCTGCAGCCGCCGGTTTATAAATGAACACAACATGATCCCGACTACAATACAATCCTGGCTTCGGCGCCGCACCGCCGCCCCCTTGGCTGCCGTTCTGATCCTGACCCTCTGGGCCTGTGGCCCCAAAAAAAACATGGTCTATCTGGAGAAAAATGACTACCAGCAGGCCGTGTCCCAGGCCGTCTATCAGGGAACCCGCCTCCAGACCGGCGACCTGCTCGACATTAAAGTCTCCGCTTTTGATGAATTTGCCGTTCGCCCCTTCAACCAGGCCACCATGTACAAAACAGCCAGCCCAAATGAAGTGCTGAATAATACCACCAACCAGAATGCTCCCCAAGGTTACCTCGTGGATGCCGATGGCTATATTAGTTTCCCGGTCCTGGGGCGCCTCCACGTCGCCGGCCTCGGCCGCCAGCAGCTCCAGGAAGACCTCGAAGGACGCTTAAAAGCCTATCTGACGGATCCCATGGTCACCGTGCGTCAGCTCAACTTCAATGTCACCGTTCTCGGCGAAGTGAACAAGCCCGGCCAGTATACCAGTGATAATGAGAAAATTAATCTCTTCCAGGCCTTGGGCCTTGCCGGTGACATGACCCAATACGGTGATCGCACCAATGTTAAGCTCGTGCGCAACGTCAATGGCACGGAGCAGACCTATACCCTCGACTTTACCGATGCGGGCCTTACCAAATCGCCCGTCTATTATTTGCAGCAGAATGATGTGCTCTACGTCCAGCCGGATGAAACCAAAAAAGTCGTTGCCAATACCAATCCCAACCGCACCCTCGTTCTCTCGCTCGTCGGTGTCGGTATCACCCTCGCTTCACTCTTAATCAATGCCTTCAAATAACCGCATGGAGATGGACTTCCTCCCGGAACACCAGCCGGAACAAAAAATTGATCTTAAAAAAGTAATCGGCCGCTACCGCAAGAAATGGCCGTGGTTCCTGGGCTCATTGTTATTATGCTTGGTCGCTGCCTGGCTCTACCTGCGCTATGCACCTGTCATTTATCAGACCCGCGCTTCTGTTTTTGTGGCCAAAGCTTCCAAGAAAGGAGGCTCCGGCGGCCTCACCGATCTGCAAAACATTTCCCTCACCGGCGGCCTCAGCGAAACCGATATCGAAGACGAAATTTCCATGCTCAAAGCAAAGCCGCTTATGCTGCGTGTGGTCAAAGAACTGAACCTCGATATGCAGTTTATTTATGAAGGAAATGTGCGCACCAACGAACTCTTTTCCGACGGGCCGCTCGACGGCAAGGTTACCCACCTGCGCGAACCCCGGAAATTTAAACAGCAGGCCTACACGATCCGTCCGGCCAGCAATACCAGCTTTAAACTCAGTGCCGAAGGAAAGCCGGACCGTATTTTCCGTTATGATGTTCCCGTGCAGGAAGAGTTTGGAACTTTTGTCGTGTCACGACACCCGGCCGTAGAATTCAAAAGCCCGCTAAAATTAGTAGTGCGCAACGCCGCTTTGGCCGCCGAAGACTTGGAGCGCAGCCTCACCTTGGGCGTACCCGGCAAAAACTCCGCCGTCATCGAAATGTCGCGCAATGGTGAAAACCCCGATAAATCGGAAGCGGCCCTCAACGAGCTGATCCGCCAGTTCAACCTCGATGCCATTGAAAACAAAAACCAGGAAGCCGAAAATACCGCCAAGTTTATCGATGAGCGCCTCGACCTCATTACCCGTGAACTGGGGACCATTGAGAGCCAGAAGGAAGCCTTCAAACGCTCCAACCAGATCACCGATCTTGAGACCCAGGCCAAACTCTCCGTTGAAAATGCCAACGAAGCCACCAAAAAGATCATGGACGTCGGCACCCAGCTCGAGATGGTCAACTCTGTCCTGGCCTTTGCCAACTCCGCCAACAATGAACAGCTGCTGCCTTCCAATATGGGCATGCCCGCCGGTCTGGACCAGCTGATCTCCGACTATAACCAGCTCGTCCTCACCCGCAACCGCACCCTGCGTCAGGCCACCCCGGCCAACCCCGCCGTCCAGCAGTTCAACCGTGATATTGCCGCTACGCGCAATTTGGTGCGCGACAACCTCGTGAAGACCCGCGCTACGTTGCAGAATACCTTGTCTGATTTGCAGGCGCGCGTCACTGAATCCCGTGAAAGCATCACCAAATTCCCGGGTCAGGAGCGCCAGTTCCGGAACATTGACCGCCAGCAAAACATTAAGGAAGCGCTTTACCTCTACCTCTTACAGAAACGCGAAGAGACATCCATCTCTTTGGCTGTTACGACTCCGAAGGCGCGTGTTGTCAATCCGGCCTATACTGTAGCACAGCCGGTCGCTCCTAAAAAACAGATCATCTATCTTGGCGGCTTCCTGCTCGGCCTGCTGTTGCCCTTCCTTGGTTTCTATGGCTACTTTGCCTTTGATACCAAAGTGAAAACCAAAAAGGATCTTTCTGATGCCCTGCCTGATGTGCCCGTCCTGGCGGAGGTACCCACCGTGGGGAAGGATGACTCTGACCTCATGGGTAAAAATGACCTTTCCGTCTATGCTGAAGCCTTCCGCATCCTGACCGCCAACCTGAAGTTCATGCTCACCAAAATCTCGGGCACCGCGCCGGTCATCCTCTTCACCTCCTCCGTGAAAGGCGAAGGCAAAACCACCGTGTCGGTGAACTCCGCGCTCAGCCTGGCCAGTACCAAAAAAGTACTCCTCATCGGCGCCGACCTCCGCAACCCGCAACTGGAACGCTATATTGTTCCCGGCCCGCAAGGCCTCTCCGATTACCTGGCAGATGCCACCGTCCATACCGATGATATCATTCACCCGTCCGGCCTCACCCCGAATCTGGACACCATCAGCAGCGGTACCATTCCGCCGAATCCAACCGACCTGCTGGAAGACAGCCGCCTCGCGGACTTGCTCACTGATTTGCGTCAGCGCTATGACTACGTCCTCATCGACTCCGCCCCGCTCATGATGGTCAGTGATTCCTTCCACATCCTGCGTCATTCCGATGTCCTGGTGTACGTCGTCCGTGCCCGCTACACCGAAAAAGAACTGCTCGATTATGCCGGCACCGTCGCCAAAGACGACAACGTTTCCCGCATGGCCCTCGTCCTTAACGATGTCGATAAAGATGAAATGCGCTACGGCTACGGTGGCAAATACGGCTACGGCTACCACGACGAAACCAAAAAACCCTGGTGGAAATTTTAACAAAATGCAAATTCGCAAATATGCAGATCTGCAAATACGCAAATAAGCAAATCAGCAAATCAGCCAGATATAAATAAAATAAGTTAAAACATAAAAGCAAATTCGCAGATATGCAGATTCGCTTAATCAAGACTAAATATACGAGAGTAGTTAAAGCGGAACGAGGCAAATTCGCAGATCCGCAAATCCGCCCCGTTAGAAATAAGATAAGTTAAAACGTAAAAAACAAATACGCAGATACGCAAATACGCGAATAGGCAGATATGCAAATATGCAGATTCGCAAATCCGCCCTGTAACACATGACTGTCCAAACTTATAGAGAGCTCGACGTCTGGAAAAATTCCATGACACTTGTTGAAGATATATACAAAATGTCTTTTGGCTTCCCTAAAGAGGAAATGTATGGCTTAACTTCTCAAATACGCCGGTGCGCTGTTTCAATTCCTTCAAACATTGCCGAAGGTTTTATGCGCAGGAGTACCAAAGAGTTTATGCAATTTATTTATATTGCGCTTGCCTCCCTCGGAGAACTGGATACGCAATTGGAAATTGCGGTGCGTCTGCAATATCTCGAACGGGCTGCAGCTATCCTGCAAAACATCGAAATAATAAGAAAACAGTTATATGCTTTAAACAGATCTTTGAAAGCAAAACTTTAACCCATCACCAACCACCGACCACCGACCACTAATCACCGACCACCAACTCCATGAACCAATCACCGACCACCGACCACCGACCACCGACCACCGACCACCCACTACTCAATAAAAAAATTCTCATCACCGGCGGCGCCGGCTTCATCGGCTCCAACCTCACCGAAAAGTTCTTAGAGCTGGGAGCGGTCGTTACCTGTCTGGACAACTTCGCTACCGGCCATCGCCACAACATTGCGCCTTTCCTCAGCAATCCGAACTATACCTTGATCGAGGGGGACATCCGGAATCTGGATACCTGTCGGGAGGCATGCAAAGATCAGCAATTTGTCCTGCACCAGGCTGCTCTTGGCTCCGTGCCTCGCTCCATTAACGATCCGATTACGAGCAATGAGGTGAATGTGAGCGGCTTTCTCAACATGCTCGTCGCGGCACGTGATGCCAAAGTCAAGCGTTTCGTCTATGCCGCCAGTTCCAGCACCTACGGAGATTCTACAAGCCTGCCCAAGGTGGAAGATGTGATTGGCAAACCGCTCTCGCCCTATGCCATCACCAAGTATGTCAATGAACTGTACGCGGATGTCTTTGCGAAAACCTACGGAATGGAATGCATAGGCCTTCGGTACTTCAATGTCTTTGGCCGCAGACAGGATCCCAACGGCGCTTATGCCGCCGTCATCCCCAAGTTTGTCATTCAACTCATGAACCATCAAAGTCCGACCATCAATGGCGCCGGCGATTACTCACGAGACTTTACTTATATCGACAATGTCATCCAGATGAATCAGCGGGCCATGCTGACAGAAAATCCGGCTGCCGTCAATACGGTATATAATACCGCTGTGGGCGACCGTACTACCATCAAAGACATGGCCCAACTCCTTAAGCAGTATTTAAGCGAATACGATCCGGCCGTCAGCGACGTAGAAATCTTGCACGGTCCTGTTCGTGCAGGTGACGTGCCCCACTCCAAAGCCAGTATCGCAAAAGCCCGGGATTTACTGGGTTACGAACCCAGTCACATATTTGCACAAGGGCTCAAAGAAGCCGTAACATGGTACTGGGAAAACCTTAAAAGCACAAGACAGTAAAAACAGATAAAAAAACACAAACATATATTATGACTCACAAAATTGCCGTCATCGGCCTTGGTTATGTAGGCCTTCCCCTTGCAAGGTTGTTTGCCACAAAATTTCCTGTAGTGGGATTTGACATTAATACCAAAAGAGTAGCCGAACTCAATGCTGGCCACGACGACACCCTTGAAGTATCAGATGAGCTGTTGCAGTCGGCGCTTGTTGCGGTCAATCCCTTTGCTGATCTAAATGCAGGAGAGGGACTGTATTGCTCTGACAATCTTGACGATATTGCTGATGCTAATATTTACATTATTACGGTACCTACGCCTGTAGATAAGAACAACAGACCGGTATTGACTCCGCTTATAAAGGCAAGCGAAACCGTAGGACAGGTTATTAAGAAAGATGACATCGTCATTTACGAATCTACCGTTTATCCAGGCGCGACGGAGGACGACTGTATTCCTGTTGTTGAGAAGGTAAGCGGGATGACGTATAATGTAGACTTTTTTGCAGGATATTCGCCGGAGCGTATTAACCCGGGAGATAAGGAGCATACCGTAGAGAAAATTAAAAAAGTGACCAGTGGTTCCACACCTGAAATCGGTAAAGTAGTAGATGATCTTTACAGCTCTGTTATAAGTGCCGGCACCCATCTGGCTCCGACGATTAAAGTGGCCGAGGCTGCCAAGGTGATCGAGAATTCCCAGCGCGACATCAACATCGCTTTTGTCAATGAGTTGGCCAAGATATTCAACCTTATGGACATCGATACCCATGCGGTGCTCGAAGCAGCCGGGACCAAATGGAATTTCCTTCCCTTTAAACCGGGCTTGGTAGGCGGTCACTGTATTGGCGTGGACCCGTACTACCTCGCGCAGAAGGCGCAGGAGTATGGCTATCATCCGGAAATCATTCTGGCCGGTCGTCGCCTGAATGACTCTATGGGTAAATATGTTGCAGAACAAGTACTAAAGGCCATGATCAGAAAAGGCATTAATCCGTGTGGCGCTAAAGTGCTAAATTTAGGAATTACCTTTAAGGAAAACTGCCCAGATGTACGAAATACCAAGGCTGTCGATGTAATTCGAAACTTAGAAGCGTACGGCTTAGAGGTAACTACATTTGACCCATGGGCGGATCCCGACGAGGTAATGCATGAATATGAGATTATTTCTCATTCACAATTTAAAACGGAGCACTTAAAACCATCAAGAAAATATGATGTAATCATAATAACAGTCGCGCATGATGCCTTTAGAAAATTAAATTTATTAGAATATCTTAAAGAGATAAATATTATATATGACGTCAAGGGTATTATAGAATCAACGGCTGAGAAAACATCTATAAGATTATAGACAAAACTTTTCTTTAGCTCCCACAAATGGATATTAGAAAGACTGTAGTATCAGGTATCAAATGGTCCTCAATAAGCAATATTGGGCTGGCAATACTGCAGTTGATACAAATCAGCATTCTTACTAGGTATTTACCAAAGGAAGACTTTGGTTTATTAGCAATCGCAGTCTTTTCTGTTAATTTTACGAACATCTTTGTTGAAATGGGTATTTCAACTGCCATTTTATTTAAGCAAAATATTACCCAGAAGCAATACAGCAGCTTATATTGGCTAAATAATTTTATCGCGATAATATTATATATATTTATATATACCGCTTCACCTTTAGTTGCACAATTTTATAATCAACCAAAAGTCGAAAACATAATTAGAATATTAGCTTTTAATATCATTTTAATGGCTATCGGACAACAACACAGAGTTATACTTCAAAAGAAGTTAATTTTTCATACCCTGGCAAAAGTTGATCTGATCGCATATACCGTAGGCTTAATTACTGCAGTAACTATGGCAATATCTGGTTACGGAGTCTACAGTTTGGTATTTTCCACAATTAGCACTTCGGCAATTTCGTCATCACTGCTGATATATATTCGCAGAAAACAGGAACCGATTTTACTACATTTCAAAATGAGCGAAATCAGAGATTTTTTGACAATCGGAACTTATAGTCTAGGTAGCAACATATTAGATTTTCTCTCGAGGGAAATAGATCTAATTTTAATAGGTAAATATTTTGGCCCACGCACCTTGGGCATTTATTCGTTGGCTAAACAAATAAGCTTAAAACTATATTCAGTTGTTATTCCTATCGTATTTAGTGTTTTTAATCCTCTGCTAGCTTCAATGAACCGCGAGAAAAAAAAGGTTGAATACTATTATCTTAAAGTTTTGCACATGATTTCCCACACTACAATACCATTCTACTTAATTGTCGCACTATGCTCTCGCGAAATTCTGACGATATTATATGGGAAAGAATATGAAACAGCTTATTATATCTTGGCTTGTTTAGCAATTTTTCAAGCATGCTTTACACTCGTAAAACCAGCTGGCAGCCTTCAAATTGCCACTGGTAGAACTGATGTAGGTTTCATATGGACGATCATCAGAAATGTTTTAACAGTAACAGTTTTACTCTTCGTTATTAAAAGTGAAAATATCGACGCAGTAGCAACATCTTTAGCAGTTTTAAGCTGCGGATTTCTATTTCTTATGTACAGGTTGCAAATAAAAAGAATGACCAAAATTACATTCAGAACATATTTACAGCAATTCCTCTCTCCTTTATTATTACTTGTTACTATAACAACTTTAAATCTTTTCTGGATAGATGGATATACTATTTCAAACAATATTTTTATCAGCTTAATAATTAAAATTATGACAGGTTTGATAACTTATTTCGCAGTCTTATTTATGATAGGAGAATTAAAAATAATTAAAATAAAAGCGCTTTTTCGAAATGAAAATAGGTGATATAAATTCCTTTTTGTATTTGGGTTATTTTTTAGATTTTCAGAATTCTAAAAACATAATTGAAACAGGAGACTTTTCCAGTAAACAGAATGAGTTATCAAAATTGGATGAAAATGATCTTCTTAGCTTAGCAAAAACGGCATGGTTTAGAACTTTCGAAGAATTGTTCTCCAATAAAAGTTTAAACGTTGTACCAATTAGCGGCGGTATAGACAGCAGGGCAGTTCTTGCAACTCTTCAGGAGTTTACTGAAAGTTCTAATATATATACATATACATTTGGGACCGAAAACACTTTAGATTTTGAAATTGGAAATTTAGTTGCTAAAAAGCTCCAAACCAAACATAGAACTTTTTCTTTTAGTAATTACAAATTTTCTACGCAAAAAGAAATAGAAATTTCTAAGAGAACGCATCATCAGACATTTTTATTTCATCATCCGCCTTTAGAAGAACTGGATAAACTTTATTATGGCGCAAACATCTGGTCTGGTTACATGTTAGACTGGATAGCAGGTTCTCACTTACCTGCTAAGGGAGCTGAAACACCAACGGCTGCGAGAGAAAAAGTATTAAAAAAAGAACGGTTTGTAAAATCTGCAAATCTTACTTGCGCAACCGAATCACAAATAGCAGCATTATACGATCTGCCTGATCGTAATCCTGGCATTTCATACGAAGAATTAATAGAAGTTTATAACAGATACCCGAAATATATAGCACCAAATATCTTATATGAAGGTTACCAATTTATTCTGCCAGGCAATAGTCGCAATCTCTTTAATTTTTACTTTAATTTGCCAAACAGATATAGAAGAAACCAGACACTATATAAAAAATTTGTTTTCACCGAGTTTCCAAAAATATTTGCATTACCTTTAAAGCAGTTTCATGGCTTGCCGAGCGACCATAGTATGTTAAGGCTTAATTATGCTCGCCTTAAGAATAAAATCAGAAACAAAATGAACCTGCTAAATCGAACCTCAATCAATCCACAAATAAATTATATGGATTTCAACACAGGAATTCGCCAAAGAGAGGATTTAAGAACTACAATTCATGATAATTTGATGGATTTAGCAAAAAGGGATATTGTACCTTGGATTGATTTGCCACAGATTTATAATGATCATATTAACCAGAAGGGTAATTATGCTGATGCCCTCATAACTCTCGCATCCCTTGAGATTCATATAAAAGCCGGAAAACAATTATGACAAAGATTCTATACTTATCAGGCTCACAAATCCCATCAAAATCGGCAAATAGTGTACACGTGATGAAGATGTGCCAAGCCCTAGCTAATGAAGGATGCACTGTTAAACTCACTGGTATGGGAACAAGTAAGGAAGATCTGTACAAGTTTTATGATGTCGCAGCTAAATTCAAGACAGCAGTAAGTTCACCACAAAGAAATAATATTTTACGTTTCTTCGCTTACAATTGGTTATGTTTTAAGGAAATTGCACAAAGTCGTAATACAGTAGTTTATCTTAGATACTTCTATCCCCTATTATGGTGTATAATATTTAGGAAAAAAGTAATAGTTGAATTCCATGGGATATCGCATAATAGATTTATAAAGTGGCTTATTAATATCTTATTACGTTCAGAAAAACTTGTAACTGCGGTCTTCATTACCGAAAAACTACTTCTCGAGTATCAAAAAATGTTTAAACTCGAGCAAGAGCGATGTCTAATTCTATCTGATTGTGCAGACAAAGTAGACGTTCCTGAAAATGGAACAAATCGTAAAAATATAGGATACGTTGGTCATTTATATGGTGGCAGAGGAATTGAGATAATCATTGAGGTTGCAGTTCTTTTGCAAAATTATACGTTTCACATAATAGGTGGACATCCGGGTGATGTTGAAAAGTACCGTGCAATATCTCCTACCAATATAAAATATTATGGTTTTAAAACTCAGGCAGAACTCAAGGAAGTTTACAAGCACTTTAGTATAGCGCTTGCTCCTTACCAAGAAAAGGTCAGCATTGAAAAAAAAGGTGCCGATAATGCTAGATGGATGTCACCAATGAAAATATTCGAATATATGGCAAACAAAAAAGTTATAATTATGTCCGATCTCCCGGCTTTACGAGAAATTGGATTACACACTAAAGATTTCTTAATGGTGGACGCTAAAGATTCTAGTCAATGGAAGAAGGCAATCGAAACGCTTAATAATGATTCTGATTTATTTGATGACATAAGGGAACATTCCTATAAAACTTTCCTAGCAAAATATACTTGGAGTTCACGTGCAAAAAGAATAACTGACGCGATAAGTTTGAAAAAGTGAATATATTTCTCTTATTATACCTCCTTCTGTTACTTATAACAGTAATACAACTGAATTACAATCAAAACCGCACCTTCTATATAAGGATCGGATGGTTTTTCTCTATTCTAACTTTTCTTTATTACGCGCTACCCATACTAATAGTATTATATCTTCCTGCTACCGTACAACAAATAACTTCACGGGATTTCACTGCGGATCTGATTTTACACATATCGCAGATATTAGTTGTTGCACAGTTTTCATTTTTATTAAGTGAAGCCGTATGTGCATATTCTTTTAAAAACGCGAAAACAACAATAAAAGCTTATCCTTACAGCAATTATATTCTATTACTTTTACTAATAACTGGTTATTGCCTCTTCTTTTATAGATGGACTTCCGTTGGAGGCTACGGAGCCATACTGCAGATGGCCAGAGCAGAATATATAAACGAAGTTGCCGCTGAAAGCAGCTTACTATCTCGCTACGACATTATAATAACGATTCTGTCGGTATTGCTAGCTTATAATATTGCGGTTGACAAAACTTATTTAAGAAATAATAACGCACTAATATTCTTCTATTTTATATTTTTATTGTTAACCTTATTGATGGGAACAAGGTTAAATTTAGTAAATTACCTATTAGGTTTCTTTGGAACTTTTTTTATACTCAACAAAAACTTTTTATTAAAAAACAGAGGTAAACTCACGGTAGCAGCTTCTGCAATTATTCTATTTTTGACTATTTATCAAACTGTGCGTGGCGATATTGCTAACTATTTTGCTACGGATTCGTTCAGTATAAGTAGAGAAAACATTACTCTTGTCCCCACTGAATTTTTTACAGGTATACTATCAGAAAGCCATTTGAGCGTTATCCCAGATATAAATAATGAACACTCTTATTTTACTCGCCTGCTTCCAAAATCGATTAAAAATTTTCTCCAACTTGAGAATTACGACACATATGCAGTCGAAATTGCTTCTAAGTCCCGTTTTTCCAGTGGAAATGTCGTGTATACCGTGCCTTATGCGACCGACGTTTTTCACGGCTCTGCAGATGATTTATTTCTATTCCTAATAACCAGTACAATAATATATATTACATTCTCATATATTGCCCATGCATTCAGCAAAACAAATTTAATGTGCTTAGTGCTTTTATATTTCATAATTTATAATGTGTTTCGGGCTGAAGGTCCGATCTGGTTTTCTAAATTTTATTTAAATTACTTTTTACTATATTTAATAACTCTGCTTATTGGCAAACGCAATGTTATTACAACAAATTCTTAATATAAAAATAAATGAAGCAAAATTTAACAGTTAATTTACAAGGATTACTTGTTATTACCATAGATTCCGGCTTGGAAATCACAAATCGAATTGATGAATTTTTACGAAGTTTCGACTCTAAGGAAAAATCAGCATATCAGAGGATAACCATTAAAAAAGTACAAGCATTACCGACTTCATTACATAGAGAATATTCAGATAATATTTATATTAATTCCGAATCTTTAATAGACCTTAATTATGGCATTGAGGTTATATTAAAAGAAAATGAAATTATTTTAAACACTAAGTATAGATATATTGAATGGTTAATGTATATGATTCAGATAGCTCTTTTAAGAACAGACAGCGTATTAATACATGGTGCTGCTGTCGCCAAAAATGGAAAAGCAATTCTTTTCCCTTCTTGGGGAGGAGTAGGTAAGACGGCCATTCTTAATGATTTTGTAAAGAAATACAACTACCAAGTAATCGGAGATGATTTATTTATTCTTACAAAGAATGGAAAAATACTATCCTTCCCTAAGCCTATGGTATTATACCCGTACCATAAAAATCTTTTTCCTGACTTATTTAAAAAATCTCCGACATTACTTCCCGACGCTCTAAATAAAACAGTATCTAGGCTAGTTCCTAAGATTAAAAAACTTCTTTCTCCTTTCCCGATTTTAATGAATTTTGCACGTAATAATAACCCACAAGTGAAATGGGCGTTGCCAACGGAAGTATTTGGCGTTGAAAATATTGCTAATGAAACTGACGTTGAGAGAGTGTATTGGTTAGAACGTTTTAAAGGTGAAACCGTAAGGAATGACTGCAACGATGCTATATTTTCTCAAATTTTAGGAAGTACTGTTAACGAGTTTGATCAGAGAGTAGTATTCTGCGTAAATATTTTAATGGGACTTGGCGTGCTCGATAACAAAGTATATCTAATTAAGTGGGATCAGGTATTGCGAAATGGTTTAGAAAAAGCAAAAAAAGGTAAAATAAATATTAGTAGTGAGGTTAGTATTGATGAAATAGGCTCACTTGTTCACCAAATGCTCTAGTCAATTTTATAACTCATTGCAAATGGAAAAAATTCCCTTACTCCTAGCGACCGAAAAAAGATATTTTCTCAACAACGACGACGACATTGTAGATATTGACAATACTAGATCATATCAGTTTTGGGCAAGATATTTACAGGTCTTTAATCACGTAATCGTTATTGCGCGAGTTAGCGCAAAAGTTGTTGATAGAGCACCAAACGTTGAAGGCGAAGGCGTTAGCATCTTTCCGTTGGAAGACTTTCAGGGTCTAAAAGAAACAGCGATTACATACAGGAAAACATATCTACGAATTCAGCAACTTTTACTAAATCTAAACCACGCTGCGATATTGCTCAGATTACCAGGAACAATTGGCAATATAGTAGCAAGCCTCTGCATTAAGAATAATCTTAAATACTCTGTGGAATTAGTAGGAGATCCTTATGAGGTTTTTCGCGCAAAAGACAACCTGTTATTTAAAGCATTAGCATATTATCAAAAAATTAAACTTCGAAATATTATACGGAATTCCTCAGGCGTATCTTATGTAACTCAGTACTATTTACAGAACGTTTATCCCTGTGCTGGTTATCAGACACATTATTCAAGTATACAACTTAATAGGAGTTTTTTGCAAGTTAAACAGCAGTCCAGTAATTCTAAACTTTTACTGATCGGCGTAGGCTCTCTCGAATTTAGGTATAAGGGTGTTGATGTGTTACTCCACGCTTTGAAGATGTTAAAGGATGAAAATATTGATTTTTCTTTGGTATGGTTAGGTGATGGAAAATTGCTCAGTGAATACCAAGGTTTAGCAAATAGATTAGAACTCGACGATAAAATTAAGTTTGAGGGTAGTGTAGATAATGCGTTAATACCGAAATATTTAGCAGCAAATAATATTTTTGTTATGCCAAGTTTGTCGGAAGGGTTGCCCCGGGCATTGATCGAAGCGATGGCCTCAAGCCTTATATGTATTGGATCAAATGTTGGAGGAATTCCAGAATTACTATCAAAAACTTGTCTTTTTGAACCAGGAAAAAGCCTGTCATTGTTTTCAAAACTAAAAGAGGTAAAAACAGATTATTACTATTTCCTCCAAACTTCTCATCGGAACTATGAAATAGCGATGGAATATTTACCTGAAAAATTAAATGAGAGGAGAATAAAATTCTTTAAATCGATCAATGTAAATACCTTAAAGTGAGAATAATCAGGACTTCCACTGTTCCTTTATCATTAAATGCTCTGCTAGGTGGGCAGCTCAAATTTTTGAGTAAGCACTTTGAAGTGATAGGCGTTTCTTCACCCGGTCTAAATCTTGATCTTGTTAAAAACAGAGAAGGTTGCCGTGTTATTGCTGTTGAAATGCAGAGAAATATTTCTCCGCTTAATGATGTGATTGCCCTGTATAAGCTATTTTGCATCTTAAAAGTCGAGAAACCTGTCCTAGTGCATTCTATTACACCAAAAGCTGGCTTGCTAACTATGCTTGCCGCTCGGCTTTCTGGTGTGCCAATTCGTGTTCATACATTTACAGGACTTATATTTCCTACTCGGCAGGGATTTGTTCGACGTTTGCTTATATTAACAGACAGAATTCTTTGCTGGGCCGCTACTAATATATACCCTGAGGGACAGGGAGTAAAAGATGATTTGCAAAAGTTTGAAATAACAGAAAAACCGCTTAATGTGCTAGCTAATGGAAATGTTAACGGGATCGACACCACTTATTTTTCCACTACCACTATTGAAGAACAATCGGCAGCGCAGTTAAAAGCAGAGCTCGGAATTTCCTCAGAAGATTTTATCTTTATCTTCGTTGGCCGTCTTGTAGGTGACAAAGGGATCAACGAACTCATTACCGCTTTCTCAAAAATCAGCAAATCAGCAGATCAGCAAATCAGCAACAGTTGCAAGCTTCTCCTCGTAGGGCCGGTAGAGGCCAAACTAGATCCCTTGCTGCCCGAAACGCTGAACCACATTGAAATTAATCCGAATATTATTTCCGTCGGCTTTCAACAGGATGTCCGCCCTTACTTTGCCATCGCTGATGCCCTGGTGTTCCCCTCCTATCGCGAAGGTTTTCCTAATGTCGTCATGCAGGCCGGTGCTATGGAATTGCCGGCTATTGTAACCGATATCAACGGCTGCAATGAAATTATTATCCATGGAAAAAATGGTCTCATCATCCCGCCGAAAGATTCAAATGCACTTTTCAACGCGATGCTGCAACTATGGGAAGATAAAACTCTATACGCGCAATTAAAGCGAAACGCAAGACCTATGATTACGAGCCGGTACGAACAGCAAGTGGTCTGGGATGCTTTATTGGCAGAATACAATCGCTTGATCTTAGAATATAAAAATAAAAAAGGTGTATAAAATAGTGTTCAAAAGAGTAATGGATTTCCTGTTTGCCCTCTTGGGCCTCATCCTCCTCAGCCCCATTTTCCTAGTGATAACCATTGCCTTAACCCTTGCCACCGCCGGCCAGCCCTTCTTCTTCCAGGCCCGCCCCGGCCTGCACGGACGCATTTTTCGCATCGTTAAGTTTAAAACTATGAACGATAAAAAAGATAGAAACGGTCATCTGTTGCCGGATGCAGACCGGCTCACCGCTGTCGGCAGTTTTGTGCGAAAAACCTCCCTCGATGAAATCCCCCAACTGCTCAACGTCCTCAAAGGCGATATGAGCCTGGTGGGACCCCGCCCGCTCCTGCCCCAGTACCTGCCGCTCTATTCAGCGGAGCAGGCGCGCCGCCATGAAGTGCGGCCGGGCATTACTGGCTGGGCCCAGGTCAATGGCCGCAATGCCATCAGCTGGCAACAGAAATTCGACTTTGATGTCTGGTATGTGGACCACCTCTCCTTCCTGCTGGACCTGAAAATTATGTGGCGGACCCTGAAAAAAGTAGTCGTGCGGGAAGGAATTTCCCAGGAAGGCCAGGCTACCATGGAAGCTTTTAAAGGAAACGTATGATACTCTACGGCGCCAGCGGCCATGCGAAGGTCGTACTTGATATATTGCAGCAGAACGGCATCGTGCCCGAGCTGATTATAGATGATAATCCAGCCCTTCAGCAACTGGACGGCATACCGGTAACCACAGATCGAACCGCTCTTGTATCGGGTCACCAGGCCATCATCACCATCGGCAACAATCACATTCGCAAAAAGGTTTCAGCACAACTGCCACTTGCCTTTGCTACTGCCATTCATCCTGCCGCTGCCGTCGCCGCATCCGCATTTATAGGTGCAGGCACCGTAGTCATGGCGCAGGCTGCCGTCAACCCCGCTGTTACCATTGGCAATCACTGCATCATCAATACGGGCGCAACCATTGACCATGACTCTATTTTAGAGGATTTTGTCCACATTTCCCCGAATGCTGCCTTAGCCGGAAATGTAACCGTCGGCGAAGGAACCCATATCGGTATTGGCGCCTGCGTGATTCAGGGAATTCAGATTGGCGCCTGGGCAACTATCGGCGCCGGTGCCGTCATCATCCGCGATGTTCCGGCGGGCGCGACCGTCGTGGGCAATCCAGGCCGGATTATTAAAGTGCAATAGAGCCTTTTGCGCCTTCGTTTCATTCTGCACGTTTTCTTCCGACAAGGAATTGTAAATCTGAATTCTATAAAGTGGATACCGCACTCCTCATTCTTTGCCCTCCTGCTCGCCCTATTCTTTCTTCCCGTTCTGGTGATCTATTATATTTTTGAGAAAAACGGACGAAAGCACATAGTAAAAGTAATTCTGCTGACCGCTTTGCTGTATGCCACAGTGCTGTACCTTATATTTCAAGGTCTGGCGAATTATCAGGAAAGTTGAAAAACAATGCGTAGCCACCTACCTTTCAAAAGGGTGATTACCTAAAATCAAATACTCCAAGACTTAAATAGGGTATAGAGCCTGATTCAAAACAATAAAAACAAAAAAAATTACCCTAAGACTATCACAGCATTATTTACCAAGATGTTTTTTCACTGCAGCGGCGGAAGTGCCTGCGGCCTTAACTGCAGCTTTCAATTGTAATGGGGTTACACCAAATTTATCTGACCAATATTTTAACTCCCAGCTTTCGTTCACATTTATTTTCGATGCATCTTGCGGTCTTCTTTTATTTAAATCATCACTCATAATTGCATAGTTATGTATTAATAAAAGTAAATGTAAGAAATATTTACCCTTATCAAATTATGGCTTCCCCCAAAACTTAAAAAAAGAGTCTTTTCACCTTTTATTATGAAGCACACATTTCAATTCTCATTGATATGTACGTTACAGTTGTTGGCTTTTCATACCCATCGAAAGCCTGATTACTGTCTGCCAACACCACACGCGACATGCAGGCCAGGCTTCCAATTAGATCTTAGTCTGTTTTCACCCCACGGCTGTCATGCCGTTCTTTTTCTCTAAATTTAATAGCGTTAACCTTACTGATGCTTCGCTGAAAAATTCATTTTCACATTACTTATTAATATCATTTCGCTTACTTTAAAACTTTGCCATATCTGTCTTCAGCACAACGCAGCCCCTAAAACACCGAATCAATGGCGCTTCTAACTTTCTTTTAAAATACAACTACGGCAAAACCCAAAAAAATTGCCATACTTATAATACATCCCGTATCGCTTCCTCAGCAGCGGTCTCGTCCGCATCCACCCTCCCAGATCTGCATTTCAACCATGCCCGTCGCTTTATTCATAGGCACTTCTCCCGAAATATGAAAAAAAACAAACTTTTAATTTGCCGCTTCAAAATAATTCTTAAGTTTATCACCTGCTAAACAGTCGGTTGCAACGCTAAATAGCACACCGGGCTGCCAGCCTTAAAACAAAACAACACAAATATGAAAACACTTGTATCCTTACTCTTAGGCAGCGGCCTGCTCGTAGCTTCCTACCTGACGATCTTTACACCAAATGCCCTAAAAGCCGAGACCGCCCGCTGCACCGGTTCAGCTTCCTGCTCAGCCTGTACCAATTGTTCCCGCTGCGGCCATTGTGGCGCCGGCGGCAGCTGTGGCGTTTGCCGGGGAAGTTCCTCCGGCCGCCAGGCCTACTCTTACGGAACGAATACCTCCGCACGAAAAAGATCATCCGCCGCGGCCTACACTTCTTCCCGCAGTATAGCGCATCGGTCCTCTGCCCCCTCCTCTCGGACTAAAACGATAGACCGTCCGCTCACCATAGGTACGGCCCTCTACCCTGTCAACGAAATCATCAACGTCCGCAAAGGTCCCGGCACGCAGTATCCCGTCCTTGAAAAAGTAACGCCGCAGTCTGAGCTAATACTGTTGCAGGTTCACCAGGGTTGGTATAAAGTCGAGGTTTCTGCAACCGGCACCGTTGGCTATGTCTTTGCGAATGGCGTTCGCTGATTCACACTTCGATCACCGAAAAGACTTTCGTACACCCGAAACCCTTACTATTAATTATAAATTAACGCAACACGTATGAAAAAACTATTTATTTTTTCCCTGCTCTTCCTCGGCACTATGGGCTTCGCGCAGAAAAAAGAGTACGACCCCAAAATGATGGGCTGTTACAAGGGTTCCGAAGCTAATCAGCAGGTGGACGGCATTTCAAAATATTGGGTCTCCTGCCGCCTGGACAAAGGTAAAAGTGTGTTGCTGTTCGTAGCCATCGACCATGGCCGGGTACAGCAAACCACCGAAAACGGTACCTGGTGGACCGGCAATGGAAAATACTACGAACTGCACAAATATGATAACGTGACCGATGTCTATAATTATGAAGTCCTGAGCAATGGTGATGTCCGCTTCAGATCAATCGAACTCATGGGGCAACAGGACGACACCTACGAGTTTACGGATTATAAGATCGCAGAGGATTAAAAAATGTGAAAATCAGGCAGTGGGCATGACTGCAAATCATTTCTCTTGTTTTTACAAAGGGTATCTGGCCCTTGACTTTAAATGAGCGTTTTTTCTTTTATGACCACATAGGAAGCGTTTAAATATCTTGCAGGTTTAAAACGGTTCGACAACAAAATAATTTTAAATGAAGTCAGAAGGCGCCGGCACGCCGCACGGCGAAATACAGAAAAGCAGGTGCCGGGATGGCGCAATATAAGTTTGGCAAATAGACCTTGAGCGCTACATCTTAAGGCTAGTTCTGCTGAGTGATAATTCATTATAGCATAATGTATATCCGACAAAAGTGTAAGGTGTAAGCTCAAAAAAAGATATGTATATTTGGAAGAGTCATCCTCCGCAAAACGCTGGCCGCGAAATAAAAACCCAACTGTTAATTTGTACATAGCCGATGCCCGATTTGAGTAAAACCTTTCTTTTCAGAATGACTCATATTGAGAACATTCCTCACATTCTTCAATATGGCATCACCCATGCAACCTCAGAAAATGCCAACCCCGCTTTTGTTCCGATAGGCGACAGCACTTTAATTAATGCACGGAATAACTTTTTACTAAATAATGGCCGACGCTTGGGAGCGTACATTCCGTTTTATCTTGGGGTCAGAACGCCAATGCTGTATGTGGTACAACACGGCTTCAATATGGTAGCACCCACACCAGCTGAAAACATTGTGTATTGTGTAACTTCTGTTCAGAAAATTATTGACTTGGGTTTGAACTATATGTTCACCGACGGGCATGCCGTGGATCGCTTCAGTTCACAATACACCGCAGCCAATCTTCAGGATATAGATACAATTCTGGACAAGGCAGCCATTAAGGCCAAATATTGGAAAGATGAATACGATTTGGACAAAAAACGAAGAAAGGAAGCAGAGTTTTTAGTTGCAGGAGATATTGCACCGCAAGCTATTTTGGGCTTTGTAACTTACAATCAAATAGCAAAGGATAAAGTTGTTAACTTTGGTGCACAAGAAGCAAAGGTTTACATTGACCCCAATTATTATTTTTAGGAAATGATACACTACAAAACAGGAAACCTGCTGGACAGCGAAGCAGAAGCATTGGTCAATACCGTGAATACCGTTGGGGTGATGGGTAAAGGAATTGCTTTGCAGTTTAAGAACAGGTTTCCCAACAACTTTAAATTGTATGCCAAAGCATGCAAGAACAAGGAACTGAACGTGGGCCAACTGCTGGTAACTGAAGAAGAAGATTTGCTGTCCGGCAAAAAAATCATCATCAATTTTCCGACAAAAACCACTTGGCGTCTGCCTTCCGAATACCAGTATATTGAATCAGGCCTCACTGCATTAGTGAAGGTAATTGAGGAGAAAAATATTAAATCAATTGCGATTCCGCCTTTGGGTGCAGGCAATGGCGGCCTCGATTGGAACAGGGTAAAGCCGATTTTAGAAAAACAATTGGCAGCAGTTGATAGTGACATTTACATTTATGAACCAAATGCGGCTATACAGGAAGTGCTGAAAAAAGAGAGAGTGAAGCTCACGCCTGCCCGGGCCATGCTGCTTTCTGTTCTATATGAACTGGTTCGAAACGGCGAGTTTGTCTCCGAATTTTCAGCCGAAAAAATTGCGTATTTCCTACAGCGTTTTGGCGCAAAGGAAACCTTTAAGCTGGAATTTCAGCCTAATTTTTACGGGCCCTATTCAGGCAAAGTAAAACACGTACTATATTATCTGAATGGCAGCTACCTGATGGGCTACAGTTCCAAAGATAAAAAACCATTTGAGGAACTGAGCTTAATTACTGATACTGAAGCGGAGGTAGAAGCATTTTTAAATAAGCCCGAAAATGCAGTTCACAAAAAAACAGTAGAAAAAACAAAAGCATTCCTGTCTGGCTATTATTCTCCATTTGGCTTGGAACTGCTGTCAACCATCGACTACATCATTTCTGAGAAGAACACGCGAAATCCTGAAGCAATTACACGGGAACTGGAAAACTGGAGCGGCCGTAAAAAAACCTTATTTACCAATCCGAAATTTGTCGAGATCGCAATTGATAGTCTGGAGATGCATCTTGATTAATGGCAGGATAATACTGAAAGCCGCTTGCAGAGATACCCTATATTACTCTTTCTACTTTATCTTTCGGTCAGAGTCCAATTATTGAACTTCTATACTGTAAATACATATTTAAATATACTCTTCATCTTGTGCAAATTTCAACAAGACACACAGTATAAACATACAATTAAGAAACATGGTTGAAGCAACTTTTAGAGGTACGGGGCAATTAAATGGTCCGGTCCCCATTAATAAAACTATTGAAGTAGACGAACAAACTGCTAAAGATTTAGGAAGCTTAAAAAGAGATGAAGTTAAACTTGCAATTCTGGCAATGCATTATCCGGGTGTAAAAGTTAATCCTCGAAACATTTCCGTAAATATAAAGCGAATTAATAAAAAAGAAGACTATAATGTTTATGGGAAATTTGTAAAAAGGAATAGTCCAAAATCTTTCAGCATCTTAAATATACTTTCTTGGATTGTGTTCTTACCCTTCAAATTGGCGTGGTGGTTATTAAAAAGCATCTGGAAAAATGGATAATTACATTTACGCTAAATGGCAGATATGAGATATGAACTTAAATATACAGAACTGATTTTCGAAATTATAAATTCAGAAAGATTTAAAAACGGCTTAGAAATAATTAACACCTCCTATCCCAATTTAAAACAGGAAGCACTAATAAGAAATTTAATCCTTGAGGAATTAAACAGTCGCTTTCTTTCAGCAGGAATCACTAATCTGAAGGCATTTGCTGAACATCCAAGAGTTAAAGGGACAAGAATAGACTTATCAATTGTAGATGTAGACACTATCGAAAGCCCTTTTAAGATCGAATTTAAATACCAGTTTTCCAAGGATTGTAACAACATGAAAGATTACTGGAAAGTTGTTGACAGGGATTTCGAAGTTAGAGTAAGTGATCTGTTTATTTTAATAATATCTGATTGGGATGTTCAGGAAAAGAGTTATTTTGACAGTCAATGGGGAATAACTTCGAATTTGTCCAGATACGTTTCAAAAAAAACGGATTGGAAAGCAAATATTATTCAGAACTTTAAGAGATTCGAAAAAGCACAACTTAAAGAGTGTGAAACAATATCAGTAAAAAATCCGTATAGAACTCAATATTATTTTTATCTTCTTTCCAGATAACGGCTCCTGTGACACAACAGTATTTTGAAATCTGGAATTTGACTTGAAAGCTGATGTGTGATGAGATTACTTAGTGTCCTCGCAATGCAGAAGCTGTTTTTTAAGGCTAGCTGAGTCTCTATGGGCAATCCTTACCAACCTGCAAATATCTTTTGTGTCTGGCCGAAGAAACATCCAGCCGGACGTACGAGTGATGCTTCAGCAGTTTTGTCATTCATCAATTAATTGCTCATCTTTCGTTTCACTGTCTTCGGTGCCATGGCTTTGCTGTTGGGAAGTTTTGTATTCTGCAAAAATTAAACTAAAGAGCACCATAAGTCCAAACATCAGTACTATGACAATCCACCACTTTAAGATATTAAATATCCATAAATAAGGCAAACACGCAACAATTATAAAAAGTATATTTTCCTTCCGTACCCTTGAAAACTGACCCGATAGTAAATTTTTAAAAAGCTCGTTTAACAGCACTATAAGTGTCCAACCAAAGAAGACAAAAATAACTTTTCGCAGCCAGGTTGACAGGTAGGGGCGTTCATCAATAAATAATGTACTGAATGTTAAAACGATTGCAATGACAGAAAGCGTGTTAATAATTACGGAAAAGCTTTTAGCTCGAACTGTGCTTTCTTTTTTCTTATATATGTAGGAGAGATTCAGGTTAAGAATTCGATCTCTTTCGAGCACCATATTATCCCCGGGAATATCCCTGACTATAGTTTCATCAGAAGTCTTACTTCGTACATATTTTTTAACATCCGATAGAACAATGGTCTGCAGCATAAAATTTTCGGAAGATGTGAAATAGCCATCTACTTTTCCAGAATATAAGATAGTATTTTCTCCACCATCGATGAGAACGTCTGCCACAGTATAAGAATAAGTAAGTGTATCGTCGGTATTGCTGCTATACTGGCCTGTTATCAGTCCTTCCCAATAATTTTCATATTTGAAAATACCCAAAACCCGAAAGAGGGAGGTCTTTGTAAATCTGTAGAAAAGATACCCAAAAAAAATTGAAATCAGATAAACACATGACGTAAGAAGAATGATATCAGCAAATAATTCTTTATCGTAGTCTGGAATTTTGTTATTAGAAAGCTGTGTGAAATTTTGTGAGATCTTGTTGTAGGTCAGATTTTCCAATAGCCGTAAGCTAAAGACATTTTCAAGCGACCAAAAAATTAATCCGGAAAGGGCCAGCATCAGTACACTTGCCAATACGGTTAATACGGTTCTCTCGAAAAGATTGCCTCTCTCAAACTCTTTAGAATATTCTTTCCTAAATAAAAATTTCCGGAACAGAAAGCCCGGAAATATAAATATCATTACATAAAGAATAGTGTTTAAGGCAATATTAAGATCTCCCATTGCACTATTTTACTACGATAGTAATTTTTCTATCGGATAGATGAACAGTTTTGCTTTTTTCACCTTTTTTCTTTCTTAACTCTTCAACTGCAGAATTAATTAGCTGTCTGTCGTTTGGATTTTTAAAATCTTCCCGAAAGTTATTAATCGATCTGTCCTCCGCAGCAGTAACAAGCGTAGTAAAAAAGGAATTGATAAGATAAAACACATTTGATAAAATAACCATAGCTGTATTTTTTCTGTTAAGCAAATGTAAGAACAAAAACTTATCCACAACCATTGCACAGTATAAATTTTTGATTATTTTAACAGCTGTCCTAAAAAGTCCCTGCAGATAAAATATTGAATCCTGTGCCAATTGTGTTATTTCAGTGCCTTATAAACATACGCTCTTTAACGCCGACACTTGGAAACCATTCCTTCCAAAAGGTCTTGATGCGATCTATTAAGTTAGCAAAGTAAAATATCTTTACTAGCCATATTATAGTCCCTTTTTGAATTGTTTTGCATAATCATAGAGCATAGGACGCTTAGCTTTTTTATTCCAACATAATCTCATACCTAATTTTAAGCTGTTTCATACATCCTGAACAAGTTCCACATGCATAGTTGGAAATATGGCATGAATGAGCGATACTGATGAGTTCAAGAGGAACATTATACTTCTGAACTAACTCATGACTGTAATAATCCAATGTTGGACACTTTATCTTAATTTTCCCTTCTTGAAAAGATGTCAAATTATTAATCAATTTGTAAAATTCTTTTGTTCCATCAGTATGGAATTGATCAGATTTAACCGACGCTAAGTAAAGTTCTGTAATTCCGTCTTTTATTCCTTGCATCGAAGCTAATGTGATCAACAATTGATTTCTAAATGGCCACCATTCCTCAGATGGGCCAATATCTATATTTTCAGAATTTGCTAATGTGCCTGATCCCAGATGTCTACAATCTACTTTAATAACTTTATGGTTAATCCCTAACTTCTCGCAGACAAACTTCGAAACATAAATCTCTCTCTCTGCTACAGTTTGGCCGTAATCAATCGTATAGGCCAAGTTAGGTCTCAATTTATAAGCGAGACAAATTGAGTCTACACCTCCTGATAATAATAACGCTCTTTTTACAGCTTCCATATAGTATGATATATAGCTGTTGTTAAGTGCTTAAAAATATCCACATTTGCCGGCTTTAACATTAGAAGTTTATCATCAGTACAGGTGCGGTGATATGCTACCATCTTTTTACCCTTCGCCATAGAATATCCTGCTTCAATTAAAGTTCCTGAATCTAAATTGTCTAAAACAAGAAATATTATGTCAGAGTTTTCTATCGCTTCGAGATCTTTTTTAGCAATATTTGCATGATCACCAATTCCTATGTCATGAAACGGCGAAAATACATTTATTCCAAATGACAAAAAGGCGGATCGAACCTTTTCTATTAAAATCAAGTCAGATAAAGAAAAAAATGGTGATGCTATGTATACCTGCATTTTTTCGAGCACCTCATGCTTGTATTCACGATATTTGAAGTTTTCTAATATTGAGGTATCAACGTAGGCTTTCAGATCGCAATATATGGCAGTTGATCTCGATGCGTATAGAGCCGCGTCTTCAATTGAAAGCTTTCTCTCCATCCAGTAATAACCAAAACTTCCTGTGAAAACATCACCTGATCCGATCTTATTTACATTATATGTAATGTATGATGGAATGTTAACTATTTTGTCTTCTAAGTATAAGCTGGCACCGTACGGTCCATTCTTTATAATGAAAGCTGTTACAAGTTCTACCTGGAAAAAATATTTTATAATTTCGTCAATATTATCTGTACCGGCGATCGATTGGGCTTCCTTTTTATTTACTACATAAATCAGTTCTTCTGCTTTCCCAAACTCACTAAACTTTTCAGGTCTTTCTGCGGTTTGAGGGTCATATACAACTTTTTGTCCCTGTATGGAAAGAGCTGCTTCCAACAATCCAAAGACTATAATATTATCTGAGCTTACATTCAGAGTTCTCAATCTTGAAATACACTGTAAACTTGGAATTATTTCTGGTTCATCTAATGAAAAACAGTATTTGAATACTATCAGCTCATGATGCTCCTTACAATAAAATGAGAAATTTTTATAAGCTTTTTTATTTTCGTTAAGGTATGTAACGGTTTGACTATTTCCTACAGTTGAGTATTTTGTAGGACAGTTGTTCTCTAGTAAGAACTTCGTTGCACGAAATCCGGACCCATATAGTTCAGTTGAAATATCGTCGTAATCTATTTCTAGATACGTTCCTCCTAATACATTAATCATTTTGTTTTTTTTGTATGTATACAATACAAGCTGGTGAATTTATGGATTTTATTTCAGCAGTATAAGACGTGCCATTTTTAATACACTCAATAATATCTACGGTATTCAAATGAAGAATGGTTCCTAGGATTTCACCATTCCGATCTTCCAAAATCAGGGTTTCACTACTGGAAAGCATCACCTCTAAAACGTCTCTTACTTGATGCTTTTTGAGAACCATAATATCAATTGAAGAAACAGTCGTTGTCAATGTAGTTTTGTCGCAATCAAATTTGTTTCGTTGTGGCGCTACATAGCTACCCCCACCAGATCCACTCATATTATTTATATAATTAAATTGTGATGACTCAATGTTCAGTTCAGCAGTTTTATTGCATATGCTGTCAGAATAAAAATGATATATCTCTATTCATAATTTTTTCTTCTTATCTTGAATTCTTTCTTGAGGGTTATAATCTCATCTTGGAGATTCTTTAGTTCAACTGAGCTAAGTTTTTCAAATAATAACATAGGATTTATTTCTAAAAAATTACAGATCTTTATTACGTTGGCGGTAGTGAGGTTGGCTTCCCCTTTTTCAATTCTACCGATGTGATTTATAGAAAGTTCTATTTCGTTGGCAAGATCTTGTTGAGAAATCTTTTTGCGTAATCGGTTTACGTGGATAATAATACCCATCTGTTTCAGTACATCAATTGGATTCCATTTATACATTCAATAAAAATTGAAATTTTATTCAAAATTCATCAACACATATATGTGTAGTTGATAAATTATTCCTATATTTGTTTCAGAGTTACATCTGATGATGTAATATTGCAATACTTGATTCAAGCTATTGCTTAGATTCTCGCATCAGGAAATCGCCAACTTTCTACCGAATGCAACGAGAAAATAAGTAAAAGGCTCACGACTTTGGCGTGGGCCCACTTATAACTTCTGTTGCTGGCGTTTGGCGATGCCTCTGATGCAGATTGTGCGAGTGGGTTTCCACGCCGTTTTTATTTCGGGCAGTTTCCCAATTATAAGCACAAAGATCGCACGACGGTAACGGCGCTCACCCCGCCGGGGCAGCAATGCCTTTGGGAAACATTCATTTTTCATTTCACTGTTTAACAGCCGGTAGCGGCTGCCCACCAGAAGGCGGTCCCACAGAGCAGCCAAAAGGCGGCCCCTGAGCGGATCCGAAGGGCAGCCACCCACCGGTAAACAAAAAAGCAACGGCCTGATAAAACAACAAACATATCACCGCCCAACAACGGCAGCACTCCCGCGAGCACCAGCGTACCACCGTCATTGCGAGGAGCACGAAGTGCGACGAAGCAACCCCCTGAGCGGCAGAGCTCATCTGAACAGCAGCGCACCCTGCACCTAATAACAAATAAACAGATAAACAACTAAACAACCTCCAACCCTCTAATTTCTAACCCTCTAATATCTAATATCTAGTAAAAAGATCCGCCCACCACGGGAAAGCCGCACTTTCTTCATAATCACCAACGGCTTTCCCCAGGCAGATCGAGTAAGAAGTAGGGAGTAAGGAGTTCGGAGGAGTAGGGAGTGGGAGAAGAAAGAACAAAGAACAAAGAAGAAAGAAGAAAGAAGAAAGAGAAAAGAGATCAGATAACAGACTGGAAGATAACAAACTCATTCCTTCCCGCCTATCATTATACTTTGTACATTATACAGAACCACCAAATGATCCTAAAAACTCAAACCTACCCGATGCCTATAGCGTACAGCATTTAGCGTAGAGCAGATAACCACCAGCCTATCATGATACAGAATCACAAAACCACCAACAAAACCGAACACTATGAAAACCTAAAACCCAACCCCACTTAAGGCGTACAGCTTACAACCTCCGCCTATCATTATACATTGTACATAATACATAGTACAGCCAAAAAAAAGCCCTTTCTCCACAAGTTTAGCGACACAGGAGAAAGAGCCGTGTAATTAATCAATAACTAATTAAAAACTTACACAAAACTATGAAAAAAAACCATAGTTGCTTCAGCGGCACCCTCGGTACCCTGATGCTCAGCGTCCTCATCTCCCATGTGCAGGCGCAAAACCACACCGTTTCCGGCACCGTCACCTATGCCGGCAAACCCCTCGCCGGCGTCACCGTTGCCGCCGATAACAGCTCCCAGCTCACCACCACCGCCTCTGATGGCACCTGGCGGCTGCAGCTCCCTGTCGAAACCACCACCCTCCTCTTCCGCCATCCCCGCTTCGGCGAACGGCGCGAAGAAATCGACGGGCGCACGGTCATCAACCTGGCGCTCGATGAAAAAGAAACCTCCATCGAAGAAGTCGTTCTCAATGCCGGCTACTATAAAGTCCGCGGCCGCGAAAGCACCGGCAGCATCGCCAAAGTCTCCGCCAAAGACATCGAAAACCAACCCGTCACCAACGTCCTCTCCGCCGTACAGGGCCGGATGGCCGGTGTTAGCATTACCCAAAACAGCGGTACCCCCGGCGGCGGCTATGACATCCAGATTCGCGGGCGTAATAGTCTGCGCAATGCCCTCAACAGCCTGACGGATGGGAATCAACCACTCTTTATCATTGATGGGGTACCAATTTCCGGTGATGTCCCTTCTTTTAACAGTGCGGGACTGCTTCCTCTGAAAAGCATCAGTCCGCTCAACAGCATTCATCCCAATGATATCGAAAGCATCGAAATCCTCAAAGATGCAGATGCGACCGCGATTTATGGCAGCCGTGGCGGGAACGGTGTCGTCCTGATCACAACAAAAAAAGGAAAGCCGTCACCTGTGCGGGTGACGGTCAACTCAAGCTATAGTCTCAGCAAAGTAGCAAGTCGGTTACAACTAATGAATACAGAGCAGTATCTTAAAATGCGTACGCAGGCTTATGAAAATGTGGGCCAGACAGCTTATCCTGCCAATGCCTATGACATCAACGGCGGCTGGGATCAGGCTCGCTCCGTAGACTGGCAGAAAGAACTGATCGGCGGGACGGCGGAAAATACAGGGCTGCAGGCGGCAGTGTCAGGAGGTAGCGACAAAAACAGCTTCTCTGTCAGTGCTTCACATAACAATCATACTTCTGTCTTCCCGGGTGACTACCGCTACCAGGCAAATTCATTCACAGGCAATTTTAGTCATCAGTCACCGGACAACCGCTTTCGCCTGGGCTTTTCCAATATTTTTAGTTTAACTTCTCACGACGGACTGGAAACGGATTTTACAGGCCGGGCGTTGACCTTGGCACCTAATGCACCTCTTTTGTATGATGCCGACGGCAATCTGAACTGGGAACAGGACACATTTGACAACCCTTTAGCCGCACTGAATGCACGCTACCAAAATAAAACACGTTTGCTCAATCAGAATATTAATATCGACTATAAGCCGGTATCATCGCTAAGCTTAAAACTTAATGCAGGTCTCACCTTCCGCGATTTAGACGAATGGACTGTTACACCAAGTACTGTTTACAGCCCCGGTTCAGGTATGGGATCCAGTGCAGATTTTTCTTCTTCTTCCCGGGGAAATGCTTCTGCCTTTTCCTATCTGCTGGAGCCCCAGCTGGAATGGCATAAGAAAACAAAAATCGGCACTTGGAATGCAGTCGCGGGATTAACCTACCAACAGGCATTCTCAGAGTCGTCTGCTATGAATGGCTTTGGCTTTGCCAGCAATGCACTGCTTTATAATATTGCAGCCGCAAATTATGTAATGCTCCGACCTACTAAAGAAACGCAATATAAATACGCAGCCATCTTTAGTAGAATTAATTATCAGTTGCGAAACCGTTATATACTGAATCTGACAGCACGCCGCGACGGCTCCAGCCGGTTTGGCCCTAATAAGCGTTTTGCTTCATTTGGCGCTGTAGGTGCTGCCTGGCTCATTTCTGAAGAACCCTTTTTAAAAAAAACATCCTGGCTGCCTTACGCAAAAATACGTGGGAGCTACGGTCGGACAGGTAGCGATGCTATTGGCGACCATCAGTTTACAGATACATACACCTTAGGGTATTATCAGTACAATGACCAGACAGGCTTATACCCCTCAAGATTGTATAATCCCGATTTCTCCTGGGAAAAAACGAATAAACTTGAGCTTGCATTAGAACTTTCATTCTGGAAAGAAAAAGCAAGTCTGACTGCTGCCTGGTACCAGAACAGGTCCACCGATCAGCTCATTGGTTTTCCGCTTCCGGCAACTACAGGGTTTGCATCTGTCTTGGCTAATTCTCCCGCCACCGTTCAGAACAGCGGTCTGGAACTGGAATTGCAATTGCATCCGCTTCGCACAAAAGATTGGAACTGGAAAGCCTCTCTTAACTTAACGCTTCCGGACAACAAGCTGTTGGCATTTCCGGGTTTGGAAACATCTACCTTTGCCAACCGCTATGTCATTGGCAAATCGATTTATGGGGTACGACTACTAAATTATGAAGGAATAGATCAGCAGACCGGACATTATCAGTTTACAGACCTAAATGCGGATGGAAAAATAACGTTGTCCGATGATGCAGCGGCCTTCTTGGATTTGGGGCCAAGTCTCTTTGGTGGCTTTCAGAACACCTTGCAATATAAAAGTTTCTCTTTTTCGTTCCTTGTGCATTTTGTCAGGCAACAAGGCTGGAACTATATAAGAACAATGGGCGTTCCCGGAGCTATGGCCAACATGCCCGTCGAATTCCTTAATGTATGGTCACCAGAAAATCCGGCCGGCTTATTTATGCCTTACACACCGGGGACCAATGCTCTGACTAATGCTCTGACAGACCATTACCGTAACAGTACGGCTGCTGTCAGTGATGCTTCCTTTCTCCGATTGAAGAATGTACAGCTCAATTACCAGCTGCCGCACTTAATATCAGGAGTACACAGCGCCAGTCTCTATATGCAGGGACAAAACCTGTGGACTTGGACCCGCTATTTCGGCTTGGATCCTGAATCAGTGACCAGCGGATATTTACCGCCATTAAAGACCCTTTCTCTGGGGATGCAACTTACCTTTTAATACTCTACCTCATGAAATTTACTACATATTTTACAAACGCAACTGCCTGCTTACTGCTGTTTTCAGCAGTTTCCTGCGAAAAAATGCTGGTCGTGGACGGCCCGGTTGAGCAGCTGAATACCCAGCAGGTTTTTGAATCTGTTTCCACCGCTGATGCGGCACTCAGCCACCTCTATAGCGAACTTCAGTCTGGCGGTTTTATCAGCGGTGGAAGTCTCGGAAGTGGTGCTGTGCTCGGTACATATACAGATGAACTGATCAGCTACAGCAGCTCAATGCAGAATGCAACATATGATCTTTACAATAACGTACAGGGCAGTTCTAACCTTACTGTAAAAATGGTATGGGGCAACGCTTGGAGCCATATATACATGGCTAATGCTATTATCCATGGAATTAAAAACAGCAGTACAATTCCTTCCGATGACCAGCGTAGAATAAAAGGAGAAGCGCTGTTGGTGCGAACCCTCCTCTACTTGCAGCTCCTGCAGATCTTTGGTGATATTCCCTATACCACCACTACCGATTACCAGATAAATCAGCAGTTAAAAAAACAATCTGAAACAGAAATACTCAGCTATCTCCGGCAGGATGCCGCAGATGCCGCCGAACTGTTGTCGGATGAGTACCGCAGCTATGAACGCATTTATCCCAACCGTAAAGTAGCGCAAATGATACACGCAACTGTTCTGTTGACTGCTGGTGATCCTGCCACAGCAGAAGGGGTGCTCCGCGATATCATTGCCAGCCCTTTGTATGAAATGGAAACCAATCTGGAAGACACTTTTCAAAAAGAAGGTACTCATATCCTGTGGCAACTCAAACCACTCTATTTTGGCGAACCAACACAGGAAGCCCTTCTTTATTATTTCCAAAGCACGCTGCCGTCGTCTTTCACGTTGTCTGATGCCTTAGTCGATTCTTTCGCGCCCGGAGACCTGCGAAAGGAAAGATGGATCTTGCCGCTCGCCGTCAATGGCAAGCAGTACTATCGTGCTGTTAAGTACAAAAATGTGGAAAGCAATACCGAAGAGTATTCGATTCTGTACCGCTTGTCTGAGGCATATCTGATGCTCGCGGAAGCGATGATACAGCAGGATAAGAAAAACGAGGCTTTGCCCTATCTTAATGCTGTGCGCCGGAAAGCCGGCTTGGAACCTTTCCAAGCGGCTGGGTCAAAACAACAGATGCTTGATGATCTGCTTCAGGAATACAGGCATGAATTCTTTACCGAACGCGGCATCAGGTTCACTACCCTGAAAAGATTGGGACGTTTGGACGTTTTATCTTCCACTAAACCTGGTTGGAAAACTTTTCACCGCAGGTGGCCGCTTCCTTTTTCCGATCTCATGCTTAATAATAATCTTAATCCGCAAAATGATGGGTATTAAAATTATAGTATTCCGCTTAATCGCCCTGCTCTTGATGTTTATAATTTGCGCGGAGCAAGTTTCCGCACAAAAAATAAAAAAATATCCCGCTACCAGATATTTGCCGGTAGATGTGAAGGTTTCTCATGATAATAAATATCTGACTTTCCAAAAAAACCATGAGTACAGATCAGATACCTTAGTCTTGCTTTCTGTTGCCTGGCCGGAACAAATTTTATATCAGATGGGGGGCACTAATCCCGACAGTCTACATTTTCTCCCTGATGAATTTTTATATGTGAACACGGGTTCAGTTGCAAATCTTTTGCATATTCCGACCCTTACTGTGAAAAAGTGGGAGAATGCAAAGAAGGCATTTTATTCGGTCCGACATCAACGGATATGTATCCTACGAAATAACACCCTTGAAATCTATGATTCGCATGGAAAACTTTTGTCCGCCATCGAAGAGGTAATAACCGTAGAAGAACAGGCACAGCGTATTCTGTATACCGTTAAAGAAAACAATAACTACCATTTAATGGAATGGATGCCTGGTAAGGTCGTCCGTCTATTTTCAGCTGATAGACCCAATTTTCAGGTGTTCTACGCTACGCAAAAAGAGTTGATCATACAGCTACAAGAAGAGAATAAAGAACTGGCGCTGTTTTACGTGGGAAAATCAGGAGATCCGACTCCTGTTAGTATAAAGGAAATACCACGAACGTCTAATTTAGCCGCGGCTTCGGCCGTGGGTTCGGATAAAATTCTTTTGACCCTTTCCGTTCCTGATGAACAGCCAGATCTAGGTTCCACCGTGGATATATGGTATCCTAACGATCGGCAACTGGAAAAGAAAATACTTCCGGCCGAAAAACTGGTAAGTCTTATATTTAAGTCTGACTCCGGTCATTCAACTTTGCTGGATCATGCTAGTTTCGCCTATCATACCGCGATCGGAAACAGCCGTTATCTTTTGGCCTTAAATCCACATCAAAATCGCGACTATACACGTGACTACATACAGCAGCCGGTGTTCAGGTATGATACAAAGACCGCCACATACAAAAATTTGGGTGTGGCTGGATTAATTGCTTATTCGAGCTTAGATGGGAAGTATCTGCTGTCACATGACACCGCCAATTGGGTGCTTTTTGATATCAACTCGGGCACGCGTAGAGTAATACAGTATGAGCGGGAAACAGTACCGTACTTTTCTGACAATGGTAAACAAATCCTCTTTTTTGGCACTGGAAATATTAGTGCTTATGATCTTAGAACAGGTAGACTGCATGCCACGAAACTTCCCGCTGGTTTTGTCGCCGAGGCTTTGGGTGGGAACCGAATAACGATACCTCTCCAAAAATTTATGTCGTGGACTTCCTACGATCAGGATCTTCCTTTGATCTTGAGGATTCAGCATCCGGAAACCACGCAACAGGCGTTGGGTACCTACCAGCAGAACGCGTTTAGCGTGCTGACCAGCGTGGGCTTAGAGCAGTTTTCGCCTGTAAGCGCAGATCTGAAAAACAAGACGTACTTCTATACGGTTGCGGACTACAACCGTCCGCCTGAATTGTATATTCACCAGCAAGGAAACACGCGCAAAGTGTTTCAGACAAATAAAGACGATAAAGACATTTCGCATTATCGTATGCAGAGGATTTCCTATACCAATTCGAAGAGTGTCCCACTGACCGGTTTATTGTATTATCCGCTTCACCACCAAGCCTCTCAGAAATACCCGATGATTGTCGGAATATATGAGAAACTACGATTCAAAGCAAACCATTATTTACGCGATGGCTTTGCCGGGGTCGTTGAGGGATTTAATATCAGGTCTTATCTGGATGAGGGATATTTTGTATACTTGCCCGACATTGTCTACGACAGTCGTGGCACAGGATGGTCCGCACTCGACTGCGTGGAGTCCGCCATGGATGCCCTCAAAAATAAACCCTCTGTCGACCTCACGAAAGTAGGACTGATTGGCCACTCTCACGGTGGTTACGAAACCAATTTCATCGCCACACAAAGTCCTCGCTTTGCAGCCTTTGTCGCCGGTGCCGGAAACAGTGACCTGGTCAGGTCTTATCACTCTTTCAACTATAACTTCCTCAGTCCTTTCTTTTGGCAGTTTGAAGATCGGCAGTACCGCATGTTCACTTCTTTTGCTGATAATAAAGAGTTGTATATTTCCAACAGTCCGGTGTATCATGCTGAAAAAGTAAACAAACCGATTTTGCTCTGGACCGGCATGCTGGATCAGAATATTGATTGGAACCAAACCATGGAATTTTATCTTGCTTTGCGGCGTAATCATAAAGAAGTGATTGCTTTGTTTTATAAAGACGAAGAACATAGTTTTTTAGACATAAAAAACCGTGCAGATCTTTTTAATCGGATAGCACAGTGGTTTGATCATCATTTGAAAGGGTACACGAGAGACTGGATAAGTGATATGAATAAGTAAAGAGGATGCCCTTGTGGCATCCTCCTTTTTAAATTAGGGTCTTTCAAACAGCTTAACTGCGCATGAAGTTCCATTAAGGTCGTATAGCTGCTGGCTCACACCACCTACGACCGCAGTACAGACGATAATGCCGTCTGTGTCGCACATTTTGCCGGACGGGATACATTTCGGAGTGTGATTGTTCTGAAATGCATAGCCCGGACGTAATGCTTTCCCCTCATTCTCTGCCGGATGCGTTGCATACGCACTGCCGGCTCCTGCTAACGCGATCAGCGCAGGTAACAGGATTTTTTTAAAATTTTTCATAATAAAAATGTTAAATTGGTAAATGCCTACTCTGGTCAGGGTTTTCGGCTCTCCCCTTTATCGTATTTTATCCGTGATAATTCGCTCCAGCCGGTACCGTACCAGCTCATCGCCCGACAGGATAAAAAAGTGACTGCCCGTCACCAACATCTGGCGCATTTGGCTCTTTCCGCGGTGTTGCACATACATACTGCCGGCATACCCCGCCGGCGCGGTGGAATAGAGGTCCACCACTGCATTTTTTCGCCACATCTCCGAAGTTTCATAGCGACCGCGCAGGCCCGATTCTACGAACAGTAAGCCTCCGGACGCTTCCATCGTACGGTTGGACACCATCGGCGGCGCAGCCAGCTTTCGCCTGCCGCCCGCCAGCGTGGTCACCTCCAGTTTTGCCTGCGACATCGTGTCAATCGTTTTGAGCTGTAGTTGATTTTCCAACTCTGTATTCACCTGCAGAATCGGATTCTTATAATAGAAAAAGTAATAAACCCTATTTTGCCTGTCGTCATACACCAGCTGTCCGTCTGCGTCAAAGCCACCGTCTCTTTTCTTCGTAAGAAGATCGTCATTGATGACCACCGGCTGACGCATGCCGGGGTTCAGTACTGCCAGCGCTGTTTTTCCGCTGGCCTTGTCTTCTACCCTCAACATGAATTGGTCGCCCGGCAGATGGGTCAGTTGATCAAAATACACCTCTTGATGGCTGATTTCTCGCAACAACAAGTCTCGTGGAAGGTTATTCGCTTTGTAAATAACGGGTACGGTGCCATCAAACCCATATAGCTCCCCATGCTCAACCCGATATTGCAGATTGCGAAAGATATGATAGGTTTCCGGCCTCACCTCCAGCGTGTCAATACCACCTAACCCAAAGTCGATGGACAGCAGCCGGAAAGGGGTGCTGGGATTCCCTAAATAAAGTTTGCTCCCGTCGTGGCCCGCAAAGTAATAAGAATCGAAACCGAGGTCCAGTGTTTTCTCTTCCGTGATGGGATGTGGTGGAAAAATACGTATGAAATTGTTTTCATTTCTAGTCATATGTTCAGATGTTCTTGCAAGCAGAAACACTCCTGCAAGGGTGGCCAGCCCCGTAAGTCCAAGCTGAAAGTAAAAAGAAGACGGCTTGGATTGTTTTTCGGGACTCATCAGGTAAAAACCTGCTCCGGCAAATAGGGTGGCTGCACTGTTAAAAATAAGGTGTTCAGTCCAGCCCATTTTTTCGAGAATACCACCGCAGGAGCAGGGAATAAAATAACTGTAATTCAGGATCAGCCAGACATAACCTGTAAAGGCTGTCATCAACACAAAAGACATCAGCAAACCAATCTTCCGCATCATCGGAAAAATAAGTAATGCCGAAACGGCCAGCTCAATGAAAATGACGCCATAAGAAATGAATCCGGTGTACGGACTGACCAGTGGCGACACGGCCAGCTGTTGTTGGAAATCCTCGAAACCTTTTATTTTACTCACAGCAGTATAACAGAATAAGAGAATGAAGAAACAGGCGGCTGCATAAGGCAGATATTGAGTTGCTTTTTTCATGGTATAAAGTTTTAACAGGCATATAAAAGCTGCCAGCGTACCGCTTTGCCGCAATAATCAGGCATCGGCTTCCCTTTGATGACGGGCTGGGTCGTACTGACCGCTCCATCTACTTTCCAGATGCCGCTTACAGGGCATTTCGCGGAAGTTCGTGCAAAAACAGGCGTGGCTCGCATGCTTCTTTTTTAAGTTGTAAACTGTCCGTTCTCCAGTTATCACGGTCTCTGGGGACATCCTTCGGCGGGTCTTTTGTTTCGCTTTCTGCTGCAGTACTGTCAGTTACGATTCTTTGTGTGTTGGTGGCAGAAAACTCCTGCGAAAATTCTTCCGCCGCACCGAGTTCCCGGCAGGACGTAACCGCCAGTAAAGCGAGGGCAGCTAATAATACTTTTCTCATGTGTTAGGATTTTGATTAGTAAAAAATCCCCGCGGGTATCATAGAATTCTGAGAACGAAGGTAGCTGCCAGCGTAACGCCTTCAAAACACTTGCAAGGGTAATTCCTGAAAATCCGGTGTGTTTTTCTTAAAAACACCATACATCATCTTGCTTCTATTATTTTGGTTATCATATATTTACATATCCGCCATGACCAGGGTGCCTATATTTAACAATTTCTGTGTTGCATCCTTCAGTTTTTGGTTATTTTAGTAAAATCAGATGTATATGAGGACCCATTATTTACATTTCATCCCAATAATCCTGTTCCTGCTGACCACGTCAAACTCCATGTCCGCTCAGGATTTCAATAAATACAGGGAGCGGTACGAACATTTCGCTGAAAATGATTCAACTGCCTTTTTGCACCTCACTCCGTATATCCGACAGGCAAAGGCAGAGAAAAACAAAGTAGAGTTGGTGCAGGCCTACAAAGACGCCGTCAGCTTCAGTACCACGCGCAAACTGTCCTATGCGGACAGCATGTTGTGGGCTGCCTCGCAATCGGGGCGCAAAGACCTGCTCGCGCAGGCCCACCTTACGAAGGGTACTGTATATTATTTTAATTACCACAAGTTTCAGCCTGCCTTGGATGAATATTTGAAAGCGTGGAAAATAACCTCCACCGGAAGCGATCCGTATCTGCGCTACAAAAACCTGTATCATATCGGGGTCGTCAAAGCATATCTGGGCTACCATGCCGAAGCGCTGGACATATTTCAGCAGTGCCACCGCTTTTTTAACAAACCGCTGGAGGTCCCCGAACTGCCTAACAAGCGGTTTAACAGAATGAAAGGGTACCTCAATACCCTGCATCAGCTGTCGGGTTGTCTGCTGCATCTGGATCGTGATGAAGAAGCCCGCGCCCTCATCCTGGAAGGACTGCAGAAAACCGCCGGCACCTCCGACTTCTTTTTGGAACGGAGCTATTTCTTTAAACTGCAGGGCATCTACTTTTACAAAAAACAACAGTATCATGCATCCGGTGTCGCCTTGCATACCGCTTTACCGGGTCTGGAGAAAAAGCAGGACGCCGCCAATATAGCCTTGGTATATTATTATCTCGGGAATGGTCAGCAGCAGCTCGCTCAGCCTCAGCAGGCCGTTCATTACTTCACCGCTGTAGATTCTCTTTTCCGCCATGCTGACTTTCTGCTGCCTGAGACCCGGCCGGCTCTGGAGTATCTGATCACCTTTCACCGTCAGGCAGGCAACCCTGCCCGCGAACTGTATTTCACCACCCAGCTTCTCAGGGCAGACCGGCTCATTCTGGAAGATTACCGCCGACTGCCGCGTGGCATCCGTCAGCAGTACGACAAGGCAGACCTCCAGCTGGCACGGCAGGAGCTGGAAAGCGCCCTCTACCGCAGCCGCGTCCTGACAACTGTTTCTGCGATGATGGTGCTCGGCTTGTTTGGGTGGCTCTGGTACCGCCGGCGAGCTTCGGAACCCGTAACCGGTGAACCCTCTCTTCCGCTGGCGGCGGGCAGTGAGGAAGAACCGATAGCCACTCCCTCCGCGCTCAGAGCGGTACCCGATGCCGTGGTCGCTTCCGTGCTGCACCGCCTGCAGAAGTTGGAGCAGAAGCATTTCTATCTTCAGCCGCGCATGACCCTGAATAAACTCGCACCACTCGTCAAAACCAATACCTCTTATCTGAGCCGCATTATTCGGGACCATTACAATTGCAGCTTTACAGAATATTTGCGCAACAAGCGTATTGCCTACCTCACCCAAATGCTGCACGAAAACCGGCAATGGCGCAATTATTCACTGGAACATCTTGCCGCTGAATGTGGCTTTCTCGAGCACAAAACCTTTTCAGCTGCCTTCCAGGCAGTCCACGGCGTCAAACCCCTCGACTATATCACGCAACTCGATCCGGACAAACCCGCCGCCACAGAAAAGTAACCCTCCCTGCGGCCAGCGCTCATTTTAAATTATTGCCACCTATTCCCCTCCTCCGGACAGGTGAGCCTTTTCACCGGAAAAGACTCGGGGTGGTTCCCTCTGACCTCTATATTCTTAAAGTCTATTGTCTTTTATCTTTCCACCTATTACAGAACATTTTTATGGTAATAAGCACGCCCGAAAACAAACGATCAATATAGAATCATGTTAACAATAAGCTTGGACACAGGAAACGGAGGCGATTAAAAATTGGAAATTATTTTGGTTAAAAAATTTACCTGTCCGAGTGGCGGCCAAAACGTATCATCGAAGAAAAACTTTTATTTCCGCCCGAGTTTGGTAAATTTTAGAAAATAATTTTCGATTTCAGCCGAGTTTCCAGTCCTTGATCTTTTGGTCCGTTTGCATCAAGGCAAAAGGACAAAGATTAAGAAAGGTAACTGCACCTAAATTCTCCCTCTATTGAGTCTTATTCAAACCACCCCGTCCGTGCGCTCCGCGCACCGACACCCCTCCGAAGGAGGG
Source organism: Chryseobacterium salipaludis (assembly GCF_022968825.1). Classification (GTDB taxonomy): domain Bacteria; phylum Bacteroidota; class Bacteroidia; order Flavobacteriales; family Weeksellaceae; genus Kaistella; species Kaistella salipaludis. The sequence continues at coordinate 39,610 of NZ_JALHKS010000006.1, forward strand.
GAATAACTTCGCTATTGTAGTGCATTTCTGCCAATAAGTAAAGAAATATCAGATTAAATCTTTTCAATAAAGGTTTTTCTGTGCCGTAAAGAGGTGTCGACCCGCGGACTAATCCCCAAAGCCTGGATTAACAGCGCCTTCACAGCAGCGCTTTTTCACATGAGCAAACCCCTTCAATCTGGCGTACTCCATTCCCCTCCTTCGGAGGGGTGGGACTTTTCGTCAGAAAAGGCTCGGGGTGGTTCCCCTCCAACGGCTATAACCACATGAGCAAACCCCTTTCAATCTGGCGTACCCCATTCCCCTCCTCCGGAGGGGTGGGCCTTTTCGTTAGAAAAGGCTCGGGGTGGTTACCTCTGACTTCTATATTCTTAAACTCTATTGTCTTTTATCTTTCTACCTATTACAGAACATTTTTTCGGTAATAAGCACGCCCGAAAACAAACGATCAATATAGAATCATGTTAACAAAGAGCTCGGACACAGGAAACGGAGGCGATTAAAAATTGGAAATTATTTTCGTTAAAAAATTTACCTGTCCGAGTGGCGGCCAAAACGTATCATCGAAGAAAAACTTTTATTTCCGCCCGAGTTTTGGTAAATTTTAGAAAATAATTTTCGATTTCAGCCGAGTTTCCAGTCCTTGATCTTTTGGTCCGTTTGCATCAAGGCAAACCCGCCTTAGCGGGTTCGCTGATTCCTTTAAAAAAAAAATAAAAAGATGAAGCAAAAGGACGTAATTTAAAAATCACCTGCAACCTTTTCTCCCCATTGCAATAAGCACGGCGAGGTGGCAGCCCTCTCAACGGAATGCTCCCTTCAAAATCAATCCTTGCATTCCCTTGGGGGGGGATGGGACTTTTTGTTAGAAAAGGCTCGGGGTGGTTCCCCTCCAACTGCTATAACCACATGAGCAAACCCCTTCAATCTGGCGTACCCCATTCCCCTCCCACGGAGGGGTGGGACTTTTCGTCAGAAAAGGCCCGGGGTGGTTACCCTCCAACGGCTATAACTACATGAGCAAACCCCCTACAATCTGGCGTACTCCATTCCCCTCCTCCGGAGGGGCGAGACTTTTCGCCAGAAAAGGCTCGGGGTGGTTCAGCATCACTCTGTATCTACCTGTTGCTCAAGGCAAAATGTTGTAATACATACTTTATATATCATATAATACTATTATCTTTTCCTAAAATCTAAAATGACATCTTCAGCCGTTCCCGAACGTAAAATCCTGACCGTCATTAACGGTATCGAAATTAAAGAAAGGCGACTGGGGAGTTTGCCATATAATTCGCGATTAAAGCAATTTGCAGTACAAAACAGACGTGCGGGCCATCTGTGTGAGGTTTTGTTTTGGAAACATGTGCGGAATAAATCTTTTCATGGGCTCAACTTTGTGCGCCAGAAAATTATCGGATCTTATATAGTTGACTTCTACAACAAACCTTTGGGCCTGGCGATTGAAATTGACGGTTGGATACATGAATACCAGACAGAAAGCGATACCATAAGACAACTCAAACTTGAAAGAATGGGGGTCTGTATTTTTCGGGTGAACAATGAAGATGTTCTGTACAATATGCACTGGGTGCATCAGGAACTGGAAAATTTCATTATTGAAAATTTTAAATAAAAGGCAGATACAAGTGGTCTTTTCGACAAGTCCTACCACCCCGTCCGTACGCTCCGCGCACCGACACCCCTCCGGAGGAGGGGAATAACTTCGCTATTGTAGTGCATTTGTGCCAATAAGTAAAGAAATATCAGATTAAATCTTTTCAATAAAGGTTTTTCTGTGCCGTAAAGAGGTGTCGACCCGCGGACTAATCCCCAATATCTGGATCAACAGCTCTTTCATAGCAGCGCTTTTTTTCACATGAGCACCCCCCTACAATCTGGCATACACCATTCCCCTCCTCCGGAGGGGTGGGACTTTTCGCCAGAAAAGGCTCGGGGTAGTACCCCTCCAATTGCTATAACCACATGAGCAAACCCCTACAATCTGGCATACACCATTCCCCTCCTCCGGAGGGGTGGGACTTTTCGCCAGAAAAGGCTCGGGGTGGTTACCCTCCAACGGCTATAACTACATGAGCAACCCCCCTTCAATCTGGCGTACCCCAATCCCCTCCTCCGGAGGGGTGGGACTTTTCGTTAGAAAAGGCTCGGGGTGGTTACCCTCCAACGGCTATAACCACATTAGCAAACCCCCTACAATCTGGCGTACCCCATTCCCCTGCTTCGGAGAGTTGGGACTTTTCGTTAGAAAAGGCTCGGGGTGTTTCCCCTCCAACTGCTATAACCACATGAGCACCCCCCCTTCAATCTGGCGTACCCCATTCCCCTCCCACGGAGGGGCGAGACTTTTCGCCAGAAAAGGCTCGGGGTGGTTATCCTATCCAGTCTCTATTCTCTCAAGTCTGTTATCTCAAAGCCTATCTTTTCTCTTTCTTCTGGCACCTTGCATCTCGCACCTCGCCCCTATCATAGCGATGAAATTTCAGCCCAATGACGATCCTTAACACCCAACCCACCCAAAAAATTCCTTATTTTATCCCCAAAAAAATGAATGCATCTCAACTATTTCTCAAAACCCAACAGTTATACAGCACCCTCCTCGATACCCTGCAGCAGATAGAAAGCAGCAACACAGCAGGCCTGCCCCTGTATGAAAACTGCCTCATGGAAATAGACACAGCGATCCGGCAGGTAAAAACATGGCTCACGAACTGTACTTTTTCTTCTGCTGCTGAAGAAATTCGGTTCTTCAAAGAAATGAAACCTTTGTTTATTGCCCAGTTTATCTACTATGCGGCCGTGCTCAGCATTGAAGCGTCTAAACCGAATGCGGGTCAGCAGGCTTTACGTGATTATTACAACCTTGAATTGCACCAATTGCAGTCTTTTATCGATGAGCACAGCAGTTTTTATGACTATTACAGGCGCAAAGCCACCTATCTGGATGAGAAATATTTTACCCGGCGGCAGCTCGATTTTAAAATGGCGGTCGATCCTAATGTATACAGCTATGACGAAAATTTCAGCACCTCCCATGATCAGCTGGTGGCACGGATTATAGCAAATGACCGGCTCGAACGCTTTTTATTAAGTGCCGTTTACAATGTCGACGGATATTTTTTTGAAAAGTTTTCAGACAAATCTCCTGTCGCCTGGACAGGCTCCAAGGCAGCGTTGGTGGAGCTCCTGTACGCCTTGCATGCGATGAACTTTATTAATAACGGTACGGCTGACTTTAGTGAAATGGTAAAGTTTGCTGAAAAGACACTGAACATAAACTTGGGCAACTATTATAAAACACTGCACGAAATAAAAAACCGCAAAACAGGGCGTTCTAAGTTTCTTACGGGACTTGCAGAACAGCTGGAAAAACATTTTGATAATCAGGAGCAGTAGCAGCACAGAATAAGCCAGTGTTTACCATTGTTGGCAAATTGCTCGCAGCCGGCAAAAGCAGCACAATCGCACGGTATTACCGTGCACATACCGTATTCATTTGAAAACTTTTGTAAATCTTTGCTGCTGAGCGCGGTAGGAAGCAGCAGATGGGAACTTAGTGCGAAAAAGCCATTGCGTATTGGTAGAAGTAAATGGCAGAAAGATACATGGTAAAGTATGTCCATATTCTGAGAAACCCCCTTGATTACAACATAATGGATTCCGATCAACTACTGCAGAATGCTGCCCTCTTATGGCAGGATTTGCAAAAGACAGAAGAGAAACTCGAAGCGGCTGACGTAGCACCACTGGAAGCTGCCCGCCAGTTGCTCGCCGCCACAGATGTTGCCTTTCGCACCCTGAAAGAATGGGTCATAAACCACCATTTTGACAGCTGCGTGGCAGAGATTTATTTTTTTAAATCCGTAAAGCCCAAATTTGCTGGCAAGTTAATGTGTCTCAGACGTATGATAGCGGTCTTATGCAGCATACCGGCCGCGGGAATAAAAAACCGGCGCCGGCATTATCAGAAAGAATTTGAAAGCCATCTGACTTTTGCTGCGAACCACGCAGATTTTATTCAATATTACCGGCGTTCGGCAACAGGTATGGACGAGCGCTATTTCATCCGGTATCGCTGTGATATTGAGACAGCTGTAGTTGACACCTTTTACAGTTTTGATGAACGTTTTGCGACTTCGCATGATCATTTGGTCGCGACAATTCTCGCAAATGATGAATACGAGTTTTTCCTGAAAAAGCAGCTGCAGAGCCTGCAGGAGTCGGTAGTGTTGAAACACATTTCTGAAGAGCACTTATCCTGGACCGCTTCCAAAGCCGCCCTGACCGAACTCATCTTCGCCCTCCACCACAGCCGCGCCCTCAACAGCGGCACCGCCGACCTCAGCCAAACCGTGCGCTGGTTCGAACAGCACTTTAACATCAGCCTCGGCAACTACCACAAAACCATGTCTGAAATCAACCTCCGCAAATCACACCGCACCAAATTCCTCCAACACCTCACCGAAAACCTCCACACCTACCTCGACCACCTCAACGCCTAACCTTCCTCCACAGCAGCGCTCCCTTTAAAATCTCTCTCAACGGCAGTGTGCTCTACTTTTTAAGCGTACATCCGTCATTGCGAGGAGCACCCTACTGCGACGAAGCACCCCCTGAATAGCAGCATTCCCTTCAAATTATAATCCCCTCCATTCCCCTCCTCCGGAGGGGTGGGCCTTTTCATCAGAAAAGGCTCGGGGTGGTTTACCTCCCTGCAGCGTCCTCTACCTTTCCAGCTCACACCCGTCATTGCGAGGAGCACGTTAGTGCGACGAAGCAACCCCCTGAACGGCATCGCTCTCTTCAAAATCCTCTCAACGGCAGCGTGTTCTTCTCTTAAGCGTACACCCCTCATTGCGAGAAGGCGCCAGCCGACGAAGCATCCCCCTGAATAGCAGCGTTCCCTTCAAATTATAATCCCCTCCATTCCCCTCCTCCGGAGGGGTGGGCCTTTTCATCAGAAAAGGCTCGGGGTGGTTTACCTCCCTGCAGCGTCCTCTACCTTTCCAGCTCACCCCCGTCATTGCGAGGAGCACGTTAGTGCGACGAAGCAACCTTCTTCAGCGGCATCGCTCCTTTGAAAAAAGCCGCCCTCCTCCAAACAAAAAAGACCCCTTCAAAGGGGCCCTTCCTGCAATAAACATCACCTCCGTTTCCGGTAGCAGTACACCAAAAACTTAATCAAACATTCTGACTTAGGAGCTTTTTGCGTTAAAAAAAATCACAGTTTCTTCAATCGTAGCTTTCCACCTAAAACAAAATAAAAATCCCCGCTGTTCGAGTGGCGGCTAAAATCTAACATCGAAGAATAATCTTCATTTCCGCCCGAAACCCAACGAAGTGGTTCGACGACCACCGGGAGTCAAACCTAACGAAGTGGTTCGACGACCAACGGGAGTCAATTTCTTTAAGAAATTTTGATTTTTTAGCAAAAACGACGAAGGAGTTTCGCCGATTCTGCTAAAAACATGTAAAAGGATGAGGCAAAAGATCCAAGTCTTGACATCGTAGATGCAGCGTAGCTAAATCGCAGATTCGACGATTCCGCTGAAAAATAAAATCAGGGAGTTAATTTTGCTTCTTTTGGTTCAAGCCAAAAGAAGAAGAAGAAAAAGGAGAAGAATAGTACATAGCAATAAGTCATTAGCAGCCCCTCCTCCAAACAAAAAAGACCCCTTCAAAGGGGCCCTTCCTGCAATAAACATTACCTCCGTTTCCGGTAGCAGTACACCAAAAACTTAATCAAAACCGTCGCCAGGTAACTGGCAGCCCCTCCCAGGCCGGCCAGCACAATGGTCTTCACCAGTTCCTCCTGCTGCACCTGCAGCCACACCGTCAGGGTCATGCCCAACAGGGCGCACATGCGCTGTGAGGTATCGAAGTGCATCACGGCTGGTCTTCATTCTGGATCGCTGTCTGGCTGATCGCACTGGCAATGCCGCCGGCAATCGCCGTATAGCCTGCAAGAGTGATCAGCACTGCCGGCAGCGCTACCGGCGCTGTGGTAATCACCGCGCTGATGCCGGTCAGCAGCAATCCGTAATTGCGGATCTTGCGGAAGAACCGGGGAGTCGGCTCCTGCATCCGCTGGAAAATCTGTTTCATTAGATTTCTTTTAAAAGAGTGAGATAAACGGGGCGGCCGCTTTCCAGAACCGGAAAAACCGCCCGGGTCAGTCGTGCAAGCGCCTGCCGCGAGGCGGCGCCTTTGCCTTCACCGGTATGAACCGTAACCGGTGCAATACAGCCTTTCAGTTCCTTCAGCGCCTCATTGGCGGCGTGGAACAGGATCAGGCTTCGTCCGCGGACGCCCGTCACTTCCAGGTGCCATTGGTAGCGCTGGCTGAAACGTTTGCGCAGCGCGTAGCGCCCTTCCGGAATACACGAGATGCGCGGCGCGTTTCCGAGCCAGGGCAGCTCAATTGTCTTGCAGAGCTCCTGGCCATTCGCCAGCAGGCGGCCCTGGGTGCCTTTCGCCGCATAGCGGCGGTAGAGTACCAGTTCCATTTTACGGTGTTGCGGAAACCTGGACGATTTGCAGCGCGTTGTATCCGCCATTCTTCAGCGCATAGAACGAACCGTTCACTTCCTGGAAAAACGAAATCCCCAGGACCACAAACAGCGGATGTGGCGACTCAGCCGGCAGCGTATGTTCCAGCCGGATAAGTTTCGTGGCCGCATTGCTGATCGGCAGCACCTGCGTTTCTGTCTTCTCACTCACAGATTTCTCCTGCGTAAAGTCCACCGCCATGGCAGCTGCCACCAGCTGGAAGTGCGTACAGCCGCTGGGCACACCGATGCTGTCGGCCGGTACAAACGGCTGCAGTTCCACGCTGGCGGTTCCGGCTGCGCGGTCAATCGTCGTTTCATACGGCGCAAAAAGGGTGGTACCCAGTTTCCCTGCGCTGTTGAACTCAAATCCCTGCAGCATTTCTGCTTCACCGTCGATCACGTTGCGCAGGCCGCGGGGGTTCACTGCATCCATCTGCAGCACTTTGACCATTTCGCGTGTGAGCCTGGAGACCATCCGCGGGTCGGCCGCATTTTGCAGCAACGTCTGGATAGAGCGCCGCAGCGTTTTTCCCGCCCGGCCGGCGCGGCCAAACTCCGCTCCGTTTTCCCGGGTGCGCTGGAAAGCCGGGTCGTTCATAATACGGTCCGCAGATACCCCGCCGCGTTCTCTGGCCATATGGCCGTCACGGGTTTTGTAGAAGGTAATGTCTCCCAGGGTCCCCTGTAACTTAATAATACTGTTTTGTCTTGCCATGATAATAAATTTTAAATAGCATTAAACAATTGGCAGCCTTCAGGTGGCCGCTTTCACCTTGTGATCACAGCACAAAGATGTATTCAAAAACCTGATTATCAAAGCACTAACACCGGTTAGGCACCTTATTTCCGCCTTCTTCCGCCCCTTTCCGCCACGTGCACCTTTGCGCCGTTTACGCCCATTCCTGCCACCCGTACCACCAGCGAAAGCACCCATTTGAACAGCAGCACTCCCTGAAATAGAGATCCCCTCCATTCCCCTCCTCCAGAGGGGTGGGCCTTTTCGCCAGAAAAGGCTCGGGGTGGTTCACCTCCCTGCAGCATCCTTCACCTTTCCAGCGTACCCCCGTCATTGCGAGGAGGCGCAAGTGCGACAAAGCAACCCCTGAACGGCATCGCTCTCTGAAATAGAGATCCCCTCCATTCCCCTCCTGCGGAGGGGTGGGCCTTTTCGTTAGAAAAGGCTCGGGGTGGTTCACCTCCCTGCAGCATCCTTCACCTTTCCAGCGTACCCTCGTCATTGCGAGGAGGCGCCAGCCGACAAAGAGGTCCCTGAGCGTAGTCGAAGGGCACCCATTCGAACAGCATCACTCCCTACAGGACACTGCACCACTCCTTCGCCACCTGATGAGATAAACAGCACCATCGATTAATATCTGACAGTCCGCCGAGTAATATTTAGTATATTTGAAATACAATAAAAACCTTTGTATGAAATTACTATTACTTTGTGCTGGTTTCTTGTCTTTAAGCTTTATGGCAACGGCACAGGCAACCGGCTGTACTACGGCGCCAAACGGGCAATATCCCGATGGTATCTTTACACCTTCCTGTAACGGCAATGCTGAACTTATCGTTGACTATGCCTTTACGGGTGAATACTCTGTGGTGAAGGTGACTGAAGGAATTGAATACGAATTTATGGCTGACTCTGTTGAAGGCACACCGGCTTTCGTAACTATTGCTTCTCAGGACGGTAGTGTGTTGGCGTCAGGAACCTCAAAGGTAACCTGGACTCCTGCTGATGATATGGTGGTAAACTTTTATACCCATCTTTCGCAGAACTGCAGCTATAACGATTATGAATTCACAGCCAGACGCGTCAAATGCAGGCAGGGAGAACGCGATTCCTATTGTGAACCTACACTTAATTGTAGTGATGGTGCCGTCATTGAACAGGTGAAATTTGCAGATCTTAATAATGTTTCGGCCTGTAGTACAAACGGCTTTTCAGATTATACAGCGAAAATAGCAAATGTCGAAAAAGGCCGCACTTACAGTTTGGAGGTGAAAATCGGATATGGGTGGTTCGAGCAGTCAGTTTCGGTATGGATTGACTATAATAAGAATTTCCTGTTTGATACAGATGAGTTTGTTTACATCGGCACGGTCGATCAGGGAATCTTGTCTAAAAACATCACAATACCTTCAAATATTGCTGATGGTGATTACCGAATGCGTGTTCGTTTGGCGACAGTCGGGCAGGGAGCAGCCTCTGCGGGCAACTCCTGCAACGTGGCCGATGGCTACGGCGAAACGGAAGATTATACCTTACGCGTTGGTACGGCTTTGGGAACATCCGAAACAACGAAGCCTGTCCTGACCGTTTCTCCGAACCCCACGAATGGTTTCGTAACGGTCAATAGTTCCGAAGCAATTGCATCAATAAGCGTCATCAGCACTTCCGGGCAAACGCTGCGTAGTATTGCCGGGTCTTCCGGAATAGACCTGAAAGGCCTTTCAGCTGGCATTTATTTGCTGCAGATCACTCATAAAGACGGAACAACGGTAACACGAAAAATCATCAAAAAATAGCACCTATCCTGCTGACTGTCCTCGCAAACGCGCGGACAGTTGTTTTTAACTCCCTTTCTTGCAAGGAAGGCTTTAGCCCGACGGAGTAACCTCGTTACTGCGAGGAGCGCCCATCGCGACGCGACAACCCTGTCATTGCGAGCAGCGCAAGGGAGTAGTCCCTGAGCGCAGTCGAAGGGCACCCTCCCTGCGCAGCAGTGCCCCCCTTTCAATATAAAACCTCACCCGTCATTGCGAGGAAGCGCCAGCCAACGAAGGAACTATTACTGCGAGGAGCACATCGTGCGACGAAGCAGCCCCCCTTAACGGCAGCGCTCCCTTCAAATTACAATCCCCTCCATTCCCCTCCTGCGGAGGGGTGGGCCTTTTCGCCAGAAAAGGCTCGGGATGGTTCCCCTCCAACCTCAATTGTCCCCCAAGTCTGTTCTCTCAAAGTCTGTCATCTGAAAGTCTATTCTCTATCATCTTTCCTCCTTCCTCGCCACTCCTCCACTCCCCACTCCCCACTCCTCACTCCTCTCTGGGGATAACTTTTCCCGCCGGCATACCGCCCAACTACCGACCATCCCATCAGACGAAGCGCGAGCTTTACGTCACAAATAAAAAGTCATGAAAAAAAGAAATCAACGCCTCTGTGTCTATCCTAAAGACATTCAGCGCATTACCGGCCGCAGCGACCGCTACAGCCGTCAGCTGTTGCATACCATAAAAAATCACTTCGGCAAGCAGACCCATCAGGCGCTTTCTGCGGAAGAAGTCAGCACCTATCTCGGCCTGACCCTGGAATCCGTCCGCGAAGCCTTATCGCACTAACCCCTGTTAGCGCTCCAAGCGCTAACAGGGGTCTCATACCGAATATCACCCTTTACCGTGCAACCTTGAAAACAATGATCTCACCGTCAATAAACTTTTCTCCTGTCTCCCCACTCAATTACTCAATCACTCAACAACCGTCCTCCGACTTCCGAGCCCGTACCCTGCACCTTGCGCCCTGCACCTTACACTCGTCAGTTCGAGTGTTTTTCCGCAGCAAAGCGCAGGAAAAATGTATCGAGAACCGCACCCTGCATCTTGCACCCTACACCTTGCACCAACTAAACAACCTAATTAAAAATTAAAAAACGTCAGATCCCAAAACCCCGGACCTCGGACTTCCAAACTCCAACCTCTAACCTCTACATTCTAACATTCTAATTTCCAACCTCTCATGAATATCACATACCCTCCACATAAAAACGTCACCATTCCCCTCCGCCGGAGGGGTGGGCCTTCCGGTCACGGAAGGGTCGGGGTGGTTCCCGCAGATCCTGCACCTCGTCAGTTCGAGTGTCCGCCAAAGGCGGATGTATCGAGAACGACTGTGGTTACTGCATTTTCAGCAATCACTTCTCGATACACGCTCCTCTCGTCGCGCACTCGAAGTGACGCCCGCACCCTCCACCATCCACCCTCCACCATCCACCGTGCACCTCACACCACTCAATCACCCAATCGCTCCCCACTCAATTACTCCCGACTCAATCACGCAATCACTCAGCAACCGTCCTCCGACTTCCGAGCCCGCACCCTCGCCTTACACCTGGCACCGCTCAATCCCTCAAACTACCAATAAGCCTCGGACTCAGGAAACGGAGGCGATTAAAAATTTTAAATAAGTATCCGTTTAAAAATTCATCTGTTCGAGTGGCGGCAGTAATCTAGCATCGAAGACAAATTTTTATTTCCGCCCGAAACCCAACGAAGTGGTTCGGCGACCAGCGGGAGTCAGTTCATGAATTTTAGGATACGTTTTAAAATTTCAGCCGAGTTTCCAGTCCTTGATTTTTTGGTCCGTTTACTCATTCCTTTTCATTGTTTATTCGCATTCGTGATATGCTTCGCAATTGCATCAAGGCAAACCCGCGTTAGCGGGTTCGCTGATTCCTTTAAAAATAAATAAAAAGATGAAGCAAAAGGACATAATAGTAACGCACAGATTCCACAGATTTACACAGATCTTTCGTCCGCTCTGCATCCTGCGCTTGACATCTCCCACCGTGCACCCTGCATCCCGCACCCTGCACCACTCCGCACTCAATTACTTCCCACTCAATCACTCAATCATTCAATCACTCCCCACTCCATCTCCCACCTCCCGTTCTACGACTTCCGAGCCCGCACCCTCGCCTTATACCTGGCACAACTCAATCCCTCAAACTACCAATAAGCCCCGGACTCAGGAAACGGAGGCGATTAAAAATTTTAAATAAGTATCCGTTTAAAAATTCATCTGTTCGAGTGGCGGCAGTAATCTAGCATCGAAGACAAACTTTTATTTCCGCCCGAGTTAATGAATTTTAGGATACGTTTTAAAATTTTAGCCGAGTTTCCAGTCCTTGATCTTTTGGTCCGTTTACTCATTCCTTTTCATTGTTTATTCGCATTCGTGATATGCTCCGCAATTGCATCAAGGCAAACCCGCCTTAGCGGGTTCGCTGATTCCTTTAAAAATAAATAAAATGATGAAGCAAAAGGACAAGCGAGATATCTGCAGCATCATCACTTCTTTGCACAAAGGAGGGCAGAACGCATGAAAAAAATATTGAGAACCGCACCCTGCACCTGGCAGCACTCAATCCCTCAGTCCTCAAACTACCATAACCCCAGACTCAGGAAACGGAGGCGATTAAAATTTTAAATAAGTATCCGTTTAAAAATTCATCTGTTCGAGTGGCGGCAGAAACTTACCATCGAAGACAAATTTTTATTTCCGCCCGAAACCCAACGAAGTGGTTCGACGACCAACGGGAGTCAAACCTAACGAAGTGGTTCGACGACCAGCGGGAGTCAAACCCAACGAAGTGGTTCGACGACCAACGGGAGTCAGTTCATGAATTTTAGGATACGTTTTAAAATTTCAGCCGAGTTTCCAGTCCTTGATCTTTTGGTCCGTTTACTCATTTCTTTTTCATTGTTTATTTGTATTCGTGATATGCTCCGCAATTGCATCAAGGCAAACGCGCCTTAGCGGGTTCGCTGATTCCTGTAAAAAAATTAAAAAGATGAAGCAAAAGGACAAGAAAAAGACAAGAAAAGACAAGAAAACAAAAAAAGCCCTTTCCCCAAAAGTTTAGCGACACAGGAGAAAGAGCCGTGTAATTAATCAATAACTAATTAAAAATAATCACAAAACCATGAACATCACCAATTCACCTTAATGACCTAGGAGCTTTTTACGTCAAGAAAAATTAAAATTTCTTTTGTAACCGACTGTCCACTAGCACTTCCTAAAAATCCCCGCTGTTCGAGTGGCGGCAGGAATTGTGCTTCGAAGAGAAATTTCTCTTTCCGCCCGAGTTACGGGGATTTTATTAAAGAAATTTTGATTTTTTAGTAAAAAGATCCAAGTCTTGATTTTTTGGTCCGTTTGCATCAAGGCAAAAGGACATATAAATAAAAAAGCCCTTTCTCCAAAAGTTTGACGACACAGGAGAAAGAGCCGTGTAATTAATCAATAACTAATTAAAAACATCACAAAACTATGAACAACACTCCATCTTAACACTAAACAGTTCCGGACACAGGAAACGGAGGCGGTTAAAAATTGGGAATTATTTTCGTAAAGAAATTTACCTGTCCGAGTGGCGGCCAAAACCTACCATCGAAGACAAATATTTATTTCCGCCCGAAACCCAACGAAGTGGTTCGACGATCAACGGGAGTCAAACCCAACGAAGTGGTTCGACGACCAACGGGAGTCAAACCTAACGAAGTGGTTCGACGACCAGCGGGAGTCAAACCCAACGAAGTGGTTCGACGAACGAAGAGAGTCAATTCGGTAAATTTTGGAAAATAATTTTCAATTTCAGCCGAGTTTCCAGTCCTTGATTTTTTGGTCCGTTTACTCATTCCTTGTTATTGTTTATTTGTATTCGTGATATGCTCCGCAATTGCATCAAGGCAAACCCGCGTTAGCGGGTTCGCTGATTCCTTTAAAAAGAAATAAAAAGATGAAGCAAAAGGACAAGAAAAAGACAAGAAAAGACAAGAAAACAAAAAAAGCCCTTTCCCCACAAGTTTGACGACACAGGAGAAAGAGCCGTGTAATTAATCAATAACTAATTAAAAATAATCACAAAACCATGAACATCACCAATTCATCCTAATGACCTAGGAGCTTTTTACGTTAATAAAATGCATGTTTCTTTTATCGTACACTGACCTGTGTAGAACATCCTAAAAAAATCTCCAGTGTCCGAAGCGCGGGAAAAAATCAGGTTTAGAAGATCCAACTTACCTTCCGCGCAAGTTTGGAGAAACCTAACGAAGTGGTTCGACGACCATCGGGAGTCAATTTCTTGAAAAGAAACAGACATTTTTAGTAAAACGACGAAGGAGTTTCGCCGATTCAAATGAAAAAAATAAAATATGAGGCAAAAAGATCCAGTCTTGATCTTTTGCTTCTTTTGCATCAAGGCAAAAGAAGTTAATAGAAAAGCCCTTTCCCACAAGTTTGACGACACAGGAGAAAGAGCCGTGTAATTAATCAATAACTAATTAAAAAGAATCACAAAACTATGAATATCAGCAATTCACCTTAATGACCTAGGAGCTTTTTACGTCAAGAAAAATTAAAATTTCTTTCGTAACCGACTGTCCACTAGCACTTCCTAAAAATCCCCGCTGTTCGAGTGGCGGCAGGAATTGTGCTTCGAAGAGAAATTTCTCTTTCCGCCCGAGTTACGGGGATTTTATTAAAGAAATTTTGATTTTTTAGTAAAAAGATCCAAGTCTTGATTTTTTGGTCCGTTTGCATCAAGGCAAAAGGACATATAAATAAAAAAGCCCTTTCTCCAAAAGTTTGACGACACAGGAGAAAGAGCCGCGTATTAATCAATAACTAATTAAAAACATCACAAAACTATGGACAACACTCCATCTTAACACTAAACAGTTCCGGACACAGGAAACGGAGGCGGTTAAAAATTGGGAATTATTTTCGTAAAGAAATTTACCTGTCCGAGTGGCGGCCAAAACCTACCGTCGAAGACAAATATTTATTTCCGCCCGAAACCTAACGAAGTGGTTCGACGACCAACGGGAGTCAAACCCAACGAAGTGGTTCGACGACCAACGGGAGTCAAACCCAACGAAGTGGTTCGACGAACGAAGAGAGTCAATTCGGTAAATTTTAGAAAATAATTTTCAATTTCAGCCGAGTTTCCAGTCCTTGATCTTTTGGTCCGTTTACTCATTCCTTTTCATTGTTTATTTGTATTCGTGATATGCTCCGCAATTGCATCAAGGCAAACCCGCGTTAGCGGGTTCGCTGATTCCTTAAAAAAATTAAAAAGATGAAGCAAAAGGACATATTAGAAGCGCACAGATTCCACAGATTTACGCAGATCTTTCGTCCGCTCTGCATCCTGCGCTTGACATCTCGCACCATGCACCCTGCACCTTATAACCTAGCATCAATCGCCACTGAATCACTCCCCACTCAATTACTCCCCACTCAATCACGCAATCACTCAACTACCGCTCTCCGATTTCCGACCCCAAACCCAGCCCCCCTGCCCCAATATTTCTCCTATTTTCACAATCATAACACACAAAAGTATAACTCCATAAAACCGCAGAGCCGTATCTTTGCATATGAGAAGGTGCCGGTACGACAGTGCAGCAATACGCTCCCGGCCTGCACACTCTTTCAAAACACAAATTTCAGATAGTTTTCAGCCGGCGTTTTTAATGCCGGCTTTTTTGCCGGCAACCTCCGGCTGATAAACAATTGTTCTTTAAAACTTTATACCCGGGAAGCTTTATCGGTATAATTTCACTACGTTTTCTTAATATTTTTAGCATAGATGATAAAATTCAGTGTAATTTTGTTGCTGCGGTACTGCTTTTTAGCTAGCTTTATATACCTAACATATAGTCTATGGTGAGAAAACAACTTTTTAACTGGGGACTTGCAACCGTTCGCCAGCCACTGCGAGTGGAAACCACAGGGGTGTATCCTGTCTTCCGTATTGTCTATAGCGGTACAGACACCATACACCTGACGCTGAATGGCAAAGAGCAGACCTTGCACCCCGAAACCTTCCTGCTGATTCACCCACAGGTCGAGGTATGTATTTCAAAACCAGGTGAAACCACAGTCCTGCTCTGGTTTACGCCGGAACTGATCGCAAATTACCCGCCGCGGGTTCACTATATCCACGAGAACTTTTTGTTTGCCAAAACCGAGGGTTTGCTGGTCAAAAATGAATTCGTGCTGTACGACGACCTGCGTCGGCAATACCTGCTTCCTTTCCTGGAGGCACTGCCGGGTGCAGGCTTTCGTAAAAACATCTTTATCAATTTTCTGGAGTACCTTCTGATACGTGTCGTGCTTGCCACTGATCCTTCCCTTCAGCATCAGCGAAATCATGCGTATGAAAAGAAAATTGCCGAGGACTTTAAGGACCTGTTGCAGAAAAACGCAGGACGGCAATATTCCATGGATCAGTACGCCTCTCTTTTGCACATCAGCAAGCGGACCCTGGACCGTGCCATGCAGGTCGTGTACGGCTGCACCGCGAAAAAATGGTGGGAAACCTATATCCTGGACTGGGCGCGGCGTGACCTGGCACAGACCGATATTCCGGTTAAAAACCTGAGCCTGGAACTGGGCTTTTCACAGGATTCCAATTTTATTAATTTCTTTAAAAAACATACGGGATGGTCTCCCTCGCAGTACCGGGAACGCGCCAATCGAAAGGAAAAGACACAGACAGGCAGTTGCAATATAAGCTGAACCAATACGCTACACCTGGTTACAAATCCATTCTTGGTCCGGATTCCTTGCATAAAACCTGCGGCATCTCACCCTGCAGGACCGTGCGGATCAATCCGTTCTTGGAGGCGTATCCCGCACAAATAAAATCGCGCTTCGCTGAGCGAAGCGACCTTGCGTTCTTAATTAATACGCAAAGCAATACAGTTTCTTTGCGTGCTCTGCATTAATAAAAGCAGTGTAATCCATCCAAACAACAGCCGTAAACACCTACAACACACGGCCCTCACTGCACATCCTCACCCGCCTGCAGGATCAGCTCGTATTCAAATCCCCGGCCCAGCAGATATTTTACCGTCTTGGAGCGCCGCTGCCAGTCCTGAATGCCTTTGGTTTTTTCATAATAACTGCGGTATTGTTTCTCCAGTTCTTTGCGGTATTCCGGTTCATAAAGCTCATCAAAGGACTGATTGATCAGCTTTTCGGGCACACCTTTTTGTTTCAGGTGCATGCGAATTTTATTCCGGCCCCAGCCTTTGATATTGAATTTTCCGCGGATGTAACTTCGGGCAAACCTTTCCTCATTGAGGAAATTTTCCTGCATCAGGTACAACAGAATCTCTTCCTTCGCTTCCGGAATCAGCAGGAAATCCCGCATCTTCTGTTCCACTTCCTGGTGGCAGCGGTCCTGATAGGTGCAGTAATTCGCCATTTTCTGTTTGATCTCTTCGAAGGTATAGGATTTCTTTTCCATAGCAGGTTTTTACAAAGATAAGGGTAGCGGACTTTTCATAACGCATACAATTGAACTCCGCAAAAAAAAGAAGCCGCTTCCCATCACAGGAAACGGCCTCTTTACATTAACTAAAAACTACTAAAATGTGAATAACGGCTTACCGGCCATCATATCATTTACTTGTCGGCGCACGTTCAGTAAGACCGTTTCATCGTTCAGGTTGTCCACCACTTCACTGATGAATCCGGCCAGTGGCGCCATATCGGCTTCCTTCAGGCCGCGGGTCGTGATCGCTGCCGTACCGAGACGGATGCCCGAGGTGGTGAAGGCAGACTTATCATCGAACGGCACCATATTTTTATTGCAGGTAATATCTGCTTTTACCAAAGCTTTCTCCGTTTCCTTACCATTGACATTCTTGTTGCGCAGGTCCACCAGCATCAGGTGGTTATCCGTACCGCCGCTCACAATATCGAAACCGTGGCTGATCATAGCATCAGACAGCGCCCGGGCGTTGGCGACGACCTGCTTCGCATACGTTTCAAACCGCGAATCCAGCGCCTCACCGAAAGCAACCGCTTTGCCCGCAATCACATGTTCCAGCGGGCCGCCCTGAACACCCGGAAATACCGCGCTGTCCAGCACCTGGCTCATCATCTTGATCTGTCCTTTGGGAGTTTTGTGGCCCACGGTATTTTCATAATCACGCCCCAGCATAATCAGTCCGCCACGCGGGCCGCGCAGGGTTTTATGGGTAGTCGTGGTCACCACATGGCAATGCGCAAACGGTGAACTCAGCAATCCTTTCGCGATCAGACCTGCCGGATGGGCAATATCCGCCCACAGCGTAGCACCCACTTCGTCTGCCACTTCACGGAAGAAGGCAAAATCAATATCACGGGAATACGCAGAGTAGCCGGCAATAATCATCTTCGGTTTCACTTCCAGCGCTTTTTGGCGCATCGCTTCATAATCGATCAGTCCGGTTTCCTGAATTAAACCGTAGAAATGCGCCTCGTACTGAATCCCTGAAAAGTTGACCGGTGAACCGTGCGTCAGGTGGCCGCCCATCGAAAGGTCGAGCCCCAGGATTTTATCGCCCGGCTGCAGCAGCGACAGATATACGGCTGCATTCGCCTGGGAACCGGAGTGCGGCTGCACGTTGGCGTACTCCACGCCGAACAGTTCCTTCGCCCGTTCAATGGCCAGCGTCTCCACTTCGTCCACCACTTCGCACCCGCCATAGTAGCGGCGGCCCGGGTATCCTTCTGCATATTTATTCGTAAGCACGCTGCCCACTGCCTTCATGACTGCATCTGATACAAAGTTTTCAGAAGCAATCAGTTCCAGCCCGTGGGTTTGCCTGAGCCTTTCCTGCTCAATAAGGTCAAAAATCGGATCCATACTTGTAAGTAAAATTCATTGTTGATTAGGGTATCAAATTTAGGCAAATTTTAGCAAAGAAATAAAGCGGTGAAGGCATCAATTACCTGATATGTTTCCATAAATTTCGCCAATCGTTCACAATACCTGTAATCCCTTTCTATTTAGTATTTTTGCTTTTGTGAATAAAAAATGGCAGCCCGGTTCCGGAGTTTCGGTGGTGGATGAGGATCTGAAAGGAATCCTGGTTTCCATCAGTGAGGGCATGGCTGTGCTGGAAGACGTGCATGGTTTCCGGCATGAATATCCGCTGCATAAGCTGGTGCCCGAGGACCGGGAACTGTACGATCACGTTCCGGTCCGGAAAAAGGCAGAGCCGCTGAAGACCCTGTCCAAAAAACATAACGAAAAACTGCTGAGGCTGGATTTACATTTTGAAAGGCTGGTGCGCAATCCGCAACAGTATTCATCCTATGAACGCCTGCTGATTCAGCGCGAACGCCTTTTGGACACACTGGAATTCTGCCGCACCCACCGTTTGAAAAAACTGGAAATCATCCACGGTATTGGTGACGGCACCCTGCAAAAAATGGTGTATGACGTGCTGGAAAGTCAGCTCAACCTTGATTTTCATAATAATGAAATCCTGCACGACCAGTCCGGAACTGTACTTGTTTATTTAAAATAAAAAAACGCAGCCTTGCGAAAAGAGGCTGCGTTGTCGTTTAGTATAGAACGCGTCTGTTACTCGACATACTTAAAAGAAGTTGCATAGAATTTTCCTTTCTTGATTTCACCGCTCACCACCGCTTTCTTCGTCATTTTGCAATAGCCGTCTTCCGCATGCGCGTTCCCGAAAGTTTTCTTATCCAGGCCTTCCACGTGGTAGATCTTGTTGTCAATTTTAACTGCCATGGCGCAGCCTTTATCTGTTTTTAATTTAAACTGGCACATCCCACAGCCGGCGTCCACCGTTTGGTTCTGAATTTTTTGCTGTCCGAAAACGGTTACCGAAAAAGTGAGCATCAGCAGCATAAATAGGTTTCTCATGGGCTTTGTTTTTTAGGTTTAATATCCTGTGAATTAATAAGGTAAAGGTACAGCAATTTACCGTGCGCACAAGATGATTATAATCAGGTGGACACGGCACTTCATTTTCAGCAGCCGCAAAATTTAAGTACATTTGCGCCAGCAGTTATGGAACAACTTCACTTACTCTTTACGCGCGACGCCCTGCAGTACCAGAGCCGGCGCGGCCGCCAGGTCACTTCCGAAGAAAGCTTTGCCGGCGGAGAAAACACACCTTCTTTACTTGTGCGGCTCGAGCAGCTGCTGACCTCAAAAAAGTACAGCCATATTCAGGTTATTTCCGCACTGAACCATTTTACCATGATGCCGGAAGGGTTTCGCGAACACGAGCTTGGTTATGAACTGATTGCCTACAATGCCCCCGTGGTAAAAGAGCAGGAGGAACTGATGCTTTCCGTGAACAAGAAGTACGGCGTGCAGTTTTATTACACCTTGCCCAAGAACGTGTATCAGCTGATCAAGCAAACCGGCACCGGCACCGCTTTCAATTTTTCCGGCGAGCAGTTTCTCTCCAGAATCAATCCGAAGAACCGAAAGGAAATTCACATCAACCTCTATGCACAGCAATGTGAGTTTTTTGCCCTGGATGGCCGGAAAGTAGTCTTGTACAATAATCTGGATGTAAGTTCAGAAGTTGATTTCCTGTATTTCATTATGTTTACTTTAAGTAAAATTGGTTTTGGTTCTCAGGAAACCTCTTTCTTTGTGTATGGCGAAACCACGGAAAATGAAACCTTTATTTCCGAACTGCGAAAGTTTGTGAAGAAACTTAAGATAAGTTTTGATAACATACCCAACCGGCATTTCCTGCTGAATACCAAATAAACCGTTTGGTTTTCTGCCGGAAAGCGTACCTTTAACACAGCCGGCCGCTTTTATGGCTGACTACAAATATTTGCCTGTATGTACAGAATCATCAGTGGCCAGTGGAAAGCCAAAAGAATTTCCGCACCGAAAAATTTCACGGTACGCCCGACGACTGATTTTGCAAAAGAAGCTTTGTTCAGCATTCTGGAAAACCGTTTTGATGTAGATTTCGCCTCCGCGGCAGCCCTGGATTTGTTTGCCGGCATTGGTTCCCTGTCACTGGAATTAGCCTCCAGAGGGTGCCAGGATGTCACCTCCGTGGAACTTAATCCGAAACATGCAGCCTTTATTACAACCACAGCAGAACAGCTCGATATGCGCAATCAGGTGCAGGTGCAGCGCGGTGATGTTTTCGACTGGCTGAAGAAAAACAAAGGCCGCCGTACGTTTTCATTAATTTTGGCAGACCCTCCCTTCTCTCTGGAAGAAGCAGAATACCAGCAGCTTATTAACAGTTTACTGAAGCCCGGCGAGTTCCTTACCGAAAATGGCGTTTTGGTGGTTGAACATCAGAGCCGTAAAATTCCGGCACATCCTGCCCTGCTGGATACGCGCAAATATGGAAACGTGAGTTTTTCTTTTTTCCGTGCCGAAGCAGCACCCGCCGAAGAACTGCAGGACACTTTATAACACTTCCAGCTGCAGCGCAACCGAGTTGCCGAAGAAACGACGGGAAATTTTCTGGAAATTCTTAGTAATATCCGATAAATAAAATTCGCAGGACGGCTGCGGGTTGGCGCTGCGCAATAACTGGCTTTTATCTAATTCCATCCGGAGCTGGTTGGCCACAATGCCCGGCGAATCAATCACGCGTACGCGGTTGCCGTAAAAATGCCGGATTTCTTTGATAAGCAGTGGATAGTGCGTACAGCCGAGAATTAAGGTTTCGATATTCTTCAGTTTATTGCTGCTCAGGTAATTATATAAAATAGCGTGCGTGATAGGATGATCCCGGAAACCTTCCTCAATAGCCGGTACCAGCAGCGGTGTGGCCAGTTCATCCACATGCAGAAAACGGTTATGCTTCCGGATGGTTTTGCGGTACAAACCGGTGTTCACCGTCGCTTTCGTTGCAATAACACCGACTGTATTGTGAATTTCATACGCTACCTTTTCGGCCACCGGATTAATGACATCGATCACCGGCACGCGGCCGTCGACCAGCGCAATAACTTCTTTCAGCGCATTGGCTGTAGCGGAGTTGCAGGCAATTACAATGGCTTTGCAGTTCTTCTTTAAAAGAAACTCCGTAATGCGGGTGCAATATCCTACAATGGCTTCCCGGGATTTTTCGCCGTACGGCAGGTGCTTGGTATCTCCAAAGTAAATAAGGTCCTCATTCGGAAGCAGCCTCCGGATTTCTTTCGCGATGGTCAGGCCGCCCACCCCGGAGTCAAAAACACCAATGGGTTGCGAAGGAGAAAGATGGCTGTAATCAGGTTTCTTATTTTTCAAAGGAGCAGAATATTTTTGCAAAAATAAGAAAATGCAGTCGGACTTTTGCGTATCAACCGACCTGTCGATAGCAATATTCTCTTTCCAAAGCGGCTTCTTTTACGTCCAGTTGTCATGCTGAAAGCATCTCAACGATGTTTCTCCATTGTCGAGATTCCTGCGCAACGACAACCGCCAACGTCCATTTGTCATGTTGAAAGCATGTCAACGATGTTTATCCACTGTTGAGATTCCTGCGGAATGACAGACGCTAACGCCCAATTGTCATGCTAAAAGCATCTCAACGCTGTGATTGCCCGCTGTTTAGATTCCTCCGGAATGACAACCGCCTTCTCTTTTCTCTGCTCATTAAACCACAAACAAATCCGAGGCAATCCCATCGGCTAAAAACCAATGTTTTTCCGGAATAGCCAGATAACCGTCCTTCAGCTGTAATTTTCCCTCCAACAAATACTGGTTTAGGACCATTCCCCATCTGCCGTCGCTCATCAGCTGCTGTAGTTTTGCAAAGTCAACACCCCGGCGCGTGCGCAGGCCAATCATCAGCATTTCATTATACCGGTCACGCGCAGACAGTTCTTCCGTTTCCAGTGGCAACTGATGCTGCTGCAAAGCGTCAATGTATTTTCGGTTATGGCTGACGTTCCAGCTGCGCTTTTGCCTGCCGTCGTAGGAGTGCGCAGACGGACCGATACCCAAATATTCCTTATACTGCCAGTAGGCGCCATTATGGCGCGAGTGAAATCCCGGCTTCCCGAAATTGGAAATCTCATAATGCTCAAAACCCTGTGCCGCCAGAAACGAGGACATATAAAAGAAATCATCGTGCTGCTGCTGTTCCGCCGGCGCTTTCACTTTGCCCTGCGAAATCCAGGCATTCAAAGCGGTTTGCGGTTCCACTGTGAGCGCATATGCCGAAATATGCGGCACTCCTAAGCCAACTGCCTGGTCAAGATTGCGCTGCCACGTGTCCGACTCTGCCGTCGGTGTACCATAAATCAAATCAATACTGATATTATGGAAGCCGAAATCCTGCGCACGCCGAATGGAATCCACAGCTTCCGCTCCGTTATGCGCACGGTTCATTAATTTCAGGTCAGCGTCATAAAAGCTTTGGGTGCCAAGCGAAAGGCGGTTTGCCGGCGAGGCAGATAGCCGTTTCAGAAAATCATCCGTCAGGTCATCCGGATTGGCCTCCACCGTAATTTCAATATCGTCTGAAAAAGAAAAATAGTCTGCCGTCTCTTCGATCAGCTGGTGCAGTTCCGCTGCCCCGAGCAATGACGGGGTGCCGCCGCCAAAATAAACAGAGTTCAGCTGCCGGGACTGCAGTTCGCCTTGTCGAAGTTTCAGTTCCTTTTTCAGCGCCGCCAGCATCGGTTCCCGGTCGCGTAGGGACACCGAAAAATGGAAATTGCAGTAACTGCACTTCTGGCGGCAGAAAGGAATGTGGAAATAAATCATGCGGCAGCAAAGGTACTTTCTTTAAAGAAAAATCCCTGCGGTTGCTTTACAATAAATAACAGTTAATAGCGGAAGCCGCGGCTGTTGATAAAGTTTTCGAAGTTATAGCCGATGCTCAGCATAAAGCTGGAGCCCGCCTGCTGCTGAAAATCAGACATGCCAAAGTTGTAGGCCGCCCCGAAGAAAAACTGATTCACTGTCGCTTTAATCACCGGCGACAGCGTAACACTCTGGTTCCCGAACTTGCTGCTGGCCATGCGCAGGCTGGCACCGGCTGCAAAGGTGGCATTTTCACCGGTGGCGGTTCCCATGAGATTCACATCCACCAGTTTGGTAGAGTTGGTATTCAGGTTCACCCATACCGAGGGCGTCAGATAGACATCTTCCCCGAAATAGACATCATAACCGGCGTTCAGCATCACCTTGGTCGGCTCCGGCTCGACGCCGTTGACAATCGGAATATCGTTGCTTAAGGCAATGTCTTTCACAGAAACTCCCCCAAAAAAATTCCGGTAGGTTACCGCCATTCCCATGTCGGCGTAGAGCAGAAACATCGAATCAGCGCTGAGCAACGGATCATTCGGTTCCGACGGATTGAGCAGTGAAAGGTCAATATTCATATTATAAAAATTGACATTCGTACCAAAGGAAAACTGGCTTAAGCGCTCCCCGTCATCATCCAATGGAATAAAATAAGAAGCGCCGGCGGTAATTCCGTTTGAAGAAATAGGGCCGTTCTGATCCCGGAAAAAAGCCAGCCCCGCGCCCACACGGTCGAAGACATTGGCATGCAGCCCCACAGATTGCACATTGGGCGACTGACTGAAATTGGAGAACTGCTTCTGATAGTTTAAATTAAGTACCACATCGTCTGTCTGGCCATACAGGGCCGGATTGAAAAGGAATTCACCGTTCAGCAGATATTGCTGATAATACGGCAGCGTTTCCTGCGCCCGGACACTTCCGAAAAAGATGACCATAACGCAAAGCACATATATTTTTCTCATTATTGAGCGCAAATTTTTGCTGCAAAGATAACGCTTTTTAGTCAGATGTACCGTTCATATATTGCTGCCAGCGCCCTAAAGCTTCCTGCATATCAGCCGGCATCGGGCTTTCGAAGTAAAGGTGTTCGCCGCTTACCGGATGTTCAAAACCCAGCGTATGGGCATGAAGTGCCTGACGTGGCAGGATTTCAAAAACGTTCTTTACAAACTGTTTATACTTCGGCAGGTTCTGGCCTTTCAGGATCTGGTCGCCTTCGTACCGCTCATCATTAAATAAAGGATGGCCGATGTGCTTGAAATGTGCCCGGATCTGGTGCGTTCGTCCGGTTTCCAGGCGGCACTCCACCCAGGTCATATATCTGAATCTTTCTTTAACAGTGAAATGAGTAACTGCGTGTTTGCCGGCGCTGCCATCTTCGTACACCGACATTTGTAACCGGTTTTTCGGGTGGCGGCCAATGTGCCCCGTAATGGTTCCCTCATCTTCAGCCAGATTGCCCCAGACAAACGCCCAGTAGAGCCGCCGGGTTTTACGGTCAAAAAACTGCCGGGCCAGATGGCTCAGTGCGTATTCGGATTTGGCGACGACGAGCAAACCGGAGGTATCCTTATCAATCCGGTGCACCAGTCCTACCCTGTCCAGGTCCGATTTCTTACCCTGCTTTTCAAAATGGAAGGCCAGTGCATTCACCATGGTGCCGCTCCAGTTTCCATGGCCGGGATGCACCACCATGCCGGCAGGCTTATCGACCACCACCACATCATCATCCTCAAAAATAATATGCAACGGAATATCTTCCGGAATGATGACATTCTCCCGCGGCGGGCGGCTCAGCAACACTGCGATTTCGTCGCCGGGTTTTACGCGGTAATTTTGCTTGACGGGTTTGCCGTTCACCACCACATTGCCGGCGCGGCAGGTCTGCGAAATTTTATTGCGGGTTGCATTCTGGCGGAAGTGGCACAGGAACTTATCAATGCGCAACGACTCCTGGTTGCGGTCAACCTTCAGCGTGAAATGCTCGTAAAGCCCTTCGGATTCGTGTTCCTCCGTTCCTTCGTCATTGTCTTCCGGTGCGGTCCAGTCTTCGTTTGCCATAATGTGGGAAATCAGCGCAGCAGTTATTCTACTACGACCTTTCTGGGTTTGGATTTTTCGTCCGTTTTTGGTGTAGGTTTAGGCTTTGTGTCCGTCGCCGGTTTGGTTTCCTCTTTCGCTTTTGGCTTCGTTTCCTGTGCTTTCACAGGTTCATTCCGCGGCGGGGTTTCGGTTCTGGACGGAACTGTTCTCGGCGCTTCCTGTGCCGGAGTTGTTACCTGCGGCTGCGGGGACGGGTTATAAGTCGTTGCCTCGTCATAATATACCGGTTCAGGTCCCTGCAGCTGGATGCGGTACATGCTGTTCAGCTGCTCAATTTTATTGCCCATTTCAGCCGGCGTTTTCTTGGACGCCCAGATATCGATCTGCATTCCCTGGTCACGCACGTCGCCCGGTGCCGGATCCTGATAGTACACGATATCCGACAGGTCACTGCCGCCGTCTTCATGCTCGATCAGCCCGACTTCAAAAAGATTCTGCGCAATAATCGCTTTGGCTTCCTGAACGGTGCGGCCTATGAGATTGGGAATGGTAATATTTCTTCTTGGCCCGGCGCCGATCACCAGGTCAATCGATGTGAAACGCGGCAGCAAGGTGCCCGGCTTCAGCGTGGTTCCGTTGAACATCATCCGAAGCACGGCATCGCGCTGAATGCTCGGCTCGTAAATAGTATCACCCACCTTTAAACCCACCTGCTCCAGCTGACGGAAAGCCAAGCCTTTATAGCGGTCGAGGATATCGGGTACGGATACCTGCGCGTAGGTACGCGGATTTACTTTAATTAAAATCGTACGGCCGTCCTTCACACGCGCACCGGGACCGGGAAAAATCTGCAGCACCTGCAGCGGTCGGTATTTCGGGTCATATTTAAAACTGTCCACTTCATAATCCAAACCGTTTTCATCCAGAATACGGATGGCTTCGTGCACAGATTTATTAACGATATTCGGCACCGGGATCTCCTTTCCATGGTTGGTGTGTACCTCGAGCCAGCGAAACGTAAGCCAGATCAGCCCTACGAAGACCACCGCGGCCGCAAGCAGGTTCACCCAGACTTTCCAGTGAAAGAATGATTTCAGCATAATATACAGGTCTTTAACATAGCTGCAAATATATAAAATTATCTTTTCGCGCCGGAAACGCAACCACGCAATCGCAGCCACAAAATTTAGAATATTTATCTTTGCCTGCTAAAGTAATTACATGATTTTATCCATGACCGGCTTCGGCCGCAGCGAAGGAATTTATGAAGGCCGAAAAATTGTGATCGACCTCAAGTCACTCAACAGCAAATCATTCGACCTGACTGTGAAAACGCCCTCGCGCTACCGGGAAAAGGAGTATGAATTACGCAAAATCCTGAGCGAACAGCTACAGCGCGGAAAAGTAGATTGCTACATGACGATGGAAAACTCGGAAGAAAACACCGAAACCGTCCTGCATCACGACCTGATCCGCCGCTATATTCAGGATCTGAAAACACTGGCTGCCGACGGGCCCGACTTTGAATACCTGAAGATGGCCGTCCGGATGCCGGATGCCACGGCTGCCCGCGCTGATGACCTTTCGGAGGCAGAATGGAATTTTGTTCTGGAACTTCTACAGGAGGCGATTGCGAGGTTCAAAGAATTCCGGCAAACCGAAGGCAGCATCCTGCAGCAGGAATTACAGAATAACCTCATGCGAATTTCGCAGCATCTCACCGCTGTGGAACCTTTTGAAAGTGTACGCCTGGAAAATGTGAAAGAACGCTACAAAAAAACACTCGACGAATTTGAACAGCTGGACGAAACCCGTTTCTACCAGGAAATGGCCTACTACACCGAAAAGCTGGATATTGCGGAAGAGAAAGTACGCTTAACCCAACACCTGGCCTACTATCAGGAAGTGATGGAACAGGAAACCGGCAACGGTAAAAAGCTTGGGTTCATCGCGCAGGAAATGGGCCGCGAAATCAACACCCTGGGCTCCAAAGCCAACCATGCAGATATCCAGCGCCTGGTAGTCATGATGAAAGATGACCTGGAAAAAATCAAGGAACAAACCCTGAACGTGCTGTAAATTAACACTGCGCACCGACTTTATTTAAAATTAAAAATGAAAAAAGTAATCATATTTTCGGCACCCTCCGGCAGCGGCAAAACCACTCTCGTTCGGCATTGCCTGGAACAGTTTCCACAACTGGCCTTTTCGGTTTCCTGTACTACCCGCGCACCACGCGGCGCTGAACTGCACGGCGTGGATTATCATTTTCTGTCGCCGGCTGAATTCAGAACAAAAATAGACGCCCGGGACTTTGTGGAGTTTGAGGAAGTGTATGCAGATACGTTTTACGGCACCCTGAAATCAGAAGTGGAACGAATCTGGAATGAGGATAAAGTGGTTATTTTTGATGTGGATGTACTGGGAGGCATCGCGCTGAAAAAATATTTTGGCGACCAGGCACTGTCAGTGTTCATCATGCCGCCTTCTGTGGCCGAACTGGAGCTGCGGCTGATTGCCCGCGGCACGGATGACCTGGAAACGATTAAAATGCGCGTGGCGAAAGCTACTGAAGAAATATCGCATAAAGATGCTTTTGATGTTATCATCGTGAATGACCAACTGGCTTCCGCACAGGAACAAATTACCAAATTGCTCACTTCATTTATCAACTCATGAGAATAGCCATCATCGGGTGCGGCTGGGTCGGAGAAAAACTCGCTGCCTACCTGTCTAAAAAAGGAGTTCACGTGATTGCCACGACCACGACCCCTGAGAAAATTATTCCGCTTGAAAAAATAGCAGAGGAAGCGCATTTGTTGGATTTTACGGATCATCCGGATTTCAGCGTGCTGCAGTCCGTGGATGCTGCCATTTTCAGCATGCCTATTTCGGATACGTCCTGGCTGGAAGGCTTTAAATCACTCGATACTGAATTTCCAAAAACGATGTTGTTCAGTTCCACCGGAATTTACCCACAACAGCCGGGCATTTACACCGAGGAAGATGATGCCAACCTACGTTCAGACATTCTCGCGGCCGAACGCCTGGTCCGCAGCTCCTATCCCCAAACCAATATTCTGAGGTTTGGCGGACTGATGGGCGGTGACCGGTCGCCGAAGAAATTATTTGCGCGCCGCACGCCAAAAGACCTCGGCAAGGCCGCCAATTATATTCATTATGAAGATATTCTGCGTGTGGTGGAACTGCTGCTGAAGTCAGAATTAAAAGGCTGCACCTATAATGTGGTCGCGCCCGGGCATCCTACGATCGCGGAAATTATGAATGAGCCCCAACCGGCCGAAAACCGCGAACAAAGAATCATTTCTTCTGAAAAACTGATACAGGATTTTAATTATCATTTTTTGCATCCTAACCCAAAAAACTTTTAACCGACATGAGTACCGAACAACTGGCTACTGCC
Source organism: Chryseobacterium salipaludis (assembly GCF_022968825.1). Lineage (GTDB taxonomy): Bacteria > Bacteroidota > Bacteroidia > Flavobacteriales > Weeksellaceae > Kaistella > Kaistella salipaludis. The sequence goes on from NZ_JALHKS010000006.1 coordinate 67,974, forward strand.
AAGGCCAATTTGCCCGTACGCGGCTTTTTAAATATTGACGATTTAATAATTCCGGAAGGAGAAGCACTGGTGCAGGCGATTCTGGATTTAAAGAAAGAAAAGAACGCCGTAATTCTGGCGCATTATTACCAACCGCCGGCCATCCAGGACATTGCTGACTATTTGGGTGACTCGCTGCAGCTTGCACGCGCCGCGAAAGATACCGATGCGGATATGATCGCCTTTTGTGGCGTCCATTTCATGGCAGAAGCAGCGAAAATCCTGAACCCTGCCAAAAAAGTAGTCCTGCCCGACACCCTGGCCGGCTGCTCACTGGCTGACGGTTGCAGCGGTGAAGGCCTGCGTGCCATGCGTGCCGAACATCCCGGGGCGCTCATCGCCACCTATATCAACTGTAATGCGGAAACAAAAGCCGAATCCGATATTATTGTAACCAGCTCCAACGCGGAAACCATCATCCGTTCTTTGCCGGCGGACAGACCGATTATTTTTGCACCGGATAAAAACCTGGGCCGCTACATGATGAAAAAAACCGGGCGCGATATGATTTTATGGGATGGCAGCTGCGTTGTTCACGAAGCTTTCTCAATGGAGCGGATCGCCAGACAACTGTCGGAACATCCGCACGCCAAACTGATTGCCCATCCGGAAAGCGAAACACCGGTGCTGGATCTGGCGCATTTTGTCGGGTCCACATCTGCCCTGCTGAATTATATGGAACAGGACGAAGCGCAGGAATTTATTGTCGCCACCGAAGAGGGCATTCTGCATGAGATGCGCAAACGCGCGCCGCACAAAACATTGATTCCGGCGCTGGTTTTTGATGAAAGCTGCAACTGCTCGGAGTGTTTCTATATGAAACGGAATACGCTGGAAAAGCTGTATCTGTGCATGAAATACGAGCTGCCGGAAATCACCATGGATGAAGACCTGCGGCTGAAAGCTTTGGAACCGATTGAAAAAATGCTTGAGTTATCGAAAACGATTAAGTAAAGGAAACCGGGCGCGGCCTTCGGCCGCGCAAAGTGTCCTCGCTCGGCTGCGCATTCTATGACAAAAAACAAATAAAAGCGTTAATATTTAATTTGCAAATTTATGGGTATCAATATAGGGCGTCCTATACTCATCACCTTCCACTCTTTTATATTCATACCCTGCTTGCGGCAGTAAAACATTTAATCTACAGTCCTCACAAGGACTTAGGAGATTTTTACGTTAATAAACCTCGAAGAGGTTCGCCGACTCCATTGAAAATTAAACATGATGGAGGCAAAAATTAAAATTTCTTTTGTTCTGACCGTCCACAAACACAATTTAAAAATCCCCGCTGTTCGAGTGGCGGCAATAATCTTACATCGAAGGCGAATCTTCATTTCCGCCCGAAACCCAACGAAGTGGTTCGACGACCAACGGGAGTCAAACCTAACGAAGTGGTTCGACGAACGAAGAGAGTCAATTTCGGGGAAACCTAACGAAGTGATTCGACGACCAACGGGAGTCAAACCTAACGAAGTGGTTCGACGACCAACGGGAGTCAATTTATTAAAGAAATTTTGGTTTTTTAGTAAAAACGACGAAGGAGTTTCGCCGATTCTGCTAAAAAATTTAAAAGGATGAGGCAAAAGATCCAAGTCTTGAAATCGAAGATATTCCTATAAAAATATTAAAATCGGAGAGTCATTTTTTGGTCCGTTTACTCATTCCTTTTTCATTGTTTATTTGTATTCGTGATATGCTCCGCAATTGCATCAAGGCAAACTCGCCTTAGCGGGTTCGCTGATTCCTTTAAAAATAAATAAAATGATGAAGCAAAAGGACAAGCGAGATATCTGCAGCATCATCACTTCTTTGCACAAAGGAGGGCAGAACGCATGAAAAAAATATTGAGAACCGCACCCTGCACCTGGCAGCACTCAATCCCTCAGTCCTCAAACTACCATAATCCCGGACTCAGGAAACGGAGGCGATTAAAAATTTTAAATAAGTATCCGTTTAAAAATTCATCTGTTCGAGTGGCGGCAGTAATGTAGCATCGAAGACAAACTTTTATTTCCGCCCGAAACCTAACGAAGTGGTTCGACGACCAGCGGGAGTCAAACCCAACGAAGTGGTTCGACGACCAACGGGAGTCAGTTAATGAATTTTAGGATACGTTTTAAAATTTTAGCCGAGTTTCCAGTCCTTGATCTTTTGGTCCGTTTGCATCAAGGCAAAAGGACATATAGTAAATTTCTTATCCCGCGCACAGATCCCACAGATATACACGGATCTGCGGTCAACCTCACACAGATAGCGTTCCGCTGGAACGCATTTTCATTGAAAACTTGATCTCATTCCTTTTCATTGTTTATTTGTATTCGTGATATGCTCCGCAATTGCATCAAGGCAAACCCACCTTAGCGGGTTCGCTGATTCCTTTAAAAATAAATAAAATGATGAAGCAAAAGGACAAGCGAGATATCTGCAGCATCATCACTTCTTTGCACAAAGGAGGGCAGAACGCATGAAAAAAATATTGAGAACCGCACCCTGCACCTGGCAGCACTCAATCCCTCAGTCCTCAAACTACCATAATCCCGGACTCAGGAAACGGAGGCGATTAAAAATTTTAAATAAGTATCCGTTAAAAAATTCATCTGTTCGAGTGGCGGCAGTAATCTAGCATCGAAGACAAACTTTTATTTCCGCCCGAGTTAATGAATTTTAGGATACGTTTTAAAATTTTAGCCGAGTTTCCAGTCCTTGATCTTTTGGTCCGTTTGCATCAAGGCAAAAGGACATATAGTAAATTTCTTATCCCGCGCACAGATCCCACAGATATACACGGATCTGCGGTCAACCTCACACAGATAGCGTTCCGCTGGAACGCATTTTCGTTGAAAACTTGATCTCATTCCTTTTCATTGTTTATTTGTATTCGTGATATGCTCCGCAATTGCATCAAGGCAAACTCGCCTTAGCGGGTTCGCTGATTCCGTTAAAATAAATAAAATGATGAAGCAAAAGGACAAAGATTATAAAGTTACTTGCAACTTATTCCAGCTGCGCATTCTGTCTCATAGCGTACATTTGCAACAATGATTTTATATTTTTGTCTGCCAGAAGATTTACACCGCTCCAAACTCTCACTTCACTCCCGCCTCGTCTCTTTCCCATTTTATGATGCCGCCCATGACCTCCACCATCCTTTTTGAAGACCTGAAAATATTTGCCTTTCATGGCGTGCTGCCCGAAGAAACCATATTGGGCACATACTATCTCATCAATGCCGAAATCCGGGCAGACCTCTGGAAAGCCACCGAAACCGATGAGCTGGATGATACTATAAATTATGCTTTGCTTAATGACATCATCCATCAGGAAATGGCCATTCCATCGAAACTGATGGAGCATGTGGCCGGCCGTATCATGAGAAAAATTCATGAAAGGGTTCCCGAAGTTTCTTTCATCCGGCTTAAAATAACGAAAACAGCACCGCCCATGAGGGGCGAAATGAAAGGTGTGAGTGTGGCTTTTGAGAAAAGCTTTACGAACTGACTTTACAAGCAAGCAAAATTTCCTGCGGCGCTTCCCGGCTGAAATCCGTAACTTTGAAAGGAATTCAGTTTCGCTCCCGCTTATGAAATATATTGTCCTGTCCCTCCTTTCCGCCATTTTGCTCAGCGTTTCCTGGCCCACCTACGGCGTACCCTTTTTTATATTCGTTGCGCTCGTTCCGCTGTTGATGCTGGAGCATGATATTTCGAAATTCTCCAAAATGAAGCATAAAAGCCTGGCGGTGTTCGGGCTTTCCTATCTGGCCTTTGTCATCTGGAATATCGTGACCACCGGCTGGCTTTATGGTGCGCGCAATCCGGACGGCTCGCATTCGCTGTTTGCGGTGGTCGTGCCGGTCACTTTAAATGCGCTTTTTTATGCCTTTGTGTTCCAATGTTACCATTGGTATAAAAACCGGCAGGGCACCTATTTCGGTCTGGTCTTTCTGGTCGCTGCCTGGATGGTTTTTGAGAAAATTCATCTGAGCTGGGAACTCAGCTGGCCCTGGCTGAATCTGGGAAATGTGTTTGCCGAATATCCTAAAATCATTCAGTGGTACGACAGCCTGGGTGCCACCGGCGGTTCCTTCTGGATCCTGATTGTGAATGTGTATGCTTTTTACACCCTGAGAATTTGGGAAGCAGGCCGCAAACGACGTTCCCTGATCATCAATTCGTCGGTACTCACGGCCGGTATCGTGCTGCCGATGCTGATTTCCGCCGTACAGTACAATAACTTTAATCCTACCACCAACGGCAAGGTGAATGTGCTGATGCTGCAGCCGGACCTGGATCCATATAACGAAAAATACAGCAAGGACAGCCTCACCATTGTGAACGAGCTCCTGGCCTTGGCTGACAAACATTCGACCGGCCCCATTGATTATTACATTGCGCCGGAGACCGCCGTACCGGGCCATGGCTCTATTTCAGAAACCGGTTTTGAGGACAGTGAGGTTTTAAATACTATTAAAAGTTTTTTAAGCCGGCATCCGAACTCGGTTTTTGCCACCGGCATTTCTTCGCACCGTTTTTATAAAAGTGCCGAAGAAAAAACCGACACTTCTTATCAGACAGCTTCCGGCTTTTACGTGGACAGTTTTAATTCCGCGGTGCAGCTGGCACCCGGTCAGCCGGTGCAGGTGTATCACAAAGGGAAACTCGTACCCGGCGTTGAAATATTTCCCTACATCAATACTTTAAAACCCGTCTTAGGCAATATTATGCTGGACTTGGGCGGCACCACGGCTTCGCTGGGTATGGATCCCGAACGTACTGCTTTTGCCAATCCTTACAACAACGGAAAGCTCGCGCCGATTATCTGCTATGAGAGCATTTACGGCGAGTTCGTCAATGATTATGTAAAAAAAGGCGCCAACTTTCTGGCGATTATGACCAATGACTCCTGGTGGGGCGTCACCCAGGGGCACAAGCAACTGATGGCGTATGCCCGGTTACGCGCCATTGAAACCCGCCGCGACATTGCCCGCTCTGCCAACAGCGGCATCTCGGCGCATATCAACGCGCGCGGCGACGTGCTGGCCGATACCCTGTACGGTGACCAGACTGCGCTCTATGCACAGATTAATTTATACGAAGGGCAGACCTTCTATGTGCGCACCGGTGATTTGCTGTCCCGGCTGTGTATCTTCGTGTTGGGCTTCCTCATTTTCTATCGCCTGATTAAAGCGTTTCAGAACCGCAACAAAGAAAAGACCGCGTAGAAGATTACAACAGTCTGAACACTTTGCTGCGCATACTCCATTGCGCAAAGTGTCCTTATTTTGAGTTTTAAAGATACTATTGGCTGGTACTCTATCATCAAAGGACTTGTGTCTGACATGAATGTCAATATCACAACCTCTACATGGCTGAAAAATAATCTTTGCAATTGTTTTTCTTAGCAGTTGCCGTGCTGCGATCACACACCCATCTTATAAGCTAAGATCCACCTGCTGGCATTATGCTCAAAAATATAAACGGCGCAAGTATCGAAAGGGCCGTTTGCCCTGCAGGCTATTGGTACAAAGTCAATGATCATGAACGAGTCTTCTTTTTGCTTACTATCGGCCTGCCAAAAACGATGCTGAACAGGCATGCACCATGCGCAATGTTAGTAAACTATTACGGATGATTATAAACTAGTATATTCCTGACAATGCACACTTTACAATATATTCTTATTGCTTTGTTGAAATGAATTATTGTGTATATTTGGGAGTTATGCGACATATCAAACAGAATGACTGAAATATTTACAACTATTTTTAAAACTTCAGAAGAGAGGATAAAAAATCCCTTTATTGGAACTTTTATATTATCATTTATTGCAATAAATTGGAAACCAATAATGATACTTTTTTTCTACAATAAATTAATTGAACAAAAAATTGATTTTATTTCAGAGAATTATTCGAATGAATGGAATTTACTGTACTTCCCATTAATAATTGCGTTATTTTATTCGTTATTATTACCATATATAATGTGGCTATTTGATACTACAACATTTCAGGCACTAAAAGGGAGGAATACAAATCTATATAATAGCAAAATAATCGATATCGAAGGAAAAAAGAGAATAGCTGAACAAGAAATAGAATTGGAAGATATAAAGGCAAACTATAAAGAAAAGGCTGACCTAAATAAAAAAATAAGTACGTTAGAAGCATTAAATTCGCAAAAAGATCTTCAAATTGATAATTTAAAAAAATCAGTAGTAGAGAGTAATAATCAAAATCAACAATATCAAAATGAAATTAGGGACAGAGAATTAAGAATTGACGAGCTTATTGAAGATTCCAGAAACTCAAAAATCCTTAAAGAGAATTATTATTCAGCATATGAAAAAACCCCACAGGAATTAATCAAAAAATTTGTGGAAATCCTACCTACTATGAACTTATATTTTAGGTCCAACTCTTTGAGTCTAGAAACAAAAAGAGAAGTTGAAAATTATCTATCACTTGGACTAATAGATTTGCATAAGAGCGAGAAAAACCAAAAATTCAAGTTGACAGATAAAGGCTTATATTTTTTGAGTAGAGGAATATAAAAGATACGTCACATAATAACCAAGCTTTCATTGGGCTTGAAAAGCCAACAATGAAAGCACTGCTCCGCAAAGTCTCCCGACTTTGCGCCCACCTCCCAAGAGAACCTCTCCCCATCCTCTATCACACAGTTCCTATATTTCAATTAAATTATTGCCCGGGTTGAACCATACCAAAGGCATGGATGAAGCATGGATAATGTATGGATCATGCATGGATATGCCGACTCGAGTGTAGGGCAGCAGTATCACAAAAGAAAACTACAACTGTATTCGATCGCACACCCCGCCGATGGACTATTGGCCCTTTTCTTTTTGGTGGCTAAAGTGATTGAGCAGCAGCCGTATTTCATTGAACTCAAAGTGCGGCGGCAGTGCCCGCTTCCATTCACCTAACCCTTCAAAGGTGTGTTCGCGAAACACTTCGGCGAACTCGGCAATCTTTTCTTTGGCAAAAATCCGGGTGAGATCCAGCAAGCCCTGTTCTGCAAACTTGGCCAGATGCCCATAGATGGTTTCCGGCACCAACCCGCGTTCCTTGGCAATTTCCGGGATCGTCTTCCCGTTCTCAAACAGCTGAAACGTCAGGATATGCGAGGGAATTTTTGCTACTTTGGCGGTAACGCTCACGTTATTCTTCGGATCGAAAAGTTCTGTTTCCAGTAAGCGGACCTTTTTCAGGTCATTCAGGTATTCTTCCAGATCGTCAAGCAAACCCCGGAAATCCTCGTTGTATTGCTTTAAGCCTTTTGTTCCTTTATTTTCTGCATAAAAATCAAGCAGCGGCTGGAACAGCAGCAGATTCACTTTCGTAAAGAAAAAATTCACCGCGCCCCGGGCTTTGTCTTCAATCTCGGTCCAGGTGCCCTCACCATCAGTGAGTTTCTGCGTTTTCTGCAGAATCACCCTTTCAAATTTATAAAACACACCGGCCAGTTCCTGTGCCCGTTTTGCCAGCTCCTGATGCAGCACCTTTGCCTTCTGCTGATCAATGGCACGGCTGCTCTGCGCCGACTGATACCACATCTGCAGTGAATGCGGCAGCCAGGCGCAATTCACCTTCGCCATCATTTTACGGATGCTGTAATCATATTTCTCCCGCTCCAGAATTTCATCCATCTGGTCATTGGCGTGGGTATTATCCTGGAACTGCAATACCCGGCGGTCTGCAAAAATCACATCAGGCGTAATCCTGGATTTGAGCACAATCCCTTCCAGCGTACGGCAACGCGACAGGGCAACATACACCTGGCCGGACGCAAATGATTTGCCGGCATCGATGATCAGGCGGTCAAAGGTGAGTCCCTGCGACTTATGAATGGTAACCGCCCAGGCCAGCCTCACCGGATACTGCATAAAACTGCCCAGCACATCTTCGGTAATATTTTTCTCGGCATCAAGGGAGTATTTTTTCTGCTCCCAGGTTTCTTTCTTTAAGGTATATTCTTCGTCATCACCTTCAATCAATACCGTGATTTCGTCGGCATCCAGGCGCAAAACTTCGGCGAGCTTGCCATTGTAATACCGCTTTTCGCTGCTGGCATCATTGCGGATAAACATAATCTGAGCTCCGGCTTTCAGCTCCAGTTCTTCCTCATTCGGGTACTGGTTTTCATTAAAGTTACCCGTTACTTCGGCTTTATAAAAATGAGATTTGCCCGGCAGCGCGGCCAGTTTCTTTTGATTAATGGCATCTGCCATGCGGTTGTGCGAGGTCAGATATATATAAGCCTCTTCTCCGGGTTCAAAATCCGGCTGATACCGTGCATTTAATTTTTCAAAATCAATGCTGCGCTGGTCACCGTCGCGGATGGCATTCAGAATCTCAAGAAACTGCTCATCTTTCTGGCGGTACACCGTAGTGAGTTCCAGGGTAATAACTGGCATTTCCCGCAGGGCATAACTTTCGAAAAAGAAAGGGCTGGGATAATAGCGGCTCAGGAAATGCTCGTTCCGCACCACCGGCGGCAACTGGTACAAATCACCGATAAAAAGCATCTGCACACCACCAAAAGGCTGCTGATTCCGGCGCACGGTCCGCAAGGAAAAATCCATCATATCCAGGACGTCTGCGCGCAGCATGGATACCTCATCGATAATTACAATCTCCAGCTCGCGCAGCAGTTTCAGCTTGTCTTTGCGGTATTTAAAGTGTGGCAGTAAGTCGGCGATATTCATTCCCAAATCACTGTCAATCCGGTCGGTCGTAGGAATAAAAGTGCGCAGCGGCAGGCCAAACATGGAATGAATAGTAACCCCGCCGGCATTGATCGCTGCAATGCCTGTCGGTGCCACCACAATATACTTCTTCTGAGTCCGGCACACAAAATCGTTCAGGAACGTGGTTTTCCCGGTGCCTGCTTTCCCGGTCAGGAAGATGCTGCGGCTGGTGTATTCGGCTAAGCGGAAAACAGAATCATTCATAGGCTCAAAAGTACGGAAAAACTGTGAGGAGCCAACCGGCGCAGACTGGCGCAATGATTGCTGGAAACTGTGTACTTTTGCCTTTTAAAGCCTTTGTCATGAAAAAAACTTTGCTGCTCCTGACTCTATCTGTCGCGTTGCTTTCCTGCGGTACCCGCAAAAAAGCGGCAGATCCTGATACGTTACCAAAAGATGTGGCCTTGCGCCCGGACACAAATTCCGGTATGCAATATGACCGCGAACAACTATCATTACTGCGGAAAGAAATTGAAGCCATGATTGCACTGACGCCCTGCACCAACACGGCCGACTGGATGTTCGCTCCGATTGGCGCCAAGCCCTGCGGCGGCCCTTCTTCCTACATCGCTTATCCGATTGCGAGGCAGACTGAAATCCTGCCTTTGATTCAGAAGTTCAGTTCCCAGCAGGCTGCTTTTAATCAAAAATATAAAATGATGTCGGACTGCGCCTTGGTGCCGGAGCCTGCCGGGATACGCTGCGAAGACGGAAAAGCCATCTTAATCGGAAACCGGTCCGTGGCCTCGCCGGACGTACCGCAATAATCAGAGCGAAGTGTTTGGCTGCGGCTCATACCAGGAAGCGTATTTCACGTAGTTATCAGCGATGCGGTTCACTTCTCCTTCCAGCAGGTCTGCAGAAATGTCTTTTATCTTACGTGCCGGCGCGCCTGCCCAGACTTCTCCGGACTTGATGTGCGTTCCCTGTGTGACCACCGAACCGGCACCAATGATGGAATTGGATTCAACCAGGCAGTCGTCCATCACGATGGCACCCATGCCGATCAAAACATGATCATGTATGGTGCAGCCGTGAACAATGGCATTGTGACCAATCGAAACGCGGTTGCCGATGGTAAGCGGAAAACGCTCATAGGTGCAGTGGAGCATCACATTATCCTGCACATTGACGCGGTCACCAAGGCGAATGGTGTTTACATCGCCGCGGATGACGGCATTATACCAGATACTGCATTCTTCGCCCATCACCACGTCTCCGATCACGACGGCGGTTTCGGCCAAAAAGGTTCCGGTTCCGATCTGCGGTTTTTTTCCTAAAAGTTCTCTTACTACAGCCATTTGAATATATTCGGTTTTAAAATTACAGCCAAGCCTGCAAGCCCGGCTGATTCAAAGATACGAAATATATGAAGCAGCTTTAAAGGAAAACGCTTTGGTTATAAAGATGTATAAAAGTAAAAAGACTAGTATTAAATAAAAAGGCCGCTCTTCTTTTAAAGAGCGGTCCTAGAGATCTGCTTGTTTATTTTTGTTTGATCACCCTGCTGTCAACTCCTGAAACAGACGAAGACGCTCTGCCGTTTTTGTTGGGAGATGTGGTGTAATATACTTTATTATCAACCCCTGATATTTCAATCCTCGAAACGGACTCTGCTGTAACGAGGTTGGTGGTTCCCAAAACAACGATTTCGGAGGCATGCCCTTTTAAGGTAATGTTATGACCATTTCCGGAGATTTCCACCTTTTCACCATTCACTTTAAAGCTACGTTTATGGCCATTGCCCGTAATGCTGATCACGCCGTCTTGCTCAGTAACACTCCCCGTGGTTCCGCTATTTCGAACTGTAGTGGAATTGCTGGATTTAACGGCACGCGCTCCCGAAGTTACAGCATTCAGGACATCGCGAAACTGCGCCTGGGTTTGTGTGAATCCACCGAAAGCGAAAAGCAGCACCACTGCCATTTTCAGATTTTTCATATCAGGTTTTCGGCTGGTTCATCAAAAAATATTCCACTATTGCACCTCAGTTTGTGTCCTTTAGCATACTTAAAATAAAAATGCGGAAGAAAAGATGGCTCCTCCTACTTCCGCATTTTCATTCAATATAATATAACAGTTTGCCTAGCCACATTTGCTGTTGCCACAGTTATTGCAGGTCAGGCAACCCTCCTGATACATGACCTGGGAGGAACCGCACTCGGCGCATTTTCCTGCGGCTGCTGTTCCGTCCGCAATATATCTTTTCAGCGCGCGCGCCACCCCGGCTTTCCAGTTATTTATCGATTCGGAATCCAGTTCCAGGCGGTTGATGAGTTCCACCACATTTTCCAGTGCCATCCCGTGACGGAGCGTTCCCGAAATCAGTTTCGCATAGTTCCAGAATTCGGGTTTAAATTTATGTGACAGTCCTTCAATCGTGGTTTTATAGCCACGCAGATTTTTAAACTGGAAATCGTAGCGCGACTTACCGTTTTCATCTTTGCTTTTAATAATAACACCTTCATTTACCCAGCGCGGCACCGCAATCCCTTCTTCATCATCTGCCAAACCGGTAAATATTTCATACGGTCTGCCCTCAATCAAGCCCACAAAGGCAATCCATTTTTCTTTATTATTCTGAAAGCGCACCACCTCGGCTTCCAGAATCTGCGGTCTTTTCGTAGGGAATACGGACGGTACTGCTGCTTCCGGCTCTTCTTTTTTATCATCGGCGGAAATTAAAACGCCGGAACGAGAACCGTCGCGGTATACCGTAACTCCCTTGCAGCCGACTTCCCAAGCTTTGATGTATAGCTGATTAACCAATTCTTCCGTTGCTTCATTCGGGATATTGATGGTGACTGAAATGGAATGGTCCACCCACTTCTGAATACTGCCCTGCATTTCCACTTTGCTCAGCCAGTCCACATCGTTGGAAGTTGCCTTGTAATACGGTGATTTTGCAATGATTTCATTGATCTCTTCCTGAGAATAATTTCGTTTGGTGTCAATACCCTGTACTTCCATCCACTGTTTGAACCGATGGTGGAAGACAAGATATTCTTCCCACGAGTCTCCTACTTCATCCACGAAATCCACGCGCACATCCCGGTCATTGGGATTTACTTTTCTTCTTCTTTTATATACGGGAAGAAACACCGGCTCAATCCCGGAAGTGGTTTGTGACATCAGCGAGGTACTGCCGGTGGGTGCAATGGTGAGCAGCGCAATATTGCGGCGGCCGTACTGCAACATCTCCTCATAAAGTTCAGCATCTGCTTCTTTTAATCGCAACATGAACGGATTATTCTCCTCCCGCTTCGGATCATAAATCGGAAAAGCACCGCGCTCTTTCGCCAGATGGACAGAGGCGCGGTAGGCTGCCAGTGCCAGTGTTTTATGAACTTCGGTAGAGAAACTGTCACCTTCGGTGCTGCCATAACGGATGCCGAGTGCGGCCAGCATATCACCTTCGGCGGTGACACCAACGCCAGCCCGGCGGCCTTCCAATGTTTTATGGCGAATTTTCAGCCAGAGATTTCGTTCGGTAGCCTTAATTTCACTGCCTTCCGGATCTGTTTCTATTTTCTCTAGGATGGCATCGATTTTCTCCACTTCCAGATCGATGATGTCGTCCATCATGCGCTGTGCATACGCCACGTGTTCTTTAAATAAAGAAAAATTAAAGACGGCTTTTTCCGTGAACGGATTTTCCACATACGAGAAGAGGTTAATCGCCAGCAAACGGCAGGAATCATACGGGCACAGTGGAATTTCGCCACAGGGATTGGTGGAAACCGTTTCATACCCAAAATCAGCATAACAGTCGGGCAGCGATTCACGGGTGATGGTATCCCAGAACAGAACACCGGGTTCCGCTGATTTCCAGGCATTGTGGATGATCTTTTTCCATAAATCATCGGCAACAATCTCCCGGCTGAATTTCGGCTGCGCACTGTGAATCGGATATTTCTGGACATATCTTTCTTTTTCGACTACGGCTTTCATAAAATCATCATCGATCCGCACAGAAATATTGGCACCGGTAATTTTCCCTTGTTCCATCTTCGCCTCGATGAAATCTGCAGAATCGGGATGGTTAATGGAAACTGAAAGCATCAGTGCCCCGCGGCGGCCGTCCTGCGCCACTTCGCGGGTGGAATTGGAGTACCGCTCCATAAAAGGAACCAGCCCCGTGGAGGTAAGTGCTGAGTTTTTTACCGGAGAGCCTTTCGGGCGAATGTTGGACAAATCGTGTCCCACGCCACCGCGGCGCTTCATCAGCTGAACCTGCTCTTCATCAATTTTCATGATGCTGCCATACGAGTCGCTGTCGGTACCGCTGCCTATCACAAAACAATTGGAAAGCGAGGCAATCTGGAAATCATTTCCGATACCGGTCATCGGGCTGCCCTGCGGAATAATGTATTTAAAATCCTTAATGAGTTCAAAGATCTTTTTCTCCGGGAGGGCATTCGGATATTTGGTTTCGACCCGCGCGAGTTCTACCGCAATTCTCCGGTGCATATCCGCGGGTGTTTTTTCATATAGGTTACCAGCTGAATCTTTCAGCGCATACTTGCTTACCCAAACTTTTGCAGCCAGATCATCTCCTGTAAAGTATTCTAACGTAGCCTGATAAGCCTCGTCAAATGTGTAAGTCACCTTCTTATTTTTTGTTACAACTGCATCCATACTGTTTATATTTTTTTTAAAGTTTAAAGATACATTGATAAATAATAAAAACAAATGTTTGCAAATTTAATCTTTTAAAACACTATTTTTCAATGCTTTAAAAAATTTAGCACCTTAAAAAGTTGACAAATATTTTTTATTTAATTATTTAATACATATTAAAAGATAACAATTTGCAGAACCCTGAATATCAGTAATGTGCTACGACTTACAACGAAACTTTTCAAAATATGATTCAGTGCGATCAGCTGATTAGCGTGCTGTTTTTTATGCGTAACTTCGTAAAAACACAAACAACGATGATGAAAAACAACTCCTTCCACCAGTTGCTGGGCCGGCAACTACATGGTATCCAGAAAAGTTTTCGCCAGGAAGAAATGAGCATCCGCGATTTTGGAAGCCTTTTGCCCGCTTCAGTCATGGTACAAGAACTCACAAACAACCTTCCCAGTGGTGTTTCTTATATGAATAATTGGGGCTGCGAACGTCTCGGAACCGACGCGGAAACGATCAACGGGATGGGCATTGATTATTACCAAAAGTTCTTTGTCGCGGAAGAAGTGCGTCAAAACATGATGGGAATCGCCCATTACTTACGCCAGAATGACCCCGGCAAGCAATATAATTTTTTCCAGCGCGTGCGGCTAACGCACGATGGTGATTATCACTGGTTCTATACCGTTTGCAGATTAGCGGCTTTTGAAAAGCAGGCAGAAAATCAAAAACTAATTATTCTGTCCAGCCCGGTGGAAGGGATTGACGACATGATTTCCAAAGTGTCTAAAGTTTTGGACGAGCATACCTTTATTAAAAATAATTACAGAATTTTCGCAGAACTCACCAAACGCGAAAAAGAAATCATCACCCTAATTGCGCAGGGTCACTCATCCCGGGATATCGCGCAGCAACTGTTTGTTTCTGTTCATACGATTAATACCCACCGGAAAAACATTATCCGCAAGACCAATTGCACCACTTTTGCCGCGCTGATGAAATTTGCCCTTGCCTTTGATTTGGTATAATTGCGATTGATGTTTGCTATTCGGAGTTCTGAATTGTTATCCGTATTTTTGTAATCAAATTTGATATCGTTATGAATCGTCTCATCATAGAACCTACCGAGAATAAAAAAGTAATGAAGTTTGTGGCAGATTACAACCTGATTCCGGGTTCGCTGGAACTGGACCGCGAATCCGACATTACCCAAATTCCACTGGCGCAGGCACTTTTTAAACTTCCTTTTGTGGAACGGATTTTCATCACCGCAAATTTTGTGGCCGTTGCCAAGCAGGATTCAGTGGAATGGGAGCACGTGATTGAGCCGCTGAAGGAAATGATTACAGACGAACTGATTGCAAATCCGCGCATTTATAAACAAACAAAGTCGGAGGAAATCCAGGTGTTTGCCGAAATGACACCCAACCCGATGGTGATGAAATTTGTGGCCAGCCAGCCATTGCTGCAGGGGTTTGTGGAAGTGAAATCGCGCGATGAAGCGTCGGGCGTACCATTGGCACAGGCGCTTTTTAACAAATTTGAGTTCGTGAAAGAAGTTTTTATTTCTGATAACTTTGTAGCCGTTACCAAAAGCGTTGCCGTGGAATGGCATGAAGTGATGGTCGCCGTGCGTTCCTTTGTGGCAGATTACCTGCAGAAAGGCGGCCCCATTTCCGATATCAAACCGCAAAAGCATGAGAGTCCGGTTGAAAAACTCATCAACCGTGAATATACCGATACAGAACAGCAAATCTCCGCGATCCTGCAGGAATATGTAGCGCCCGCGGTGGAAGGCGACGGCGGTAAAATTTCCTTAATGGAATACGATGCTGAAACCAAAACCGCAAAAATGCTTTTGCAGGGCGCCTGCTCCGGGTGCCCGAGTTCTACCGCTACGTTGAAGGGAGGCATTGAAAACGTGCTGAGACAATTCCTGCCCGATCTGGTACAACATGTGGAAGCCGTAAACGGATAGTTTTCCTAAAAAAGTCAGCTTCAGGATTTTCTTATTTTAATATTAAATTTCTTTCCGGCCCGTCGTTACAGGCGCAGCGCAGGATTATTACTCATAAAAATGCCTAAAAAAGGAATATTGCTGGTGAATCTCGGTTCGCCAAGATCTACAAAAGTATCGGATGTAAAAGAATACCTGGATGAATTCCTTATGGATGAACGGGTAATTGACTACCGATGGTTTTTCCGGACTTTGCTCGTGCGCGGGATTATTCTGAATACGCGACCTAAAAAGTCGGCCGCTGCCTATGAAACCGTCTGGACACCCGAAGGCTCGCCGCTGATTCTCATCACGGAACAGATTCAGAAGAAATTGCAGCAGCGTGTGGATGTTCCCGTAGAAATCGGGATGCGCTACGCTGAGCCCAGCATTGAAACCGGCCTGAGAAAGCTGACCGATCAGGGTGTGACCGAAATCGTGCTCTTCCCGCTTTATCCTCAGTATGCTATGAGCACTACTGAAACGGTGATAGAAAAGGCAGAGGAAGTGCGCAAGAAATCCTTCCCGGGTATTAAAATTCATTATGTGCAGCCTTTCTACAACCGCGAGATGTATATTAATTGCCTGGCAGAAAGTATCCGCAAAAAGCTGCCGGCGGAGTTTGATGCACTGCAGTTCTCCTATCACGGCGTACCCGAAAGACATATCTACAAAACAGATCCCACGAATACCTGTAACCTGAACGACTGCTGCTCGCGGCCGGAAAATCCGAGCCACCAGTTCTGCTACCGCCATCAGTGCTATCGTACGACCGAACTCGTCATCGAAAAGCTGGGTATTCCAAAAGAAAAAACCATTGTTTCGTTCCAGTCCCGCTTAGGTAAAGACAAGTGGATCGAACCTTACACGGATGAGACTCTGGAAAATCTGCCTAAAAAAGGCGTGAAAAAACTGGCCGTGGTTTGTCCGGCCTTCGTGTCGGACTGCCTGGAAACGCTCGAAGAAATCGCGATGGAAGGCCAGGAAGAATTCCTGAAAGCCGGCGGCGAATCATTTCATTACCTGCCTTGCCTTAACGATGAAGACGCCTGGATTGAAGTGGTGAAAAATCTGTGCGAAGAAAAACTCAACGAGTTTTATTTGGTTTAAATTTTCAACATTTATCGAACCGGTGCGCGGAATTCGCCGTAGCCGAGCAAACCATCATAATTGCGGCCAAACGGACGGTAATACAGAAACGCCTGATACAAGTTTTCTGTTTGCCAGAAGTTGCCGTTGATTTCGCCCATATTCTCTTTCCCGGCGGCATCCATCGTGGCGAGTGCGTAATTGTAAAACCCTTGTTTTAAATAAATTCTGGCAACATAGCTGCGGCTGGCTTCATCATACTCCATTTTTGACTCCGGTGACGGGCGGTAATAATTAAACATACCGAGCACATAAATATCTTTTTCCAGCGGTTCAGATTCAAGGACAAAATGCACCCAGGAATAATCCCCTTCGCGGTCGGCGTTCCGCTCGATACCCAGGTCATTCCGCCGAAAATAGAAAGCACCGTTCACATCGGGCTGAAACTGGTAATTAAGCGGATACGCCCAAACAGGATGCAGGTACGTATAATTTACGCCCTCAATGGTTTCCGCGTGCGCTACCATATCGAAGGCCTGATTCATATTTTTATTATCGAAATAATAAAACTCATTATTCCCCGGAAAGCTCAGTGCCAGCTGCTGAAACAGCACTTTATTGCCCAGGCTGGACGAAGGAGTCTGCTGATACACGCCCGACTGCCAGTTATTATTCTGAATGACATTCAGCGAAAGCGAACTCACATTATTGCTTAAAATGTTTCCGGCCGCCGCAGCTTCCACTTCCACTCTTTGATTAAGGTCGGCATGGCGCGCATCACTCGTGCGGGTGATACGCAAACCCAGATTTGCTCCTTCTTCAGTAACTGAAAATCTTCTTTTAAATAAAGGGCTGGACGGAGAATCCCGATACACGATTAACTCAAAATTCCCGGATATTTTCGGGCGCATTTTTTCATTGGGAAAAGGGAGCGTATAGTGGGTGTAAGGTTGCAGGGTATTAAAGGAATACCGAAACTGGTCGATCAGGCCGGTCATGCTGCCCTCGGCGATTTCGGTGAAAAATAAATCATCAGGCTGCCAGTTGCGGTCCAGGTGGCGAATGGTGTAGCGGTACACGGTGCTGCTGTTGGACAAATCATCAAAACGCAGAATCAGCTGGTCCCGGAATCCAATGACTGCAGTTTCATCATTGGTTTTAGGATTAAAAAACTGGATGCTGCGGATATCCTGCGCCTGAAAAAGCCCGGCAAGCATCAGCATTAAAAAAGAAAAATATTTCATCTAAACAAAATTAGTGATTTCAATCGGGACCCGCTCTGATTGTTCGTGACACTACAACTTTACTCAGCCTGATTTATTGCGCAGTTGCTTTAAAAACAGATATTCCTGTACCTTTGTCTAAAATTTGTGTTTATTATGCTGCAGGTTCAGTCTTTTGCCTTTAACCCTTTCTCGGAAAATACATACCTTATTTATAATGATCAGAAAAACGCCATTCTCATCGATCCGGGCAACTTTTCGGAAGCAGAAACGGAGCAGCTGGAAGCCTTCATTAAAAACAAAGAACTGACGGTCGGGCAGATTATTCTGACCCACGCACACATCGACCATGTGCTGGGTTTGCAATGGGCGGCTGACACTTTCAAAGTACCGGTGCAACTCCATGATTTGGAAACCGAAATCCTGCAGCGTAACCCGATGGACGCACAGCGCTTTGGCTTTTTCTTTAAACCCTTCAGCGGTGAAACCAAAACCCTGCAGGAAGGCGATGTTATTACACTTGATGACGACCGCTTGCATATTTACCATGTTCCGGGGCATTCACCGGGCAGCATTGCGCTTCACCACGAAGGCCAGAATTTCATCATCTCCGGTGATGTTTTGTTTCAGGGGAGCATTGGCCGTACCGATTTATACAAAGGCAGTCATGAGCAATTATTGCAAAGCATCCGCGAAAAGCTGTTTGTACTGCCGGAGGAAACGGTGGTTTATAACGGCCACGGAAATCCGACCACGGTTGGCTTCGAGAAACAGCATAATCCTTTCTTTTAGACGAATAAAAACTGCCGGACTTTTCGTCCGGCAGTTTCATTATTTTTAAAGGTTTTTTTATTTCCATTTAATATTGCAACCCATGCTTGGTTTCTGGAAATCTTCCTGAGGCGCGCCTGCCAGCAGATTTTCAAAAGCAATAATCAGGTCCTCGCCGGTTACTTCCTTATTATTACCCGGGCGGGAATCATCCATTTGTCCGCGGTAAATCAGATCCAGTTTTTCATCAAAGAAAAAGAAATCCGGTGTACAGGCGGCATCATAGGCTCGCGCCACCGCCTGGCTTTCATCATATAAGTATGGAAATTCAAAGCGGCGTTCCAGCTGGAATTCTACCATTTTCTCCGGTGAATCTGCGGGATATTTTTCCACATCATTGGAATTAATCGCGATAAACTCAATGCCTTTATCCTGATAGTCTTCGTACAGTTCCGTGAGTTTATCAATCACGTGCAGCACAAAGGGGCAATGGTTACACATAAAAAAGACGAGTGTTCCCTTTTTTCCTTTCAGGTCATCCAGTGACTGCTGCTCATTACTTTGGGAAGGATTGGGCAGTTCAAAGAAAGGTGCCTTGGAACCAAGTTCGCGCATCGTGGAGGGAGTATTTGCCATTTTTTATTGATTTAAAAGATTACGCAACAAAGATAAGGATTCCTGCGTCGAATAGCAGTAGGACACCCAGTGGATATTTTTTTCACCGCGGTACCAGGTCAGCTGGCGCTTCGCGAAGCGTCGAGAATTTCTTTTGATATCCTCAATGGCTTCGGCCAGCGAAATTTCTTCATTGAAATACCGAAACAATTCAGCGTAGCCCACCGTCTGCAGGGCCGGCAGATGCTGCACTGGCTCGAGTTGTTTTGCTTCCTTCAGAAGCCCCTGCTCCAGCATCACCTCCACCCTGCGATTGATGCGGTCATAAATGACTTCTCGCGGCGCATCCACGCCGATACGGATGACTCGGAAATCACGTTTATTTTTTTGCGTCCGGATCAGTCCGCTGTACGTTTGGCCGGTTTGCCAGATGATATCAATCGCGCGAAACAGCCTGCGGGGATTTTGCAGATCCACCTGTGCGGCATACTCCGGATCCAGTTCTGCCAATATATTCTGCAACGCAGCAATTCCTTCCTGATCCCATATTTGCTGGAGTTTTTCCTGATGTTCTTTATCAGCTGGTGGCAAATCATGAAGTCCTTCGATCACCGCTTTTTCATACATCATACTGCCGCCGACAAGAACAACCGTTTCATATTTCTGAAACAGAGTATGAAGTAATTCCAATGCTTCAGTTTCATATTGCCCAATAGAATACCGGTCCCGGACGGAGCGGTTGCCAATAAAATGATGCGGCACCTCCTGTAATTCTTCAACGGTGGGTGCTGCGGTGCCGATGGGCATTTCGCGATACAATTGCCGGGAGTCGCAGGAAACAATTTCCGTGGAAAAGTGTTTTGCCAGGTCCAGCGAGAGGCGGGTTTTGCCAATTCCGGTAGGCCCTACGATAGAGATAAGCGTTTTCACGCTGCAAAGTTCTTCTTTTTTTGCTAAAATCACCGCAGAACTTTAAAATGAGGCGAAAGCCTGTGGCGCTTTTCGGAATTCAGCGTCAGCACGCATCAGCTGATCGGTTATTTCTTTTACTTGGCGGTGTACTTTAAATATACTTTTTTTGCCGGCAGCTTCATTGGTAACATTATTCAAAATCACCACCGACATGTGTACAGAAGGATAGTAAATTAACAGTGAAGCAGAGCCTTTTACATATCCTGTATGAAAAAAAGCCAGTTGTTCTTCGTCATGCATTAGTCCGTTCGAATAGCGAACGCTTCCCAAAATCGGATGGTGGAAACGTGTATGCTTGTTTACAGTATCGTTTTTATAAAGCAATTGATGTGCGACCGGACCGGCAGCCCAGCGGTGCAAATCGGCAGCCGTAGCGAGAATTCCACCCGCAGGAACCGAAATTGCAGGCTGTGCAAGCCTTTGCGGCATTCCAGCAACACGCTCAAATCTTGTTGCCGTTCTAATATACGGCCAGGCTAATTGCGAACCTGAATAACCTGAAGCGCTGAAAGTCTGTCGTAAACCAGTTTTTTTAAAGAGATACTGAAGATTTTCGTCAAAGCTTTTTCCGGAAGCTTTTTCTACAATATTGCCCAACAGCCTGTAGCCTTTATTTGAATAGTGGAATTCTTTACCGGGCGCGGATTGCAGACCCTCGCTAAAATCTGCCAGTCCGGACGTGTGATTAAGCAAATGACTAATTGTTATATTCTTTTTAGACCCTTTTTTAAAGTCAGGGAGAAAACGCTGTACACTGTCCGTTACGGCAAGTTTTCCGGTATGTTGCAGGTCCAGAATCAGCGCGGCAGTGAACTGTTTGCTCACCGAAGCAATAGCAAAAACCGACTCGTCATCCAGCGGCCGTTTCTGCTCGAGATCAGCAAATCCTTTATTTTGTTTATAAATATTTTTACCGTCACGATGAACGGAAACATGGCCATTGAACGCTGAATTATTTAATACGGAATCCAACTGCTGTTTCAGGAAAATTCGCTGGAAATGCAGGACGGCCGTGTCCGCCTGCAACTCGCGTTCAGCCGGTGCCTGGGTTTGCAGGTCGGCTTTCTGCTGACAGGAAGCTATGAGCAATAGAAAAAAAAGATAGAAATATAAACGCACGCCGGATTGTTTTAAATAAAAAATCGGCAGCCGTGATGGCAGCTGCCGGTTCTGTTTTGTAATAATCGTATTATCCGACAATTTCCGCTTCAGAAATCTGTTTGCGTTCTTTGCGTTCTGCTTCCCAGGCCGTGAACTTTTCTGCTTCTGCGATCAGCATTGGCATGGCCATGGCGAGCAGCGCCAGGTCATCCAGCACACCCACAACCGGGATCCAGTCCGGAATAATATCAATAGGCGTGAGCAGATAAATTAAAACCAAACCGATCACCACCGCATTTTTAAACTGCGGGCGGTATCCTCCTTTGGTCATGGCAGATTTCACCATCCGGATAATTACCGGTAATTTTCTGATAAAACCTTTGTGCCGGAACGCTTCACGCGCTAGTTGTATTTTGGAAACTTTCATAGTAGTGTAGAATTATAATCACCAGAATTTCGCAAAAGTCATACCAACCTTTATTTTCCAGCGTGGTCTATAAATTCATGCACTGATTTGGAATTCCAATCTTTGGTACCATCCTCTTTCAATAAAATCCGTCCGTCTTTATTCAATAAGAACGTGGTCGGGTACACGCGTGGCAACACATGGCTGGTAATCGGGCTTTCCGCAAGATAGACCGGCGCGGTGTATTTATTCTTTTCCATAAAGGCACGCACATCTTCCTCCTTATCCTGCATGGCGATCAGTACAAAGTCAATTTCGCCTTTCCGGCTCTGGTACAGCTTTTCAATGGTCGGCCATTCTTCGCGACAAGGCGGGCACCAGGTTCCCCAGAAATTCAGGAAGACCATATTTTTCCCTTTAAGTTCTTTAAGGTTAATATTCGGCGTATTAATTCCTTTTAGCTGAATATCGTAATCTTCCTCCGTAAGCGTCACAGCATTTTCCACCGCAGCAATCGGAAAAAAAAGATCTTTCAACTTTAGTTTCACCTGCGGGAAGAAAAACATGACCGCCAGAAAACCGGTAGCAAAAAGATAAAATATATTTTTACGGATGAACTCCATTGTTTTTAATTTTTAAATATCAGATCAGTTCCACAATTTCCTGTATGGCATCTGCCCCGCGGTTTTTCGCGTAGTACACCTGCAGATCATTATAGAAAGTTTCCCGTGGATAGACTTCCGGGTTTTCCTTAAATTTCTTAAGCAAACCAAGGCCATACGCCGGACGCGGGCCCCAGGTATTTCGAACCGTATCATCATTGTTTATGATAAGCACTTTCGGGATAGACTCGCTGCCATCGGTAAGGAACTGCTTAATCAGCGAATTATCGGAATCACGAAGAAAGACGCGGACCTGCACGCCGGCAGCTTCAAAAAATCTGGCAACAGCAGGCACGATAGCGCTGGCATCTCCGCACCACGGCTCAGAAATGATCAGAATTTTACCGTCAAAGTTTTTACTTTTCAACTGTTCCAGCATTTCTTCTGAAACTTTATAGGTTTTCAAAGTCCGGTTCATTCGCTGCAAGCCCAGTTGATAATATTCCAGATTTGGATCCGGTGTCTCGGTAGTTTCGGCCGCCTTCTTTTCAGCGTACTCCATATATTGTTCGAAGGTAAGGGCTTGCTGCCAGTATTTTTCCATGTAAAAATTTACGTTTATATATTTTAATTGCTTTTAAATTGATTTATTGAACCGACGGGTTTTATCAATAAGAAACAAATCCGCCAGCACGAAGGCAGCCAGGTTTTCAACGACCGGAACGGCACGCGGAAGAACGCACGGATCATGACGGCCCCGACCTTCCACAACAGTAGGTTCACCATGAGAATCAAAACTATCCTGAGGACGCAAGACCGTGGCAACCGGTTTGAAAGCGACTCTGAAATACACATCCATCCCGTTTGAAATACCACCCTGAATTCCACCGGAAAGGTTGGTTTTTGTGGAGAAATCAGCATTGAATAAATCATTGTGCTCCAGGCCGGTCATTCGTGCACCACAGAAACCACTGCCGTATTCAAAGCCTTTGCAGGCGTTAATATTCAGCACGGCATGGGCAAGTTCTGCCTGCAACTTCCCGAAGACCGGTTCACCCAGGCCGGCCGGCAGATTTCGGATCACACAGGTAATTGTTCCGCCAATGGTGTTGCCGGCTTTTTTGATTTCGCGAATCCGTTCAATCATTTTTTCGGCAGTTTCAGGATCGGGGCAGCGCACATCATTATCATCTGTTTTGGACAAATCCAGTTCCTGATACGGCTTTTCGCAGAAAATATCGCCAACGGAGGAAACATACGCATGAATCTCCACACCCAGCGGCAGGATCTGACGCGCCAGGCTTCCCGCCACAACCCAGTTCACGGTTTCCCGTGCCGAGGATCTGCCACCGCCGCGATAATCGCGCAAGCCGTACTTTTTGGTATACGTATAATCTGCATGGCTCGGCCTAAAAGTTTCTGCGAGATGACTGTAGTCACCCGATTTTTGATTTTCATTGCGAATGATAAAGCCAAGCGGTGTGCCGGTGCTGACCCCTTCGAAAATACCCGAAAGCCACACCACCGTATCGGGTTCGCGGCGCTGGGTAACGATTGCGCTTTGCCCGGGCCGGCGGCGGTTGAGTTGTTGCTGAACCGCTTCCAGATCAAGCGTGATGCCTGCCGGAAAATGCGTAATAACACCACCATAAGCAGCGCCGTGACTTTCACCAAAGGTGGAAAGAGTGAGTAAGTTTCCTAAATCGAACATGATACAAAGTTACTGAGTTTTTCCAAGGTAAGCGTCTACTTCCCGGGGAAGTACATTTGGTGTGTTTTTATGATTTTTCTCAGGTGTCGTTTTTCTTCCGGCGTAAGCTTGCGGGAGATAAAGCCCTTTTCACCGCGTTGCGGAAAGACAGCGGCTTCATAATTTTCGCGCAGGAAGCCTGGAGTAATAGAAGGAAGTTGCGTATCAAAACTGTAGGGATAACCGCGACTTACGTTAAATGAAAGATTCCCAAGCTGGTACGTGTCGAATTTATTCCATTCATAAACTGAAGGTTTGAGCAGCTGAGTGACTTTAAACTGCCCCATAAAAAACCCCATCCGGAAAGAGGGAACCAGTTTTTGCAGCAAGGTTGGCTGTATTAGAATTATAAGAACACTAAAACTTAAAGCAGAACTGATCCCGAGAACCCAATTTTTTCGTGCGTATTTTCCAGCAGTGATCAGGGCGGTCACGAAAAAAACATCTATAAAAAACCGGTATTGCGCTGAAAACAGTAAGATAAATAATGATTTAATGAGCAATGCGATACAAAGCAATCTGACTTTAAGAGACTTTGTTGCTACAGCTACCCAAATCAAGATAATGAGAACTACAGCGAAAAGACAATGGATAACGCCTTTAATCCCCGGTAACAAAAGCCAGTTGATTACCGACTGCATAGTTGTAAACCGTCGAATATCTTCTGCCTGATATTGCATATCATAAGACTTTTCCAGCGCGAGGTCGGCTGAGTTCTGCATCAGTACCAGATCCGGCTCCCAGGGAACTTCAAAGGAACTGAAAGTTGACGGGAACAGAGGAAAACCAAAAACCCAGATATTTTTAAATACATATAAAAGAAAAACAAACCCGGCAGGTGCGATCACCTTTGCATTCCACAGTTGTCTTTGCCGAAGTAAATCTAATAACAGAAACAAGGGAAGCCAGAAAAAAGTAGCTTTTACCGCAAAAACAAAGACAGAAAGTGTCAGTAAAAAGGAATCTGTTTTTCCTTGCAACGTTTCACGCACAATGATTAAAGAAAGAACCAAAGCCGGCAGGTCCGGACAAGGTGACTACACGAAAAGGACCAGAACCGGCACAAAAACAAAAGGCAGCCAATCCTTTTTTTCCAGACAGTATATCAGATAAATCAATAATAACACGGAATTGCTTCGCAGGAAGGAATCAGCTAGGTGGGAAACACCCGCCTGAAAGATGTGCCAGACGGACATTTACCCTAAAACCATGTCCAGATTGGCAAGGCCGCGCACAAGACCTGCGGAGGATAACCACTTGATCGTCGGAATATGGTATCCGAAGTGATCCATAGTAAACGGAAGAAAGAAGAGCACAAGGCCGTAGGAATAATTATGATTCCCATCAGCATCTTGTTTTGCCACAACAAAGAAAAAAGCGGACGATACCCTTTGGTCTTTAGGAAATAATACCAGCCAAAAGCAACACGGCCAACTCGAGCGGCCAGGTAAGCGGTAGAAAGTAAGCAGCGCCGGTAAAAAACAACCCCGCAGCCATAATTCCCGCAACAGCCTGCAGCGCAATGGTGCAAAATTGCCTTCTGAAAATCAGGCCTGCCACATGTCCCCAGCCCAACAGGGCAGGTAAAAGAACAACAAAAAGCAGGAGAATAGAGAGCATAAAAAAGATTGCCTAAAAATAGACAATCTTTTGATGATTATGTGATGATTTGATTAGTATCTTGGCTGAACGCGACCGTCCTTTCTGTCCTGGGAACGCCCGATGGTATATCCGGTAGCACCACCGATGACACCACCAATCACGGCACCTGCTCCACGGTTCTTTTTGTTAATCAAAGCACCGGCTGCAGCACCACCTACCGTACCGATAATGGTACCTTTGGCAGCTTTACTCATACCCTGCTTTTGTTGCGTTCCCTGGGAAGTTCCCTGAGAATTTCCGGCATACGAACCGGAAGAAGAAGCGGCACGGCGCGGCGTATTATTAACGTACACTGTTTTAGTTTCGCGAACTACCTGAGGTTTCGGCGCTACGGCAGCAGCACGGCGAACTTCTTCCATACTGTCCTGTCTCTTTTGAGTTTCGTAGGCCATACGCTCTTTTTCAATCGCGAGTTTTTGTTTTTCAATTTCTAACTGTCTTGCCTGGAATTCAATCTTTTGTTGCTCCAGAGACTTTTCAGCCACGGTAGTATCTTTTTGACACGCAGTCAGCATCATTACGGAGGCCAAACCGGCAAACATGATATTTCTCTTCATTTTCATTGGCTGTTCTGATATTTTGATGTGTGTTCTCATAACCTAAATTTTTACTTTCGTATTACATTAAATCCTTCATTTGCCATTAACATGCCAAAGGCTATACCAATCTTTTGTTAAAGCAAAGTTAAACCGCCGAAACTCCGTTTATCAGGGACTTTACAAGCATTTATTTAAATTTATGTTTAAAACTACTATTAAAATATAGCGTACTGAACAAATAAAACTTTACTACTGTTTAGAATTAAGGATAATAACGATCAATCCTGATGATTAGTATATTGATGCACCGATGCTTAATTACGCGAGAATTCGTGCCAAAACTTCCTTAGCAGCAGCCGGACCCGGGAGAACAGCAGTCAACTGCTTTTTCGCCGTACACCGTGATACTTCTGATTACCGTTTCCTTGGATTTGTATTCTGCCAGTTCAGCTTCACTGAGATAATCTCGCAGAATATCGTCGGGCACGATGATAGGTTTATCTTTCTGAATCACCATATTTTTAAAACCTGCTTTTTGCGCGTAAGCTAAATACTCATCTCTATCAATTGCGCTTGCGACACATCCGGCATACATTTCGGCAGCAGATTTTATTTTGTCCGGAAGCTCGCCGGTCAGCACAATATCAGAAATACTGAAATGCCCGCCAGGTTTCAAAACGCGGAAAATTTCTGCGAAAACTGCCCTTTTATTGGGCACCAAGTTGAGTACACAGTTGCTGACAACAACATCAGCCATCTGAGCGGTAACCGGCATCTTTTCTATATCGCCCTGTCTGAACTCTACATTATTAAATCCCAGTCTTTCAGCATTCAGCCGCGCTTTATTTATCATTGCTTCGGTAAAATCAATTCCGATGATCTTACCCGTTTCCCCGGTTTCTGCACGCGCAACAAAACAATCGTTTCCGGCGCCGCTTCCCAGATCGATGACGGTATCTCCCTTCCTGATCTTCGCAAACTGAGTTGGCAGGCCACAGCCCAGGCCTAAATCAGCCTCGGGGTTATACCCTTCAAGATCATTGTATTCCTCGCTCATAATGTTGTAAACTTCCGTACTGCAGCTCCCGGCTCCACAGCAAGAAGAGGCGTTGGTTTCTTTATCCTGTAAAGCAATTTCACTGTATTTCTGCTTTACCATTTCCTTGATTTGTTCTTCGGTTTGCATATCTATTTTCATTTTTAAATTTAACAACAGTCGTTATGGACGGTATTGAGTGCGATTTTTGTGAAATACCCGGAAATCATTTCGAAAGTTTTTTCATTTATACAATAATTAGTCGCGGTTCCTTCCACCGTTCCTTTGATCAGGCCGGCACTTCGCAGGATTTTTAAATGTTGAGAGATGGTGGGCTGCGCGAGCGGTATTTCTTCTAGTATATCACTTCCAATGCAGGCATTCACCTTCAGCAAATGATCTATTATGGCTACTCTGGCCGGATGCCCCAAGGCCTTAAGAATCAGGGCTATTTTATTTTGCTCCTCCGTAAAGTGATCTGTTTTTGTAGTACCCATCTCTATTGATTTATATATTGCAATATTACAATAAATGATAGAGATAAAATAATATCTCATTTTTTATTTATAAACATCAGGAGCCAGAGTTTATAATCGGGCAAGTAATATGTGCGTTTTTAGGTCTTCAAATTTGAAACTTCCATTTAATCCCGACCAAAAAATGGTTAGCATCAGTAAATACAGAAACAACTCAGAAATATAAGGTAGCAAGGAGATGCCGTGAGATCAAACAAATCGAAAATAAAAAATCCTTAACTCGTTATATAATAACTTATTAAGGATTTCTGTCGAGGTTCCTAGCGGATTCGAACCGCTGTAGATGGTGTTGCAGACCATTGCCTAACCACTCGGCCAAAGAACCGTTTTGGTTGGCAAATATAACACTTTTTATATTTCCAGAAAATTTAAAAGGCGTTTTTATACATTGTCTGGCAGTAAAGCTAGTCCAGCGTCTGAACGCCACGGCCATTTACGAAGATGGTCTGGCCGCTCACCCATTCCGAAACTGGACTGGAAAAATACAGCACTGCGCCCGCAATATCCTCCGTGCTACCCAGTCTTTTAATTGGCGTATGCGCGAGCATTCGCTCTTCTATTTCAGGCGTTAAGACACTTTCGAATGCAGCGGTACGCGTGGCGCCGGGCCCCACTGCATTGATCCGAACTTCAGGCCCGAAAACGTGCGCAAGATTGGCTACCATGTGATTTACCGCTGCTTTCGAGCCGGCATATCTGCTCATATTCGGACTCTTGTTCACGCTGGACATGGAGGTGATAAATACAATAGATCCGTATTTATCTTTTTTCATATAAGGAACCGCCAGCCACTGAACACATTGAATTCAAAATCGCGGCGTATATCAGCGACATCGGTTTTAAACGGATTCTCAAGGCCACCGCCACCATCACCGGCATTGTTAATTAAAATATACAGGTTTCCCAACTGTTTTACCGTTTCTTCCACAGCGTTGACGAGATCCTGATCTTCCAGGACATTGCAGCGCACGGCGATCGCCTTAATGCCTGCATTGGTCAATTCCTTCACTGTTTCCTCCGCTGCTTCCAGATTATTATCGGCAATACAGATAAGGGCGCCGTGATTTCCCAGCATAAGAGCGCAGGCTTTGCCGATACCTGCGGCACCACCGGTAACCAGGGCTACTTTATCATTCAGGTTAAATAATTCTGATGTTTTCATATAAGCGATTTTATTTTTTATTTTTTAAATAAGCAGCTACGGCTTCATATGCCGGTAAAGAAGTGGTATCATTCGCTCAGTTGGCTGCCAAGGGATGCGTCGCCAGGCGCACGATCACCATTTCTGCGGCCGGATCAATATAAATCGTCTGACCATGAACGCCGCGTGCGGCAAAGGCACCATCTTCATTTTCGGTAATCCACTACATATTCCGGTAGAACCAACCTTTCAGTTCCCGGATGACCGGACTTTGCAAATGCTTGTTTACTGCCACCTCTCCGGATATCTGCTACGGCCGCGGCAGGAATGATGTGTTTACCGTTCAATTGGCCGTTATTTCTCAGCATTTCCCCGAAGCGCACCAGATCCCGCAATCCGGCATTGAAACCGCCGCCTGCAAATGGAGTTCCCAGTGCATCTATCTGATAATAAGCATCCTACTCCATACCGAGCCGGCTCCAGATTTTTTCGGACAGCAGATCGGTCACTGACCTTCCGGTGGCTTTGGAAATTATCCAGCCAAGCGCATCAGCATTCACAGTTTTATAACCGAAGGCTTCACCGTGCCTGCCTTCTTTTTTTACTGTCTTTAAGTAATTATAATAACCTTCGGGCGCCTTGTAATCTTTTTTTCGGGGAAGTGGATTCGGGAAGCTAGGAAGTTAACCAGTTTATTTTCATCGAGCACACTTTCTGCAACCAGAATGGAGGCCAGCGTTCCGGTAAAAGATTTGGTTACGGACATCACGGCGTGAACCCGCTCTGGAGCAAGTTCACCAAAATACCGCTCATAAAGTACACTACCGCGGTGCATAATAAGCATTCCGTCCGTATAATTTTCCCAAAGTGATTGTTCCCAGGTCATTGGTGAGGAAGATTTCCAGGGTGTGAAAGTTAATGCATTAATATTTGAATCTAATTTATACCCCAGCGGTGAGGGCGCTCCTAAGCCACGGGACACATTCTGGGTTGGAAGCAATTCGCGCCTATGCATAAAGCTCCAGCGCATGGCCGGAAACTCGTAAAAACTGCCGTCCCACGGGTGTAATACTTTATCTGCGGGTGGCGGACAAACCTTCATCCAACCGAAATTAGAGGGTTCACTTTCCTTTGCGGAGAGATATTTGCTGTTTTTCTGTGCCATATAATTGGTATTAAATAATAGAGAACCGAGGATCACGGCTTTTACGGACAGAGGTATTAATGTGTAGTCATGTTTATTGCTTTTGCAGTTCCGGAAAATGCAGCAAAACAACGCCCATCCCGTTTTTTTTATTAAAAATAATCTTCTGATTTTTTCAGAAAAAGAGCATCTGACATAAATATCGTATTTTAGTATCTATGAAAAATTTTGAACTCTCCGTGCTGGATCTCGCAGCCGTCAAACAGAATAAAACGATTCACGACACTTTTCAGGATAGTCTGGACCTGGCCAGAAAAGTAGAAGCGCTCGGCTATACACGCTTTTGGCTGGCTGAACATCACAATATGGCCAGCATTGCCAGTTCTGCCACGTCGGTTTTGATTTGTTTTATTGCCAACGGTACGAGTCGCATCCGTGTGGGCTCCGGCGGTGTGATGCTGCCGAATCACAGTTCACTGGTTATTGCGGAACAGTTTGGTACTTTGGAAAGTTTATTTCCGGGACGGATTGATTTAGGAGTCGGACGTGCACCGGGCACAGACGGGCTTACCGCGCAGGCATTAGGCAGAAATCCGCATACGATTAATGAACATTTCCCGAAACAGATTACCGAACTACAAAAATATTTCTCGAGTGACAATGCGGACAGTCTGGTGCGTGCCATTCCGGGTGAAGGTTGTGACATTCCTATTTATATCCTCGGTTCCAGTACAGAAAGTGCCTGGCTGGCCGCGGAGATGGGGTTACCTTATGCCTTCGCCGGACATTTTGCACCAGAGATGATGCCGTATGCTTTTGATATTTACCGGGAGCAGTACAAACCCAGCGCCAGATTTCCGGAGCCGTATGTCATTGCCTGCGTGAACGGAATTGCATCCGAAACAGATGCAGAAGCGCGCAGACTGGCGACAACACTTTATCAGGCATTTGTAAACATCATCCGCAATGAACGCCAGCCCTATCCTGCGCCGACAGATGATATGGATTCGATCTGGAGTGCACGGGAAAAGATTGGAATTTTACAGAAACTCAGGTATAGTTTTATAGGAAGCCGCGAAACTGTGCAGCAGCAGATGAATCAGTTTCAGAAAGAATTTAAGGCAGATGAACTGATGATTACGTCCCATATTTACGAGCATGCGGCGAGAATCCGGTCGTACGAACTTATTCAGGAGGCGGCCGAAGCACTGAAAAGCAGCACTAAAAAATAATAGAATCATTCTTAAACAGAAAGTTCAGGCTTTGTCATGTTTTTCATCAATATTTTTGATAGTTGAAGCTATGCCCGCCGGTCGTGCCAGTGAGTTAAAAACTCAGTATCTTTGCAAAAATCTAAAGTGAAAATGTCTGATATTAAGCTGAACACCATACAGGAAGCCATAGATGATCTGAAAAACGGAAAAATCATTATCGTTGTTGATGATGAAAACCGTGAAAACGAAGGGGATTTTCTATCGGCTGCGGAACTTACCACACCGGAAATCATTAATTTTATGACCATTCACGGGCGTGGTTTAATCTGTACACCGCTACCGGAAAAACGTTGTGATGAGTTGGGCCTTGATATCATGGTCACGCGCAGCAGCGACCCGAAGGAAACTGCCTTTACGGTCTCGGTTGATTTACTGGGAGACGGCGTATCCACTGGAATCTCTGCCAGCGACCGCAGCAAAACCATCTTGGCGCTGATGGATGAGAAAACAAAACCCTCTGACTTTATGCGTCCGGGCCACATTTTCCCGCTTCGGGCCAAGAAAGGCGGTGTCCTTAAACGTGCCGGACATACGGAAGCAGCAATTGACCTGACGAGACTGGCCGGACTGAAAGAAGGCGGTGTCATCTGCGAGATTATGAATGAGGACGGATCCATGGCGAGGTTGCCGGAATTATATGAACTGGCGCAGAAACATGACCTAAAGCTGATTTCCATTGAAGATCTCATTCATTACCAGCTTAAAAAAGGAGACCTTATCGAAAAGATTGAAGAAAGACCGGTGAAAACCCACTATGGCGATTTCAACTTTTTTGCTTTTAAAGAAAGCAGCACCGACCAGATTCACTTTGCACTGACAAAAGGGAAATGGGCCGAAAATGAACCGGTACTGGTGCGCGTGCAGGCTTCCAATTCTTATTTTGATGTATTAAGCAGACTGGCAACCGGCGAAAAACCTTTGCTTGAGAAAGTCACCAATATGATTAATGCAGAAGGAAAAGGCGCGATTATTTTCATTAATAATGTGTCCAACTCCGAGAATACAATGCGCAAACTGCAGCAGTTCCTCGATTTCCAGGATGGGGCACAACCAAGACCGACCTTAGCTTATAACTTCAGAGATTATGGAATCGGCACGCAGATTCTGAAAAACTTGGGCATCAATAAATTCCGAATTATCTCTCAGCATCCTGATCAGAAACCGCTGCTGGGTGGCTATGAAGTGGAAGTAACGGAGATGGTGAAGCTGTAAACAAATTTTTTCTGTAAACTGAATCCCGGCGAGAGTCGGGATTTTTTATGATGGGGCAGACTCAGATTAATGCGCGGTGTATTTTCAGCAGATGCCATTTCGTAGAAATTTTAACAGCGTACAAAAAAGAGTTGAAATGCTTACAGCATGACAATTGCAGGTTAAAAAACACTACCGTTTTACACTTTTTATTTTTTTCCATACCGCTTGTGATTCCGTAGGAATCTCAACAGCGTACAAAAAGTACTGAGATGCTTGCAGCATGAGAAATGCGCTTAAAAAATATTTTATATATCATTGCTTATCTGTGCGTCTTTTTTCCACCGTGTTTGTCATTCCGCAGGAATCTTAACTACAATTTGTATCTTTATAAGATGCAAAGAGACAACGGCTGGCACACCGATTATATTTACATTCTCACGAATAAAAAAAGAACGGTTTTGTATACAGGTGTTACAAACAATTTGTCGCTTCGGTTATTTCAGCATGCTTCAAATGCGAATCCTAAAAGCTTCATTTCAAAATATAAGTGTTACTTCCTCATTTACTAGGAGAAATTATTGATCATTGGTGGTCTGAAAATAAAGAAAAGACAAAAGAAACCACCTTGAAATCCGCGCAGACCATTCTTACGCGATTTATTGAAGAAAGCCGGCTCAAGAAAAGATCCAGAATCGAGATCATTACTACTGTTTCGACCGTGCCTGAAGAAATGGGTTCCGAATATGTAAAAACCTTTAAAGAACTGAAAGCCACCAACACCGGCATCTTAGCAATCTCCGACCGAAATGAGGCGGACGCTCCGGAAACGCTAAAACGGTTAGAAAAGGCGGATGCTGTCTTTTTCTGTGGTGGTGATCAATTGCGGCTTACTGCCATTCTGGGTGGCACGCAGTTTCACAATCTTCTTCAGGAACGCTTAAAAAAGGACGAGTTTATGTTTGCGGGTACTTCCGTCGGAGCTGCAGCAGCTTCCGAAAGTATGCTTGTTCAAGGCAACAGCGACCGCGCCGCTTATAAAGGTAAAGTGGTAACGACGACCGGTCTGTGCCTGCTGAAAAATATTATTTTTGATACCCATTTGATAGCGCGCGGACGCATCGGACGGTTATTTGAGATTGTGGTCAGCAATCCGACCGTGCTGGGTGTGGGCCTGGATGAAGATACCGCGCTTCTGATTCAAAATGATAAAATGGAGGCCGTGGGTCCGGGAATGACGATTATCTTAGACGGTCTCAGCATTACCGATACTAATTTGCTGCAGATACGGGAAGGCGCACCACTTTCCGTTTCGGATTTTACGCTGCATGTGATGAGCAAAACAGATGTTTTTGATATTAAAAAACGTAAGCTTAACAATATTACGCCACCAGAGGAAAAAGTAACAGAGTAATCAAGAGTCAATGATGAGTGCCGTTACTTTTTTGCGCGGAAATCCCAGGGTGCTTTCGGGTTTTTATCTGCCCAGAGGCCTTTTTTCTGAAGGCGGGCCTGCTGCTGTAAGACGCCGTATGTGGGATCATCGGAATACTTTTCATAATGCCAGGCAAATCCGGCGCGCACCATTTCTTTATTTGCATTTAAGGAGGCCGAGGTGTAAAGCTCCGCAATAAGCCGGCCGTTGCGGTCCCAGTTCCCTTTTTTGCCCTTGCTGACCACCGTGACCGTTTTACCGAAGGTCAGGTCTGATAGTTTTTGCTTGGCCTTGGTTCCGAAGTCCTGCTTTTTCTCGGGTGCGTCGATGTGTTCCAGGCGGATGGTCAGGGGAAGTTTATAATACAATGCTTCAACCGTATCGCCATCTTTAACACCAATAATTTTCATCTGCAACATAATGACGTGCGGTTTGGGCGCGTCGGAAATTGCGGGGAAAGAGAGCGTACTGCTCAGTAGAATAAGGAAAGCGAGGAATGGTTTGAACATGATAAGGAGATGAGTGGAAATGAGTTCTAGAATTTAGTTTAAAGTTTTTATGAATCGATAAAATCTTTTAGCTTAACAGGGTTTTGTCTTACATCAAAAACATTTGCGATTTCCGCGCGGTTTTGATTTACATTCAGCCAATAGACTATTTTATAATTTTTAACAATAATATATCTGAATTTTTGCTTGTGATGGATCAGTAGTGGTTCAACGACACCCATATTTTGTTGCTCACTGAGAATTGCCGTCGCATCAACAATTTCTGATGTTATTTTCTGAGCTGTATCCCTGTCAGCTTTCTCAGTATAATAAATGTAAATATGTCGTAACCGGTCAATCGCAAACTGAAGCCAGACAACGTCTATTTCCATTCCGTTATTTGTTTTCTAAGATCTTTGACGTCTGTGAAACGCTGCTTTTCGGAATCCTGTATCGCCTGTTTTGTTTCCTCTTCATATTGTGCTAAAGACATTGGGCTGAAGTCCACATTTTCATTTTCAGATTTCTGTTGCTGCAGCAATTTTTCCAGTCCGGCAATCAAATTCTCATCCTGCAATTTCAGAAATTCCTGAACGAATACTATTTTTCTTGCTTCTAACGTCATGATGTTGATTTTAATCAAAATTACAAATTTTATTATGATGCATTTCGATCAGACATCATAAGAATTTCGTCGCGTAATACATTACCGCGATGCATTTACATCATTAATAACCAAGCAATTACTTATATAATTAAATTTTCTTTTAAAAGAAGTACGCTCTGCGCCCCGGCCTGAACGGAGCTCTTTTTTGCTGAACGCAGTGGTGCAAAAAAAGCGGGAGTGGAGGACGGAAATGTGCGCCCAAATAAAAATCCCGGACATTGCTGACCGGGATGATTGTTTGAGCTAAAAATGCTTACGCCTGAACATTGTTCTGTCCCAGTACGAAAGGCTCTACTTCTTTAATTTCGCCGAACTGCTGCTCGTAGTTTGCGATGTTCTGCTGAAGCGCAGCCAGTACTCTCTTCGCGTGAAGAGGTGCCAGGATTACGCGGGAACGCACGTTTGCCTGCTGTACACCCGGCATCATCTGGATGAAATCCAGTACGAATTCTGAAGGAGAATTGTTTACCAGGGCCAGGTTGCAATATACACCTGCTGCTACCATTTCGTTCAGCTGGATATTGATGTTGTTGTCGTTGTTTTGGTTTTGGTTGTTGTCCATTATTTTTTCAATTATAAATTATAAATTTTAGATTTTAAATGAACCTGCGAATCTACTGCACGATCATGCAAATCTTATTTTTATCAGGGTCTAAATATAGAAAAGGATTTTAGATTACAGAAATTTAAAATCTAAAATCTGTAATCTAAAATCACTTATTTAATTTTAGTTCAGGTCTTCAAATTCCTTTTTGGAACCGACGATGATGTTCTGATAGTCTTTCAGACCGGTACCCGCAGGAATTCTGTGTCCTACGATTACGTTTTCTTTCAGACCGCTCAGGTAATCCACCTTTCCGGAAACCGCTGCTTCGTTCAAAACTTTGGTTGTCTCCTGGAAGGAAGCTGCCGACATGAAGGACTTGGTCTGCAGTGCCGCACGGGTAATTCCCTGCAGAACCGGAGTTGCTGTGGCAGAAAGTGCTTCGCGCACCTCCACCAGCGCCAGGTCTTCACGACGCAGTTTGGAATTCTCGTCGCGCAGTTCGCGCGCGGTGATCATCTGTCCCGGCTGGAAGGTTTTGGAATCTCCGGCATCTACTACTACCTTCAGACCGAATACTCGGTTGTTTTCCTTCAGGAAGTCGTATTTGTGTTCCAGAGCTCCTTCGAGGAATTGGGTATCACCACCGTCTACGATCATAACCTTGGTCATCATCTGACGTACGATAATTTCAAAGTGCTTATCATCGATCTTCACCCCCTGCAGTCGGTATACTTCCTGGATTTCATTTACCAGATATTCCTGAACTGCGGTTGGTCCTTTGATCTTCAGGATGTCATCCGGAGTAATGGAACCGTCGGACAACGGAGAACCGGCAAGTACGAAGTCGTTTTCCTGAACCAGAATCTGGTTGGAAAGTTTCACCAGGTACTTGGAAATTTCACCCGTTTTAGCTTCCACGATAAGCTCGCGGTTACCACGCTTGATTTTTCCGTAAGATACCACCCCATCGATCTCAGTAACAACCGCCGGGTTGGACGGGTTACGTGCTTCGAAGAGTTCGGTAACACGCGGAAGACCTCCGGTGATATCCCCTGACTTGGCCGATTTTCTCGGAATCTTGATCAGGACCTTACCGGCTTTAATTTTCTCCCCATCATTTACCATGATGTGTGCTCCTACCGGCAGGTTGTATGCCTTCTGCTCTACTCCTTTGGAATCAACTACCTTCAGCGTTGGTACCGCTTTTTTGTTTCGGGATTCAGAAATTACTTTCTCCTCGAAACCGGTTTGTTCGTCAATTTCCAGCTGGAAGGAAACACCCTGTACAATATCCTCGTATTCTACCTTACCGGCAGATTCTGCAATGATTACCGCGTTATACGGATCCCATTTACAGATGAGTGCTCCTTTTTCTACTTTATCGCCCGGTTTCACGGCCAGCTCAGCACCATAAGGAATGTTGGCTACCATCAGTGGTGTACGTGCAGCATTGTCTGCCACTAAACGGAATTCTGTAGAACGGGACACCACGATTTCGGCTTTTTTGCCTTCGTCGTTTTCGGAAGTAACGGTGCGGATTTCGTCCATTTCCACGATACCGTCGCGACGTGCCACGATGGATGGATTTTCGGAAATATTTCCTGCCGTACCCCCTTGGTGGAAGGTTCTCAGCGTCAGCTGTGTTCCCGGTTCACCGATGGATTGCGCTGCGATAACACCTACTGCTTCACCCATGTGAATTGGTTTCCCAGTTGCCAGGTTACGTCCGTAGCATTTCGCACAGATTCCTTTTTCGGCCTCGCAAGTGAGTGGTGAACGTACTTCAACGATTTCGATACCGGATTGCTCCACCGTGCGCGCCAGCTCTTCATCGATAATCTGATCTGCTTCAACCAGAATTTCATCGGTTTCCGGATCATAAATATCATGCAGAGAAACTCTACCTAAGATTCTTTCAGAAAGTCTTTCAACGATTTCGTCATTCTTCTTAAGCGGTGTAATCTCGGTTCCGCGCAGGGTGCCACAGTCATCTTCAGTAATGATAACGTCCTGTGCCACGTCTACCAGACGACGGGTCAGGTAACCCGCATCCGCTGTTTTCAGAGCGGTATCCGCCAGACCTTTACGTGCACCGTGGGTAGAGATAAAGTATTCAAGGATGGACAGACCTTCCTTAAAGTTCGCCACAATCGGGTTTTCAATAATCTCCGCACCGGTTGCTCCGGCTTTCTGCGGCTTCGCCATCAGACCACGCATCCCGGAGAGCTGACGAATCTGCTCTTTGGAACCACGCGCTCCGGAGTCGAGCATCATGTACACAGAGTTGAAACCACCCTGGTCTGTTTTCATACGGCTCATAATCATCTCCGTAAGACCAGCGTTGGTATTGGTCCACACGTCGATTACCTGGTTGTAACGCTCGGTATCGGTGATCAGACCCATATTATAATTCATCTTGATCTCATCCACAGTTTCTACTGCAGTAGCGATCATGGTTTTCTTTTCTTCCGGAATTACGATATCACCCAGGCTAAAGGAAAGACCTCCTTTAAATGCGTTGGAATATCCTAAATCCTTCATATCATCCAGGAACTGAACTGTAGTCGGGAAATCGGTTTCGGCAAGGATTTTACCAATAACGTTTCTCAAAGACTTTTTCGTCAGCAGTTCATTTACATAGCCTACTTTCTTCGGAACAATCTGGTTGAACAGTACGCGTCCCACGGTAGTTTCCACAAGTCTTGTCACCAGTTCGCCGTTTTCCTTCACCGGCACGCGGCAACGGATTTTAGCGTTCAGTGAAGCCTGTCCTTCCGCGAAGGCAATTTCCACCTCTTCCGGTGAGTAGAAAGCGAGGCCTTCTCCTTTTACTTTTCTCTCTTCAGTTGACGAAAGCTCTTTGGTCATAAAATACAGACCCAATACCATGTCCTGAGAAGGTACGGTAATCGGAGAACCGTTGGCCGGGTTCAGAATGTTCTGTGAACCAAGCATCAGCAGTTGTGCTTCCAGAATCGCTTCCGGACCGAGTGGCAAGTGAACCGCCATCTGGTCACCATCAAAGTCAGCGTTGAACGCGGTGGTCACCAGCGGGTGAAGCTGGATTGCCTTTCCTTCGATCATTTTTGGCTGGAAGGCCTGGATTCCCAGTCTGTGCAGCGTAGGCGCACGGTTCAGCAGAACGGGGTGGCCTTTCATCACATTTTCCAGGATATCATATACCACAGGCTCTTTACGATCGATAATTCGTTTTGCAGATTTAACTGTTTTCACGATTCCTCTTTCGATCAGCTTGCGGATAATAAACGGTTTGTACAGTTCAGCTGCCATGTCTTTCGGAATACCGCACTCGTGCAACTGCAGGTTTGGACCTACGACGATTACGGAACGCGCGGAGTAATCCACACGCTTCCCGAGAAGGTTCTGACGGAAACGACCCTGCTTACCTTTCAATGAATCTGAAAGTGATTTCAGCGGACGGTTGGATTCCGACTTCACGGCAGAAGACTTACGCGTGTTATCGAACAGGGAATCCACGGATTCCTGAAGCATACGCTTCTCGTTACGCAAGATAACTTCCGGTGCTTTGATTTCCATCAAACGCTTCAGACGGTTGTTTCTGATGATAACACGACGGTACAGGTCATTCAGGTCAGAAGTCGCGAAACGACCACCATCCAACGGTACCAACGGACGCAGTTCCGGTGGAATAACCGGCAGTACGCGCATGATCATCCACTCGGGGCGGTTAATCATACGAGTGTTCGCGCCACGAAGTGCTTCCACAACGTTCAGACGCTTTAATGCTTCTGTACGACGCTGCTTGGAAGATTCGTTGTGTGCCTTATGGCGAAGGTCGAAAGAAAGGGAATCCAGATCGATTCTCTTCAGCAATTCTTCCAC
Source organism: Chryseobacterium salipaludis (assembly GCF_022968825.1). Classification (GTDB taxonomy): domain Bacteria; phylum Bacteroidota; class Bacteroidia; order Flavobacteriales; family Weeksellaceae; genus Kaistella; species Kaistella salipaludis. Next base: position 107,463 of record NZ_JALHKS010000006.1, read on the forward strand.
CGCTTCAGCACCCATTTTGGCGATGAACTTATTTGGATCTGCATCGTCCAGATATTGGTTTTCTGCCGGGAGTGTATCCAGAACATCCAGATATTCTTCTTCGGTCAGGAACTCCATATTTTCGAAGTCAGAGCCATCTGCCTTGCGCGCCATACCCTGCTGGATTACAACATATCTTTCGTAGTAGATAATCATGTCCAGTTTCTTAGATGGCAACCCAAGAAGATATCCTATTTTGTTTGGAAGGGAACGGAAGTACCAGATGTGTGCAACCGGCACTACCAGACCAATGTGCCCGATACGCTCACGACGCACTTTCTTTTCAGTTACTTCCACACCGCAACGGTCACAAACGATTCCTTTGTATCGGATACGCTTGTATTTACCGCAGGCACACTCGTAATCCTTCACCGGGCCGAAGATCTTTTCGCAGAAAAGACCATCACGCTCCGGCTTGTGTGTACGGTAGTTAATGGTTTCCGGCTTCAGCACCTCGCCGCGGGAGTCCTGCAGGATGGATTCTGGTGAAGCTAAACCGATCGTAATTTTAGAGAAATTACTTGTTTTATTTTTATTTGACATTTATAAGCAGATTTTAGATTTTAGATCTTAGATTTTAGATTAAAATGCGGTTGCAGAGAAAACTAATATCATCTAAAATTCATCATTTATAATTTAAAATTATTCCTCCAGTCTTACGTCAAGGCCAAGACCCTGAAGTTCATGCAGCAATACATTGAAAGATTCCGGAATACCTGGCTCAGGCATGGCTTCCCCTTTTGCAATTGCTTCATATGTTTTAGCTCTACCAATAACGTCATCAGACTTCACGGTCAGGATTTCACGAAGGATGTTGGATGCACCAAAGGCTTCCAGTGCCCAAACCTCCATCTCACCAAAACGCTGTCCACCGAACTGGGCTTTACCACCCAATGGCTGCTGTGTAATCAATGAGTACGGACCGATAGAACGCGCGTGCATTTTATCATCAACCATGTGGCCGAGTTTCAGCATATAGATAATCCCAACTGTGGCCGGCTGTGAGAAACGCTCACCGGTTCCGCCGTCATACAGGTAAGTGCTGCCGTATTTCGGTAAACCAGCCTGGTCTGTGTATTCGGTAATCTGGTCAAGGCTTGCACCATCGAAGATCGGGGTGGCGAATTTAAGACCCAGTTTTTTACCGGCCCAGCCCAATACGGTTTCATAAATCTGACCGATGTTCATACGCGAAGGTACGCCCAGCGGGTTGAGTACGATATCGACCGGTGTACCATCTTCCAGGAACGGCATATCTTCTTCACGAACGATTCGGGATACAATACCCTTGTTTCCGTGACGACCCGCCATTTTATCACCTACGTTCAGCTTACGCTTCTTGGCGATGTATACTTTAGCCAGTTTAATAATACCTGCCGGAAGTTCATCACCAATAGAGATCGCAAATTTCTCACGGTTTTTAACCCCCTGGATATCGTTGTATTTGATCTTATAGTTATGGATCAACTGCTTCACCAGCTCATTACGCTCTGCGTCCACAGTCCAGTCGGCACCGCTTACGTTCACGTAATCTTCCACACTTTGCAACAGTTTGGTGGTGAACTTCACGCCTTTACCGATGATTTCTTCATCCAGGTCGTTTTTCACACCCTGAGAAGTTTTACCGTTCACCAAAGTGCCCAGTTTCTCCAGCAGGGTTGAACGCAGTTCATCAAACTTCGCTTTGTATGTATTTTCGATTTCCTCGAGTTTCAGTTTCTCTTCGGATCTCTTTTTCTTGTCTTTGATGTTACGGGAGAACAGCTTCTTGTTGATCACCACCCCTCTCAGTGAGGAATCCGCTTTCAGGGAAGCATCTTTCACATCACCGGCTTTATCACCGAAGATCGCGCGAAGCAGTTTTTCTTCAGGAGTCGGATCTGATTCACCTTTTGGCGTGATCTTACCGATCATAATATCGCCCGGCTTCACATCAGCACCAATACGGATCATACCGTTTTCATCCAGATCTTTGGTTGCTTCTTCGGATACGTTTGGAATATCAGAAGTTAATTCCTCCATACCCAGTTTGGTATCACGAACTTCCAAGGAATATTCATCCACGTGGATAGAAGTAAACCAGTCTTCGCGAACTACTTTTTCATTGATTACAATCGCATCCTCGAAGTTGTAACCTTTCCATGGCATGAACGCTACCGTCAGGTTTCTACCGATGGCCAGTTCGCCGTTTTCAGTCGCGTAACCATCACACAATACCTGACCTTTTTTCACACGGTCTCCCACGCGTACATTCGGACGCAGGGTAATCGTCGTACTCTGGTTGGTCTTGCGGAATTTGGTCAGTTTATATGTTTTCGTACCGGACTCAAAAGATACCAGATCTTCATCATCGCTGCGGTCATATTTAATAGTAATCTGATCTGCATCCACATACTCCACGACACCGTCGCCGGCAGCGTTGATCAGAACGCGAGAGTCAGTAGCTACTTGTTTTTCCAGACCTGTTCCTACAATCGGAGCTTCGGGTTTCAATAACGGAACTGCCTGGCGCATCATGTTGGAGCCCATCAGCGCACGGTTCGCATCATCGTGTTCCAGGAATGGAATCAGAGATGCAGAAATACCGGAGATCTGGTTTGGTGCCACATCAATCAGGTCTACCTGCTGAGGTTCCACTACCGGATAATCACCATCCAGACGTGCAATTACACGGTCTGTATCGATGGTACCGTCGTCCTTCATCTCAACGTTTGCCTGAGCAATTACACGATCCTCTTCATCTTCAGCATTTAAGTATACCGGAGCTGTTTTCAAATCTACTTTACCATCTTCAACCTTGCGGTATGGCGTTTCAATAAACCCAAGGTTATTGATTTTCGCATAAATACCCAAAGATGAAATCAGACCAATATTCGGTCCTTCCGGTGTTTCAATCGGGCAGATACGGCCGTAGTGTGTATGGTGAACGTCACGCACCTCGAAACCTGCTCTCTCACGGGAAAGACCACCAGGCCCGAGCGCAGACAGACGACGCTTGTGCGTAATCTCGGACAGCGGGTTCGTCTGGTCCATGAACTGAGACAGCTGGTTGGTTCCGAAGAACGAGTTGATTACTGAAGTCAGTGTTTTGGCATTCACCAGGTCAATCGGTGTAAAGATTTCGTTGTCACGAACATTCATACGCTCACGGATGGTTCTGGCGATACGGGAAAGCCCTACACCAAACTGTCCGGAAAGCTGCTCACCTACCGTTTTGATTCTACGGTTGGATAAGTGGTCGATATCATCCACCTCCGCTTTGGAGTTCACCAGTTCAATCAGGTGACGAACGATGGCGATAATATCTTCTTTGGTAAGAACTTCGGTCTTCTCCGGAATGTTAAGGCCTAATTTCTTGTTCAGGCGGTAACGACCGACTTCACCCAGAGAGTAACGCTGCTCAGAGAAGAAGAGCTTCTCGATAATTCCACGTGCCGTTTCCTCATCTGGCGGATCTGCATTACGCAGCTGACGGTAAATATATTCTACCGCCTCTTTTTCGGAGTTGGTAGGGTCTTTCTGTAAGGTATTCTGAATGATCGAGAACTCGTTGGAGTTTTCCTTGTGAATCAAAATTGATTTCACGCCGGATTCCAGGATCATATCGATATGCTCTTTTTCGAGTACCGTTTCACGATCCAGGATGATCTCGTTTCTTTCGATGGAAACCACCTCACCGGTATCTTCGTCCACGAAGTCTTCGAACCAGGTATTCAGTACGCGGGCAGCCAGGGTACGGCCTTCCACTTTTTTCAGGGCAGCTTTGGAAACCTTCACTTCTTCGGCCAGGTCAAAGATCTGCAGAATATCCTTATCCGACTCGTAACCAATCGCACGCAACAGCGTAGTCAGCGGTAATTTTTTCTTACGGTCGATATAGGCATACATCACGTTATTGATATCCGTGGTGAATTCCATCCAGGAACCTTTAAACGGAATAATACGGGAATAATACAACTTGGTGCCGTTGGCGTGGTAGGTTTGTCCGAAGAACACCCCCGGCGAACGGTGTAACTGCGTCACGATAACACGCTCGGCACCATTAATGATAAATGAACCGGAAGGCGTCATGTAAGGCACCGGGCCCAGGTACACATCCTGCACCACTGTCTGGAAATCCTCGTGCTCAGGGTCTGTACAGTACAGTTTGAGACGGGCTTTCAGCGGCACGGAGTACGTGAGGCCCCTTTCCACACACTCATCGATGGAGTAGCGCGGGGAATCCACCAGGTAATCCAGGAATTCCAGCACAAACTGGTTCCGGGAATCCGTGATCGGAAAGTTTTCTTCAAAGGTTTTGTACAGCGACTCATTGCGGCGTTGTTCCGGCAAAGTGTCTAACTGGAAAAACTCTTTGAACGATTGAATCTGAATGTCCAGAAAGTCAGGTGTGATCACTTGTCCTTTTACTTCGGAGAAGTTGATTCTTTCGTTCACCTGAGCTTTTGCGACGGCTTTAGATTTGCTCATAAAAGTTAAAAAGAATGAGGGTTAAAAAATATTTTGTTTCAAAATATCAGGAAAGAAAAGAGAAAAGAGAAAAGAGAAAGAAAGCACTTGAAGCATTTGCAAGTCAGTCTTTATTCTTTATTCTGTCTTCTGAAATCTAAACCTAACTGCAACGCCGGTATATCTTTTCACGGAGTAGTGCAAAATATTTTTACTGAATAAAACCTTGAAAGCCAGCACACACTTAAAAACAACAAAGTCTCTTTTAAAAATTTAAAAGAGTATCTGATTGATTTTCAATATGTAATGATTTTAAAGACTCCAAACAGGTTTGCAAATGTACGAAATTTATAGTATACAAAGCAAATGCGCATGGGTTTAAATGAATTGTAATCAATGATTTAAAGGTGAGGCTGGTTCTCTAAATTCAATGATTGAGTTTGAAATTTGACTTAATATTTTTAATAAAGATGTTCGATTGAACCCGTAGATTTTTCCGCGCATTTCGCAAAAATAGAAACGCCTGCTGATACGATGGATTTTATTGTAACTTAAAAAAAAACAATCCAATTTGAATTAATACAGACTGTTAAAGTACTGATTGCCATTAGAATATATTCACGTTAAATAGTCTTAAATCCTACCATTTTCGCAGATAAGGTCGTATATTTGCTATACCAAAAAACAAGAGTTAATGAATTTCCCAAGACTACAGGAAAAGCTTGAAATACTGGCAGACGCAGCGAAATATGACGTATCATGCTCCTCCAGCGGCGGAAACCGGAAGAATAAAAACGGGGGCTTGGGCGACAGTCATGCAAGCGGGATCTGCCACTCGTATACGGAAGACGGACGTTGCGTTTCTCTGCTGAAAATACTGCTTACCAATCATTGTATTTACGATTGTGCGTACTGTGTTTCCCGCAAATCAAATGATATCAAAAGAGCGGCCTTTACTGTGGAGGAAGTGGTGGATCTGACCATTAACTTTTACCGTCGGAATTATATCGAAGGTTTATTTCTGAGTTCAGGCATTTTCAAAGATGCCGATACCACCATGGAACGACTGGTGCGCGTGGCCAAAAAACTGCGTACTGAACATAAATTTAATGGATATATTCATTTAAAATCCATTCCCGGTGCCAGCGATGAACTCATGAAAGAAGCGGGCCTGTACGCCGACCGGCTTTCGATTAACCTGGAAATTCCCACAACAAGCGGCCTTAAACTACTGGCACCCGAGAAATCGCACGACGAGATGATCAAGCCGATGGGTTTTATAAAGAATGAAGTAACGTTATACAAAGAGGAACGCAAAATCTTCCGCTATGTACCGAAGTTTGCACCGGCCGGGCAATCCACGCAGGTTATTGTGGGTGCCACAAATGAAACGGACCTGAAAATCATCAAAGTTGCGGACCATTTCTATAAGAACTTCAATCTGAAAAGAGTTTACTATTCCGGCTATGTGCCGATGCTGGAAGATGCGCGCCTGCCCTCTATTAACTCCCAGGTTCCGATGGTTCGCGAAAACCGATTGTACCAGGCAGACTGGCTGATGCGGTTTTATGGTTTCAAAGCAGATGAAATTGTGGATCAGCAAAATCCGTTTCTGGATCTGGAAGTAGATCCCAAACTGGCGTGGGCGCTGCGGAACCGGTATCAGTTCCCGGTTAATATCAACACCGCACCGAAAGAAATGATTCTTCGTGTACCGGGAATCGGGCGCAAATCCGTCGGTAAAATTCTGGCGGCACGCAGATTTCAGAAACTGAACCTGGATCATCTTCGCAAGATGGGCGTTGCCACCAACCGCGCAAAATACTTTGTGGAATTTGATGCCCAAAACGAATTTACCAAACACCTGGACGAACGCCATTTCCGTAAAATTATTTTAAACGGAATGCAGTCCAAGTTCCAGAATCCTTTTTCCCAGCAGCTGAGTTTATTCTGATGACCATTCTTCGGTACGACGGCAGCTTTGAAGGGCTGCTGACAGCAATCTTTGAAGTGTATGAATACCGTTTCAGCCCCGCACTTCCAGCCGCAGAAGGCGAGGAAATTATTCAGCATTTGTTTGCGCAGGAACACCAGGTGGTGACCGATCCGGAGAAAGCGCAGCGTGTCCTGAAAAAGCTGGAAATCACTTTGGAAAAAGCCGGCATCGCGCAGCTGATGAAAGTTTATTTTTCGGAGGCCGCCAACGCGCCGGAGCTTATTTTATACGCAGTGCAGCAAGCGCTGTTGCAGACTGACAAAAATATTCTGGCGAATTACGGCGATGACCGAATTCTGGCGATTTCCAAGCTGGTGAAATCCGTGAACCGCGAAATCCACCGGATGCATGCTTTTGTACGTTTTGAAAAAATGCAGGACGACATGTACTTTTCCCGTATTGAACCTGATTATAACGTATTGCCGCTCATTATTAAACATTTCCGGGATCGCTACCGTGACCAGAAATGGATGATCTATGATTTTAAGAGACAGTACGGCGCCTTCTATGATTTAGAAGAGGTCCAAATGTTTGAACCTACACAAACTACGATAATTCCCACACGTAAAACTGCTGAAACCTTGCATGAGAGTGAATTGCAATACCAGAAATTATGGCAGCGGTACTTTTTTAAAACTAATATTCCCGAAAGAAAGAATATAAAACTTCATGTCCAGTCGCTGCCGAAACGGTATTGGAAATATCTGCCGGAGAAGTGGTGATATAGATGGTCTGCTCAAAATAAAGAAGCCGTCTCGATACAACATTTGAGGCGGTTTTTTTTATTTCTTCTTTTTATGATACTTTTTTTGGGAAGGATGATTTTTTTGCAGAAAAAGCCAAAAGTGCTACCTTTCAGGCACTTTTCTTTCTTAGATTGTGTGCCAGGGCGTGTAAGCCGAACTCCAATTCACATTTTTGTAGACCGTAATGGTTAAATCGCTTAAAGTTGCGGTTGGATTTGATGTGGGCAAACACAGGCTCTACATCAGCGGTGCGCTGTCTGCGTTTTTTTTCTCCGATTTCGCTCAGTAAATTTTCTCTTATTTTTTCTTTGTGCCGCTCCAGATTAGCGTTGCGCTCCAGGGTTCTGTTTCCCTGGGCTTTAAAACAGGTACCGCGCACAGGACAGCCATTGCAGTTTTTGGCCTGGTAGACACTGCTGGTTTGATGGTGGCCGCTTTTGGTTTTTCTTCGCCGGGTGCTTATCTTTTCCATGGGCTGCCCCATCGGACAGATGTATTGGTCTTTCTCTTCGTTATAGTAAAGCTTGTCGCGGTGGAAGTCTTCATTGATTTTCTTTCTTTTCGATTTTGAGATGCCATGCTCCTTGTCGAAGGTATTGTATTTTACGAAGGTTTCAATGTTCTTTTCTTCCAGCAGATCGTAGTTTTCTTCGCTGCCGTAGCCCGCATCTGCCGTAAGCTCCGCTGGTAAAAAATCATATAATTTCTCAAAGGTTTCTAGGTGGGGTCTTAAGGTGTTTAAATCATTGGTCGTCTGGTGCAGGCTGTAATGGATCACGAACTGCGACTCGGAACTTACCTGTACATTATAAGCTGGCTTAAGCTGGCCATTCTGCAGGTGGTCATCCTTCATGCGCATAAAGGTAGCGTCTGGATCGGTCTTACTGTAGCTTCCCCGGCCCTGGAGAAGTTCTTCCTGCTGGGCATACCGGTCGAGATTCTGCGAAAAATTCTTTTCAATGTAGCGTAGCTTTGCTTTTGCCTTGGGGCTGGCCTTGGGATTTTTGCGGATGATATTTTCTATTTTCCGGGCCGTTTTTTCTATTTTTTCTTTGTCAATGGTTTTAAACTCCGGCGGGGTGGGATCCTTATCTTCATCTTCAGCAATGCTTTGAGCGTAGTTCCACATCTCTTCCAGCTGCCGTGCCATCTTCTCCTTGCGGGTTTTAATGGCATTGCCCCACACAAAAGTATATCTGCCTGCCACAGATTCTATTTTGGTGCCATCTGTATAAACTTCTTTTAAAGTAACCAATCCTTCCTGTGCCAATAGCATGACCACCTGTTTAAAGATATCTTTTGAAAATGGTTTTAAGTTTTTGGCTTCTGAAGCGTGCCAGGGTGTTATGATCTGCCACCTGCCGGGCAGAGAGCCACATAAAATTGATGTTCTCGCGCATGGCTTTTTCTATTTTCCTGCTGGAGTAAATATTGTCCATGTAGGCATACACCATCACTTTGAGAAGCATCTTGGGATGATAACCCGGCTTACCTTCATGACTGTATTCATCTACAAGTAACCTTAAGTCCAGTTGTTCAATAACTCCATTCACGATCCGCACTGGATGATCCTGTGGAATCAACTCTTCAATCGAGGGTGGAAAAAGCCAGCTTTGCTGTTGGTTGTAATCCTTAAATTTAATACTCATAGCATTGATTATCAATACTTAAAGATACTAAAAACCAATAAATTGTACAAAAAAAGCTCCCAATAAAGCAAAAAAAACCGCCTCAGTATTGAGACGGCTTCTTCTTTTTTTATGTACAGTAAACTGTGGCAAGATGATTACTTCAGTTCTACTTCAGCACCTGCTTCTTCCAGTTGCTTTTTCAGAGCTTCAGCTTCGTCTTTAGCGATTCCTTCTTTGATTGGAGTCGGAGCGTTGTCTACCATGTCTTTAGCATCTTTCAGACCAGCGCCTGTAAGATCTTTAACCAGTTTTACAACTGCAAGTTTAGAGCCACCAGCTGATTTCAGGATCACGTCGAATTCTGTTTTTTCTTCAGCAGCATCACCACCAGCACCACCAGCAGCAGCAACTACAGTTGCAGCAGCAGGCTCAATTCCGTACTCATCCTTCAGGATGGTAGCTAATTCGTTTACGTCTTTTACAGTAAGGTTTACAAGCGTTTCCGCTAAGTTTTTTAAATCTGACATCTTAATAATGTTTAATTGTTGAACGATTTATTGTTGTTTTTTTTTGAGTTCTGATTACTCAGCTGCAGGTGCTTCACCTTCAGCAGTGTTATCCTGTGCACCGGCAGCTTCTTCTTTGTTCTGAAGCGCAGACAGTACGTTGCGGATAGGCGACTGGAGCAATCCGATGATTTCACCAATCATTTCCTCTCTGGACTTGATGTTCGCCAGGGTATCGAGGTTTTCATCTCCTACATAGAAAGTTTCCTGCAGGTACGCTGATTTCAGCGCCGGGATGGTTTCTTTTTTTCTGAAGTTCTGAATCAGTTTTGCCGGAGCATTCGCTGTTTCAGAAATCATCAAAGCGGAATTCCCTTTGAAGCTCTGGAACATTTCAGAGTAATCTACTCCTTCCATTTGCTCCATCGCTTTCTGCAGCAGGGTGTTCTTAACAACTTTCAGGGAAATATTGTTCTTGAAAGCCTGTCTTCTGAAATCTGAAGTCGCAGCAGCATTCATTCCTTCCAGATTTGCTACATATACCACTTTGGCATCCTGCAGCATATCTTTGATATCTTGTATTACTAATACTTTATCTTCTTTTGTCATTGTCTTACAGATTTTAGTTTACAGATTTAGTATCAATTGCAATCCCCGGACTCATGGTAGAAGATAAGTAGATGCTTTTCACGTAGGTACCCTTCGCTGCAGTTGGCTTGAGTTTCACCAGTGTCTGGATCAGCTCAGCTGCATTTTCGCGGATTTTGGCAGCATCAAAAGACACTTTACCAATACCGGCGTGGATAATACCGTATTTATCTACTTTAAAATCAATTTTACCAGATTTCACTTCAGAAACTGCTTTACCAATTTCCATCGTTACGGTACCTGATTTTGGGTTCGGCATCAAGCCACGCGGACCCAGGATACGACCCAGAGGACCCAGTTTACCCATTACAGCAGGCATGGTTACAATTACATCAACATCTGTCCAGCCCTCTTTGATTTTTTGCAGATATTCATCCAGACCCACATAATCAGCACCCGCTTCTTTCGCTTCAGCTTCTTTATCCGGTGTTACCAGCGCAAGAACTTTCACATCTTTACCGGTACCGTGTGGCAGGGAAACAACTCCTCTTACCATCTGGTTTGCTTTTCTTGGATCTACACCCAAACGCACTGCAATATCAATTGAGGCATCAAATTTTGCGAAGTTTACTTCTTTCACCAGCGAAGAGGCTTCGTCCAGAGAGTACACTTTATTTTTTTCTACTTTGCTTAAAGCTTCCTTTTGCTTTTTCGTCAGTTTTGCCATGTCTATTGGGTTTAAGCGTTAGTGGGTTTAGTTCCTGTCACTCTCAGTCCCATTGAACGGGCCGTACCCGCTACCATGGTCATTGCAGAATCCAAAGTAAAGCAGTTCAGGTCGCTCATTTTATCTTCAGCAATTTTTTTCACCTGTTCCCAGGTTACACTTCCTACTTTGGCGCGGTTCGGTTCACCGGAACCTTTTTTCTGCTTGGATGCATCCAGCAGCTGAATTGCAGCAGGTGGGGTTTTGATAACAAATTCGAAAGATTTGTCTTCGTACACCGTAATTACTACCGGCAGAACCTGCCCGGCTTTATCTTGCGTACGTCCGTTGAACTGCTTGCAGAATTCCATGATGTTCACCCCTGCAGAACCCAGTGCGGGACCTACTGGCGGAGAAGGGTTCGCTGCCCCTCCTTTCACCTGGAGTTTCACCATTTTAAAGACTTTTTTAGCCATTGTTGTTGTTTAAATAATTAGGTAATTTATGAATGTGGAAGCATTTATAAATTTGCAAAGCCGCCGTCTCACCCGGCTACTTCACATTTCAGGCTGCAAAATTAAGAATTAAATTTAATTCTGCAAACGTTAATTGATTGATTTTTAAGTTAAATCTGAATTTAATTTGCGCACAGAAACCACAGTACTCAAAATCTTTTCTTTTATACAGCACAAAAAAATCCACTTTCTCGCGAAAATGGATTTAATTATTTCGAAACTATGTGTTTACATTACTTTTTCAACCTGCATGAAACTAAGTTCCATCGGTGTTTTTCTGCCGAAGATCATCACGGAGACTTCAATCTTCTTCTTATCCTCCAGCAGTTTTTCTACCGTACCGTTGAAACCATTAAATGGTCCGTCGATTACTTTTACATTCTCTCCCACTACAAATGGAATTGCCTGCTCTACGGCGTATTCGGAAAGTTCATCCATACGGCCCAGCATACGGTTCACTTCGGACTTACGCATCGGCACCGGATCTCCTCCTTTGGTAGAACTCAGGAAAGAAATTACACCGGGAATATTTTTAATGATGTGCGGAATTTCTCCGACCAGATTAGCCTCTACCATCAGGTATCCGGGATAGTACGGGCGCTCCTTCGGAACCTTCTTCCCGTTTTTAATCTGGATTACCTTTTCCATCGGAATGACCACCTGCGTAACGAAGTCTTCGAAACCATGGTGCTTCATTTCATTCTCGATGTAGGTCTTCACTTTATTTTCCTGACCGCTTACGGATTTCAGCACATACCACTTCAGCTCACTCATCTTAGGAAAACAATTTAATTGAACATACCGATAGCGAGGGTAATGAAGTTCGTAATTGCTTTATTGAAAAGCGAATCCACACCGAAAACAAAAAGCGCAAGGATCACAGTTGCCACCGTAACTACTACCGTGGAAGACTGCAGCATAGGCCACTTCGGCCATTCTACCTTTTCTTTAAACTCGATGTACGAACCTTTAATAAAATTTGCTAAGCTCATTATCTTTTATTTGCACGGGCACAAGGATTCGAACCCTGATCAACGGTTTTGGAGACCGGTATCCTACCATTGGACGATGCCCGTAAGAAGTTCCGCAAGTTGCCTTGCGGAACTGTATTGGTAGCGCTTATCAGCGCAATAAATTACTCTAGGATTTCAGTTACCTGACCTGCACCTACAGTTCTACCACCTTCGCGGATTGCGAAACGAAGACCTACGTTCAGTGCGATTGGCTGAAGCAACTCAACAGTAATAGTAAGGTTATCACCTGGCATTACCATTTCTACCCCTTCCGGCAAGAAGATCTCACCTGTTACGTCAGTAGTTCTTACGTAGAACTGAGGACGGTATTTGTTGTGGAATGGAGTGTGACGTCCACCTTCTTCTTTAGAAAGGATATACACCTCAGCTTTGAATTTTTTGTGTGGCTTCACAGAACCTTGTTTTGCGATAACCATCCCTCTCTTGATGTCGGTTTTTTCAATACCTCTCAACAGCAGACCTACGTTATCACCAGCTTCCCCTCTGTCCAGGATTTTGCGGAACATCTCCACCCCTGTTACAGTAGAAGTAAGTTTCTCATCACCCATACCTACGATGTCAACCGGATCACCAGAGTTGATAACCCCAGCCTCGATTCTACCAGTAGCCACAGTACCACGACCTGTAATTGAGAATACGTCTTCAATTGGCATCAGGAATGGCTTGTCAGACTCTCTTGTTGGCTGCTCGATCCAGCTGTCAACAGCATCCATAAGTTCTTCAACAGTTTTAACCCATTTTTCTTCACCGTTCAGTGCGCCCAGTGCAGATCCTTGGATTACCGGAGAGTTATCTCCGTCATATTCGTAAGAAGAAAGCAGATCTCTCAGTTCAAGTTCTACCAGCTCCAGAAGCTCAGCATCGTCAACCATATCCACTTTGTTCATGAATACAACGATTCTAGGTACGTTTACCTGACGGCAAAGCAGGATGTGCTCTCTTGTTTGTGGCATAGGACCATCGGTAGCAGCACACACCAGGATTGCTCCGTCCATCTGCGCAGCACCAGTTACCATGTTCTTAACATAGTCGGCGTGACCCGGGCAGTCTACGTGAGCGTAGTGTCTGTTTTCAGTTTCGTACTCAATGTGTGATGTATTGATAGTAATACCTCTTTCTTTTTCTTCCGGTGCAGAGTCAATTGCAGAGAAATCTCTTTTTTCTGCCAGACCTTTATCGGACAATACTTTACTGATTGCAGCAGTAAGCGTAGTTTTACCATGGTCTACGTGACCGATGGTACCAATGTTCAAGTGTGGTTTGTTACGATTAAACGTTTCCTTTGCCATGATTTAAATTATTTATTTAATTAATTATTCAAATTTTCGGTGCGCAAATATAGTGTTTTTTTGAATATCGAAAATCTTTTTTTATAAAAATTCTGATTATCCAAAAAACAGGGCGTCACACCGTTGGGACATTAATGAAATATCGGACTGCAAATTTATATAAAAATATTTATTGCAGAAAATGTACTGCCTAAAATTCACCATTCCGCGGAAATCCTTCCTTCTTCAGGAAATTTTTGTGAACCTCTGTTTATTCTTTTTTAAACCCTTTCCTTCGCGGAGTTCCGATAAAAAAGCCAGTAAATAATCGGGAATACCAGCAGCGTGAGCACCGTCGCTGTAATCAGTCCGCCTATAATTACAACTGCCAGTGGTTTCTGTGATTCAGACCCGATGCCTGTGGATAAAGCGGCCGGCAATAGTCCCACCGAGGCCATCAGCGCTGTCATCACCACGGGCCGCGTACGCACCTTCACCGCTTCCACAATACCAGCGAGTATTTCCAGCCCGCGTTTTTGGTTATGGTGAAATTCAGAGAGAAGAATTACGCCGTTCTGAATACAAATCCCAAACAGCGCGATAAAACCTACACCCGCCGAAATCCCGAAATTAATACCGCTTACATGCAGCGCTAAAATTCCGCCAATCAAAGCAAACGGAACATTCGCCAATACAAGCAATGAATCTTTCAGGTTTCCGAAGAGGATAAACAACAAGAAGAAAATCATCACCAGACTGATCGGAACCACCTGCCCGAGGCGCGAAGTGGCGCGCTCCTGGTTTTCAAACTGCCCCGTCCAGCCGATCGAATACCCTTGCGGAAGATCCAGTTTATCGATCTTTTGCTGCGCTTCGGAAATGGTGCTGCCCAGATCCCGGTCGCGCACCGAGAATTTCACACCGATGTACCGCTGCACATTATCACGGTAGATAAAGGCTGCACCGTTGTCCTGCTGGATTTCCGAAATTTCGTTCATGGGAATCAGCATATCGTCCTGCGTGGGGACCATCAGCCGCGCCAAATCTTTTTCATCTTTTCTGAATTCCTGATCATACCGGATCCGGATATCAAATTTGCGGTCGCCATCATATAATTCAGAAGCCGTGACCCCGCCAAAAGCCGTCTCCAGCACAGATTGTGCATCCGCCAAGGCCACGCCGTACTGTGCCATCTTCTCCCGGTTCAGTACGACCACCAGTTCCGGCTGCCCGATATTCTGAATGATGCCAGCATCCTTCACCCCATCCACGTCTTTCAGCACACCGTACACCTGCTGCGCCAACTCATCCAGTGTGTGCAGATTATCGCCAAATATTTTGACACCATTTTCAGCTTTGAAGCCTGCTACCGCTTCCGCAACGTTGTCTGAAATAGGCTGGGAGTAGTTATAGTTAATACCCTGAAACCGTTTCAGTTTAGCGTCCATTTCCTCAATAAGTTCATCCATGCTGATTTTGCGGCCCCACTCCTCTTTCGGCTTCAGATCCACTGAGAACTGCACGAAACCAAAACCGTTCGGGTCCGCACCATCGTTGCTTCGGCCCGCCTGCGTAAGCACATTGGTAACTTCCGGAAATTCGCGGAGGGTTTTCTTCAGATCTTCCGTTGTTTTCAAGGACTCTTTCAGGCTGATGCTCATCGGCATTTCTGCGGTTACCCATAAGGCTCCTTCGTTGAGCGGCGGTAAAAATTCTGTTCCCAGGAATCTTGCAGACAAGATCGTCAAACCGAGAAAGCTTAGAGATACGGCCAGGCTGATCTTTTTATTTCTTAAAGTTACTGCCAGACCTTTCGAGACGATACGCTCCCAAAACTCTGCAAATACATTTCTCTTTTCCCGTACATTTTTATTTAAAAGCATATGAGACATGACCGGCACCAATGTCAGGGTAAACAGCAAGGCACCCAGCAGCGCAAACCCAAGTGTAAAGGCAAGTGGCGAGAACATCTTTCCTTCTACCTTTTGGAAAGCAAAAATCGGCAACAGAGAAGTGATAATAATTACTTTTGAAAAGAAAACTGCTTTTCCCAGGCCTGTCCCGGTATTCTTAATCCAGCCTGCCTTGGCAAGTTTATTAAAGCGCGCCATGCCGTATTTCCGCGCCCGATGATCGAGCATCACAAAAATCCCTTCGACCATGACAACGGCGCCGTCAATAATAATTCCGAAATCCACGGCACCCAGAGACAGGAGGTTGGCACTCATGCCGGCCATATTCAGACACAGAAACGCAAACAGCAGCGATAGCGGAATGACAATGGAAACAATCAGCGTGGTGCGCCAGTCGGCCATAAACAGAAACACAATCACCGTCACGAAAATAATTCCTTCAATCAGATTGTGCATAATGGTACTGGTCGTGAAATCCATCAGGTCTTTCCGGTCGTACACCGTGATGAGCTTTACATCTTTAGGTAAAATCTTGGTATTCAGTTCTTCGATTTTAGCTTTCACACCTTCCAGTACTTCTAGAGGATTTTCCCCTTTGCGCATAATCACAATACCTTCCACCACATCGCTCATGTCATTGTACCCCGCCTGGCCCACACGCGGAAGCGATCCTTCCTGCACCGTTGCCACATTTCTGACCAGCACGGGATTACCGCTGTCATTCCGGATGATAACATTTTCAATATCACTGGTGGATTGCAGCAAACCGATTCCGCGGACTACGTAGGACTGCCCGCTGCGTTCAATCACATCACCACCTACATTCAGGTTGCTGCTTTCCACTGCTTCAAAGACCTGTGCCGTGGTAAGTTTATATTGCTCCAGCTTTCTGGGGTCCAGATTGAGTTCAAATGTTTTTTCTTGTCCGCCGAAGACGCTCACATCTGCAATACCGGGCACACTGCGGATGGCGCGGTCCACCACCCAGTTCTGTAGCGTTAGCAGTTCGCGTGAATCCTTCTTGGGACTGTGCAGAATATACCGGAAGATTTCACCCGTCGGTCCGAAAGGTGGCTGCACTTCCACCTCTGTGCCGTCGGGCAGGTCTACGGTCTGCAGCTGGACGTTCACTTGGTTTCGGGCGAAAAAGTCTTCCACGCCATCTTCAAAATTGATGGTGACGATGGACAGTCCGAACATCGTATTACTCCGGATGTTGCTTTTCTTCTGGACCGAACTCATCGAGAGCTCAATGGGTGTGGTCACAAAACGCTCTACTTCCTCGGCACTGCGCCCGTTCCACTGGGTAATGATGATGATCTGCGTATTGGTGACATCTGGGAAAGCCTCAATCGGCATATTTTTAAAACTGACAAAACCCGCAATCGCCAGAATTCCCACCCACACAAAGGTGAATGCTTTATTCTTCAGCGAAAAGGCGATAATGTTTTTAATAAATTTATTCATGAAAAAAGTCGGTCTGAAAGTGAAAAGGTAAAAGGCTGGGGTTTAGTCGGTCAGGCTGCGGTAGAACATCAGTTGGTTTTGTGTAACCACTTTGTCACCGGCGGAAAGTCCCTCAGCAATGAAAGCCGTGTTTTCCGTTTGTTGCAGTATTTTTACTTCCTGCATCCGAATATTATTCTGTGATTTAAAAACCACCACGAAATATTTGTTCTGGTCAAAAATCAACGCCTCGGCCGGAACTGATAATCCGATCTGGTCTGATATTTTTTTCACTTTAATCATCGCTTTGCTGTCGGGAATCAGTGAGCCGTCCGTATTATCCAGAATCACCTTGGCCTGCATGGAATTGGTTTCCGGATTGATAATTTTAAAAATCTTATCGATCTTGCCGTGATAAACGCGCTCCGGATCAGTCAGGGTAGATACTTCCGCCTTCATGCCCACCGAAATTTTATTGATATCGCTTTCGTTTATATTCACAATAGCCCAAACCTCCGAGGTATTCGCCACATCGAAAATATTATCGCTGCTGTCGCTGCGCAGCTGCATGTCTTTATTGATATTCTTTTCCACGATATAGCCACTGATGGGCGCCGTAACGGAATAGATATTTCCGGAGCGGATGCCGTGCACCTGATTCACGGACTGTGAGCGCCTCAATTCGTCCTGTGCTTTCTGCACTTCACTGCGGGCTTCGCGAACTTCTTTTTCGGTGCCCAATTTTCCTTCGTACATTTCTTGCGCTACCCGCAGATTATTTTTGGCAGTTGCCAGATCAGTACGCGCATTGGCCAGCTCTTTCTGGAAACCGGCTACTTCCGTGGAACGGATGGTGGCAAGCACCTGCCCTTTTTGTACAAAATCGCCCAGTTCCGCGTTTACTGAAATCACATTTCCGCCCACGAGCGGATAGATATCAATATACTTATTCTTATCAGCCTCAATTTTGCCAAAAAAACGCATTTCTGTGCGCACGTATTCCTCCTGCACTTCGGCCAGGCGTGTGGATTTCATCATGGTATTGCTGACGATAAAAGCTTTCTCGGTTTGAAGGCTTTGCTGTTTCGCAGTGTCTTTACTGCAGCCTGCCAATAGAAAAACAGCCAGGAATAATGGTATGGATCGTGTCATCTGTTTTATTTAAAAAGGGTGTTTTGGGTAAGGCGGCTGAGTTCAGCAGCCGTGATCATAATTTGTTTTTTCATTTCGTAGCGTTGCAGGGCAGTTTCCCGGTAACTGTCAATAAAGTCTGTGAAGTCTAACAAGGTGACGTTTCCGCTCCGGAAATTTTTTAAGATTCCGCGATAAACCGTCTGCATATCCTGCCAGTCCTGTGGCGAGAGATTGGCATAAAACTGCCAGTGCTGCTCCCACTTTTTATATGCGGCGGCAACTTCATTATCCAGCTGCAGCCGTTGTGCGGCGGCCAGTTGTTCAGCCTGAATGATCTGCACTTTGGCCAACTCCACATTGCCAGCATTTTTTTTCCAGAGCGGCAGCGGAATTCCAACACTGAAGTTGACCTCATTATGAAAAATACCGCTGTTCTGATTCCATTGCAGTCCGGCGGTGAGATCAGGCGTGATCAGGGATTTCTGTAGTTTGTAATTAATCTGCTGTGTTTCGGTGAGGTGTACTGCATAGCGGTAGCCGGGATTGAATGCTCTCGCTTTTTCCTGTAATTCGGGTAAGCCAAAAAGCGGGGCCGCCGTAAGTTTGCTCTCTTCTTCGTCTTGCGACAGGTCAGGGATAAATTCTTCTTCCGTTCCGAGCAGCGTGGCCAAGCGCCGGGTCCGCTCGGTGATTTCATTTGTAACCTCGAGCCGGTCAGCAGATAAAGCCATGACGATCGCCTGCAGCCTTACCTGATCCCGCAGGGCAATATTCCCTTTCGAAGTCTGAATGCGGTACGCTTCCAGCAGTTCGTTCATGTACACAAGCTGATCATCAATGTTTCCCAGTTTTTTATGCTCATAAAACAAGGCATAGAAATTTTCACGCAGTTCTGCCTGCAGATTAACCAGCAGTTCTTCCAGCTGAAGTACGGCCAGTTCGCGGTTGGATTTGGCTAGCGCTATTTCGTTCCGTCTTTTGCCGCCCAGCAGAAAGAGCTGCTCCACCGCCAGTTCTTTGTGTGCACCGATATTAAAAAAGCTGGGCTGGCTCGGCCGGATGAGATTGGACTCAAAACTGATTTCCGGAAGGTCCCAGATCCGCGCATGTAAAACTTCTGCGTCCTGCGCCGGAATATTGTATTGCTCCGCCAGCAGTTCCATATTGTTGCGGACAAAAGCTGTTTCGCACTCCGCCAGGGTGATTTTTTGCTGAGAAAAAACAGCAGCCGGAACCAAAAGCAGTAAAGCGAAAAATTTTTGCTTCATATTCTTTAGTAAGATTAAGGCTGCAAAAATTCGCTCTAAAGCTTAAAAGCTGCTTTAAATTTGATTAAAAAAAACTTAAACTACGGGCATTACGCTCTTTTAAAGATGGCGGAAAGTGACGGTAAAAATATTTTGATCTGTGCCGGCTGAATGGTATGCAATGGCGGCCTGATGGAATTCCAGAATTCGTTGACAAATACGCAGACCGAGCCCGGAACCACTGCGAAACTGAGTATCGGCGCCGCGCCGGAAAGCTTCAAACAGGTTTTCTTTTTCCGTTTCTGTAATCAGCTGGCCGCGCGACATTACTACGGCAGTGATTGTTCGGTCGTCCTCGGTTATCTCCACTTCTACAAAAGGTATATAGCTGTACAGGCAGGCATTTTTAAATAAATTAATAAAAACGGTATCCAGCAAAGGTTTTAAACCACGAACCGTCAGCTCACCGGAATATTCATTCTCATTAATATTAAAATGAAGCTGAAAATCAGGAAAGTTTTTCTTCACGTTCCCAAAAGCATCAAAGATGACTTCATCAATCCGCACATCTGTAAACTCGCGCTGTAATTCCTGCTCCTCCAGTTTGGCCAGCAACAGCAAAGAATTTACAATATCAGACAGCTGATAAACTTCTTCGGAAATGCGTGAGATGTAACCAGCGGTTTCAGGATTATGCTTTTCTATCCCGGACAGATTTTCCAGCTGGAAGGCAATTCGGGTAAGCGGTGTTTTGATTTCATGGGAGGCGCTGGCCGTGAATTCTTTTTGAGAGGAATAAGACTTATCAATGCGACGCAGCATCGTATTAAAAACTTTTGCCAGCAGATTTATTTCATCCCGGCGATCGGTTTCTGGCAGGCGTTCATTCAGGTTATTAGCGGAGATGCGCGTAATTTTCTGCTGAAAGAGATCCAGCGGTGCCATCACTTTCCGGGCAAAGAGGAAACTCAGGATCCAGACAAGCGCGCTGCCTGTAAAGAAAACGATGAGCATCACGGTACTCAGATAATCCAGTTTTTCCTTACCCAGAATATCTTCCGATTCGATCATGAAGTAGCGTCCGTTGATTTTCTCGCCGTAGATTTCGGAATCGTTTTCCCGGCGGTAGATCATGCCGTGGTCGCGCAGGGCTCTGAGATCTTCATTGCTCCAGTCCACTTCCATATCAATCACGGAACTGTAGACGAGCTCAAATTCTTTATTAAAAACCAGTATTTCTTCTTTCTGAATAGCGTAGGTCGGTGTGGAAGTAATCAGTTCCAGGTTCTGGACTTCTGCTTCATCGCGGCCGCCGGTAAAGTAATTGGCAACCGTGTAAATCCGGTCTTTCAGGATATCCGTAAATTCTTCTTTCCGGAATTCAGCAAAGAATAAATAAATGATAAAGAGCACCGCGCCCAGAAATACTGAAAACAGCAGGCTGACATTCAGCGCGATTTTATTCTTTAAATTCATGAGCGCCCCTGCAGAAAATATCCGAAGCCGGATCGGGTGTGAATCAGTTTTTGATCAAAATCTTTATCAATCTTTTTCCGCAGGAAATTAATGTACACTTCCACCGTATTGGTATTGGTGTTAAAGTTATGCTGCCACACCTGCTCCGAGATCTGCTGTTTGGAGAAAGTGCGGCCCACGTTCTCTGCCAGCAAAAGCAATAACTGAAATTCTTTTACCGTAAGCGTAATTTCACGGCCGGCGCGAAAAACTTTTTGCTCCGTTTTATTAATGCTGAGATCCGCCACATAGATGACTTCATCTGTACCGGTTTCTGCTGTATTTTTCCGGCGGATAAGCGATTGAATGCGCAGCAGCAATTCTTCAAACTGGAAAGGCTTGACCAGATAATCATCAGCGAGGCGGTTGAAGGCTTCTTTTTTATCCTCCAGGTCACCGTAGGCTGAAATCATGATGATCGGCGTTTGCTCGTCCTGTTCGCGCACAGCAGCGCAAATATCCAGTCCGCTCATTGCCGGCACATTGATGTCGAGCAGATACACGTCATAAGAAGCGCGCACAATTTCGGCCAAAAACATCGTACCGTCATACACTTTTTTCACCTCGAAATTATTATTCTCCAGAAATTTTCCGAGTTCGGCCGATAGAATTAAATCGTCTTCCAGTAAAAGAATCTTCGTCATGCTCAATTGTAAAGGAGGGGTAATATAGCAAAAAAGACGGGCTTAAGAAAATGCCGCTTTGGCGGCAGCATCAGGAAAGCATGCAATAAAAAAATTCCGCCAGCAGTAACTGACGGAATTTTAACAGAGCCAACTATGAGA
This sequence comes from Chryseobacterium salipaludis, assembly GCF_022968825.1. Lineage (GTDB taxonomy): Bacteria > Bacteroidota > Bacteroidia > Flavobacteriales > Weeksellaceae > Kaistella > Kaistella salipaludis. The sequence goes on from NZ_JALHKS010000006.1 coordinate 128,981, forward strand.
TTTGAACTCACGACCTCTTCCTTACCAAGGAAGCGCTCTACCCCTGAGCTAAGTCGGCAAATGGTGTCTTCCTTTTGAAGGAAGCGTCTCGTCATTTATGACGAGACTAAGTCGGCAAAAAGTTTAAAAAAAAATCACAAGCCGCCGAGAGGTTGTGATTTCTTAGAGCGGAAGACGAGGGTCGAACTCGCGACATTCAGCTTGGAAGGCTGACGCTCTACCAACTGAGCTACTTCCGCAGATTTTGTTTCCAAAAGGTGTTGGTAACGCTTGCAAATTTAAAACAATTTTTAAATACTGCAAGAAAAAAAAGAGTGGGGAGAGCAGGATTCGAACCTGCGAAGTCGTAAGACAGCAGAGTTACAGTCTGATCCATTTGGCCACTCTGGAATCTCCCCAATCATTATTTTTAAACGAGCCTCCTGAGGGATTCGAACCCACGACCCCGAGATTACAAATCACGTGCTCTGGCCAACTGAGCTAAGGAGGCAAAGATTTCTAAAGAACTTCTGATCTCTTTTTGCGAGTGCAAATATAAGGGAGTTTTTTTGAAACCTACAAATTTTTACAAGACTTTTTTCAAATCTTTTTATCAGGCCATTTCCTTTTTCTTGATTAGCAGCTTCTTAGCTGTTTCTGCACAAAGGTCAATACTTTCCTCAAAGGAAGCACAGGTCTTCTTCACCACAATATCATCACCCGGAACCGCAAGAATAATCTCCGCTGTTTTATTTTCCTTATCGGTTGTGTTTTCAACTTTCAGGAATACCTGGCACCCGTGAATCTTGTCATAGAAAGTTTCCAGCTTGTTGAGTTTTTTTTGCAGATACTCTTCCAGTGGTGCGTGCGGGGTTACCCCGAGGGCTTGTACAGTAATTTTCATAATTCAGATTTTTTAGCTCTGGGATGAGCGTTGTTAAACACTTTTTTTAATTGTTCAATATTTGCGTGTGTATATACCTGTGTGGAAGCCAGTGACTGATGCCCCATGATTTTCTTTACACGGGAGATTTCAGCACCGTTATCCAGCACATGGGTTGCAAAAGTGTGGCGAAGAATATGAGGACTCTTTTTCATCTTCGTAGTTACCGTACTAAGGTAATTATTTACGGCAGAATAAACAAATTTGGGATTCAGCTTTTTGCCGCTGCTGTTGATGAAAAACGCCTGTTCTGCGCCATCCCGGCCAGGTCGTTGTTTCAAATATGCTGCCATTCTGGACGCCAGCCAGGCAGAAATTGGGATGATCCGCATCCGGTTTCCTTTTCCGTGCACGCGCATTTCCTGGGCCTCCAAATCTACATCATTGAGTGTCAGATTGCAAAGTTCCATCCGCCGCATGCCGGTCTGATACAACACCTCAATTATTAATTCTTTTAACGCTGCATTTTTTCCCGTAAACGGATCCTGCTGCTGCAACTGTTCCATCTCCTCATGTGAGAAGGGAATTTGTTTTTCAGCATAAAACTTGAGGGAGGCAATGCCATCCACAGGGGATTCTTTGAGTTCACCAAGACGCAGCATAAAAACATAAAAGCTTCGCAATGCTGATAATTTACGGTTAATTGTGCGTCGTGCCAGCCCGTCCTGGCTGAGTTGCGCAATGAAATTCCGCACGACTTTACGGTCGGCACGCAGCGGATTATCGTGCCCTTCGGTTTGCTGCACAAATCCCACGAAATCCATAAGATCTTTTTTGTAGCTCAGTATCGTGTTTGGCGAATAGCGTTTTTCCGCCGCCAGATATTCAAGAAATCGCTCTGTCATCCCGCTAATGTATAAAAATAAAAAATCACCTCTCAGCTATAACCGGCCAAGGGGTGATTTAGTATATGATGTAATAAAATTTCGGCTTAAGCCTGCTCTTCCAAGCTCAGGTTTCTTTGCTTGTGCGCTGCTTTCAGTCTCGCTTGTCTGTTTACTACAGAAGGTTTGTTAAACTGCTGTCTGCTTCTCAGGGCTCTGATCACACCTGTTTTATCAAACTTTCTTTTGTACTTTTTCAGCGCTCTGTCGATAGCTTCGCCGTCTTTTACTGGGATAATTAACATATTTTACATCTCATTTTGGATTGCAAAAGTAAGATTATTTTCCGGATTCGCAAAATATTTTGTTACATTTAAAAATTGTTACCGTACGCACATGAAACCAGTATATAAAGTCATCAATGCCTCCGCAGGTTCGGGGAAAACATATACACTTGTAAAAAACCTGCTAGCGCTCTGCCTGCAGCATCCTGCGCAACCGGATTCCATTGCGCGTATTCTGGCGCTTACCTTTACCAATAAGGCAGCCAATGAAATGAAACACCGCATCATCAGCTGGCTGAAAGAATTCACCAAGCCTGATTTTGCACATAATGAAGATCTGAAAAACATACAGGCCGAACTGAAGCAGCGAAATGTACGGTTAACGCTGGAAGACCTGCATGACCGGTCGCAGCAATTGCTGGATTACGTATTGCATCACTACTCCACACTGAATATCGGTACCATCGATAAGTTTAATGCTAAACTGGTCCGCAGCTTTTCACAGGAGCTGGGTCTGGCGCAGAATTTCACGCTGGAAATTGACCCCAATCCGCTGCTTCTCGAAGCGGTGGATAAAATGCTGGACAACGTTGGCGACGAAAGTGAACTGTCCGGCGCCTTTCTGGACTTTGTACACTACAGCCTGGATAATGATGAACGGGTCCACATTAAATCCACTCTTTATAAATCCGCCAAAGAATTTGTGCAGGACAAACATTATTTTGAGCTGCAGCAAACCGGCGATTTTGACTGGGAAGGATATGAGAATTCCAAAGAAACACTGCGCCAGCAAATTCGTTCGCTGCAGCAGGAAGCAGAGCAACGTGCCCGCGAGATGCTTGAACTGATGGAATCCCGCGGTGTCGAAGCACCTGATTTCTCCGGTGGTGAAAGTGGCCTCGGCGGTTTTTTCAAAAAATTTCTTGCGAACAAAGTACCTGCATTGCCGGAAAGCCTTGATAAAGAAGAATCGCTGCTGGCAAAATATGCGAAAGGTGCTTCTGCCAAAGGAAAGAAAAAAGAAGCAGAAATAATGGAGATGCTGGATGAGATGCTGGAAGCACGTGAGTTTATCATCCGGAACTATACTGAAAGTCAGAAAAAGCAACGGATCCTCAACGCACTTTTACCACTTAAAGTAAATAAAGAAGTACAGGACCAGCTGGCCATTCTGGAAGAAGAAAATGACCTGGTGCTTTTGCCGAAGTTCAATATTATGATTCACGAGAATCTTCGGAACGAGCCGACCGCCTTTATTTATGAAAAAATCGGGACTCAGTTCAGCCATTATTTCTTCGATGAATTTCAGGACACTTCTACCCTGCAGTGGCAAAATTTCGTTCCGCTGCGGGATCATGCCAACTCGATGGAACACATGAGTTTCACCGTCGTAGGCGACCCAAAACAGAGCATTTACCGGTTTCGAGGCGGCGACGCGCAGCTGATGCTGAACATTATCAGCGGAAATGACGGCGCTGCCATCCGGGCAGAAACTGAAAATCTGGAAAGCAATTACCGCAGCGCGCAGAATATTGTTGATTTTAATAATGAATTATATGAGTATATGTCCGGCAGTCTGCACGGGGAATACCGGGATCTTTTTGGTACGCAGGCGAAACAGATTTCCAAAACCAAATGGCCGGGAAGAGTTCGTGTTACCTTAGTGGAAAAATTCAGTGCCGGCAGCGAATTTTTTGCCGAAACCGCAGAAAAGATGCGCGAAGATATTGCGCAGTGCCTGGAGCTGGGCTACCGGTTTTCTGACATCACCATTCTGTGCCGTGACAACGGCGACATCAAACAGTTCTCGCAATTGCTGGGCAGGCTGCAGGTGAATTATAAAGGAATGGAAACGTACGTCCGCACTATTTCTGAATCCGGGCTTACACTAAATCTTTCGGTTACCTTACTGGCGCTCACGGAATTTTTGCAGTGGCAGGATAATTCGAAAGAGTTTCAGCACTGCATCAAAATGATGTATCATTTGCAGCAACTCGGGCGGATTAAAATGAATGATTTTACTGCGGAAGCGCTTGATATTCTGGCACAGGAAAATAAGGAAGCCATGCAGCGGTTTATCGAGGAAAGATATCAGGTGAAACTCAGTGCGGGCAATCTGATTGAATTAAATTTATATAATCTGACCGAACATTATCTGCAGGAATTTGCAGTGGACGACCACGAGACCGATTTTATCCTGGCGTACCTGGAAATGGTCTATGATTACACCCAGAACAACGCAGCAACTTTAAAAGATTTTTTACGCTACTGGACAGAAGAAGGCCAGCACATTACCATTCAGGCAACGGAAAATGTGGACGCAATCCAGCTGATGACCATACACAAATCCAAAGGACTGGAATTTCCGGTTGTGCTGCTGCCTTTAAGAAATAAAAAACCACGCGCCGGAAGTTATTGGTTCAACAGTGAAGATACAGCCGGACCTGCCAAGGTAAACGTCAAACTCTTTGATGATAAACTAACGCTGCAGGATCCGAAAATTGCAGCGTTCAATTCGCATTACGATTACCAGGATAAAATTGACCGATTCTGCCTGCAGTATGTGGCGACCACGCGCGCCTCGGAGCAATTGTTTTTTTATGTAGAACGTCCGCCGAAGTCAGCTAATTACTTAGAAATTTATGATTTTCTGGCGGCAAAAACTGCAGATGAAGATACCGGGAAAACTGTTTCTTTTGATCTCTATGAGGTGCCACCAGAGCAATTACGCAAGCAACCGGAAAAAGAACGGCAGACCTATCAGACAAAGGCCATCCGTTTCCGAAATCCTGATAAGCTGTATCCGGAAGCCATTAAAATTGCGACACCCTCCAAAAGCTACCAGAACAGGATTGAGAAAGTGCGGCTGGGCATTTTTGCGCATGAAATTCTGGCGCGCATCTGTACACCGGCAGATGTGCCTCCCGTGCTGGAAAGCTATTTACTTGAAGGAACAATTACCCTGGAGGAAAAAGAGCGGATTGAAGACAGGCTTTACAAAGTAATTTCAGAATATGAACCCTATTTTCAACCGGGTCTCGAAGTGAGAAACGAACAGGAAATGATGCTGACCACACCCGAAGGAATTGAAATATTCCGCCCGGACCGGCTGATTAAAAAAGAGGAAGGATTTATCATCATCGATTTTAAAACGGGAGAAGTATCGCCCAAGCACCAGACGCAGCTCAACCGTTACCAGCAGGTACTCGAAAAGCTGGGACACACTGTGTTGGAAACGGTTATTATTTATGTATAAAAAAAGCTGCAGTTCGAGCGAACTGCAGCTTTTGCATATTTTAAAATATAAATTAATTATTCCTGTGGCGCAAAAGTCCTTTGACTCAGCTCCTGATCGAATAGATACAGCGCTGACTGATTTTCACTGACCATGCGGATTTTGGTTACCAGCTGCGAGGCAGACGCTTCCTCTTCCACCTGCTCTGTCACGAACCATTGCAGGAAAGTAACAGTGGCAAAATCACCCTCATCGTTGGCATTTTTCAGGATATTGAAAATACTGCGCGTTACCAGCCTTTCATGTGCCAGCGCTTTTTCGAATATATCCACCGCGCTTTTGAAATCAGCTTCCGGTTCCGGAATAGCCTGCATACGTATCGGTGCACCGACATCTATCAGGTAATCAAACATTTTATCGGCATGCATGAGTTCTTCTTTGCTCTGCACCCGGAAGTAATTGGCAATGCCGTCCAAATCACGCTCATAAAACCAAGCCGACATGGCCAGGTAATATTGTGCAGCATACTGCTCGTTGGTAATCTGCTGATTGAGCAGCAAAGCAATGTTTTCACTAATCATATTCTTTCATTTAGAGTATAAACAAATATACTTAAAAATTTGAGGCACAAAAAAAAGCGGAAATTTCTTTCCGCTCCCCATTAAAAAAAATAAAACTATGAACTGTTGTTTTTTATCTGTGTTTCCGATGCTGCATTTTTCGCGCCTGGCTCATGCGTTGCATACGGTCCTGCTTTTTACTCTGCCATTTTTCAAATTGTTCCGGCGTCAGGATTTCTTTCATTTCTGCCTGATGCTGCTGGCGGCTGGCGGCTGCCATTTCACGCTGTGCTTTCATCTGCGTTTTTCGCTCGGCCATCAGTTGCTTATTTTCACTACGATGCCGGTCCTGCACACTTTTAATTTTATTTACCTGCGCATCCGAAAGATTAAGATCCGTTTGCATCATTTTTAATTTTTCCGCCTGGCGCTGTTCGATTTGTGCCGGCGTCGGCTTTTCCATTTTTGTGCGCTGCTGTGCGTGCGCTGAAATTGTGAAGACGATAATGGCTGCGACAGCTAATGCTTTTTTCATATTAAGTAATTTTATAAACTATCTATTTGTTGTTTGTCTTTCTGTCTTTTGGATAGGGATCTCAAGCAGGAGTTAAAGCTTTATTTCATAATTTTTTGTTAAAAATAACAGTTTTAAACCCTTGTCCTATAGCGTGTTAGCGAAATAAAAGAGCAGTCCTCCGAAAAAAACTGCTCTCCCATCATTATTAACATTAAAAATCTAAAATTACCGGGATGTGAGGCGCATGCCCGGATTTCGTGCGGAAGTATTTCCTGAGCGGGAACTTCCGTTATTTCTTATGGTTGCTTCCGGCGAACGTTGCCGGCCGGTTGCATTATTTCTGAATCCGTTATCAGAACGGCTGCTATTCTCTCGAGCGGATGGCATCCTGGTCTGCGGTGCCCGTTGCACGGAAGGGCTTTGAGCTGAAGATCTGCGCGTGTCATTTCTCTGCATATCCGAAATCCTGTTCGCTGTTCCCGGATCATTTCTGAAGCCTGAACTTCCGCGGGTACCACTGCCTGTTGAAGTTCCTACGCGCGGGCTGTCCTTAAAGCCAATCTGCGTGCGCGGATTGCTGGCGTGATACTGCTTGGGATTAACTTTATAATGGTTAATATTAATATGTCGGTATCTCGGCATTACATATACCGTGCGTACATAGTGACGTCGGTTGTAATCATGGTAGTACGTTACCGGATTGTAGCCATTATAATAATTATTCTGAAACACGACGAAAATCCGGGGCCCTAAAATCTGCTGCAAAGCGTAGAACCGGTCGTAGTACCAGCGGTCCGGATTGTAGCGGTAATAAGAACTCCAGGACGAGAAAGACGGGAAGCTCTCATTCAGCAGCATTATCTGCTGTACCTGCCACGGAGATAACCGGTACTGACGGAAAAACCGGTTCCAGTTTACTTGTGAAATACTGTGGCGGTAGGCATCATAATAGTTGCTGTATAATTCCGGCGTGTAGTAATTCTCGGGGTATTCATAATAGTAATCTTCCGGGAAATAATACTCGTCATCATAGTCACTGTAATAATCACTCTGTCCGCCGTACGGATAATAATCCGGATAGCTCTGCGCGGAAATCATACCGGCCAGCAGCATGGAGACACCTAGTATTACTTTTTTCATTTCTTTTACTTTTATTATTAATATTTCCATGCAGACCGTTCGGTGATTTGGTGGAATCCTGTTTCTCTTGCTGCACTTTCTGTATTTTGGATATCACTTGAAAACGAAAGTTAAATGCTTATTTAAAAATAAATGAATGTGGATGGTCTTATGATCTAGAATTAGGAGTAACACAAAGAAAAACCTCCGCACAAAGCAGTGCAGAGGTGGAATTGTTGTATTTAAAATATTTTCAGGAAACCGAATAGGTAGTACCTTCGCGCCCATCTTTCAGTTCGATACCTTCTGCCAGCAAGCGGTCGCGTATTTCATCGGACAAGTCAAAGTTTTTTGCTTTCCGGGCCTGGTTCCGCAAATCAATCAGTACCTGCATCGCCTGGTCCAGTTTTCCCGCATCCTGTTGCTGCACGGCTTTTAACCCTAAGACATCGAAAACGAGACCACGCAAAGTGTCCTGCAGAAGTGGGTGATCTTCTGCGGAAACGGAGGCTGTTTTTTCATTTAATTTAAAAATGAAATTTACTGCCTCAAACAAGTGTGCGATCAGAATCGGTGAGTTAAAGTCATCCTTTAAGGCTGCGTAGCATTTGTCTTTCCAGGCAGCCACGTCAAAGCCATCGGTTTTATCTGAAGTCTGGATGTTTTCCAGGATCTGCATTGCCTGCATCAGCCTGTTGAAACCTTTCTCACTTGCCTGCATCGCTTCATCGGAGATATCCAGCACGCTGCGGTAATGCGCCTGCATGAAATTAAATCTCACCACTGAAGGCGCGTATGCTTTATGGAAAAAATCATTATCACCTGTGACGAGTTCCATCGGCAGGATGTAATTCCCGGTGGATTTACTCATGCGCTGCCCGTTCATGGTAAGCATATTGGCGTGCATCCAGTATTTCACCGGCGACACTTCATTGCAGGCCTTGCCTTGTGCTACCTCACATTCGTGGTGCGGAAACTTCAGGTCCATTCCGCCGCCGTGAATATCAAACTGCTCGCCCAGATATTTCGTGGACATTGCCGTACATTCCAGATGCCACCCCGGGAAACCGGCGCCCCAGGGAGAATTCCAACGCATAATATGCGCCGGCGAGGCGGCTTTCCACAAGGCGAAATCCTGGGGGTTTTTCTTTTCATTCTGCCCGTCCAGATCGCGGGTTTGGGCAAAGAGTTCTTTAATATTCCGCCGGGAGAGTTCTCCGTAATTCAGGCCCCGACGGTTATATTCCAGTACATCAAAATAGACGGAACCATTACTTTCATAGGCGAATCCTTTTTCGATCAGTTTTTCCGTCAGTTCAATCTGTTCCAGAATATGGCCGGTGGCCGTGGGCTCGATCGTTGGCGGCAGCAGATTAAAGGTTTCCAGCACCTTATGAAAGTCCACCGTGTATTTCTGAACGATTTCCATCGGTTCCAGTTTTTCGAGGCGGGACTGCTTCACAAAACGGTCATTGTTTACATCACCATCATCGGTCAGATGGCCCGCATCTGTGATGTTGCGGACATATCTGACATCATAACCCAAATGTGCAAGCGTTCGATACACAAAATCAAAAGACATAAATGTACGGACGTTCCCCAAATGCACATTGCTGTACACTGTAGGGCCGCAGACATACATCCCGACTTTACCCGGATGCAATGGTTCAAAAACTTCCTTTTCGCCGGAAAGCGAATTATAAATCGTAAGCGGTGTCATAGTACAAATATTATATTAATCAAGTTTTGCATGGCTGCCAACATAATGCAGAAATTCCTGGCGTGTAATCGGATTGGTACGGAAAATACCGCTGAGTTCCGCCGTGATTGTAGAGCTTGCGGTATCCTTGATCCCACGACAATTTACACACAGGTGTTTTGCATCGATAATGCAGGCCACATCTTTTGTATTCAGTGCAGATTTCAGGGCATCCACAATCTGCATGGTCAGCCTTTCCTGAACCTGCGGACGCTTGGCATAATAGTCCACCAAACGGTTAATTTTCGAGAGACCAATGACAGTTCCGTTGGAGATATACGCAACATGAGCCCTTCCGATAATCGGCAGGAAATGATGCTCACAAAAAGAGTACACGGTGATATCTTTTTCCACCAGCATCTGGCGGTATTTGTATTTATTGCTGAAGGTAGATATGCCCGGCCGGTTCTCCGGCAGTAAACCGCCAAAGATTTCGTTCACGTACATTTTGGCCACGCGCTTGGGTGAATCTTTCAAAGAATCATCAGTCATATCCAGCCCCAGCGTTTCCATAATCTGATGAAAATGGTGCTGAATTTTTTCCATTTTTTCATCCGCAGTCTGATCGAAGGCATCGGCACGAAGCGGTGTGTGCTCCTTGCCGGTAAACATATCATCATCGTTATCGAAGTCGTGCGTCATATCATTCATAAATGAGCACAAAATTACGGATTTAATTTCTGTTTCACCGGCGGTTCCATGTGGCAATATGCGCTAAAGAAAATATCCGGTCTGCAGCAGCCGGATATTAATATTTATTTTATTTAAGTTTTAAAAACCTCCTGTTCCCCCAAACGTGAAGGTTGCTGTGAGGCCTGCCCGCACCGTCATGAGTGGGAAAGCGGTGGAAATTTTATACTTGGTCAGCAGCTGGTCATAGAAGAAACGAAGGTTAAAATTCTGTGACACGCTGTAATCGGCAGAAAGCTTGATACTCATCAGGCGCTGGCCGCCGGTTACCTGCGAATCATCCTGTAGAATGTTGGTAATCCGCGTCTGGCTGTCGCGCAGTGAGAAATCCCCGCGGATGTTTAGGTCGCTTTTCACGGTTCTTTCCTTGCCCTTGAAATTAAGTTTCATTTTCAGGTCTTTCAGGATATAACCAAAGCCCACGATATACTCTTTGCCCATATCTTCGGTCAGCGTATGGTTCACCAGTCCCAGCATAAACAAACGGTCGCGGTTGTACTGCGCGCGGAACTGCATATTGTTTCTCATGGTAACATCTGCCCCGATCAGCGGCGCAAAGGCTTCCACATATCCAACTTGTGAATAGGTGTACGGATTATAATAATCACCAAAAGCATCACGGTTTGTAGCTCCGTTAACCTGCGCATTATAAAAATCAATGCTGGACTGAATTCCGGACGCCGTATACGTAGAAGTATATCCGTGCAGCACATCAAACTTGGAGAACTGGCTGTTGATGAGCGGAATATTCTTCAGGCCGGAATATGTTACACGCCAGTTAGGCAACGGGAAACCTGCCTTGGTTGGATTCTCGCTGGCGGTTCCTGCGGATTTACCTTCTACGGCTGCCTGGAAAGCAGGTACCAATATATACGCATTTGCGAGCGAATGGCCATCGGTGAAACCGTCTGCCTGCAACGCGCCGCCTAAACGCTGTGATATTTCCCGCGCGTTGCTGACCATATTATCATAAATGGCTCTGCCATCCGTAAAGGCGGTATTGAAAGTCCAGGCTGTTTTGGAATAGGTAATCATATCGTTCCCGAAAGAAAACTGGAATCCATTGGCCGGATTGGAATCTGCATCAAGATTATAACCGCTCTGGGTGAAGTTGCGGGTATAATTCTTCAGGAAATTCACATCGATCCGGAAATCATTGACCGGCATGATCTGCACATTGGCCAGGAAATTCTGGTTTTTCAACTGTACGTACGGATCCGTCATATAGGCAGAATTAGATACCCAGCCGCGCTCAATCACGGTCCGGCGGATATCGGCTTGTGATCCTAAAAGGAAGCCCATCGTCGGGCCACCCAAGGTCTGCCCATAACCATACCAGTTTGGAGCCGACAGTAAACCAGGCAGCACAGTGCCATTGTTTTCATTATAAGAAAAGTCCAGCTGTTTGATGCTCGTCAGTGCATACGCCACGCTCTCCATCGGATTCAGCTTATTTTTAAAGGTGTAGCTCTTAAAGCTTTTCTTTTTATTTTTCTTCTGCCATTCCAGATTGTAAGCATTATTCAGTGAATCAATTTCCTGACGGCGTTTCTGCATTTTCGTGGTAATGTTCTGGAAGTATTTAAATTTCCCAAAGAACTTCGGCACATCCACAGCGCCGGTTGCGATCAGGTTATTGGTATTCTGACCGATGCTGCCCAAGCTTTCCTGAACACCGGTTTCCGGGTTAATGAAGCGAGTTTGCACCGTACTGCGCGCATTCCAGTTGTAGGTGAGTCCGTAGCCTATTTCTGCATTAATGAAATCCAGATACGGCAGATATTCAAACGGGAAACGGTAGTTCAGCTGTACGCGGTGGTTGTACAATACCGGACGTCCCGCCCGCAGCGGATCAGCGAAAATAGATTTATTCGTCAGGTTTGCCACACTGAACTGATCATTCAGGGTACGCATGGCAGAATTGATTTCCAGTTTCAGTGACTTGGTGAAATTAAAGCCTAAACCATACTGCCAACCAAAGTAGAAGTTACTGTTTCTGATCGGCGCAAAATCCTGACCGGCAGCAGCACCCAGAACCGCATCAATATTACGGAACTGAACCTCATTGTAATTCCGGTCGATCTCTGTGCGGAAGGACAAGCGGGTTGGTACCGGATTGAAGTTGATCTCCTTCGCCCAGCGCAGATATTTATAGGACTTAGCGGTATCGCTCACTAACTTGTTAAATGGTCGCAGCACATACGGTTTAAAGGAATAGTTATAATCCAGATTGGCACGCAGGAACTGACGGTAGTTTTTGGTAGTGTACACATCGCGGTAGAAATCATCATTGTAAATCGCCGTGAGCGACAGATTTTCCACGTCGTAGAATTTCTGCTTCCGCGCCGGATTCACTCGTTCTTTTCTCATGTTCACCACGCCGATGCTACGTTGCTGGGTGTAAGTGCGCGCTACTTTTTTCAAAGTTTCCTTTTCCGGCGATGCTTCGAAAGTGACGTCATTATCCAGCGGATTGTATTTCGGGTCTTCGATGGTTTGGGTATAACTATAATTTACCGGAATCCGCATTCCTGCTTTTTCAGGCAGGAATTTATCCACATTAACCGTCGTATTAATACTGTAGGCCGATTGAGTTGCCTGCGAGCGCTCCGAAGGTTTTTCCGCAATTCCGCCAAAACCAATGGTAGAATAAGAAGCATTGGCATTCACCAGAGCAAAATCACCAAGATTAAAGTTTAAGGAGGCGTTCGCTGCATAACCGCCTTTATTCTCGATTTCAGATAAACGGATTTCATTTATCCAAAGCACCAGATCTTTAGAAGCCAGGCCTCCTTTGTTCCGGACCCCCAGCATAATGGTGGTCACATTTCCTAAACTCGGGCGGCCTTTGATGTAGATTTTTTTATTGTTCGGATCAAGTGTACTATACTCGGGATCTTCCCAGCGCTGATCAAGATTTGTAGAACTCTGATCACGACGTAGTTTGGCATCAATCAGATACTGCAGCTCGAGATCCACATTGTTTTCAGACGGCCAGATTTCCAGCGGTGACCGTGCTGTTTTTGGTGTGTATTTTAAAGAGGCTTCGTATTCATAATAGTTATCTGTGGCATCGCTACCGAAACGGATAAAGAATTTCGCCGTTTCATCATATTCGGAAGAATTAACATTTTTTAAATCTTCGGCGTGTACAAATAATTCCATTTTCTTGTACCGGCGCATATCCAACGCAACATTTTTAAAGACACCGCGCGACATATTATTTTCCAGCGGAGATGCTTTTAAATAGAGGGACGCTTCGTTCTGTCTTTGTGCGCCTGCGTTTCCGCTCAGCACCTGACGGTCAATCCCCGGTGGCAGCACGTACGGCGGCTGATTCAGGCCGTTCTCTTCCAAGTTGACACTTCCTACATCCAGGTTCTGGTCACTCACGAAATTGATTCCTTCGATATCGGTGGTATTGGTCGCAATGTCTTTGGTGTACTTTCTCCAGTCGCTGCGCACCAGGTCCAGGGTTCCAAATCGCAAGGTAGACGCCTGATCAAAACCGGTTAAAACCATTCTCGCATAACGAACATTATTTAAAACCGCGGCACTGGCCTCTCCGGCCTGCGTGTCATACTGTGCGACTGGTACGCGGAATAAGTACCACTTGTTCTTCCCGGTTTGCCCGTTCTGGAATTTGGCTTCTACTTCTTTTACATCTACGATAAAATTCTGGCCTAAGACCATATTATTTTTGTCGAGGCTTACGGTATACTGGTTATAACTTTCATTCTGATCCAGGTTATAGTCACCGTTGATGTCTTCTGCATCCGGCGTTTGGGTTGCAACTTCCAGCGAGTTGCTTTCGGAGTTGCCCTCCGGTCCGCGGAAATACTTGTAACGTTCGGTAACAGAAGATGCCTGATTGCCCTGGAATTTATCTGACAGATAGAACACAAAATCATCTGAAGCCGGGTCTAAGTTCTTGGTAACTGGATTCACAAAATCGGTTCCGAATAAAGCCGCTTCGCCCTGCGCGTCCAGACCATCGTACCCTAAATCCTGCGCCGCACGGTCCTCGCCTTCGGTAGAAAACGCGTATAAGACCGGGAATTGATTCGGCTGGATTCCCCAATTCGTCGTCGTCGTATTGGCCGGCGTGGAAGGTGTTGGCAATCCGTTTTCATACATCAGCTTGCCATCTTTCAGTACATCTTCAGATACGTTTCCTAAGTGAAGTAACAATTTAGGATCAGCGCCCAGCGGATTTCCATCTGCGTACGGGTCCATCATCCAGAACTCCACATACTCGATATTGGAATTGGTAAAGTTGGAAACAGAGATCGGACGCATTAAACCTGCCCAACGCTGCTGTGTAGTTTCTGTTGCTTTATTTACGTTGTAAGGCCCACGTTCATTTGGGAAATAACTGATATCCAATGTATTGGTGTATAATTGCTCGCCCGCAACAAAATCACGGCTGTTATACAATTCGGAAGTCTGCACACGACGCGACGCATGATTGGAAACTGCCTCGGCGTTGATGCCGCTTGGTGCTTTTCCGCCCACGCCATAGAAACGCGGATCAATATTATACCAGGTCAGAAGACCACGCCCGTTTCCGTGCGCCAAATCATTGGTAAGGCCGGCATTGGCAAAGATCGGTTCCGGATTTTGCTCCGGCTTGGAAGCCAGGCTCCACATGGCAGGTTCCTTCAGGGAAATCTTGGAGGTACTTTGTTCAAAATCATCAATATACGCCTGATCGCCGATGTTCTTATTCTGACCCGGAATTAAATAGGCGCCTTCCGCCAAAAAGCTGATATTGGACGGTGCTTCTGTGTTTACAAAAGGAATTTTATCAGTAAGTCTCGTCAGGAAAGGCAGCTGGTTATTATAGAGTACATTAAAGCCGGCCATCGTATTATTCACCGCTTCCTGCCCGAAGTTTACTTTCTGCGTCAGTGGCGTTTCAGCATAATTCACGACCGTGGTTCCGACGGTTAAATGCTCATTGAACTTGCGTTCTAAATTTAAACCCAGAAAACGCTTGCGCTGTGTATTAAAGGTCAGTTGATTTTCCAGTGAAATGCTGATCGCCTGACCGGATTGTTTTACGGTTTCATTAATAATATTAACCGTTCCCAGCATGTAGTCCACCGTATAATCAATGCCTTCCTGAAGCTGAACACCGTTGGCGGTTACCTTCACGGAACCTTGCGGTACATTGATGGCGCCGAGCGAAATCCCCGTTCCCTGCGTACCCTTGTAGCGGCCTTCCATGGTATAACGAAGCGCCAGGTTGTTTTGGGAAGCGGTTTGTTTCTGCTGTTCGTATAATTCATTAAATACAAACTTAGGATCGTTGGTTCCCAAAACGGATTGCAGGTAGGTACCGAAGGGTTTGGCTTTGGTAAAAATGACGCGTCCGTTTTCCGGATCCACCGTAATTCCCGGTACAAAGTCGAAGATTCCATCACCGGTTTCACCATCCACCGTCTGGAGGTCATTATTTAAGTTAAGCCGGTCCCAGTTGAAAAGTTTCAGCAGGTTTGGATTGGTCTGCGGGTCGGGCGCATTCACCGTTGCCGGCAGGTAATTCACTTTACCGCCACTTTGCGGATCGCGGTAATACACGTTCAGCAGAAAGCCGTCCGGGTTGATCTGATTGCTGTTGAGGGAATAGATGTTTTTCATCATCAGGTCCCACATCGGCGAGGTGGTCCGCACGATGCTGTTTGGCTTCAGTACTTTGGTAATCAGCACAGAACTTTCTTCGGAAAACTCACCGACTTTATACACTTTACTGTCACCATTTAAGGTATAGCTATAAGAAACAGCCAGCAGCTGATTGTCATTTAAACGCTGGTTCAGAGAGACATAACCCAGTTGAGGGTGAAACGTGAATTCGTTGGCAGAAAGTTTACGCGCTTTCCGGTTAAAGATAAACTGTTCACCATCCGCGTATTGTTCCGGCGAGCCGGCAGCGTTGGGGAAGGTCTGTCGGTTGATGGCATTGTAGGCCGTATTCACATCGCGGATCGCAGTACCCAGGTTGACGATGCTTTGGTATAAATTATTCTGGCTGTTATCCGGATAGCCGCTGGTGCCTTCTCCCAGATCCCGGATTCCCAAAATTCCTTTCTGATCCTGTAAGTTGCCGGAACCCTGATCCAGCACCCATGCTTCGATACGTGTGATGCTCAGGCGGGAATTAATCTGCGGATAATTTAAAAGAGCACGGTCATAATTTTCCAGGAAGTAATGGCCGATGAAATAGTGCTGATTATCTTCGTAATCAACTGCATTTAATTTAAAGGTATTCATCACACCGCCGCCTTGCGCAACAATGGTTCGTGCTTCTCCCTGTTGCTGGGAAAACACCAATGTACCGTAGGTTTTCCCTAACTGAAATTCTGTTTTAAGACCAAATAAAGATTCTGAACCGCGAATCAGACTGGTGGACAAAGGCATGTTCACATTTCCGAACTCCACGCGCTTTATGATTTTATCCTCACCACCGGTGGTCTTATCATTTAATCCTTTTGATTGCAGATCGCGCCAGGTTCCCTTTGCCTGCCAGACAAGGTTCATCCGGTTCTCGAAAGCAAAACCGCTTTGGGTATCATAGTTGGCTTTCAGTTGAAGATTCTCGCCTACTTTCCCAATGAGACCCAGCTGAATCCGTTGCTGAATATCAATCGCGAAGTTGGTTCTGTTCTGTGGAAGAATGAGCGGGTTATCAATTTTCTGGTATAAACCGCCGAGATCGAAAGAAGCAAAACCCTGCGGAATAATTTCAATTTTATTTCCGCCAAATAAGGTTTCAAACAGAGGATTACGAATATTTACGGTTGGAAGCAGTCCTTTCTTTTCAGCATCGGTCTGATCTTTGCGGTAGCTCAGGGCATTGTTGCCCGATTTTTCGCGGTAGTAGTCGCGCAGCTGCCGGGAAAGAATGTACTGATTGTATTCCTCAGAAGACATCGCGACGGGATTTCCGACGATCATACTGCCAATTTTCGGATAGAGGAAATACATCCCGCTGGCAATATCATACACAGCTTCATAACGCACCGGATCCGGCAGCGAATAATTTTGCCGTACAGAAGATTCCGGCTCAGCAGGAGTTTGCTGCGCCAGAAGCTGGGTTACCGAAAATAAAAGACACAGTAAGACACAGATCTTACGCCGAAAAAAAGAGTGCTTCTTCAAATGCTAAATATTTTTTAAAATCTGCTTAACCAATGCTTCCACCGTAAGGTCGGGTTCCTGCTTGAGCAGGCGATTGGCAATCCGCTCGCTGGTTTTTCTGGGAATACCCAATACCTCCAGTGCAGATAACGACTCTTCTTTTACTTTATTATTTACCACAGCGGAAATATTTTCCTCGGAAACACTGAACTTCTGCACTTTATCCCGAAGGTCCACAATGATGCGCTCAGCAGTCTTGGCACCGATGCCTTTTACCTTTTGGAGCAGCATACTGCTGTTGTTCATAATCGCGGAAGCAATTTCATCCAGTGACAGGGAAGAAAGCATAATCAGCGCAGAAACCGGCCCGACCCCATTTACGCTGATGAGCAAGTTAAACATCTCTTTTTCGAGCAGGGTACTAAAACCAAACAGCAGATGGGCATCCTCGCGGATGATCTGCTGTATGTTCAGAAATGTTTCCTTGCCCAAGGTGAGCTGCTGCGACGTTTGCAGACTGATGCCCACCAGATAACCAACTCCATGCACCTCAATCACGGCAGAAGTGGGATGCACCTGCTGCACTATGCCTTTTAATGAATAGATCATCAGACAATTTTTAAGTCATTAATATAAATGAATTAGCGGTCCAGGCCTTCCTCACGGCGCTGCGCATCCAGTACGGCTACCGTTGCCAGGTTGACAATTTCATCTACGCTGGCACGCATCTGCAGCACATGAACCGGTTTTTTAAGTCCCATTAAAACAGGACCCACTACCTGCGCCACTTTTAACCCGCGGATGATTTTGTAAGACAGGTTCGCACTCTCCAGATTCGGGAAGACGAACACGTTCGCCGGCGTGGTTCCCAATTTAGAGAACGGGTAATCGGATAGGTGTTCACTGTCCATCGCAAAATCCGGCTGAATTTCGCCGTCCACAATCATTTTTGGATACTTCTCGTGCAGGATGGAGACGGCTTTTGCTACTTTCTTCGACGTTTCAGAGTTCGCAGCAAAGTTGGTAAACGATAACATCGCTACGCGGGGCTCGATGGCAAAGGATTTCACGGTAAGCTCAGACATTCTGGCGATATTGGCCAGGTCTTCCGCAGTCGGATCCTGGTTGATGGACGTATCTGCGAAGAAGATGGGTTTCTTTTCCGTAAGCACCATCATCATTCCGGCGATTTTGTCCACTCCCTTTTCACGCTCGATTACTTTCAGAATCGGCTTCAGCACAGAAGCGTAGTTTTTGGAAAAACCAACAATCAGCGCATCGGTATCGCCATGGTGGAGCATCAGCGGCCCGAAGTAGTCCATCTGGCGCACATAGCGGCGGGCTTTATATTCATTCATGCCTTTACGCTGGCGGCCTTTCCACAGAGTGTTGCGATAACGAACGCGGTTCTCTTCCTGATCGTCATCCATCGGGTCGATGATCGGAACATTTAATTCAATACCGAATTTTTTCATCTGTTCCTGAACATATTTCTTCTCACCCAGCAGAATCGGATGGGCAATACCTTCTTCATAAAGGATTTGAGCAGCTTTCAAAACGTTATATTCTTCCGCATTGCCGAGCGTAACTCGTTTCGGATTGCTGCGCGCGCGGTTCTGCATCATGCGGATGAGTTTTTCATCACGTCCCATGCGGTCCAGCAGCGCATTTTCATAATCATCAAAATCTTCGATCGGCTTGTGTGCAATCCCGCTTTCCATCGCTGCTTTTGCCACCGCTATGGAAACTTTGGTGATCAAGCGATTATCAAATGGTTTTGGAATAAAATATTCTCTGCCGAAGTGCAGGTTCTTCAGGTTATAGGCCAGGATCACGGCTTCCGGCACCGGTTCTTTGGCAAGTTCGGCGATGGCGCGCACGGCAGCCAGTTTCATTTCTTCATTAATGCCGGTTGCCTGCACATCCAACGCACCCCGGAAGATATATGGGAACCCGAGTACGTTATTCACCTGGTTAGGATAATCACTACGGCCGGTGGCCATAATTGTATCCGGGCGGGTTTCCATCGCAAGGTTATACTCAATCTCAGGATCTGGATTGGCCAGGCCGAAGACAACCGGATTTTCCGCCATGGAAAGCAGCATTTCGGGCGACATTACATCTCCCTTGGAAAGACCGATAAAAACATCAGCACCCTGCAGGGCTTCTTCCAGTGTCTGCAAATCAGTATCTGCGATAAACTCAAGTTTTTCGGGCGTAAGGTTGGTGCGGTGTTTATTAATGACCCCTTTGGAGTCGCACATCAGAATATTTTCTTTGCGAACACCCAGCTGAACATATAATTTGGTACAGGCAATGGCCGCTGCCCCCGCGCCGTTCACCACCATGCGGATATCTTCCACTTTTTTACCGGCGATCTCCAGCGCATTTAATAAAGCCGCTGCAGAAATAATCGCGGTTCCGTGCTGGTCATCGTGCATCAAAGGAATATTCAGTTCTTCTTTCAGGCGCTGCTCAATATAGAAAGCTTCCGGCGCCTTTATATCTTCGAGGTTGATACCGCCAAACGTGGGAGCAATTCCTTTTACGATTTCAATGAACTTGTCCGGATCTTTTTCGTCGATTTCAATATCAAAAACATTGATGTCTGCAAAAATTTTAAATAATAATCCTTTTCCTTCCATCACCGGTTTGGAAGCTTCGGCACCGATGTCGCCCAATCCCAATACCGCCGTACCATTCGAGATAACCGCTACCAGGTTTCCTTTGCCGGTATACTCATAGGCTTTTTTCGTATCCTTTTCAATCTCGAGGCAGGGAATAGCCACACCCGGCGAGTACGCCAAAGAAAGGTCGCGCTGAGAAGAGTGAGGTTTGGAAGGGATTACTTCAATTTTACCTTTCGGTTCCATGCGGTGGTAATCCAGTGCCGCCTGATTAAAATTTCGTTCGTCCCGATTATTTTTACTTGACATAAATGATATTTTTATAAGAATGGCTCCAGGAGCCGTATTGTTTTAAATTTTTAATTAAGAAAGCTGCAGCAGATATTTTTTGTGATAATCGACCAAACTTTCAATAGGTTTCTGTACGATTCTTCCTACCGTCAGATTGAGTTCTGCTGCGGCCGCCCGAAGAATGTCCTCATAAATAAAAGCGATGTAGCCGATGAAGTTAATTTCCACTTCGCGGGCCTCCGGATACGGCAGAATATGAAAATCCATAAAGTTCTTCATTTCATCAAACACCATATTCTGAAAATAAGAATGGTTTTTATGCTCGGCAATAAATTCATTAAAACTGCCTAAATATGCATTGGCACGGGGATTATGATACATGCTTTGCAAGGCCTGTTCGATGGTCAGCTCGTACTTTTTCCGAAAAGCCTGCTCCAGATCTGCCGGCAGCTTTTTCATAAAGAACCGGCGCAGCAAATGCTTGCCAAGTGCGCTGCCGCTACCTTCGTCGCCAATCAGGAAACCAAGTGAGGGAAGATCAACACGTATATTTTCTCCATCAAAAAAGCAGGAATTGGAACCGGTGCCCAAAATGCAGACAAGACCGGGACGACCTGTATACGCCGCATATGCCGCGGCAATCATATCATCTTTCACCTCAATATCTGCCTCGTTGAATATCTGCAAAAATTCCTTTTTAACTTTATCCGCATTGGCCGCAACGCCACAGCCCGAGCCATAAAAGAACACCTGGTTAATTACAGGAACCAGCGCCGCCAGATCAGCATTACGGTTAATCTCTGCTGCGATAAAATCTGGATTGATGATATTGGGATTGAAACCCAGCGTTGTGGTTTTCAGATGCAGGCTGCCGCTGTCTTCCAGGATCACCCAATCGCACTTGGTGGAACCGCCGTCTATAATGGCAATCATAAGGTTCTTTATAAATTAGTCTGCTAAAATATTAATTTAATTCCAATCGTACCCTTGCTAAATAGTGCGGTTGTCCACAAACGGCAAAGCGGGCCGAAACCCGCTTTTAATATATTGTGCTACCCCGGCCGTTTATTCTACCGCAAGAACTTCTGTAATTTCCGGTGCGAATTGTTTCACGGTATTTTCCACCCCGAGTTTCATGGTGGAAAAGCTCATGGGGCAACCATTGCAGTTCCCCTGTAATTTCACAAGAACTGTGTGGCCGGTTACATCCACCAACTCGATATCTCCCCCATCTTTATTCAAAAAAGGCCGTATACTTTCCAGCGCTTCGAGCACGCGTGTTACTGTATCTTCCTGTGATTTTATATTTTCCATGTTGCTGTGCAGCAGTTTTTCTTGTATGTAGGTTAACGGATGTTCTTCCGCTTTATTTCTTTTTTGGCGAGCAGCCGGCCATAGTAGTAATCTTGACAGCTTCGGTTGGCGGCAGATTCTTATTGCGCTCCACCAGGCTTTCAATCATTTTCTGTGTGGTTTCACGATAGATTTCGGCAATTTTGGAACCTTCCTGAAGCGCGGCCGGACGGCCTACGTCTCCTGCTTCCCGAATGCTCTGAATCAGTGGAATCTCACCCAGAACCGGAATGCCCAGGTCCTCGGCCAAATATTGTGCTCCCTGATTGCCAAAGATATAATATTTATTCTCCGGCAACTCTTCTGGTGTAAAATAAGACATATTTTCGATAAGTCCTAATACCGGAATATTGATGCTTTCCATCTGGAACATGGCAATTCCCTTACGCACGTCTGCCAGTGCCACATGCTGTGGCGTACTCACGATTACCGCGCCGGTTACCGGTACTTCCTGAATAATGGATAAGTGAATATCACCTGTGCCCGGCGGCAGGTCCACGAGCAGGAAATCCAGTTCACCCCAGGCAGCGTCGCGAATCATCTGGTTTAACGCTTTGGAAGCCATAGGCCCACGCCAAACCACCGCCTGATTCGCACCGGAGAAGTATCCGATAGACAGCATTTTTACGCCATAATTTTCCACTGGCTTCATCAATGTGCGGCCATCTACTTCCACTGAAAGCGGTTTTTGATCTTCCGTGTCCAGCATGGTAGGGACAGACGGGCCATAAATATCCGCATCCAGCAATCCGACTTTGAAACCCATATTTGCCAAGGTCACAGCCAAGTTCGCAGCTACGGTAGATTTGCCCACCCCGCCTTTTCCGGAGGCAATGGCAATAATATTGGTAATGCCGGGAATTTGTTTTCCTTTAATTTGATTCTGCTGCACTTCCGAAGGTTCCGGTGAGGCAATCTTGAGCTTTAACACTACGTCTTCCCCAAATTCAGAAGCAAAAGCCTGCTTCATGGCTGCTTCCAGTTTTTTCTTTTCGTGCATGGCCGGTGAATGCGCGGTCATATCGATATACACATCGTTCCCCATCACCTGGAAATTGTGCACCAGATCATCCACTTCTATCTCTTTCAGGAAAGCCTGAACTTTCGCTTTCGTCAACATAATTCAGAATATATTTTTAGAAATGTAAAATTACGGAATTTTTTCCTTGTTTAGAATCATTAAAGTCTATGACAATTATCGCGTTTTCTGTGTTCTGCTGAAACGAAATAAAACTGCAACTTATTGAAAATATGAGCGAAAGCAGTGTTTTGGCAAAAATATTGTACAATGATACAGGATATTATAATCATTAATAAGAAAACACACCATTTTAAAAATTATTATTATGAAACATGCACTGTTAACTGTGTTCGCCGCTGCCGCGCTGGTGGCCTGCAAGAAGAACGAAACCACCACCATGGATACCACGACGGATACCACCATGGCAACCGACATGGACATGGACAGTACCATGGGAACCGATTCACTGGCAACTTCCAGCACCATTATGAATGTGAATCTGAATGACCAGGATACAGACTTCCTGAAGAAAGCGCTGATTGGCGGAATGTACGAAGTAATGGCCGGAGATCTGGCTGCCGTAAACGGCATGAATGATAAAGTAAAAGACCTGGGAAAAATGATGGTGAACGACCACACGAAAGTGAATGATGAACTGAAAAAATGGGCAACTGCCGCCAATGTTGATATCCCAACCGAACTTGATGCAGAGATGCAGAAAAAGTACAATGATTTAAAAGCCAAAACCGGAGCAGATTTCGATAAGGCATACGCTAAAATGATGGTTGATGATCATAAAAAAGACATTGAACTGTTTAAGAAAGAGGCTTCGGCGGGAGGCGATCAGTCCTTAAAAACTTTTGCATCCAGCACGGTTCCTAAACTGGAAGATCACCTTAAAAAAGCAGAAGACGCACACAATGCAGTGAAGTAAGCTGCAGATAACTTACAGCAAAATCCCACCGAAAGGCGGGATTTTGCGTTTTTTATATGGCTGTAATTGAATTTTTAAACTTCAGTGCTGCCGCCTTCCAGCTGGCCTTCCCATTTGGAAACGGCTGAGGTAGCAAGAGCATTACCCAACACGTTGGTCATACTGCGACCCATATCGCAGAAGTGGTCAATCGGCAGGATTAGCGCAATTCCTTCCGGCGGTATTCCGAACATTGTACAGGTGGCCACGATGATTACCAAGCTGGCTCGCGGCACACCGGCAATCCCTTTTGAGGTAAGCATTAACACCAGCAGCATGATAATCTGCTGCCCCAACGACATATCAATTCCATAAATCTGCGCAATGAAGATCGATGCAAAGGTCATATACATCATACTTCCATCGAGGTTAAAGGAATAACCCAGCGGCAGAATAAAAGACACGATACGGTTATTACAACCGAAGCGCTCCAGTTCTTCCACCAGTTTGGGGAAAACCGCCTCGGAACTGGTGGTGGAGAAGGCAATAAGCAAAGGTTCTTTTATCCGGCGCAGCAAATCGAAAAGACGATTTCCCAGAATAAAGTATCCCACCACACACAGCGCAAGCCACAATACGGCCAATGCCAAAAAGAAGTCGCGCAGGTAGATGGCATATACTTTAAAGATTTCAAAGCCGTTGGTAGCAACTACCGCAGCGATGGCACCGAGTACACCCAGCGGGGCAAACCACATAATATATCCTACCATTTTCAGGATCGCGTGCGCGCAGATGTCCAATGCGCGGACGACCGGCTGGGTATACTGTTCACCCATATTGGCCAGCGCTACGCCGAACATGATGGAGAAAACAACAATCTGCAGGACTTCGTTGGTAGCGAAAGCTTCGAATAAACTTTTAGGAATGACGTGTTTCACAAACTCTTCCAGAGACAATCCCTGACTGTGGGCAACTACTTCGCCGGCAGCATCAGCAGCGGGTTTGTCCAATTGCATGACCAAGCCGGGCTCCAGCCAGTTGACAAAGATTAGACCGATAAAAAGGGAAACCAAAGATGCGGTGATAAACCACAGCATGGCTTTCGTACCAACGCGGCCAATCATTTTAATGTCGCTCATTTTGGCGATGCCTACCACGAGGGTGGTAAATACCAGCGGCGCAATAATCATCTGTACCAACCGGATGAAGATGGTGCCGAGCAGCTTAATATTTTTGGAGAACCCTTCGGCGCTGTCGGGAAACTGAAGGTGCACAACCCCACCCATGATGACGCCGGCAATCAGCGCAATGACGATGGCGATAAAGAGTTTATTCTGTCCTTTCATATATTTCTTTTATGTTCGGCTACAAATATATGTTTTTTAGGAGAAAGAATTTTGAGCGGGCTTCCGGACAAGCGATTGCAGCGGAAATCCTTTTTACCGGAGCGCAGCTCAGGAAAAAGAATGCAGCGGAAAGCGCGGTCTCGTCAGGGGGTTGATAAACCCCGTGGCGAGATGGCCCCAAATAAAAAAGCTCCTGCGTGACAGAAGCTTTGATTTACCTGGATTAATCTTGCAAGTAGCGGGAGTAGGCGTATCCCTCCTCACCGCGCTGGTTCCGAACTTTCCACCAATCATCGGATGTTTGCTCGATCAGCGTAACGGTATCACCACGGCCGGCCTTGCCGACAACGGTAGCTTCCGTAGATGGGGCCTGGCGGATATTGAGGTTTGAATTTTCTGTATTGACGCGCAGGGTGACACCGGGCGTAAGGCCGGACACCTGGACATCAACATTAATGTCTGAGGCTTTATATTCCGGATCCACCACGCCTACGGCATTCCAAACGGCATCTTTTGCGGCCGTGGTCGCCGCGCTGCCGGATACATATAATACACCGTTCTGCTCGGTTACCTTTAGATTGGAGATTCCGGCAGACTGCGCAGCGCTGATAACGCCTGCATATTTTTCCTGTAATGATGTCATGGCTGCTTATTTTACGTTATAGTTATAGTTCACTTTCCCAACCTGCAGGGCATCTACAGATTCCTTAATTTGTCGCGCCTGGCTGGCGGAAACCTCTCCGGTAATGGTGAGTTCACCGTTGATAACTTCTGCCTTAGCGGTCGGAAAATCTTTCAGTGCATCATTTACTTTTTGCTGTATTGCGGGATCCGCGGCGGTAGTTGTTTCCACTACTTCGGGTGCAGCAATAGTCGTCATATCATGTACATCCTTGATGCCGGGAATTGCTTTGAGGGATGCGATCATATTGTCGCGCTCCGCTTCGCTCTGGAAGGTTCCGCTCAGGTGCGCGCTGCCGTCTTTCACTTCCACAGAAGCATTAGGATTGGATGTTACCACTGTGGTTGCCTGCGACTGCAGTTCCGCATCTGAGGTCTTTTTTTTGCAGCTTACGGAACCAAAAGAAATGGCCAGCGCCAGTGCTGCAAGTGCAAAGTGCTTTTTCATAGTTGATTTTTTGATTAAGGTTAAAATTAGGCAAAAGGGAAATCGCTCTTGCTATAACGCTTGCAATTTCTCCAAATACAGCTTGAGCTGCTGCAAAATAAGGACCAAAAGAATTTCTACGGCACCAGCATTTGCCGGAAGGTAAGATTGATGCGCGGTGCTTTAACCGTACGCATCACCGGCAGGCTGTGCACCCAATGTTGCTGCGTAGCTCCCTTCATAACCAATAAGGTTCCGGCAGGCAACATGAGTTGTACTTTTTCACCGGTTTTTTTGTGTTTAAAAATAAACCTGCGTTCTGCGCCGAAAGACAGCGAGGCAATGCTGCCGCCGGGCTGAAGTTCTGATTCTCCATCGGAATGGTAGCCCATTCCTTCAGTTCCGTCGTGGTAAAGATTGGCCAGACAGGAATTATAGGTATCACCGGTTGCGCTTTGAACTCTGTTTTTTAAATCTACGAGCACAGAAATCCAGGGAAGTGCGGAACGGGTTTTATTGGAGTACGTATAATCTAGTGGAAAATCTGCATACCAGGCCATTTCCCGTTTGGTAGTGATGTGCTTGCCAAACATGACGACCTCATCCGGCCGCCAGCTGATGTTTTCCAGCAATTCTTTTTCGTACCGGACCGCTTCGGTGCGGGATAAAATGCTCCCAAACGACAGAACTTCTCCGTCATAAGGAAGCAGGTTCTTATCAGGCTGCGGCTCCAGAGGGAAAAGTTCTGTCATTGAAAGTTGATTGTAAAGGAAGATTAGAGTTGCTCCATCATTTCTTCTGTAATTTCCATATTGTGATACACGTTCTGAACATCGTCATCTTCTTCAAAACGTTCCAGCATTTTCATATTGATTTTAAACTGCTCTTCGGAAACTTCTTTGGTATTGTTGGCAATACGCTGCAATTCCGCGCTCTTCGGCTCCAGCCCGAGGGTTTCCAGTTTGTGGGATAAGGATCCGAAGTCTTCAAAGGCTGTTGTGATGAACACTTCTTCCTCGTCCTGCTCTATTTCTTCGGCGCCGCCATCAATCATTTCCATTTCGAATTCATCCCAGTCTCCCCGGATCGCTGAACGGTCCAGCGTGAAGATTCCCTTGCGGTCAAAGATGAAGGCAAGTTCACCATTTTTACCCAGGTTTCCATCAAATTTATTAAAGATTGCGCGAACGTTTGCAACGGTACGCGTGGGGTTATTGGTTGTGCATTCCACAAAGAAAGCCACACCACCCTGACCATAGCCTTCGTAAGTTACCTCCTCAAAGTGCTCAGCATCGGCACCACTTGCTTTTTTGATGGCGCGCTCCACATTGTCTTTTGGCATGTTCGCGCCCTTGGCATTCTGAATACAGCGCCGCAGTGCCGGGTTTGAATCAGGATCCGGGCCACCGGCTTTTACCGCAAGTGCGATGTCTTTACCAATCTTGGAAAATGTTTTGGCCATCTTATCCCAGCGGGCCATTTTAGAAGCTTTTCTGTATTCGAACGCGCGTCCCATAGTCTAATGATACTTTATTTTAGTTAGACAAAATTACAAATTAGTTTATAAAAAAACACCCTCCGCGGGGGAGGGTGCTTTGATATTTAAAAATGAATCCGAAGATTATTTTCTCTTTTTAGCCGGAGCTTTTTTCTTAGCAGGAGTTACAACATCATGCTTTTTGTAAGTAGCCCACTCTACGTCGTCTTCAATTGCTTTAACAACTACTTTTCTGTCTTGTTGTCTTTCAGCGTCAGAAGCTGTTTCCGGAACTACCGCTTTAGATTCACCAACACCGATAGATTTCAGTGAGGATGGATTAACACCTCTTGCATCCAGGGCAGAAACTACAGACTGTGCTCTTCTTCTGGACAGGTCAAGGTTATAAGCTTCAGGACCTTTCTTATCTGTTTGTCCTTCCAGCAGGTAGTTACCGCCGTCAGCTTTGATGATATTCGCAGCTGCATCCAGTCTTGGACCTGACTCAGCTTTGATGGTTGCTTTGTTAAAGTCGAAGTAAATGTTTTTCAACTCACCTTCTACTTCAGTAGCAGTCACTGATTTTGGTTTTGGACATCCGTTGTACTCAGGCAGACCTGGAACTGTAGGACAAGCATCGTCTTTATCAAGGATTCCGTCACCATCAGTATCTGGCCAAGGGCATCCGTTATTTTCTACCGGTCCTGGAACTGTAGGACAAGCATCGTCTTTATCTGGAACTCCGTCACCATCAGTATCTGGCCAAGGGCATCCGTTGTTTTCTACTGGTCCTGCAACATCTGGACATTCGTCATCGATATCTGGGATACCATCTCCGTCAGTATCAGGGCAACCCTGGAACTCTGGTAAACCTGGGGTATCAGGACATCTGTCTTCTTTATCTGGGATTCCGTCTTTATCTCTGTCTGTATTTCCGAAACGGAACAACAGGGAAGCAGATGCTTGCCAGAAGTTAGCAATATCTGATTTGTCAACCGGTGTAGACACATAATCTCCCTGAATACCTAAACCGAAGTTCTGAGTGATCCAGAAGTTAGATCCAATACCAGTAGCAACTGCGAAGTGGTCTTTTCTTCTTTGAGTGTTAGCTTCGTTATTAGAAAAACCTTGGTAAACAGTACCGTTGGTATCAGTTACCGGGAAGTTAACTCCTGTGTAATCATGTCTCAGGTAGTTAGCACCTACTCTTAAATAAGGGTCAAACCAGGAATCTTCATTCCAAAGGCCGTTAAATTTAAATTGCAGCCCCAGACCGGTCATCAGGAAGAATTCTTTCCCCATACCGATTCTCTTGTTATCCACGTTTCCTACGGAAGTCTGCCAGTCCAGTACCAAATATTGGTTCAGGTTACGAGCAACCGTAAGTTTGGATAAAGGTGGAGTAATTGTAAAGTTGTTGATGTTATACAATTCACCTCCATCTCCGCCACCAAAGGCAGTTCCAAACACGTTACCTACATTTCCTCCTGCAGCAACATGATTTACTCCGTGAGCCCCCACCCCGATAAGCCACGGGTTTGTGGTGGTCTGAGCGAATACAGTAGAGGCAACTGTAAGTGCCAATGCTGAAATTCCTAATTTTAGATTTTTCATAGAATTAAATGATTAAATAATTGATAATGCAAAATAAATATAAATTTTCTTTCCAGGCAAAGATTAGCAGGCTGTTTTTAACCTTTCTTTAGCATTCTGTCCAGATTTCTTTTGTTTTCCCTGTCTTTTATAGTTTCCCGTTTATCATAAAGTTTTTTCCCTCTTCCCAACGCTATTAAAACCTTAGCTTTTCCTCTGTCATTAATATACAACTTTAAAGGTATAATGGTATTGCCGGCATCCTTAAGTTTTCGCTCGTATTTTTGCAATTCCCGTTTGTGCAGCAACAACTTCCGTTCCCTTTTTATTTTATGATTGTAAAAAGTTCCCAATTTATACTCGTCTATCATCATGTTGATGATGTACAACTCCCCGTCGATGAACTGGCAGAACGCTTCGGAAATGCTGGCTTTTGAAGAACGTAACGATTTGATTTCCGTACCGGTAAGCACAATTCCCGCTTCAGTTTCTTCCGACAATTCGTACTCAAAACGCGCCCTTCTGTTCAGGATCGAAACCGATTTTTCAATTTTCATATTTGCGCCATTTTATTTTTTACCGGTGTTAAATTTTAAACATTTTTAACACCAACGGATTAATTTTTAAGAAAAGAAGACACGTCTTAAGGCTAAAAAATTCACGCTCAGCAACATTCTGATTAAAGCCGATTTCTTTTCGTATT
The DNA here is from genome assembly GCF_022968825.1 of Chryseobacterium salipaludis. Classification (GTDB taxonomy): domain Bacteria; phylum Bacteroidota; class Bacteroidia; order Flavobacteriales; family Weeksellaceae; genus Kaistella; species Kaistella salipaludis. Next base: position 158,463 of record NZ_JALHKS010000006.1, read on the forward strand.
TTTGCACCAAATTTACAAAACTATATGTTAACAGTATCTAATTTATCTTTACAGTTCGGCAAGCGGGTGCTTTTTGATGAGGTAAATATTATGTTTTCAAAAGGGAACTGCTACGGCATAATTGGTGCCAATGGCGCCGGAAAATCCACCTTTCTGAAAATTCTTACCGGAAAACAAGATCCTACTACCGGATCAGTATCACTGGAGCCGGGTAAGCGCATGTCGGTTCTGGAACAGGATCACTACGCGTATGATCAGTTCACGGTACTGGACACTGTATTAAGAGGTAATAAAAAACTATACGAGATTAAATCTGAAATGGATGCTTTGTACGCCAAGGAAGATTTCTCAGATGAAGACGGAATCAAAGCCGGGGAACTTGGCGTTCAGTATGACGAAATGGGTGGCTGGAACTCCGAGTCTGATGCCATGACTATGCTTTCCAATGTAGGCATCAAAGATGACATGCATTATCAGATGATGAGCGAACTGGAAAACCAGGATAAAGTAAAAGTATTGCTGGCACAGGCGCTGTTCGGAAATCCGGATGTATTGATCCTCGACGAACCTACCAACGACCTTGACATTGCGACTATTTCCTGGCTGGAAGATTTCCTGGCCGGATATGAAAACACCGTGATCGTGGTATCGCACGACCGCCACTTCCTCGACACCGTCTGCACGCACATTGGTGACCTGGATTACGCGAAATTAAACCTGTACACCGGGAACTACTCTTTCTGGTATCAGGCTTCCCAGCTGGCAACGAAGCAACGTCAGCAGGCTAATAAAAAAGCAGAAGAAAAGAAAAAAGAACTTCAGGATTTCATCGCGCGTTTCTCCTCCAACGTAGCAAAAGCGAAACAGGCAACGGCGCGTAAAAAGATGATCGACAAGCTGAACATCGAAGATATTAAACCTTCTTCCCGACGCTATCCCGCCATTATTTTTGATGCCGAGCGCGAAGCGGGTGACCAGATTCTGGAAGTAAAAGGCCTGGAAAAGACGCGTGACGGCGAATTGCTGTTCTCTGATATTAACCTTAATTTAAAGAAAGGTGACAAAGTAGCGGTACTCTCAAGAAACTCTTTGGCAATTACAGAGTTTTTCCAGATCCTAGCCGGAAATACCGAAGCTGACAAAGGAACCTTTAACTGGGGAATTACAACGTCCCAATCCTACATGCCGCTGGATAACAGTGAATTCTTCCAGGATAATGTTAACCTGGTAGACTGGCTGCGGCAATTTACAAAGAATGACGAGGAAAGGCACGAGGAATATATGCGCGGCTTCCTTGGGAAAATGCTCTTCTCCGGAGATGAAGCCCTGAAATCCTGCACCGTACTTTCCGGAGGCGAGAAGATGCGCTGTATGTTCAGCCGCATGATGCTGCAACGTGCCAACGTACTGCTGCTAGATGAACCTACGAACCACTTAGACCTGGAAAGTATTACCACACTCAATAACTCACTGGTAAGTTTCAAAGGAAACATTCTGCTGGCATCACATGACCACGAAATGCTGCAAACGGTTTGTAACCGCATCATTGAACTGACGCCGAAAGGAATCATCGACCGCGAAATGACATACGATGAGTACCTGGAAGACAAAAAAGTGAAAGAACTGCAAACGCAGATGTATTCATAAGCTAAATAAAAACAGGCTGCCCGGAATGAGCAGCCTGTTTTTTTTCACCATTTATTAATATAAGTCATATCCGAGGTAATTTCTACTACGCGATAAATAAGCCGGCGATCATTGCCGCATCATCGCCACTCAGCGTTTCATCGAAAGAAGCAGATCCTGCTGCGGCTCCGAATAAGGTAGCCGTATTGAAACCCACCTGTACGGTAGCTTCTTCTCCATTATAAACCGCCTGGGCAGCGGCCGGGATGTTGCCGCCGTTGTTCAGTTCTATCCATCCTTTGTTACCGCGCATCCGGCGAACCTGCGACGCGTGGCGTGCTTCCACGGAATGAATCTGAAGCGCTGCCTGCAGAACATTTTTGTTAGATGCCACATTGCCTGCCTCGCCTTTGTAGGTGCGCACGCTCCTATCTTCAAAACCCTGCGCCAGAGTCATAAACTGCGCATAATCCGTGAAAGGCTGAAAGTTTCCACCGGCAGTAAAGTCAAAAGTGGGTTTCGGGCCCGGCGATACACCCAAGACATCAGCGTAGATTTAAGGAAACCAACGTGCGCCGTTTCATGTTTGCTGATTTGCTGAAAAACAATGCGGTCCGCAGAGGGTATCAAACCTGAAGTGGCCAGGCCGACGCGGTAATATTCATCTTCCAGATATTCCAGCGTGAGGGCCAGCTGGAGCACATCCGTTAGAGCAGAAGCCGCAGAGGCAGTTACTGCAGTTGAGGCACCGGCAGCGGCATAAACCACCGTTGGTTCCGCTGTATTCAGCGCAGCACCCGCTTGTTTTTGTGCGCCTGTTTGCCTGTTGGCAAATTTGGTAAAGAATTGGTCATCCGCTAAAGTATCGAGTATTTTTAATAAGTTCATGATTTCTGATTTTTAAGGTTAGATGAAAAATGCAGGATTAGGCAATGCCCTGCTCACGCCAGGTGAAAGGTGTTTTGATGAACCCTGCCGCGACCTGAACAATCTGCTTCGGATCTTTTGCCACATCGAGGCCGTTTGCATCCACCACATCATCTCCCGAGAAATCTGCAGAACCCGGATTAATTGCATTTCTGATGGCAGAAGCGTGCCTTGCCTCCACCAAAACTATTTTCCCGGCCATCACCAGGTAATCTAAATTGCTGATTAGCTTACCGGCACCATTGTACGCAGCAACTCCGGTATCTTCCAGTGCTTTTGCGGTCGCCAGAATTGAATTTCGGCTGTTGAAATCCACACCATCATACTTAAACTCCAGTTTTGGCAACACATCGTTCGTCGCCCCGCTGATCGCTGCTTTAAAGAAATCTCTGTGCACCACTTCGTGATGGTAAATATCAGTAAACATCTGCTTCTCGGCATCAGAAATATTTTTGTAAAAATTATTGACCACTTTCGTATAGAAATCTGCCTCCAGTTGTTCCAGTGCATAAGCGTAATTCAAAACATCCACATCACCTTTCCCCAGATCAAATACGTCGTTCTGCGGATAATCAAAATCATCATCACGGCATCCTGCCAGCGCAAGTCCCGCCAGCACCAGACCGGCACCACCGAGCTTCAGGAAATTTCTCCTGTTGGTATCCAAGGTTACACCCCCATTGGACACTTCAATTGTTTTTTCATAATTATATATTTTGGTTAATGGTTCTATTTATAATTACGAAGAGAATTGTACAGCAGTTTTGCATCCGCAGTTAAAAAGCAGGCTCACACTTATAACTAACTGAAATCCAGCAATAAAAATTTTAAATAATTTAAATTATTCAGATAATCCCTTACCATTTTACCACTTTCATATAGTATAATTTGATTTTTATCTAGCGATTTTCAAAATTCTTTAGTAAACTTTTATTTAAGATAATTTATAAAGATGCCTGCCTTAAAGAGCTGCCATATTTTTCCTATTTTTGTGAAACTATGAGTCAAAAATGGATTTACCGACCCGAACCGGATGAGGATATTGTGGATGGGATATGCTCTTCACTTGGTTTTGGCACGTTTGAATCCAGAATACTGGTCCTACGTGGTATTGATAACTATCAGAAAGCACGCGAATTTTTCAAACCTAACTTAAACGACATTCATAATCCTTTCTTAATGAAGGACATGCAGCTTGCCGTGGACCGGATTGCTACCGCAATCGAAAATGGTGAGAAAATTTTGGTGTACGGCGATTATGATGTGGACGGAACCACCGCGGTTGCCCTGATGTACCTTTATTTAAGCAAAATTGTCGAAAAGAAATACCTCGATTATTACATTCCCGACCGCAATTCGGAGGGATACGGGATTTCAAAAGAAGGCATTGACTTCGCGAAGGAAAATGATTTTTCTTTGATTATTGCCTTGGATTGCGGAATCAAAGCTTTGGATAAAATTGACTATGCAAAAACACTCGGCGTAGACTTCATTATTTGCGACCACCATTTGCCGGGCGAAACCATCCCGGATGCTGTCGCTGTACTGGATCCGAAACGGCGCGACTGCCGCTATCCTTTTAAGGAACTTTCAGGCTGCGGCGTGGGCTTTAAGCTTTGCCAGGGACTGAACACTATTTATAAAATACCGGAAGCTGAACTCTTTGAGCTTACCGATTTACTGGCGATCTCCATTGCAGCAGATATTGTGTCGATGACCGGCGAAAACCGCGTTCTGGCAAAACAAGGGCTGAAAGTATTACGTAAAACCCGAAATCTCGGTTTGCGCTTATTAATCCCGGAAGATAAACTCGCTCACTTTGAAATCAGCAATATCGTTTTCGAAATTGCACCCAAGATTAATGCAGCCGGTCGGATCTCGCACGGGAAAGCAGCCGTGGAACTAATGGTTTCCGATAACCTGAAACACGCGCACCAAATCGTAAATGATATTGTAACGCTGAACGACTCCCGCCGCGAAATGGATATGAGCAGCACCATTGAAGCGCTGGAACAGGTAGAGAAAACAGGGCAACTGAACAAGTTAACGACAGTGGTGTATGGCCCGTCGTGGAACAAAGGCGTCATTGGTATCGTGGCTTCCCGCTTAATCGAAAGCCATTACAAACCTACTTTGGTATTTACGGATGGGAATAATGGTGAGCTCGTAGCCTCTGCCCGCTCGGTAGCCGATTTTGATGTACATCATGCACTGGAACGATGCTCGGATCTTTTCCTGAAATTCGGTGGCCATCCTGCGGCAGCCGGCCTGAGTATGGAGAAGGAAAAATTTGAACAGTTCAAAGAAAAGTTTGAAGCCGTGGTTGCCGAGAAAATTCAGGAACACCAGATTCAACCCAGTCTGACCATTGATGCGGTGATCCACCCCGATGCCTTGCACAAGGATTTCTTTTCTTTCCACCGCAAGCTGGCGCCCTTTGGGCCACATAATATGAAACCTATTCTGGTACTGAAAGACATGGCAGTGGCAGGGTATGTAAAAACGATGGGCAAGGACAATAATCACCTGAAGTTTTATATTCGTCAGGATTCCACCGGTCGTAACGTGGAGTGTGTAGGTTTTAAACTGGGGCACTTTGCAGATGATTTCCGTACACGGCGGTTCGATGTTGCCTTTACCATTGAAGAGAATCACTGGAAAGGAAATGTGAATTATTACCTGAATATCCGGGACGTCAAGTTTCTCTAATTTTTATTTTTAAACCATCCGGTGCCGCTCAAATTCCCGGCTGCGGTCAAAAAGATAGCGGTACGTGGCCAGCTTACGCGTCACCTTGGTATCCAGATTTTCAGCGATGCGTATCATTTTAGGATTAAAATCACCAATCCACTGCATCTCATATTCGGTGAAATCTGTTGTTTTGCGGAAATGCCTGGTTCCTTCCCAGATCATATAGCCATCCACGCCGCGCCGTTGCCATTCCGGCACCACGCCAAAGACCAAGCCGACCATTTTCTTGTTTCGCCGGAACTTTTTAATTAATAAAAAGAGGATTTTATAAAAAAGGCCGAATCGTCCGTTCAGATATTTAAACCACTGGTTCAGGTCCGGAATATTCAGCCACATCGCGATGGGTTCGCCCTGATCATATACAAACCACGAGATATGTTCATTGATCGCAGGCTTCAGGGAGCGAAACATCTTCTTGGCCTGCAGTTCCGACATTTGTTTTCCTTCACCGTGCTGCGCCCAGGCTTTATTATACACATGCGCAAAATCAGCGGCAAACTTATCGAGGTTGTTTTTCCTTAAAGGTAAAGCGCGGATATTCGGTTGTTTGGACAGCCGGGCGTGCATATCCATGAAATTCTGTGCTACGGGATCATGTACTTGCCGGCCGAAACATAACTGATTAAAATAAACCTGAAAACCATAGTTTTCGAAAAGCTGACGGTAATACGGCGCATGATAATTCATTCCATATAAGGGTTCGGTAAACCCTTCTATCAGCAAACCCCAGAACCGGTCGCGCTCGCCGAAGTTGATCGGTCCGTCCATTGCTTCCATGCCCCGCTTTTGCAGCCATTCTTTTGCGTAATCAAACATAAAATTTGCGGTTGCCTGATCATCAACGCAGTCAAAAAAGCCAATGCCGCCGGTAGGTTGTGCCTGGCGGTATTTTTTATTCGTGAAAACAGCCAGCCGGCCTACCGTTTGCCCCGCGCTGTTTTGAAAGAGAAAGCGTTGACATGCACCGGATTTAAAAAATTTATTTTTAGCCGGATCAAACACCTGTTCCACATCCGGATCCAGCGGACGGATATAATGGGGATCGTCTTTAAAAATACGGGATGGAAAATCCAGAAACTCGCGCTGCTGCGGTTTTGAAGTCACAGAAATCACCTTCATATACCAAATGTAGCAGATTTTCCGGCCAATCAAAAGGATATTTTTATTTTTTTCTGTACTTTTAAAAAAATTGCAGCTTGTGAAGAAAACCCTTGTCATTTTCGCCCATCCGTATCTGGAATATTCCACGACCAATGTAGAACTGATTAAGATCTACAAGCAGTTTGAGCACGTGGAACTCAAGGATTTATATGAGGAATATGAGGATTTTCATATTTCGACGTTTCGCGAGCGAAAGCGGATTCGCGAATATCAGCGGCTTATCTTCCATTTTCCCTTAATCTGGTTTAGTGTACCGCCTTTGCTGAAACTGTGGATTGATGAGGTTTTCGATATGAGCTGGAAAGCAGAAAGTGATCATCCGCTGCGCAATAAAGATGCCGCCATTATCGTAACAGCCGGTGCCAGTGAACAGAATTTCCAGCCGGATGGCATTTACAGCACGACTATTGAAGAACTGATGAAACCACTGGTCCTCTCACTTGACGTAAATGGCATTGAGGTGAAAAACCTGCTCGCTGTGTACGACGCGGATGACCTGCAGCCGGCAGCGCTGGCGCCGGTGGCCGATCAAATTATAAAAATCCTTGAAACCTCATGAATGAAAGCTCCTTAGCGTTTACTGCCCTTATCTTTCTTGGTGCCGCCATCATCATGGTACCGCTCGTCCGTAAATTGGGACTCAGTTCGGTGATCGGCTTTATCCTGGGCGGAATCATCATCGGTCCGTTTGGGTTAAAGTTAACCGGCAGCGACTCTCAGGACATTATGGAAGCTACCGAATTTGGCGTGATCATGCTACTTTTCCTGGTAGGATTGGAAATTGAGCCCAAAAAGTTCTGGACCATACGAAAAAAGATTATCGGGATGGGACTGGGACAAATGGCGGCTACCATATTTTTATTGCTGGGGATTTTTTTTCTCGCAGGCTGGCAGTTTAATGCTGCCTTGGTGGCGGCTCTTTGCTTTAGTTTGTCTTCCACGGCGATTGTATTGCAGACCTTAAAAGAAAAAAACATTTTCCGGACCGATGTCGGGCAGGCTTCTTTTTCAATTTTACTGTTTCAGGATATTGCGGTAATTCCCATTCTGGCGCTGCTCCCCGCGATTGCCCGGGTGCCTGATACAGATGAAAAGCAGATTCTGCTGCAGTATTTACCGGAGTGGCTGCAGCCTTTTTCCATTATTATCGGAATAGCATTGCTGGTAGTTCTGGGCAGATATGTTTTTGTTCCTTTTCTGCGCTACGTTTCACGGTCGGGTATGAACGAACTCCTGACCGCCTCTTCACTCTTCCTGGTGATTGGCGTTTCAGAACTCATGCATGCTGTCGGACTCAGTGCCGCGCTCGGCGCTTTCCTGGCAGGACTGCTGCTGGCCACCAGTGAGTTCCGCCATGAACTGGAAAGCCAGATCGATCCTTTCAAAGGATTATTGCTGGCAGTCTTTTTTGTGAGCGTGGGCGCTACCATCAATTTTTCGGTGATTATGCAGGATCCGCTGTTTATATTCAGCACGACGATTGTGGTACTCATTGTGAAGATGCTGGTCTTGCTGGCCGTTGGCCGGTTTTTTAAATTAAAACTTCACCAGAATTTTCTGCTTGCGTTCGGCTTATCACAGATTGGGGAGTTTGCTTTCGTTCTGATAAACTACTCCACCAAATTATATTTACTGGAACCCGTGCTCAATTCGCAACTCATGGCGATTACGGCCATCACCATGTGTATTACTCCTATTCTACTTCTGGTTAATGAACATTGGATTGAACCGCGCACCCGACCCAAAAAACCAGGCTTGGGAGAAATGGACACCCCGAAGAAATTACAAAATGTAATCATCGTCGGATTCGGGCATTTTGGTAGTACGGTCGGTCGGCTACTGCGCGTGAACGGAATCGGTGCTACCGTTTTGGACAGTGACAGTGAACGTGTGAACCTTCTGCGCAAGAACGGCTTCAAGGTGTATTACGGCGATGCCTCCAAACCTGCCATCCTTCGTTCCGCCGGTGCCGCGACGGCAGATCTTTTAATTTTATGTTTAGACAATCCGGAGCAAAATAAATTTATACTTGAATATGCCCGTGAACATTTTCCCCAACTCAAAATATTTGTCCGCGCAAAAAACCGGCTCGATGCCTACGACTTCATCAACAGCGGCGTGGATAATATATACCGGGAAACCTTGGGCACAGCCGTTGACATGGCCGTTGATGTTTTAAAAGCGACCGGCATGCGCGCCTATGCAGCCCGCAGGCTTGGCAAAAGATTTATGCTGATTGACAAAGCCATGACCCGGAAACTCGCCAAAGAACAGCTCCGCGACGAATCCAGCTTTTCCATGAAAGCCTATCTGGACTATGAAGCTGAACTGCTGGCAGAAGACAGCCATTCCTTTGACGAGACCCAGTGGAATGAGCATGAGGAATATCAGGATACGTAATAGTTCCCTTAAATATAACCAGCAAACGTAATTTCAAAACAACGCCCTTGCAATCTCCCGGATGTTGTCACTTTTCCCCATTGAGTAAAAATGCAGGACTGGCACACCCGCCTGCATCAGTTCGCGGCACTGCGCAATGGCCCATTCAATCCCCACCTGACGAACGGCCGTGTTATCTTTTGCTTCCTGCATCGCGTTGATCAGCGGTTCGGGCAAATCGATTTTGAAAACCTTCGGCAACATCTGCAAATGCGTTTTCACCGCCACCGGTTTGATCCCCGGCAGAATGGGCACGGTAATTCCGGCCTCACGCGCAGCGGCTACAAACTCAAAATATTTCTGGTTGTCAAAAAACATTTGCGACACTACATAATCAGCGCCCGCTTCCACTTTTTGTTTCAGGCGTTCCAGGTCAAACTGCAGCGAGGGGGCTTCAATGTGCTTCTCCGGATAGCCAGCCACGCCAATGCAGAACTTTGTATTATCACCGGCTGCTTCCTCACTGTGCAAAAATTTGCCGCCGCCCAGTTCCCTGATTTGCGTAACCAGCTCACTAGCATACGAATGTCCGCCGTCCGAGGCCTCGAAATGCTGGTGTCCTTTCATGGCATCGCCACGCAGCGCCATCACATTTTCAATCCCCAGATACATACAGTCAATCAGCAGATATTCCGTTTCGGCCGGCGTGAAACCACCACACAGCACATGCGGCACCGTATCCACGCCATATTTATGCTGGATCGCTGCACAGATTCCCAGCGTGCCGGGACGCATCCGGGTAATGCGCCTTTCCATCAGGCCGTTGCCTTTGTCCAGATACACATACTCCTCGCGCGACGTCGTTACATCCACAAACGGTGGATTAAATTCCATCAGCGGATCCAGATTTTTATAGAGATCACCGATACCCGTCCCTTTTTGCGGCGGTACCACCTCCAGTGAGAACAATGTTTTCCCGGCCGCAGCCGCCAGATGTTCCGTAATTTTCATATGCTATGTCGTAAAAATAAGTAGTTGTTTACATTGGATTTGGGCGTGTCCCTTTCCCCTGCGAAGCCCCGGGCACGGGCCGCGCTGTCCGCTACTACTCCTCGGCCTGCCTTCTCAGGCAGGCCTGCGGGGTAAACGCTTCCATCGCTCACGCGGGGTACGCATCTATGGTCAGTTTTGATTAAGAAACAAGGTTCGGGCTCAGCCATTTTCGGGCATAATCTGTCTCAATTCCTTTACGGGCGGCATAATCCCGCAGCTGTTCTTCCGTAATTTTCCCGACGCCGAAATACTTGGCTTCCGGATGGCCGAAATAATAGCCACTTACCGCTGCCGTCGGGAACATCGCCAGACTTTCCGTGAGTTCCAGCCCGATATTTTCTTTCACCTTCAGCAGTTCCCAGATGGTTTCTTTTTCGAGATGGTCCGGGCAGGCCGGATATCCCGGAGCCGGACGGATACCGCGGTATTTTTCCGCAATCAGCGCTTCATTATCCAGTGATTCCGACGCGGCATATCCCCAGCATTTTGTCCGGATTTCATGGTGCAGGAATTCCGCGAAAGCTTCAGCCAAACGGTCAGCCAGCGCTTTCACCATAATTGCATTGTAATCGTCGCCCTGCTGCTGGTATTCCTGTGCTTTTTCATCGGTTCCAAAACCGGTGGTCACCGCAAACGCACCCATATAATCCTGTACACCCGAACCTTCCGGTGCCACAAAGTCACTCAGCGCGAAATATTTTTTGCCGGCAGATTTTTTCAACTGCTGGCGCAGCGTGTGAAACTTCACCAATGGTTGCCGGTCCTCATCAAAAACCACAATATCATCCTGCGCGTCCGACTGTGCCGGGAACAAGCCGAAGATTCCTTTTGCCGTCAGCCATTGTTCCGAAATAATCTTTTCCAGCATTTCCTGCGCTTCACGATACAGCACGCTCGCCTGCTCGCCCACCACATCGTCTTTCAGGATATCCGGAAACTTGCCGTGCAAATCCCAGCTCCGGAAAAAAGGCGTCCAGTCCAGGAAAGGCACAAGTTCCCGCAAATCCTGATGTTCAATCACAGTAACGCCCAGTTTGTTAGGCTGGGCAATATCATCCTGTCGCCACTGGATTTGGTGACGCTCCTCGCGGGCCTGCGCCAGCGGAATATATTCTTTCACAATCTGGCGGCTCAGGAATTTCTGGCGGAAATCTTCATAATCATTCCGCAACGCTGTCTGATAGCTTTCTTTATTTTGATCCAGCAACTGAGAAACAATCCCGACCGCGCGTGAGGCATCGTTCACATGCACCACCGGGTGCGAATATTTCGGGAAAATCTTTACGGCTGTGTGCGCTTTACTGGTGGTTGCTCCACCAATGAGCAGCGGTACCTTAATGCTCTGGCGCTCCATCTCTTCCGCCACATAAATCATTTCATCCAGACTGGGCGTAATTAAGCCACTCAGACCAATAACGTCCACGTCATGTTCCGCGGCAGCAGCTATAATCTTCTCTGCCGGCACCATCACCCCTAAATCTACGATCTCGTAATTGTTGCAGCCCAGCACCACGCTCACAATATTTTTACCGATATCATGTACATCACCCTTCACGGTAGCCATAAGGATTTTGCCGTTCGCAGGTCGTGCCGTATCTTTTTCCGCTTCGATGAAAGGCTGTAAGTACGCCACCGCTTTTTTCATCACCCGGGCAGATTTTACCACCTGCGGCAGAAACATTTTGCCGCTGCCGAACAGGTCGCCGACCGCGCCCATGCCGGTCATCAGCTGCTGCTCAATCACATCGAGCGGCCGGGAGCTTTGTTGCCGTGCTTCTTCTACATCGTCTACAATGAACTTGTCAATCCCTTTTACCAAACCATGGGTGATCCGGTCCTGCAAAGGTTCCTGTCTCCACGCCAGATCTTCGGTCAGTTCCTTGCGAACAGATTTCACTTTTTCGGCGTAATCCAGCAGTCGTTCGGTGGCATCCGCACGACGGTCGAGCAAAACATCCTCTACCAGTTCCAGTAAATCCTTTGGAATGTCATCATACACTTCCAGCAGTGCCGGATTCACAATGCCGATATTCATTCCGGCTTTTATTGCATGGTACAAAAAAGCGGAGTGCATCGCTTCGCGGACCCGGTCATTTCCGCGGAAGGAGAAAGAAATATTGGAAACACCGCCGCTCACAGAAACATGCGGCAGATTTTCGCGCACCCAGCGTGTCGCCTCAATAAAATCAAGTGCGTTCCGCCGGTGTTCCTCCATGCCGGTGGCAACGGGAAAAATATTAAGATCGAAAATAATATCCTCGGGCGGAAAGCCGGCTTTGTCTATAAGTAAGTCATAGGAGCGTTTGGAAATCTCAATACGGCGGTCGAAGTTATCAGCCTGACCGGTTTCATCGAAAGCCATCACAATCACAGCGGCACCATAACGCCGGATGAGTTTTGCCTGCCGGATAAATTCTTCTTCGCCCTCTTTTAAACTGATGGAATTAACGACACATTTCCCCTGCACCACCTGCAGGCCGGCTTCCAGAATTTCCCACCGCGAGGAATCAATCATAATCGGAATACGGGCAATGTCCGGTTCTGCGGCAACCAGATTCAGGAAACGAACCATTGCCGCTTTGCCGTCGAGCAGGCCGTCATCGAAATTAACGTCCAGAATCTGCGCACCACCGGTTACCTGGTCGCGCGCAATCTCCAGTGCCTCGACGTAATTATTTTCTTTAATAAGTCGAAGGAATTTTTTGGAACCGGCTACATTGGTTCGCTCCCCGACATTGATAAAATTGGATTCCGGTGTAATGACCAAAGGTTCCAGACCGGATAACTGTAAATATTTCATAGCGTACGCTGACTTTTTTAGTTGAAAGATTTTACATCTTTCTGCATTTGCCTCCACAACGGCGGCAACTGCTGTCTGAAGTCAGCGCCTGCCGCTACATGGATTCCTCCATCATTTCACCGATGGATGTAGCATTGGTTTTCAACAGGTTATAATGCATGCCCAGCGCCGTGAAGAGCGGATACTGCTTATACCTGAAATTATGTTCTTTGGCGAATTTCTTTATCTCATCGGTGATTTCGTGATAATATTCATAGCTGTAATTGGGAAAAAGGTGGTGTGCCACATGATAATTAAAGTTCCCAAGGACATAGCGGAAAAACTGGTTATTTTCCTTTAAATCGTTGGTAACTTCAAACTGATGGCGCAGCCAGCTGTATGGCAGGTTGCTGTTTTCATCCACCAAGGGGAATTCATTCTCCGGTACTGCGTGCAACGGCAGCAGAACAAAAAGCGCAAATGTACTTGCGACCAGTATCTGTAACAGCCACGCTCCTACTGCCAGTTTCCACGATACATGGAAAAAGACGATTGGCACCACAATCTGATAGAAGAAATAAAACAGCTTGAACAGCAGCATTTTCATTTTTTCTTTTCCGGGAATACGCGTCTGCACTTTCTGGATGATGCGGTTCCGATCGAAAAAGTCGCGGAAGTCGCGAATAAACATCCAGTTAAATAAGTACAGCGGATAGACCATGAAGAAAAACCGGTGCTGGTATTTCTGTATTCCTTTTGCCTCGCCGTAAGGATAAATTTTAAGAACGCCGCTCTGTTCAATATCCGTGTCCCAACCGTCTACGTTCGGGTACGAATGATGACTCACAATATGTCTCCTTTCCCAAATAAAGCTGTTGGCCCCGATGAAATCGAAAATCCGCAGGACGGCTTTATTGTATTTTTTGTTTTTAAATATGTTATTATGAGCGGCCTCATGAATCAGATTCAGGTAAATCAACACCAGAATAATTCCCATAGCCGCGAAAAACGACGCGTAAATGACAGGGTTTGCTCCGTTAAACACCGCCGCCAGATAACAACCCAGATACAACAGCGGCAATACAAAAACTTTTACTTTAATAATGTTGTCGCGGTTCCCGGGAATGGCTTTTACACGTTCATTAACTCTCTTCCTCAGTTCAGTGAATAAGGCGGTTTCCTCAGCACTCTTGTTGTAAACCGGTTTCTTCATGGCTCAAAAATTTTCTACTGTTAAATTAATAAAAAAATGTTTTGATCGCACAACCGGCTCAACAGCAACATTTTATCCCGGAACCAGGTCCGGAATAAGCCGTGGAGCATACTGTTCTGCCCGTTCTGCAATCGCTTTTATGTGTGCAGGTGTCGTGCCACAACAGCCCCCGATAATATTTACCAGGCCTTTTTCGAGATAAATGTTGATTTGTGACGCCATTTGCTCCGGCGTTTCATCGTATTGGCCGAAGGCATTGGGCAGGCCGGCATTCGGATAGGCGGACACGGCAGCACCGGTATTAGCGGCAATGGCTTCCAGATAAGGCGTGAGCTGGCCGGCGCCCAGCGCACAGTTCAATCCAATACTCAACAGCGGCGTATGCGACACCGAAATCAGAAAGGCTTCTGCCGTTTGCCCGCTCAGTGTACGGCCCGAGGCATCGGTAATGGTTCCGGAAATCATCACCGGTATTTCCACGCCGAGTTCTTCACGAAGCTCATCAATGGCGAATAGTGCTGCTTTTGCGTTCAGCGTATCAAAAATTGTTTCCACCAGCAGGATATCGGCACCACCTTCCAGCAGCGCAGCTGCCTGTTGCTTGTATGCCGCTGCAAGCTCCCCAAAGGTGATCGCACGAAAACCGGGATCGCTCACATCCGGGCTCAGGCTTGCTGTTTTATTGGTAGGGCCTATCGAGCCGGCAACGAAACGAGGTTTATCCGGTGTGCGTTCTGTAAACTCATCACAAACCCGGCGGGCAATGCGCGCTGATTCCAGGTTGAGCTCGGTCACCAGGTCCTGCATATGATAATCTGCCATGGCGATGGTGGTGGCCGAAAAAGTATTGGTTTCGATGATATCGGCGCCGGCTTCCAGATACTGACGGTGCACATCTGCAATAGCGTGGGGCTGTGTAAGCGAAAGCAGATCATTGTTTCCTTTCAGGGAATGCGGCCAGTCCTGAAACCTGGCACCGCGGTAATCTTCCTCGGTAAAAGAATGCCGCTGGAGCATGGTCCCCATGGCACCATCCAGAATAAGGATCCTCTGTTCGAGGGCTTTATAAAGTTGTTCTGTATTTTTCATTTCTAATTTTAATTAAGATGAACTGCCCTGCGTGAGGGCGGAGCCGGAAATCCCGCAGCCGCGCGCCAGCGCGGCGAGGAATTGCAGGCGCAGACCGACCCTTTTGCGGGAGCGGTGCCGGAAACGGCACCGCTCCCGCAATGGGGCACGCCCAAAAACTATTCAAGCGCCTGCTGCAAGTCTGCAATAAGATCCTCCACATGCTCCAGGCCCGCCGAGCAGCGCACCAGTCCGGGCGTGATGCCTGCCTGCTGCTGATCTTCCGGTGAAAGTTTTGCGTGGGTCGTAGAAGCCGGATGGGTCACAATGGTACGGGTATCGCCCAAATTGGCAGTGAGTGAACACAGTTGTACCCGGTTCAGAAACTGACGTCCTGCTTCGAGCCCGCCTTTCAGCTCGAAGGCGACCATGCTGCCGCCGGCTTTCATTTGCTTTCGGGCAGTTTCATAGCCCGGATGCGACGGCAAGAATGGATAGCGGACCTGCTTGACCGCGGGGTGATTTTCCAGAAACTGAGCGATCTGCAACGCATTTTCACAATGGCGGTCCACCCGCACGGCCAGGGTTTCCAGGCTTTTGCTGAGCACCCAGGCATTGAACGGTGACAGGGCCGGGCCGGTATTTCGGGCGAACAGGTAAATTTGACGAATCAAGTCTTTATTCCCCACCGTAACGCCGCCAAGTACGCGTCCCTGGCCATCAATCAGTTTGGTGGCGGAATGAATAACGAGATCTGCGCCGAAGCTGATAGGCTGCTGTAAATAAGGCGTTGCAAAGCAATTATCCACAATGAAAATGAGGTTGTGCTTTTTCGCAAAGTTTCCTAATTTTTCTAAGTCGAGAATTTGAATTGCAGGATTTGTCGGGGTTTCTATGTACAGAATTTTGGTTTTGGGTGTCAGGTATGGTTCCAGGTCGGTTTCCGCCGCATCAAAGTAGGTGGTTTCAATGTTCCACTTGGGGAAATAGGTCGTAAACAATGTGTGCGTAGATCCAAAAACCGAACGGCAGCTGAGCACATGATCGCCTGCCGCAAGCAACGCTGCAAAGGTGGAAAACACTGCAGCCATGCCGGTTGCAAAGGAATAACCGGCTTCCGCCCCTTCCAGTGCTGCAATCTTATCAGTGAATTCATTGACATTGGGATTGGAAAAGCGGCTGTACAGGTTTCTTTGTTTTTCCTCGGCAAAGGCCGCGCGCATTTCCTCGGCATCATCAAAAACGAAGCTGGAGGTGAGATACAGCGGAACGGAATGTTCATCATATTGGCTGCGGCCGGCCTGTTGGCGCACCGCGATGGTTTCAAAACGTTGCATGGTTTTATTAGTTTTCAGAAAGTCTTAAAATATCTCCAAACACGCCGCGTGCGGTAACCGCAGCACCGGCGCCCGCGCCCATAATCACGATGGGATGCGCACCGTAACTCTCGGTATAAATTTCAAAAATTGAGTCGGAGCCTTTGAGCTGGCCAAGTGCCGAAGCTGCCGGAACGGAAATCAGCTGCACATCGAGTTCACCTTTTTCCTGCTGCAGGTCGCCATGAAGATCGCCAACAAAACGGAGTACGTAGCCGGGTTCCTGCTGTTCTTTGATTTGCTGGAACCGATCATCAAGTTCGGCCAGGCTGTTCAGAAATTCCTCGCGGGTACGTGCTGATAAAGCTTCGGGCAGAAGGTTCTGAATGCGGATATCAGACAATTCATTGCTCAGGTCCAGTTCGCGCGCCAGGATTAAAAGTTTACGCGCCACATCGTTGCCCGATAAATCTTCGCGCGGATCCGGCTCGGTGAAGCCCGCAGCCACGGCTTCCTGCAGAATGGTAGAAAACGGTACATCGCGCACGGAAAATTCATTAAAGATATAACTCAGCGAACCTGAGAACACACCTTTGATCCGGGTAATGTTTTCGCCGGAAAGGTGAAGCAGGCGAATGGTATCAATCAGAGGTAAGCCTGCGCCCACATTGGTTTCGTAGAGATATTTTTTATTCTTCTTTGCCAGAATATGGCGGAAGCTGCGGTATTCGGTAATCGGCGCGGTATTGAAAATTTTGTTGGAAGACACCAGGTCGAAACCGCTTTCGGCAAGGTGCGGGTAGTGCTTTACAAAATCTGCACTGGCGGTATTGTCCACAACGATGAGGTTTTCCAGTTGCTGCTGTTTGGAGAACTCGATGAGCGAGTCAATATTAGACGGAGATTCTGCCACGGCGATCTGCTCGTTCCAGTCCTCGCGAAACCCTTCTTTGCTGAAAGCAATTTTTCGGGAGTTCGCCACCGCAACAATCCGCAGGTCCAGTTTTTTGCGCTGGCGGATTTCTGCAGCACTGCGCAGGACCTGCCCAATGAGTTCGGAGCCTACCTTGCCGTGACCAATCATTGCCAGATGCACGGTTTTAGGTTTAGAGAATAATTCTGCTTCGATAATGTTCTTAGCTTTTTCATCCTGAGAGGATGTTACCACCAGGTTCAGTCGGTTTTTTGCGGCCACGTGATTAAGTATTAAGGGAAAAATGTTATTGCGGGAAAGTTCGGACAGGATTTTGGGAATTTCCCGGCTTTCGAAGCCCAGTACGGAAACGTTATTGATACTGTAAATCTGGGATACATCGCCGGATTTACGTTCTTTTTCAAATTCATCGATCAGGCAGTTGACCGCCTGAGAGGCATCGGCTTCGTTTATTAAAACGGAAATACCCTGTTCGGCATCCTGCTGGGCAATCATTCCGACACTAATGCGCGCCAGCGTCAGAACTTTGAAAATACGGCCGTCCACGCCAACCTGGCCGAGAAAATCGCGGCCCCCGAATTTGATAATGGCTTTGTTTTTAGAGAAAGTAATTTCTTTTATGGGGTTCATGACAAATGAGATTTTAAAAGGGAATGTAACTGAGGATATTCGATCAGAAAGGCATCGTGGCCATGTGGCGAACTGATTTCCTGGTAAGTAACGCAGGAATTATATTGCCGGAGCCAGCCGGCCGCTTTTTTCATTTCAAAGGCAGGAAACAGCAAATCGGAATCAATGGCAATCAGATGAATTTTCGCCTGGATCTTTTTTAGTTTTTCGGCATCAGCGTCGACGGTCATCAGCAGCCGGTTCATCAGCTGGTACGCCTGTATACTGAAGCGGCCCTCTAATGTTTTGCCGTGAAAGTTAAGCCAGTCGTGGGATTTGAGCTGACGCGTTTCGGCGTGGCGAACATTCTGAAACCGGTCATTCAGGGAGGCTGGTGTGCGGTAACACAGCATGGCGTGTGCTCTGGCTTTTTGGAGCGGATCGTCCTGATGACTAAGCAGAAACTGCTGAACAAGACACTGAGAATGCAGCCAGTCCGAAGTGCGGTAATCGCAGGCCACCGGAATAAAGATTTCTGCCAGGTCGGGTTTCAGGGCCAGCATTTCCCAGCCAATGGCACCGCCGAGCGAACCGCCGATGAGCAGCTGAAGTTTTTCAATTTGTAATTGCTGAAGTCCGGCCAGGAAAAGCCGGGCAATATCAGAAGTAATGAAAACCTCTGCATCAGGCTGAAGGCTCCCGTCGAAACCATTACCGGGAATATTGAAACAGAGGACGGTGCAATGGTCGGTATCAATCGTGAGTTCCCGGCCAATGATTTTGTTCCACCAGCCTTCCCGGCCGGCCACATTCGAGTTTCCGGTCAGTGCATGGTTCACGAGCACCACCGGCGCCGTGTGCAGCGGACAGCCAAAAAGCTGATACGACAAAACCACCTGCGGAATGAGTCCCGAGGAAGCAGAAAAATTAGATATTGTGAGTGTTTGTAGCACCGTTTTAATTTTTTAAATAAAAAACAAAACTGAAAATGCTACAGAAAGAATGTAGTATACGGATCGTGTTATCTCTTTCGCGCCAGGGCGAATAGAATGTAGCACCTTCTTCGTTGCCGAAGGGTTGCTAAGGTTTCACAGAGTCTAGTCTCTCCACCTTTCTTAATAACATTTTCAATATGTAAAAGAACGAATGAGCTGCAAAGAAAGAGAATGTTTACCGAAACTGCAAATATTTTTTGAAATGAATTATTTCTTACTGTGTGCGGCGCTTATATCTTAGCAGATAGAAAATGCCGGAAACTGCGTCTATGACGGTCGTCCGGCATGTATCAAATATTATTAAAAATATTATTCCGTGATGCGTTCACCGTTCACAAACAAATGATAGTGAACCGTAACTCTGGGTTCCAGTGTTTTGGAAACAGAACAATATTTTGTGAAAGAAAGCATGGCTGCGCGTGCTGCTTTGGCCGGATCAATGTTTCCTTCCAGCCGGAAAGTCACTGTAATATCCTTGAAAGGCTTGGCACCGTCCTCTTCCACCCGCTCACCTTCCACTTCTGCGGCAAAGGAAGTAATTTCCTGGCGTTGCTTCTTCAGGACAGAGACCATATCGATACCGCTGCAGCCGGCTACGGCCATCAGGACAGACTCCATCGGCGAAACGCCCTGGCTGTTTTCATTATGGGAAATATTATCCAACAGGATGGACCTACCGCGGCTGTTGGTGCACTGAAACAGGAAATCGTCGTCAATGCGGTTCAGGGTAATTTTCATAAAACTAAATTTTTAGCAAGCCAAAGTTACAGAATTAGCACCGTATTGGCTTTTTCGTTTGTGGAAAGGTATTTGCTGAATCACTATCTTCAATATTAATTTTAAACACGAGCTTATGAAATATACGAATGACCGGAAAGGCAACGGAGGACTTATCTACCTGCATAATGACGATGACCAGGAAGTAGGCAGACTTACCTATACTCTATTTCCCGAAGACAAGCGGATGGTAATTTCTTTTGTACTAGTTCACCCTCAGTTTGAAGGGCGTGGCATGGGGAAATACCTGGTGCAGGAAGGCGTGCGCTTTGCGCGGGAAAACAACTGGAGCGTGTATCCCCACTGTTCGTACGCCAGAGCAGTAATGAACCGCATGCCGGAGGCGCAGGACATTTTGCTAAAACGCTGACCGAATTTTTTTTAAATCAAATAATATTACAAAAGAGAAAGGCTGCTCCGGTTTGGAACAGCCTTTTTAAATGTAAAAAGCAAGTTTTATTTATCCAAATGATAATAGGCCAGCATTTTATAATATAATTTAGCAGCCAGAAAAGCTGTCGGTTTTGCCATAGGCGAGTCCATGAGTTCCACGATATCAAACGCTACCACATTGCATTTCTGGAACACTTTTCTCAGCAGTTCCAAAGTCGGATACCACTGCAGGCCGCCAGGTTCGGGTGTACCGGTGGAAGGTGCAATGGACGGATCAAACGCATCCAGGTCTATCGTGATATATACATTGCCGGATACTTTTTCCAGCACCTCATTAATCCAGTTTTCATTGTGCGCAATCTGGTGTGCCCAGAAACATTGGGACTCATTTACATACTCCATTTCTTCAATATCGCAGGAGCGAATGCCCACCTGTACCAGATTGTGTTTCTGGCTGGCCTCGAAGACGGCGCAGGCATGGTTGCTGGTAGATCCGTGGAAATCAGGACGTAAATCGGTGTGTGCATCGAGCTGCAAAACCGTCAGGTTCTCATACTTCTCGCCGACCGCGCGGATCGACCCGATGGATACGGAGTGCTCTCCGCCAAAAAGGGTGAACAGTTTTCCTTCGTGCTGCAGCAGTTCTTTGGTTTTCTGATAAACCGCTTCGGTCATGGCTTCCGGGGAACTGTTTTCTGCTACCTCACCGGCGAGATAAACGCCTTTCAGATAAGGCTCAGTACCGGTTTCGATATCATAAAGTTCCATATTTTCGGAAGCATCCAGGAAGAGTTCCGGGCCTTTATCAGCTCCCTTTCCCCAGGTGGAAGTTCCGTCGTAAGGCACCGTTACAAGCATGACACTGGCATTTTCCAGCGTGCCGTTTTCTTCGGGAATATCAGCGTATGTTTTCATTGAGTCCATTTAAATTTAGTAGAGCAAAGATAAAAGTTTATCGCGAAAATCTAAGAAAGGGTGTAAAGACTGCAATGGCAGAAAAGCGGTTGTATTCATTATGTTTAAAACTGTCTGCGATTTTTAAACGCGGAGAACGCGAAGGATTATTGACAATTAAAATTATTACAAGAACGCAAAGATATTTCATTCAGCGAGACCAGATTTTGCAGAGCATCCTACTATTTTTAAAGTCCGACCAAGCAAAGCGATTTCAGATCATTTTCTATACATTATGTTTATATAAATGAAGGCACTTGGGCGTTTGAATAATTGTTATTTTGTTCGTTTTAATAAGAATCGTTGGCATTTATCATAACCAAGTATAAATGTTAAAATTGTTTGACATCATTTTTATCAATTTCGCGGAAACTCCCACTCAGAAAGCAATTCCACATCAATAAATATTATATATTTGTTAAAACTACTTTATCATGCTTGATTTTATCAACAGTCAGGATGGGTTGCTGCAGGGCTTCTGGTATGTAGCGTTATTCAGCAGCATTATCTTCGCAGTACAAACTGTTCTTACCTTTATCGGCAGTACCGACATGGGCGGCATTAACGCCGATTTCGATGGTAACCTCGATGATGTCTCGGCGCCGTTCCAGCTGTTCTCGTTCCGGAACCTGATTAATTTTATGCTGGGTTTCGGCTGGACAGGTGTTACCTTTTACAATTCCATCGAAAGTAAATTTCTGCTGGTAGCGCTGGCGTGTGTGGTAGGAATTCTTTTTATTATCATCTTCTTCATTCTCATCCGGGAAATCCTGAAACTTTCTGAGGATAACACCTTCCGCATTGAAAGCCTGGTCGGCGGTACCGGCCGTGTGTACAGTCCGATCCCGGGGCGGCTTACCGGCGCGGGGAAAATTCAAATCAGTGTGAACGGCACGATGCACGAAATCGGTGCAGCCACGGAAGACTTTCACCAGATCAGTTCCGGAACGATGGTTAAAGTGGACCGCATTAAAAACAACCTGCTGATTGTAAGCAAATTAAATTAATATATGGAAATGATTGAACAATACCCGGGCTTCACGATTGTCATCGTACTGGTCCTGGTCCTTTTTGTGACTTTTGCGGCGCTCATCAGCCGTTACAAACGCTGCCCTTCTGACAAAATCCTGGTGGTTTACGGGAAAACCGGTGGCAAATCTGCGAAATGTATTCATGGTGGGGCTGCCTTCATTTGGCCGGTGATTCAGGATTATGCATACCTGGACCTTAAACCAATGTCGATCGAAGCGAATTTAATTAATGCACTTTCGCGCCAGAATATCCGGGTGGATGTCCCCTGCCGCTTTACCATTGCAATCAGTACGGATCCTGATACGATGGGAAATGCTGCTGAACGCCTTCTGGGCCTGGCACATGAGCAGATTACGGAACTTTCCAAAGATATTTTATTTGGTCAGCTGCGTTTGGTGGTAGCAATGATGACCATTGAAGAAATTAACTCCGACCGTGATAAGTTATTAGACAATATTACCAACAACGTTGATACAGAACTTCGCAAAGTAGGTTTAAAACTTATTAATGTTAATATTACGGACATCAGTGATGAGTCCGGCTATATTGAAGCATTAGGAAAAGAAGCTGCAGCGAAAGCGATTAACGAAGCGAAAGTCAGTGTGGCTGAGCAGGAGAAAATCGGGGAAACCGGTAAAGCGGATGCAGACCGCCAGAAAGACATTCAGATCGCGGAATTTTCCCGCGACCGCGACGTGAAAATTGCAGTTACGACCAAAGACCGCGAAATCAGCATTGCGGCGGCGCATAAAGACGAAGCCATCGGTCGTGCGGAAGCAGAAAGAGATTCCCGTATTGCAACCTCTACCGCCAACTCACTCGCCATCCGCGGGGAGAACGAAGCGCGGATTACTATTGCCCAGTCCGATGCGGAACGGCGTGAACGGGAAGCAGAGGCCCTTCGCCTGGCGACGGCAGCTGAGAATGTTCAGAAAGCGCGCTCCCTGGAAGAATCTTATCAGGCAGAGCAAAAAGCAGAAGCCGCGCGTGCGGAAAGAGAACGCTCCACGCAGAATGCGAACATTGTTGTACCTGCTGAAATCCAAAAACAGCGAGCGATTATTGAGGCACAGGCCGAAGCAGAGAAAATCAGAGTACAGGCAAAAGGGGAAGCCGATGCTATTTTCCTGAAGCGTGAAGCAGAGGCAAAGGGGCTCTATGAAATCCTGAGCAAGCAGGCGGAAGGATATGAAAAAGTAGTGAAGGCTGCGGGCGGCGACACCAACAATGCCTTCCACCTTTTGATTCTGGAAAAGCTGCCTGAACTGGTAAAAACGCAGGTGGAGGCAGTGAAAGGAATTAAGATTGACAAAGTCACGGTGTGGGACAATGGCGGAGAAACCAGTAACGGCCAGACCTCTACCTCCAATTTTATTTCGGGCATGATGAAATCGGTACCGCCGCTGAATGATTTATTCGAAATGGCCGGCCTGAACCTGCCAAGCTATCTGAAAGGTGAAGAACAGGAAGCTACGGTTGTAAAGACTACAACGACCAAGGGTAATCAAAAGCCGAAAGACAATCCGGACAACGGCAGTACAACTGAAGGTCAACCCTCCTAAATGCAAACCGCCCCGGAAATCCGGGGCGGTTGGTTTTTACTTTTTAACCATAAAAAAACCTGTCCGAAAACAGGTTTTATTTTTATAAAAGTACGTACTGATTAATATCCCAACAGTTTCAAAACATCATCGGGACGTTGTTCTTCGCGGAACAGGGTGTACACAAAGTTCCCTTCCTCGTCCTTGTCGATCAGAATGTGTTTCGGCTGTGGCATCAGGCAGTGGTGAACGCCACCGTAGCCACCGATGGTTTCCTGATACGCTCCTGTGTGGAAAAAGCCGATATATAACGGTTTCGTATCACTGAACACCGGCAGGTAAATCGCATTGGTGTGCTGCTCGGAGTTATAATAATCATCGGAGTCGCAGGTAAGTCCGCCCAGGAATACGCGTTCATAGGTATCGTCCCAGCGGTTCAGCGGCAGCATAATGAAATGGCGTGAGATCGCCCAGGTGTCCGGCAGGGTCGTCATGAAGGAGGAATCAATCATATTCCACTTTTCCCGGTCATTCTGGCGTTTCTGCGAAATGATTTTATACAGATGTCCGCCGCTCTCGCCTACGGTAAAACTTCCGAATTCAGTGTAAATATTCGGTTCTTCCACGCCTTCTTCTTCACAGAACTTTTTAATCTGCGACACGATTTCATTCACCATGTACTGGTAATTATAATCGAAGTTCAGCGATGTCTTGATCGGGAAACCGCCGCCAATATTCAGAGAATCTACCTCGGGCGCAATCTTTTTTAGTCGCGCATATACGCGCAGGCATTTGTACAGTTCATTCCAGTAATACGCTGTGTCTTTGATTCCGGTATTAATAAAGAAATGCAGCATCTTCAGCCGTGCATTCGGGTGCTCTGCAATCTTCTGGCTGTAGTACGGAATAATGTCTTTATACCCGATACCTAGACGCGATGTATAAAATTCAAATTTAGGTTCTTCCTCGGAAGCAATGCGGATTCCGATATTGAAGGTCGTGTCAATACTTTCGGTCAGCTTATCGAGTTCACGGTAATTATCCAGAATCGGGGTAATATTGTGGAACCCATCATTAATCAAATCTGAAATCTTCGCGAGATAGTCATCTGTTTTAAAGCCATTGCAAATGACTTCCACCGATTTATCGTATTTGCCTTTCTCATACAAGGCTTTCACGATATCCATGTCATAAGCGGACGAAGTTTCGATGGAAATATCGTTTTTCAGCGCCTCTTCCAGCACAAAAGCAAAATGACTGGACTTGGTACAATAACAATAGCGGTATTCTTTCTTATAATCATTCAGTTCAAAAGCTTCCTTAAACCAAGCTTTCGCGCGTTGAATGTTGGCGGAAATTTTAGGCAGGTAATTAAATTTCAGCGGAGTTCCAAACTGCTCCACCACATCCATCAGCGGAATATCGTGAAACTGCAGATTATTTTCAGACACATTAAATTCTTCGGTCGGAAAATACAGCGTTTGGTCAATCAGCTCTGAATATTTAATCTTCATATCAATACAAAAAGTTACGTAATTAAAGGTGCAAAGTTGGTGAAAAAAGTTGGCTTTTTCTTTTAAAGTTCCGTTAAAATATCCCGTGCCGCCGGATGTGCCACAAAAATAATGAGGCTGCCCTGCTGATATGAAACCTCCACTTGCTTGTCGACCGCCCGGTTCCGGGTACCGATGCGGGAGGTAAGATTAAGATCTTCACCAAACAGGGGCCACTCCAGGCCGGTGCTGACCACATATTTCGCTTCCGGAAAAGGATACAGTGAGATCATCTGACCCGGCTCTGTATCCAAAACGGTATGGTGCGCAGCAAAGAAGTACCGGGCATATTCATCAAAAAAAGTGATGTTGATGTCCTTTTGAAACTGAGACGCCACCGTGAGGTTTCCCAGAAAATGATCCATTTCACCGCCGCTGCCGCCGTACACCGAAACTTCGGTACAGTCTTTCGCTGCCAGAATTTCCAAAGCTTTGCAAAAGTCTGTTTTGTCCTGATCGGGTGTGGGCAGAATTTCAAAACCATATTCAGCAGACAAGGCCGCTACTTCCTCCTGTGCCGCTTGTGAATCAAAATCGCCGGAAACAAAATTCAGTTTCGAAAAATTAAATCCGGCAGATTTTAAATAATCAAAAGCACCATCGGAGCAGGCCACGACATCAAATGCATCAGCGTCAGGAAGTCGCGCCGGCGGAACACCGTTGATAAACAGCAGCGCCTTTTTAGCGGTCATTGGGATTCCAGTATTCTTCGTTTTCGCCGGTTTCTTTTGACACATAGCGCGCCAGCACAAAAAGGTAATCGGATAATCGGTTCAGGTATTTAATCAGTTCCGGACGCACTTCCTCATTTTCCGCCAGAAAGACCAGGCTGCGTTCGGCGCGCCGGCATACCGTTCGGCACACATGCAGCGCTGTGGCACTTTCGCCACCGCCCGGTAAAATAAAGTATTGCAAAGGCGCCAGTTCTTCTTCCCAGGCGTCCATCCATTGTTCCAGTGCCGTGATGTCTTCCTCCGTAATCATCAGCGGCAGCCGTGATTTACCATTGGCCAGCGTTAGTTTATCAGCAGGTGTCGCGGTTTCCGAGCCCAGCGTAAATAAGTTAAACTGTATTTTTTTAAGCTGGTCAATAACTTCCTCCTTCCGGATACGGCTTTTGGCCACACCAATAAAGGAATTCAGTTCATCGACCGTTCCGTAGGCTTCCACGCGCGCAGACGCTTTCGATACACGCGTTCCGCCGAAAAGGGCGGTTTGTCCACTATCGCCGGTCTTGGTATATATCTTCATAAAATACTTTTTTAAGATGTTCCGTAAAATTACTTAAAATCTTCCACGTCGTCCAGTTGCTCGATAATGACAGTCCAAAGCGGGCGATTATATCTGCGAAAGAAGTTGATATGGCCAATGCTCCCGCGCGGCGAATCAGCTGATTTCAGCGTGATAAACGAAGGCCGAAGATGGGGGAATGTTTTGGTCAGCAAACTATGAATACCCTGGTCTGTAATCCAGTGATCGTCATCCGCATCAATCACTGCGACAGGCTGGTGGAGCTGCTGCGCGACGGAAACAGCCTGCTTTTTGAACAGCTGCCGCGTCGAGTTTTTATTTAAAATTAAAGTGCGCCAGTCGCGTGCTACCTTTTTCGGTAAATTATTTCCCAGCCCGAAGAATCTTGCCGGGAAATAACCCATTAAAGCTGTGGTAAGGGGAACAGCCAAACCAAAACCGAGCAAAGCACTGAGGGCTACCATGGGTTTTAAATAGCCAAGGTATGCGTCCTGTGTCGCAACGAAAATAAATTTCTCAAATATAAGCGAGTCCCCATTTAAACCTAATATAAGCGCACCCACCGAATGCCCCAAACAGAACTTACGGTGATGCGGAAATTCCTGTGTTACAAAACGGGTAATTGCAGAAAAATCATTACTACCCCAGCTTCGCATGCTGGCTGAAGACTGACGCAGTTTCCCGCCGGCGGAAAGGCCGATGCCCTGATAATCATATGTGATGGCGGTAAAGCCATTCTGTGAAAGAACACCCGCCAAGCCAAAATACAGCTGCTGACGAACGCCCGTCGCAGAGTTAATAACCAACAGTTTATTATTGCTAACTTCGGGATGAAAGACATGCAGGGAAATACGGCCACCATTTTCGGTGGACAACTGATGGCAGACGGGTGGTGTTATAATTTCTTCAGAATATCTCAATCCGGCAGGACATCTTTCAGGTAAGGCAGTCCGCGCTGGGAGCCGCGGTTCTCTGTTACTTTCAGCGATACATCGTTCCCGAATTTCACACAATCGTCGATGGAATTACCATGGCACCAGGCGATGGCGAATCCTGCCGTGAAAGCATCGCCCATTCCCATTTTGTGAAGGACAGAATCATGATCGTTGCGGTAATATTTCATTTCACCGCCGTTGTAATACGTAGTGGAATTGGTATCATCTCGCACGAATAAACGGTTGGCATACATACCGAGAATATCCTCCCGTGGCTGATCACCAAAAATGATAGAAAGTTCACTGCTTTTCGCTACAATAAAGGCCGCCTGTTCCAGAACGAGTGGCGAAAGGTGGCGCGCCGGTGAAGCATAGACACCCAATTTTTTATTATATTTTTTCGCCAGCTGTGCAGTGAACTCCACCACTTCCATCGGGATTTCGAGCTGGATCAAAATTAAATCTGCGGTAGCAAAAATCTTTTCAGCTTCGGCCACGTGTGCCGGCTTCAGATGTGAATTGGAAGCGGGCACCACCACAATAGAATTGACTCCTTTGGCCGCGGTCACATACGCGGTACCGGTAGCCGCTTCTTCAATTTCCACGACGTATCCCACGTTCACGCCTTCGTCTACCATATTGCGCATTACCTGCTGGCCGAGCGGATCCATGCCCACCGCACCGATAAAATACACACTGGCACCAAGCCTCGCGGAAGCTACGGCCTGATTGGCACCTTTGCCACCGAAAAAGCTTTCGGACTGCACTGCCATCACGGTTTCATTGGGTTGCGGCAATGTTTCGGTATTCAGCACCAAATCAATGGATGAGCTGCCAATCACCAGAATTTTCGGGGATTCACTTGTAATTTTCATCAGACAGACAACTGTTATTTAAAATTCAGCAGGTATTCTTTATACAATTTCAATAAATTCAGAAATCACTTTGACCGGTATTCCGTTCGCATCTGTACCAAAGTACGTGGCATAAAAGCCTTCTCCGTATCCGGTTTCAAAAGCAAATATATCAGCATGGGCATCTTTACCCGGCTGCAGCACGGCATATTGATTCACCGCGCCATCTTCCTGGAAAAAATGTTTGTGGAAAAACTCTTCGTACAATCCCATAAATTTATCGCCCTTCTGCTGAAACAATTGTTGTTCCAACGTGCTCAGCGCGGCCTGCGCCTCAGCGTCCATCAAACAGCCCATGCCGCTGTCCACAGGGTACCCGAAGATTTCCCCCTCGATCAGGTCCTTGAGATGCTGACCTTCGCAACGCGCCATTTCCCAATGGGCAACAGCAGTTTCACTGAACACCAGTTCCACATACGCGATGCAGTTGCTCTCTCTTTCCTTATGCACGAAAAGCGGCCAGGAACCGGCAGGAAACTGCATCAGAAAGGCAGGCATATCTGCCGTAATCAGCGGATCGCAGGCAACCAGCCGGCCTGAAGTGAGTCTCAGTTCTCCGGCAGAAAAAGTTTCAATCAGCGGATGTTCGACAAAGCTTTTGCTGAACAGCGCACTTATGTTTTCAATATGTTTCATGACAGGGATGCCAGTTTTTCCTGCAGCAGCGCCAGTTTATCATTGGCGTCTTTCTGTTTTTTCAGTTCGTTATCTACTACCTGCTGCGGAGCGCCGGCCATGAATTTCTCATTGCTCAGTTTTTTCTCAACAGAAACAAGGAAGCCGCGCAAATACGCAATCTCTTCTTCAGTACGCTTCTTCTCGCCTTCAAGATCCAGGTTTTCACTCAGCGGAACTGACACTTCTGTGGAGCCCACGAGGAAGGAATAGGTTGGCTTATCGGTTTTTTCATTAAAATGAATAACGGAGATATTTGCCAGACGTGTAATCAACTCCTCATTTTCGAAAGCCTGCGCGTTGGTGAACACCTCTACGCTTTCACGCGGTGAAACGCCTTTGCTCTGACGGTAATTCCGGATGCCGGACACCAGTTCCTTGGTCGTTTCAAAGTTTTTAATCACATTGGTATCAAAATCTGTTACCTGTGGTTGCTGTGCAATGACCAGGGCTTCCTCCGGCGTACGTTTGGCGATGTGCTGCCACAATTCCTCGGACAGGAACGGCATGAACGGATGCAGAAGTTTCATTAGCTCCTCAAAGTAAGCAACCGTCTGAACATACACCGCTGCGGAA
The DNA here is from genome assembly GCF_022968825.1 of Chryseobacterium salipaludis. Lineage (GTDB taxonomy): Bacteria > Bacteroidota > Bacteroidia > Flavobacteriales > Weeksellaceae > Kaistella > Kaistella salipaludis. The sequence goes on from NZ_JALHKS010000006.1 coordinate 187,875, forward strand.
ATAGCCATTCCGTAGGCCGGCTTAATCGCTTCCAGATACCAGGAACAGAAATCATCCCAAATGAGTTTATACAGAATATGCAATGCATCGGAAATACGGAACTTCTCGAACTGATCTGCCATATCAGCCACGGCTTTATCCAGCTGATTTCCGAACCAGGAGATCGCCTGCCGGTCAGCAGCGGTTTCGTCGATAGCGGCATCTGTTTTCCAGCCCTGCATCAGGCGGCTCGCATTCCAGATTTTGGTCGCAAAGTTCCGGCCCTGCAGCATCAGATCTTCATCGAACAATAAATCGTTTCCGGCCGCAGCACTTAGGAGAATGCCGACGCGGACGCCATCAGCACCATATTTTTCAATCAGTTCAATGGGGTCCGGTGAGTTGCCCAAAGATTTGGACATTTTGCGGCGCTGCTTATCACGCACAATTCCGGTGAAATATACATTTTTGAAAGGCACTTCCTGGCGGTATTCCAGGCCGGCCATGATCATACGTGCTACCCAGAAGAAAATAATATCCGGACCGGTAACCAGATCCGAGGTCGGATAATAATAGTCAATTTCAGGATTATTCTTATCCTGCAGCCCGTTAAATACAGACATGGGCCACAGCCAGGAAGAGAACCAGGTATCCAGCGCGTCTTCATCCTGACGAAGGTCAGCTGGCTGCAAACTACTGTTGCCTGATTTCGTGCGGGCGAGTGATAATGCTTCTTCCGCCGTTTCTGCGACCACAAAATCATCATCGCCGGTGCCGAAATAATAAGCAGGAATCTGCTGTCCCCACCAAAGCTGGCGGGAAATATTCCAGTCGCGGATGTTTTCCATCCAGTGGCGATAGGTGTTTTTAAATTTCTCGGGGTGGAACTTTATTTCATCGTTCATCACCACATCCAGCGCGGGTTTGGCGATTTCACTCATTTTCAGGAACCACTGTACTGATACTTTTGGTTCAATAACAGCGCCTGTCCGCTCTGAAGTTCCTACTTTATTTACGTAATCTTCTGCCTTCAACAAAAGTCCTTTCTCTTCCAGTTCTTTAGCCAAAGCCTTTCGCACCTCAAAGCGATTTTTGCCGGCGTAATGCAATCCGTGCTCATTCAGATTGCCCTCGTCATCCAGGGAATCAATCATGGCCAAGTGATGGCGCTGACCGATTTCGTAGTCATTGGTGTCGTGCGCGGGTGTGATTTTCAGGGCGCCGGTTCCGAATTCCATGTCCACATAATCATCCTCAATCACCGGAATGGTACGGTTAACGACCGGCACAATTACGTTTTTGCCTTTTAAGTGTGCATAGCGCTCATCGTTTGGATTGACGCACACAGCCGTATCCCCAAAAATGGTTTCCGGACGTGTGGTCGCTACGGTCAGATATTCGTCGGTATTTTCAACCTGATATTTTAAATAATAGAGTTTGCCGTTCTGTTCCTTAAAGATAACTTCTTCATCAGAAATGTTGGTTTTGGCTTCCGGGTCCCAGTTCACCATCCGGTAGCCGCGGTAAATAAGGCCTTTATTATACAAATCAACAAAAGAACGGATAACCTGCGCAGACATTTCAGGCTCCATCGTGAAACGCGTACGGTCCCAGTCGCAGGAGCAGCCCAGCTTTTTCAATTGTTCCAGGATGGTACCGCCGTATTGCTCGGTCCAGTCCCAGGCATGCTTCAAGAATTCATCACGGGTGAGGTCAGTTTTGCGGATGCCCTGCTCTTTCAGTTTTGCTACCACTTTCGCTTCGGTTGCAATGGACGCGTGATCGGTTCCCGGCACCCAGCAGGCATTGTATCCCTGCATTCTGGCACGGCGCACGAGAATATCCTGAATGGTATTGTTCAACATGTGGCCCATGTGAAGAATACCGGTTACGTTAGGCGGCGGAATTACGATGGTATAGGGCGGACGCTCATCCGGCACTGAGTGAAAATATCCCTGTGCGAGCCAGTAACTGTACCATTTGTGTTCTGTGTCGCGCGGGGAGTATTTGTCTGAAATCTGCATTATAAAGTTTCTTTGGCTGTCAAGCGACAAAAATAGTCAAATAAAAAAACAAGTCTGCTACCAAAAAATTATTTTTAACTTTGCTTCCTATTAATTGTCAAAGCACAAGAAAAAAACCATTATGAAAAATTTATTTGCCGGTGTGCTGGCTTTTGCTTCTGTAGCATTCGCGTCTGCACAAACGATTTCTTTTGATAAAACTACGGCAGACTACGGAACTGTTAAAGCAGGTGCCGATGGCCACCAGGTTTTTACCGTTAAAAATACAGGCACCAAGCCGCTGATTATTTCCAAAGTGCAGGCTTCCTGCGGATGCACCATTCCGGAGTGGAACCAGGAACCGATTATGCCGGGGAAAAACGGCCAGATTAAAGTATTATATGATACAAGAATCATGGGGCCTTTCACCAAAATTATTGAAGTGTATTCCAACGACCCGGAGAACAGCCGTGCGGTCATCAATATTAAAGGGGTGGTAGCGCCGGAAACCGCCGCAACAGCAGCCGAAGTGAAAGCTGAAGCAGCACCTGCAGCCATGAAAGCACGCAAAAATGCAGCAAGAAAATAAGACTGCTTTATGACAACTTTAAAATCATTCCCGAAACGGAATGATTTTTTTATTTTAGTAAAGAAATGAAATCTATGTCTGTTCCTGATTTTCCAACGCTGTTCACTGCGCCGGCTTCGCCTGTTCTCTCCGATTTACCGACTTCGTATGAAGGCCTCATGAATAAGCAGGAGGGTAAGCAGCTGCTTGCCGATCAGCAAAAACTTCTGCGCGAATGGCAGGAAAAATTGTACAGCGAAGGAAGACAGTCGCTGCTCATTATTCTGCAGGCAATGGATGCCGGTGGAAAAGATTCGCTGATTGAACATGTCTTTGGCGGCGTGAATCCCCAGGGCTGCGAAGTCACCAGTTTTAAGGTGCCGTCAGAGAAGGAATATAAACATGATTTCCTGTGGCGTCATGCCGTGGCGCTACCGGAAAAAGGGAAGATTGGCATCTTTAACCGAAGTTATTACGAAAACGTACTGGTTTGCAAAGTCCATCCGGAACTAAACCTGAAGGAAAAAACCTGGGGCAGCACAGATGACTTTACCGATGATTTCTGGAAGGCGCGGTATGAAAGCATCCGCAATTTCGAGAAACACCTGACAGCAAACGGGACCACTATTATTAAGTTCTTCCTGCATATTTCCAAAGACGAACAAAAAGAACGATTTCTGAAACGGCTGAACCGTGAAGACAAACACTGGAAATTTGAAGCAGGTGACCTAAAGGAAAGAACCTTCTGGGCTGAATACAGGGATGCGTACGAAACCGCCATTGGCCAAACCCATACATCGCAAGCACCGTGGTATATTTTGCCGGCCGACCAAAAATGGTTGGCACGCGCGGCGGCTATTCAAATTATCGTAAAAACGCTGGAGCGGATGAATCCGCAATATCCCGGACCGGTAGATCCGGACCTGTTAGCAAAAGCCAAAGACACGCTGGAACATGAGTAAAAACCTGCCGGTGTGGAAAGCGGTTCTGCTGACGGTTATTTATCAGCTCACCACGATTATCCTGGATGCGCCTTCGTATTTCATTGCTGCCTATCGTGAAAATCCTGCGGGAAGTTATGTGATTCTCCTGTTGCAATTGCTGCTGTATGTATTGCTGTACGGAAGTTGGTGCCTGTATATAATCCGGCAAACGCGTTTTCAGCTTGGATATGAATCAGGGATTAAGCTGAAACTCATTCCGCTTATTTTCGTGATATTTATGGGGTTTCATCTGTTTTCTAAACCCTTCTTTTATCTGTATGAATATATCCGGACGGCGGGCAAAACGAAATTCGGGTATTTTCCCGGCTCCTGGGAAGCGGTTTTTACGATACAGAATGTTCCCTATATGCTCAGTCTGATTATCGTGGCACCGCTGGTGGAAGAATTATTTTTCCGAAGGCTTTTATTAAAAGGATTAAGGCAGAAATACGGCGCCACCGCAGCTTTGCTGATTTCCTCGCTGTTGTTCTGCAGCATTCACTGGCCGGATTACAATAACCTGCTGCCCACCTTTACCATGGGCCTGGTGGCCGGTTTGATTTACCTTTGGAGTGAAAAGATTCTGTATTCCATCCTGTTTCATTTCTTCCTGAACAGTGTTTATTTCTATCTGGCGTATTCGGAATGGGGCGGGAAATATCATCTTTATTTCTCTAAACATGCACTGGACCCAATATTCTGGTTGTCGGCCTTCGCAGGATTATTGTTGCTGACCGCAGGGCTGCTGACCTTCCGGAGGCTAATGGCAGCAAAGCATAGATATCATTAAAAAGAAACCACAGGAAGCGCTGTAAGCCGGATTCTGTAGGCCGGCCGGAGCCGGTTGCCTGTCATTTATCTGCCCCCGTTGTTACCAACGGGATGTAGCTGCTTACCCCTCGGTTTTTGGAGCGAGCCACTCCTAGCCCGGCGAACCGGGCAGTCCGATATACTTAGCATTGCACCGCAAAGAGTTTACCTGATTTCACTATAACTTAATATACATCCTTTCTGTTGCACTGGTCCTCTCCGCCTCAAGGACGCGGATGACGGGTGTTACCCGCTTTGCTGCTCTGTGGTGTCCGGACTTTCCTCCCTTTGCTGAGGCAAAGAGCGACAAGCCACGCTTCCTGTGGGTTGCAAAGATACAGAAACAGCCAGAACAGCCCGGCAATTTTTGGAAAGCATTTTGCACAGATACCAGTCTTTATTCTTAAAGAAACAACCTTTATATGGATTATTTTGAAATTGTTCTATCCGTCCTGGAGAAATGGTATCACGGCCTGGCACGTGCAACGCCGCGGCTGACGGTGGGGATTGCCGTGTTTGTGCTGATCCTGCTGATGAGCAATTACCTGAGTAAAATCGCAGTGAAAGTTTTCCACCGCTTTTTTCCGAAGAGCAAAGGCACCTCCTTTATGACGCTGGTGAATATTTTCCGGTTTCTGATTATTCTGGGGGCTGCTTTTATTTCGTTTGAAATTATGGGCCTTGGCGGTTTTGTGATGAAGTTCCTGGGAAGTTTGGGTGTGGCCGGGGTGATTGCCGGGGTGGCTTTGAAAGATTTGGTTTCCTCAATGTTTTCCGGCGCACTGATTGGCATTGATAAAGCTTTTACCCGGGGGGATTATGTAACCATCCAAAACGTGTCGGGTGTAGTGGAAGACATCGGTTTTTTAACCACCAAAATCATCACCGATGAAGGCAAAAAAGTGTACATGCCCAATCAGCTTATTTTCAGCGCACCGTTTGTGAACTTTACCGCGAGTGACCAGCGAAAAGTCTTTTTAGCCTTACAGGTTTCAAATGAACAGGACCTGGAAAAAACCCAACGGGTGCTGCTGGAAGAAATACAAACACTTCCCTTTGTCGAAAATACGCAGAAAGCAGAAGTAATTGTTTTAAAACAAAGTTTCGGCATCTTTTATCTGGAAGCCCGCTTTGATATGAAAACCGGCGAAGATATTATGCTCGTGCGCAGTGAAGCGTTGATGCGGCTTAAGAAAAAACTGGAAGAGGCCGGAATTCAGCTGGCGACCCAGTCGCAACTGGAAGCCTGTGCCACCGGTAATACCTGACAATAAAAAGCCGTCAGCATTAAAAAATGTGACGGCTTTTGTTTATTTTAAATCAGCTGTTATTTTTGCTCAGCCAATACTTCTTTTACTTTGTTAGCAGCTTCTTCCAAGGTGATAGCAGAATGCACCGGCAGACCTGAATTGTCGATCAGTTGCTTGGCTTCTACGGCATTGGTTCCCTGCAGGCGCACGATCAACGGCACAGGCAGACTGCCCATTGCTTTGTAAGCGTCCACTACACCTTGTGCAACACGGTCGCAACGAACGATACCACCAAAGATGTTGATCAGAATTGCTTTCACGTTTGGATCTTTCAGGATGATACCAAAAGCTTTCTGTACACGTTCTGCATCGGCCGTACCTCCCACGTCCAGGAAGTTGGCAGGATTTCCGCCGGATAATTTAATGATATCCATGGTCGCCATTGCAAGACCGGCACCGTTTACCATACAGGCTACGTCGCCATCCAGTTTCACAAAGTTCAGTCCGGCTTCACCTGCTTCCACATCAGTTGGATCTTCTTCGCGGGTATCGCGCAGTTCAGCCAGGTCCTTATGACGGAACAAAGCATTGTCATCCAAAGATACTTTAGCATCTACCGCGATAATTCGGTTATCGGAAGTTTTCAGAACCGGGTTGATTTCAAACAGAGAAGCATCAATTCCCACGTATGCGTTGTACAAATTGGTGATGAATTTCACGAAGTCTTTGAAAGCAGCCCCTTCCAGTCCCAGATTGAAAGCAATCTTACGCGCCTGGAAACCCTGAAGGCCTACAGCAGGATCGATTACTTCGTTATGAATCAAATGCGGGGTTACTTCGGCCACATGCTCAATATCCATTCCGCCTTCGGTAGAATAAACGATCATGTTTTTGCCCTGCGCACGATCCAACAGGATAGAAACGTAATACTCCTTGGTTTCGGATTCTCCCGGATAATAAACATCTTCAGCCACGAGCACGAAGTTCACTTTTTTACCTTCGGCAGACGTTTGCGGTGTTACCAGCTGCATACCGATGATGTTTTGTGCGTTTTCCTTCAGTTTGTCCATGTTCGGGGAGAATTTAACGCCTCCTCCTTTACCACGGCCACCCGCGTGTACCTGTGCTTTCACCACCCAGCCTTCGTTGCCGTTCAGTTCCGTCAGCTTTTTGGCAGCTTCTACAGCTTCCTCCACATTATTTGCTACAAAACCTCTCTGGATGTTCACACCGTATTTGGATAAAATTTCTTTCGATTGGTACTCGTGAAGATTCATAATATTTTAATTAGTTATTTTTTAAAATTCTAAAACTCCGACAAATTTAAGAAAATTTGAACAGATACGCCGGGCGCTTATTTTAAAATTTAAAGCCGGAAAAAAGTCGGCCCGCGGAATTTTATATCGTGAAGGCAAGGGTACTTAATGACAACCGTACCGCGCTGTCCTGTAATTCAGACCGGCCTCTTTAATTACAGCGGGAAAACGATGAGGGTGCTTGCGCTATTCTTTAAAAACATTGTTTTAATCGGAAGAAAAAAGCTGAAAATCCCAGTAAAACCAGCGTATCAGGAAGTTTTAAAGAGAAGTACTTTTAAAACTGATCAATACAATAAAAAAGGACCGGTACCAGACCGATCCTTTTCTACAATATCATATTGATTATACCTTACTTCACGTTGAATTTTCCTTTCATCATGGAATAGTGACCCGGGAAAGAGCACATGAAATCATAAGAGCCTTTGGCCGGAGCCTGGAAGGTAATGGTATCACTCTCGCCGCCGCCAATCAATTTGGTGTGTGCAATGATGTTGCTGTCGCCTTCCGGAATATAACCGGTTTCGCGGGCTTTTGCTGATTCTTCCTCGAACTTGTCCAGGTCGGTTCCGTTTTTCAGTAAAACGAAGTTGTGCCCCATGGATTCTTTCGGCATGGTACCGGTGTGGTTCAGCGTCAGTACCACCGTCTGCCCTTCATACACATCGATTTGTGACAGGTCATACTGCATCTTATCGTTGGAGTTCAGGGTAATGTTAATGGTATCCTGTTTGGCTGCTTCAGGTGTTTCCGTTTCCATCGGCGTTTCTGTTCCGGCCGGAGTATCTGTTACTACTTCGTTTTGCTCTGTTTTACTACAGGAAACGAGCAAGGCTCCACTTAGAGTCAAGACCGCGAGGGCGCTTTTCAATTTAGAATATTTCATAAAATTTGATTTTCCGAAAGTTACGAAATCCTACAGGGAATGTCAAGGGTGGTACGGCTGATCTTCGTCAGGAACTCTTATTTTTCTTATAATTTATGTATCACGATGACTCACACCGGATTCTTTTTTTCATAAAAGGTCGTGGCGATGCCGGCTAAAATCACGGCACTGCCGGCCACCTGAATTGGCGTGATGATTTCGTCCACGAAAATGGTGGCAAGCACGGCGGCAAAAATGGCCTGGCTCAGCAAACTCAGGGAAACGCGGGTGGCGCGCATCCGCTGGGTAGCATAGGAAATCAGCAACCAGGCGATGAGCTGACAGACGACGCCCTGCACGAGCAGGGAAATCCAGCCCTGCTGACTGAAGCCGTGCAGCGGCGCACCGGAAATCAGGCAGACCAGCAACAGGAAGAAGGTACTGCAGAGCATGCTGACACTGATAAAACTGATGACCGGCAGCTGTTCCAGTACGCGCTTGCTCGCCAGAATATACAGCGCATACAGCAAGCCGGATAAGAGGGCCAGAAAAAAAGCTGCATCCAGCCGCAGTTCCGTAATGGTTTCCGTACCCACAAAAATCACCATGCCGGCAACGGCAATAGCAGTGCCGAGCCAGAAACTTTTGCGCGGCCGGTAGTTCAAAAAGAAGAATGAGATCACGCCCACCCAGATGGGCGACAGGTTGGTGAGCAGCGTAGCCTGGGTAGCCGAAGAATGCTGAATGGCAATATTCCAGACGGCAATATCTGCAGCAAAGAGCACACCGCAGAGGGCAATCATCGGCAGCCAGCGGCGTAGGTCAAATTTCAGGTGGCCGGTCCAGAGCGCGACCGGAAGCAGAAGCGCACTGGCAATCGCCATCCGGTAAAAAGCGGAAGTAAGCGCCGGGGTGAGCGCCATGCGCACAATCACCGGAAAGATCGAAATACAAAGGATGCCCAGGAAGAGGGCGAGCCGCGGTTTGGTCATGACGGATGGAATGGATTTACACAGGTGCAAATTTATTTGAAATATTTTGAAGAGTTGGTGGCGATATTTTGCGGCTGAACGAATTATATGCTTTCGAGGAAGAGAAATATTTTTGCCAAGGGTGCTTTATCATGTCAGGAACATAGTTTCACAGATGTTTATAAACGCTTATTAGGTGATAGATTACTCGTAAATAATGACTTATGTTTTTTTTCTATATCTGTGCGTATTGCGTATATTTGAGAGTTATCTGCAAGACTATGACAAACTACGTCCAGAAAACACTTATCGCACATATATTTGGTTTTCTAACTTTAATTTTGACACATATTATTTGGTCAATAATTGTTTATGGAAATGCTTCAAGCGGAGATACTGGAATAATAATTATTTGGGCAGGAATTTTTCTGACTATTTTTTATTTAATATTCGTTTTAATTCCCAAAAGAATTATTGAAAAATTAAGTGTAAAAATGAATTTAATTGGTTTTTCCTTTTCCTTTGCATTATATTCGTTAATAGGATTTATAATATTAATTGGTTGGATTTTTCTTAATTCTTCATTTAGCGGAGTTTTTTTTGATGCATTTTTTTATGGATTAACTTTTGGATTTACATTTTATACTCTAAATATTAATAAAAGAAAAATAAATTTTAAAGGCTTTATAACCATTTTTTCAATTCCTATATTTCTGTTCTTATTTTATATAATGCTTTTACCTAGAATTTTTCCTTCGTTTGCATTCAAAATTGTTCCGAAGGAAACTAAAGATGAAATTGTAAAAAAAACTTTACCTAAATTTAAAAAAGGCGATGATTTTAATGATTTAGAAAAAGCTCTTCCTGGATATTTCAATAGTATCAATTGTAATTTTTCAACAAATTCTTTAATGAAAGACTTTCAATATACTTTGGTTGTGGAAAATTGTAAAATTACTAAAATCGAATATGGACCAAGAAAAGATGATAATGGAATAACGGAAATGGTTGTGGAAGAATCGATTGAAAAAAAATAGTCCTGCAGATAACATTGGTAACCGTTGCACAACTCCACATTTTCAGTAATTTTCAAAGTAAAAGCATAAAAAACGACCTCCTTTAAAGCGATTTAAGGGAGGTTTCTATTTTTGCCGGGCAAAGAGAGTTCAGAT
>NZ_JALHKS010000007.1 GCF_022968825.1 Chryseobacterium salipaludis
ATCCTGGGATGCTTGAAAATATAAAGAAGAACAAGCCACCGTTTAATCCTGCAAAACCTGTCAATATTTGGGACTGGAAACCAAGTTACGACCCATTTGCGATCCCTGTAGCAGACTACGCTAAGATAGGAAGTTATGTGATTCTTTGGGATGGTTTTGACAATAATGATATATATGACAGCACCCATTTTAATAAGAGAACTTTAAAAGCTATTATTACCGCCGAAAAGAACGGAATAAAAAAAACAAAAGAGGTTGAATTCAGAACTTCATACAAAGAAGTTGATTGGGTAGACGTAAGAATTGATAAGAAAAATAAACGTATAGATGCTTCATTGCGGGTGAACCTGAAAGATGGCGGAGCTGAAGGGTTAAAATGTACGACAAGAGATATAGATCCCGATCCAAAATTTAGAGAACCGGTAACACAATGTCCGTGGGATAAAATACCAAAAACCAAATTAATTTCAGGAAAACCACCGATAAAAACTAGGACAAGAAGTTTTGCAGATTTGGAGAAACTGGCAATTGATGGGCTTAACTACCATTGGGGAAGAAATAAAAATCATATAGCGGCTAAAGACGTCAAAATTGTAGACGAATCATATGAAGTGTTTTTAAATGCAATAAATACTGAAAATAAGACGATGGATGATATAAGTTTGGTTTACAATACTAATGGAGATTGGATGAGATCGGGAAATCCTGGTTCAACAACAGGACATCCTATATCTTGGATTGGAAACTTAGTATCTCGAGAAGCTATTTGTTATAATGTAGGATATATAAAATACTCTAATGGATGGGGATATTCATATGAAACCAGAGAGGATTTAGATTTTAAAGATACTGCGGCTCATGAAATAGGGCATGAAATATTAAAATCCTATGGTGGAGTTGAATATTCTTACGGTCATAAGGGAAGTTCAGAAGTTTATTCTTTTGATCAACACACTAAAGATAATGCGTCAGAATTTCCAATAAGTGGTGAAATTGATTTGATGCCATATTACAGGGATAATATTTTAGGAAATGAACATAAGCAGCCTAATTACTTTCTTAGACGGGTGGCAGCGGAAAAAGATGTTTTAAGTTTATTATGGTTAACAAAAATCAATATATTATGAGATTATTAATATTACTTTTATTAATTTCAATGGGATGTAATCAGCAGAACTATGAAGGGTATGTATATGATGCTATTGATAAAAAACCAATCTCGGGAATGCAGGTTTTGGATCTTGAGAATGGCACTAAAACAACGACAGATCAAAAAGGATATTTTAATTTGAAAAAAAATAATGATATTTCTTCTGCGTTAACTTTTTATAAAGCACCTTATTATCAAGATACAATTTCTTCAATACAAATTCAAAATGGTGAACGACAAAAGGAACTATTCAAAGGAGAGGATATATTTATTTTGAAAAAAAAAGCAAGAGATTCTATCATTAGAAAAAATGGTTTATAGCTAAGTATCTTATTATATAAAACTTACTTCAAAAGAGGCAATTGCTTATTATAAAGAAGAACCGATAAAAAGTAGGACAAAAAGTTTTGAAGAGTTACGGAATTTAGCATTGGCTGGGATTAACCAATATTGGTCTAGAAATAATAGCAACATTGGCAAAAGGATGAATATTAATGATGAATTATTTAAAGCATTTGTTAATGCCCTGCAAGATGAAAATGGTATGAAAGCCCCCGAGATAATTTATTTTACCAATTCCGAAAATGGTACATTTAACCGTTCTCATAATTGGGAATTGGATAGAGAGCTTTACTACAAAGTAGGGTATACATATTATTCTGATAGTAAAAATGATAGCACTAAGGGATGGTATTGCCGCAAAACTTCGTTTGCCGATTTAGTTTTTCAAGAAACATCTGCTCACGAAATAGGACATCAGCTATTATTTGATTTTGGAGGAAGAAATTATACTTACAGTCACAAAGGAACTTCAGGCCCTACTTGGATTCAACAAGATCCATTGCCAGGAACAAAATATCCTCCAAGCCCAAAAGAAATTGATTTGATGAAATATGCAGAAGGAAATGAACCAATAGATTATTATGACAGGTTGGTTTTATCACAAAAAGACTCATTGGGTATTCGGTGGCTAAGTAAAATTAAAATTTTAAGTATTTATTGTGTCTTTTATTTACTGTTATCGTGTAATTCAAAAATAAATAACGAAGTTCAAAGAGAAACTGTAGAATGTCAGTACACGACAAAAATTTAATTCCTTAAAAACTAGCAAATTAAGGATGTATTAATTTGCTAAAAGAGTTGATTTTCAGTTTATTAAAGTATTATTTCCTACGTAATGCTTATAAAAAAGAAAACCAGCTCAGGTCATGAAGATACAGAATTGCTAGAAGTATTTAAAGGTCATTTTACAGGAGTTCTCAACTTAGCCAGGATCCGTCTTATCTGTTTATTTATAAGCGCTCTGTGCAAAGTTCGGTCTGTGAATTTTTCAAAACTTTCCTCTGGATTTGACAATGAATCCTCATCTTCAAGTAATTACCGTAGAATTCAACGTTTTATGGCAGGAGTGGATATTCCCATGAAATGGATTTCTCAGCTTATTTTCAGCCTGCTGCCGCATCCCACATCGGTGACTTTGGTGCTTGACAGGACAAACTGGAAGTTGGGAAAAAAGGATATTAATATACTGATGTTGGGGGTAAGTTATAAAAACGTAGCTTTTCCTTTGATGTTTAAAATGTTGGATAAAAGAGGAAATTCCAACACCTCTGAACGTATACTGCTGATGAAAGATTTTATAGATTGGTTTGGAAAAGAATGCATAGATTCCCTTTTAGCTGACAGAGAGTTTGTAGGGAAAGAATGGATTGCTTTTTTAAATCAAAACAATATCCGTTATCATATCAGAATACGTAATAACTTTAAGATCTATGATCCCAGGAGGCAGATGTATATCCCGGCCCGGCATTTATTCAATGAATTAAAATCAGGACAATTAAAACATTACCACAAGATTTTACAGATGCAGGGAGAATACTGCTATCTCTCGGGGATGAAGACAATTAGAGACGGAAAATTGGATTTTTGTATTATAGTTTCTTTTAATAAACCAGAAGAGGCATTACCTATTTACAGAAAGAGATGGCAGATCGAGACGCTTTTCAGAGGTTTGAAATCAAGTGGATTTCATCTTGAAGATACCCATGTAACTCATTTAGACAGGCTGGAAAAACTAATTTTACTGGTCATGATCGCATTTGTCTGGTGTTATAAAACGGGGGACTTCCTTGACAGTCATATTAAGAAAATCAAAATTAAAAAACATGGAAACAGAGCTGTAAGTGTATTCAGATATGGCCTGGATTATATTTCCAGACTCCTGATTACCAAAAATAAAAACCTAAATATCAATGTTTTAGATTTTTTGTCGTGTACTTAGCAAATGGACAATCTTTTTTCTTTTCTAATTTCTAAATGCACAACAGGTTAAAAACATTAAGATTAAAGTGAAAGCGAAATGCTTCCCAGCCAGTCCTGAGTTTATCCCGCAACCTAAATCCAGATAAAAATAAATGAAGAAGATTGATGTCAGCCAATGGAACCGCAAAGAACATTTCGAATTTTTTTCCAAAATGGCCAGCCCGTATTTCGGAATCACCACGGAAGTGGATTGCACCACAGCGTATGAAAATGCCAAGGATAACGGACACTCTTTTTTTGCACATTATTTCCATAAATCAATGCTGGCGGTAAATGCCGTGGCGGAAATGAAATACAGAATTGTGGACGGTGAAGTGGTCGTGTTCGACAAAATCAACGCAGGCGCCACCGTGGGCAGGGCCGACGGAACTTTTGCTTTCGTCTTCGTTAACTTCTCGAAGGATTTTCAACAGTTTAATGCTGAATTGCAGCAGGAAATTAAAGCCGTCAAAAATTCCACCGGTCTGCGATTGAACGATGATGATATAAAGAAGGATTTAATCCGGTATTCCACGATTCCGTGGTCATCGTTTACCGCATTGCTGCATCCCACCAATCTCGATAAAACGGAGTCGGTTCCTAAAATCACTTTTGGTAAATTCAGTGTTAGAGACGGTAGAAAATACTTGCCGATTTCCATTGAAGCACACCACGGACTGGTTGACGGCTTCCATTTGGCACAGTACCTTAGCGAATTTCAAAAGGAGCTGGATCGGTAATTCAGAATGATTTTGTCGTCTTTGTACGATGTGCAGTTGGAAAATCGGAACTTTAGCAAGAAGATTTAAGATCAAAATTATACACTTATCCACGAACAAATACGCGTGCGACAGTTGTTCCAGCACGCGTAGGATTGTCAGCTTTTAGCGAAGTTTGCCTGTTCCGTAATATCATTATAAAAGGGTTTTTAGGAAAAATTTGAACGTCATTGTATAACGTGTCAATGTTTTTGATGGTGATAAAGCGGTTGCCGGCGATATTAAATTTCTGCTCCAGACCATATCCGATTAATCAGAATCTAAATAAAAAAATAAACGTTGATGATAAAACCAAGAGTGAAGATCTGCTGTATCAGCAGTATCGAAGAAGCAAGGATGGCCATTGAACACGGTGCTGCTGCATTAGGGTTGGTCGGGCATATGCCAAGCGGGCCCGGCGTTATCGGCGATGGGCTGATCGCCGAGATTGCGAAGACGGTTCCGCCGCCTGTTGCAACTTTCCTGCTGACCAGTGAGACGAAGCCGCAGGATATTATTTCGCATTACAAACGGGTAAATACCAATACAATCCAAATAGTGGATGCGCTGGAAAAACGCGAATACGGAATGCTGCGGAAAGAGCTGCCCAACGTAAAACTGGTGCAGGTCATCCACGTCATCGACGACCATTCTGTAAAAGAAGCCATTGAGATCTCATCGTACGTGGACGCCATCCTGCTGGACAGCGGCAATCCCAATTTATCTGTAAAGGAACTGGGCGGCACAGGGCGGACACACAACTGGGAATTGAGCAAAGAGATCAGGGAATCCGTTGCTGTTCCGCTGTTTCTGGCCGGCGGACTGAACAAGGACAATGTGCGGCAGGCGATTGACAGTGTGCAACCATTTGGGCTGGACCTTTGCAGCAGTGTGCGGACCGAGGGAAAACTTGACCCGCAAAAGCTGAAAGCATTCTTTGAAGCGATGGAGTAGTAATTGAAGCACGCGGCGGAACAGCAAGTGATAATTGGAATTTACCGTTGCTACTTAACATAATGCCTGATGTTTCTTCGGGTGAAGCAAGGATTCTCGGGGCAATGACAGCCTTCTATCGAGTATTATTCGGTATGGTTACACCGGAACCAGAAAAGAATCTCGTCTGTCTTCTTTAGATGGACTTTCATTACCTGCGATATCTCCAACGGAACATTCTTACGTTTTTCCCGAAAAGCAAAATTCAGTTTAGCTGATGTTCCGGCCTCAATGCTTTTCGGTTCGGTACTACGTGAAACTTTTACTTTTGCCGCGATATTCATTGGAAACAAGGATTAATTCCATTCCGCATTTAGGGTGATTATGCCCTATATTTGTACACCATGATTCCCCTGATTCACGCTGACATGCTGCCACTGAGAAAAATCCTGCTGACCGTCTTTTGTGCTTTGCTGTGCTTCTTCGCTGTGCCGGTGAGTGCCCAGGAAAAGAAAGAATTTTCGGCGGAACTGGAAGAGGCGAACCTCAACGTTTACAGGGATGCTCAAAAAGCCGTGGCCCTGAGTACCTACGTGTATCAGCACGCAAAGAACATTGACACCAAAATTTTTGCGCTCGTTACCATGGTGAACGGTTACACGGCACTTCAGCAAAACGGGAAGGCGTTGCAATACGCGTCCGAAACATGGAAGTTAGCGCAGCGTTCGCAAAATATTCAATACAGGATCTGGGCGCTGGGCCTTTTGGGCGAGCAATACCAGCTCTCGCACCTGAACGGCATTTCCCGGGAATATCTTGACAAGGCAGAAAACCTGATTCAGCATTCTGATCTCTCCAAAGAAGCGCAGGCCGTTTCCGGTGGCAATATTTACGCCATCAAAGGAAACGGTTATAAGAACGAGATTGATTGCGGATATGCTGTTAAGATTTACGATATGGCCATCGCTTCCTATCAGTCGGTTCCCGACAATCCTGTGGCGCGCAACAATCTGGCGCTGGTTTTTCTGGAAAAAGGGAATTGCCTGCTGGACCTTGATAATTTAAAACAGGCTGAGCGGAATTTTCAGAAAGCGTATCAACTCGCCACGCAAAACGGCCTTGAAGAATACCGGCACAATGCCGGGATCGGCCTGGCTAAAATTGCGTGGAAGAAAGGAAACTTCCGGAGTTCCACGGACAGCCTCGAGCGGATCTTGAGTATCATTGATACGGCGCAAAATCCTAAGATCAAAACGGAGATTTATTATTTGCTGAAAGAAAATTATCTGGCGCTGAACCTGCCGGATCAGTACCGCAAATACGAACAGAAGCACAACCGTGCGGCCGGCGAGGTGGAAAGACTTGGCATTACCCAATTTGAGAATGTGTTTCATTTTGTGAGCACACAACCGCTGCCGGTTGAAAATTCTACCCAAACTTCATCCTATTTATTTTACGGTTTGCTCCTCATCACGACCGTGATTTTTGGCCGGGAATTTTATCATCGGAAGAAGAAAGGGTAGCCCAATTTTTCAAAGAATGGAATTAAAATCAGCCGTTCTGCTTTCGTCAATACGGCCGAAAAGCGGCTGTTTTCCTCGTTTGTCAATGCGGTTTTATAAAAAAGCCAAAAACATCTTGAAAGGCACCTAAGGTGTTTACTATCAACTGTTAATGAAAAATTTATTTTGACGAATTTCTGTAATTTTCGTTGTATTCAGTTGTTTACCGTTTTTTATTTCGCGTTCTATTCGCTTGTTTTGCTACTCTAAATTTTTTCAATCATAAAAAAGCTTTTCAAAAATGAAATTGAAATCTACACTTCTTTTTTTCCTCTGCACTTCTGTGGCCGTCACGGCACAAAACCTTAAGACTTCTAAAGTACAGGCTACCGGTTTTGACGCAGCGAAGAAGGAAACACGCGGCTTTAAGAAATACGACCTGCGCGAGCTGAACAAGCCGAAAATGGTCAGCTCGCCTTTTGGTCATAATGGAACTACCGGCAATTCTTCTTCCGGTTCAGCCCGTTCCGCACGCAGCATTGATCCAATTGCTCAGATCGATATTCCACGCTGGGGCGTGATCAACAAGGTAGAGAACGGCGGCGAAATCCTTTTCTCAACGGAACGCGCGGGTACAAGTTACACCGTAAAAACCTATAATGACAATATTGAGATTGTCGATAATTTCACCATTCAGGTTCCGGCAAATGCCAACCAGGTAGATGTGCTGAACCATTATTCTTCCGGGTTTTTCAACAATAATGCCGACAGAGAATTTATGGTTTTCGTGCAGCATTTTGATCCGGAAAGACCGGGCCCGGAGGGTATGATCTGGGAAGTTTGGGTGGTAGACAGCGCGGGCCAAATCCTGAAGAAACTGGATGGTACCGGCGCAGAGGCCAAAACTGATGCAGACGGTAACAAAAAGTTATTCAGCTATCTGTTAGATGATAACACACTTACCGTCAATGCTTTTAATGTCGATACATGGGAAGTTCAAAATACATATGTGGTGGATGCAAAACTGATCACGTTCTTTGTAGGATCTCCGCTTAACTTCCTGACGGTAGACGGGCAGGAGTATATCGCTCTGGCGCACTACAAGCACTTGTTCATGGATAATGATACTTTTGAGATTTTCCCGGACAATAACCTGATCGTAAAACTGCTGGACTATAACCTACAGGAGGTGAAAAAAATTTCTTTGGATATTGAAACCCGCTACCCGGACGCCGGTCCTTATGTGATCCCGATGGCAGATTTTGGCACCTTCTACAGAGACCAAACATATGATGTTTCCCGCCATATCTTTAATGATGACGATAAACTCGAAGTAGCTTACGGTGTCTATTATTATGATATGATCGGCGATACGGAATGGTCTACCTACCGGGTGGCTAATGAAGACGGGCAAATGATCCATGAACTGAATGATTACATCATCGATTCCTACCAGGAAATGAACAGCATCGAGGGTCATGACAATCAGCTGGCATTTTTAATGGGCGAAGAGGGCATGGCGACCAATCTTGCTTTCTTTAATATTGAAAGTTGGAAGTTTGATCTGAACTTAAACGCTGTTCACAATGGTGACCGACTTTCCAATTCATTCAACAGAATCCCGAAAGACAATGATTTCAATTACGTCATCGGTTTAGGGGAGCCGGATGAGGAAAACGGCAATATCTACGGTGTTATCAATCATTACGACCGGACGGGGAATTCCACGCACAGGCAAAGGTTTTTGCTGCCGGAAAATACGGTACTCTTTCAGCCTGTTCTGACGCAATACGCCTTGTTGCCCAATCTGTTTGCCAATGATAATGCGTTCTATTACAACTACGTTTATAAGGAAATGGCCTCGGACGGAAAGGTTTATAACAACCTGGTCATAAGCAAGGATACGGAGAAGCCTCTGGTGGAGTTCCGGGGCGACACCAATCTTGGAAACGTTATTGGCTCTACTTTCCTTACCGATGGTAAGGGCGCCTTCAACAAAATGACGGTGCAGTATGAAAGCGGTTATGAACAGATGCTTACGCAGTTTTACAAACTGCCGTTTGGAAACGATCTGAATGTACAGAACCCGTCGGCTTCCGCCTTCAGCGTCTATCCGAATCCGGCCGCAGATGTGCTGAATTTTGAAACTGCTGTGCCGGTTACCGCGGTGAAAGTTTACGGACTTGCCGGCAATCTGGTTCTTAATCAGACTATCGCACCTTACCAGAAGAGCATCCATGTATCCCGATTATCTGCCGGAGTTTACGTCGCTGTGGCGACCCTGCAGGACGGATCAACCAAACAGATCAAATTCATTAAAAAATAAAGTTAGGTTATCTATTTGTGTTTTGTAAACTCTCCGGCCCTGTGTGGTTGGAGAGTTTTTTATTGTTACCGGGAAGTTCGGAAGTCTGACAAATGATGTAATTTTGTCCTTCGTACCACCCGGATCTATGAAGTTCAGCTGTATCATTGCGTTTATTTTTACAATAGGAATTATTGCACCGGTCCATGCACAGCAGTCTGAGGAAGAGAAACTCTTAGCAGAAGCCACCCAAAACCGCTTTGATAATCCTGAGAAAGCACTGAAACTCTACGACTTTTTAGTAAAAAATTCCACGGCTCAGGAAGCGGTGGCCATTCACATAAAACAACTGCAGTTGTACCGGCTGCTCGGCGAGTACGAAGAGGCGGTTACCGTTCTCAGCTCCCTTCAAAAAGCGGATACGGAACGTTTTAATTCGGCTTTGAAATTCGAGTACCTGCGCGAAGCTGCCTTGTTGTACTGCGAACTGGATCTTAAAAATGAAGGGCAGTCATTTTATCGTGAAGCGCGGGAAAACTACGGGAAACTCAGTACAGAACTGCAGAAACAGTATGCCGCAGATCTGGATCTGCTTGCCGTAAAATTTATTGAGGATCGCGATTCTGCCCGAAAAATTGGCGCTTTGCGAAGCATCCTCCGCAAAATGCAGGTGAAAGATGTGCGCAGGCCTTTTATTCAGTTCACCGTCGCAAAATTATATTTTCCCACGCAGAAAGATTCAGCGACTTACTATTTCAGGCAGGTGATTTCGGCCAAAAAGGTTTCCCCGCTGTCCGAGGCTTCTGGAATTTATCTGGATTTGCTGAAATCGGACAGAATGGATGACCGAGTGATGTCCAAAATATCCGCCCGGAAACTTTTCGACCCGGACCTGCAGCCGCTGATGCTGAAAAGTACCATCAGCTATTTCGAAAGCAACTGGAACACCGACAGTTTAATGTACTATCACGGTATGCTGCACCAGCAGGTTTCGGAGGAGCAACTGAAAAAACGTGCGGCAAAAGTGGCTTTAATTCAGAATGATTATCAGCAGAAACAGCTGGAGGACGCGGCTGAAAAAAAAGCACTAAACCAGAGGTTTCTTTTTGGTTCTGTTCTTTTAATTTTGGTGATATCGGGCTATGCGGTCTTTAAAATCTATCCTAAACGCTGTCCGGAAAAAGCCGCAGAACCTGATCAGGCAAAAGGCATTGTGATTCCCGATAAAACCGAAGAAGAGATTCTGGAAAAACTGCTGAAATTTGAAAAATCCGAACTTTTCTTAGATCCCCAGATTCGCCTGGCGACTATCGCGAAACAGCTGGATACCAACACGCGCTACCTTTCGTCCATTATTAATGCCTCGAAAGCAAAGAGTTTTAATGCCTATGTCAATTCACTCCGCATCCGGTATATACTGGACAAACTGAATTCGGAGCCGCGCTACCGCACCTATAAGATCAGTTATCTGGCCGAGGCAAGCGGCTTCACTTCCCAAAGCAGTTTCAACACCGCCTTTAAAGAATTCACCGGTTATACCCCTTCTGCTTACATTAAAAATCTGGAGAGCCGAAAAGGTGGAAATGTTTAGTTGTACTAAAAATTATCGCAACATGCCCAAGCCCGGCAGGATTCCACAAGAACAACAAGAACTTAGTACACGATCTTTTATCATTTCCGGTTTAACAGCTGTTGTTAGTCACGCAGGAAGTGTGTATTTGCCGACGGAAAACAACTAATTGCAGAAGTGAAGTGAACAGGAAACTGAAGCGTTAATGAGAAAATATAAAGGGTGTTGGGAGGTGAGGTTTATGCTTCGCCCCGCAGCTTCGCCGTTTAAACAAAATCCTGCTTCGGCACCTCCGGATATTTCCCGTTCAGGAAATGAAGCTTTGCGCCAGTGCCTGCGGATGAGAGTAAATTTTATCGATCGCAGTGTCATGATCATGTGCCGGGTGAATCATCAGGTGATGCGCAATCGGGATCACGGCTTCTGCTCTAATTTTAATATCAGGCGTCTGATATAAATAATCCAAAGTCATCGACACCGTTCCCTCAATCGAATTTTCCAGCGGTACCACAGCTTTATCCACTTTACCGGCTGCCACTGCCTCAAAACAAGCCAGAATATTGGGGTGGGGGAGTAAGTGTTGGTCAGGAAATAATTCCAGCGCCGCAAGTTGCGTGAAAGAAGCTTCGGGACCAAGGAAAGCGATGTTCATGTAGAAGGCATTTAAAGTTTGCAAATGTAAAGAATGTGTCAGGGAAACGGACATCAAAAGAGTATTAATTATGGTCGATCTGCTGTGTCTTGATTGGAATTTATGTTAAAATATAATCTTTTTGTATTAAAAACTTATTTATATTTATACAATAATAACCGCAAACAATATCGATTTATTAAATCATCAACCCTGCACTTGATATTAATACGAATATTTGTTTTCACGCATCTAAAATCATTGGTTTTCAGGAGAAAATGCGTTGAATTTATTTGACAAACAACGGAATGCTGCAAGTGTTCTATATTACAATAGAAATCTTATAAGGATTTATAAAAAAAAGTATATGCCGATGACCACTCATGTATTAACTGCCGGTTCTTCATTTAACTCAAGGATGAAAATTACCCTTTCTTATGTTGCTGCCACAGCGGGTGTTGTCCTTTTCTCATGGCTTCTCCATGAATTTGCGCACTGGCTGACTGCAGAGTTCCTCGGATATGAAACGAGTATGAGCTTAAATAGTACCTCTTATTCCAAAGGGCAAAACCCGACCGGACAACATCAGCAGTTCATTTCTGCGGCCGGTCCGATCATTACACTGGTTCAGGCGTTTATTGCTTTTCTTGCACTGAAGAAAGCCTGGAATAAATTTGCATATCTCTTCCTGCTGGTTCCTTTGTATATGAGGATTTTAGCAGGGTCGATGAACGTGGTCAATTTAAATGATGAGGGCAGGATCAGCAGTTATTTAGGGATTGGCACTTTCACTTTGTCAATAGTGGTGTGCGGACTGCTGTTTTTCATGGTGTTTCTGATTTCTAAAAAATATCAGCTTACCCGGAAATTTCAGCTAGGGAGTGTGTTGCTGATCATGCTGTTCAGTTCTGGTATTATTCTTTCTGATCAGTTTTTCGGTGTCAGGTTACTGTAATTATTGCGTAAATTATTTGCCGACTTCAATATTAAAATACCTCTTCAGCATTCCCGCTGCTTTGCCGTCCAGATTGATGGGGTGCACCTTGCTTTCTTTCACTTTGCGGTAAGTGATGGAAAGTCGGCGGTCACGCAGTTTGAGTTCTCCTTCAATAATGTCTTTCTTGCGGGGCGGTATGGAGTGCTTCCATTTTTTGCGGGCGTCATCCTGCATCACATACAGTGAACGGCGCGGCACTTCAAAGTCGATTGTTTCTTTACCTTTTGTAAACCGCATCACACAGCCACTGCCGAGATTGACGCCACAAATCTGATTTTCAAAGTAATCGCGGTCCATGTGCGGCCGGATTCCCTCACCCGGCAGGTATTCATTAATGATGACCTGATCCGGCATAAACTCCACAATTTGCTGTTCAAAAATATTTTGTGCCAACCGTTGTATCAACGGCGGAAACGGAACCGGAAACGGCACTAGGTCGTAGGGCTTCTCCAATTCATTCCGATAGCCGAAATACTGCAGCCGCCGCTGATAATCGACGAGCCAGGGTTGCGCGTCGAGTTCGTCCACCAACGCAGCTTCCTGCGCTTCCGTAATAAAGTCGGGAATAAGTGTAAAGCCAGGTAATTCCATAATCAGGTATTTCGTCTCTCGGTGCGAATTGTGTACCAGACCGAGCGGAACTTATATTAAAATGGCAAGCACTTTCTGCAAGATCGTATATGAAAAAAACCATCTACAGCGAGATGGTTTTTGATGAGGTGGTGGAGTTGGAGGGACCACAAAATAGCTTTGTTAATCAACGTTTTATATTTTAATTGTAATAAGTATCTGTAATAATATGTTGTTTTTACGCTAATTGTTAGGGTCTTCGATTTGAACTTTTTTTGGTGAATTCTTAGTTATTCCTGTGGGCAAATTTACAGAATTAGTAATTGGGTAATTCACATTTTCCAGCTTTTCAAGCACCCACCTCTACAAAGCTTGTATAAGTCTAACGTAGCATTCTGCATAATCATTAATGTACTTTTTGAGATCTGACTACTGACGAGCAAAGCTAAACGATGGGAGATTTATCAGCAACTATTATGCTGGCGCATGGTTTCCTGTGGGGCTGTAGGGTAAAGTATAATACTTTATTTATCCAATGTTTTATAACCACGTAAGGAAGTGTTTATAAATTATTTTAAATGCCGTAGAAATCAGCTGTTTCAATAATATCTTTAAAGCTTGAATAATGGTACGAGAAATACTAGTTATGGGTCGTGCAGGATAAAATGAAGGGATAAATTACCTCAGTTAGATGTTTTTGCGCTTACATACTTAGCTTTTCTGCGCATTGTTGTATAAAGCGACTGTCACTGTACATTAAATCGGATGGCGACAGAAAAGTAAAAAGTTATATTTCGCTTTCAAACGGCTTTCAGTATGCAGAGAGGCAGCCATAATTAGATAAATATAATATAATCGTAGACCCAGAAATTTGATTATATTTGGTTTACTTGCATTTAACCTTTATTAAGAATATTTCAACTGAAAATTGAGTTAACTTCCTTATCTAAATATCTCCATGAACCAAGAACTCGTAAAGACCCTCTGGGCTACTGCCGACAAATTACGCAACAATATGGATGCGGCCGAATACAAGCATGTAGTATTAGGCCTCATTTTCTTAAAATATATTTCAGATAGTTTCGAAGATCTATACACCAAACTGAAAGAAGATAAACTTTCAGATGAAGAAGACAAAGACGAATACTTAGCAGAGAATGTCTTTTATGTACCTCCTTCCGCACGTTGGGGGTATATCCAGCACCAGCGGGCAAAGTTGCCAAGTATTGGTAAGGATATTGACGATGCCATGGATGCCATCGAAAAAGACAACCCTTCTTTGAAAGGTGTTCTGCCAAAAGATTACGCCCGTCCGTCATTGGACAAAAAGCGTTTGGGAGAACTGGTAGACCTCATCGGAAATATTGGCTTTAAGGAAAAAGGACACAGCAGCAAGGATCTTCTGGGCCGCGTATATGAATATTTCTTAGGAATGTTTGCAGATGCCGAAGGCAAGAGAGGAGGTCAGTTCTACACGCCAGAAAGTATTGTGAAACTGCTGGTCGAAATGCTGGAGCCTTACAGTGGCAGAATATACGACGGTTGCTGCGGCAGTGGCGGAATGTTTGTGCAGAGCGAAAAGTTTTTGGAAGCGCACGGCGGTAAAATAGGCGATATAGCAGTCTATGGTCAGGAGAGTAATCCTACGACTTATAAACTGGCAAAAATGAACCTGGCAATCCGGGGGATTGATGCCAAAATAGAACTCGGTGACACCTTCCACAACGACCGTCATAAAGACCTGAAAGCAGATTTTATCATGGCGAATCCGCCTTTTAATATTTCAGATTGGGGTGGCGAGCAGTTGCAGGACAGCCACATGTGGAAATATGGGATTCCACCCGTAGGAAACGCCAACTATGCTTGGCTTCAATTGTTTGTCAATAAATTGAAACCAACCGGCACAGCAGGTATTGTTCTCGCAAACGGTTCCATGACGACCACCGCAGGTTCTGAAGGAGAAATCAGAAAGCAGATGATTGCCGAGGGCTTAGTGGACTGTATGGTGGCGTTGCCAACCCAACTGTTTTTCAATACCCAAATACCTGCTTGTTTGTGGTTCCTTGCACGCAACCGTACCAATCATAAGTTCCGCGACCGCTCCGGCGAAATTCTCTTTATTGATGCCCGGAAAATAGGTCACATGACCAGCCGCAAGAATAAAGCCTTCAATGATGCAGATATTGCTCAAATTGCAAACGCTTATCATAACTGGCGCAACAAAGACGGCGATTACGAAGATATTCAGGGCTTCTGTAAATCCGCATCATTGGCTGAGGTGGAAGCCAATAATTTCGTATTGACACCCGGACGATATGTAGGCACCGAAGATGTGGAAGATGATGGCATACCTTACGAAGAAAAAGTAGCGGCGATTTCAGAAAACTTGAAAGGCTATTTTGAAAAGTCGGTAGAGCTGCAGGAGAGAATTAAAAGAAATTTGGTGAAAGTAGGTATAGAACTTTAGGTTCAAACTAAAATAAGAAAATTCTTATTTTAGTTTTACGCTTTAAAGTAAAATAAAAGAACACGATATATTACTTTAGTAAAATAGAGAAACAAATGATAAACCTAGAAAAATATATAGCAGGAAAGAAATTAAAACATTCAACTGGCTATACTTTTTTTTTACCTAGTGAAATAAATGATGCTTGGATTTGGGAGGACCAAAGTGTTAATAAACTATTAGAGAAAGCTGCAATTAAATTAGGGGAATTAAATTCATTTTCAAAACTTGTTCCCAACATTGATCTGTTTATTCAGTTACATGTCACTAAGGAAGCCGTAGTTTCAAGTAGGATTGAGGGTACGCAAACCCAAATGGATGAAGCACTTTTAGACGAAGAAGAAATTTCTCCGGAAAGAAAGAACGACTGGGTCGAAGTAAACAATTACATTAGGGCACTCAATGAGGCGATAAAAGAATTGGAAACACTTCCTATTTCATCCCGGCTTATAAAGAAAACTCATCAAATTCTACTTGATAGTGTACGTGGCGAGCATAAACAGCCCGGCGAATTCCGGAACTCTCAAAACTGGATTGGGGGCAACTCACTGGCAGATGCAGTTTTTATTCCGCCAAATCAAGTTTATGTTAATGAATTAATGGGAGATTTAGAAAAATTTCTCCATAATGAAGACATCAATGTTCCGGCATTAATCAAAATAGGCATTGCTCATTATCAATTCGAAACCATTCACCCGTTTTTAGATGGCAATGGCAGGATCGGGCGGCTTTTAATTACATTATATCTGGTTGACCAAAAAATTCTCAACAAACCACTGCTTTACCTGTCTGCATTCTTCGAAAAAAATAAAGGCTTGTATTATGACAATCTCACTTTTGTGCGGTCTAAAAACGATATGAAACAGTGGCTCAAATATTTTTTGGTAGGGGTAGCTGAAACAGCAGAAAAAGCTACACAAACACTTTCTGAGGTTTTAGAACTAAAAGCGAGGTTAGAAACGCTGATACACACAACGTTTGGTAAAAGAGCAAATAATGCGTCAGTTTTACTGCAGTACCTATTCAGGAAACCGGTAATACACGTGAATCAGGTTGCAGAAGTCACCCGAAGCACCTACAAAACAGCCAACGATTTAGTCACAGAATTTGTGAAAGCCGGTATATTAAAAGAAATGACAGGGCAAAGCCGCAACAGGGTTTTTGTATTCGACGAATACATTAAACTATTCTAAAACAAACAAATGAAAAATAAAATCGAAAATAGAAACAATCAAATAGCTGTAAATCATTAGATTACGTTATTTTGTATTTTTCATTCATGTAAATAAAACACAATTTAAATGACCAACTGGAAAGAATATAAGTTATCCGATTTAATGGATGTAATAGGCGGTGGAACACCAAAAACTAAAATACCAGAATACTGGAATGGAGATATTCCTTGGTTATCAGTTGTAGATTTTGGTAATGCTGAGAAAAGAGTATATGATACGGAAAAGAAAATTACAGACTTGGGTTTAAATAATTCAAGCACTAAAATTCTAAAACAAGGTCAAATCATCATATCTGCTCGTGGTACAGTTGGAGAATTGGCAGTTTTAGGTCGTGATATGGCTTTTAATCAATCTTGTTATGGACTAAATGCTAAATCAGAAACATGCACTAATGATTTTCTTTACTATTTGATGAAATGTAAAATTTCAGAATTAAAGAGAAATGCACACGGAGCTGTTTTTGATACAATTACAAGATCCACATTTGAAACAATTTCAGCATCAGTTCCCGATCTCCCCACCCAAACCGCCATCGCCGAAATCCTTTCCTCCCTCGACGACAAAATAGAACTCAACAACAAAATAAACCGCGAACTCGAAACCCTCGCTCAAACCCTCTTCAAGCAGTGGTTCATCGATTTTGAATTCCCTAACGAAAACGGAGAGCCCTACAAATCCTCGGGCGGTGAAATGGTGGATAGTGAGATAGGTGAAATTCCGAAAGGATGGCATTTGATTAGGTTGGGTGATAAGTACCTTGTCTCTGATTTTGTAGCAAATGGGAGTTTTGCATCTCTCAAAGAGAATGTGACAATTTTAGATCGTCCTTCGTACGCTATTTTTTTAAGAAATACAGATTCAAAATCCAACTTTACAAACCAGCTAAGATATGTTGATGAAAAAACGTATAATTTCCTTTCAAAATCAAAGATACTAGGCGATGAAATTTGTATTAGTAATGTCGCGGATGTGGGCACGGTTTTTAGACCACCAACATATTTGAATAAACCTCTGACATTGGGTAACAATCTTGTCTTTTTTAGAAGTTCGTATCCTAATTACTTTTACCTATACTTCAAGTACTTTCGAGGTCAGGAACAAATACAATCAATAACATCTGGTTCCGCTCAATTGAAATTTAATAAAACCGATTTTAGAAACACAAATTTATTAGATATCCCTTTGGTAGTAATTTCAACATTTGATAAAATAATAAATGACTTGTGGGAATTGCAAAGTAATCATCTTTCAGAAAACATTCACCTAGCAATGCTCCGCGACTCCCTTCTTCCAAAACTAATTTCCGGCGAACTGGAAGTCTCCGAACTCATCGCAGAAAATGCATAACCTATGGCAGCAGTTATATCAGAAGACCACATAGAGCAAATCATCATTCAGGAATTTATAGACCTTGGGTATCATTACCTCAATGGCGTAGATATTTCCCCTGAAGGACTTTACAAAGAAAGAGAATACAACGAAGTAGTCCTCAAAAACCGCCTGCAGGAAGCCATTGCAAAACACAATCCCACTATTCCAGCAGAAGCTCAGGAAGAAGCCCTTCGCAAAGTATTGCGTTCCGACAGCCCCGAACTCTTCCAGAACAACTATCGTTTTCATAAATATCTCACAGATGGTGTAGAGGTAGAATTCCGCAAAGGTGATCGTATCGCCGGAGATAAAGTCTGGCTCGTAGATTACGACAATCCGCACAACAACGAGTTTCTGGTTATCAATCAGTTTACCGTGATTGAAGGCAACGTAAATAAACGCCCGGATGTCATTCTCTTCGTTAACGGACTGCCGCTCGTGGTCATCGAACTGAAAAATGCCGCAGATGAAAATGCAGATGTAAAAGCAGCATTCAATCAGCTGCAGACCTACAAACAGACAATTCCTTCCTTATTTCAGTACAACGCCCTGTTGGTCGCTTCAGACGGTTGGGATGCGCTGTACGGCTCCCTGACTTCACCCAAACAGTTCTTCGTTCCCTGGAAATCCATTGACGGCGAACTCATGGCCGACGAAAATATCCCACAGATGGAGGTCATGGCAAAAGGAATGCTGAACAAAGAAGTGTTCCTGGACCTGATCCGTCATTTTACAATCTTCCACCAGAATAAGGAACAGCTTACCAAAATAGTCCCGCGCTACCACCAATATTTCGCCGCAAACAAAGCGGTAGAAGCCACCAAGAAAGCCACTGCAGTAAATGGAGACCAGCGTGCTGGAGTAATCTGGCATACACAGGGCAGCGGCAAAAGTTTATCGATGGCCTTTTACGCAGGTAAATTAGTGCTGCAACTCCAAAACCCAACCTTGGTCATACTGACAGACAGAAACGATCTTGACGACCAGTTGTTCGACACCTTTTCATTAAGTCAGGATTTGTTAAGGCAAACTCCCGTACAGGCCGAGAACAGAGACCATCTGAAGGATTTACTTTCCGTAGGTTCAGGCGGTATCGTATTTACGACCATTCAGAAATTCCTCCCGGAAATAGAACAGAAAATAGATTTGGGAAATGGGAAATTTAAAAACATAAAAGGCCAGTTTGATGAACTCTCAGACCGCAGGAATATTGTGGTCATTGCAGATGAAGCCCACCGGAGCCAGTACGATTTTATAGACGGTTTTGCCAAGCACATGCGCGATGCTTTACCCAATGCTTCTTTTATCGGATTCACCGGTACACCGATCGAAAACACTGATAAAAATACGCAAGCCGTTTTTGGTGATTACATCGATGTTTACGATATTCAGCAGGCAGTAGAAGACGGAGCAACGGTTCGTATCTTTTATGAAAACCGGTTAGCTAAAATTGCCTTAAAGGAAGAAAACAAATATCAAATTGATGAGCAGCTCAATCTGGTAGCCGAAGAAATGGCAGACTATGGCGAAACTGAAGAAGGAATAAGCTACGATATCGAATCGAAGAAAGCAAAATGGGCACGCCTTGAAGCCATTGTCGGTCATCCCGACCGTTTAAAACTCATCGCAACCGACATTGTAAAACATTTTGAGGAACGGAATGCAATACTCGATGGTAAAGGAATGATTGTCTGTATGAGCCGCCGCATCGCTGTGGAACTCTACGACGAAATTATAAAAATAAGACCCGACTGGCACAGCGATGATGATAACGAAGGAGCCATTAAAGTGGTCATGACGGGTTCTTCCTCAGATCCTTTGCCTTTCCAACCTCACGTTAGAAATAAGGCCAAAAGAAAAGCATTAGGCGAAAGATTGAAAGATCCGAAAGACGTTCTCAAATTAGCCATTGTCCGCGACATGTGGCTCACTGGTTTCGATGCGCCAAGTTTACATACCCTGTATATTGACAAGCCGATGAAAGGGCATAACCTGATGCAGGCAATCGCAAGAGTAAACCGCGTGTACAAAGACAAAGAAGGTGGTTTGGTTGTAGATTATATCGGAATAGCAACAGATCTTAAAAAAGCACTATCCGTCTATACAGAAAGCGGTGGAAAAGGAAAACCGGCATTCGATCAGGAAGAAGCATCGGCAGTTATGATGAGCAAATACGAGATTGTTGCCCAGATGTTTTCAGAACAACCCAAAGACCATACAGAATCCAAAGGTTTTAATTATCTGTCATTCTTTAACATGACGCCAAAGGAGAAGTTATATTTTCCGATTCAGGCAGCCAACTATATTTTAGGATTAGAAGATGGAAAGGCGAGATACGTTAACGCTGTAACAGCATTATCAAAAGCATTCGCCATATCGGTTCCGCATCCATCTACAATTGAGATCCGCGATCAGGTAGGATTATTTCAGGCGATCAAATCCAGAATCGTAAAAGTAACCCAAAGTAGTAAAAAAGGCAAGAGCGACGAAGAAATAGAAACGGCCATTAAACAGATATTGAGTGATGCGGTTGTAGCAGATGAAGTCATCGATATTTTTGATGCAGCCGGAATTAAGAAACCGGATATTTCCATTTTATCAGATGAATTTTTGGCAGAAGTAAGAGGTATGAAGCATAAGAACTTAGCTTTCGAATTGCTGAAGAAACTATTAAATGATGAGGTGAAAACCCGGCAGAGAACCAACATTGTACAGTCCAAGAAATTCTCAGAAATGATAGAAAATGCGGTACGCAACTATCAGAACAATCTCATCACCTCTGCGGAAGTCATTCAGGAACTCATCAACCTTGCAAAAGACCTTAAGGAAGCAGACCGCAAAGGTGAAAATTTAGGACTGGATTTCAGGGAATTTGCATTTTATTCCGCCTTGGAAGTAAACGACAGCGCTGTAGCAATCCTGGGAGACGATATTTTACGGCACATCGCCCGTGAATTGGTAGACACCGTCCGCAGTAATTCCAGCATCGACTGGACCGTCCGCGAAAACGTACAGGCCAAAATGCGCATCGCCGTCAAAAAAATCCTCCGCAAACACGGCTACCCACCAGACCTGGAGCTGAAAGCAACTGAAACAGTATTGGAGCAGGCGAAGCTGATGGCAAACGAAGTGGTATAGAAACCATATCGTATGCTCTAATGAAAAGAAAAGCTACGTCAGATATTGCTCATCAAAAATTTAAAGCAACATTACTAAACTTATTTATGCAGATTTACCATTATACTAGCATACAAACTTTAGCACTAATTCTGAAGTTTAAACAAATCCGTTTCACACCGTTATCTATGCTTGATGACATCCAAGAGTGCCATGGCCTTCCTGAAACCGTTACACGTGGGATTTATGTTTCCTGCTGGAGCAAGGATGAGGCAGAAAATTTAGCACAGTGGAGCTTGTATACTAAGATGAAAGGGATTCGGTTAGAACTACCCAAGGAGTTTTACATGAACTATGAGTTTCAAACTGATCGTGCTAAAGGTATTCATGTTGATAATGGAATGAAACCCATATATCCTTTTACTCCGGAACAATGTATGACAGAAGATTACGGTATAGCAGTAGCAAGCTACATAGAAGATGGCTTTTTTATCGAGATGACTTATGACCAAAGTTTTGAGTCGATTAAACGAGATGGGATAGTTAAGAAAAATGGATACTTTCATATTAAAAATGCAAAAATTATTGCTGGCTACAAAAATCCGATTTGGAGCTTTCAAAAAGAAGTACGGTTTTATGTAACAGTAATTCCGCGTGGAGGCAATTTCCCGGATTATATAGATATGGATATAAATCCTGATGTGCTGGATTCAGTAAAAGTTCGTTTACATCCGAACTGTTCTTCCGCGGATAAAATAATTGTAGAAACATTACTTTCAAGTTTTACTTCCTCCGGTACTGTAGAGGACAGTAAGTTGAATGAGATTTACCGAACAAAACCTACCTAAGACCAGTAATGAATGGACGCTATCTCTCTATTACTGCGACAAGCGTCCTGCTAAACATTACTACGTGTGTCTAGAATTTATATCAAAAAAACAACATTCCGCTCCGAAATGTTGTTTTGCTGATTGTTGAAGTTAAGTGCAGGAGCTGAACTCTATTGTTTAATAAGTACAGTAATTACTTTATCTGTTACTCCATCATTATTGTAGTCCGCAGGACTATAGTCGACATATCCCTCATCGAAGTTTTCAATTTCCATCTGTGAATTGCTGTATGACTTCAATATATAGTCTGCATCACCGTAAAAATTTATAGTCTTAGTAGTTGCATTAAAACTCCACTTTCCTTCATCGTTAGATGCACTGTCGGTACAAGGACCATTATAAATATGCTTGTACGTTTTTACGTTCAGAAGACCCTCTTTTTTAAGTTGATATAGGTTTTTACCTGAACATTCAGGATTTTTGCTTGTAATTTCCTTTCCGGTTAAATTGTCAATAAATGCATATTTTGTAATCTTCCAGTCTCAATCCCCGATTTAGTCCCTGATTTTAGAAGTAGGGACTAAAAATTGATACTTCAAATTTCTTCGTAATACGTATTTTTTCCTCTCCTTTATTACATATCTGGCTGCGTACGAGCAAAATAAAGTGCAACCGGTCTTTAATTTACGTGTTGCATCCTATTAAACATTGCTCATCAACAAGTATCTTAGTAATTCAAAGTAATCCCTGCGCCCCAGCTCATATCGCTGTCGTAGTGTGTGGAAATACCAAAATTCTTTGTAACAATGTATTTTAGGCCAGCCATATATTCTTTGTCGGTATTGACCATAAATGCACCCCGCAAACGTGGTGAAAGCGGAATATCTTCACGCTTCAGCTGGAATCTAACAATACCGTCTGTAAATATTTCTGCCTGCAAATCTACCAACAGCGGAAGTTTGTACATGATTCCAGCACTGAAAGTTTTTCGTTCGTCTTTTGTACTGGCTTGTCCAAAGAGGTTTTTTTCAATATTATTCCTGTCAATTTTTCTGTAATGATAATTGAATCCGATAAAGGGTTTCAACCACTGCATACGGTCCACATATCTTCCGAGCTGGGTTTCTACCTCGTAGCCGTGATGAGGATTGTAACCTAAGCGCCATTCCGTTCCCAATTCCCAGCGGGCATTTGAAATTCTCGCCATCCCGTCGTTACCATTGGTGGCGAAATCGTTTTCGGCCATCAGGTGCCACATGTTACTTTCGCGCTGAAGCTTTTTATAAGCTGAAGCTTTATCCGGCAGCAAAGGATTCTGATAATCGCCCACTGCAAAAACACGGTTCATCCCTGCCATCATGTGATAGAGGATGTGACAGTGGAAGAACCAGTCCCCATCCGTTTTTGCTTCAAATTCTATGACATTGGTTTCCATGGGCATAACATCCAACACATTTTTGAGGGGTGCCTGAACACCATTTTTGTTGAGTACGCGGAAATCAAATCCGTGCAGGTGCATCGGGTGACGCATCATGGAATTATTAAACAGGGTAATGCGGAGAATTTCGCCTTTTTTTACCAATATTTTGTCAGATTCTGCCAGGACTTTATCGTCCATGCTCCATATGTAGCGGTTCATGTTTCCCGTAAGGGTAAACTTGAGCTCGCGCACGGGACTGTCTTTCGGGAGTGAAGTGTCATAAGGCGATTTCATCATCCCATAATTCAATGTGGTAATCCCGGAAGCAGGCATCTGATGCTGTGAGTGATCCATTTGCGCATCGTTGTTGTCCATCTTGTCCATCGGCATTGCTGCATTATTTTCAGCACTAATTTCAGGATACATCACCTGATTCATATCCATCGTCTGATAACTCATCTTCATGCCCATATCTTTCATGTCACCGTTCATCTTCATCATGTCGTTCATCATCTTCATCCCTTCAAAGTATTTGAGTTTGGGTAATGGATCATGGGATTTCGTAGCTCCTTCTCCAATAAACACTGACGCAGATTTTGTGCGGTCTTCGGGTGTAACAAGGAGTTCGTATGAAGTGTTTTTTTCAGGAATTTCCACTACGATATCCACTGTTTCGGAAACCGCCAGGATCAGGCGATCCACTTCGACCGGTTCAATATCCAATCCATCACTGGCCACTACTTTTATTTTTCCTCCGGCATAATTGAGCCAGAAATAGGAGGAAGCACCGCCGTTGGCGATTTGAAGCCGAACTTTATCACCGGCTTTATATCGGGAGAGTTGACTTTCGATTTTACCGTTAATCAGAAAGGCGTCATAATACACGTCACTCACGTCCATGGCAAGCATCCGCTTCCATTCGTTGGTGAGTTTTGTCTTAAAGTGTCCCTCTTTTATGGCTTCTGCATAACTTTGGGTACTGCCTTTTTTTATTGCGAACCAGTCATTGGCGTTGTGAAGCATCCGCTGAACATTATTGGGGTTCAGGTTTGTCCACTCGCTTAGGATAAGGTGCTCTGTGGGCAGATCATCAATCCCCGGCCGGAAAGTAGGATCTTCGGGACGTTTTTTCAGAATCATCATCCCATACATTCCAATCTGCTCCTGCAGGCCAGTATGTGAGTGATACCAGTGGGTTCCGTTTTGGATGATCGGAAACGAATACGTGTAGGTTGAATGTGGTGGAATGGGTTTCTGGGTAAGCCAGGGAACCCCATCTTCTTTATTTGGAAGATGAAGACCGTGCCAGTGCAGAGAAGTTTCTTCGTCCATTAAATTATGGACAATCACTTCCGCCGTATCGCCCTCATAAAACTCCAGCTTTGGCATCGGAATCTGCCCGTTTACGGCAATGGCGCGTTTCTGTTTGCCCGCGAAATTTACCAGGGTGTCTTTCACATAAAGATGGTAGGTCACTTTGCGTCCGCCTTTTAGGTGCTTTTCGGGCATGGGCATGACCATTTTGTGTTCACCATGTATCTGCATGTTTCCGTGTGCAGAATGATCTTCCTTCTTTCCTTTTTGAGGCACCAGATTCATACCGCACTTGGGACACTTTCCGGGTTTGTCCGATATCACCTCGGGATGCATCGGGCAGGTGTACATCTTTTGCGCTTCTTCATGCTGATGCGCATCTGAAGTTTGATGTTCCGGGGTTTTGCCGGTAGACTGATGCCGGCCGCTTTCCTTCTGAGGGACCAGATTCATACCGCACTTGGGACACTTTCCGGGTTTGTCCGAAACCACCTCGGGGTGCATCGGACAAGTATACATCTTTTGCGCTGCTTCATGCTGATGCGGAGCAGGTGTTGAATGTTCCGGCGTTTTGATGCTCGCTGGGTCTTTCGGTACTGCTTTAGCCTTTGGCAGGACCGTTTTTTTAACTTCCGTTACCGTCTTTGTTTTTGCAGCGGTAATTTCAGATTTCTTAGCCGTAGTTTTTTTAACTGCTGTAACTTTTTTAGGAGCAGCTGCGGGTTTGGCTGCCGGTTTTTTTTCGGTGATGGTTTTCTTCACCAAGGTCATACCGCAAATGGGGCAGTTACCGGGTGCTGATTTCACGACCTGCGGATGCATCGGGCAGGTGTACACGGTTTTGGTGCTCTGTGAATAACTGTTTATGGACATTGCCATAAATAGAAAGAGCGAAAATATATATTTCATCTTGTGATTATTTAATTTTTAACAAACTTGCATTAAGTGCGACCACGATGGTACTGACACTCATCAGCACTGCGCCCATGGCGGGACTCAGGACATATGTGGGATACAGAACACCTGCAGCAAGTGGAATAGCCACGACGTTATAGCCCACTGCCCATACGAGATTCTGGATCATCTTGCTGTAAGTTTTCTTTCCAAAATCTATCATTTTCACCACGTCTCGAGGGTCACTATTGACCAGAATAATATCTGCGGTTTCGGCAGCAACATCAGTTCCGCTGCCAACTGCAATGCCTACATCTGCTGCTGCCAAAGCCGGTGCATCATTTACGCCGTCTCCTGTCATGGCAACAATTTCCCCTTTGTCCTGGAATTCTTTTACTTTTTCCTGTTTGTGGTGCGGAAGTACATTTGCCAAATATCCGTCCATTCCTAATTGCTTTGACACCGCCGCCGCTACCTTTTCGTTATCACCTGTAAGCAGGAATGATTTAATGTTCATGCTTCGAAGTTGATCAATAGCTTCTGTTGCGCCTTCGCGAATGGTATCTGCTAAAGAAACAATACCCACTGGCACGTCATCAATCAGAATAAAGTTCACTGTTTCTGCATCCTGGTTGATTTCTTCCGGAATGGCAGGTACCTGTTTATTGTTTTGAACAAAATAATTAGGACCGGCCGCGACTACCGATTTACCACTAACCATTCCTGTAACTCCAATTCCCTGCATGTAGCGGAAATTGTCTGACTTCCATAGCTCCAGTTTTCTCTCAGAAAGGGTCTGCATGATTCCTTTTGCAATATGATGTTCGGAGTTCTGCTGCACTGCCGCTGCATACTGGAGTAAATCGTTTTCCGAATAGTGCTCAGTTAGAGGAATGATTTTCTGCACGGTGTGGGAACCTTTCGTAAGGGTGCCGGTTTTATCGAAAATAATGGTCGATAATTTTCTCGTGGTTTCAAAAGCCGTGCGGTTTCTGATGAGTAAACCATTTGTCGCTGAAAGTGTAGTGGAAATGGCCACCACCAGAGGGATTGCCACTCCTAAAGCATGAGGGCAGGCCGTTACCATTACCGTTACCATCCGTTCCAGAGCAAAAGCCAAATCTCCCATGGTGATGTACCAGTAAGCGAAAGTTCCTACTCCCACCACAATTGCTACTATAGTAAGCCATTTGGCTACTTTATCCGCCAGATTCTGAGTGTTCGACTTTGCTGCCTGAGCATCCTGAACCAAATTAATGACCTTATTGAGGTACGAATCCTTTCCAACCCCTGTTGCTTTTATCTTTAAAGCCCCGTCTCCATTGATAGACCCTGCGATAACCTTTCCACCGGACTCTTTTCTTACAGGAACACTTTCTCCGGTCAGCATGCTTTCATTTAAATAGGAACTGCCCTCGACAATCAGACCGTCAGCGGCGACTTTTTCGCCCGGTCTTATGATTACGGTATCTCCGTTTTTCAGCTGTTCCAGTTTTATTTTAACCGGACTTCCGTTCTGCTCGACGGTTACGTCATTTGGTAGTAAGGCAACTAGAGATTGCAACGCTTTTGAAGCAGCCATCTGCGAACGCATCTCGAGCCAGTGCCCAAGAAGCATGATCACAATTAAGGTGGC
Organism: Chryseobacterium salipaludis; assembly: GCF_022968825.1. Classification (GTDB taxonomy): domain Bacteria; phylum Bacteroidota; class Bacteroidia; order Flavobacteriales; family Weeksellaceae; genus Kaistella; species Kaistella salipaludis. The sequence continues at coordinate 27,041 of NZ_JALHKS010000007.1, forward strand.
AAGTTCCCAGAAGAAATCCATGCCCGGCAGCCCGAATACGACTGCAACGGAATAGACATAAGCTACAGTAATTGCCAAAGCAACGAGCGTCATCATCCCAATAGCTCCGGCTTTCACTTCGCCTAAAAAACCTTTGAAAAAAGGCATTCCACCGTAGAAATAAATAATACTTCCTAAAACCAACAGCACGTATTTATCCCCCGGAAAAGCAATCGTAAAACCGAGCCACTGCTGAATCATGTGGGAAAGCAGCAGCACCGGAACAGAAAGTACCAGTGTAATCCAGAATCTCTTCAGGAAATCCGGTGTATGATGACCCGCATGTTTGTCAAATCCCGCGGCAGAATCTTCTAATTCTGTGTGATGATCATGATTCTGATGATGATGGCTGTGTTCGTCTTTTTCAGCTCGGGCGGTTCCTCCTAAAGGAATTAAATTCATTCCGCATAGTGGACATTTCCCCGGTTCGTCCTTCAATATCTGGGGATGCATGGGACAGGTGTATTTTATCATAATTTAATTTTTTTGCGTTAAATTCTGCTATTTGCGATTACTTCTCGGTTTGAAGTTCCTTAATTTTCGCCCTCATGACGGCAATTTCTTCCTCCTGTGCTTTGATAATTTCCTCGCCCAATTTTCTCACTTCCGGATCGACCAAATTACTTTCTTCGACCATCAAGATTGCACCGGCGTGATGCGGGATCATTGACTTTAAGAACTGCATATCTCCAACGGCGGTCTGCTGCCGAATGCCAGACCAAAACAGCGCCATCGCCAACACACCGACACCCATCAGTACTTTGTTTAGTTTTTTATTGGGATACATCTTTCCCATTAAAAGCAGTTCGATGATCAACATAGGAGAAGCCATGAGCCCGGCCATATAAAACTGATTGATATTGGGAATCACATTGGATAACCGATCAACCATCGCATACATTAAAATAAACATGGATACGTAGGAAATGAGAAGCATCCAAAATAACTTTTTATATGCTCCGGTGTGATCCATTTGTTCACTTTCTTTTTTTGAATCCATATTCTGTGTAGAATGAGTTTCCCCCGAGGCGTTATGGTCCGGCGAAACTTTGTGGCTGTGCTGTGAATTTTCCATATTTTTCGTTTTTAAAAGTTAGTTAAGTTTATTAAAAAAATCGAGCAGCTCCTTTTTGTCCTTTGTTGGTAAGTTGGAACCTCCGTGCATCAAGCGGTACGATTTCAAGGGCATTTCGTCTTTTTCAATCTGGCTGATGATGCTTTTTATTTTTGCTTTTTTCCGTCTTTTTGAATAGTTATTGAACTCATCAAAATTGAGTTCTTCTTTGCCTTTTTTAATATGCCGGGCCATGAACCACGCGGCCGGCTGCAATTCCGAATACCAGGGATAGCGGCTATTATTGGAATGACAGTCATAACACGAAACTTTAAGGATTGCAGCCACGTTGGCGGGCACCTTTTCGGTTCTTTCAAAACTTTGACCTGGCGGAACGGTGGATACATTACGCTCCACCGGTATGACCTGAATGGCTAAAACAACCGCCACTACTATCACCGCCAGCCAACCTATGATATTCAATTTTCTCATATTACATGGTGCTCATATCGTGACCCGCCATGGGATCTGCCCCTTTCTTAAATATATATTCGCTGTTCAGAAGGTAGGCCCCGGAGACCACTACTTCGTCTCCCGCCATAATTCCTGATGTGATTTCTATTCTGTCTTCATATTCGAGACCCGTTTCCACCATTCTGTTGACGAAGGTGTTCTTCGCGGTTTTCACCCACACCGTGGAAGATTTGCCATCCCTGATTACCGCATCCACAGGCATTGAAAGACCATCACGGGATTTGTTTTCCACCAGAACATATACCGGCATGCCGGGTTTCAGCAGATTTCCTTTGTTGGGCACGGAAATGCGAACCAGATTTATCCTGCTGGAGGCGCTTATTTCCGGGTTTGTAAAATCAACCTTCCCATTAATCTTCAGATTATCCAGATCGGGAATATATACGGTGACCTTGCTGTCTTTCTGAAGGAGAGCCATTTGGGAAGAATAGACCTGCGCCTCTGCCCAAAGCGATGAAAGATCTGCCAGATTCACGATGGTGCCACCTTCGGCAAGATAATCGCCTTCGGCAATGCTCAGATCGGTGATGTAACCGGCTGCATTGCTGAACACGGTAGTGGTTGGCGTGGCTTTTCCTGATCTTTCCAGCTGTTTGATCTGGCCTTCGGACATTCCCCATAAATAAAGCTTGTTGCGGGAACTTTGGAGCAACTGATCAAAATCAATGGAAGTATTACCGACGAACAGCTTGCGTCTTTCAAGCGCCAGCAAATATTCCTGCTTTGCATTATTGAGTTCTTCACTGTAAATATCGACCAACGGCGCCCCCTTCGGAACAAAATCGCCAATGTTTTTATAATACAACCGTTCAACTCTGCCCATTACTCTGGAACTTACTGCCTGCATTTGGTACTGGTTAAAATTAAGTGTTCCGGTAAGCGTGAGCTTATCAGCCATGGAACCGTCAGAGAGCGCGACTGTTTTGATATTCCCAAGTTTAACCTGCTCGTCATTCAAAACAATTTCGTTAGGATCCGCATTCTTTTTCTTCTCCACAGGCACCAAATCCATGTGACAAATGGGGCATTTTCCGGGTTTATCGGAGACTACCTGCGGGTGCATGGAACAGGTGTAGTAGATATCGTGGCCGGCATGCGGATCTTCCTCCTTTTTACAGGAGTAAAGAAAAACCAGCAAGGCAAGCATTAAAATATTGAATTTCATCTTATCAATTTTTATCTGTTAATTTTTATGAAACTTTCGCTGTCCATCAGGTACTGTGCATTTTCGGCAACTCCATCTTCAGGAAGCAAACCACTGACGATCTGAATTTTATCGCCTACCACCGCGCCGGTAACAACTTTATGGGCAATAAAACCGCCTTCTACTTTTTTGAACGCGATTTTATCAATCCCTAAAGAAACCACCGCTGATTTCGGCAGCCAGTCTGCCATTCTGTTGTGGCTCATAATCTCCGCTTTAACCTGACTTCCGACAGGAATTTTTGCGGTGGAATTATCAAAATAGACGCGCGCCGTTACGGTTTTGCTGCCCTGCCTGAAAAACGGTTCAATAAAACCGATGGTTCCTTTGAAGCGATTTTCAGGATTGGCTTCCGGGATGATCATGACTGACTGTCCTTTGCTGACCAGTGCAATGTCTTCAGAAAAAATATTGATCTGGGCCCAGGTTCTGTTGGGATTGTAGACACTGAAAATATTCTGTCCTTTCTGGAGGTACATTCCCTCTTTTAGGGGTAGTTCAGCGGTGACTGCCGTATTTGAAGCCATTGCGGGTGCAGATTGTGGTGATGACCCCATGCTTCCGGCCGATCCTGCCTGCTGAATGTGTCCGCTGTAATTGCTGAAAACCGGAATTGTGAGATCAGGTTTCCCTCGCTGGATGACTTTCTGAATCTGTGAAGCCGGCATTCCCAAAAGAAGGAGTTTCTGGCGTGAAGCATCGATCATCGTTTTGTTTGAGCGGTCATTTTTAATAACGAAGAGCAGGTTTTGCTGTGCGGTTAAAAGTTCCGGGCTGTATATATCTAAAATACGCTGCCCTTTGGACACTTTCTGGTATTTATACCGCACATAGAGTTTCTCGATACGGCCCGCAACGCGTGAGGAAATACTGCCAATCTGTCGAGTATCGTATTCTACCGTCCCTAAAGCATCAACCGTGGTGGGTATGTTTTCTCTTTTTACTTTTATTACGGGCTGTTCCGACACTACAAATTCATTGGTTGGTTTCAGCAGATCGTCGAGTTTAATCCCCTCTTCCTTTTTTTCAGGGGCATCTTTCAGGACCAAATCCATCCCACATTTGGGACATTTGCCGGGTTTGTCTGAAATCACTTCCGGGTGCATCGGACAGGTATAAGTATGCATTGCAGCTTCTGCCGAGTGCTTATCTTCCCAGAACTTAACTTTGTCACACGCCGTCAAACCAAATAAAAGCATAGTGAATATTATAATTTTTCTCATCTTCTTTCAATTAAGCGGTCAATTTCAGTTTGCGTCTGCAGTGCTTTGGTAAGGATCTCGAAATATTCCAGTTGGGCCATATTCAGCTGTTCCCATGCGTCATATAACATGAAGAGTTCTTCCGTATTCTGCTCATAGCCCAACTGCATGGATTTGTAGTTGTTTTTTAAGGCCGGAATAATGGTGTCTTCATAGAGTTTGAGCTGATTTTTATTCAGGTCCAGTTCATTGCGCATTCCGTAGGCCATTCCACTGTATTCGTTCACCATCATTTCTTTCTGCGCCTGCAAGGCCTCTTCTTTCAGTTTGAGACTTTCAATATTGGCTTTATTCATGCGTGAAGCCCAGGAAACAAACGGCAGCTTTGCCATCAGCATGAGTGAAAACTGCATGGGCTGGCCGCCAAAACCAAACATGTTTTCGAACTTTACGCCAAATTCCGGCTTTAGATTCTGCTTTTCCAGATCCTGTTTGAGTTTGGCAATATTGATTTCCCGGTCGATGCCGCGAAGGTCACTTCTGTTTTGATAAAATAGCTCCTGATCAAAGGTTTCCAAGGAATAATCATTCAGGTTGTATTCCGGTTCAATCTCCAGTGGCGCGAGCGGGTCTCTTCCCATGAGGGCATTCAACCGGATCCGGTTGACGCGGAGGTCATTCTCGTACATGAGCTGCATGTTTTTGGAGCTTCCGAGGGCGGCTTTGGCTTTGTAATATGCAGATATTTTGGAAAGCCCGTTTTTGTACCGGATCTCGGCGTTTCTGATCATGAAATCCAGCATCTTTTCGTTTTCCTTTACGACCTGCAGCTTTTTATCCAGGACGATTGAACTGTAATACAGTTTTTTCGCATCCTGAAAGTTTTCATTGAGGGCGGCATAGAGTTTTTCCTTTTCTACGGAAGACATCGCCTTCATCAGATTTTCGTTGGCATCAAGTTTCCTTGTGTTGGGAAACATCTGCTCCACAGAAACTGCTACTGAGCCCATACCGAGCATATCGCCGTCGCGTTGCCAGAGTTTTGGATTATAGGGTGTCATGAAGAACCCGGCTCCAACGGTTGGGGGCATCCAGCTTCTTGCGCCTTTGGCCGCAGCGTCCATTGACCGGACTTCCGCATTATACATTTTAACCACCGGATGGTTGGCTGCGATACTGTCCATTACAGCGGGCAACGGCATCCGCTGAGCATCAATATTGGTGTAAAGCAAGGCCAGTGCTCCTGTTATTATTAATTTTTTCATTTTGTAATCATTTAAGTATTAATGGGAAGCGTCGAGCACGTCAATTTTACCCAACTTGTTCAGTTCCCATTCCTTCTGCATATAAAAGATAATAGGCGTTACCAAAAGAATGTGAATGGCCGACGTGAAAACGCCACCGACCATCGGTAATACAATGGGTTTCATCATATCACTTCCCACACCGTGGCTCCACAGGATGGGGACTAGGCCGAAGAGGGTCACACAAACCGTCATAATCTTCGGTCTTAATCTTTTTGCTGCACCATGGATGACATATTCACGAAGTTCTTCATTGCTAATGGTCTCCCGGGAGTTGCCGTTCTTCGTAGTAAGCTGAATCATGGCATCGTTCAGGTAAATAACCATCACAATTCCCGTTTCTACCGCAAGTCCGAACAGCGCAATAAAACCAACTGCTACGGCTACGGAAAGGTTCACCCCCCAAATCGAAATCATAAAGACACCGCCGATTAAGGCAAAAGGAATACTGATGAGATTAAAAAAAGCTTCGCGGTAAGAATTGAACGCAAAATACATGGAGAGGAAAATCACGACCAATACGAGTGGCATAATCATTTTTAAAGTCTGCTCTCCGCGAATCAGGTTTTCGTACTGACCGCTCCATTCCACGAAATAACCTTTAGGCATTTTGTTCACCATGTTATTGAGTTTTGCCTGGGCTTCTTTTACGGTACTGCCTAAATCCCGGTCGCGTACGTTGAACAGAACCGTTCCACGCAACATTGCATTTTCAGAATTGATCATTGGTGGTCCTTCTGTAAGACGGATGTCGGCTACTGCACTTAGCGGGATGGAACCAAATTCCATCGTCTGCATGGGCAGTCTTCTCAGAGATTCCAAATTATTTCTGAAATCCTGGCCGTACCTGGCGTTTACCGAAAAGCGCTGTCGGCCTTCAACGGTTGTGGTGAGTTTCATTCCGCCGAGGGCACTTTCCACGACGGCATTTACATCATCCACACTTAGGCCGTATCTTCCTATTTCTTCGCGTTTCACTTCAATGTCCACATATTTTCCGCCGGTAATCGGTTCTACATACATATCCTTGATTCCTTCAATTCCCGTGAGTTCCTTTTTTATCTTTTCTGAAAGGACGGCAATACTGTCCAGATTCTGGCCGTATACTTTTACTCCAACATCCGTTCTAATCCCCGTTGAAAGCATATTGATCCGGTTGGAAATCGGCATGGTCCAGCCATTGGTTACGCCCGGAATCTGCAGTTTGGCATTCAGTTCATCGATCAGATCTTCTTTTGTTTTGCCGTCGCGCCATTCGCTCTGCGGTTTCAACAGAATAATGGTTTCTATCATGGAGATGGGTGAATTATCCGTCGCCGTGTTGGCTCTTCCAGCTTTTCCAAGGACATGATCTACTTCCGGAACTCCTTTAATGATTTTATCCTGCACCTGCAGTAATCTTTTGGCCTCAGAGTTCGAAATATCGGGAAGGGTTACCGGCATAAAGAGCAGGGATCCTTCATCCAAAGGCGGCATAAATTCACGCCCGAGGTTCATAATCATTGGAATACTGATGAGCAGGGCCAAAATATTAATGCCAAGCGTCGTTTTTTTCCATTTCATGCACCATCTGATAAGCGGTTCGTACACCCTTTCCAAGCCCCTGTTTATTGGGTTTTTATTATCGTCCTTAAATTTTCCTTTCATAAAAAAGGAGATCAGCACCGGTGCAAGGGTAAGCACCAGTATTGCATCAACAATCAGGATGAATGTTTTAGTGTACGCCAGCGGATGAAAAAGTTTACCTTCCTGACCGGTCAACATAAATACCGGGAGAAAAGAAACCACGATGATTACCGTAGAAAAAAATACGCCTCTGGATACCTGTAAGGATGATTTTTCGATAATCTTCAACCGAATGTCTTCGGGAATTTTAACGTAACTGTCTTTCTCCTTATCCTTTTTTCTGAATATATTTTTAAACCAGTTGGTCTTCATTGTTATGGGTTTTTATTTTGTTGATGGTTCTGCCAATCCGAAAGATTTTTATACGCATTTTCAGACATAATAATTCCGTTATCTACAATCACCCCGATTGCAAGTGCAATTCCGGTAAGTGACATGATGTTGGAGGATAGTCCAAACGCATTGAGCAGAATAAAGCTGATGGCAATGGTGACCGGAATCTGAATGATGATGCTCAATGCACTTCGCCAGTGGAATAGGAACAGAATAACAATGATTGCCACCACGATAATTTCTTCAATCAGCTTGGTTTTAATATTGTCTATTGCCCCTTCAATCAGGGTACTGCGGTCGTACGATGTCTTGAAGGTGACGCCTTCAGGGAGTCCTTTTTCAACGTCCTTCATTTTCTCTTTCACATCGTTGATGACCTTATCCGCATTTTCGCCATACCGTGCCACTACGATACCGCCCACGACTTCGCCTTCACCGTCTGCATCAAAAATACCCAGACGCAAATCACCACCCATCTGTACAGAACCAATGTCTTTCACCCGCACAGGAATTCCGTTGTAATTTCCCAAAGCAATTTCCTCGATATCTGCTACGTTCTTGATATAACCCAGGCCGCGAATGATATAGGCCATATCGGCCATCTCAAATTTACGTCCGCCCACATCATTATTGTTGGCTTTCACTTTGTTCATGACATCCATGAGGGATACGTTATAGTACTGGAGTTTTACAGGATCTACAATGAGTTGGTACTGTTTTTCGAAGCCGCCAAAGGAGGCTACTTCCGCCACACCGGGAACCGTCTGCAGAGCAAATTTCACATACCAGTCCTGGAGGGCGCGCTGGTCTCCTAGATCCATTTTGGGTGCATCCAAATGGTACCAGAAAACGTGACCAACACCGGTGCCATCCGGTCCGAGCGTAGGGGTGACATCTTGTGGGAGTAAACGCTGCGCATAATTGAGCCGTTCCATTACGCGGGTTCTGGCCCAATAAATATCCACATTATCTTCGAAAATAACATATACGAAGCTCATCCCAAACATGGAAGAGGCGCGGATGTTCTTAATTTTCGGAATTCCCTGTAGGTTGCTGACCAGCGGGAAAGTCACCTGATCTTCAATAATCTGGGGACTTCTGCCCATCCACTCCGTAAAAACGATGACCTGGTTCTCACTCAGATCCGGAATGGCATCGATGGGATTGTCCCTTACCGCAAAAATACCCCAGATAAAAAGGCCGATTGCAATCAGCAAAACGAAATACCTGTTGCGGAGGGACAGTTTGATTAAATTTTGAATCATGGTTCTGTACAGTTTTACTTAATTTCTTCCTGAACCTCGCCACATGAAGCCATTTTTTTGCCGTAATAAGGGTTCTTGATCTCGCGTGAATCGCTGAGCCAGAAGGCTCCTTTTTTGTCATTATACATCGGGCAGAATACTTTATACACCGGTTTTGGAGTTCCGAAATCTTTCAAAAGGTCGTAAAAATCTGCACTCATTATGTCCAGGTGTTCGCGCTGATGATCAATGTTTCCGGCATTATCTGCAATGTGCTCGGCGTGTTCCCGGATGCTGGCTTCCAGTTCTGCAAATTCTTTCTTCTGTTCATCGGAAAACCCATTTTTGTCTATTTTAGGAAAAGAGGCCAGGATCCCTTTCGCTGCACTAACCGCTTCTTTATCATCATCACCGGACAAAGCGAATGTAAGGTGGGTGTAATGGGAATAAAGCTCCGTAAGATCAGCGGAAGACTTTTTGGCTTCAGTAACGGTTATCTCTTTATCCGTTGCCATATTGCCCATCGCTGCACTATCGGACATTGTGCTCATATCGTGCTTCATGGAAGTTTCAGTGGTGCTTTTCTGTTCTTTGTTTTCTTTGCAGGAAGTAAGTGCAAATGTTCCGACTGCCAAAAGGCTGAATAGTACTGTTTTCATTATTTTATAAGTTTAAAGTTTATTTATTTTTTATTGAAAAAGGCTTCGTAGTTTGCTTTGTTTTCGAAGTACACGACATTGTCGTTTTTATCGGATATCGCTATAATTGCGGTTGCTTTATCGATAAGTTGGTGAGAAATCGGATCGTATGCCATCCGCGCATTTTCTTCCTGCGGGATTCTCAGTTTGCAGTTTTCGCAGCAGCCGTAATACGTTTTACCGTCGTGCTGTACTTCGAGTTGTTTTTTACCCATATAGGCGTTGTTTACCATACAGACCTGGTCGTGAGGAACAATGTCGCCGGTCTTGAACTGTGCATTGGTAATTTGGGTATTTTCGGCTTTTGAATTGGTGCAGGAAACGAGAAACACTGCTACAAAAGCCAGTATTCCTAAAAGAATATTCTTCATTAAATTATCGGTTAAAGGTTAAATTTGAGCCTCCGTCTTGAGAGACTGTGTACGAATATCCTGATCTTCAAGTTGTTCTTTAAAGAACATTCTTTTCTAAAGGATTACTTAAACGAGAAGTGGAAGTTCGAAGGGACATTCAGCACCGCTAAATAATCTGCGGAAAGTGTCATAAACACTTCACGACCAGACACAATTCGGGCTGTAAAAGAAGATCTTAACCTATTTTGGGCGGTTCCCAAATGGTATGGAATCCACCGGAGTAATGGGGATTCTGATAAAAGAAATTAGAATTTTTGTCATCGTAACCGGACGCTTCGTTTTTAGAATCCTCTAAAAATTTGCTGTCTGCTAGAATGGTATACTGAGCAGTGCTGCAAAGGTTACCGCTGCAATTTCCTGAGCATCCATCGGTTTGACAATTGTGTGATTTTGGGTGACAGCATTCTTCTTTGCAATCGCCGCTGTCGCAAGACGGCTGTATCTGTGCGAATGACTGTTTTATGAAAGTTTGCGAACTGGTCGCGGTTTTAATAACCTGCTTCTCCTTTGTACTGCAAGCCTGAGAAATCCCTGGCGCCAATAACGCGAGTGTAAGGGAAAGCAACAGTATTTTAAAATGTCCGTGCATTATAAAGTAAAGCTGTACAAATGTAGGAATTATTTTCAACTTAACTGATGGCTGCGGTGAAAAAAACGGGCCGAAGCCCGCTATATTTAAAATTTCATCTTCTGAATCCGTACTGCATTCAGAATGGCAAGCAGGGCTACGCCCACATCTGCAAAGACGGCTTCCCACATCGTCGCTAAGCCGCCCGCGCCTAATACCAGAACAATCGCTTTTACCCCAAAAGCCAATGCGATATTTTGCCATACAATTTTTTTGGTCTGCTTGCCCATATTAATGGCCATCGGAATTTTGGAAGGTTTGTCGTCCTGTATGACCACATCTGCCGTTTCTATGGTTGCATCGCTGCCAAGGCCGCCCATTGCGATGCCGATGTCACTTAAAGCGACAACCGGTGCATCGTTGACTCCGTCGCCGACAAATGCCACCGTTTCATTCCGTGCTTTTATTTCTTTGACTTTATGCACTTTATCTTCCGGCAATAAATCCCCGAAAGCATTCGTGATTCCCAGTTTTTCTGCCACGGCTTTGACCACGGTTGATTTATCACCGCTAAGCATCGTGACTTTTACTCCCAGACTGTGAAGTTTTTGCACTGTGTCAGCTGCGTCTTCCTTAATACTGTCTGCAATGGTAAGGTATCCAGCAAATTTTCCGTCATAAGCAACGGCAATTAATGTTTCTACAATATCATTTGGATTTACATCATATTCGATGTTGAACTTATCCATCAGTTTAAAGTTTCCTACGAGTAGCTCTTTTCCCTGATATGATCCTTTCAAGCCATGACCTGCTATTTCTTCTCCATTGTCGAGAATAACAGTATGGTCGGGTTCACCGAGGTGTTCATGAATTGCAGTTGCGACCGGATGGGTTGATGAATTTTCGATTACATTCACTAATTTTAGAATTAAATCCCGGTCGAATTGCGGTTTCAGATTTACGGTCTGTACTTTGAAAACACCTTCAGTCATGGTTCCTGTTTTATCCATTACCACATTTTTGACCTCTGCTAACGCATCCAAAAAGTTACTACCCTTAAATAAAATTCCATTTCTGCTTGCGGCACCAATTCCACCAAAGTATCCGAGTGGAATACTAATCACTAATGCACATGGACAGGATATTACCAGAAATATAAGGGCGCGATATAACCAGTCCCGGAAAATATATTCATCCACAAGAAAATACGGTGTCAGACAAATTGCCACGGCGAGAAACACCACAATGGGGGTATAAATGCGGGCAAATTTCCTGATGAACAATTCAGTGGGTGCCTTCTGAGCCGTAGCATTCTGTACCAATTCCAGAATCTTAGAAAGTTTCGAATCACTGTAAAGGGTATTGACCTTCACCTGCGCAACAGTATTCTGATTAATCATCCCTGCAAGGACGGTATCATTTTTCTGTTTTGTATCCGGTCTGCTTTCACCCGTAAGTGCCGATGTATTGAACGAAGCGCTGTCTGAAATTAAAATTCCATCCAGGGCCAGTTTTTCGCCGGGTTTCAACTGGATGACCGATTCGAGTGCGACGTCTGCAGCTTTAACGGTTTGTGGGCGATTATCTACTAAGATGGTCACTTCATCAGGACGCTGATCTAACAATTCAGCGATATTACCTTTTGCCCGCTGAACGGCTAAAGTTTGGAATACTTCGCCCACGGAGTAAAACAGCATTACCGCAACCCCTTCAGGATATTCACCAATGGCGAAAGCCCCAATAGTGGCGATGGACATGAGGAAAAACTCCGAAAACACATCTCCTTTCCGGATACTTTCAAGCGCTTCTTTAAGAACCGGCAAACCTACCGGAATATATGCTGCTGCATACCAGCCAATCCGCACCCAATCCCTGAACCAGGATTGAAGGATCAAATAATCCATCGCTAATCCCACCATCAAAATCACGAAGGAAATAATTGCAGGCAGAAACAGCTGAAACGTTGATTTCCCCTGTGCTGAATGGTCATGACCATCATCCTCCGTATGTTCATCATCCTCGGTCAGTTTCTTAGACCCTGACGGTGATTTTTTTGCGGAACGATATGCTTTGTCAGTGACACTGCAACAGCTGTCCTCGATCAGAACTTTAGCGCCTGCATCTTTGTATATCTTGCCTTCCTGCGGCGTGCAGCACAATTGATTGCTATTTTCGTCGTAGGTATGTGTATGTAATTTTTTATTTGACATAAGTTTAAATTTTATGATAATGCTTTAGTGCTTACTTTGAATTGTAATTTCTTAATGTCCATGACCTTCCTCTCCCTTATTATTCATTTTAGCTAAGATAAAGAAGGCATTTTTAACTACTACTTTAGCATTGTCGGGAATTGGTTTCAAAGGTGTGATTTGAGTATAGCCTAAATCTGTAACTCCTTTAGCCACTGGAATTTTTTCAAATCGCACTTCCTTTTCCTCAGATTCTTTGTTATTGCTTGCTTCTCCTGAATCCGGTACATTTCCCCGATCTCCTTTGTTTTTATCATTTTGCCTAATAAAGATAAAATCCTGACCCTTATCATTAACTATTGCGTCCGTAGGAACCGAGGCTGCAGTTTGGTTATCCAGACTGATAACGACTGTTACACTCATACCGTCAATAAGACCTGTCCGGTCTCCGACGACTTGCGCATGAACAGGAACAGTTTTGCTTTCTCCTTCAAAGGCTGTACCTATTGAAGTTATTTTTGCATCATATTCTTTGCCTGGACTGGTGGTGAGTGTAAAGTGAATGGTTTGCCCCGGTTGTACTTTGGCCAAGTCTTTTTCATATACATAAATATCCAAATGCAGCGCTGAGTTGCTTACAATTTCGGCAATTGGCGAAGCCATATCTACATTACTCCCGATTTGCGCTATTACTTTACTTACCGTGCCGCTAATGGGTGCGCGTACTGAAAGGGCCGAACCATAACTTTGTGTTGCGCCGATGCTACCTAACTGTTTCTGCAATCCGGAGCGCTGGCTGCGTAATGTTGCAAGATCTGTCTGTGCCTGCTGAAGTTTCTTTAGCGGTGCGGCATTACCTTTATAAAGCTGCTGTGCACGGGTAACTTCCAGTTCTGCCATCCTGATCTGGCCATTAACCTGCTGCAACTGCTGCTGCATCACAATTAGATCAGGGTTTGATATGGTTGCGATAACTTTTCCTTTTGATACATAACTTCCAGGTTGTACGTATAGGGAGCGTACTATGCCGCTGTATGATGGAGTAACAAATGCCTTATTCTGATTTGGAACCGTCAGCATACCGCTTACTTTTATGGTATTTGAAAGCTCCTTACTTTCAATACTGCCCATTTGAATTCCAACTGTCCTAATCTGTTCGTCGGTGAAATGTGCCACATTAGGTTCTTCATGCTTCTCCACTTCACTTGCTTTTTGGTTTTCAGTGACTTGCGATTCCTTTTTACATCCTGTCAACAAGACAGAAACTGCAAAAATAAGGGTGATATATTTTTTCATGTGATATTCTATTTTGGTACTTAATTTTTAATGTAATAGTTATACTGAATAACGGCCAGGTTGTACTCATTTAATGCAACCAAGTAGTTTTTTCTGATGTCTATCGCTTGCGTAAAAAACTGATGCATTTCAGAAAACCCTATTTCCCCCGCTTTGTAACTGAGCATTGCCGCATTAAAAATTTGATCTGCCTGTTTTAAACCTATGCCTTCATAATATTTAAGCATTTCAGCAGCTTTCAGAATTTCTGTATAGGTGGTGCGAGCTTGTGCCGCGAACTGATTTTGCTGATAACGCAGCTGAGACTGTTGAATTTCTACCTCGGCTTTTGCAGATTGCAATTTTGCTTTATAAGCCGTTTTTCCAAAAATCGGAAAATCTACCGCTACAGAAAAACCCGTGATCGGATCCTTCATTCCGTATAATCGCTGAGAAAATATCCTTCCGGAAAAGTCAGGTTTGTTCTGCATTTTCTGAACATCTATATTCGCCCGTGCAATTTCTATATTCTGCCGCTGCAGGGCTAATGAGGGATGAAGACTGTCTGAGGGTAAATCATCGAGCTCCAGTTTCTCCAGGTTTGTGTCTTTCGGCAGATATAACGATTGACTGTTAAGATAAAGACTTAATTGTTGCTGTTGTGCTGCAATATTCTGTAAATTTTGCTGGCGTTGGGCCTGAAGCTCCTTCATCCGAGCTTCTGCAGCAATATTTTCAAGACCGGCTGCTTCGCCAGTTTTGAAACGAAGGTTAGCAGCTTTGTACATGGACGTATAATATTCATCCAGTTTTTGGTAGAGTTTACCCACATCCTGAAGGTACCATAGCTGGTAAAAAGCGGTATTTACTTCCCTTTTTATCACCGCGTCCAGCATGTTTTTGTTCAGTTGGTGATATTTCAGCTGCTCCTCAAAATATTTTCTTTTCGCCTTATACAACCCGGGCCATTGGATGGACTGCTGGATACCAATTTTAAAATCGCCATCCGGATCACTTGGTCTCATATCGTCGTTTTCTACAAAGATCCCAGTCTTCGGAATTTCACGTGCAGTTTTAGTTTCCAGTACGGCTTTATTGACTTGGGCACTGTTTACAGTGTACTGTAGATTATTATCTAAGGCTATATTTACCGCGTCATTTGGTGAAATTCTTTCCTGCGCACTAAGTGCACCTACGGAAGAACACAGTAAAATTATTAGCATTAAAAACGATTTTTTTTTACTAATTCTCAATTTATTTTTGATTTGATTCTTAGAATTAAATATGATATACAGTAGAGGCAGGACAAATAAGGTAAGTAAGGTTGCTGTTACCAAACCTCCAATTACCACGGTCGCTAGCGGTCTCTGTACTTCTGCGCCGCTACCATTTGAAAAAGCCATAGGAAAGAATCCGAATGATGCGACTGCCGCCGTCATCAACACAGGGCGAAGCCTGGTGGTCGTACCTTGAATGACTCTCCTGAAAATATTGTTAACGCCGGATTTCTGTAGATCCTTGAAGGTACTGACTAAAACAATTCCATTCAGAACTGCCACCCCGAATAGCGCAATGAAGCCGACTCCCGCTGAAATACTGAAAGGCATATCCCTAATCAGCAGTGCAAAGACCCCACCGATAGCACTCATTGGTATTGCGGTGAAAATAAGTATGCTGTCTTTGAAGTTACGGAAGGTGAAGTACAGTAAAAGAAAAATAAGAGCTAAGGCTACTGGAACTGCTATTTGCAATCGTGAAGAGGCCTGCTTCAAATTTTCGAATGTTCCACCGTATGTATAGTAATAGCCAGCGGGTAAGATGTTTGCATCATTAAGTTTGCTCTGAATTTCAGTTACTACACTTTCTACATCTCTATCTTTTACATTAAAGCCTACAACGATCCGGCGTTTGCCATCTTCACGACTGATTTGCGCCGGTCCGTCTTTATATTCAACCTTTGCTACCTGAGAAAGCGGAATTTGCACGCCATTTTCAGTTGGAATAAACAGGTTACTCACGTCATCGATAGAACTTCTGCTCACACTGTCGAGCCGTGCGACCAAATTAAACTTTCTTTCGTCCTCAAATACCACTCCAGCGGTTTCGCCCGCAAAAGCTGTGCTCACTGTATGGTTTATATCCTCAATATTCAATCCATAAGAGGCCAGCCTGGCTCTGTCGTAAGTAATGGTTATTTGGGGCAAACCCACCGTCTGCTCAATTTGTGGTTCGGTGGCACCTTCTACTTTTTGTACTATTTTGGCAACTTCAGGTGCCAGTTTCGCAAGGGTATCTATGTTTTCACCAAATATTTTGACCGCTACGTCCTGGCGCACCCCGGTCATTAACTCGTTGAAGCGCATCTGTATCGGTTGTGAAACCTCGAAGAATACCCCGGGAATCATTTCGAGTTTTTCCATCATCTCAGCACTTAAGTCCTTATAAGATTTGTTACTGTCCTTCCATTCTTTTTGTGGTTTCAGGGTCACAATAAGGTCAGTTGCCTCGGGCGGCATGGGGTCTGTGGGAACTTCGGCACTACCGGTTTTACCCACTACGGTGTTCACTTCAGGAAAAGATTTCAGAATTCGGCTTGCCTGCATTGACGTTTCAATGCTTTGAGAAAGTGAGGTACCCTGTGGTAAAATACAGTGCACTGCAAAATCGCCTTCCTGCAACTGCGGTATAAATTCACCACCCATCCTGGAAAACAGAAACAGCGAAATCGCAAGCAGCGCCACCGCACCGCCAACAACTGCGTATTTAAATGCAATTGCTTTCTGCAAAAGGGGCAGATGAAAATTCCGGATCTTCGCCATTATTTTATCTGCGAAAGTTTTTTTGGCGCTTATATTTTTAGACAGAAATAAGGCGGACATCATTGGTATATAGGTAAGCGAGAGTATTAATGCCCCTATAATTGCAAAAGACACCGTCTCTGCCATTGGGCGGAACATTTTACCTTCAATCCCCTGAAGTGAAAGAATCGGGAGATATACAATGAGGATAATGATCTGACCAAACACCGCAGAACTCATCATCTTTTTTGCACTTGACTGCACAGCTTGGTCCATCGTATCTTGAGACAGTTTCTGGAAACGGTGATGGACAGCAAGAAAATGTAGAGTTGCTTCAACAATAATAACGGCACCATCTACAATAAGTCCAAAGTCAATAGCACCAAGACTCATCAAATTTGCACTGACACCAAATACATTCATCATTCCAAGCGCAAAAAGAAGTGACAGTGGTATTGCCGACGCCACAATAAGCCCAGCCCGTAAGTTACCCAGAAACAGAACCAACACAAGAACGACGATGAGTGCTCCTTCGACCAAATTGGTTTCTACGGTGCGGATCGCACGGTCCACTAAACTCGTTCGATCCAGAAAAGGCTCCACGATAATATCAGGCGGCAGTGATTTTTGTATGGTAACCATTTTTTCTTTGACCCGGCTCACTACTTGCGCAGAATTTTCACCTTTCAGCATCATTACAATACCACCCACTGCTTCTTTATCGCCATTATAAGTTAAGGCACCATATCTGACTGCACTACCAATTCTGGTTTCTGCAACATCTTTTATAAGCACCGGAATGCCATTAACAGTTTTAATAACGGTATTGGAAATATCATCTAAAGATGAAATAAGGCCGATTCCCCGGATGAAATAAGCGTTGGGTTTTTTATCAATGTAAGCACCACCTGTATTTTCGTTATTTTTTTGAAGGGTTGTGAAAATATCTGCAATGGTCACGTTCATAGCTTTAAGTCTGTACGGATTGATAGCCACCTCATACTGCTTAAGTTTACCGCCGAAACTGTTAATTTCAGTTACGCCCGGTGTACCATAGAGTTGGCGGGCCACGACCCAATCCTGCATAGTTCGAAGGTCGGTAGCGGAGTATTTGTCTTCTGACCCTTTTTTAGGGTGAATAACATACTGATAGATTTCTCCTAAACCGGTGGATACCGGAGACATTTCTGGCGTACCAATACCTTGTGGAATATTTTCCTCGGCTTCTTTCAGTTTTTCACTTATCAGCTGACGAGCAAAGTAAACATCGACGCTTTCTTCAAAAACGACGGTAATTACCGACAGGCCAAATCTGGAGATTGATCTCATTTCGGTAATTCCAGGAATATTGGCGAGGCTCCGCTCAATTGGAAAAGTCACCAATTGTTCTGTTTCCTGTGCGGCTAATGTTGGTGTACTGGTTATAATCTGAACCTGATTATTGGTAATATCAGGTACAGCATCCAAAGGGAGTTTAGTAGCACTATACACGCCCCAGATGATTAGTGCGAAAGTCATGAGCCCAATTATGAGCTTGTTCTTTACACTAAACTGTATAATTTTATATAGCATTTGTAAAAATTAAGGTTAATTGAAGGATAGAGCATATTCCGTATTGTTCACGGAAATGCACGACTATTTAATAGCCGTATAATAATCCTACGAATATAAATCCGAAGGAAAAGTATTAACCTATTTTGGGGGGCTGCCAGACACCGGCAGAGGCGAGAAGGGCGTAGTTGTAATTCTTCTCAGGAAGAATATCTTTAATAAATACAACAATTTTCTGTGGAAGTAGTTTGGTGATTTGCAAAACAGTAATTGATATTCCACAGCAATTGCAGACGCAGAACGGCGTACAAAGATCCGCATGCTGATCCTGACTTTGTTCTAAATGAACATCCTCTGCGACACACACCTTATCCCCAAAACCATTCGCAGCATCGCTGCATGGTACTACGATGAGTGCCATAAAGAATAAGGATAAGAGGAAGGCGATAATTTTCACGGGCGCTAAGTTAGAAAAATTATTTTTTATCCAATATTGGAGGTAGGTATTTGTGCAATGACTTACTTCATGTTATGATTACAGCATATTAAATTTTTCCATCGCATTTATTTTAGTTTGATCTGCAATATCAATATAGGGCTTCATCGCAGCATAATCACTGTGACCTGTCCACTTCATCACGACCTGCGGTGGAATTCCTAATGCCAAAGCGTTGCAGATAAAAGTTCGTCTCCCAGCGTGAGAACTCATAATTGCGTATTTTGGGGAAACTTCATCGAATTTCTGATTACCTTTATAATAGGTTTCGCGAATAGGTTCATCAATTTCTGCCATTTCCATTAGTTCCCGTAAATATTCATTCATTTTTTGATTGCTGATCACTGGGAAAGCTTTAGATTTTTCATACACTTCATCTTTGTATTTTTCGAGTATGGCTCTGCTGTGATCATTGAGTTCAATAATTAAACTATCGGAAGTTTTTACCGTTATTATTTCGATGAAATTATCTTTAATGTCGCTTCGTTTTAAATTTTCTACGTCCGAATATCGCAACCCGGTGGTCTCGATGCTTTGAAACATGAGGGTATTTTGGCAATGGTTGTTCCGTCCGGCTGGTTAAACCGTCAGAAAAAGCTGAATAACGCTGAATTGTTAAGCGCTTATCGATTGCCAATTGGTGCCTTTGCGGGTACACAAATTGGAACGGATATTATAATTCTTAAAAAGAATAGTCAATCTCCCGCTCAAAATATTTCTGATTACTTCGATAAAAACTCACAAAATATCTTAGGGGAAATTAGGGAGAAAACCAATCGCTTCGGCCGTTCGGAGATTTACGTTCATGGCAATCTGGATGATGCAATTGGATTACTAACTAACCTTCGAAATAAAAAAAAATTGTCCGCACCGGCAATCTCTTCGAGGATCTAGTAATCAATGAACGTGATGTTAAGAAGATCGTTCCGCTAAAGAATATAATTCCTGAAATTCAAGATATTCGGAACAAATCTAAACTTGAGGATGAAACACTTAAAAAATCAGTTTTAGAAAAAATAGTCCAGGTTTTGGCGTTTAAGACAGTATAGCCCACGCCCATGGCGAGGGCATCAACTGTTTATCCTGCGATGTATTTGAAATTTCCAGATTTCTGTTTGCAGAACAAAAGCTAACGCTTCGTTTTATCGGTAAATTTGAAATGCAAATATATATAATTTAAAGCAGTATAGCCATTAGCTATTAATCTAATAGTTTACTGTTTAAAACATGGTAAAGGTTGTTTATGATTGGTTTTTAGAGACTCCAGTGCTAGGGCCAGTTGAGATTTTTTCTGACTTTTATTTCAAGCATATTGTAAAAAGAATTCACCTTTGGTACCTAGGATCTATGGTAAGTGTTATCGTAAGAGCACCAATAAAAAATGACGACCTTTTCATCTGCAAAACGACCCGCCCCTTCTATATCATAGCTTCTAGTTTGCAATTCCAAACTCGATTTTACGCACGTGTCAAATGGAACTTAAAAATGATTTCTGTAGTTTCAATGTGAAGCCAATTAGCTTTCTTAAAATATGTAGCTATGAGGCTGGCTGGCCTTATTAGATTTATAGTTTGGTAGGGAAGAAGAGTTTAATATGGATCTCCGCTTCCGATTGTTGGGCTCACTATACAAATACCAATAGGCTGCTCCAGCATTTACCTTAGTCCATCGTTTTCTTATTAAATGCGATTGAATCAAAAATGACAAGCCTTATATTAATATAAAGAATGCTTCAGTTAAGACTCTATTATATTTTATGGTGTATTTCCTTTGAAAACTGCTCGAATTACCTCATCTGCTAAATCCCATCCTTTATCCTTCTCTGGGCTTTCCATAATTTGAGATACTTGAATGACAAGGCCATGTTGTCGCAATGAATCTGCAGTGCTTTTCCAAAGTTCAAATTCACCATTATCCGGATATGCCGTAACTGTTCTACCTTTTAAAGGTCGTAACATATTAAGATTAAAATTACTTTTACCGCCGGTGGCTAAATATATAACACTATCATCCACGAGAGACATTATAAATGCTGTTTTTTCGCTTTCAACTATAGCAATATCTTTGTCCATATCACTGGTGATGAGGTGGAGCCCAAACAGGCATTGTTGAAGGTTGAAGTTTTGCGTTTCTAAAAAACTGTGTACCCAAATAGCATCCGTTGTTACTTGAGGATATTTAAGTCGTTTTCCCGTTGTAGAATCGTACTTAATTATTTTTCCTGCTCGAACGTTGTTTATTCTGTCCTGCTGCCAGAAAACGGTGCTTTTACCGCCTAACTTACTTGACGTTCCAACACCGTATGTCTGCGCATGCCTCTCAACGTCTTTTTTAGGAAATACTTTTTTGCAGAATAAGATGAGATTGTTGTTACCGTAATTTCTCAGAGTGGTATCAACGGTTTCTCTAGAATGAAAACTCGGGACTTCCGGAAGTTTATAGAGTTTACTGTCAAAACTTGTCCTGTCATTTTTACCAAAGAACGCTCTGCAGCAAGAATGGCAATAGCCAGTGTTAGGATCATATTTGTCTGGGGCAAATTTGCCATCATTATTGGATTTTCCGCACGGGCAGGTCTGCGCCAGTATGCGACGTTTTCCCCTTGAAAATGCGAATTTTTTTTGCATTTCTTTCTGAATTATTTGCTGAATATTCACATTGAATAAAATGTGAACAAATTATTGATTATAAGAGTAATACGATTATAAAAGTGAATATTCATTCATTCACGCCCTAGGGGGTGAATGAATGAATAATTTTAAATCATGTTTTATTCTTCGATAAAATCCGGCTCACTTTAGATTGGTTCGTTCCTAGCTTTTCTGCGATTGCTGTCTGACTTATGCCAGTTTGAGCAAGCTCCAGCACTTCATATTCAAGTTCTATTTGCTTAGTGTTGCCTGCGGCGCCTAGATGTTCAAAACTTACACGTCCACCTGTTGCAGAGAAATAAAAATTATCATTCATTTCCAGTACAATACTACTTTCCTTAAACTCCCGTGGCAGATAGTTGCCTTTGACAATGCAAAAATGTCTTTGGGAGTTCTTATGCCTGTCAGGCCGAAGTTCAACTACCAGTCTCATCTTACTTTCGAAACCTTGCGAGCCCAGTAAATTGTGTTTGCTGGGTGCAAATTCATCTGTGCGTTTTCCGGTATGATGTAATACAATAACAAGGCACTGATACTTCTGAGCGAGTTGACTATAATCATTTAGAAAACTACGTACTTGGTTGCTCTCGTTCATGGATCTGCCATAAAGATCTCCAAATGTATCTAAAACAATCAAGTCTGTGGGCTCGGACTGGAGTTCCAATTCTAATCTTTCTAAAAGGTTCTCGGTCTCCGTTATAAATTTTAATCCCCTGTATTCGGAAGCTGGCAGTTTATACTCGTTGTTCAGTTTTTGTAACAAAAACGCCAAACTTTCAGCAGAATCTTCCGAACTTACATAAATTGCTCTGTTATGCTGAGCGTTTATATTCATTCCGATGAAACTTTTCTGGCCAAGTACTACAGATACCGCAAAATGGCGTACTAATGAACTTTTACCTACGTCAGAACTTCCTGCAAAACCAATAAGTCCTACTTTTGGAAATATCGGCTCTAATAGAGTCGGGATTTCACTTACATCCATCTTAATTAATTCCTCGGCCGAAATAGTCTTTGCTTTAATCTCGTTCCTATAATGCTCAGCAATCGCCGTCCGATCTTCTTTCACTGACTGCATAACACCTTTTATATCCAACATAATGCTACGTTTTTTAGGTTGTTAAACATTATTAAGACGGTGTAAAAAGAAGCTTCGTGAAATAGTAAGTATTCACTATATTTGCAGGTCTTATACTCATTTACTAATACGGCTCCTACGCACTGCAATGCTTGGGGCTTTTTATTTTCCATTAGTCAGCGGTATTAAAAGTTTTAAAAGATCTGAGCGCTTGAAAAACTTTCGCCCTTCGATGCCGTAGCTTTTTACCGTGCCTTTTTTCTCCCAGTTCCACAAGGTGGTTCGGTTAATGTCAAGTAGCTCGCACACTTCCTTGACTGATAAAATTTCTTTAAGATTGTCGTTCGCCGGATTGGTTGGCTTTGCTTGTGTTGCAGTTAAAATCTGCGCAGTTAATACCAGTAATGCATCTAGAGCTTCTGGTATCTCATTGAAAGATACTTTTTTCTTCATTTTGAAAATTTAAGTTTGATATTAACCCAACTTTCTAAGTACAAACAAAAAGAGTAGCTTTGTAATTACATTAGGCCGTGCAAAGTTTAATGTAACCTACTCTGTTTTGCTCGATCTTTTCTGGTCGGGCATTTTTTTGTAAAATAATTTTTTTAATGGTTCATTTTTATGGTATAAAATATATAGTGTTGTGTCCTTCTGTGTTTGTTTCTGTTGATTCAAAAATAGACCCTTTAACGTATCATTCCAAATTTACAACTACGGATAAGTTAGGTTTTGACATCAAAATTTCGCATAAAAAAAACAAAATCGTACCTAGAGTATGCTCTGGGTATGATTTTGCTTTTTATAAATTGTTAGTAACTTTTTTAAATTATTCTATTCCGGCATTTTTATAATCAGCTCTAAGCAGCTCAGCTTTCGTAATAGCTCCCATTTTATCGTAAAGTTGGACCATTGACGAATGGCTGTGCCCAGAAATTTGCTTTATTTTTTCATAGTCAATCTGCCGCAGGAAATTTGAAATAAAACTTCTTCGCCCAATATGTGAAGAGATAAGTTGAAATTTAGGAAAGTACCCAATTTGATTTCGGTAAACAGTTCTGCCATTTATTTCGGTTTTTTGTCTTCGTCGTGAGCCGTGGATTATTTCTGTCAAGCCAGCCTTTTCACACACCTCTTTTATGTATTCGTTAAACTTCTGTTCCGAAATAGCCCGCGGGAAATTACCGTTTCGCTTATTTAAGATTTTGGCGACCTCGTTAAAAAGTGGGATTGTAATTTCTTTCTTGCCTTTATTTTGGATTATAGTAATGAATTGCTCCCCATTTACCTCTGTGATTTTATCCGGTGTAAACTGCATTAAATCACTAACTCTTTGAGCTGTCCAGCAGCATATCAATAGCCAGTCTCGAGCGTTGTCAAGTGACTCCTTCTCAAAATTAACCGCTTTTATGAGGTCTAGCTCTGCTAAGGAAAGGTAAGGATCTTCATATTTTTGCTCTTTTGGAGTGGGGAATTCTCTAGCTAATTCCCATGTCTGCGGATCTATAGATACAGTTAGTCCTTTGTCTTTTGCGTATTTCCAGAAGTCCCGAATATTCCCTAAAGTTTTTCTTACATAGGACATCTGATGCCCGTTTTCTTTCATATAGGAGGCAAAATTCTTTTTAAAGCTGTCATCAATATCACTCATTCTTAGCTTCGGGTATAACTTATTAACTAAGTTGCCGGTGCGCCGATACGCTTTAACAGTGCCATCTGCTAGCCAATGCTTCGACGTAAAGTAATACTCTAGGAATCCATTAAAATCTGTGGCAATCTCCAAGGTTTTAGCCTTCTTTCCGTTTAAGGCGCTAATAAAATCTACTATTCTCTGCTCACTCAGGCTATCACTTTCCTTTAGCTCATTTAGGTAGCTTTCGACCTTATTTTGATATTCTAACAGTTCAGCATTAATCTTTTCTCTCTCTAATAGTTCAGCCTTAGCTGCGGCTAATCTGCCTCTGGTGACTATGAGCTTGTTGTCTTTCTGATCCCACTCATCTACATGCACCACGAACTTAGTTGCTTTCTGTACAGTAAAAGAAGTTCCGGATGTTACAGATATGTAAATCTTTTTTTTCTCCTTGGTTCCTCGTAAGTAGTAAAATGAAGCCATTCTATTGCATTTGTTTTTATTGTTACAAATGTAGGAATTAAAACATTACAAGCTATTTCTTTGTAATAAGATTTTGTAATAATACGATAAACCCAATTGAACAAATTTAAACATTAAACATCAATAGAAGCCCTTGCTGAAAGGCGTTTAGTTGTTTAATTGGTGAAGAATGGGTAATAAAAAAGGCACTCGGGAAAGTGCCTTTGTTGTGTGGGTGGTGGAGTTGGAGGGATTCGAACCCTCGTCCAAACAAGCAATACATAAGCTTTCTACATGCTTATTCTGTACTTGATTTTCGTCGGCAAACAGAGTACAGACACCCAATCTGCCGCTTAGCTTCTGAAATTTTCGTTCCCGGGCCAAAGCCTCCCGGGACTTATTTCTGCATTTCTATGCCCCCGGATCAAACGTCGCAGAACAGAACGTTTGGGAGACATCTTGCTTCCTTACTATACTTCGGGAAAGCGCAAAATCCTACTGTGATTCAGATTATGCTGCAAGAGCGAACTCTTCGTTGCCAGTTAAAAATGCGTAGCAAGGGATTTAAGAGATCGCGCTACGGTTCTCTGCATGCTTACTTACCTATTGGTCTTGCTGTCGAAACCAGTCAACCCCAATTGATTAGCCTGCAAATATACAAAAATGATGCTAATAATGAAAATTTCCACGCCGCCTCACCAAAAAAATATCGCCAATTTCTGCCAGTATTTTTCTTTCTTCTTTTCCCTTTCCTCTCAATGTCTATCATCTCCCCTCTAATTTCTAAATTCTAACACTCTAATTTCTGCTGTACAGATGCTCCACTTAAAATCTAAGCTTCTGTTATTTAAATTCTAACGCTAGCTGACAAGTCGGAGCCATCTAAAATTTATAATTTAAAATTTAAAATTGCGGCAAACTTTCCTCTTTTCTCTCAAAATCTTTTATTTCCCCTCTAACTTCTAACCCTCTGACTTCTATAACAAGGGCGTGCCGCTCAGTCGCCCCTTCCGCCCGCACTGCCGCGCGGCCTCCAGGCGCTCCTTCCCGTCGGGCTTTTCGTTGCAAGTCCTCGCTCGTGCCTCGCTGCGGGCTTTCCACTGCAATCCCTCACGCGGAAAACCGGCTCTCTTTGGGCGATTTTAACAATAATTCAACAGCCGTTTTCCAAATAAATCATAAAAGCGGTTAAGGATGGTTAAACTTCTGCTGGGAATAACCCGCAGCGCATCAACGATTATCGTTATCGGTTAATTTTACCTGAAAACAAAAGCGTATGATCATACATCGACTCCTGCTCCTTTTCCTCCTTTATTTATCCGGGCTGCTGTCTTCCCAGCAGTACGCCATCGGGAAGGTAAGCTCCGAAAGCGACCGCGAGATCGCCGGTGCCATCGTTTTCAATATGCGCACCGATCAATCGACACCCACCGATCAGTACGGCAATTTCGCCGTCGCCGCACGGCCGGGCGATCAACTGCGCATCGTTAAAAAAGGCTTCGAGCGTTTTACTCTCACTTTGAATAACCAGCATTTCACGAAGTCGGTAAATATAACGCTGATTCAGGCTGCGCATGACATCGAGGAAGTAAAACTCACCTTCCGGCCCACGGGCGACCTGAAGAAAGACAGCAAAGCACTCGATCAGTCTCCCCGGAAAGTAGCGCTCAACAATTACATTAGTGGGTATATGCGGCAACCGGTGACGGAAGTGCTGCCCACCCTGAAAACACCGTCTCTTTTTGAACAACCCAAATACTCGGGCGGCGTTGATGTTTTTGCGGCGATCGGCCTGGTGGCGAAATTAATTAAGAAAAACAGCGAACCTGCGATCACCAAAGCTAACTACGCGGAAACCCAGCAGTTCTTCCGTAGTATTAAAAATGAAGTGGACCTCAGCTTTTACTATAAAGCCGGCTGGACCGAGGAAGATATCGATCGTTTCCTGATTTACGCCGATCAGTACGCAAAATTGGCCATGCGCTACCGCAAAAATTTCAATGCTGCCGTGATTGACCGTGAACTGCGTATTGCCTATAAAGAATACGTGAAAACACATCGAATCGGTTCCTGATGCTTAAATTTTTTGCCATTACTTTCCTGGTGTTTCCCCTGTTGGTCGCAGCACAAGTCGTGGAAGGAACAGTGCGTAGTGAAGAAGGGGATCCGCTTTCCGGTGCTACCGTCATCAATATGCAAACCGGCCAGCAGGTGCTCTCCAAAATCGATGGAGCTTTTTCCGTTCAGGCCGCAGCCGGCAGCGAGCTCCGTATCTTCAAACGGGGGTATGAACGCAGTACAGCGGTGGTGACAAATCCGGTTAGGCCTTTAAACATAGTTCTGGCCAGAGTTGCAGAGGAGATTGAAGAAGTGAAAGTAGCGTACAAACTGGTCGGTGACCTGAAAGAAGATGTGAAACATGTGGGTGATTCAAAAGCCACTGCCAAACTCAAGGCAGAAACCATCAAATACATCCGGTCGAAGTCTGACCCGGCTGTATTGAAACCGAGGGTAGGCGAATTTGTGCAGCCGGTAGGGCCGGGTTTCAATGTTGGAAAAGTGCGCAATCAGTGGGATAAAGTGGATTATATGCAGTTCCTTCTGAAAGAAATCGGAACAGAATTTTTCACCGAAGAACTCAAGCTCACCACCACCCAGATTCAGCCGTTCATCTTTTATATTTTTCAAAGTTTCGATTACGCAACGGTACTGGCAACGGCTCGGCCGACTACCGCCGATGTTTCGCGTTTTATTTCCGAAGCGTATCGCAAAATAGAGCCGTACCGCCGCGGCGAACCTAATCAGCCGGTGAAGAGAAAATTATAAAAAGAAATGCCCTACTTTTTGGCGCTATAAAATCAATTAATTACTTTTGAGTTTAAGCTGAAATTGTTTAGAAATAATAATTCATGCTTAATAGAAGTCATCTTCAAAAACGTTCTTACTTCTTTAAAATGAAAAAATACCTGTTTTTTGTCATGGTTATGATTTGTTCTTTGGTTCAGTCTCAGAATATTAGAATATCGAGCTTGGAACTGACTGTGCCGCATAACTTTACGATCGCTGATCAAAAACTGTTGGAGCAAGCTAAATCAAAAATATCGGTAGATAAAAATTATTCTGCAGTAGTTGAAAACTTCGATATTTCAGAATTTTCATCGCCTAAAACATATTTTTATAAAAATATGAAATGTAATTGTATGAATACCTTTCAGATTATGCTTGCAGATTATAACATGGATAACATCAATTCAGACTTCTTGCCTAACTCTGAAGTTGCAGATAACTTAATTTATTTTTATGAAGAAACGGTAAAAAGAAATGTGACAGAATTAAATAAACTAGATGCAAAAGCATCAATAAATATTTCGCCGATAATTGTCGCGAATTCAAATATGGTCAATATCATCTACTACCAAATGGAATATCAGTTAGTGAAACCAACTACAGCAAAACTTACGAAGTACATCGCTGATTACTACGTTATTCCGCATCAAGACTATTACTATGTAACAATTTTCAATTCTGAAAAAGAAAATTATAGTGAGATGAAGGTAGGTCTAAAGGAATACTTTAATTCCATTAAGCTTCAATAATATTATTTTTAACAACTCATTATGTTGTGGTGCGAAAATATATTGCATCTCATGAGGGTGAATTAAGTTTTTATTAGATTAATATTTAAACAAGGCCATTTGCAGAAAAACGTAACTAACTCTAAAAGTGCAATATTAAATATGTCTTCTAACGTAAAAAAAAAATAACTAGTGGTTGATTTTCCCTATTCATGCGAACTTTTAGTTCGCAAAATATTTCAATGCGAGCAGTATGAGGATCCCCTTGGGAGATTGGCGAATGCTGACAGTTGGATTTTTGTAGATGATGAATATGATATCGAATTTAAATGTCAGGCTTGGGCTGTAATTTCAAGACTTCAGAATGAATATCTTGACAGCATCGAAGGGCGTGAGGAGATCTACCAACTTTCGAAAAATCTTGCAGGAGAAATCTTGAATTCTCAGCTTAACAGTGAATTGAAGAGTTTAATGGCAAAAATACAGAATATCGTGGAGCATTTGGACCTAAGTGAATTTCCAAGAATTAATTATGACAATACAAATGATCCCAATAGATCATGATTGGTTGATGAAGATGTTTCTACAATGAAAGTGTTATTGTAAGTGATAGAGATTTTTATCTATCTATTGATTTGTGATATATACCATGACCTGAAATTTTAAATAAAATTATAATCTAGAGGAAATGTTAGAAGAACTGATGGGGAACTAGTTGTAGTATATAAATTTACTTAATTCGCACTGTGAATTACAACTCGTATCCGCAGCCCTGTTAAAAATGTATGCTGCAGGAGTTTGTAAAGACAATGTCTTGCATTAAGGGACCAACCTCTTTCTGATAGCTCGGCTGCAAGAAAGAGTTAATATTACGGCGCCTTTCCATTTTATTTCATCAAAAATGTCAGAATAGATGGATTCAAATCTGCTTATATAGTGTATATTTGTATAAATAGATGAATTTATGGGCCGATTTACTCTTATTCCAACAGATAAAATCATTGAAAGATTGCGTTATGAAAATCCTTGGTGGATAAATAATCAGATTCCACAAGTATATGGTTCAATGTCCAGGAGACTATATTTTGATTTGTTTTATCCGCATGTCAAAGAAAAGAGGATTCGCCGCGCTTTAGTTTTAATGGGGCCGCGCCGCGTTGGTAAAACGGTAATGCTTTTTCACTGTATTGAACAATTACTAAGTGAGAATGTACATCCTCAAAATATTTTCTTTATCGGTATTGATAATCCGATCTATATGCATTTAAGTCTTGAAGATATGCTAGATCTGTGTAAGCAAGCTCTCAGCCTGAAAAACTTAAATGGCTGCTATGTCTTTTTTGATGAAGTTCAATATCTGAAGGACTGGGAACGGCATCTCAAGGTTCTTGTGGATTCATTTCCGGATACAAAATTTATAGTGTCCGGTTCAGCTGCTGCCGCGCTGAAGTGGCACAGTACGGAAAGCGGTGCTGGCCGATTTACAGATTTTATGCTTCCTCCGCTTACATTTCAGGAATATATATACTTGAAAAAAATGAACAATCTGATATTTGATAGCAGCATTCATTACGGTACTCAGCAACTTAAATACTGCCTGACACATGATGTAAAAGCCTTAAATAGGGAGTTTATTCAATACCTGAATTTTGGAGGTTATCCGGAAGTTGTATTATCCGAAAAAATACAAAGCGATATGGGCAGATACGTAAAGAATGACATTGTGGATAAAGTGTTGTTACGGGATTTGCCCAGCCTTTACGGAATAAAAGATGTGCAGGAACTGAATCGTTTCTTCACTTATATCGCTTATAATACAGGAAACGAATTCTCCTATGAAACCATGAGCCGGGAAAGCAGTATTCAGAAAGATACCCTAAAAAAATACCTGGAATATTTAGAGGCTGCTTTTCTTATTAAAGTGTTAAACAAAGTAGATGTCAATGCTAAAAGATTAAAAAGAGTCACTAGCTTTAAAGTGTATCTTACGAATCCATCCCTGCGCACTGCTTTGTTTTCTCCCATTTCTGAAACGGACAGCGAAATGGGAAATTTGGTCGAAACTGCTGTGCTTTCGCAATGGATGCATCGCGAAAAACTAGATTTAAAATATGCCCGGTGGAAAGACGGGCGGACAGAAGGGGAAGTAGACTTGGTTCTTTTGGACGACAAAAAGTATAAACCGGCTTGGGGTGTTGAAATAAAATGGAGTAACCGTTATTTCGAAAAACCACAAGAGTTAAAAAGCATTCTTCAATTCTGCCAAGCGAATTCTTTTGACAAAGCATTGGTAACTACAATTGATCAATTGGGAATAAAAACAATTGAAAATGTTGCTTTGACTTTTTTACCTGCATCGGTATATTGTTATAATATTGGTGATATCACTCTAAAAACAAAAAGCAATATTTAAAACCGGATAGCCAGCGCCGCAATAGTTTCATAAAAAAAGAAAATTCAACCGCAAACAGTCACCTGAGTTTTCATAAATTTTCACTCAAATAAAATAAGATCGTTTCGCGAAAAAAAATTCCATCAGGTAAACTGGCTTTCTTAAGCATGATTTTTGCATCTCCATAAGCCAAATTTTCAACTCTGATGAATAAAACAATTATCGCCATCGCCGTGGCTGCACTTGGATTTGTGATCGGGCTGGCCTTGCTTGGCAGCGCCATCAAAAACCGCAACAAAGCCGAAAATACCATTTCCGTTACAGGACTCGGAACGAATAAATTCACCTCCGATCTGATCACCTGGAGTGGTAACTTTTCGCGCAACAGTTTTGAACTCAAGTCTGCCTATGATGCACTCGCCAATGATAAAAAGGTAATCGAAAACTATCTGAGCTCTAAAGGCATTCCTAAAGATCAGATGGTCTTCTCTGCCGTGGACATCCAGAAGCAATACGACTACGGCAGCGACGCAAACGGCCGTAGCATTCAGACTTTTGCCGGTTATCAGCTTTCGCAATCGGTTTCCATTGAAAGTAAAGAGGTCGCCAAGGTGGAAAACCTTTCCCGCAATATTACAGAAATCATCAACCTGGGAATTGAGTTTACCTCGGCGCCGCCCAATTATTTTTACACCAAACTGGCCGACGTGAAACATCAGATGATTGCCGATGCCACCGCCGACGCCAAACAGCGCGCTGAAAAGATTGCGGAAAATGCCGGTTCCAAACTGGGAAATTTAAAGAAAGCCACCATGGGCGTGACCCAGATTACCGCGCCCAATTCCACAGAGGAATATTCCTACGGCGGCACCTTTAACACCTCTTCCAAAGACAAGGAAGCCAGCATTACCATCAAACTCGAGTATGAAGTAAATTAAAATGAAGAACATGAAAGACCTGCAAAATAATCCTGCCAGCCTGCCCGAAAGTTTCGGGACTTTATCCCAAACCCTGAATGGCCTGAAAGAAATGGGCTATCCGTTTGACTTTAATATTAAAGAAGAATGTGTGGTTTGCAACAGAACAAATATTACCCTGTCCCCCGAGGATTTCCGGATTGATAAAGTGTACCGTTTCGAAGGAGAATCCAATCCGGATGATGAATCAGTTGTGTATGCGATCTCCTCACCGGAATATGGTGTAAAGGGTACGCTGGTGAACGGTTATGGAATCTCGGCAGATGAATCGATTTCCAAAATGGTTGCACAACTGCAGACCCACGCAGCACATCATTCTTTTGAGAAAAAAACCGAGGAAGGTGTCAGAGCCAATGAAGCTACAACATTACGACCGGAAGGTGACCGCATACTGGACGCGCCCCTGGTAAAAATGAGTATCGCCGATTTCATTTCCAAAATCCATGATGAAGAAACCTGGCAGACCAGCGACCGGAATTCGATGACTATTTTCAAATCAGAGACCATGCGGATTGTTCTGATTGGGCTGCACAAGGAGGCGGAACTGAAACCACACAAAGCCAACGGTGTCATCAGCGTTCAGGTCGTCGAAGGCAAAATTGATTTTATGACTTCAGAAGATCACGTGGTCCTCGAAAAAGGAGAAATGCTGGCGCTACATGAAAACATCATGCACAGCGTAAAAGCCGTTTCCGACAGTTTCTTCCTGCTGACCCTGGCCATGAATAAAGCAGATAAATAGTCTGGGCTGCCGTAATACATTTCTATAAAAAAGAAAAATCGAGCGTAACCTGCTGCCTCGATTTTTTTATCTTTTTTCGCCTTCTGTCATTAATCTTTAGTCATCCGTTATAGGCGATCGTTATTGGTCTTCCATCTTTTCTTTTCAGCTTTCCATTTTCCAACTCCCAACTCCTCAAACCTCAATCTCTGACTTCCGACTTCCGACCTCCGACTTCTAACTTCTAACCATCTAATTTCTAATTTCTAACTTCTAACATCTACAATACACCACATCATAAATCTCCTCTTTCAGGCTTTCAATATCTTCCGGTTGCCAGTTGGCAAGCAGCCATAAGTCCAGCGGTTCTTTATTAGCATCATAGGGTGGCTGCACGTATAGCTTGTCGATCACGTGGAAGCCGTTGCGTTCATAGAACTGTAGTCGCCGCGCCGCGTCATCGCCACAATCTTCAGGTTCAATTTCCAGTACAATTTTGGAATAATCACGGAAGAGATCCGCCATAATCTGGGAGCCGTATTGACGGTTGCGGTATTCGGGAAATATTTCAAAATGTTCAATGAAAACAAAGTCCGTCAGCGTCCAGCAAATCATGTAACCCACATTCTGCAGCTCGTCCAGCAGCGAGCATACCTTCACCTTTGGATGCTGAAAGAGTGCACGGTACTGCTTTTCACAGCGCCTTTCATTTTCGGGAAAAGTGGAGCAGTACGATTCGTAGATATTCACGGCGCGAAAATCATCGCAGGCCGTCACATGTATATATTCCATAATTTAAATTAAAAAAGCACGCAGCTGTCTTCATTTATAAATCAAAAACACCGGGCCGGCGCGTGATAAACATATCCTTAATCCACAGCGTAAACGCCAGGCCAAGGTAAATCAAAAAGAAAATGCCCGCCGTTGCAAAAGTGGAGTAGATAAAGAACACCCGGAGTTTGGAAACCGGAATGCCGAATTTGGCGCCCATTCGGGTGAGCACGCCAAACCACTGCTGTTCCATGGAGTGCCGGAAATTTCGCAACATAACTTTACTTTTTACTCAGTGTTTCAAAGATACATAATTCCCGCGTAGGCCCGAATGACCGCTGGAATAATTTGTGCATGTGAAAAACGTACCAACACAATATTTTATGAATAAATTATGGCTTTTGCTCCCGATTTTCCTGATGAACTGTTCTAAAAATACCTCCTCGGAACGCACAGATATCGGGTCGGATACCGTGCAAACAGTTCCAGGCGATACAGTTGATCAACAAGACGTAACACACAAGGCGCTTCCCTCGCAAGATACTGCCGCCAGCCACCGCACTGAAGACAGCACTTCCATCAGCAGAACCTTTTCTGCAGACCGCTTGCCGCTAACCATTGATGAAACCTTCAGTTACCACGGTCAGGAGCTGCTGCTAAAAATACAAGATTTTAAAAGAGGAAAAATCACCGGCACGATCGAACCCGCCGACAAAGAAATGAATATCCGCTTCAACCAGCTTCGGTATCCCGATGAAACATGGGACGGTCCCTTTGGCCGCGACATCAATTTGCCCGTTACCGGCAAAGGCGAACTTTGGCTGCGCATCGGCCGTAGCAATATGGCTTCCGGGAAAGATACGGGGAGCTTTCACGTACACCTGAAATAAAAGATACTTCAATTTCCAAATTCTCAAATTAACCCATTTCCAAATTAACTCATTCTCAAATTTCCAGATCTCTATTGGTATACTTTCTGAAAGCATATCTTTTTTAAATCCAAAAATTATGAAAAATACCGTTTTATCTGCCATGCTCGCCGTGGGCGTACTCACAGGATGTTCCACGGTTTCCTCGATTCTGCAGAATACGTTTCCGTACAATGCCACCGTGCTGGTAACGTCGGGCTCGCCGGCCAACACTACCTTATCCGCCGTTTCGCCGGCTCAAAGTGTAAATCAGCTGACCGGCTCCGGCGCCAATGTGAAGGATATCCGCGTTTCCAATGCCACCCTTACCGTCAATTCCGATACCAGCGTCAGCCTCTTTCAGTCGGTGAAGGTGTACCTTTCCAATGGCAGCGGCAATGAAATTCTGGTCGCCTCCCGCGACAATATTCCTGATAATGTAGGCAGCTCGCTGTCTCTGGACGTGAACACTTCCGGTACGCTGGATAAAGTGATGAAATCAGGCTCCGTGCAGCAGCGCATGGTGTACGTGCTCAAAAAATCACCGACTTCTGATGTCACTGTGAAAACCTCGATTGGCTTCAACAGTGTTCCGGTAAATACAAATTAATATTTTTAGGAGCAGGACGATTTGTTCTTTTTTTTGGCGAACCGTCCGGCTTTCACTACTCGCTTGGCGCGCCGGCTGCAGCCGGCGCGCCAGAGCTCAGACAGGCCGTTCAATCCGGGCTATGAGGGACCTCTTGTTTCTCTGCCGGAAGAGCGGCTTTCCTGTAAACTTCAGTACCTTTGCACCAAACGCTCCGAATGAATGTTTTCGACCTTATCATCCGTGACGGTACCCGGGTTTCCATCGAGGAAGTTTTTCTCACCCCCGACAGCCGCGCAAAAGTTGTTCAGCTTATTCGAGAATACCTCTTCAGCGCCGAAATTGCAGCGCACGGATTGCCGCTTAATAATAAAGTACTGCTGCAGGGTGCTTCCGGCTGCGGCAAAACAACCACTGCCAAAGCCATTGCCCATGCGCTCGGCAAGCCATTGTACATTCTGAATCTGAGTAATGTCGTTTCCGCGCGCATTGGCGAAACTTCTCAGCACCTGAAACAACTTTTTGATAAAGCCAGCCGCGACAAAGCGGTTCTTTTTCTGGACGAATTTGACCAGATCGGAAAAGAACGCGGCAACGATACGACCGATGTGGGCGAAATGCGCCGGCTTGTGAACACCGTCATTCAGCTGATGGATTATCTGCCGCAAGAAGCTCTTCTAATCGCTGCCACCAATCACGCTGAAATTCTGGATCCTGCTTTGGTGCGCCGGTTTCAGCTGCGGGTTCAGTTCGAGCTCCCGGATGATGCCATCCTCGACGAATATTACAATTATATCACGTCGCCCTTTCATGAAGATCTGCGCAATATCAGCCGGCGTTACGGAATTTCCTTCGCCGAAGCGCGCGATGAAGCCTTTACCCAAATGAAAGCCAACCTTCTCACCCGACTTGAAAATGAACAGTCAAATGGAACAGAGCATACGGCATAATCTGGCGCTTATTCAGCAGCGAATCGACAGCGCCTGCACCTCGGCGGGCCGTTCCCCTGATGAAGTACAACTGCTGCTGGCTACCAAAACGATAGAGCCCTCGAGAATTGCGCTGGCAATTTCTGCAGGCTATCCTTTAATTGCGGAAAACAAAATACAGGAACTCAAAGACAAAGCACAAGATCTTGCTACGGTTCCGCACGTGAATCATTTTATCGGACATCTTCAATCCAATAAGATAAAAGAACTGCTGCGCTATAACGTCAGTTGCCTTCAGTCGTTGGATCGCCTCAGTCTTGCGCAAAAATTGCAACAGCGGCTCACTTTTGAAAACAAAACACTGGATGTGATGATTCAGGTGAATACCTCCGGCGAAAAAAGCAAGTTCGGTGTCGCTCCCACCGACGCACTGGATCTTATTCGCGAAGTTGCTCAATTGGACCGCTTGAAAATTACAGGTTTAATGACCATTGGTTTATTCAGTGCCGAAGCTGAAAAAGTCCGGCCGTGTTTTCGCCTTCTTCGCAACCTGCGCGACGAAGCGGCGGCGCTGGAATTATCCGACACAGACATCCGCGAACTTTCTATGGGAATGAGCGGCGATCTGGAAACCGCCATCGAAGAAGGAGCGACCATCATTCGGGTCGGCACCGCTATCTTCGGCGCACGGCCGTATCCTGATTCTTATTACTGGAACGAAAGAGCTTAACCACTTTTTTTATCACTCCGCAAACATTCTTTCGTAAATTTGCAATCCTGACGGAAGGGTAAGCACTTGTACGGCAGTGCCTTTCCGTTTAAAATGCCTGCCGAAGTTTTCTATGTCTGCTGAACTCACTCTTGAAATTTATTCGCCTGCTTCTGTCTTAGGAATTTTTAATAATGCCCTGCGGCTACCGCCTACGGTAAACCTGATTCTCATCAAGGGTCGTTATGTCTTTGGTGGCGGAAAAGCGTACGGCTCATACTATTATGACCTTCTCTATTCGGAAAGCGACAGTGGTTCCATTGGTATTAAAATCGCGGCGCTGCTACGCAGTAAAATTAAGAATAATGAAATCTATACGCTGAAAGGTTTCATTGATAAAAACGTGAAAAACTCCAGCATTCAACTCGTCTTTGTGGTGGATGAAATTATTAGCGAAGAAGAACGAAAAGTTTCGGAAGAGGACTTAAAACGCTTTGATCTGGTGCAGCGGAAACTTGCCCTCCCGTCGAAGAATCTCGAAACCCTGATCCGGCAGAAACTGTTAGCGGGAGCACCGGTGAAAATTGCCAACATTTACGGGCACAATGCCATCGTGCAAAGTGATTTTGCAGAAGGGCTGGATGTTTCGCGGGCATTTTTTACCATTGAGGAATTTACCTGCAATATTACATCTGCCACCTCTATTCTGGCTCAATTGAAAAAACTTTCTGCGCAGGATTTTGATGTGATTGCATTGGTGCGTGGAGGTGGTGACAAACAAAGTTTTGATGCTTTTAATGACCTTTTGCTCGCCGAAGAATTTATTGCGCTCCCACCATTAACGGTAACTGCGATCGGCCACACGGTGGACGAAACTTTGATCGATCAGCTGTCCGACCGCAAATTTAATCTGCCACACGATTATGGGAATGGCCTGCACCGGATCATCGAGAAATTGAATGAAGAAAAATCCAATTCCCGTGCAGTGCTTATTGATGAAGTTAAAAAGGATGTTACTAAGCAGTTTGCAGAACAGGTAAAAACCCTGACGGAGCAGTTAGCACAGCGGAATAAGGAGTTTACCGTGTTGCAGGAAACTGCCGTAAAACAGTTGACGGAACACCAGGAGCACTACCAGCAGCAGTTAAAACAGAAAGCGGAGGAAATGAGCGCCTATCAGAAAGAGATTGCACTGCTTTATGACCGGAACCTGAAAGCCGCCCTTCAATCTGAAACGGCCGCACTCCAAGCGAAAGTTATGATGGCGAATCAGGAACTACAACGTTTGCAGGCTGAAATCGATAAGAAAAAAGTTCCGGTCTATCTTTATTTTATACTGTTGGCCATCGGGTTGCTCCTGGGGTACGTACTTGCGATGCGGTTGCTTGCATAAAATATACAATTATAATAAAAAAGCAGCCCGGTTAGAGACTGCTTGTGTTTTAATTCGTGCTTCTTAAATGGTCGTAAGCCGCAGGGTATTTGTTTTTCCTTCTTCATAAGCCGGCGTGGCATTCAGGTTAATCACAAAATCATTGGCTTCTACAAAACCGTGGGTATGCGCTAAGGTGTTCACCTGAATAATCGTCTGATCAGTGGACTTGTGCATATCATAATAAAAGGCACGCACGCCCCAAAGAAGGTTCAGCATGGTAATTACACGCTTGTTGG
This sequence comes from Chryseobacterium salipaludis, assembly GCF_022968825.1. Taxonomy (GTDB): domain Bacteria; phylum Bacteroidota; class Bacteroidia; order Flavobacteriales; family Weeksellaceae; genus Kaistella; species Kaistella salipaludis. The sequence goes on from NZ_JALHKS010000007.1 coordinate 64,632, forward strand.
AACTGAAGACCACTATATTGGAATTCGGGCGGTGTGCGGACACCTGGAAAGCGGTATAGCCGGAGTAGGTGAGGGTAATAATTGCCGCAACATTGGTGGTTTTCGCGATACGCACTGCGGCCAGACAAACCCGGTTTGTAATAAAACGCTCATCGATGCAATCAAATTCATGCTCGATAGGAGAGTTCTTGCTGCGGTAGAAGTGCGTTTGCTCAATGTTTTTTACAATCTTCGCCATGTTTTTCACTACGTCCACCGGATATTTCCCAACAGAAGTTTCCCCGGACAGCATGACTGCATCGGCACCATCCAGTACCGAGTTTGCCACGTCATTCACCTCTGCGCGGGTAGGCGTGAGGCTGTTGATCATGGTTTCCATCATCTGTGTCGCAATGATTACGGGTTTGGCGTGCTTACGTGCTGTTTCAACCAGGTTTTTCTGAATTGCCGGCACCTGTTCCATCGGAACTTCTACACCCAGGTCACCGCGGGCTACCATCAGCCCATCGCATTGCATTAGAATCTGCTCGATATTTTTAACACCTTCCGGCTTTTCGATTTTGGCGATGATAGGTGTTTTAATTTTGCCTTTCGGATGTTTGGCAATCAGTTCTTTCAGGTCAATAATATCCTGTGCATGCCGTACGAAGGAGAGCGCAATCCAGTCGATTTCCAGATCGAGCATAAAGTTGGCATCCTGGATATCTTTTTCCGTTAAAGCAGGAAGGGACACATTGGTATTTGGCAGGTTCACACCTTTCTTGGAACTCAGTGGTCCACCCTGGATTGTCCGCGCACGAACGGTGTCTTTCTCATTGGTTTCAATTACTTCGAGGACCAGCTTTCCGTCATCAATCAAGATTTGTTCGCCTACCTTCACGTCCTGCGGGAACTGCTGATAGGTCATATATACTTTGGTCGAGTCGCCTTCAATCTTTTCATTGGTGAAGGTTAAAATATCACCGGGATTTAAATAAGAACCTTCTTTAACCACGCCGACGCGAAGTTTAGGCCCCTGCAGGTCGCCCAAAATCCCAACGGAATATCCCAGTTCTTCATTGATTTCGCGGATCAGGTCCACATTGCGCTGAACAATTTCGTAATCTGCATGTGAAAAATTGATGCGGAAGACATCCACACCGGCCTGCACCAGTTCAATCATAATTTCTTTAGTAGAAATAGCAGGGCCGAGGGTCGCAATAATTTTAGTCTTTTTTACGTATTTATTCATAGTATTCAATTAAGTGATAAAGTTCATCCTCTGCAGAGAGAGGATATTCCTGGATTTGGAAGGCCAAATGATCGGGTAGCAAAATTACTGAAAAATCGTCAATTGGTTCCGATGTGGTAATAAGGAAGTCTACTTCTTCGAAGCGGGGCAGCAAGTGCTTTTTTTCTTCTTCGCCCGTAAATAACACAGGAGCATCCTGCAGTGTGATCTGCTGGCTGGCCCGGTTGGAAATCAACTGAACGCAGGTTTGGTTTTGTTGCAGAAAAGCCTGATAACGCGGATAATGAAAAGTGTAATACTGACCGGGTACGATCAGATCGGCGATCCGCCGGAACTGAAAAGGATTCAGTTGATTAATGTGAAAAAAAAGTTCATGATCCGGCAATTCTTTAACCAGCCGCACCAGGCCGATGATAATTTCATCATCGCCGTCAATGTCAAGTATGAACTTTTGATTTTTCAACAATATTTTCTTTTTTATTTAAATAATAGAAGGCGCGCTGGGCTGCTTTCTCTTCCGCTTTTTTCTTGGAGCTTTCGGTGGCATTGGCGATCTTGTCATCTTCCAGCCACACATAGGACCGAAAGACCTGTACTTTGCCGGGCTGCGTTTCCTCGCAGGTTTCGTAGCGCACGCTCACCTTTTTCTTCTGGCTCCATTCTAGGAGCAGACCTTTGTAGCTTCCGATTTTATTTTCCAGCTTGTTCATTTCAGCCGGGGTCAGCAAGCGTTCCAACACAATCCGTCGACACTGTTCGTACTGAAGATCCAGGTAAATGGCGCCGATAAGTGCTTCAAATAAATTCCCCGCAATATTAGCGCTCAAAGTTGCGGCCGCATCATGTTGCAGAAAACCGGTAAGGCCAAGCTCATTCCCCAGTTTATTTAAATTTTGCCGGCTAACGATTTTTGATTTCATCTGGGTAAGATATCCTTCATTCGCCTGCGGATACGTAGAGAACAAATAACAGGAAATGATGGTTCCCAACACTGAATCGCCCAGAAACTCCAGCCGCTCATAATTGCGCTGCTGTTTTCCCTTGCCCGCCGTCTTCAGCGAAAATGCTTCGCGGTACAAACTGATGTTTTCCACCGGGCAGCCGATGATGCTGCTGATTTCATTGCTCAGCAGATAGTCTTCTTCGGACAGGGTTCTTTTTCGTTTGGTAAGGAATTTAGAAAAATATTTCTGGAACTCCATGAGCTGATGAACTTAGATTTTGCTGAACAGCACACATGCGTTGTGGCCGCCAAAACCAAATGTGTTGCTCATTGCTACGTTCACTTCTTTTTCTACTGCCGTATTAAAAGTAAAGTTCAGTCGCGGATCAATATTCTCATCATCCGTAAAATGGTTGATGGTTGGCGGGATAATGCCGTGAACAATAGTCTGGATGGCAGCGATCGCCTCAATCACGCCGGCTGCACCCAGAAGGTGACCCGTCATTGATTTGGTAGAGTTGATATTAATTTCTGCCGCGTGTTCACCGAAAAGTCGGGAAATCGCATTCGATTCAGCAATGTCACCCAATGGAGTGGAAGTACCGTGCATGTTGATATGGTCTACTTCGTCTGCCGTCACGCCGGCATCCTGCAGGCAATTTTGCATCACGAGATAAGCGCCGAGGCCCTCGGGATGCGGTGCCGTCATGTGATATGCGTCAGCACTCATACCGCCGCCTTTCAGTTCGGCATAAATAGTGGCGCCACGCTTTATGGCATGCTCGTATTCTTCCAGAATAATAGCGCCGGCTCCTTCACCCAGAACAAAACCATCGCGGTCTTTATCGAAAGGGCGGGAGGCAGTTTTCGGATCATCATTGCGCGTGGAGAGTGCCATCATCGCATTGAATCCTCCGACGCCGCTGGCCGTCACTGCTGCTTCCGAACCACCGCAGACAATCACATCGGCTTTCCCCAGCTGAATCAGCATTTTGGAATCGATGATTGCATTGGCAGAAGAAGCACAAGCCGAAACTGTTGTGTAATTCGGGCCATGAAATCCGTACTCGATAGATATATGACCGGGTGTTATGTCCGCGATCATTTTTGGAATAAAAAACGGGTTAAATCTTGGAATATCGGTATTGGCCCAGCCCAGAACTTCTTTCTCAAAAGTTTCGAGACCGCCGATACCGGAGCCCCAGATGACCCCGACGCGGTTTTTATCAACCGCTTCATTATTCAGGATGCCCGCATGTTCCACCGCTTCCCGCGCAGCGACGATGCCGAGCTGGGTATTGCGGTCCATTTTTTTGGCCTCCTTTTTATCGAAATGCTGCAGAGGATCGAAATTCTTCACCTCGCAGGCAAATCGTGTTTTGAAGTTGGTGGCATCAAAAAGAGTAGTAGGAGCTGCACCGCTCTCACCTTTCACAAGGTTTTCCCAATAATCTTTGGCATTGTTTCCAACAGGGGTAATAGCGCCGAAGCCGGTTACCACTACTCTTTTTAATTCCATAAAAAATTCTTTGTAAAAAAAATGTTATTTGTTCACTACTTCTTCGATGTATGCAATAGCGTGCCCTACGGTAGTGATTTTCTCCGCCTGGTCATCCGGGATCTGAATGTTGAATTCTTTTTCGAATTCCATGATCAGTTCTACAGTATCCAGGGAATCAGCGCCTAAATCATTGGTAAAGCTAGCTTCCGGAGTTACTTCTGTTTCTTCAACGTCGAGTTTATCAGCGATGATCGCTTTTACTCTTGATGCAATGTCTGACATAGTAATAGATTTTAATTAATTGTTAGTTGCTGCAAAGATATAAAATTCTTTGTCATTTGGATTTTTTTTATGCTTTTTAGCCTGTGTTGTAAGTGTTTTTCAATCAGTGGTTTATTGCAATTTCATTAATTCTGATCTGCAAAAAGAAAGCCGGCCTCTGAAAACAGGCCGGCTAAATTAGTGTTATTTAGGTTGAATTACTGCTTCACAATCTTGAAGGTTTCTTTCTGGCCATTCGCTAAGGTAACATTGACGATATAAATCCCTGAAGCGAGGCGGGTCATATCAATTTTGCCTTCCGCTGCTTTTGCCGATACATTCATCTTTTGACCTGCCACATTGTAAATTAATACAGATTCGATTTTGTCGCTGGTGGAAAGTGTAAGAATGTCTTTTACCGGGTTTGGATAGTAACTTAACTTCGCAGTAGAGCTTATGTTATTCACTCCCAAAGTGGAGCAAATCATTTTGAATACATAATCTGAAGTGCCAATCGTCCATGCATCGGCAGTATCTGAATTTAAGAAAGCGTCTCTACTTCCCAAACCACTCGTGGCTGTGGATTGCCATGCGACCGCATCTGTTTTAACTTCTACCCAATATCGCTTATTTGGGTCCAGCGTAAGTGGCGAGTCAAAGCCTACCGTATTCTTATAGAATTCAAATCCAAAATTATTTCCAACAGATACCTGCTCTTTAATAGTTCCCGTGCGCGTTGTTAACTGAGTACCTGGTTTTCCGGCGTTATCATTATAGACGGTAAAGTTAAAGTACGTCGCTACACCTGCCACATTGATTTCCATCCCGTAAGCAGTCAGGCTGCTGGCACCAACCGGCAAATCAATGGCCAGGCGCTGTGCTTTGTCACCATTAAAGAAGCCGCCATTCTCAATCGTCGCAGAGGTTACTTTGAAATCTTCGCATGTAACCGGCGGAGGCGGAGGTGTGCCACATTTTACGGAGCGGGTGTGTGTGGTCTCGGAACCATCGCAGTTTGCGCTCAAATGCGAATAAAAACGAACAACTCCAGATGTTGCAGGTGTATATTCTACAGATCCTTTACCTCCTGCCAATACGGTGGTTCCACCTTCATTCGAAATTGTAATGTAGAAATTAGCATTCGAAGTGCTAAATGTGTAAGGAACACCGCCCGTTACATTCACTTTGGAATATTCGTTCAAATAGGCAACGGTTGTAAGGTTCACTACCGAGCCGTTACAGGCAGGAGTCACTGTGGAAGTTGGGTACTGCCCGTTAGTTGCTGTTAAACAGCCGGTAGCAGGAGCTGCAATAGTCAGGGTATAATCTTCAACTTCTCCATATTGTTCATCAATGCAAGGGTCGTCTGGTGCTGGATTATCAGAGCCTGTCGCGATAGCCATCACACGCATGCGGTAGGAGCCGGGCTGCGCAGACGCCGGGATCGTAATATTACCGGTTAAGGCTCCTCCGTCTGAAGTACCGCCTCCGAGTCCGGTAGCGGCATTAGTCATGAGTTCGGAGGCTTCGAAAGTGTCATTTTTATTCCAGTCCACCCAGATAGAAACCCGTTCGAACCAGCCGTCGCCTACACTAACTGACACCGGCACTGCCTGTCCGGGCGTTACTGTGGCCGCCATACTGGTAAAGTCGCTGTAGCCGCTGGCGCTGCAATCCGTGGTGTTATTAATAGTTCCAATCGTTACATTGGTAATAACGTCGCCATCACTACAGTCCAGTATTGTTGGCGTACAGTAGGCGAACGGCATTTTGGCTGTGTTGGAAATCATTGCCTGTGCAACGGCTTTCTTGTTGAACGGCTGCACCGATTTTTTGGCAACCGTTTGCCCGAAAACAGCCAATGGTAACATGGCCGCCGCGAGCAGGGATAGTTTTGTTTTCATAAAAAAATAACTTGGTTAATATTTAATGTTTTGCCAAATTAATAAATTAAAATGAAACATGTCTCTTTTTATTAAATTAAAATCATTAAAATTTAAAAACTATTTATCTCGGTACTGCAAATTAGTATAAATTTAATGTTGATGGACAGGATGTGGCGTTGTAAAAAGTGTGGGGTTGGGTTTTTATTTTAAAATATAGTTGTGAATATGTCATCATCTATTGGTTATTTAATAAAAAAACCGCAGCGTCAACTGTGGTTAAATAATTTGTTGTTTCAGTTTATATCATCAGCCATTCATTCACTAAGGAAGCTGCCAACCGCGCAGTTTGGTTTTGAATATCAAACGAAGGGTTAACTTCCGCTACGTCCAAAGCGCGCACTTTCGTACTGGATAAGAGATGCCGGTACAAATGCATAAAGGCGGCATCTGCGAAAATACCATTATACGCAGCGGCAGAAACGCCCGGCGCAACCGCAGCATTGAAAACATCCATACATATTGTTATATAGATAACGTCGACATTTTCCAGGAACTCATCCACCTTAGTATATAAAGAAGGAAGGTTTTCAAAAAACAGCTCATCGGCCAGGATATACTGCATTCCCAATTGGTGCGCGGTATCAAACAGCTGTAAAGTATTGGAATTTCGCTGAATGCCTATATGCAAACTGTGCAGTGTTTCCTGTTGTGCGATTTGCCAGAAACCCGTGCCGGAACTCGGACCAACGTTCGGCTCAACACTGCGGTTGTCAAAATGTGCATCGAAATTGATGATGCCAATTTTCTTATGCGGATACGCTTTTCGTAAACCTGAAAAATGAGCATGCATCACTTCATGACCACCACCGACTACGATGGAACGGGCGCCAGCACTAAGCGCTTTACCGACTTTTTTAGCTAAGCTTTCCTGCGATTCTTCCAGTTGCTGATCAACACATTCAACGTTTCCAAAATCACACAATACAAAATTCGGCTGCACGACCGGAAAATTGGCCATATTCGCTCTGATGATGTCGGGCGCTTCTGCTGCGCCGACCCGGCCTTTGTTGCGGCGTACTCCTTCATCCACGGCAAAGCCATGCAGTACAAAATCATTTGGTTTTACATCACGATAATCAGCGCCCGTAATGACGCGCTGAAAAAGGCGATGATGCAGTACATCATCGCCGTCATATCTTCCTTTCCAGATCATTTAAGCTTCAGCATTTTGGTGAGCGGTTTTTTTACTGTAAGCCATAGCGGCTTCTTTAACCCAGGCATGTTCGCGCTGTGCTTTTCTTTTGGTTTCCAGGCGCTTTCGGTTGCAGGGCCCGTTGCCCTTCAGTACTTCCATGAATTCATCCCAAGGCAGTTCCCCGAAGTCATAATGCTGGCGTTCTTCATTCCACTTTAAATCTTTATCCGGAATGGTCAATCCTAAAAATTCAGCCTGCGCTACGGTAACATCCACGAATCGCTGGCGTAAGGAATCGTTGCTTTCGCGCTTTACACGGTAATTCATTGATTTTTGCGAGTTTGGCGAAGCATCATCATTGGGACCGAACATCATCAAAGCCGGCCACCAGAAACGGTTCAGAGCTTCCTGTGCCAGTTCTTTTTGTTCTTTTGTGCCACGGCAAAGCGTCATCAGGATTTCATAGCCTTGTCTCTGGTGAAAAGATTCTTCCTTGCAAATGCGAACCATCGCGCGGGCATACGGTCCGTAGGAATTTCCCATGAGCATGACCTGGTTCATAATCGCTGCGCCATCTACCAGCCAGCCAATCGCGCCAATATCTGCCCAGGACAAGGCCGGATAATTGAAAATGCTGGAATATTTCGCGCGCCCGGAAAGCATGTCATTATAGGTGCTGTCGCGGTCCGCCGGAATGGTTCCGTTGTTGAGTGTTTCCGTTGCCGCGTACAGATATAAACCATGTCCGGCTTCATCCTGTATTTTAGCCATCAGCGCCATTTTACGGCGCAGGGAAGGAGCGCGGGTGATCCAGTTGGCTTCCGGCAGCATGCCGACCACTTCGGAATGTGCGTGCTGCGAAATCTGGCGAATCAGCAGTTTGCGGTAATCGTCCGGCATCACGTCCTTCGGTTCCACTTTGTTTTCTGCCTGTACGTATGCTAAAAATTTTTCCTGTTCCATTGTTGTTTTCTGTTTTTAAATAAAATCAGGCTTTTGATGCCGTGATGGCATCCTCCTCCTGGAGATACAGCCCGATACGACCTTCCGAAAATTCACCGGCCACAAAGGTTATCGTCTTTTCCGGGGTGCGTATTTCATATTGATTAAAAAGATACGGGTTTCCGCTGAGCGGCCCGATTACCTCAATTTTGCGGTCTGAGCAATGCCAGTAATAATTCCATATATTCAGGCCGTTTACTTTAAATTCTTTGTCTTCTTCAATGAGTGATACAAAATTCCAAGTGTTCATGATTAGGTGTTTTTTTGGGGGCAAAAGTTAAACATCGTAATTCAGCATCACCACATTGGTTGTTGGGTGACACTGGCAGGTAAGCACAAAACCTCGCTCCACTTCCTCTTCCGTCAGTGCAAAGTTTTTTTCCATAAATACTTCTCCTTCCATCACCTGAGCTTTGCAGGTGCAGCACACGCCGCCCTTGCAGGCAAAAGGCACGGGAAGTTTATCCGTCAGCGCCTGATCCAGAATGCTTTTCTTCTTGGAGTTCAGGTGAAACGAATATTCATCATCATCAATAATAAGCGTCACCATGCTTTCAATATTCGGAATGGCTTTGAATTCGTCGCTCATTTCCGAGTTGCTTTCATCATCCGGTGCCGCGTAATATTCATACATAATCTGCAGCGAAGGTACTTTTCTATCATTTTTTAAATAACCCGAAACGTCTTTAATCATATCGGCCGGACCGCAGATGAAGTACGTAGTTTCCTGCACGGGGATCTCCGGGAACCGCTGAAACAGGTCTTCCAGTTTAGGAGCACAGATTCGCCCTTCAAATAATTCATCCTCCGCATGCTTTTCCCGGGAGAGTAAATACACAATCGTCAGCCTGCCCTGAAACTCGATGCCAAGTTCCTCCAGCTCTTTCCGGAAAATAATCTGGTCATAACTTCTGTTGCTGAAGAAAAGGTAAGCGCTGCTTTGCGGTTCCTGATGCAGTGCTTCTTTCAGATTAGAGAGTACCGGTGAAATCCCGCTTCCGGCTGCCAACCCCACATAGGTTTTCTGATTGGAAGCATGATAATGCGTATAGAAATGTCCGTCGGGTGGCATCACTTCAACCAGATCGCCTTCTTTAATTTCATTATTTAAATACGAGGAAACTTTACCATGTTCCAGTTTCTTCACCAGAATTTCCAGATTGGGCTGCTGCTCGCTGGGTGCATTCACGATGGAATAGCTGCGGCGCAGATCTTCACCATTCAGCACAAAGCGTACATTCAGATACTGCCCTTGTTTAAAGGCGTATTCGTGGCGCAGATGCGGCGGAACTTCGAAAGTGATGTGCACACAATCATTGGTTTCGGGGCGTGCCTGTAAAACTTTAAGCTGGTGAAAATGCTGCATAATAATAGTTAAGTCAATTGTTTATGTTAAGTAACAAATATACTTAAATTTTAAAAAAGGCCGGAAAAGGAATGTTTCTTTCATGCATGTGTTTTAGTTCAATCAGGCTGCTTTAATTAATAATAAATCGGAAAATTTGTCTTAAATATATAGGTGATTTGTTTAAATTCGGAAAATATGACTGAATTTAGTTATATTCCAGTAAGAGAATACTTTTTGAGGTAGATGTGCTGTACTGAATGAAACACCAACAGCAGTTGTTTTGAACTCTTTAAGGTACAACTGCCAAAAAACATAAAATCAATATGAACTTAAATCAATTTACGGTAAAATCACAGGAAGCCATCCAGAAAGCACAGCAGATTGCGCTGGAATTTGGCAACCAAAGTATAGAACCTCAGCATTTGCTGGAGGGAATTTTTCAGGTAGATGAAAACATTTCTGAATTTTTATTAAAGAAATCGGAAGCAGAACTCACGCTCGTGCGGGAGCGCAACCGCGAGCAGATTGAAAAACTTTCCAAAGTGGAAGGTGGAAATATTTATCTCTCGCAACCGGCGAACCGTGTGCTGCTGGAAGCTCCCAATATCGCCAAGAAAATGGGCGATGACTTTGTAACCATCGAGCATCTTTGGCTGGCTTTGTTTGAAGTAAACTCCGATGTTTCCACCTTGCTGAAAGATCTGGGCGTAACTAAAAATGCATTGGAAACTGCTATTAAAGAACTTAGAAAAGGTTCCAAAGCAACCTCGGCAAGTTCTGAAGAAACATACCAGAGCCTGAACAAATACGCTAAAAACTTTAATGAGCTCGCGGCAGAAGGCAAACTGGATCCGGTGATCGGGCGTGATGAGGAAATCCGCCGCGTGCTGCAGATTCTTTCCCGCCGAACCAAAAATAATCCGATACTCATCGGTGAGCCGGGCGTGGGTAAAACAGCCATTGCTGAAGGGATTGCGCACCGTATTATTTCCGGCGATGTGCCCGAAAACCTGATGGATAAGACCCTGTATTCACTTGATATGGGTGCGCTGATTGCCGGTGCCAAATACAAAGGTGAATTTGAAGAGCGCCTGAAATCCGTGGTGAATGAAGTAATTCAGTCGGAAGGGCAAATTATCCTTTTCATCGATGAAATTCACACCCTCGTGGGAGCCGGTGGCGGAGAGGGCGCAATGGACGCAGCCAACATTCTGAAGCCTGCCCTGGCGCGTGGGGAACTGCGGGCCATTGGTGCGACCACCCTGAATGAATATCAAAAATACTTTGAAAAAGATAAAGCGCTGGAACGCCGTTTCCAGAAGGTGATGGTGGAAGAACCTGATACCGAGTCGGCCATTTCGATCCTTCGTGGTATTAAGGATAAATATGAAGCACATCATAAGGTCCGTATTAAAGACGAAGCCATTATCGCCGCAGTGGAACAATCGCAGCGCTATATCTCTGACCGTTTCCTGCCGGATAAGGCGATTGACCTGATTGATGAAGCCTCTGCTAAACTGCGCATGGAAATAAATTCCAAGCCCGAGGAACTGGATGTATTGGACCGGCGGCTCATGCAGATGGAAATTGAACTGGCGGCTATTTCCCGTGAAGGTAATGATCTGAAGGTGAACCATCTGAAGGAAGATATTGCGAAAATATCGGAACAGCGAAATGAGATTAATGCCAAATGGCTGAAGGAAAAACAAAAGTCTGAAGACCTGACGGCCATCAAGAAAGAAATTGAAGCCCTGAAACTGGAAGCAGAACGCGCCTCGAGAGCGGGCGATTATGCACGTGTGGCCGAAATCCAGTACGGCAAGATTAAGGAAAAAGAAGATGCGCTGCAGACACTCGAACTGGAAATGCAGAACCACCAGAATGAGCTGATCAAAGAAGAAGTTACGGCGGAAAATATTTCGGAAGTCATCTCCAAATGGACAGGAATTCCGGTTACTAAATTATTGCAGTCGGAACGCGAAAAATTACTCAGTCTGGAAGATGAACTGCACCGCCGGGTGGTGGGTCAGCACGAAGCAATTGAATCCGTGGCAGATGCTATTCGCCGGAACCGCGCAGGTCTGAATGATGAAAAGCGGCCTATCGGAAGTTTCCTGTTTCTGGGAACGACCGGTGTGGGGAAAACAGAGTTGGCCAAAGCACTGGCTGAATTCCTCTTCGATGATGAAAATAATATGACGCGGATTGATATGAGTGAATATCAGGAAAGGCATGCGGTTTCGCGTCTGGTTGGAGCGCCTCCGGGATATGTGGGTTATGATGAAGGCGGGCAATTAACGGAAGCCGTGCGCCGTCGTCCGTATTCGGTAGTGCTGCTGGATGAGATTGAAAAAGCGCACCCCGATGTCTTCAATACCTTACTGCAGGTTTTGGATGATGGCAGGCTGACTGATAATAAAGGACGGGTTGTGAACTTTAAAAACTCTATTATCATTATGACTTCAAATCTTGGGTCGCATCTGATTCAGGAAAATTTTGAACAGATTACAGATGATAATGTGGAGGAGATTGTGGCGAAAACCAAGGAAGAAGTTTTTGGTCTGCTGAAACAAACCCTGAGGCCGGAGTTCCTGAACAGAATCGATGAAACGGTGCTCTTCAAGCCATTAAACAAAAAAGAGATTGGTAAAATAGTGCAGTATCAGCTGCGCGGTTTCAACACGATGCTGGAGAAACGCGGTATTATTATGACCGCCACAGAAGATGCAATACAGTACATCACCGATAAAGGATATGATCCTACTTTCGGTGCACGGCCACTGAAACGCGTGCTGCAGCAGGAAGTGCTCAATCGTTTGTCCAAAGAAATCTTAGCCGGAAAGGTAAATGACGGCGACCGCATTACATTGGATTACTTCCCTGAGTCAGGACTGGTCTTCCGGCCAACTGAATTATAAATTACTATTTGAACGTCCGGAAATATCCGGACGTTTTTTGTAAAGAATTAAGTCAGCACAGGGTGTTAAGCTTACAGCTAAAATATTTATTGATCGAACAATTTAATAATGTTATCTGCCGTAGCAATTGAAGTATTCCATTCTCTGCAGATTTGCCTCTAAAGTGATGTATCTAAATACTTTTCACATTGGAAATTACCTTCTGCCGGACACTAAAACATTCATTCCGACAAAAGTCTCCTTTTTTTAACTGTGCTCTGAATAATATAACTTTAAATGGTTGTTTAAGAAAGATTGAGGAATGCGGATTTCTGTTTAAACACCTGGCAATGTTATGCGATGCATTTTAATTTAAAGATTAACATTTAATATTTTGTTTTTCCAAAAAATAAGTCAATATTTGCAGTGTTCTAATGCTTGCGAAAGCGAAGAATAAATTTTTTTTCATCATTTGTGTTTTTAGAATCCATCAGTCATGATGGGTTCTTTTTTTTGCCCTTATTCTGGCTAACTGCAATACGGCCAACTTTTTCCATTTAGTTTGCGTATTTTTGCCGCTCGAAAATTCGCATCTTTACAAGCATACCATATTATGATTTCCGTCCAGGGTCTTGGCCTGCATCATTCAGGCAACTATCTTTTTCAAAATGTAAATTTCACCATCAAAAGAGATGATAAAATCGGCCTCGTGGGGAAAAACGGTGCCGGTAAATCTACTTTGTTGAAAATGATTTCCGGTGAGATCAACTTTTATGAAGGAAACATTGTACCCGAAGGAAACGTAACCATCGGCTTTCTGAAGCAGGACCTCGATTTCGTGAAAGGACGCACCGTCTGGAATGAAACGCTGCAGGCTTTCGAACAGATTAATGCGATGAAGACCGAACTGGACCAAGTAAATCACGAGCTGGCAACGCGCACCGATTATGAAAGCGATTACTACGAGAACCTCATTCACCGCATGACGGAACTCAACGATTTGCTGATGCACCACGATGCCTATAACCTGGAAGGTGATGTGGAGAAAGTACTGTTGGGCTTAGGTTTTAAAGCAGACGATTTTCATAAAATCACCGACGAATTCTCCGGCGGCTGGCGCATGCGCATTGAATTGGCCAAACTGCTCTTGCAGAAAAACGACCTGATGCTGCTGGATGAGCCGACCAACCACCTCGATATGGAATCCATTATCTGGCTGGAAAGTTTCCTGAAAGAGTATCCCGGCGCCATTGTCCTGGTGAGCCACGATAAGCAATTTATGACCTCGGTGTGCAACCGTACTTTCGATATTAACAACCGAAAAGTTGATGATTATAAAGCCAACTATACCAAATATCTGGAGCTGAGCAAAGAACGCAAGGAGAAACTAACGCAGGCCAAGAAAAACCAGGATGCGGAAATCAAGCAGATGGAAGACAACATCAATCGCTTCCGGGCTTCAGCTACAAAAGCTTCCTTCGCGCAATCGCTTATTAAAAAGCTGGAAAAAATCGAGCGCATCGAGATTGATAATGAGGATGTATCCAAGTTCAATATTCGTTTTGTACAATCAGTTGTGCCCGGCAAAGTTGTATTTGAAGCGAAAAATCTGGGTAAAGCCTATGGCAACAAGCAGGTTTTTGACAAGGTTGATTTTTACGTGCAGCGGGGCGAGCGCATCGCTTTGCTTGGCCAGAACGGGCAGGGGAAAACAACGTTGGCGAAAATTCTTTCCGGCGAAATTAAAGATTATACCGGCGAATGGAATCTGGGGCATAATGTGAACATCGGTTACTTCGCACAGAATCAGGAAGAGGTGCTCACGCCGAATAAAACGGTTTTGGAAGAAGCCGAAGATGCCGCGACCGAAGAAACCCGTCCGCGTGTGCGCGACCTGTTGGGAAGTTTTCTGTTTCAGGGAGAGGATGTACAGAAGAAAACGAAAGTGCTTTCCGGAGGAGAAAGAAACCGGCTGGCCTTATGTAAACTTTTGCTCCGCCCGTTCAACACGCTGATTATGGACGAACCCACGAACCACCTCGATATTCAGTCTAAAGAAATCATTAAACTGGCCCTGCAGAAATTTGAGGGGACACTGATTGTGATTTCGCACGACCGGGAATTTTTGCAGGGATTGTCTGATAAGATCTTCGAGTTCCGGGATGGCCGCATGAAAGAGTTTCTAGGTGACATAAATGAATATCTGGAATTCCGCCAAAAGGAAAGCATCCGGGAAATCTCTGCGGAGAAATCTAAGCTGCAGGAAATGCGTGGCGAAACTCCGGAACAAGAAGTAAAGACGACGCCGGTTACGGAAGAAAAGAAAACCGGTTTCGTGAGCAAGGAACAGAAAAACCTGCAGAACAAAATCAAAAAGGTAGAAGAAAAAATCTCTGATCTGGAAGCCAAAATTCAGGAAATGGAAACCAGTTTCACCAAACAGAATCCCTCTGAAGAAACACTCGAAAAATACAACTCCCAAAAAATTGACCTGGAACTCGCCCTGGAAGAATGGGAGTTTCTGGCGACGCAGGTGGAAGGGTAGAATTGGAGGAAAGCTGACAGTGAGTCAGCTTTTATCTTTCAAGAAATGCTTCGTTATACCCCTTCTGAAAAGCTGTAACACTGCTTTTCCAGTTAACCACAGATTCAATAGCAAGAAGGGTAAGCATTCCGATACAAAAAGCGATTACGTCGCGGCGCGTGACTTTCATTTGTGTTAATTTTTAAGGTTTGTGTGAAAACGAATATAGAAACATTACCGCTGCTGCGCAAATGTTTCTATAAAGATTAAAACGGAGTTTCCCGAGATAAAAAAAGAGCAACCTGCGTTGCTCTGTATTTTTAAGAATATTCAAACTTTCGAATGGCTTCCAGCGTACGGTCAATCTCCGTATCACGGATGGCGTCCGAGATGAACCAGGTTTCATACCCACTTGGTGGCAGATACACACCCTCGGCAAGCAACTGATGGAAGAAGTTATTAAACAATGCATGATTTGCCGCTGCTGCTTCGTCAAAATTGGAAACCGCATGAATGTGAAAAAAGATGCTCATCATCGAACCTTTGCGGTTGATGCGGTGTTCAATAGATTTTTCATTCAGAATTTTGCCAATTTCAAAATCCAGCGTTTCGGTGGTTTTGTGCAATCTGTTGTAGAAATCAGGGTCGTTTTTAATGAGTTGCAAAGTGGTCAGTCCGGCACGCATTGCCAATGGATTGCCACTCAGCGTTCCGGCCTGATAGACCGCACCTTTGGGTGCCAGATGGTCCATGATTTCATTTCGCGCCGCAAAAGCTCCCACCGGCAAACCGCCGCCAATCACTTTGCCGAAGGTCACGATATCCGCTTTAACATTGAATATTTCCTGCGCACCACCAAAAGCCAGACGGAAACCCGTCATCACTTCATCAAAAATTAAAAGCGCGCCATGCTGATCACACAGCGTGCGCAGTTTTTGCAGAAAATTATTTTCCGGCAGTACGCAACCCATATTTCCGGCAACCGGTTCTATGATAATGGCAGCGATTTGCCCTTCATTGTGGCGGAAAAGATCTTCCACCTGATCGATGTCATTGTAACGCGCCAGCAAGGTGTCTTTCGCTGTGCCGGTCGTCACACCCGGAGAGTTCGGGTTTCCAAAGGTGGCCGCACCGCTGCCGGCTTTGATTAAAAATGAATCGGAGTGCCCGTGGTAACAGCCTTCAAACTTAATAAACTTCTCGCGGCCTGTAAATCCGCGCGCCAGCCGGATGGCACTCATGCACGCTTCCGTGCCGGATGATACCATTCGGATCTGGTCGATGTTCGGTACATTTTCAACGATAAACTTGGCGATTTCGGTTTCCAATTCGGTAGGTGCGCCAAAGGTAAAACCGCTCTCCGCCTGTTTCTGCAGCGCAGCGAGCACGTCGGGATGGGTGTGCCCCACGATGGCCGGGCCCCAGGAATTGATATAATCGATATACGTTCGGTCATCAGCGTCCGTCAGGTACGCGCCCTTGGCTGATTTCATAAACACCGGGACACCGCCTACGGATTTAAAAGCCCGAACCGGGGAGTTTACACCGCCGGGAATGTAGCGCTTGGCTTCGTCGAACAGTGCGGAACTTCTTTGATATAACATGTTGGTTTAAATATTTAAAGACAGCCATTGGCAAGCGAACCGACCTATCGCTTATTGATTTTAGTAAAGAAAAATGCGCAGGCAATTACCCGCGTGGCTTCCGTCCCTGCAGATAGATTACCTGCCCTGCAATAGGTTGTTGCCCGGCTGACATTCTGTTTTTAGAATATAATTTACTGAGCTTGATGCCAAATTTTTGTGCGATGTCATGCATGTTTTCGCCGGCTTGCGCCCGGTACGTGGGTGTATTTCCCGTTGAGGCTTTGGCTTCCAGGAATAGGATATCATTGCGCTGCAGTTGGTCGCTGCTCAGTTCATTCCATTTGATTAGTCTGCTTTCAGGAATACCGTACTTTTTTGAGATGTCTCCCAAGGCTACGGTATTGGGAATCACCACAAATTTCTTTCCGCCATTCGGGTGGCTTTTAATTAAAATAGTTTGCAGTGTTTCCGCGCGGGTCACCATTTTATCCACTTTGTGCTGTTGGCGCGCATACGAGGTTTGCTCATACGGGACCTTAACCGTTACCGGTCTCGATGAGGCTTTATTCTGGTCTAGCTTTGCCATGAATACCCGGTCATTCTGCAGGTCCGGATACATTTTCAAAACCGTAAAAAGAACTTCCCGGGAATTGGTGCGATCGAATTCATACAGTTTATTCTTTTCAATCTTATCGATGAGAATATAAGCATAGCGGGGATTGGTGGCATACCCTGCTTTTTTCAGGCCGTGTGCCCAGCCGCGGTAATCATATAAATCTAGTGTGAAAAGATTGGTGTAATACTTCCGGAACGCCAGAAATTTCGAGTGGTCTTCGTATGACTCTCTGGGATCATCATACACACGGAAGCATTCATTCGGCGCATCATCAGTATGCTTCATCGTTTTTCCGGTCCAGTCTTCTTTGCATTTAATACCAAAGTGGTTATTTCCCTGCTGTGCCAGCCGGCTCTGTCCGCCGCCTGTTTCGAGTAATCCCTGCGCCAGGGTGATGGAAGCCGGAATTTTATACTTTTCCATTTCTTCTACCGCATACTGCGCAAATTTCTGAATGTACTGTGCATCAGTTTTCCAGCCTTGGGCATGAATTTGTGCACACAACACGACCGCAAAAGCAAAAAATGTCTTTCTCATAAATGTATAAACTTAAATGATATAAAGCATTAATGGTTTTTTAAAAAGAAATCACACACTGTGGGTGAAATTAATTTCAGGTTTGCCGGTGCGGCGCAGTTTTTCGTTTGCTCCCTGAATTCCCTGCAGACCGCCGGTATGAAAGGCCAGAATCCTGCTGCCGGGCGGAAAATAATTATCATTAATCATGAGTATCAGTTTACGCATCATTTTGCCTGTGTACACCGGGTCGAGCGGGATGCCGTATTGCCGGTGAAAGTTATTTATGAAACGCACATTTTCTTCAGTTATTTTGCCATAGCCGCCGTCGTGTGCTTCCTGCAGTTGTATGGTTCCTTTGGTTTTCAGGGAATTAATGGTTTCTGGTAGGGATAAATCCTTTACGACTGCAAAACCCAAAACCTGCTGATGGTCAGTGCAAAAACTCGCAAGTCCTGCTGCCGTGCCGCCGGTTCCAACTGCGGTGCAAAGATAATCAAAAGATTCCGTTTGCTTATTCAGCATATGTTGTACGCCCTGCACAGCCGCCGCATTGCTGCCACCTTCCGGAATAAGCAAAGCGCCCGGGAACACTGCTTCCAACATAGTCGAACAGGCAGATTTGTTGCGGTATTGCTGGCGTGTTATAAATCTGAACTGCATACCGTTTTCAGCTGCCTGCAAGAGCGTAGGATTCTCCTGCCAGCTGTTGGCCAGCTCTTCACCGCGGATAATTCCCAAGGTTGCTATTCCCAAATCTTTTCCCAATGCAGCGGTAGCCGCGATGTGGTTGGAATAAGCGCCGCCGAAAGTGATCAGCTGTGGTTTTACTGGCTGTTTCGCCAGATAATTATTAATGTTATAAAAAAGCTTCCAGTATTTGTTGCCCGAAATGGCCGGGTGCACCAGATCTTCCCGCTTGATAAAAAGGGTGATGTTTTCTTTTACCTTGATCTCCACCAAAGGAATTTCATGTACGGGAAATTTCATCGGGCAAAGTTCCTGATTTTTGAGGTAACATCTCCTTTATATTATAGAACAAATGAAAAATAACAAATTCAGGATAATTCCAATTGGGTGAGCTGATGGCGGTACCAGCTGAAATGGGTGTCGCGGATCAACAGCTGCAGTTGCTTAAATAATCTTTTGGGCTCGGCCGGTTCCGCGCAGTGTATGGTCAGGAACAAGTACAGAATTTCATAATATTTGCGCCAGCCAAAGTCCAGGCGGTCCAGCTGTACCGTTGCCAATAATTGGCGGCAGGTTTCTTTCTCATTTTTTCGGCAGGCGGCGGCGGCACATAAAATCTGCCATGCCGTATCATGGCTTTGCTTTCGCTCCTGGGGAACGAATTTGCGGTCGCGGTATTGCTGTTCGGTATTGTGCGCAATCAGAAAGTCCATTTCTTCGGTTCGCTCCGTGTAAATCAAATACTCCAGGACGCTAGATTCAAAACTGCAGACGGAATGACGGGAAGCATCCAGATATTGTTCACGGGCCGTTAGCATTTCTGCCCAGGTTTGCATGAACAGTTTTTCATTTCCTATATAATCTGCATACAGCAGAATTACGCCATATTTTCGCCCGGCTGGCAACACATAAACTTCTTCGGTCAGTTCGGTTTCAAATACTTTCTGAAAATAAAGTTCCATCAGCGCGGTATTTTCAGACAGGAAGGCACCCATGAAAAGAAAACCGTAAGCAAACAGTTTTGCTTCGTTGTCATCATTATATTTCAGATACTCATGAAAGTATTGGGTGTACACCGTGGCGGCCATGTCGCGCATGGGGTGATGCTCCAGAAAATACTGTCTTGCCAGTGGGTAGGAGAGCAGATCATGATGTAAGGTAATCAAAAGTTCGGGCGAGGAGGCGATTTTGCGGCAAAGGTCTTCGCTCAGCTGCCAGTAATCCGGCGTGGGTGCATCACCGGAAGCTTCGGTAAAAAAAGAACTGAGTTCATTATGCAGTAACTTATTTTTAAAGTCGGCATAATTAACAGTGCCACAATATTGAGCCAAACTGTCCAAAGTATAAACAGAGTAGCCGCCGGTGTATTTAATAAGACCGAAAAACCTGCGAATGCTCTGGGGACTGATGGTGATTTTAAAATCTTCTTCCAGTTCTGCTGATAATTCTTCACAATCCCTTGCGGATTGCAATGGTCGTCCAAATTGCTGCTGTACTTGCTTTCGCAGCAGTTGCAGGCTTTTCATTTCCAGGGGCATAAGTCAAAATTCTGGGGTTGCAAATGTAAACAAAAATCTGTGTTATTAAAATTGTACAAAATTGTACTCAGGTTTTTCGGGGATGATCTCTTATTTTTGCATCGCAAGCATAACTATAGTTGCATGGTTTGCAAACACAAATGATGAAAAGCTTACAACGTCCGTTCCTGCGGGCGTTGTTTGTGTATATAGACGTTATAAACATCCATATAAATTTTAGCGTTTCCTCAACGGGAGTTAAAATATTGTTGATGCAAGTATTTATTTTTAATATAAAACGGACATCTTCTGTCTGACTAACGCAATACATTTGATGAAATAAATCATAAGTATTCTAAAAACACAAGCACATGAACACAACATTGTATGATGAAGCATTAAAAAATGTAAAAGGTCTCACCTGGCTCCCCTGGGTCGGAAGAGAGTTTGCTGAACAGCAGCGGCGGTTACTCGTCGTGGGCGAATCTCATTACGCACAGGGCAATACCGAAGAAGAATTTAAAGAAGATGTCCGGTGCCAGCAACACCCTGATTTCACCAGGAATTTAGTCCGCGAAACTGAAATTGAAAATTTGTACCCGATCACTTTGCTTCAGAATTTCTGGAAAGCTTTTTTCAGTCACACGCCGACCGATTCTGCGCATTATAATAAGGTTGCCTTTTATAATTTTATCCAGCGCCCGATGGATTATCGCGCGGCGACAAAGGATGCCGGCAAAGCGGTGCCGGTCGCGGAGGACTTCAAAAACGGCTGGCAGGTCTTTCCGGAAGTGGTTCGCCTGCTGAAACCGACCGATATTATTGTGCTTAGCCTCACAGCCGGAAAAGGTTTTGGCAATTTAAAAATAACACCGGGTGTTTCAGATTTTAAGTATGAATATGCCTCAAAAATTCAGGAGGTCTTGCCACTCACCGGTTCTTTCACGATGGATGGCCATCCTGTGCAGGTTACTTTTATAAAGCATTGCTCTTCTTATTTTTCACCCGCTGCCTGGCACGAGTTTCTGTTCAACCGACATCCGGCAGTGATGAGTCAGCTTTCCCGATAAAAATTTTTGGAAATATATTTATACAAATGGTGAAAAAAAACGCAGCGTTCAGGAAGGCTGCGTTTTTTACTTTAATTTTTAAATTTATTCGTAGGTTTTGGTCATGTCGGCCGGTACCACCAGGTTATACTCGGTGTACAATCTTTTGTCTGCTGGCAGAGGGAGTTTTTCTTCTTCAGATTCGAAAACTGTAATCACAGCAACTTTCAGATTTGGATCTGCTTTCTTTAAATACCAGTAAATTCCGCCGTATTCTTTACTGTGGTAATTTCCGTTGTAATGAATAAAAACGGTTTCGTGTTTTCGGGCACGCAAAATAGATTCTGCCATCGTTGCATCCTTCACTGCCTGCGCGGAAATAAAATTCATAATCTGCAGGTTGCTCGCGTGGTCGCCCATCAGCGTTTTCATCTCCGGATAGCCCGGCGTTTCCAGACTCACGATGATGGGCAGTCTGGCAATCCACTGCCGGTCTGCTGCTGGGAGTTTGTCTAAAGAGCTGATGGTTTCTTTTGCTACCTGTGTAGCATAGCGCCGCGGAATATTGGTCGCTACAAACGGCAACTGATGGTCGCGCGCGAAATCCAGCAGCGGTTTATAATCCGTCCCGAAATTATTCCACAACCGCACAGAATCCTTGAGCTGCTTTGCCGTCAGCGTACCGGCCAGATATTGATCTAATCCTTTTTGATTATCCCGCTCAAACATTTCCGCGCCCAGTATAACTTTCTGTTTTTTATGCTGATAGATCGCTTCTGTCAGTTTCAGCTGCAGCCAATGATTGATGGAATTATTGTGCATTTCACCAAACAGAACCACATCATAAGCTGATAAATCTTGTGCTGCTTTGGCAACCGTTGTTGCGAGTCCTTTTTTATTATAAAACTGATAGGCGCCCAGATCCTGAGCCTGCACCCTACACACCAGGGATAGGAGTAGTGATAACAATACTTTTTTCATCTCTAAAAAATAAACAACCGTTTCATCGCCGCAGCGTAAAACGGTTGTTAAATTACCATTTAATTTCTATACGGATTTTTGCTTCAGCCGGAGTGGGCAGTTGTAAGTTTCGCTCGGTAACTGTCAAGGTCAGCGTTTGAAATTTCCAACTGCTTGTCTATTTAAATAGTTGATATGGTGGTTTATTTGTGATGCAATAAAGGATTATCGTGCTATTTACCCGTTTTAGCCGGCTGCGGCTTACCTCGCTCGTATTGTTCCGGAAAAGCACAATCCTGATGATGTGTAAAAGAACTGTCCACCGGCAAATACGGATTGCGCAGCAGTTCGCGCCCGATGAAAATGAGATCGGCCTCGCCGTTTTGCAAAATCTCTTCCGCCTGTCCGGCAGTTTTAATGAGGCCAACCGCGCCGCTGGCCATATCCGCTTTTTTGCACACCGCTGCTGCCAGCGGAACCTGATAACCATCAAACAAACTGATGCGCGCGCCCTGAATATTGCCACCGCTGGACACATCCACCAGGTCGCACTGATGTTCTTTCAGCAGTCTGCTCAGGGCGACACTTTCCTCGATATCCCAGCCGCCGTTCGCATATTCAGTGCCGGAAATACGCACGAACAGGGGATGATTTTCATCCAGTTCCTGGTTCACCGCACCCACGATTTCCAACAGGAACCTCACCCGGTTCTCAAAACTTCCGCCATATTCATCGGTGCGGACATTGGAGAGCGGCGACAAAAACTCATGAATTAAGTAACCGTGTGCGGCATGAATTTCAATCACATCGAAACCGGCTTCCACAGCGCGTCTTGCGGCTAATCGGAAATCCTGTACCAGTTGCTGAATTTCTTCGGCGGTCAGTTCATGCGGCGGCCTTTCTCCTTCGGCATACGGAACAGGAGAGGGCGCAACGGTAGTCCAGCCTTCCTCTTCCGGCAGCTGGACACCATTCCAGGTAGATGCCTTGCGGCCGGCATGCGCCAGCTGAATTCCGGTTTTAGAGCCGGAGTACATATGTATAAAATCGGTTACCTTCCGCCACGCATCGCGTTGTTCATCATTCCAGATGCCGGCGCAGCGGTGGGTAATCCTCCCTTCCGGCACGACGGCCGTTGCTTCGGTGATGATAAGTCCCGCGCCGCCTTGCGCCCGGCTGCCGTAATGCACCAGATGGAAATCATCCACCATACCCTCCGTGCTGGAATACATACACATCGGCGACATCACCCATCGGTTGGGGAGTTCAAGATTACGAAACTGAATAGGCGTATATAATATCATAAATTTTAAAATTGATTTTAGCTCAAATTTACAAAATCTGTTTCTTTACCTGTTTTATGAAAAGATAACTTTCGGCAGAGCAGGTCGCAACCGAACCCAATACCTCCCATCGATGCGGCAGTTCGGCGAAAAAGAATTACCTTTACCCTCCGATTTTTACCAATGGAAAAAGAAATCAAAATCAGTTATCAGGCGATTGCCGCTTACGAGAACTTAGATGAAACGGAAAAACTGCTTTTCGATAAAGCACATGAAGTACGCGAGCTGGCCTATGCTCCGTATTCCAACTTCACGGTAGGCTGTGCCGCACTGCTGGAAAACGGCGAAATCGTTACCGGCAGTAACCAGGAAAATGCGGCGTATCCATCTGGTTTATGTGCCGAACGTACCGCTATCTTCTGGATTGGTGCCAATTATCCCGGTGTTGCTATTAAAAAACTTTTCGTTATCGGCGCGCCGCGTGAAGCCACAGCGTCTACGCCGATTCCCCCTTGCGGAGCCTGCCGCCAGTCTATTCTGGAGTATGAAGCAAAACAGGACTCTGAGATTGAAATTTACTTTGCCTCGCTGGGTGGCGCGATTTATAAAACAAAATCCATTCGTGATTTGTTGCCGTTCTCGTTTGATGCTTCTTACTTATAAGGAGTACTCAATTTTAAAATAAAAAAATCCTTGAGACTAGCCGCCATTGATGTAGGCAGTAATGCCGCGCGTTTATTGATTTGTGAAGTTCACACAGACGCATCAGGCTGTGTCCAGCTGCAAAGAATTAATCAGTTGCGGGTACCGGTACGGCTTGGACTGGATGTTTTCACAACGGGTGCCATTAGTATTGAAAAAGCCGTCCTGCTGGCGGATACGCTGGACGTTTTTAAAAGGCTAATTCAATTGCATGAGGTGGAGCGTTTCCGGGCATGTGCTACCAGTGCGCTCCGTGATGCGGCGAACGGAGAAGAAATCACCCAAATGGTTTCCGAAAAAGCAGGCGTGGAAATAGAAATTATTTCCGGGCAGGAAGAAGCAGAACTGATGATGCATTCCCTGCCTGAAAATATGCTTCGGAAAACAATTCCAACGCTTTTCATTGATGTGGGTGGCGGTTCCACCGAGCTCGCTCTTTTTTTTAAAGGTAAAAAGGTATATGCGCAGTCCTTCAATATCGGAACGCTCCGCATGCTGGCTGATTCTGTGAAAGCAACCGAATGGAAAAAACTCAAAAAAGAAGTGGTTGCCCAGATCGCTCCTTATAAATCCATTGCGGCGGTAGGGTCCGGCGGTAATATCGGCAAGGCGTTCTCGATGAGTAAACTTAAAGAGGGAAAAGCAATTCCCGCCACGTTTCTGGAAACCTTGTATAATGATTTAAAACCGCTGTCGGTGCCGGAGCGAATCACGCAGTACCAACTGAAGGAAGACCGCGCAGATGTATTGGTGCCGGCACTTTCTATTTACAATCAGATTCTGGAACTGGCCAAAGTCGATAAAATATTTGTTCCGAAGATTTCAGTATCGGAAGGAATTATCCGACAATTAATGATGCAAAAGGAATCGTAATATTATTGCCAAAGTGGATACAGTATCAAAGATATTCGCCTGCAGTTCCAGACAATTTCTCATAATCAAATTCGAAACAAATCGGCAAATGGTCACTTAAATTAAGCCATTTTCCTGTTTCTCCAATCTTTACTTTTGTCAGAGTCTGACTAAATATTTCGCTGCCGAAAGCATAATCAATATGATAACTCTTATTAGTTCGTCTGTTCATATAAAATGTCGGCACACTTTCCAAACCTTGTGCTTCTTTAAAAAATGAATGATACAGACTGATGATGCCTAGGTCACTAAGTTCTGAAACAACATCAGAATGATTCCACCAGCGATCCCACTTGTCCCAAATGCTATTGCTGTTGAAATCTCCTATTATCAAACTATTTTGAAGATGATGTTTGTTAAGCTGTAAATATTTCCATAATTGTCCGATATACCCGAAAGTAGGAGAATTATTATAATGATTCCAGACGGCGAGTAAATTAAACTGCTGGTTGATGCGGCATGGCAGAAAATGTTTAACCTGATGACCGTTAAATATATTTGTCCAATTCAGATGGACCAGATCTATATCTTTTTTTGCAAAAACGCCGATACCCTTATGCTTTGAATCGCCTGTCCATAAATAGTTTGAAGCCCACTCTTTATATTCCGAGTTTGCGCTTTCGGCAGGGTTTTCACATTCCTGTATAATATAAAGGTCGGCATCAAAAGCGGTGCATTGTTCGAACTTTTTTCTAAACGCACCATTGCAGTTCCAGGTGACGATTTTCATTCTATGCTAAAGGTTTATTAAGAGACATTTAGTTTAGACAAAAGTGATATTCTACTGAAGATAATAAGAACCAAAGACTACTTCTTCCCCAATTCTATGACTTCCAGGTTTAAAATTTCACTGCCTTTAATCTCAAAGCGCATCATGGTGCGCATTTTATGCCAGCCGACTTTTCCGGCCGCACCGGGATTAAGATGGAGAAGTTGGTTCTTCTCGTCGTACATCGCCTTCAGGATGTGCGAATGGCCGGAGATAAATAATTTCGGTTGCTGCGATGCAATTTCGGTTCGCGCCAGCGGCGTATATTTTCCGGGGTAGCCGCCGATATGGATCATGAGCACCCTGACATCTTCACACATAAAAGACAAAACCTCCGGGAACTCTTTCCGTATTTCGGTCCCGTCGATATTGCCGTACACGCCGCGCAATGGTTTTATTTTCGCCAGCGCATCAGACACGGTTTCATTGCCAAAATCGCCACAGTGCCAGATTTCATCTGCCTGCCCGGTGTAGGCCAGAATGCGGTCGTCGATATAGGAATGGGTGTCTGAAAGGAGAAGGATTTTCATTTTGTAAAGTTCGGAAAACTTTCAAAAAACTGAATAAATTTCTTTTTCAAAGAGCAAATAAACACCTATAAAATAATTCTTCTTTTCCGCCTTAGCCCCGATTGAACGGCCTGTTTGAGCTCTGCCGCGCCGGCAGCAGCAGGCGCGGCAAGCGAGTAGTGAAAGCGGGAGGGTTCTGCCATAAAAGACTTGTTTTCCTGCTCCTCTAAATTCAGTAATTTTGCCGGTGATGAGATATTTTATTGAGTTTGCCTACAGCGGGAAAAATTATTTTGGTTATCAGGTGCAGCCCCGGGAAATTACGGTGCAGCAGGTGCTGGAGGAAGCGCTCTCCACGCTGCTCCGCGAAAAAATAAAAACCACCGGCGCGGGACGCACCGATACCGGCGTGCATGCGCGTAAAATGTTCGCTCATTTCGACACAGAAGCGATTCTGCCTGAAGATCTGGATTACAAACTCAATAGTTTTTTGCCGGCTGATATTGCTATTCAGCGCATTTTTCCGGTGCACGCTGATTTGCATGCACGCTTTGACGCCACCTACCGCACCTATGAATACTACATCGCGACGCGTAAAAATCCGTTTACGCAGGACAGTGCCTGGCAACTGTGGCGGCGCCCCTTGTCCATCGAAAAAATGAATGAGGCGTGTAAAATTTTGTTTGAATATCAGGATTTTACAAGTTTTGCTAAACTGCATACCGACACCAAAACAAACAACTGCACCATTTATAAAGCTTTTTGGGAGCAGGAAGGTGTGCTGCTGAAATTGACCATCAGTGCCGACCGTTTTCTGCGGAACATGGTTCGCGCCATTGTGGGAACGATGGTGGAAATCGGGAATGGTAAAATGCAGCCCGAAGATTTGCGCGCGGTGATCGAGCGCAAACACCGCAATGCCGCCGGCGGTTCGGCGCCGCCACAGGGCCTATTCCTGGTGGATGTGGGTTACGATTTGTAAACCTGCTGTGGCATAGTGTCTGCACTGCGAGCCGGTATCGCGGCAGATTCCGTATTTTTGTACCGGAAATCAAACTGACTTATGAAGAAACAATCGACCTGGAACATCATCAGAAGACTTTTTGTAATTGGCATGAAGTTCCGCACGTGGTTTATTGTAACGCTGCTGATTTCTATCCTGCTTTCGGTAATCTCCACCTATCGGCCGTATCTCACCATGCAGATTGTGGATACCGATATCATTCAGCTGCGCGACCGCGAGCAGATGATGAAGCATATCTATATACTGATTGCTTTGGTTTTTGGCGAAACGCTGCTCAACTTTTTCCTGGTTTATTTTTCCAATTATATTTCCCAGAATGTGATCCGGGACATCCGCGAAAGGCTCTACCAGAAACTCATTTACTTCCGGACTTCTTTTTTTGATAAAACGGCGATCGGGCAGTTGGTAACGCGGGCAGTTGGCGATGTGGAAACCATTGCCACCGTTTATACCGACGGTTTCCTGATGGTCTTTGGCGATGTATTGCGCATCGTGTTTGTACTTATTATGATGTTTCAGGTGGATGTGCATCTGAGTTATATCTCATTGGTGATTCTGCCGCTGATGGTCGTGATCACCCGTTTTTTTCAGAAAAGACTGAAGAAAGCGTTTGGGGATGAACGAACCTGGACGGCCAATCAGAACTCTTTCGTACAGGAGCGTTTGTCGGGCATGTCGATTGTGCAGGTGTTTAACCGTCAAGAGGCGGAGTTTAAAAAGTTTGATGATATCAATGTAACACTGAAAGCTGCCCTGTTGCGCACGGTGTTTATTTTTTCACTTTTCTTTCCGGTGGTCGAGCTGATTTCTTCCTTATTTATCGGTTTTATATTACTGTACGGTGGTTTCATCAGCATTAAGGCCGGGGCGGTCATCGCGTTTATTCAGTATATCTCCATGCTGATTCGTCCGTTGCGGCAGATCGCGGACCGGTTCAATAATATCCAGCGCGGCATCGTAGGCGCCGAAAGGGTGCTGGGTGTCATGGATGAAGATTTCGCCATGTCCAATACGGGAACTGTTAGCAAGGAACACTTCGACGGAAAGATTGAATTTAAAAACGTGCATTTTGCTTATGATGAAAAGCAGGAGGTGCTGAAAGGAATTTCTTTTGAGGTGGAGCCCGGCGAAACGGTCGCCATTGTGGGTGCAACCGGTGCCGGAAAATCCACCATTATCAGTTTGATAACAAGATTGTACGATATTAATTCCGGCGAAATTTGCCTGGACGGCATTAACCTTAAAGAATATGAACTCTATAACCTGCGCAGCCATATCGGCGTGGTTTTGCAGGATGTGTTCCTGTTCCACGGAAGTATTTATGAAAACCTGACGTTTGGCGACGAGCAGATTACACTGGAACAAATTCGCAGCGTGGCGAAAGATATTGAAGTGGATGATTTCATTGAAAGTTTGCCGGGCGGCTATGAATATGTGGTTCGGGAGCGCGGTTCTTCGATTTCCTTAGGACAGCGGCAGCTCCTGTCTTTCCTGAGGGCCTATTTGTCGGACCCTAAGATTCTGATTCTGGATGAAGCTACTTCGTCCATCGATCCCGAAAGTGAAAAGCTGATCCAGCGCGCGACTGAAAAAATCACCAAAAACCGCACGTCGATTATTATTGCGCACCGACTGTCCACCATCGAAAATGCGGATAAAATTATTGTGATGGATCAGGGCAGGATTGTGGAGCAGGGGAAACATGAGGAGTTGCTGAACCAGAACGGCTATTACGCTACATTGTATCGTGCCCAGCTGAAGACCGAAGTTTCTGCCGGTTAGTTATTTTTCTAAGCCAAAGGGAAGGAGCCGCAAATCATTCTTCCAGCCGTTGCCGAACTGTGATGTAAGATAGGCGGCGATTAACCTATTATTTTCCACCACCGGTCCGGAATCAGATGGAATCACGCAATTTTCACTTTTGACCCGGATGCCGTATTTCTCCTCAAAATCCGTGTAATCCTGCGCCATGATACCATACGTCACGAAAGTGAGCTTCTTTTCCTGCAGCAACTGCTCGAAATTTTCCTGCGTAGCGATGCTTACCGGAAGGAGTTCAGTTTTCTCACGCGACTCTTCATGTATATTAAAGGTATAATGATGGACTTTTCGCTGCTTTGTGGAACAGGAAAAAAGAAAGCAGCAGCAACCTAAAATCAGTATGGGTTTCTTCATACGTTTATTTAGGAATCTGATGCTTTCTTTTTGCTTTGGTTAAAGACAAATAGCCTTTATTTTATTATGTTAATTGCCCACTACGGTTTTAATGTTCACAAACTCGCGCAGCGCAATCAGCGAAAGTTCACTGCCGTATCCGGAAGTCTTGGTACCGCCAAAAGGCAGTCGCGGATCGGAACTGGAACTCTTGTTCACGCTCACCGTCCCTGAATCCAGGTTTTCGATAAAGTAATTTTGTCTCTCCCTGTCTGCCGTCCACACGGAATTGGATAACCCAAACGGAATATCGTTCGCATACTGCAGGATGGTTTCTTGATCATCAGCTGTCATCACCAGACCGAGCGGACCGAACACTTCCTCCTTTAATATGGGATTTCCGGGCGCTACTTTAATTAACCCGGGTTTAAACTCCAGATCTGAAATTCTTTCCAGTGGCAGGATCACTTCCGCACCGTTATCAAGCGCTTCACGGTATTGTTTTTCCAGTTCATCTGCCAGGTCTTTTCTAGCCATCCCGGCAATCTTGGTTGTTTTGTCGTAAGGGTCGGCCGGCTGGTAGGTGCTGAATTCTGTTTTAAGTTTGGATATAAATTCATCTGCCACATCCGATTCAATAATGAACCGCTTGGCCGCATTGCAAGCCTGGCCACAATTTGCGAGCCGCGAGTTGGCTCCTTTTTGTGCGGCTTTATCGAGCTCTGCATCGGCAAAAACAATAAAAGCATCACTACCGCCCAGTTCCAGCAATGATTTTTTAATTTGCTGTCCGGCGGTGGAGGCTATTTCCGCACCGGCTTTTTCACTGCCTGTCAAACTTACGCCTTGTACAATTGGGTTTTCCAAGACTTCTTTTACTTCTTTGTGTCCGATCTCCATATTCTGGAAAATTCCTTCCGGAAAACCGGCTTCCAAAAAGGCTTTTTCAATACGGTTTCCGGTACCGAAGCAGATAGAAGCGTGTTTCAGCACCACCGTGTTTCCGGCCAGGATCGCCGGAACAGCAAAACGCAGCGCCTGCCAGAACGGGAAATTCCAGGGCATCACGCCGAGAATAACGCCCTTCGGAACATATCGTATTTCCGAGAGGCGAAATTCGGTTTCAATTTGCTCCGGAGCAAGCACATTGGGAGCGGCCGCGTAATAGCGCGTCATCAGCGCACACTTTTCAATTTCTGCAACCGCTTGCGCCATTGGCTTGTTCATTTCCGAGGTAATGATTTTCGCCATTTCTTCCTTGTGAGCCTCCAGAACTTCAGCCAGTTTGCCGAACAGCTGTTGTCTTTTTTCAAAAGAAACTTTTTTCCACTTGTTAAAGGCCGTATCTGCTTTTTGTAAGGTATCGTGTATATTCATTTAAATTAAGGTTAAAGCCACTGCCAGGCACAGCAGCATATGTAATAGTCTACAAATTTACTAAAAGCACGCTAAATAATTTCAGAGGTAGCTGATACGCTTTACATATATATATAGGATAGAAAGGAATATGTGGCAGCACTTTGAGAATGAATTAATTTTAATTATTTTTGAAGCACTAAACCAATTATAATGAATGCACCGTCCGAATTAAAGTACACAAAGGATCATGAGTGGGTCCGCATTGAAGGAAACATCGCTACCATCGGGATTACCGATTTTGCACAAGGCGAATTGGGGGATATCGTTTTCGTAGATGTAGACTCTGTGGACGATGAACTTGCTGCCGGAGATGTTTTCGGAAGCGTGGAAGCTGTAAAAACAGTGTCAGATTTATTCCTGCCGTTGGCCGGTACCGTAACAGAGTTTAACCAGGAACTGGAAGATCAGCCTGAACTGCTGAACTCTGATCCGTATGGCGCGGGCTGGATCATCAAGCTTGAAATGAAGGAAGATGCAGATACGTCTGAATTGCTGAGTGCAGAAGAATATCAGGCGTCTCTTGGATAAATTCCGGAACATATGTAAAAAGATATTGCCCATTTATTGGGCATTTCTTACTTATATGCTTTTGCGTCCGGGCGTGGAGAACATGGAATTTCCGTTTATGTTTCCGGGAATCGACAAGGTTTTGCACCTGAGCATATTTGCCTTTCTGGGGTTTGTGCTTATGGCAACCTGGCCAAAGATGAAGCTGATCTACTTTGTTCAGCTCATGGCTATCTACGGTTTGCTCACAGAAATTCTGCAGGATGAACTGGGGTGGGGGCGCTCGCTCGAGTTTTTGGACCTTGTGGCAGACATGGCCGGTGGACTTATCGGTTATTATATTTATAAATACCTGGACCGAATAATACCACCGCGAACCATATAATAGAAATGAAGGACCTGTTACTGCGGGTCTTTTTTGCTTTAATAGTATTACGAAGAGGATCTAAAGCATATTTAAAGCGTATTAAAGCGTATTCTTACGCGCAAATTCCACGAAGGTCCGGCAATAATAAATCGATACGAGGGGTTAAGATGACCTCGTGATTTGTACCACTCAAAATTCTTCTCTCAGCATATCAGCCAGTTAAGCATTGGGTAAGTATTTATTTAAGTAAACCCCTTGCCTGTTCAAATAATGTGCCTATTTTTGCAGAGTCAAAAGGAAACGAGTA
>NZ_JALHKS010000008.1 GCF_022968825.1 Chryseobacterium salipaludis
GGTCGAATAATTTCTGCAGATTTTGGATCTTCCGCGATCAACTCATCTTTTTTCTTTCCGTCAATGATGAACGCTTCATTGTAGCCGGTTAAGATGCCACGGTAGATATTTATATCCCAATCTTTCAGCGGTACGCCCACCGCCTCAATTTTACGCTTTATACTTTGTTCAATTGAATTTAAGATAACCCAGCTTTCGCTGTTAGTAAAACTACAAGTTTCGGAATGCTGTCTAACAAAAACGCTCAAATTATTTAACAGCTTTTCTTTGATGACACATGCTTCCGTTTTACCGCCATTTTCTTGTTTTGCAAACAGCAAAATGTTGGTGTCCACGGTGGCGGTATCAAAGATCTGATTTCCGGCAAAATCAATGAGCCGGAGTGGGTTGGTTTGCTCTGCAAAATATTTTCGCAGACTTTCACCATACGCCGCGCGCATCCATTTGTTGGAAGTGATATACATCAGCAAACCATCTTCTTTTAAAATCTGGTTTCCTCTTTCATAAAACAAGCTATAGATATCCCCTGTTTTCGCGAACGTTTCATAATTCATTTTCTGCAAATCCACCGCGTCGGAACCGAGCTTTTGCAGCTGGATATAGGGAGGATTGCCGATGATGACGTCGAAACCCAAAAACACCCCTTCATCATCCAGCACTTCCGGAAATTCAAAACGCCATTCAAAGGCATTGCGGTACATCAGATTATTGAGACGCTCATCTTTTTCCTTAATGACCTTTTCCGCTTTTTGCCGCAGTTTCTTTAACTGGTCCTTTTCAGATTTCTTGATCCTCTGACCAAACGCGGCTAAGTTCTGCTGACGCTGCTCCTCGTTCTGCACCAACCCCAGCGCCCTGGAAACCTTGTCTTTAAGATTATTATCATAGCTGCTTTTAAAGTTGTTCTTGATCGTATGAATAATACCCTCTACTTCCCTTTTCTTAGTTTTTGAATTGGTTTTCTTGTAGTCTTTTACCGCTTGTTTATAGTCTTCAATCGTATAATTAACCTCTTTATTTTTAAATGCGTCGATTAAACTGTCGGATAAGTCGTACCGGCTGATCAGTGAATTGCCGCATTTTATATTGATGTCAATATTGGGCAGGGTCTGCAGTTCACCGTCTGCCGTATAATATGCGTTTTTAAGCAATTCGATCCATAAACGAAGACGACAGATATTTACCGAATTAGCGTTAAGGTCTACACCGAAAAGACAATTTTCTATCAGGTTCTCTTTTGCGTGAAAAATGGAACGCTGTATCCTTAAACTTTGCGGACTTTTCCGGTTGTATGTAAAAAGTTCACCTTCTGTATCGGAAATAAAAAGTTCGTCATTTTCAATCTGTATCTCACACGGTAGCTTGGCGTACTCTGCATCGGCGAGAATATCGAGATCACTTTTGATGGCGATCATCTCATTGAGCGCGCTCACCAGAAAATGTCCTGAACCAACTGCTGGATCACAAATGCGGATTGTATCTACCAACTCGTTCAGTCGCTGCATGTCTGCTTTTTTAAAATGCCCCCGACAATAATCACGTACGTCCTCATAGCTATCAATTCCCGGTACCTGCGCGCGAAATTTATCCGTAACAGCCCGGCGGAGGACCTCCCGGGACATGAACATGGTGATTGCCCCAGGCGTATAGAATGAGCCATCTTTGTACCCATTTATCTTTTCAAAAATGAGCCCAAGTACTGAGGCATTGATTAAAGATCTATGTTCATGCTTTCCTTCAGTATCAATGCCTGATTCGGTGGAAAAGTCATAGGCGTCCAGAAATCTGAATAAGTAATCGAGCGTATTTAGTTTCCCGCTGCGCTTCCTGCCGTTAGAATCTCGAAGCACAGTCCCGCTGAAGATGTGCATTTCTTCATCCATTAACGCAGTAATCCCAAAGGTAATATCTTCGAGTTCATTTCTTTCGAACAAGCTGCTGTTGAGATAAGGAATATGACGAAATTTTTCCGCATACCGTGGGTGCCTGTCCTCTCTGGCTTTCGCTAATGCGGAAAAGAATAATTCATTGAGTGCATCAAAACCGCCAAGGAAATCAAAATTCAAAAATTTATATTCGGGCGCACGCTCGTTATAGGTCAGCAATTGTGATTCTAAAAGCTTAAGAAACAGGATCCGGTTTACCCAAGTAAGGCAAAGTTCAAGACCAACTGTAAAGGCTTTTTTCTCATCATGAGGCACATTTTTGACTTTAGCAAGAAAATCTTTGTCTTCCAACGTGAAAATGGTATTCTCCAGCAACGAACCGTAATCGCGTGAACCCTCTTTTTTACGCTGAATAATCTTTTTACCGGCTTCTTTAGCTTCTTCCAGCCCTATAATATGCAGCAACTCGTTGTAGAACGCTTTGTTAAGTTGATTGCTGTCATTGCCGAAACTTTTGCCGAGTAAATGTACGTCAGAAAACAGCTTATAAATATTTGCAGATTGTTTGTGGCCCAGTGTGGTTAAATCTACTGCGCGGAAATTCAGGTGTACAAACGGGAGTATGTCTTCTACTTCCTTAATATATTTAGATGCAATTTCTTTATAAAATAATTCGTTAAGCGCGCTATCCTTCAGTCCATCTCTGAACTGGCCGTACTCCTGAACAAGCTTGCGATTTTTATAAAATAAGTTATAGAAATCCTCTGCTTTGAAAAAGAACCATTCGTACCCGTTGGTAACGATCAGATGTTTAATGTTATTATTCTTGTGGTCAATCCTTTCGCGAAGATAATACAGCAGTACTTCCTGCAGTGCCTTGCAGTTCAATCTATCAATAGCAGGAAATTCAGCTTTATTGCTTGGCTTTTTCGCTTCTATCAGAATTCCTATATCGGAAGATGCATCTTTTCCCAGATACACGGCTAAATCAATTCTTTCGCGCGTATTGATTTCGTTTTCACCATAGAAGGTGGAGGCCAGTAAGCTCCTAATCGGTGATTTTAAATGTTCTTCACTTTCATTCTTTGCATCGATCAATTTAATTGTCGCAATACATTCCTGCAACTTAGCAATGAAGTGGCTAACATCAGTGGCAGCAGGTTCAAATTTGCGATAAGCGGGGTTTAATGCTTTTTGAGGAAGGAGTTGATTTTTTTTCATTACAGAACATTAGATGTAAGGGGGCCTTAATTTAAACAAAATAACCGTGCGGACATATAAAAAATGAATAGTTCCGAACGGAATAGAAAATGACACCTACCGGGCCTGCTTTTTTTATAAACAACCTCTTCACAACGGATTGGTCTAAGTAATTAATTCTTTTGACTAAATCATATTCATATTAAACTGTGACGTCTATGGTTAAACTGAATTGATTAGTAGATTTACGATCCTCCTTTAATTTTGATTTGTGAAGAACAATTCATCCAATAATATTAAACTCAGCTACCTGTTCCGCGACGCCGGAAATTATAAAACGTTTGGTTTTGTTGTTTTAAGCAATTCCGGCGGTAAAAGTCCGGAGGAGATTGATGGCGACCTGCGCCGATGTCTGATTGACGGTGCGTATTTTTATCCGGAACAGGTGCAGCTGCCGGTTTTGGATTGCAGCGATGCAGGGATGTGGCACGAGTATGAAAAAGTGGAAATGACGGATGAGGAGGTGACCGGTGGGCGGACGGTTGAGGAAGTGATTGGGTTGCTGGCTGGTGAGCAGGTTTTTACCTGAGGAAGACACTGCGCGTCAGGGTCAAATCTCGGCGTGCAGTAGTCCGCTGAAGGTGGAACATGTATTTACTATTAGTTCAACACTGCAGAGAGGATGGGATTCGAACCCCGATAGAAGCGGCCTTGCCCGGCAGCCTGATTAATGCTCTCACACTGCGATTTCAGACAGCCGTTCTTTTTTAGGTTGTACGCTCCTGAGCAGGTCAATGAATTTCTTCGAGTGCCGCTACATGCGTGCAAGCGGATTAATTGCTTCCATAACAGCTTTTCTATATATTTACTTATTCGGCAAACCGTTTTAAACAAATGTAACTATGAAAAATTCTTTGTTCGCTGCTATCTTCTGTATTTCATCTCTGGTGTTTGGCCAGTCTGGTTTTGATGAACTGAGTCGCGAAATTGAAACGATTAAAACTGAAATCAAGACACTGAAAGCGGAGATACAATCTGTACAGTCAGAAAACCATTACCTCAAGAACGTGCTACAGATCAACAAGCCCGTGCTGGAGGTGGAGGCCGACCATTCTGTTTACAGGATCACCCAAGTGGAGGGCAACAGAAAAGCACACACCGTTACGGTGCACCTGCTGGTGGAGACAGAAAATGAAAACAAAACTTCTTTTCTGCAAGACTTTTCAGCGGTTGATCCTCTGGGCAACGAATATAAAATGGACTACCTTGCCTCGTCGAATACGAATCCAAAACTTTCGCTGCACACTCCGATGGCCTGCGGGTTACTTTGAAGGATATTATCGACGAGCCGGGAATTCTGAAAATAGTCCGCTTTGGTTCCAGAAACGAACCTGAAAGAAACCGGATGAATTTTTCGAAGTCGAAGATGGAATTCAGGGACCTGGCCGTGAGGTGGGATTAGTGCTTTGGGATGCGGCAGCAGTCGTTATTTACGCAGGATAAAACTCTCAGACAAGCTGCTTTTCCTCTTCCTCAGGCGCATGACTGCTTTATGCAGCAGTGACCTGTTTATTGTGTTATGGGGAGCGATGTGGCGATGCAACAGCTTAAAGTGCCGCTGATTTTATGAATGTTTTTTTCCGGAAATTTGATTAAAAACAGGCAAAATTTCGCACTCCTCGATGGTCATCATTTGTAAGCGGTGCTTATTTAATCTTCATTGTAACCAAAAAGTAGTGCGGAATATTAAAATGTTTGCCGAGCTCTTCGGGCTTAATATCGGACTGCACAACTTCGCAATAAGAACCGGAGCCGTCTTTGTGCCTCGTCGGTGTGATGATAGCCAGTAAGGGTATTTCTTCCGCCATGGGAACCTCCATCGTTAATTTTGAACCGAAGAAATCTTTCAGCACATAATCGTCTTCTTTACTTTTACCGGACAATTTAAGATGCAGGGTTTTAATCGTAAAATTGTAAAACTTTGCATTTATTGTAAGCGTTCCGGCTTTTATCTGAGTGAAAAACTTAATGGAGAACGGTGAATATTTTATTTTCAGGAAATCTGCTTTGGATGTTTCACCCAGCAGGATTTTGTCTGTAAGCTTTCCATCCAGATACTCGGATACGTATATTTCCCAGTTTTTACCGGCTAAATCGGTGCTCTCTAAATTAAATTTTTCAACATAAATCTTCTGGAAGTCCATCAGTTCCTGTATTTCAGGATTGGAACTGCCAAAACTATTTGTGACTTTAACTGTTTGTGACCAGGCGACACCAGAGAGGAAAATAAAATAAAGTAAAATTGTGTTCTTCATAATGATTGATTACTTACCAAATATCCGCATTTATTCTCTGATAAAAACAAATTGTAACCGGCCCTGTGACAGCTCAAAAGTTTCTTTTTCAAGATTAAAAATTAAGGCGATGTCGTCCGGTTCAAACTTAAAAGCGTGCTTTCCAAAATACTGCAGAGGGATAGCAGTTTGGTCATTTGCCTGTAAATACAAAACATCATCTTTTTTTGTTATCAAAACTTTCATATGAATGTCGGAATTCGTATAATAACCCACGTATTTATCAAGCTCAGCAGATTTCAATTCAACAGGTTTATCAGCTACTAAAGGTTCATTATAAAGTATTTTACGGACCTGCTGTATGGGTATTTTAGTTGTTATAAGAGAATGATTTTGCAGAAAAATAATGACTATATCATTTGCAGGATGTTGTTCCAAAAAAGTTGTATAGCCACCCCAACTGCCAGAATGATTCATTACTTTTCCATACTTCTTACTGTCACTCAGGTACACCCCAAAACCATAGTTTGTAAACTGGTTATTATGGAGCCTGAAATTATCAGTAATGACATGGGTTTCTTCTTCAGTAAATAAGGTATGATCATGAAGAGCCTGCGCCCATTTTAGCAGATCCTGAGCGGTAGAATATATCCGGCCCTGCCCGTATGCTCCATCGAAATATCTGACGTAAGGCACATCGCTGGTAAAATCTTCGCCGACATCCGGCTCGATATATCCAATTGCTACGTCTGAAACAGTCATTTTATCTTTATATAAAAAGAAAACATCTGTACTGTGCATGTCGAGAGGCAGGAATATGTTTTGTTTCAGATAAGTGCGATAGGAAGTTTGTGAGATTTTTTCAATGATGCTGGCCAGCAACAGATAGCCTGTATTGCTGTATTCAAACCGATCATTAGGACTGAAGTGCAGTGCCGGCTTTTCTTTCGCAAGCACCTGAATAACATACTTGTTTGTCACCGCCTTTTTCCTGTCTGCTTTTTGCTGCATTAATTCCATATAGTCAGGCAAACCGGATGTGTGATGAATAAGATGATCTATTGTGATCCCTTTGTAAAAAAACAATTCAGGAAAGTATCTGGTAATGTCATCAGCTAAGGACAACTTATTTTCTCCCTGCAGTAACAAAATTGCGGCGGCTGTGAATTGTTTGGTTATTGAGGCAAGATTAAAAATTGATTTATCGGTTAATTTTATATTTTTCCTGTTGTCAGCCAGGCCGTAGCTTTTTTCAAAAATGACTTTACCGTCTGCTGCAATTAAAACATTACCATTGAAGGCTTTTTTGTTGTTCATTTCTGTAAACAGACTGTCTAATCTTTGCTGCTGGTTTTGAGCAACTGCTACATTGCTGAAAAACATTGCCAGCCATATTAATTTGAATATTTTTTTCATTGATTGTTACTATGTAAGTGGGTATTGTGCTAGAACTCCGGTGGGTGCAATCCGGGCTCTATCGCGGGCTGCAATCTCTTTGCTAATCTCCTCAATACTGGGACAGATAATACCGATCACGCGGTCTTTTTAGGGTTTCAGGTAGATGCCATGGGCATCCTCAGCAATACTTCCTCTTTTACCAAGCGGGAAAGCACCTGACGGCTATTATAAGGCGAACCGTATTTACAAAATAATCTGCGAAAAACAATGAGCGCCGTGATGATTTTAAAACCTTCGTTTCTATTTGACTCTTAGCGTTTTTCACGTAATTTCTTAAGCAAGTTTGTCACAAATTTAGTAAATATTTGTGACAGAATCATCTATATACCCCCGATGCCACACAATTGCATCACATGGTCACTCTAAGCAACGGATATGGACTAAAGTATATACCTTTGTATTACAATGCAGCTTTTGAGTCGAAACTAAAAATTGCACGATCCTGAAAGGAGAAAAGCAGGCAATCGCAATCGCGGTAATATTACAATTCCCAGCTTATTACGAACCGCATAATCAAATGTGACATTCAAGCTACAAGTTACACCGCAAGACAAAGGCGCGGCTGTATTTTTCACCGCAGAAAGAACTGAACATTCAACAATGGGCCTGGCATCAGCCAATGCCGGTCACTTCTCCTCCCACTGTAATTCTTTTTTCCTTTTTCTGATAAAATCGGTCGGGCGTATTCCGTTGATCTCCTGAAACAGGTCGGAAAAATTCTGGCGGGAGCTTATTCCGCATTCATCTGCCAGCCCCTGTACCTTGAGGAGGAGATATTTTGGATCATCGTACATTAACTGTGTGATGTAATTGATGCGGAGCGCAGAGAGGTACCTGCTGAAGTTCACCCCATGTGTATCATTAATATACTGCGAGAGGTAGGACTTATTGGTCCCTAACGCAGCGGCCAACTGCTCAACGGTCAGCCCCTTCTGTATAAAGGTTTTGTTATCCTCAAAAGCTTTCATTTTAGCGTGCAAGTCAGAAAAAACATCTTTGCTAATGAGGGATTTCTCTGATAAGGATATGGTTTCATGCGGAAGCGGCTGCTCCTTTTTCTTCTGGTGCAGCAGTTTCTTCTCCAGCTCAATATATTTTCGCCGCGTTTGTTTTTCATCACGGTAATAGCGCCAGGCCCAATAAAACAGTACGCCGGTAAGGCCGGTAAGTAACAAGATCAACCCTACACTCCACTGCCCTCTTTTTTCCAGTTTTCTTTTTGCCTCCTGAAGAATGCGGTTGTCATATTCTCTGTGTATTCTGGAAGACAGGTATGGGAAATCTTTCTTCAGAATGCTGTCTACTTTCAGCAGGCTGTTTGTGTAGGCCAGTTCCTCCTGGTGTCTATTATTATTACGGGCGTTTGAAATAAGCAGTTCGTAATTCTCCTGTAATTCGGGAAATATGAATTGTTCTTTCCGGAACAGTGCGTCCACCTGCCCGAACTGCGTGATAGCTGCCTCTGTTTCACCGAGGCTTAAAAGACTTTTTCCGATATAGAATTCAGAAACTGCCGTCCAATACACATCCATGTTTTGGTTCAGCACCGGCAAGGCTTTGCTGAAGCTTTGCTGCGCTGCTTTATAATTTTTATGGTGGTAATCGGAAATCCCTTTTGACTTAAGAAAGTAAGCCTGTTCCAACGGGAAGTCGGCCGATCTGGCGGTAAAGGTGAGTCCAATCTCAGTCAGTGAATCTGCTGCTTGGTACTTATCATCCCTCTGGTAACATACGATTGCCTGGTGCATGCTGTTCAGATAGCCTTTGGAATTGTTAAAAATCTGATTAGGGTGATTTTTTTCCTTTATTTTAGATTCGAAATAGGCCATACACTCGTCGAAATGCTCTAAAGCTTCCTCATAATATCCCAGATAGCTTTTGACGAGCCCCATCTGATATTGTATCTTAAACTTCAGGTAACTGTCACTTCCTTTTTTTGAGTACTCGTATGCATTCAAATATTCAGTCAGTGCTTTGGGATAACTTTTAAAATAAAAATAATACAAACTGCCTTTGAGCAAAAAGGTGGTTGAAATTAAACTGTTATCCCCGGTTTCTTTTGCGGCAATAACAGCGCTGTCTGCATATTGTATTTTCGCTGATGCATCCGGTGAAAAAAAAGTAGCATCCCTGTAGCCCTGCACAAGCTGTGCTTTGTTCTTTTCGCGCTTTGCCTTTTGGATATAAAAGCGAATATGACGCAGCGCATTGATATCATTCTCTTTCAGATTCTCGTATTTAGTTCGCAGTTGATCATAATCTTCCTGTCCGTTCAGTTTTCCGAAAGAGAAAAAGAATGAAATCAGCAGCAGGCATAAAATGATTTTCCTGAGGTGCATTTAGCGGGATGTCTTGTAAAGCTTCAAAAGTAACGAAAAGCATTTAAACGGACCGATCATTTAAAAATTTCGTCAGAAATTGCACTCATCGCTATGCGCGTAGCAATCAACGCTTTACCCGTCCTAATTGAGAAATAAGGACGTCACAATTCGACAATTGACTAATTGCGACCACCTAATTTTGGCTGAATACTGCTTTACAAATATATTTGACTCAAGAATTCTATGAAAAAATCTCCCGGCGCCGGGATAAACTTCAAAACAAAATATTATGAAAAAGTTTATCTCATGGGATGGCTTATGCTTGCATAAAAAAACAATTTTAGTTTTAGCTTTATCAAAAATGATTTGAGACCTAAAAAAGGCTATGACTTCAACTGCCATACAAACTTGTGAGACAAACAGATCGATATTTATGAGTTGGAAAGTTCCAAATAACTATGATGTTGATAATGAGACAGGGCTCACTATAATAATAGATGAAGGCTCAAAATTCAGAGTAACAAAATTAATCACTTTATGAAAAAATCTATCACAGTCTGTGCAATTGCAGCATCAGCGCTTATACCGGCACAAAATACACTCGAAAAACAGGCTAAAATTGAAGTTGGTTTTCAGGGAATTAATTTGGGGTATGACTTACCTGTAAGTAAAAATGTACTGCTGGCATTGCATGCAGGCATTAGTGGGGTCAACGATTTTAAAGACGGGACGATCGTGTATAAATTGGGAAGTTTTTCGGATGAAAAGAATTACACACCTTTTTTCGCAGTACAAGGCCGCTATTATGTGAGCAGAGAGCGGCGAGAAACGAGAAATCACAGCTTAAGAAATAATTCAGGAACTTTTGTAGGATGGCAGTCTAAAATAAATTTTAGCGGTAACAATGCCGATATCGGAAAGACCTGGATGAACGACATACATTTCGGCCAGCAATTACCTTTATTCAACCAGTTTATTTTCAGATATCACATAGGGGCTGGATATGGAACTGATCTGGATTACAAGTCAGATTCATTATATCCAGCCGTTGCTGCTACTGTGGGATATTATTTCTAAAAGATGAGGTTTTACTTATCTTCCGCTAAAGACCGGATCTAAGCTATTATGATCTTGCAGAATATGACCATTTACTGTTTTAATATATGATAATGAAAAAAGTTAATATATTTTTGTTCGCGCTGCTTTGTTGTTTTACCTATGCTCAGCATTACAAGGTGATTTACAGTCTGTCTTGGAAACCTTCACTTCAAAATG
This sequence comes from Chryseobacterium salipaludis, assembly GCF_022968825.1. Taxonomy (GTDB): domain Bacteria; phylum Bacteroidota; class Bacteroidia; order Flavobacteriales; family Weeksellaceae; genus Kaistella; species Kaistella salipaludis. The sequence continues at coordinate 10,435 of NZ_JALHKS010000008.1, forward strand.
ACACAATTTTGACAGGTTTAACGGCTCTAATAATTAATGGCAAAAAATCATATTTTGCGGACTATAGCAAGTTCAAAGCAGATTCTCTAAAATCCAAAATAGTTTCCGATTTCTTTTCGGGTAATCAGCAAGGAAACTTAAGATTTCCATCGCCAAAAGCAGACGCTCGATTTAAAAAGGTGATTATTAAGGATATCGCCAATGATATAACAATACAGGAAGAAAAGTTTTATATAACCACATTCCATGTAATTTCCGAGTGTAAACTAAAGTGGAAGCTGGAAAAAGGAGAGGAAACAATATTTGGCTACAAGACAAAAAAAGCAGTTGCCAAACTCGGAGGCAGAAAATGGACTGTTTGGTACACCACCGAAATTCCGATCAATGATGGTCCTTACAAGCTATATGGATTACCCGGTTTAATTTTAAAGGCAACTGATGAGAAGGGAGATTATACTTTTGAAGTTGCGGGAATAACAAATGAAACGAACGATTTAGAGTACAGAAGCTTCAGCCTGCCCGCTCCGGTCGTACTAAATGATAAAAAATGGGATAAGTTTTACAAGAACTATAAACAGCAACCTTCAATCGTTTTAGAGAATCTCAATACCGAAAGTACTACTTACGTGATTGACGGGAAGGATATTGATCAACACACTAAATCGGATTATGACAGAAAAGAAAAAACCTACCTGTACGAGAATAATAATGAAATCGAACTATTTAATTCGTGCAATAAATAACGCATATTATCGCGGCATTTAATATATTTACTTATTCGATACCCCCATTTTAAATAAGTTAATTATGAAAAACTCTCTACTCGTTGCCCTTTTCTGCATTTCATCTTCCGTGTTTGGCCAGTCTGGTTTTGATGAACTGAGTCGCGAAATTGAAACGATCAACACCGAACTTAAGTCGCTGAAAACGGAGCTACAGTCTGTTCAGTCGGAGAACATCTACTTAAAGAACGTGCTGCAGATCAACAAGCCTGTGCTGGAGGCAGAGGCCGACCATTCTGTTTACAGGATCACCCAAGTAAAAGGCAACAGGAAGGCACTGACAATTACGGTGCACCTGCTGGTGGAGACAAAAAACGAAAACAAAACTTCTTTTTTGCAGGGCTTTTCAGCGGTTGATCTTTTGGGCAATGAATATAAAATTGACCAACTGGCGTCATCGAATACGAATCCAAAACTTTCGCTGCACACTCCGATGGTGGTGCGGGTGACTTTTAAGGATATTATCGACACGCCCGGAATTATGAAAATTGTCCGCTTTGGTTCCAGAAACGAACCTGAAAGAAGACCTACTGACTTTTCAAAGTCGAAGCTGGAATTTAGGGACCTGGCTGTGAAGTGGGATTGAACGGGGTTATGGCAGCCGATAGCGATTTAGACGAAAACTTTTTAAAACTCCTTGTTTATTTTCGGCGACATGCTTAATTTCTACATCTTTCGTCTGGGGAAAAATTTCACTTCAAAACAACTCAGCTTGGCTGACGGGCGATTGCCGAAAATTATAAAACATTCGGCTTTGTCATCCTGAAAAATCCCGGCGGTAAAAGTCCGCAGGAGATTGATGCAGACCTGCGGCGAATCCTGATTGATGGAACGTATTTTTATTCGGAACAAGTGCAGCTGCCGGGTTTGGGTGGCGGCGAGGAAGGGATGTAACATGAAAATGTGGAAGATGGTGATGAATACGGGCTCAAAGTGAGGACACTTTGCGCAGCTGGCGCTTGCGTCACTTCGAGTGCGCGACGTCAGGAGCGTGTATCGAGAAGTGATTGCAGAAGGTATCTGCGCTGTAGGCGTTCTCGATACATTTTCCCTTCGCCTTGCTGCGGAAAAACACTCGGACTGACGGTGCGAGATGCAGAGCGCGGCTCCCGATACATTTTTCCTCCGCTTTGCTGCGGAAAAACACTCGAACTGACAGATGCCTTTTTTTGCAGAATGGGGCGAGCGTCACTTCGAGTGCGCGACGTCAGGAGCGTGTATCGAGAAGTGCTTGTAAACGGTATCTGCACTTTAGGCGTTCTCGATACATTTTCCCTTCGCTTTGCTACGGAAAAACACTCGAACTGACGAATGCGTTTTTTGCAGAATTGGCGCTAGCGTCACTTCGAGTGCACGACGTCAGGAGCGCGTATCGAGAAGTGATTGCAGAAGGTGCCTGCACTGTAGGCGTTCTCGATACATTTTTCCTTCGCGTTGCTGCGGAAAAACACTAGAACTGACGATTTCCACATTCGCAATATGCAGTTAATCACCAAAGTTTTTCTTGGCAAGATTGGGCAGGTCTTCAAATCTGCCATCGATGAGGGATTGCTTTTTAGCCCGTGACCATTTTTTAATCTTTTTTTCAAAAGTAATGGCTTGTTCGATATCCATAAAGTGGGCGTAATACACTAATGATACCGGACGACGGGAGAAAGTATAGGAGCCGAAATGTTTTCCTTCCTGATGCTCTTCGAGTCTTTTATAGAGATCTGCAGTAACGCCAGTATAAAAGGATCTGTCTGCACACTCTAAAATATAAACAAAAGATGACTGCATGGCGCTTTTTTTCAGTAAGATAAATATAGCAAGATTTAACGAGCAGTTTGTTTTTGAACTATATCTGTTCCCGATACATCTGCCTATGGCGAACACCCAAACTGAGGGGTATGAGATGTAGAAGCGCGGTTCTCGATACATTTTTCCTTCGCGTTGCTGCGGAAAAACACTCGAACTGACGGCGGTTACCATCATATCCGTCTGAGGCGGACAGTCGGACTGATGGGTATCAGATAGGTAAACGCTGTTAGCGGTCCTGTCGCTAACATTCCGCGCGCAATCCGGATTTGGAGATATAATGCGGAACACGCGCTGGGTTTGCTGCTGCATCTAAGACCAGCAGATTGTGTGTTTAAATATGGAAAAATTAACCATTACTTTTTCCAATGAGATTTCACAACACCGGTCACAGCGCTTTCAGAAAAAATCGCTGCTTTGCATGTTAATTATTGCGTGGTAGACTGCAAGCGGTTTGTATGTTAGCTATGGCAGCCATGAGAAGCGCGTAAACCAAAACCAGCAACCGTCGGAAGCAGCTATAGTCTAATGTTCACTCTCGAAAAAACATCCTCTATTCTTTTAATCATACCCATTCCCAAACTTCCCCTTCAGCTCTTCCACCGTGCCCAGCACTTTCGCTTTCAGCGATTCCTGATACGCTTCGAGGCGCGCGCTCAGGTCTTCGTCGCCAGTGGCTACGATGCGCGCTGCTAAAATTCCGGCGTTGGCGGCACCGTTCAAAGCGACGGTCGCGACCGGAATACCCGAAGGCATCTGCAAAATAGACAGGACCGAGTCCCAGCCGTCAATGGAGTTAGAGGATAAGATGGGTACGCCAATCACCGGCAGCGGCGTACAGCTGGCCACCATGCCCGGCAAATGCGCTGCGCCGCCGGCACCCGCGATGATGACTTTCAGGCCGCGCTCTCTGGCGGTCCTGGCATAATCAAACATCCGTTCCGGCGTACGGTGCGCAGAGACTACGGTGAGCTCATACGGAATACTGAAGTTTTTAAGCATCTCTGCTGCCTGTTCCATTACCGGCAAGTCGCTCTGGCTGCCCATGATGATTCCGACCATTTTTTATCTTTTTTTAATTGATATAATGCTGTTGTTCAACTGTAATTATTTGCCGGCCGTGACGGTGACCAGTGACTTTATTTCCGTTAGCCGGGCAATCAGGTCCTCGCGGTTGGTGCCCAGCACATTGATGTGCCCCATTTTGCGGCCGGGTTTGGTTTCTGCCTTGCCATATAAATGAATATAAGCATCCGGCATTTTCAAGACTTTTTCCAACCCTTTATAAACTACCGGTCCCTGCGCGCCGGGTTCGCCAATCAGGTTCAGCATACCGGAATAACCGGTCCCTTCCACATTTGCCAGCGGGAAGTTTTTCAGGATGCGGTAGAACTGCTCAAACTGGGAATTGTGGTTGCCTTCCTGGGTCTGGTGTCCGGAGTTGTGCGGGCGCGGCGCAGTTTCATTGACCCAGACTTTTCCGGCGGTATCCAAAAAGAGTTCAATGGCAAACAAGCCCGGCGAATCCACGGCTTTAATGAAGGTTTGTACTATTTTTTCGATCTGTGCGGCAACGTCGCTGCTGATGCCGGCCGGGCAAATATTAAAATCCAGCAGATTCAGTTTTGGATCGGCCACCATTTCGGTGACGGGAAAAGTACAAACTTCACCGGAACGGTTCCGCGCAACGATGACGGAGAGTTCTTTATCAATATCGACCAGCGCTTCCAGCACGGACGGTTCGTCCCACAGCTGCGCCAGGTTCTTTTCGGTGCGGATCACCTGCACCCCTTTGCCGTCGTAGCCACCGGTATTGAGTTTCTGCACAAAAGGCAGAGGTAGCGTGATCTCATCGGCTAAGGATGAAATTACCTGAAAGTCCGGGCTCGGCAGCCGGTGTTTCTTATAAAACTCTTTCTGCAGGATTTTCTGCTGAATCATCCTGACCACGGCGGCAGAGGGAATCACCTCCACACCGGCTTCTTCCAGTGCGGCGAGCCCATCGGCGTTGACATGTTCAATTTCAATGGAGACAACGTCCAGCTTTTCGCCGAAATCAAAAACATCTTCCCTGCGGTTGAAATTGCCTTGGGTGAAATGAGCAATGTGCGCACAGGAACAATGGGGATATGGATCCAGCACAAAAAAGTCATCATCATATTTCAGCGCTTCCTGAATCAGCATGCGCCCGAGCTGGCCGCCACCGAGAATTCCGATTTTCATAGTTATAGTTTGGTAAATTTGAGGTATCCGATTTTAGTGACATTCTGCACGGGTTCGTCGTCTGTCCGGGTCAGTTTCAGGCTGTATTGCTCTTTCATATCTGCCGGCAGCAGATCTTCCACTTTATAAATGTCATCGATGTCCACGCCGTACTTATCATCCACATGGCTTGTGGCACCGGGAAAACCCATGGTTTTATAAAATTCTGTCTGTTTGACCCGTTTGATAACGTTGGCCATGGTGGTATCCACTAACAACAGCTGCTCATGAAATTCCTGAAAGACGCCCGGCGTGTACCCACCGAGATTGATAAAAAATAATTGCTGTTCGGCCACCGCGTCGGTTTTTTCCACGACTTCAACGGTATAGCCGTCGGCAAACTGTACTTCCTGATAGCCGTCGAGGTGCATCTCGCCTTTGGCTTCCGGCCAGAAATGTTCCAGTGCCGGAACCAGGTCCCGAACCGTGGGGGCAATGCCGAAGAAGACATCATGTTGTTCCACATGCCGCCCCGGCGGCGTGGCCCCGATGATGGTATAAAACAGTTTTAATTTCATACCCTCAAAAATACATTTTTAAGATCAGATGCACAGGACGCGGCGGCGGCTTTTTCATTGATTCAGGCTAAAAAACCTTAGATTTGTGATATGTCAGAGATTTTAATTCTATTTTTCGGAGCGATTGCGGCGGGACTGGTGGGCTCACTCACCGGCCTGGGCGGCGGTATTATTATTATTCCATTGCTTACGCTGGGTTTTAGCGTACCGATGCATTACGCCATTGGCGCCTCGCTGATTTCAGTGATCGGAACCTCGTCGGGTGCTGCCGCGGCTTTTGTGAAAGAAGGCTTTACGAACGTGAGGATCGGGATGTTTCTGGAGATTGCGACCACGGCGGGTGCGATTGGCGGTGCGCTGATTTCCGGCCTGCTGGATGCAAATACCATCGGGATTATTTTTGCAGCCATTCTTATACTGACGGTGCTGCTGAACCTGCGGGACAAGCCGGACCACCAGGAGCCGCTGATTGCCGGCAGCCTGGAAGACAAACTTCAGCTGCACGGCACTTTCCCGGATAATGGCGTGATTAAAAAATACGCGGCCCGGAATACGGTTTCCGGTTTCCTGATGATGTCGGTGGCGGGTGTCATGAGCGGCCTGCTGGGCATTGGGTCCGGTGCGCTGAAAGTATTGGCAATGGACAATATGATGAAACTTCCTTTTAAGGTTTCCACGACGACGAGTAATTTTATGATCGGTGTAACGGCGGTGGCAAGTTCGCTGATTTATTTTCAGCGCGGCGAGATTATTCCGGTGATTGCGGCACCGGTGCTGGTGGGCGTGGTCGCCGGGAGTTATATCGGGTCCAAAACACTGATGGTGTCCAAAACCAAAAAACTGAAAATTATTTTTGCGGTCGTGGTATCGGTACTATCAGCGTATATGATGTATAACGGTATTTCGCAAAACTTCAGATAAATGAAAAAGCATTTTACAGATATTGATTTAAACCAGTCGGTGGGCAATCTGCTGCGCCTCGGCGTGATGGTTTCGGTGGTGATTTCCCTGCTGGGTTTTGCCAAACTGTTTTCGGAAGGGTTTGAAATGCCGAAAGACTACAGCCGCCTGGAAGTGCCGGACCATGAAATCTGGTCCACGTTTTTCAGCGCACTGATGAGACTGGAAGGGATTGCAATTATTCAGCTCGGCATTCTGATGCTGATTTTTACGCCGCTGCTGCGGATTATCTTCGCGATGGTGGGCTATTTCCGGGAGAAAGATTATACCTATGTGGTGATATCGCTGCTGGTGATTCTGATTATGGTGATCAGTTTCCTGATGGGGTATTCCCATTAAAGTTCATAAAATTCCAGCGGCAGGTCATCGGGATCCCGGCTAAAGAAAAACAGTTTGCCGGTGTATTCGTCTGTACGGAGTTCTTCACAAATCAAACCGTCCTGTAGCAGCCGGTCGCGTTTCAAAGCCACATCGTCCACGCCAAAAGCCAGGTGGCGCAGGCCGCAGCGTTCCGGCCGGGAAGCCCGTGGCGGTGTTTCGGGAAAGGAAAAAAGTTCTAAAATATAGTCGCCGTTCAGGCCGAGGTCCAGTTTCCAGGATTGCCGTTCCGCCCGGTAGGCTTCGCGCAGGATTTCAAACCCTAAAACTTCGGTATAAAATTGTTTAGAGACGGCATAATCTGAACAGATGACCGCAATGTGGTGCAGTTTCATTTTATTTAAAAACGATATTCTTTAATACAGCTTCGGCTTTCAGCTCGGTTTCGCGCCATTCTGCGGCGGGATTGCTGTCGGCCGTAATGCCACCGCCGGCATACATCAGTGCCGCATGGTCAAACAGGGCGGCACAACGCAGATTGACAAAACACTGAACTTCGTCTTCCGTTTCCACCCGGATATAGCCGCTGTACCATTTGCGGTCATGGGATTCAAAACTTTCGATCGCGCGCTGGCAAAAATCTTTCGGGATGCCGCAGACGGCCGGCGTCGGATGTAAACCCAAAATCACCTGATCCAACTGGCCGGGCTTGAGCGTGGCCTTAAAATCAGTGCGCAGATGTTTGATATTGCCGGAGATATGGTCAGTAGTTTCACCTTGCTGAACGTCGGGGTCGTACGGTTCCAGCACCGTTTTAATAAAATCCGCAACCGGCTGCTGTTCTTCAATTTCTTTTTTGGTCCAGGAATCAGCCAGCGGTAAAGTGGCAGCCAGCGCCATGGTAGAAAATTCACCGGTGGCTTTGGTGTATTTCCCGAGCACTTCCGAGAAAGCGCCGGTCCAGCATTCGCCCTGATGCTGAAAAATGTAAACGAAAGCATTGGGATAAGCAGCGCACATGTTCAGAAACGTTTCCGCCAGGTTTACTTCTTTCTCACCAAAGTCTGCCAGTTTGCGGCGGGAAATCACCAGCTTGGGCAGCTGGTGCTCTTTGATGAAGTTGATGACATGCTGAAGTTTTTCCTCGTACTCGGCCTGACTTTCCAGCCTGAGCACGGACGGCAGTTCATCCAATTTTTTGGCAGCTGACTCCGTTATTATCTCCGCTGCGGATACGGTTTGCAAACGCCCGGGAAACTGCAATTGCTCCCGCGAATTGAAGGAAATGAATTGAACGCCGGCGCCGGAAGTATCTCCATCAACGGTATAAAAAAGGCCGGAAAACGGAAAACGGAAATAAATCATAAAGCCTGCTTAGTCTGCTACCGCGGGATAATGTTGTTGGTCATGGTGGTGTGGTTGATCAGCGTTCCCTGCTCATCGCGGATTTCGATTTCGGAAACGTGCATGGTGTTTCCTTTGCGGATGAACCGCGCGATTCCGGTGACCATTCCGCTTTTTTTACTGCGCAGGTGATTGGAGTTAATATTGGTTCCCACCGGCGCAAATTTTTCGGTATCCACGTGCAGGACAGACAGACAGGAGCCGAGGGTTTCGGCCAGCACACAACTGGCACCGCCATGCAAAATTCCGTACGGCTGGTGCACTTTCGGCGCGACCGGCATGGTGGCAGTCAGGGTTTCCTCTCCTACTGCGGTAAACACGATATCCAGCGTGCGCGCCATGGTTTCGCCACCCCAGTTGTTGAGGGTATCGAGTATTTTATCTTTATCTTCTTTAATTAAAATCATTTTCAGAAACTAAAATTTATAATGAGAACGCTTAGTAGATTTTCGGGTTCCAGTTCTCCGGCACCTTGGGAGTAATCTTTTGATAATAGGCTTCGAGCTCGGCCATAATATCTTCATAGGACCTCGTTTCCAGTTCTTCCACCGAAATCTTTTTGCCCAGGTAAATCGTTTTCTTTTTGAAATCTCCGGCGGCCAGTACAATCGGAACTTTGGCCGCAAGCGCCATGTGATAGAAGCCTTTGCGCCACTTCGGCACCCAGCTCCGGGTTCCCTCGGGTGTGATCACGAGGCTGAAATCTTCTTTTTTAAACTGATCCACCACGAATTTCACCAGGTCATTCCGCTGGCTGCGGTCAATCCCGATGCCGCCTATCGCTTTCACGATTCCGCCGTACCAGGCTTTGGTATGCGCATCTTTAATGATGACTTTCAGCGGCTTATCCAGCGACCAGTATGCCAGGTTTCCGAGCAGGTATTCTTCATTGGCCGTGTGCGGTGCCACAACGAGAATGCAGCGATTCAGGTTATCAGCATCGCCTTCCAGGACCACTTTCCAGCCGATGATTTTCAGGATTAGTTTTGCCAGTAATTTCTTCATAGGTTGTCTTTAAAAAAAGATGCAGCCAGCATCCACAAAAAAAGTATAACCCCGGGTGCGGCTATACTTTGCAAAGATATTCAATTATCAGCCCAATTAAAAAAGGCGGCTGAAAAACTCAATAATCCACAGGGCGATTTCTAAAACAAATTGTACCATGGCTGTTGTTTTTATGTTGCTGTTTTTGAGGTATCGCAACGAATTGCACGAAATTACATATAAATTATCACATTAGAAAAAGAAGTTTTATAAAATATTTATAATTTATCGCTGCGGGGCCTTACTTCGTTTTAATAATGATTTCCTTTTTACCGTTGCGCACGGAGATATTGATGTCTTTAACGTTGTCTTTGGTCACGTCAATTTTCTTAATCATCAGATCTGCTTCGTCACGGCTTACTTTCTTCCCATTCACAATAATGGAATCGGTATCATCGGAAGAGATCACCACGGAGTTTGCGGCAGCAGCGGAATCTTCGTCATCATCATTATCGTGGCTATCGCTGTTTTCGGGATCATTCAGATACAGCCAGTTTTTATTCTCTGCCTGGATTACTTTCATGGTGCGCGGAATCACCAGTTCGTAGCTGACACGGTTGCTGCGCAGGCGGTCACTGTAGGGATAGGAAACGTAATTCGGCAGCCAGATTTTATTTCCCTTCATTTCCACGGGCACATTCATCCGCAGCGGAATATTGTATCCGTCGGCGCGGCGCTTGATCTGCAGATAGGGTTCGGCCACATCCTTGCGAACAATATCCACTTCGGGATAATCTTTTTTGAACACCGTTTTTCCGTCGGAATACACATGGTTCCAGTAGGCACGGAAGTTGGCCGGAATCTCAATCTTTTTCACCGCCAGCAAAACGGAATCTGAGGTGGTGGTGAGCGCCAGATCCTGGGTATCATCATTGCGTCCGCTGTATTCGGTGTTGTAGCGGATGGCCGTGAAGCCGGCTGTAACTGCCAGTCCGATCCAGACAAAAATCAGGGCGCCGATCACATAGCCAGTATTGCGCAGTTTTGTTTTTGGCGAGAACAGTTTCATGGCCAGATACAGGAAGAGCAAAGCCGGAATAAAGCTGGTGAGGAAACCCAGTAAAATAGCAGCCCAGCCCAGGGCAGGATTCTGGAGATAAAAATTGAGATTGGTGAAGAAGTTAAAATCACCGGCTCCCGAAAAACCCATCCCAATGATGGCAAAAGAACCAAGCAGGGCAGAGAGGCCCATCAGTGCCAGAATGGTGCCCAGCACATAGCGCACAATATTCCAGAGTGTGGTACTGGCGTTGCTGACATAGGGCTTGGATTCGTTATAAATCTCACCGAGTTTCTGGCCGCTTTCATTGGCAAACTGCACAATTTTGGTGGATTCCTGTCTCAGGTTACCGAAGTTCAGCGGCTTGCCTTTCATTTTAAGAAAGTCGGTCGCCGTGGTAGCCTGCGGCAGAACAATCCAGAGGATAATATAAATGATGCCGATCAGCGTGGACGAGATGGCAGCGGTGAAAACGCCGAGCACAAAAACAGCCAGCCAGATGGCGCGCATCAGCGTCATATCCAGGCCGGTATAATGCGCGAGCCCGGCACAAACGCCGGCAATCTTGGCACGTTCCGGATCACGGAAGAGCTGCCGCTGTCCGGTGAAGGCTTTCTTTTCCTGGGCGTTGGAATAGTAGGCTTCTTCCTGTTCTTCAATGGCTTCGGGGGTGCCGATCTGGGCAATTACTTTCTCCACATCGGTATCATTAATCACCTCGCGGCGCCCGAGCAGATCTTTAAAAATCTCCACCATGCGGATTTCGATATCCTGCATCACTTCATCGGCTTCGGCAGGATCCAGGGAAGCGCGCAAAGCTTTGAGGTAGTCACCCAGCTTGATGTAGGCATGTTCCTCGATCGTGAAGGAGAAACCGGCCAGTCCTATTGAAAGTGTCTTGTTCATGATGTTGTGGTGTTTGTGTCGCCGCCGGGGCGTGGGTTTTTGGTAATTCGGTTTACAGAGTCAGTCAGGTCGTTCCAGGTATTTTGCAGTTCGGCGAGGAAAAGTTTTCCCTTGTCGGTCATCTGGTAATATTTTCTGGGCGGGCCGCCGGTGGATTCTTCCCAGCGGTACGAAAGAAACTCACCATTTTTCAGTCGGGTCAGCAGGGGGTATAAAGTTCCCTCCACTACTTCCAGTTTTCCGTTCCGGAGTTCATCAATCAGGTCAGAAACATACATTTCCTTTTCATTAATGAGGCTCAGGATACAGAATTCCAGGATTCCTTTGCGCATTTGCGCTTTGGTATTTTCTGTATTCATAAGTGTTAGCGTTAAGATGAATGAGATGTGCGAAAGATCTTCTGCTCTTGTACATGACAAAGATATATTTATTTTTTAGTATTATGCAATACAAAGTAGTGTTTTTTTTAAATTTTTTTTGAGGGAACAAAAAAAGCCGCTCTTGTGAACGGCTTTGTATGATATGTATTAATTGTAATTACCAGTCAGCGCGCGAGCCCAAACGACGGTGCAGCCGTACATTATCCGACCGCAGCTCTTCCATTTTTTGCAGCAGATGCTGAATGACTTCCAGGCCTGGAAGATTTACCTCCAGGTCATAATGCCAGTTCGTGAACCGCTCAAACGCCTGCAGATCTTCATATAATAAATACTTCTGTTCATTTTCGGTAACGGGAGAAAGCAGGCCGGCTTCTTCCAGAGAATCGAAAAAAGTAATTTCCACATTATAGATACGAACCAGTTCTTCTCGTGATATTTTTTCGGTCATGATGCTGTGTTTTTAAGTTGACGGAATAATTCTCTCTGTTCTTCCGTAAGGTTTTTGGGAAGCTGTACCTGATAAGTCACCAGCAGATCGCCGTGCTGATCTTCCTTTTTATATACCGGAAAGCCTTTGCCCTTCAGTCTTACCGTGGTTCCGTTTTGTGTTTCCGGTTTCACTTTTAAATTAACGGCGCCGTTCAGCGTCTGAACGGTTACTTCGCCACCGAGCATGGCGGTATATAAATCAATCGGCATTTCCATGGTGAGGTTATCGCCGTTTCGGGTAAACTGCGCATCGGGCTCAATCATAAAAGTAATGTACAGATCGCCATTGGGTCCGCCATTGTGTCCCGGATTTCCGTGACCTTTCAGCCGGATTTTCTGTCCGTCGGCGATGCCGGCGGGAATGGTAATCCGTACTTTTTTACCATTAATAGTAAAGGTTTGCTTGTGCGTATGTGCTGCCTCACGCAACGGAATGTTCAGGGTAGCTTCGACATCCTGCCCTTTGAACTTGCCCGAAGCACTGCCGCGCGCGCCGCCAAAACCAGCACCGCCGCCACCGCCAAACATACTTTGGAAAAAATCCGAGAAATCTGCGCCTTCGCCAAAATCTGCGCCGGAAAAACCGCCGCCGAAGCCACCGCCCTGCTGGCTGTATTGCCGCTGCTGCTGCTGGGCGCGTTCATATTCCTCGCCGTGTTTCCAGTTTTCACCGTATTTGTCGTATTTCGCACGGTTCTCGGGATTGCTGAGCACCTCGTTGGCTTCATTTATTTCTTTGAATTTTCGCTCCGCTTCCTTATCGCCGGGATTTACGTCCGGGTGGTATTTCCGGGCGAGCTTGCGGTAGGCTTTTTTAATTTCGTCAGCTGTTGCCTGCTTGCCGACGCCAAGCGTTTTATAATAATCGATGTATGCCATGAGAAAAAAGAATGGTTCAGGAACAAATACGCGGCAAACTTCAGACCGAACATTTTATTTTAATTAAATTTAAAGCATGATGAATCTGCGAATTTGCGCAGTTGCATGCATAATCACCGGTGTGGTCGCCGAGGCACAAACACAGGATTCCGCTGCGGTCTCCTTCCGGCATTTGCAATGTGAACATGTGCCTTACTGATTTTATACTGACGGATGCGTCCGGCAATTCGTATCTAAACCTCCCCGATCCCGAACTGCTGAACAAAATCGAACTTTACAAAGAGCCGGAAGGGGCAGACTTCGGTGCTGAACCGGCGGTACCGCTTTGCTGAAAACAGCGGATGGCGATCAGACAAGAATTGACTTCGGTGGTGGCAGCTACGCGCATTATAAAGGGGTGGCAGTGCATTCAAAAAGCGTACGGCAGGCACCGGCTGCTTGTATCCAGCAGTTATGAAACCACCGGTTCCTTTCATCACCAATTATGACAAGCGTTTTGAGCAAAATCTGGCCGCCGCACGCACGTGAACTTTGATTACAGCAGCAGAAAGGCAGTGTCTCAATCGCGCATCGGATTTGAAGGCACTGTGGGCACAGGCCGCATCCGTAATTTTGATAAGGTCGCAGGTGATCCCGCAGCAGCGCAACCAGCTAGTGAATAAAGGGAAACGAGATGCTGCCACTGTTTTGTTTGTATGCCTACCTGGCCGGAAAGGTAATTTTCCTTACGTAACAGATTGTTTTTCGGTATTTCCATTTGTTCGCATTTTGTATTGTCTGGGTACGGTAAAGTTACCGGAAAGGAAGCAAACAATACAAAATACGCCACGGGTCTCATCACCCGTTTATTCGGCCAACAAGGGCTTTCGAAAAATTCGCAATAAAAAGTACGGTGGGTTGGATTATTGCGTATATTTGAGAGATGTGCAAAAGTTTCCGCTCCTCTCCAACTTTTGCACATCGAAGCGCGGATTACATCCGCAGCTGTGTCAAAGCGTTCGCTGTCGCAAAAACCTTCAACACATCTGCGGATTGGCAAAATTCCCTCCGGAAAGCAAGCTTTCAGAGGAAACTTCGCCAATCCGCGCTCCGTTATGTGAAATGCTTCACCAAAGTTGTGCATAAATGTAACATTTTAAACATTACAGTTGTCTTTACCATAAATTGAAAGAATGAAAAAAATTGTAATCTTGTTTTTATCAATAGTTCCACTATTAAGTTTTGGGCAAAAAATTATAACCGATGATGTTGATAATTTTTGGAATGCTTATGACAAAATTATTCTCGAAAAAGACTCTTTACAGCAATTAAACTTAATTAAAACATTATACATTGACAAAGGGACTGCTGGCTTGGACGGAATTATGAGAGCAAGACGGTATACAGCGGAAGAATATGTTTATGCAATAAATCATTATCCAAAATTTTGGAATTCCGTTAGAAATAACACGCTTAAGAATAAGCAGTTTTCTAAGGAAATAAATAATGGAATAAAAAAACTAAAGAAAATATATCCGGAGTTAAAACCAGTCAATATATATTTTGCAATAGGTATTTTGAGAACAGGAGGAACAACAATTGACGGTATGTTATTAATTGGAAGCGAGGTTGCTTTAACTGACAAATCAATAATTACCAGCGAATTTGAAAACCTTTATCCACATTTAAGAGCATATTTTGATACAAATCCTATTAATAGTGTTTCATTTTTAAATGTTCACGAATACATTCACACACAGCAAAAGGAAACTATTGGAAACACACTTTTATCGCAAACTATAATGGAAGGCGTTGCAGAGTTTTTAGCAGAAGTTGCTTTAGGACAAAAATCCCCAAATCCTCAAATAGAATTTGGATACAAAAATGAAGAAAGAATAAAGCAAGAATATGAAAAAGAAATGTTCTCACCCGATATTTACAATTGGATTATGAACAATCCTGACAATCAATTCGGGATGAGAGATTTAGGTTATTTCGTAGGTTATGCTATTTGCAAAAAGTATTACGAACAATCTTCGGATAAAAAACTCGCAGTTAAAGAAATGATAGAACTTGATTATAATAATGAAAAGGCATTAATCAGTTTTGTCGAAAAAACAGGTTATTTTGACAAGCCTCTTTCCATTTATAAATCCGAATATGAAAGCAAGAGACCAAAAGTCATAGAAATTCAACCAATTAAAAATAATAGCCAAAATGTAGATCCAAACATAAAAACAATTACTCTTACATTTTCAGAAGAGATGAATCCAAATTTCCGAAATTTTGAGTTAGGTCCTTTAGGAGAAAATAACTTATTAAGAATTGCAAAAATTATTGGTTTTTCAGAAGATAATAAATCTTTCACATTTGAAGCTAATCTTGAACCAGACAAACAATATCAAATTTTAATTAATTATGGATTTAGATCCAAAAATATGATTAACCTAATTCCATACTTAATTGATTTCAAAACTGCTAAATAAGCACTTCACATAATAACTAAGCTTTCGTTTTGTCTGAAAGACAAGAAATGAAAGCCTGTTGAACGGAACCTGCGGTGGCTTTTTCTCCCCAGTTGGTAATCTTATGGAGTTATCGTTTTTAGAATTTAGGATAATAGAGCAGTTTTTTAGAAGGGCTGCTTTTTTTGTGGCGTTTGGTAGCTTGTAAGAGGGGTTTTCTGCGCTTTTTCTTCGCTGCAGAATATAATTTCCCTTACCCACAAAGTTTATTTTGCAGACAAAGTTTGGGTGACGAAAAGAAAATCCTGTGGCGGACCACGCTGTCCAAAAAGGGCGATGGTGATTAAGTTTCCTTCCTTACAACACCGACATTTCCTGAGCAAAGTTTGAGGTAAAAAAACAGTTCTTTTCACTTCTAAACTTTCTTGTAAATCCTGGAGTTTTCCACGTTTCCAGCTGCTGCTCAGAATGCCGTAATGGCGGATCCTTACAAATCTTTTCGGTAAAATATGCATCGAAAACCTCCGGATAAACTCCCTGTTTGTAAGAGTCATTTCCTTTTTCTCTCCGTCTTTGCGATAATCTTTGTAACCAAAACGAACTTCATGATCCGTAACTTCTTTGATGCGGTGATTGCTGATGGCCACCTTGTGGGTATATCTTCCTAAATATTCAATGACCTGTTTGGGACCACCAAAAGGTCTTTTGGCATAAACGACCCAGTTTTTGGTAAAGAGTTGATCCATTAAATGCTGGTCTTTAATTCCGGAAGTTCTTAATGAAGCCACAAACTTTGCGCGGAAAACTTTGCTCAGCGCTTTTACACAGAAGAGATATTTATCGGTTCTTACTTTCTTTTTCCATTTTCCATTGTGATCAATTCCACCGCCCGGAACAATGCAATGTAAATGCGGATGAAGCGAGAGGTTCTGTCCCCAAGTGTGTAAAATCGCAATCATTCCGAGTTGCATCTCTTCTGTTTTACCGAACTGATTTAATGTTGCCCAAGCTGCTTCAAATAAGGTTTTGTACAACAATGCCGGTTGAGAGATCGCCAAACCATTGAGTTCTTCCGGCAAGGTGAAAACCACGTGGTAATAACTGCACGGCAATAATTCCTGCTCGCGTTTCTGGATCCATTCTTCCTTTTTATGACCTTGACATTGCGGACAATGCCGATTTCTACACGAGTTGTAACTGATGGAAATGTTTCCGCAACCATCGCACGCATCAATATGACCACCCAATGCAGAAGTTCTACAATACGATAAAGCGCGAAGCATTTTTTCCTGATGAACCGTAAAATTCTGAGCCGATAAATTGATTTTGCGAATGACTTCTGCTACACTTCCGCCATTACTTCGGGCCTGCATTCCTGCTGCATAAAGTGAATACTGTGTCCAAAGGACTGTGAGCGGTTTTATGTTCGAGCTGGCAGATCCCGTCTATGGACGGGACAAGCTATGAAGATATTCCATGGTCGATTCGATTCTTTCATGACCCAAAAGTTTTTGAACCATAATGATCGAAACACCATCTTCCAATAAATGCGTGGCAAAGCTGTGTCGCAAAGTGTGGGTGTGAACGTCTTTGGTGATGCCGGCTTTTTTGCTCACCGTTTTGATGATCCACTGAACTCCTCTTTGGCTGTAGCGTGAATCAAAATCCGGTCTACCAGAACCCGGCTGGTCAATCTCTTCAATATTTCTATTTTGATTTCCATTGAATAAATATTGATCTGGATTTTCTATTGAAATAAAGGTTTTTAGTCCCCGGATCAAATGTTCCGATAAAGGCACATAACGGTCTTTGCCACCTTTTCCCTGTACAATGTGAAGCATCTTTCGGTCAAAATCCAAGTGCCGGAGTTCGATACTCCGAACTTCCATGCACCTGAGGCCACACCCGTAAATCAAACCGATCAGCAGTTTGTGTTTTAGAAGTTCGGCGGCCTGAAGCATACGCCAGATCTCTTCGCGACTCAGGATCACAGGAAGTTTCTTCACTTTAGCAATGGTGGGCAGGTGCAGGAAACTGTAAGGCAGTCCTTCCGTTTTAAGCAAAAACCGAAGCCCGTAAACGGTGTGTTTAAAGTAAGACTGTGAGGGCGTGTTACTGCGCTGCTGCAGTTCAAAAAGGTAATCTTTGACCTGCTCGGGGTCCAACTCGGTGGGCAAAGTTTTGTAGTGGAGTGCCAGGGCTGCCACATGGCGGGATAATTGTCGAACGTTTTGGGACTTCTTCCCAGGATGGAAATATTCCTCTCGAAGCGTTGCAAGAGTTCAGCAAAACCGTTAACTTCGTTACAGGCACGGTTCAGGAATTTGTTTACCCTTAACTCCTCCGGAGATTTTTTTTTGTAGCCATTTTAAAGATTTTTTTATTGTCTTACCAAAGTTAATAAAACGGCGAAGGGAAAAGCTACCGGAGGTTTAGTTCAACATTGTATTTCTATTAGCGGGGTTGAAGTTTACATAATAAAGATTTTCGCGGGTTATTTTTTCAGTTATTTTTACAAAGACCAGTTATAAAAATCCCCGCCAACAGAAATACCGAGCCGTTATCGGAAATTTTATTGAAAATCCGTCTATGAAAACGAAACTTCTACTTTTAACATTAATTTTCTCAATAAAAGTTTTAGCCTGCAAATGCAAAGGAGAACCCAACTTGAAACATTCATTTGAAAATGCCGATTATGTATTTATTGGAAGTATTTACGGTGTTAATGAAGTTCCGTCGGGATTTGATTCTATAAAAAACATTCTAAGTAGCGTAAAGATTGAAAAAATCTATAAATCAAATGATTATGACGGATATTTTCAAAATAATGCAACTTTATATGGGTCACCTTTACGTTCTTGCGATATTTTATTCACTGAAAAAGAGAAGTATCTGATCTTCGCTTTTTGTGAGGAAGATACAGCGTTTTTGTATTCTGACAATTGCTTCTATACAAAGAAATTGAGTGAAATATCTGAAAGTGAATTGAAAATGTTGGACAATTTGCAAGAAGAGTTTTATGCCAAACAGAAAATACAAAACGCTAAAGAATTAACGCCCGACGAATGGGATGATCTTGACATTCTTGTTGAAATCCCTTTTCCAAGTAGAAAAATAAATAAACTAAAGAAAGAAATTAGCGAAATAAAATCTGAAAATAAAAATTTAAAGATAACTCTCGGAATTTTAATGTTCTTGACTTTAGTTTTAGGATTTTACACGATGATTAAAAGAAAAAACCGCCACTAATAACTAAGCTTTCGTAGTCTTTGAAAAACCAACAATGAAAGCCCGTTGAACCCTTCGGGAGCCTTAGGGTAAACTACAGCTCCGGGAGCTTTTCGACATTCTATGGGGTTGTCGTTGTTAGAACTCAGAACTATAAAGCATTTTTTTAGAAAGGCTTTTTTTTGTGGCGTTTGATAGCCTGTAAGAAGGGATTTTCTCCGCTTTTTCTTTGCTGCAGAACACAAATTCCCTTACTTGTAAAGTTTATTTAGCTGACAAAGGCTGCCCATTTCTATACCGGGCCACTGTCGCTGAATGATGCCAATACGGTAACGGCAGGTTCTTCGCTCATCGGAAATATGAATGTTGGCTACCGTTTTAGCACGGCTCCTTTTATCGCTGATCTGCAACTCAGTGTCCGGAACCTATACAATACGGCCTATAGTTTGGGGTATGATCTAAATGCCTTTGGCAATCGCTTTTACAATCCGGCGGCTACGCGTAATTATATGCTTACTTTGAAACTCCAACTTTAAAATCAATGCTATGAAAATTGTGTTATTTGCCACGCTCGCCCTGATGGCGGGATGTACCGAGAAACCCAAACAACCAGAACCGGAACCTGCCCGGCGTGAAACCACTGCCACCGCTGCAAAGCCTGACAAGATGGAACAGCTGAGAATGATCAACAACGAAGTACTCTCTGCCCTCAGCAGCGGCGATCCGCAGGCGGTTGTGCAGTATATTCATCCGGAAAAAGGGATTACCTTCTCCATGTACGGCTTTATAGATCCTGTGGTGGCGAAGCATTTCACAAAAGATGAATTTGTGCAGTACGCAGATACACCTGTGAAATTTACCTGGGGGACACTCGACGGCACGGGCGAACCGTATATCCGGTCCATCGGCACCTACCTGAAAGAGTGGGCATACGTACGAAATTTTGAAAGCGGCAGTTTACATATTAACAATTTTAAAGGCAGCGGTAACTCCATCAATAACCTCCAAAAGCAGTTTCCCGCAGCAGACTTCACGGAAAACTATATCCCGGGGAGCGAGGAGTACAGCGGCATGGACTGGCATGCCCTGCGCCTCGTGTTTGAACAATACAAGGGGAACTATTTTCTCATCGCCGTGGTGAATGATCGATGGACGATTTAATTTGTCCGGTTTTTATTTTCATTTATCTTTAATAAAAAAACAATGCGTGAAGTTCTGCAGAATTACTCAGGGATCCTGCTGCTGCTGGCGGGCATCATGACGGGAAGTTTCATCGGCATTTTCGTGCCGGATACGGTAACGTATCTGAAACCCGTTGGTGACATCTTTCTGAATCTGTTGTTTGTAAGTGTGGTACCGCTGGTATTTTTTGCCGTAGCCAACTCCATTGCTTCCGTGGAACAGCACTCGAAGGTGGGCCGGATTATTCTGGCGATGTCATTTACCTTTCTGCTCTTTGTGGTCATCTCGGCACTGTTCACGGTGGTAGCCGTGTATCTGTTTCCCACGCCTGCGCTGCCCGCCACCGCACAGGAAGCAGTGACCGAGGCTGACAGTAACAGCTGGAGCGACCGGCTGGTGAGTTTCTTTTCGGTCGGCGAATTCACCGAACTGTTTTCAAGAAGAAATATGCTGGCGCTGCTCATTTTTGCTTTCCTGACGGGGGTGGCTACGCGCAAAAGTGGCGCTGCCGGTGATACATTCCGCCTGTTTTTAGCCTCGGGTTACGAGGTGATGAAACAGTTATTGCTGACGGTGATGAAAGCGGCGCCCATAGGACTGGGTGCCTACTTCGCCTATCAGGTCGCTACTGTAGGGCCGCAGCTTTTTGGGTTTTATGCGCAGCCGCTCGGGCTGTATTACGGAGCCGGCATCGTTTATTTTTTCATCTTTTTTACGCTGTATGCTTTCCTCGCCAAAGGAAAGAACGGGATCCGGCTGTTCTGGAAGAATAACATTTATCCCAGCCTCACCGCTGTTTCCACCTGCAGCAGTTTTGCCACGATGCCGCTGAATCTGCAGGCCGCGGCCCGGATTGGAGTGCCGGCGACCATTGCCAACATTGTAATTCCTATTGGGAGCACCCTGCATAAGAATGGCTCCTCGATGTCTTCCATCATTAAAATTTACGTAGCTTTTCTGATCATTGGGCGCGATTTCTTCGATCCGGTAAATTTGCTGCTGGCGCTGGGCATCACGGTGTTTGTTAGTATCGTGGCAGGCGGCATCCCCAATGGCGGTTATATCGGGGAGATGCTCATGATTTCCGTGTACAACCTGCCGCAGGAAGCCATCCCGGCCGTGATGATTTTGGGAACGCTGGTGGATCCGCTGGCCACCATATTAAACTCAACGGGTGACACGGTAGCGGCGATGCTGGTGACGAAACTGACAGGGGCAAAATTTGAGGAAGCAGCGTGATTTCTTCTTAAAACAAGAAAAAAGCCTTTATATATTTGATGGGCTTAAAAATACAATAAAGAAAACTGCGTGGCAATTGTTAAAACCAGTGTGGCTCGATAAACCAATGCCTGTATCGCTTTCTTTCCAACGCACCTTTAAAATTCGTTGATATCGTCAGACCGCCACCGGCGCTTTAATTCCCGGATGCGGATCGTAGTTTTCCAGCGTGAAATCTTCAAATGTAAAATCGAAAATATTCTTCACAGCCGGGTTCAGGATCATTTGCGGCAACGCCCGTGGTTCGCGGGCAAGCTGTGTTTTTACCTGTTCAAAATGGTTGTTATAAATATGCACATCGCCAAAGGTATGGATGTACTCTCCCACTTCCAGGTCACAAACCTGTGCTACCATCATCAGCAGCAAAGCATAGCTCGCGATGTTAAAAGGCACTCCCAGGAAGACATCGGCACTGCGCTGGTACAACTGCAGCGATAGTTTGCCATCTGCCACATAAAACTGAAATAAAGCGTGACACGGTGCCAGGGCCATATTCGGGATTTCGGCAGCGTTCCAGGCAGAAACAATCAGGCGACGCGAATCGGGGTCGGTTTTAATCTGCTGAATCACCTCGGAAATCTGATCGACGACTTTGCCGCCAGCCCCCTGCCAGCTGCGCCACTGCGCTCCATACACCGGACCGAGATCACCATTCTCGTCGGCCCACTCATTCCAGATGCTGACACCATGATCGGTGAGATATTTAATATTGGTGTCTCCTTTTAAAAACCAGAGCAGTTCATAGATAATAGATTTCAGGTGTACTTTTTTGGTCGTAACCAAAGGAAAACCATCGGCAAGATCATACCGCAGCTGATAGCCAAAAACACTGCGCGTGCCGGTACCGGTACGGTCGCTTTTGTCGGTTCCATTTTCCAGGATGTGTTGCAGTAGGTCGTGATAGTTTTTCATAAGACAGAAATCAAGAAGAGCACAAAAATATACAAAAATCTATGAATGACTGAGGATGGTGTGCGTCATATTATTTACCGTTACCACATCGCCGGTCGTTTTTCCGGTTAAAGCGGCAGCCAGCGGACTTTCAGAAGAAATGGTATACACCGGTGAATCTGCGGTTTTAATGACACCCAGCGGCGCGGCAATCAGGAACCAGCCGCGGTCGGTTTGTACCAAACTGCCTTCCCCAATCAGCGGTGTAGGCTGGTGCTGAATCCTCGTAATGTCCACACGCATTTTTTGCCAACTTTTCAGCTGATTCTGCAGGTTATTAATTTCCTGTTGCACCATTTCCCGCGACGTTTCGTACTTATCTCCCATCGAGGATTTGGTTTCATTATTGGCCGCGCGGGTTTCTGCAATCAGTTTTTCAAATGCGTCCACTTTTTCGTTCAACAGTGCGCTAACCCGTTGCAGGACTTCTTCTTTAACTATCATCGCAACAATATTAATTAAAAAACCGCGAAGGTGTCGCGGTTTGTATTGTTTTAATCCAGATCATCGTCTTCATAGGCATCATCTCCGTAGCCATCATCTTCATCGTAATCATCGTCATCCTCGTAGTCCTCTGCCTGGTACGATTCGTCAAAGTTGCCAAAATCATCATCGGACATCGGGATCACTCCGTTTTTCTTTCCGCTGCTGCCGGCTTTCTTCGGCGCTTTCAGCGGCATTTTCCCAAAGCGGAAGACGGTAATCGGATAATTCACGGCCGGTTTTTCCGGTGCGGTTTCCACCAGTTCACAGAAGAATTCCCACAGATCCATAAATCCGTACTGGAAATGAATTTTGTCTCCTTTCTCCTGGAAAACTTCGTCCACATATACATCGGACATAATATCACCATCGCCGTCATCGCTCATGTCTTCCAGCGGCACGGATTTCACCACCACCCCGTCTTCATCGAGAATATTAAATACGGAAAGATCCTCACCCATCAGCGAAAAAGCACTTTTAATGCCGAGGTGCAGGTTCCAGAGGGTCTGCTTTCCTTTGATTTCTACATCCCTGAAAATATCCTCTTTTGTGTCCAGAATAATTCGGAGTTTATAAACCATTGTATCTGCTTATTTTTTCTTTTGATTAGTAAAACTGTTGTTCGGGTACAAATATAGAACAATTGAAATTTGACAAAAAAATGATGCGCGGCTTTTTTTATGAAAAGATTTGCTTACATTTTTGCCCGCTAGACGGCGGCCAGCGGCAGCATAAACCAGAAGCGGGAACCCTCCAGATAAGTGCTCTCCACAAAGATGCTTTCCTGGTGCGCTTCCAAAATATGTTTAACGATAGCAAGTCCCAGACCAGAGCCGCCATCATGCCGGTTGCGGCTGGTTTCCACCCGGAAAAACCTTTCGAAGATGCGACTTACCGTTTCAGGTTTCATGCCCATGCCATTGTCTTTCACTTCTATCAAAGCTTTATTGCCCACAATTTCCGTGTGCAGGGTGACCGTCGCGAAATCCCGGTTGGCATAATAGATGGCGTTGGACACCAGGTTGATCAGCACCTGCGCAATTTTCTGCTTATCTGCGGAAACGAGCAACGAACCTGCCGAAACTTTCAGTTGGAGCTGGGTATTCTTGCGCTCCGCCTCCAGGTCGAGTAGATCTGCAATTTCGCGCAGCAGGGCATTGATATCAAACGTGCTGACGGATAGATTAATCCGCCCGCTTTCAAATTGATTGATCATGTCCAGATCTTTCACAATATGCAGAAGCCGCTGCACGGACCGGTCAATACGTTCAAGGTATTTATCGCGGATGGCGAGATTTTCCACGCCGCCTTCCATCAGGGTAGCCACGTAGCCCTGAATTGAAAACAAAGGCGTTTTCATCTCGTGCGAAATATTGCCAATGTATTCCTTGCGGTAGGCTTCCATGGCCTGCATCGTATCGAGCGTCATGGTATTTTTTTCGCTCAGGTCAGAAACGCGCTGTCCGAGCCTGGCAAAATCCAGGTCGTCCGCATTCTCGGTAAAATCTTCCGGCAGAATAGTGGAAATTTTGCGGATCTGTTTTTTACCATAAAAATTAAAAAGAAATTCCAGCGCCAGGTAGTTTAGCCCCAGCATGGCCAAAAAGGAACCGGCGACCAAGAGATAAAAACCTGTATCGGTACCGGAAAAGTTCTGCTCTGCCTTATCAAACACCAGCACCAGAACCAGCATAAAAGCAGTCAGGCACACAGACGCCAGAAAGGTGAGACGGTGGAACTTCATGTCTTATATTTTTTCCTGAACGACCAGTTTATAACCAATGCCTTTCAGGGTCTGAATGGTGTGAATGCCGAGTTTCTCACGCAGTCGCCGAATGTGCACATCAATGGTCCGCTCGCCGACCACCACTTCATTTCCCCAGACTTTCTCCAGAATTTCTTCTCTTTTAAAAACTTTCTCGGTGTTGGAGGCCAGCAGATTCAGCAGATCGAATTCCTTGCGCGGCAGCAGGTGGGATTCGCCGGCTTTGGTTACTTTAATATTTTCTTTATCAATGGTGAGGTCTCCCAATTGCAGAACCACGTTCCGCTGCGCGGCGGTGGAACTTAAATTTAATAAAGCATTGATTTTGGAAGCTAAAACGCGTGGCTTGATGAGTTTAACAATGTAATCATCGGCGCCGGCCTGATAACCTGCCAGCTGAGAAAACTCCTCGCTGCGCGCCGAAAGAAATACAATGAGTGTCTTTTCCAGTTCGCGGATGGCGCGCAGCTCTGTGCAGGTTTCGATTCCGTCTTTTTCCGGCATCATGACATCCAGCAGGATGAGATCGGGAATTATCTTCCTGGCCAGCTCAATTCCCTGATTGCCATTGTCAGCCGTCGTGACGCTGTATCCTTCTTTTTCCAGATTATACGTAAGAAGTTCACGAATGTCTTCTTCATCATCTATTAAAAGAATTTTTTTGCGGTCCATTGTTGTGGGTTTAAACTTTTCAAAGTTAATGAAATTTAAAGGCGGAACCCGAGGTTTTCTAAATCTTCATATTGAATTAATATGGGTAGGGCATTTGTTATTATTTCGTAACAAAAACTTAAAACTCCTGTAACGCTTCCGCGGTTTTTGCGCTGTTTCTTTGCACCGTACACAGAACAATAAAACTTAGCATGAAAAACAGCAAACCTGCGATTTCCTTCTTTTTATTATCAGCTGCCATGCTCAGCGGCCAGCAGATTCCTGAAACTGCTAAAAAGGAGCAAGAACTGGAAACCGTAGTAATTAAAGCAAATACGAAAAAAGGTGCTGCGAACAACCTGCTTTCCCTGCAGCGAAAAGCGGTGGAAGTTACGGAGCGCGTGGGTGCAGAGCAACTTCACAAACAGGGCGTCGGCGACGCCGCGACCGCCGTGACAAAAGCCAGCGGCACGCAAAAACAGCAAGGCAGCGGACAACTGTCGGTACGCGGCCTGGGCGACCGGTACAACAGCACGACGCTTAACGGACTGCCGGTTCCGTCGGATGATCCGGAATACAAAAACCTGAACCTATCTTTATTTACCACCTCGATTATTGAGTATATCAGCTTACATAAGGTCTACCAGCCAAAACTTCAGGGCGACTTCGGTGGGGCAGGAATTGAAATTACATCAAAGGAACATATCGGCAAACCGTTTCTGTCTGTAAGCTTGGGCAGCAGTATCAATCTCCAGACGGGGGGAAGTTCCTCATTTTTTATGCAGGATGGCGCACCGGGCTATTTCGGGTACCATAAAACTACTTTTTCTAAACAGGATCCAGAAAAGGTCTACCCTTTCCGCAGCAGCTGGAATTTTGAGGACACCGGCACGCCGCACAATTCAAACCTCAGTCTGGAGGGAGGCACTAATATCGGTAAGTTTTCAGTTTTTGGATATACGGGTTTCAGCAATGATTATTCCTACAGTGAAGGTCAGGAAGGCTTTTATGATGCTTCGGGAGATGCGATCAAAGCCCTGACCGTGGACCGCTACAGCTACCGGACCAATCACACGTCGCTCCTTAATGTGGCACACCGGCTGGGCCAGCGCAGTAAAATAGCATTCACCAGTAATTTTATACATTCTTCAGCACAGGAGGCAAGATTTTTCCAAGGGTATCTGCGGGAAATTGGATCTGAGGTACTGATTAACCGCGGCGACAATAAAATAACTTCACTTTTCATCAACCAGCTGTACGGCAGCCACCAACCGGAAAACAGCTGGCAAACCGATTGGGGCATTTCCTACAATGTACTGCAAAGCGACCGCCCGGACCGGCTCCAGAATACCATCGACGCACGCACCAAACAGTTTATTACGGCAAGTACCATTAATAACCACCGTTATTTCGACGCGCTGAACGACCGCTCTTTCAATGGTTTTATTCACCTCGCACGGCAGCTCGGCAGATTTAAAGTTCAGGCCGGCTATCAGGGAACTTATAAAAAGCGGCATTTCGACCATACGACCATCGGCCTAAATTTCACCCGGCAGTTTACGGCGGATCCTCAGAACGTGGATGCGGTGATTAATGCGGCAAACAACGAGTTTATCAGGTATAACACGTTCCGTACAGACCAGGAGCAGTTTCTTCCTTTCTGGTATGAATTTAAACAAAATAACCAGTCGGCGTTCCTGCATGCAGATTTTAAGCTGAACGAAAAAGTTACGGCACAGCTCGGCGGCCGGTACGATTATATTCAGCTGGAAAGCAGCTGGGATGATGCAATTTTCCGCACGGACTCGAAAGAAAAGGAATATAATAAGTTTTTACCGGCCTTCAATTTAAAGTATGAAATCAGCGGCCGGCAGAACCTGCGTTTTTCGGCTTCAAAAACCTATATTCTGCCGCAGGCCAAAGAGCTGGTTCCGATCGGATATTATGATGTGACGACCAACGTCTACGGAAATCCCAGCCTGTATCCGTCTGATATGTATCATGCCGACCTGAAATGGGAATTGTTTTCCGGGCCGGGTGAAGTAATATCGGCCGTTCTGTTTGGAAAATATCTGTTGAACCCGATTTCGCGTACCACTTATTCCACCGCGGCCTCCAGCGACATGACGTATTTCAATATCGCTGATTACGGAATGGTTGCCGGTGCGGAAGTGGAAATCCGGAAAGACCTCTTTCGAAATTCTTCTTCCAGACTCTACACGTTCCTGAATGCGACCGTGATGCATTCTGACCAAAAACTGAAAACCGAGCAGACTTTCGCTCAAGAAAACAACGGCAAAACGATTCAGTTCAGCGGTCAGACTCACGATAAAATTCAGGGCGTGGCCGACCTGCTGGCAAACCTTAATCTTGGATATCAAATAAAAGCAGGTAATGAACAGGATTTCGACTTTGTAGTTTCCTACAGTTATGCGGGCGAAAGCGTATTTGCGCTGGGCACCAATCGGTCGGGCAATTTTTATGAAACGTCGGTTCACCAGCTGGATGCCCATTTGCGGTACCGCTTACGGCAAATCGGACTCGGTTTGTCAGCGAAAAACCTGCTTAACCCAGACCATACCATTGAGCAGCGTACGAGCAACCGAACGCATATTCATAAAAGTTATTCGGCCGGCACGGAGCTGGGCCTCACACTTTCGTATCTATTTTAATCTAAATAAAAAAAATGAAAAAGACTATTTTACAAGCGGCATTATGCCTGACCCTGATGACTACCCTCAGCACAGCAGTTTCCTGCGGAAGAGAAGATGAAACAACGGCCATCGCACCTGAATTAATGGATCCGGCTAATTTCAAAGGAACAATTGCGGCCGGCACAACTTTAACGCTGGACCCCGCCAAAACTTATAAGCTCACCGGCCGGCTGCTCGTGGAAAAAGGAGCCACGCTGAATATCCCGGCCGGTACCCGAATCGTGGCGGCGCAGGGAGCTAATTATCTTATTGTGGACCGCGGCGGCAAATTAAACATTAGCGGAACGGCCGCACAGCCGGTGGTTTTCGAAGGAGAAAAACATACCCAAGGGTACTGGGGAGGCATCGTTATTCTGGGAAATGCACCTACGAACCGCAGTGCATCCGGCACCTCGACCTCGGAGCTCGGAGATATGGTGTACGGCGGAACGAATCCGGCAGATAATTCCGGCTCAATTCAATATCTGGTTATCAAAGACAGCGGATTTAAGTACAATCCGGAGAAGGAGTTTAACGGTCTTTCTTTATTTGGCGTAGGCAGCGGAACTAAGATTTCGCACGTATCGATTCTGAACGGAGCTGATGACGGTGTGGAGTTTTTCGGCGGAAATGTGAATGCAGACCATCTTGTGATCATCGGTGTGGGGGATGACAGCGTGGACTGGACGGAAGGCTGGCAGGGAAAAGCGGAATATATTTATGCAGCACGGCACAAGGAATTTATCAATTCGGCTGAACCCGGCAACCGCGGCATTGAAGCAGACACCCAGGATACCGATCCCAATACCACCAATGGCAACGGCGCCTCTAACCCGGAACTGAAAAACATAACCCTGATCGGCAATCCAAAAGGTTCCGAATCGCAGGGCATGAAAATCCGCGCGGGTTCGAACGGCAAATTTGATAATGTAGTCATCGCGAACTTTTCCACCGGCCTGGATCTGGAAACGGACCGGACTTTCAACTGGTTTTTAAATGGTAATTATATAACAAACATCCGTTTTGTGAATGTGACAACGCCTTGGAAAGCAAAAGCGACTACGGCTTTCCCGGCACCGGATCTTTCTCAAATTTTCACTCTGAATACCGGGGCCACCGGCGCAGGTAACGGCACAGCGCTGCCGGATTGGGCCAAAAGCTGGTCAGGTTACAGCAGCTTTGACGTCAGCGAGGCGGGTAATTAGTAAATAACAGAGATACGAAGAACCACCGCGAGACGGTGGTTTTTTTTATTTATTCATCTTCATATTGCGTGAGGTACGTCGAGTACGTAAACCCTTCGTTTTCATCTTCGGCATCGTCCAGCGTTGACATCAGGTCTTCGAAATCTTCGAGCTGTTCCACATTCAGATTCACGAGTTCCAGATGAAGCGGCAGCGGCACAAAACCGGTCAGCGCGTCGTACAACGCATCCAGATTGTCACCGAAGCCTTCGGGCAGGGTCAGTTTTTGTTTTAATTCACCGAAGAAATCTTCGTAGTCCCCAAGATGGGTAAAGTCAATATATACGGTTGCCATATTTTAATTTTAAATCCTATTGATGGTCAGGTTTATTGCGGAGTAAATGTTTTGTAATGATCGGTGGTGAGCCAGACCTTGCCGGCGTCGGTAAATACAATCCGGTCTGTTCCGCGATGCCCGCACCGGTAGTTCACATCCGCTTCATAATATACAGCGGCGAGCGGAAGTTTGCGTTCACGGTTTTTAAATACATCACCACCGATGGC
The DNA here is from genome assembly GCF_022968825.1 of Chryseobacterium salipaludis. Taxonomy (GTDB): domain Bacteria; phylum Bacteroidota; class Bacteroidia; order Flavobacteriales; family Weeksellaceae; genus Kaistella; species Kaistella salipaludis. The sequence continues at coordinate 39,597 of NZ_JALHKS010000008.1, forward strand.
GCGACCGGGCAATACATCACAAAGATTCTTTTTGCCGGCAATCCAGCCTTTTGCTCTTGCTTCTTTTTTAGTCAGATAATAATGCGGGAGCCGGTGGTGTTCTTTCACATAACTCATCACCGTTTCGGCGCGGGTCAGTTGCTCCACAGAAGCAGGTACCGGCGGCTGTTCGTACGCGGTTACGTCCGGCGCTGCAGTATTTTCATCAGGACGATCTGCCGTCCAGGTAGTAAAGAGATACATCAACAGGAAAGCGGAGAGCAGACCGATGATGAAAATCAGGACCAGTTTGAGGCGTTCTTTGTTCATTCTGATATTTTAATCGCGCCATTCGGCCGGGATCATGCACACGGGAATCGGTTGTATTTTATGCTGGGCTGCTTTATTCATGCGACGGAAGATTTCAAATACTTCGCGGTCACGACCTGTGTAGTCGTCGGCTGTTTTGGTTCCCCACTCCTTCTGGATTTTTTCCAGCTCGGGATAGGAGGCGCCGATCTGCTGTTCGTCGGTACGGGATTCATCCCACAGACCGTCTGCCGGAATGGCATTTTGAACAGATTCCACGAGATTCAGGCTGCGCGCCAGTTCATATACTTCGGTTTTATACAAGTCCGCAATGGGTGACACATCCACGCCGCCGTCGCCGTATTTTGTGAAGAAGCCAACACCGAAATCCTCCACCTTGTTGCCGGTACCGCAGACCAGCAGGCTGTTGATCTGACCGTAATAATATAAAGTCAGCATCCGAAGGCGGGAACGTGTATTGGCCAGCGCCAGCTTCTGGACTTCCGAAATTGCAGTTTCTGTAATGAAACTGTTATATAACTGGTCAAACGCAGGTGTCAGATCCACGCTTGCCGTGCGCACATTTGTGAATTTATTTTTCATATCAGTCATATGCTCCTGCGCCCGGCTGACTTCGTCCGGATGCTGACGAATGGGCATTTCTAACAACAACGTATCGAGTCCCGTCCTGGCGCACAAGGCGGAAACCACAGCTGAGTCAATTCCGCCGGAAACCCCGATCACGTACCCGCGGACGCCGGCATGCTGAGCATATTCGCGCAACCAGCTCACTATTTTATCAATTACTTTTTCTACCTGCATTTTTTTTGTTTTAAAACAGCTTTGTATGCAAAAGGCCTTCCCTTAAAATTTGCTTATTTTTGCCGCGTTAATATGACGTAAAAATAATGAAGTTTTTCAGAATTCCTTTCTTTTTACTTTTAGCGCTGATCACTATTATTTCCTGCAAGAAAGAAGGAGAAAATCCCTGGCAGAAACAGGAAGTTGCGGAGGCGCCAAGTGTGCAGGTCACCGATTTATCGAAAGAGTTTTACGATACAACTATTTCACTGGAGCAATTCAGCCAGAAATACCCGTGGTTTCAGGGAACCGTTTCGGATGAAGATTATGCCCTGCGACGCCAAGATGCCGATGAGCAGAAAATTTATAAGGAAGCGATCTCTAAACTAGACGTTGCCAAACTGCAAAAAGAACTGGGAAAGCTATTCGCGCAGATACAAGTTTATTTTCCGGACTTTAAAACGCCGCATGTGTATTTGTATTCGTCCGTTTTGGAAGGTGCACTGGATCCTGTTTTTTATTATAAGGAAGAAGACAAACTTTTCATCGATATTACGGGATTTATGGGAGAAAACAATGCCAATTACAAAGGAATGGAGCAGTATTTCCAGAAATCGATGAATCCGCAGAATATGGTACCGAAGGTGTCGCAGATTCTGGGTGAGCATTTTTTACCACCGCTGCAGAACCAGCAGAAGTTTCTGGACCAGATCATCCATGAGGGAAAACTGCTGATTTTGCAGGATGCGTTTTTGATCGGTGAACCGGACTACCTCAAAATCAATTATACGCCGGAGCAATATGAATGGGCCGCATTTCACGAGGCCGACATCTGGAATTATTTTGTGGAAAACAACCTGGTATTCAGCGATGATGCCAGGCTGGCCGAACGCTTTATCCGTCCCGGGCCATTTTCAAAATTCTACACAGAAATTGATAATGAATCTTCGCCACAAATCGGGCGATACAGCGGATGGCAGATTTGCCGGACTTATTTTAAAGAAAAACCTGAAACAAAACTGCCCGACTTCCTGATGATGGATGCCCGGCAAATTTTTAATGAAAGTAATTACAAACCTAAAAACCCATGAGAAAAACACAGATTACCATCGATGTAGAACTCGATGAAAACCATATTCCCGAAACACTGACCTGGAATGCCGAGGATGGCGGCGTCGATAAGCAGGAAACCAAAGCTGCGATGATTTCCGTGTGGGATGATCAGCGTATGGAAGCGCTCAGAATCGACCTCTGGACGAAGGATATGCCGGTTGATCAGATGAAAATGTTCCTGCACCAGATTCTGGTATCGATGAGCCAGACCTACGAACGGGCCACCGGTGAAGACGATGTTGCGGCCTGGATAGCAGAAATGGCAGAAGAATTTTCGAAGCGTTCTGCCATCAGAATGTAAGTAAGCGAAAACGCCGGCTCTTCCGCCGGCGTTTTTTGATTGGTTTATATGAGAAGGTTACTTTTTTATAAATTTAAGTGTGGTAGTTTCTCCGTTTCCTGAGATTTTGATCAGGTACACACCTTTCACCAGCTTAGCCACTGAAATTTGATCGCCATCGTTTTTACCGGAGCTTACTATTTTGCCGGACATATCCATAATCTGATATGATACAGCTGCGTTTATTCCCTGAACTTTAAAACCGTCAGTAACCATCGTGGGTGCTATAGAGATTTTTTTAGCTTGTGCTATATTTTCTCCGGTAGCCAGCAGAGGTTGGGACGACAAATACGGATAGCCGTCATTTACGGCAGGATTCTGCACCCATATTGTTTCGGTTCTGCCCGCATTCAGCGTGGTTGCAAAAGCAGGTGTTTTCATCTCTGCGGTCTGCTTGCCGGTGATATCCAGCGTTAGGGGAGCACCCATAAAGGTACCCACCGGTTCTTCCGTATTCACCGTTGCATCATAGTAGGCATTCTGGATGGTTATATTACCGACCGTTCCAATAAAGGCACCGACATCGGGCGTTATGCTTACGGTTCCTGTTGAATATACATTTTTAAAATCGCCGGTATTCTGAACTGCACCGGCAAAACCACCGACTGATTGTACCGTAGCGGTAACATTGGCGCGGCTGTAGCTGTCTTCGATTTTATTAACGGTAGGACCAAAAGCAAAAGTGATAAAGCCTGTGAAACCGCCAACGAAATACTGTCCGTTCACTTCCCCTTCTACAAAAGACTTTGAAATAAGTGAATTATTCCAGGATGTCCCTGCAAAACCACCGATTTGATTCTGACCTGTAATTTTGCCTTGTGCTGAACAGTTCATTACGGTAGAATTGCTCAGGACAGCGCCGGTGAATATACCGCCATTGTATTCTGTTAAGGTAATGTCAGCATTTTTCACGTGACAGTTTTCCACTGTACTGCCCGTGGTGATATTAGCAATGAAGGCACCGGAAGTATCAGTACCATATATTTTAGCGCCGTCCAGGGTGAGATTTTTTACCGTCGCACCGATAAATTGCCCAAATAAGCCGAGCCAGTCACCCCCTTCCCGGTTAATCATCAGATTGGAAACTACTTTATTATTTCCCTCAAAATTACCGGAAAAGGGATTGTTATTATTGTAGCCGATAGGATCCCACAAGTGCGCGCCGATGTCCACATTCTGCATTAGTTTTATATTTTTACCGGTGAAGGTATTACCGGCAGCAACCAACTTGGCAAGACCTGCCAGTTCAGCCGCGGTACTGAGTTCAAAACTGGTGTCAGCGGCATTGTACCAGCTCGTGTCAGCGTAATCCTTCCAATTGCTCACAGGGAAGTCAGCTAAAAATGCAGGTTTCTGAACTTTGTACACAACAGCGTTGGCAGGCAGATGGTTCATCATTTTCCCCTGCTGGGTTTGCGCCAGACCTAAAGAGGCAGCAGCAATACTTAAGACAGTAAAGTATTTTTTCATAAACTTAATATTGATTTGGTGCTAAAATAGGATTTATTTAGCTTTCATCCCAAATAATATTCAATAAAGAAGTTAAAGACATTACGTTTTAAAAACAGAGTAGGCAGCAGTTAATTTTTCTGGTTTAAATTAGTCCGCAATAATTTCATGTTATAAAAAAGTATCTTTGAACCAGATTTATTTTAAAACTTCTATTATGAAATTTGACACAAAAGTAATCCACGGCGGACAACAGCCGGAGCGTGTGACCGGCTCGGTAAATATTCCTGTTTTTCTTACCTCTACGTTCGCACAACAATCACCCGGGGTTCACTCGGGATATGAATATTCACGGGCGGCCAACCCAACCCGGCAGGCACTGGAAGACAGTCTGGCCAGCATCGAAAATGGTGCGCGCGGTCTGGCTTTTGGTTCCGGCCTGGCAGCAATCGACTGTGTGTTAAAACTGCTGAATCCAGGCGATGAAGTCATTGCAGTGGATGATTTATATGGTGGTTCCTACCGCATGTTTACCCGCCTGTTTGAAAAATATCAACTGAAATTCTCTTTCGTTTCTTTTGAAGACGTGCCCTCCATTGCGGAGCTGATTACAGACAAAACCCGTCTTATCTGGCTGGAAACACCCACTAATCCGCTGATGAAACTGGTGGATATTCGCGCCGTGGCGGAATTCGTGAAAGGACGAAATATCCTGGTTGCGGTAGACAATACCTTTGCGACGCCATACAGCCAGCGGCCGCTGGATCTGGGCGCTGATATCGTCATGCACTCTGCCACCAAATACCTGGGCGGCCATTCGGATGTGATTGCCGGCGCGCTGATTGCCAAAACGCCGGAGCTGGGCGAACAACTGCATTTCATTCAGTTTGCCAGCGGTGGGATTTTAGGACCGCACGATTCATACCTGGTGCTGCGCGGGATCAAAACGCTGGCGCTGCGGATGCAAAGACATTCTGAAAACGGTATGCAGATCGCGCAGTATTTGGAACAACATCCTGCCGTGGACAAAGTATTCTACCCCGGCCTGGAATCGCATCCGCAACATGAACTGGCCGTACAGCAGATGCGCGCCATGGGCGGCATGGTTTCTTTTACCTTCAAATCCGGCGAGAAACAAGACGCGCTGACATTCCTGGAATCGCTGAACGTATTTACGCTCGCAGAATCCCTGGGCGGTGTGGAAAGTCTGGCGAACCATCCTACGCTGATGACCCACGCCTCTATTCCGGCAGAAAAAAGAGCGGAGCTCGGAATTACCGATGACCTGGTCCGTTTAAGTGTCGGCATTGAAGATGCGGAAGATCTGATTGCTGATGTTGAGCAGGCTTTCGCTGCCGTAGAAAAAATGCAACCTGCTTCCAAAGTGTAGATTAATGAACGAGCTGATACAAACGCTGAAGGACGGTGGCACCATCCTTTATCCGACCGACACCATCTGGGGTCTGGGCTGCGATGCAACCAACGTGCAAGCAATACAGAAGATTGCGGAAATCAAAGGCCGCGATGCATCCAAATCATTTATCATCCTGGTGGAATCTGAAAAACGGTTACAGGAACTGGTGGAAGTCCCGGAAATGGCTTGGGAAATCATCGACCTTTCGGAAAAACCGGTCACGCTGGTGTACGATAATCCACGCGGGCTGCCGGCGGAACTGCTGGCCACCGACGGCAGTATCGGCATCCGGCTGGTGAAGACCCCTTTCCTGAGGAAGTTAATTTCGGGACTCAATAAACCGATTGTGTCCACCTCGGCCAATCTCAGCGGTGAAAAGTCGCCGCGAAGTTTTGCAGATATTTCCCAGGAAGTAATTGAGGCAGTGGATACGGTGGCAACGGAAGGCCGCGACACCGTTTCTGAATACAGTGGTTCATCGGTCATCCGCATTTGGGCAGATGGCAGAATAAAAGTACTGCGTGAGTAAACAGTAATTATATTTACGTAACACAAAAAAATCCGGACCACGATCCGGATTTTTCCATTTTAAAGAACTTGCCGCCCAAATTGAACTACACTGCAGCCCGGGTTGAGCGGAAATCCTTTTGCGGGCGGCAGCCCGCAAAAGATTGGGAGCGGAACACGGATCCAGCTGCCCAGATCATACTGCTATTCTTTCCGCAAATACTCGTCGAAATAATCGGTAACCTTCTGCATCAGGTGCACGCGGTCTTTGCCAATTACATTATGCTCATGCCCCGGATACACAAAGTAATCCAGTTGCACCCCATGGTCTACGGCTGCCTTCAGGAACTTCATGGAATGCTGCCATACCACCACATTATCCTGCGCACCATGAATCATGAGTAAGTGGCCTTTCAGGTTCTGCACTTTATCGAGCAGATTCGCCTGACGATAGCCTTCGGGGTTCTGCTGCGGACTGTCCATATAGCGCTCGGTGTACATAATCTCATACATATTCCAGTCGATCACTGGCCCGCCGGCTACGCCCGCTTTGAAAATTTCGGGATGCTTGAGCATGAAACTGGTCGTCATGAATCCTCCGAAACTCCAGCCGTGGATGCCCATGCGGTCGGCGTCAATGAATGATAAAGACTTCAGGTAATCGATTCCTTTCAGCTGGTCTTTCATCTCGGTTTCTCCCAAATGACGGAAGACTGCCTGCTCAAATTTCAGTCCTCTGTTAGCGGATCCGCGGCCATCCATGGTGAAGACTGCATACCCGCGCTGGGCCATATATTCGTACCAAAGATTACCGGAGGCCGGGAAACTGTTTGTTACCAGCTGGGCATGTGGTCCGTTATACAAATAGACGATGACCGGATATTTTTTAGTAGCATCGAAATCGGCCGGCATAATCAGTTTGCCATAGAGCGGTGTGCCATCATCAGCATGCAGGGTGACTTCTTTTATTTCGGGACGCTGATATTTTGCCAGGGTATTTTCTGCTTTGAGGAGCGGAGTTGTTTTTAGATTCTGGGTGTTTATCAGGTTGACCACGCGCGGTGTGGAGGCATTGCTGTATAAGTCATAGATATAGTTTCCGTCCTGGCTCAAAATACCGGTGTGCATGCCCGGTGCTTTGTCGAGGCGCTGCTTTTTATGACTGAGGTAATCCAACTTGTACAGATGGCGTTCCATCGGCGATTCCTCGGTGGAAGTGAAAAATATTTCATTGCGCTTGCCATTGAAACCCAGGACATCGGTTACCACCCAGTCACCTTTGGTTAACTGTGCCACCAATCCTTTACTGATATTATAATGAAATAAATGATTGTAACCGGTGCGCTGGCTCTGCCAGATAAAATCCGTAGTGGAGTTCGGCAGGAACAGCAGCGGATGCTGCGGCTCAACATATTTATCGGACTGCTCCTCAAATAGTGTTTTAATAAAATTGCCCGAGGCAGCCTGATACTGATTCATTTTCAAATGATTCTGATCACGGTTCAACACGCCCACGAAAATTGTTTTGGAATCCGGATTCCAGGTGATCGCCGTCAGATACTGTTCGGGATCTCCGGTGGTTTGCAAAAACTTAGTGCTTTTGCTACGGATATCATAGACACCCAGGGTCACATGGTGTGAGGGTGTGCCCGCCATCGGGTATTTGATGTTCTTGTTTTGCGCAGGCGTTACGCTCCAGTCGATGATCGGATAGTCTTTCACCATAGACTGATCCATTCGGTAAAAAGCTATTTGTGACTCATCCGGAGCAATGAAGATTCCGCGGTCAATGCCAAATTCGCGCTGGTGCACGGCCTGGCCGTTGACAATATCCTCGTTTGTATCTGCGGTAATGGCAGTATGCTGACCATTGCGGTAGATATACAGGTTATTTTTTAGTGTATAAACGACTGATTGTGTTTTCGGCATAACCTGGACATTCTCAGCATCGTCAGAAATAGTGGCCCAGTTGGTCACCTTCCAGTCTTTACCACTGCGCTCTACCCAATAGTAGCGGTTGCCCTGATTATAATATCCTTTGGATTCGGAGAGAAAAGTAATCCGGGGCAGGGCACGCAACTGAAGGTCTGCCGCCAGTGCGCGGTTCAGACGCGAAAGTGAAATTAAGGTATCGCTTTTATGGCTGGCCAGGCTGGTTTGCAGGTAGGCATCTTTCACGCCACGGTAGTAGTTTTTACTATCGGCGGACCAGGAAAACTGGGCAATATTTTCAACGGCTAGATTGCTGCGAAGGCCATTGACCGCTTCAGCAATGGTAAACTTCTGGTTCTGACCAAATAAGCTCCCGGCCGAAAAGCACAACGCGGCAACTATATGAGATGTTTTCATTCTTTTAGTTTAAGATGCTAAAATAAGAAAATAATCAGTAAATGTTAAAGAACTGTTAATTATTGTCAGTTTAAAAAAAGCTCTGTGAAGGGATCTACCCTTCTGTTTTTCGTTTCCAGTAATCCAGGGTGCGTCCGGCTGAACCCTTTGACAGTTACAATGACCAAGCCCAAGCTGAAAAGCACTTCGCTGACAGAGTGTTTGCTATTGGCCATTTTCATCGTTCCCATGCCTGCCGAAGTGCGGTGTTTCCTGGCGACAATTGTTGCTCCTGCAAAGGCGGTATAGGTATGGTTGGAGGAATAGGCAAAATGCGTTCGCGTACCCACGGTTTTCCTTTAATGAAGTGTACATTTGCAAAACATTATGATATTCAGTAATTTATTTTCATATACGGGTTTTACAGAAGAAATCCAGCATTGACGCTTTTCTTTGATACGCGATTCTTAACTTACATCAATGTGGGTTGCCATTTGCAGCCGTACTTTTGCATTAGAAATTTTACAAACCAATAAAAGAAATATTATGGGAATTACATGGAAATTGGATCCTACGCACAGCGAAATCACCTTCAAAGTGCGTCATATGATGATCTCCAACGTGAAAGGAAACTTTACAGATTTCGATGCAGAGCTACAAAGCGCTGACGAAAATTTTAGAGACGCGAAAGTGTCGGCCACCATCAAAACAGCATCCATCAGCACCAACAATACGGATCGGGACAATCACCTTCGCTCAGCAGATTTCTTCAATGCAGCGGCACAGCCGGAAATAAAATTTGAAAGCGACTCGTTAAGCAACGACGTAACCGGAACACTTACCATGAATGGCGTATCAAAACCGATTCATCTTGCTGTAGATTTTGGAGGTGTAAATGTAGATCCGTGGGGCCAGACAAAAGCAGGTTTCTCTTTCGAAGGCCAGATCAACCGAAAAGATTTCGGCCTGAACTGGAATACAGCGCTGGAGACTGGCGGTCTAATGGTTTCGGACGAAGTGAAAATTGCGGGTGAACTGCAGTTTGTGAAACAAGCATAAAAAAAACGTATCTATCTTTATATAAAGAACTCGCCGGAATCTTCGATACCGGCGAGCTTTGTTTTGCGTTTCTAAAAGAATTCCGAGAGCATCACACCTGAATAACGCCCATATTGAATTTTTCGGTAATCGCCGCGTGGTTTGCCGCTTCAATCCCCATAGAAATCCACTTGCGGGTATCTTCGGGATTGATAATAGCATCAGTCCAGAGGCGGGCCGCTGCATAGGTAGGTTCTGTTTGTTTCTGGTAACGCTCGGAGATTGTTTTTAATATTTCATTCTCCTCTTCAGCAGAAATTTCTTTACCTTGTTTTTTCAAAGTAGAGGTCTGAATCTGCGCCAATACCTTGGCTGCCTGGCTGCCGCCCATCACAGCAAGTTCTGCCCAGGGCCAGGCGACGATCAGCCGTGGATCATACGCTTTGCCACACATGGCATAATTGCCGGCACCATAAGAATTCCCGGTAATGACTGTAAATTTCGGTACCACAGAGTTGGATACTGCATTCACCATTTTGGCGCCGTCCTTAATAATGCCGCCGTGTTCTGATTTGGAACCCACCATAAATCCGGTCACGTCCTGAAGGAAGACGAGCGGAATTTTGCGCTGGTTGCAGTTGGCAATAAACCGCGTGGCTTTATCAGCAGAGTCCGAATAGATGACACCACCAAACTGCATTTCTCCTTTTCCGCTTTTCACAAGTTTACGCTGGTTGGCCACAATCCCTACGCTCCAGCCGTCAATTCTCGCGGTGGCGCAGATAATGGTTTTTCCATAATCGGGTTTGTACTCTTCGTACTCGGAACCGTCTACAAGGCATTTAATAATGTCAAAAGTATCGTATTGATCCGCACGCGAAACCGGCATATAACCAAAAATATTGGAAACGGGCTCGGCCGGCGGTATACTTTCAATACGATCAAATCCGGCTTTTTCGTAATCGCCGATGGATTTCATTATTTTTTTGATGCGATCCAGCGCATCTTTGTCATCCTTCGCTTTATAATCGGTTACGCCGGAAACCTCACAGTGCGTTGTGGCGCCGCCCAGCGTCTCATTATCGATATTCTCGCCGATAGCCGCTTTCACCAGATAACTGCCCGCCAGGAAAATGGAACCGGTTTTATCGACAATCATAGCTTCATCACTCATAATCGGGAGGTAAGCCCCGCCGGCCACACAGCTGCCCATCACGGCGGAAATCTGGATAATTCCCATGGCGCTCATTTTGGCATTATTGCGGAAGATACGGCCGAAGTGTTCCTTGTCCGGGAAAATTTCGTCCTGCATCGGTAGATAGACACCAGCTGAATCTACCAGATAAATAATCGGCAGTTTATTTTCCATGGCAATTTCCTGGGCACGAAGATTCTTTTTACCCGTAATAGGAAACCAGGCACCGGCTTTGACCGAGGCGTCATTTGCCACGACCAAGCACTGCCGACCGGACACATAGCCCATTACTACCACGACGCCACCGCCCGGGCAGCCACCGTGGTCTTCGTACATTTCATAACCGGCGAAAGCACCGATTTCAATGGAGTCGGAATTTTTGTCAAGCAAATATTCGATTCGTTCGCGGGCGGTTAGTTTTCCCTCGTCGCGCTGCTTCTGCAAACGTTTTTCGCCGCCGCCTTTTTTTATTTTATTGAGTAAACTGTTAATTTCAGACAGTTTGAGTTTATTCTGATCTTCGCGTTTGTTGAAGTCCAAATCCATACGTTGAGTAAAATTTAGCGTAAAGGTAAGATTTTTTGGGCTGAAATGTATTGCGTGCAGCCATAACAGAAAGTAATTGAAAGCCAGCTCATTATTTAGCATACTTTAACACTTGACTTAGAAATATTCTTATTATATTTGCGTTAGACAAGTAGAAATCACCTCCAAATTTCTATTCCTAGTTTTATTTTTTTAATAGTTTATTATTTGAAGACCCTGAATGTATCACTACTTTCAGGGTTTTTAATTTTACGGAGGCATAGCGCTGTATTTCAGCCGTATTTGTAGCTTTGCAGCATTCATAAAACAGTCAAATTACGTGGCACAAAAATCAGCACTTTTCCGGCTTCATCTTATTGTTTTTCTGTGGGGGTTTACTGCAATTCTGGGAAAACTCATTCAAACAGGCGCGAACACGCTGGTATTTTACCGCATGTTTTTCGCAGCGCTTTTTCTTTATATATTTATCAGGGTCATTAAGAAACAAAGTCTGCAGATTTCAAAGAAGCTTTTTCTGCAGCTGGCCGCGATTGGCGGCTTTATGGGTTTTCACTGGCTATGCTTTTTTCATTCGATCAAGGTTTCCAATGTTTCCATTGCGCTGAGCTGCCTTTCGCTTTCCACCCTGTTTGCATCCATTCTGGAACCCATTGTTTTTAAAAGGAAGATCGATCTCTCGGAAGTAATTATGGGCATTGTGATCGTCCTATGCATGGGACTCATCTTCAAAACTGAATTCCAGTACAAGGAAGGAATTTTCTTCGGGATCCTGACGGCACTGCTCGGGACTGTGTTTGGTGTCTACAACGGGCGGATCTTTGGAAAAACAACTTCGGGCAATATTATATTTTATGAAATCTTTTCGGGATGCGTGATTCTGACGGTGTTTTATTTGTTCACAGGACAAATTTCATCACTTGGTGAAATAACCTGGCCTGATTTATCGTTAATCCTCATATTAGCTAGTGTGTTCACTGCTTTTCCAATGCTGGAATCCGTAAGCCTAATGAAATACATATCGCCTTTTACGCTGATTCTGACGGTTAACCTGGAACCCATATACGGGATTATCCTGGCCTTCTTCATCTTCGGCCAATCCGAGCAGATGAGTCCGGTCTTTTATGCCTGTTCGGTGGTGATGATTTCTGCGATTGTAATTAACGGGGTGATAAAAACCAGGAAAATGGCAGCCGCAAAAAAAATACAGGAGGTATGAGAAAGTTCCTATTAGGTGCAGCACTTGCCTGGGCAACGATCTTGCAGGCACAGGTGGTGCGGAAATATTCTAATGAATTTCTCAACATCGGGGCCGGTGCGCGTGGCTTAGCCATGGGCGGTGCAGTCATCAGCAGTCAGGATGATGTGTACGCGCCGATGTGGAACCCGGCAGGACTTTTAGGAATCGACCGTGACTGGCAGGGTGCTGCCATGCATGCGGAATATTTTGAGTCCATCGCTAAATATGACTATCTGGCCTATGCAAAACCACTGGATTACAATGGCGGTGTTTTCGCAGTTTCGGTGGTGCGGCTGGGCGTGGATAATATTTTAAATACGACGCAGCTCATCGATCCGGAAGGCAATATAGATTACGATAAAATCACCAGTTTTTCGCAGGCGGATTATGCGGCTTTGCTTTCCTACGCATTCCATCCGGGCGGGAATCAGAAACTGAATGTGGGTGTGAACGCCAAACTGGTGTACCGAAACGTCGGCAAGTTTGCCAGCGGCTATGGTTTTGGTTTTGATTTGGGTGCGATGTATCGCACGGATGGCGGCTGGACGTACGGCGCAGTGCTGAAAGATGCGACGACGACGGTTAATTTCTGGACCGTCAATCAAAAGGAACTCTCGGCAGTGGTGGACGGCGAGGATTTTAACCCGGCGCCGAAGGACAAACTGGAACTGACGATGCCGAAACTGAATTTCGGAGTCAGCCGAACCATCGAACTCAACCGTGATCTGGAACTCCAGCCGGAAGCGGGACTGCATGTGGATTTTGCCAAAACGGCGGCCGTGCTTTCTACGGATTTCGCCAGCATTACCCCATACGCGGGTGCAGAACTGCGTTTTCAGGACATGATTTTTGTGCGGCTGGGCATCAACCGTTTTCAGAACATTACGGATATTGAAAATCTGAAACGCAAAGTTTCCTTTCAGCCCAGCGGCGGCATCGGCATTAAATATCAAGGCCTCACGCTGGATTATGCCATTACCAATTCAGGCATTGGCGGCTCGAATTTTTACTCTAACTTTTTCTCGCTAAAACTGGATATGGGGGATTTCAGGAATTAACAGACACCTTTACTCTTAAAATATTATTTATGAAAAAAATTTACCTTTTGTTCTTTTCGCTGTGCTATTTATTTAGTGCAGGACAGGAATTGGATGCCAACATCCATGAGATCAATTATTTGGGAGGATTGGATGCCCGGAACATCATTAAGCATGATAACAAATTAATTTTTGCCGGTGCAGAAATCTTCGAAAGCGTTGCCAATCAAAATTATGAACTTTGGGGTTATGATTATAACAGCAAAAAAACCACCCTAATAAAGGAACTGCGGCCTTTAGCTGCAACACCGTTCAGCGGTAACCCGTACTTTACCATTTTTAAAGATAAAGTGTTCTTCATTGCAGATATGGGCAACAACCGGGAACTTTGGTCAACCGACGGCACCACTTCAGGAACACAAAAAATTTTCGACCTGGGAAATAATTATATTTTGAATGTCGCGGCCAACAACAACCGTTTACTTATTACGAGTAATTACAAAGTATTTGTATCAGACGGTACGGCGCAAGGGAGCAGTGTGCTTAAAGAATTTCCGGATTTGGTGTCCGAAGAGAAACCATTTGTGTTTGGGTCCTATTTTATTTTTGCGGCCAAAAATCAAAACTTTAGCAATAAGCTCTGGATAACGAACGGCGCAGATGAACCTTCTGAAATCAAAAACAGCTCTGATAATTACAGCCTTGCAATCTTCGACAAGCTTGAGTGTTATAACTTAAACGGTACGCTTCTCTTTTACGGAGCAGGAGCAAATAATACCCAAAGTGGTCTGTACCGATATAACGAAACCGCCAAAAAAGCTGATTTAATTTACGTGACAAATGGTGTTTCTTCTGGCCAGATTCTTAATGATCAACTTATTTTCAAGGGGTGGGAACAGCCGTATGGCGGCAGCCTGTTTGCTACAGATGGCACCGCAGAAAACACGAAACGCCTGAGTAATGAACCCAATATCGTGACGCCTCTTTCAAATCAAAATCATTTACAGAAAGTAGGCAATCAGGTATACTTCTTTCGCAGCATTGGTGGCGCAGCGACGCTTTGGAAAACAAATGGTACGGCTGCTGGAACCAAACAGACCAGTATAACTATTCCCGGCGAATTTGGAGCTGATATTTTGAAACACTTTTCTGAAAATGACCTTGTTCTCATAGAGAATAGTGGCCATAATAAATTCTGGCTGATGAATTCAGCTGAAAACCTGACTGCACTCGGAGAATTACGGCTTTCGGAGGGCATAGAGTCAGGAAATTCAATCATTTTCCCTTACCAAGATTTAAAGTATGGGCGTGAAATTTTCCAGTATAATCTGCAAACAAACGCTGTTTCACTCTTTGCTGACGGGAATCACAAAGACAGCAGTTCGGCAACGCTCGCACCAAACGCGACAGAAAACGGTTTGGTAATGACTGCTTCCACTTCGCCGTATGATCGTCAGTTTTATGTAATTAAATCTAAAAACAAAGCACCCGAACTTCTGCAAGCGGCAACCAGCGGACAAAATCTGGTACCAAAAGGTAAACTTTTCCAAGTGGGCAACTACTCTTATGTGAAACCGGATGAGTACACTTCGATTATTGCAAAAAGTGACGGAACTTCTGCGAACACCAGATTGTTTGGATTACCAGGTTCCGCAACCCTCAGAGATTACAGTGCGTTTGGAAATCTTAGAAATGAAGCACTCATTATCATTACCCCTCAAAATTCAGGTGAGGGAAGCATCCGCATCATCCGGAATGATATTAACAGCAACCTGTTCCCAACGCTGAAAGAAATACCGGCTGGCAGCACTATGAGTGAATTGCAAGCCATTTCCTACAATGGTGCGGTTTATTTCACGACGTATACGGCTGATTACAAAACGGAAATCTGGAAAACCGACGGTACCAGTTCCGGTACTACCTTGGCGGTTACGATACCAGACGATCCGAACCGGGCCAACCAACCGAGATTATTAAAAGTATTTGATAACCAACTGCTGATTAGTAAAAACACCCGACTCTGGGCTTTTGACGGAAATACCGATACGCTCAATGAAATTCCTTTTCCTTCATCGGATGAACCGTGGTTTTTCGGCGAATGGAATATATCTCCCAGTATGGCAGAGGCGAACGGAAGCCTGTACCTCGTTACTCAAAATGGGTCTGGTAAAGTCTTCAGGTTTGATAATTTGCAATCCGCACCTACAGAAATTTTGGATGCGATGATGGGTCCATATTCTGTTCTTTCGACTTGTGGAAACACCATTTATTTTGGTACAGGTACGAATGGAAAAGTTGCTACTCTGCGGAGCATTGATGCCGTTACGAATGAAGTGAAAGAAATAATCAGCAATTCGGAGAACGGATTGTCGGCTTTCACCTGTGTGAAAGATTATCTTTATTTCCTGAAGGAAAACAGCAACAAAATCTGGCGCACCAATGGAACTGCGGAAAGCATTGTTTCTTTACCGATCAGCGTAACTAATGAAGATCAGATTACTGCGGATGACTCACTTTTAAGTCTAAAAGAGTTTGATAACACGCTTTTTTTTACCGCGCAAACCCAGACGTCTGGGATTGAACTCTATACGATTGCGACCGAATTACCGGTCTACCTCACTACAAATGAAATTTCAGGCGCCACCCGGAACATGAAATTAGTTCTGTATCCCAATCCGGCGAGTGACTTTATTAATATCAAGTCTTCGGCAAAAATGCAGCCGCAAAGCTACCGGGTATTTGATATAAGTGGGAAGCAGTTGCTGCACGGAAGTTATCAACAAAAGGCAATTGATATTTCCAGGCTTTCTTCCGGCTTATATGTAATTGAAGTAGTAGACGGAACAGGCACTGCCTATTCGCAAAAGTTTATAAAGAAATAAAAAGAAAGGAGTCGCTTAGACTCCTTTTTCATTTTCATTAAAATACTCCCACACAATCTTCCCTTTTGATTTTCCCAGAATTTCCTCCAACGTTTCCTGCGAGGATTCCTTTACTCTTTTCACGGAGCGCAATTTCTGGAGCAGCAGTTCAATGGTCTTTTCGCCTATGCCCGGAATTTCTTCGAGTTCCGATTTAATGGTGGAATTCTTTCGTCTTGCGCGGTGATGCTTAACCCCAAAGCGGTGGGATTCGTCTCGGACGCGTTGCAGGATTTTAAGTGTTTCCGATTTCTTATCAAGATATAAAGGCACCGAGTCTTCCGGGAAATAAATTTCCTCAAGGCGCTTGGCTATCCCGATGATGGTTATTTTACCGTACAGCCCTAATAATTTCAGACTTTTCACCGCTGAAGACAGTTGCCCTTTGCCCCCGTCGATAAGGATCAGCTGCGGCAGCGCATCGCCCTCTTCCAGGAGACGTTTATAACGGCGGTAAATCACTTCCTCCATCGTTTTATAATCGTCCGGACCTACGACCGTTTTCGGGTGAAAGATTCGGTAATCGGCCTTGCTCGGTTTTCCGTCCTTAAACACCACGCAGGCAGAAACAGGATTGGTACCCTGAATATTCGAGTTATCAAAACCCTCAATATGGCGTGGCTCTACCGGCATCCTGAGCAGCCGTTTCATTTCTGCCATAATTCGGTTGGTGTGACGCTCGGGGTCCACAATCTGGACCTGTTTTAATTTTTCGATGCGATATTCCTTGGCGTTCTTTTCAGAAAGTTCCACAATTCTTTTTTTGTCGCCTACCTTCGGCACAATCAATTTCACATTGGGAATTTCTACCGACAGGTGAAACGGAACCAAAATCTCTTTCGAGTCTGACTGAAATTTGCGACGGATTTCAATCATGGCTTCCTCCAGCAAATCCTCATCAGTTTCTTCCAGCATTTTCCGGATTTCAGTGGTGTAACTCTGAATAATGCTGCCGTTCTGTATCTTAAAGTAATTCACATACGCAGCCGTTTCATCGCTGGTCATCCCGAAAACATCCACATCATTAATGCTCGGATTTACGACGGTATGCTTATGCTGATAATCTTCCAGAATATCAATTTTCTCTTTGAACAGTTGTGCTTTTTCAAACAGAAGGTTTTCGGCGCAGTGCTGCATTTGGGCCGTCAGATATTGTCGCGCCAGGCGGAAATCGCCTTTAATAATACCGCGGATGGCATCAATTTTTTCATCATAGCTGTCTTTGCTTTCGAGCATTTCGCAAGGACCTTCACAATTTTTTATGTGGTATTCCAGGCACACTTTGTACTTTCCTTCCGCAATGCGTTCCGGTGCCAGATTTAAATTGCAGGTACGGATTTTATAAATATGACGAATGGTATCCAGCAGCACTTTTGCAGGTCGCACCTTAGCGTACGGCCCGTAATATTCTGAGCCATCCTTGTATTTCGTCCGTGTTAAGAATATACGCGGAAACGCTTCATTTTTAATGACAATCCACGGGTAGGATTTATCATCTTTCAGCATCACGTTGTAAAACGGCTGATGTTCCTTGATCAGATTATTTTCGAGCAGCAAAGCATCATATTCACTGTCCACTACGGTAGTTTCCAGCCGGAAAATTTTGGAAACCATAATGCGTGTCCGGTAACCCGCCTGGTTTTTATTAAAGTATGAAAGAACCCTTTTTTTTAAGTTTTTGGCCTTTCCCACATACAGCAATTGCCCTCGCTGATCAAAATAACGGTAAACCCCGGGATCAGAAGGAAGTGTTTTCAGCTGTAGTTGCAGATCAGAATTCATATAACAAAAATACGATAATTTAAAGGGCTGCCACATAGCGCATCCCGAAGTTAACTAATGGTTATCAGCTAATTTCATGCAGGGAAGTATTTTGTGTTTTAAAAATTTTTAATTTTATCCGTGAATTTTAAAGCTGATGTAAAGACTTTTGAATTCACAAAAAAACTAAAACTACCATGAAACACTTTTTAACTGTCGTGGCAATTGCCATGGCTATGCCCTGTGCTGCACAGCTCAGCTCCGGTGCGCCCGCTTCCGAAGAAAGCCTCCGGGACAAACTGCAAATTGCGGAACTGAGCCAGCAGGTAGCTTATTACAAAACGGCGCTCAATCTTTCCAAAGCGCTCCGCAGCAATACCTTCGAGGATTTGTCCCTTGCTATTAAAACCGTGCGCGGCCTGCGAAAAGACGGCACCATTGTAATCGAGTTTGAGTATCAAAACACAAGCCAGCGGCAGCGTGGCAGTTTACAGACAGAACGGGCGGTACTGGTAGATCCGCAGGGCAACCAATACCGGACGTCCCAGGTGATGCTGCATACAGACGGCCGTGTGCACACGCGGGATCTTGTCCCTGAAGTGCCGTACCGCGGTGGGCTTATATTCCGCAAAACCGGTGTGGAGTTTCCGGTGATTCGGGCATTAATTCTATACTTCTATCCGGAAGACAATATTTCGAACCCGCAGCCGGTCGTTTTTGAAAGTATCCCAATCGTCTGGGAATAAATAACTTTAGTCTTTCCTTATTTCCTCTCTGCTGTTTTTCGTATTTTTAAGGATTAAAATTTAAAATATGATTTACGGCAAAGACAGCTTCACAATTGATGATGTCCTGGCAATATTGAAAGATCCCGCCCTGGGTGTGCTGGATCAGGAAGCGAAAGAGCGCATTTGGAAATCACAGCAAAATGTTCAGCAAATCGTGGCTTCAGACCGCACGGTCTATGGTATTAACACCGGTTTTGGTCCGCTTTGCGATGTAAAAATTTCCGAAGAAGAAACGGCACAACTCCAGCATAATCTTATTATTTCCCATGCAGTTGGCGTAGGTAAACCTATTAAAAAAGATTTATCCCGTGTCATGATGATTGCGAAAATTCATGCATTGTCGCGTGGATTTAGCGGCGTTTCATTAGAAGTGATTGAGCGGTTGCTGGAAATGTTGCAGAAAGATATTATTCCTGTAGTTCCGGAACAGGGATCGGTGGGCGCTTCCGGTGATTTGGCTCCCTTGGCGCACTTAGTACTTCCACTACTGGGATTAGGAAAGGTGTGGCAAGGTACCGAGATTTGTGAGACCGCCGAGGTACTTCCTAAATATAGTCTGCAGCCATTAAAGCTGGGTCCTAAAGAAGGACTGGGTTTAATTAATGGCACTCAGTTTATATTAGCGCATGCAATTTTAGGCCTTGATACATTCCGTTATTTGCTCGGTGTGGCAGATCTTGCCGCTGCCATGAGCCTGGAAGCGTACCAGGGCTCAGCTTCTCCTTTTAAAAAGGAGTTGCATGAAATCCGGCCATTTGAAGGAAGTCAGCTGGTAGCAAAGAATATCCGTTCGCTGTTGGAAGATTCGGAAAACTTACAGTCGCACCGCGATTGCGATCGTGTACAGGACCCCTATTCTCTGCGATGTGTACCGCAGGTCCACGGAGCGAGCCGCAATGCATATGCGCATTTAAAAACACTGGCTGAAACAGAATTAAACTCCGTAACAGATAATCCGATTGTTCTGAGTGCTGAAGAAAGCGTTTCCGGCGGTAATTTCCACGGACAATTGCTTGCCCTGCCACTGGACTACGCTACGCTGGCAGCTGCGGAAATAGGCAATATCTCAGACCGGAGAAGTTACTTATTGCTCGAAGGTAAATTTGGGTTGCCGAGATTGCTTACCGAAAGCTCCGGGTTAAATTCCGGTTTTATGATTCCACAATATACATCAGCGGCATTGGTGACTGAAAACAAGACTTTATGTTTCCCGGCTTCCGCAGATTCCATCCCGACGAGCCTGGGGCAGGAAGATCATGTCTCGATGGGAAGTATCTCGGGACGAAAATTTAATCAGGTGTTAGATAACCTAGTAAATATTTTATCAGTCGAACTCATGTTCGCGGCACAGGGCCTGGAATTCAGAAGACCTTCCAAATGCTCTGTAGTTATCGAAAAAGCATACGCGCTCATACGCACTAAGGTAAATAAATTGGAAGACGACAGACTCATAGGAGAAGACATGGCAGCGATCGCCAATTTAATTACTCAGCGTAAGCTTGAGGTGATGTAAAACCATAGGATTCAGTAAAAAATAAATTATTAAACAAAATATGCGGACATTACTGTTCGCATATTTTATTTTACTCAAAATCTTTCATTTCTTCCCGAAATCCTTCCAGCTTTTTTCCTGCATGTCAATGTTATAATGCTTGGCAGCTTTCTTAATATTGGCAAAAGCCTGTTCGCGATCTTCATCTGAAACATCTGTGACCTGATCAAAGCGTGCCATGGCATTTCGGACGTGCGAAGCATCAGTCATCGGTTCTTTTTTCTGTTTCGGAAAAGCAAATACACTTTCCGGTAAATCGTTCTTTTCTGCTGTTGAAAGTTTGCCGTGTTCTTCGTGCGGCTTCCATGTTGTTTCCATAATACGAAGAGAACAACAAACTACACACCAATAAAAAATTAAAAATTAGGATAATACCTTACACTAAATAGTCGGTCCGTCATCTATGATCAACGTAATCCAAAATTACCAGCAAAAATTTCACATTATAAGTTTACAACTTATATAAACAGTAAAGCTGATTTGGGACGGCCTGTTCCCTTGTTCGATGACTTCAATTGTAGATTATGATGGTAACCATATGGGTGTGACGACCTAAGATTACATGAGTTATTTTCTATTATCAAAGAAGCTTCACCTATACCCTTAGGTTCAAAACAAAAAAAGCCCATCAAAATAAATTGATGAGCTTTTAAAAAAAGACTGGCGGCGACCTACTCTCCCGCTATTCGCAGTACCATCGGCGCTAGAGGGCTTAACTTCTGTGTTCGGAATGGGAACAGGTGAGCCCCTCTGCTAAAACCACCCTAAAGGT
>NZ_JALHKS010000009.1 GCF_022968825.1 Chryseobacterium salipaludis
CTCAAAACAAACCATTTATACAACTGAATATCAATATTTTAAACACGTTTATAACCACATTTTCTATTTCTGAAATCTTTTTTACTGTATTTTTGAAAAAGGTTGTGCAACAGGCACATAGTATTTGCAAAAGGCGGGGGTTAAATCTATAAAACCACCACTCGTTTCCTTTAGCCACAGCTGCTTTTCATATTGTTTTTTTTATTAATTTTAATAATCTGAAAAAGCATCTGCTTCGGTTTGTCGAAATTGAACTTTCAGTTAAATTTAGCCCGCCCTTCGCAAATACTTTTTCCGTTATACCCTATGCTAATCAACGTGATGAATAGAACATTTTTTTTATGTCTGACTTTTACTTTTCTAATTTTTCAAGCAACTTATTCTCAAACAGCGGAAGAATTGAACAAACAATCAAAGAAATTGCTCGACTCCGGAAAGTATCAGGAAGCAAAACCAATTTTAAAAAAAGCAGCAGAACTCGGAAATGGTGAAGCGCAATATAATTTTGGTTATTTACTGCAAAGTGGAGTTCTTGGAGAGAGAAAGTCTGCAGAAGCAATCGAATGGTTTAAGAAATCATCGGACAACAATTTTAATGATGGACACTATGCCTTAATGATGGCTTACGGAAACGGAGATGGCGTAGAACAAAATTCCGAAAAAGCATTTGCTTATGCCATGAAATGTGCAGCTAACAACGATCCAACTTGTATGTGGAATGTTGTAAGCTGCTACGTAACGGGAAATGGCGTTCCACAAAATATTCCAAAGTTTAAAGAGTGGATTTTACGATTAGCAAAACTTGAAAATCCCGAGAACCTTGCGCAAAGCGGATATATCACATCATCAAGACTTGAACTTGCACAGTTTCATAAAAACGGCAAATATTTTGACAAAGACCTGTATCAAAGTTATTTGTGGTACCTAATTTACAATGAGTACAAAGTTGATTTTAGCATTTTGAAACAACAAGAAACCATCGAAGAAATTAAAAACTTAGAAAAGCTTTTGGAAAAATCACAGATTCAGAAGGCACCTTCTGACGCAGAAAAACTTTTGGGAAGAAAACTTAAAAACAAAACCGAACTTTATAAAACAACATTATAAAAGTACAGCCGCGTGATAAGGTATTGCTAAAAACGTGGCTTACCGTCTTCTATTGAAAACTTGTACAAGGTTCAACTTTTGTTCTTCTATAACCCCAAATCTTAGCGGTAAATTCTGCAAACTCATTAATACAACCTTTATTAAAGCAATTTAAAATGGTTGTTATTTTAGCAGTGAAAACTTAAGGATTTGCGACTTTCAGAGACAGCAAAAACCGCATCGTTGAAAGTAGGTCCAGCTAATACCTCCTCCCCACCTCTTTACACCGCTCCAGATACTCCGCCGGCATGTTTGAAAAGGCGCCCTGCTCGAAATATTCATCGGAGTGCGGGATGTATAAGCTGTAACTTTTCCCCAGCGGAATCAGGGGAATAAAAAAGAGTTCGAAATACCGGCGGTAAATGGTGACAATGGCATTCACCTGAAAACCGTTCTTCGGCACCTGGATGGTTTCTTTTCCCAATTGCTTTTTGTTCAGTCCGAAAATAAAAAAGAACATATCAGGCGCGGTCTTTGGCGAAGTGGTAGATCAGCAGTGCCCAGGAAATAATCATCAGCAATCCGCCCAAGGGTGTCACCGGTCCCAGAAACTTAAAGCTCATGGTGGAAACCTCGCTGAAACTTAAAACATAAATGCTGACCGAAAACAAAAAGACACCGGCGACCATCAGGAGGGAGATCCATTTCTCCACCGACGTATCAAACTTTAAAATATATCCCACGATCAGCAGAAACAGGGCAGCATACATCTGGTACCGCACGCCGGTTTCGAAACTGACAAGTTTGTCCACTGAGATTACTTTTTTGAGGGCATGCGCACCAAACGCACCCAGAATTACCGATAACAGGCCATAGGCAGCGCCTGCGATAAGCGTAAATGTTTTCATAACTTAAATTATAATTCTCCTTTCTGATACATAATTAACAGCTGCCCGATGACGGACAAAAGGCCGATGGCCACGAACATCCACCAATAGCGCCGCGAAGCCGCAAAGCCACGGTCATTGGACCGGCGCAGAAAAACGCCGAAGATGAGCAGTAAAATCCCGAGGAATATCTGAAACATAATCAGGAAGTAGCTGTTTTTCGCACCCGCTCAAACTCCGAAATAACTTCGTGGTGGGTCACGGTTTTATCTTTAAAATACGCCACGAAATGCGCTTTCTCTTCTTCCGTAGCGCCGAGCTGGTTCAGGATGTTGAGCAAATGCATTTTCATGTGTCCCTTCTGAATGCCGGTGGTTACGAGCGAACGCAAAGCGGCAAAGTTTTGCGCCAGGCCGGACACGGCGAGAATACTCATCAGTTCCTGTGCGGACGGCTTACCCAGCAAGGCCAGGGAAAATTTCACGAGCGGATGCAAATTGGTGAGGCCGCCAACGACCCCCACGGAGATCGGTAAATCAATCCAGAAACGGAAGATGCCGTCATCAACCGTGCAGTGCGTAAGGCTGGAATATTTCCCGTCTTTCGCGGCATAGGCATGGGCGCAGGCTTCCGTCGCACGGAAATCGTTGCCGGTTGCAATGACCACTGCATCCACGCCGTTCATAATTCCTTTGTTGTGCGTAGTGGCGCGGTACGGCTCAATCTCGGCGATGGTCACGGCACGTTTGAATTTAGAGGCAAACTCTTCATTGGAAATCCCGCTGTCGTCTTTCAGGTTTTCTATTTTGCAGGAAACTTCGGCGCGCACGATGCAGTCGGGTGTAAAGTTGGACAGAATGTTCATAATGACCTGCAGCGAGGCTTTTTCCTCAGCCGTGAACTCTTCATCCTTTTCCACTTCCTCTTTCAGGGTTTTCCCGAACTGTTCCAGGCAGGAATTGATAAAGTTGGCACCCATGGAATCCACGGTATCGAAGCTGGCTTTCAGCTGGAAATAATGTTCCAGTTCAGCGGTTTTATCAATCAGTTTAATATCGAGAATCCCGCCGCCGCGGTTGCGCATATTCCGGGTGATGTCCTCGGTGGCCTGCAGGAGCTTTTTCTTTAGTTTAAAATTAAAGAAATGCAATACTTTGTGCGGTTCTGCTTTGATTACGAAATGCGTATGCCCCAGTTTTTTGGTATTGATAATGGTGGTTTTGAAGCCGCCTTTTTCGAGCCAGAATTTCGCCGCCTTGGAAGCAGCTGCCACCACGGAACTTTCCTCGACTGCCATCGGAAGTGCAAGCAATTTCCCGTCAATCAGAAAGTTGGGTGCGATGCCATACGGCATATAGAAATTGGATATGGTATTTTCCGAGAATTCATCATGCAGTTTTTGCAGGCCGGCGTCCTCATTCCAGTACTGCTGCAGGATGTCCTGATATTCCGTATTTCCGTTCAGATATTCCTTAATAAGCCAGTCAATCTTCTGTTGTTTGGAAAGTTTGGAAAAACCTTCCACGGGCTGATGGGTCATGAGCATGTTATTTTTGGGATATCAAAGATAGGGAATTGGATTGAGCGAAAAGAAAGGAATGAAGAAAGCGAAAGCTATTCATGGAATAAGACGGAAAGTGTGGCGTACGAGAACCGCAAAGCAAAAAGCAGCATTTTTATCAGAAGGTATGCATCAGCGCTATGTTTAGCCCGCTTACTCTATGCTTATACCGTAAAGCATCTGTACCTTTAGTATGGTTCAACTATGGTTCAACCATGGTTTACTTGTGGTTCAACTATGGTTCAGACTTGTCCTAATATACCTATACAAACATACAGATAACCCTAAAGAAAACGAAACAACCGCACAGGCATCTGTCGTGCCACCGTTGAGACAGGTTTATTAGCAGGAAAAGGAGAAAGGCTCTTTAGTCTTAGATGCAAATCATTTCAAAAAACACATTCTTTCCTGTAAGCAGTTGTCGATCAGTTTAATTCACTACATTTGATGTACATATCTACAGCTGCTATGGGCAAAGCTTCTTCCCTGATTCGGTTTAACGGCAAGATTGGCGATTTAGTTTTTTATAAGCTAAACGGCAAGCAGGTAGTCAGGCGTATTGGAAAAAGAACTTCTGCAGAAATTCCACCCGCTCAAAAACGGACTGCGAATGAATTCGGGCAGGCCTCAGCTGCAGGCAAAACACTGCGTGCGGCGCTGGCAGAAGAATGCAGTGCCACCGGCGACCGCCATCTTTACCAGCGTGTGACCCAACTGATGCTACAAATAAAAGCCTGTGACCGGAGTTCCAATGAGTTGCGCAGCGTAGCAGCGGGTTTACGGACTGAGGAAGGACGTATCTTACTGCGCAATTTTCGGTTCCACAAGAAAAATTCTGTTCCTGAGGCACCCACGCTGGTGAAGATCCAAGAGGCGGAAGAGGGATTACTGGACATACAAGGGCAATACAGCGCAACACCGACAGAGCTTATTGAACTGCAGATTAATTTCAGCACCGGTGCTTTCCGTCGCCAAGTGCATCTGTGGCCTGCTGCGACAGAGCGCCGGACCTTACTCAAGAAAAGATACCGCGGCCGTGCAGGTTTTACAGATTTACTGTTTGTCTCAGGCCCCGGGTATTTACAGGGCGCAGTCGTGGAAATCTTATGAATGCCAAATAGCCTTATCAAAGATTCCGGCGCTTAATTGTACGCGATCGATGTACATAAAACCCCATTTTCCCGCAAGATATGGAATAGAACCGCCTGCCGTACCACATCGCAATCAATTGTGAGGGCATGCAGTTCCGACGTGTATAAAAAGTAGAAGCTGCAGCGGAAAATGGGACTTCAGAACGTGACAATTGGTAGTTCTTTCCCACTCTAAAGAGGAAGCGCAGTTTGTGGAACGCTTTTGTAGATGCGATACAGATTCAGATCGCGTGGCAGAGCTGAGACAATCAGTTTGAATGCAATACTCAGCAGAACAACTCTATTATTGAAGTTGGAATCATTAAACAAGACACGCCGGCGGAAGCCAATCATTGACGGAGTTGTATCTGTAGAAAATAAATTAATATGCAGCCTTCCCTATCACTTTAATTTTGCACATTTTCTCTATGAAATTAATTATAAAAAAGATTGCATAAATTTAAGAATCAAAAGACTTTTCGTTAAAATATGCAAAATAATTATAATCTTTGTTAGACTTTTGAAAACCACTTTTTTCAGTGTTATTTCTGTATAGCTTAAGCATTCAATTTAGTTTTGAATAATTCCAAAAGCTTGGAAAAACCTTCCACGGGCTGATGGGTCATGAGCATGTTATTTTGGGATATCAAAGATAGGGAATTGGATTGAGGGGAGGCGCTATCCAACCAAAAAGAGCAGCCATTTTTATCTGCTCCGTAACAGAACGCAATATTGAAAGTTTAGCACATCCTATTTTCGGGTTGTAAATTGTACAGGATAGGATTCTGTGCGCAGCGGATAACCATCTTTAGATAAGAAACTTTTGTCTGTGATAATCAGTTCATATTCTTTCCCGGGTTGCAGATTCATCTGCAGCACCAGTGTGGTACCACCATTTTCAAATCCCTTTGCAGCGGTAATTGGGAAGTAATCCTTTCCCTTTTCAGAATAGTTGATGGACATATTACCCGTCATTTCCTTTGAAAAAACAATTCGCAACTCTTTGGTGGCAGGATCTACCTCAACCGCATTATTTCCAAAAGGCGCGATACTTTTCACGTAAGGTTGTTTCATCTTGTAATCAGCCAACAAGGCCTCTTTATCTATAGACTCCTTATAATACTTAGACTTTACCAAAAATTGTTCAACAGCCGCGTCATCAGCAAAGTTTAGTTCAATGATTTCTTTTACAGCCGCAACCTTGTCCGCCGCTTCCTGATAGTATGCTTTGGCAATTACATAGCCCATGAAATATCCTAAATCAGAGCCTTCCTTTTTTCTATTGCCATTATACAGCCAGTTGGATAACCGGTCCGTAAACATATCCCGTTTAAAGTCTGCCTTTATATCAGCTTCATGCGCCAGTCCATATTTTTGATAATAGGTTTGCTTGCGAGTTCCCAACGCCAGCTCTGCGATAAAATCACAAGTTCCTTCCCGCAAACTGTGATTTAACACCTTCTTGCGGCTCCCGGTCTGCTGCGTGTGCACATATTCGTGAATATTTAAAAACACAAAATTATCAGCGGACTGATGCTCAAAAACCTGCTGCAGCCAATTATTTTGAAACTCTGAAACATCCACTGTTTTATCGCCCGCGGCGATTTCTGATCCTATTAAAACTGAATGATCAGTGATGGTACCGCCCGTAGTCAGGCCGCCAATCGTAAAATAGATTTCCGCCTCCTTCAAATCGGGATACAAGCGTTGCAGATTGGCAACAGCGGCGGAGAGCTCCTCTTTTCTGTCTTTAATGCTTAATGTGTTTTTTCTTACACTTTTCCAAAAAAGCGGGAAGTCGTTGATCAGTTCCACATACAGAGAATCTGTGAAATTCCTGGATTTCATGAAGGCATGCAGTCCCTTGGTTCCTTTGTCAATATAAAGTTCATTAATAATCGCCAACTGCTTACTGTGGTCTCCAGTCTTACGGATACTGTCATAGGCCACCCAGAAATTATCAATATCCGATGTAAATATTTTAAGCTGCGACGAACCTTTAATCCCTGTGACGAGCAATATAAAAATCAGGAAATTTTTCATGCGATGTAAATTTAATCTTACGACCTTTCTTTTAAGACACTCTAGACAGATGGAAAAGATATAGCGAATTGTTTAAATATCGTTAAAAAGGATAAAGTATTGCCAAATTATTTTCGTGTTTAGCTAAGAATTTGATTTTTCCAGTAGCTTTAGCGACTCAAAAGTTACATATGGTAAAGGTTTACTTCCGCATTTATAAGGCATATTATTTCTTCGTTTACAGCAAGCGGTTGCAGCATTTCTGAGAGTAGCAGCATTTGTGATCTAATTACTTTCAACTTGTATGTTTTATAAACTTCCTTATGTCGAAACATTCCAAAAATTTCAGTGTGCTGCTAACGCTTTTAGCATCCGTTATTTTAACAGCACAGTCTTTTACCCTGAAAGTACTGGACGCCGAAACCAATAAACACATTCCCAAAGCCCGCATTATAGCCGATGGCGAAGCCTTTTATACAAATGATGACGGACTGGCGTTACTCCCGGAAACGATTGGTAGCTATGAAGTATCGGCACCGGGTTTTCAGCGGCAGCAGGTGCAGGGCAAGAAAGAAGTGATCCGCCTGCAACCGGCTTATTCTGAAATTGAAGCCATACAAATCACACCGATAGATTTCCGGTCGAGCTGGAGTATATCGGCAAGAATTATAAAAGTTATATTTCAGTAAACCGGCGGTGTATGATATTGTTTTTAAGGAAAAGAATATCGAAGACAGCCTGCTCTATCTGTTGGTCGTCGCAGAAGGGGAACTCTGGACCAAATCCAACACCTATAACCGCAAAGTCGGCGTACACTTTATTGACAAATCGCTGCAACTGGGTTTCAAAAAATTCAATTATTTACAATTCATTGAGTCGAAAAAAGAAGCAGTGGAAAAAAAGCTTTTCTCAAACAAGAGTCGTTGGGCCAATCTGCTATTCTACCATGAGCTGCAAAACCTCATATCATTTATCAACCTCAAGGACACCCAATTTACCACCCGCTTACTAAGTCAGGATGAAGAAGTCCAACATATAGGATTTAGGATGGAAAGCAGAAAAGGCATCGTTTGGCAGGGTACGTTTACCTATCACCGAAAGGACCGGGTAATCACGCATTATCAAATGGAGTATGATCAGGCAAGCATTCCCGCCTACACTTTTACCGATACCGATGAAACAGAACATACGGTGAAGCGGGGTAATGGAAAAAAAGCTTTTGAATTTTACAAGAAAGATGGCGCATATTACCCAACGTTTGCAGCGTGGCAGGCAGATGCTGCCATCACAACAGATGATCGTACGCACCAGTATATTTTAATGCGGGAAGTCATCTTTAAAAAAGCCAGGGAAACCAGAAAACCCGTTCTGGAAAACAAAGCAGACCTGAATTTCAGCCTGTGGAATAATGTAGCGTCGGCGGCACAGTCTTCTGATGATATTCTGCTGTCCGAAGAGGAACAAATCTTTATAAATAAACCCTATGAAAACTAACGTACTGATTATGTTGCTGTTCTTTGCAGCCGGCCTGCAGGCACAGACCCACCGATTCATTTATGAAGTGGATTACCGCCGGGATTCAACCTCTAATTACCATACAAAGCAGGTGTAGCATCTGGATATTTCCGGCAAGAAATCGATGTATTATATCCGGGACTACCTTGTGGCGGACTCGCTGCTGCTGCACAACCTCCCCTTCCCGGAAGCAGGCCAGCTCAGCACGTCCAATATCGTAGAACACACGCTCGGAACGGACGAATTTTCAGAATATGATTTGTTGCAGTCATTGGTACTGAAACTCTCAGGCACCGACCGGCAGGAATGGCAACTGACGGGAAGCAGCAAACAGGAAAACGGACTGCAGCTGCAGGAAGCCCGAACTGCGTGGGGCGGCCGGAACTGGACCGCCTGGTTTACAGCGGATATTCCGTTTCAGGAGGGACCGCACAAATTTCATGGTTTGCCCGGGCTGATTACCCGGCTGGAGGATAGCGAAGGGCATTATACCTTTTCTTTGATTAAGTCCGAAAACAGAAAGTCAACGTACCAGCACATCCACATTGCAGCTATGAAAGCCAGCAGCGTTGCCACCGACCGCCGGCAATACGAAAAAACCAAACAAACCTACTATGATTCGCCGGTCAGCTTCCTGCGCAGCACCAAAAGAAACAGCGGCGCTGATTTTTTCCTGAATGACGGAACGGTGGTATCGCAGAACAATACCCGCGAGATCAATGAGCGACTGCGAAAAGAGGTACATACTTTTAATAATCCGATTGAGCGCAACCGTGCGATTTCTTATAAAGAATAGCGGCAAATCGTTTGGTTTTTGCTATATTTAATACAACGTAAAAGAAAGATCATGTATAAAAAATTAGCACAAATTCCTGAAATACTGGCATATCTTCAACTCGTTGCCTCTCCGTTATTAGCCGGTTGCATCGCCGGTGCTTTGATTTATTTTTATGAGCCCGGCACTACACGCCTGATTCTGGCTTTGCTGGTCGTCGCAATCGGCCTGACCGTTGGCATTATCTGGGCAAACCGAAAACGAAGAAGTCCCGGCGGCGCGACCGGCTTTATGGCGCGTGTAATGGCGAGCCCCGATCTGGACCACAAGGAACCAGACAGTAAAAATTAAATCGCGAAGGCTGTATTAGTGAGCTGATTTATCTGCTTCTATTTTCACTCGTGAAGGTTTGTAATTCTATGCCCGGCACAATAAATTAATGCCTGGAGTGTTCTATTATTAACAGATTTATAAACACCAGATTACAAATTATTTAATTATGAGGAAAATTCTGACCTTTTTATTGCTTTTTGCCTGCATGGGTATTATTGCTGTTTCGTGCCGCGACGAAGGTCCGGTGAGTGGTCCGGAACCTATCGGTGCGCCACTTACAAACGGTAAAGGCAACTACAGCAGCATCGATGATTCCAAAGGGCTTTTTAAAATTACACTGAGCGGTGAGGAAATCGATTTTCATCTTCAGTTTATCGCTGACCGTGTGCCGGACGCTGAGTTGCTGAATGCGCAACTGACGGCCGAGTCCTACGCGGTAGGCGGCACAGGAAACAAGTACACACTCACTCCAGAAAGTTATTGGTTAAAAGGAAGTGAGAAGTCCCCGATCACAGGCGGGAATGTGACCGTAAAACGCAACGGCGACAAATATGTGATCACAGGCATCGTGAAGAATGCGGCAGATTTTGAATATGAAATCACCTTTGATGATGTAATTGACATTGAACCCGAATACGAAGTTGAATATACCAAACAAAATGGCTGGTACTGGGGCGACGATCCTTACCAGTTTCCCAATATTGGTGAATACATGAGCTACTTTGCAGAAGGGCAAACCAACAGTTACGGCGAGCTGACCGGTGACGGGTACTATCTTAATATTTCCTTTTTCAACGAAATGGATCCGAGGGCCTGGGAGGCACAAATTCCCAACCAAACCTATACTGCTTCTACTGAATACGCGGTGGGAACCTTCCGGATTGCCTCCAAAGAAGAAATTGCGGGTGGCGCACCTTATTATCAGTATGCTTCGCTGCACCATATTGATGAAACCAAAGGGATAGACAAGGAAGTATTTATTACCGGCGGAACGGTTCAGGTGATGCCGAAAGGTGACCAGCAGGAAGTCCGGTTTAATTTTGAACTGCAGGACGGCACCCGCCATGTGGGAAAATACACCGGTGTGGTCCGCCAGAAAGATGAATACACAGTCTCCACGTTACTGAGCGACCAGCAAATTTCTGATATAACGCACGGTTACCTGGAATACCGCGGAAAATCTCCCATTGCCGGACTTACGAATAACCGCTGGGATATGTATCTGCTCACGGAGAATGCCACGGTGATGCCGGATTTCTACTGGATTCCCGACGGCAGCGGAAACATCCTGCGGGTTACATTATACACGGCACCTACGGAAACGACAGAGATTCCGGCGGGTACGTATCCAATCGGCGAAGAGGTTGCCGGCAATGCGGGAACCGGACAAGGATACGAAGTAGGCCTGGATTTCGGAACCTGGTTTTATGAGCTAAAATCCGGTGAGTATGAGAATTACGCACCGATTAAAACCGGTACTGTTGATATCTCGAAGGAAGGCAACACGTACAAAGTCACGCTTACAGGAGTGGACGACCGGCAGAACAAAATTACGGCAACTTACACCGGTGAACTCGCTTTCGTAGACCACGGCAAAGGCGGAAAAGCTGCGCCACAGGCACGGACCAGGAAAAAGGTTGCGCCGGCAGGCAAACTCTATAACTGGAAGAAAAAGCAGAGAACGTTTACATTATAAGACGTCAGATAAACCTTGTATTATTGAAACCAAAGTGATTGAAATCGCTTTGGTTTTTTTATTTGAAGGGAAGTTATTCGCGGGCTGGTTAAAAGTTATGTTCGGCAATTGAGCGCGGTGATACTGATATTACTATCGGTGGTATCCAAATGAATTTCATTGCCACTTTTGTCGGTGATGACAATACTTTCATCTTTTGTGAAGATAATACGGTGGCCGCTTCGGGTCTGGATGGATTTCACGCGGTTATCGGAACCTCCACCCAATCCCACCTGCCCATGGAACATGCCACTCATCATAAAAGCTCTATACAAATGACAATGTACGAATTCGCTCCTTAAAAATTTCCCAAAGTCTATAATTTAGTTAAGGAATATTTTAATGGAAGTTTGGACTTGTACGGAAGTGAAGTAAGAGTTTTATTTTAAAAACTTAAAAATTAGATTAAACAGCAGAAGCATCAGAAAACAAACAAAACTTGAAATAATTCCGTATAATACTATTTTCAAAAAATCGATATTTTCGCACAAATTGGTAATTAGAAAATCTAGGCCTGCATCAACTGGTGCAACATCTATATTATTTGTTGCCGTATCAAAGACCGCAAAAAATGCGCCCGCCAAATACGCCGCAATCAAAAATAAAAAGTTTTTACCTCGCATCTTATTCACTTAAAACTTTGGGTGGAAAATAAGCGTTCTCATCATCTCTTTGGTTTAATATAACCTGCAGATCTTTGTTGTCTTCAAAAGCTAATTTTTTTATTTTATTTGTAATTATTTTCCACGATTTGTTTGACGTGATATCATCATAGTGATCATCCGTGGAAGCCTTTTCAGCTAGTAGTGGTATACTATATATGTCATCTTCAGGAATATACGCAAAACACCCGTATGACCCACCTAAAAAATCATAACCAAAAACCTCATATACTCCTCCTATATGAATCATTACATCTGTTGCGAAATCGGGATCCGCTCTTGGTGATGTGATAGACGAGCCGTCTATTTTGGTGGAAGTTCGTAATGGCTTAGCTGGAATTCTTCTTTGTCCGTATCTTGTAAAAATGAACGCATCTAATCCCGAACTTGCATATCTAGCTGAGATATTCGGATAACTTGAAATCCAATAAAGTCCGTAAAGATTTTTAGAATAATCCGCGGGAATAAACGCTCTATTTAATAAGCGGTACTTATTGTTCTTATCTTTCCCAAGTGAGTACCAGGCATCTCTTGTTACATTAAAGACACCCTTATTTTTTATGGTTTTTTGCTGTCCTTTAGCATCTAGTTCTAAATCAAGAATATTTACTTTATACGTAGGCACAACTACAGCTGGATCTGAAAATTTAAACTCTAAACCTTTCAATGCTTGAATAGTATAACCACTGATTTAAGATGTGATCTCAATTCTAATCACTTTTTTAATTATCTCTATTACCGGAGCTTCATCATTTGTTCCATATACAACGCCATTACCTCCATTTTGTACAAATCTGTCTACGGAAGAATTAATAATGCGTTTGCCATAGACTTTTGTGTCAACGCCAGTAGTTTCAATATAATCGCCACCGATGTAACTCTCTTTGCTCATGATCTAATGGTTTAAAGATTTTTCTCCCGAATTATTTTGAACTTCACTCTTTGCATGTTGTTCATACATTCCTTCACTTTGCGTTGTGATTTTTCCATTTGCAACTCTCGTTCGGTCTTTTTCTGTGTGAGATTCTTTATTTCCTTGGATAAACTCGGTCATTTTTCCACAACATTCGTAATAAAATCAGTCCCTACAGAAAGAATATTAAGCATGCCTACGCTTGTTGTTTTATTCATACCTGCGGTTTCTGAAATATTCATTCCTACAGTATTACATAAAGGGAAATGATAAAAAAAAATAAAACCTTATTCCATTTTTCATATATCTATAATAATTTTTACTGAAAGGCAATAATGCTCCTCATTTTACTTTTATTAATGATATACGATTGAAATCGACTATGCTTTTGACAGATCCGAAACTTTTTATAGAATGTTTTTATAAAGGCCTCCGACTATTAATTATTCTAAAGTACAAATGATATTTTATTCCAAGTACACTTTCAAAATATTATTACGCGAATCGGGAATAGTTTTTCCGTTGATTTTTGCTGTAGAAACACGGCATATTTCAATACTTTTGTGATTTGAGCCGTTAATCGCGTTTTCTCTCAGATTTTCAAAATCGTATATTTTATAAATTTTCCCGCTACATTCTAATGATATTGTATCGATAAGTTTCAAATTTTCCTTAATAAAGAAGTTATTATTTCCAATACCAACTTCCTTGGTTTCCGGAATTACTTTTTTATCTTTTACACTGAAAGTAATATCACTCGCTTTTATTTCTTTTGAATAAATATCAATCCAAAAACCTTTTTTTCCCGCAACATAAATATTACAGTCGTCATTATTATAGGTTTTAACGGCAGTTTTTTGACACGAAAATAAAACGAGAAAAATTATCAGACGTGCCATTTTATTTGACTTTAATATAACCATAGTAATTGTTTATGAAATGTTCCATTGTTATTACTGATTTTAAATATTCCGTATTTCCTCCCCATGTATACACTTTAAAATTTAACGTGTAGAAAATCTGCCCTTTACCGTCCAGATTCTGGATGGATGAAATTGGTGTTTCCAGCACAATCCAGTGATATTCCAATTCAAACATATTCCACAAATGTCCTCATCAGGAGAAATCAAATCAGAGTCTATCATCAATGTGATTTTGTATCCGTCAGAAATCTGCTGGTTAATATCCTCAATTATTTTCCAAGCAGTTGGTTTGTGGAAATATTTTGATTTTTTAATGGGATTATAAATACCATTTGATACAACATCACCATAGCCTAAAAGTTTTTCGCTCAAACTGGTCATCAACGGTGGCCAGTTGATGGCTTGAAACTCTTCTTCGCCGCCCTTGTAGGAATTGTTATCTGTATTTCTAACACCTGCCAACGTTACAAAATCCACTAATGTCATATGGGTAAATTTTCTCAGTCTAAGATCCCAATGCTGGGGAAAACCTCGTTCGTTTGGGTTTTTGTCGAGAAGTTCATCAGTTGGCTTTGCAGTAAATTGATTATAAGTTGCTTCTCCAGTTCTAAATAGTAATTCTGAAAACCACTTGTACTGCGCTGGCTGTTCCTTTGCAAATAAATAGAAAATGCAGGCCATACCACAAAGAGAAGTTCCGCTTTGGTTAATTACCCATGGCATTTTTGATCCTACTCTTATATTTAACTC
Source organism: Chryseobacterium salipaludis (assembly GCF_022968825.1). Lineage (GTDB taxonomy): Bacteria > Bacteroidota > Bacteroidia > Flavobacteriales > Weeksellaceae > Kaistella > Kaistella salipaludis. Next base: position 14,293 of record NZ_JALHKS010000009.1, read on the forward strand.
ATCTTCAATAATCTTTCCATCAAACCAGCGAAATCTATTGTGCATAAAAATCAAAAGTTTTCCCTCTAATTCTTTATCTGCAATGTATGCTTTAACTTCTAAATTTCTGCCGCAAAAGCCATTTGTACTAAAATTGATACTTATTTGGTTTCCAGTAGCATTTTGGTTTACTAAAATGTTTTCTGTATATTGACCATTATCTGGATTTGTGTAACTTAACAGCCATTTTACACTGTTAAGATTTCTAGGTTCTCCTTTGCTATATTCCTTTACTTTAAATCTGTATGTTTTATTGAATACAACTCCTTTCTGTTGGTTTGTTCCCGAGCCATCATTTGCTGAGCCGTCATCTAATTCATCTAGGCATTCAATAGATTGTACTCTTGTTTCCTCTGTAGAAGTTCTGGTTTGGTTTAAATTATTATTTACACCTCCAGCTGTACCATTTTGCACATGCTTTCCACCCGCAATATTTCTTATATATTTACTTTCTTCTAGTATAACGCCACTTGAATTGCCTCTGATAGTTTTGGCAAATATCTGAATCTGTCCTTTTTCTTGCTGTGCCATCTCTAAATATTTATGCGTTGTGTCCTTTCTCTCCAGACAGGTTATGTATTGTTGTCTCGCTATTCTGAATATAATCGCCTATAGCAGCAACTTCGATAGCTTCTGAAGCATTTTTATGAATATCTGTAGCATCATAGATGAAATTTTCGGACGCCATATTCATAATGTTGGTAGCATTAAGATTATAGTTCATAGTAGCATTTTGCCAAATATTAGCTCCAGCAGTTTCGGTAATATTCATTCCAACTGTATTGCTCTGATTTTGCCCAACCGAAGTACTCTGATTATTGCCGATCGTAGAAGTCATATTCTCCCCCACATTAATATTCATATTCTTACAATTTAGTGTCATGGTCTCCGGCGCGGTGATGCTGATGTTACTGCCGCTGGTATCCAAATGAATTTCATTGCCACTTTTGTCGGTGATGACAATACTTTCATCTTCCGTAAAGATAATCCGGTGGCCGCTTCTTGTCTGGATGGATTTAACGCGGTTATCAGAACCTCCACCCAGCCCCACCTGCCCGTGAAACATGCCACCCATCACAAAGGGACGGTCCGGGTGATTGTGTACAAAACCGACCATCACCTGATCACCGACTTCCGGGATAGCGACGTAGCCTCTGTTTTAGGTCACCTGATCGGTGCCGCCGGCATCGGGAGACATAATGCGGATGAAGCTGGTGGTGTCGTGCAGTTGCCAGTCAACGGTTTGTAGAGATAAGTCTACCTTTTTCGTCGTATGCAGTCCCTGAAAGGATTTATCTTTTTTGAGAGGTGCGGCTGTATGTAATATAATAAATAGAAGAATGCAATCTAATGCTGCAATTTCAGAAACTAATGTGTACTGTTTTTATAATCACCGGATCATTAATAATACTACTACTGTCGGTTTCTAAAGGTTCGTTGTTAAGCAGAATTTGTTCTTAAAAAGCATTAAAAACTATATTCTTTCTAAATTAATAACTCCTAGTCTAATCGTATCTGAATTATCTGCTTTTGATAATTCATATTTTTTCGTCTCATATCCGTCTTTTTTAAAATAAATAAATGGACTTAGTTTTTGAATTTTTCTTTTAGATTCTTGGGTGTCTTCAATTTCAATTTTGGGCATTTTAAAATGTCCATTATTCTTGCTAAATATATTTCTGGGACTTAGAATATCTAATGAATCATAGTAAACATGCACACCAGATAATGGTTTCTCATCGTGGTTTTTAACAATACCCTGAACAGGTTTCCTATATGTAATACTTTTAGAACAAGAATAAGTTATAATGGCTGTAAATATTACTACTGCTAAGCATAACAGATACTTTTTAAATTTAAGTTTCATATTACTTTTATTTTTGTTAACCAAATAAGTTTTAATAAATCAAATTCAGAAATCACAGTTCTTGAAATATCATAATAATCTTGGTAATATTTCATAAGATCTACTTCTCCAGTTGTAGGTATTAGAGGTGATGTTGGTAAAGTTTCCTGGGTGATTATAGTTGTTGAACCTTTGTGGCTTTTAGAATATGTATGTCCGCCATATTGTAATAATACTTCGTGACCTATTTCATGGGCAGATACCATTTCAAAATCTATTATATCCGCACTTACATATTCCCATCCTTTATTACTATAAATAATGGAATTTGGATATTTTCTCCATGAACTTCTATAAAGATATCCTTCATAAAAATATAATATCCTGGATAATTCCCTGTTTCTGGATCTTCCTGGTTTAGTATTCGTTTGATAAACGATCTTTGGTGCTGCTAAACCTTTAGTATTGGTTTCAGCGTTTACATATACTTCAAACAAGTCGCTTCCAATATTTACGCCTCTTCCAACATTAGCAGAATTTCTCGACCAAAACTTTGAAATTCCCTCTAAGGTATATTTTTCAATTTCCTTATAAGATCTTGCTTGAGAAGTCAATGGTGGTAGATTATAATAAGCGAGTGCTTCTTTTGAAATTTTTTTGTATTTTTTTAATCCTTCAGCTCCGCCATCTTTCAGGTTCACCCGCAATGAAGCATCTATACGTTTATTTTTCTTATCAATTCTTACGTCTACCCAATCAACTTCTTTGTATGAAGTTCTGAATTCAACCTC
>NZ_JALHKS010000010.1 GCF_022968825.1 Chryseobacterium salipaludis
ACTTTTACATCAAATGCTTTGGAAGAGGTTACCACCAGGGAGTTTTTCACGCCGACTGTTTTATCGTTGTTGTAGTCTGTGGTATTGGTATAGTTGAAATCCACCACACCACCGGCAGCCACGCTCCCTGCATCAATAGAGATTACGTCCTGGAGGTTGATGTTCACTGTTGTGGTTGCTTCATTAGAAGAAGACTGTGCGCTCAGGGTGTTTGTGCCCAGAACAGCGAAAGCGAAGAATGCAGCGGAAGACAGGATGAAGTTTTTCATAGTATGGAATTTTTTATTTTTTGATTGTTTTTATCCGATTGATTTAACAGTGCAAATATCGGGTGGCCAGAGGTGGTAATCTGTAGTTGTGCGTGTAATTGGATGTAGTGGGATTACTACAGGGGGGAGTGGAGATTAGAGGGTAGAAATTAGAGGTTAGAGGAAAGCGGAAAGAGGAAAGCGGAAAGAAGGAAGAAGAAGGAGGAGAGATGTGGAGATAATAGACTTGGAGAGAATAGACAGTGGGCGGTAGGTGTACGCTAAAAGCTGTCAGCTATCGGCTGTCGGCGATCAGCAGGGACGGTTTGCGGGTTGTGGGGGGTGGTCGTAGGATAGGAGTAGGGAGTAATTGAGTAGGGAGTAATTGAGTAGGGAGTAATTGAGTGGTTGAGTGGTTGCGGGTTAGCGTTCTCGATACATTTTTCCTACGCTGTGCTTCGTAAAAACACTCGAACTGACGAGGTGCGGGTTGCAAGGTGCGGGTTACGAGGTGGTCGGTGGTCGGTGGTCGGAGGAGTGTCGAGTGATTGAGTAATTGAGTGGGGCGAGATTTCAAAAGAGCGCTGCCGCTCAGGGGGTTACCCTTCGACAAGCTCAGGGACCACTGCGTCGGCTGCGCCTCCTCGCAATGACGAAGGTGCGGGTTGCGAGTTGCGGGTTGCGGGTTTTCAAAGGAGCGCTGCCGTTCAGGGGGTTGCTTCGTCGGCGGACGCCTCCTCGCAATGACGAAGGTGGGCTGGCGTTCTCGATACATTTTTCCTGCGCTGCGCTTCGGAAAAACACTCGAACTGACGGGGTTGCGGGTTTTCAAAGGAGCGCTGCCGTTCAGGGGGTTGCTTCGTCGGCGGACGCCTCCTCGCAATGACGAAGGTGTGGGTTGCGGGTTGCAAGGTGCGGGTTACGAGGTGGTCGGTGGTCGGTGGTCGGTGGTTGATGGTGGGTGGTTGGTGGTCAGTGGTCGGTGGTCGGTGGATGGTCGGTGGTCGGTGGTCGGTGGTTGGTGGTTGGTGGTCGGTAGTTTATTGGTAGGTGTCGAGGATGGCAATGAGCTCGGCGAGGGAGTCGATATTGAGTTTTTTGAAAAGCCTATTTTTATAGGTGCTGACGGTGGAGGGATGCAGGTTCATGATGTCTGCAATGGCCGTAATGGTTTGTCCTTCCGCAAGCTTGGAAGCGATCTCCAGCTCGCGATTGGAGAGGTTTTCAATTGGCTTTCGTTTGCTGCCGCTATTGAAAATGACATTTTCTTTCATCTCCTCGCTCAGGTATTTCCCTTTTTGCAACATCGTAGCAATAGCGCGGTGAACCGTGCTTTTCGAGGAGAGTTTGTTCATAAAGCCCTGGGCACCCATCTCGAGGTAGCGCATGGCATAGACATTTTCATCCTGGGAAGAGAAGACCAGTATTTTCAGATCAGGCTGTTTCAGGTCGCGGTAATCGATTGCCTGCTGCAGCGTACCATTGGGCATATTGGCATCTACGACGGCCAGGTCAAACGCGGCGGTGGCGATCTGTTCTTTGAGTTGCTGAAAATCTTCGGCTTCGGTGAATACAGCCTGGGGCCAGCCTTCTTTAATAAGCTGTATCATGCCAATTCGCACAATGCCGTGATCATCGGCGACCAATACTCTGAGTTTATTATCCTGCATAAATCTTATCTTTCATTTTGCGGCAGCCATACAGCAACCGCCGTGCCTTTTCCGGGCTGAGAGGACACAGTAAGTCTGCCACCGAGTTGGCGGGCGAAGGTGTCGGCGATTTTCAGGCCCAAACCGGCACCGGTTTCGCCAGCGGTACCGTTGTAGCGCGCACTGCCGAGCACAAACAACTGCCCCAGCTGCTCTTCTGTCATGCCGGTTCCTGTATCGGAAACGGAAATTACCACCTGTTCCTCTCTGAACTGCAGTTTCAGGTCAATATTCTGGCCGGGATGTGAAAACTTTACCGCATTCTCCAGTAGGGCCAGCAGAATATAACGCAGGAGCACCCGATCGGTAACCAGTACAGCATCGTGCGGTACATCGATTTGCAATGTGAGTTGTTTGGCGTCCAGTCTTGCATGCAGCCTCTCACTTAGTTCTTTTACCAGGGCCTGCAAGTCAACCTCCTCGTTTTGAGGTTCAAAGTCCTCAAGCTGCGTGCGGATATAGGCATTCGAGTCTTCCAGCATTTTAAGGTTGGTGGCCGCATCGGCTTCGAGACGGACGAGAAGCTGAAAAAACTGCTTATCGTCAATAGTTCCTTCCCTGTGTGCGGAAATAAGCATCTGCAGTGTGGTAAAGGCATTGCGCAAATCGTGGGTCAGCAGGGAAAGCCAACCCACAAAGCGGCTGTTTTCGCGGCGGAGCCGTTCATTTTCCTGGTGCAGTGCCTCGCCGGGTTGCATGCCAGGTTCTGTGTTTGTCATCTGTTTATACTTGTGGACGGCGTGTGCGGAACCCGTCGGCCAACCAGCCAGGACATGAGGATACGCGCTAACTGCCTATATAGCGGCGCAATATTACGCAATTAGCTGTTAAAAAGCAAATGGCAGCCAGACGCAGCCTGGCCCAGACAAGCGCAGGTGTTTAATTTTCACAGCGGATTTTGAGCAGAAGGAGCCGCGGTACAGGCGATGGCAACTTCTGCCTTCTACAACGCCGTGAAAGTATAAATAACGCGTGCGGTATACTGGCCCCGCTCCTTGCTGGTAAGCTGTTGCGCAGCGTATGCCGGGATGGCGTAGGTTACATCAAAAGCTTTGTCAAGCACCGGCAGGGCGTTGGACAAAAGTTTTTGCGGAGTGGTAGTCAGCGGTACGGCACCACCGCCATCGAGACTGATTTCAAAGACAGAAGCAGGAATTGATGAATTAACGCCGGCAGACTGCAGGTTGGGTGCTCCGGCGCGCACGTAGAGTTCGAAATTTTCGTTATTGGACACCACCAAATGCCCGGGCAAACGGCGCGATTGTCCCTGCTGATAATCGGCAGCGGTGCTGAAACGGAAAGAAACGTCGCGGCTGGCAGCCGGTATTTTCACTTCAGAAAGCGGCGGTACCCGAACGGTAAAATCTGCATTTTGAGTAGCGGCCACACTGTTATCGGAAGCTTTTGCCTGTAGGCTGAGCCGGAAAGTGTACGTACCGGCTTCGAAGAAATCCCGTCGCAGATCGGCAGGAGCTGCCCGCAGTTGCAGATCAAAGCCTGTCCGGTTCCCCGGTTCCGGCTCGATCACCGCCGACGTCACATTTTTCCAGTTCGCAGACAAGGGGGTTGTTATTGTCCGGTTGTCTGCGCCCGACAGGGTGATGGTCCCGATATTGCGTGTACCGCGAACGCCCTTGGAGGAAACAAAAGTGATCTGTGGTGAGGCGCTGGCCCAGAGGCTGAAGGGAACTGTGGTGGCGAGGGTGGTGGTGCCTAAGGCAACGCCCTGCGGCGCGGAGATTCGAAAGTAATCGAGAGCGGTAATGTCAAAATTCCGGACAGGCATCTCTGCAATCCAAGAGAGGGCAGCTGGTACGGAGAGCCGCAGGCGCATATTGGCCGGTGTAAAGTTTACACTGTAGACACCGCCGGTGTAGTTATGTGTCAGGTTCATGAAATAATCACCGGCGCGAAAGGTGTTGGCTGCAAAACGGTCCGGTGTAATCCTAAAATTAAAATAGACCGCGCCAGGGTTATAGCCGCCGGAAGGTGAATCAGGTTCGTACCAGTTTTGGTCGGAAGTGCTGAAATACTGATAATCCGGCAGGACGTCTCCGCGCAGAAACGGCGCTTTGACCCCGCCGATGGAGGAAAGTTGCCAAAGCAACACCTCGGAGGGCAGCGTGGCCGCGCCGCTGCCGGCCTGCGCGAACCGTGTCCCCGACACGGACCTGATGGCAGGCGGCACCATCCGGTACCAAAACCAGAAGCCCGTATACCGCCAGGAATTATTCCCATTGGTATTCATTACCGGCTGCGTGGAATTAAACAGGGTGCGGTTGAAAATATCAGCTGCCGTGATCGGTACGATGATTTCCTGCGCAGACAGGCTGAGGCAGCTCCCCGCGCTCAACAGGAGTGCAGCCATTTTATTTTTCACATTGCATTTCATGGGGCGGTCATTTTAAAATCGTTTTACCCGTACTTCAGTATCTTTTTTCCGGTAGCGGAATACGAGTTCTGCCAGTTCTTTTTCAGGGTCCAGGCGCACTGTCTGGCTGGGGTTTTCATAGGTAAACTGGTCACTCTGAATATAAATTTCATACGTACCCGGCGCGAGCAGAAATTCAAAACGATCCTGCTGGTCGACGACGGTAGTGTACACCTTGCCCGCTGTGTCGCGTGCATATACGTTTGTGCCGACGGCAGAGGTTAGGACCTTATCATATTCCTGCCGCAGTTCCTGCATCCGGCCGGCAATCCGTATTTTCTGAACAGTGCCCAGCTTTTTACGGATATTCGAAGTTACATTTAACGTAAATTCAGTAGAGGGAACTCCTTCCTTATCGGTTATACGCAGGGTATACGTGCCGGACGGTACATTGAGAAAGGAGACTTTTCCCTGGCGATCGGTTCGGGCTATATATTTGTCGAGGCGCACGAGTTGCTCTGCGACGGGCGGTTCCCCGTCATCGACAAGTCCGTTGGAATTCCGGTCTTCAAACAGCTGCAGCGCCACTTTATAATTACCCTGTTCGGTTGCGGTATTAAAATATTTTTTAATTCCCAGCCGGAACTGATAGTTGCTGCCCCGATATCCACTGGTGATCAGGGTGCGAAAATCACCATAGTTAACAAAGGCTGTCGCGGCCCAATTCGACTTTGTTTTATACTCCAGCTGGGCATTCAGCACGGTATTGATGTTGTTATATAACTGCGAATAATTGAAGCCGGCAGACAGGTTGGCTACTAAGGGAAAGTCCGTTTTCCGCAAGGCATACGAGGCGTAAACATTGTAGTTGGTAAACTGTTCAATGGGCTGTCCATCCGCAGGCAGTTCGGTTACATACAGCGGGTTATGCTGTACAGTTCCTGTGACGGAAAGTTCCCGGTACCGATAGGAGGCGGTGGCACGAAGGCTGCTGAACCAGTCTGTTCCCCCATGCCGGGCGTAAGAATACTCGGCGCTCAGGTTTATATTATGTGCACCAAAGACAGTGGAGGCAGAGGACTGAAGCCGGTAGGCAAGCAATTCGCGGACAAAGGTATTGTTTTCGGAACGCTGCTGTTCCACCCGCGGTGCCCACATAAAGTTCCAGCGGTGCCAGCCCACCTGCCAGCCAAGCGTTGCAGACCGGGTACTATAGTAGTACCGCGGATACAGCAGCGGTTCGGTTACCAGATCTGACACCTGCTGAAAGCCCAGGTATTTCGGTGCTGACCGGTTCTGCTCATAATTCAGGAAGACCGTACTGCCGCCGGATAACTGACGCGACACGCGCTCATTCAGCATCAGTGTACCCCGGGTGAGACCGGTGTAAGCCGAGGTCGCCACCGTATTAAAAGAACTAAAGGCCCAGCTGCCGGCTTTTCCTTCGTAATTGACGGTACCTACTGCCCCGTAGTGGTGGTCACCCCGTATTTTTCCTTCTTCGCTGCTGACGCCTGCTGCCAGCTGCAGCAGATGATCTTTGTGCAACGCCCATCTGTCCGTCCAGTGCGCCTGATGGCTTTCGGTCGCCAACCGCAGATTGTCTTCATACAGATAGGAGATTTTGCCAGCGGTGGGCCGGGTGCGACCATACGAAAATTTGACCCCCGCCATCCGTGCGTTCCGGCTACCGGAAAAATAAGAGCCAAACAGACTGTATTCGTTTTCAAGCGCCAGCGCTTCTATTTCTGAATGAGATCCTATGCCGGCAGCGGCGCGCGCACCGCGCCCGGTAACAGCGTAATCATAGTCAGTACCCTGTATATTTCCGACTCGTAATGCTGTGCGCCCGCGTGTTGCTTCCGCCCAGGTGTCATACACGGAATATAAAGAACTGGTCGGGTAATAATCAGTATTTATATTGAGGCGGCCTTTCCAATCGCCGGCGAGCGTAAGAGCTTTATTGGCCCGAAGATTCAGCATGTCATAGCCTCCGCTGTAACCCGTATAATTAAGTTCAGCAAAATTTTCCAGCGACATGGAATTGAAGACAGGCGTGAGCTGGCGGTTTGCGGTGAGGACGGTATACATAATTTCAGTATATCCTACCTGCTCATCACCACCCTGATCGCGGGCTGTGATGGAAATCCGATATTCAGGATAGCGGAGTGTCTGACGCGGGGTATTCACGGTCAGTTCTATTCTTTTCTGTTCCAGCGGGCCCAGGGTCAGGGTCTGCCGGGGAGCACTCAGGACCAGGGCTTCCGGTTCTGTTTTTATGCTTATTTCCAAAGACCGGTCTGCAAAGCCCCGGTTCTCCACCACAAAGGAAATGATGGTGTGTGGCTGTGCGGCATCTGCATAGATCTCCCGTTGGAGCGGCATCAGGATAATGTCACGGAATTCTTCTTTTTGCAAGCTGAACGAGGCAGTGGCCTGCTGCGGGCCTGCGGAGGAGGTGTACTGAATCGAATAGGTTAAGTCGCGCACATTCTGCTTTAAAAAGGCAGTATTTGCCAACATTTTAAGCGGCAGACGGGCGGTATTCCCAGGAGCCAGCTTTACGGGAGCTTTCGGGTTCAGCAGTGCGCCGGCATAATCCAGGACCGGTGTAACAGCCGTAACAGAAAGGGTGTCGGCAGCGGTGTTATGGAGGACCAGCACGTTGGAAAAAGTAGCATTTCTGCTTACCTGTACAGAATCCACGGCCCAGACAGCCTTTAGCGGGGCCGGCTGCTGCTGTGCCCGCAAGTGTGGTGCGGCCAGCAACGCTGTGAGGATGCAAAAGAAAAGGTGATTCCGGACTGCCGTGGGCAGACGGCATATTCTCGACATTCCCGGCATTACAGTTTCAACTCTTTTTCGCCTACACGCAGGTCATTGGAGCCTGCCATTCTAATAAGCGCCACTCCCAGGTAGTCGCCCTTCGGCACTTCGCCTAATGAAAAAACTGTTTTCTGAGCAGTCCCCGGCAACATGGAAACGGGTACGGCCGGCAGTTTGATCTCGGCACCGGTAGCGGCGTTGGTCAGTTCGAATTCAATGGTAGCATCAAGGACCGTATTGCCCTGGTTAGAGAAGGCAATTTCCAGCGTCCGGTCAGCAGCATTAAAATTCATAGCCGTAATCTCTGCGTTTTTTTCGGTGTTAGCAGGCGGCGTATTGTACAGGTGCAAGCCCAGCTCAAAGAGGGTAATGATTCCCAGACCCTGGCGGGCGGAAGAGGTGATATCTTCCTGCGAAGGCAACTGGGTGAAAAATAACATGCTGTTGGTCACCTCAGAAGCAGAAGCCTGCTTAGGAACACGCATGGTGACGACTACCTCTTTAGAAGTTCCCGCGGGTACGGTTACAGAACTCTGAACCGTAGACATCCAGGCGGCATTGGAGGTTTTTAAAGCCCCTCTATCATAATATACTTTATCGCCGTCTTCTTTGCGGTCCCAGTCTTTGTAATGTAAACTAAAGGTGTAATCCTTGGCAGAACCATTGTACAGGGTTACGGTCTGGGACTGAACTTCACCCGGATTACCGCTAAAAAACAGACGGGTAGGAGACATGGAAAGTCCCTGTGCGGTCAATGCAGCGCCGGAAGAGAGGAAGATGAGGAATAAAGCAAGATATGATTTTAAGAGATTCATTTCAAATAATTTTAAAAACAAAATTACAAAATTAGGAGCGATTCTTTTTTACAGAGCGACTGCTGTATAGGTAACGGTTTGGGTATAGGTGCCGGGGCGTTTTCCAAAGATATCAGTTTTTGCTTTAGCGGCCGTAATGCTGTACTCGATATCCAGCGATTTTGCAGTACCTGCCGTAGCGTCGGACACCAGAACCTGGTCGGTTGATGATAAATTAAGCGTCTTGTATTGTCCGTCCATCGTTCCACCGGCTACTGCTCTGATCCGAAGGGTACTGACCGGTATGGTGTTTTCCCCGTTTTGAAAGAAAGCACCTGCGGCTTTTACTTTAACTTCGAAGTTGCTGGTTGAAGTCACCATCAGGGCTGCCGGCCGGCGTACCGTTTTTGCGCTATTATAATCTGCAGCCGTCTTATAGCTAAAATCCAGGATATCCCCGGCAGCGGTGCTGCCGTTCTCGATTGAAATCACATCTTCCAGTACCAGGGTCACATTGGCAACAGCTGAGGTCTGCGCGTGCGCGGCAGTACCAAAACACAGCGCTGTCAGGCAAATGACCAGTAGGTGGATATGGATTTTGAATGTGTTCACGAAGATCTGTTAATACGCAGTGCGTTCCTGTTATTTGTGCTACAAAGGTCGGTCTTGGTGAGGTGATGAGGTGTAGTAAGGGTTGTAAATGGGTGTAGTGGGATTACTACAGAGGAGGGTAGAAATTAGAGGGTAGAACTTAGAGGTTAGAAGTTAGAGGATAGAGGTTAGAAGAAAGAGAAAAGAGAATAGACTTTAAGATAATAGACGGGCTGGCGGTAAACCAAAAGCTGTAAAGGCGAACAATTATCGGCCGTCAGCAGGTGCGAGGCGCGGGTTCAAAGCAGCGAAGTAAGGAGAGCGGAAGTGGTAGGCAGTCGGTGGTCAGTGGCGGGTGGTCAGTAGTCAAGTAACTGAGTGATGGAAAGTGCGTGTTACGGGGTGCCGGTTGCGGGTTGCGGGGGGGAATTAGAAATTAGAAATTAGAGGTTAGAAGTTAGAAGAAAGAAGAAAGAAGAAAGAAGAAAGAAGAAAGAGAAAAGAGAATAGACTTTAAGATAATAGACGGGCTGGCGGTAAACCAAAAGCTGTAAAGGCGAACAATTATCGGCCGTCAGCAGGTGCGAGGCGCGGGTTCAAAGCAGCGGAGTAAGGAGAGCGGAAGTGGCAGGCAGTCAGTGGCGGGTGGTCAGTAGTCAAGTAACTGAGTGATGGAAAGTGCGTGTTACGAGGTGCCGGTTGCGGGTTGCGGGGGGGTCGGTGGTCGGAGGAGAGGAGTGATTGAGTGGTCGGTGGTTGGAGGAGAGGAGTAGGGAGTAATTGAGTAATTGAGTGGGGCGGCATTTCAAAAGAGCGGTTCTGTTCAGGGAACTA
>NZ_JALHKS010000011.1 GCF_022968825.1 Chryseobacterium salipaludis
CAAGACGAGAAATTGGTTTAAAACCGCTCGAAGCATTTAAAGAAAATAAAAACTCTTTCCAGACAATTTGGTAAATAATACTTCTGCTAACATATTCTATGACAAAAAACAAGCTCTAACCGAAAAAATAAGACTGCAAATTTGTGCAGATTCACAAAGCTTGAGTCTCGCGCAATGACGGCAAAAATTCTGTACACGATTTTGCATTTAATATTGTTTAAAACAAGCATGCTGTGTTTTCCTTCCGCCTTTTTACGCGTGTAATAGTTTTTCAGTTCCGCATCGTATTTAATTGCGGTGAGGGCGGCCATATGCAGCAGCGACTTCATTTTTTTTATCCGCCAGATGGCTGACCCTGGTTTTCCCCTTAACGCTCGTTCCGGAACTGTGTTCAAAGGGCGCTACTCCTGAATAACACGCAAATTTCCGCCCGTTTGCAAATGCCGTAAACCCTTTGGTTATAATCAAAAGGTAGACAGAGGTAAGCTCGCCAATTCCCGGAATGCTTTTTAAAAGTTGCTGTTGTTTATAAAGAATTTCATTTTCCCGGACCAGAATTTTAATTCTGTCATCAAGCATGGCAAGTTGCTTTTTGAGCTGTTTCACAGTTTGCCGGTTGATGGCTTTTACGCTGGCAAAAACTTCTTTGCTCAGGAACATTTCGTTTTCCCTGGTTCTTTCGAACGATTTGATGGCGGCAATGGTTTTTTCACGTTCGGCAAACACGATTCTGAGTTGCTGAAGACTCATTTCCGGAAGCACAGAAAGTGCTATTTTATCAGTGTTTCGCCTGGCGTAATTTGCAATCTCTTTGGCATCTACTTTATCGCTTTTGCCGCGGGTAATCCCCAGCGAGCGTTTGATTTCCAAAGCTGGGACCTGAGCATAGTCCAGTTGGTTTTCGCTTAAAACCAGGGCGAGCAGCGAGGAATAAATGCCGGTATTCTCAAAAACAAAAAGAGTCTCGTTCATTTCACAGCCGGCTTTTTTCAATGTTTTTAGAAACGTCTCGATCGATTTTTGCGTATTCAGGACCTGGCCTTGTTCGGGTTGCGGATCCGGGGTAACCATGCAGTAATCCAGCGTTAGTTTTGCCACATCAATTCCGATGTAGGTTGTGTAATTTTTCATAATTTAGTGATGTTTAAATTAATGTTGAACTTCTTTAAAATCTTTATTAGATCTGGGTAATCTGGTATTATATCTAAAGCTGTTTCAACCCTTTAAAAACAAGGCAGAGGACTAATATGTTAGATGAGCCTTTTACGCTCTAACGGTATTGTCAGTTCACCTCTGTCTTGGTTATTTTAAAGGTAATTATTTTATGAATGTAAAGTAAAGATTGTATTGGCAAAATGCGGGAGGAAGGTTAAAGTTGAAAGATTTAAAAAATTATCCGCCGCTGCTTCTTCGTATTATTTTTTATAATTTAACAATCCGAAAAAAGCATCGGCTACGTTTAGTCTAAATTAAACTTTTCGTTACATTTAGCCCGCACTTCAGCAATACTTTTTCCGTTGGCTGCAATGGTAACAGACCTCGAAACAAAGTCTTGCAAATGGACAATTTTCGGCTCGACAAGACAGAAATACAACAGGAATATTTGACAACTAAACCGAGTATAAAAAGTAACATTGTGCGGACAGATTTAATAGATAAAAAAGAATGAATTTAACAATTGAAAATATACTATTAGTTGGCTCTCTATTGCTATTTGTAAGCATTATTGTAGGCAAGACATCTTATAAATTTGGCGTTCCGACTCTATTGCTCTTTTTGGCAATCGGAATGTTGGCAGGTTCTGACGGCATAGGCGGTATTAGGTTTGACAATCCACAAATTGCTCAATTCATTGGTATTGTTTCGCTAAATTTCATATTATTTTCAGGTGGTCTTGACACTAATTGGACTTCTGTCAAGCCAATTTTAAGAGAAGGTCTTGTTTTATCAACGGTAGGTGTTTTACTAACTGCACTTTCACTTGGAACTTTTGTTTGGTTCGTTACCGACTTTACAATTTATGAAAGTATGTTGTTGGGTTCTATTGTTTCATCAACAGACGCAGCAGCCGTATTTTCCATTTTACGCTCAAAAAGTCTTGCCTTAAAGACCAATTTACGCCCGACTTTAGAATTAGAAAGCGGTAGTAACGACCCTATGGCTTATGTATTGACTATTGCATTTTTGACTTTAGTGATAAATCAAGACCAAGGTATTGCTTCAATTATTCCCCTGTTTCTACAACAAATGATTTTGGGTGGAATTGCAGGTTTTGCTTTTGGAAAACTTAGTAAATTCCTCATTAATAAAATCAGACTTGACTTTGAAGGGCTTTATCCTGTATTAGTTATTGCTCTTATGTTTATTACTTTTTCTGCAACCGACTTTGTGGGTGGAAACGGATTTCTTGCTATATACATTTGTGCCATTTATTTAGGTAATCAAGACCTTATACACAAGAAAAGCATTTTGAAAATGTTTGATGGTTTGGCTTGGCTAATGCAGATTGTGCTGTTCCTTACTTTGGGACTTCTCGTTTTCCCTTCTCAAATAATACCCTATTTCGGAATTGGCATACTCATCTCATTATTTTTGATAATTGTTGCCCGACCTGTGAGCGTTTTTCTCAGCTTGCTGTTTTTCAAAATGAGACTGCGTAGAAGATTTTATATTTCATGGGTTGGTTTGCGTGGTGCGGTTCCTATTGTGTTTGCCACTTATCCACTTTTGGCAGGAATTGATAAAGCCAATATGATTTTCAATATCGTATTTTTTATTTCGGTTACTTCGGTTCTCATTCAAGGAACAACTTTATCAATAGTGGCAAAGTGGCTCAATGTGGCATTACCCGAAAAAGCAAAAAAAATCACTGAATTAGACCAACTTGTTTTAGACCTTCCTAAATCATCATTGCAAGAATTTGAGATTTTGCCCGACTTTCACGCTGTAGGCAAAAGAATTGTTGATTTGAATTTTCCAAAATCAGCCTTTATTATTATGATTAAGCGAAATGGAGAATTTATTCGCCCCGGTGGCTCAACCATTATTGATGCAAAAGATATATTAATGGTGCTTGCCGACAGTAAGGAAGATTTCACAAAAGTAAATGATAGTCTTTACAAGCCAAAAACGTAAAAATGAAAAAACGATTTATCATACTTATTGACTTTTCGGAGTATTCAAGCAACTTAATAAAGTATGCTTCCGATTGGAGTAAACAGGCAAATGCAGAATTGCTTTTGGTTCATCAGTCCATTGTGTTGGCCCCTGCACTTACTGACAAGGAAAGTCGACATCAAATTGCGGCACATACTAATATAGAAGCATTGCAAAAATTGAAGGCATTAGCTAAAGAAATAATTCCGCCAACCATAAAAGTTTCATTCAATGTTTCGGAAAGCAATTTACAGCTTACACTACCTAAACTTTTAGAAGAACCTTATAACAATTTAATTTTTACGGGAATAGAAGGAACGGGCTTACTCAAAAAGTTATTTCTTGGAAGCGTTGCACTCCAGGTTATTGATAACACAAAAAATATTGTTGTTGCAATGCCCAAGGAAATCGACACTTTTTCACACGAAAAAATATTTGTGGCAGTAACAGAAAAACACCCTTTAAACATCTTGGAATTGAACAAGTTTTTGAATTTCATTGACAGCAAAAACACGAGTATTACCTTTTTCTATTTGGCAAAACCCAATGAAAAAACAAAGGGAATAGAAAAGCATCTTAGAGAATTATGCGCAATGTTTGTGGATAGATTTAATACAGATTCTGCAATTTACGAAGGCAACAACCCATTTGAAGACATTAAGAAAGTAATAAACAATAAGACTGACAAATTGCTAATTGTTCAAAAAGGCTCACGACTTTTGACCGACCAACTTTTTAGGCGATTTTTAATAAACGAATTAGTATATGAAGGACAAACTCCTATGATTGTTTTGCCATAGTGACCAGAGAAATCAGACAAGGACAATGAAAAGAAGCACAGCAGCCAACAGCGTATTTAATCAATTGGCGGTCAGTCACTTACTGACATTTTTGTGCATTAAAAACGCCAACTAATTAAATACACAAAACGTTACAGGCAATGCTATTCAAAATACCTTGTAAAATATGGAAATAAATTCATGGAAATTTTTACTTGACATTCCCATACTTTTTTTTCTAATTCTGCTTGTTATTATGCCAATTTTCATTTTCAAAAAATTAACATTTTCTGTAGAAAATAAACTTGCTCAAATAACTTTGACTATGGTGCTTACATTTTTATTTATCATTGTCCTTACTTTTGCTTTCACTTACTATGTAGAGGAATTATCTAAAAACTTTATTCTGAATAAGTTTGGTTATAATGCATATGGAATGAGTGATTCTGAATATTTTCATAATGTAAAACCTGAAAATCTGACTGAACTAAAAGAAATAAGAGATTCCCAAATGGGAATTGGATGGCCTTTAAAAGCAATTTTTGCAACTGTTTCTTTTGCATTACCCATGAATTTACTAATAACTTTAATAATTACAGTGAGAAAATTAAAAAATCAATAAAAGCACTGCCTGTAACAAGCTATTTCTATTAGCAGGGTTGAAGTTTTCATCATGAAGATTTTCGCTAATTGCTCTTTTTTTTAATATTTACAAAAACCAGTTATCATAATCTCCGCCAACAGAAGTACCCAACCGTTAGCGGCTATCTGACAAAATGACCTTAGTACAATTCAAGAAATATTTAGATCAAGAATATCTGTTCGATAAAGTTCTTGATTATATACTTGCAGTTTTGATGCTGAGCTGTGGACTGTTTTTTATTTATAAAGCTTTGCTAACTGATTGGTCAAATCAGCTGAATCTCGGTTTATTCTTACTTATTTTACTTTTGGCCACGTATTGTGTATATTTTGGTATAGTAGGTTTCTTGAGAATTCCAAACGTGACACAAATTCACGCGATACTAAATAATGATGGCAGAGAAAATAATAGAAAAAGAGTTTATGATCTCGCAAAGAACTTTAATTTGTTTACTTATCCATACGAAATAAGAGATAATATTATAATGTTCGATACAAAGAATATTTTATTTGGAAACAAAGAATTGTTCTTCTATTATAACGATAAGGGAATTTATTTTAACGTACAGCACAAAAATTATAGAGATCCAAAATATGGATATTATTATTCTACCAAGAAATTAACAAACAGAATTATATCGGAATTAAAAGACAGCTGCTAACAAGCTATTTCTATTAGCGAGGCTGAAGTTTCCATCATAAAGATTTTCGCGAATTGTTCATTTTTTTTATATTTACGCAAACCAGTTATCATAATCTCCGCCAACAGAAATACCCAACCGTTGTACGCAATTTCAAAAAAAACATATATAAAATCAAAGAACGGATTAAACTTGCAATTTAATTATGAAGAAAATTTTATACGTAACTTTTTGTCTAACACTGATTAACTGTACCAAGAAAGATAACGAACAAAAGAAATTAGAAATCCAAGTGGCTGAATTACAAAATAGAATTAATACAATCGAAAAAGAAAAGGATTCTCTAAACAATTCCGCAAAAGAGTCAACAAAAATCGACTTAAACAAAAATAACAATCAGGAATATATTATTCAAAATAAGCAAAATCTCTCAGATATTTTATTAGATGATTTGACAAAATTATCTCCAAATGAGATTGCAAATAAATGGGTTTCGAGTTACAATAATTTACCAACAAAATATAAAAATTCAGTAGCAACCGAAAATGGTTTGTATCCCATGGATTTTGGAGATTGGTATGGATTAAATCGTGGATTTTCTTGGGGCTGTCAAAAAAATGAGAAACTATATTTGGTTTGGGAAGCAATTTCCGAGAACTTGGCTGAAAAAAGTGAATCTAAAGCATTTAAGGCAGGAATGGTTACACAATATGTAAGGAATAATATAATAAAATGTGAGTAGAAAGAAACTGCGTACAACATCGGTAACCGTTGCACAACTCCACATTTTCAGTAATTTTCAAAGTAAAAGCATAAAAAACGACCTCCTTTAAAGCGATTTAAGGGAGGTTTCTATTTTTGCCGGGCAAAGAGAGTTCAGAT
>NZ_JALHKS010000012.1 GCF_022968825.1 Chryseobacterium salipaludis
AAAAAGACTGGCGGCGACCTACTCTCCCGCTATTCGCAGTACCATCGGCGCTAGAGGGCTTAACTTCTGTGTTCGGAATGGGAACAGGTGAGCCCCTCTGCTAAAACCACCCTAAAGGTTGTATAGAGAGAAGTTAGAGATTAGAAGTCAGAGGTTAGAAAGGCTTTTCTAACGATCTAATTTCTCTTATCTAATTTCTAAAAAAACGATAGAGACAAACACAAAGAGAGAACTTTCGGAGCACTTAAGGAGGAGTTTATAGATTAGGCTATAAATCTACGGGTAATTAGTACTACTCGGCTATGACATTGCTGCCTTTACACCTGTAGCCTATCAACGTGGTCATCTCCCACGACCCTTAAAAGATGTCTCATCTTGAGGCAGGTTTCGCACTTATATGCTTTCAGTGCTTATCCTTACCAAACGTAGCTACTCAGCGGTGCACCTGGCGGTACAACTGATACACCAGAGGTTTGTTCAAATCGGTCCTCTCGTACTAGATTCAAGCCCTCTCAAACATCTAACGCCCGCAATAGATAGAGACCGAACTGTCTCACGACGTTCTGAACCCAGCTCGCGTGCCACTTTAATGGGCGAACAGCCCAACCCTTGGGACCTTCTCCAGCCCCAGGATGTGACGAGCCGACATCGAGGTGCCGAACCTCCCCGTCGATGTGAGCTCTTGGGGGAGACTAGCCTGTTATCCCCGGAGTACCTTTTATCCTATGAGCGATGGCCCTTCCATACGGAACCACCGGATCACTATGTCCTGCTTTCGCACCTGATCGACTTGTAGGTCTCACAGTCAAGCACCCTTATGCCATTACACTCTACGCACGGTTACCAAGCGTGCTGAGGGTACCTTTGAAAGCCTCCGTTACTCTTTTGGAGGCGACCACCCCAGTCAAACTACCCACCACGCAGTGTCCCTCATTCAAGATGAGGTTAGGCTCCAAGTAAACAAAGGGTGGTATTTCAACGTTGGCTCCACCGACACTAGCGTGCCAGCTTCAAAGCCTCCCACCTATCCTACACATTGTTTACTCAAAGTCAATACGAAGTTATAGTAAAGGTTCACAGGGTCTTTTCGTCCCATTGCGGGTAATCGGCATCTTCACCGATACTACAATTTCACCGAGCTCGTGGCTGAGACAGTGCCCAGATCGTTACACCATTCGTGCAGGTCGGAACTTACCCGACAAGGAATTTCGCTACCTTAGGACCGTTATAGTTACGGCCGCCGTTTACTGGGGCTTCAGTCAATTGCTTCGCTTACGCTAACAACCTTCCTTAACCTTCCAGCACCGGGCAGGTGTCAGACCCTATACAGCATCTTTCGATTTAGCAGAGTCCTGTGTTTTTGATAAACAGTCGCCTGGGCCTCTTTACTGAGGCCCCGCTGTTGCCAGCGGGGCGTCCCTTCTTCCGAAGTTACGAGACTATTTTGCCTAGTTCCTTAGCCACGACTCACTCGAGCACCTTAGGATTCTCTCCTCGACTACCTGTGTCGGTTTTGGTACGGGTTGCTTCACTTCGGCTTTTCTTGGAACCACGTTCCCTGCAGCAGCTTCGCCCGAAGGCTAGGCCTTGACTATTCCGTCAGTCTCCAGCAGGTACAGCAGTCCGTCCCCTTTTTAGTGTGAGCAAGTTAGGGAATATTAACCCTATGTCCATCCACTTCCCCTTTCGGGTGCGCGTTAGGTCCCGACTAACCCTCAGCTGATTAGCATGGCTGAGGAACCCTTAGTCTTTCGGTGAGGGGGTTTCTCGCCCCCTTTATCGTTACTTATGCCTACATTTTCTTTTCTGTCCGCTCCACCAAAACTCGCGTTTCAGCTTCAACGCAAACAGAATGCTCCCCTACCAGATACAGTTCTTAATAACTGTAAATCCATAGCTTCGGTACTATACTTATGCCCGATTATTATCCATGCCGGACCGCTCGACTAGTGAGCTGTTACGCACTCTTTAAATGAATGGCTGCTTCCAAGCCAACATCCTAGCTGTCAATGCAGTCCAACCGCGTTGTTTCAACTTAGTATAGATTTGGGGACCTTAGCTGTTGGTCCGGGTTCTTTCCCTTTCGGACATGGACCTTAGCACCCATGCCCTCACTGCCGATCATCATTTATTAGCATTCGGAGTTTGTCAGGAATTGGTAGGCGATGAAACCCCCGCATCCAATCAGTAGCTCTACCTCTAATAAACTAAAATATCGACGCTGCACCTAAATGCATTTCGGGGAGTACGAGCTATCTCCCAGTTTGATTGGCCTTTCACCCCTACCCACAAGTCATCCCAAGACTTTTCAACGTCAACGGGTTCGGTCCTCCACTTTGTGTTACCAAAGCTTCAACCTGCCCATGGGTAGATCACAAGGTTTCGCGTCTAATCCTACTAACTCAAGCGCCCTGTTCAGACTCGCTTTCGCTGCGCCTCCGCACCTGAAGTGCTTAAGCTCGCTAGTAAAATTAACTCGTAGGCTCATTATGCAAAAGGCACGCCGTCACCCCTATAAATAGAGGCTCCGACCGCTTGTAGGCGTACGGTTTCAGGTTCTCTTTCACCCTTCTATTCGAAGTGCTTTTCACCTTTCCTTCACAGTACTTGTTCACTATCGGTCTTTCAGGAGTATTTAGCCTTGGAGGATGGTCCCCCCATATTCAGACAGGATTTCACGTGTCCCGCCCTACTCATTTATCACTTAAATATGCCTTTCATGTACGGGGCTATCACCCTCTATGGCTGTTCTTTCCAGAACATTCTATTAAACATATAAAAGCTTTTGGGCTAATCCGCGTTCGCTCGCCACTACTTACGGAATCTCTTCGATTTCTTTTCCTCCGGGTACTTAGATGTTTCAGTTCTCCGGGTTTGCTTCTCG
>NZ_JALHKS010000013.1 GCF_022968825.1 Chryseobacterium salipaludis
CGCCCCTTCTACTAATTTCTAGTGGGTATAAGTTAAAATAATAACCAAAAAGTAAAAACTAAAGCATCCTTTATTATAAAGCCAAAGGATTAATAAAATGTTTCTTGACTAAAAGTCTCTAAAATGAGATGTTCCAGCCGCACCTTCCGGTACGGCTACCTTGTTACGACTTAGCCCTAGTTACCAGTTTTACCCTAGGCAGCTCCTGTTACGGTCACCGACTTCAGGTACCCCCGGCTTCCATGGCTTGACGGGCGGTGTGTACAAGGCCCGGGAACGTATTCACCGCGCCATGGCTGATGCGCGATTACTAGCGATTCCAGCTTCATAGAGTCGAGTTGCAGACTCCAATCCGAACTGAGACCGGCTTTCGAGATTCGCATCACATCGCTGTGTAGCTGCCCTCTGTACCGGCCATTGTATTACGTGTGTGGCCCAAGACGTAAGGGCCGTGATGATTTGACGTCATCCCCACCTTCCTCTCTACTTGCGTAGGCAGTCTCACTAGAGTCCTCAACTGAATGGTAGCAACTAGTGACAGGGGTTGCGCTCGTTGCAGGACTTAACCTAACACCTCACGGCACGAGCTGACGACAACCATGCAGCACCTTGGAAATTGTCCGAAGAAAAGCCTATTTCTAAGCCTGTCAATTCCCATTTAAGTCTTGGTAAGGTTCCTCGCGTATCATCGAATTAAACCACATAATCCACCGCTTGTGCGGGCCCCCGTCAATTCCTTTGAGTTTCATTCTTGCGAACGTACTCCCCAGGTGGCTAACTTATCACTTTCGCTTGGTCTCTGAATCCGAAAATCCAAAAACGAGTTAGCATCGTTTACAGCGTGGACTACCAGGGTATCTAATCCTGTTCGCTCCCCACGCTTTCGTCCCTCAGCGTCAGTTAAATCTTAGTGACCTGCCTTCGCAATTGGTGTTCTAAGTAATATCTATGCATTTCACCGCTACACTACTTATTCCAGCCACTTCAAATTTACTCAAGACCGACAGTATCAACGGCAGTTTCATAGTTGAGCTATGAGATTTCACCACTGACTTATCGGCCCGCCTACGGACCCTTTAAACCCAATAAATCCGGATAACGCTTGCACCCTCCGTATTACCGCGGCTGCTGGCACGGAGTTAGCCGGTGCTTATTCGTACAGTACCTTCAGCTTCCTACACGTAGGAAGGTTTATCCCTGTACAAAAGAAGTTTACAATCCATAGGACCGTCATCCTTCACGCGGGATGGCTGGATCAGGCTTTCACCCATTGTCCAATATTCCTCACTGCTGCCTCCCGTAGGAGTCTGGTCCGTGTCTCAGTACCAGTGTGGGGGATCTCCCTCTCAGGACCCCTAAAGATCATAGACTTGGTGAGCCGTTACCTCACCAACTATCTAATCTTGCGCGTGCCCATCTTTATCCACCGGAGTTTTCAATATTAAATGATGCCACTCAATATATTATGGGGTATTAATCTTCCTTTCGGAAGGCTATTCCCCAGATAAAGGCAGGTTGCACACGTGTTACGCACCCGTACGCCGCTCTCTCTCTTCCGAAGAAGAAATACCGCTCGGCTTGCATGTGTTAGGCCTCCCGCTAGCGTTCATCCTGAGCCAGGATCAAACTCTCCATTGTAGTGCTTGTATCCTTTATATGACTCAAATAAAGTTATTTGACGCTTTAGTTTTTCCTTACTTTTTTGGTTGTTATTTGTATGTCAATGATCTCTTGTTCTTTTCGCTTTATTTTCAAAACAAACTTCTGTCGTTGTTGTCCTGAATTGCGAGTGCAAAAGTAGTAAATGTTTTTGTTGTGTGCAAATGTTTTTGAAAATAATTTGAAAAAAGTTTCTCGTAAAACTTAAAAGCCTTTTTCAACTTCCTTTCCCAAAACCTTCACCTTAAAAACCGCTCCTTCGCTTTTCCCGAATCGGGACTGCAAAGATAAAAACAATTTTTAATTACACAAAGAAAAAAGTGAGAATTTTTTTTCAGCATCCCAAAGCTCCTGAAAGCTCTGAAACACCGCGCTTCTTCCCCTTTTCCTCAATCGTACCCCTTCGCTGTCTACTCGTTTCCTTTTGACTCTGCAAAAATAGGCACATTATTTGAA
>NZ_JALHKS010000014.1 GCF_022968825.1 Chryseobacterium salipaludis
TTCACTGAACATCGACTACACCATCCCGGCTGAAAAAGCACAGACAGTCCTCTTAGGAAAACCGGAAGGGAAATACACCCAAACAGTAACCTATACCGCTACAACCAACTAATTCCTCCAGCGTTGAGCCTCTCGGCGCTCAGGAAAAATACCCAAAAAGGTCCGGCACTCCAGCCTGGACCTTTTTCTTTTCTTCTGCCTTTCTCACGAAGCACTTCGTAACCCTCCACCTTGCTACCCGCACCTTGCACCTTGTCAGTTCGCGTGTTTTTCCGAAGCAGAGCGCAGGAAAAATGTATCGAGAACCCCACTCCACCCTCGCCATTGTGAGAAGTGCGCCAGCGCGACGAAGCAACCCCCCCCCTGAACAGCAGCGCTATTTTGAGAACCCGCAATACTCAACCACTCACCCACTGCCACTCGCACCACTGACCACTGACCACTCCGCACCTCACAACCTCAATTACTCAATTACTAAATTACTCTCCACTCCCCTCCTCCGTCTCCCGACCACTGACTTCCGACCACCCGCCACCTCGCAACCCGCAACCCGCAACCCGCAACCCGTACCCCCGTCATTGCGAGGAGGCGTCAGCCGATGAAGCAACCCCCTGAACGGCAGCGCTCCTTTGAAAACCCGTAACCCGCAACTCACCACTCAACCACTCCCCACTCCTCCCCTCCCCACTCCTCCACTCCCTTGTAGTAATCCCACTACACCCATTTACACGCGCAACTACAGATTACTACCGCCGGCCACCCGATATTTGCACTGTTAAATCAATCGAATAAAATCAATCAGAAAATAAAAAATCGTATACTATGAAAAACTTCATCCTTTCTTCCGCTGCATTCTTCGCTTTCGCTGTTCTGGGTACCAATACCCTGGGTGCACAGGTGACTTCAAACACAGCCACTACTACTGCGAATATCATCCTTGACGATGTAATTTCTATTGATGCAGGAAGTGTAGCCAACGGCGGAAAAGTAGATTTTGAATATAAAACGACCGCGGATTACAATACGGACAAGACTGTACCTGTTCCCAACTCACTGAAGGTAATTTCTTCCACTCCTTTTGATGTTAAGGTAAAAGCAGCGGGAACCGATTTTGAAAATGGCAGTAATAAAATTGCCGTGGGCGTGCTTCGTTTAGCCGTCACAAACACCACTACAACCGGTGGCACACCCGCCGCTGTGACCCTTAGCAACAATGACCAGCAGCTGTTGAGCAATGCCAACCGCAGCAGCAAAGCAGAGCCGGTAAGTGTAGATATTTCTTACACCATTCCGAGCGCCGAGGCCAAGGAACAAATCTTCGGAAAAATCAAAGGAACGTACACCCAAAAAGTAATCTATACGGCTACTACTAAATAAAAACAATAGCAGCATCTGCCCTTGGACCACCAGTCTCCGGCAGCAGTTCTTCTGCCCAATACACCAGACCTGGCTGAAATCAGCCGGGTCTTCTGTTGTAGCGACTCTGCACGCCTAATTTCCAGGCCTTTACATGTGCGTTACGCTAATAATTCTTAGGATCTCTCCCTCTATCTTATAATATAAAGTTTTTAAAGCCGCCAGGCAGCCCGGTATCGCTTCCGCTAACATCAGGTGTGGTAATATGCAAATCCGCAAATCTGCCATCCCGCACCATCAACTTCCTCTTCATTACCATTCACCCTTCTGTATTTCAAAACATCCTGCCACTTTTCGCCCTTCTACTGCCACCAAATTTTTCGCCTCCGCTCTTTTCCCTCTTCCTTTATACTTCTGTCATCCGGCCACACACCTCGCACTTCTGGTATGTCGAAGAACGCTCATGCGATGCGACACCAACTGAACGGTAGTGCTCAATACTCGTCCCTCAACTACCCTCTTCCTCGCCTCCCCAGTCCTCACACTCAATCTACTGATAGCCTTTAGCATACAGTTTACCGCCAACATCGTCTGTGATCTTAAAGTCGCTTATCTCCACGCCTCTCTTCTTTCTCCCAGCTCCCTGCTTGCGTTTTCCATCTTCATATCCTGCACTATCACTCGCACACTTTTCCCATATATCCAAACAGATAACATTCCACCGCAATTAAAAAAAGCAGTGTAGCTTTTCCGTTCTTTAACACACCAACAATAAGCACATCTCACACCCGGCACCCGGCAACACAGCACACAATTTCACAGATGTACACAGCACACTTCGCACACTGGACACTCCGTAAGCAAGCGCACAGATGACACAGATAAGACCTTTCCACCCTCCGATCATTCAGCTATTGGCAACCACCGACCACCCTCGCAACACGCAGCACGCAACACGCGCCCTCGTCATTGCGAGGAGGCGCAGCCGACGAAGCAACCCCCTGAGCGGCAGCGCTCCTTTCTCCTCCCTCTTTCCTCTTTCCTCTTTCCTCTTTCCTCTAACTTCTAACCTCTAACCTCTAACCCTGTAGTAATCCCACTACACCCATTTACACGCGCAACTACAGATTACTACCGCCACCCACCCGATATTTGCACTGTTAAATCAATCGAATAAAATCAATCAAAAAATAAAAAAATCTATATTATGAAAAACTTCATCCTGTCTTCCGCTGCATTCTTCGCTTTCGCTGTTCTGGGTACCAACACCCTGAGCGCACAGTCTTCTTCTAATGAAGCAACCACAACAGTGAACATCAACCTCCAGGACGTCATCTCTATTGATGCAGGAAGCGTAGCTGCCGGTGGTGTGGTGGATTTCAACTATACCAATACCACAGACTACAACAACGATAAAACAGTCGGCGTGAAAAACTCCCTGGTGGTAACCTCTTCCAAAGCATTTGATGTAAAAGT
>NZ_JALHKS010000015.1 GCF_022968825.1 Chryseobacterium salipaludis
TATTTATTCAATTTAATTGCGGTTAAACCTGCATTAATTAATTTATCTGAGTGGACAAAATCAACTTTCTTAAACGCATTTTCGTAATTTTCTAGTGCTTCAATATATTTTTTATAAAATTTCAAAGAGTCACCTTTATTACTTTTATTATAATACTCAAAATAGTTTTGGGCATTGATAAATGATAATCCCAAAAGGGAAATTATTAAAGAAAGTATAATTTTGTGCGATATCTTCATAATATTCTGACTAACGTTAATTCATTCTATTGATAATCAGCTTGGTATGATTTCAATATCTTTGTCAGTCAGACCAAATTTAGTGATTTGTTTCTGTATTCTTTTGGCTGCTGCAATTTTTCTTTTCTCGTCCAGAAAAAGGTATTGTAAGGCGGATTGTACCCTTGCCCCTTAACGAGCATATTCCAGATAATGACGGCGAGCTTTCGGGCGAGTGCAGAAACAGCAGTTGCCCTTCCTTTTTTGTAGCTTAATCTTTTGAAGAACTCAGCGAGCCATCCCTCCTTTAGGTTGCCGATGGCATTGGCCGTGTTTCTGAATGCTATTTTCAACCGCGAACTTCCCTTCGGAATGTGGTTGGATGATACTTTGCCACCACTTATTTTATTGTTGGGGGCGAGCCTGAGCCATGCGGTGAATTGTTTTGCAGTGGGGAATTTTCTAATCCCATCTAATCCGACTTCTGCGATGAGAGCCATAATCAACCCTTCGCTTACTCCCTCAATCGCCATCAAGTCTATCCCTTCAAAATATTGGTAAGCAATTAAATTCATGTCGGTTTGGCTTACTGCGTTTTTATTTTTACGCTTGTGCTTTTTTTTTTGATGGTATGCTGTTTCTTATGGTCGTCCTTTTCGATGAATTCCTTCAGGAGCCGGTCGATCTGCAAATCCGTATCCATGATTTGTTGCTGGAGGTGTTTGTAGGAATCCCACTCTTGCTTCAAGGCAAAGAGATAATCTTTGCGCCCATTGAATAGCAGAGCTTTTGCGATTTCCTCCTCTGATTTTCGGCAATTGTAATGACGGAGTTTTGCCAATTCCTCTCCCTTGTACTCTCCGTTTAGAAAAGCTTCAATAATGCAAGATCCTGTAAGACCGACTATATCCCTTACCACAACCTCAAGCCTCATATTCATCAGTCGCAGATATTTTTGCATTCTTCTGGTGCATGATGCAGATTGCTTGAGCAGGTTTTGGCGGTGTCTGGAATAGGTTCGTATGGTGTCCGTGTCCGAATCGGGTAAAAAGCTGGCACTCAAAAGCCCGAGAGAATGAAGTTTTTGAATCCATTGGCAATCTTTAATGTCTGTCTTTTTTCCTTTGATATTTTTGGTTTGTCTGCCATTAACCAAAATCACATCAAAACCTTGTCCCACCAAAGTGGAGAACAGATTTTGCCAATAAGTTCCGGTGGATTCCATGGCGATCGAGGTAACGCCATTCGAGTGTAACCAGTGGCACATTTCCAACTGGTCTTGGCTGTACACGCCAAATTCTTTTACATCCTCTGCATTTTGCCCTACTGCTACCCAATGGCTACGGCTTCCAATGTCTATTCCCGCAGCATTGGAATTTACCACTTCGAGTGAAATCTGCTTCTTAGTTTCCATGTCTCAATTTTTTCAATTAAACCAATAAAAAACTCCAAGGACTGCACTTTGTTAAATTTGAAATTATTCTGATCGGGATATTCCGATGTAAATCGGAACTCGCCATTAAAAACTAACGCCGTCTGAAGTATTACTACTAAAGACTTTTGTGCAATCTTACCTGAATTGCAGACGGGTTTTTAAACACCATTGCTTAAACCGGTCTTTTCAAGGAGCAATTACTAAGGTAAGAAATATTGGATTTTTTGAATATGAATTTTGAGAACTTTCGTTAGCGGCTAAAAACAACTCCGTTTTTGGAGTAGGGGAATTGCAGCTAACGGGTTGGGGCTTGCCGAAGGCGGGGATTTTTAGCACAAAAGTTCAATAGAATTACTACCGTTCAACCTTGCACAAATGCTCAATCGAAAAACTTCAGCCCCGCTTTTGGCAAACCCTTCTTTACTTTACATTCATAAAATAATTACCTTTAAAATAAACAAGACAGGGGTGAACTAACAATACCCTTAGAGCGTAAAAGTCTCAACTAACATATCAGTCCTCTGTCTTGTTTTTAAAGGGTTGAAACAGCTTTAGATAGAATACCAGATTACCCAGATCTAATAAAGATTTTAAAGAAGTTCAACATTAATTTAAACATCACCAAGTTATGAAAAAATACACAACTTACATCGGAATTGATGTGGCAAAACTAACGCTGGATTACTGCATGGTTACCCCGGATCCGCAGCCCGAACAAGGCCAGATCCTGAATACGCAAAAATCGATCGAGACGTTTCTAAAAACATTGAAAAAAGCCGGCTGTAAAATGAACGAGACTCTTTTTGTTTTTGAGAATACCGGCATTTATTCCTCGTTGCTCGCCCTGGTTTTAAGCGAAAACCAACTGGATTATGCTCAGGTCCCAGCTTTGGAAATCAAACGCTCGCTGGGGATTACCCGCGGCAAAAGCGATAAAGTAGATGCCAAAGAAATTGCCAATTACGCCAGGCGAAACACTGATAAAATAGCACTTTCTGCGCTTCC
>NZ_JALHKS010000016.1 GCF_022968825.1 Chryseobacterium salipaludis
CACCCAAACAGTAACCTATACCGCTACAACCAACTAATTCCTCCGGCGTTGAGCCTCTCGGCGCTCAGGAAAAATACCCAAAAAGGTCCGGCACTCCAGCCCGGACCTTTTTCTTTTCTCTGCCTTCCTCACCTGCAACCCGCACCTCGTCAGTTCGAGTGTTTTTCCGAAGCGCAGAGTAGGAAAAATGTATCGAGAACCCCGGCCCGCCCTCGTCATTGCGAGAAGTGCGCCAGCGCGACGAAGCAACCCCCTGAACAACAGCGCTCCTTTGAAAACCCGCAATCACTCAATTACTCCCCACTCCTCACTTCCGATCACCGGCCACCCGCCACCGTTCACCGTTCACCGACCGCCGATCACCGACCACCTCGCAACCAGCATCCCGCAACCCGCACCTCGCACCTCGCACCTCGTCTATTCTCTCAAAGTCTATCATCTCCACATCTCTCCTTCTTTTTTCTTTCTTCTAATCTCTAATTTCTGACCTCTAATTTCTAATTTGCAACCCCGCAACCCGCAACCCGCACCTGCTGAAAGCCGACAGCCGATAGCTGACAGCTTTTAGCGTACACCTTACTGCTAACCCGTCTATTCCCTTAAAGTCTATTATCTCCACGTCTCTCCTCTTTGCTCTTTATTCTTCCTTATTCTTCCTTCTAACTTCTAATCTCTAATTTCAAACCTCTAATTTCTATTTCTCCCCCCGCAACCCGCACCACCCAATCAATCCCCACTCAACCACCCACCACCCATCACTGACCACCGACCACTTTCGTGCTCTGACTCCTGACTTCCGACTTACTCACCTCTTTCCTCCCTACCTCCGTTACCTTCACGTTCCATTCTCTCAAAACCCTCGTTTTGGACCCATATTTGGTGATACCCGCAACAAGACCAGTTGGAGTTTTCGGAATCACAACCCAACATACAACACTGATAACCTGATATGTATGACAGCATTGTAAAATATGACAAATTATATTATCAAATCTGTTTCATAATTCGATTTATTTTGTACATTTGAATTCATCAATCAAACAAAGAACTTCTATAAAAGGGGCAAAACGCACCAGAAACCATATAATCAGCTGATGACTATGAATACGCACCTTATTTTTAAAACAGCCGCTGTCTGCTTGTTGCTGGCCGGGGCAGCAGGGTTAAACGCCCAGGACAATACAGCCGGAACAACCGTTAATATTATACTGGCCGATGACATCTCTATTGACGCATCGAGCGCAGCTGGCGGTGGAACGGTAGATTTTAATTATGCTACCGCGGCAGACTACAACGAAACCAAAAATGTGGAAGTCAAAAATTCTTTGGTGGTCACCTCTACCAAATCTTTTGATGTGAAAGTGAAGGCAGACGGTTCCGATTTTATCAACGGAGTTGATAAAATTCCGGTGGAGGTACTTCAACTTTCCGTCGTGCCGGGCGGCACGATGACCGGCAACACTCATGAAGTGCAGCTTTCGCCACAAGATCAGGTACTCGTAAGCGGTGCCGGTTACGGATTTAAGCGTTCTTTGAATCTCCGGTATTCCGTTTCCGCAGAACAGGCTAAAAAACAACTGTTGGGAAAACCGCGGGGTACGTATACTCAAATGATTACGTATACAGCAACAGCTAAGTAAAGTACATAGAAAATTAAATATTGATATTGCAGCAAAAGTACTCCTGAAGCCCGGCGCATGCCGGGCTTTTTTATGTTCTGCCCGCATCCGCATTCTGTCACCACCTCCCCGCACCGCTCAACGCGTAATCACTCAACCACTGGCCACCCGCCACCGTTCACCGTTCACCGACCACCGGCCACTGACCCAACCCGCAACCCGCAACCCGCAACCCGCAACCCGCAGCACTTAACACTCAATTACCGACCACTGACCACCGACCATCAACCACCAACCCCCGACCACTGATCACCCCCGCACCTTGCACCTCGTCAGTTCGAGTGTTTTTCCGAAGCACAGCGCAGGAAAAATGTATCGAGAACGCTAACCAGCAACCACTCAACCACTCCCTACTCCTCTGCTCCTTCCTCCTCCCTCTTTCCTCTTTCCTCTTTCCTCTTTCTTCTAACTTCTAACTTCTAACTTCTAACCTCTAACCTCTAACCCTGTAGTAATCCCACTACACCCATTTACACGCGCAACTACAGATTACTACCGCCACCCACCCGATATTTGCACTGTTAAATCAATCGGATAATATCAATCAGAAAATAAAAAATCGTATACTATGAAAAACTTCATCCTTTCTTCCGCTGCACTCTTCGCTTTCGCTGTTCTGGGTACCAATACCCTGAGCGCACAGACTGCCGCTACTTCTAACGCTGCCAAAACAACAGTAAATATCATACTACAGGACGTGATCTCTATTGATGCAGGAAGCGTAGCTGCCGGTGGTGTGGTGGATTTCAACTATACCAATACCACAGACTACAACAACGATAAAACAGTCGGCGTGAAAAACTCCCTGGTGGTAACCTC
>NZ_JALHKS010000017.1 GCF_022968825.1 Chryseobacterium salipaludis
CTTTTACAATTCTGGTACGAGACATAACTAATGATTTTTGCTTTTCTCACCACTGTTGTTTTTTACTTCCTGCTGCGCATTCTTTGTGATGTTTTTGCTGGAAGAAATTTCAATATCATCATGTGAAATCTCGTTTCTGATTTGGTTCGTTTCACTATGCACATCTCCCTCAATCATCTCCATCAGTTTTCCGGTAATAAACACACTCGCATCACCCATCACGGAAGTCAGCTTCATAGCACCGATGCTTTGGGTAGCATTCATTCCTACCGTTTGGCTGTTGTTCATGCCAATGGTCTCACTGTTGTTCATTCCGACACTCGTGGTCATATTCTCCCCCACATTAATATTCATGTTCCTGCAGTTAAGCGTCATGGTTTCCGGTGCGGTGATATTAATGTTGCTTCCCGTGGTATCTAAATGGATTTCATTGCCACTCTTGTCGGTGATGACAATACTTTCATCTTCTGTGAAGATAATACGGTGGCCGCTTCTTGTCTGGATGGATTTAACGCGGTTATCAGAGCCTCCACCCAGCCCCACCCGCCCGTGGAACATGCCACCCATCACAAAAGGCCGGTCCGGGATTATGCACAAAGCAATCATGTTTTTGTAATATACTTACACGCTACAGAGAAATCAAAAATCACCTGGCACGATAAATTTTGATAGACTTCTTACATTCTCGCTGTTAAAAAAGTTACGAGCAAATGCTAATTAATAGTTTAATTCTAGAATAATTCCTCTTATATTAACCTTTCCTATCAAAAGTTTTTTGCTCTAAACCACTATCGAAATATATAAAGAAATATAGAGTAAGTATTGAAAGTACAATAAATGTAATAAAACCGACAATTATTATCTTTTTTCTAAATGTCAAATCTTTACGAATGCATATTAGAAGGAGAATACCAAGATAAAAGACAATGTAAATCATAGTATTGAAATTTTCGTAAGCCATAGTAACCCTAGCGCATCCTTTTCTGCCACAACTGTGCGTGTATAATCAGAATAGGCTACACGTTTGCCCTGTGGATTTTTAGAATGGTAGTATTTCATTAAATCTATTTCTCCCGTGGCGGGTTAATATTCGCCTGTACTATTGAAGGTATATAGATAAGCAAGATTTGCCATACTAATCTTCGACTCATCATTATCACTGGTAGGTTTCGGGTCTTGTGGCAGAAGATATGAGCTCCCTTTATGTTCCCACGAATAATTTGCGCTTCCGTATGCTAAGAGTATAGGATGCCCTATTTCATGCGCAGCAATTTCTACGAATATAACATCTTCGTCTGATTCATTTTGATAACCCCATCCATCAGAGTATTTGATATAACCTACATTGTAAGACAACTTCGCAAAAAAACCTGGATTCCCACTCCTACTCCAAGTACCATTCGTATTATACAAGACTACTATATCATTTAAAGCGCTGTAAGAACTATGAATAGGTATTAATTCCATTTCAAACTGTTCATCGAAAACATTTATAAAATGTCCCTCTTTTAACCCATTTTTTGGACTTCTGCTCCAGTGCTTTTTTAAGCCGTCTATCACTAAACTTTTTAATTCGTCAAAACTTTTTCTGCGGCTTTTTATAGGCTCTTTCTTATAATAATGAAGAGCCTCTTTTGGCGCCTTATCCCAATCACAGGTTGTGTTGAGAACTCTAATTTTTGGATCAGGATCAA
This sequence comes from Chryseobacterium salipaludis, assembly GCF_022968825.1. Classification (GTDB taxonomy): domain Bacteria; phylum Bacteroidota; class Bacteroidia; order Flavobacteriales; family Weeksellaceae; genus Kaistella; species Kaistella salipaludis. The sequence continues at coordinate 1,695 of NZ_JALHKS010000017.1, forward strand.
TATCTTTTGTCGTACAGTCCAAGCCTTGGGCACCGCCGTTTTGCAAATTTACACGAAGCGTTGTTTCTAATTTCTTATTTTTCTTATCAATCCTTACGTCTACCCAATCAGCTTCTTTGTATGAAGTTCTGAATTCAACTTCTTTTGTTTTTTTTATTCCGTTCTTTTCGGCGGTAATAATAGCTTTTAAACTTTTGTTAGCAAAATGGGTGCTGTCATATATATCATTATTGTCAAAACCATCCCAAAGAATCACATAACTTCCTATCTTAGTGTAGTCTGCTACAGGGATCGCAAATGGGTCGTAACTTGGTTTCCAGT
>NZ_JALHKS010000018.1 GCF_022968825.1 Chryseobacterium salipaludis
GGTAACCGTTGCACAACTCCACATTTTCAGTAATTTTCAAAGTAAAAGCATAAAAAACGACCTCCTTTAAAGCGATTTAAGGGAGGTTTCTATTTTTGCCGGGCAAAGAGAGTTCAGATTTTCAGGTGGCTTAAATTGAAGTGATGAGCGAACCATGGAGCCGGCTTAGAAAAAACCGGAGTATCCCTTCCGGAAGGTGCATAACCTGTGCATTGCTTTTCGGTTTCCGGGAGATGAACTTCAGGTATTTCTTCAGGTTGTAAGCCAGAGCTGCCATTAAAACATGCTTGTTGGCGTTTTTCATCCCTCTTGTATTCACCCGCTTCATACTGTGGAAGTTGATCAGCGTGCCCAGCACGGGTTCCACCGTAGAGCTGCGCCGCTTGGTGAGGAAACGGGTGTAGTTTTTGTCTTTGCTGAGTTTCTCGTGCATGGCATCGTAGAGCGGCTTGTGGATGCTGTCCTCGATCTTCTTGAACTTAGTTACCCTGCCGCAGCACTGGGCACGCAGCGGACAGTCCCTGCAGTCTTTCTCGCTGCTGCGGTAGCTTTTCTTACGGTAACCCTTGGAGTCGGTCAAAATTCTTTTAAAAACTAAAATGGCCTGGTTTCCGCCTTTCTTGTCGCAGCGGTAATAATCCTGTGCCTGCGTTTCTCCCTTCACAAATTCAAAGCCTTCACGCTCCGGTTTGTACTGACCGAAGTTGGGAATATATGCATTGATATTCTTCTGCCGGCAATACTCAAGGCTCTCCCCGCTGGAGTATCCGGCATCGGCCAGAACTTCTTCCGTGCTCAGCTGGTGCTGCTTCAGGTTAGAAAGCATCTGGTCTACAATCTCCGGCAGTATAGCGCTGTCCTTGCTTCCCGCTGTGCTCGCACAGGCTCCCGTGATTACGTGGTTCTTATCGTCCACCGCTATCTGTCCGGCATAGTTCAGCTGGCGTGCCTTGCCCGGTTTTACCGAGATTTTAGCATCGGGATCCGTGGGAGAATAATGGGTGTGATTGGAGAGGAACTTGGGACGCAGTTCGTTGCCGTCTTCATCCACTCTGTCGCTGCGGTTGCTTCCCGGCATGCCCCGGTATTCTTTGGCTTTCCAGGCGTGGTGCTGTTCTACAAGTTTCTTGCGGGCTGAAGTTACCTTGAACTCGCTGTTCTCCTCCAGTTCCTTCACAAACGCTGAAGCGTCTTCCAAAACTTCCTTTTCAACCAGGCTGTCCATGCTTGCATTGGCCTTAATGAAGGCAGAGTCCACCGCCTGTCTTTTGCCACGCACCATGCCTTTGCTGACGCACAGGCGCAGTATCTGCTGAAAAAGCTGCAGAAAGAGTTCCTCGCCCAATAATGCACGCGTTCTGGAGATGGTGGAATGCCACGGCAGTTTCTCATCCAGATCGTAGCCCAGGAAAAGGCGCACGTTAAGTGCATTGGAACAGTGGCGGATCAGCTCGCGGTCGCTGCTCAGGTTGTTGAGATAACCCACCAGAAGAATCTTGAAAAAGACCACCGGATCAATGCTGTCCTGCCCGCAACGGCCGTAATAATGAGAGGTTGACTGGTAGAGGAAGCCAAAGGGTACCTCCTGACTGATTTTACGGTAGAAATCATCCTCGGGAACGAGCCCGTCCAGGCTGAGTTCGTAGAAGATTTTCGGTTCAAATGTTTTCCTGCCCTGCATACGCTAATTTACTCAAAACAAACCATTTATACAACTGAATATCAATATTTTAAACACGTTTATAACCACATTTTCTATTTCTGAAATCTTTTTTACTGTATTTTTGAAAAAGGTTGTGCAACAGGCACAT
>NZ_JALHKS010000019.1 GCF_022968825.1 Chryseobacterium salipaludis
GGAGGATTTTTATAAACAGAAAATAGTTTGGGGTAATCTTAATCTTAAAGCTTCTTATGCTTTCGCACCAGCAGAATATTTTATAAATGCTCCCAGCGCATTCATCGTTGCAGACAGTGAATTTCTGCTTGCTGTATTAAATTCGCGACTTGCCGATTACTACATAAGAAGCCTTGGGGTTGCTCGGAGTGGCGGGTACTTTGAATATAAGCCCATGTTTATTATGCAGTTGCCAGTACCAGAACTGCGAGATGCATATGAGGCCAAAATTCAGCAGATTGTAGCAAAGCACTTAGGGCAGAATGAAGTGGACGAAGAGATTAACAGCTTTATATTTGATATCTATGGTTTAGATTACGAAGAACGTGAAGCAATCAATTGTTTCCGCGCTCAATAAGGTTGATCTCCTGCTCATCGAAGCCAAACAACCGATAAAAGATATGTAAGATGTCTAGTTCCAGCACTCCTGTTTCTGCTTGATTCGCCTTGCACCTTTGTATTTCTCTAGCAAGACGAGATAATAATCTTTCGTCCTGTGCTTCAATTTGATGTGGGACAAAAATTTTTTCAATATACTGCTTAATCCACCTTGTCGTACCCACACCTGAAGTGGCTGCCAGCTTTGTAAAATACCATTTACAAATGGAGGAATTTAGAAATGATAGTAAATATTCTAACCTAGATCCGCTGATAAAGAATATTGTATTATTTATAAAATAATTGTTTGTATCTAAACAAAAATTAGCATCGTCTGTTAGTTCTAGCCACACAATTTTTGGTCGAAGAAAATCCTCCCAATAACTTATCGAATCTTGTGTTTCAAACCATTGATTATTGGTTTTTTTTCTTGCTCCAGCTTCTCCTGTTTGCTTTAGTCTATCATAGCCAAAACTTAAAAGATGCT
>NZ_JALHKS010000020.1 GCF_022968825.1 Chryseobacterium salipaludis
CCGCTACAACCAACTAATTCCTCCGGCGTTGAGCCTCTCGGCGCTCAGGAAAAATACCCAAAAAGGTCCGGCACTCCAGCCCGGACCTTTTTCTTTTCTCTGCCTTCCTCACCTGCAACACAAAACCCTCTACTTTGCACCCTGCACCTTGCACTATTCAACCACTCCCCACCCCTTCCTCTCCTCTCCTCTCCTCTCCTCTCCTCAACTACTCACCACTCACCACTCGCAACCCGCACCTCGTCAGTTCGAGTGTTTTTCCGTAGCAGAGCGCAGGAAAAATGTATCGAGAACCCCACTCCACCCTCGCCATTGTGAGAAGTGCGCCAGCGCGACGAAGCAACCCCCTGAACGGCAGCGCCCCTTCCTCCTCCCTCTTTCCTTTTTCCTCTTTCTTCTAATCTCTAATTTCTAACCTCTAATTTCTAATTTGCAACCCCGCAACCCGCAACCCGCAACCCGCACCTTGCTCCCCGCACCCCGCATCACTCAATCACCCCCTACTCCCCTACCCGGACCAATCACCGCCGACCACCCATCACTGACCACCGACCACCCGCCACCTCGCAACCTGCACCTTGCACCTAGCA
>NZ_JALHKS010000021.1 GCF_022968825.1 Chryseobacterium salipaludis
ATAATAAAAAAGAATTTGTCGGTCTTTCCAATAAAATTTCAATGTTAGATAATATTTTCCAAAAGAAAATTAACAATACTTATAAAAATAAAATTGATAGTTTGTATATTCTTGACCAAAGTTATAGGGAGAAAAACCAATCCACGGAGAAAATTGATGACTCAAACTTTTCACTTTTACTTTCTTTAATTTATGAATATGGATTCCCTTCCGAAGAAAAAATAGGTTACGAATCATATAAACGAGCAAATATTATTTTGCACCACAATTTAAGGCTGACCAAGAATGAAAAATACTTGAATATTTTTTTTGAAAAATATGTAAGAAATGGCGAATATAGACCTGAGGATTATGCCTGGACTTTGGAACAAAATCGTGTTTGGTTCAATAAATCCACTCCTATTTATTACTTTCTTATTCTGCCAACAAAACATTTAACCCACGAACAAAAAGAAAAAATTAATTTAACAAGACGAGAAATTGGTTTAAAACCGCTCGAAGCATTTAAAGAAAATAAAAACTCTTTCCAGACAATTTGGTAAATAATACTTCTGCTAACATATTCTATGACAAAAAACAAGCTCTAA
>NZ_JALHKS010000022.1 GCF_022968825.1 Chryseobacterium salipaludis
TTAGAGACTTTTAGTCAAGAAACATTTTATTAATCCTTTGGCTTTATAATAAAGGATGCTTTAGTTTTTACTTTTTGGTTATTATTTTAACTTATACCCACTAGAAATTAGTAGAAGGGAGAGGAGATTTTAGAACATCAGAGGTTAGAATTTAGACAAACAGCGCTCAGACTTCAGGTCTTAAGCGTCTATTATCTAAAAGTCTATCATCTGAGCGTCTAAAAATGAAGTCTCGTAGCTCAGCTGGTTAGAGCGCTACACTGATAATGTAGAGGTCGGCAGTTCGAGCCTGCCCGAGACTACTAATTGAAGGGATTATAGATTTTAGATTACAGATTTTAGATTAACGCCAGGTGCTTACATAATTTAAAATTTAGAATTTAGAATTTAAAATCTCCGCTAGAGGGGAATTAGCTCAGCTGGCTAGAGCGCCTGCCTTGCACGCAGGAGGTCATCGGTTCGACTCCGATATTCTCCACCACTCATTGTACCCAAGTACTATGTACGAAGTATAATGA